>CAWBWZ010000001.1:0-226846 GCA_963792575.1 uncultured Acidobacteriota bacterium
AGCGCCCGGCCCCCAGCGTGCGCGCCATCTGCTCAAGCCGCGGATCGACCTCCGCGAAGGCCACCCGCGCGCCGCGCACCAGCAGCGGGAAGGACATCACGGCCATCGCCAGCACCACGCCCCGCCAGGTGAAGACGACGTCGAGGCCGAGACCGTCGAGAGCGCGGCCGAGGGGCCCCCGGCGCCCCACCAGCCTGAGCAGCAGGAAGCCGGTGGCCACCGGGGGGAGCACCAGCGGCAGCGCGACGACCGTCTCGACCAGGGTCTGCCCCGGCCAGCGGTGGCGGGCGAGAAGCCAGGCGACGAGCAGGGCGGGGGGGAGGATCAGGGCCGTGGCGAGCGTCGAGACTCCGAGGGTGAACCGGACGATCTGCCACTCTTCCGGGGTCATGGGAACCCGGAGCCTAGCAACCGCGGTATATATGGTCAAGGATAACGACGGTGGTCAAGGATAACGGCGGCGATCAATCCTCCAGATGCCCCAGCAGCTCCCGCCAGGCGGGCTCGATCGCCCGCGCGGTTTCCAATTCCATGCGGCGATAGAGGGTGAGGGCGGCGCGGCCGGTGGCGGTCAGGGTGGCCTTGCCGTGCCCGGCGCCGCCGCGGGCGGTGTCGACCAGGGGCTCCTTGAAGCAGGAGTTCATCGTCTGCAGGAGCTTCCAGGCGCGCATGTAGGACATGCCGAGCCGCCGGGCGGCCTCGGCCAGGGTGCCGGCCTCGTCGATCGCCTGCAGGAGATCGACCTTGCCGGGCCCCAGCGCGATCTCGTCGCCATGGTAGACCCGGAGGCGAGGGCGGACGGCGTTGGTCAAGAGAGCCCTTTCAGTTGCGAGACGATCCTGGTCGCGCGGCCTACTCTATCAATGCCTCGGGGTAAGATCAGGTGAAATGTGGCTGCCCTTTCTGCTGTTTGGTCTATTCACGCTGTTCAGCGTCGTCGGGGCCTACCTCCTCACGGCACACGCGCGGGGACGGAAGGCGGGAATCCTGGCCGCCCTGCTGACGGCGCTGTTCTTCGCCGGCCTGCTGTTCGGAGTCCTGGCCCTGATCCGGCAGGGCACCGCGCCATAGAAGAAGAAGCAGAAGAAGAAACGATGTCCGATCTCGAATACGAGCTCTCCAGACTGGTCACCGTCGGGACCTTCTCGTCCCCCTGGGAGGCGCAGCTCGCCCTCGCCTGCCTGCAGGGGGAGGGGATCGAGGCGGTGATCGCCGACGAGCACTTCCTCCGGCTCTACGGAGCGCTCTCCAACGCCCTCGGCGGCGTGCGCCTCCAGGTCCGCCCCGAGCACGCCGAGCGCGCCGCCGAGCTGCTGCGCGACCGGCGGCCCATCTTTTATATCGTCAAGGAAGACGAGGAGGCGGAGCCCATGGCGGGAGTGCCGGACGAGGAACCCGAGGCCCTGGTCACCGTCGGCCGTTTCTACTCCCCCTGGGAGGCCCACCTGGCGCGCACGCTGCTCGAATCCGAGGGGATCGACGCCTGCGTCCACGAGGAGCGCCTCCCCGCCGTCAGCCTCCTGACCGGCGCCCCCACCGCCCTCAGCCGCGTCGAGGTCTACCCCCACGATGTCGCGCGGGCCCTGGAGATCCTCGCCGATGTCGAGGAGCTGGAGCTCGACGAGCCGGCCGAGTCGTAGAAAACCAGGGACGAACAGGGACGACAGGGTTTACAGCCCCTTGAGGACGCCTTCCTCCCGCGCCGGCCGGGGAGCGGCGGGCAGGGGCGCAACTGAGGACGTGATTACCATCCCCTTTTCCCCTTCCTCCAGCTCCTTCTCCTTCCGCTTCGCCTCCAGCTTTTCCGACTTCACCTCCTGGCGCAGCCGGGCGAAGGAGCTCATGTAGACATTGGCGATCGCCACCAGGGCGAAGAAGGCGATCACGTACCCCCGCCAGTCGTCCAGCAGCAGCCGGTAGCGGGTGAGGATCAGGAAGAAGATCGTCACGTAGTGGCTGAAGCAGTATTCGCAGGTGAACAGATAGAAAAATTTCCGCGCCAGCAGGCTCCGGCAGGTCCTGGAGCGCTCCGCGCAGTATTCGCGCGGCTCGCGGAAGATCTCCTCGTGCGTCACCGTCCACGCCACGCAGGCGATCGGGATCGCCAGCAGGAGGAGCCAGACGATCTGGAGGATCCATTGGGAGTTGTCGGGTGTCATGGGCTCAGGCCTGTGCAAGAAGGGGGCCTTGACCCATAAAAATAAATAACTGTAAACTTACTTATCATGGGACGCCGGCCGAAAGTCACCCGCGAAGAGGTCCTCGCCGCCGCGCGGCAGGTGTTCGCCGAGCGAGGTTTCGAGGGGACCACCCTGGCGGCGATCGCGGCCAGGCTCGACGTCAGCCCGGCGGCGTTGCTGCGCCACGCGGCCAACAAGGAGGCCCTGTTCGCAGCCGCGATGAGCCCGGCGCCGGGGGAGATCCGGGTGCCGGTGGAGTTCCTCGCCGGAGTGGACGGCGCCGAGGACCCGCGGCGGGTGATCCGGCGGATCGGCGAGGCGATCGTCCCCTTCCTGGAGGAGAAGATCGACGAGCAGATCTCCCGCTGGATGCGCTCCAAGGCCCTGCAGGAAGCCCCGGGGTTCCCGCTGCCGTTCGATCCGGAGGTGCGGCCGACACCGCCGCAGCGGCTGCTGGCCCTGATCGAGAGCTACCTGAAGCGGGCCATTGCCGCCGGCCGGCTGCGCCTGAGCGATCCGCAGGCCGCCGCCCTGCTGCTGATCGGCTGCTGCCATTCCTACGTCACGCTGCACCGGATCGCTCGCATCGCCGATCCGCCGCTGCCGCTCGACCGTTATCTCGACACGCTGGTGGAGATCTGGACCCATGGCGCGGTCGCTGCCATGCCAGAGGGTCCCGCTGAGGAGAGTCCGCGATGAATTCCAGGTTGAAAATCGTGATCCGCGTCGTCCTGCTGCTGGCGGTGGTGGGTGGCGCGGTCTGGTGGTTCTTCTTCCGTCCCCGGCCGGAGGCGAAGTTCGTCCTCTCCGGCTCGATCGAGGCCAACACCGTCCAGGTGGGCTCCCTGCTGGGCGGCCGGGTGCAGACGGTGCACGTCAAGGAGGGGGATACCGTCCGTGCCGGCCAGCCCCTGGTGACCTTCGAGCCCGATCTGCGCGATCTAGAAATCGCCCAGCAGCGGGCGCAGGTGGCCCAGGCGCTGGCGGAGCTGGCGCGGGTCAAACGCGGCCCGCGCGAGGAGGAGGTGCGGCAGGCGCGGATCAACTATGAGAGCGCGGAGGTCGACCGCAAGCGGTTCCAGGCCCTCTGGGAGGCGGGCGCCATCGCGCGCCGGGAGTACGACGCCACCCAGGTCAAGGCGGCCAACGCCCGCGAGACCCTGCTCGCCGCCCAGCGCGGCGGTCCGCCGGAGGACGTGGCCGCGGCCGCCGCCGTCGTGGCGCAAGGACGGGAGCGCCTCGCCTTTCTCGAGCGGCAGCACCAGGAGCTGGTGGTCACCGCCCCTTCCGCCGGCCGCGTCGAGACCTTCGACCTGCGGCCGGGCGATCTCGCGGCGGCCAACCAGCCGGTGGCGACCCTGCTCGAGCCGGACCAGATCTGGGTGCGCGTCTACGTCCCCGAGGTCCAGCTCGGCAAGGTGCGCGTCGGCCAGCCGGCGGCGATCCACGTCGACAGCTTCCCGCGCCGCTCCTTCCCCGGCCGCGTGGTCGAGATCCGCGGCCAGGCCGAGTACACGCCGCGCAACATCCAGACCCTCGACCAGCGCAGCGACCAGGTGTTCGGCGTCAAGGTGGCGATCGACCCGACGCCCGAGCTGAAGCCCGGCATGGCGGCGATCGTCGACCTCGCCGAGGCCGCGCCGTCCGCGCCACCGGCCCCGGCCGGGCAGCTCGGGGGGCTGCGGTGAGCGCCGAGCCGGCGGGGAACTACGGCATCCTGGCGGAGGGGGTCTCCCGTGACTTCGGCAAGTTCCGCGCCCTCGACAAGGTGACCCTCCGGGTGCCGCGGGGCGAGATCTACGGGCTGCTGGGGCCGAACGGCTCGGGCAAGTCGACGCTGATCCGCATCCTCTGCGGCCTGCTCGCCCCCACCGAGGGGAAGGCGGCGGTCGACGGCCTCGACGTCACCCGCAACGGCGAGGAGATCCGCCGCCGCATCGGCTACATGCCGCAGAAGTTCTCCCTCTACGAGGACCTCACGGTGCTCGAGAACCTCGACTTCTTCGCCGGCGTCTACGGCCTCCGCGGGGCCGCCTCAAAGAGCGCCGCGAGTGGGCGATCGACCTCACCGACATCGGCCCCTACCTCGACCGCCGGGCCGGCCAGCTCTCCGGCGGCTGGAAGCAGCGGCTGGCGCTGGCCGCCGCCCTCATGCACCAGCCGCAGGTGGTGTTCCTCGACGAGCCGACCGCCGGCATCGACCCGGTCGCCCGCCGCGAGCTGTGGGACCTGCTCTTCGACCTCGCGGCCCAGGGCGTCACCCTCCTCGTCACCACCCACTACATGGACGAGGCCGAGCGCTGCGGCAAGGTCGGCTACCTCTACCTCTCGCGCATGCTGGTCGAGGGGAAGCCGGACGAGCTGACCGAGCTCCCCGAGGTCACCCCCGAGGGAATGCGGCAGATCGAGGCCGAGTGCGAGCAGGGGGCCGCCGCGCTGATGGGCAAGGCCCGCACCATGCCCTTTGTCGAGGACGTGACCATCTTCGGCAACGCCCTCCACCTGCTGGTCCACGCCGGGATCGACGACGCCGAGATCGAGCGCGAGCTGACGGCGGCGGCCGGCTCGCCGGTGCACGTGCGGCCGATCGCGCCGTCGCTCGAGGACGTCTTCGTGCGGCTGACCCGCATGCAGGCGGGCGGCAACGGCGGCGGCAAAGAGGGGAAAAAGCCATGAGGGGTTTCACCGCCGTCCTGCGCAAGGAGGGGCTGCAGATGCTCCGCGACAAGGGGACGCTGCGCTTCTCGCTGATGATCCCGGTCTTCCAGCTCGTCCTCTTCGGGCTGATCGACACCAACATCCGGCGCGTGCCGACGGTGGTCTTCGACCAGGGGCGGAGCGCCGAGAGCCGCGAGCTGGTCGACGACTTCGTCAACACCAGCTACTTCGAGGTGGTGGGGTTCGTGCCGTCGCGGGCGGCCCTGCGCAAGGAGATCGTCGCCGGGCGCGCCTCGGTGGGGATCGAGATCCCCCCCGATTACGAGAAGAAGCGGCAGCGCGGGCAGACCGCCGACTTCCTGGTGCTGATCGACGGCTCCGACTCCAGCATCTCGGCGCAGACCCTGGGCGCGGCCAACGGGGTGGCCCTCAACCGGTCGCTGGCCGAGATCCGCGACAAGCTGGGGGTGCGCGACTTTCCCCTGGAGGCGCGGCCGACGTTGCTGTTCAACCCCGACTCGCGGAGCGCCAACCTGCTGATCCCGGGGCTGGTGGCGATCCTGCTGACCTTCTCGGGGACCTTGCTCTCCGCCTACGCCATCGTCCGCGAGCGCGAGCGGGGGACGCTGGAGCAGCTGATGGTGACGCCGGCCTCGCCGCTCGCCGTAGTGCTGGGCAAGATCCTGCCCTACCTGGTGCTCTCCTTCGTGCAGCTCTGCCTGGTGCTGACGCTGATGACCACCGTCTTCAAAGTGCCGATCCACGGCAGCGTGACACTGCTGCTTGGTCTCGCGCTGGTCTACCTCTTCGCCCTGCTGTCGCTGGGGCTGCTGGTCTCCTCGCGGGCGAAGACGCAGATGGAGGCGACGCAGATCGCACAGATGATCCTGCTCCCCTCGATCATGCTCTCCGGCTACATCTTCCCGCTCTCCTCGCTGCCGGCGCCGCTGCGGGCGATCGCGCAGATCCTGCCGGCGACCCACTTCATCGCCATCTCGCGAGGCATCGTCATCCGCGGCGCCTCCTTCCAGGACCTCTGGAGCCACGTCGCCGCCCTGCTGGCGATCGCCGCCGTCCTGGTGGCGGGAAGCGCGCGGGCATTCCAGAAGACGATTTCGTAGGCAGGAATAGGGGGACTTTCACGCGGCGTTGGGGAAGGCGGGGAGGTGCGTGGATGAGAGTTGTACCGCTGTTCGCCGCCGTCGTTTTGCTGCCCGCCTTGATGGCTACCGCTGCTGAGAATTCTTCCTTCTATCTGGAGATCGAGAGGGCGGCGGCCCGCCGCGAGCCGGACCGTCTCGCCGAGTACCGGGAGATCCTCCGGCGCGAGGCCGGGGGGCCGATCTCGGACCTCCGGGCCTATACCCTGGCCTACGTCAATTCCCGTCTGAGCCCGATCCTGCCGGAGAGCCGCAAGGCCGAGCGGTCCCGCCTGCTCCAGGAAGCGCAGGCGGCGCTCCAGACCTCCCTCCGGCGGAACCCCGGGGACGCCGAATCCCATGCCCTGCTCGGCTCGATCTACGGCGCCCAGATCTCCCTGAGCCCGCTCAAGGCGATCACGCTGGGGCCGCGGGTCGCCGCCGCCTTCGCCGAAGCGGAGAAGCTGGCGCCCGCCAATCCCCGGGTGCCCCTGCAGAAGGGGATCAGCCTCCTCTTCGTGCCCCGGGCCCTCGGCGGCGGGCCTGAATCCGCCGAGAAGGAGCTCCGCCGGGCCGAAGCCCTCTTCGCCCAGGAACCCGCGGCCAAGACCTGGCCCAACTGGGGGCGCCTGGACGTCCTGGCCTGGCTGGGCCAGGTCCGCGCCCGACAGGGGGATTCCGCCGGAGCCAGAACCTTCTACCGTCAAGCCCTGGCCCTGGATCCGGGGTACGTCTGGGCGAGCCTGCTCCTGGACCAGCTCGACCGCCGCTGAGGGGCCGATCCCGGGAGGCTCCCCGCCCTGAAAGGGCGGCATTTGAATAGCCTGATGGGTTTCAACCAGGTTGAAACCCCAGGTGGGCAGACCCCGCCCGTATCCGCCCCGAGGGGGCGGTGCCTTTCAGTGATGATCCTCAATCCAGGCCAAGAGGGGTTCCGCCCCTTCAGGGCGGGTGGGGATTGTGTGGGCTGCCTACCTGGGGTTGAAACCCCAGGCTATTCAAATTCCGCCCCTTCGGGGCGGGACTTGGGACCATGGACCTGTTGGGCATCTTCAAGATCCCGCTCAAGTTCGTCCGGTTCTTCGCCGAACGGAGATACACCGTGCTGGCCCAGGAGGAACAAGAATGTCGTACGTGGTATCCCGGCCAGCTTGGCCGCGAGCCCGGTACTCAGCTTGCCGTTCTCATAGAGCTTGAGGGCGAGGATCAACCGGGCCTCGGTCTCGAATTCTTCCGGTCCCATTCCCAACGCCCGGAGAACTTCTGGTGGGTAAGGGATGCTGGGATTCATGGTGTCGTCACCCCTCAACGGAACATCGTGCGTGGCAGTCCGGCCAGCGCAATATACTTCCTTCTCAGGGGAGAACCGATGCCTGAGATCACGATCGAACTGGACGACGAAGACAGGCTTCCAGAATCCTTTTTCGCCGTCCTGGGGACCTGGGAAGATGATCGGAGCCCAGAAGAGATCTTCCAGGACATTCGGGCGGAAGCTCCCCAGGCGACGCGGATGGCTCTGAAGGTCGCCTGATCCCTCGGCTCTCTCCGGCCCGATCCTTGCTGGAACCCTCCACCCAGGAGGTGCACCCTTGCCGAATCCCGACATCACCGCCGTAGATCCCCTTGACCCCCGCCGCGACCGCGACCCTCGCGAGCCGGTCGACAACCCGAAGCGTGAGGAGCCGATCGACGATCCCGACGAGTCCCCCCTGGAGCAGCCGCCGATCGATGATCCCCGGGAGGCGCCGGAGGACGAGCCGGTCCGCCGCGATCCCGATCCCAGGGAGCCCGCCATCCAGGTTTGAGAGCATTTCAGCCCCACGGGTCGCGGGCGGTTCGGGATCTCAGAACCCCTGATAAAGTACCGCGCCATGCTCAAGCGCCAGCGTACCGGCTCGGTTCTCTGCCCCTCCTGCGGCAAGCTGGTGGGGGTCAACGACGAGGTCTGCCTCAACTGCGGGCGCAAGCGCCCGGGGATGTGGGGTCTCACCTCCGCCGTGCGCGGCCTGGGGAAGGATCTGGGGTTCGTCCAGGCGGTGATCATCGGCAACGCCTTCCTGTATGTGGCGATGCTGGTCGTGGACCCCAGCCACATCGGGATGGGGAGCCTGTTCTCGATGGTCTCCCCGAGCCAGGAGAGCCTGCTCCGGTTCGGCGCCTCCGGCGCCATCCCGGTCTTCGGGCTGGATCGCTGGTGGACCCTGCTCTCCGCCGGCTGGCTCCACGGCGGCCTGCTGCACATCGGCTTCAACCTCTACTGGATACGCTTCCTCGCCCCGGAGACCGCCGAGCTCTACGGTCCCGCCCGGACGGTGATCGTCTACACCATCTCCTCGATCACCGGCTTCCTCGCCAGCAGCCTGCTGGGCGTGCAGCTCACCCTGGGGGCCTCGGCGCCGATCCTGGGGCTGCTCGGCGCGCTCGTCTACTACGGCCGCCGGATGGGCAGCAGCGCCGTGGGGCGGATGGCCTGGAGCTATGCCCTGTTCATGATCATCTTCGGATTCCTGATGCGCGGCGTGGACAACTGGGCCCACCTCGGCGGCTTCGCGGGGGGCTTCCTGGCGGGCGTCCTGCTCGATCCCCGAAAGACGGAGTCGGGCAATCACCGGCTGGCGGCGGTGGTCTGCCTGGGGCTGACCGTGGCCTCGATCGTGGCCTCGCTGGTGATTCAGGTTCCGGGGCTGTAGCAGGGGATCAGTCCTCCGGCACGATCCCCAGCTCCTTGGCCCGCCTCCGCACCTGATAGGCCTCGCGGGTCTCCTGGGAGCTGAAGCGCTCCTCTTTCCAGGGGTCGCCGTAGGTGTGGTAGCCGTTCTCCTCCCAGAAACCGCGCTTGTCTTCGGAGAGCAGCTCGACGCCGTTCACCCACTTGGCGCTCTTCCAGGCGTAGAGGTGGGGCACGATCAGGCGCACCGGTCCGCCGTGGTCGATCAGCAGCGGCTTGCCGTTGTGCCGGTCCACGAAGAGGGCGCGCTCGGAGAGGAAATCCTCCAGCGGCAGGTTGGTCGTGTAGCCGCCGTAGCAGTGGAGCATGACGTGGGACGCCTCCGGGTCGACCCGGACCTGCTTCAGCACTTCGGCGGTGGAGATCCCTTCCCACCCGTTGTCCAGGGTGGAGAAGCGGGTGACGCAGTGGAAGTCGGCGGTGATCCGCACCCGGGGGAGGGCCTGGAACTCCTTCCAGGAGAGCGTGCGCTCGGCGGCCACCAGGCCGGAGATCTTCAGCGTCCATTTCTCCAGGGCGATCTCCGGGGTGCGGCCATAGGTGAGGACCGGCCACTTGTCGGTCACGTACTGGCCTGGGGGAACGCGGTCGGGTCCGGTGTGGGGTGCGTCTTCCATGGGGTAAGGATAGATCACGGACGGACACGGACGAGCAAAGACAGACACGGACAGCAGGACCTGATCCCGGCGGTCTCCCGTGTCTGTCTGTGTTCGTCCGTGCCAGTCCGTGATCTCCCCCTCCCCCGGCTCGGGAATTCATGACCAAGGCACTCTCCTTTACAGTCTTACCCCTGTCTGTTAGCTTGAGCCGACAGACCGGAGCCGCGGACTTGCCATGCACCTTGCCCTGGAGCACCCCACCCCCACGACCGACCGGCGGCGCCCCGTGCGCCTGCTGGAGCTGATCGGCAACACGCCCCTGATCGACCTCTCGGCGCTGACCGGGCGTGACGAGGTGAAGCTGTTCGCCAAGGCGGAGTTCGCCAACCCGGGCGGCTCGGTGAAGGACCGGCCGGCGCTCGCCATGGTGCTGGACGCCGAGCGGCGGGGGCTGTTCGGCGAGGGACGGCGGCTGCTCGACGCCACCTCGGGTAACACCGGCATCGCCTACGCCATGATCGGCGCCGCGATGGGGATTCCGGTCACCCTCTGCCTCCCGGACAGCGCCAGCCCGGAGCGCAAGAAGATCCTGCGCGCCTATGGCGCCGAGCTGCGGATCACCGATCCGATGTCCGGCAGCGACGGCGCGATCCTGGAGGCGCGGCGGCTGGTGGCCGAGGCGCCGGAGCGCTGGGCCTATCTCGATCAGTATTCGAACCCCGAGAACTGGCGCGCCCATTACCGCACCACCGGCCCTGAGATCTGGGAGCAGACCGGCGGCGCGATCACCCACTTCGTCACCGGCCTGGGCACCAGCGGCACCTTCATGGGTGTGGGCCGGTTCCTGCGGGATACGCGTCCGGAGGTGCGGCTGATCTCGGTCGAGCCGGACTCGCCGTTTCACGGCATGGAGGGGATGAAGCACATGGCCTCGGCCATCATTCCCCCGATCTACGATCCGGCGCTCGCCGACGAGGCGATGGAGCAGCCGACCGAGGAGGCCTACCGGATGGTCAAGCGGCTCGCCCGCGAGCTGGGGCTGCTGGTCGGCATCTCCGCCGGCGGCAACGTGGCCGCTGCCCTCAAGGTGGCCGCCGGGCTGCGCTCGGGCACGCTGGTCACGGTGCTCTGCGACGACGCCGACAAGTACCTGTCCGACCGTTTCTGGGAGGAGCCCTGAAGCTCATGAACCGACTGCTCATCACCTCCGACCACCTGCGGGCGATCGACCGTCACGGCGAGGAGACCTATCCGGAGGAGTGCTGCGGCTTCCTGATCGGCAAGACCGGCGCGGAGACGACGTGGGTGGAGCGCCTGCTCCCGGTGGCCAACGAGCGCCAGGACAGCCGCCACAACCGGTACGTGATCAACCCGGAGACGGTGCTGGCGGCGCACAAGGAGGCGCGGGCGGCGGGGGCCGACGTGGTGGGCTACTACCATTCGCATCCGGACCATCCGTCGAAGCCGAGCGACTTCGACCGCGAGCACGCCTGGCCGGGGCTCTCGTACCTTATTGTTTCCGTGCAGAAGGGCCGCGCGGCGGACGCCCGGAGCTGGCGCCTCGCCGACGACCGCGACCAGTTCGACGAAGAGATCATCGACAAGGAGGCGGTCTGATGAGCGTCACCATTCACATTCCCACCCCCCTGCGGCGCTTCACGGCCGAGAATGGGGAGATTCAGGCAGAGGGCGGCACGGTCGGCGAGGCGCTGAAGGATCTCATCCGGCAGTTCCCGGCCCTGCAGCGCCATCTCTATACCGACGACGGCACGCTGCGCAGCTTCGTCAACCTGTTCCTCAACGACGAGGATGTGCGCCATCTCGGCAAGGAGAGCACGCCGCTGGTGAGCGGCGACACTCTCTCGATCATCCCGTCGATCGCGGGGGGCGCCGGCGCCGCCACCAGCCTGCTCGAAACGGCGCGCGGGGTCGAGGAGCTGCCGGAACTATCGCCGGCGGAGATCCGCCACTACAGCCGCCACCTGATCCTCCCCGAGGTCGGCACTCTCGGCCAGCGCAAGCTCAAGGCGGCGAAGGTGCTGATGATCGGCGCCGGCGGACTCGGCTCGCCGCTCGGGCTCTATCTGGCGGCGGCCGGGGTCGGCACGCTCGGGCTGGTCGACTTCGACGTCGTCGACGAGAGCAATCTCCACCGCCAGGTGCTGTTCGGCCGCTCGGCCGTGGGACGGCCGAAGATCGCGGCCGCCGTCGACCGCCTGCGCGACCTCAACCCGCATATCAAGGTGACCCCCTACGAGACGCGGCTCGACTCCTCGAACGCCCTGGAGCTGTTCGCGGACTACGACGTGATCGTCGACGGCACGGACAACTTCCCGACCCGCTACCTGGTCAACGACGCCTGCGTGCTGACCGGCAAGCCGAACGTCTACGGCTCGATCTTCCGCTTCGAGGGTCAGGTGTCGATCTTCTGGGGGGCCAGGGGGCCGTGCTACCGCTGCCTGTTCCCCGAGCCGCCGCCGCCGGGGCTGGTCCCCTCCTGCGCCGAGGGGGGCGTGCTCGGCGTGCTGCCGGGGATCATCGGCTCGCTGCAGGCCAACGAGGTGATCAAGCTGATCGTCGGCGCCGGCGACCCGATGATCGGCCGGCTGCTGCTGTTCGACGCGCTGAAGCTGAAGTTCCGCGAGCTCAAGCTGCGCAAGAACCCCGACTGCCCGATCTGCTCGGAGCATCCGACGCAGCATGGGCTGATCGATTACGAGCAGTTCTGCGGCATCGATCCGCAGGCCGATGCGGTGGAGACCACGTTCGAGATCTCCGCGCCCGAGCTGAAGTCCTGGCTCGACGAGGGGCGGCCGGTCACCGTTCTCGACGTGCGCAATCCGCCGGAATGGGAGATCAATCAACTGGACGGCGCGGTGCTGATCCCGCTCGCCGAGTTGCAGGACCGCCTGGGCGAGCTCGATCCGGCGGACACCATCGTGGTCCACTGCCACCACGGCATGCGCTCGGCCCGCGCGGTGAACCTGCTGCGCGAGATGGGCTTCTCGCGCGCCATCAACCTCGCCGGCGGCATCGACGCCTGGAGCACGATGGTGGATCCGTCGGTGCCCCGGTACTAGGAATTTCTGCAGGGGGCGGCCGCACAGGGCCGCCCCCTGCCATCTCTTTTCCTTCCGTCCCCTTCGTGATACTCCTCTTTCTTTGGGGAGATCGATCTTGATCAAGAAGAATTCCTGGTGGCTCGCCGCCCCCCTCCTTCTGCTCTGCCTCCGGCCCGCCGCCGCGCAGCCACCGCACGAGATGGACGACGAGGCCATGGCGCAGGACCAGCCCGCGGCGTCCGAGAAGGCCCCCGCCCCGCCGGCGAAGGCCGAGGACCACCTCGTCACCACCCAGCATCACGCCGTCATCGGCGGCCAGGACCTCCGCTACACCGTCACCGCCGGCACCCTGATCCTGCGCGACGAGGAGGGGAAGCCCCGGGCGTCCATCTTCTTTACCGCCTACACCCGCGACGGCGTGAAGGATCTGGGCAAGCGGCCGATCACTTACACGTTCAACGGCGGCCCAGGCTCGTCCTCGGTCTGGCTCCACCTGGGCGCCTTCGGTCCGCGCCGGGTGGCGATGGAAGAGGAAGGCTGGGCGCCGCCGCCCCCCTACCACCTGGAGGACAACGGGGAGTCGCTGCTCGATCTCACCGACATGGTGTTCATCGATCCGGTGACCACCGGCTACAGCCGGGCCATCCCGGGCAAGGACGCGAAGAAGTTCTACGGCCTCGAGCAGGACGCCGAGACGGTCGCCGAGTTCATCCGCCTCTATACCGTGCGCTTCGGCCGCTGGCCGAGCCCCAAGTTCCTGGCCGGCGAGAGCTACGGCACCACGCGCGCCGCCAAGCTCTCCAACCTGCTCCAGGACAAGCACGGGATCTACCTCAACGGCATCGTGCTGCTGTCCACGATCCTGAACTTCCAGACCGCCCGCTTCGCGGTGGGCAACGACCTCCCCTACCCGCTCTTCCTGCCCACCTACACGGCGACGGCTTGGTACCACAAGAAGCTGCCGGCGGACCTGCAGGCGGGCGGTCTCCAGAGGGCGGTCGAGGAGTCCCGGCGCTTCGCCGCCGGCGAGTACACGCTGGCCCTGATGCAGGGGAACATGCTCAGCCCGGAGCAGTGGAACGACATCGCCGCCAAGGTCTCCCGCTACACCGGCCTGTCGCCGGAGTTCGTCAAGCAGACCAACCTGCGGCCGGAGATCCAGGCCTTCGACAAGGAGCTCCTGCGGGATCAGCGGGTCACCGTCGGCCGTCTCGACAGCCGCTTCAAGGGGCGCGACCGCAGCGCCATTGGAGCCGAGAACGAATTCGATCCCAGCAACGCCGCGATCACCGGGCCGTTCACCGCCGTGCTCAACGATTATGTGCGGCAGGACCTCGGTTTCAAGAGCGATCTCCCATACGAGATCCTGACCGACCGGGTGCGGCCGTGGAGCTTCGGGCGGGGGAACGAGTACGCCAACGTGGCGGAGGACCTGCGCGTCGCGATGAGTCAGAACCCCGCCCTCAAGGTTTTCGTGGCCTGCGGCTACTACGATCTCGCGACGCCGTTCTACGCGGCGGAATACACCTTCCACCACATCGGCTTCGAGCCCGAGTACGCGCAGCGGATCAACCTGCGCTACTACGAGGCGGGGCACATGATGTACATCCGCCGGACCGACCGCGTGCAGCTCAAGAAGGACATCGCGGCGTTTTTCGCGTCGGCGGCCGGCGGGCGCTGAGGTTACTTTCTTCATACCGTCCTGGTACCGACAATCGAACTTCCTCTCCCTATTCTGTCTCTCAGGCCCGCCTCGGGGCCTGAGAGACAACAGGGAGGAGGATGGTCATGGGTACGGCGACGGCTTCGAAAAACCTCGTTCTGGGCGACCTGGTGCGGTCGGTCGGCGATGTGCTGGCCCTGGAGCGTGAACCAGGTCAGATGGTGCGGTGGGTGGGAGGGGCGCTGCGGCCGTTCCTGGGCAACCCCTATCTGCTGACGCCGGAGCAGCGCCAGCCGGACCCGGTCCGCTACCGGCAGCACATCCTGCACGTGGACGAGGGGGGGCGCTTCTCGATCATGGCGCTGGTCTGGCTGCCGGGTCAGGCGACCGCGGTCCACGACCACATCTCCTGGTGCGTGGTCGGCATCCACGAGGGGCAGGAGTGCGAGGTGCAGTACCAGGTGGTGAGCGAGGGGGCGGACCAGTACCTGCTCGCGATCGGCGAATCCACGCACAAGGAGGGGTCGGTCGCGGTGCTGCAGCCACCGGGGGACGTCCACACCGTCTACAACCCGGGGCCGAGGACGGCGATCTCGATCCACATCTACGGCGGCGACGTGCGCAAGCACGGCTCGAGCATCCGCTGCCGCTACGATCTGCCGGTGGTGGAGACCCTGCCGCGCTCCTTCCGCCGCTACGCCGCGGTGGGGTAGCTCAGAGGGGCAACTCAGAGATAGCCGAAGCGGCGAAGCGCGGCGCCGCCGTACTCGTGGAGTGCCCCCAGGACATTGGGGTCCTCCGGCTGCCAGCGGCCGATGGAGTCCGGGGGCGCCAGCTCGATCCCCGCCGCTTCGGCGGGATCTCCCGCGAGACCGAAGAAGTCGAAGACACGCCGGACCTGCGGGACGGGCTCGGCGCACAGGTCCTCGAAGCGGACGCGGAGATACCGGCCATGCATCCTCGACTCGCCATAATCGGCGGCCCATTGGTTGATTCGGCTCCACAGGGCGATCGATCGCACGGGCTGCGGCCAGCCGGCCAACTCGGGAGGGATCATGGCGCCCCCATATTTATTGAGCTGGTTCTGGTTCGCTGAAAAAGCCATGTCGCGCCCATCCCGGATCAGGTGCAGAAAGCGCAGGCCGGGGAGCTCGCCGTCGAGGAAGGGGAGCAGGTAGATGCTCCGCGGTTCTTTCCAGCCGTAGGGTCCGCCGCGGTTGGCCGTCGACTGAAGATGGCGGGCGAGAGCCTCACGGAACTGCCCCGACATCTCCCTCCGCGTCTCGGGCATCATCGGCGCGCCCTGGTGCTCGCTGCTGATGTAGGGTGGGATCCATTCGTTGAGGAATAAACCGATCTCGATGGCGTCTTCGGCCTCGTTGAGGCGAGTGCCGATGTAAGTGCCACCGCGGCGCAGGAGCCGCGCCATGACGCGGGTGCCCGAGCCGCCGGTGGCTCCGATCACCCTGGGACCGGCTGAGGCGTTTGAATGGAAGGCCCTCCCGCCGATCCTGGCGAGGAGGGCCTTCATCTTGCGGGCTACGGTCAACGGCTTACTTATTGCTGCGGGATGTTGCCTGTGGGGCCGCCGTTGTCAGCGTTGCTGTTGTTGTTGAAGCTGATGATATGGCCGCCGCCAGTCGTAGTAAGGCCGTTGGTGTTCCCGGCGATCGTGCAGTTGGAGATCCGGACCGTACCGTTGGGGTTGTCCGCCTTGACCCCGTTCGTGTTTCCTGTCGCTACGCAATGTTCGAGGTTGAGGACCGCCGCGGTCACGGCCGAGGCGGCAAGGAAACCCGCGTTGCCGTTATCCGCGACAGTCGTGTCCTTGGCCGTCACCGTGCTGTTGTCATCGACGCGGAGACCGAAGGTATTGTTCCTGATTTGAACGTTCTCGATCATGCCCTTCGCCGTTACGTTGGCACCCGGCCTGACGCGGATGCCGCCGCTGGAGGCGCCGTTATTGTTGCGAATGATCGAATTGCTGACGAGGAGCTGGCTGGTGGCGGCCGCGGCGCTCGAGGGCGCGAAGTCGATACCGAGCGCAGTGAAGTTGTTGATCGTGCAGTTCTCGACGTGGAGGGCACCGACCGCCAGGACCTTGATGCCCGCAAGACCCGTCCCGAGGCCCTCGATGTCGAGCCCGCGCAGGATGACGGTGGCGGTGGTCGGCGCGTTGACGATGATGGCGTTGGTGCCCGACACCAGCACGCCGGCCTCG
This sequence comes from uncultured Acidobacteriota bacterium, assembly GCA_963792575.1. Classification (GTDB taxonomy): domain Bacteria; phylum Acidobacteriota; class Thermoanaerobaculia; order Multivoradales; family UBA5704; genus DATARR01. The sequence goes on from CAWBWZ010000001.1 coordinate 16,251, forward strand.
AACCCCTCGGAGGAGATGGTGATCGCCTTGGTGATCGTCACGCCGCCGAAGCCGCCGGGATCGAGGACGTTGATCTCACCGTTGGTCGCGGTCTTCGAGATGGCGCCCGCGAAGGTCTTGCAGGGGGCGGTGCGGCTGCAGGGGTTGGCGTCGTCGCCGACCCCCGATACCCAGGTCCGGGTCGCCTGCGCCTGCGCGGCGACGCTCACGGTGAGGAGGACGAGAAACGCTAACAGAGTGTGAAGGTAAAATCGCGTTTTCATGGAAAACTCCTTGCCCGAAAATGTTGAATACACGTTACCCACGTTTAATGCGCGTAGGAGGGGGCAAAAACGACTATAGGACCGCGCCGGCCCGTCGTCAATCTCAGGCGGGCGGGAAGCGGAAATTGTTACGGTGTTGGCAAAGCGCCAATCACCAGCACGAACTCCCCCTTCAACGAAGGGCGCGCCTTCAGCTCTTCGAGCAGCCCGGAGAGAGGGCCGCGCAGCACCTCCTCGTGCATCTTGGTCAGCTCGCGGGCGACCGCCGCCGGGCGGTCGCCGAGCTCGGCCAGGGCGTCCTCGAGGCTGGCGAGGAGCCGGTGGGGGGACTCGAAGACCACCAGGGTGTGGCCGAGGCCGGCCCAGTGCTTGTAGAAGGTGCGCCGCTTGCCGGTCTTCGGCGGCGCGAAGCCGGCGAAGGTGAACGGGTAGGGGGGGAGGCCCGAGACGATCAGTGCGGCGAGCGGCGCGGCGGCGCCGGGGATCGGCTCGATCCGCACCCCCAGGGCCGCCGCCTCGCGCACCAGCAGAAACCCGGGGTCGGAGAGCAACGGAGTGCCGGCGTCGCTCGCCACCGCGATCGTCTTCCCCTCCTGGAGGTCGGCCAGCAGGCGCGGCAGGCGCTGCCGCTCGTTGTGCTCGTGGAGGGAGACCAGCGGCTTCCTGATCCCCAAGTGGGCGAGCAGGCGGCCGGTATGGCGGGTGTCCTCGCAGGCCACCAGATCCGCCGACTCGAAGGCGGCGCGAGCCCGCGGCGACAGGTCGTCGAGGTTGCCGATCGGGGTCGCGACGACCAGGAGCTTGCCCGCCATCAGTCTCTTGGGATCTCCTGGTCGAGGTTGACGGCGCTCCCCGAGAGGCGGGCGATCAGCATCAGCCGGCGCTTGAAGCGGAAACGCTGCTCGAGCGTGACGATCCGCTGGACCACTTTCTCCTCGTATCCCCGCTCGGCGACCTCCTCGGGGCGCAGCCCGAGGTCGAACAGCAGGTAGAGCACCTCGTCGGCCAGCTCGTAGGAGAAGCCGAGCTCCCCCTCGTCCGTCTGCCCCGGCCAGAGGTCGGCCGAGGGGGCCTTGTCGATCACCTGGGAGGGCAGGCCGAGGTGCCGCGAGAGCTCCCAGATCTGGCACTTGTAGAGGTCGCCCAGGGGGTTGAGCGAGCTCGCGTTGTCGCCGAAGACCGTGGAGTAGCCGAGGAGGATCTCGGTCTTGTTCGAGGTGCCGAGCACCAGGGCGTCGAGCTTCTTCGCCTGGTCGAAGAGGATGGTCATCCGCTCGCGCGCCATCTTGTTCCCCCGCCGGTCGGCCCCGGCGTCCGGCTCCAGCGCGAAGTAGGCGTCCACCATCGGGGAGATCTCGATCGCCCGGTGCGGCAGCCGCAAGTGCCCGGCCACGGCGCGGGCGTCGCGCTCGGATTCGGGGGACGAGGTGCGGTAGGGGAGCAGGAAGCCATGGACGCGCTCGGGGCCCAGGGCCCGCGCGGCGAGCGCCGCCGAGAGCGAGGAGTCGACGCCGCCGGAGAGGCCGACCACCACCCCGGCCGTGCCGGAGGTCTCGACGGCGTCGCGGATGAAGCTGGTCAGCACCGCCTCGGCGAGCGGGGCGTTGAGCCGCAGGCGCTCGGGGACCTGCTCGCGTCGGATCACGCGGCGGGGCCCTCGATGTCGAAGCGCTCGTCGTCGAGCAGCGGCAGGCGCCAGCGCAGGCGGTCGGAGTCGCGGAGGTCGATCTCCGCCACCAGCAGGTGCTCCGTCGAGCAGCGGCGCGCGGCCGGCGATCTCCCCGCCGGGGCGCACGACGTGGCTGGCGCCGGGGTAGAAGGAACCCTCCTCCCAGCCGACGCGGTTGCAGTAGAGCACCCAGCAGGTGTTGAGCAGCGCCGTGGAGCGGGTGAGGATCTCCCAGCTCTCCTGGCTCTCCGGCATCGCCCCCGGGCCGATGCGGCCGGGGGCCGCCGAGACGACGATCAGCAGCCGGGTGCCGGCCACCGCCAGCCGCCGCGCCAGCTCGGGGTGCCAGAGGTCCTCGCAGATCAGGAGGCCGGCCGTCCCCCAAGGCAGGGGCAGGATCTCCAGCCGCCGGCCGGCGCCGAAGAAGCGCTCCTCCTGGAAGATGCCGTAGGTCGGCAGGTAGAGCTTGCGGTGGACGTGGACCGGCACGCCCCCGGCGAGCAGGACGGCGCTGTTGTGCAGCACGCCGCGCTCCCCCTCCTCGACGAAGCCGAGCACCACGCGCATCGGGCCGGCGGCCTCGGCGAGCCGCGCCAGCACGGGCGAGCCGAGCGGCAGCGCCACCCGCGGGGTCAGGTGGAGGAGCCGGTAGCCGGTCAGCGACAGCTCGGGGAAGACCAGCAGATCGACGCCGGCCTCCCGCGCCAGCGCGATCCATTCGAGATGGCGCCCGGCGTTATGCTCGACGTCGCCCAGCCGGCCGTCGATCTGCGCCAGGCCGATCTTCAGGATGTTGTTGTTGGCGGCCATGGTTTTGGGTCGTCGGGGCGGATGCTAGCATGGGCGCATGAAGACCGAATCGCGCTCCTTCCGGCCGTTCCTGGCGGCCGCGCCGCTCGCTTTCCTGATAGCCGCGGCTCTCCTCGCGGCGGGCTCGCCCGCCTGGCCGCAGACGCCAAAGCCGGCGCCGGCGAAGCCCGCCCCCCCGGCGGCCTCCGCGCCGGCCACGCTCCGGGACCGGGTGCTGGCGGTGGTGGACGAGGACCCGGTCCTGGCCTCCGACGTCGAGCGGGCCATCCGGCTCGGCCTCGAGCAGCCGCAGCCCGGCGAGACCGACGAGAGGTTCCGCCGCCGGGTGCTCGACGCGCTGATCGATCAGCGGCTGCAGTTCCACGAGATCGACCGCTTCAACTTCGAGCAGGTGCCGGTCGACGAGATCCAGAAGCGGGTCGCCGACATCCGCTCCCGCTTCCCGGACGAGGCCGCGTTCCAGAAGGCCCTGAAAGAGGTGGGGCTGGACCCCAAGGCGCTGCGCCAGCTCGTCGCCCGCCAGCTCCTGGTGTTGACCTACGTGGACGAGCGTCTGGGCGCCCGCGTCTTCGTGGGGCCGGACGAGCTCAACCGCTACTACCGCGAGGTGCTCACCCCCGAGATGCAGAAGCGGGGGCAGCAGCCCCCTCCGCTCGAGGACGTGCGCGAGGACATCCGCGAGACCCTGAAGCAGCAGAAGATGACCCAGGAGATGGCGAAGTGGACCCAGGATCTGCGGACCAAGGCCGATGTCGCCATCTACTCTCTCGCCCAGCAGGCCAACCAGCCGCTGCCGCCGGTGGTGAAGACGATCGCGGGGAAGAAGGTTGATCCGAAGAAGGCGGAACCGGCGGGCAAGAAGCCGCCGGCGATCTAATACAGCTCCTCATACTGCTCCCACCCCGCGAGCACCCGCCGGACGTAGTCGCGAGTCGCGCTGGTGCCGATCTTGGTGTAGAGCTCCTCGGGCTCCTGGCTGAAGCACTGGTTGCGCCAGACCATGGCCTCGGTCTCCCCGGCGTCGTAGGCCGCGACCGCCGGGATCACGCCGCCTGAAAAGTCCTTCAGCAGAGCGCCGAGATGGGCGGCGCCCAGGGCGATCGAGACCTCGGGGCGGTAGAGCGTCCTCCGGCCTGAAGGCGCTCCAGATTGAGCTGGGCCGCGAGGCGCTTGGCCGTGGCCAGGGAGAGGTGGGTCAGGCCGCGGCTCGCGGCCGGGGAGAGCAGCGAGGTGTCGAAACGGCTCTCCTCGCGGATGAGGGCGGCCAGCAGGGCGGGCTCGACCCTGCGGATCCGCACCCTGGGCGATGATGGTCTGCCGGTAGGGGAAGGGGTAGAGCAGCCGCCGGCAGCCCGGGGGGCTGGAGCGCCAGGGGGACACGGGCCGGCGCGCGGGCTCGCAACGCCTCGGCCGTCGCGATGGAGCGCGCGATATCCCCCCCGCGGGCGAGCAGCAGGCCGCCGGTGAAGGCGAGCGACGGATCGGAGAGCGGAAAGAGATCGCGCACCGCCGGCGCGCCCTCGTGCCAGACGCCGAGGGCGAGCAGCGCCTCCTCGGGCCCGTCGAGCGGTTTGCCCCACATTGGCCAGCGCCGCACCGGCACCTCGGCCAGCCGCAGGAAGGGCGCGGCGCGGCGGTCGGCGAGCAGGAGCTGCTCCAGCCGGCGCTGGGCCGCCCGTCCCGCCCCCCGGGTCGCTGCCGAGCAGCAGCCAGGAGCCGTAGAGATCGTCGACGCGGCCCGCGGCGGCCAGCCGGCGCCCCTCGGCGGCGGTGACGCGGGCGAGCGGCTCGCCGGCGAGCCGCGCCCGGGCGGCGCGGGCCAGCGGGTGGTAGGGGTCGGCGCGCAGGACGTCCAGATACCGGGCCACCGCCTCCGGGCCGTTCTTCTCCAGCTCCGCCAGCCGGCCGCTCCAGTAATCCGCCTCCAGGCGGTCGTCGCGGCCGCCCAGCCGCGCCTTCGCCAGCCAGGCCCTGACGCGCTCACCCCGGCCGCGAACGAGGTCCGAGGCGGCGAGGAAGAGGGCGGCCCGCGCCGTTTCGCCGCGCCATTTGGGGTCCCCGGTGAGCTTCTCGTACAGCGAGATCGCGGCGGCCTCGGAGCCGGCGCGCCATTCCAGGCGGAGTGCCGAGAGCAGCGCGGGCGCGGCCCAGGCGGTCCCCTGCGGCTCGGCGGCGTAGGCCTGCCGGTAGGCCTTGCCGGCCGCCGGCCAGGCTCCCCGCAGCTCGTGGGAGCGCGCCTGCTGATAGAGGGCGCGGGCGCGGTCGGCGGCGCTCCGCGCCAGCCCGGACAGGCGGGCGAAGGCCAGGGAGGCTTCGGCGTAGCGCTGCAGCGACATCAGGGTGTGACCCATCCGGAGCTGCGTCTCGCAGGCGTCGCGCGGGGAGAGGGCGTTGCCCTTGCCGGCGGCGCGCTGCAGGAAGCTCAGGGCGCGGTCGAAGTCGCTGTGCCGCTCGAAGGTGAGGCCGATCAGCATCGGCACCCGGCCGTGCTCGGACTCGGAGACCATGGGGGCGAGCCGCTCGGCGGCCAGGCGGGCGGTCTCGTCGTCGCGGCTCTCCTCGAGCAGGTTGACCAGAAGGCTGCGCGCGATCTCGGGATAGCCGGTGCGCTGGGCGCATTCCCCCCGCACGAGCTGGATCTCCCGCCGCTGCGGCGGCGGGCATGGACTCCGTCCGCAGATTGCGCAGAAGCTTGCAGTCCCCCCCTGCGGCGAGCGTCCGGTCGAGCAGGCGGACCACCTCGGGGAGCAGGGGCGAATCCGGCTCGCTGGCGATCGCGGTCGCCAGCAGGCCCGCCGCCACCTCGGGGTGCCCCAGCCGGTCCTGGTCGAGCGCCAGGCGATAGTGGCCTTGGAACTTGAGCGCCGGGGTCACGCCCATGGTGCGGCCGAAGGCCTCCAGGGCCTCCGGGAGGCGGCCCAGGGAGTCGAGGAGATGGCCGCGGAGGTAGTCGAGGCCGAGCTTGCGGGAGGCCTCCGGATTCGCCGCGAGCTCCTGCTCGGCGCGGGCGAGGGCCTGGGCCGACCTGCCGGCGAGCTGGTGCTCGACCAGTTCCGGCCGCGGGTCCGCGACAGTGACGGCGAGGGCGAGAGCGAAGGTGCCGAGCATCGGAGGAGCGGAGCCGGGAGAAGCGGCTCCGCCCGGCGCTTAGAGCTTAAGTGCCCATGGGAACCGACCACCGCGCGACTCGCGCGCCGAGGCTTCTGCAATTTCAGTTCCATTTGCTCATAGCCACGATCGAGGTGGTAGATGCGGTCGACCACCGTCTCCCCCTCGGCGGCGATGCCGGCCAGCACCAGGCAGGCCGAGGCGCGCAGATCGGTCGCCATCACCCCCGCGCCGGTCAGGCGCGAGGGGCCGTGGACCTGCGCCCGGCCGCCGTCGACGCGGATGTCGGCTCCCATCCGCATCAGCTCCGGGGCGTGCTGGAAGCGGTTTTCGAAGATCGTCTCGCTGATCGTCGACACCCCGTAGGCGCGGGTCATCAGCGTCATGTACTGCGCCTGGAGGTCGGTGGGGAAGCCCGGGTGCGGTGCCGTCTCCAGGTCGCGGGCCGCGATCCCCTGGTCGGCGCGGACGCGGATCCCCTCCGCCGTGACCTCGACCTTGGCGCCGACCTCGGCCAGTTTGTCCAGCAGCGGCGCCAGATCGGCGGCATTGGCGTTTTCGAGCAGCACGTCGCCGCCGGTCAGCGCGGCGCCGATCAGATAGGTGCCCCCCTCGATCCGGTCGGGGATGATGGTGTGCTCGGCCGCGCCCAGGCCGTCGACGCCGTCGATCACGATCGTCTCCTCGCCGGCCCCGGAGATGCGGGCGCCCATGGCGTTGAGGAGATTGGCGAGGTCGATCACCTCGGGCTCGCGGGCGCAGTTCTCGAGCACGGTCGTGCCGCGGGCGAGGGCGGCGGCCATCAGCACGTTCTCGGTGCCGGTGACCGTCGGCATGTCGAAGCGGAAGCGGGCGCCGGTCAGCCGCTTGGCCCGGGTCTCGACGTAGCCGTGCGAGAGCGTCGACCTCGGCGCCGAGGGCGGTGAGCGCCTTCAGGTGCTGGTCGATCGGCCGCACGCCGATGGCGCAGCCGCCGGGCAGCGACACCCGGGCGTGCCCCTCCTTGGCGAGCAGGGGCCCGAGCACGAGGACGCTGGCGCGCATCGTCTTGACCAGATCGTAGGGGGCGTCGTGCTCCGGGTTCGGCCGCTCGCGGCGGAGGGAGAGGGTGCCGTCCTCTTCCTCCTGCGGAGGCCATGCCGAGATGGTCGAGCAGCTTCAGGAGGGTGCGGATATCGCGCACCCGCGGCACGCGGCGGAGGGTCAGCGTCTCGTCGGTCAGCAGGCTGGCGGTGAGCGCCGGCAGCGCGGCGTTCTTGGCGCCGCTCGCCGCGACGCGGCCGGCGAGACGCGTCGGCCCTACGATGTGGAACTTTTCCATGACTCCCTTTCTGATCAGAGAGCTCTGGCGGCGCCGCAGCAGCACGGTGCGCGGGATGCCGGCATAGTCCTCCCGAACCGCGGCGATGTCCAGCCCGGAGTCCGCGGCGTGCCGGCGCACGGCGTCGAGCTGTCCGCGTCCGATTTCGACCGCCAATGGTACTCCCGGAGCGCAGGCCCGTGCACTGAGCGAAGAGCCGCGCCAGGGTCGCATCGCCGGCGCCGGGCGGAAAGAGCGCCAGGTGGGGCTCGAAATCGCAGAACCTCGAGGGAGATTTCGGGGATCTCCGAGCGGTCCACGTAGGGGGGATTGCTCACCACCAGGTCGAAACGGCGGAGGTCGAGCGCCGCCGTGAGGTCGGCGCCGAGGAAAGAGATGCGGTCCGCGGCGCCGAGCCGGTGGGCATTCCGGGCCGCCACCGCCAGGGCGCCGGGGGACAGATCGACCGCCACCGCCCGGGAGCCGGGGATCTCCAGCGCGAGGGTCACCGCGAGGATGCCGGAGCCGGTGCCGACGTCGAGGATCCAGGGCGCCTCCGGCAGCCGCAGCTCGAGCGCCACCTCCACGAGATGCTCGGTCTCCGGCCGTGGGATCAGCACCCGCGAGTCGACGGCGAACGGCCGCCCCCAGAACTCCCGCTCGCCGGTCAGGTAGGAGACCGGCTCGCCGGCGAGGCGGCGCGCCAGGAGATCGCGGAACCGCCGCTCGGCTTCCGGCGGCACCGCCATCTCCTCGCGCGCCAGCACCTTCCCCTCGGAGAGACCCAGGACATGCCCGAGGAGCAGCCGCGCTTCCCGCGTGGAAGCGCCGAACGGGGTGGCCGCCAGGAGCGGCCGGGCCTCGGCGAGGAGCTGGCCGATGGTAGGCATCGGCCGCCTAGTCTAGCCGCTACGGCCGGCTTCGCCCTGTGATAGAAGATCGCGAAGAAGTCTTTTCCGGAGATCCCCATGCGACGAGCCCCGAAGATTCTCGCCCTGTCGTTCCTGAGCACGTTTCTGGTGGGCGCCGCCCTCCCCGTGGCGGCCCAGAAGACAGCCGGCTGCAAAGAGGCCGACCCCTATCTCGCGGCCGCCGCCCGCGCGCTGCCGGGACCGGACGCTCCGGGACGCCAGGCATTCGACGCCTTCCAGCAAGCCGCCGCCAAGGCGGCGGGCGCGGCCGGAGCCAGGGAGCTGGACGCGCGGATCGCCCGCCTGCGTCCCGCCGCCCCGGTGCGCGCCGCCGACGCCGGGCTGGCCTCCTGCCTGCTGCGGCGCTATACCCTCGCCCGCTATGGCGAGCGGATGGTCGCCGACCTCCGCGAGCTCGTCGCCTTCCAGACCTTCGTCGTCGAGGGGAGGGAGAACTGGAACGCCCCGGAATTCGCGCGCCAGCGGGAGTGGCTGGAGAAGCGGGCGCGCGAGCGTGGCTTTGGGTTCAAGAGCTACGACGGGCGGATGGAAGAGCTGACGCTGTCCGGGCCGCAGCCGGTCCTCGCCCTCCTGACCCACGGCGACGTCCAGGGAGTCGAAGGGCAGAAGTGGTCGTCTCCCCCCTTCGAGGCAAGGCTTGTGAACGGCCGGATCATCGGCCGTGGCACCGAGGACGACAAGGGGCCGATCGTCGCCGCCTTCTACGCGCTGGCGGCGCTTCAGGACACCGGCTGGCCGCTCGATTCGACCGTTCGCCTGCTGATCGCCAACGCCGAGGAGTCGAGCTGGGAAGAGATCCCCTACTACCTCGCGCGCGCTTCGATGCCGGACCGGACGGTCGGCCTCGACGCCGGCTATCCCGTCACTCACGCCCAGAAGGGGTACGGCATCCTCACCTTTCGCGCCCAGCCGGTCGCCGCTCCCAGGCCGGGGGCGTGGCGGGTCGTCAGGATGAGCGGCGGCAGCGGCATGTCGATCATCGCCGAACGGGGGGAGGCGGTCCTCGAGCGCGCCGGGACTCCCGAGGAGCGCGCCGGCGCCTCTGGCGAGCTCGCGCAGCGCGTGGGCCTCTGGAGCCGGTCCCATCCCGAGGGAAAGCTGGTGGTCAGCCGCGAGGGGGACCTCTTCAAGATCGCCGCCGAGGGGCGCGGCGGGCATTCGTCCGAGCCGGCGAGCGGCCACAATGCCCTCGGGGACCTCACCTCGTTCCTCGCCACCCTGGAGCTGCAGATGGACCCCTGGGGAGCTCTCGCCAGCTTCACCGGCGTCGCCGTCGGCACCGAGACGAACGCGCTCGCGCTCGGCCTCGCTCACCGCGATCCGGTGATGGGGGAGCTCACCTCCAACCTCTCCTTCCTGCGGGAGGACAAGGGCACCCCCGTGGCCCAGATCAACATCCGCTATCCGCGCGGGATCGCCAAGGATTTCATCGAGAAGCAGCTCGCCGACCGCGCCGCCGCCTTCACCCGCCGCACCGGCGCCGGGATCGAAGTCCAGGTGAACCTCGCGAGCCAGCCCCACCTCGCCCCGGCCGAAGGGCCGCTGGTCTCCGGGCTGCTCGACGTCTGGAAAGAGGTCACGGGTTCCCCCGGCCGGCCGATCGCGATCGGCGGCGGCACCCAGGCCAGGCTCTTCAAGGATGGGGTCGATTTCGGACCTGCCGAGGACATGAAGCACTACCGCGGCCATGGCACCGACGAGTATCTGACTCCGGAAGAGCTCCACCGCATCGCGGAGCTGACCGTGGCCGCGGTCTGGAAGCTGACGGGGCCCCATTCCTGAGGCCCCTTTTCGGGGAGAAGAAGGGGCCCTACCGCCCGCTGGTCGGCTTGGCCTCGCCGCTTGCGGGCGCTTTCTGCGCATCGAGGATGCAGGCCTGGGCCTCTTCGGCACTGGGCTTCATCGACCGGGCCTGGGTGCAAGCGTCCAGGGCGGACTGCAGCTGGCCGAGCGCGAGGAAGGCCTGCCCGAGCGCCAGATAGCCGTCGTAATGCCCGGTGAATCCCACCGATTTCGAGAACTCGTCCTTCGCCTTCGTGTAGAGCTTCATCTGCTTGTCGTGGTCCGTCTCCCCCTTGGCCTTCTTCATCAGCTTGACCCCCCGGCCATAGCAATCCAGGGCCTTCTCCTCGGGCGTCTTCATGTGGCTGCCCATGGTCTCGGTCGGCACCGGCGCGAACTGGGCCATCAGGGCGGGCGAGGCCATCAGGGCTATAAGGGCGAACAGCGCGAGCTTCTTCATGGGATTTTCTCCTGGTTGAGGTCTGGAGCTATATACGCAAAATTGCTCCAAACTGTTTAGCTAGGAGTAAATGACGGACGGGGAGAAAATGTTTCGCGGACGGGGGAGATGTTCTGTAGGGGCGGCCCTGTGGGGCCGCCCTGGAGGCAGGGCCAGGCCTCAGTGCGCCCGCGACTGCTCTTCCATCTTCTGGGCCTGGAAGTGGGAGGACGAGCGGCTCGATCAGGGGATCGAGGTTGCCTTCCATGACCGTGGGGAGCTGATGGATCGACAGGCCGATGCGGTGGTCCGTCACCCGGCTCTGGGGGAAGTTGTAGGTGCGGATCTTCTCCGAGCGGTCGCCTGAGCCCACCATTTTGCGGCGCTCCTCGCTCATCGCGGAATCGGCCTTCTCGCGCTCCATCTCGTACAGCCGCGCCTTCAGCACGCGGAGCGCCTTCGCCTTGTTCTTGATCTGGCTGCGCTCGTCCTGGCAGGAGACCACGAGGCCCGAGCGGGAGATGGGTGAGCCGCACGGCCGAGTAGGTCGTGTTCACCCCCTGGCCGCCGGGACCGGAGGCGCAGAAGCGGTCGATCCGGAGGTCTTTCTCGTCGACCTCGACCTCCACCTCGTCGGCCTCGGGGAGCACGGCCACGGTCACCGCGGAGGTGTGGATGCGCCCGGCGGACTCGGTGGCGGGGACGCGCTGCACGCGGTGGACGCCCCCCTCGTACTTCAGGCGGCTGTAGGCGCCCCGCCCCTCGACGATGGCGGAGACCTCCTTGATCCCCCCGGCCCCGGACTCCGAGAGGTCGATGACCTCCACCCGCCAACCCTGCTGCTCGGCGTAGCGGGTGTACATGCGGAACAGCTCGGCGGCGAACAGCGAGGCCTCGTCGCCGCCCGTGCCGGCGCGGATCTCGAGCACGACGTTGCGCTCGTCGTTCGGGTCCTTGGGGGTCAGCTCGCGCCGGAGCTGCTCCTCGAGCTCCGCGACCCGGGCCACCAGCTGCTGCTTCTCCTCCTGCACCATCTCGTACAGGTCGTCGTCCTTGGCCAGCGACGCCAGCAGCTCGTCGTTCTCCTCCCGCTGCCTCCGCGTCTTGACGTACTCGCGGTAGAGGCGGACGGCCGGATCGATCTCCGACAGCGTCTTGTTCACTTCCCGGTACGCCTTGGGGTCCGAGAAGATGGCGGGATCGGAGAGCCGCTGAGTCAGCTCCTGGTGGGTCTTCTCAATCTCTGCGAGTTTCTCGATCATGGTCTTTCCAGATATTACGCCTGCGCGGCGACGGCGACCGGGTCGGCGGCCATCCGGGGGGTCTCGTGGTCCTGCAGGAGGCCGTCCTCGCGCAGCGCCTCTTCGAGCGCCGCGATGGCCACCTCCAGCATGTCGTCCGTCGGCTCCTGGGTGGTGATCCGCTGCAGCGCCAGCCCCGGCGCCACCAGCAGCGCGAACAGCGGGGCCGCCTGATGCTTCGCCGTGAAGCGCAGCACCTCGTAGGAGAGCCCGGCGATCACGCGGCACCAGCAGCAGCCGTCCGCCGATACATGATCAGGAACGGCAGCGTCTTGGGGATGAACGAGAAGACCAGGATCGAGACCAGCAGCACGAAGAGCAGGAAGCTGGTGCCGCACCGCGGATGGAGCCGGCTCTGCGCGCGGGCGTTCTCGACCGTCAGCGGCACCTGCTTCTCCCACGCGAAGACCACCTTGTGCTCGGCCCCGTGGTACTGGAACACCCGGTGGATGTCCTTCATCCGCGAGATGAGGAAGATGTAGGCCAGGAAGAACAGGGCCCGCAGCGCGCCGTCCACCAGGTTGAACCCCAGGCTCGACAGCGAGCCGAAGAGGTACGTCTCCGAGAGCCTGGTCAGCCAGAGCGGAACCAGCAGGAAGACCACGGCTCCGAGCCCCAGGCCGACCGCCATCGAGCCGGCGATCGCCCAGTTGGACTTGTCGCCGCTGTCGCCAGTTGCCTTGGCGCCCGGCGCGGCCTCCGCCGTCTTTCCGGTCTCCGGCATCGCCTGCTCGGCGGAGAAGTTGAGCGAGCGGATGCCGAGCGCGAGCGACTGGAAGAGCACCGCGACGCCGCGCAGGATTGGCAGCTTCAGGAACGGATAGCGCCGGGCGAGGCTCGCCACCTTGCCGCGCTGGAAGGCGATCGAGCCGTCCGGCCGGCGGACAGCCACGCCATAGGCGCCGGGGGAGCGCATCATCACTCCCTCGATCAAGGCCTGGCCGCCAACCAGCAGCTCGCCCTCGGGGCTGTTGCTAGAACGCATGCTGAGAATTCTCCGCCCCGGCCTGGGGGGCGCCGGAGCCTGAGGTGGTGCTTACCCGCGGCCGGTCTGCGCGTAGCGCTTCTGGAAGCGCTCGACACGTCCGGCGGTGTCGATCAGCTTCTGCTTGCCGGAGAAGAACGGATGGCAGGCGGAGCAGATCTCCAGGCGCACCTCGTCCTTGGTGGAGTGGGTTTCGAAGGTGTTGCCGCACGCACAGTGCACGGTCACCATGTGAAGCTGCGGATGGATGTCTTTCTTCACGGTCGATCCTTCTCTCTTTTCGTGGTTTCCCCAGAGGGGTCTGTGTCCAAGAACCCGAAAGCCTAGCCGATCGTCGCCTCTCTCGCAAGCTGCCGACAAGGCTGCCGGATTCGTTCGTTGCAACAGATGTCGGCGGGGTTGAATTCCCCAGGGGAGCCGCCAGGGCCGCGACGGTCCTCTGGGCCCGGTGGACCGGGCGCGGAGGGTCTGCTATCCTACAGGTCTAACAATTTATTTTACATCGTCCGGTTTTTCCCTCGGGAGGGAGTTTCCACCATGCCTATTCTGAGAGTCGGCGCAAAGGCCCGTCTGGCCTTGAGTCCGTTCTGCGCGCTACTGGCCCTTCTCCTGTTTGTCACCCCCGGCACCGCCGCGGCGCAGGATCGGGATTCCGTGCAATCCGATGAGGCTCCGTCGGGCTCGAAAGCCGCCGGGCGGCCGACCGAGCTTGTGATGAGGAGGGCCGGGAGCACGGCGGTGGACCTGCGGACCCTGCCCCTGACCAAGCCCAAGGCACGGGAGCGGCCCGAGCGCGAGGAGCCGGAGATCGACCGGATAGAGCTCCCGGGCGGCCCCAAGGAGTCCCCCATTTCCGCCGTGCCGGGGTTGAAGGTCGCCGCGCCTTCGCCGGTCGCGAACTTTCTGGGCCTCGACTTCGCCAACTGGGGCGCCGGGCGTCCGCCCGATACCGTCGGCGACGTGGGACCGGTTTACTACATCCAGTCCGTCAACAGCTCCGTCGGCATCTATCGCAAGTCGGACAGCGTCAGGGTGGCGGCGTTCACCTTCGACACCTTCATGAGTCAGGGCAATTTCGGGAATCTCTGCGATACCGAAAATTTCGGCGATCCGGTGATTCTCTACGACACCTTCGAGGACCGCTGGGTCATCTCGGACTTCGCCTTCCAGCTCGACGGCTCCGGCAACGTCATCAGCCCGCCGGGCGCCTACCAGTGTTTCGCGGTCTCCAAGACGGGGGACCCGGTCACCGGCGGATGGAACTTCTACTCGCTGCACCTGACCGACGCCCTGGGCGACTACCCGAAAATGGGGATCTGGCCGGACGGCATCTACATGTCGGCCAACATGTTCGGCTTTCCGGCGAGCTCGTCTTTCCAGGGAACCCGGGTCTGGGCGCTCAACAAGGCCCAGATGTACGCCGGCAATCCGTCCATTCAGGTCGTGCAGTTCAGCCCTCCAACGGCTGAGTTCACGCTCCTTCCGGCCAACGCCCGCCTGCAGACGGGCACGCCGCCGGCGGGATCGCCGAACTACTACAGCGTGGTCTGGCAGTTCACCAACGCGGTCTCCGTCTACAAGTTCCACGTCGACTGGAGCAGCATCTCGCTCTCCACGTTCACCGGCCCTTCCCTGGTGCTGGCGCCCGCGAGCTGGGCCAGCCCGCCGTCCACCGTGCCGGCCCAGGGGGGCAACGCGAACGACACGCTGGCCCTCCGGCTGATGATGCAGAACCAGTACACCAACATCGGCGGAGTCGAGTCGTTGTGGAACACCCACACCGTCCTCGGCGGCGCCGCGGCCACCGCGGCCCCCCGCTATTACCAGGTGACCGTGACGGGCGGGACGGTTGCGGCGAACACCACGCAGGCGGCAACGCACACCCCGGACACTACGGTCAACCGGTACATGCCCAGCCTCGCCGTCGACCGCGCGGGGGATATGGCCCTCGGCTACAGCGCCTCGAGCAGCACGCTCATGCCGGCGATCCGCTATGCGGGCCGGCTGTCCACGGACCCCGTGAACACCCTCCCCCAGACGGAGACCTCGCTGGTCGAGGGAACCGGGGCGCAGAACACCAGCACCCGGTGGGGGGACTACAGCGCCATGTCGCTCGACCCCGACGGCTGCACTTTCTGGTACACCAACGAGTACTACATCACGACCGGGGGCAACTGGCAGACCCGCGTCGGGTCGTTCCAGTTCCCCTCCTGCACTCCGGTCACCAACGGCACGGTGCAGGGAACCGTCACCGCGACGGTCGGTGGCGCTCCGATCAGCGGCGCGACCCTGACCTTCGGCAGCCGGACGGCGACCACGGACGCCGCCGGCTTCTACTCCTTCACGTCCATCCCGTCCGGCACGTACCCCAGCCTCACGGCGAGCGCTCCGGGTTACACCGCGAGCACGACCACCAGCATTGTGGTGACCGACGGCGCGACGACGACGAAAGACTTCTCCCTGGGCACGGCGGCGGCCAGCGCCTGTCCCACCGACACGACCCAGGCGGATTTCCAGACCGGCGTACCGACGAACGTCGATCTGACCTCCAGCCCCGGCAATGTCATTCTGCTGAATGCCGCGAATATCGACCAGCAGAACACATCGGTCACCACGAGCGGCTTCGGCTTCAACGCCACATCGTGGTTCGGCCAGACCTTCACGGCCGGCGTCACCGGCCAATTGACGCAGGCCGACGTGGATCTGTTCTGCAGCGGCTGCACCGGCACGACCCCGAACATCACGGTCTCGATCCGGGCCACGAGCGGCAACCTGCCGACGGGTGCCGACCTCGCGACGGCGACGATCACCGGCTTCTCGAGCGGCGCCGGAGGCTTCTTCTCCGCGACGTTCGCCACTCCCCCGACGCTGACGGCCGGAACGGTGTACGCCCTCGTGCTGCGCCCGGTGTCGAATCCCTCGGCCGGGACCTACGCGTACGTCGTGAGCACCGGCAGCCCCTACGCGGGCGGGCGCCGGGTCACCTCGGCCAACAGCGGCAGCACCTGGACGGGGCAGACGACGGATGTCGGCTTCAGGACCTATATGAAGACCGGCTTCGCGCTGTCCGGCGACCTGGTCTCGTCCCTCAAGGACAGCAACCCACCGGTCGGATTCACGCCGACCTGGACGACGCTCTCCTGGAACGCCACCACGCCGGCCAACACGGCGCTCCGTTTCCAGGTCGCCGCCAGCAACTCGAATATCGGCCCCTTCAACTTCGTGGGGCCCGACAACACCGCGGCGACGTTCTTCACCACCAGCGGCGCGTCGATCAGCCAGTTCAACGGCAACCGTTATCTCAAGTACAAGGCGTACCTCTCGACGACCGACAGTGCCGCCACGCCCACTCTCAACGACGTCACCCTCTGCTTCGCGGCGCTCAGCCCCCCGGATCTGTCGATCACCAAGAGCGATGGCGTGGCGACGGCGGTGCCCGGCGCGTCGGTGGTGTACACCATCACCGCGTCGAACGCGAGCGCCAGCGCGGCGACCGGCGCCACGGTCGCGGATACTTTCCCGGCGGTCCTCACCTGCGCCTGGACCTGCGCCGGATCGGGCGGCGGCACCTGCACGGCCGCCGGATCGGGCAACATCAGCGACACGGTCAACCTCCCTGCGAGCGCCAGCGTCACCTATACGGCGACCTGCGCCATCGCTCCCTCGGCGACCGGCACGCTGAGCAACACCGCGACGGTGACGATCTCCGGGGACCCGAACACCGCCGACAATAGCGCTACCGACACCGACACGCTGACTCCCCAGGCCAACCTCGGGATCACCAAGACGGACGGCGTGACGACGGCGACTCCGGGCGGCTCGACGACCTACACCCTCACGGCCTCCAACGCCGGCCCCAGCAACGCCGCGGGCTCGACGGTGGCGGACACCTTCCCGGCCTCGCTGACCTGCACCTGGACCTGCGCCGGCTCCGGTGGCGGCACCTGCACGGCCGCGGGCTCGGGCAACATCGGAGACACGGTGAATCTGCCGGCCGGCGGCAGCGTGACCTATACCGCGAGCTGCGCGATCTCGGCGGCGGCGACCGGCACGCTGAGCAATACGGCGACGGTTGCGGCTCCGGGCGGGGTCACCGATCCCACTCCGGGCAACAACTCGGCCACCGACAGCGACACGCTGGCGGCGAGCGCGGATCTTTCGATCACCAAGACGGACGGCGTGACCTCGGCCACTCCGGGCGGTTCGACGGCCTACACCATCACGGCGTCCAACTCGGGACCGAGCAACGTCACGGGCTCGACGGTGGCCGATACTTTCCCCGCCTCGCTGACCTGCACCTGGACGTGCGCCGGGTCGGGTGGCGGCACCTGCACCGCGGCGGGTTCGGGAAACATCAACGACACCGTCAACCTGCCGGCTGGTGGCAGCGTGACCTACACGGCGAGCTGCACGATCTCGGCCGCCGCTACCGGTACGCTGAGCAATACGTCGACCGTGACGGCGCCCGGCGGCGTCACCGATCCCGCTCCGGGCAACAACTCGGCCACCGACAGCGACACGCTGGCGGCGAGCGCGGATCTCTCGATCACCAAGACGGATGGCGTGACCTCCGCCACCCCGGGCGGTTCGACGACCTACACGGTCACCGCGTCCAACTCGGGACCGAGCAACGTCACGGGCGCGACGGTGGCCGATACCTTCCCCGCCTCGCTGACCTGCACCTGGACCTGCGCCGGTTCGGGTGGCGGCACCTGTACGGCGGCTGGCTCGGGCAACATCAACAACAGCGTCAACCTGCCGAGCGGCGGCAGCGTGACCTACACGGCGAGCTGCACCATCTCAGGCGCGGCCACCGGCACGCTGAGCAACACGGCGACCGTCGCGGCGCCCGGCGGGGTCACCGATCCCACCCCGGGCAACAACTCGGCGACCGACAGCGATGCGCTGGGAGCCCAGGCCGATCTGGCGATCACCAAGACCGACGGCGTCACCACGGCGACCCCGGGCGGCTCGGTGACCTACACCATCACCGCCAGCAACGCGGGACCGAGCAGCGCCACGGGCGCGACGGTGGCCGACACCTTCCCGGCCTCGCTGACCTGCACCTGGACCTGCGCCGGTTCGGGTGGCGGCACCTGCACGGCGGCCGGCTCGGGCAATATCAACGACAGCGTCAACCTGCCGAGCGGCGGCAGCGTGACCTACACGGCGAGCTGCACGATCTCGGCCGCCGCCACCGGCACGTTGAGCAACACGGCGACGGTGACGGCCCCGGGCGGAGTCTCCGATCTGACCCCGGGCAACAACTCGGCGACCGACAGCGACACGCTGGCGGCGAGCGCGGACCTGAGCGTCACCAAGACCGACGGCGTGACCACGGCAACCCCGGGCGGTTCGGTAACCTACACCGTCACGGCGAGCAACGCGGGACCGAGCAATGCCACGGGCGCGACGGTGGCGGACACCTTCCCCGCCTCGCTCACCTGCACTTGGACCTGTGCCGGTTCGGGCGGCGGCACCTGCACCGCGGCCGGCTCGGGCAACATCAACAACACTGTCAATCTGCCGAGCGGCGGCAGCGTGACCTATACGGCGAGCTGCACGGTCTCGGCCGCGGCCACCGGCACGCTGAGCAACACGGCGACGGTGACGGCCCCGGGCGGCGTCACCGATCCCACCCCCGGCAACAACTCGGCGACCGACAGCGACACGCTGGCGGCGAGCGCGGACCTGAGCGTCACCAAGACCGACGGCGTGACCACGGCAACCCCGGGCGGCTCGGTGACCTACACGATCACCGCGTCCAACTCGGGACCGAGCAGCGCCACGGGGGCGACGGTGGCGGACACCTTCCCGGCCTCGCTGACCTGCACGTGGACCTGCGCCGGTTCGGGCGGGGGCACCTGCACGGCGGCCGGCTCGGGCAACATCAACAGCACCGTCAACCTGCCTGCCGGCGGCAGCGTGACCTATACGGCGAGCTGCACCATCTCGGCTGCCGCTACCGGCACGCTGAGCAACACGGCGACCGTGGCGGCCCCGGGTGGCGTCACCGATCCGACCCCCGGCAACAACTCCGCGACCGATAGCGACACCCTGGGAGCCAGCGCGGATCTGTCCATCACCAAGACCGACGGCGTCACCACGGCGGCCCCGGGCAGCTCGGTGACCTACACGATCACCGCGTCCAACTCCGGCCCGAGCAACGCCACGGGCGCGACGGTGGCGGACACCTTCCCGGCCTCGCTGACCTGCACGTGGACCTGCGCCGGTTCGGGCGGGGGCACCTGCACGGCGGCCGGCTCGGGCAACATCAACAACACCGTCAACCTGCCGAGCGGCGGCAGCGTGACCTACACGGCGAGCTGCGCCATCTCGGTCTCCGCTACCGGTACGCTCGCCAACACGGCGACGGTGACGGCCCCGGGTGGCGTCACCGATCCGGCCCCGGGCAATAACTCGGCGACGGACAGCGACACGCTCGCCGCGTCCGCCGACCTGTCGATCACCAAGAACGACGGCGTGACGGCGGCGACCCCGAGCGGGTCGACGACCTATACCATCGTGGCTGCCAACGCCGGACCCAGCAACGCCCCGGGCTCGACCGTCACGGACAGCCTGCCGGCGGCGCTCACCTGCACCTGGACCTGCGCGGGGGCCGGCGGGGGTACCTGCACGGCGTCGGGCTCGGGCAACATCAACAACACCGTCAATCTGCCCGCGGGCGGCAGCGTCACCTACACCGTGAGCTGCGCGATCTCGGCCGGTGACACCGGCACGATCGTCAACACGGCGACCGTGGCGGCGGGTGCCGGCGTCACCGATCCGACCCCGGGCAACAACAGCGCCACCGATATCGACACTCTGCCGAAGATCTTCCTCGACGGATTCGAGACCGGTGACACCTCCCTCTGGTCCTTCCGGCAGCCGGCCGGCTTGGCGGTCGCTCTGGTTCTGCCGGTGCAGAACCAGTCAAGCCTGAGTTTCTCCTACGACTTCGGCCTGTTGCAGGCGATCCCGAACCTCGCTCCGTCGATCATCGCCGGCACGCTCGACGCGCAAGGCAGAACGGTCTTTGCCGTCGAGGCCCGCCGCAACGGTCCGTCGGCGGCGCTCGAGCTGCGTCTCGTCGCGGCCGACGGCAAGGGCTCCTGGCAGGAAGTGGCCCAGCGGCTCCAGGACGTCCGGATCGAGTGGCGGGCAACCACCCCCGGGGGCAGCAACGGGACCCTCACTCTCGCCCTTGAAGGGCGCTCCGCCCTGTGGCTCGACGGCCTGACCGGCTTCACCGGCCGGCCGGCGACTCTCCTCATCCTTCACCCCGAGCGGAAGCCGGAGGCTGATCAGCAGCCCTGAGCCACGCTCCGAGATTGTTCTCTCAACCCTTCGCCCCTTTCCCGGTTCGGGAGAGGGGCGTTTTATTTTCCAGGTAGACTCCCCCTGCCATGGACCTGCACCGCGAAGCTCTCGTCATCGACGGCCATACCGATGTCCCCACCCGGCTCTGGGAAGAGCCGGCGGACCTCTCCCAGCGGCTCACCGACCGGCACATCGATCTCCCCCGCCTGCGCGAGGGCGGGGTGGACGCGCTGGTCTTCGCCCTCTATGTGCCCACCCCGCTCGATCCGGAGCGGGGGTGGGAACATGCCAAAGAGCTCTACCGGCTCTCGACCGACGCCCTGATTCCGGGTGAGCTCGTGCAGGTGGCCTCTGCGAAGGATCTCGAGAGCGCCACCCGGCGGGGGGAGGTGGCCGTCGTCTTCGGCCTCGAGAACGGCCGCCCGCTGACGGTGGCCGGAGCCCTCGACGAGTGCGCCCGGATCGGCGTCCGCTACGTCACCCTCACCCACTGGGCCACCCATGAGTGGTGCGACGCCTCCACCGACGAGCCCCGCCACAAGGGGCTCTCCGGCGAGGGGGAGGGGATCGTCTGGAAGATGAGCCGCCTGGGCATCCTCCCCGACGTCTCTCACGTCTCGGACGACGCCGTCCGCAACGTGCTCGACGTCGCTCCCGGCCCGGTGATCGCCAGCCACAGCTCCGCCCGCGCTCTTTGCGACCACCCGCGCAACCTCCCGGACGACCTCATCCGCGAGATCGCCCGCAAGGGGGGGATCGTGATGGCGAACAGCTATCCGGCCTTCGTCGACCGCAAGGCCGCCCAGGCGGACGCCGAGCGCGGCAAGGAGACCCGGCCCGAGATGCAGGAGACCGAAGAGGAGTACCTCCGCAACCCGCGGAAGCTCTGGCGGGAACGGGCGCGCCTGTTCGCCGACCGCCCTCTGCCGAAGATCCCCCTCTCCCGCTTCGTGGACCACATCATCCACCTCGTCGATCGCGCGGGCGAGGAGCACGTCGGCATCGGCACCGACTTCGACGGCATCCCGGACGTGATCGAAGGCCTGGAGGATGTCTCCAAGTTCCCCGCGATCACCGCCGCGCTGCTGGAGCGCGGGGTGGACCGGTCGGGGGTGAAGCTGATTCTGGGCGGGAACTTCCTGCGGGTGCTGCGGGAGGGGGAGCGGGCGGCGGAGTAGAGGGGTGAATCAATTCAGGCAGGAGACCGCCCGCAGGGCGGAATTTATCCAGCCTGGGGTGTTAACCCGACTTCCACGGCCTCCGGTCTTGGAGTGGGCAAATTCGCCCTCTTCGGGGTCGTAAGTTGTTGATTCCAGGAGAGAGGTGAGCCCGATTTACGGAAATAGTGACGAAAGCAGAGCGCTTTGAGTTTCTGATATAGACGCTTTGTGTTCATCCGCAAGACCCTCAAGCGGTACAAGAACAAGACCTACACCAACTACCTCTTGGTGGAGACGGTGACCACCCTCCAGGGGCCCCGGCAACGGACGATTTGCTCGCTGGGTAGTCTGTCGCCGGGGCCCAAGAGCAAGTGGCCGGGACTGATCGGCCGCGTCGAGGCTACCCTCCTGGGTCAAGCCTCGCTGGAAAGGCAGGATCCGCTGGTCACCGAGCTCGTGACTCGAGTCCGTAACGCGACGAGCCGCGAAGACCTCGTGTCCGTGTATACGGATCAGTTCCGTCAAGAGAAGCCCCGCGAGGCGGGACCTGTCCACGTCGGCCATCAAATGTGGCAACGCCTGGGCCTCGACGACGTTTTGTTGGAGGCCGGCTTTTCATCCAAGGCGCGGCGACTCACGGAGGTCATGGTGTTGAATCGCCTGGTGGCCCCTTGCTCGGAGCACGCGATGCCGGATTGGGTCCGGCGCACGGCGCTGGGCGACATTTTGGGGGTTGACCTACTGGAGCTCACTGACGAGGCCTTGTATCGCAATCTGGATCGCCTGCACCCCAACCGGGGTACGATCGAGGCGGCTTTGGCAGAACGAGAGAAAACGCTCTTCAATCTGGACGACAGTTATTACCTCTACGATTTGACCTCGACTTACTTCGAGGGCAAATGCGAGCGCAATCCCCAAGCCAAGCGTGGTTATTCACGCGATCAGCGACCGGACTGTAAACAGGTCGTCATCGGCTTGGTACTTGATCGGGAGGGTTTTCCCAAAGCTCATGAGATCTTCGACGGCAATCGTCAAGATCGTTCGTCCGTCGATGAGATGTTGCAGACCTTGGAGCAGCGCACAGGGCGCAAGGGTGGAGGTACGGTGATCGTGGATCGCGGTATGGCGTTCGACGACAACCTCCAACAGATCCAGGCCCGCGGCCATCACTACGTGGTCGCCTGCCGACAATCGGAGCGCTTGCAGTGGCTCGAGGAGATCGAACAAGAGCAGGGATGGCAGGAGATCCTGCGCGAGCCTTCACCGACCAACCCGGCGCAGAAAAAGTCCCGGGTTTGGGTCAAGCGGCTCGAAACCACCGACCAACTCTACATTCTGTGTCGAAGCGAAGGTCGCCAAGCCAAGGATCAGGCAATTCGCGAGAAACAAGAGACACGCCTCCTGGCCGATCTGGGCCGGCTTCAGGCGCGGGTTGCCAAGAAGCGGATTACGGAGGCGAAGGTCTATGAGGCCATCGGTCGCCTGAAGGAGCGCTATCCTCGTGTGGCTCGGTATTACCGACTCAGCTTTGACCCCGGCCCGTGGAAACTGCTTTGGCAGGAGCAGACCGAGGCGAAGGCAAGAGCGCTTCGCATGGACGGCGCCTACCTGCTCAAAACGGATCGCAAGGATCTCGACACCGAAGAGGCTTGGCGGATCTACGTTCTGTTAACCCGCGTCGAGAATGCCTTTCGCGATCTCAAGAGCCCACTCCGGGAGCGGCCGATCTTCCATCATCTCCAGAATCGAGTGCAGACTCACATCTTTCTCTGCGTGCTGGCCTATCACCTGCTGATCTCGATCGAAACCAGCTTTCTGCGAAAACAGATTCATACCTCGTGGGCGACCTTGCGCGAACAGCTCTCCACCCACCAGGTTGTCACTGCGGTTCTGCCGACGTCCTGTGGTCAACTTCTCCAGATTCGGAAAGGCACCCTTCCGGAGAAGCAGCATCGGCTCATCTACGATACGCTCGGCATCCCCTACGAGGTCATGGTTCCCGTCAAAACTTGGTTGCCCCACCCAGAATAGTGACGAAAAATCGACCATACCCCCTTTTCCCTCAATACTTTACCGCGCAAAGTGTGGAAGTTGGGTTAGAGGTATGAGACGAAAACTTCGCTACCTTCCCGAGGAGGGCGCCCTGGTCGAGGTCACCTGCCGGACCTTGCAAGGGCGCCTGCTGCTACGGCCGAGTCCGGAGCTCAACGACATCGCCGCTGGAGTCCTCGGCAGGGCCCAGCGGCTCTATCCGGTCGAGATCATCGCGTGGGTCCTGATGTCGAACCACTTTTTATGCGGAGCTCCGCATAAGAAGTGTTATGGGGAGCGACCAGTTATGCGGAGTTGGTGATCTTGGCGCAATAGGTTTGCAGGCAAGGATGGCGGCTGCTGCGCATAACGTTGGGGCCGACCGAGGGCTTCAAGCCAGGTAAGAAGATCTCCT
Source organism: uncultured Acidobacteriota bacterium (assembly GCA_963792575.1). Lineage (GTDB taxonomy): Bacteria > Acidobacteriota > Thermoanaerobaculia > Multivoradales > UBA5704 > DATARR01. The sequence goes on from CAWBWZ010000001.1 coordinate 39,766, forward strand.
TGAGGGAACTCGCCCTGGTTCAATTCCGGCACTACGGCTGCTGCGGCCACCGCCTTCTGCTTCATTCGCAAGTTGACCTCGACATAGCCGTGGGTTGTGGAGAGTTGAGCATGGCCTAGCCATGCGGCGATGGTGGTGATGTCGACCCCAGCTTCGAGAAGGTGCATGGCTGTTGTATGCCGGATAACGTGAGGCGAGACGCGCGTCGTGTGCCGTGGAGAGAGCCCGGCGCTGGCTGCGAGCTTGCGCAAGATGTAGGCGATACCGGAACGGCTGAGGCGTCCGCCCTGGGTGTTCAGGAAGAGCGGCCCGTCGGTACCACCGCGTTCAGCGAGCCATGCCTTGAGAGCGTCGACGGTTCTGGCCCACAAAGGGCAAGTGCGCTGCTTGCGCCCTTTGCCTTGGAGCATGACCACGGGAACCGGGTCGAGGCGGAGATCGCAGACATCAAGGCCAACGATCTCTTGGGCGCGGGCGCCAGAGTTGTAAAGGAGCAGCAAGAGCGCGCGATTGCGGCGTCCCTCAGCGGGGGCGGTTGCCCTCATGAGCGCCAAGACTTCGTCGTCCTCGAGGTATTTGACTTCTGGGTGTTCGAAACGGGCAGGGGGCAAGTCGCGGATCCTGCGACACCGTTCCAGGTGCTCGGGAGCGACAGAGGCTACATAGCGCGCGAATGCCTTGATTGTGGCAAGCCGATGGTTGCGGGTACGGGCTCCACACTGGCGCTGCTTTTCCAGCCAAACGAGGAAAGAACAAACGACTTCGACGTCGAGGACTGCGTGGTCAAGCCGGTCGGTGGAGCACCCGGCCCTCTGCGCAGCGTAGCGAAGGAATAGTTTGAGGCTGTCTCGGTAGGCGACGACTGTGTGGTGGCTGGCGTGGCGTTCGATGGTCAGGTGCTTCTCAAAGAAGTTTTGGACAAGCGCCTGAAGAGAGGCGGATGGGGTCGTCGAGGGTTTCACGGCCGCACCTCGTCGAGCGCGCTGGTGCTGTCCGCAAAACGTGCTGCAGCTTGTTCCAGCAGCGCACCGTTGGCGGTCAGGTACAAGCGAGTGTTTTCAACGGAGAGATGCCCCAGGTACGTGCTCAACGCGGGAAGCAGAGCATCGATGTCCCGTCCTTGCGCGTACCACGCCTCGACGCGCCCCACAGCGAACGTGTGCCGAAAGTCGTGCGGTCGTGGCAAGGGCTTGGAGATTCCAGCTGCAAGGCACGCCTTGTGGATGGCGAGGCTCCCAGCAGGATAGGACAAACGTCGGCGCAGGCGGGAAACAAAGAGGGGGTCAGACGAATTCGTGCCCACCGGACGCGCAGGATGGTGCACGTAGCGAACCAGCGCTTCGACGGTCGACTCCCGCAAAGGCAGGATCCGGCTTTTACCGAATTTACCCTTCCTGACTGTCAAAATCCGGTCGCCACAATCCAAGTCGCCGATATCGAGTGCGAGGGCTTCACCGATCCGCATACCGGTGGTGTAGAGCACGCCCAACAGCATCGCTGTCGTCGCCGGGCGCAGGCTGCCCACCGGAGGCAACCGGCGCGCAGCGGCCAGGACTCTTCTGGCTTCAGCGAGGGAGAGGATCCGCGGCTGCCGCCGACGCCAGTATTCCGCCGGCTTGGGTGGACGTGCGGGCAACGTTTCGACGCAGGCACCATGGCGCAGGGCGTAAGCCACGGCAGGCCACACGACTGCGACGACATTGTCTAATCCCCGGGGCGACAGGCGGTCGAGCGACGCCAAGTATTGAATCAGGGCTTCTTGGAGCAAAGGCGGCTCCGGGATCTGTCCGTCCACATACCGATCGAAGGCGAGCAGCAAGTTTCCCTGGGAGACGTAGCCCGCTCCGCTCGCGCGCCTGAGTGCGACAAAGCTCTCGAAATAGGGTGCGAGCCAACTGGTAAACGCGCGCGGCCGGGTCACGACGCCACCTCCGGCCAATCGACTGCGCTCTCGAGCAGGCGATCGTAGTCCACCTTTGCGTAAACGGCGACGGCATCGAGGGACCGATGGCCGAGCAGGTCCGCGATCGACTTGATGGTTTGGCCAGCCCGAAGCAGTCGAGTGGCGAACGCGTGCCGGAGTGCGTGGGGGCCTCGTGGAGGCAACCCGCAACGCACCATTCGTGCTCTCACCAGGGAAGAGATCGCCAACGGACCGAGCTGCACATGCGGGGGCTTCTGGCGCAGGAAGACATGGGCGCAGTCGCTGGCCGGCCGCTCGTGACGCAGGTAAAGGGCCAGGGCTTGCGCCACAGCTTGAGTCAGGGCGTGGCGGACCGTTTTACCGCCCTTGTGCGCCTTGAAGTCGATCGTCCTCTCGCGCCAATCAATGTCCGTCAGCTGTAAGTCGGACACCTGGGCGCGCCGCACACCATAGGCTGCCAGCAGATATACAACCGCACGGTCCCGATAGAGGCATCTGCCCTCCACCCCCAACGAACCGAGCAGTGTCGTCAACTGCTCCTCGCTCAGGCCACGCGGCAGGCCGCTGAGACGATGGCCCAGAAGGCTCGGCACCGCCTCGGCCAACTCCCGGCCGACCCAGCCTCGCTCAGCGGCGAAACTCAAGAACAACCGCATCGCCGCGCGCATGCTGCGTCGCGAGGCCATACCGTGGCCCTTGCCGTACTGAACGAAGAAATCTTCGATGCCTTCAGCCGTCAGCAACTGGAACGCACGAGCACAGGTCTCTCCTGCGCGAGCCGTCACTGCGTCGACGAAGGAGCATGCGGATCCGATCCGAACCGTGATCGTCCCCGCCTGAAGACCTCGGACCTCCGTAAGCCACTCGGCAAACAATCTCAGCGTGAACTGGTTCGCTGCACAGGCTCGCTCAATCGTCCGAAGCATGTACCTGTGCTGCGAAGCCGACGACCAAACCACACGCTCGTGCTGTATCGCCATGATGACCTCCTTTCAGGAGATCATCGGTTATGTGCAGTGCAGCACCGCCAACGGCCATTCCTACCTGCCTCTGGCCTGCCAACTCCGCATAACTGGTCGCTCCCCATAACACTGCCACATGATCGTGCGGGCGGAGAGCGCCAAACGGCTGGCGCGTTTCGTCGGGTACTTCAACTCGAACCTAGCGCGGGAGGTCAGCCGGCTCACCGGCTGGACGGGGAAGATCTGGGACCGGCGCTACCAGGCGATCCTGATCAGCAACGAGGAGGAGGTGCAGGTCGCGCGCCTTCGGTACGTCCTCAGCCACGGGGTCAAAGAAAATTTGGTGGCCAACCTCCGCCAGTGGCCCGGCCTCCAGTCCGTCCGGCAGCTCGCGGACGGTGAGCCCCTCGCCGGCACCTGGTTCAACCGCACCCAGGAGTACCTCGCCCGCCGCAAGGGGGAGACCGTCGATCGCCTCCTTTACGCTACACCCGAGACCGTCACCTTCTCGCCCCTCCCCTGCTGGAAGAATCTCTCCCCAGAAGCCTACCGGCAACGCGTCGCCAACATGGCCACCGAGATCGAAGAGGATGCCGCCGCGGCCAGGAAGCGGACGGGAGTCGAGCCGCTCGGTGCGGCGGCGATCCTGGCCCAGGATCCGACGAACCGTCCCAAGCGCCTGAAGAAATCCCCCGCCCCGCTCTTCCACGCCGCGAGCCAGGCCATGCGCCACTACTTTTACGAAGGCTTCTCCTGGTTCGTGGCCGCCTACCGCACGGCGGCCGAGAAGCTCCAGAAGGGAAACCCCAACCCACGTTTCCCCATCGGGAGCTTCCCGCCGGCGTTGCCGTTCGTCGGCGGGTAGGACGCGACCGCCGCGGCAGATCCTGACCGGCTATCTGGCGATCTCGACCTTCACCGGCTGAAGGGAAAGAGGAGGTGTGTCCAGAAGGCCAACTTGGCGTGAATTTCAGGAAACTGCTGTCGCAAGTTGCCGCCGCGAGAGGCCTCTCCGCATCTCCAAGGCTGCTTCCTGGGGACTTGACAAGTCGAAAAGCCCCGCGACGAGGCCCGATTTTATCTAGGGACGTGGCACTTGGGGGAGGAGGAGGATGAGGGCTTATCCACAGACGTGGCACCTAGTATCGCCGCCTAGTCTCCTCCCCTGCACCTAGTTCTGGATACTTGCTCCATTACGCGAACTGGCTGATAGACTAGTCGCACATCCACTCCTGAAAACGCAGCACGACATAGACTATCGAGGTGAGCGTGGAATCGGAGACTCGGAGACAAGCTTGGCTAATTCTCGACAGGTCGAGATCCTAAAGAGCGGAGTCGCCGCTTGGAACTCCTGGCGGCTGGACTCCCCCGAGGTAAGGCCGGACCTCGCCGAGATCGAAGCCCCTAACGCCAATCTGGCGCGAGCAGATCTCTCAAACTCAGTACTGCGAGAGTCCAACTTGGCCGGCGTCGATCTGAGTGGCGCCGACCTGAGCGGTGCGGACCTGAGCGGCGCCGACCTCTATGAGGCCAAGTTGCGAGCCGCCAACCTCTTGCGGGCAGACCTGAGTGGGGCCAACTTGGCGGGAGTCGATCTCCAAGAGGCAAATCTGCGGGGTGCTCTCCTTGATCGCACCCACTTGCAGGAAGCCCGCTGGAACGGGACCCGGCTGGCCTTCACCGTGCTGGCGGACGTCGATCTCTCGCGGGTAGTGGGACTCGAGGCGGTCGAGCACCTCGCCCCTTCCCGCATCGGCACGGACACGCTCTTTCGCTCCTCGGGAAAGATCCCGCGCTCCTTCCTCTTGAAGGCGGGTCTCCCCAAGGCCCTGATCGACGCTCTGCCAGAGTTAGTCGAATCCACGGGCCGCAACACCTACTCCTGTTTCGTCAGCTACAGCAGCAAGGACAGGGCATTCGTTGACGTACTGTACGGCGCGCTCGAGGAACGGGCCATCTTCCATCGTTGGATCGACATCGAGAGGCTGCTTCCCGGCCAAAAGATCGCAGATGCTCTCTACGACGCGATCCAGCGTAGCGACAAGGTGGTCCTCTGCTGCTCGCAAGCATCCCTTAGGAGCCGGTGGGTCCGTTACGAGATCGACCAAGCTCTCTCGGTCGAGCGTATTCGCCATGCCGGCAAGGGACAATCCGTCCCGGTGTTGATCCCTCTCGATCTCGACGGTCACCTCACACGTTGGAGGGACAAACGCAAAACCGAGTTGCGGGATAGATGCGCGGCCAACTTCATTGGTTGGGAGCGCGATGTCACGCCCTTCGGGCGAGAGTTTGACCGCCTCGCCCGGGCGTTGAGGGTTGCACCATGAAACCGGACGCCGCTCAGAGCAGCGGCGGCCGGCGGCGGCCAGTCATAACGACAAAGCGAGCCCTCGCCATCCTCGACGAGGTCAGTGTCGGCGTGCTTGACAATGATCTGTCGGCAGTTCTAGACCGTATTCTCGAAGCAGCCCTTACCTGTACAGGAGCAGATGAAGGTTCGGTCTTCCTTCTCGACCACGTCCGTGACGAATTGAGGGTGTGCAGGTGCGCGGGCATCGATAGACAAGGATTCGAGCACGCTCGCATTCAAGTGAGCGACAAGGAAGATCCCCTCAATCTTGCCCTCCACAAGGGCAGCACAGTAATTCGGCGTGGTGTCCGCTACGCGCAAGGGCGTGCGGCCAACTCGCTGATCTCGATTCCGATCCTCTCCGGCGCGAGCAGCCTAGGAGTTCTCTGCGCATGCAGCCAACGCGAGGGGAGTTTCCCGACCGCCGTCGAGCAGGCTTTCCTTGCCAACCTCACCAACCTCGCTGCCCTGGCGATCGAGAAACATCAGCAAAACGAGGATGCGGCACGCAACGCGAAAGCTTTGTCCGCCGCCATCGATTGGGGAATGGACCCTGACTCGTTGCTGCAAAAGATAGTTGATAGTGCCCTTGAGGTGGCTGACGCACATGTTGTCATCCTCTACGAGTACGACGAGGATACCGGAGACGTGAGAGTACCGCCGAAGATTGCAGGTAAAGTCCAGCAAGAGTTGATCCTCCAAGAGAGAGGAATGGCCTTTGTGCACCGAAGCTCCGTGGTTTTCCAGATGCTCCACCGCAAACGGCCCTTTTATGCGACTCAAGCGGTGCGGGACTGGATAGCCGAGGGCTTCTATCGTAGCGAGGAAGACATCGTGCGCAGTTTTCTCGGGCGCGAAGGGATTGAATCCTCTGCCGCCGTGCCACTCTGGATTCAGGACCGTCCTGTCGGGGTCCTCTTCATCAACTATCACTGGCCGCAGCTGTTCACCCCAGGCTTGAGATGGCGTATCGAGCTGTTCGCTGGCCAAGCCGCGATCGCGATCCGCAACAGCCGGCGGTCCGAGCGTTATTCCCGGAACCTTGAGCTACTGCAAAATATCTGCAACACGATCAATGCCTACGACGCCCAAGACCTCACCTCGATCTGCATGCTGGTCCATAACCAAGCGATTCGCCTGATGGAGGCGAACAACTTTATTGTCTGTCTTTACGATGATCGCTCTCAAACCTGCAAACCCCTCTATTTGCAGGACGAGAAAGACGATCTAGAAAGCTTCGGCGCGAACGACTGGAACAGCGGTCGCTGCGCCGAGGTTTGCCGGACCGGCGTTCCCCTCCTCCGCAATGAGGACTCGCCCCTTCAGCGGGGAGAAAAGTTGGTCGGGACGCCGGCCGTCTCCTGGCTGGGAGCTCCCATGAAGACCGGCGGCAGGGTAATCGGAGCCATGGCCGTGCAGAGCTACACCCCAAGCACGATTTACACCAAGGAACACAAGGATTTGCTCTCGACGTTGGCTGCCCAGACGGCTACGGCGATCGACCAATTTCTAAGCTTGACCGGAGTCCGCCGCGAGGTCGAGGAACTGAGAGCCCTTGGTGAAAGCGCGGAGGCAGTCGCTCTCGACGAGCTTGAGCCGCGCGAGGTGTTGAAAAGGATACTGAGAGATGCCATTAATGCCCTCCGCGCACAAGGAGGAGTGGTGTTCCGCTTCAACACGACCGACAAAAGCCTTCACCCGGAGCACGTCGACAGCATCCCCTGGCCCTTGTCTCGTGACCTACATTGGGGAGAAGGGCTCACGGGGAAAGCCGTCCAACAAAAGACGACACTGATTCAGCATGACTATCTCGATTGGTTGGGACATCTACCTGAGCTCGCAGACCCGGCCTTTCGAGACAAAGTGGAGTCGATGATCGCCGCCGCACTGATCTGGCAGGAGGAAGTGATCGGCGCTCTCACCTTGACAGCCGGTAAGGAGCGCCCCTTTACCTTACGCGACAAAGATTTGCTCAACCGTTTCGCCCGGTTGGCCGAGATAGTCCTTCTCCGTTGCCAGGACCGGGAACTGGCCCCGGAAGACTCTATGACGGAAGCCTAGTCGTAGCGCCCCTAGGATCGATTCGAAACGTCTCCCAACCCAGAACCCTAGCTAGTTCGTCGTACGTTTCGTCATACGAAACAAGACGAGCTTGCGCGCCGCATTCGAGGAGGATCAGGATCTCTGAAAAATGCTTCGCACAACCCTCGTTCTTGAAAGCCGACAACTCGGAGCCTTCGCTCCGGCACAGCGATGCGAGCGTGACCAGGAGCTGTCCACTTTTTTCCTGGAGCCGGCGCGAGAAGCCTTGCGTCCTGGCGTGCTCTGTCAGCCGGTTGACGAGTGTCGCCTCTTCGTTCAGGAATGCCTCCAAGCGGCACATCTCCTCCGGGTCGCGGGAGCAGCAGCGCAGCGGCGATTCGGAGACATCGAGGCAAGGATCCGTCCGCGTTATGGACGTCCACGTACGAGGGCACAGTTTCGGCTCGCCACTAAGCTGGCAGAGGCACTCAGATTTTGTAGTCTCGCGGGATCGGAGTGCGTTATTGGAGAGGCAGTGCGCGGCGTTGAGAAATTCCTCGCCCGTGCGGGCAAGCTCGATTTCATCATCCTTCACTTGCACGCGGAAGAAATGCCGAGTTGCCAAGTCTCGTGCGGTGGAATCGAGAAATCTAAACGCTTGGCGGATGGGGACTGGCTCTTTGGGATAGCGCTCGCGCAGGGTGCGCAGGACCATCGGTAGGGTTTTCAGGCTACCCGCCACAGGGGGAGCCTTCAGATCCTCCAGCGCTTCCTCAATCTCGGACCACGTCGCGGACAGCACCTTACGGTTGTAAAGTCGCCCGATCAGTGCGTCGCGAACGACCAAAAAGGGGACCACGAGGTGGCGAAGAAACTCGCGATAGACGATCTGCGAGGAGCAAAGGAGAAGATCGGGGTCTTCTTGCAGGGCCTGCTCGACCGCCTGCTCCACTTCCTGCTTCAGATCCGCCACACCCGACAGCCGTGCGATTTGCGAATAGGCATCCAAGACCAAGCGGGTCATTCTCGGTTCTCCTCTCTGGCATCGCCGAAAAGGTAGCCCATCACTTCTTCGCGGCTGGAGCCGAGGAGAGGGCCCATTGAAGCGCCCAGCGTTTTACTGAGACAGCTCTTAATCTCGAAGACGGTCTCCTCCGATAGATCATCGTGACCGAGTTCCTCGGAGGCCAGGATCAACTGGCGCGCGGCGTCAGCGATCAGGGGTCTGCTCCCGAACGCGCGCGTAATGTAGATCAGGTGCTCGACGAGGATCTCATGATTGGGACTCGCCATTTCGAAACAGGCAGGAAGGTGGTTTGCCGCCAGCGTGAAGGCCCACGACTGGGAGCGGCCGGCCGCTTCTCCGTCGTTTTGACGGGCCCGGATCTCAACGTCGTGGAACAGCTCTGCCATCTTGCCGAGCAGCTTGCGCTCAAATCCCTTACGATCCCTAGGGAACACCAGCTTGTATGGATCCGCGGTGCGGACCACGTTACGACGGAGCGCGACCAGTTCCTCAGTGTCGCCCGCCAAGTCCTTCTTGAGTTCGGGCAGCACGTTACGCTGCCAGAACGAAATGTTCACGGCACGCACCATGTCGAACCCCGCGAGCTCGGCGTCAAAGGGTTTCGAGTGCCAGGCGGCGATCAAGTCGAATACCTTGAGGCGCTGTGCTTTTTCCTTGGCGCCGTCCGAGATGTAGGCGGAGAACACCAGGGCTGGAATCCCCTGCGAGGCCTGGTTCGCGGTGTGAATAAGATCAAATCCGTCGACGACCGAACTGCTTTGATAGTAGCCCGGTGGACCCTCGAGATTGAGGTCCATCCACAACCCGTCGACCCGCTCCGCATGTTCCACGGCCTGCTGGGCATCGGATAACCCCGAGCACGCGATGACTTCGAAATCGAAGCCTCGCAGTACCTGCTCGTAGAGGTTTCTCAACCCCCTTTCATTCTCAGCCAGGACGATACTGGCCCTCATCGTAGGTTCTCCTGTGGCGTCTTGTTGCGTAGGAAAATTTCGAAAGTCGTCGGGTGCCGAGGAACCACGAGCCGCAAGGCGCCCCCATGTAGTTCCCTAACGATATAGCGCGAGATCGTCAATCCCAAGCCGAATCCACCTTTCGAGCGGGAATAGAAGGCATCAAAAACTTTGTCGCGTGCTTCTTCATCCACACCGGGCCCCCAGTCTTCTACTCTCACCACGAAACCATCCCCTCGACGAGCCGTGCTGACTGTGATCTTTCCGCCCTCCTGTATCCAGCGCACCGCGTTGATGACAAGGTTACCGATCGCCAGGCTGAGGAACTTGGGATCGAGAAAGGCATGTGGCCGATCGAGCGATGGGTCGAGATCGGTGTCTAACAGCGCGATGCGGGTTTCGTGGCGCAGCGAGAACAATGTGTCGCGAACAACGACATTGATCGATTCGAAGCGATTTCGGACTTCTACCGCGTGCTGAACGGGACGGCCAAAATTAAGGTATTCACCCGCCAGCTTGCCGATCTTCTCAAAAACAGCAATCGCATCCCCCAACCCGTTCCTCTGGGCTGGCGTAAGGCTGCCTTCCGCGGCCCGCCGTAGCGGCACCAGCGTATTGAGGCCGATATCGGCCTGGGTACCGATCTCGTGTACCATTCCGGATGCTAGGCTAACGGAGATCATCGCGGGAACCGCTCGCTCAAGACGGGCCTTTTCCTGGGCGAGATCGAGGTCCTGGAAGGCCCGGGCGAGTTGTTCCGCCACAGTCTCGCAGAGCCTCAATCGCTCAACGACGTCGATCCGCAGGGCAGGATCGGTCCGGTTGAGCAGAAGGATCCCGCCGAGGATCTCGGCCTCGACGCGCAGACTTGCGGCAACGGCATAAGGGAACAGACGGCGCAAGCTACGGGTGCCGGGGTACACCTTAGTGAGGAACATCTGCGGCCCCTCAGTCGCGGTACGGACCAGCAGTTCACCCGGGACGCGGAAAGCAACTGGGATTTCCGAAGCACGACGCGGCTCGAGCTGCCAGGGTGACTCGGCATCCTCACCGCGGCCGCTCGGCTTCGCGTCAAAGAAGACAAGGGCGTCGGCCGCGAGGAGATCTTGGACGTCATCGAAGACCAGGGCGAGGACCTGATCCCGCGTCCGGGCAATCAACAGTGCCTGGAGAATGTTGAACAATCGCTCCAGGCGCTTGCGTGCGGTCTGCGCCTCCTCGTCGGCAGCCAGCCGACGGAACGAGATCGAGGCAGCAGCGGATAGGGTTTCGAGAAGCTCAACTTCATAACTGAAAAACTCGTACGGCTGAAACCGCATATAAATAACGATGGCGCCGTAAGCTTGGCGGTCCTCACCGAGGATGGGAACCGAACAGGCTCCGCGCAGGTTCTCGCTGGCGGCAAACTCCACATTTTCATAACCCTGGTTACGGTCGGCAACCGGATCGTGGAGGTCGGTAGCACAAAGAGTCCTCCTGCCCGCAATCGCCCGCCCTATCAACCCACACCCCGGCTCGACTCGCAGCCTCCGGATGGCGGTGGTTCTGAATCCCCAATCGCGAAGTAGGATCAGCCCCTCGGGAGTGAGCCGTCGAAAGCTGCAGGCAGAATAGCCGAGGTCGTCGACAATGGTCCGTACCACCACCTCTGCCACCTTCTCACGGCTCGATGCAGTGGCGATATCCGCCATGGCCCGGCTGATCGTCTCGAGCCGCTCGGAACGGCGCTCGCTCGATAGCTTTGAGGCGACCGCAGCCGCTATCGTCTCCAGCAACTCCTGGTCTTCCTGGGTGAATCCCGATTCCTGCAAGCGCGGGGTGTCGGATGTGTAGTCCTGCGCACGCTTATTGATCACCCGCAAGGCTCCAAACGCCTTGCCGTTCTCACCAACAATCGGAACGACCAGAATGTGACGAACTGGCGAGGGCGCGCCATTCTTCGGCCCCTGCTGCCACGAGGAGAGGCAACCATACTGCTTGAGGTTTGCGGCGACGCCCTCTTCCGAAATGCGCCGCGGATCGTTCAGGCGCAGAGACTTTGGACGGTCTTCGAGGATCCGCCCCGTGATCCCGCGCCGGACACCACGAGGCTCATAGGTCTCCGTGAGCAGATCGAGCCCCGGCAAGCGCGGGTACCCAGCGGCACGGTCTAACTTACACGTCTTCTTATCGTAAAGGAAAACCGTTGACACCTCAGCGCGGAGACGCTCAAACGATGTCTGGACTATGAGGTCTCGATAGCTCTCGAATCGCCGGGCTCTCAGTAGCTCCTGGCTTAGATGGCTCAGGAGCTTGAGGCGTTTTCCTTCCTCATCGAGCCGGTGGGTGAGATTGAGCACTAGGCCCATATGCTCTGCGAGGCTCTCTATGACTTGCGCCCTCCGCGGGCTGCATGAGGTCCCCGACTGCAAATGGAGCTCAAGGTAGAGAAAGTTAGGGGTCCAGGGGGGCTTCCCGAGGGGTAAGATCAGGGTCGTCTCCACTTCGGACCAGTAGTTCGAAGGCAGGTTATGGCTGTTGATCCAGGGGTCGAGGGTGGGGGGCGGCGAGTCGGGCTTGGCCACCAGCCATATTGTCTCTCCCCGCTCCAACCTGACAAAAGAATCGCTGCCGAGATCGCAGTGGACAGAAAAGAGACTCTCGCGAGCCCAATCGGAGTACCGGCCGCAGCCGGCGACCCAACGTGCGGTGACCTGCCTGAAGGCGGCGATGCCATCTTCCCGCTCGACGATTCGGAGAAGAGCGCCGAGCGCGCCGAGCCGACCCGCGAGGCGACGTAGGAGGTCCGACAGGTGCAGCGGAGCCTCCTCGATCGGTCGCCGGGAGATCAGCGTCAGGTTATTGAGAAGGGCGAGGACGGAGCGCAGGTCCGATTCCCGGTCGGCTCTGGACAGAGCTGCCGCGAGGATGGGTGCTGCCTGCCGGAGCGCGAGCAGGGACGTTTCCGGGAAAACGGTGTCTCGTACATAACCAAGGGTGAGTTCCCCCAAAACCGCTCCTCCGGTAATCAGCGGGAACGCGCAGTACGCTTCAAAGCGCTCTTCGAACATCCGGTGGAATACAAAGCGGTCCTTGCCGTCGGCACTGACGTGGCAGCGGATCTCGGGGAGATGCTCGCAGACCTCCTGCCCATGAAGGAGGACACGGCACCGCCTTACGAAGCGCTGCGCTGGATGCCGCAACCAAGCCCCCGAGCTGTCCGGATCGTCCACGCCGGGCGGCTCTCCTTCTCCCCGGCGCCAAGTGAGACCCCAGGTTTCCATGCATAGGAGATCCCGATCCGGAGTGACATAGACTAAAACACCATAGTCTGCGTCGAACGCTTGCCGAGCGACCTGCAAGCCTACGTGCGCACTACTTTGAAGATCCTCGGCCACGAGCAGGGCCAAGGCCAAGTCTGCTAGGAAGGAATGCACAACCTCCCCCTGACGTACCTCCGTTAAGTGCGATGACAGCTTCTCTAGCACAATTTGATCCCGGCGTTCCGGCCCTCTGAGCACTTCTTTTCGATTTCTTCCACCTCAATCATACACTAAGCCCCAAGAAACCTGGCAGCCGACAGGCCGCGTCTTCGCCAGCAAGCACTACAAGATGCAGCTTCGGCCAGTTCCGTTTCACAGGCATCGCAGCCCGGGGAGGCACTTTCATGAATAGAACATTGACAATGAGGCTAATTGGGAAAATGGAGAGGATGCCAAGCGCTTTTGGGCAAGCCCATGAGCCCTTCTCGTTCTGCACACAAGCGTCCGAAATCTGCATTGGTATCCCCATTCCTTCTCCACCTTTCATCCCCGTTTCATATGCCCTCCCTTTATGAACCGGCACACTACTCCAATGGCAAGACCAACTGTTGCCGCGTGAGCCCTATGAGTCATTCGCGGAAAGCTGTCCGCTAGGTCCGGACGGCCAGAGGCGAGACGCACGGGCAGGACAAACCAAGTCGCTTGAGATACCCTGTCAACGCTTCCATTTCGTGCCAGGAGACAGTCCATGCCCACCCCCCTCTCGCCCACCCGGGACAATCTCCCGTCCAGGCTCATCGCCTCCCTCCGCCGCCTCCACTGGAAGGACGTCCTCATCGGCGTCCTGGCCCTGCTGTTCCTCTCGATGTCGGCGTTCGCGTTCCGGGCTCCCTTGTCCAAGGCTATGGCTCGGTTCAGGGCGGGGGCTCAGGGGGGGGAGACGGTTTCGGTGTTCAATGTGGTGGTGGACCGGGAGGGGCGGCAGTGGTTTGACGTCTTGTTCGATAAGCCCCTGGGGCAGGGGAAGGTGGGGGAGGTTCTCGATCCGGCTCCGGCAAAGATCTTCCCGACGCTGGGCGGGTCGTGGAAGTGGCAGACCACCAACGCTTTGCGGTTCCAGCCGAGCGGCGGGCTTCCGGTCGCCAGCGAGTACAAGGTGGAGCTCGATCCGGCGAGGATCGTCAAGGAGGGGCAGGTTTTCACGGGGGAGACGGAGCTCACGGTGCGCACGGACAAGTTCCTCGTCGAGGAGGTCACCGTGCTCGAGGAGCCGGCTCTCGAGGGGAAGGCAAGGTGGTCTATCGCGGGGAGATCCGGTTCAACTACCCCGTCAATCCCGAGACGCTCGCTCCCCTGGTCAAGATCGAGGACCCGGACGCGCCCAAGCCGATCGAGGTCAAGCTCAAGACGGACTACCAGAGCTCTTCAGGAGATCCACTGCTCCTTCAGAGAAGACACCTGCGCCAGCAGCGTAAAGTCGCGGTCATGGTGCAGCACCGGAAGTCCATGGCGGATCGCGCAGGCGGCGATCAGGCAATCGACGCCCGAACGGACCGTAATGCCGGACCTCCGGGCAGTCCGATAAAGTTGCGCGGCCTCTTCGAAGATTTCCCGGTTTAAGGGTGATTCGACGATGGGGAGAGCGAACATCGCCTCCCGAGCGATACGAAAGGCATGCTCCTCCAGAATCTCTGGAAAACTTCCTGAATGACCGGCAGGCACGTGACCACCTCGTCCAGGTCGGCCACCGACCCGAGCTCAAAGCGGCTCGGTCTTCTGAAAACCTCGATCCAGACGGAGGTATCCACGAGGAGCATGGTGCCCTATCAGCGCGGCCGAGCCGGTGCCGGGGTGTCGCCCCTCATCTCGGAAAGGTCCCCTTCCCACAAGCCGGACCCTGCAAGCTCAAGGAGGCGTCCGGCCCGGTGCCGCCGCAAGTAGTCCTCCATGGCCTTCGTGACCGCCCGCGAGTACGTCCTCTCCCCGCTCACCCGGGTCAACTCTTCCAGCAGCTGCTCGTCCAGCACAAGATTCATGCGTTTCATGCGCACAGCATAGCTCGCGCGTGTGAGCCGGGTTGGCGTGCTCGTTCCTCTCCATAATTTCATTGCCGGTTCATACGGCCTCCTTTTGTGAACGGCACAGTAGCCTCATGGCAAGGCTACGGAGCCTGCCAAGGAGGATCCAATGCGAGGTTTGTGGAAGGCAGTCTCCCTGATTCGGGCGGGTTAGAGGTAAGGGGCAGGGTAGGGACAATCCAAGTCGCTTGATATAGCCTGTTACCGCTTCCCTTCGCGCCAGGAGACCGTTTATGTCCGATCCATCGTCGCCCTCCCGGGGCAACCTCCCGTCCAGGCTCGCCGCCTCCCTCCACCGCCTTCACTGGAAGGACGTCCTCATCGGCGTCCTGGCCCTGCTGTTCCTCTCCATGTCGGCGTTCGCGTTCCGGGCTCCTCTGTCCAAGGCGATGGCTCGGTTCAGGGTGGGGGCTCAGGGGGGGAGACGGTTTCGGTGTTCAATGTGGTGGTAGACCGGGAGGGGCGGCAGTGGTTTGACGTTTTGTTTGACAAGCCCCTGGGGCAGGGGAAGGTGGGGGAGGTTCTCGATCCGGCTCCGGCGAAGATCTTCCCGACCTTGGGCGGGTCCTGGAAGTGGCAGACCACCAACGCTTTGCGGTTCCAGCCGAGCGGCGGGCTTCCCGTCGCCAGCGAGTACAAGGTGAAGCTCGATCCGGCGAAGATCGTCAAGGAGGGGCAGGTCTTTACGGGTGAGACGGAGCTCACGGTTCGCACGGACAAGTTCCTCGTCGAGGAGGTCACCGTGCTCGAGGAGCCGGCTCTCGAGGGGAAGGCCAAGGTGGTCTACCGCGGAGAGATCCGGTTCAACTACCCGGTCCATCCCGAGACGCTCGCTCCCCTGGTCAAGATCGAGGACCCGGAGGCGCCCAAGCCGATCGAGGTCAAGCTGGAGACGGACTACCAGAACCAGGTCATCGGCTACCGCACGGAGCCGGTCCAGAAGAAGCGGGACGAGCGGAAGATCCGGCTCACCATCCCCGGGGCGCTCACCCCCGCCAACGGCAACGCCCCCCTCGGCGAGGAGTACGTCAAGGAGATCGAGGTCGGGTCGAGCACCAAGCTCTCCGTCCGCAATGTCGAGGCCCAGCCCGGGCCGCGCGAGTCGACGATCAAGGTGACGTTCTCCTCCCCCATCTCGGCCGCGGTCGCCGAGAAGTACGTGAAGATCGATCCGGCCGTCCGGGTGCCGGTTCGCGGCGGAGCGCAACGAGCTGTCGATCACCGGCGAGATGGAGCCGGGCGAGACCTACGCCCTCACGATCGGCAAGGGGATGCCCGCCACCGACGAGGCCGTCCTCCAGGAGGACTTCCAGCAGGACGTCGAGCTGCCCGACCTCGAGCCCACGGTCGGCTTCCAGAGCCAGGGGATGTTCCTCTGGAGCCAGGGGCAGCACGCGGTCGCCATCGAGGCGGTCAACGTCCCCAAGGTGAGGATGACGATCGACCGCGTCTATCTCAACAACCTCTTCTTCCTCTTCGAGTACGGCGGCTTCTTCGAGGAGGAGACCGGCTACTTCGGGGAGCTCAACCACGCCCTGGGCGACCGGCTGAAGGAGACGACCCTCAACGCCGGCGGCCGCAAGAACAAGCGGCGGACCTATCCCATCGATCTCGACAAGTTCATCAATACCAAGGAGCCGGGCCTCTACCGGGTCTCGGTGGGGCAGCCGGACTCGGAGGAGGCGTCGCAGCGGTGGGTGCTGCTCACCGACCTCGGCGCGGTCGCCAAGCGCGGCCCGGGGGAGTTCCTGGTCTGGGTGTCATCGCTCAAGGATCTCGCGCCCGTGTCCGACGCCAAGGTCACCCTGATCTCGGATCAGAACCAGACGCTGGCCTCGGGGCGGACGGACGGCTCCGGGATCTGGCGGCGTGTTCGGATGCGAAGGCGCTCGCCAAGGGGACGCCGTACATGGTGACGATCGAGAAGGGGGACGACTTCACGTTCCTCCTGCTCAGCCAGATGACGGTGGACTCGACAGGGCTGGACGTCGGCGGCGCCGAGGCTCCGGGCGAAGGGTACACGGCCTTCCTCTATGGCGAGCGCGACATCTACCGGCCGGGGGAGAAGGTGCAGGGGCTGGCGATCGTGCGCGACGGCGGGCTCCATATTCCGCCGTCGATGCCGGCGCTGCTGCGCCACCGCGATCCGCAGGGGCGGGAGTTGGAGACCCGCCGGCTGACGACGGGGGAGAACGGGCTGGCGCCGTTCGATCTCGACCTGCCCGCCTACTCGCTGACCGGCCCGCACACGCTGGAGCTGGAGGTGGCGCAGAAGGTGATCGGCCAGTACCGCTTCCAGGTCGAGGAGTTCGTGCCGGACCGGATCTCGGTGACGATCGTTCCTCCCAAGGAGAAGATCGGACCGGGGCAGACGCTCAGCTATCAGGTGCAGTCGAGCTACCTGTTCGGCGCGCCGGCCGCGGGGCTGCCGGTGGAGACCCGGGTGCGGCTGGTGGACTCGACGTTCGCTCCCAAGGGTTTCGAGGGGTTCAGCTTCCGCAACGACGACCGCAAGCTGGACGACAAGGAGGTGCTATCGACGCACGGCAAGCTCGACGACGAGGGGCGGAGCGACTTCAAGGTCGAGATGCCGGCCGGAGCGCCGGTGCCGTCGTCGCTGGAGGCGGTGATCACGGCGCGGGTGCAGGAGCAGGGGGGGCGCGGCGTGGCGGCGATGCAGCGGCTGCAGGTGCACCCCTATCCTTCTTATATAGGAGTGCGGCGGGCCGGCGGCAAGCCGGGCGAGGAAGGGTTCGCCGATCCGGGCAAGCCGGCTGGGTTCGAGTATGTGGTGGTCTCGCCGGAGGGGAAGGAGGTCCCGTCGGGTGGATTGCGGGCCGATCTCTTCGAGGACCGCTGGAACACGGTGCTGCGCAAGACGGCCAGCGGCGGCTGGCGGTATGAGACGACGCGCGATCCGCGTGCTGATCGCCTCGCAGGCGATCCCAGCCGGGAAGTCGCGCGGCAGCTTCGAGATCGACGCCGCGGCAGGTACGGCAGCTACCGCGTGGTGCTGACCGATCCGGACGTCGCAGGCGTCGGCCGCGGTCGAGTTCTACGCCGCCGGCTGGGGGACCTCGCCGTGGGCGATCAAGAACCCGTCGCGGCTGGAGCTCGACCTCGACAAGGCCGAGTACGCGGCCGGCGACACGGCGACGGTGCAGGTGCGGGCGCCGTTCCCGGGCAAGCTGCTGCTGACGGTGGAGCGCGACAAGGTGCTCGACACGCAGATCTACGACCTCAAGGGGAACACGGCGAAGATCGAGCTGCCGATCCGCGCCGAGTACCGGCCGAACGCCTACGTCACGGCGACGCTGGTCCGGGCGGTGGGGGACCTGGAGGCGGGCTCGGCCGGCCGGGCGTTCGGGGCGGTGCCGATCTCGGTGAACCGGACGGCGAATCACCTGGCACCCCAGATCTCGGCGCCGGACCAGATGCGGCCGGGGCGCGAGCTGCCGGTCACGGTGAAGACGGCCCCGAACGCGGTGGTGACGGTGGCGGCGGTGGACGAGGGGATCCTCCAGCTCATCGCGCAGAAGACGCCGGAGCCGTTCGACTTCTTCTATCGCAAGCTGGCCCTGGGGGTGACCTCCTACGACACCTTCAGCCTGCTGCTGCCGGAGCTCAAGAGCCTGACACCCGGCGGCGGCGAGGGGGCGGAGGGGATGGGCCAGTACGTGCGGACGGAGGGGATCCGCCGCGTGCAGCCGGTCGCCTTCTGGTCCGGCCCGGTGACGGCGGACAAGGACGGCGACGCCCGGGTCTCCTTCAAGGTCCCCGAGTTCCAGGGGGCGCTACGGATCATGGCGGTGGCGATCGACGTCGACAAGCTTCGGCTCGTCGTTCCGCCTGACCCGGGTGCGCGATCCGCTGGTGCTCCTCCCCACCCTGCCGCGCATCCTCTCCTTCGGCGAGACCCTGCAGGTGCCGGTGACGGTGCGCAACGACACCGGCGAAGCCGGGTTCGATCCAGGTGGGGCTGACCGCTCAGGGCCCGGTGCAGATCGAGAAGCCGGCGCAGGCGGTCGAGATCCCGGTGGGCCGGGAGAAGACGGTCTACTTCACGGTCAAGACGGGGGACGCGGAGGCGAACGTCCGCTTCACGGCCACGGCGTCGGGGAACGGCGAGCAGTCGAAGTCGACGACGGAGGTGTCGATCCGCCCCGATCTGCCGGAGGTCTCGGTGGAGGACGCCGGGGCGGTGGGCGGCGCGGCGGTCGAGGTGGCGGCGAAGGATCTCGACACGCTACCGGCCGGAGACGGTGCGGCGGGTGGTGCGGGTGAGCCCGATCCCGATCGTGCAGTTCGCGGGCAAGCTGGAGCACCTGCTCCACTACCCCTATGGCTGCCTGGAGCAGACGACGTCGAGCGCCTTCCCGCTGATCTATCTTGGGGACATCGCCCGGGCGCTCGATCCGGCGCTTCTCGATCCCAAGAAGGGTCATGCCGATCCGGCGACGCTGGTGCAGGCGGGCATCCGGCGGATCGCCAGCATGCAGCTTCCCGGCGGCGGCTTCTCGCTCTGGCAGGGGGAGCAGACGGTGCATCCGTGGGGGAGCGTCTATGCCACGCACTTCCTGGTGGAGGCGCGGAAGGCCGGGCATCCGGTGGAGGACAATCTCTACAGGAACGCCGTCAACTGGCTGGCCGGCGAGGTCAAGGCCAAGGGGACCTACGGCAGCGAGGAGCTCGAGCGGACGGTCTACGGCCTCTACGTGCTCTCGCGGGCGGGCAAGGCGGACCTCGGAACCATGGACTTCCTGCGCCAGAAGCAGATGAAGAACCTGCCGCCGCAGTCGCGGGCCCTGCTCGCCGCCTCCTACGCCGCGGCCGGGAACCCGCGGGCGACCGCAGAGCCTGACGGCCAACCTCGGGGAGGTGGCGGAGATCCAGCGGCAGACCGGGGGGAACTTCGACTCGGCGATCCGCAACCGGGCGCTCCTGCTGCTGGCGCTGATGGACGCCGATCCGAAGAACCCGAAGATCCCCGCCCTGGTGGACCGGCTGGCGCGGGACGCCCGCAACGACTCCTGGTGGACCACCCAGGAGGAGAGCTTCACGCTGCTCGCCCTCGGGCAGTTCATCCAGCGGCAGGCGCAGCAGCCCCCCTACTCGGGGACGCTGCTGGTGGGCGGCAAGACGATCGGCACGTTCGACAACAAGACGGTCACCTTCCCGGCGATCCTCGGCGGCGGACCGGTCCAGTTGCGGATGAACCCGGGGTACAAGCCGGGGGCGGCCTTCTACAGCGTCCTCACCCGCGGGGTGCCGAAGGACGACGCCTTCCAACCGTCCAACAAGGGGCTGGAGATCCAGCGCGAGTTCCTGGACCGCGACGGCAAGGCGATCGATCTCAACGCCGTCAAGCAGGGGGACCTGGTGGCGATCAAGACCAAGGTGCGGAGCATCTCGGGGGAGATCCACAACGTGGTGATCGTCAATCTCCTCCCCTCGGGGCTGGAGGTGGAGAACCCGCGGCTGCAGAGCACCGAGCAGCTCCCCTGGGTAACGGACGCCAACCTCCAGCCGCGCTACATGGACCTGCGGGACGACCGCATCCTCCTCTTCACGGACCTGCCAGCCGACTCCTGGCAGACCTTCTATACGCTGGTGCGGGCGGTGGCACCGGGGCGGTTCCGGCTGCCGCCGGTGCAGGTGGAGGCGATGTACAACCCGGCGATCCGGGCGACGGGGGAGCGGGGGACGATGGAGGTGGGGGTGCGGTAAAAGCCCCCCCACCCCGAATCCTCACCCCTGGCCCCTCTCCCACCGCACTCCCCCCGACCGGGAGAGGGGAACGTTGATGGGGCGATGCCTTTCTCCCCTCTCTCCCGGTTGGGGGGAGTGCGGTGGGAGAGAGGGGCCGGGGGAGTGAGGGGCCGCCCCGGGAGGGGCGGCACGCAACGCTGAAGCAACGATGAACGCTGAGACATATCGAGTCCGCCGCCGGATCGCCCTGGGGATCGCCTTCGCCATCCTCCTCGCCTCCCCCTGGCTCTGGTTCCGGGCGCTGGACCTCCTCTTCCCATTCCCCTGGGAGAAGCTCCAGCGCCCTCCGGCCGTGGTGGTGACGGACCGCCAGGGAGAGCCACTCCGGTTCTTCCTGCCGGCGGACCAGCGGTGGCGGCTGCCGGTGCGGCTGGCGGAGCTGCCGACCGAGGTGCGGAAGGCCCTGGTGGCCTCGGAGGATCAGCGGTTCTACCGGCATCCGGGGGTCGATCCGTTCGCGGTGGCGCGGGCGATGGTCTCCAACCTGCGGCACGGCCAGGTGGTTTCGGGGGCTTCGACGATCTCGATGCAGGTGGCTCGGATGGCCGATCCGGGGGCTCGGACTTTGGGGGCGAAAATCCGCGAGAGCTTCCGGGCGGTGCAGATCGAACGGCGGTTTTCGAAGGACCGGATTCTGGAGCTGTATCTGAACCTCACGCCGTATGGCGGCAACGTCGAGGGGATCGGGGCGGCGGCGTGGTTCTATTTCGGCAAGGAGCCGGACCAGCTCTCCCTGGGGGAGATCGCGATGCTGACGGCCCTCCCCCGCTCCCCCGTCCGCTACGACCCGACGATCCATCCCAAGGCGGCTCAATCCGCTCGCGACCGGGTGCTCGGGCAGCTCGCGTCGCGGGGGGTGTTCTCGCCGAAAGAGCTGGACTCGGCGCGGCGGGAGCCGCTCCCCCTGGCGCGGCGCCGGCCGCCGTTCCTGGCCCCCCATTTTACG
Organism: uncultured Acidobacteriota bacterium; assembly: GCA_963792575.1. Classification (GTDB taxonomy): domain Bacteria; phylum Acidobacteriota; class Thermoanaerobaculia; order Multivoradales; family UBA5704; genus DATARR01. Next base: position 61,039 of record CAWBWZ010000001.1, read on the forward strand.
GAGATGGTGGAAGGGCAGTTTCCGGGGGAGGCGCGGATCCGCACCACGCTCGACCGCTCCATGCAGCAGATCGCCGAGGTGCAGGTGGCCCGGCGCGTCCGCGAGTTGCGGGACCAGGGGATCGGCAACGCCGCCGTGGTGGTGATCGACAACAAGACCCGGGCCGTGCGGGCGCTGGTGGGCTCGGCCGGGTTCCGCGACACGTATTTCCAGGGGCAGGTCAACGGCGCCGTGGCCCGCCGCTCGCCGGGATCGACCCTCAAGCCGTTCCTCTATGCCATGGCCATGGACCAGGGGCGGCTGGTGCCGGACTCCTACATCCTGGACATCCCGACCGACTTCGCCGGCTACGTGGCCGAGAACTACGACGAGCGTTACCGCGGCCGGGTCACCGTGCGCGAGGCGCTGATCACCTCGCTCAACGCCTGCGCCGTGCGCCTGCTCGCCGAGGTGGGGCTGGCCGACTTCCATCGCCTGTTGCGGCGCGGCGGCCTCTCGACCCTCGACCGGCCGGTGGGCAGTTACGGTCTGCCGCTGGTGCTCGGCGCCGGGGAGGTGCGGCTGCTCGATCTGGTGAACCTCTACGCCACGCTCGCCGAAGGGGGGCGCCATCTGCCAGCTCGGTTGGTGGAAGCGGACGCCGGTAGTCTGGGGCGGCCGGAGCCGGACGCCGTCCCGCTCTTCTCCCCCGAGGCAGCGCGCGCGGTGACGGAGATCCTGACCAGCGTCCGCCGGCCCGACCTGCCGGAGGCGTGGGATCTCACCCGCGACGTGCCGGGGGTGGCCTGGAAGACGGGCACCTCTTATGGACATCGGGATGCCTGGGCGGTCGGCTTCTCGGCGCGGACGACGATCGGCGTCTGGGTGGGGAACTTCGACGGCAAGCCGCGCAAGGGGATCTCGGGGAGCGTTCATGCGGGGCCTCTCCTCTTCGACCTCTTCCGGGCGCTGGAGAGCGGCGGCCAGGGGCCGGTGAAGCCGGAGGGGCTGGTCCGCGACGAGATCGAGGTCTGTGCCTTGAGCCACCAGCTCCCGGGGCTGTTCTGCCCGGAGCGGGTGCGCATTCAATATCTGCCGGGGCGCTCGAAGCTGACCGCCTGCACGCTCCACCGGCGGATGCTGGTCGACTCAGGCACCGGCGAGCTGCTGGCCGGCGACTGCGTGAGCCGGCGCGCGCACGATTTCCGTCTGTTCACCCTCTACCCGCCGGAGCTGGTGGCCTGGTGGCGGTCGCAGGGGAACCCGGTGACCGACGCGCCGCGCCTCTCGCCGGCGTGCGAGGGGATTCCGGACGGCGAGCCGCCGCGCATCGTCTCACCGGACGGCGCGACCCCGTACCGGCTGCGCCGGGACTCGCCGGAGGAGTATCAGAAGATCGCCCTCGTCGCCCAGGTCTCCCCCGGGGTGCGGCATCTCTACTGGTATCAGGACGGCTCGCTGGTCGCCACCACCGAGGCCGCCGCCGCCGCGGGGCGATTCCTGCCGCCGATCCGCGGCGAACACCGGCTGGTGGTGACGGACGATCTGGGGCGGTCGGACGGAGTGACGTATCGTGTGGAGTAAGCGCCCATCCGGAATACAGCCCCCTTCCGAACCGGTTCTCGCTGAATGAAACTGTAGATTCGCATTGTCAGTCGTCAATATGACCGACCAGCATTTGACACTGTGGACCCGGAGGCGTAGATTCCTGGTTTGTGGGAGTAGGTAAGATGCCAGCACTACGCAAGAGCGTGCCGCTGATTCTCGTTCTGGCCCTTTTGGGACAGGGCGCCAATCTTCGCGCGGAGGTGCGCCGCTCAGGGGTCGCGGGGCGGGTGGTCGGCGAGGCGAATCCCCTGACCTCGGCTCACATCTACGCCTACCAGCTCGCCGATCTCTCCCTGCGCAAGGTGATGACGGACGGGCAGGGAAACTTCCTCTTCCAGGACCTCCCCGCCGGGCTCTACAAGATCATCGCTCACAAATCGGGGTTCATGCCGGCGGTGATCATGCTCACCCGCACGACCGCACAGGCCTATCAGTTCCTCGAGGTCCAGCTCGCCCAGCGGCAGGCCGGGCAGGCGAGCGGACGGGGACGATTACTGGGCCATCCGCGCCCGGGTGCCGGCCGACGTGCTGCACCAGATCGAAATCTCCGAGGCGGAAGAACACACGGTCCAGCTCGACGGGCTCGGCTCGTTCGGCGCGGGCTCGCGGGTCTCCCTCCCCAGCGGCTTCAAGACGGATGTGCAGGCGCTGACCGGCGTCGACCAGATCGCGGCCGAGGGGGGCGGGCAGATGTCCGGCGCCGGCCTCGGATTCAAGGGGCGGGTCGGGGATACCAAGTTCGACCTGCGCGGCCGCTTCTTCCAGGTGAGCCCAAACGCCACCTACCAGCCCAGCGGCAGCGTGGGCGCCGGCACCGGCCAGACGAGCAGCCTGGCGATCAACCTGGCGCGCGGACCGAACAGCCGGGTGAGCATCCAGTCGTTCAACAACCGGATGATCACCCGCGGCGAGTCGGGCCGCGACGCGCCGGTCGACCTGGAGCACTACCAGGTCAACTGGACGCAGGGCGTGGGCGAGAACGGCCGTTCGGAGATCGCCGCCCGTTACACGACCGAGAACAACTTCCACCATCAGGCCGCGATCGATCCGCTGGACATTCCGGAGACGTCGCGGACCTGGAACGTCGAGGCCGCCTACACCGAGACGTTCAGCGACCGCAGCTCGCTGCAGGCGGGCCTGCGGTACCGCGAGCGCCAGTTCGGCCTCGGCGACGCCGACGTGCCGGGCAATCGGACCAACCAGCGGCAGGCCCTCTCGAGCGTCGACCTGTTCAGCCGCGGCGGCGTCCGGGTCCAGCCCGCGGTGCTCATGGAGTACGGCCTGTACAGCACGCTCTCGGACGGCAGCCTGTCGCTTGACGCCCCAGGGCGGGGTCGTGCTCCAGGTCAGCTCCGACTGGCAGTTCGAGGCCTCCGCGGCCCACCGGGTCTACCGGGACCAGACGGCGGCCCCCGACTTCCTCCCCTCCCTCTATCAGCAGCGCGACCTCTGCGAGCAGGGGAGCGAGTCCTGCTATCAGATGAGCCTGACACGCAAGGTGGGGACGGACGACTCGCTGACCTTCGGCGCCGTCCAGCGCGAGGTGGCGGACACCCTCCGCCTCTACTTCAGCGACGACTTCTTCGACCGCTCGGAGAGCCTCTACCTGGTGCGCGGCGACAAGCTGCCGGAGCTGCGGTTCGGCTTCCAGCGCAAGCTCTCGCCCAAGGTGACGACCAAGCTCGACTCCAGCATCGCCTCAGGCGGCGGCGGCATGTTCATCGGCTCGGACGGCCTCGCCTACGAGAACCGGGTGCGCTACCTGGTGACCTCGCTCGACACGCAGTTCCTCGGCAGCTCGACGGGGGTCTTCGTGGCCTTCCATCATCTCGAGCAGCAGCTCGACCCCGCGGGCGGCGCGGCCGGGCGGACGTCGTCCCAGATGGACTTCGAGCGGCTGCAGCTGATGGTCAACCAGAACCTGAACTTCCTGCTCGACCTCGCATCCGACTGGGCCGTGCAGCTCAACATGGAGCTCAGCCGCGGCGTCGATCCCACCACCCGCGTAGCCTCCGACTCGATCCGCCGGCGGATCCTCGGCGGCATCGCGGTCAAGTTCTAATCAGGCTCCCTCGGCAACGCGGCACCCGCGCCCCTTCGGGGCGGCCCCTCACTCCTCGACCCTCTCTCCCAGCCTCACTCCCCCCGACCGGGAGAGAGGGAGCTCTAAACCACCGACTCGCTTTCTCCCTCTTCTCCCGGTTGGGGGGAGTGCGAGGGGAGAAGAGGGCCGGGGTGATGAGGGCCAGCTCTCCCCAACCGCTTGAATCCAAAAATCCGGAGCACATCCGTTTTTCTGGACTGAACACCCGAAAAGCGTGGCAAAATCGGCACTTAGGGGCGATTCAAATTGCCGTTCCCGTGGCATAGAAAGTGCTTCTTAGCCCCTTGGAAACTAGGGGGAGCTTTTCCAACTTTGTTCACCGTCTCATGATCCGGTCTCGCATCTTTCGCCTGGCGATCTGCCTGGCGCTCGCCCTCCTGGCCGTAGGCCTCGGGGGCTTGAGCGTCCAGCGCAAGGTTCAAGCCTTCCAGCCGCTCGGCTTCGAGGCCGCGGCTCGCAAGGGCGCCTTCGAGCGTGATCGCGGTGGCTCGCCCCGAGTCGGGGTTGAAGCTCGGGGACCAGATCCTGCTCGTCAACGGCGGCGAGATCGCGACCCGCAGCCAGCTCGTCCAGCGCCTCCAGGAGAGACCGGACAGCGAGCTGACGGTCCTGCGCGGCCGAGCCAGCTCCAGCAGATCCGCTACCGCCGGCCGGCGGTCGCCTTCGACTTCCCGTTCCTGATCCTCGCCCTGATCGGCGCCGGCTACCTCGGCATCGGCCTGTTCACGATGGTGCGCCACGGCGGCCGGCAGAGCTTCCTGTTCTATCTCTGGTGCCTGACCTCGGCGACGCTCTACCTGCTCAACGCCGACGCCGCCGGTGGACCTCGCCTTCGTCGCCATCAGCCTGTTCGACAAGATCGCCTACATCCTGCTGCCGGCACTGACGCTCCACCTGTTCCTGGTCTTCCCGGCGCCGCTGCCCGGCGCCGAGCGGTTCCGGCGGCTGATCCCGTTCCTCTACCTGCCCGCCGCGGCGCTGTTCGCCCTGCGGCTCGACCTGATGCTGGCGCACGGCCGGTGGATCTTCGGCGGACTCAGCGAGGCGCGGATCGCATGCCCTCGACCGGCTCGAGATGGTCCACCTGGCCGTGCTGGCCCTGGCCGCCGTGGCGGTGCTCTTCCGGCGCTTCCGCCGGGGCGCCGGCTGGGAGCAGCACCGCCAGCTCCAGTGGATCGCCTACGGCGTCGGCGGCGGCTACCTGCCGTTCCTGGTCCTCTACTTCCTGCCGTACTCGCTCGCATCTCCAGGTCCCGATGCCGCTGACCTCGGTCGCGGTGGTGCCGCTCGGCCTGGTGCCGCTGACCTTCGCCTACGCGATCCTGCGCTACAAGCTGTGGGACATCGAGGTGATCGTCCGCGACACGATCTCCTGGACGCTGACGCTGCTGCTCGGCATCATCGGCTTCTCGCTGATCAACCTGCGGTCAACCGCGGCATCTCCGAGGAGCTGTCGCTGGCGCGCAACCTCCTGTCGTTCATCTCCGGCCTGGCGCTCGCCAGCCTGCTGGTGCCGGCCCGCTCGGCGATCTCCTCGGCGCTCGAGCGGCTCCACTACCGCGACACCTTCGGCAAGCGCCGGGCGCTCTCGGGCTTCGGCCGCGAGCTGCTCCACGAGCGCGACCTCGGCCGCCTGTGCGTGGCGCTCCTCGACGGCATCGAGGACGGGGTCGCCCTGGAGCGGGCGAACCTCTACCTCGCCCAGGGGGAGTCGCTGCTCGCCGTCCGTCCGGAGGCGGAGCTGCCGGACCGCCTGCCGTTCGACGTCCTGGGCGAGGAGCTCTGGAGCGCGCGACTTCCGTCCGCTCTCGGGGGTCGCGATGCCGGGCGAGCCGCTGTCGCTCGCCACCCGCCTGTTCGTGGCCGGCTACCGCTACGCCTTCCCGCTGTCGGTCCGCGGCCGCGGCATCGGCATCGTCCTCGCCGGCTACAAGGCAGGACCACGACGCCGCTCAACAGCGAGGACTCGAGCTGATCCGCCACCTGCTCAACCAGGCGGCGCTGGCGATCGAGAACGCCCAGCTCGTCGGCCAGCTCCAGGTGCGGCTCGAGGAGGTGCAGCAGCTCCAGCGCTACACCGAGGGGATCTTCGAGTCGTCGCCGGCCGGCATCGCGGTGCTCGACGGCGAGCGCCGGCTGGTCTCGGTCAACGCCGCCTTCGCCCGGCTCGCCGGCCGCGACCGCGCGGAGCTGATCGGCCGCGGCCTGGAGTCGAGCGCTGCCGGTGGAGCCGCTGCCCGCTCCCGGCGAGGGGCCGATCGAGGTGAGCTGGTGCGATGCCGCGCGGCGCGCGAGCGCCATCTCCAGCTCTCGCTCGCCGCTTTCGACCGCGGCTGGCGCGCAGGGGCTCTACGTGCTGGTCGTCCACGACGTCTCCGAGCGGGTGGCGATGGAGAACGCGCTACGGAGAAGGACCGCCTGGCGGCCCTCGGCATGCTGGCGGCCGGCGTGGCCCACGAGGTCAACACGCCGATCACCGGCATCTCCAGCTACGCCCAGATGCTCCTCGCCGACACCGCGCGAGAGCGATCCGCACTACGAGATCCTGAAGAAGGTCGAGCGCCAGACCTTCCGCGCGGCGCGGATCGTCAACAACCTGCTCGAGTTCGCCCGCAAGCGCGCAGAACGACGCCGAAGCCGGTGGCGCTGGCGCCGCTGGTCGCGCGAGGCGCTCGACCTGCTGGGCGACCGGCTGGCCAAGCGGCGCATCGAGGTGGTCTGGGACGCCGCCGGCGGAGCCGGTGCGTGGTGATCGGCTGCGACGGCGAGCTGCAACAGGTGTTCACCAACTCTGGTCGCTCAACGCGGTCGACGCCATCCGGATCGAGCAGCCGGCGGCCGGCTCGGCAGGTCACCCTGGAGGCGGGCGGCCCGCTCGTCACCGTGCGGGTCGCAGGACAGCGGACCGGGCATCCCGGCCGAGAAGCTGGAGATGATCTTCCAGCCGTTCTACTCGACCAAGCTCAACCGGGGCGGCACCGGCCTCGGGCTGTCGATCAGCTACGAGATCGTGCGCCGGCACGGCGGCGACTCTGCGGGTGGCGAGCCGGCCCGGCGAGGGCGCCTGCTTCCTCGTGGAGCTCCCCCGGTATCTGGCGCTTCCAGCGGGTGGGGCTCTGCCCGCTGCCACGGCATGAATATCCTGATCGTCGACGACGAAGAGGTTCTCCAGGACATCCTGACCGTCGCTCATCCGCAAGGAGGGGCACACGCCGCTCTCCGCCGGCACCGGCGAGGAGGCGCTCGCGGTCCTGGAGCGCGAGGAGATCGACCTCGTCCTCCTCGACCTGATGCTGCCCGGCATGCACGGCATGGAGGTGCTGCGCGCAGATCCGCCAGCGCAACACCGACGCAGGTGGTGGTGGTGATCACCGCCTTCGCCTCGGTCGAGAGCGCGATCGCGGCGATGCGCGAGGGCGCGTTCGACTACATCCCCAAGCCGTTCAAGAACGACGAGGTGCTGCTCGTCGTCCGCAACGCGCTGGAGCAGCGGCGCCTGACCTCGGAGAACCGCGCGCTGCGCGAGCAGCTCCGGCAGCGCTTCGCGCTTCGCCAACATCATCGGCAAGAGCAAGCCGATGCGGCAGGTCTTCGACCTGATCCAGCTCGCCGCGCCCGTCGAAGAGCAACATCCTGATCCACGGCGAGAGCGGCACCGGCAAGGAGCTGGTGGCCCGGGCCATCCACCATCACTCGCGCCGGGCCGATGGCCCGTTCGTCACCGTCAACTCGGGCTCCATGCCGGCCGACCTGCTGGAGAGCAACCTGTTCGGCCACGTGAAGGGCGCCTTCACCGGCGCCGTCGCCAGCAAGAAGGGGCTGTTCGAGCTGGCCGACGGCGGCACGATCTTCTTCGACGAGATCGGCAACATCCCGCTCGAGACCCAGGCCAAGCTGCTGCGCGTGATCCAGGAGCGCGAGTTCATGCGCCTGGGCGGCGTCGAGACGATCAAGGTGGACGTGCGGATCATCGCCGCCACCAACGTCGATCTCGAAGCACGCGGTGCAGCAGGGGCAGTTCCGCGAGGATCTCTTCTACCGCCTCAACGTCATCATCGGTCAACCTGCCGCCGCTGCGCGAGCGCAGCGAGGACATCCCGCTGCTCGCCCAGCACTTCCTCGAGAAGTACGCGCGGGAGAACGAGAAGGCGCTGCGCGAGATCTCGCCGCGCGCCATGGAGCTGCTGATCGACTACGACTGGCCGGGCAACGTCCGCGAGCTGGAGAACGTCATCGAGCGCGCCGTCGTGCTGTCGACCGGGCGAGGTGCTCGACCGAGCAGCTGCTCCCGACCTCGGTGCGCCAGCGCGGCGAGTCGCCGGCCACGGCGGCGGCCTGCTGCCGCCGATGCTGCCGCCCAACGGCATCTCGTTCAAGGACGCGGTCAGCCGAGTACGAGCGGCAGATCATCATCCGGCGCTGCAGGCGTGCGGCGGCGTCCAGAAGCGCGCCGCCGAGCTGCTGCAGGTCAAGCCCACGACGCTCCACGAGATGATGAAGCGGTCTGAACATCTCGTCGGAGAGCCTCGTCACTTCCTAGAGGCACTGTCCTCCGAGTGTCCAACCCCGTAAGATGGTCCGCAGGTACCGTTCGTCTGTTCGCCTCGCGCTCGCCCTGGCGGCGGCGCTTTCTTCCTTCGCTCAACCCGTGCCGCGCGGCCGAGCCGCCCCGGGATCGTGGCCGAATCGTGGCCTGATCGCGCCGCTGTCGCGCGGCGAGACGCTCGATCTGCCGCCGCTTTCGACGAGACGCGTGCCCCGGCCGGAGGCGTTCCTCGGCTATCCGCTGGGCGCCCGGTTCACCTCCTGGGACCGCATCGTCGCCTACCTCAGCCCTGGCCGCGGCCTCGCCGCGGGTCAAGATGTGGGCGTACGGCCGCACCTACGAAGGGCGGCCCCTGAAGCTGCTCGGCGATCTCCACCCCGGAGAACCTGGCGCGCCTGGAGGAGATCCGCAAGGACCACCTCCGCCTCGCCGACCCGGCGACCTCAGCGCGGCCGAGACGGGAGCGGCTGATCGATCCGCCGTCGCCGCTCGTCGTCTGGCTGGCCTACGGCGTCCACGGCAACGAGTCCTCCTCCTCCGAGGCCGCCCTGGGCGCGGCCTACGTGCTCGCCGCCGGCCAGGGCGACGTCGCGGAGATGCTGCGAAGCACGTCGTGGTCCTGATCGATCCGCTGGTCAAACCCGGACGGCCGCGAGCGCTACGTCAACGGCTACAAGCAGCGGCGGGGCGACGAGGCCGAACCCCCGGCGCGCCGCCGCCGAGCACTGGGAGCCCTGGCCGGGCGGGCGGCAGAACCACTACCTGATCGACCTCAACCGCGACTGGGCGTGGGCCAGCCAGCAGGAGACCCGGCAGCGGCATCGCCGCCTACCGCTCCTGGGAGCCGCAGGTCTATGTCGACTTCCACGAGATGGGGACCGAGTCGAGCTACTTCTTCCCGCCGTCGGCCGAGCCGATCCATCCGCAGATCGACCGCCGCGATCGTCTCCTGGCTCGACACCTTCGGCCGCGCCAACGCCGCCGCCTTCGACCGCCAGGGGTGGGTCTACTTCAAGGAGGAGAACTACGACCTCTTCTATCCTGGCTATGGCGACTCCTACCCCAGCCTGCGCGGCGCCGTGGGGATGACCTACGAGATGGCCGGCGGCGGCCGGGCCGGCGTGGCGCTGGCGCTCGCCGGACGGCACGGTGCTCACCCTCGCCGACCGCGTCGCCCGCCATCTGACGACCTCGCTCGCCACCGTGCGCACGGCGGCCGCGCAACAGCCGCAAGCTGCTCGCGGACTTCGCGGCCGAACCGCGCCAGGCCCGCCGCCGAGCCGGCGCGCACCTATCTCTGGCCCGCCGACCAGCCGGAGGCGCGGTCGCTGGCCGACCTGCTCGCCCTTCACGGCGTCCGCGTGCGGCCAGCTCGCGCAAGGCTCCGAGATCCCCGTCCGCCCGCTCGCCAAGGGGGCGGCGGGCGAGGCGCAGCCGCACCGCTTCGCCGCCGGCACCTACGCGGTCTCGACCGCCCAGCCGCTCGGCAACCTGGTCCAGGTGCTGCTGGAGATCGACTCGCCGATGAACCAGAGCCTTCCTCGACCGCCAGCGCCAGCGCCTGGAGCAGAACCTCGACGCCGAGTTCTACGACATCACCGCCTGGTCGCTGCCGCTCGCCTACAACCTGCGAGACCTGGGTGGCGCCGGGAGACGTGGCCGGCGGACGCCCGCCCGCTCGCAGGAAGCGTCCGGCGGCATCGAGGGGGACGGGGACCTCGGCTGGCTCGTGCCGCCGCAGGGGGTCGCCTCCTACCGGCTGGCGGCGGCGCTGCAGAAGCCGGAAGGTCCACTTCCGCGTCGCCCTCGCCCCGTTCTCTGGCGGCGGCGCTGAGCTATCCGGCCGGCACCCTGTTCGTCCCCAGCCGGGCCAACGGCGGCGGGGTCCGCGAGACGCTTCAGTCGCTGCTCCAGGAGACCGCTCTCAAGGCGCAGGCGCTCTCCTCCTCCTACGAGCTCAAGGGGCTCTCCCTGGGCTCGAACGACATGCCGGCCGTGCGCCCGGTGCGGGTGGGCCTGCTGAGCGGCGAGGGGGTGGACGCCACCTCCTTCGGCTTTCTCTGGTATCTGCTCGACCGGCAGATCGGGGTGAACCACGACCGGCTCGATCTCGCCCAGCTCCGGCAGATCCCCCTCCATGACTTCGACGTCCTGGTCCTGCCGGACGGCAGCTACGACGACCACATCAGCGACAAGCTCAAGACCTCCCTCGACGGCTGGATCAAGGACGGGGGCGTGCTGGTGGCGATCGGCGACGCCGTCACCTGGCTGCAGGACAAGGAGCTCACCTCGATCAAGCGCTGGCAGGCGCCGAAGAAGGACGACAAGGCCGGACGCGCAGCCCGACGACCCCGAGTCGAGCGAGAGCCCGGCCGACAAGCAGCTCGCCCAGCGGCCGATCTTCACGCCGGGCGCCGTGCTGGTCACCCGCATGCAGCCGCAGCATCCGCTGACGCTCGGGCTCGCCTTCGGCGCCGAACGTCCTCTACGAAGGGACCAACGTGCTCAAGGCGACCGGCGACCCCCGGCAGGACGTGCTGACGGTGGCGGACGAATCGCCGGTCGCGGCCGGCTTCGCCTGGCCCGAGGCCGAGCAGCGGCTCTCCGGCTCCCTGCTGGTCGGCAGCGAGCAGCGGGGCAAGGGGAGCGTCGTCGTCTTCGTTCAGGATCCCGACTACCGGCTGTTCTGGCGGGCCACGATGCCGATCTTCCTCAACGCCGTGCTGTTCGGCCCAAGCACAGGGCTGGGGAGCGGCTTCTAAAGAGGGAGACTCTCCGCCTTCCGGAAGGTCTCCAGCGCCAGCTCGACCACCTCCTGGTTGGCGATCTTGATCGCCGCCAGGTGGTCCGCGCCGGGCACGATGAGGCTCCTGCCGCCGGCGAGCCGGGCGAGCTCCCGGGTCTCCTCGGGATAGACGCCGGGGTCCTTCTCCCCGCCAGCATAGGCGACGGCGCCCAGGCGGCGCAGCGCCGGAGCATGGCGGCGGAGGTCGAGATATCGATAGGCGTTCCGGAAAAAGGTCCAGAAGAAGATATACAGGGGCCGTTTCAGGGGGATCCTCCGCCACGACCACTGGATCAGGTGGGACGAGACGTCTTCGAACATGGCCCCGGAGACCCCGTCCACGCGGCTGAGGACGAGATGGGCCCAGTAGCCGCCCGAGCTGACCCCCCAGACGTGCAGCGGCAGCCCCTCGGCCCGCCGCCGCAGGAAGTCCAGACCGGCCTCGACGTCGCGGTCGAGAAAGCCGTCCCGGGGACCGCTGTCGCCGAAACCGGGGAAATCGAGAGCCAGCGCGGCGTAGCCGGCGGCGCGGAGCGCCTGGATGCGGCCGCGGCGGTAGAAGTAGGACTTCCCCCAGGGGAGCCAGGGGTGCAGCAGCAGGACGGCGCCGCGGGCCTTACCCCCCGTCGCCGGATACCACGTCCCGGTCAGCACGCCACTTCCCTCCCGCCGCTCGACGGTGACCGGCTCGAAGGGGACGAGGCCGCTCGGAGGCTCCGGCTGCTCCATCCAGCTCATGTGGGGGGACATCAGGAAGAAGAGCCCGCTCGCCAGCCGCTCCTCCAACGGAGCGGGCCGGGGCGGGGGCATCCTGGAAAACTCGCGGCCGGGCTCGTTCACTGGGAGAGAATATCGATCCGGGAGGAACAACGCGATGAGCGAGCGTCCGAGAGCCCGCCACGTCGAGCCGGTCAGCGTCCGCTGGGGGGACATCGACTCGATGGGGCACGTCAACAATGCCAAGTACTTCACCTACTGCGAGTCGGCCCGCATGAGCTACTTCGCGGCCGTGCGCATGACCGAGCACCGGGAGAGCGAGCTGCACGGCCCGGCCCTGGCGGCGGCCAATCTCAACTTCCGCCGGCAGGTACGCTGGCCGGCCGAGCTCGAGGTCGCGACGCGGGTCGCCGAGATCGGCCGCAGCAGCTTCAAGATGGAGTACGAGATCTTCCACCGCGGCACCGGCGAACGGGTGGCGGACGGTACCGGCGTGATCGTCTGGGTCGACTACGGCACCGGCCGCTCGATTCCGCTGCCGGAGGAGTTCAAGGAGGAGATCCGCCGGTTCGAGGGGATTTGAACATCTCCGCCATCGTGGTCGCGAGCTCCTCGGTGTCGGTGTCCGAGCGGTTCGAGAGGACCATCACAGCGAGTTTCTCCTGGGGGAAGTGGAGGTAGTAGGCGGTATACCCCAGCCAGTTCCCCGAGTGGGCGTAGTAGGGGGTGCCGTCCGCGGCGGTGCTCAGCGACCAGCCGAAGCCGTAGGGGATGATGCCGCCGTCTTCCAGGACCGTGGGCTTGAACATCTCCGCCAGCGAGGCGGGACGGATCAACTGGTTGCCGAAGAGCGCCCGGTCGTAACGAGCGAGGTCCGTCACCGTCGAGTAGACGCCTCCCGAGCCGTAGAGGAGATTGAGCGGGCTGTCGTCGTCGAGAACCCATCTCTCTCCGAACGCCCGGTCGTAGCCGAGGGCCCGCCTGGCCGTCCGCAGGCGCTCCGGAGCATAGACGAAGGTCGCCTTCATGCCGGCCGGCCGGAAGATCCGCTCCTCCAGGAATTCGGGATAGGAACGGCCGGAGACCCGCCGGATCAGCGTGCCCAGGATGTCGTATCCCGCGTCGCTGTAGGCGAACCGGGTGCCGGGCGGGAAGTCGAGCCGCTTCCAGCCGGCGAGCAGCTTCAGGGCGTCCGTGCCGGTGGGCACGCCCCCCTGCTCCTCGAGGGCTCCATAGGTGTCCGGGATGCCGCCGGTGTGCTGCAACAGATTGCGGACGGTGACATCCCCCGCCCAGCCGCGCATCTCCGGGAGGTACTTCGCGGCGGGCCTGTCGAGATCGATCTTGCCTTCCTCGACCAGCATGAGGATCGCCACGGCGGTCATCTGCTTGCCGCAGGAGGCCATGTGGAACGCCGTGTCCGGGTCGATCCGCGTCTGGCGGTCGAGATTGGCGAGGCCGTATCCGGCCTGGAAGATCACCTCGCCGTCACGGGCCACCCCCACGGCAAGGCCGGGGTTGTCCCCGTCGAATCCCGCGAAGAGCTCCGCCAGCCGCTGCGGACGCGTCATCCCGGTCACCGGGGCAAAGCCCTCGCGATGGACCGCCAGCGCCTCCAGGCCAAGGCAGAGGGCGAGGACGATCCAGCAGAGAAACGCGCGGACGATCGGGTGTCTCCAGGGCAAGAACGGCTCCCGCGGGGAGCGTATCCCAGGGGGAGCCTCTGAGCGAGGCGCGTTTCACCCCTCAACTTGCTCCAACACACGGCGCGCGGCTCTCTGCCTGAACTCGTCGTCCTCGCTTCCCGCTGTATCGACCACGCGATTCATCGCTTCGGTCAGGCAATCGGGTGCATGCCTGGCCACAAACTCTTGCAGCGCGCGGCTGTAAAGCTGGCTACGGGAGGTCTTCAACTCTGCTGCGAGGCGCTCGGCCTCTTCGAACACATCGTCGGGAATGGAAACCGTCGTCTTCATACCCCAAGTATGACTCCAGCTTGGTTCGCAACGGATCCAGACCGGCCAACGTAAGAGGCGGCATGCGATCTCTCCTGTGCAGCCTGCTCCGGATCCTGGCCGCCACGCTCGCGGCTGCAACAATCCTCCTCGGTTTCGCAGCGGCAGCCATCACCCAGCCCACCTTCGGATCTCTACCTGCTCAGAGCGGTCTCTCAGCCGATCCCGATCGCCTGCGGCGGCACGTCGAGTTTCTGACCGTTCAGGCGGCGCCGCGGGACAGCGACCACCCGGAGAGCCTGGACAGGGCGGCGACCTACATCCGGGTGGGCTTCGCGCGGCCCCATGCTCAAGTCCGGGATCAGGTCTTCCAGGTTCGGGGGAGGTCCTATCGCAACGTGATCGCCTCGTTCGGCCCCGCGACGGGTCCGCTCCTGGTTGTGGGCGCTCACTACGATGCCTTCGGCGACTTCGGGCCCAATCCCGGGGCGGACGACAACGCCAGCGGCACCGCCGGCCTCCTCGAGCTCGCCCGCCTCCTCGACGGCCGCGCTCTCCCCGTCCGTGTCGAGCTGGTCGCCTATGCCAACGAGGAGCCCCCCTGGTTCGGCTCCCCCTGGATGGGGAGCACCGTACACGCGCGGTCCCTGAAGGGGCAGGACGTGCGGGGAATGATCTGCCTGGAGATGATCGGTTACTTCACCGAGCGGCAGCCCGCTCCGAACCTCCTCTTCCGCCTTCTCTACCCGGAGCGTGGGAACTTCATCGCCATCGCCGGCCGCTGGAGCGATCGCGCCCTGACGCGGCACGTCAAGCAGGCGATCCGCGGGACCGGCTTCCCCGCCTACAGCTTCACCGCCCCGCGCGACGCGGGCATCGACGCCTCGGACCAGCGGAGCTATTGGGATCAGGGAATCCCGGCAGTGATGGTGACGGATACGTCAGATATCCGGAATCCGAACTACCACGCGCCGGGGGATACGGCGGGAACGCTGGATTACCGGCGGATGGCAGGGGTGGTGGAGGGAGTGGCGAACGCGTTACTCTACACGGGAGACTGATCCTTCGCTCGCGGGGTCAGCCAACGTTCGCGAAAATCTAGCGCCTTCCTCATCACCCCCAAATTGCGTCGCAATACTTCTTCATTTGCCGGAGAATCAAGGAAACGACCCAGTTCTTCAAGACTCTTGAATTGCTTCCCCACCCTAAGATGAAAGAGCAACAGATCTCCAACATAATTCTTGACCTGGCAAAGCATTATCTCCCGGTCTCTCCTGGAGAAATCTGCATGCACAGTACGATTGCGATACTCCCTAAGGTGCCTAAGAACCTGAACATTATAAGCTTCCTCACTATAAATGAAAGACGCTCTTTTAATTGTTCTATCATAGGGCAATCGGACGGTATCTGTTAATCCCTCAAGAACGCTCCACAGCTTGAGCATGGCAGCATCCCAGTCTGACATATCCAAGGCTCTTACATACCTCCGCAACGCATCTCTTATCATATCTTGGTATAAAATTTTCTTAAGATCTCGACGCACCTCATTTTCGAATCTCTTGACCTCTGGCCAATGCTCCGCCAATTGTTTAGCAGACTGAGAGCGCATATAGTTCGGCTCGAACCAAAATCCTTCAACAGCAAGCCGACCGTCAGGAAAATGGATTGTATGCACCGGACCCGCAACAATATCACTTAACGGAGACGCTCTTCCAGAAGATGTCCTGAGGCTTCCATGGAGAAAGAACAGATTCCAAATAGCTCTCATAAAGTCAAGGCGGTTTAAGGCAGATTCTGCCGCTTCTTCGGAGGATCGTGCTTTAACGTGAACTTGAGCCCACAAAGAAGCCGGAGGCGACTTCGGAAACTCAACATCAATTTGCCGAACAGCTCCTCGAGACCGAGCAAACCTGGGTGACAATCTAGCGCTGAACGAAATTACGCTATCTTCCGAGCGAACAGAAGGCATCTTTTCGAAATATTCAACAGAGAGGTTAGTCACCAAAACGTAAGATTCTAAAGGCTTTTCTAGATAGACCTTCTCTCGCCGGCTAATCTCTTTTCTAAGCTTTCCAGCCTCCATAGGCAAATGAGCAGACATCGAGAAAAGAGCGCCGTTAATCAAGCCTAACTTCTCTTGTTCGGGAATAGAAGAATGAAGTTTGACGGCAGACCTCAACACTGCAACATACTCGGTAAAGCTGGCAGAGAAATGAATTTCACCCATAGGACCGACGCGCCGTGACCTTTCAAGTCTCTCCAGAAGGAGAGGCACGTCGAAGCCAGCCTCAAATTCGGCACACACGCAGCTTTACCTCCGACTAGGGGAATCTTCGCCTTGGCAGTTCCGCCGAAGGCTCAAGACCGAACCAAACATGCCAGTAACTCCAGGACCGTGGATCGAACACACCCGCCGGAGGATTGGCAAGAACCTCGCGGAACGCACTCTCCGGGAAATACCGCCGCGCGACGGCGAGATCCTCGATGGTCCCGTAGGTCATCACCTGGGCGAGAAAACGGTTCTGATCCGCGAGGGCCTCCTCCGGTGGCTTCCACCAGAAGAGACGGGAGGCCACGATCTCCAGATCGGTCACGGCACGATCCCTTCGGACAACGCCTGGATCTCCGGGAGGCGATTGGGGTCGACCTTCCGGACGGCTTCACTCAGTCTCGACCGGCTCGCGTCAGACAGAGAGGAAAGATCACCGTCCGCGAAGTAGCTCAGTGCCTTGAGACTGAGGAGCGGGTTGAAGGAGCTGCCGTAGACGGAGCGAGCGGCTCCCAAAGCCTTGGCAAGATCGACCCCTTCTTCCAGAAGCCTGCTGAGGTCGATGTAGTCCTTTGCCTCGGCACGGTCCTGGACGACCTTGACCTTGGTCGCCGCGAGATCGAGGAGCGACGCCACGGGAAATCCAGGACCTTCCACCTTCTCGGGGTCCTGGACACGCCGGAGCGTCAATCCACCGAAAAAAGAGACTTTGACCGGCCCCTGCCGATCCACCCGTGAGACCAGGGTGTTCGGCGAGGACTGGAGCCGCATGGAACCTTCAAGAAATGGGATACGCCGCTCCAACTCATCCGGCTGAAAGCTCCGGTTGGAAAAGAAGTCGAAGTCTTCCGAGGTCCGGTGACCCAGCCTCAGGGCCAGGGCGGTCCCGCCATAGAGCACGAACTCCGGAGGGATGGCGGCCAGCTCGCTCCAGAGCTCGCGCTGGGAGGATGGCAGCGTATGGAGTCGAGGGCTCAGCATGGGGGACGCTCCGACGTATTGTAGCGTCTACGCCCCCTCACCGCCTTACCCTTCATAGAACCCGCTCCTGCCCAGGCCTTCGCCGGCAGCGCCCTGGCGTGGGCGGCCTTCCTCTATGTCTCCGGCGCTTCGGCCCTGGAAAGCGCTGGAACGCTCCCCGAGTGGGGCGCGTTGACGGAAGGATTCGCTGTTCTGACGTATGGAGTACCTGCTTTCGCCCCCGCTTGGGCGGCTATTCCCCTCGCTGGGGCGACTCTTCCCCATGCTTGGGCAGCTCTCCCCCACGCTTGGGCCAGACGATCCCCGGACGGGGATGGTTCCGCCCAAGCGGGGGCCGGGCCGCCCCCCAGCGAGGGCGAGAGCTCCCCTGGCGAGGGGAATAGCCGCCCAAGCGAGGGCGAGACTCGCCCAAGCGAGGGGAATAGTCGCCCAAGCGAGGGCGAGAGCTCCCCCAGCGGGGGGAAGAGCTGCCCAAGCGAGGCCGAGAGCTCCCCCAGCGGGGGGAAGAGCTGCCCAAGCGGGGGCGGAAGCGCCCCAAGCGGGGGCGAAAGCGGCCCCCAAGAGGGCCAGAGGCGCCCTACGACTTATAGAACCGCGCCCCTCGCCCCGCCATGTCGCGCAGCAGGGGCGCCGGGCGCAGCCTTTCGCCGTGGCGCTCGGCGTAGCCGTCCAGCTTCTCGACGACCCAGGGGAGACCCTGGCGGTCGGCCTCGCGCAGGAGGCCTCCGCGGAAGGGGGGGAAACCGAAACCGAAGATGACGCCGATGTCGACATCCGCCGGATTGGTGATGATCCCCTCTTCCATGCAGCGGGCGGTCTCGTTGAGCATCTGGAGCCAGCAGCGCTCCACCACTTCCTGGTCGGAGATCGGCGCCTCGCGCCAGCCGAGCAGCGGGTAGACGGCGGGGTCGACGCGCTTCGCGGTCTTCCCCTTCTTTCCTTCCTCATAGACGTAGAAGCCTCGCTTGCCCTTCCGGCCGAGCCGCTTGTCGGCGATCATCCGCTCGAAGATGGGCGGCGCCGCCAGCCGCTCGCCCAGGGCGTCGCGGACCACCTCGCCGGCGTGGCGGGCGACGTCGAGCCCGACCTCGTCGAGCAGCGCGAACGGGCCCACCGGCCACCCCCAGCGGGTCATGGCGCGGTCCACCCGCTCGATGTCCGCCCCCTCGGCGAGCATCCAGGCGGCTTCGTTGAGCATGGTGCCGAGCACGCGGGAGGTGAAGAAACCGGGGCCGTCGCCGACCACGATCACCGTCTTGCCCATCGTCCGCCCCACCGCCACCGTGGTCGCCAGCGTCTCCTCGGAAGTGCCGGGATGGCGGACGACCTCGAGCAGGGGCATCTTGGCGACCGGGCTGAAGAAGTGCATCCCGACCACCCGCTCCGGCCGGCGGCTCGCCTCGGCCAGCCGGGCGATCGGGATGGCCGAGGTGTTGGAGGCGAAGATCAGGTTCTCCGGCGCCACCGCCTCGGTCTCGCGCAGGACGGCCCGCTTGACCTCCAGATCCTCGAACACCGCCTCGACCACGAAGTCCGCCCGCCGCAGCGCCTCGTACTCGACGGTCGGCAGGATCTTCCCGAGATCCCGCTTGGCCTCGGCGTCGGTCATCCGGCGGCGCTTGACGCGCTCCCGGAACTGCTGCTGGGCAAAGGCGTAGCCGCGGCCCACGCCGGCGAGATCCTTGTCCTTGAGGACGATCGGCACCCCCTTCTGCGCTAGCACCTGGGCGATGCCCGCGCCCATGAAGCCGGCTCCCAGGACCCCCACGGTCCCCACCGGCCGGGCGGCGCGGGCGATCTTCCCGGCGCGGGCCTCGACTTCGTTCTTGGCGAAGAAGATCGAGATCAGGTTCTTGGCGGTCTCGGAGATGACCAGCTCGGAGAAGGCGCCGGCCTCCAGGTCGAGGGCGCGGCGAAGCGGCAGCTTCAATCCCTCGCGGACGATATCGATCGCCACCAGCGGCGCCGGGTAGTGGCCGCCGGTCTTCGCCATCACGCCGGCGCGGGCCTTGTCCCAGACCACCGGACCGCCGAGCGGCGTCCGCGAGAGGAAGTCGCCGGCCCGCGAGGCGATCGGCTTCCTGGTCTTCTTCGCCTCGCCGCGGTCGCGCACGGCCCGCACCGCCGCGGTCCGCAGGTCGAAGGGGGTGGCAGGTGTCGTCCACCAGGCCGAGGCGCCGCGCCTTGCGGGCGTCCACCTGCCGGCCGGTGAGGATGAGGTCGAGAGCGTCGGGCACGCCGATCAGGCGCGGCAGGCGCTGGGTGCCGCCGAGGCCGGGGAGGAGGCCGAGCTGCACCTCGGGGAGGCCGAGCTTCGTCTTCGGGTGCTCGGTCGCGACGCGGCGCTTGCAGGCCAGGGCGAGCTCGAGGCCACCGCCGAGGCAGGCGCCATGGATCGCGGCGACGGTGGGGAACGGCAGGGCGACGAGGCGCTGCATCAGCTCGTGGCCGCGCCGCAGCATGGCGTGGACGTCCGCCGGGTCGACCAGCGCCAGCAGCTCCTCGAGATCGGCCCCGGCCACGAAGCCGTCGGGCTTGCCGGAGTAGAGGACGAGCCCCTCCGGGCGCTCGCGCTCGACGCGGTCGATCTGGGTTTCGAACCACTCGAAGAGGCGGGTCGAGAGGGTGTTGACCTTCTTTCCGGGATCGTCCAGGCGCAGCCAGGCGATCCCATCCTCGAGGGCCAGGGCGCCAGGGTCGGCGGCTTTCTTCACGCGGGGGTCGGCTTCGATGACGCTCATGGACGGCATCGTAGGGATTTTTGCCGCAGTGTGTCAAGAAAAAAGGCGCGGTGCAGCAATGATCTCTGCCTGAGGAAATGACGAGATCTTTATGCTAATGTCGCATCAAGCGGTCAGGAGGGAGCCCCCCATGGTCTCAGGTGTCGACGCAGCAAGCCGTACGCGGTTCGCCCGGTTTTCCGTCCAGCTCCTGATTCTGACACTCCTGCTGGCGCTCGGTCTTGTGCCCGCGCGGGCTCAAGCCCAGGAGAGCTGCCAGCCGAACGCGGTGCATCTCTGCCTGAACGGCAACCGCTTCCTGGTCTATGTCGAGTGGATGATCCCCGGCGCTGCGGGGAGGGGGCAGGCGGTGCCGCTGACGGCCGACACCGGCCTGTTCTGGTTCTTCGGCAACTCCAACCTCGAGCTGATCGTCAAGGTGCTCGACGGCCGGCCGGTCAACGGCCATTTCTGGGTCTACTACGGCGGCCTCTCGGACGTCGAGTACCGGATCTCCATCACCGATACGAAGACGGGCGTGCAGGAGATCTACACCAACCCCGTGGGCCGGCTGGCGAGCGGAGCCGACACCTCGGCGTTCGACGCCGAGCCGCCGGCCCCCGCCCTCAAGGAGGGGATCCCGCCGGCCCCGGCGGCGATACCCCTGCGCCTGGGCGAGGAGTTCCAGGTCAACGCCACCACGCAGGGGGACCAGACCGCCCCCGCCGTCGCCGCCGGTCCGGACGGCGGTTTCATGGTCGTGTGGCACGGAGAGACCGGCGCGTACGGCCGGATCTACGGCGCCGGCGGCCAGCCCCGCGGCGGCGAGATCCTGCTGAACGCGCTGGGGAGCTCCCTCCCCGACGCCCCGCGCGTGGCGGCCGACGCCTCGGGGCGGTTCATGGTGGTCTGGTCCGACCGCGGGAACTCGGTGCGGGGGCGCCGGTTCGGCGCCGACGGCCAGCCCGCCGGCGGGGAGATCCTGATCGCCGGGAGCCATGGGTCCGCGGTGTCTCCGGACATCGCCGCCGCTCCCGGCGGGGGTTTCCTGGTGATCTGGTCCCAGGACGACCCCTTCGTCCACGCGCAGCGCTTCGACAGCGAGGGCGGCAGGATCGGCGGTGAGAGCCAGTTCTATCGCGGTTCCGGGTCGTTCCTCCGCCTGGCCGCCCTGTCCCCGGCGGGGTTCCTGGTCACCTGGAGCCAGTTCAACCCGAGCGGAACGAATACCTCGGACGTGCTGGCGCAGCGGCTCGATGCCGCGGGCCAGCCGGTGGGCGCCCCCATCCAGGTGGCGGCCACGACTCCGGGGCTCGTGCAGGGCGTGGTGCCGGTCGCCTATGCCGGCGGCGGGTTCTCGGTGGTCTGGGTCAACGGCGCCCTGGGGCTCCCCGAGTTTACGGGGCTGTTCGCCCGGCGCTATGCCGCGGATGGCTCGCCGGCCGGCGGCGCGGTGCGGATCCGGCAGGGGAGCCAGGTGGTGAATCTGCCCCCGGCGGCCGCCGCCCTCCCCTCCGGCGACACCTGGGCGCTCTGGTTCGAGTCCGTCCTCCCCCTCGATCCCGACGGCGGCGTCTTCTCGGGCGTCTTCGATCCCTCCTGGAACCCCCGCGGTGCCGCCGCCCGGGTCAACACCTACACCGCGGACTTCCAGGGGGAGCCGGCCGTCGCCGCCGGGCCGGCCGGCCTGGTCGCCGCCTGGACCAGCGGCAGCCTCCTCAACGAGGGCAACGGATCGCAGGACGGCAGCCGGCTCGGCATCTTCGGCCAGCGCTTCACCACCGCCAGCTGCGCCACCGGCTCCAGCCAGCTCTGCCTCGCCGGGCGCTTCCGCGTCGAGGTCCAGCTCACCGATCCGCGGTCCGATACGGCAGCGACGGCGCGGCCGATCCCGCTGACCGCCGACACCGGGGCCTTCTGGTTCTTCGACGCCGGCAACGTCGAGGTGATGGTCAAGGTGCTCGACGGCCGGGCTCTCAACGGCCACTTCTGGGTCTACGCCGGGGCGCTCTCGGACGTCGAGTACACGATCACCGTCACCGACACGCAGACGGGGACGAGCAGGACTTACCACAACACGCCGCACCAGCTCGCGAGCCGGGCGGACACGGAGGCCTTCTGATGAGGACCCGCCTTGCGGTTCCCGCTGTCTTCCTGGCTCTGCTGCCGGCCTTCGGACCAACCCCCGCGCGGGCTCAAGCCCCGGGGTACTGCTTTCCGGCCGCGACGCACCTCTGCCTCAACGGCGACCGCTTCCAGGTGGACGTCGACTGGATGTACCCCGGCGCCGCGGGGAAGGGGCAGGCGGTGCCGCTGACGGCCGACACCGGCCTGTTCTGGTTCTTCGGCAACTCCAACCTCGAGCTGATCATCAAGGTGCTGGACGGCCGGCCGGTCAACGGCCATTTCTGGGTCTACTACGGCGGCCTCTCGGACGTCGAGTACCGGATCACCGTCACCGACACGCAGACCGGCGCGCGGGAGATCTACACCAACCCCCAAGGCCAGCTGGCGAGCGGATCGGACACCTCGGCGTTCGACGCCGAGCCGCCGTCCGCCCCGGGGCCGGTCCGGCCCGGCGGAACCGGCGAGGCGGCGCCGCTCCTGCGCCTCGGGGAGGAGTTTCGCGCCAACGTCACCACCCGGGGCTTGCAAGGCGATCCGGCGGTGGCGACCGGTCCCGACGGCACCACGATGGTGGTCTGGGGCGGTCCCCCGGCCCCGGGTGAATCCACCGGCAACGAAGCGGACGTCTACGGCCGGTTCTACGATCGGGCGGGAAGCCCCAGGGGCGGCGAGCTCCGGCTCAGCGCCGCCACCGCCGGGTACCATGGGGGAGCGCGCGTCGCCGCCAGCTCCACGGGAAAATTCATGGTGGTCTGGAATGACCGCGACCGCGTCGCGGCGCGGGTCTACGGCGCGGACGGGCAACCGCTCGGAGGCGAGATCCAGGTCGGCGCGGCCGCCGGTCTGCAGGGGCAGCCGGCGATCGCCGGCGATCCCGCCGGCGGCTTTCTCGTCGGCTGGCCCGTGAGTGGCGGCACCCTGCGGCTGCAGCGCTTCAACGCTCAGGGCAACATGGTGGGGAACGAGATCTCGCTCCTGCGGAGCGTCAGCGGCCTGGGCCTGGCGGCCTCGCCGGTGCCGCAGGGGGGCTTTCTGATCTCCTGGATCGAGAGCGCCGGATCTCTGGAGACGAACGTGCGGGCGCTGCGCCTCGACACCTCGGCCCAACCTCTCGGCAGCGTGGCGCTGACGCCGAATGTCGACGCCGTGCGCCACCCTGGCTATCAGCCGGGGGCGGCGGTCCCGCTCTTCCATGCCGACGGCGGTTTCTCCGTCCTCTGGACGAACCAGATCTACAACGGCCAGGCCGGCGCGAACGGCCTCTTCGCCCGCCGCTACACCGCGAGCGGCGAGCCGGCCGGAAATGTCATCCCGTTGCGCCAGCAGGGGGCGATCGGGGATCTGGCGCCCGCCGCCGTCACCCTCCCCTCGGGAGCGACGATGGCGCTCTGGCACGAGTACGGCCGGACCGAGGACCTCGACGGCGGCACCTTCGCGCGTCTCTACGACCCCTCCTGGCAGCCGATCGGCGGCGAGCTCCGGGTCAACACCTACACCCAGGCCGAGCAGGGTGGAGCGGCGGTGGCCGCGGACGCCGCCGGCAACCTCTTCGCCGTCTGGCAGAGCGGGATCGGATATCCGCCGTTCGAGGTGCCCGGCGGTTGGGAGGCGGCGGGGCAGGACGGCAGCTTCTTCGGCATCTACGCCCAGCGCTTCACGACAGCCACTTGTGCCATCGACCCCGGCCAGCTCTGCCTGAATGGCCGCTTCCGCGTCGAGGTCCGGTTCATCGATCCGCGCTCCAACCTGCCCGGAGCGGGGCGGGCCGTGCCGCTGACCAGCGACACCGGCGGCTTCTGGTTCTTCGACGCGAGCAACACCGAGCTGATGATCAAGATCCTCGACGGCCGGGCACTCAACGGCCACTTCTGGGTCTTCGCCGGGGCGCTCTCGGACGTCGAGTACACGATTACCGTCACCGACACCCAGACGGGAAAGAGCAAGACCTATCGCAACGCGCCGCGCCAGCTCGCGAGCCGGGCGGATACGACGGCTTTCTGAGACGGAATGCTTTTCTGGTCCTGGTCATCCCTCTGTGAAGGGGGCTCCGGCTTGTTATGCTAAAATGGCATTTCAGCAGCACCCCATCAAAGGAGCTCATCATGACCAGAGGTCTCTCCCCCTTGCGCTCCACGGCCCTGCTCTGCCTTGTATCGCTCCTCGCCCTCGCCCTGCCGGCGCGGGCCGCGGGCCCCTGGCGACCCCAGGGGGAGGAGTTCGCGGTCAACACCCAGACCTTCGGCAGCCAGTTCCACCCCGCCGTGGCGAGCGACAACGCCGGCAACACCTTCGTCGCCTGGATTGACAACCATCATTTCGGCCTCAAGGGGCGCGCCTACGACGCTTCGGGGAGCCCCGTCACTGGGGAGATCAGGATCGAAGGCTTCTCCGGGATCGACCTCCACGACCGGCCGCGGGTGGCCGTCCTCGGCCCTGGCGACTTCATCGTGACCTGGGGGGGACCCAACGGCCAGGGGGTCAAGTTCCGCCGCTTCAATGCGCTCGGGCAGCCGCTGAGCGACACCCTCACCGGCTATGACGAGCCGATCGAGACGGTGTTAGACCCCGATGTCGCCGCCGATCCCGCCGGGGGCTTCATCCTCGCCTGGAGCGTGTTGTCGAGCGGGTCCCAGTTCCGCGTCCTGGCCCAGCGGTTCGACAGCTTCGGGGCGCCCCGCAGCGGGGCCTTCGTGGTCAGCCCGGAGAACGGCGGGCGCAAGGACGCGCCGCGCATCGCCGTGGACCCGGTGTCCGGGAGATTCATGGTCACCTGGATCGACGAGCGGGAGGCTGAGAATCCCGACGTCTGGGCCCGGCGCCTCAACGCCTCGGGCCAGCCCCTGGGGCCCGAGTTCCTGGTGGATGCTGACAAAGGGGGCGAGGCGCTCGGCGCCGTGCCGGTTTTCCATGACGATGGGTTCTCCGTGGTCTGGAGCAACTTCAACATCTCCCGGCTGGAGATCCTGGCGCAGCGTTTCGACGCCGCGGGCTGGCGGGTGGGGGCCCCGGCCCTGCTCAGCCTGGAGCAGGGCTTCCATGACCCCTCCGCGCCTGCCGTGGCCGTGGCCCCGAGCGGGGGGCTGCTGGTGCTCTGGGCCGGCGTCGACCAGCGGGGGCCGGACGCCGGCGTGCGGGCCCGGCTATTCGACGCCGCGTGGCGGCCCGCGGGCGATCCGTTCGAGGTGAACACCTACACGCAGTGGAGCCAGACCGAGCCGAGCGTGGCGGTGGACGGCCGCGGCAACTTCACGGCGGTCTGGAGCAGCGGGGAGGATCAGCTCGTCCCCACCGAACCTCCGGGAGGCGAGTACCAGGGGCAGGACGGCAGCTCCTTCGGCGTCTACGGCCAGCGCTTCTCCCTGACCGGCTGCGTGGCGGACGGCAATACTCTCTGTCTCAACAACAACCGCTTCGCGGTGCGGGCGACCTGGAGGAACCCCTTCTCCGGAGAGACCGGCGTCGCTCACAGCCACCCGCTGGCCGCCGACACCGGAACCCTCTGGTTCTTCGATCCGGCGAACCTCGAGCTGATGATCAAGGTGCTCGACGCGCGCGCGGTCAACGGCCACTTCTGGGTCTACTACGGCGCGCTGTCGAACGTCGAGTACACGATCACCGTCACCGACACCCAGACCGGGGCGGTGAAGACCTACCACAACCCCGCCTTCCAGCTCTCCAGCAAGGCGGACGTCTCGGCCTTCGCGGAGGCGGCTCCCGCCGGCCTGACGGCGAGCTCCGCCGCCGTGACGGCGGCCGCGCCGTCTTTGATTCCGAAGGCGGGCTCCTGCGTTCCCACGGCCACGGCGCTCTGCCTGGCGGCGGGCCGCTTCGCCGTCGAGGTGGTCTGGACCGATCCGCGGATCGGGCTGGCGGCGCAGGCGCGAGCGCTGCCGATCACCGCCGACACCGGGGTCTTCTGGTTCGTCGACGCCACCAACCTGGAGCTGATGATCAAGGTGCTCGACGGCCGGGGCGTCAACGGCAAGTTCTGGGTCTACTACGGCGCACTGTCGGACCTCGAATACACGATCACCGTCACCGACACCGAGACGGGGCAGCGGCGGACGTACCACAACGCCCGCAACAATCTCGCCAGCCGGGCGGACACCGAGGCGTTCTGACATGAAGCGGCTCCTGCCCGTCCTTTTTTTCCTCCTCGGCGCGACCCCCGCCCTGGCGGCGGTGCCGCCCGCGGCGGGCCCCAATTTCCAGGTCAACGTCGACGCTCAGGGTTCGCAGCTCGACGTCGACGTCGCCCAGGACACCGCCGGAAACACGGTGTTCGTCTGGACCGACGAGAACACCGTGCCGCCGTCGGTCCAGGCCCGCATCTTCGATCCCGCGGGGAATCCCCTGGGATCCAGCTTCATCGTCGGCTCCGATATCGATTCGCTCTCGGCGCCCCCCCGCGTGGCGATGACGCCGCTGGGGGAGTTCACCGTCGTCTGGGGTAACTCGAGCGGCACCATCTTCGTACGGCGTTTCGACCGCCTGGGCCGGCCGCTGGGTGGCGTCAACACCACTCAGCAGCCGCCGGACGGCAAGCAGGCCTACTGGCCCGACGTGGCGGTGGACGCGGCGGGGAACGCCTACGTCGTCTGGAGAGTCGCCCGGACCGCCGGCGACCTCATCCTCCTGCAGCGCTTCGGTGCCGGAAATCAGCCCCTGGGCGCCCCCGAGCAGGTCAACCAGTCCACCGCCGGCTTACGGTATATCCCACCACGGATCGTGGTGAATCCGGCGGGCAGCCTGCTGGTGAGCTGGAGTGGCCAGCGCACGGACGGCAGCAACATGGACGTCTGGGCCCGCCGCTACGACGGCCCGAGCGGCGCCTGGGCCGCGGAGGTGCGGATCAACGACACCGCGCCCAGCCTCCAGAAGGTGAGTGCCCCCATCCTCTACCCGCAGGGGGACGGCGCGGTGGTGTTCACCGACTATTTCGCGCGCCAGATCCGGGTCCGCCGGCTCGACGCCGCCGGCTCCCTCGCCGGCGACTCGGTCCAGCTCGGCGATCTGGGAGCGGCGGCGCCTGTTCTCAGTCCGGACGTCGCCGCCGGCCCGGACGGGACCACCCTCGTGGTCTGGCAGGAGATAACCACCTCCGCTGCTTTCCCTTATCGGATCCGCGCCGGCTTCTTTGACCGCGCCTGGAATCCGCTCACGGCGAGCTTTCTGGTGAGCTCCCCGGCGGGCGACGTCGGATCCGAGCCCGTGGCGGCAGCCGGCGGCTCGGGCAGCTTCATGGCGGCATGGATCAGCAGAGGCCCGCAATCCTTCTTTCCCCCCCTCGTGGGCTTCGGGGACGGCCGGGACGGCAGCGAGCTCGGCGTCTTCGCCCAGCGCTTCCAGACGCCCGCCTGCGCCGCCGGCTCCGAGGTCCTCTGCCTGGACGGCGGCCGGTTCGAGGCGCGGGTGGACTGGAAGAACCCCTTCACCGGCCAGACCGGTACCGGCAAGGCCCTGCCGCTCACCGGCGATACCGGCTCCTTCTGGTTCTTCGACGCCGCCAATCTCGAATTGATGATCAAGGTGCTCGACGGCGGCGCCGTCAACGGCCACTTCTGGGTCTTCTACGGCTCGCTCTCCAACGTCGAGTACACGATCACCGTCACCGACACCTCTACCGGAACGGCGAAGACCTACCACAACGCACCGTTCCAGTTCGCCAGCCGGGCGGACGTCGAGGCGTTCCCCTCGGCACCGGCGGCATCGGCGGCACTGGCGCCGGCTTCCGCCGCTCCCCTCGCGGGATCCGTCGCTCCCGCCGCCTCCCCCAAGCTCTCGCCGGCGGTGCCGTGCGCGGGCTCGAGCCAGAACCTCTGCCTCGCCAATGAGCAATTCGAGGTCCGGGTGAGCTTCGTCGATCCGCGCACGGGGGGCACGGGCCAGGCCCAGGCCGTCCCGCTCACCGGCGACACGGGAACGTTCTGGTTCTTCGACCCGGCGAACCTCGAGCTGATGGTGAAGGTGCTCGACGGCCGTGGCATCAACGGCCACTTCTGGGTGTTCTACGGGGCGCTCTCGGATGTGGAGTACGCGATCACGGTGAACGACAGGCAGAACGGCGCGACGCGGACCTACCACAACGTTCCCCACCACCTGGCCAGCGGTGCCGATCTCACCGCTTTCTGATCGGGAGGATTTCATGAAGAGAACTTTGTTTGCCTTCGCCGCGCTGACCGCCGTCCTCGGCGCGAACCCCGTCCTGGCACAAGCCCCGGCGCCGCTGGTGGGCCCGAACTTCCAGGTCAATGTCGGCGCTGAAGGGCCGCAGTTCGACGTCGACGTCGCCCAGGACAGTGCCGGCGATACGGTGTTCGTCTGGGTCGACCAGGGCACCGCGCCGCAGACAGTGCTGGCCCGCGTCTACGATCCCGCGGGAAACCCCCGGGGGCTCAGCTTCATCGTCGGAATCGAGAGCCAGCCAATCTCGCACCCCCGCGTGGCGATAACGCCGCTGGGGGAGTTCACCGTCGTCTGGGGAAATCCGCACACCATCTTCGTGCGGCGCTTCGACCGCCTGGGCCGGCCGCTGGGCAGCGTCAGCACCACCCGGCAGATCAGCCCGGATCTCGTCCAATCTCCCGACGTGGCGGTGGACGCGGCGGGCAACGCGGTGGTCGTCTGGGGGGTCTCCCGGTTCGCCGGCGACCTCATTCTGCTGCAGCGGTTCAACGCCGCCAATCAGTCCCCGGGCTTTCAGGGCTTTCCCGAGGTGGTCAACCAGAACTCCACGAATAGCCGGAACAAGCCGCGGGTAGCCCTGGACGCGGCCGGCGACGTGCTGGTGAGCTGGGACGATTACCGCACGGGGAACCTTCCGGACGTCTGGGCCCGCCGCTTCGACGGCCCGAGCGGCACCTGGGCTCAGGAGCTCAGGATCAACCCGAGCACGCCCGGCTATCAGCAGGGGAGCGCCCCCATCCTCTACCCGGAGCGGGACGGCGCGGTGCTCTACTCGGATCTCTCGGCAGGCAAGCTCCTGGTCCGCAGGCTCGATGCCGCCGGCGCGCTCCAGGAAGATCCCATCCCGGTCGCCTCACCAGGCAGCGTGGACCCCATCGCCCCGGACGCCGCCGCCGGACCGGACGGGACGGCGGCCGTCGTCTGGCAGGGGGAGGACCTGCTCGTCCACGCCGGCCTCTTCGACCGCTCCTGGAATGCCCTCGGAGGCGACTTCCTGCCGAGCTCGGAAACCCTGGACTCCGAATGGGATCCCGTGGTGGCGGCCGGAGGGAGCGGTGGCTTCGCCGTCGCGTGGAACAGTGCCGGCCCGCTGATCTTCAGTCCCATCCCCGAGCTCCCCCCGCAATCCCAGGACGGCCGGGACGGCAGCTCGTTCGGCGTCTTCGCCCAGCGCATACAGTCGTCGTCGCTCTGCGCCGCCGGCTCCGAGGTCCTTTGCCTGGCGGGTGGGCGCTTCCAGGCGCGGGTGAGCTGGAAGAATCCCTACACCGGCGAGACCGGCACGGGCAAGGCCCTGCCGCTCACCGACGACACCGGGTCTTTCTGGTTCTTCAACCCGGCCAACCTCGAGGTGATGGTCAAGGCCCTCAACGGCCAACTCGTCAACGGCCGCTTCTGGATCTTCTACGGGTCGCTCTCGAACGTGGAGTACACGCTGACCGTCACCGATACGGCGAGGGGGGCGGCGGTGAAGACGTACCACAATCCACCCTTCCAGTTCGCCAGCCGGGCGGATGTCGACGCGTTCCCCGCGATCCCGCCACCGGCGTCATTGGCCGCCGGGGCCGCCGAGGCCGTCGCGACAGCCCTTCCGGCATCGTTCCCCAAGGCGGAATCCGCCCTCTTCGCGGCCGGCGACTGCGCTCCCACGCTCACCAGCCTCTGCCCGCAGAACCGGTTCCAGATCACGGTGGACTTCATCGATCCGCGGACGGGGATTACGGGACAGGGGCACGCCGTATCGCTCACCAACGACACGGGGGTGTTCTGGTTCTTCGAGCCGGGAAACCTGGAGCTGATGGTGAAGGTGCTCGACGGCGGCGGCGTCAACGGCCACTTCTGGGTGTTCTACGGCGCGCTCTCGGACGTCGACTACACGATCAAGGTGACCGACACCGCGACGGGAGCGATGCGGACCTACCACAACCCCTTGCACCACCTCGCCAGCGGCGCGGATGTGACGGCGTTTACGGCGGGTCCGACGGCGGGGCAGTAGCGCAGGTTTGTAGAGGCGGCGACGCCCGGGCATCAATGCCCGGGCTACGTTTCAAACGAAAAGCCGGCTGAAGCCGGCTCAAAACGCGGATTTCTCTTTGAGCCGGCTTCAGCCGGCTTTGTGGTTGAGGCGTAGCCCGGGCATTGATGCCCGGGCGTGGGCCGCCCTACTCCTCCGGCCCTTCCAGACTCTGCACGATCTGGGTGACCTCGACCTCGGCCTTGCGGATCTTGCCGCGGCAGACGTCGAGGAGCACGGCGGCGCGCCGCAGCTCCTCCGCGAGGCGGTCGATGTCGATCTCCTCCCCCTCGATGCGCTCGAGGATGCCTTCGAGCTCGTCCATCGCCTCGCGGAAGCTCAAGGGGGTGTCGCCGGCCTGCGGCGCGTTCTCCAGCGGTTCGCTCATGATTTCTCCACTCCAGACTCCTCCACTCGGCTCTTGAAGTCCCCACCGGCGACGCGGGTGGTGACGAAATCTCCGGGCCGCACCTGGGCCGGCTGGCGGACCAGGCGGCCGGCGGCGTCGCGGGTCAGGCTGAAGCCCCGCTCGAGGGTCCGCTCCGGGGCGAGCTGCTGGCAGAGGCGCTCCACCCCCTGGAGGGTGGCGGCGGCCTCGCGGACCTTGCCACGCCCGGCGCCGGCGAGACGCTCGGCGACGCGGACGCGCTCGCGCCCGGCGGCGGCGAGGCGGCGGGGCGCCAGCTCGGCGAGACGGCCGCGCAGGGCCTCCCCCCGCCGCTCGGCGTCGCGCAGGGCGCTCCTGCCCAGCCGCGCCAGGGTGCGCGCGTGCTCCTCGATCAGACCGCCGGCGGCGTTCAGGCGCATCCGCGCCAGGCTCACCCCCCGCTCGGCCCGCCCCAGCGCCTCGCGGCCGGCGCGCAGCGGCTCCAGCGCCTCGCGCAGGAGGCGGCGGTAGAGGTCTTCGACGGCGGCGTCGGCACGGGCCACCCGCTCGATCAGGAACTCGGACACCTTGGTCGGGGTCTTGAAGGCGGTATGGGCCGTCAGGTCCGCGATCGACTGGTCGATCTCATGCCCGAGGCCGGTGAGGACGGGAAACGGCGCGCGGGCGATCGCCTCGGCGATGGCGCGGCTGTCGAACGCCGCGAGATCGGTGCGCGAGCCGCCGCCGCGGATCAGCACGGCGCAGTCGACCGGCAACCCCGCCAATGCCGCCAGCGCCGAGACCACCTCGCGCTCGGACTCCCGCCCCTGCATGGCGGCGTGAAAGAAGATCACGCGGAAGCCGAAGCCGCTCTCGACCAGCCCGGAGAGGAAGTCGTGATAGGCGGCGCTGCCGTGCGAGGTGATGAGGGCGATCGAGAGCGGCAGCTCAGGGAGCGGCAGGCCGCGGTTCTTCTCCAGCAGCCCGGCGGCGGTGAGGGCCGCCAGCGTCTCCCGCCGCCGCCGCTCCAGCAGGCCGAGGGTGAAGGCGGGGTCCACCTCGCGCACGCAGAGCTGCAGCCGGCCGCTGGGGGCGTAGAAGTCGAGGCTGCCGCGGCAGCGCACCTGGACGCCGTCGGTCAGCTTCTGCTCGGAGGCGGCGAGGAGGCGCTGGATCTTGAGGTAGTCCCCCTTCCAGATCACCGCGTCGAGCTTGCCCACGATCTCGTCGCGGTCCCCCTTCTCGATCAGCTCGAAGTAGACGTGCCCGCGGCCGCTCGGCCGCACGCGCTGCGCCTCCCCCACCACCCAGACGGAGGAGAAGGCCTCGCCGAGAAACTCGCGCACCTCCCCGCAGAGCTGGGCGACGCTGTAGGTGGGCTCGAAGAGCGGCAGAACGGTCAGACGGGGCTCCCGGAACCGGTCAATGGTACGACTTCAGTTCCTTCACCGAGTTGAGCGGGATCGACTCCGCCCACTCGATCGCCTTCTTCTCGCCGGCGGTGAGCTTGGTCAGGAACTCGACCGCCTCCTCGCGCTCGCGGAACAGGCGCCAGATGAAGGTGTGCCCGGCGGGGGCGGTGAAGTAGGTGTAGGCCTTGGAGCCGTTCGACAGGTCGAAGCCGAGGTTGCTCTCGCCGTTGACCCCCACGCAGGCGACCGCGATGGCGCGGTAGGCCAGGGCGAGCGCCTTGACGGCGTCCTCGAAGTCCCCCAGCTCCTCGCGCGACAGCGGCGAGTGGTAGACGGCGATCTTGGCGCCGTCCTCCTCGGCCAGCAGGTTGTAGGGGATGTCGTGGCGGTCCATCGCGTCCTTGGTCTCGCTGGTGGTGACGAAGACGTCCTCGGTGCCGGCGACCTTGTAGGTGATCGCGTAGACGTCCTTCTCGAGCTGCGCGAACGCCTCCGCGAGGATGCTCTCATCCTCGATGGTGAAGTAGTAGAGGCGGTTCATCATGCGTCTTGCCATACGGCAGATTCCTCCCGGTCGACTCCCGCGCGGGGAGCCGGGCGTGTCGTGTTGTACGGATTGAAAGGGCGGCGGGCAGAGATTTCTTGCGCCCCGTGATGCCCTATCGTATCAAACCGTTACAGCCCCCCTGGATAATCCCGGGGATCCGGCGCGGCGAGCGCCTGGCGGTGCTCCGGCAGGAAGAAGCCGAGCAGCAGGCCGGCCGCGCAGCCGCCGAGGTGGGCCGAGTTGTCGATGCCCGGCGTCGAGAAGCCGAAGAAGACGTTGATCACCGCCCAGCCCACGAGCTGCATCAGGATCGACTTCCCCTGCGGGGTGAGCGCGCCGCGCCGGCGCAGCAGGAAGGCGATCAGCGCCCCCATAACCCCGAAGATCGCGCCCGAGGCGCCCAGGCTCGGCGCGTGGGTGAACATGTCGCTGGCGAGCGAGCCGGCGATACCCGTCACGAAATAGACCAGGAGCAGCCGCGAGGAGCCCAGCAGCAGCTCGAACAGGGAGCCGAGCTGGTAGAGGCCCCAGGCGTTGAGCGCCACGTGGACCAGCCCGCCGTGCAGGAACATGCTGGTGACCAGCCGCCAGTACTGCCCCTCGCGGACCGCCGGGCCGTAGTTGATCCCGAGCTGAACCAGCGGGCCATCCTGGAGACCGGTCAGGTACTGCGCGGCGAAGCAGACGCCGATGGCGATCAGAAGGAAGGTGGTGACGGGAGTGCGGCGGCCGAGCAGCATGGCGCCATCGTATCGCGAAACCGCGCCCCCGCCGGGCCCTCATCACCGCGGCCCCCCTACGGGTAGTACCCCTTCTCCGTCCGCGCCTTGAGGCCCGGCTTCTTCACCTTGACCTCGACCGGACGGAAGCCGGCCTGGGTCCCCGCCTCGGTGGAGTTGTAGGCCAGCAGGTAGCGGTTGCGCAGCTCGGCCTCGATCTGCTGGTAGATCGCCGGCAGCTCCTGCGAGCTGTTGGTGAAGAACGCCCGGCCGCCGCTCGACGCGGCGAGCTCGCCGAGCTTGGCCTTGATCCCGGTGTCGAAGAACGTGAGGTTGAGGCCGATCGCGTAGACCGCGACGCCGCTCCGGCTCGCGTACTCCATGGCTTCCTTGAAGGTGATGTAGCTCGCGTTGTCGTCGCCGTCCGAGAGCAGCACCAGGGCCCGCTGCCCCTTCACCCCGCGGAAGTAATAGAGGCTGTGTACCAGGGCGTCGTGGAGGGCGGTGTCGCCGACCGCCTGGAGCCCGGAGATGGCCTGGGTCACGGCGCCGATGTCGTCCGTGGGGGCGATCTCCAGCCGGGGGCGGCGGGCGAAGCTGATCGCGAACGCCCTGTCCCCCGGCCTCATCACGCTCTGCAGGAAACCGGACGCCGCGGTCTGGGTGGCGGAGAGCGAGGAGGCCATCGAGCCCGAGGTGTCGAGCAGCATGCAGACGGTGAGCGGCAGGTTGCGCACCTGATCGAACTTCACGAGCTCCTGCTTCTTGCCCGACTCGTAGACCTCGAAGTCATCCTGTTTGAGGTCGTTCACCAGGTTGCTGGAGCGGTCGGTCACCGCCGCGTACAGCTCGACCAGGTCGACGTCCACCTCCGAGACATACTGCGGCGCCCGCAGATACCGCACCGCCTCACTGCGGGTGCCGTCGTCCAGGATCGCCACCACGGTCAGGTAGACGAGGTCGGCGTCCGGCACCGGCACCTCGACCTGCCAGGGTGGCTTGGTCAGCGAGGTGATGAGCTGGTCGTTGACCCGGAACTCCATCGTCTGCAGGCGGCGGCCGTCGGGGACCACGACCTCGGCCTTGGTCTGCGCACGGTTCCCCTGCGCCCGGGTCCCCTTGGCCGGCGTGACGATCCGCACGTTGAAGCCGCCGCGCGGCTGGTTGAGAATCACCTGGTCGGCGGCGACCAGCTGGCCCGCGTCGTCGTACCCCTCGGCGCGCACGGTCTGCTCGGTCGGGAAGCTGGAGAGCCGCACCTCGGCGGAGTAGGGGGCCTTGGAGGTGGCGAGCTGGAGCTTGCCGTCGACCAGGAAATTGACCTTCTTGATGCGCTCGCCGGTGACGATGGCCTGGGCGCGCCAGACCCCGATCAGGACGTCCTCGGTCGGCGGCAGCATCAGCAGGCTGTCGGCGCCGACGGCGGTCTTCCGCGGCACCAGCTCGCCCTCGGCGGCGACGGCGACCGTCGCCTCGGGGATGGGATCGATCGGCACCCGGAAGCCGCGCGAGACCCAGCTCTCGGCGCCGCCGACCTCGTCCCGGATCCGGAGCCGCAGGACGTAGTTCTGCTTCGGCCGCAACGGGCGGTCGATGGCGAGGACCACCGGCTCCCCCGGCTTGTCGATCGGGAGCTGGAAGCGCATCCGGAAGTCCTCGAACGTCCTGGCCTCCTGCTCCACCAACCCCTCGACCACCAGGCGGACGGCCGGCTGGGCGTCGGAGGAGAGCTTGAAGCCGGCGTTCGGCGGCAGCCGCACCAGCGTGCGGGTGAGGATGCGCTGGCCGTCGCTGTCGGGGAAGTGCACGTCCACCGCGGCGATCTTCAGGTCCGGCGACACGTTGGGGAGCGGGGTCTCCGCGGCCTCGCGGGCCCAGTCGGCGACCTCCCTGGGGGGCGCCAGGAAGGAGGAGTTGTCCCTGGGGTGGAACTTCGCGCGCCGCGAGCCCACGCCGGTCAGCCCGGGGACGCCGGTCGCCTCGTCGACCTTCTTCGCCTCCTTGCAGACCTGCAGGTCGAAGCGCTCGGCGCCGATGCGGCCGTGCAGCTCCTCCCACTGCTGGAGCCAGTACTCCATCTGCGGCGTGAACAGCACGCGCTTCGAGTCGCTGGGCACCCAGAGGTGGAACGGCTCCCCCTTGCCGGGGGTATAGAGGACGAGCGGATGGTCCAGGGGCTTGCCGTCCGGGCCGACGCCCCGGCGGTAGGTCCAGATCTCGATCTGCTTGAACGCGGTGCCGCAGTCGATCTGCAGCCGGTCGGCGGGCTCGCCGTTGAGGAACAAAAGCTGCGAGCGCACGTCCTGCGGCGAGAGGTACTGGTCGGCGGCCAGCCGCTGCCGGTGGGCGATCGCCTTGGTCAGCTCGTTGACCGGCGTCGCCGGGATCGGGTCCCGTTCGAGGAACTCCTGGATCCAGCGCGCCCGCGCCTCCGGATTGAAACCGCGCAGCTCGGTGCGCTGCTCCGGGGTGAGCAGCAGGCCGGGACCGTCCTGAAGGAAGGCCCGGTCCGGCTCAGGCCAGAGCGTGGGATCGTTCTCCTGCAGCCCTTGAGCCCGCAGCGAGACGAGAGGGAACAGAGTGTAGAGAAGGACGAAAAACAGACGGTACAGCAGGATCCGGTATCTCACACGCAGCCTCGATGCATGCCCGGTGCCATGGGATGAAGCCCCCGGTTGGCAGGGCACGCCGGAGAGACTACTATGAGGCGGCCATGCCGAAGACTTTGCGCAACGTCCCGATCCGCAACTGGGAAGCCGGCGATAACGTCCAGGGTTTCGCCCTCCTCACCAAGAAGGAGCTGCGCCAGGACCGCAACGGCAAGAGCTTCCTCGACCTGGAGTTAGCCGACGCGAGCGGCTCCATCGTCGCCAAGATCTGGTCCGACAGCCCCGCTCTCAACAGCAGCTTCGAGACCCACCAGTTCGTCGCCTTCCGCGGCTCGGTCAAGAACTACCGCGATCAGCTCCAGGCCACGATCGACGAATGCCGCGAGGCCACCGACGGCGACCGCCACTACGGGTTCGACGAATCGAAGCTCATCCCGTCCACTCGCGAGGACATCGACGATCTCTGGAGAAGACTCGAGCGGATCTATACCGAAGACGTGGAGCGGCCGGTGATGCGCCGGCTCGCCGCCGAGACCATCGCCCTCCACGGCAAGGCCCTGCGCGAGCATCCGGCGGCCAAGGCGATGCACCACGCCTACCGCGGGGGTCTCCTGGAGCACGTCGTCTCGATGGCGGAGCTGGGGGAGCTCGTCTGCGGCCATTACCGGGAGCTCGACCGCGACCTCGTGCTGCTCGGCGTGCTCTTCCACGACCTCGGCAAGCTGTACGAGCTGGGCGCCATGCCGGCCAACGACTACACCCTCGTGGGGCGGCTGATCGGCCACGTGGTGATCGGCCGGGACCTGCTGATCGAGCGCTGCGCGGCGATCCCGGACTTCCCCCAGGATCTGCGCGTGCTGCTCGAGCACATGGTCCTCTCCCACCAGGGGAAGAAGGAGTACGCCTCCCCCGTCGAGCCGATGACGCCCGAGGCCCTGGCCCTCCACTTCATCGACGACCTCGACTCGAAGATCAACCAGCTCCGCAACTCGCGCGAGGCGGCGACCGGCATGCAGTTCCACCGCGGCCTGGGGCGCTACGTCTACCTCCCCCCGCTGCCCACTCCCGAGGAGCTGGCGGCGCGGGAAGAGGCCGCCGAAATCGCGGCGATCACGGCCGAGCCGCACGCCCTGGAGGCCGCCGAGGCGGAGATGCCGCCCGAGGACGACCCGGCCGCCGAGGAGGATGGCTCCGCGGGTGAGCCGGCGGAGATTCAGGCGGGGCTGTTCGGGGGGGAGTAGGAAAAACCACAGCAAGGGACCTCCGAGATATCGGGGACTCCAGTTTTTTGGTATCATTGCCGCAGCGCGGCGTTCCGAGACGCGGCGCGGCAAACCAAAGGAGATCCCTCATGTCGGAAGACGCCAAGAACACCGGGAGCTGGGAGACCGATCCACGCTGGCAGGGGGTGCGGCGGACCTACAGCGCCGCGGACGTCGACCGGCTGGGCGGCACCATCCGTGTCGAGCACACCCTGGCCCGCCTGGGAGCCGAGCGGCTCTGGGACCTGATGCGGAAGCGGGACTACGTGCCGGCGCTCGGAGCCCTCACCGGAAACCAGGCCATCCAGCAGGTGCAGGCGGGTCTCGAAGCCATCTACTGCAGCGGCTGGCAGGTGGCGGGGGACGCCAACGAGGCCGGCGAGATGTATCCCGATCAGAGCCTCTACCCCGCGGACAGCGTGCCGAAGGTCGTCAAGCGGATCAACAACGCGCTGACCCGGGCCGACCAGATCCAGCACGCCGAGGGAGCTGAGGGGCCGCACTGGTTCGCCCCCATCGTCGCCGACGCCGAGGCCGGCTTCGGGGGCAACCTCAACGCCTTCGAGCTGATGAAGAGCATGATCGAGGCCGGCGCCGCCGGCGTGCACTTCGAGGATCAGCTCTCCTCGGCCAAGAAGTGCGGCCACATGGGGGGCAAGGTGCTGGTGCCCACCTCCGAGTTCGAGCAGAAGCTGATCGCGGCCCGGCTGGCGGCGGACGTCCTCGGCGTGCCGACGGTCCTGATCGCCCGCACCGACGCCAACAGCGCCAAGCTGATCACCAGCGACGTCGACCCGCGCGACCGCCAGTTCATCGGCGAGGAGCGCACGCCCGAGGGGTTCTTCCGCTTCGAGGGGGGCATCGACGCGGCGATCGCCCGTGGACTTGCCTTCGCTCCCTACGCCGACCTGCTCTGGTGCGAGACCTCAGAGCCCGACTGTCGAGGAGGCGCGGCAGTTCGCCGAGGCGATCCACGCCGAGTTCCCCGGCAAGCTCCTGGCCTACAACTGCTCGCCGTCGTTCAACTGGAAGCAGAAGCTGGACTCCGCGACGATCGCCAGCTTCCAGCGCGAGCTCGGGGCCATGGGCTACAAGTTCCAGTTCGTGACGCTGGCCGGTTTCCACGCGCTGAACTTGAGCATGTTCGAGCTCGCCCGCGCCTACCGGGAGAGCGGCATGACCGCCTACTCCCGGCTCCAGGAGCGGGAGTTCGAGAACGAGCGCCTGGCGGGCTACCGGGCGGTCAAGCACCAGAGCTTCGTCGGCACCGGCTACTTCGACCAGGTGGCGCAGGCGATCACCAGCGGCGCCGCCTCCACCGCCGCCCTTGCCGGATCGACCGAGGAGGAGCAGTTCGCGGCCACCAAGGCGAGTTAGAGGGAATCCGCAGGGGTGGGGCTTGCCTCAATACGGTTCATTTAAGGCGTTTTATATGTAGGGAACGGGGCTCAGGAGGAAAACTCATGGCGAACGTTCGTGTGGAGGGGCCGGGATCGCCCGCGACCGAACGGGTGCTCACGCCGGAGGCGCTGGATTTCGTAGCCGAGATCCAGCGCCGGGTCGGAACCGAGCGCGCGGACCTGCTGCGGCGGCGGGCCCGGCGCCAGCAGGATTTCGCCAGGGGCGTCCAGCCGGGGTTCCTGGAGTCCACGCGCTCGATCCGCCAGACCGCCTGGGAGGTGGCGCCGGCCCCGCCGGACCTTCAGGACCGGCGGGTCGAGATCACCGGCCCGGTCGAGCGCAAGATGATGATCAACGCCCTCAACTCGGGGGCGAGCACCTTCATGGCCGATTTCGAGGACTCCCTCTCCCCCACCTGGGAGAACGCCGTCCAGGGGCAGGCCAACCTGATGGACGCCGTGCGGCGCGAGCTCGCCTACACCAGCCCCGAGGGGAAGGAGTACACGCTCCATGACCGGCTCGCCACCCTGATCGTCCGCCCGCGCGGCTGGCACCTGACCGAGCGCCACGTCCTGGTGGACGACGCCCCGGTCTCCGCCAGCCTGTTCGACTTCGGCCTCTACTTCTTCCACAACGCCGAGGAGCTGCGCCGCCGCGACACCGGCCCCTACTTCTATCTGCCGAAGCTGGAGAGCCACACCGAGGCGGCGCTCTGGAACCAGGTCTTCAACCTCGCCCAGGACCTGCTCGGGATTCCGCGCGGCACCCTCCGCGCCACCGTCCTGATCGAGACCATCACCGCCGCCTTCGAGATGGACGAGATCCTCTGGGAGCTGCGCGACCACGCCGCCGGCCTCAACGCCGGCCGCTGGGACTACATCTTCAGCATCATCCGCCTGCTCCCCACGGCCACCGGCGTGCTGCCAGACCGCTTCCAGATCACCATGAACGTTCCCTTCATGCGGTCCTACACCGACCTCCTCGTCCACACCTGCCACACCCGCGGGGCCCATGCCATCGGCGGCATGGCGGCGTTCATCCCCAGCCGCCGCGACGAGGAGGTCAACCGCGCCGCCCTCGACCGCGTCCGCGAGGACAAGGAGCGCGAGGTCCGCCAGGGGTTCGACGGCACCTGGGTGGCCCACCCCGACCTCGTGCCGGTGGCCCGGGAGATCTTCGACCGCGTCCTCGGCGACCGGCCGAACCAGTTGGACGTCCCGCGCGAGGAGGTCGCCACAACCCCCGCCGAGCTGCTCGACTTCCGGATCGAGGAGGGGCGCATCACCGAGGACGGGGTGCGCTCGAACATTTCGATCGCCCTCCAGTACCTCGACTGCTGGCTCCAGGGGCAGGGCGCCGTCGCCATCCGCAACCTGATGGAGGACGCGGCCACGGCCGAGATCTCCCGCGCCCAGCTCTGGCAGTGGATCCACCACGACGCCGCGCTGGAGGACGGCCGCAAAGTCACCCCCGAGCTCTACCGCGAGCTGCGCGATCAGGAGCTCCAGACGCTCGGCGGCCCGGACCACGGCAAGCTGCGCCAGGCGGTGGAGCTCCTCGACGCCCTGGTCCTCAGCCGCGACTTCGTGCCGTTCCTCACCGTCGAGGCGTACCGGCATCTGGATTGAGGGGCTCGGGGCCACCCATGGACCCCGTGTTACCATCGAAAATCTGAGCCGATTGGAATCGAGGTAACTCATGACGACTCTCACCGCCTATGTACCTGACGACTTCGTCGACGAGATCGACTCGATTGCCGTCGAGCTGGAGCGTCCGCGGGATTGGGTGATCCAGGACGCGCTCCGCGAGTACGTCAGCCGCCATCGTCTGGAGCTCCAGCGTTGGCGCGAGACTCAGGCAGCGATCGACGCAGCGGAGCGTGGCGAAGTCGTGCAGGGAGAGGAAGTCTTCGCCTGGCTCGATACCTGGGGCCGAGAAGGCATCACGGCTAAGTGAAGCTCGTCTTCACCGAGCTGGCGCGCCAGGATCTCAGCCGATTACGCGAGTTCATTGCGGAGAAAAGCGCGGGCAGGACAGCCGCCGCGAAGGAGAGAAATACCTCCTGCGATCGCGATGCGAATCCCATCGCGACCAGAGAGCTCGACAGCGAAAGAACATAGAGGGACGCCCGTGCCGCGGCCTCGCTCACCGTGGCGCTCGCGGCCGTCTGGAGCACGAAGTGCTCGGTGGTCAACGCCGTCAGGAACGCGGCTTGTCGTTCTTTGTCATCCATGCCGGTTGTCCTTGACGATGAGCCTTGCGAGTCCCGCCCCGGATTCATAAATAGATGAAGCCTTCCGCGTAGCGCACCGCTTGCGCGGAAATCCTGACCCTGTCCTCCAGGTCCTCGCACCACAACTCCCCTCGACGCTGAGAGAGCTGGAGCGCATGGAGCTCTCGCTTTCCGAGGCTCCTGGACCAATAGGGAGCCAGCATACAGTGCGTCGAGCCGGTCGCGGCATCCTCGGAGATCCCGATCCTGGGAGCGAAGTATCGCGAAACGAAGTCGGCGTCCTCCCCCTTCGCCGTGACAATCACTCCCAGACAATCCACCGCTTTCAGCAGCTCCATATCCGGAGCGATGGCGCGGATCTCCGCTTCCCCCTCATACACCGCAAGATAGTTTGGGCCCTTGAGAACTTCCCTGGGCTCCCTGCCCAGGGCGCGCACCAGATTCTCTGGCCTTGTGGCGCAGGAGACCGCTTCGTGGACAGGGAAATCCATGCTGATACGTGGACCGTTCCTGGCCACATTGAAGGTCCCTCCCCTGGTCTTGAAGATCACGGATTCCTTCGACGGAGCGACGGACTCGAAAAGGACCGCCGCGGCAGCCACGGTGCCATGTCCGCAAAGATTCAGCTCCACCGTCGAGGTAAACCAGCGAAGCTCATAGCACTCTCCGTTCTCGACGAAGAAGGCCGTCACGGGGAGACCGTTCTCTCTGGCGATGAGCTGGAGGGTCTCGTCATCGAGCCAGCGATCCAGCGGGCAGACCATGGCGGGATTTCCGGA
Source organism: uncultured Acidobacteriota bacterium (assembly GCA_963792575.1). Lineage (GTDB taxonomy): Bacteria > Acidobacteriota > Thermoanaerobaculia > Multivoradales > UBA5704 > DATARR01. The sequence goes on from CAWBWZ010000001.1 coordinate 102,359, forward strand.
GAAGACGGACCCCGTGAAAGCGTCGATGTGATAGGCGGGAATTCTCAAGCTCATTTAAGGTCGGCTCCTTCGTTTCCCAGGATCGTCCAGCCCGGTCCGAGGGATCCCTCGGCGGCCTCCTTAGCCCCCGTGTTACCTTCGGAAGCTGAGCCGATTGGAATCAAGGTGACTCATGACGACTCTCACTGCCCACGTACCTGACGACTTCGTCGAGGAGATTGACTCGATTGCCGTCGAGTTGGAGCGTCCCCGTGACTGGGTGATCCAGGACGCGCTCCGAGAGTATGTCAGCCGCCATCGTCTGGAGCTCCAGCGTTGGCGAGAGACTCAGGAAGCGATCGATGCGGCGGAGCGGGGCGAAGTCGTCCCGGGAGAGGAAGTTTTCGCCTGGCTCGATACCTGGGGCCGAGAAGGTATCGCGACTAAGTGAAGCTCGTCTTCACTGAGCTGGCGCAGGATCTTAGCCGATTACGCGAGTTCATTGCGGAGAACAACCCACCGCTGGGCCCTCATCACCCCGGCCCTCGTCTCCCCCATCCCGCTTGAGCAACTCGGGGCAGGCAGACTTGCCTTCTCTTTCTCTCGTGACTACAATGTAATCACGTCGGGAGAAACCATGAAAGCACGCCTCGTACGTATCGGCAACTCGCAGGGAATCCGCATCCCGAAACCGCTCCTCGAGCAGACAGGGCTCCGGGATGAGGTCGAAATCGAGGTGGAGGGTAATCGCCTCGTCATCTGTGCCCTCAACCATCCGCGCGCGGGCTGGGACGAGGCGTTCGAGGCCATGGCACGCCAGGGCGATGACGCTCTCCTGGATGGTAGCGAGCTCCTGCCGACCCAGTGGGATGAGGAGGAGTGGGAGTGGCGGTAGAGAGATCGGACGTCTACCTCGTCAATCTCGACCCCACGGTTGGAAGCGAAATCAAGAAGACCCGCCCTTGCGTGGTGATCTCGCCGGACGAGATGAACCGGCATCTTCGCACCGTCATCGTTGCCCCACTGACCAGCCAAGGCCGCCTCTATCCCACGCGCGTCCGTTGTCTTTTCGACGGCCGGGAGGGATTGGTCGTCCTCGATCAGATCCGCACTGTGGACATCACGCGGCTGGTGAGAAAAGTGGGCCGGGTAGAACCGGCAACCATGACGGCCGTTTTGATGGCCCTGGGGCGGATCTTCGCGGAGTAGAAGGCACGATGGATAGGCCAACCAGCAGCCCGGCCCGTTCGACCAGACTGACGGACCGCTAGAGAATCACCTAGCACCTCATTCCGGGAGCCCTTGAAGACTACGAACGGTATTCCGCATCTCATCGGCAGAGACGCTGTCGATGAGGCGGCAGACCTGACGCAGCAGCTCTCCCGTCTGGCGGTTGCTGAACTGTCGGGAGAGGATGATCCCCGCATGGCTCTGGCCGACATCCTGCCAGTGCCGAGCCAAAGTACTAAAGTCTCTGCGATTGTAGGTCAGGAGGGTCCAATCTCTGCTAGCCGCGAAGGCGAGCTGCTCTTCATCGCTCCATCCCGTTGTTCCCGCCTTCAAGGCACTCTCGGCCTCGTAGCCTCGTTCCCGGAGAAGAGGGGCTAGACGGTCGGTGACGTCCTCGTCCGTGTAGAGGAAAATGAACAGCCGGCCGGCCCCGGTCATCAGGGCTTTTTCGGGAACCGTATTACGCCGTCGTCACCCTGGACGGCACCGGTCTCTGCAAGGACCGACTCCAGGGAGTTGGCCTCGATCTCGGCCTCGATCTCGCCCTGGTGATCGAGGTAATAACCGATGGCGTCGTCGACCGCCGAGGGATCGAGATGCGGATAGGTCTCGCGGATCTCGCTGACCGGCTCGCCCTGGCGATACAGCTCGGCGATCGTGCGGACGGAGATCCGGCTGTCCCGGATGCGCGGACGCCCGCCGCAGACCCCTTCGGTCTGGACGATGCAGGGATGATCCCGGCGCATGGGATCGAGGCTTCGGTTGGCGGTCTGGCGCATTCGCGGTTGGCTCTCCAGGAAGAAATATAACATGCAGAGTCATAACCAATCTAGACAGCCCAGACCACCAACTGGGCCGCCTATGGGATCAGCGGGCAGCGCTTCACCCTCATGCAGACGAAGTTGCAGTCGGGGATGCCACAGGGGTAGCAGCAGAGCTCGCCCCGGGCACAGTCCGCGCTGGTCTGGCAAGTGGTCGAGAGGAACTTGGGGGCGGGCGGCAGGAGCTCCGTGGCGGGGAGGTCGCTCGGGCTTGCCAGGGTCGCCAGGAATTCGGCGGTCGTGAGAGGAACGGTCTGCGGCGTCTGGGCCAGGCCCGCCGCCACAGCGAAGAGCGCGCAGAGGGCCATCAGCAGCAGGATACGGGGAGTACGCATTTCAGAATCCTCCTTGGGTCATTCAATAAAAGGAGTGCCTGCCGCGGGCGCTGGCGGGACGAGGACCCTCCCAGCGCCGGCTTACTTGAGTTAGTTGCCGGTGGGACGCCGGCGCCCCCTGGGAGTTCGACAACGTAGAAGGAACGTTCCCGCCCCCCTCCCCAGCCATCCCGCGGCCTGCTGAAGCGCGAAACCCGATTTCGACGGTTCCCCACGGCCGTTTTCATCGTCCTGCCCGTTTTTTTGCGATCCGGACGGATTTTTTGTTATCCCGGCCGTTTTTTTAGCTTCCCGAGCGTTCGGTTTTCCTGGATGGCCGTTTTTTTGGCGTCCCGAGCCCTCATCTTTCTTCCCGGACCGGCATCCTGGATTCGCGGACGCTCATCTCTCGATCCGGAGCGCCATCTTTCTTCCCGAGCCGCCATCCTGCTTCCGGAAGCCTCATCCGCGCGTTGGAAGGCGCCATCTTGCTTCCTGGCGCGTTGCGCATCACAGATCCGGGCCGGATGATTCCCCGGGTTCCCGGACTCTGGCCCTCATCCCTGGGCGGAGACCGGGACGCCGGCGATCGACGCCAGAAGCTCGGCGAGCCGGTCGTAGGTCTCGGCCGCGCCGTGCTCCATGCCGGACTGGAGCACCGCGTCGCGGATCTCCTTCGACGGGGAGAGAATGGTGTCGGTCAGCGTTGTCTTCCCATCCTGTTCGACAAGCACCGTCGTCACGACCGCCTCGCCCGGGTAGTCGTCGAACTCCTCGGTGCGGACCGTACGGTCCGGCGGCGCGAGCTCGCGGTAGACGCCGCTCATGCCCATCTCCTGGCCCTCGGGGCCGCTCAGCACGAAGCGCCAGGCGCCGCCCACTCTCAGATCGACGTCGCAGACGGTCAGCGACCAGTCCCGCGGGCCGAACCAGCGCTTGAGCAGCTCGGGCCGGGTCAGGGCGTCGTAGACGAGGTGGCGCGGAGCGTCGAAGACGCGCGTGAGCACAACCTCGCGGTCGCTGGGCAGGGTGACTTGCAGGGAACCGGTGTTCTTCATCAGCGATCTCCTTGGCCGAAAGGGGAAAGGGGAATCAATCCATAACTCTCGAGTTCCATAACCAAAAGGTTATTCTTGATAGCGCCGAGTGTCAAGCCCCTCGCCAGGAGAAAATTCACAGCACGGCCTGGGCCCCTTGACGACTCCGCTACAATACGCACTCTTTGCCGCCTCTCGCCCCGGGAGCGCGGCTCGCGAGGAATCTTCCTGATGAGCGACAAACGATTCCCGGACGTTCCGGGTGGATATCCCTTCCCTCAGCTCGAGCTGAAGGTGCTCGAACAGTGGAAGCAGCGGGGGATCTTCGAGAAGAGCCTCCAGAAGCCTTCCCCCGCGGGGGAGTTCGTCTTCTTCGAGGGGCCTCCCACCGCCAACAACGTGCCGCACGTGGGGCATGTCGTCACCCGCGTGGTGAAAGATCTCTTCCCCCGCTACCGCACCATGCGCGGCTATCACGTGGCCCGCAAGGCCGGGTGGGACACCCATGGCCTCGCCGTCGAGATCGAGGTCGAGAAGCGTCTCGGCTTCTCCGGCAAGCAGCAGATCGAGGCCTACGGCATCGCCGAGTTCAACCAGGCGTGCCTGGACAGCGTCCACACCTATGAGAAGCAGTGGCGGGCAATGACCGAGCGCGTCGGCTACTGGGTCGACCTCGATCACGCCTATTTCACCTACACCAACGGCTACATCGAATCGGTCTGGTGGGCCCTTTCCGAGCTCGCCGGGCGCGGCCTGCTCAACGAGGGGTACAAGATCCAGCCCTACTGCGCCCGCTGCGGCACCACCCTGTCGAGCCACGAGGTCGCGCAGAACTACAAGGACGCGGACGATCCCTCCATCTGGACCCTCTTCCACGCCCGGCCGGGGCAGTCGATCCCCACCACCACCGAGGGGGAGAGCTGGGAGACCGGGGACAACCTCTACATGGTCGCCTGGACCACCACCCCCTGGACGACGATCGCCAACGTCGGCCTCGCCGTGCATCCTGACCTTATCTATAAGGTCATCGAGCACCCGGGGAAGCCGGGGGACCTCATCCTGTTGGGTGAGGACCTGGGCACGGCCGTGCCCGTGGCGATCGACGAGGATGGAAAGCGCAAGCAGATCGATCTGCGGGACGCGCCGGCCCTCGCCCGCTTCCGGGGGCGCGACCTGGAGGGGGTGCTCTACGACCGCCTGTTCACCTTCTTCGAGCCGGACATCCCCGGCCGCGTGGTGCTCGGCGACTACGTCACGGCCACGGACGGCACCGGGCTCGTCCACACCGCGCCGCCATTCGGCGAGGACGACTACCAGACCGGCCGGCGCTACGGCCTGCCGATGATCTTCTCGGTCGACGGCGAGGGGAAGATGGTCCCGGGAACCGGCGCGTTCGCCGGCCTCTGGTTCAAGGACGCCGACCCCAGGATCATCCAGGATCTGAAGAGCCGCGGCCTGATGCTCCACAGCGACCGCTACCGCCACAGCTACCCCTTCTGCTGGCGCTGCGACCGGCCGCTCCTCTACTACGCGACCACCAGCTGGTTCATCCGCACCACCGAGGAGAAGGACGAGCTGGTCGCCAAGAACCGCACCATCCACTGGCACCCCGAGCACATCGGCGAGGGGCGGTTCGGCAACTGGCTGGAGAACGTGGTGGACTGGGCGCTGTCGCGCCGCCGCTACTGGGGGACTCCGCTGCCGATCTGGCGCTGCGTCGAGTGCGCGCATCAGAAGGTGATCGGCTCCTACGAGGAGCTGTTCGCGGTTTCCGGGCGCGAGAAGCCGGCGGACGTCTACGATGCCGCGCAGTTCAATCCGCACCGCCCCTTCATCGACGAGTTCACCTGGCCCTGCGCCGAGTGCGGGAAGGGGACGATGCGGCGGGTGGAAGAGGTGATCGACGCCTGGTTCGACTCGGGCGCCATGCCCTTCGCCCAGCATCACTACCCGTTCGAGAACCGGGAGCTGATCGACGGCCGCAAGCAGTTCCCGGCCAACTTCATCTCCGAGGCCGTGGACCAGACCCGCGGCTGGTTCTACACCCTGCACGTGCTGGGGGTGCTGCTGTTCGATTCGGTCGCCTACGAGAACTGCATCGTGCTCGGCCACGTCAACGACGAGCAGGGGCGGAAGATGTCGAAGCGCCTCGGCAACGTCGTCGAGCCGATGGGGGTGATCGCCGAGACCGGCGCCGACGCGATGCGCTGGTACTTCTGCGTCAACAACCCGGAGGTGCCGTCGCGCTTCTCCACCAAGCTGGTGCGCGAGGCGGCGCAGAAGTTCCTGCTGCCGCTCTGGAACGCGCTGTCGTTCTTCACCATCTACGCCAATCTGGACGGCTGGCGGCCGGGCGCGGCCGGTGCCGCCTTTCGCGGCGCGGCCGGCGCTCGACCGCTGGGTGCTGCTGCGGCTCGACCGGCTGACCGAGGAGATGTCCGCCCAGCTCGACGGCTACGACCTGACCGCGGCGGCGCGGGGCGTCGAGGCGTTCCTGGACGACCTGACCAACTGGTACATCCGCCGCAGCCGGTCCCGGTTCTGGGCGTCGGAAGACGGCGATGCGAATCACCAAGCGGACAAGGCCAGCGCCTACGAGGCGCTCTACGAGGTGCTCGCCACCCTCTCGCGGCTGATCGCGCCGTTCACGCCGTTCGTGGCCGAGGTGCTCCATGGGCATCTGGTCCGCAGCCAGCGGGAGGACGCCGCCGAGAGCGTCCACCTGGAGGCGTGGCCCACGCCGCCGGGGGACCGCCGGGACGAGCCGCTGGAGAAGGGGATGGCCGCCGTGCAGCGGATCGTGGGGCTCGGCCACGCGGCGCGCAACCTGCACGGCCTGAAAACCCGGCAGCCGCTCGCCGCGGTGACGCTGGTGACGGCGGACGAGTCGATGCCGGCGCTGGTCGAGCCGTACCTGGAGATCCTACGGGACGAGCTGAACGTGAAGGAGGTCCGCTGGGCCGCCGACCGCACGGTCTACGTCCACCACGAGGTCAAGCCGATCTTCCCCAAGACCGGCCCGCGCTTCGGCAAGCGGATGCCGGAGGTGAAGAAGGCCCTCGACGCGGCGGACGGCGACGCCCTCGCGGCCGAGCTCGAGCGGTCGGGGAAGGTCACGATCCAGCTCGCGGACGGCCCCACCGATCTCTCCTCCGAGGAGGTCGAGGTGCGGCTGGTCGAAAAGGAGGGCACGGCGACGCAAGGAGACCGCGAGCTGCTGGTGGCCCTGGCGACCGAGCTGACGCCGGAGCTGGAGGCCGAGGGGCTGGCCCGCGAGTTCGTGCACTGCGTGCAGCAGGAGCGGAAGCAGCAGGATCTGGATTATGCGGACCGGATCAGGGTCGGCTTTCGAGGCGGATCCCGAGATGACCGGCCGCCGTGGAGGCACATCGAGATTGGATCCAGGGGGAGACCCTGGCAGTTGAGATTTATGGCGAGGCGACGGACCGGAGCCTTTAGACGAAGGTTCGATCCATCGTCTCCGTATCCAAATCGAGAAAGTCAGCCCCGAAGGGGCACAGGCATAAAGCCTGGAGCTTCAGCCCCAGGTTGACGGACGAAAAATAAATCCAAGCCCCGAAGGGGCGCAGGCGGCCTGCGCTGCCTTCGCCCCTTCGGGGCTTGGGAAAAACGGTGGGCATCCTACCTGGGGTTGAAACCAGGCTTTATACCCGCGGCCCTTCGGGCCTTAAAAATCGAGATACGAATCGAAATCGAGAGGGGAAGACCATGGCGGGAATCTTCAAGGCCTATGACATCCGGGGGATCGTCCCCACGCAGCTCAACGAGGAGATCGCGTACAAGATCGGCCTCTCCTTCCAGCACGTGCTGGACGCGGAGGACCGCGCGAACGGCAATACGGTGGTGGTCAGCCGCGACATGCGCGAGCACAGCGTGGGGCTGCAGGCCGCCCTGGTCCGCGGGCTCACCGACTCCGGGCTCGACGTGCTCGACATCGGCCTCTCGTCGACGCCGATGAACTACTTCGCGATCGGCCACTTCAAGGCGGCCGGCGGCGTGCAGGTGACGGCGAGCCACAACCCGGCGCAGTACAACGGCTTCAAGTTCAGCCGCCACGGCGCCCGGCCGGTCTCCGGCGATCACGGCATCGCCCTGATGGAGCAGAAGGTCCAGGAAGGGGATCTGCCGAAGGCCGCCACTCCCGGCAAGGTCACTCACGGCGAGGTCTTCAAGGCCTACCAGCACCACGTCCTCTCCTTCCTGCGCGAGGGGAGCTACGGCCAGCCGCTGAAGGTGGTGGCCGACGCCGCCAACGGCATGGCCACGATCGACCGGCCGATCCTGGAGGCGATGGGGATCGAGCTGACCCCGATCTTCTTCGAGCTCGACGGCACCTTCCCCAACCACGAGGCGAACCCGCTCAAGGAGGAGAACCTGCTGGACCTCCAGCGCGCCGTGCGCGAGGCCGGGCGCCGATCTCGGCATCTCCTTCGACGGCGACGCCGACCGCGCCGCCTTCATCGACGAGACCGGCGAGCCGATCGGCAGCGACCTGATGACCGGCCTGATCGGCGGCATCCTGCTGGAGCGCGAGCCGGGCAAGGCGGTGGTCTACGACCTCCGCTCGTCGCGGGCGGTGGCCGAGTACATCCAGGAGAAGGGTGGCATCCCGGTGCGCGAGCGGGTGGGGCACTCGTTCATCAAGGCGACGATGCGCCAGCGCGAGGCGATCTTCGGCGGCGAGCTCGCGGGGCACTACTACTTTCGCGACCACTCCTACGCCGACTGCCCGCTGCTCTCGGTGGTCGAGGTGCTGAACCTGATGCGCCAGAAGCGGTCCCTGCTCTCCGAGCTGATCAAGCCGCTGCAGCGCTACTACAAGAGCCAGGAGATCAACTTCGAGGTGGAGGACAAGCAGGGGAAGATGGACGAGCTGGCGAAACGCTACGCCGACGCCGAGATCGACTACCTCGACGGCATCACCATCAGCTACCCCAGCTGGTGGGCCAACGTCCGCCCCTCGAACACCGAGCCGTTCCTGCGCCTGGTGCTGGAGGCGAAGACGACCAAGGAGTTGGACCAGCGGAAAGAGGAGCTGTTCGGGATTCTGGGGCACCCGGCGGAGTAGGGGCGATCAGACAGTCAGTAGTACCAGCCCGCAGGGCGGGATTTATCCAGCCTGGGGTGTCAACCCCAGGTAGGGAAGGCTCCCAATCCCAAGCCCCGTAGGGCCGGCAGATTTTGATCTGCAACAGTATGTCGGCCCTGCGGGGCTTTTTGTTTCAGGTGCGCTCCGAACCTGGGGTTAACCCAACTTCCACACTTTGCGCGGTAAAGTATTGAGGGAAAAGGGGGTATGGTCGATTTTTCGTCACTATTCTGGGTGGGGCAACCAAGTTTTGACGGGAACCATGACCTCGTAGGGGATGCCGAGCGTATCGTAGATGAGCCGATGCTGCTTCTCCGGAAGGGTGCCTTTCCGAATCTGGAGAAGTTGACCACAGGACGTCGGCAGAACCGCAGTGACAACCTGGTGGGTGGAGAGCTGTTCGCGCAAGGTCGCCCACGAGGTATGAATCTGTTTTCGCAGAAAGCTGGTTTCGATCGAGATCAGCAGGTGATAGGCCAGCACGCAGAGAAAGATGTGAGTCTGCACTCGATTCTGGAGATGATGGAAGATCGGCCGCTCCCGGAGTGGGCTCTTGAGATCGCGAAAGGCATTCTCGACGCGGGTTAACAGAACGTAGATCCGCCAAGCCTCTTCGGTGTCGAGATCCTTGCGATCCGTTTTGAGCAGGTAGGCGCCGTCCATGCGAAGCGCTCTTGCCTTCGCCTCGGTCTGCTCCTGCCAAAGCAGTTTCCACGGGCCGGGGTCAAAGCTGAGTCGGTAATACCGAGCCACACGAGGATAGCGCTCCTTCAGGCGACCGATGGCCTCATAGACCTTCGCCTCCGTAATCCGCTTCTTGGCAACCCGCGCCTGAAGCCGGCCCAGATCGGCCAGGAGGCGTGTCTCTTGTTTCTCGCGAATTGCCTGATCCTTGGCTTGGCGACCTTCGCTTCGACACAGAATGTAGAGTTGGTCGGTGGTTTCGAGCCGCTTGACCCAAACCCGGGACTTTTTCTGCGCCGGGTTGGTCGGTGAAGGCTCGCGCAGGATCTCCTGCCATCCCTGCTCTTGTTCGATCTCCTCGAGCCACTGCAAGCGCTCCGATTGTCGGCAGGCGACCACGTAGTGATGGCCGCGGGCCTGGATCTGTTGGAGGTTGTCGTCGAACGCCATACCGCGATCCACGATCACCGTACCTCCACCCTTGCGCCCTGTGCGCTGCTCCAAGGTCTGCAACATCTCATCGACGGACGAACGATCTTGACGATTGCCGTCGAAGATCTCATGAGCTTTGGGAAAACCCTCCCGATCAAGTACCAAGCCGATGACGACCTGTTTACAGTCCGGTCGCTGATCGCGTGAATAACCACGCTTGGCTTGGGGATTGCGCTCGCATTTGCCCTCGAAGTAAGTCGAGGTCAAATCGTAGAGGTAATAACTGTCGTCCAGATTGAAGAGCGTTTTCTCTCGTTCTGCCAAAGCCGCCTCGATCGTACCCCGGTTGGGGTGCAGGCGATCCAGATTGCGATACAAGGCCTCGTCAGTGAGCTCCAGTAGGTCAACCCCCAAAATGTCGCCCAGCGCCGTGCGCCGGACCCAATCCGGCATCGCGTGCTCCGAGCAAGGGGCCACCAGGCGATTCAACACCATGACCTCCGTGAGTCGCCGCGCCTTGGATGAAAAGCCGGCCTCCAACAAAACGTCGTCGAGGCCCAGGCGTTGCCACATTTGATGGCCGACGTGGACAGGTCCCGCCTCGCGGGGCTTCTCTTGACGGAACTGATCCGTATACACGGACACGAGGTCTTCGCGGCTCGTCGCGTTACGGACTCGAGTCACGAGCTCGGTGACCAGCGGATCCTGCCTTTCCAGCGAGGCTTGACCCAGGAGGGTAGCCTCGACGCGGCCGATCAGTCCCGGCCACTTGCTCTTGGGCCCCGGCGACAGACTACCCAGCGAGCAAATCGTCCGTTGCCGGGGCCCCTGGAGGGTGGTCACCGTCTCCACCAAGAGGTAGTTGGTGTAGGTCTTGTTCTTGTACCGCTTGAGGGTCTTGCGGATGAACACAAAGCGTCTATATCAGAAACTCAAAGCGCTCTGCTTTCGTCACTATTTCCGTAAATCGGGCTCACCTCTCTCCTGGAATCAACAACTTACGACCCCGAAGAGGGCGAATTTGCCCACTCCAAGACCGGAGGCCGTGGAAGTCGGGCTAATAAGACGTAAAATCTCGCCCCTTCTGACAAACCCTTTGCTGCTCGTAACTTACAGAGGCATTTTGGCGAATGGAAAGGAAGAGAGGCCAGCGAAACGCTGCCACGATCGTTCTCCTCCTGTTATTGAGGATGTAACGAAACCCGGTGCCCTTCGCCAGTTATCTACGGAGCTTTTATAGAAAAGGAGATATAGAACGATGAACCGACCGATCCGACCTGCTTCCATGCTCTCCGTGACCCTCGCCGTGCTCGCCTTCGGTGCGGTCTTCCTTTGCGGCGGGCCCGCGTCCGCCGCGGACCCCAAGGCGGACCTGATCGCCCTCCTCAAAGGCGCCGATGTGGACGGGTATCTCTTCTCGATGAGCGAAGAGCCGGCCGCGACCAGTTCCTCACTGACGGACAAAAACTTCTACGACGTTTACTCGCTACCCTCAGGGGATGCCGACCTGGTCCTCCGGTACTCATCGGTCCAGGACAACGCCACCCAGAGGACCGGCGTCTATAAATCGGAGATCGTCAAGAAAGGGACCGTTCTGACCCTCCTCGTCACCGACTTGGTGAGCAACAAGCCGATCTTGAAGCAGGAGCTCCCGGCTGCCGGCCCTTCCTGTCAGCCGGCGGGCCAGTTCTCCTCGCTGGGCGCCTGCGTCGAGCGGTTCAAGTGCTTGAACGGCGGCAACCTGACTTGCAAGGCGAACACCACCTGCCAGGCTCAGTTCGCTGCCCTGACCTGCTGCCTGACGAATGGCCAGACCTTCAGCGTCCATATGATCTTCCCCCCGACCTCCCTCTTCTGCCTGGTCAGGGCTCAGATCCCGGACGTCGCGGTGGCCAAAGGACCGTTCTAGCCTCCTCGCTGACGTGAAACTCGAGTGGGTGGCGGCAGGCCTCGACGGCCTCTTCCACCCGCTCGCGGTTGGGAGTGGCGTCGCGGAGGCGGTCGATCTATCTCCTGCCGGCGTCTCTCCGTCCGCGTACGGAGCTTCTCCGTCCCGGTCCGGCGTCCCTCCGTTCGCGTCCGGAGCCGCTCCGCCGGGTCCCCTTTTTGAACAGGCCTGCCTTTCCGCCACCCCATCTCGCCAAACCGTTCCGTCATCCCGTAACATATCGCGCCATGGCGTGTCCCCGCGCCGGGGAAGCGCTGGAGCGACGGAAAGGAGAGCGGATGGCGGAGCCCAGCCGGCGGATCTTCCCGGCCCTTAAGAGCCAGCCTTTCGAGACGTGGCAGGTGGGCGCCGTCCGCCTGCCGGCCTGGTTCCCCCGCGATGGAGGAGATCCGTTCCGGGCCTGGATCGTCTTCTGTCTGAACCTGGATTCCGGAACGATCATGGCTTCGGATCCGGGTCCTGGGGAGGAGATCTCCGCGCTGCTGGAGAGCGCCGTTTCCCGGGGCGGCAGGAAGTGGCGGTCCCGGCCGGCGCGGGTCCAGGTGGCCGACGTGGCCTGGGCACGGGACTTGGACGCGCTCCTCTCGCCCCATGGGGTGGCGGTCGAGGTCCGGCCCGAGCTGCCGGAGCTGGGCGGGATCCTGGCCAATTTCCAGCGGCGCATGGCGCCGGACGAAGACCCCCGGCCCGGCCCGCTCACCGGCGCCGGAGTCACCCTGGAGCGCCTGGCCGCCTTCGCCCGCGCGGCGGCCGGCTTTCTGGAAGCCTCCGGGTGGCGCCATCTGAACGAGGAGGACCGGGTGCGGATCGAGGCGCCGGACGTCGAGCCGGAGCTCCGCTGCTTCGCCCTGGACCACGACGGCGGGAAGCCGGTTCCCGAGCTGAGCTTCTTCCCCGATGCCGAGGAGTTTTTGTCGGCCCGCGAGAACCTCCCGTCCGAGGAGGAGCCGCCGCTGGAGGCCGGGCGCTACGACTTCGACGACGAGGACTTCGAGGACGACGAGACGGAGTTCGACGATTTCGTGCCGAGCGGGTGGACTGTCGAGCTCCTCAAGCCCTGGCATGCTCCATCCGAGGATGTCGACCTCTGGGAGGCGCACGGTCTCCCCTGGGTTGGAGACGGCCTCATTCCGGTGGCCGGCCGCTGGCTGGATGGAAAGTTCCATCGCCCGGACTCCCGGCATCTCGCCCTTTTCGAAGGAGTCCTCGCCGCGCTCACGGCCCTCGCCGAGGGGAGTCTCGACACGGGTTCCTGGGAGACGGAGGTCTCCACGGCGGACGGTCCGGTCCGCCTGGTCCTGAGCCTGCCGGACCTGCTGGAGCCGGTGGACGATCTGCCCACCCATCCTCCGATCTGGCGCTTCCTCGAGCGGTCGATGAGGTCGATTGGAAGGATGGGGGAGCTCCCGATAGACCCCCCAGTAGGCGGCGCCGATCTGCCGCTGGCGCCGGCCGAGCCGGAAACTCCGGAGGAGCGCGCCGAGGCGCTGGTCGACCAAGCCTACACGGCCCTCGGCCGGCGGGCGGTTCTCCTGGCGCGCCAGGCGCTCGGAGATCTGGCCCGACTGCGCGGAGGCCTACAACCTCCTCGCCAGCCGGGCCTCCGATCTCGAAGCCGAGGGCCGGCTCTACGAGCTGGGAACGGCCGCCGGGGAGCGGGCCATCGGCCCCGAGGCTTTCGCCGACGGCGCGGACGCCGCCGGGCATTTCTGGGGGTTGCTGGAGACTCGCCCCTATATGCGAGCCCGCCAGGGCCTGGCCGAGAATCTGGTGGCAAGGAAGCGTTTCGCGGAAGCGGTGGAGCACTTTCAGGACATGCTGCGCCTCAATCCCGGCGACAACCAGGGGGTTCGCCACTCGCTGGTGAACCTGCTGATCGCGCTGGACCGGGACGAGGAAGCGGGGGAGTTGATCGACCGCTACGCGTGAGGACACGATGGCTCTGCTGGAGTACCCGCGAGCCCTCCTGCGGTTCCGCCGGGAGGGGGATTCCCCCGAGGCCCGGAAGTCTCTCAAGCGGGCCGTCCAGGCCAACCGGTTCGTCCCCGGCCTGCTGCTCCATACGCGGAGGATTCCGCCGCCGGCCGATTTTTTCTCTCCGGGCCGGGAGGAGGAGGCCGCCGTCTATATCGTCCTTTCCGAGGAGACCTGGGCCGGCACCCCGGGCGCCCTCGACTGGGTGCGGCAGCGCACCCAGGCCCCCGCGCGGCCGAAGGGGAAGAGCAAAACGAAGAGGCGAAAAAAGAAGCGGCGCTGAGGAAGGTTGCTGCTAGAGATATCCCACAGCGCGGAGCTTCTTCTCCGGCGGGAGCCCGGCTCGCTCGTTGAGGCAGCGGGGCGTGCTTGTCCGTCAGCCCAGGTCCGGCGGATCCTCGCCGAGGGCCGTGGCGAGGTCGATCTGGTGCTCCTGCTCCTGCTTGAGGATCTCCCGGATATGCTCGGCCATGGCGTATTCGTCGAGGCTCTCGCACTGCCTGACCCGCTCGCGGTAGTTCCGGATCGTGTCGTTCTCGTTGTCGAGGTCGAACCGCAGAAGCTCTTTGGCGGACTTGGCCAGTCTTGACGGGCTTTGGCGTCACCGTCGGCGTGCCGCCCAGGTAGTCGATCTGGTTGGCGATGATCAGCGCGTGCGACAGCTCCTCCGCGGCGTGCTTCTCCAGCTCCGTCGCGATGGCCATGTACTCGGCTCCCTTGAGGACCTGGGAGTACACCACGTAGGCGATGATCGCCTGGTACTCGCGCGCCAGATCCTCGTTGAGGGCGTCGATCAGCTCTTGCCGCGCCGCCTGATGGGCGGCCTTGTCGTCGGAAGGCGTCTCGTTCGGCATGATCTCTCCTCGGACTTGCGCGGCGCCATCGCCGCGTGTCTGATCCTTTCACACCCGCTCGCCGGGCGGTCGAGCAAGGCCGGGAAGGGAAAAAGAAGCGAAAATGAGAGGGGAGGCGCCGGGGTCCGGCGCCTCCGGGAGGAACGGCTCAGTGCGGGCGCTCAGTTGGCGGGCACGACCGGATAGGCGGTCCCCGAGACGGATTCGAGGGTCACGCCGTCGGTGATCTCGCGCACGACGATCCGCGCCGTCACGTCCCCCTGGATGTCGCCGCCGAAGACGAGCCGGTCGTAGTAGAAGGTCTTGGCCTGCACCCGCAGCTTGCCGTCGACGCCGAGCTGCGAGCCGACGGTGGTCTGAATGCGGATCTGCGGAGCTTCGGAGGCCGTCACGCCGTAGAGGTAGCTCGCGGTCCAGCGCGAGTGCGCCGTGCCGGTTCCGATCTGGAGGGACATGTCCACGTAGCCGTCGTAGAGGCCCGCATAGGTCCAGGTGTTGAGCGTCACCTCGTTGCCGAAGACGATCGTCACCGGCGTCCCCTTGGCGAGGGTGCCGGACTTCACGGTGAGGCGGTCGAAGGCGTGGGCGTAGCCGAAGCCGTAGGGGGGCGAGCTGGTGAAGCCCGGCTTGGCGCTGATCGAATGGGTGTGGGAGATGGCCTGGGCGTGGAGCTCCGCGGTCCGGGCCTCGGCGGCGGCGCCGACGTCCGCGAACGCCGAGCCGTTGGTGGAGGAGTTGATGATGGCGCCCGCCGGATCGGAAACCGCGTCGACGAAGGTGGCGTTGGGCAGGTAGGCGGAATCGGTGTAGCCGCCGGTGTAGCCCATCGTCTGGGCGGTGGCCTCGACGCCGAAATATTGGCCTTCAGCGGAAGCGGCGAAGCCGGAGAAGGCGAGGATGGCGGTCAGGGCGGCGGTGCGGATCAGCATGGGAAATCCCTCCAGGTTCGTTGAAGACTGCCGCGGGATCCTGAGAATGCCGCGCGGCAGGTCGTTTTCAGGTTTTGCCCGGCGTCTCGCCGGGCTGATCCAGAAACGTGCCTGGAGGTGGATTCCCCTCAAGTCTGGGCTATCTTTCTCGCCATGGCCTTGCACGAGCTGGACGAGCAGACGAAGGCGCGGAAGTCCGCGCGCACGGCGGTCTACCTGGAGGGCGCGTCGCTCGCGGAGCGGTTCGGCGTGCCTTTCGCGGCGGCCCGGAAGCGGGTGACGGCAGGATATGGAGTCGCCTGCGCGAGATCCTTGATCCAGGGGGATTATCTCGGCGACCTCAACGGCGCCGAGATCCGGATCGGGAGCTGGCTGGATGAGCAGGACTCCCTGTTCATGCTGCTGCACCTGTTCGGGCACACGGTGCAGTGGAACACCCAGGGCATCCAGGAGTTCGATCTCCGCGTGGGGAACGTGCCGGACGCGACCCGGGAGGCCGTGACGGCGTACGAGCGGGAGGCCGCCCGTTATGCCATGGGGCTTCTCCTGGAGACCGGCTTCTCGGATCTCGGGCCCTGGCTGGCGGACTTCTCCGCCGCCGATCTCCGCTATCTCCATCATTTCTACGAGATGGGCGAGCGGCGCGGCGTCGAGGACTTCTGGCGGGTCGGCGAGCCGCCGATCGCGCCCCTGGAGATCCCGGCCTTCACCCCCCAGGCCCTCAAGTGGCGGTGGGACGGGGTCGTGGTCTGATCGGCGACCGCTTCGAGCCGCAAGCCCTTGCGACACCGCCGGCCAGGGGGTACCCTGGACGCTCTGCCGATAAGGAGGCGAAATGCCACATATTGAGCTGCCAGAGGGCCTCCCGGGGATCGTCGGGCCGATGGTCGCCTACCCTGACACCGAGAAGCATCTGAACGGGCTGGCCGATACGCTGCTGCGGGGTCCCTCGTCGCTGGCGCCCGGCGAGCGGGAGATGATCGCGGCATATGTGTCGGCGGGCAACCAGTGCAACTTCTGCACGCAGCTGCACGCGTCGACGGCGCGCCACCTGCTCGGCAACTCGAGCGACATGGTCGACTCGGTCCTCTCGAAGGGGGCCCAGGCGCCGGTCAGCGAGAAGCTGCAAGCCCTTCTGGAGATCGCCGGCAAGGTGCGGCTGGACGGCCGGCTGGTCACCGCGGAGGATGTGGCGCGGGCGCGGAAGGCCGGAGCCGACGACAAGGCCATTCATGACACGGTGCTGATCGCGGCGGCGTTCTCCATGTACACCCGGTACGTGGACGGGCTGGCAACCTGGGCGCCCCAGGAGCCGGACGCCTACGACGAGATGGGCGCGCTGATCGCCGAAAACGGCTACGCGCGGACCATTCGCGGATAGCAACGGAGTTGTCTCCTTTTTGTAACTTTCCTGCACTAGCATCTGTGGAGCCCACTGCAGATTACGGTTGGGCCAGGGTACACCGGTGCCGCTATGCGCTAATTTTCGGGCACCTCTCTTCAGTTGTCTATGGGCCGGCGAAATCGCCGTCTCCGTACCATTGCCTCGGGGTCACGGCTCTCAGGTGGGAGCCGCCGGCCTGGGGGCGTCACTGTCTCGGACTCGGAGGTTGCAGCCATGAAGAGGAATGCCTTGAAGGGTGCGTTGATGTTGTCGTGTGGCCTGCTGGCCGTCGCCGCGAATGCGGCGCCCGCCGGGAAGCAGCCGGAGCTGAAGCGGTTCGCGGACGCGGACCACGTCATTTACATGCCGACGCGGGGCGCCCTGGTTCCCAAGGCCGGTACGAACATCGTGAACCATGGCGGGCCGGTGATCACCTCGGCCAAGGTGGTCTTCATTTTCTGGGGGCCGAACTTCAGCAACGCCGCCTCCCCCGATTTCGCCTACGCCACCACGCTGCAGGCCTTCCGTGACCAGTTCGGCGCCACCGGTGAGTACAACACCATCACGCAGTACTCCGGGATCGCGCTGGCGAGCCTCGGCACGGGAACCGCCGACGTGTTCGACACCTCGACGCCGCCGACCAACGTCACCGACGCGGCGGTCCAGGCCAAGGTCGCGTCCTATCTGTCGACCCATGCCTTCAACGGCAGCACGATCTACGAGGTCGTCCTCCCGAGCTCCTCGTACTCCTCGAGCGGCTCGAGCACCTCGTGCGGCGGACCGAGCCTCTCCTATTGCGCCTACCACGGCCACTTCTCGAACGGCGGCAACGATGTGAAGTACTCCATCGAGCCCTACCCGAGCTGCAGCGGCTGCAAGGTCGCGGGCTGGACGGACGCGCAGAACCAGGAGCACTTCGTCTGCCACGAGACCCGCGAGGCGGTGACCGATCCGGACCTGAACGCCTGGTACGACCGCAGCGGCAACGAGGCCGACGACAAGTGCGCCTGGTCGCCCTCCCCGTTCCTCGGCACGGGCGGCTTCGCCTACCAGTACGAGTGGTCGAACCTGACCAGGTCGTGCGTCAAGACGCGATAATGAATCCAGGCAGTTTGGAAGAGAACCCCGGCTTTGCGCCGGGGTTCTTTTCGATTGGGGTCTTTTCCGTGGTTTTCCGTACAATCGGGGCGGATGGACTTCCCCGCACAATGGATTCACGGCAGCCCGGACTGCCGGCGAAACCGCGATCCGGCGTTCCAGATCCACCGGCTCGACGCCGACACCTACGCCCTCCGCGAGAACAAGTGCTGGAGCTTCGAGGCGCCGTTCCTCTATCTGCTCTTCGGCGACCGCATGGCTCTCCTGCTCGACAGCGGCGCGGAGCCGGACGACGGCCGGCCACTGCCGGTCCGCGAGGCGGTCGAAGGCATCCTGGCTGAAAGAGGGGCGGAGGATATCCACCTCCGGGTCGCCCACACGCACGGCCACGGCGATCACATCTTCGGCGATGCGCTGCTGGCGGCGCGGCCCAATACGGAGATCGTCGGCGCGGACCTGGAGAGCGTCCGGGCCGCTTTCGGGATCGACGGCTGGCCGGACGGAACCGGCTCGATCGATCTCGGCAACCGGCGCCTGACGGTCTTTCCGATCCCTGGCCACGAGCCGGCGCATATCGCGTTCCATGACGAGGCAACGCGCGCTCTCTTCTCGGGCGACCTGCTCTACCCGGGGCTTCTCACGGTCCGCGACTGGCCGGCCTACCGGGCAAGCGCCGCGCGGCTGGCCGCCTTCGCCCGCGCTCATCCTGTATCCTGGGTGCTCGGGTGCCACATCGAGATGCGCCGCGAGCCGGGGCGGCTCTACCCGGTGGGCACCCTCTATCAGCCCGACGAGCACGCGCTTCAGCTCGGGCCCGGGCACATCGAGGAGCTCCACGAGGTCTGCGAGGCGCTGGGGGATGTGCCGCGGGCCGAGGCGCGGGCGGACTTCATCGTCCAGCCGGTCTCGTGAGAGGGCGCAGAAGCGCGCCTTCTCGGTCAGGAGGGCAGGGCGTGAAAAGAGGATCGCAGCGATCGTCCATCATCTGGCGTAGCCGTCTCCTCGCCTGCGGCGCGGCGGTGGCGCTGCTCGGCCAGGCGTGCACCCTGATCTCGGCCGACAAGCGGAGCGTCTACCAGTACAAAGACCCCTCGGCGGTGGCGGACGGCGCCTTCCGCCGCTCCCTCGACGCCTTCGGCACCACGATGGTGGGGGGGAACCGCGCCGAGATCCTGAACAACGGCGACGAGATCTTCCCGGCCATGACCGCGGCGATCCGCGCCGCCAGGAGGACGGTCAATCTCGAGTCCTACATCTTCAAGAACGACAAGGCGGGCGGGATCGTCGCCGAGGCGCTGATCGACGCCGCGCGGCGGGGAGTCGAGGTGCGCGTGCTGGTGGATGCCACGGGGAGCAGCCACTCCTGGGCGGTCCTCAACCGGATGAAGGAGGCGGGCGCCAAGGTCTACGTGTTCCACCCCATCCGGCTCTGGAGCCTCTACAAGATCGGCCGGCGGACGCACCGGAAGATGCTGGTCGTCGACGGCGCCGTCAGCTTCACCGGCGGCTTCTGCATCGCCGACAACTGGCTGGGGGACGCCCGCAACCCGAAGGAGTGGCGCGACATGATGGTGCGGGCCACCGGGCCGGTCTCGGCGCAGATGCAGGCGATCTTCGGCGAGGACTGGACGTACACCACCGGCGAGATCCTGGCCGGCGACAAGTTCTACCCGCGGATCGACGCCGGCGGGAGAGGTCCAGGCGCAGGCGATCAAGGTGTCGCGCGGCGACTCGTCCTCGCTCGCCGAGATGCTCTACTTCGTGGCGATCCAGTCGGCCAGGAAGTCGATCCACATCCAGAACGCCTACTTCGTTCCCGACGCGCAGATCCGCGAGGCGCTGATCCAGGCGGCGCGGCGCGGCGTCGACGTGCGGATCATGGTCCCCGGCCGGCACATCGACATGCCGCTCCTGCGCATGGCCTCGCGCCGCCACTACGGCGAGCTGCTGCAAGCGGGCGTCCGGATCCTCGAGTACAACCGCACGATGATGCACAGCAAGGACGCCGTCATCGACGGCCTCTTCAGCACCATCGGCTCGATCAACTTCGACGCCCGCTCGCTGCTCGAGAACACCGAGGAGAGCCTGGCCTTCTACGACCGCGACTTCGCGGCGCGGCTCGAGGCCGATCTTCGCCGCGGACGAGAAGGGGTGCCGCGAGGTCACCTACGCGAGCTGGAAGCGGCGCGGCCTCGAGCAGCGGCTGGCCGAGCTCGTCTCGGGCCTCTTCGAGCCGCTTTACTGAACGCTACTTCCGCTTCCCCGGCATGTCCCGCCCGCCCTGGTGGAGGATCAGCCCGGTCACCTTGCCGTCCGCGCCGCGGACGAACTCGACCTCGGCGTCCACCACCTTGAGGAAGAAGCGACTCTCGGAGGCGGGGAAGATCTCGAACTTCGGCTGCCCCGTGGCCTGCGCGAAGAGCTGGTCCCCCTCGCGGGTGACGGCGATCGAGAAGGTGGGCGCCAGCTCGTACTCGCCGGCGTAGGCGTCGTAGATCGACGGGTCCACCTTGACCGCTTGGCGCTCCTCGGGGAGCGGGTCGCTGGTCCGGGTGCCGGTCTGGCGGATGCCGGAGAGCGGCTGGAAGTCGACGCCGGTCACCTTCCCCTGGGCGTCGCGCTGGAAGCGGAGGCGGTTCATCCGGTCCGCATAGATGAACTCGTCGGGCGCGGTGGCCGAGATCTCGTACTTCTCGCCGCCGCTGCGCTGGGCGAACAGCTTCCCCCCTCGCTGGGTGATGAAACGCGTGGTTTTCTCGTCGAACCGGTAGACGCCGGGGTAGTCGGCCAGCGCCCTGGGGTCGAGCGGGATCGTCCTGATCTCCTCGAGCGGCTGGCCGAGCGCCTTGGCCACGATGCGCAGGGCGATATCGTCCGGCCGCGGGTCCGAGGCGTCGTTGTTGGAGAGGATGGCGACGAAGAGCCGCTCCTCGGGGACGCGGGCGACGACGGTCGTGAAGCCGGGGATGTCGCCGCCGTGCATCGTGGACGTGCCGCCCGGCGAAGTCGAACACCCCCATGCCGTAGCCGTAGTGGATGGGGAGCCCCGACTTGAGCTTCGCGGTGGTGAACATGCGGTCGAGGGAAGCCTTCCTGAGCAGCGTCTCGCCGCTGAGCGCCCGGTCCCAGATCGCCAGGTCGTCCACCGTGGACACCAGGGCGCCGGCGGCGTAGGGGGAGGACATGCTGATGTAGTCCGCGTTGTGGAACCCCTTGTCGTCCTTCGAGTAGCCGTAGGCCCGCCGGGGGATGAGCTCGTCCGGATGGCCGTACCGGCTGTGAGTCATGCCGAGCTTCTGGAAGATCTCCTGCTCGACGAACTGTTCGTAGCTCTGTCCCGAGACCTTCTCGATGATCGCCCCGAGGAGGAAGAACCCCGAGTTGTCGTAGGCCCACCGCTCGCCGGGGTTGAACTCCAGCGGCTTGTCCTTGAACAGCGCGATCACGTCGGCCGGCTTGAGGTCCTCGCGGACCTTGGCGTACCACTCGGGAAGCCCGGTGTAGCTCGGGATGCCCGAGGTGTGGGTGAGCAGGTTCTCGAGGGTAATCCTCTGGCCGTGGGTGGGGAAGTCCGGCAGGTACCTGGTGATGTCGTCCGTGACGCTGAGCTTGCCGCGCTCCTGGAGCAGCAGGATCGACGCGGCGGTGAACTGCTTGGTGACCGAGCCGAGCTCGAACACCATCTCGGGGGAGTTCGGTACCCCGAGCTCGAGGTTGGCGATCCCGTACCCCTTGCGGAGCAGCACCTTGCCGTCCTTGACCACGATCGCGGCAGCTCCCGGCTGGCCGGCGGGGTAGGCTGCGGCAAGGGCTTTGTCCGCGTAGGCACCGAGGTCGGACGTGGCGGCCGGAGCCGCGGCGCGGGCCGGCAGGGCGGAGAGAGTCAGCAGCAGGGCGCCGGCGGCGAGGGCGGGGCGGGCGCCTGGGAAGTCGAGATTCATGATGGGCTCCTTGATCGGATGGAGAGCGCGGAGGCGCTCTGCTTCTAATACGATGGCGGAGCGGGGAGGTTACGCCTTGCCATTTTTCCCGAAAAACATATCCACCGAGAGGTGTCACTCATGAACGACGAAGAGCTGGACGAAGAGCAGATCGGCGAGGAGCAGTACGAGGAGTTCTCCCAGTTCCTCCGGCAGGCGGTGAACGAGGCCCTGCGGCTGGCGGACGGCGAGCCCTTCCTCGCCTGGATGCAGGCGGAGGCTCCGCGCCTGCTGCCGGGGCTGTTCGAGCAACTGCCGGACGATCAGGCCCGGAGAGGATTCGCGACCGAGTTCGGCCGCTCGCTCTGGAACTCCGTGCCGCTGCCGGACAACGGCTTCCGCCCACGGCCGATCGCGAAGCCGGAGCGCAACGACGCCTGCCCCTGCGGCTCGGGAAAGAAGTACAAGAAGTGCTGCGCCGAATGGGCCGAGGGCGCGCCCGCTCTCGACCCGGAAGGGGTCTGGATGCTGGTGGCCGAGGAGCTGACCCTGGAGCAGGTGGAGGCGATGGGGGTGTCGGGCCGGGTGCCGCGCCCGATCCTGGGCGACGTCGCCACCGGCCTGCTCGACAACGGCGACGCGGCCCGGGCGCTGGCGCTGGTCCGCCCGCTGTTCGAGCGTCCGGAGCGGCTGGACGAGCGGGACTCGGCGGCGCTCAACACGCTGCTCGAAGCCTATGAGGCCCTGGATCTCCAGGAGGAGCGCTGGCAGGAGGCAGAGCGCCTGGCTCGCGACCTCCGGCCCCCCCTGCGCGCCGTGCTCTGGGAGAACCTGGCGCGGACCTACGCCGTCGAGGGGGAGATGGAGGAGGCCTGGGTCTCGCTCGACCGCGCGCGCCAGGACGATCCCGAGAGCCCGGCGCTGGGGCCGCTCGAGGTGAGCCTGCTGCTCGCCGAGGGGCGCACGGCGGAGGCCGCCGAGAAGGCCCGCTACTGGCGGGGGCGGCTGAAGGAAGGGGACTTGTCGGAGCAGGGGTTCGAGTTTCTGGCCCGGGTGGGGGAGAACGCGGAGGAGACCCAGCTCCGGTTCTCCTTCGGCGATGAGGTCACGGACCGTATCCATCAGCTCGAGGCGTGGCTCGCCAAGGCGGAGCCGCCGGCTGCGCTCTATGGGATCGAAGCCGTTCCAGACGACCCGCAAGCCGGCCGGTTGATCCCCTCCGCGTCGCTGCGCGAGTTG
Source organism: uncultured Acidobacteriota bacterium (assembly GCA_963792575.1). GTDB lineage: Bacteria > Acidobacteriota > Thermoanaerobaculia > Multivoradales > UBA5704 > DATARR01. The sequence goes on from CAWBWZ010000001.1 coordinate 125,312, forward strand.
GAGGCGGACTTCGAGGCGGCGTTCTATCCGCCCCTGGCCGACCCGGAGGCCGAGGAGGAGGACGAGGACTGGGACCCCTGGGACGAGGACCGCGCCGAGCGGTGGCTCGAGGTCCTGGTGGAGAATCCGGTGGCCCTCGACAGCGTCGACATCCTGGAAGACGTGGCCCATGCCACGTCCGAGCTCGCCGCGGACCGCTATGCGTTCCTGGACCGGCCGCTGCTGCAACCGCTCCTCGAGCGTGGCCTCGCCATCGTGCGGCAGGCGCTCGCCGGCCACCCCGGGATCACTCGCCTGCCCAGCGAGCTCGAGCCCAACGGCTCCGCGCTGGCCCTGGTCGTCGCCGCCACCGCCCAGGCGCACCGCCTCGGCGAGACGGAACGCGCCCGGGAGCTGCTCGACTGGCTGCGCTCGCTGGAGCCGCGCAGCCTGGAGGGGGAAGAGGCCGGAGGAGAGGACGAAGAGCAAGAGGACTGAGGCCGCTCGACGACGAGTCCGCCCGCAGGGCGGGATTTATCCAGCCTGGGGTGTCAACCCCAGGCAGGGCGATCCCCGTTCCCATAAGTCCCGAAGGGCCGACAGACCCGGTCCCGATGGGGTCTCCGCCCTTCCTGGGGTTGACACCCCCAGGCTGGATAAATCCCGCCCCTGCGGGCGAGCGTTGCCGGTTTCCGCACCTTGATCTCTTCTTTGAATCTCGATAGGTCGCGCATGGAGATGATTAAGGCTACAATCTCTCCATGCCGACCTCCCTGGCCGCGATTCGTCGTCTCCATCCGCAATCTCCGGAGTTTCCGCACGGCTATCTGGACCGGATTGCCGAGACGGAACGGCGGGGGGAGGCGCGGGAGGAGAGCTTCTACCCGCATCTGCTCGAGCTCTTCGATGACTACGCGGAGCGGCGGGGGGCGAGCGATCTCCGGGTGATGATGCTGCCCCGGAAGACCCGGGACTGCCTGCTCGACTTCCAGGTTCGACGGGGAGAGCGGATCGCCGGCTACGTCGAGGCGAAGCGGCCGGGGACGGATCTGGACCGGTCGGCGGACACCGGGCAGGTCGAGCGGTATCGCCTGGCCTTTCCCAATCTCCTCCTCACCAACTTCCGCGAACTTCGGCTCTACCGGGGGACGCAGATGGCGGCCCGGGTCGACATCGGCCGGCTGGGCTCGGGGCCGGAGCCGCTCCTCTCCCTTCTGGATCTGTTCTGCGATTTCGTTCCGCCGGCGAGCGCCTCGGGCTCGGAGCTGGCGCCGCGATTGGCGTTTCGCACCCGCCTCCTGGCCGAGAGGATCGGCGAGCTGCTGAAAGACGAGGGGGCCTCAGATCTCTCCGGCTTCTACCGGGCCTTCTCGGAGCACCTCCTCGCCGGGCTCACCCGCGAGGAGTTCGCCGATCTCTACGCCCAGACTCTCTCCTACGGACTCCTCGCCGCCCGCTGGCAAGCGCCCGGGGATTTCGACCGCCGGATCGCGGCGGAGAGCATCCCGTCCACCAGCGGCTTGCTGCGCGACGCCTTCCGCTACATCTCGCTCGCCGATCCACACCCGGACATCGCCTGGATCGTGGACGAGATCGTCGATCTGCTCGCCGGCTCCTCCGTGCGGGCGATGCTGGAGCGCTCGCTCCAGCGCGGGCGAGATCCGGTCCTCGACTTCTACGAGACCTTCCTCCGCCACTACGACCGGGAGCTGCGCAGAAAGCGCGGCGTTTACTACACGCCGCCGGAGCTGGTCTCCTACGTCGTCCGTTCCGTCCACCGGCTGCTCCAGACGCGGCTGGGCCGGCGGGACGGCCTCGCGGACCCGACCGTGACCCTCCTCGATCCGGCGGCGGGCACGCTGACCTTCGTCATCGAGGCGATCCGCTGCGCCGTCGAGGAGGTACGGACCACGGCGGGCGGCGGCGGCGTGCCGGCGCTGGTGAGCGATCATCTGCTGCGGGATTTCCACGCCTTCGAGCTGATGATGGCTCCCTACGCCATCGGCCATCTCAAGATGAGCCTGATCCTGGAGGAGCTGGGCCGGCCGCTCGGCGCGGGGGAGCGGGTGCCGTTCTACCTGACCAATACCCTGGAGATGGAGGATCTGGCGCAATCGACGATCCCCGGGACGGCGGCGCTGTCGCGGGAGTCCCGTCTGGCGTGCGGGATCAAGAACGACGCGCGGATCACCGTCATCCTGGGAAATCCTCCCTGGTCGGGCCATTCGGCGAACCGGGGGCATCGGGTTGAAGGGTACGACCGGATCGACGGCCAGCCGCTGGGCGACAAGAACCCGAAGTGGCTGCAGGACGACTACGTGAAGTTCCTCCGCTTCGCCCAGCGGAAGATCGACGAGGCCGGCGAGGGGATCGTGGCGTTCGTGACCAGCCACGGCTACCTCGACAACCCCACTTTCCGGGGCCTGCGCCAGTCGCTCCTCGCGACGTTCGACGAGATCCACCTCCTCGATCTACACGGCAACGGCAAGAAGAAGGAGCGGGCGCCGGACGGCTCGGCCGACGCCAATGTCTTCTCCGACGTGCGGCAGGGGGCCGCCGTGGCGATCCTGGTCAAGCGGCCCGGCCTGCCGAAGCGGACGCGGAAAGCCGACCTCTGGGGGAGCCGGTCCGCCAAGCTCCGCTGGCTGGGGGAGCACGACGTCGAGACCACCGGCTGGACGGTGATCGAGCCGCGCGGGCCGGCCTTCCTGTTCGCGCCGCGCGACGCCGCGCTGGAGGCGGAGTACGGCCTGGGCGTGCCGCTCGCCGGCATCTTCCCCGAGCATTCGGTGGGCATCGTCACCGGCCGCGACGCCTTCGCCATCGACACCGATCCGGCGGAGCTCAGCCGGCGGGTCGGGCGGCTCCGGAGCGAGATCGTGCACGACGACTTTGTCCGCAAGGAGTGGGGCTTGATCGACCGCGGGCGGTGCGGGCTGGAGGAGGCGCGCCGGAGGGTCCGGACCGATCCGGACTGGCAGGCGAAATTTCGCCGCATCCTCTTCCGCCCCTTCGACTGGCGAAAGATCTTCTACGCCGACTACGTCGTCGAACGCCCCCGGCTCGAGACGATGAAGCACCTGCTGATCCCGGGGAACCTGGGGCTGGTGGTGCCCCGGCAGGGCAAGGAGGAGCCGGGCGCGCTGGTGACCGACACGATCATCGCGCACAAGACGGTGAGCGCGTTCGACATCAACTCCGCCTTCCCGCTCTACCTCCACCCGGAGCCGCGGCTGGACGGCGCCGGCCGTCTCGCCAACGTCGATCCGGCCTTCCTCCGCCTCCTCGCCGGCCGTCTGGGCGAGGAGCCCTCGCCGGAGCTGATCCTGCAGTATGTCTACGCCATCCTCTACAGCCCTCCCTACCGGCGGCGGTACGCCGATCTCCTGCGGGCGGATTTCCCGCGCATTCCGCTGCCGCCGGACCGCGGGGCCTTCCTGGAGCTGGCGGGGCTCGGCGCGGTCCTGATCGATCTCCACCTTCTGCGCTCGGATCACCTGGAGCGGCCCGGCGTCCGCTTCGAGGGGCAGGGGCCTGGGCATCTGGATGGGCGCCGCGAGCACCAGGACGACCGGGTGATCGTCAACGCCGAGGGGCAGGCGTTCGCGGGGATCTCCCACGAGGTCTGGGAGTACCGGATCGGCGGCTACCAGGTGTTGGACCGCTGGCTCGCCGGCCGCGCCGGGCGGGGGCTGCGCTGGGAGGAGATCGAGGAGCTCCGGAAGATCGCCACGGCGCTGCGATGGACGATCGAGATTCAGCGCCGCTGCGGCCTCCTCTGCGGCTTGGCGTTCCAGGGGTCCTCGGGCCAGGCGTGCCTGGGATAGCGGCCGGCCAGCTCCTTGCGGACCTGCCGGTAGGTGTTCTCCCAGAAGCTCCGCAGGTCGTGGGTCACCTGCTGGGGACGGCCGTTCGGGGCGAGGAGATGGAGGAGAACGGGGACCCGACCGGCGGCCACGCGCGGGGTCTCGGCGAGGCCGAACATCTCCTGGATGCGCGCCGCGAGCACCGGCGGCTTGCCCGGCTCGTAGGCGATCCGGATCTGGCTGCCGCTCGGCACCTCCAGCCGCTCGGGAGCCTCCCGGCGCACGGCTTCGAGCTGCTGATAGGAGAGGGCTCCCTGCAGGACGTCGAGAAGCGGGGCGCGCCGCAGCTCGGCGAAGGATTTGCGGCCGGCGGCGAGGGCGGGGAGCAGCTCGCGGAGCTCATCCTCGGTGAACCGCGGGAGAGCCAGCTCGGGCATCCAGTCCGCGAGGCTGCGGACGCGGGCGAGGAAGGCCGCCACCTCTGGGTCGTCCAGGGGCAGCGCGCGGTCGAGCCGTTCGGCGGCGGCCGCGGCGAGGACCCGCGCGGTCTCGGCCGCGTCCGGCGGCGGGACCTCGGCCTCGGCGATCACCAGATCGTCATAGCGGGTCCGCTTCCAGGCGGCGACCCGGTCGCGGGACTCGTCGAATTCCAGGTCGATCGTGGTCCGCAGGCGCTCCGCGGGGAGCCACGCGAGCTCGACCTCCGAGGCCTTCCGCACCAGCGCATCGGAGAGTGTGCCGCCATCCAGCTCGACGCAGAGGAAGAGCGGCGCTTCGAGCACGGCGCTCTCGTCGGCGAGGCGCACCCCGCGGCCCCCCACCATGACGCCCCGCGGACTGCGCGGCTCGCGGCGGCGGGCGACGCGGTCCGGATAGGCGGCGAGAAGGGCGCGGAGGAGGGGCTCCTCTTCCCGTAGATCCCCGCCGTCCGGCCCCATCCCCAGCTCCCGTTTCGCCAGCTCCAGCAGTTGATCCCGGGCCCGCAAGACATAGCGGGCCGCGCCGGCGTTCAGGTCCCCTGCGAAGGCGTTCCGGCGCTCGAAGGCTTCGAGGGCGTCGAGGCGGTCGAGGAGGTCGGAGCGCGAGGCGCGGCGGGGTCCGGCGCCCCGGGAGGCGCGTGGGAACGGGTCCCGCTCGGAGAGCAGGGCGGCCAGCAGGGCGGCCTCGCGGGCACGGCCGAGGCGCTGCCCCTCGACCAGGAGGCGGCCGAGGCGCGGGTGGACCGGCAGGCGGGCCATCGTCCGGCCCAGCGCGGTAACACCACGATCGTCGATCGCGCCGAGCTGCCGGAGCAGGAGCGTGGCCGTTGCCAGCGTCGCCGGATCGGGGGGCTCGAACCAGTCGAAGGCGGCGAGGTCGGGCTCCCCCCAGGCGAGGAGCTGGAGAGCCGGGCCGGCGAGGTCGACGCGGGCGATCTCCGGCGTCTCGCGCTCCGGGAGGGTCGCCTGCTCCCAGGCGGGCCAGAGGCGGAGACAGATCCCGGGGGCCTGGCGCCCGGCGCGGCCGGCGCGCTGATCGGCCGAGGCGCGGCTGATCTTCCCCAGCTCCAGGCGGTCGAGCCCGGTCGCCGGATCGAAGCGCAGCCGGCGGACGGCCCCGGAATCCACCACCGCGGTGACGCCGTCGACGGTGATCGAGGTCTCGGCGACGTTGGTCGCCAGCACGACCTTGCGCCGGCTCGAAGGGCGCAGCACCGCGTCCTGCCGCTCGGCCGGCAGATCGCCGTAGAGCGGCAGGACGGCGAGGTCCTGCTCGGCGGCCAGGCCGGCGAGAGCTTCGGCGCTCCGTTGGATCTCCCCAACGCCGGGGAGAAAGACCAGCACGTCCCCGGGAGTCGCCGCCAGCACCCGCCGCACCCCGGCGGCGATCTGGCCGGGCAGGGGGCGATCGTCCGGGCGGTCCAGATACAGGATGTCCACCGGATAAAGCCGTCCCCGGCTCTCGATCGCCGGCGCGCCGCCGAGGAAGGCCGCCACCGGGCCGGGGTCGAGGGTGGCGGACATGGCGACGAGCTTCAGGTCGGGGCGCACCTCGCGCTGGACGCGGCGCGCCATGGCGAGCGAGAGGTCGGTCTGCAGGCCGCGCTCGTGGAGCTCGTCGAAGATCACGACGCCCACGCCTTCCAGGAAGGGATCGGCCTGCAGGCGCTGGACGAGAATCCCCTCGGTCACCACCAGGATCCGGGTCTCGGGACCCGCCTTGCGCTCGAAGCGCACCTGGTAGCCCACCTCGTGGCCGAGCGTCCAGCCGCCTTCCTCGGCCATCCGGCGGGCGGCGGCGCGGGCGGCGATCCGCCGCGGCTCGAGCATGACGATCTGCTGGTCGCCGCCGATCCCCGCGGCGAGCAGGGCGGGGGGAACGCGGGTCGTCTTTCCCGCGCCGGTGGGCGCGATGAGCACGGCCGCGGACCCCTGGCGCAGGGCCGCGATCAGCTCGGGCAGGACCTCGTCGATGGGGAGCGGCGTGGGCATGGCGGGGAGGGTACACCACCCTCTGCCCGCTGTCGGATCAGGGCTCGGGGTCCGGCGCGTGGACCTCGTCGGCGTAGGGGAGGACGCGGAAGCCTTCGAGCGCGGCGGCGAGGCGGAGCGGCGAATGGAGGGAGACGAGGGTGGCGCCGTGGGTGCGCTCGCGGCACCAGATCAGAGCGGCGGCCAGCTCGAGCGCGGCGGCGGCCCCCAGAGGATGGACGGAGAGGATGCGCAGGGCGCGGGCGCGCAGCTCCTCGGTGGGCTGAATCTCGAAGGCGCGGGCGCGCAGGTGATCGATCACGGCCCGGGCCTTCAGGAGGTCGGCGGGGGAAATCCGTTCCCGCCGCCGGGCGGCCAGAAGGGCTTCGCTGCAATCCAGGGGCGCTCCCCACCAGAAGGCAACGTCCGGATCCCGCTGCAAGAGCGGCTCGATCTTACCGGAGTCGGGTTCCCTCACCGCCAGGGCGAGGAGGGCCGAGCTGTCCCAGAACCTCAGACCGCCTCCCGCAGCTCCCACGAATCGGGCTGGTCGTCAGAGTCATCCAGCGGATCTTTGCGGTACTCGCCGCGCGGCAGCTTCCAGAACGCTTCGTCCAGCGGCTTTTCCGGCGCCCGCACCTGCCCCATCCGCACCAGCTCCTGAGTGGCCGCGGCCGGCGCCGCCGCCGACAGCGGCAGGATGCGGGCGATCGGACGCCCATGCTCGGTGACCAGGACCTCTTCTCCCGCCTTGACCCGCGCGAGAGTTTCGGAAAGCAGCGCTTTCAGCTCGGCAATTCCCAGGGATCGCATGCCAGGAACTATAGACAGGCGAAAAAGACCTGTCAAGTCATAATCGTGGAGCCAGAAAGATCTCTGGCGACGCGATTCAGGAGCTCGCTCTTCAGGAACCAGGGGCGCTCGGCTTCGAGGCGATCGAGAGGAACAGCTCCTGGACGACTTCCCGGAGCTCGAGCGTGTAGGTGGCGAGGTCGCGCACCGTCACCTCCAGCTGCTCGGTGGTCGGCCGGACGAGGGCGCCGCCCGGCCGGGGGCGGATCTTGTGGCTCATCCGTTCGTCGAGGCTCTGCAGCTTCTGGTAGGCGTCCTTCAGGCGTTGCGGGTCCATGTCAGGGTCTCTCCTTGGAGGTTGACTCAAGCTGGAAGGTGAAGTCGACGAGCCGCTCGAGCTCCTGGGGGGTGACGCGCCGGGCGAATCCGGGCATCGGGCCCTCCCCCTCCTGGATGCGCTGGCGCACGGCTGCGCGGTCGCCGCCGCGTATCATCGGTGAGGTGAGCAGGTTCAGGTGCGGGTAGAGCTTGAGATCCTCGGGGTCCCCCTTCCCTTTCCCCTGCTCGCCGTGGCAGCGGGCGCAGTAGGTCGAGTAGAGCTCGGGCGCGGTGAGGTCCTTGTGCGCGCACCCGGCCAGGAGGGCCAGGGCCGCGGCGAGGAAGGTAGCGGTCCGGGACTTCAAGCCTGGGGTGGTTCCCGCCGGTTCACCATCGTGGCGGTCGCCTGGTCGCGCGGGCGGACGACGATCTCGTCGATATTGACGTGGGACGGGCGGGTCGCCGCCCAGACGACGCAGTCGGCGATGTCCTCGGGAGTCAGCGGCTCGAGCCCGCGGTAGACCGCCTTCGCCCGCTCCTCGTCGCCGGCGAAGCGGACCCTGGAAAACTCGGTCTCGACGAGGCCGGGATCGACTTCGGTCACCCGCACCGGCTGCCCCAGCAACTCCAGCCGCAGCGTGCGGGTGAACGCCCGCACCGCGTGCTTGCTGCCGGTGTAGCCCGCCCCGCCGGCGTAGGTCTCGAAGCCGGCGATCGAGCCGAGGTTGATCACGTGGCCGTCCCCCGACGCCCTGAGGGCGGGGAGCAGGGCGCGGGTCAGGCGCAGCACGCCGAGGACGTTGGTCTCCCACATGCCGATCCAGTCCTCGTCGCGGGCGTCCTCGATGCGGTCGAGCCCATAGGCCGCGCCGGCGTTGTTGACCAGCAGGTGGATTGCGGGGGGAAGCTGGGCGGCGAAGGCCGCGACACTGCTGGCGTCGGTCACGTCGAGCTCCAGGGCGGTGGCGCCGAGCGGCTCGGCCACCTCGCGCAGGCGGTCGAGCCGGCGGGCGCCGAGGATGACGCCGAAGCCTGCTCCGGCGAGCGCCCGGGCGGTGGCGGCGCCGATGCCGGCGCTGGCGCCGGTAACGACGGCGGTCTTCTGCGCTTCACTCATCGTTCACTCTCCTCATACCTCGGCCGACGGGCAGAGGTCCGCCACCGGGCAGATGGCGCATTCGGGCTTGCGCGCCTTGCAGATCTTCCGCCCGTGATCCTGGAGCAGCAGGGCGAAACGCGTCCACTCCTCCCGCGGCAGGACCGGCATCAGGTCGCGCTCGATCTTCTCCGGGTCGGTCTCCTCGGTGAGAAAGAGCCGCCGGGAGAGGCGCTGGACGTGGGTGTCGACCGCCACCCCCTCGTTCACGCCGAAGGCGTTCCCCAGCACGACGTTGGCCGTCTTCCGCCCCACCCCGGGCAGCGCCACCAGCAGCTCCAGGCTCGCCGGCACCTCGCCGCCGTGCTCGGCGGCCAGCGCCGTCCCCAGGTTCTTCAGCGCCCGCGCCTTGTTGCGGAAGAAGCCGGTGGTGCGGACCATCTCCTCGAGCTCGAGAATGTCGGCCGCCGCGTAGTCGCGGGCCGTGGGATAGCGCCGGAAGAGCGCCGGGGTCACCTGGTTGACCCGTTCGTCCGTGCACTGGGCGGCGAGCACGGTCGCCATCACGAGCTGGAGGGGGGTCTGGAAGTCGAGCGCCAGCCGGACCTCGGGGTACGTCTGGCGCAGACGCGCCAGGATCTCCGCGGCGCGCTGCCGCCGCGCGCGGCCGGACTCCCGTCTTGCCTGGGCTGGGCGCATCCTTAAGCTACTCCGGAGTGAACGCCCGCAGGAGCCAGTTGACGAGCGCCATCACCAGGCCGCCCAGGATCGCCGCGCCGCATCCGCTCACCTGCAGCTGGTTCGGGAGCAGCCAGGCGGCGAGGTAGAGCACCAGCCCGTTGATCACCAGATAGAACAGGCCCAGGGTGAGCAGGATCAAGGGGAAGGAGAAGAAGGTGACGATCGGCTTGACGATCAGGTTGATCAGGCCGATCACCAGGCCGACCAGCAATAATGACGGCAGGGTGCCGGTGTAGATGATGCCGGGCACCAGATAGGCCGCGACCAGGACGGCCACGCCATTCAACGCGATCTGCATCAGCGCTCGAAGCATTGAGATCCCCTCCTCGGTTCCGGTCGCCGATCTTATCCCGTCCGGCCGGAGGCCTGGCGATCCGGCTGCACGATCGCCCGCGCCTGCAGGACCACCCGCCGCTCGTTCTCGAAGCTGAGCTTGGAGATCCCCTCGTCCCAGGAGAACCACTCGGCCCCCGAGACCTCGTGGACATCGAAGTCGGCGGTGTCGCCGCTGACGAAGGTCAGCAGGTAATAGTCCACCTGCTTGTGGACCCGCTGGGCCCCCTTCTCGACGAACCAGTACTCGACCCCCGGGAGCGGCGCCACCACCCGGCCGGTGACGCCGGTCTCCTCCCGCACCTCGCGCACGGCGGTCTGCTCGGGGGTCTCCCCCTCCTCGATGTGCCCCTTGGGGAGCTGCCAGCGGCGGCCGGACTGGGTCGAGATCAGCAGGATGCTGGCGCCGCGCACGACCAGTCCGCCAGCCGATCGGTGGTGGACGGTCTTCATGATTGGGCGGAGGGGGACGGGCGGGGGAGCGGGCCCGCTGTCAGTTCGTCGAATCCTCGGAATCGGAACCCGGGAGCCAGGAGGGGAGGACGGCCGGATCGATGCCGACCGAGCGCAGCGCCGCGTCCCAGACCTGCTCGGGATCGGGAGCGAAGATCAGCTCGCTGCTCGCCGGCGCCGTCAGCCAGTCGTTGCGGAGGATCTCCTGCATCAGCTGACCCTCGCCCCAGCCGGCATAGCCCAGGATCAGGCGGAACTGGTCGGGCGGCGCCTCGGCCAGGCGGGAGAGGTCGCCGACGTGCTGCGTCAGCGCCACGCCGGGGAGGACCTCGGTCGCGGTGTCCTCCGGTCCGCCCTCGGCGAGGACCGGCGCGAACAGCACGGTGCCGAGCTGTGGCTGCACCGGGCCGCCGAAGTAGGCGACCGCCTCCTCGCCGCCGGACCAGGCGACCTCCATCCCCTTCAGGATCTCGCCGACCTTGATCCCGGTGGGGCGGTTGAGGATGAAGCCGAAGCTCCCCTCATCCTCGTGATGGAGGAGGAGCACGACGCTGCGATTGAAGAACGGGTCCAGCACCTGAGGCATGGCCATCAGCAAGACCGGGGTGATGAGATCGGAGCCGCTCACGGACATAGAGCTCATCTTACCCGGCCTCCGCCTCTGTGAGAAATCGAACTGAGCTGATATCTTTGGGCCCGGTGGGCGCTTGAGTCCCGCCGCGCGCCTCACCCCTTGATAGATCCTGAGGAGAAGGTCCCATGAACGATAGCTTCGGAAGCCGCGCGACCCTCCGGGTGGGCGGCCGCGAGTTCCGTCTGGCCCGGTTGGACGCGCTGGAGAAGCGGGGTTTCAACGTCTCCCGCCTCCCCTATGCCCTCCGCATCCTGCTCGAGAACCTGCTGCGCCGCGAGGATGGCGCCGTGGTCACGGCCGGCGATATCGAGGCACTGGCCGGCTGGGATCCCAAGGCGCTCCCCTCGCAGGAGATCGCCTTCATGCCGGCCCGCGTTCTCCTCCAGGATTTCACCGGCGTCCCCGCCGTGGTCGACCTCGCCGCCATGCGCGACGCGATGGTGGCGATGGGCGGCGATCCGAAGCGGATCAACCCGCTCCAGCCCGTCGAGCTGGTGATCGACCACTCGGTGCAGGTGGACGAGTACGGCACCGCCGCCGCCTTCCTGATCAACGCCGAGAAGGAGTTCGAGCGCAACCGCGAGCGCTACGCCTTCCTGCGCTGGGGGCAGACCGCGTTCAGCAACTTCCGCGTCGTGCCGCCGGACACCGGCATCGTCCACCAGGTCAACCTCGAGTACCTGGCGCGGGTGGTGATGGAGGGGGACGTCGCCGGCGAGAGCTACCTCTACCCGGACACCCTGGTGGGGACCGACTCCCACACCACCATGGTCAACGGCCTCGGCGTCCTCGGCTGGGGCGTCGGCGGCATCGAGGCCGAGGCGGCCATGCTCGGCCAGCCGGTGTCGATGCTGATCCCGCAGGTGGTCGGCTTCCGCCTCGCCGGCCAGCTCCCGGAGGGGGCCACGGCGACCGACCTCGTCCTCACCGTCACCCAGATGCTGCGCAAGCGGGGCGTCGTCGGCAAGTTCGTCGAGTTCTTCGGCCCGGGCCTCGCCACCCTGCCGCTCGCCGACCGCGCCACGATCGGCAACATGGCGCCCGAGTACGGCGCCACCTGCGGCATCTTCCCGGTCGACCAGGTCGCGCTCGACTACCTCCGCTTCACCGGCCGCTCGCCCGAGCAGGTGGCGCATCGTCGAGGCCTACATGAAGGAGCAGGGGCTCTTCCACACGGCGGATTCCCCCGAGGCGGCCTACACCGACACCCTCGAGCTCGACCTCGGCACCGTCGAGCCGAGCCTCGCCGGCCCGCGCCGGCCGCAGGACCGGGTGCGCCTCTCCGACGTCAAGCCCTCTTTCCTCAAGGAGCTCGCGGTGATGACCGCCGCCGGCAGGACCGGCAAGGCGCGCCCCACGGCCTTCGGCCTGCAGTCCGCGGGGGGCACCGCGGCGGGGCTCGCGATCGCCGAGCCCGAGATCGCCGCCGGGGCGGACCCCGCGGCGGCCGAGCTGCGCGACGGCTCGGTGGTGATCGCCGCGATCACGAGCTGCACCAACACCTCGAACCCCTCGGTGATGATCGCCGCCGGCCTGCTGGCCAGGAAGGCGGTCGAGAAGGGGCTCTCCAGCAAGCCCTGGGTCAAGACCAGCCTCGCCCCCGGCTCGAAGGTGGTCACCGAGTACTACAACGCGGCGGGGCTCACCCCCTACCTCGACCAGCTCGGCTTCAACCTCGTCGGCTACGGCTGCACCACCTGCATCGGCAACAGCGGCCCGCTCCCGCCCGCGATCTCGAAGACCATCGAGGAGCGCGACCTGGTCGCGGTCGCCGTGCTCTCCGGCAACCGCAACTTCGAGGGGCGCATCAACTCGGACGTGCGCGCCAACTACCTGGCCTCGCCGCCGCTGGTCGTCGCCTACGCCCTGGCGGGGCGGATCGACGTCGATTTCCAGACCGAGCCGCTCGGCACCGGCAAGGACGGCCAGCCGGTCTATCTGCGCGACGTCTGGCCGACCCGCCAGGAGGTGGAGGAGACCATCCTGCGCGCCGTCCGCTCCGACATGTTCCGCGACCAGTACCGCGACGTCTTCGCCGGCGACGAGCACTGGAACGGCCTCGACGTCCCGCACGGCGACACCTACGCCTGGGACCCGGACTCGACCTACGTCCGCCAGCCCCCCTACTTCGTCGACATGCCGGCCGAGCCGGCGCCGGTCGAGGACATCCACGGCGCCCGCGTGCTCGGCGTCTTCGGCGACAGCATCACCACCGACCACATCTCGCCGGCCGGCTCGATCAAGGTCGCCAGCCCCGCCGGCCACTATCTGGTCGACCACGGCGTCGCCCCCAAGGACTTCAACTCCTACGGCGCCCGCCGCGGCAACCACGAGGTGATGATGCGGGGCACCTTCGCCAACATCCGCATCCGCAACCGGATGGTCCCCGAGATCGAGGGGGGCTTCACCCTCCACCTGCCGGACGGCGAGCCGCTGTCGATCTACGACGCGGCGATGAAGTACAAGGCCGAGGGGATCCCCACGGTCGTCCTCGCCGGCAAGGAGTACGGCACCGGCTCCTCCCGCGACTGGGCCGCCAAGGGGCCGCTCCTCCAGGGGGTCCGCGCCGTCATCGCCGAGAGCTTCGAGCGCATCCACCGCAGCAACCTGGTGGGCATGGGCATCGCCCCGCTGGAGTTCCTGAAAGGGGATACCGCCGCGAGCCTGGGGCTCACCGGCCACGAGGTGATCGACATCGTCGGCCTCGCCGAGGGAGTCGGCAGCGGCTTCAAGGGCGGGCGCGAGGTGACCGTCCGGGCAAAGCGGGAGGACAACGGCAAGGTGACCGAGTTCAAGGCCCGGGTGCGCCTCGACACGCCGCAAGAGATGCAGTACTACCGCCACGGCGGCATCCTGCACTACGTGCTGCGGCAGCTCCTGCGCGGCAAGGCGTAGATGCGGTCCTGAAGGAGGGATGGATGGCGGACGACATGAAGGGAGAGCAGGTCGTCACCCAAGCCTGCTTTGTCGACACGAATGTCCTGGTTTTCGCCGCATCTTCAGGAGCTCCGCTCCACCGGTGCGCCTCAGAAGAGCTAGGAAAGCGAGTTGAGTCCGGGCAGGAGCTTTGGGTGAGTCGCCAGGTCCTGCGGGAGTATCTGGCCGCGTTGAGCCGTCCCCAGACTTTCTCCAAGCCACGGCCAGCCCGCGAGCTAGTGAGCGACATCCGCTACTTCCTGGGCCATTTTCATCTTGCTGAAGAAGGATCTGCCGTCACGGAGAAACTACTGGAGCTGATCGAGAAGGTGGACATCGGCGGCAAACAAATTCATGACGCCAATATCGTAGCTACAATGCTGGCAAATGGTATCCCTGCTTTACTGACCCACAATGTTGGAGACTTCGTCCGCTTCAGCGATGTGATCCAAGTGATCCCCTTGGACACGGGAGAACGACTCTGACCTTACCTTTCGTCCTCTCCATAGAGGTCTGTCCGCCGCAACGACAGATTTTCGGGCCAGGGACCAAGATCGTGAACGGGAAAGTCGGCCAGAGAACTCTCGACCCGGGAGGCCGGTGGGACAGGCTGCTCATCGAGGATCACCACGGCCCGATGCCGACCCGGGGGTACGTCATCGGACAACTTCAGGTCGATCCTGATCCTACCGTCCTGAGTGACGATGACATCCGTCTCGATGGTCTTCATAGGCCGTCAGCTTACTGGATGCCTGGAAGGGCCGCAACAATAAAAAGCCCCGCTCCGGGGAGGGATCCGGCGCGGGGGGAGGAGAGGGAGCTGAAGGAGATTGTCGGAGTATTTGACTCCGGGACGGGTACAACTCCCGAACCCCGTCCCACCTCGTATAACCGGGGCGAGGTATGTGCGATTCCCATTTTCTCCAATATCTTGGATGCTCCCCCGTTCTCTAGAAACCTGCGATGCGGATCTTCCTGACTGGCGGCACCGGCTACATCGGCCGCGCTCTGGCGCGCCGGCTCGTCGAATCCGGGCATGAGGTCCGGGCTCTCGTCCGCCCCGCCAGCGACGCGGAGCCGTTGCGGCAGCTCGGCGCCGCTACCTTCACCGGCGACATCGCGGACCGCGTCTCGATGCGAGAGGGGATGTCCGGGGCTGACTGGGTAATCCACGCCGCCGCCGATCTCGACCTCACCGGCCCCCCCGAGCGGATGCAACAGGCCAATGTCCAGGGGAGCGAGAACGTCGCCTCCCTCGCCTACAAGCTCGGCGTCGGGCGCTTCCTCTCGGTCTCCTCGATGGCCTACTTCGGCGGCAGTCCGTCCGACGGCTCGGTGGTGGACGAGACCGCTCCCGTCCAGGCCTCGTTCCCCACCCGCTACAGCGCCACCAAGCACTCCGGCGAGCGGGCGATCCAGGAGTGGGCGAAGAAGGGGCTGCGGATCAATACCGTCTATCCGAGCCTGGTCTACGGCCCGCCAGGGAAGAAGGAGGGGGCGAATTCCATCCTGCGCGGCTTCCTCAAGGGTCGCTACCCCGTCCTCGCCGGTGCCGACCGCAGGATGTCCTGGATCTATCTCGACGACCTGGTCGAGGGGATGCTCAAGATGATCGCCAAGGCCCCGCCCGGCCGCGGTTATCTGATGGCGGGGGACGTCACCACCCTGCGCTCTCTGGTGGACCGGGTCTGCAAGTTGGGCGGAGTCGCGCCGCCACGTGCCAACCTGCCGATCGGGGCGGCTCGCGCCGGGCTGGTTCTCTCAGCCCCCTTCTTCAAGCTCGCCGGCCGGCGGCCGCCGTTCTCCCACGATCAGCTCAACAGCCTGGAGCGTCACTGGGCGTTCAGCGACGCCCGCGCGCGGGCCGAGCTCGACTGGCATCCGCGGAGCCTGGACGAGGGGCTGCCGCCGACAGTGGCGTTTCTGCAGCAGTAGTAGGCCGTTCCTTTTTTCGGGAACCTCCTCTGGCGCGGTACTGCTTTTGGGGAATCAATTGCAATAAACTTCTCTCCATGGCACGCCGCAAGGAGCAGGACCAGCTCGCCCTCTTCGCCTTCGAGCCGAAGCCCGAGCCGGAGAAGAAGGGCGTGGGGGCGGCGGGGCAACCGGAGGAGGTCGAGGCGCTCGGCCGGGAGCTGCCGCGGGGGATCTATCTCGGCGGCTCGACGTGGTCATTCCCGGGGTGGGCCGGGCTCGTCTACGACCGCTCCTACTCCCCCTCGAAGCTGTCCCACCAGGGTCTACCGGCGTATGCCCGCCACCCCCTGCTGCGAGCGGTGGGGGTCGACCGTACCCACTACGCGCCGGTCGAGGCCATGGAGCTCGCGCAGTATCGGGAGTCGGTGCCGGAGGAGTTCCGCTTCCTGGTCAAGGCCCACGAGGCCTGCACCCTGGCGCGCTTTCCCGACCATGCCCGCTACGGCGCCCAGCGCGGCCAGGAGAACCCCCTCTTCCTCGATCCCGTGTATGCGACGGATCAGGTCGTGGCGCCTTTCGCCGAAGGGATCGGGGTCGGCGGTGGAGCGCTCCTCTTCCAGTTCGCTCCCCAGAGCCTGGGGAGCGCCGGCGCCTTCGCCCAGCGTCTGCACGATTTCCTGGCGGCGCTCCCTCTCGGGCCGGTCTACGCCGTCGAGCTGCGCAACCGTGAGCTGATCACGGTGGACTACGGAGACGCCCTGGCCGCGGTGGGCGCCTGCCACTGCCACAACGTCCATCCCCGCATGCCGGACGTCCGCGCTCAAGGGCGCCTTGCGGGAACCGCCCGGGGAGTGATGACGATCGTCCGCTGGCTCCTGGGCCCCGGGATGACCTACGAGGAGGCGGGCCGCCGCTATGCCCCGTTCAACCGCATGGCCGCGCCCGACCCCGTCGGCCGCCAGGCGGTGGCCGAGCTGGCCCGCGAGGCCCTGGCCGGGGACCGGCCCTTCCTGTGCACGATCAACAACAACGCCGAGGGGTGCGCTCCACTGTCGGCGGTGGAGCTGGCGCGGGAGATTGTGGGTCCGCGGCCTACCGCATCTTCCTAGCCACTGAGCCCCCGCTCGCGGCGGCGGCCGTGCTGGAAAAAGATCCGCGCAAGGCATCGCCATCCGGGGAGAGGGTGAAGGAGAAGCTGCCGCCGGTCGACCTGCGGGCGCCCCGCTCGGTGTACTGGAGGGTCACGTGGCGGCCGTCGATTCGCCCCGTGAGGACGATCGGCGACCGCGCTCCGGCCGAGACCGGACGGCCGGACTCCGACCACTTCTGCCCCCGGCCGGTGATCCGGTCGCCGTCCTGCTCGAGCTGGACGCGGTAGCCCAGGCGCAGCCCCTGGTAGGCCGAGTAGTTGGTCGACTGGATCGTGTTGGTCAGCTCCCACCAGCCGGAGAGATCGGCGTCGGAGCGCTCTTCCCGGGGCTGCTCCTCTCGCACGGCGGCCTCGTTGACGCTGTCGTCATCACCGCGTTCGTCATCCGGCTGCTCGCGCAGCCTCCGGAGGCGCTCCTGCTCCCGGGCCGCGGCCACCTTGGCCCGGCGGTCCTTCTCGGCTCCCTCCCGGGCCGCGATCTCCGCTTCCCGGCGACTCGCCGCCGCCTCTTCCCGGGCCAGCCGGTCCTCACGGGCATTGAGCGCGGCACGCTCCTCCGCCTGATCGAGCTTGGCCTGCCGCTCGGCCTCGCGCTGCTCTTCGAGCCGGCGCTTCTGCTCCTCGCGCGCCTGGGCGATCAGCTCGGTCTGCTCGTCTTTCTGACCCTCGCGCTGGGCGAGCAGCCGCTGCGAGGGGAAGCCGTTCGGCGGCGGCGCCTCGCGGCCGGGGCAGTAGGAATCCGGCTCCTTCCCCTTGAGGAACAGCTCGCGTTCGCCTCCCTCGGGCGCGCACCCTTTCTTGACGATCAGGCCGGTCGCCGGATCGACCGGCATCGAGACGACGTCCGCGGGCATCTTCCAGGGTGGTGGGGTTTTCTGCTTCGGGTTCTGATAGACGCGGGCGAGCATCCGCCCCCAGGCCGGAGCCGCGAGGCGTCCGCCCGTGGCGTCCTCGAGAATCGGCTTGGGCTTGTCGAAGCCGATCCAGATACCGCCGACAATTTCCGGCGTGTAGCCCACGAACCAGGCGTCCGCGCCGTCGTTGGTGGTGCCGGTCTTGCCGGCCGCCGGGGCCTTGAGGCCGGTCTGCTGGATCAGGTTGCCGGTGCCGCTGACGATCGATTCGGAGAGGACGCTGGTCACCAGGTAGGCGACACCGGGGTCGAGCACGTCATGGCGGTTCGGCTGCGATCGCCAGAGCACCTTCCCCCTCTCGTCCTCCACCCGCAGGATCAGCCGCGGTTCCACCGCCTGGCCGAGGCTCGCGAAGCCGCTATAGGCCGAGGTCAGCTCGAGCGGCGAGACGGCGACCGTCCCCAGGGCCATCGAGGGGACCGCCGCGATCGGCTCCTGGATCCCGGCCTTGTGCGCCATGTCGGTGATCTGCTGGAGACCCACCGCGTCCGCCAGGCGCACCGTCGGCACGTTCTTCGAGCGGACCAGGGCGTCGCGCAACGTGATCCGCCCCTCGTAGCGGTTCGAGAAGTTCTTCGGCTGCCAGAACTGGCCGTTGGACATCTTCACCTTGAGCGGCTGATCGAGGAGCGGCTGGCTGAGCGCCCAGCCGTCCGCCAGCGCCGCCGCGTAGACGAACGGCTTGAAGGCGCTCCCGGGCTGGCGGCGGGCCTGGAGGACACGGTCGAACTGCGAGTGGGCGAAGTCGCGTCCGCCGACCCAGGCGAGAACGTCGCCGTCGTGGGCGTCGAGCATCACGGCCGCGCCCTGGAGATAGGGGGTGCCGTCGTCGGGCGGCTGGGTGTCCGGCGAGTAGCGGGTGCCCTGGAACGCGCCCAGGCTTCCGGATTCGATCAGCTTGAGCTGCCGGCGCAGCTCCTCCTCGGCGGCCCGCTGGGCGGCGGAGTCGAGGGTGGTGACGATCCGCAGCGGCTGGGTGTAGAGGTTGGCGCCGAACCGCTCCTCGAGCTCGTGCCGCACCTGCTCCACGAAGTAAGGGGCGAGCCCGGCCTCGACCTTCTCCTGCCGCGGCGCCGGAGCGAGCCCGAGTGGCTCCAGCTTCGCCTTCTCGGCGAGGAACCTGGGGGTGCGCCCCTGCTCGCGCATCAGCGACAGCACCAGGTTGCGACGGGCCAGCGCCTCCCGCGGATGCCGGCGCGGATCGTAGTGGCTGGGCGCCTTGGGGAGGGCGGCGAGCAGCGCGGCCTGGGAGAGCGTCAGCTCCTGGGCCGAGCGGCCGAAGTACTGGCGCGCCGCCGCCTCGATCCCCGTGGCGCGGTTGCCGAAGTAGATGTTGTTGAGGTAGAGCTCGAGGATCTCCTCCTTCGAGTAGCGCCCCTCGATTTGCTGGGCCACCCGGATCTCGAGGAGCTTGCGGCGCGTCGTCTGCTCCTCGCCCGGGAGGCTTTCCGGGAAGACGTTCCGCGCCAGCTGCATGCTGATCGTGCTGAACCCTTGAGCGAACCCGCCGGCCCGCAGATTGGCGAGCACCGAGCCGCCGACCCGCTTCCAATCCACCCCTCCATGCTCGTAGAAGCGCTGGTCCTCGACGGCGAGAAACGCCTGCGGTACCAGCGAGGGGAGGGACGACAGCGGCACGATCTTGCGCTCCGCCGAAGCGAGGTCGGCGAAGACCTCGCCGTTGCGGTCGAGCAGCACCGGCGCGCCCCCGGGCTGAAAGACGGCGAGCTTCGCCACGTTCGGGCAGGTGGAGAAGAAGCAGCGCGACCAGGAGAAGCCGAAGAAGAGGACGGCCGCGTACAGCAGCGAGAGCACGACCGCCAGCAAGAGACGCGGACTCTCCCAGACCGATCGCCAGTCGAATCGCCAGCCGAGCCGGCGCGGTGTGGACGTCTGCTCCATCGCGGAGCAGGAGAGGAGCAAGGTTCCTGCCAGGGGCAGTTAGACTGCGACTCTCTGTTCCTTGAGTGATGAGATCCGTGCGAGTAACGAGAAGTCGCGGTCGCGGTGTAACACCGGAATCCCATGCCGGATCGCGCAGGCGGCAATGAGGCAATCAACGCTCGAACGGACTGTCACCCCAGCCCTTCGAGCTGAGCGATAGAGCTGTACTGCCTCTTCGTAAACACCTGGGTGAACAGGAGATTCAAGAATCGGCAGCGCAAACATCGCGTCCCGCGCGATACGAAAGGCTCTCTCGTCCAAGAATCCCTGAAGAACCTCCTGGATCACGGGCAGGCACGTAACGACCTCGTCCAGGCTGACTACTGAGGTGAGATCGAACTGGCTGGGCTTCCGGAAGACCTCGATCCAGACAGAGGTGTCCACGAGACGCAATGGGGTCAACGGCGTACCCGTTCATTCCCAGGAGAGTCTCTCCGCATCTCGGAAAGGTCTCCTTCCCACATTCCGGAGCCCGCAAGCTCCAGGATGCGGCCCGCTCGATGCCGCCGGAGGTAGTCCTCCAGAGCCTTCGTTACCGCCCGTGAGTAGGTTCGTTCTCCACTGGCCCGGGTGACCTCTTCCAAGAGATGTTCATCCAACACAAGATTCGCACGTTTCATGCGCCTAGTATACGCGATCAATACTCCGGCGCCTGCGAGCTGGCGCGGATCACGATCTCCTCGGGGCGGGCCTCCGGCGGCAGACGGAGGGCGAAGCGCAGAGTCTCGGCGACCGTCTCCGGGCGGAGGAGCGACTCCTTGCCGGGGGCTCCCTGGGTCGAGCCGGCGAAAAAGGTGTCGACGGCGCCGGGGCGCAGCTCCAGCACCCGGAGCTCTGGATTCTCCTGCTGCAGCGTGCGGGTGAGCGCCCGCAGGGCGAACTTGGAGGCCGTGTAAGGACCGCCGTTCGGGAAGGTCCGCGTCGAGACGTCCGAGGAGACCATCACAACCTGCCCGCGCGCCGCCTTGAGATGGGGGAGGAACGCCACCGTCGCCGCCCAGGCCCCCTGGACGTTGACTCGGAACGTCCGCTCGAATTCCTCCCCCGAGAACTCCTCCAGCCGCTTGAAAATCCCGATCCCCGCGTTGTTGATCAGCACGTCAGCGCGTCCGAACCGGCCGAGCACCGCGTCCCGGAAGGCCGTGACACTCGCCGCATCCCCCACGTCGAGCGGATGGGCTAGCACCGGCGCGGGGAGGCTCGCCGCCAGCCGCTCCAGTCCCTCCCGGTCCCGCGCTCCCAGGGCGGCGGCGTACCCCTCCTCTGCGAGCACCCGCGCGAAGGCGGCTCCCAGGCCGCGGGAGGCTCCGGTGATAACGGCGACTTTTCTGTCTTCCATGAAGATCTCCCTTCAGTGTCGAGGCTGCCGGATCTTTTCCCACCACCTCCGCAACCGCCCCGGCGGCTTCGGGGGGATCTGTGTCTGCTCGAAGTCTTCCATCGCCTCGTCCGGCGGCATTCCCGGATTGTGGTACCGCTCCCGCAGGCTGTGCAGGTGATCCATCACGAAAAGATAGAGGTCGGTCTCCGTCCTCCCGGGAAACTCGTCGAGGACGCCGCTGCGGCGGATCACCTCGATCATCGGCCGGTATACATGATCGCGCCAGGAGACTACTTCTTCGCGCCAGGGGATGTCCCGTTTCTCCTCGATCCCCTTGTAATAGCCGTGGACGCGGATGTGATCGATCAGGCGCTGGTAGCCGTCGGGAACGGTGATCCTGTACTCATTCGGCGCCTCGGGCTCGAGGCCGGTCGCCTCCAGGAAGGCGCCGAGGCCGTTGCGGAGCAGGACCTCCTCGATCGAGATCCCCGGCTCGAGCGGCACCGGAGTGAGGAACTCGACGACGTGAGCCTCGATGGTGGGCGCCCCCATGGCGCGGGCCACCGAGACGCGGTGATGGCCGTCCACCACGAAATAGGCTTGTCCGACCTTGTAGAGCTCGACGGGCGGGAAGCCCTGCGGCCCCTCGGCCAGATCCTTGAGACGGTCCCAGCGGTCGCGCAGCCCGTCGTCGCGGGGGAGGAAGGCGCGGTTGAACTCTCCCGGCCGGCCGAGGGTGCCGACGATCCGGTCGAGCGGCACCTGATGGAGGCCGCGGTCGACGAGATGCCGCAGCCCGAGCTCCCGGCGGACCGTCTCGAAGGGGAGCAGGTCCGTGGGGCGCCCCGCCAGCAGGGCCAGCAGATCCGTCATCACGGCCGCGCGGCGCGCGGCCTCGAAGCCCGCCGACATCCTGGGACCCTCCCCGCCCTACAATATCCTCATGACTCCCACACCCCGCCGCCCCCGAAGCTTCCGCTTCGCCCTCTTGCCCGTCCTCCTGGCCCTCGCCTGCGCCGGCGTTCCGCCCGCGGCATCGGCGAAAGGGCCCACCGCGCCCGCGGCTGTCCAGTGGAACCACGACTGGGCGCGGGGAGCCGTATTCTACGAGGTCTTCGTCCGCAGCTTCGCCGATTCCAACGGCGACGGCGTTGGCGATCTCCCGGGTCTCACGGGGAAGCTCGACTACCTCAAGGACCTGGGCGTCGACGCGCTCTGGCTGATGCCGGTCTTCGAGTCGCCGAGCTATCACGGCTACGACACCACCGACTACGAGAAGATCCAGCCTGCCTATGGCACGAGCGAGGATTTCGACCGTTTCCTCGCCGAGGCGCACCGCCGGGGGATCCGCGTCATCGTCGACTTCGTGATGAACCACACCAGCTCGAAGCACCCGTGGTTCGTCGACTCGGCCTCCGCGCTCAGCTCCCGGCACCGCGACTGGTATGTCTGGCGCACCGACAATCCGGGGTGGAAGCAGCCCTTTGGGGATGGCCCCGTCTGGCATTCCAACCCCAACGGCGCCAATCCTGTCGCCAACTACTACTACGGCATCTTCTGGAGCGGCATGCCGGACCTCAACTTCAGCAATCCCGAGGTCCGCAAGGAGATGGAGCGCCTGACCGCTTACTGGCTCGGCCGCGGTGTCGACGGCTTCCGCCTCGACGCCACCCGCCACCTCTTCGCCAATGGCCCGGGGGACCTGCAGAACGACCAGCCCCAGACCCACGACTACCTGCGGGAGTACGCCGCGAGCGTGCGCCAGGCCAAGCCGCAGGCCACGCTGGTGGGGGAGAACTGGACCGAGACCCCAAAGATCGCCGCCTACTACGGTTCGACGGCAGCGGTGAGGGAGGGGGACGAGTTGCCGATGAGCTTCAACTTCCCGCTCGCCGAGGCGATCGTGAAGGCGGTCCGCGACGGCGAGGCGTCCGGCATCGCCGCCAAGCTCCAGGAGATGGCCGAGCTCTATCCGGCGGAGATCATCGATACGCCTTTCCTCACCAATCACGACCAGCAGCGGGTCGCCACCCAGCTCGGCGACGATCCGGCCCGGCTGCGCACCGCCGCGGCCATCCTGCTCACCCTGCCGGGCGCTCCCTTCCTCTATTACGGCGAGGAGGTCGGCCTGCAGAACGGCCGGGGAAGCGGTGACGAGTTCAAGCGCACCCCGATGCCCTGGGATGACTCCGCCGGCGGCGGTTTCACCCCGGGAAAGCCCTGGTTCGACTTCGCGCCCGGCAAGGAGACGGCGAACGTGGCCGCCGAGGCTGGCGATCCCGGCTCGCTCCTCTCCCACTATCGGCGGCTGATCCAACTGCGGCACACCTCGGCGGCCTTGAAGAAAGGGGACCTGAAGCTGCTGACCCCCGGAGACCGGAGCGCGCCGGTGCTCGCCTTCCTGCGCCAATCCGGAAAGGAGCGCGTGCTGGTGTTGCACAACCTGACCGCCAGCGAGGTGCAGGCGGGACCGTTCAAGATCCCGGGCAAGCGGCTGGACCTTCTCCTCGGCCCCACCGCGAAGCCGGCCAAGGGACGGGACGGCTGGACGGTGACGCTGTCCGCGGGAGCGAGCGGGGCCTGGCGGGTGCGGTAGCGCTGTTTCCCTGGGAGCGCCGGCGGGACGCCGGCGCTCCCAGGGAATTTATGCCTTCAGCCGCTCCGCGAAGTGCTTGCGCAGCTTGGAGACCTTGGGCGCCGCCGTGAACAGGATGTAGGGCTGCATGGGGTGGCGCGAGGCGTAGTCCTGGTGGTACGCCTCGGCCTCGTAGAAGGCCTCCAGCGGCGCCACCTGGGTGACGATCGGCGTGTCGTAGGCGCCGGCCTCGTTGAGCTGCCGGATGTAGGCCTCCGCCACCCGCTTCTGCTCTTCGTCCGTGGTGAAGATCGCGGAGCGGTACTGGGTCCCCTGATCCGCGCCCTGGCGGTTGAGCTGGGTGGGATCGTGGGCCACCGAGAAGAACACCTTCAGCAACTGGCCGTAGCTCACCCGGGAAGGGTCGAAACGCACCTGGACGACCTCCGCGTGGCCGGTCCTGCCGGAGCAGACCGCGTCATAGTCGGCCGTCTTGGCGCTGCCGCCCGAGTATCCGGAGACCACCTCCAGGACGCCGTCGATCTCCTTGAGCACGGCTTCGATGCACCAGAAGCACCCGCCGGCCAGCACGGCCAGTTGCGCACCGCCGTCCGGCCCCGGCTCCACGTCGAGCGCCGGATCGGGAAACTCATGCGGCGCCAGATGGCGGCCGCGGGGGATCTCACAGGTCGGATCGCTCATGTCTCTCCTCCTCTTGGATATCTACGCGCCAGCCTGCCGCCCCGGTTTACGGGCGCGGACGAAGGCGCTCATCACTTTGCCGTCCACATCCGCTGAAACGCTTTCCGGATCGACTCCTGTTCCCGCCAGGAAGTCGCGGGCGTCCTCGACGCGATAGATCCGCGTCGGCTCGATCTCGATCTGCTCGAAACCCACCTCGGCGAGAAGCCGCCCGTACTCCGCCTCTTCCAGCGCTCCGGCGACGCAGCCGATCCAGAGCTCGACGCTGCGCCGCAGCGTTTCCGGCATCTCGCCGCGGACCACCACGTCCGAGACGGCGAAGCGCCCGCCCGGCCGGAGCACGCGGAAAGCCTCCGCCAGGACCTGCCGCTTGTCGGCCGAGAGATTGATCACGCAGTTGGAGATGATCACGTCCACGGTATCGCCGGGCAGCGGAATGGCCTCGATCTCGCCCTTCAGGAACTCGACGTTCTCAACCCTCGCCTTGCGCTGGTTCTCCCGCGCCAGCGCCAGCATCTCGTCGGTCATGTCGAGGCCATAGGCCTTGCCGGTGGGACCCACGCGGCGCGCCGAGAGGAGGACGTCGATCCCGCCGCCCGAGCCGAGGTCGAGCACGACCTCGCCCGGCTCCAGGGACGCCAGCATCGTGGGATTGCCGCAGCCGAGCGACGCGAGCATCGCCTCCGCCGGCAGCCCCGCGGTCTGCGCCGCCTCATAGAGGTCGGAGGTGATCGGGTCGCGGCCGCCGCCAGAGCCGCTGTCGCCACAGCAAGCGGCTCCACCTTTCCGGACGCTGCGCGCCGCCTCGCCATACTTCGCCTGCACCACCTCGCGCAGGGCCGCGGGATCGAGCGACTTGACGTTCTCGGCCTGCGCCGCAGGGGTGCCACAGCACTCGGGGCCACAGCAGGCGGCTTCGCCCGCCGTGGGCAAGGGGGAACTTGAAACGGAAGACTGGGTGTTCATGGGGATCGTCCTTTCTGGATGTTGTTGTTAGTAGCAACTATTGGTTCAAAAAAAATCCTATCGGACCGTGCAGCAGTTTCCGGCCTCGCCTCCGCCCCTCGTCGCGGTGGCGCGGGCTAACTGGCGCAGGAGCTGCGTCATGGCCTGGCGGACCTCGGGAGCGAAGCTGGCGAGGAGATCGCGCTCTTCCGCCAGGATCGAATCCCGGATCTTCCCCTCCAGCGCGCGGCCGGCCGCGGTCGCCTCCAGGAGCACGGCCCGGCGGTCCTCCGGATGCGGCAGGCGGGTCACATACGCCTTGCGCTCGAGGGCGTCGACCACCCGGCTCGCCGTGCTCTTGTCGAGGTAGAGCTGCGCCGCGAGGTCGTTCAAGGTCATCCCGCCCCGCCGCACCAGCGCCTCCAGGGCATAGCACTGGGTGACCGAAACGTCATAGCAGCAGATCCGGTCACGGTCGCGGAACTGGTAGACGCGCACCAGCTCCGACAGGGCGTCGTACAGCGCCTCGGTATCCCTCTCCAGGCCAGGATCGGCGGGTGCCACGGTCAGGATGGGAAGGGCGGTCTTCGTGCTCACGGGAGGGACTCTACCATGATATGTTGTCAGTAGCAACTATCTTGTTTCGGGCCTTGCGCCTCCAGTGGGCCTGAAATAGATTGCCGGGCATGACCGGGATACTGCCACTGCGGATTCTCTTCCTCTGCACCCACAACAGCGCCCGCTCGCAGATGGCGGAGGCGATCCTCCGCGAGCTCGGCGGCGGCCGGGTCGAGGCCGCGAGCGCGGGGACCGAGGTCACGCGGGTCCATCCGCTCGCCGTCCGTGAGATGGCGGAGCGCGGGATCGACATCGGCGCCCAGAGGTCGAAGCACCTGAACGAGTTCCTCGGCGAAAGGCTCGATTACGTGGTGACCGTCTGCGACAACGCCGGCGAGTCGTGCCCCGTCTTTCCGGGAGGTCCGGAGCGCATCCACTGGAGCATCCCCGATCCGTCCGCCGTGGAGGGCACGGACGAGATTCGGGCCGCGGCGTTCAAGCGGGCGGCCGACGATCTGACCACCCGGATTCGCGACCTCCTGACTCGGCTGTAAGAGCGCATCACGCACCGGGAGGCACCTTTGTATTGAAGGCAGCTAGTCCCATGGCCTGAAAGGAGATCCCAAATGAAGAAGAAGGCGCCCAAGCTCTCTCTCAGTCGTGAAACCCTCGCTCACCTCTCCAACTCTCGGTTGGAACAAGCGGCCGGTGCCGTGCCGGCCACCTATGACAAGTCGTGCCTGTATTCCTGCTACGCCGGATGCAGCGCCGTAGGCTGCACCGACACCTGCCCGGTGCGCACCCAGATCTGCTGAACGGATGGGGCAGGCCGTGGGGCGTTTCCTCACGGCTCGTCCCGTTGTTCAGCGAGAGCCTTCATGCCTGCTCTCCGTACTATCATGCTGCCATGGCCAAGCAACTGACGATCCGCGGGATACCGGAGGATGTGGGCCAGAGGCTGGAAAACCTGAGCCGAGCCCGGGGCCGGAGGGTCAATGCCGTCGTGCTCGAGATTTTAGGAGCCGCCGTTAGGGTGGACGACCGGCGGGACAGACTGACTCGCTATGCAACCTGGAGCCCTGAAGATCTGGCGGAGTTCAATGAAGCTCTCTCCGTTCAGCGAACGAGCAGTGATCCATGTTGCGACTGACAGAGCTCAGACTCCCGCTCAATCACACCGAAGAAGAGCTACGGGCCGCCATCCTCAAAGAACTCGGCATCGAGCCGCGGGAGCTGGTCGGCTATTCGATCTTTCGGCGCAGCTTCGATGCCCGCAAAAAGGGTGCGATCGCGCTCATCTACCATCTCGACGTCGAGACGGACCGCGAGGGGGAGATCCTCCGGCGGCGTCGCGGCAACCCGCATGTCGGGCCGACGCCGGACACCTCCTATCGCTTCGTGGCCCAGGCGCCGCCGGATCTGGCGGTGCGGCCGGTCGTGATCGGCATGGGCCCCTGCGGCCTGTTCGCGGGCCTGCTGCTGGCGGAGATGGGATTCCGCCCGATCATTCTGGAGCGCGGCAAGCAGGTCCGCGAGCGCACCGTCGACACCTTCGGGCTCTGGCGCAAGGGGATTCTCAATCCCGAATCCAACGTGCAGTTCGGCGAGGGCGGGGCCGGCACCTTTTCCGACGGCAAGCTCTACAGCCAGATCAAGGACCCCGGGCACCGCGGGCGCAAGGTGCTCACCGAATTCGTCGAGGCCGGCGCGCCGGCCGAGATCCTCTTCGTCAACAAGCCCCACATCGGCACCTTCCGGCTGGTGAAGATGGTGGAGGCCATGCGGGCGAAGATCGAATCCCTGGGCGGCGAGATCCGCTTCGGGAGCCGGGTCGAGGACCTCGTCGTCGAGCAGGGAAAGGTGCGGGGATTGATCCTCGCCGACGGCCGGCGCCTGGCGGCGGACCACGTGATCCTGGCGGTCGGCCACAGCGCTCGCGACACCTTCGAGATGCTGCTGCGCCGGGGCGTCTACATCGAGCCCAAGCCCTTTTCGATCGGATTCCGCATCGAGCACCCTCAGACTCTCGTCGACCGTTGCCGCTTCGGGCCGCAGGCGGGGCACCCGCTCCTCGGCGCCGCCGATTACAAGCTGGTTCACCACTGCCGCAACGGCCGCTCGGTCTACAGCTTCTGCATGTGTCCGGGGGGGACGGTGGTGGCCGCGGCCTCGGAGCCGGGACGGGTGGTCACCAACGGCATGAGTCAATATTCGAGGGACGAGCGGAACGCCAACAGCGGGATCGTCGTGGGCATCACGCCGGACGACTATCCCGGCGGGCCGCTGGCCGGCGTCGACTTTCAACGCCACTGGGAAGAGCGCGCGTTTGAGCTGGGCGGCGGCACATACGAGGCGCCCGGCCAGCTCGTCGGCGACTTCCTGGCGGGCCGCCCCTCCACGGAATTCGGCGCGGTCCTGCCGTCCTACCGGCCCGGCGTGCGCCTGGGGGATCTGAGCGCGAGCCTGCCGGACTACGCGATCGAGGCGATCCGCGAGGCGCTCCCCGCCTTCGACCAGCAGATGCGGGGGTTCGCCATGCGCGACGCCCTGCTGACCGGCGTCGAGACGCGCACCTCCTCACCCGTCCGGGTCCAGCGGAAGGAAGACTTCCAGAGCCTCAATACGGAAGGTCTCTATCCCGCGGGCGAGGGGGCCGGATACGCCGGTGGCATCCTCTCCGCCGGCGTCGACGGCATCAGGGTGGCGGAGGCCGTCGCCCTGAGTATTTTGGAAGGCCAAGCGGAAGCTCGAAAGAGCGGCGGCCAGGCACCTGTTCTTTTGTAGGATGCTCTTCAACCTGACTGGAGGAACGGAATGTCGAAAAAGTGTGTCTGGGCCGGACTTCTTCTGATCGCCGCGCTCTCCTTCGCCGGCCCCACCTGGGCGGTGGAGCCGCCGGCCGCTGATTGCCTGGCCGCCACCTCCACGCTCCCGGATCTCCCGGTCTGGATGCAGGCGGGTCCCATCCCCTGCGGCGCCGGCTGTCCGCTTTCCGGCCAGGGCACCTCTCCCAGTTGCACGGGCAAGATGACGGGCGACGCCTGTGGAGTCGGAGGGACCTGCTTTCTGGTCCTGACGCCTTCCTGCCCGCGCTCCGCGGCTCGTTGCTCCTGCATCACGCAGTGAGCTACTCGGCCGCTTCCAGCAGAGCGCGCATTTCAGGAGTCTTGGCCGCCTCCATCAGGGCGGCCTTGTGCTCGCCGAGCCTGGCTCCGGACGCGAGCAGGAGCCGGACGACGTCGAGGTGATTCTCGTTGACGGGTCCATACAGCAGGGGGAAGCCGCCGGGCGCGGCATTGGGATCGGCACCGGCCTTGAGCAGAATCGTGCACATCTCAAGGTTGCCCGTACGCGCCGCCTCCGCGAGCAACGGCACGCCGTACTCGTTGGCCATCCTGGCATCGGCCCCCGCCTCGACGAGAATGCGCACCAGCGCGGGATCTCCGGAATCGACCGCCTCAAAGACGATCGTCTTTCCGGACTCCATCGACGGCGCGTTCTTCTCGTTCGGCGCGACACCGCCGGCGAGCAGCGCCTTGAGAACCTCGGGCTGCTTCCGCTCGACCGCGATCCAGAGCGCCGTGCGTCTCGAGGAGTTGGCCGCCGAGGGATCGATACCGGCTTCGAGGAAGAGCGTCACGTGCGACGCGTCCCCCTCGGCGACTTTCTGCAGGAACGCCTCCGGGGTGAACGCGATGCCCTCCTTGGCAAGGGCTTCGCGGGCGCCGGCCTGATCGCAACGGGCGGGCGGAACGGCGAGGAACAGAGCGGCGAGCGCGAGCACGGCGAGCGGCGTCTTCATCGGGTTCTCCCGTCTTATGGGCAAAACATTCGTAGGCTGGACCTCACGCTACCATGACTCCCTCCGTCTGAGCCGATCGGAAAAGCCAAAGACAAGGACGACAAGGACAGCAAGGACGAGAGGCAGGCCGCCGAAACTGTGGCGTTCGCTTCGCGGTGGAGTCAGCTTTTCCAGAACCGGGTCAGCCTCTCCAGAATGGATCTCGAAGACTTTACCTTTTCGGGATCGAAAAAGGAGAGTCGATTCCCGATCCATCCCAGGACCTCCGGGGCACACCCGATCCAGGTCAGCACTTCCCGGAGTCGATCCTGGTACGGGACCTCCGCCAGATAATGATAATGAAGCAGAACGGGTTGGAAGCCCGGATACATGGGCCAGGACCGGCCGGGACCGATCAGATTATGGAGAGGGATGTTGTACCGCTCGTCATAGGTGTAAACGTCGGAGGTCCTGGACCAGATCGCGACGCTCAACGCGGCCTGGCTGGAACCCCACCACTCGCTGGCCTCGAGCCCCACGGAACCCGTGGACGCCAGAACGTCAAATTCCTTGCCCTCCAGGGGGCGCAGGTTTTCCGCCAGGGACGCGAAGAAGATCTCCCGCGTTCTCTGGAGGATGCCGAGATCCCGCCGAACCACGGTGAAGCCGCCGTTGTACGACGCCCGGATCGGGAGGTTGTCGATCGTCGTGGAAATCATCGGCAATTGTGACAGGCCGATGCCCCCGAACCCGCACATGCGGGCCCAATAGACGTCCTGTGGATCGCCGGCTCCGCTCGATGCCGAGCCTTTGACGTCCACCGGCCGAACCCCCGCATCCGCGCGCGCGAAACCGGGCTCGCCGACCAGGACGGTATCCGTGTCGAGCAGGACGAGGTAGGGCCGTGGGGAAAAGGTCTCCGCCCAGGCGCCGGCCACGATGCGGTTGATCGTGCCATAGGGACTGCCGGTATCGTTCAGGGGCTCGACGGCGTACGTCACTCCGAGCTTGGCGAGATGTGCCCTGGCCTCGGAGCCCAGCGCGAGATGGGGCCGGGGCGAGACGGCGAGAATCGGAGCCTCCCGGTATCGTCCGCCGAAGGTTCGCAGGCTCTCGCAGAGGAGACGGGCCTGCGGCTCGAGCCGGTTCGCTTCGACGCAGATCAGGAAGGCGACCTCGCTCTCGTGGAGTGGGTCGTCGAGCTTGGATGCGTCCATGCCCTGGAGCATAATCGAGCCGCCGACATGCACGCACGAGTCGATCGCCGGGCTGATCCCCGAAAACGAGCCTGGACGAGCCAGGAATCGGACGCCGGGCGTCCGCTCTTCGCAGGGCTCGTTGCCGCGGCCTTTGTGCTTCTGACCGTGCCGCGCCTTCTCCTGCACGAGCTCTGGCGGGACGAGTCCTGGCTCTGGCTGGTGGTTCAGGAGAGCCGCTCCGTCCACGATCTGTTCCAGCCGCTGGCCCGGAGCGGTCAGGGGTATCTCTTCCCCCTGCTCTGCTTCCTGGCCGGGCAGGTGTCGACGTCGCCGCGGGCGATGCAACTCATGCACCTTGTGCTGGCGGGTGGCGCGGCCTTCGCTTTCGCCCGCTGGGCGC
Organism: uncultured Acidobacteriota bacterium; assembly: GCA_963792575.1. GTDB lineage: Bacteria > Acidobacteriota > Thermoanaerobaculia > Multivoradales > UBA5704 > DATARR01. The sequence continues at coordinate 156,236 of CAWBWZ010000001.1, forward strand.
CGCTCGGCCGCCGTGAGCGCGCGCTCTTCGTGCTCGGCTACTTCCCGTTCTACGAATACGCGGTGATCAGCCGCCACTATGCCGCCGGAGCCCTTCTCGCCTGGCTGGCCTGCGCCGCGGCGCTCAGCCGCCGGCCGGCGCTGGCCCTCGGGGCGGCGCTCGCGCTGCTCTGCCAGACCACCGTCTACGGCTACATCCTGGCCCTCGCGATCGCCTGCGGATGGCTGCTCGACCGCTGGTTTCGCCGTGGAGAGCTCGCACCATTGCCACGGGGCGAGGCCGCGGCCGGCCTTGCCCTGGCGCTGGCCGGCGCTGTCGCGGGGCTCATCCAGCTCATCCCGCTGCCCGGCACCAGCTTCGCGCCGGGGTGGCGCTTCGGTTGGGATGCGGCACAGGCTGGCCAGACGCTGAGGATGCCCTGGCGCACCTTCGTGCCCCTGCCACGGCTCGATCTCCATTTCTGGAACACCAATCTGCTCGACGCCTGGCCCGGTCTGCAAACGCTGGCGGGACTGCTGACGCTGGCGCTGGCCATTGCCCTTCTCTGGCCCCGGAAGGCGGCCCTGGCGACCTTCTGCCTCGGCGCCGCCGGCATTCTCGCCTTCGGCTACGTCAAATACGCCGGCGTTCTGCGCCACCAGGGGCATTTGTGGCTCCTCTTCGCGGCGGCTCTCTGGCTGGGCGGCGGTTTCCGGGAGGAAGACCGCCGGTCCTGGCGCGCCCGGACTCTCCTGGTCCTGTTGATCGTCCACTGCGGCGCGGCGGCCTTCGCCAGCTGGATGGATCTCCGCCACCCCTTCTCGAATGGCGCCGCGACCGCGGAGCTGATCCGCGGCGAGGGGTTGGACCGGCTCCCGTTGTTCGGGTCGCGCGAGCCGCCGGCGGCAACCGTCGCGCTCGCCCTCGGCCGGCCGCTCTACTCGCCGTCGCGGGGCGTCTTCGTCACCCATCCGGATTGGGGCCCTGAGCAGCGGGAGCTCAGCGCGCGGGAGGTGCGTTGCGCCGCCCGCGAGCTGGCCCGGCGAGAGGCCGGGGACATCGTTCTCGTCATGAGCTCGGAGCTCCCACCCTGGGAAGAGCTGACCGCGGCCGGCTCCAGGGTCGGAGCGATCGTGTCCACGGAGGACTATCACCTCTACCGGCTGCTTTACAGCCGCCTCGGCTCAACGGCTCAGGCGGCAGGATGCGAGGCCTCCGCGATCACTCCCTCCGCCTCGCCCGCCGCCAGTTCCGGACCTCCGCCATAAGCCGGTCGCGGCGCTCGGCGGCGGTGATCCGCGAGCGTCCGAGGAGACGCCCCATCACGGTGGTGATGGCGCGGCCGGTCTTCCAGCTTCGCGAATCCAGCGTGGCGGAGAAAATGGCGTCGAGCTCGTCGAGCCACGAGAAGGCGCGGTGGAGGTCCGCCGCGCTTTCCGCAACCGAGACCGCTGGCGCGCTCAGGCTCGCCGCCGCATGGGTGTGCGCGGAGATCTGATGGCGCAGGCCGCGTGTCGTGGCCTGCGTGCTCTGGTAGGTGGCGAGCAGGTCCCGCGCTCCGGCGGAGAGGGGTGGGATCGGGTCGAGGTCGAACGCGGTGCCGTTGGCCAGCGCGTCCAGCAGCTCGAGCTGTGGAAAGGTGAGATAAGGGCGCTCGATCTCGGGCTCGTGCGCATGATGCACGAGCGCGGGGTCCAGGACGGCGCGGATCTCTTTCTCGGTGGGAATCTGAAAGCGCGCGAGCTCCGGCCTGTGCCGCGCCATCTGGTCATACAGCCGCTGGAGGGTGGCCACGGGATCCGCCATCAGCTCCCGGTGGGAGACGAGGACTCGCGGCAGGCCCCGGGTGGACGCCAGCGCCTCCAGGGTGTACCGCTCCCAGAGGGCGATGCCGTAGGGGATCGGAATTCCGTCGCGAGCGGCCAGCGAGCGGGCGACCGGCAGCGGCTCGCGATAGATCAGAACACAGAGCGGGCGTTCGAGGATCTCCCGCCAGAACGGGAAGAGCAGGCAGAGCCGTGGATCTTTGACCACCCAGGAGCCATGCCGGTCGAGATCCCGGACGATCGCCCGGGCGCGCTCCTTGAAGCGGGCGCGCACCCCTTCTCCCAGGCGGGAGAGATCGAGATCGGCGATCTCGGACCAGCTCGCGCCGAGCGTCTGGAGAATCGCCTCGTCGACAGACCAGAGGCCCCGATGCTCCCAATAACCTTTCTGATTGTGGTCGTCCCCGGGCGGAAAGTCCTCTTCCTCTCCGGCCCAGAGTCCCAGCAGCCAGAGGAGATGGGTGATCGCGGAGGTCCCGGAACGGTGCATGCCGAGGACGACCACCTGTGTGGCCGGAGCGGCCGGCGGGGCGGGGCCCTCCCGGGGCGGCCGCGCGCGTCCGGACCGTGCCTCTCTTTCCTGGCGCAACCGCCGGTTGAAAGCTTCGATCCGTACCTGGGCGAACGGATAGGGGGTATGCAGGAGATAGCCTTCGGGGTCGGCGCGGTCGTAGTAGTGCAAGATGGCGGGGTCGACGGCGAGGAATCCCTCCGGAGGCGGAAATTGGGAGAGGTTAAGCTGGAAATTGAGCTCGACCGGCGCCTCCGCGAACGGGACGGGACAGGCGGCCAGGGCCAGGCTCAGGCTCGCCTGCTGGCACTGGCGCTCACAAGGGCGGAGGATCTCGAGCTCCTCGGCGAGCCGCTGGTTGTAGTCGCTCCAGACGGGGAGGATCTGGCGCGCCAGGTGGGACGGCAGCAGGATCATTCCCGAGTTGAAATAGGGGATCGTCGGCGTCCCGGCGAAGCTGTTGACGTGCTCGCGCGCGGGCAGCGGCAGGCCGTAATGAAGGAAGGCCCGCTCGAAGACCTCGGGCGTCACGGTCGGCAGCGGAGCGATCCTGGCCTGGAACAGGCCGCGGCGCATCCAGGGGAGCGGATCCTGAATGACCACCGTGTCGCAGGCGAGCAGCAGGAGCATCTCGCGGTCTGTCTCCCAGACCTCCTGGAAGAGCTGCGGCTGGTTGGCAAGGCGGTTGTGCGGCTGGAGGGGAGGAGGGACGATCCGCACCTCGGCCCGGTAGCGCTCGAACTCCTGCCGGAGGCTCCGGTCGAGCCCTCTCACCACACAGATCCGCACCCGCGCGTCCGCCATCTCGCCGCCGAACCAGCGGATCGACTGCACGAGCCGCAGCGCCTGGCCGAGGAGCCGGGGATCGTTCTCGGCGACGCAGCCGACGAGAAAATCCTGGGCGGCGAGCCCGGTCTGCGCGCGAGGGGGGGAGGGCGCCGGCATGGTCCGAGCTTCTTACCAGAAGAGGGAAGGGGCGTCTATGGAGGCTGGTGTACACTTCAGCATCCCGATGCCGCAGTTCCCGCTTCATTCGCTCGTGATCGTCGCCGACGTCGGTGCCGAGCCGTTCCATGTCGGCGACGAGGCGATGCTCGAGGCGAATCTCGAGGCGCTGCGCCGGCATGACCCCACCGTCCGCATCACCGTGATCGGCCGCGATGCGGCCCAAACGCCCGCCGAGGCCCTGGCCCGAGCCGGCGGGCTGTTCGTCTCCGGCGGCGGCAACCTCAGCTCGTCCTGGCCCGGATTGCTCCACCAGCGGATCCGGTGGATGCGCGAGGCGCGGCGGCGGGGGCTTCCGGTCGTCACCGGCGGCCAGACGATCGGCCCCGAGCTCGTCACGGCGGAACGGTCCAGGCTGGCGAAGGCCCTGGCCGGCGTCGAGCACCTGGGAGTCCGCGAGCTCCCCTCGGTGGCGCTGGCGCTGCAGATGGGAGTGCCGCTCGACAAGCTCAGCTACCAGCTCGACGACGCGTTCTTCCTCGCCGGTCGTCCGTTTGCCCCGGAGAAGGGGCCGAGCTGCCCGGACGAGCCGTTCCTGCTCGTCACCCTGGATCCCAGCTTCGCCGCGGCGGAATCCCGCCCAGGCCTCAGCAGCCTCGCCCTTCAGCTCGCCAGGATCGCGGCCGAGAGCGGACTGCGCCTCGCGTTCCTGCCTCACGTCGGGCCGCCTGGAAGCCTCGGCGACGAGGATGGCCGGGCGGGGACCGCGCTTGCTCAGCTCTTGCGGGCCGAAGGGGTAGGGTGCGCGCTGCTCCCGGTGATGCCACCCGCGGAAACCGTCTGGATGACGCAGCGGGCGGCCGCCGTCGTGTCGTCCCGCTACCATCCCCTGGTGTTCGCAACGGCCGCCGCCGTCCCTTGCCTGGGGCTCTATCGCGACGACTACACCCGGATCAAGCTCCAGGGGGCCCTCGCCCATCTCGGGATGGAGGCCTGGTGCCAGTCGGCCGCGGACGCCGAGAGGTTCGGCCTGATCAAGGCCTTCCGCCGTCTCTGGAGCCAGCGGGAGGAGATCGCCGCGGCGATGACCCGGGCGCGGCAACCGCTCGCCGCTCAGGAGGAGCGGCGATGGCAACAGCTGTTCGCGCGGCTGGGCTGGCCGCGGGAATCTGTCGGGCAGCCCGTCGAGCAGCCCGCCGCGGTGCTCCTCGGCTGGCCGGCCGACCAGAGCGGCCGGCTGGCGGCGGCGGCTCTCTCCGCGCTCGTCCTGCAACGCCAGGCCAGCGAAGCGGAGTCCTGGCACTGGCGGGGTGTCGTCAACCAACTGGAGAGATCGGCCGGCCTCGCCGTCCAGGCCGTCCGGGGAAGACCGCGAGGGGCTATGGAGGAAACCAAAGTGTTGACAGAGCAGCAATGGAACGACTACTCGCGTGACGGCTTCCTGCATCTCGGAAAGGTGCTGGAGCCGGAAGAGCTGGAGGCTCTGCGGCACCGGGCCGACGACCTCGCGCTGGGCAACGTCAAGAACCCGGATGTGCAGATGCAGCTCGATACCGGCGGCGTCTACGAGGACCTGCCGGCGGCAGTCCGCGCTTTCGACCGCGGCACGATGCTCTACCGCAAGATCCAGGGCCTTGAGACCGACGAGCTTTTCGTGCGGCTCGTGAAGCACCCCCTCTTTCTGGAGATCTGCGCGCGCCAGTACGGCTCGCATGCCCCGGTCTCGATCTTCCGCGCCATGGTGATGAACAAGCCGGCGGGGCAGGGCACGGTCCTGCCCTGGCACCAGGACGGCGGCGACGTCTGGCGCCTCGACCGCGACCCCCTGGTCACTGTCTGGGTCGCCCTCGACCCGGCGACGCGGGCGAATGGCTGTATGGAAGTAGTTCCCGGGACCCACCGTCTGGGGCTGCTGAGCCTGTATGGCAGCACGGTTGAAGAGGAGCACGTGAAAGTCCACTGCCCCGCGGAGCGCGTCCAGCCGCTCGAGGTCGAGGCGGGGCACGCCGTCCTGCTCCACAACTGGTTGATCCATCGCTCCGGAGTCAATCCGACGTCCGTGCCGCGGCGCGCCCTGACGGTCTGTTACATGGACGGCCGCACGCTGAGCACTCTGACCGGCAACCCTTTTCCTCTCGTAGCCGGCTCCTTGCCCGCGGAGTACCCGTTCGTCCACCAGCTGCGCCAGGACTGCGCGACATTGCGCGAGCTCGCGACCCGGCGGATGTGGAAAGTGGGGCTTCAGCAGCTCCGGGGCGGGCTCTCCCGCTTGCGCTCCCGCCTGACGGCGGCCACGCGCTAATGGGGCGCGCCTGAAAACCACCGGAAGTAGTAGCACCGCCGAGGCAGAGCCGGCTTCTCCAGGGCGGAGTTAGCTTATCCAGAACGCCACCAGACTTCCGAAGGCCCGTCCACAGGCGGGAGGCTACGAACCGATCACGATTGATGCCTCCGCGGAGCTCGCGTCGTTCACCCAAGGCGGCTGCACACCAGAACGCCCATGCGCTAGGATCGAGGCTTGAAGGAGGGGAGGGAGCGATGATCGAGGAAGAGGTCGAGATCCGCACCGCCGACGGAACCGCCGGCGGCCTTCTCTATAGGGCTGAGGACGCTCAGGGCGGAGGCCGCCGCGAGCCCGGCGTCATCTTCCTGACCGACATCGGCGGCATGCGCCCCTCCCAGCGCGGGATGGCGTGCCGTCTCGCCGAGGCCGGATACACTGTTTTGATGCCCAACCTCTTCTACCGGACGGGAGAGCCGCCGGTAATCGACCTTTCGCCGGGCTTCGAGGACGAGGGGGTGCAGAGACGGCTGGCGGAGCTCAGAGCGTCGCTGCCGCCGGAGGCGGTGGAGCGCGATGCCGCGGCCTACGTCGACTTTCTCGCCGCCCAGGATTCCGTGGGGAAAAGTGGGATGGGCGTCGTCGGTTTCTGCTTCGCGGGGGGAGTTGCGTTGCGGATCGCGGCGGCACGGCCGGACCGGATCGCCGCCGCCGCCTCCTTCCATGGCGGCGGGCTCGCCACCGACGCTCCCACCAGCCCCCATCTCCTCCTGCCGCGCATCAGCAAGGCCCGGCTCTACTTTGGGCACGCGGCGCAGGACCGCGGCATGCCGGAAGCGGCGATCGAAAAGCTCGACCGGGCGCTCGACGCCTGGGGTGGCCGATACGAAAGCAAGGTTTACGAGGGCGCGTTTCACGGCTGGACGGTGCCGGACAGCCCGGTCTACAACCAGCCCCAGGCCGAACGCGCGTTCCGGAAGCTGACGGAGCTGTTCGCGGAAACCTTGCGAAACCCGGCCTGACGGCGTTGCCTTCAGCGAAGAGTTTTCTGACACGTCAGAGAGCGTCACCGACACGTCAGGATCTCCTCCGTGGGCATCCTTGCGGCGGCCGGCCACGGAGGAATGAACCGATCCGGGGTCCTGGCTTGTGCATTGCACAGGCAGTTTGAGTTTCCAAATTCCAGGAGGAGGGGTGAGTCATGTGGCAGATCGCTAGTCTGAACAACCTCACGGGACAGGCCGTCAGCTTCAGCGACGGACAACCGCTCAATGCCGTGCGCGGCGGCAACGGGACTTCGTATCGCATGGTGGTCAACGGCTATGGGTTCCTTGATTTTACGGAAGTGTTTCATCCGCTCTCGCAATACTTCGGGATCGGCTTTCTCGACTTGAACGGAGCGGGGCTCGCCTATGTCACGGAAGTGGCGCAGCTCGTGCTGACGCTGCAGCCCGCCGGCACCTTTGCGGTATCCCTTCCCGGGGGGCCGCCGAGCCAGGGAAACCTGAAGCCGTTGCCGCAGGTCTCCGCCGGAGACGCGCAGACGCTCGATGAGATGATGACGTTGAAGATCGTCCCTTATCAGGACATTCCCGACGCTCCGGGCAAGTCGATGCAGGAGATCGAGCAGCTCGGCCAGCAGTACTTCCCGTTCACGCCCTATAGCTTCCAGTTGGCGATGTCGATCTATGACTGGACGACCGCCGATTTCGCGCGCATGGTGTTTTACAAGATTTTTGCCTACACCGGTATCGCGCAATCGCCTTTGCCGCTCGACCTGGCCGGCATCGCCCAGGCGATCTGGACCTCGAACTGGCCTCCCTACATACCTCAGAATGCCGATTACATGAATTCGTTCATGATGACGCCGGCCAACAGTTACGAAGAGGTGTACAACCAGCTGCAGGCGAACTACTTGCAGGTACAATCCTTCAACGACGCGGAAAACCGCCTGCTGTCCGCCGCCTTCGCCTCCATGCCGCGGACCTCGATCATCGCCGAGCCTCTGCTCTACAGCGGGCAGCTGGATATCCAGAATCTTGGAAGCCAGCATTTCGCGACGGAGTTCCTGCAGAATCCCTTGAACCGGGGGCCGGTGGGAGTGCCGCTCGAGATGCCTCTGCAACAGGCGCTCGACACGTTCATCGTGCCCGGCGCCACGCTCACGACCAAGATGGTGTGGAGTTTCGGCAACTCGATGGAAGAGGCGATGACGTATCAGAATGGCATCATCCTGATCGCGGTACCTCCCGCCGGCAGCATGGTGTGGAACACCGTGAGCTACATCACGCCGATCTCCGACGACTCGACCAAGATCGAATATACCTTCGCGCCCGGCACCAGCTTTCTGGTGAAAAACGTCGAAACCCGGACCGTTCAAGGCAAGCCGGTGGTGGTCATCACCCTGCAGACCTAGAGCGACGTTTTACAGATACCGGCTTCAGTGGCCATCGACTGCTTCGGGGCGTTGCTACGGAAACGGGGTGGTGCTGACGTCGATCGAGCGCAGGAACCTCGCGATCCTGGCCCGGTCGGCGGCATTGCTCAGAGTGTCGACGCCGCCCGTGCCCGCGCTGCGATGCGTGACGTTGTTCAGCACCTCGTCGAAGCTCTGCGCGGCGCTGTTGTGGAGCTGCGGGCGCTCGAACGCGAAGGCCGACAGCAGCGTCGGGGGGGCGAACCCGTCGGCGCCGAGCGGCGCCGACGCGTCCTGGCGGACCTCGTTGAAAGCCGCCGGATTGAACGTGCCGACGTTCCTCAGCTCGGAGAGGATCTGGCCGTTGACCACCATTGCCGGAGACGGCGGCGGCGTGAACCTCAGAAGGCCCCGGGTCCAGTGGTTCCCGCCGTGGCAGGACTGGCAGTTGGCGCTGGCGAACAGCGCCCGTCCCGCGATCACGTCCGGATCGGTCGGCGATACGGGAGAGATGGGAGCGCGGATGCCGAACCGCACGAACGCCTTGAGGGCGTCCCAGGCGCCGGCTCCGCGCACCTTGAGCTGGTTTCGGCCGGCGTTGGCCAGGGGGAGGAGGTCATCGACGCCGGGGTCCGGAGTGATTCCGTCCGGCAGCACGATCAGGCCCTCGCCCCCGGAGACCCGCCGGATGTTGTTCTCGAAATCTTCCTGTTCGTCGCGGGTCGCGGACGCATTGAGGATCCGCGTCTGCTGCCGCAGCGGATCGCCGGGATCGAAGTCGGCGTGCTGCGGGATCGTCCGGCGCGGACCGTCCGCGAAGATCCAGGCCACCTGATCGCTCAGGCCGGAGGGGTGGCACGTGGAGCACGCGCCCCAGCCGTTGGCCGACATCCGTCCGGTGATCGGTTGGCCTCCCGGCGTGGCCGGATCGAACACGCCGACCGACGTGTTGTAGAGCTCCTTGCCAATATGAAGGAGATCCTCCGGCGTGCCCGGAGCGGGCAGGCCCGCCGAGGGGAGCGTGGCGGTCACCTGCTCCCTCGCGCCGGTCAGATCGATCACGCTGACGTCGCGCGAGACGTAGTTCATCACGTAGGCGCGGGTGTCGTTCCAGTTGACGACGATGCCGCGCGGATTGCGGCCGACCGGGATCTGCAGCACGCGGGTGGCGTCCGCCGGATCGGAGAGCACTGCCGGCGCTCCTGTCGCCGGATTCACCGCCATCTTGATGACGATGTTGCTGGCGGCGCTCACCACGTAGCCCTGGTCGGCGCCATGCTTGAAGGCCATCGCCCAGGGCTGGGTGATGAACAGCTTCGGCAGGCCGGTCTGGGCGGCGACCGCGGTGTGCAGGTTGAGGGTGACGCCGGCATCCGCGTCGGTCGCGGTGTTGATCGCGGCGAGCAGGCTCTGGGTGTTGACGTCGAAGCGCACGGGGCCGTTGGGCGACGCGCCGGTATTGGGCAGGTAGGCGAAGCCGCCGTGCAGGGCGACGTTGTTCAACTGGTTTGGGTACGCACCAGTCGTGAAGGTGAAGCCCGCTCCCGGCGGAATGCGCCCGAGCGCGTCACCCGCGGCCTTGAACCCGGTATCCGCGAGCGGGTTGATCGATACCGCTCCGATCACGGAATCCGTCGCCGTCGAGACGACGGTCACCATCCCCTGCTTGGCATCGTCCGCGCCGTCGAGCCGGCCGGCGATGGACACGGCGAGGAACGAGGTCACATAAAGCTTTTCATCGGCGTCGTCGGCGTCACCGTCGTTGGTCACGGCCAACCCGCGCGGCTCGATGCCGGCGTTGGGAATGGTCGTGATGACCGTGTTGGTGGCGGTGTCGATGACCGAGATGGAATCGGACCGCGAGTTGGCCACATAGAGCTTCGTCCCGTTCGGCGCCAGCGCCAGCGCGTAGGGCTCGGTGCCGACCGGAACGTGAGTGGTCGGCGTCGCGGCCATGCCGTTGGCGAGGTCGACATCGAGGACCGACACCGTTCCGCTCACCGTGTTGGCCGCGTAGGCGCGCCGGCCGTCCGGCATGAACGCGACGCCGTTGGGCTCGCTCTGCACCGGCACCGTGGCCACGCGCAGATTGAGGTCGGAGCGCAGATCGAAGAAGCTCACGCTATTGTTGTCGGGATTGGCGACGGCGAGGAAGTCGCCGTTGGCCGAGAGCGCGAGCGGCTGCGAGGAGGTGGGCCCCGCGAACCGGCCGGCCGGCGGCTGGACAGCGCTGGCGTCGACGTCGAGGCGGAGGAAGAGCGTGCCCCCCTCGATCGTGCCGAAGGCGCGCCGGATCTCGAAGTTCACCGGCGCGTCGGCCGGCGGGAAGACGTCGTTGGCGATGGCGCCGTGGCCCACCCAGTCCGCCAGGTTGCCGTCCGGGAGGTGTGGCGAGGCGGCGACGGCGGCCCCCAGGCCGCCGCTCAGCAGCAGGACGCCGATCAGGAGCCCCGCCCGCGAGCGCCGCCGGCGCAGGGTGAAGCAGCCGGTGGCGCAGAGCAGCGCGGCGAGCGCCAGCAATCCCCAGCCGCCCAGTGCCGGGACGTCGGCGCCCAGGATCTGCAGGACGATCGGGGCGCCGGCCGGCTGGCCGTCCGTGGTAAACAGGGTGTCCGCCGGCGCGGACCGGGGGCCGGAGAAGAAGCCCAGCTGGATCGAGCCGCCCACCGCGCCGGCGCTCAGCGGCAGGTAGGTTTCGACGGCGTCGAGCCCGGAGACGGCGCCCGCCGGCCAGGGAGGGGAGAACCGCGTGAACGGGTTCGGCCCGCCATAGGGGACGAAAGTCCCACCGGCGCACTGGTTGAGCGCGAGCCCGGTGACGACCGGCGGGTCCACGGCGGTGTCGACCGTCGTCACCAGCTCGAAGTCGGCCCCTTGGAAGGTCCCGACCGTACAACCGCTGGCGTCGCTGTTGTCGATGTCGATCAGGGCGCTGAAGTCGGCCGCCGCCACCGTGGGCGCGAAGCCCACGAATCCCCCTGCGACTGCCAGCACGACCGCGACGACGATCCTACGGCTCTCTTTGCAAAGACTCATACAAGACCCCTCCCGGCAGCCGTTCCGCGCGCCTGATAGCATAGGCGCCAGAGTCCAGGGATTCGTTACAGAGAACGGCATCGGGTCACGTTCGCCTGGATATGCACGACGAAGGGGCTCAACGGCCATGCGCTACCGCTACTACATTTGCGATGTCTTTACCGAGACCCGCTTCAGTGGCAATCAACTGGCCGTGCTGCCGGAGGCCCAGGGTCTTTCGGACCGGCGGATGCAGCAGATCGCCCGCGAGTTCAACTTCGCCGAGAGCACGTTCGTGCTGCCGGCGGAGGCCGGGCATACCCGCAGGGTTCGCATCTTCACCCCCACCACCGAGGTTCCCTTTGCCGGGCATCCCAATATCGGCACCGCGTTCGTCCTGGCGGCCGCGGGCGAGTTCGGGCCGATCCTGCCATCGCTTACGGTGACCTTCGAGGAGAAGGCGGGGCTCGTCCCGATCACCATCCAGCGACGCGAGGGGGGCCGCCTCTGGTGCGAACTGTCGGCGCCCCAGCGTCTTTCGCTGGGAAAGACCGTTTCCGCGCAGTCTCTGGCAAGGGCGGTTTCGCTCACTCCGGAGGATGTCGTCACTCGGACCCACCTACCCCAGGTGGCCTCGGTCGGCCTGCCGTTCCTGGTGGCGGAGCTCGCGGATCGCTCCGCTCTCGAACGAGCGCGCGTCAACATGGATGGGCTCGACGCCCTCGTCGCCGAAGGCGTGACCCCCGACGTCCATCTGTATGTCCACAGTGCCGACGAGTTCGATCTTCGAGCCCGCATGTACGCACCTCTGGACGGGGTCCCGGAAGATCCCGCCACCGGCAGCGCGAACTGCGCCCTGGCCGGATTGCTCAGTCAGTGCGACGGGAGGACCGACGGCAGCTTCCGCTGGCGCATCGCCCAGGGGGTGGAGATGGGGCGTCCCAGCGTTCTGGAGGCGCGCACAGTGAAGAGAGAGGGAGCCGTCGTGGACATCCGGATCGGCGGGGCGAGCGTCCTCGTGAGCGAAGGTTTCATTGAGGTCGATTAGTCATTCGAAAGGAAAACAGGAGACCGAGAACGTGAAGAACGGAATGCGCGCCATCGTCGTTCAGAAGCTGGGACCGCCCGAGGTCCTGGAGCTGAGCGAGGCGCCGGTGCCCCAGCCAGGCCCCGGGCAGGTGCTGGTGCGGCTTCATGCCGCGGGTGTGAACTTCTCGGACACCGAGCGGCGGCGGGGCATCTATCCCGCGTTCGATCTACCCTGGATCCCCGGCACGGAGGGGGCCGGCCGGGTTGTCGCGGCCGGCCCTGGCGTGGAGCCCACTTTGCTCGACCGGCGCGTGGCCTTCTGGGCGATGCCGCCGGCGGTGAGCGGCACCTACGCCGAGTACGCGGTAGCGCCGGCGAGCTCGCTGTTTCTCCTCGGACCGGACACGCCCTTCGACCTCGGAGCCGCCTTTCCGCAGCAAGGGCTGACAGCGTATGGTCTGACCTTCTTCGCGACCACGATCCACCCCGGCGCCACGGTCCTCATCCACGCGGCCGCGGGGGGCGTCGGCCAGATCCTGGTCCAACTCGTCCGCCGGCAGGGCGCCCGCGTTTTCGGGAGCGTGTCGAGCCCTGAGAAGGCCGACGCCGTGGCCGCCCTTGGCGCCGAGCCGCTCCTGTACGGGGAGGATCTGCCGGAGCGCGTCGCGGCGGCCACCGGCGGGCGCGGCGTGGATCGCGTCTTCGATTCGGTCGGCAAAGCGACGCAGGTCCAAAGTCTCGCGATGCTGGCTCCCCACGGCGAGCTCATCTTCTTCGGTGACGCGAGCGGTCCACCGGCGCCGATCGACCCGGACCATCTCTACGGCCGAAGCCTCAAGATCGGCGCCTTCGGCCTGAACGTCGACCGTGATCCGGCGGCTTGGGCGGCGGCCCGCCGGCATCTCCTGGAGTGGATCGAAGCGGGGGAGCTGGCGATCTCGATCTCGCGGCGTTTCCCGCTTGAAAAGGCCGCGGAAGCGCACCGTCTACTCGAGAGCCGGGCCACGACCGGCAAGGTCGTCCTGATGCCGGCCGGCGCGGAAGAGCGGCGGCAGGGCACCTAATTGCGCCTCGAGGCTGGACAGGATCGCGGTCACCGACAGATTCGAATCCATGGCTCTTTCTCCAGGAAAAACATGCCGCGAGTCACCTCCAGGCGACTCGACAAAGGCTTTATTCGCGGCAAGTAAAGCCCAAAATGCCGCATAATGGCGCCATTACGCGGAATAATAAGAAAATTATACCGCGAAATTGTTGGTCAATGCGGGAGATTTATGATTTTATGTCGCTTTATAGCTCTCCATTGCCGCGTAATTCTCATTTCGTGCTGCCTGTTGTCAGCAATGCGGCGCGACAAATCACTTTCATGGCGCCAAGTAAGGAAAATATACCGCATATTTCAGATTATACGCGGAGTAATTGGCGGTACACGCGGCATGACGGCCTTCACGGCACCGGCGCGAGCCTGGCGCGCCTCCAGGCCGTGGCTCTGGGGTGAGCTTCGTGGCTCATGAACCTCGATGCCTTGATCGACCGCGGGTCCGTGAGCGGCGACGCGGAGCGCGCCAACAAGTATTTCTCTCTCTCAACGGGCTTTGCGACGTCCTCGGCGTCGAGCGCCCGCACCCGGAGAGGGTGCGAGAGGTGGAGAGGTACCGCTGAGAGAGGTGCCAGGCGCTTCGTCAGGGGGGAGTGGATTGAAGCGGGGGAGCTGGCGATCTCGATCTCGCGTCGTTTCCCGCTCGAGGAGGCCGCGGAAGCGCACCGCCTGCTCGAGAGCCGGGCCTCGACCGGCAAGGTCGTTCTGTTGCCGGCCGGCGCGGAAGAGCGGCGTCAGGGCACCTGATAAGGGGTGGCCGGTTTCATGTCCGCTCCCGCGAGCCCCGGTCCAACATCCGGAGAGGAAAGAGTCATTAACAAGAGCTTCGCCAGGAAGCTGACCGCGCGAACCGACGGTTCGGGCGTTCAGACTACAGTGAGACGGTCGGCTTACCCGTCCTCCTCATCCTTTGCGATAGTGAGGATCACCCGCAGTGTCGGAGCCTCACCCTCCCAAAGCGCGCTCCACTCTGAATCAGACAGGTCCCACTCCACTGAAGGCGCCTTCGAGTTCGACGTCCCGATGCCCAGGGCGTAGTTGCCCATCGCGTTGACGGCGGCCCCCTTCGTTGCGCCAAGCACGAGATCATCCCACTGCTGCCGGCGGACCTCTTTTCCCTTCGAGAGCAGGGCAACTGAGAGGGCTACGTGTTGGCGAATCCACTCCGTGCTCAGTGCCGTGGTGGCGGTGATTCTCTTTTTCCCTCGCCGATCCTCCAGCCGCAGGAGCACCACGCCGATCCTTGCCTTGTCACAGACGTATCCAGTGGCATCGTTGTAGGCTCGCGTCACCCCTGCAGGCGAGTCATTGAATGCCTTCCGCGGTTTCCCGTTAGGCGATGTGCCGGCCCCAAGCGGAATGTCCACTAGCATCGGGCTGGGTATCTCCCGCGAGTTCGTTGCGGTCGCCATGTCCTCAGGCGTTGCTTGTCGAACCTGAGGATAAAGCGGCCATGCCGACAGTGTCCCAAGGATGCATGCCTGCACAAGCATCTTGCGCATACCTTCTCTCCTCTGTTGAAGTGACACCTAATTTTCGCCCGGTTCGCTCCTCCCGTCCATCCGTCTCACTTCCGCCTGTCACAAAATTGTCTCCTCCCAACGCCTGACCCCGCCATGGGGCGTGTCCTAACTCAATGTGGGCGGTGGCCGGGAGGACGGGTTGAGGTTCAGCAAAACTCGCTAACACTACAGTTGCACACGGTGTCGGTCCCACAAAAACTTGCAGTGAAAGGAGAGGGTGAAGGGAGAGGTGCCAGGCGCTTTGTCAGGGATCGAAGCGGGGGAGCTGGCGATCTCGATCTCGCGGCATTTCCCACTCGAAGAGGTGGCGGAAGCGCACCGTCTGCTGGAGAGCCGGGCCTCGACCGGCAAGGTCGTCCTGATGATGCCGGCCGACGGCTGAGACTGCGATAGAATAGCCCTCACAAACGATGGCCAGAGGTTGTGGGTGTGCCGCACCGTCCCCGCAATGGATAGACGGCTGAGGGCCGCCTCCCGCCTGTGTGTTCGTCAAGGCCAGTCAGGGAGAACCATGAGCTACTTTGTCCTCTTCGCCGTGGTCCTGGTCATCTGTTTCGGGATCAATCGAGCCAAGGGCCGGCCAGTCTCGAATCCAGGCTTTGTGGCTCTGATCGTCCTTGCCATCTTCCTCATAGTCGACCTCGGGTTCGGGGTCTACATGCTGGCTGGTACTCGCGTGGATCCCGAAATGCAAGGCAGGTTCATTGGCGGGATCATCGGCCGCGCGTTGATTCCGCTCATCCTTGCCACCTTGATCGGCAACAGCTTCCGCAAGAAGCACTCGATGCCGGTTCAGACTCTGGATTGAGAGAACGGCCGGTCACTTTCCGTCGTCCAGCGACAATACGAGGAGTCAGCTCGTGAAGAAATCGATGCTCTTTATCAGTCATATAGCCAAAGAAACGGACCTGGCCCAGTGCCTGAAGAAGTTTCTGGTCAACGACTTTCTAGGCATTCTCGAAGTGTTCGTTTCATCCGACGGAAAGACGATCCAGGCAGGAGAGCCGTGGCTGAACAAGCTGAGTGAGGCACTGGAAAGGGCGAAGTTCGAGATCGTCCTATGCAGCAAGGAATCCGTCGCGCGTCCCTGGGTCAACTTCGAAGCCGGTGCCGGTTGGGTCCGCGGGATCCGGGTTATGCCCGTCTGTCATTCAGGGCTGATCCCGGACCATCTGCCGATGCCCCTGAACCTCCTTCAGGGGATCGAAGCTGGCCGCCCAGAAGGTCTGCAGCAACTCTACGAGGCGATTGCGGGACTGCTTGAGGTGCAAGTGCCAAGAGTTGATTTCAAGGCTATGGCTCAAGAGGTTGAAGCTCTCGAGGAAAAATACCGCCTGTCAGGTCAGGACCTGGAGCGGATCGATAATCCTCGGATCCTCTGCGCGGCCAGTGAGCAGTACACCGATCACATGAAGTTCGATATGGATGTCGCGGTTTTAGAAGAGATATTCCCTGGGCAAGTCGTGGTAGAGCGTCGGTTGACGTCAGATCGCCTTCGTCGGTTACTGACAACTCAGACCTTTGAAGTCATTCACTTGGTACTGCCAATCGACCCCGAGAGCGGCGACCTTCTGTTCAGTCCAGTCGGTTCCGGACACAAGCCGTCCACTCCCAAAGTCGACAAGATGTTGCCCGAATTTTTCGCCACGCTTCTGGTAGAGTCAGAGACCCGGTTGGTGGTCCTGGCCACCTGTTATGCTTTGTACTTGGCCGTCGAAGTCGCGCGTATCGCGAACATGGTTGCTACCAAGGCCATAGTGAATGGCGAGCAGATGGCCGAATGGAGCGAATGCTTTTACGGCCTGCTCGCCGGAGGTTACTCCGTGTACAAGGCCTACGAGATCACGGAGTCCAATAGAAACTTGGTGCCGATGAAGCTACTGCGCCAGAAAGACGTAGCCTTCTCATTCGCAGCAAAATCGACCGGCGAGTAGTCTGGGCGGAGGACGCGGACGCGCACCGCCGGCAACGGGCGAGGTGCCAGTCCCTCTGTAGGGCGCGGGAGAGCGGCGGTAGAGCACCTATACCTTATGATGGCCGGCTTGACGCCGGCTGGCAACAAGGAGACCAACGATGAAGAACTTTACGAAAGCCCTCGTCCTGCTCGCCCTCTTCGCCCTGGCCCTCTGCGCCCAGGGCATGGCTCAGACTCCGGCGGCGGCGCCCGTTCCCGCCAGCACCGCGGACTTCCTGGCGACCCTGTCAGGCGGCCAGGGCAACGTCACGAGCGATCTGCTTCCCAGCCCCATCTTCCTCTCGACACTCTGCGCCACCAACGCCGACTGCCCGACGGGGCAGCTCTGCTGCTACCCCTGCGGCATCGACGGCTGCAACCGGGTCTGCACGAAGCCGCTGCGCGGCCACTGCCCGCTGTATCCGTAGAGGCCGGCCAGATAGCAAAAGGGCGGGGATTCGTCCCCGCCCTTCCCTCAGAACAGGAAACCCCCTACTTCTGATCCGCGGGCACGACTCCGGTGAGCTTCACCGGCTTTTTGGCGCGGGCGTCGAAGTCGGAGAGGACCTGTTCCTGGGTGCGGCCGCCCTTGGCCACGATGAGGTCGATCAGGGGCGGCTGGATGTCGGCGTTCTCGCGGCCGCCGCCGAAGCGGTCCTGCCAGCGGCCCGGGGAGACGGGGAGGATCATCAGACTCTTGTCGGCCGGATCGCGGCCCAGCTTGCGGGCGAGGTCGAAGGACTGCAGCAGGTCGGCGCCGGTGGTGGCCACGGTGTAGGCCCAGGTGGATTTGGCCGGGCCGCCGAGGACGATGCCGGGCACGAAGAAGCTGATCTTCTGGCCGCGCACGTGGATCTGGGTGGGGAAGAAGATGCGCTCCTCGACGTCGACCGGGATCTGCTTCTTGAGCGAGTCGATCTCCGCGTCGGTGAGGCTGCTGCTCTTCTTGGCGTCCTCGTTGAGGGTCTTCAGGAGCAGCCGCTTGAGCTCGGCCTTGGCCTCGTTGGGCCGGGGCGTCAGGATGACCGCCTTCTCCCAGGCGGTCGACGGATCGACCTCGGCGTGGCGGCCGGGGAGCATGGTGAGGCCGCCGGAGCCCGCGACCCGGTCGGTGTCGATGTAGAGGTCGAGGTTCAGGTTGTAGAAGCCGAAGCGGGCGATCTTGTCGAGCTGGGTGCCGAGCTCGTCGATGGCCTCCCGGGCCGGGCGTCCGCACGGGGCGCGCGAAGGTGACCTCGAACATCGTGCCGTCGCCGTCCTCCCGGGCGGTCAGGGAGAGGATGTCGAGATCGCCGGGCTTCAGATCGTCGTTGTTGGGGTAGACGATCTTGCCGTCGCCATGGTCGTCGCCCCGCGGGTCGGTGAGGGTGAAGATCTCCTTGCCGGCGCCGAAGGCGGGCGGAGCGATCAGGGAGGCGAGGAGGGTGGCGGTGAGCAGATGGGAACGGCTGAATCGCATTGTTTCTCCAAAAAGCGCGTCTCCAGGATATCCGATCCTAAAACGCGGGGGCGACCCCAGAGGGCCGCCCCCGCGAAGATTTCCTTCAGCCTTCTAGAACCGGACCTTCATGAACACCTTGAGGCGGTTCTGTTTGAAGTCCCGCTTGATCAGGCTGTTCCAGCCGCCGAAGCGGCCCTTGAAGCCGGGGGAGCCGACCGGCACGCCGTAGTCGCGGGCGATCCCGGCGTCGGCGTACTGGGTCACGAAGCCGCCGCCGAAGTCGGGGTCGAAGGTGCCCCAGTTGTACTCGTAGTTGGCGCCGAACTCGGCCCCGCCGAAGGTGTAGTGCGCGTAGAGGATCAGCTTGTTCTTGTCGTTCTGCCCTGACGCCATGCTGTGGAGCTGATAGGCCTGGAAGGCGGTGTTGCCGTCCTTCAGGTCGACGTTGTAGCGCTCGTAGGTCAGCGAGCTGTAGAGGTTGCCGGTGAGCTGGTAGCCGGCGCCGAGCTGGTAACAGCTTGTAGTCGAGGTCGCGGTCGTCGTCCGAGAGGCTGTCGAACGGCTTCCACTGGTAGCCGGTGACGCCGTTGACGGTGATCACCGGCGGGTTGCCGTAGAGGTCGGCGGTGGAGTTGCCCGGCGCGTAGTAGTTCTGGGCGTGGTTGTGGCACGCCACGCCGCCGCCCGGGCAGTCGCCCGGCCTGGTAGGGCAGGAAGCGCGAATCGTTCATCCGCTTGTCGGTCTCGTCGATCAGCTTGATCTTGCCGAAGACGTCGACGCCCTTGCCGACGTTGAGCAGGTACTTGCCGCGCAGGATGGCGATGTCGGTCTTCTTGTCCTGGAACGGCGCGTAGGCGTTGCGGAAGGAGCCGACGCCGGCGTCGGACTCGAAGTTCGGGTAGATCGAATCGGTGATGCCGGCGGCTGGTGTCGCCCCAGGCCTGCCAGTTGGTGTTGTAGTCGATGTGGGAGTACTCGCCCGAGAGGTCGAGGTCGCCGATCGTCCAGTTGGGAGCGACGGTGATGCCCTTCCAGCCGATGACGGTCTCGGCCATCGGCTCCTCGAAGTCGGTGAACTCGTTGTCGACGTTGATCGTCGCCACCTGCTGCGCCGGGCCCTCCCAGCCGCCGTAGCCGATGCGGGTGGGGTTGCCGGCGAAGACGCCGAAGGCGGAGTTGTCCGGGCCGGGGAAGACGAAGGCGCCGTCGTGCCCCTCGGTCAGCAGCACGTCCGACCTCGCGGCGGGCCGCCAGGATCGAGACTGTACTGGGCGCCGATGTTGAAGTACTCGACGTTGAAGGAGAGGCCGATGCCGAACGGATCGTTGAGGTCGACGTTGGCCTTGTAGAGCGGGTCGCTGACCTTGCCGGCCAGCGCCGGCGAGAAGCCCGACAGGCCGAAGCCGGTGGGGGTGCCGAACTTCGGGTTGGACTCGGCCTTCGAGTAGTAGTAGAGGCCGCGGAAGTCGAACTTCGAGCTCGGATGGATGCCGAACTTGCCGCCGTAGACGTCGTTCTTGAAGCGGGAATCGAGGCTGCGGCCATTGTCCACGCCGTTGTTGCCGGTGTCCTTGGCGCTGACCTCGACGTCGCGGACGCGATCGTAGATGCCGACGGCGTCGAAGAACGAGCTCGGCGTGAACTTGAGCTGCAGGCCGTAGGCGCCGTCCTGGCCGGCGTAGTCGCCGGTGTTGAAGTTCGGGCCGGCAAACAGGCGCGGCAGCGAGACGCGGATCAGGTCGTAGGTCAGCTGGCGGCTGCCCAGCGGCGCCCTGGAAGAGGATGGCCTTGGCGTTGTCGCGGTCGATGTAGCGGATCTTGCCGATCGTGAACGGATCGAACATGCCGAGGTCGGAGGAGCCGATGGTGGCGGCGTCCAGCCACTTGAAGCCCGGGGTGAAGCGGGCGGTCAGGCCGCGCATCTTGATGTATTCGTTGGAGCGCGGATCGAACTCGCCGCAGTCGCCGCCGACGCAATCGCCGCCCGGCGGGTTCTCCAGCGCCGGGTTGCGGCCGCCGAAGCCGGCGTAGTTGGTCCACTGGTTCTGGTTGAAGCGCGATTGCAGCCGGCCGGTCACCTCGATGTTCTTCGAGGGGTGGGAGGAGATCAGCAGATCGATCTCCGTGCCCTGGCCGTTGTCGCCGTACCCCTCGCCGGGGACGGTGGTGAAGTTGTAGACGCTGCCGTCGGTGTGCTGGTTGCCCCACAGCCACTTGGTGTAGTCCTCGCCGGTGATGATCATCGTCTGGCCGTCCACGGCGAGCGCCGGCATCGAAGCCAGCGCCGCCGCGGAGGCGAGCAGACCGATCGCAAAGCCCCTGGAAAATCTCATATCAGTTCCTCTCCTCCGGATGGAGTTGGATGGTTTACTTCTTGGCGGAAACCATCTTGAGGGCGGCGCCCGACTTGCGCGTGCCGTCCGGGTTGCACTCGTACTTCAGCATGTCGTGCTGCATCTGGACCTCGTCGGCCGCGCCGGTGCCGTTGCCGGCCAGGATGTCGATCACGTGCGGATCGCAATCGCTGTCGGTGCCGCCGCCGAAGCGGTGCTGGCCCTCATACTCGTTGACCTTGCGGGTGAGCAGGTCCTTGCCGTCGGGGAACCCCTCGTTGGACTGCACGAGGACCTGGTAGCCCCACTGCGAGGGGTCGCCGCCGCCGAGCTGGTCGAGGTCCACCGAGCCGGTGATCGTCCGGCCGGCGCCCTTGACGCGGGTCGGGATGACCACCGCTCCGCCCTGCGCCGCGGCCATCTTGGCGTCCACCTCGGACTTCACCTTGCCGGGCCCCTGCGGCGAAAGGATCACCATCTTGTTCCACTCATTGCCGTCGGCGAAGGTGACGTTGGTGCCCGGAGGGCCGTCCTTGAAGCCCCCCTCGGCGCCGGTGCGGATGGCGATGAACACCATCTGCACCGAGAAGCCGCCGCCCATCCGCCAGGGGTCCTCGAGGGCGGTGTTGAAGGTGACGGCGAAGTCCACCTTCTTGCCGCTGACCTTGACGTCGAAGGCGGTCATGTCGAACGAGCCGCGCTTGTAGACGCCGTCGGTCGGGTAGGTGTAGCTGCCCGGACCGTTGTCGTCGTTGGCGGGATCCTTGAACGAAACGCCGCTCTGGGCGAGCGCGGAGCCGGCGATCAGCAGGCCGGCCGCGGCCGCGGCACCCATTTTCCAGAAATTCTTGGACATACGTAGACCTCCTTGTTGGTGGGCCTTCAGCCCTTGACTGCGCCGGCCGTAAGACCGGAAACCAGATATTTTTGCAGGAACAGGAAGAGCGCCATCACCGGGATGGCGGCGATGATCGAGCCGGCCGCGAAGTACCCCCACTGCTGGGAGAAGCCGCCGACGAAGAAGCGCAGCCCCACCGGGGCCGTGTACATGTCCTCGCTGGTTCATGAAGGTGGCGGCCTGGATGAACTCGTTCCAGCCGGTCATGAACGAGAACAGCGCGGTCACCGCCACGGCGGGCTTGGCCAGCGGCAGGATGATGCGGAAGAAGATCGTCGCCTGCGAGGCGCCGTCGATCAGCGCCGACTCCTCGAGCTCCTTGGGGATGGTGTCGAAATAACCTTTCATCATCCAGACGCAGAAGGGGATCGCGGTCACCGTATAGATCAGCACCAGGCCGGTGAAAGTCGAGCCCAGCCCCAGCCACTGGACGATGATGATGTAGAGCGGGATCAGCATCAGGGTGCCGGGGAACATCTGCGACACCAGGAAGGCCATCAGCCCCGCCCGCCGGCCGGGGAAGCGGAAGCGCGAGAAGGCGTAGGCCGCGGTGCAGGCGAGGAAGACGCCGAGGACCGTCGTCAGCCCCGCCACCAGGACGCTGTTGAGCAGCCAGCGCCCGAACGGCTGGTCGGCGAACAGCGAGCGGAAGTTGTCGATCGACAGGTGCGAGGGCCAGGGGATGACGGCGCGCAGCCGGTCGATGGCGCCGGCGTTCGACGGCACGTCGGCGATCGCCAGGCTCTGTCCGCCGGAGAAGGCGATGGTCAGCACCCACAGAATCGGGTAGACGGTGATCAGCACCATGATCAGCACGAAGATGTGGAGCGGCCAGTGGGCCGGCTCGTCGCTGCGTCTCGATCTCATCCGATCGCCTCCGTCGCGCCGGTCACCCGGTTCTGCCAGGTGCCGTAGGCGAACAGGATCAGGAAAATGATGGCCGAGTAAGCGGCCGCGTAGCCGTAGCGGTACTGCTCGAACGCCAGCTTGTACGACTGCGTGATCAGGATCTCGGTCGAGTGCCCGGCGGTCGCCGGCGGAGACCAGATAGATCACGTTGAACTGATTGAAGGTCCAGATCACCGACAGGATGATCGCCGGCACCAGCGCGGGCTTGAGCGACGGCAGGGTGATCGAGCGGAACTGCTGCCAGCGCGTGGCGCCGTCCACCCGCGCCGCCTCGTAGAGATCGGCCGGGATCGACTGCAGGGCGCCCAGCGAGATCACCATCATGAACGGGAAGGAGAGCCAGCCGTTGGTGGTCAGCACCGCCAGGAACGAGGTGAACGGGTGATCGAACCAGGCGACCTCGGGGATTCCGGCGATCTGGAGGATCTGGTTGATCACGCCGAACTGCCGGTGGAACATGCCCTTGAAGATCAGCGCCGTGATGTAGTTGGGCATCGCCCAGGGGAGGATCAGCAGCACCCGGTAGAGCGGCCGCAGGGCGAAACCCTTGAGATTCAGGGTCAGCGCCAGGGCGAGCCCGAGCGTGACGCCGATCGCCACGTTGGCCACCGTCCAGACGATGGTGAACAGCAGCGTGTAATAGAAATTCTGATAGTCCCAGGCGACCCCCGCCGCCGTGCGGTGCACGATGTGGAAGTCGCTGATGATGTCGAGGTAGTTCTGGAGCCCGACCCAGGTCTCGAAGATCGTCTTGTCGGTGTTGTAGATGTTGGCGTTGGTGAACGACAGGGCGATGCCGTAGAAGAACGGGAAGAAGACCAGGATCAGCATGCCGATCATCGCCGGCAGGACATAGGCGTAGGCTGTGCGGTACTCGACGAGGGCGGCGCCGGTGCGCGCCGCCCAGCCCAGCCCGACGAAGGCGAGCAGGACGAGCGAGAGCAGGGCGAGCAGGACCACCGAGCGGGTCATCCGCCCGGCGTCGACCTGGACGAGCTCGCCGAGCTTCCCCTCGTCGAGAGCGCCGGAGGCGCCGATCAGCCCGCGCGACTGGCGGTAGAGGTCGACGTCCCAGAGCGTCGGCGCCAGCGGCTGGCCGGCGGGGATCGACTGCCGCGCCAGGAGCGCCTCCGCCTTCTTCGACTCCTCGCCGATCTGGGCGGCCACCGCCTGGGCCGAGACCCGGCGCTCGGCTTTCAGCACACTGACGGCGAAGCGTCCGTAGAAGAAGAGGGAGAGGATCAGCAGGAGGGCCGCGGCCGCCGCCAGCAGCCACCGCCGTTCACCGAGGACGAACGAGAGCAGGACCAGGGCGATCACCGGCGCCAGCCAGAAGCAGACGAATGGCAGAAAGATGAAGGTGGGGGGCTCGACGGGTAGCCCGGGTCTCCATCTGCACCATGCCGATCACCTCGCCGCCGCGCTCCACCGGCGCCCCCAGCGCGAGCACGCCGTCCGCCTGCCGCTCGAAGCCGAGCTCGGGCGCGCGGGCGGCTCCCTCGGCTCCCTGGCGGTTGCTCTCGACGTTGGCGCGCAGCTTCTGGCCGAGATCGTAGAGCGGCTTCTCGTCGCGCTCCAGCCGCCGCGGCGCCGCCTTGGCGCCCTGGTCGGCCGCGGAGGTCGAGGCGGCGAGCATGATGCCCTCGAATTCGACCACCCGGATGGCGGCCACTTCGGGGTGGTCGGCGGCGAAGCCTTCCACCGCCTTGCGGATGGCGCCAGCCTCGGCGTCGGTGGGCGCCTGGGCTTGCCCCTGCTCGGCCGCCGCGATCTCGGCCCCCAGCCCCATGCCGCCTTCGGCGGGCGTTTCAGCAGGAGCGGCCGGCGCCGCCTCCTGGACGCTGCCGCCGCTCGCCCGGTCGACGACGGCGGCGAGGGCGGAGAGAGTGACCAGGGCGCGGCGCTCGGCGCTCTCGCGGCGCTCGGCCGTCTGCGCTCCGGCGAGGAGCATCGCCCCGAGCCCCACCGCGAGCAGGGCGGCGAGGGCGAGGCCGATCAGGAACCGCCGCCGGTGCGAGGCGGGGCGAGCTTCACGCCGATCGGAGCTTTCACTGGCCATGGCGGTTCTCCCGGGCTAATTCTTCGGCTACTTCTTCAACAGGCTGGCGATGCGTTCCAGCACTTCCTTCTGCGCCTGGTCCAGCGCGGCCTTGGGCGTCGACCGCCTTCTTGACGATGGTGTTCATCGCCGTCGTCGCCGGCGACCAGACCATCGACATCTCGGGCAGGTTGGGCATCGGCACGGCGACGTCGACCTGCTGGCGGAAGGCCTTGAGGATCGGGTCGGCCGCCACCTGCGGGTCGGCGTAGACCCCCTTGTTGGCCGGGCGTCTGCCGCCCCTCGAGGGCCAGCACCTTGGCGGCCGGCACGTCGGTCAGGTACTTGAGCAGCTCGTAGGCGGCGTCCTTGTTCTTCGACGGCGCGGCCACGTAGACCCCCTCGACGGTGATCCACGGCCGCATCGGCTTGTTGCCGGCCTCGCGAGATCGTGGGCAGCGGCGCCAGGCCGTAGTCGATCGCCCTTGGCGATCTCGCCGAGGAACCAGGGGCCGGAGAAGACCATCGCCGCCTTCCCCTCGTTGAACAGCGAGGTGATCAGCGCCGTCGACGGCTCGGCCGGCATGAAGCCCCTGGTTGATCCACTTCAGCAGGTAGTCGAGCGAGGCTGACGTTCTGCGGCGAGTTGAGCGTCGGCTTGCGGCCGGCGAAGACGCCGCCGCCGAAGCCGTTCATCAGCGCCGCGTGGTAGTAGAAGTCGGAGTACGCAGTAGGCCAGGCCGAACTTGCCGGCCGGGGCGTTGGTGAGCTTCTTCGCCATCGCCTGCCAGCTCCGCCGTGGTCTTCGGCGGCACCGGCACCAGCTTCTTGTTGTAGATCAGGGTGATGACCTTGAAGTTCGAGCGGGAGCCCGTAGGTGTTCCCCTGGTAGGTCATCGCGTCGCAGGGTGGCCTTGAGATAGCGCCCCTTGGTCGGCGCGTCGAGGAAGAAGTCGAGCGGCTCGACGGTGTTGCCCGCCGCCACCCAGCCGCCGAGGCGGTCCTGGGCGAAGATGAAGACGTCCGGCCCCTTGCCGCGCGGCACCGCCGCCGTGATCTTGTCGGCGAAGGCGTCGTAGGGGACGGCGAGGGTCGTGACCTTGATCTTGCCGGCGTTGGCCTTGTTGAAGTTGTCGACCACCTTCTCAAAGGCGGCCTTCTCGCCGCCGCGGTAGCCGTGCCAGACCACGATCTCTTTCTGCGCCAGGGCGGCGAGGGGGAAGGCGAGCAGCAGCGCCAGCGCCAGGGTGCCGCGAACGAGTTTGGTTTTCATGCCGGTTCTCCTTGGTGGAAGCAGGTCCCGAGGCTCAGAGCCCGAGCCGTTTCTCGGTGGCGGCGTCGAAGAGGTGGGCGGCTTCCGTCTCGATCACCAGGGTCATCGTGTCGCCCATCTTCGGCGAGCGGTGCGGATCGACCTTGGCGACGAGCAGCTCGTCGCCGACGCGGCCGTGGACGATGACCTCGTGTCCCAGCGGCTCGACGAACTCCACCTTCGCGGTGATCGGCACGCGTGACGCCGCCGCCGTCCGCGGGCGGCCTCGCGGATGTTCTCCGGCCGCAGGCCCAGCATCACCTTCATGCCGTCCTGCCCCGCCGCCGCGGCGCGGAACGCCTGCGGGCACCGGCAGCCGGAAGCCGGAGGCGGCGACCGTCGCGCCGCCGTCGGCGAGGGTGGCCGGGAGGAAGTTCATCGGCGGCGTGCCGATGAAGCTGGCCACGAACAGGTTGGCCGGCTGCTCGTAGACCTCCAGCGGCGTGCCCACCTGCTGCGAGCTTGCCGCTCGTTCATCACGGCGATGCGGTCGCCCATCGTCATCGCCTCGATCTGGTCGTGGGTGACGTAGACGGTGGTCGTCTGGAGGCGCTTCTGCAGCTTCGAGATCTCGGCGCGCATCTGCACGCGCAGCTTGGCGTCGAGGTTGGAGAGCGGCTCGTCGAACAGGAAGACGGCGGGCTTGCGCACGATGGCGCGGCCGAGGGCGACGCGCTGGCGCTGGCCGCCCGAGAGCTGCTTGGGCTTGCGGTCGAGGAGCTCGGTGATGCCGAGGATCTCGCGCCGCCTCGTTGACCAGCCGGTCCATCTCCTGCTTTCGGCGTCTTGCGGATCTTGAGGCCGAACTCGAGGTTCTCGCGCACCGTCATGTGCGGGTAGAGCGCGTAGCTCTGGAAGACCATCGCGATGTCGCGGTCCTTGGGCGGCACGTCGTTGACCACGCGGTCGCCGATCGCGATGGTGCCGCCGGTGATCTCCTCCAGCCCGGCGATCATCCGCAGCGCGGTCGACTTGCCGCACCCCGACGGCCCCACCAGCACCATGAACTCATGGTCCTGGATGTCGAGATCGAGATCTCGGATGACCGTCACCGGTCCGTACGCCTTCTTGACGTGGTGGAACGTCACCTCTGCCATGCTTAGAACCCCTTCTCCGACAACAGCTACTTGACCGCGAAGATCCGTTGCCCTCTTCGGCGCCACCGACGGCGCGAAACCTTGCCGCCGTCCGTGGCCACGGCCTGCACCCGTCCAGACGTCGCGCACCGGAGCGGCCCCCCACTCCGCCGGCGCGTCGAAGCTCGCCGTCGCCGGCGCGCTCCCGCGGTTGATCGCCACCACGACGGCGTCGTGGCTCGCCGCGTCCCGCTGCAGGAAGACCAGCAGGTCGCCGTCCGTCGACAGCCCTGAATGCAAACCGCGCGAGAAGGCCGGGTGGGCGCGGCGGATGGCGATCAGTTTCTTGTAATCGGCCCGCAGGGCCTCGTCGCGCGGCTTGCCGGCTCCGGGGAGGATCTTGCGGTCCCCCCACGGCATGTCGCTGCGGTTGTCCGGCCAGTCGCCGCCGGGGCGCCCGACCTCCTCGCCGTAATAGATCATCGGGATCCCGCCGGCGGTCAGCTCGAGCAGCGCCGCCAGGCGGAACAGCTCCTTGTCGCCGTTGAGCTGGAAGAGCGCCCCCGGCACGTCGTGCGAGGAGAGGTAGGGGGAGAGCAGGTGGCCGGCGCGCACCTTCTCGCGCGACTGGAGATAGCGGTCGAAGGCCACCGTGCGACCGCGCCCCTGGACCCAGCCAAGCGCGTTCCCCTGGAAGGAGAAGTCGAAACCGGCGTCCATCTCGTCGTCCGCGAACCAGGGGTCGAGCACCTGCGCGTCGCCGCCCCAGACCTCGCCGATCAGGAAGAAGTCCTGGCCGAGCTCGGCGCGGGTGCGCCGCCGGTGCTCCTTCCAGACGTCGTGCTGGACGTGCTTGACCGTGTCGAGCCGGAAGCCGTCCACCCCCACCCGCTTGGCGAGGCCGAGCTGGGCGTTCAGCAGATAGTCGCGCGACCTCGGGGAGCTCGGTCTTGAAGTCGGGGAGGCCGGAGACGCAGGTGGTCACGTCGTCCTGGCCGCAGGTGCTCGGCGCCGACGCGGAACCAGCCCCTTGGTGCGCGGGTCGTCGAGCATCCTGCGAGTCGTAGCCGGCGTGGTTGTAGACCACGTCGAGCAGCACCTTCATGCCGCGGGCGTGCGCCTCGTCCACCAGGGTCTTGAGCTCCGCCTCGGTGCCGAAGCGGGGGTCGAGCCGCTGGAAGTCGTCCCCCCAGTAGCCGTGGTACCCCCAGTCGGGGAAGCCGGCGCCGGTGACGAAGCCGTCGATGTTCTTGACCACCGGCGTGATCCAGAGCGCCGTCGCGCCGAGGTCGGCGATCTCGTCGAGGTGTTGGGTCAGCCCCTTGAGGTCGCCGCCGTGGAAGGTCCCCTTGGCGTTGCGGTCGACGTCCCGGTCGTTGCCGGGGTCGCCGTCGGCGAAGCGGTCGGTGACGACGAAGTAGAGGACGGCGTCGCGCCAGCTCTCCTGGGGAGTGACCGAGACGCGGGCCGGTGGGCTGGATGGGGAAGGAGGAGCCGCTCCGGAGGTCTGGGGCGCCGGAGCGCCGCTACAGGAGACGAGGAGGATTGTGGCAGTCGCCGCCAGCGAACGGCGGAAGAATCGACCCGGCTCCGCGACGAGAGACCACAAATGGAAAATCCCTCCAGGCGTTCTTTTTCTGACCCTGACGAGCGGCGATTCTAAGAAGTGGTGACAAACCTGTCAATCTATCGTGACGTGAGAGAAAACCCCACGTTTCCAGGATGATACGCCAATTCCGCCGCGCTGTCCGGCGAATGCCTGTAAACGTTACCACCTGGGGCGGTCCCGCTGCCCTGTCCAGGTCGCTGGCGTGCGGAGCGGTCGGAAAATTCGCGCGGTGTGGCAGCTGGTTCCTCCCCCTCAGGGGGAGGTTAGGAGGGGGCCTCAACGTTCCGGACTCCGGAACGCCCCCTCCTGGCCTCCCCCGGTTCCCGGGGGAGGAAAACAGCTGGCCAGCCGCTCATCGGGGGTGAAGGTGCGACACGGAACGTGTTACGTTCTCGGCAGACAAGGGCGGCGGGCGGACCCGCAGGCCCGCCATGGCTGGAAGGGAGGTCTATCTTCATGCCCACCGGAATCGGTTTGATGGGATTGGGACGGATCGGGAGGAACATCTTCCGCATCCTTTATAAGAGCGACGATCTGCGGATCCAGGCGGTGAGCGACGTGGCGGACCCCGCGGCGCTCGCCTATCTGCTCCGCTTCGACACCCTCCTCGGGCGCTTCCCGGACGAGGTGAGCATCCAGGACGGCGACCTCCAGGTCGCCGGCCGCCAGGTGAAGATGCTGACCGAGGCCAAGGGATCGCAGGACGTGCCCCCCTGGGGGGACCTGGGGGTCGACGTGGTCATCGAGGCGACCTCGAAATTCCGCACCCGCGCCGACGTGGAGCGCCACTTCGCGGCGGGGGCCAGGCGGGTGATCCTCTGCTCGCCGCCCGCCGAGGCGCCGGATCTCACCGTCGTCTTCGGCGTCAACGAGGACCAGCTCCGCCCCGAGCACCGGATCGTCTCCGCCAGCTCGGCGACCGCCATCGCGGCCGGGCCGGTGCTCAAGGTGCTCGACGACGCCTTCGGCATCGAGCGGGCGTTCCTCACCACCGTTCACGCCTTCACCAACCAGCAGCGGCTGGCCGACGTGCCGCACGACGATCCGCGCCGGGGGCGGGCGGCGGGGGAGAACATCATCCCGCAGGAGACCCACGCGGCCGAGCTCCTCGCCGACCTCCTGCCCGGCCTCAAGGGGAAGATCACCGGCTACTCGATGAACGTGCCGGTCGCCAACGGCTCGGTGGTCGACCTCGTCTGCTGGCATCGGAAGCCGGTCACCGTCGAGACGGTCAACGAGGCGGTCCGCGCCGCCACCGCGGGGGACCGCCTGAAGGGCGTGCTGGACTACGAGACCGAGCCGATCGTCTCCTCCGACATCCTGCACTCGGAGTACTCCGGCACCTACGACAGCCTCGCCACCATGGTGCTCGGCAAGAACGTCTCGAAGACCCTGACCTGGTTCGACAACGGCTGGGGCTACGCGCACCGGGTCGTGGACCTGCTCCGCCGCTTCGAGCAGCTCGATGGAGCCCAGAAGGGGAAAGCGCAATGAGCGTCAAGATCGGCATCAACGGCTTCGGCCGCATCGGCCGCAGCGTCTTCCGCATCCTCTCCGACCGCGACGACATCGAGGTCGTGGCGATCAACGACCTGTTCGAGAACCAGCAGCTCGTCTATCTCCTGAAGCACGACTCCGTCATGGGCGTCTTCGACAAGGAGGTCTCGGCCGACGACGACTTCATGACCGTGGACGGGCCACAGGATCGCCATGACGGCCGAGAAGGACCCCGCGAAGATCCCCTGGGGGAAGCTGGGAGTGGACATCGTCATCGAGTCGACCGGCGTGTTCACCGCCAGGGAGCAGCTCCAGAAGCATCTCGACGGCGGGCGCCAGGAAGGTGATCCTCACCGTTCCGGCCAAGGACGAGATCGACGCCACGATCGTCATGGGGGTCAACGACGACACCCTGAAGCCTGAGCACCGGCTGGTCTCCAACGCCTCGTGCACCACCAACTGCCTGGCGCCGATCGCCAAGATCCTCGACGAGACGTTCGGCATCGAGGAGGGGTTCATCACCACCGTCCACGCCTACACCAACGACCAGCGGCTGGCGGACGTCCCGCACAAGGATTTCCGGCGCAGCCGCGCGGCGACCCAGAACATCATCCCCACCACCACCGGCGCCGCCCGGGCGGTGGGCAAGGTGCTGCCGCAGCTCAAGGGGAAGCTCGACGGCATGGCGATGCGCGTGCCGGTGCCCGACGGCTCGATCGTCGACCTGGTCGCCAGGCTGCGCGAGAAGCCGGACACGACGGCGGTCAACGCCGCCGTCCGCGACGCCGCCGAGGGGGCGCTCAAGGCGGTCGTCGAGTACAGCGAGGTGCCGCTGGTCTCGACCGACATCATCGGCAATCCGCACTCCTCGATCTTCGACGCCCTCTCCACCCGCGCCGAGGGGGACGGCTACGTCAAGGTCGTCGCCTGGTACGACAACGAGTGGGGGTACTCGAACCGGGTGGTCGATCTGATCGGCCGCATGGCGGCGGTGGGCGGGCATGTAGAGGACGAATGGCGAAGCGGGTCGGCATCCTGACGGGCGGCGGCGACGTGCCGGGGCTCAACGCGGCCATCCAGCAGTTCGTCTGGCGCATGGAGGAGGAGGGTTACGAGGTCGTGGGGCTGCGCCGCGGCTGGGCGGCCCTCCTCCACGTCAAGCCGTATCACGACGCCGACAACTCCTCCTGGCTGATGCCGCTGACCCGGGCCAGCACGCGGACGATCGACCGCAGCGGCGGCACGATTCTCCACAGCTCGCGGATCAACCCCGCCCTCACCAGCCCGGAGGGGGTCCCCGAGCACCTGCGCGAGCGGGCCAACAAGGTGCTCCCCGACGGCCGGCTCGACCTCACCGACGCCGTCCTCGAGGTGCTCCGCTTCCTGCATCTCGACACCCTGGTGGTGATCGGCGGCGACGGCACCCTCTCCTTCGCCTGCCGCCTCCACCTCGAGGGGGTCAAGATCATCGGCCTGCCGAAGACCATGGACAACGACGTCTACGGCACCGACTATTGCATCGGCTTCTCGACGGCGATCACCCGCTCGGTCAACTTCATCAACGACCTGCGCACGGTGGCGGGCTCGCACGAGCGGTTCCTGGTGGTGGAGCTGTTCGGCCGCCACTCGGGGGAGACCTGCCTGCTCTCCTCGTATCTCGCGGGCACCGACCGGGCGCTGATCGCCGAGGTCCCCTTCGACCTCGAGCGGGTGGTCGAGATGCTGGCCGAGGACAAGCACGGCAACCCCAGCAACTACGCCGTCTGCGACGATCTCCGAGGGCGCCTACCCCGAAGGGGGGCACCCCTTCGAGACCGGCGAGGCCGACGCCGTGGGCAACCGCGAGCTGGGAGGCGTGGGGCGGGTGCTCCGCGAGGAGCTGCAGCGGCATACGGGCGACCGGGTGATCTACCAGCGCCTGGGCTACCTGATGCGCTCCGGCCCGCCGGACTCGCTCGACCGCCTGGTCGCCAAGAACTTCGCCACTCTGGCGGCCGACCTCATCCTGGCCGGCAAGACCGGCCGCCTCGTCTCCATCCAGTCGGGGCGCTACACGACCGAGCCGCTGGAGATCATCGGCGACGGCAAGAAGCAGGTGAACGTCGAGAGGTTCTACGACCGCGAGCGCTACCGGCCGAGCATCGTGGGAGTGATGGGGCTGCCGATGTTCCTGTGCTGAGCTACGCCCGCACCTCGCTCATCAGCGCCAGCGTGTTCCCCTCGGTATCCCGGAAGAACGCCATCCAGAGCTCGTGGTCGGGCATGCGGGCGAGCAGGTGGGGCTCGCCGCGGAGATCGGCGCCGTGGTCGCTCAGCGATTTCCAGGTGGCCTGGATGTCGTCCACCTTGTAGTAGAGGATGGAGCCGGGGTGGTCGAACTCGGCCTCCTCGGGGAGGCTGAGCATCAGGCGGACGCCGCCGCAGTCGAAGAAGGCCAATTTGGGCGGAGCCTGGAAGAGGAACTTCATCCCCAGGACGTCGCGATAGAAGGCGACCGCCCGGTCGAGGTCGTGGACGACCACCGAGATCTGGCCGATCCGGGAGAGGGAGAGGCCTGGCGCCATCAGGCCCTCAGTCTCAGCAGACCTTGTCCGCGGTGCAGGCGGTGGTCAGCGCGCTGGAGACCGCCTGGCTCAGCAGGGCGGAGGTGCTCATCGGAGCCCAGCCCCTCATCACATAAGCGATCCGCCCCTCGGCGTTGATCACCACGTAGCTGGGCAGGTTGTTGACTCCGAAGACGCCGCCGATCACCAGCCCCTTGGCGTCCCAGGCCTGTATCCAGCTCATGCCGTTCGCGTGGACGAACTCCTCGAGCGCCTTGCGGTTCTCGTCCGCGCTGACGCTGATCAGCACCAGCGGCTTGCCGGTATTCTTCTGCAGCAGCTCCTTGAGCTCCGGCAGCGCCTTGCGGCACGGCCCGCACCAGGTGGCCCAGAAGTCGAGCACCACGACCTTCCCCTTGAGGCTGGCGCTGCTGACCGTCTTGCCGTCCAGGGTCTGGAGGTTGAAGGCGGGAGTGGGGTCCCCGACCTTGAGAGGCGCGGCGCTCGCGGCGAGGCCGGACGCCAGCAGGCCGAGGAGAGCTACCCCCAATCGAACTTTGATTCCTGCGCTCCGCGTCATTCCAATCTCCTTTCCTGACGATTGTATCGCAGGCGGGTCAGCCGAGCCGCCGCTCCAGCCTCCGGCGGGCCGTGGGGGAGGGCGCCGCGGCGAGCAGGGTCTCCCGGTCCTGGGGATTGAGGGCACGGCGATTTTCAGCCAGGGTGCCCAGACACCAGAGGCGATCGCGCTCCGATCCCAGAATCTCGACGAGCCCGAGCGCGTCGCCGAGCGCGGCCGGAGCGCCGGTCCGCAGCAGCTCGACGAGGGCCCGGCGGCGGGCCCAGCCGTCGGGGAAGGCTTCGACGACAGAGCGCAGACCGTCCGCCGGCAATCCTTTCGCGTCCTTCAGATGATGCCGGAGGACGTGGAACCGGGCGGTGAGCGACGAAGCCTCGGCCAGCTTCCCCGCGAGGCCGTTATCCTCCACTCTCTCCACCCTCCGCGCGGGAGGCGCCGGCGGCGGGGGCTTCGGAGGCGGCGGAGGCTCCACAACCGGGGAAGCCACGGCCGGTGGCGGAGGTGGCGCGACCGGAACCGGCTCCGGAGCAGCCGCGAGGACGACCGGGAGGGGCGCCGGAGCCACGGGAGTCGCCGGAGCCACCGGAGCGGCGGCCATGAGGGCCGGCGGTGCCGGTTTCAGCTCGACAGACGCCGGCGCCGGCAGCGGCGGTGGGCCAGCCAGAGCGTTTTCCACGACCGCCTGGGCGCCCTGCCGCAGCCGCTCGGTGCGCTTCCGCGGATCGCGCAGGTCGGCGATCAGCGTCGGCAGATGGGCCGTCCCCTTCATCTGCGCCCGTTCGATCATCGCCACCAGCGTGGGCGAGGCCTCATGGCCGCTCCGCTTGACGATCGCGTCGAGGACCTCGTCTGCGTGGTCCAGCCCGAGCTGCGAGGTCACGACCAGCCGCTCCTGGGGAGTCATCGCCCGCAGCACGCTCCAGGCGCGGCTGAGGATCTTCAGCCGCTCGAAGGGGGAGAAGGTCGCCCCGAGCTGCTGGACCAGCTCGGGCAGGGTGGTCGGAGCGGGCGCCATGGCGGCTCTCCTGCCTTAGCGGGGGCCGGAAACCGGCGCCGGCGGCTCGACCCGCGCCAGCCCCTCGCCGTCCGTCCTGGAAACCACCGCGCTCGGGATCTTCGAGACGTCCTGAAGGAAGCGCTTCAGGTCGATGCCGGCGAGCTGCTCCATGATCGGCGACAGCTGGGAGAGGACCTGCACCACGTCCTGGCTCAGCCTGGCGGCGCCGGTGCCCTCGTGGCCGTTGCCGTTGCTGATGATCGTGGTGGCCCCGGCGCGCGACAGCGGTTCCGAGATGGCCGCCGCGATCTCCGGCAGCACCTTGAGGGCCTCGATCGACAGGCCGGCCTCGTTGTAGAGCTTGAGGGCCTCGGCGAGCAGGCGCCGGGCCGAGGCCTCGGCCGCGCCCTTGGCCTGGATCGCCTCGGCCTCGGCGAGACCGATGTTCTTGCGCATCACCGACTCGGCCTCCGCCTTGGCGAGGCCCTCGGCCTTGACCGCCTGCGCCGCCTCCTCGCGCCGCTTGCGGTCGGCCGCGGCCTGGCGCTCGACCTTGTACTGCTCGGCGTCGGCGGTCCGCTCGGTCTCGTACTTCCTGGCGTCCGCCTGCTCGCGGATGGTGGCGTTGAGCTCGAGCTTGCGGCGCTCGACCTCCTTGTCGGCGATGGTGATGTCCTGGACCTTGGTCTCCATCTCGCCGGCCTTGACCGCCTGCGCCCGGGCGACGTCGACCTCCTTCTGGATCGAGGCGCGCTTGAGCGACAGGGCCTTCTCGGCGTCGGCGATCTCGGTATCCACCCCGAAGCGCTTCTGCTCCTTCTGCTGGCGGGCGGTCTCCTCCTCCAGCTTGGCGGCGCGGTCGGCCTGGGCGGTGGCGATGCGGGCGTCGCGCAGGGCCTCCTGGATCTTCGGCTGGCCGAGCGAGTCGAGATAGCCCTCCGAATCCTGGATCGCCTGGAAGACGAAGGACTTGAACTCGAAGCCCATCCCCTCGAGGTCGAAATGGGCCTCGTCGCGGACCTTCTCCTGGAAGCGCTTCTGGTCGCGGTAGAGCTCCTCGAGCGTGAGGGTGCCGATGATGCCGCGCAGGTGGCCGGCGACCGTCTCCTGGATCGTCGAGCGGACCTGCTCGGCCGGCACGCCGAGGAACCCCTCGGCGGCCTTGCGGATGTGCTCGACGTCCCCCTTGATCTTCACCTGGGCGACCGCCTTGACGTTGATCGGGATGCCCTGGCTGGTGTAGACGTGCTGGAGGTCGATGTCCAGGGTCATCATCCGCAGCGAGATCACCCGGTACTGCTCCCAGGCCGGCCAGACGAACGTGCCGCCGCCGCGGACGATGCGGAACCCCTCGGTCACCCCCTGCGAGTCCTTGACCTTGTTGCCGAACACTCCCTTGCGGCCGTAGACGATCAGGGCCTCGTCCGGCCCCGCTTTCTTGTAGAGCATGCGGGCGATGGCGTAGAAGACGATGATGGCGAAGAGAACGCCGATCACGACGCCAGCTGAAGCCAGAGACTGCATGGGGGCTCCTCCTTCTCAAGGCAGATTGAGAGAATCCTACCACCTGGGAGTGGCGGCAGGGCCGGAAGTGTTTCGGGGCGCGTATCTCCTCGGAAGGATAGAATGACTTGGTAAAAGCGCCCGGAGGTTTTCTCGATGAACCCGCTCTTCCGACTCTCACTCCTCGCCCTGGCCCTGATCGCGATCGCTCCGCGGAGCGGCGCCGGGGAGCCGGGGCCCTCCGTTTCCGCGGACCGCGTCGCCGTGGTCGAGCTGTTCACCTCGCAGGGATGCTCGAGCTGCCCGCCGGCGGACCGGCTGCTCTCGAAGATCGCCCGCGATCCCCGGTACCAGGGGAAGGTGATCCCGCTCTCGTTCCACGTCGACTACTGGAACTCCATCGGCTGGACAGACCCCTTCTCCTCCAATCGCTGGTCCGACCGGCAGCGGGTCTACGCCGGCCGCGTCTTCCACAGCAACCGCATCTACACGCCGCAGGTGGTGGTGAACGGCCGCTCCGAGTGCGTCGGCAACTCGGAGGGGGAGGTGACCGGCCGGATCGCCCAGGCCCTGGCGGCCGAGCCGGACGCCCGGGTCAGCCTGGCGATCGCTCCGCCGACGCCGGACGGACATCTGAAGGTCACGGTGGGGGCCAAGCTCGCCAGGGCGGCCGGCGCCGGCCCCCTCGACCTCTGGGTGGCGGTCTACGAGAGCGGCCTCTCGACGGACGTCAAGGCCGGGGAGAACGCCTCGCGCGTGCTCCGGAACGACCGCGTGGTGCGCCGGCTGGAGAAGGCTTTCACGCTGCCGGCCACGGCCGGAGCCGAGAAGTCCGGCGAGGTCGTCCTCGGCATCGACAAGCGCTGGAAGCCCGGCAGCCTCGGCGTCGCCGCCTTCCTCCAGGATCCCGCGACGCTGGCCATTCACGGCGCGGCGGCCCGGGAGCTGGGGCGGTAGGGGCCGCTGGCGTCAGGGTTTGGCCGCGGCGGACGTCTTCACGATCCGGATTGGCCAGGTCTCCCGGGCAACGCGCTTGCCATCTTCTCGGGCGATGAGCCGCAGGGCGTAGCTGCCCGGCTCCAGGGAACCCGGGGGGAGAATGAGCGCGTAGTAGCCGTTCTTGTCCGGAGACAGACGGCTCTCGGCGCGGACGATCTTCCCGGCGGCGGTCACGATTTCGGCCTCGCGCTCTGAGGAGGGCGCGTCCTTGGCCGCGGGCAGGAGGAGCGAAGCCAGACGATCTCCGGGGATCGCGGTGGTTTCCGCGGTTTCGCTCCGTACCACCTCACTGGGACTGAAGGCCACGAGAGCGCCGGCCTGGGGGCGGCTCAGGCTTTCGCGTTCCCTCGCGAGCTCGGCGATCTGCCCCTTCGCCTGCTCGAGCTGCCTGTCGAGCTCTGCCTGCGTCTTCTGGAACTCCTGGAGCTTACCGCTCAGCTCGGCCATCTGCCGGCTCGACCCATCGTCGATCCGGGTCAGGGACGGCGCGAGCGGGGTCTCCTGGACCGCCGCCGGCTTCTGGGCCAGCCGCTCGGCGAGGCTGCCGGCCTGCTGGAATTCATAGATCCAGCCCGTCCCGGCGACCAGCCCGGCGAGCCCGGCGGCCAGGGCGGCGGCGCGCCAGGTCCGCGAGCCACGATCGGCGATCGGCTCCTGGCGGGAGCGGGCTCCGGGGAAGACGGCGATCTTGTCGTCCTCTTCCAGGCGCCGGCTCGTCCGGGCGAGCTCCAGCTCGGCCGCGCACTCGGCGCAGGTGGCGAGATGGCGCTCCGCGACGGCGGGGTCGACACCGGCCGGGGCCTCGCCGTAGGCGAGGGCCACCAGGGCATCGCCGGGGATGTGCTGACCGAAGATCGTCCAGGCTTCCCGGGTGTCGTTCAGGGCCGCGCGGCAGCGCTCACAGGTCGCCAGGTGCCGCCGGACCTCGTCTCTCTCTGTGGCCTCCAGGGTGCCATTCAGCAACCAGGGCAGGAACTCTATGGCTTGATCACAGTTCATCGGCATTCGCCCCTCCACTGCTATTAGGCGGCCTTTTGACCGTGATGTTACGTCCGTTGCCCGAACCGGTGCCAAGAAGGTCGTGCCGGGCCGCGACCGCCTTCTCGCGGCAGCGCAGGACCCGCACCCGCAGCGTCCCCTCCGCCACCTGCGTCCGCAGGCTCATCTCCCGGTAGGAGAGCCCGGCCACGATCATGCGCCAGAGCTCCCGGCATTCCTGCGGCACGCGGTCGAGCACGCGCAGGAGCAGATCCTTGTCCTCCTGGCGCGCGGGGATGGCGGGCCCCGTGCTGACCGGCTCGTCCGCCGGGTCCAGGCCTTCCAGGTCGGTCCACTTCCACTTGCTCTGAGCCCGGAGCTGGTCGAGGCAGGTGTGGCTGACCACCCGCCAGAGGTAAGTGCGCAGGCTCGACTCGCCGCGGAACTTCCCCGAGCCCAGCAGGCGGGTCACCTCCAGCCGGACATCCTGAAGGACGTCGTCCCAGCGGTCGGCGAGCCGCCGCTGGTAGGGCCAGGCGGCGCGCGAGATCCAGCCGTCCACGGTTCCCACCGCGTCCCGTTCTCCCTGGAGAAAGCGGGAGACCATCTCCCGGTCGTCGCTCGCCATCGATAACATCCTATCCTTCTATACGGTGATCCCGGCAATTGCCGCGGCTGGCCCGGAGTAGGGTAAAATCAGGGGACGTTACGAGTCGAATCCCCTCGATGATCTCGCCGACTCGATCCTGCCGTCTCTTCCCATTGCTCTCGCGTCCAAGGCGGGCCTGGATTTTCGGACTGGGAATCCTCCTCAGCCCGGAGCTCTGGGGCCTGGCTCAGCAGATTCCCCCCGGCTCCGCCCCGCTTGCGAAGATGGAGGCCACCGGTTCCTCCTTAATGCCCGGAGCCGTGGTGGCGCGAGATATCGATCTGGGGAACACGCACGAGTACGTTTTGCCGCTTGCCGCGAGAACCTATCTGTTTCTGGAGATCTTGCCGGTGGGGGTAGAGATCGACGCGTCCTTGCTGGACCCCGAGGGGAAGCCCGTGGCCGCGGCGGACGGCCGCGCGGGCTTCGGAATCCTGAGGTTGCTCGCTCTGGTCACCAGCACTCCAGGAAGCTATCGGCTCAGGGTAACCACTCATGGCAAGCACGCGTTCTCCGGTCATTACGAGTTGGAAGCTCGCGCTTTGCGTCCCGCCGAAGCGGGCGATAAAATCCGGGTGGAGGCTGTCAGGAGACTTGCGGAAGGACGCCGGTTGAGAGGGGATGCCGAGTCCAGGGAAAAGGCGCTCACAAAACTGAAAGAAGCGCTCTCCCTCTGGGAGTCGGTTAAAGACGCCCCTGGAGAGGTGGAATCCCTTGCCGAGATCGGAGGTCTCTACGCCGATCATGGAGAACATCAGGAAGCGATGCGCTGGCACCAGAAGGCCCTGCAACGAGCCCAGGAGAGCCGGTATGCCAAAGGGGAGTCCTGGGCGCTGTGCAATCTGGGAAACTGTTACCTGGAGATGGCTCAGTACGACAACTCGATAAAGCTTTACAAATCCGCTATAACATCCTGGGAGCAGATCGGCAGGATTTCGGAAAAAGCCTTTGCGCTTCAGGGCCTGGGCAAAGCCTATCGGACCAAGGGGGCTCCCGGGGAAGCCTTGAATGCGTTCAAAGAGGCGCTGAGTCTGCAGGAGAAAGCGCGAGACTTCGCCGGGCAGGCGCACGCTTTGAGCGGCATCGGTGCCATTTACTACGATCAGGGCAATATCACGGAAGCGTTGAAGGTATGGGAGCAGGCGCTCGGATTCAGCCGGGCCGTGGGCGATACGAATGGCGAGGCCATTCTCGATCTGGATCTTGGCTCGATCTATTACCGCCGCGGCCAGTTCCAGAGAAGTGTCGAGACCTTGACCAGTCTCGTCGAGAGGATCGACCCCAAGGACGCGGGTCATGCCTTCTACAATCTGGGCGGAATCTACCTCGACCTTGGAGATCTGGACAAGGCGTTGGAGAACTATCAGAGCGCTCTCGCTGCTGCCCGGCAAGCGAAGAAGATCAACGAGCAGATCAGCTCCCTCGTCGGGATCGGGACGACTCTGCAAAGGCAGGGGAATCCCCGGGCGGCTTTGAAGCAGTACGACGAAGCACGAAAGCTGCTTCCCGAAGAGTCCTGGATGATCCCGCATTACGTAGGTTTGGCGCAGTTGGCCCTGGAAGAACCAGGTCAGGCGCTGCAGTCGTTCCAGCGCGCCCTGAAGGTGGCGCGAGCCACTCAGCAGCGGACTTCCGAGGCGTCCACGCTGCTGGCGATGGGAACGGCTTACCATGCTCTTGGAGAGTTGGACCGTGCCGCCGAATATTTCGGGCAGGCGATCCAGCTGGGCAACGACACCGAATACCCCAGCGTCGTCACCCCGTCCTTATTGCGGCGCGCGAAGCTCCGGCGGGATCAGGGGCGGCTGGAAGAAGCGAGGGCGGATATTGAAGCCGCGCTGGATATCATCGAGTCCACCCGGCGCAACATCGCGGGCCAGCAGATCCGCTTGGGCTACTCCGCCTCGAAGCAGACCTACTATGAATTTTACATCGACCTGTTGATGCAGCTGGACCAGCTCCATCCCGATGGCGAGTACCGGTATCTCGCTCTCGAGGCCAGCGAGCGGGCACGCTCGCGGGGTCTTCTCGACCTGCTGGCGGAGGGCCGGATCAATGTCAACGACGGGCTCGACAGCGAGCTGAAAGAAAAAGAGAGCAAGCTGGCCGATGATTTTGCCCGCGCCCAGACCGAATTGGGCATGAGCCCAACTCCCAAGAGAGCCCAGGAGCTGAGAGAGCGACTGGACCAACTCCATGGTGACCAGGAGAAGCTGGACTGGGAAGTCCGAAGGCGGAACCGGCGGTACGCCCAGGTCCGTTATCCGACCCCCCTGAAAGCCAGGGAGATCCAGCAGCAGGATCTGGGCGATGGCGCGGCACTGCTCGAATATGCATTGGGGGAAGCCCGCTCGACCCTGTTCGTGGTGACCCGGGAGAAGATCAGCAGTTATCCCTTGCCGGCCGGCCGGATCATTCTGGAGCAGGTGCAGCGCCTGCGGGCGGCTCTCGAGAAGGAGAACCTCCTGACCTGGCCGGAGTACCTCGATTCCGCGTTTCGGCTCTACCAGATGCTGGTGGCTCCCGCCATCGGCGATCTTGCCGGTAAGAGCAGCCTGGTGATCGTTCCGGACCGCGGCCTTTATTACATCCCCTTTGAAGCCTTCCTCACCGAAGCGCCGGGCAAGGGTGCGTCCTCGCCAATGCCCTACCTGCTCTACAAGTATGCGATCGCTTACGTTCCCTCGGCCAGTGTGCTGGCCAACCTGCGGGAGCCGAGGGCGGTTTCTCCCGCCGACTCGAAAGAGCTGATCGCCTTCGCCCCATTCTCCGGATCAGGAGAGCGGGCCGGAATCCGGGGTACCGCCGGCGGGGGAGAGATCCAGGCAAAGAGCATTCCCCGCAAGTTCCCCCCCCTGCCGGCGTCAGGCCGCGAGATCTCCGGAATCGCCGATCTGTACCAAGGCTCGGCGCTCGAATTCTTCCGGAATGAGGCCACCGAGGAGACCGTCAAGCGCAATCCTGCCGTCGCGACCGCTCATCGCCTTCATTTCGCCACCCATGCCCAACTGGACGAGCGCTACCCGGAAGACTCTTCCCTCGTGCTGGTTCGTCCCGAAGGGAGCCCTGAAGATGGCTACTTGCGGGTTCAAGAGATCTTCAACCTGAAGCTTGCCGCCGATCTGGTCGTGCTCTCGGCCTGTCAGACGGGCCGCGGCAAGGAAGTAACCGGAGAAGGACTGATCGGATTGACCCGGGCCTTTTTCTACGCGGGGGCGCCAAGCCTCGTCGTGAGCCTGTGGAACGTCACGGACAGCTCGACCCCCGGCCTGATGCTCGACTTCTACAAGAACCTGGACCATCTGCACGATAAAGCCCAGGCGTTGAAGGCGGCTAAAGTTTCCATGATAGAAAGGGGCGTATATAAGCATCCATCTTATTGGGCTCCCTTTATCCTCATTGGAGAGCCTCGGTAGAGTGAGGATGTAACATTGGAGGGGCTCTTGCGCCTCTAAGAGCGGACCGGAGATGATCCCGGTCTTCCACACAAGGGGGGCATATGGCCGACAAGAAAAAAATCGAGACCACCGAAGAAGACAGCTCCTGCAGTGGCGACGGACAGGGCGCGGTTCCGGTTGTCGTGATTCCTCCGCCTCCGCCGAGCCAGTAATCGGGAACGGGAGAGCGGTCCGCTTTATATTCTTTTCGGAGAGGAGAGGTATGGTGAACGGTCGACTGAAATCGGAGGGGTGTCATGGCCAATGGTGATGGAGGAGGTGCGGTTCCCGTGCGGATCATTCCCCCGCCGCCGC
Source organism: uncultured Acidobacteriota bacterium (assembly GCA_963792575.1). Classification (GTDB taxonomy): domain Bacteria; phylum Acidobacteriota; class Thermoanaerobaculia; order Multivoradales; family UBA5704; genus DATARR01. Next base: position 197,929 of record CAWBWZ010000001.1, read on the forward strand.
CACGGGCGTTACGGATGGTGAGCCTTGTGCTCGCGTTGCTGGCGGCGATCGCTGGATTCTTAGGCTACGGCGTGTGGGCGGGAGCCCTTGCCGCTCTCAGCTTCGTGTCCAATCTCGGGGACTTCCTCGCCAATCGCGGAGTTGCCGAGATACCGAGGTCCATGCTCGACGCCGACGGTAAGCTCAAGGTAGAAGAGCACCGGTAGCTGGCCCGAGGCTTCTGTCCCCCGCCCCCGCCCGGCCTGACGGCCGGCGGGGGCTTTTCGCGTCTTCTTCGTATACTGGGGGGCGAGAAAGAGGAGGTGTTGATGCTCAAGACCATCGCGATGTCCGTAATCTCCCTGGCTCTGGCGGCGCCGCTCGTGGCGCAGACCGCCCGGCCGGGGAGTGAGGAGAAGAGTATGGAGATGGATATTCCCGTTCTGACCGTCTCGGGCTCGGGGCAGGCGCGGGTGGCGCCGGATGAGGCGACGGTCCGCCTCGGAGTGCTCGCCCAGGCGCCGACCGCGCGCGAGGCCCAGGACAAGGTCAACCGCTCGGCCAATGCCGTGCTCGACTCGATCCGCAAGCTCGGCGTGCCGGCCGAGCGGATCCAGACCACCGGCCTCTCGCTCGGCCCCCAGTACGCCCAGGGGCGCCCCGAATCCCAGGAAGGGCCGCGCATCACCGGCTATCAGGCCTCCAACACCGTCAGCGTCCTGCTCGACGACCTCGCCAAGGTGGGGCCGGTCATCGACGCCGGCCTGGCCTCGGGGGCGAACAACCTCGAAGGGGTCGAGTTCGGCCTGCGCAACGACGACGCGGCCCGCGCCACGGCGCTCGCGAGCGCCGTCCAGTCGGCGCGGACCAAGGCCGACGCCCTGGCGCGGGCGCTCAAGGTGCGGCTGGTCGAGATCCTCGAGGTGGCGGAAGGGGGCGTTTCGATCTCGCCACCCCCCTCTCCGTTCCGGGGGCGGGCCATGGCCATGGACGCGATGGCCGCCACGCCGGTCTCGGCGGGGGAGGTGGGCGTCGACGCCAGCGTCACGATCCGCTGGCGGATCGCTCCCTGCCCGGGGGACGGCCCCTGTTCGTGAGCGAGGATCAACCCTCGGCCGAGGAGATCGTCCGCCTCCTCGGCCTCACCGCCCATCCGGAAGGGGGTTTCTACCGCGAGACCTTCCGCGCCCCGGCGCCGGATGGCGAACGCGCCGCCTCGACGGCGATCTACTTCCTGCTGCCCGAAGGGACCGTCTCGGCCTGGCACCGTGTGGACGCCGACGAGGTCTGGCATCACTACGCCGGAGCCCCGCTGGAGCTGATCCTCGCGGAGGAAGGCCGCCCGCGATCGCCGGTGCGGCTCGGCAAGGACCTCGCCGCGGGGGAGCGGCCGCAGGCGGTGGTGCCCGCCGGCGTCTGGCAGATGGCCCGGCCGCTGGGCGGCTGGACGCTCACCGGCTGCACGGTGGCGCCGGCCTTCGAGTTCGCCGGCTTCGAGATGGCCCCGCCCGGCTGGGAGCCCTAGCGTCTCAACGCCGGGCGAGACGGTCCACCCGCTCAGCAGCAGCAAGGGCGAGCGCTCATGCCACCCATGAAGACCGAGCTCTTGCCGATGACCGTGCCCTGCCCGGTGGCAGCGTTGATCGAGAGCAATTCTCCCGCGGAGGTGCCGCCGAAGAGCCTGCAGCAGTGGATCGCCAGCCCGTAGACCGTGCTGAAGCCCGTCGGCCCGATGACGGTCGCCGCGCCGGTCGTGCGATTGATCCTCGCCAGCACCACGCTGGCACCCTGGTTCAGCGCGCCGTACAGCACGCCGTGGTCGTCGATCACGAGGTCGCCACTGGAGGTCAACCCGCCGCCGAAAAGGCCGACCAGCGCCGCGGCGCCGGTGACCGGATTGATCGTGATCAACTGGCCGTTGGTGGTACCGGCATAGATCGTTCCTTCCTCGGAGACGGCGAGCCCGTTCGTGGTGTAGCTGAAGGGAGCGCCGACCGCCACGGCCGACCCGGTGTCGGGATCCAGCCGCACCAGCCGGGAGAAGGTAATTCCATAGAGGGTCGGGCCATGGAACGCGATGTCCGTGATGGAGGCCATGCCGGTCGCGCCCACAAGACCGGTGGAACCGGTCGCCGGATCGACCGTATAAAGGTTGGTGGTGAGATCGGTGACATAAAGATGGCTTCTCATCGATTCCTCCTTGATTGAATGCGTCGTGTCCAACTCCCATAGATCTCGCGAGCCTGGAGTTGGTTTAGCTTCGCAGGGAATCGGGGTCGACTCAGCGGATGCTGGTGTCGAAGGAGATGGCCCCGCCCGGCTGGGAGCCGGGGCAGGAACCGGGATAAGAGCCGGCCCGCCTCAGACTTTCGTGCCGAACAGAGCGCCGACCCCGGCCGTCAGCGCCATCGCCAGCGCGCTCCAGAAGGTCACGCGCGCGGCGGCCCTCCAGACCGGGGAACCCCCGGCGCGGGCCGCCAGGGCACCCAGTAGCGCGAGAAAGAACAGGGAGCTGCCCGACACCGCCCAGACCAGCGCGGAGGTGGGGACCAGGACGACGACCAGAAGGGGCATGGCGGCGCCGACCGAGAAGGTTCCCGCCGAAGCCAGGGCCGCCTGCACGGGCCGCGCGCTGAGGGTGTCGGAGATACCCAGCTCGTCGCGGGCGTGAGCGCCCAGCGCGTCCTTGGCCATCAATTGGGTGGCGACCTGGCTGGCCAGCCCGGCGTCGAGCCCGCGCTTGACATAGATGTCGGCCAGCTCGGCGTGCTCGAATTCGCCGTCCGTGGCCAGTTCCGCGCGTTCACGATCCAGGTCGGCGTTCTCCGTATCGGATTGGGAGCTGACGGAGACATACTCGCCCGCGGCCATCGACATCGCGCCCGCCACCAGCCCGGCCATGCCGGCGACCAGAATGCCGGAGCGGCTGGACTCGGCCGCGGCCACGCCGACGATCAAACTGGCGGTGGAAACGATCCCGTCGTTGGCGCCGAGGATGGCGGCGCGCAGCCATCCAATGCGGTGGGTGCGGTGATGCTCCGCGTGTCTCATGGACCGGCATTCTAGCCGTTGGAAGAGAGTGCCTGCATCGAGAGGGCGCCGCTACTCGCGTTCGCTCTGGTGAGGAGCCGCCGGAGGTAGCCCGCCTGGCCCAGGTGAAACGCCAGGTGAGCCGTGAGATGGAACAGAAAGAGGCCGGTGGAAAGCCGCGGGCCGCCGAGAATGTCCGGATACTCTGCCCTGAGCTTCTGATCCGGGAGATCGGCCAGAACCGTTCGGACCACCTCGATCGTTTCCGCCAGGTCGGCCTGCAGCAGAGCTCTTGGAATATCGCGGGCGCTGAACTCGCGGTCGCGATCCCGTACATACCCCGTGTTCCCCAGGACGGCGCCGACATAATGCCGGAGGTTCCCGCAGACGTGAAGAGTCAACGTGCCCGCCGAGTTGGAGATGCCGGGTGAAGTCGCCCAGATCAGGGCTTCGTCCTGAAACAGCTCGAGTTCCCGCGAGAACGCCGACAGCTCTCGGGTCAGGAGAAGGCTGATCCACTCTGGCTCGGAAGCTCGAATCTCTGGAGCCATCCCCACGGTTCACTCCCTTTCGGTGCGCGAAGCGGAGAAGAGCTTAACGGCTCCGAGTACGACCAGACCGCCCACCAGGATGGGGAGGGAGAGGAACTGAAAGGCGACGATCATCACCGCCCCCACCGCGGTTTCGGCGAAGTATCCGGCCGGTTTGGATTCCTGGTTCATGTTCAAGATCTCCAAAGAGGTGCTACCTCAAGGGGTGCCGCCGATGATTCTAGATCAAGATTGAGCCCCTCACTCCACCAAAAATCTCGCCAGGAACGCCGCCGCGAAGGGAGAGCGCTCGACCTCGGCCTTGTCGAGCGGATTGTTCCACCACAAACCGTCGCTGTTGGCCAGGAGGATCATCGTGAGGCGCCGGTCCGGAATCTTGAGATAGAGGGCGGAATACTTCCCCTCCCACAAGCCGGAGTGCCAGGCGAGCCTGTGGCCGCGGTGCTCCTGAAGGAACCAGCCCAGGCCGTAGGGCAGCGCGGCGCCGGCCGCGTTGTGCGCGGGCGTCATCATCTGCCGGACCGAGGCTGGGGAGAGGAGCTTGCCGCCGTCGAGCGCGAGGTCGAACTTCGCCAGGTCGAGCACCGTCGAGATCACTCCGCCCGCGGCTCCGTCGCCTTGCGGCGGGGGATCCTCGGACCGCACCAGGGCGCCGCTCGCGTCCAGGTGATAGGGCCGGGCGAGCGCCTGCGCCAGGTCGGCCCGCAAGGGGAGATTGCGGTGGATGCGGGCTGACCGGTTCATCCCCGCCGGCACGAAGATGTAGCGCTCCACCAGGGCCGAAAACGGCTCGCCGGCCACCTCGGCCATCGGGCGCGAGGCCCAGGAATACATCGGCGGGTTGTAGCGGAAGCTCTCGCCCGCCTTGCCGTTCACCGTGTGAGAGAGCAGGTTGCGCAGCGTCAGAGGCTCGGTGTCGCAATGGAGATCGCGGGAGAAGATGCCGGCGCCCTGGCGAAAATCGTCGCAGAACTCGGTGTAGCCGCGGTAGGACGTCATGGGCCGGTCGAGGTCGAGCTTGCCGAGCTCGACCAGCTTCAGCGCCACCGCGGCCGAGATGGGCTTGGCGACCGAGGCGATGTTGTAGGGCGTCTCAGGTGCCGCGGGCCGGTGCTGCTCGAGGTCCGCGACGCCGAATCCATGGGCGAGGATCACCTTTCCGTCCTGGACGATCGCCACGGACAGCCCCGGAATGCGCGCCTTGACGCGCAACTCGTCGAGCGTCGCGGTGAAGGCGGTGACATCCGGCGACCGCTGAGTACCGCCGGCCGGCCGGGACGGTCCCGGCACGCAGGCGAGAAGAAGAAGGCAGAGACTCAACGCGCATACGATCTTCATCGCCGTCTGTCATACCACGAACCGCGCGGGTGGGCCCAACAGCGGCTCCCTCGGCTTAAAGCCACCGCGTCTGCCGCCGGCTCTCCCTGTTTTCTGCACCCGAACCCGTGTCGTCGTCTCCTCAGCTGATGCGCCAGGCGTAAGCGTAAGGCTGAGGGAAACGGGTAATGCGAGTCGCGCGAATGGTGATCCTGGCATCGCCGGGCGGCATGTTGGGCCAGAGGACCTGCTCGACGTTGTTCACGCGGTCAAAACCGCTGGATGTGCCCATGTTGCCATGTCGCTCGCTGCCATCGGCCGCTATGACAATCAGGTCGAGATCGTTTTGAAGATCCGCGCCGGCGGGGTCGGACCAGACGAGCGTGATTTTGAACGTTGCGCCCAGGCCCATCGTGGCGGCGCCCGAAGGGGTTGCTCCCGCCGCGCCTTCGCCGGCTGCGTCCTGATTACCGGGGGGCTGGCTGGGGATCCTGACGGTGATTGTATCCTCATCGCCCTGCCTGAGAGGGCCGCCGTCGCCGAAGCCGGCGTCTGGGTTCGGGCCAGGGAGGATCACCGAGCCGAGCAGGTTCACCCTGCCAAAGCCCGAATTGGCGTTGAAGGAGGGGCCCGCCTCGCTCGGGCTGTACTGTCCGATCAGCTCTACGGCCCCGTTGATCAGGAGCGCTTTAATAAGTGAGGCCGGAGGCGTTGGCATTCCATTTTTGATGAGCGTCTCGCGCAGCACGGCTGCGCATCCGGCGACGAGCGGAGTGGCCATGCTGGTGCCGCTGTCGAAGAAGTAGTCGGGGTCGCTTGACGTGCCGAAGGTACGTCGCGCGGCGGGCGCATTCCGTGAGTGGGTTGAAAGAATGCTTGTGCCGGGGGCGACGACATCGGGCTTGAAGCGACCTTCCTGGGTGGGGCCGCGACTGCTGAAGGCGGCCATACCCTCTTCGTGGCTGGCCATGAGGTCGTCGTGGATCGGGGGCTTCGGAAAGTCGGACGGCCTGAGGCTTCCGTAGGTGGGAAAGGTCGGCCTGATCTCGCGCCGAACGCTTTCACTGGCGCCGACGGTTATGCAGTTCTTGGCAGCCGACTCGGAGCCGACCTGAGCCGGGTCGACGACGCCGTCCCCATTGCTGTCGGTCCCATCGTTGCCGGCGGCGAAACAGATGACGAGGTCAGGGTGGTTCCAGACGAAGTCGTCGATCTCGCGGGCACTCTGATCGTACGGCAGGCTGGGCGTAATGGCGCCCCACGAGTTCGTGTGGACCCGCGCGCCGTCGTCACGGTAGGGCGGATCAAAGAGGTCGGTAAGATCGGGCGGGATGCCACTGAGGCGGCCAGACGAGTCAATCAGCGACTGGACAACCAACTGGGCGCGCGGGGCCGTGCCCTGGATCGCTCCGCCCATCGAGGCTGAGGTGCCGTCGCCCAGCACCGATCCGCAGACGTGAGTGCCATGGCCGTCCGGGTCGTCGCTCCTCGTCGCGCGCCCGAGGGCGTACAGCCTCGTCACGCGGCCCGTGAAGGCCGGGTGTGGGCTCGTGGTCGAGCCCTGGTCAAAGCCCGTATCGGCAACCGCGACCACTTGGCCGTCGCCCTGATAGGTGGTTCCGCTCAACACAACATCGGCGTTCAGTATCGGCCGTGCGACGTTGTTGCGGAGCTTAATCTCCGGCACCTCCTGGACTACGCGCACCGCGTCGATCGCGGCAAGATCGTCGAGGTATTTTTCCTGGACCGTGAGCCGGACCTTGCTGCGGCCCATCGGGAGCGTTTCCTTGTCTACCCGCGCGGCGGCGGCGACCGCGGATTTGACCGCATCGGAGTTCGGGTCGACATCCTCGTGGAAGACGATGTCGACCGTGCGCGGGGTCCGCGATTGCGACACCTCGGCGACCGTGGGAAGGATGGCCGCGGCCGGGGACACCCCCGCCGGCCGCAGGTTGGGCGCGACCTTGAAGGCCTGCAGATAGACGTTTGTCCAGGCCACGAATGGCAGGGCTCGGATGCTTGTCAGGTCGGTCCCCCTATAGCTGCACAGGTACGTGTTCTCGGACACATACTCCTGGACGATGATGCCTAGCCTCGCCAACGCGTCGGTCTGGTCGGGCGAGAGCGGCGCGGTCGTCTGGATCAGGATGTAGTCGGACGCGGAGGCGTCCTCCGACTCGAGTCCGGCGAGATTGAGCACCTGGGCATGCGCGACCGGATCGAGCGAAATCCCGTTGATCGTAATACGTGCCATGTTCTGGCCCTCCTGTGAAATGCCGGTTTGTAGGGGGCGAGCCGGTGTAGCTCCCAAAGGGTCCTACCTGGGGGCTATCGAACCACTAGACGGACCGTGTCGAGGATTTTCCCGTTTGCGCGACCTTCACGGCCCTCAGCGGCCATGAACCGGGCTCACGCCACCCGGGCGAAGCCCTGGTCGATGGTTCTGTGATGGCCCCACAGAAGTGCCAGCCGATTATTCTGGCCGATTATTCTGGCCCTCAGATTGCCTTGGTGAAGGCCCTGAACGGCAGATCGCCCGGCTTTTGTATGCGCTCTCGAATGGAGTCAAGGAAACCTCGATTCCCGCGTGGGTGAGTGGCCCGGCGCCCATGCTGCCCCAGCCCTTCTCGCCGGCACGGCGCTGAAAGGGGTCTGGATCAACCGGACGGCAGAATACCTGGCGAAGCAGCGAGGCGAGACGCGCGGGCCGCAGGACTTCGAGGAGCCCGAGACGCTCATCCTGGTGCCCTTGCCCTGCTGGAAGCACCTCTCCTCCGAGCAGTACCGCCATCAAATCGAGAGCATGGTTCAAAAAATTGAGAATACGGCCAGCGCTCAGCGGGAGAGCAGCGGCAAACAACCCCTCGAACCGGACGCGATCCCTCGGCAGGATCCGAGGACAGAACCAAGCCAAGCCACTTCGACCTGATCCGTCCGCTCAGCAAGCTGTGAGGGGAGGCTCCAGCAGTCCCGGATCACCGGGCGCTCCGGTTTCCCAGAGCCGGTGACTACGGTTGAAGGCTTCTGCCGCGCCGGGCCGGTCTCCGTGAGCCTGCCGGGCATGGCCGATGTGGGCCCAGGCGTAGCCCCGGAGCCGCTGGCGCCAGCTCTTTTCGCCGGGAGCCCGCTCGGCGACCAGGAGGGCCAGCTCCGCCAGCTCGAGCCCATCGTCCGTGCTGCCGCCTGCCGTCCGCACGCTCTCGGCGCAGAGCAACTCGCAGAGGGCCCATTTCTGGAATTTCTTTGATTCCTCCACCAGCATCCTCCGCACCGAGGGCTCGAAGAGCTTCAGGCTCTCCCATAGCTCCGGCGCCTCCTCGCGGTCCTCGGGACAAGGAGGCGCGGCGTGTCTCACCCAGGGGCCGAGGTCGAGGTCCGGAAAGGCGGCGAGCATTCCGGCCGTGACGGAGTCCAGGAGGTCGACGAGCCCGGCGGTCAGCTCGTTCACAGCGGCCTCGGTCAGCCGGTCGGGATCGGCCGGATCGGCCCCGCTCGCCACGGCGGCCCGCGTCGCACCGACCCAGATGAAGACCCGGTCCAGCATCCGCAGCGGCAGGCCCGCCGCCAGCGCGATCTCCTCCAACGCCTCGCGGGACGGAACGATGTCTCCGATCTCATAGCGGCTGATGGTGCTGGCGGAGAGCCCCGCGGCCTCCCCCAGATCCGCCTGGGTCCAGCCCCGGAGCAGACGCAGGAAGATGACGACGCACTTCATATCTTCGGGGTTGTCTCGGTTCGGCATCCTGATTTTCTCCTCGGGCTGCACAGCCCACGCATTCATTGGGGTGATTTCCGGCACGTCCGGAGGCAACATACTCCCGGTGAGGCGCCGGCCCGGCCCTGAAGGCCGTGGCGGATGCCGCCTCCTCGAAAGGAGCCGCTCTCATGTCCAGTCTGTCGTTCCGCCGCGCCGCCGCCGCTCTCGTCTTGGGATGGACCCTCCTCAGCCCGTGGGCCTCCGCCTCCGAGCTTCGGAGCCGCGCCGCCCATCGCACCGGCCCTACCGTCACCCAGGAGGTACGGGGAGTCTTCGGGCAGATTTGGGGAGTCTTCGCAAGCCTCTGGAGCAAGGCCGGGGTCAGCATTGATCCAGATGGCCTGCTCTGGAGCCAGCCCGCGACCAGTAGCTCCGCGGGGTTTTGCGACAATGGTGCTTCGGCTGACCCCAATGGTCGTTGCGTGAGCGGGCATTGAAGTAAGCATGTCTGGATAGGCTCGCCGGGCCGGTGTCTGACTCCGGTCCGGTGTTTCATATACTCACCTCGAACCGAAGTTGAGGATTGTGCTTAGCACGGTAGAGATAGTCCACCATTCGGCGAGCCAGCTCTAAGGTCAACGCTTCTTGTTCAGCCGCTTCACAAAACAGCATGAGCGCTGCCAATGCCTCGCGGTGGACCCTTTGTGCCTGAAAGATAGGTGCCATTTGACGTGCAAGCGTCTTGACCTCGCGGGCACGTCCCTTTTCTAGGTAGAGCACGGATAGCTCCAAGGTTACGAGTGCAGAGTCGTAGCTGATGCCCCGAGCGGCAAACTCGGCTTGCAGTTGTGAAAAAACCATGAGCGCCCGTTCCGTCCTCCCTTGACCGGCAGCAATTCGACCTTCGAGCCAATGCAACCGAAGGGTATCTAGCTCGTTCTCCAGCCGGAACGTCAGTGCATGAATCTTGGGGAACAAGGCCTCGGCTTCCTCGTATCGTCCAAGGTGGCACAAGTTCAGCGCGGAATTGAGCCGCAACATCCAGGACAACCGTGTATCCGCCTCTAGGGAGACCAGAGGAGATGCCTGTCGAAGTGTCTCCAGCGAGCCCTCGTAATCGCTAGCCCACTCCATCACCCTTGCCTTTTGGAGAAGGAGATTCAGTCTGTGAGGGCCCGAATCGATCTTCAAGGCACGGCCCAGCAGTTCCGTAGCATCGAGCAAACGGCCTTGAGAGATGCGCAGAGAGGCTTCCAGGCTCAACACCTGAGCCTCATCAAGTATCCCCGGGTCGCCCGGTGTGCCGGCTTTCCAGAGCTCAGCAGCACGGGAAAACGCCTCCTCCGCGCCCGGCAAGTCGCCCCCGACCCGCCGGGCGTTGCCGACGTGGGCCCAAGCGTAACCCTGCAGGCGCCAGCGCCAGCTCGCCTCGCCGGGCGTCAGGTCCGCGATGAGCAGGGCCAGATCCGCCAGCTCGCGGGCACGGTCGGCGTTGTCGGCTGCCGCCTTGATGCTCTCCTTGCAGATCAGCTCGCAGAGAGCCCAGCTCCGGAATTCCGGAGCCCCCTCTATCAGCGTCCGCCGCTCCGAGGGCGGGCGCCTCTGCAGCCTTCGCCAGAGCACCCGGGCCTGCTGCCGGAATATCAGGGCCCGGCCTTCCTCGCTGAGGCCGTTCAACAGCGTGCGGGCGAATTCCGCCGTGGCGTTCCCGGCCTGGACAGCGACCTTCTCCACGTGTCGGCGGTCCGCCTGGGCGTCCTCGTCCGGATCGCCGGGAGACCGGGCGTGCTGGCGCATCGAACGGACGAAGGCGCGGGCCTGGGTGACCGCCTCCACCGGTAGCCCCATCACGCCGGCCAGCTCCTCCAGCTTGCCGGCGGAGAACGCCCGGTTGGCGCGCTCGAAGTCCGAGACCGCGTTGGGCGGCAGGCCGCCCGCCCGGGCCAGCTCCGCCTGCGTCCAGTTCAGGGAGGACCGCAGGACGGTCAGGGTCAGGTTCAGTTCCGACGGTTTCCTCGACGCCATGAAGCTCCCTCCCATATGTCGTCCTTCAACGATATAGAGTGTAAGCCAGGACCTCTTCGTGACACCCCAGGATCTTTGAGAGAGCATTTTATGCCCCTGCACGGCACGATCGCGCGCCAGTGACGCTGCCGGGAATCACCCCCCTGCGCGCCTGCCTTTGCGCCCGGCTTACCCGGAACCCGGAGATCGAGGCCGATCGAGCTTTCCCGGTCCCTGACGGAGGGAAGGAAGCGCATGGGCTGACTCCGCCGGGCTGACCTCGCGAAAATCACCCCGCGTGTGCCCTGGCTTGTGAGCCCGGCGGCCTGAGCCCGCCGGCATCTTCGCCGGCGCCTCGCCGTCTCTTAGCCTCTCTTTGAACGGAGCTTTTAGAGGGAGGCGAAACTGCGATGAATGAGGGCCCTTCGGAGTTGGAAGCCGCGGTGCAGGACGCGTTGGAAGCGCTTGCCGAGGATCTGAAAAAGATCGATAAGAGGTTGGTGGTGCTTCACGGCAGCGTGCCGGCGCCATCCATCGCAGATCGGGAGGAGGACGCAGACGAGGAGATCGACGTCGCCACGGAGATCCGCTCGGTGATCGATTGCGTCCTCACCGACAGCATCCGCCCCGCCATACGGGATCTCCTGGCCGCGGCGGCCTACGCGCGGAAAAAGCGGGAGCCGGGGGACCGATGAGCTTTTTCCTCGACGAGGAGGAGACGCTGGACGAGCCGTACGGCGAGATCTGGCGTCACCTGGACCTGAGCCCGGAGAAGATCGCGGAACGCGAGCGGCGCTGGGAAATCGCCGGCGAGCTGTTCGCGGAGCTGACCAGCGCTCCGCTCGACGCCCAGACGAGCCTCCTCCGCCAGGAACGCTTCCGGAATCTCGATCTGCTCGACCGGCTCCTCGAGGAGAGCCAGAACTCCCAGCCCGCCGATCCTTCGCGGGCGGAGGACATGGCCCATCTGGCCGGGCGGCTGGCGGCGACTCTCGCCGGCGAGGAGCCGGAAGCGGCGGCCGCCTTGCCGAGGGCCTTCTGCCTCGGCGCCAACGCGCGGCGCCTGGGAGGCGACGTGGAGGGGGCGGACGTGATGCTGGCCAAGGCCGCGCCGTTCGTGGAGTTTTCCAGCGAGCGAGCTCTGTACTGCCGCATCGCCGCGCTGGTCCGCTGGGAGCAGGGGCGGATCGATGAAGCCGAGGCGCTGCTGAGACATGCGGCGCGCCTCTTCGCAGCGGAGGGGCTCGGCGGCGACGAGGCCTGCTGCCAGGGCCTCCTCGGGTTGCTGCAAGTGGAGGAGCCCGGGCTGGACGATCCGCTGCCGGCGCTGCTGGAGGGGTGGTCCGAGATGGGCCGGGAGGTCCGTCCAGGGGTGGCGCTGCGGTTGGGGCTCTCCGTGGCCGCCTGCCAGGCCGAGACAGGCCGGACGGAGCAGGCCCGGAGCACGTTGCGAGAGGCTTGGCGCCTTCTCGCGAAAATCACGGACCCGCGCGAGACGACCCGCGCCTTCTGGCTTGAGGCGCGGGTCTTGGGCCGCCTCGGCGAGCCAGCGGAAGCTTTGCAGATCCTGGACTCGGTCCGTCAGCAGTTCCTCGCGGAGCCCAGCCCGGCCGAGGCCGCGCTGGTGTCGATCGATCTCGGGCTCCTGCTCGCCGAGACGGGAAGGGCTGGAGAGATCGAGGCCCTCGCGGAGGCTCTCCGGGCGGCGTTCCCGGACGAGGCCACGCTGATCGTGTCCGCGGGGGGCCTGGGCCGCTTCGCCGCGTTGGCCGTGGCGGGCGAGGCCGACCTGGGGCTCATGGCGCGCCACGCCGCGGCGACGATGCGCCGAACCTTCCGCGTCGCCCGGCTGGCCCTGCACCCGATGCCTTTCGCGTGAGGCGGGGAGCGCGCCCGTGGCCCCCCGGGCCTCCTTCACCGCGCTGGGCGCAGGGCGCTGCTTACGCTCGATCCGTTGCCTTGCTGGAGCGACCTGACGCCGAAGGAGAGGTACCGCCGCGTCGCGTCCATGGTCGCCGAGATCGAGGCGCAAGCCGTCGTTATCGCCCACAGTCCCAGTAGATGGCGTCGACCCTGCCGCTGCTGTCCAGGTAGAACACCTTGCCCCGATCGTCAGTGGCCGGGCTACCCGCCGCGTTGGTAGCGGCCCGGTTCAGGTCGGAGAAGTTCCACCTTCCGTTCTGGTAGTAGATTGCGTTGAGGACGCCGTAGACGCTGCGGTAGAAGATTTTGCCGGTCGAGTCGATGACGAGGTTGCTGTTGCTGGCGACGTCGGTAGCCGTCCGGTTCAGGTCGGAGAAGTTCCACCTTCCGTTCTGGTAGTAGATCACGTTGAGGACGCCCTGGGAGCTGCGGTAGAAGACTTTGCCGGTCGAGTCGACGGCCAAGCCACCGGCGACGTCGGTAGCGGCCCGGTTCAGGTCGGAGAAGTTCCACTTTCCGTTCTGGTAGTAGATTGCGTTGAGGACGCCGTGGACGCTGCGGTAGAAGGCTTTGCCGGTCGAGTCGATAGCAAGGTCGCCGGCGACGTCGGTAGCCGCTCGGTTCAGGTCGGAGAAGTTCCACCTTCCGTTCTGGTAGTAGATCGCGTTGAGGACGCCCCGGGAGCTGCGGTAGAAGACTTTGCCAGTCGAGTCGATGACGAGATTGCTGTTGCTGGCGACGTCGGTAGCCGCTCGGTTCAGGTCGGAGAAGTTCCACCTTCCGTTCTGGTAGTAGATCGCGTTGAGGACGCCCCGGGAGCTGCGGTAGAAGACTTTGCCGGTCGAGTCGATGACGAGGTTGCTGTTGCTGGCGACATCGGTAGCCGCTCGGTTTAGGTCGGAGAAGTTCCACTTTCCGTTCTGCCAGTAGATCGCGTTGAGGACGCCCTGGGAGCTGCGGTAGAACACCTTGCCGGTCGAGTCAATGGCCACGTCGCCAGCCGCGTTGGTGGCGGCGCCGTTGAGCTCGGAGTACTGCCAGCTGCACTTCTTGCAGGGTGTCGCCGAAACCAAGCAGGTCGCGGTGCATCCCAGGCCGGGGGAATTGAACTGCTGACAATTGACGGTGGGATTGGATCCACTGGCGAAGGTGGCATAGGCATCCCCGAATTGGTTGGCGACGCTGAAGTGCCAATTGTCCCGAGCCTTGGACTCCGCGATACCCTGCGTCGCGTCGCTGCAGGGAGTCGAGCTCTGGTCACCCCAGGCGCCTACGCGCTGCTGCAGACAGACCACCCCCGTCACGGCGGAACAGGCAGTCACCAGGTAGAACCCCCCCTGATAGATGAATGGAATGGTCCCTCCCGGGTTGGTGCCGACCCGGCAATGTGCGCCGTCGAAGAACCCGAGCGGGCAGTAGTTGGACGGTCCCGCGGAGTAAAAGAAGTTGTTGTCCAGGAGGAACGGATTGCTGTTTGCCGGCGGCCTGGCAACGAAGCAATTGGCGCCGTCATAGCGCCCACGTCGTGGGCAGTTGCAGCACCCCGCTCCGCAAGGGTCGGCGTCATCGTAGTAGTAATCCGTCCAAGCGTCGGCTTGGCGGACCTCCCATTGCTCCTCAGCACCGATGGCGTTGCGGTCCGCGCGCGTGCGGCCATCGGCGAGAGCGACGAGATAGAGGGAGTGGAACGATTTGAGGGCTATCCGCTCGCCGAATCGCACCTTTTCTGTAGAGGCTGAGACCACTGGGTTCTCGACGCGCCAGCGTTCCCACGGGCCAATCGCAGGCCGGTCCACGGCGGTTTCCCCCTCATCTCCTGCGACTACGAACTTGCCGTGGTACGAGCGCAGGGCGATGAGGTTGCCGAAAGCCACCGGGACAGTGCTCTGAGGGTTGTTGGGGTCGAAAAGAGTAAATCTCTCCCATTCGTGCCCCTCGGCGCGGTTCGCATTCAGGATTCCCTCCGGTTCGGCGACCAGATATCGACCGTAGCTCGAGCGCAGGAAGACGCTGTCGCCGAAGCGCAGTGGTTGTGTCGCTGCTGGCGAAGCTACCGTCAGCTCACAGAGCACCAGCGACGAGAGGAGCGCCGCCCCGCGTATCGACCGCTGGAAGCTGGAGTTGTTGCCCACAGAGTCACCTCCGATGCCGAGGTTGGACCTGACGTGCCGACATGGCATGGTCCGAAGGCAGTAAAAAAGTCCGGTCCATGTTTACGTGGCGGTTCACAGCGGCACCAAAAGAGCCGATGAAGTCCACGGCCTTCTTCGGTGGAGCTCCCAAGCAGGACTTTTGCTTGGTATTCGTGAGCTACCTCCTCGGCAAGGTCTCGATGCCAAGTCTTCCAATCACGGTAATGCCTGGGAAAGAAGCCACTAGGAGATGCAGAAGCGATTTGTTCTACATCTATACCTTCCAGACGAATGCAGATGAGACTTCGCTCATCCGAGTATCTCTCTCTTCCCATGGAACCTTGCATTCGACCCTCCTCTGTGCTGCCCTTGCCGACATACCCTTTGGATCGAAATGGTAATGAGGACATTTATATGGAAGAATATTCCCTCGCTTCCTTAGCTTTATCCAGAGTAAGCGAGGCCAGGGTCTGCGTCAAGAGAAGCTGCTGTCGTATAAGAGTCAAGTTCTCCGGGGATGCGGCTGTTCGCTTACACGACATTCTGGCCGGCTTCTCTCCTTAAGCTTGCGGGTCGACAATGTCGGTAAGCGATTCTTCTCGGAGGCCGCGGAGAGTTATGCGCACGCACTCATGTCGGTAAGCACGACAGAAGCTTGGCGGAAGAAACGATAAGCTCCGATTTGCGAAGCGGTATCCAGAGTTTCTCCGGAAGGATTAGGAGTCTTACACGGCAAGAGCTGTCGTGTAAGAGTCAGTGGGTCAGGTAGTGCTCATGGGGCCCCGGAGGGCCAATTCTTGGACGCTTGGCGATGGAGGTGGAGGACGCGGAAAGCTCGAGGGATTCGGAGGGTTGGTGCCGCTGCGGAGACGCCCCGCCGTCTGTGGCCTGCGAAAGGATCTCGCATATCGTCTGGGGCGTCTCTACGGTACGTCGGCGGGCTTGGCCCAAGGCAGAGGTTTGGGAGATGTTGGAGAAGAACGCTTCAATGCCCGCCGTAAGGTTACAATGCATCGCCGTAAGCTTACGGCGGCTTGCAGAGCCTTACAACGCTCCGTCATAACGTTACAACGCGCTCCATAACCTTACGACGCTCCGTTATAACGTTACAACGCCTCTCATAACCTTATGACGCTCCGTTGTAAGCTTACAACGCCCGCCATAAGCTTACGGCGAGCCGTATAACCTTACAACGCTCCCCACAACCTTACGGCGCTCCGCCGTAAGGTTACAACGCCTCGCAGAACCTTATGACGCTTCGTTGTGAGCTTAAAACGCTTGTCATAAGCTTGCGACGCGCCCCATAACGTTACAACGCGCCCCACAAGCTTACGGCGCGCCGTCATAACCTTGTGACGGCCCCGCGAGCGCTTCCGCGGTCTCGTCCCGGCGGGAGGCTTGAGGGTTTTCAGGGGAATGAGCAGGCACAAAAAAAGGGAGCGTGCGGAGCACGCTCCCGAGAACCATCCTTGAGGAAAGTTTTCAGCGGGCTACTGGGCTGAATCGGCCGCCGGCTGGGCCGTGGGTTCCGCAGGGCTCTGCTTCCCCTTGCCCTTCAGCGTCGTCTTCGGCTTCCGCCCCCGGAAGGGCTTGACGCCGAACTCCACGAGCTTCTCGGCCCGGATGCCGTAGTGCTGCCGGACGCTCGATCGCAGCAGGGTCGCCAGCCGGGTCCCCTCGGCGACGATGTCCGCGAGCTTCTGGGACGCCTCCTGCTTCGCCGCCATCTGGGCCGACTGGACCGCCGCGATCCCCCGGGCCTGCTCCATCAGCGCTTGCAACTGAGCCCGGCTCTTCTCCAGATGCGCAAGCTCGCTTGCGTTTGCAGTCAGCCGCTCATTCAACCGCTCCCAGTCCTCGACCTTCCCCTTGTACGTCGTCTCTACTGACATGGTCTTTCTCCATCCTTGGGCCCGCGGGCCCTTTTAATCCTGCGCCTTCATGGCGCCGGAGCCTGAATCTCCGGATTCCCCCGCGGCCCTTGGATGCTTGATTACCCGGAGTCGCCGCCGCTGCTGTAGTGCATGCAGTGCGCATAGGGTCCGGCATGTCTGCATCGGATGTCAAGAGGTCTCTTGACAGATTTGCGCAATCAGATAGGCTATTGCCAACTTGAGGGGGAAGGTATGCCGAGAGACCGAAACGTCCGGGAGCGCCGCCGGGAGGCGATTCTGCAGATCCTCTCCGAGAGCGAGGTGGTGAAGGAGCAGAAGGATCTGGTCGAGCGGCTGAAGGAGATGGGCTTCGCGGCCACCCAGTCGAGCATCAGCCGCGACCTGCGGGACATGAAGGTCATCCGGGTCAACGGCTACTACGACCTGTCCTTGAAGCCCGACTTGAGCATCGGCGTCACCCAGGTGCTGGACGAATACGTCCAGGCGGCCCGCATCATCGGTCCGCACATGATCCTGCTCCAGGTCATGCAGGGCACATCGGCCCTCGTGTCGCGCATCCTCAACGACGCGAACTGGTCCGAGGTGGCCGGCACTCTGGCCGCCCTCGACGACAAGGTCCTGATCCTCACCGAGACCGAGGCCCAGCAGAAGCGCATCTACCAGCGCCTGCGAACCTTCATGTACGCTGTCCGTTGAAGGCTCCAGGCTCCGGGAGCTCGCGCGGCCGCGCTACTCCCCCTTCTGCACCGCCTCGATCATCGCGAGTTGGCTGACGTCGCCGTCTTTGGCGGCGGATTCGGTCCAGCAGGCGATCTGCGGGGCGGTCATGTTTCCCAGGGGCTGCAGGCGGGCGTCTTCGTAGCCCCAGAGGTGGGTGTCGATCAGGTACTGGGAGCGGGAGAGGATGGTCCCCCGGCAGAGGCGCGATTTGGCCTCGCCGGCGGGCTTGGCGGTCTCGCGCCGCAGCCGCTCGTTCAGGATCTCGATCACCCGGTTGGGGATGAGGTGCGCGTCCCCGGGGTAGATGTAGCCGAAGAGGATCAGGTGGGCCAGCAGCACCCGCCAGCCGCCGTTGGGCTCGAAGCGGCGCAGCAGGCGGTCCCAGTCGAGCTCCCCGGCGCGGGCGTGGAGGACGTGGGCGACGTCGCCGCCGTCGAAGCGCTCGCGCTCCATGATGAAGGACTTGGACCAGATCATCTCCTCGGCCGGGATCAGCCGGGTGCGGTAGCCGAGCACGGTCTCCTCGACCGCGTGCTCGAACCACCGCTCGTCGACGCGGGCGACGCCGTTGCCGGAGCTGAAGATGACGTCCACGAAATCCTCTCCCTGGTACCCCTTGCCCAGCCAGTGGGAGAAGGTGCGCTCGGTCTTCCACCCTTTGCGGAGGAAGACCTCCAGCGCGCGGTCGAAGTCCTCGGGGCGGACGAAGACGTCGAAATCCTTGGTGTGCCGCTCGATGCCGGTGTAGCGGGCGTAGGCGTAGGCGCCGCCGACGAGGAAGGGGACCTTGGCGTCGTCGAAGGCGCGCATCGCCTCGCGGTAGAACTCTTTGGTCTCGGCGCTGAGTCATCTGGGGCGGCTGGGTCGTCATCGAATCCTCCCGTCTGAGGCTCTGGCGCAACAGCAAGAGGCGTACCAGTTTGCGGGCTCTGGCATGCCTCTTGAACCTCTGCGCACGGACGAGGGAGGACGTGATGAGCGAACGACAATGGAACGGTGCGCGTCGGCGCGCTCGGGGATCTGCATTACACGCGAACTCCGGACTCCTCGGTGCGCGAGGTGCTGGCCCAGGCGGGGCGGGAGTGCGACGTGCTGGTGCTCTGCGGCGACCTGACGGACCATGGGCTGGTGGAGGAGGCGCGCGATCTCGCCCGCGAGATCCACACGACGGTCAACGTGCCGGTGATCGCCGTGCTGGGCAACCACGATTTCGAGGGCGGGCAGCAGGAGGAGATCAAGCGGGTGCTCTGCGACAGCGGCATCCGGGTGCTGGACGGCGAGGCGGTGGAGGTCAAGGGGGTGGGGTTCGCCGGGGTGAAGGGGTTCTGCGGCGGCTTCGGCCGGGGGGCGCTCGGGCCGTGGGGGGAGACGATCATCAAGGAGTTCGTCCGCGAGGCGGTGGACGAGGCGCTGAAGCTGGAGGCGGCGCTCGCCCGGCTGCGCGGCAAGCCCCGCATCGCGGTGCTCCACTACTCGCCGATCCAGGAGACGGTGGAGGGGGAGCCGGTGGAGATCTTCCCCTTCCTCGGCTCCAGCCGCCTGGAGGAGCCGCTCTCCCGCTATCCCGTCCAGGCCGTCTTCCACGGCCACGCCCACCGCGGCCGGCCGGAGGGGAAGACCGCCCAGGGGATACCGGTCTACAACGTCAGCCTGTCGCTGCTGCGCCACGCCTACCCCGACCGGCCGCCGGTGCGGATCTTCGAGGTCGAGGTGCCGGTGGAGGAGGCGGTCGCGAGAGCGTGACCCCAGGAGCGAGAACGTAACCAGGATGATATTTCGAAAGCCTGCGCGGCGTCGCCATCCGCCCGGGCATCAATGCCCGGGCTAGGAACGGCGCCGGATGAACCCGGCTTGAAGCCCCCTTCGAGGGGGCGCTGTTCTTAGCCCGGCGATTGATCGCCGGGCTATTCTGGACGCCTTTCGAGACACCTTCTGAGAAAAGCCAGGGGTGATATAATCGTTTCGTAAAGTAAATCGCCCATACATTTCTCCCCCCTGAGGAGGTGCCCCGGTGACCGGGCGCGACGCCACGTCGGCAACTGAGGAGCGGCTCCAGCTCGCTCTCGATGCCGGCCGCATGGGCACCTGGGAATGGGACCTCCAGACCGGCCTGATGATCTGGTCCGCGGGACTGGAGCGCATCTTCGGTCTGCTCCCCGGCAGCTTCGAGGGCACGATGGAGGCGGTCGGTCGGCTGATCCACCCGGACGACCGGGAGCCGGTGACGGCGGCGCTCGACGAGGCCGCCGCGGGGGGGCGCGAGCCGCATCTCGAATTTCGCATCCTGCGTCCGGACGGCGGGTTGCGCTGGATCGAGTCGTGGGGGCGGCTGCAGGCGGACGACGCGGGGCAGCCCCGGCGGCTGGTCGGCATCTGCGCCGACCGGACGGAGCGCAAGCGGATCGAGGAGGCGCTGCGCCTGCTCGCCGAGGCGAACTCGGTGCTCGCGGCCTCGCTCGATCCCGATGCGATCCTCCAGGCGGTCGCCCGCCTGATGATCCCCCAACTCGCCGACTACTGTGTGATCGACGTGCTTGAGGGGGGCGTGCCGCGGCGGGTGGCCGCCCATGCCATCCCCAGCCACGAGGAGCGGATCCAGCGGGCCCTCGCCTTCCCGGCCGAGCCCTCCCGGGAGCATCATCCGATCTCCCGGGCCATCCGCACCGGCGAGGTCCAGGTGGTGCGGGAGTTCATGCCCGAAACCCTGGAGAGAATCGGGACGACTCCCGAGCACCGGGAGCTCCTCGCCAGCCTGGACATCCGGTCGTTTCTCGCCGTGCCGCTGATCGCCCGCGGCAAGACCCTGGGCTCGATCGCCCTGGGGTTTGGCGCCGGCGGCCGCAGCTACGGCGATTGGGAGGTGACACTCACCGAGGAGCTGGCGCGGCGGGTCGCCCTGGCGATCGACAATCTCCATCTCTACCACGACGCGCGGCAGGCGGTGCGGGCGCGGGACGAGGTGCTGGCGGTGGTCTCCCACGACCTGCGGAACCTGCTCAGCCCGATCTCGTTCAGCGCCGAGCAGCTCGTGGCCTACGGCGTCTCCGGGGAGCGCGCGATCGAGGTCATCCGGCGCTCGGCCTGCCAGATGGAGACGCTGATCGAGGAGCTGCTCGACATCGCGTGCAGCGAGGAGGGGCGGCTGGTGCTCGACCGCGAGCGGCTGGAGGCGGCGGAGCTGGTCCGCGAGGCTGTCGAGTCGCACCTCGCGGCCGCCGAGCGGCACGCGCTCCAGCTCGCGGAGGAGGTGGCGGCCGGCACGCCGCCGGTGGAGGCCGACCGCCACCGGCTGCTGCGGGTGCTCGGCAATCTGGTGGGCAACGCCCTCAAGTTCACTCCCGCCGGCGGCCGGATCACCGTCGGCGCCGAGCCCTGGGGGGAGGCGGAGGTCCGCTTCTGGATCGGCGACACCGGGCCCGGGATCGCCGAGGAGGATCAGAAGCATCTCTTCGCTCCCTTCTGGCAGGCGACCCCCCGGCCCCGCGGCGGCACCGGCCTGGGGCTCGCCATCGCCAGGCGCATCGTCGAGGCCCATGGCGGAAGGCTCTGGGTGGACTCCACGCCGGAGTCCGGCAGCGTCTTCTCGTTGACTGTGAGAGCGGCGCGGTAGTCACCCGCCTCCGCTTTCGATACCATCCGGCCGATGCGGAGCAGCGAAGGGTACGTGTTCGTCCGGCGGGGGCTCCACCTCTACTACCACGTCCTGGGGGACGGGGCGGAGACGGTGCTGATCCCCAATGCCAACTGGCTGGCGGAGCTGCTGCAGCCGCTGGCCGAGGGGCGGCGCCTGATCTTCTATGATCCGCGCAGCCGCGGCCGCTCGAGCGCCGTCACCGACGGCCGCCAGCTCAGCCTGGAGGACGACGTGTCGGATCTCGAGGCGGTGCGGCGCTACTTCGGCCTGGAGAAGGTGTCGCTGATCGGCGCCTCCTACCACGCGGCGGTCACCACTCTCTACGCCCTGGAGAATCCGGAGCGGGTCGACCGCATGCTGCACGTCTGCCCGATCACGCCGCGCCGGCCGGGCGAATGGGAGCAGGAGCTGCCGACCGCGGAGGAGATGATCTTTCCGCCCGGCATCCCGCGCCTGGAGGAGATGCGCCGCGAGGGGATCGATCAGGAGGATCCGGTGGCGTACTGCCGCGCCTGGTTCACCTACTTCCTGCTGCCGGCCCAGATGGGGGAGCTGGCCGCGGCCGCCCGCTTCCCGCTGGAGGATGTCGCCTCGTTTCCCAACGAGTGGCCGCGGCACTCGATGGACGTCTACTTCCGCAAGATCGTTCCCAAGATGGAGCGCTGGGACTTCCGGCCGCGGCTCGCCGAGCTGCGCGCCCCTCTCCTGGTGATGCAGGGGACGGACGATCTGGTGCCGATCGAGGCCTCGCGGGAGTGGGCCGCCCACGCCGCCACCGGGCGGTTCCTCGCCATCGAGGGGGCGGGCTCGCACCCGTATATCGAGCGGCCGAAGGATTTCTTTCCGGCGGCGGATACCTTCCTCCGGGGGGGGTGGCCTCGGGGGTCGGAGGTAGTTTCTCGGGAGGAGTGAGGGGGCTCGGTTGTCAGCCCCGAAGGGGCGGCATTTGAATAGCCTGGGGCGTAAGCCCCAGGAAGGATCGTCCCCCAATCCATGAGCCCTGAAGGGGCGACACCCAGCGCCACGTCGTGTGCCGCCCCTTCGGGGCTCAGGAAGATATTGCCTCGGAAACCTGGGGCTCACGCCCCAGGCTATTCAAATGCCGCCCCTTCGGGGCTGTAGGCGCGCCCCTTCCAGCGGGCGGGCCGGCCGAGGAGCTTGCCGCCGAGCGAGACCCACTGCAGGACCAGGAAGACCCCGATCGCCAGCGGATGGAGCAGGGCGCCGTCGAGCGGCTGCCGGAATCTCCGGACGGCGGCGAGGCGTGGCCACCAGGCGGCGGCGGTGCCGAGGCCGGCGGGGAGCAGGACGGCGGCCGGAACCAGCCCGGCGAGGGCGAGCCCGAGCAGGACCGGCGGCATCACTTGGCCGGCGAGCAGCAGGACGGTGGCGGGGACGATCTTCCCCGGCGCCGCCAGCCCCTGGGTGGCGTTTTTGCCGAGCCCCCGCCAGACCTCGCCGGCGTTGTGGTACATGCGGCAGGAGGCGGTGTCCGTGGCGTCGAAGAGGTCTGTCGCGAATCCTGCCTGGCGGAAGGCGCGGGGGAGGTCCACGCCGTCGTGGATCGAGCCATGGATCGCCGCGTGCCCGCCAGCCTTCTCGTAGGCCTCCCGGCGCGCCAGGAAGAGCTGGCCGCAGCCCACTCCGTAGGCCGGATGGTGGCTGCGGCGCATCCGCGCCACCGGCAGGAAGCCGAGGAGCACGAAGTGGATCAGCGGGATCAGCAGCCGCTCGAGGAAGGTGACGGTCTCCTGCCGGGGGACGCCGCTCGCGAGATCCGCCCCGCTCGCCGCCAGGAAGGCGGCGGCGCGGGCGGCGCCGTCCGGCGCCAAGCGGACGTCGGCGTCCAGGAACAGCAGCAGGGGGTGGCGGGCGAGCCTGGCGAGCACGGCGCAGGCGTGCACCTTGCCGTTCCACCCCGCGGGCAGGGGGGGCGCCGTCTCCAGGCGGACGCGGGGATCGCGGGCGGCGATCTCCCGCACGATCGCCGCCGTGCGGTCCGCTGAATGATCGTCGAGCACGATCACCTCCAGCTCCACCCCCCGGCTCGCCAGGGCGGTCTCGACGGCGCCGCGGATCGAGCTTTCCTCGTCGCGGGCGGGGATCAGCACGGAGATGGCCGGGAGGGGAGCTCCGGCGGCGGCGGGCGGCGGCGCGTAGAGCGCGAGGTTGCGGCGGAAGAGCAGCGCCGGCATCAGGGCGCAGAGGGCGCAACCGATCGCGAAACCCAGGATCACCGCTTCCCTCGCGACGGCAGATCCTCTTCGCCGTGCCCGGGCTGGAACCGCTCCCCCTGGAAGCGGGCCTTCAGGCGGCGCCAGGCGTCGTAGACCCCGCCCACTCCGGAGCTGCCGCCGACCAGCACCTCGAAGCGGGCGGTGTCGCGGGCCAGCGCCTCCACGGCCAGGGCGTCGAGGGCCGACTC
Organism: uncultured Acidobacteriota bacterium; assembly: GCA_963792575.1. Taxonomy (GTDB): domain Bacteria; phylum Acidobacteriota; class Thermoanaerobaculia; order Multivoradales; family UBA5704; genus DATARR01. Next base: position 221,236 of record CAWBWZ010000001.1, read on the forward strand.
CAGCCCCTCCTCCAGGATGGGGGTCCAGTCGGCGGCGTCGAGATCTGCGTCCCCGGTCGGGATCTCCTCGCCGAAGCGGGCGAGCGCCTCGCCGCTGCGCTCCTCCCAGAACGGATACTCGAGGGCCAGCGGCAGGAGCACGGCGTCGCGGATCCTGGAGGCGAGGTGGCCGACCCCTGAGCGCAGCCGGACCGGGCGCTCACGGGGATCGGTGAAGCGCCCCTCGGCGGCGATCCAGAGAGCGGTGTCCGGCCGGGAGAGGATCTCCTGCGAGGCGCTGAGGAACCGCCGCGCGCCGCGGGCGGTGCCGGCCTCGACGCCGAAGAACCCCAGCTTCTCGAAGAACCGGTACTTGCTCAAGCGCGGCGGCGTCGATCGGACCGTAGTGGGAGCGGTCCGGGAAGAGGCGCGGCGGCGAGCCGCAGGCAGATCAGCGGGTCCCACCAGGACGGATGGTTGAAGTAGACGATCAGCGGCTTGCCGCGGATGGCGACCGGATCGGGCCGCTGGGACTTCGACAGGCGCACGGCGTGAAAGTGCCGCGCGAGATAGCGCTCGCAATATTGCCCGAACATCGAGACCAGCAGCGGCGAGACAGAGGGGGATCCCTCCGCGCGAACCGGCGCTTGCGGCGTTCCCGTTCCCTTCATGGTCCGACGATCCTCCATGATGCGGGCCGTTGAATCTGGGAGGAAGTTATGCAAGGTTCGCTCCGCGCTGAGTGCGCCTGGTCGGGCATTGTTGACCCATGGTTCCGGAGAGCAAGGACGTAAAGGACGACAAGGACATCAAGGACATCAAGGACAAGGAGCAGGCTGTCGAAATCGTGTCTCTTTGTCCTTGTCGTCCTTGTTGTCCTTTACGTCCTTGCTTTGGCTTTTCTGCCGCGCAGGCCCCCTACGCACTCCGCCGCAGCGGCTCGGCGCTCCGCGCGGCGATCGCGTCCTGGTCGAGGGCATCGGCGGCGATCCAGCCGGACATCAGGACCATCGGCATGCCGGGGCCGGGGTGCGCGGCGCCGCCGGCGAGGTAGAGGCCGCGGACGTCGCGGCTGCGGTTGGCCGGCTTGAAGGCGCCGAGCAGGCGGCCGTGGCTGGCCAGGCCGTAGATGGCGCCGTCGAGCACGCGGTAGCGGTCGTGGATGTCCTGCGGCGTCAGGGCGGACTCGAAGACGATCCGTTGCTCGATGTCCTCCAGCCCGGCGGTGCGTGCCAGCTTGTCGAGGATGGCGTCGGCGATAGGCGGGGAGCATCCGCTTCCAGTCGTGATGCGGGCGCAGGTACGGGGTGTGGACGAGCACGTAGAGCGCCTCGCCGCCGGGCGGGGCGACCTCGGGCTCGGTGCGGGCGGGCGCGCAGACGTAGCAGGTCGGGTCCGGCGCCGGCTCGCCCTGGCGGTAGATCGCCTCGAACTCCTCGTCCGGGTCGCGCGAGAAGACGAAGTTGTGATGGAGCAGGTGGGCGTAGGCGCGGTCGAGGCCGAGGTAGAGGACGACGCCGGAGCAGGCCGGCTCGTAGCGGCGCCGGCGCTCGAAGCGGCGCGCCGCCGGCTCGCCCGCCAGCAGCTCGCGGTGGGTGCGCACCGAGTCGCAGTTGGAGACCACGGCGGCGAGCGGCACCCGTTCGCCGCTGGCGGTCTCGACGCCGGCGACGGCACCGTTCGCGGTCAGGATGCGGCGCACCGGGGTCTCCTCGCGGATCTCGACGCCGAGGTCGAGGGCCAGCCTGCGCAGCGCCTCGGGCACGGCGCGGATGCCGCCGCGCGGGTACCAGACCCCTCCGCGGTCTGCATGTGGGCGATGCCGCAGAGGACGGCCGGCGAGGCGTCCGGCGCCGAGCCGACGTACTGGGTGAAGTGGTCGAGCATCTGCGCCACGCGCGGCTCCGGCACGTGCCTGCGCACCGTGCCGGCCACCGAGCGGCCGAAGCGCAGGGCGAGCACGTCGCCGAGCACCGAGGCCTGAAAGGTCTTGCCGACGTCGAAGGTGTCGCGGACCGAGCCCACCGAGCGCCAGAAGAAGAAGCGCTCCGAGATGTCGTGCAGCCGCTCCGCCAGGTCGAGGAAGCGCTGGTAGCCGTCGGCCGCGCCCGAGCCCGGCGCGAAGGCGTCGAGCCGCGCCGCCATCCGCTCGGGGTCGGCGAGCAGGTCGAGCGTCGAGCCGTCGTCGAAGAAGCAGCGCCACTGGGGGTCGAGCGGGACGAGGTCGAGCTCGCGCCGGAGGTCGCGGCCGGCCTCGGCGAAGATCCGCCCCAGCACCGAGGGCAGGTGAGGATGGTCGGCCCCATGTCGAAGCGGAACCCCTTCGCCTCCAGGGCCGCGGCCTTGCCGCCCAGCCAGGGGTTCTTTCGAACAGGATCACCTGGTGGCCGCGCGCGGCCAGGGTGGCGGCCGCGGCGAGGCCGCCGAGTCCCGCGCCGATGACGCCGATGGGATCGGTCTGTGACATCAGGATTTCCTTCCAGAGCCGCGCCGCATCAGGGCGCGCGCGAGGTCGACGGCGCCGCGCAGGCGGGCGCTGGGGCCCCCCGCGTGCGTCAGGTTCAGATAGGCGCGGAAGAGCTCCGCGTCGCCGGGATGCGGGGCTTCGAGATGGAAGAGCCGCCGCCCGCGGCGCACCGCCACCACCTTGGTCACCGGTCAGCTCGAGCAGCCCCTCGGCGCCGCGGGTGACGCCGAAACCGCTCTCCCCGCGGCCGCCGAACGGCAGGCGGGGGTCCGCCGTGGGCACGATCACGTCGTTGATCACCACCACCCCGGCGCGCACCCGGGCCGCCAGCGCCACCGCCGCCGCCTCGGGCCCGAAGATCGAGGCGCCGAGAGCGTAGGGGGAGCGGGCGGCCTCGGCGAGCGCCTCGTCGGTGCCGGATACCGGAGTGATCGTCAGGGGTCCGGACGGAACGGTGATCCTCTCCTTCAGATCCCGCGCCAGGGCGTGCGGCACGAAGACGCGGCGGGGCGCAATGCAGGTGGCGCCGCCGTTCAGCGTCAGCCCGAAACGGATGGCGCGGGCGACCCGGTCGAGATCGGCGCCCGGGAGGACGAACAGGGCGTCGCACCCCGAGAGCTCCATCGTCGCCGGTACCAGGCTGTGGGCGAGCTCGGCGAGGACCTCGCGGCCGGTCGCGCTGGAGCCGGTGAGCAGGACCTTGTCCACCCCGGCGGCGATCGCCTGCCGCGCCGCCTCGGGGTCCTCGGGGAGGATCGAGAGCACGCCCGCCGGCAGCCCGGACGCGGCCGCGACCGCGGCGAAGGCGGCTGCTGATGCGGCCCCGCCCCGCCCCGGCTTCCAGAAGCACGGCGTTGCCGGCGGCGAGAGCCTGCAGGGTCTGCACTCCCGGCAGGAAGAGCGGATAGTTCGACGGCGCGATCACCAGGACGAGCCCCAGCGGCTCGCGCCGCACCTCGGCCTCCACGCCACCGAGCCAGGCCGGCCGGCCGTGGGACCCCAGCCGGCGGGTGGCGAGCAGGCGGGGCGCCTCGCGCTCCAGGAAGCGGCAGGCGTCGGCGAGCGGCACCACCTCGGAGGAGAGGACCTCCGCCGCCGGCCGCCCGGCTCCTCCGCCGGCCGCCCGCGCCAGCTCCGCGGCGTTCGCCGCGATGCCGTGACGGATCGCCGCCAGGGTGCGCAGGCGCTCGCCGAGCGACCAGCCGGCCCAGGCGGCCTGCACCGCGCGGGAGGCGGCCGTCCGGCTGCTCGTGGTGGAGAGGACGCGGAGATTGCTGGCGGTGCCGATCTCCATTCTCAGCTCGCCTCCGCCAGATCTTCTCGTCCAGAGACGGCGCGTGCCGCGCCGCCCGGGGGAGGGAGCGGACGCCGAGATCCTCCATCATCAGGCGGGCGGTGATCCGGGCCGACTCGAAGATCACCGGCAGGCCGCTGCCCGGGTGGGTGCCGCCGCCGACCAGGTAGACCGCCGTCGAGGTCCTCGAAGCGGTTGCGCGGCCGCAGGTGGAGCATCTGGCCGAGGTTGTGGGCGAGGTTGAAGGTGGCGCCGCGGTGGATCTCGTAGCCCTGGTCCCAGTCGGCGGGCGTGACCATCCGCTCGTAGCGGATCCGGCGCTCGACGTCCGCGAGGCCGACCTTGGCCAGCTGCGCAGAGGGCGAGGGCGCGGAAGCGCTCCTTCTCCCGGCTCCAGTCGACGTTCGGGTGCTGGTGGGTGACCGGCACCAGCACGTAGAGCGTGCTCTTGCCCCGCGGCGCCAGCGACGGGTCGGTGACGCAGGCGTTCTGGACGTAGAACGACGGGTCGTCCGACAGGACGTGGCGGTTCTCGATCTCGTCGAGGTTCCGCTCGTAGTCCTCGGCGATGTAGATGCGTGTGGTGCGGCAGGTCGTCGTAGCGTGCCCTCGATGCCCAGGTAGAGCATGAAGGTCGAGCAGGAGAACTTCTTGCGCGGCGATCTTCGCGGTCGGTCCAGCGGCGGCGCAGGCGGTCGGGCACCAGGCGCGTCATGGCGCGGGCGAAGTCGGCGTTGATCACCAGCGCGTCCGAGCGGTAGACGCCCGCGGTCGGTGCGGACGCCGACCGCCCGCCGGCCCTCGAAGAGGATCTCGCGCACCGGCTCGTCCAGTCCGGATCTCCACGCCCAGTCTCGCGCGCCACCCGCGCCATCGCCTCGGTCACCGCGCCGCAGCCGCCGATCGGGTGGAAGACGCCGTACTCGTACTCCAGGAACGAGAGGATCGAGAACAGGCTCGGGCAGCTTGAACGGCGACATCCCCAGGTACTTCGACTGGAACGAGAAGGCGAGCCGGATGCGCGGGTCGCTGAAGTAGGCGGCGAGCTCCTGGTCGAGCGAGAGCCAGGGGCGGAGCTGGGGAGCAGCTGCAGGATGCGGGGGCTCGCGAGGTCCTTCCAGCCGAGGAACGGCGACTCGAGGCAGGGGCGGAAGCGTTCGATCTTGTCGCGGTTGTCGTCCAGGAAACGGCGGACGGCGCCGCGTCCTGCGGGCGACAGGGCGGCGACCTGGCGGTCCAGCTCGTCGATCCGCGGCGTCGCCAGCAGCTCGCCGCCGCCGCCGAAGACCAGGTGGTACTGCGGGTCGAGGCGGACCAGCTCGACCTCCCGGCGCAGGTCGTGGCCGACGGCGGCGAAGATCTCCTCGAGGACTCGCGGGATAGAGGAAGAAGGTGGGGCCCGAGGTCGAAGCGGAAGCCGTCCCCCTCGAGGGTCGAGGTCCGCCCGCCGACCCGTTCGAGGCGCTCCAGAACGGTGACCTTGAGGCCCGCTCCGGCGAGCAGAATGGCGGCGGCGAGCCCCCCTGGCCCGGCGCCCACGATGATGACGCGATCTCCCTTGATCGATGCGGTCTTGCGGCTCATGGACGAGAGAGTAATCGTCTTGTCCATATTTTGTCAAGATTGTGGTCTCCGGGATGGACAGCCCGCCCGGGCATCAATGCCCGGGCTACGCTCCAAAAGAGAAGCCGGCTGAAGCCGGCTCAAGGATCGCGTTGTGTTTTGAGCCGGCTTCAGCCGGCTTTTCGTTTCCTGCGTAGCCCGGGCATTGATGCCCGGGCGGGGGGTAGGCCGGGTCAGATCGGCTCGGCGCCTTCGGCTTCCATCTCCAGAAGCCAGCGCTTGCGCCGGGCTCCCCCCACGTACTCGCC
>CAWBWZ010000002.1:0-996149 GCA_963792575.1 uncultured Acidobacteriota bacterium
CAACTTCCACACTTTGCGCGGTAAAGTATTGAGGGAAAAGGGGGTATGGTCGATTTTTCGTCACTATTCTGGGTGGGGCAACCAAGTTTTGACGGGAACCATGACCTCGTAGGGGATGCCGAGCGTATCGTAGATGAGCCGATGCTGCTTCTCCGGAAGGGTGCCTTTCCGAATCTGGAGAAGTTGACCACAGGACGTCGGCAGAACCGCAGTGACAACCTGGTGGGTGGAGAGCTGTTCGCGCAAGGTCGCCCACGAGGTATGAATCTGTTTTCGCAGAAAGCTGGTTTCGATCGAGATCAGCAGGTGATAGGCCAGCACGCAGAGAAAGATGTGAGTCTGCACTCGATTCTGGAGATGATGGAAGATCGGCCGCTCCCGGAGTGGGCTCTTGAGATCGCGAAAGGCATTCTCGACGCGGGTTAACAGAACGTAGATCCGCCAAGCCTCTTCGGTGTCGAGATCCTTGCGATCCGTTTTGAGCAGGTAGGCGCCGTCCATGCGAAGCGCTCTTGCCTTCGCCTCGGTCTGCTCCTGCCAAAGCAGTTTCCACGGGCCGGGGTCAAAGCTGAGTCGGTAATACCGAGCCACACGAGGATAGCGCTCCTTCAGGCGACCGATGGCCTCATAGACCTTCGCCTCCGTAATCCGCTTCTTGGCAACCCGCGCCTGAAGCCGGCCCAGATCGGCCAGGAGGCGTGTCTCTTGTTTCTCGCGAATTGCCTGATCCTTGGCTTGGCGACCTTCGCTTCGACACAGAATGTAGAGTTGGTCGGTGGTTTCGAGCCGCTTGACCCAAACCCGGGACTTTTTCTGCGCCGGGTTGGTCGGTGAAGGCTCGCGCAGGATCTCCTGCCATCCCTGCTCTTGTTCGATCTCCTCGAGCCACTGCAAGCGCTCCGATTGTCGGCAGGCGACCACGTAGTGATGGCCGCGGGCCTGGATCTGTTGGAGGTTGTCGTCGAACGCCATACCGCGGTCCACGATCACCGTACCTCCACCCTTGCGCCCTGTGCGCTGCTCCAAGGTCTGCAACATCTCATCGACGGACGAACGATCTTGACGATTGCCGTCGAAGATCTCATGAGCTTTGGGAAAACCCTCCCGATCAAGTACCAAGCCGATGACGACCTGTTTACAGTCCGGTCGCTGATCGCGTGAATAACCACGCTTGGCTTGGGGATTGCTCTCGCATTTGCCCTCGAAGTAAGTCGAGGTCAAATCGTAGAGGTAATAACTGTCGTCCAGATTGAAGAGCGTTTTCTCTCGTTCTGCCAAAGCCGCCTCGATCGTACCCCGGTTGGGGTGCAGGCGATCCAGATTGCGATACAAGGCCTCGTCAGTGAGCTCCAGTAGGTCAACCCCCAAAATGTCGCCCAGCGCCGTGCGCCGGACCCAATCCGGCATCGCGTGCTCCGAGCAAGGGGCCACCAGGCGATTCAACACCATGACCTCCGTGAGTCGCCGCGCCTTGGATGAAAAGCCGGCCTCCAACAAAACGTCGTCGAGGCCCAGGCGTTGCCACATTTGATGGCCGACGTGGACAGGTCCCGCCTCGCGGGGCTTCTCTTGACGGAACTGATCCGTATACACGGACACGAGGTCTTCGCGGCTCGTCGCGTTACGGACTCGAGTCACGAGCTCGGTGACCAGCGGATCCTGCCTTTCCAGCGAGGCTTGACCCAGGAGGGTAGCCTCGACGCGGCCGATCAGTCCCGGCCACTTGCTCTTGGGCCCCGGCGACAGACTACCCAGCGAGCAAATCGTCCGTTGCCGGGGCCCCTGGAGGGTGGTCACCGTCTCCACCAAGAGGTAGTTGGTGTAGGTCTTGTTCTTGTACCGCTTGAGGGTCTTGCGGATGAACACAAAGCGTCTATATCAGAAACTCAAAGCGCTCTGCTTTCGTCACTATTTCCGTAAATCGGGCTCACCTCTCTCCTGGAATCAACAACTTACGACCCCGAAGAGGGCAAATTTGCCCACTCCAAGACCGGAGGCCGTGGAAGTCGGGTTAGGGGCGACAGGACGGCGGACGGCTACCGTGATGGAATTCCTGTCGCCCCTGGCGGGGCTCTGGCTTGGTGGGGTGCGTCCGTTCCCCGGGGCTCACGCCACCGGGCTAATTCCTGGCGCCCCCTGCGGGGCTGGCGGAGGGAGGAACAAGTTCCCGCTTAAGTCGTGCGCTGACTTCCTGCCAGGGACTTCCGGCATTCGGACTCGCATTCAGATTCACCAAGCGGTGTTCCAACTCTGAGGATCAGGGTTTCTGACGTCGGGTTCGCTTGCTCGGGATCAACTCAATCAAAGTCCGTAAGGCGCGATTGACCGACTCGGCATCAGGAAAATACTCCTGGACATCCGGTTCCAGGATGACTGCCCCTTCCGGCAAGTTGAGATGCTGGATTGTGGTCGAACCATCCAGGCGGTGCACCTTGACGGTGTACCCCTGCTGAAGAGCGCGGGCGTGCTTTCCCCTAACCCCGCCGCTGAAGTCGTACTCGGGTAGCATTTCTTCTGCCTCGGCCTGATCGGGGTCATGTGTGGGCTTCTTCATAGATCCTCCGCTCCGCCCTTGTGGCTGGACGGCAGCTGATCAGACGAATTGTAGACCTTTCCTCTGTATAGACGACGACCAGCAGGTGTCCCTCGGATGATCGGCCGATGTCAATATACCGGTGCTCATCTTGAGAGTGGAGAGGGTCAGGAATCGTGAACGACAAAGGGTCCATGAAGACCGTGGTCCCCTCCTCGAAGGAGACCTGGTGCTTGCGGAAATTGCCGATCGCCTTGGCTTCGTCCCATTCGAAGTTCATACGCTGCGGGGGAGTCTACCCCACAGCCTCCAGCTCGCCCTCTCCACCGCCCCCGGCCTTCGGTGAGGAGAGCTCTTCTCAAGGACCAAGTCTACTCCAGGGGCCCACGGTTCCAGCAGGCCCAGTCAACCTCACGGCGTCCACCGCCAGACCCCCTGCCCACGAAACGTCGCGAGGAGCGCCGTAGGCCTCCGCGGATCGACCGCAATCGTCGGGTTGTCGTGGTCAGGCGCGCCTTCGAGGAGCGTCCAGTGGGCTCCGTTGTCGACGCTGCGATAGATCCCGCGGGCGGTCGTCGCGGCGTACCAGGTCGCGGAAAGCGGGTCGTAGGCGAGCTGGCGGATCGCCGCGCCGGCGGGCAGGTCGCCGAGGGGGAGCCAGTGCGCGCCGGCGTCCTCGCTCACGAAGAGGCCGTCGTAGGTCCCTGCCAGAAGGCGGCCCGGGACATGGGGATCGGCGGCGAGCGCGAGAGGGTTGTTCAGGACCGACGCCACCTGCCAGGAAACTCCGGCGTTTTCGCTGATGAAGACGCGAGGCTGGGCGGGAAAGGCATCGATGCCGAATACCCACCGGCGGCTCGGATTGAAGGGATCGACCGTGTAGCCGGTGAAACTGGGGCAGACGTCGACCGAGGCGATGTGAGTGCAGACGATCGGCAGCCCGTTGCTGGACCGGCGCCAGATCGCGCCGCCGTCATCGCTGGTCCACAAGGGGACGTTGCCGTAAGCGCCGTTGTCCTCGAAGGCCAGAAGCGCCACGTACCGCGGCCGCGTCACGCTGGAGAGCAGGACGAAAGACTGCTGCGGCGCGGAGGTTGACACCGCCCATGTGGTGCCGCCGTCCTGGCTGCGAAGGAGGCCTCGCTGGTCCACGGCCAGGACGGTGGAGCCCCCCGCGTCGAGGATCCGGGTCGGACTCTGAAGGGGAGCTTTGACCCAGTCCTTGCCGCCGTCGCTGCGGTAGACGCCCTCCGGGCTGTCGCCGATCGGAGTGTAGAGCGTCAGGAGCCGCCGCCCCGCGCCGCCGCCCGGGAGGCGCTGCGCGACCAGGCCGTCGCGCAGGTCGCCCGCGAGGATACCCTGATCGCTCCGTTTCCAGGTGCGCCCGCCGTCCTGGCTGGCATAGAGCCCACGCCCCCGGATGCTGCCCGTATAGAGAACGTCGCCGCCTGCCGCCACCAGGCCGTCGGCCGGCGCGGCGAACGGGCGCGACCAGCTGATGCCGCCATCGCGCGATTCAAAGATTGAATTCCTGCGCCCGCCCCCTTGGGTGGTCTGCGTGGCAAGCCATACATGATGGGCGTCCCGCGGATCGATCGCCACGTCGGTGCAGTAGGACCGGCGGGTGGGCAGGCCCGCCGGAGACTTCGTGGACTGCCAATGCGCGCCGGCGTCGTCGCTGCGCGCCAGGCAGTGATTCAAGTCGGTCGTCAGTCCATAGAGGGTGTCGAGGTCCGAGGGCGCCAGCCGTCCGCCCCGGAACCCGGCGACGCTGTAGCGGCCGCGCAGGCTCCAGGTCCGCCCGCCGTCCGTGCTGACCTTGAGACCGGTGGGATCGAAGGCCAGCAACTCGTCGCGTTCCGGATGAACGTAGACCGGGTCGAAGGTCAGGAGCCCGGACACGGGGGCACCCTTGGTGAACGACATCCCGCCGTCGCGCGAGACGGCAACCACCGTCCTCTGCAGGTCTTCGGCGTCGACGCGGTAGAGCGTGTCGGGGTGATGCGGATCGACCAGCAGTTGCAGCACGTAGGGAGGAATCTGATCGGTTGGGGTCACGAGGCGCCGGGACCAGGTATCGCCGGCGTCGGCACTGCGCCAGAGCTGGCCATCCGGAGTCCAGACCCAGATCACCCGCGGATTCGAGGGGTCGATCGCGAGCGCGTTGACCGGGTTCTCGAGCCCGCTCTGCACGTTGCGCCACGTCACGCCCCCGTCCTGGCTGCGCCAGTGGTAGTCCTCCTCGGGACCTTCCGACGCGAAGACGCGGGCGTAGAGAAGCTCGGGCCGGCCCGGATCGAGCTGCAACGTGACAAACGGCTGGATGGGGCTGCCCAGAGGCGACCAGGCGGCCGAAGCGGGAGATATCCCCGCCAGGAGGAGCGCTGTTACGAAGAAGATCCACCGAGATGTTCGCATGACCCAGTATGCGATTTTTGGGTGAAAAACCGACATCCGCCTTATCCCGCCGCCTCCATCTCCTCCTCCCCGCCCACCCCCGGCCGCCTTATCCCCAGCACCTTCACCTTCTGATGGAGATAGGTGCGCTGCACGTCGAGCACCTTGGCGGCGGCGGTGAAGTTCCAGCGGGTGCGATGCAGAACGCTCTCGATGTACTCGCGCTCGCACTGCGCCTTGAAGTCCTTCAGGGGGACGATCGGCAGCGTGGCCGGCGAGAGCAGGAGGCCGGTCTCCGGCATCCGCGCGGGCTCGAAGAAGGAGGAGGGGAGCTGGTCCGGGGTGAGCGGATCGGCCCCGAAGACGACCAGCCGCTCGCAGAGGTTCCGCAGCTCGCGGACGTTCCCCGGCCAGGCGTAGCGCTCGATATAGGGGAGCAGTTCCGGGTCCGCCTGCCGCGGGCGCACCCGGTGCTGGCGGGAGAAGCGGTCCAGGAAATGGCCGAAGAGGAGCGGGATGTCCTCTCTGCGCTCGCGCAGGGCCGGCACCGAGATCGGCAGATGGGCCAGCCGGAAGTAGAGATCCTCTCGGAAGCGGCCGGCTTTCACCTCCTCCTCCAGATGGCGATGGGTGGCGGTGAGCACCCGCACGTCCACCTGCCGGTCCCGCGTCTCGCCGACCCGCCGCACGCGGCCATCCTCCAGCACCCGCAGCAGGCGCGACTGGACGGTCAGGTCCATGTCCCCGATCTCGTCGAGGAACAGGGTGCCGCCGTCCGCCTCCTCGAAGAGGCCCGGCTTGGCGTTCTTGGCGTCGGTGAACGCCCCCTTGGCGTGGCCGAACAGCTCGTCCTCCACCAGGTGATGGGGGATCGCGGCGCAGTTGATCTTGATGAACGCCTTGGCGCTGCGCGCGCTCTGCTGGTGGAGCGCGCTCGCCACCAGCTCCTTGCCGGTGCCGCTCTCACCCGCGATCAGGATGCGGGCGTCGGTCACCGCGGCGCGGGCGATCTTGCGCCGCATCTCCTCGATCGCCGGCGAGCTGCCGAGGATCTCGGATTCACCGCGCAGATCCGCCTTGAGCGAGGCGACCTCGCGCTTCAGGGCCTGATGCTCCAGCGTGTTGCGGATCGCCTGCAGGAGGCGCTCGCGGCTGAACGGCTTTTCGATGAAGTCGTGGACGCCGAGCCGCAGCGCCTCCACCGTCTCGCTGATCGACGCCTCGCCCGAAATGATGATGGTGGGCGGGAAGCGCTTCGCCGCCGCCAGCCGCCGTACCAGGTCGACCCCGCTCATCGCGCGCAGGCGGACGTCCAGGAGCAGCAGCTCGGGGAGGGTCACCGTCGGGTCTTCCAGATAGGCCGACGCCTCCTCGGCCGAGGCCATGGCCTGGGGGGCGTACCCCTCCTCGCGGAGCTGGAGGAGGAGGCTGGCGCGGATCTTTTCGTCATCCTCAACAATCAGTAGTCGACTCATGCCGCGGCATCCTCCAGCTTGCGGGGAAAGGTGAGGCGGAAGCTCGCGCCCGCGCCGGAGCTCGCCTGCAGCTCCAGATCGCCGCCATGGTCGAGCAGGATTTTTTTCGAGATGGCGAGCCCGAGCCCCATGCCCTCGCCGACCTGGCGAGTGGTGGCGTAGGGCTCGAAGAGGCGGGGCCGGATCTCGGGCGCGATGCCGGGACCGTCGTCCGCCACTTCCAGGAAAACGCCGCCCCGCCCGGCCTCGCCGGCGCGCAGGGTCACCGTGCCGTGAGCGTTCTCCCCGCCCTGGGAACGGATGGCGAGCGCGCTGTTGTCGCAGAGGTTCACCAGCACCTGGCGGAGCATGTCGCGATCGAGAGCCGCCGGCAGGGGACCCGCCGGCGGCTCGAAGCGGAGGTCGAGGCTCGGCCAGGCGGCGGCGAAGGTGGCGACGAACTCCTGGACCACGGCGCCGAGGTCGTGCACCTGCGCGCGGGGCTGCGGCAGGCGGGCGAAAGAGGTGAACTGCTGGGTGAAGCGGCCGAGCCGTTCGAGCTCCTCGCCGACGCTGGCCGCCACCAGCCGCGCCTCGTCGAGACCCTCGCCGGCGAGCAGCCGTTCGAGGCGGGCCAGCTCCAGCCGCGCGGCGGTGAGCGGCGTCCGCATCTCATGGGCGTGCCGGCGGGCGGTCTCCTGCCAGCCGGATAGGTTCCGGAGATAGGCCAGGCGCTTGCGGTCGCGCGCCATGGCCCGCGAGGTGTCCTCGATCATGCCGGCGATCCTGCCGACGGTGTCCCGGCTGTGGTCCCCGATCTCCAGGCTCTCCTGGCCGTCCGACAGCGCGATCAGGCCGAGCCGCAGCCGCTCCAGGCGGGAATCCAGGCGCCGCTGACGAAGGAGGTGGAAGCCGCCGGCCACGGCGAGGACGGCGAAGACGGCGGCGAGCAGGATCGTCTCCCAGCGCCGCGCGATCCCCGCGTGGTTGTGCTCGAGGATGCGGAGGTGGTTGAGCAGCCCCTGCGTGGCCTCGAAACGTGATCGGTACTCTTCCCGGTGCCCGGGATCCTGGCGGGCGAGAGCTTTCTGATCGGTCATCGAGCGCTCCAGGGTGGAGACGATCTCCGGCTGCACGCCAAGCCGGAACCAGGGCCCGGAGATCTCGCGGTCGAACAGCCAGAGCACCACGGCGGCGGCGAGCAGCATCCCGGAGAGGGTCATGAGGGCGGAGCGGACGTTCATTTCTTCTTCCCCGGAGGCACCGGCAGGCGCCACGAATATTCGAGCAGGGCGGGCCTGCCGATCGAGGTGGCCATCAACAGATTGATCACCTGGCCGAACGACTCGGGCTGATCCTCGACAGCCTCGGACACCGCCCCGGCGCTGCCGGACTTCTCCGCCGAGAGCGCCTGAGAGAACCAGCGCTGGGTGTCGAGCTGCTCGGCCTGGGAGAAGGGGATCACCCGCAGCGCCACCTCGACGCTGGCGAGCCCGGCGGCGGCGGGGCCCCGGATCAGCACCAGCCGGGCGTCCCGCCACCACTCGGCGAGACGCTCGAAAGAGGGGAGGGTCACCCGCGCGGCGTGGCCCGTGGCGTCGATCCGGGTCACGATGTAGATCTCGTCCCACAGGTCGTAACGGACGTCGACGCGGGCGGCGCCCTTGATCTTGCCGCCGGCCGCGTTCCGTCCGCTCGCCTCGAAGGCGAAGCTGGTGGTGAGGCCGGTGGCGAGCTGCTTGCGCACCTCCTCCTCGCCGAAGATCGGCGGCAGGCGGGAGAGCACGATCCCCTCCCGCACTCCTTCGATCGCCGGCGCCTGCACGGCCCCAAGGGGGACGGCGGCCAGCAGCGGAAGAAGCAGCGCCCAGGGCGCCAGGGCCCATTTCACGGAAAGATGCTTCCCAGGTCGAGATACGTGAAAGTGGCGCGCACCCGTCCCCACTGGTTGCGGAAGACCAGCCCCAGAGAGGCCGCGAACCGCCGGAGCGGGCTGGGACCGAGATCGAGACGGTTGGACTCCACCCCCATCTCGACCCCCGTCTCCAGCCGCAGGTCGCTGAAGTTCCCGGCCTTGCGGGAGCGCTTGAGGGTCATGGCGTACTGGACTCCCACCGAGCCGCCGAGGGTATCCAGATCGACCGAGCGGAGAACCCGCTCCTCCGAGGCCAGGATCAGGTTCTCCAGCCGGGAGCTGGCCTTGAAGAGACGGCCCGTCAACGACAAGGTTTGCCGCCGCCCGATCGGCCAGTGCTTGATCACGGAGGCCGCGGCCGCCAGCTCCTCGGACTCAGAGGCGGGAAATGCCACCCTCTGGACCTCTGTGGAGGAGGGCGCCCCTGGAAACTCGACGAGGCTCGGGCTTTCGAGGCGGGCAGCCTCGAGGCCCGCCGAGATGCTGAAACCGCGGGTGGGGACGAGCGGATCGTCACTGGTGTCATAGACCCATTTCGCCTCCGCCCGGCGATAGGTCAGCGTGCCCATTCCCTGGAAGAACGCCGCCGGATCCGCCGGAGACTCGACGAGGACGCTGCGCCGGGTGCCCGCGTCGCCCCGGCGCTCGCTGGCCGAGACCTGGATCGACTGGCGCCCTCCGAGCGGGATCGCGAGGCCGAGGGAAAACCTTTCGGAATTGGTGAACGACCAGGAGGAGAAGGTGGGATCGAGCGCCAGCGGGAGCACCTCGCGGATGCAGCATTCGTTGCGCGAGTAGCCGACGTTGGCGAGGATGCCGCGGTGGAGCAGGTCATACTGGGTGAAGCCGGCCTGGATCCCCTCCTCGCTGTCCAGCGCGCCGAAGAGGACTCCCGAGCGCCCCACGAACAGCCGGGCTCCCACGAGCCCCTGGAGCGTGGTGCTGGATCGCATCGTGGGGTCGGTGGTGAACGAGTTCTCCTCCAGGTCGAGCGCCTCGCCGAACCGGAAGGCGTGGATCGAGTGGTCGAAGAAGAACCAGCGCGCGGGCCTGGCCTCGATGACCAGCTCATAGGCGCCGCGCCGGCTGCCCCGGCGCAGGGCGAAGCTGGCGTCGAGGACGAACGGCAGGCGGTGGATGCGGTAGATCGCCAGCCGGAGCTGCTCCTCGGTGTAGGTCCCCCCCTCGCGCAGGAGCGTCTCCGAGCGGATGATGTTGGCCGCCGCCTGCTTCGGCCCCTCGACAGTGATTTTCTCGATCAGGAAGCGGTCCGTCTCCCGCGGGGTGGACAGCTCTTCTTCCTGGCCCCAGGCGGGGAGGGCGACGAAGAGGAGCAGCAGGAGGAGTGGACGGACGCAGAGCATCTTCAACTTCGGTACCCCCAGAAACAGCTACGGGCCGCCATGGCCTAGGTTGCTGAGGCTCTGCCCAGGGCAAGGACGGTGCCGGGCGCGATCCGCCGCCTGCACACTCCGTCAACTCCTGGCAAATAAAGCGTTACGCGCTCCTCTCAAGGCCGTGGAAGCGGAACGGGACGCTTGGGAGTCTCCAGCTCCTCCTCGAAAGAGTATGGGGAAGCATACACCCTGTCGGGAAGAACGATGGGAAGGGTCAGAAGGCGCGGGGCTGGAAGGTCTCGGGGACCCGGATCTCGAAAGTGTCGTCGTGGATGCTCGCCAGGTAGATCCCCTGGCTCAGAACCCGCTCCCGAAGGTCGTCGGGGACATCCACCGCGGCGAGGATGCCGTAGACCTTCTTGTCCTCGTGACCGGGGTAGAACTCGTGGAATTCGCGGAGGATGCGGAGCATCTGCTGGAGACCGTCCTCCCGCAGGTGACTCTTGACCTCGACGACGTAGACCGCGTTCACCTCGCGGTTGGCGTAGGCCAGGACATCGATCTCCAGGCTCCGGCCGTTCTTGCGGGCGATGTTCCGCACCGAGACAACATCCATCCCGAACCGCTTACGGAGGATCTTCTGCATGGAGGGGAAGGCCATCCCTTCCGTGAAGCCGCCGAACTTCTGCCCCAATCCGCCGAGTTGCTTGCCGAGCTCTTTAATCTGCCGGTCGGTTTCGGCCTGGCTTTCCCGGATCTGGCGACCCGTTTCGGCCTGCTGAACCGCCAGGCTGGCGACGAATTCTTTAAGCTCCAGATTGGTCATGACGCACGCTCCGTCTCGCTTTCCGGGACGCGGCTTTCCGCGACCTCTAGTCTAACATGGCCCTTCGACACACCTGTGGATGTTCCGTCCGGGCGCGATTTCTAGCACAGGAGAGGCGCCATGAGAAGCGGCACCCCGTAGTACGCGGTATGCTCCCCCCATGAGCCCGCTGGCCGCCGACTGGGGCATCGAGCCCGCCGAGAAGGACCTCGACTTCGCCTGCGATCACCTCGCCGGCGCTTTCGACGCGGCGTACTTCCGGGGTGTCACCGTCCAGGCCTCGGCCGCGACCGTCTTCCGCTGGCTCTGCCAGCTCCGCGCCGCCCCCTACAGCTACGACTGGATCGACAATTTCGGCCATCGCAGTCCGCGGCAGCTCACCCCCGGCCTCGAAAACCTTGCGGTGGGGCAGACGGTGATGCGGATCTTCGATCTGGTCGCTTTCGAAAGGGATCATCACCTCACGATCCGTCTCAAGCCGCGTTCCCCCTCGACGCGGATCTTCGGCGACGTGTTGATGACCTACGGCATTGTTCCGCGCGGCGACGGCTCCTGCCGCCTGCTGGCCAAGCTCCGCGTGGGCTATCCGGGCGGGCCGGTCGGCTGGCTGATGCGGATCGTGCTGCCGCCGGGCGATCTGGTGATGATGCGGCGGCAGCTCCTCACTCTCAAGCGCCTCGCCGAGGCGCCGGGCGTCACCCCCGCGTGAGCTTGGCGACCGCCCGCTTGATGCCGCCCAGGGTGAGGTCCTCCATGGGGAAGACCTCGCCGATCCGGTGGATCGTCGCGCGGCCGTAGGCGTTCGGCCAGAGCTCCTTGGGGATGGGATTGAGCCAGGCGGCGTGGCGGAAGCGGTCGCGCAGGCGCTCGAGCCAGCGCAGGCTCGACTCCCTGTCGTCGACGCCATAATCCTCGCCAAAATAGATCGATCCGCTGGGGTAGACGAGCTCCTCGGGCGCCATCGAGGCGTCGCCGACGATGATCAGCCGGGTATCCTGCGAGCGCTTCAGCAGCTCCGCGGTGGCGAGAGGCTGCCGGCGCTGCGGGTCCTTGTAGACCGCGCCGTAGATCGTGTTGTGGAAGAAATAGGTATGGCAGCGCTTGATGCGGTCGCGCACCTTGGCGAAGAGCAGCCGGGTCAAGTCGACGTGGGGGAGCATCGAGGTGCCGCCGTTGTCGATCAGCAGCACCACCTCGATGCGGTCGAGCAGATCGCGGCGGAAAACGAGATCGATCTCGCCGCCGTTCCTGGCGCTCTGATAGATCGTGGCGTCGAGGTCGAGCTGATCGCGCGGCCCCGCCGGCGCGAGCTTCTTCAGCGACGTCAGCGCCTGGCGAAAGGTTGGCGCCGCTCAGCGTGTTGGTGTCCGAATAATCGACGTAGCGCCGCTCGCCGATCACTTTCGTGCGCTGAGAGCTTGCCACCCTCGCCGAAGACCCGCACGCCCGCCTTTCGAGTTTCCCGAATGGCCAAACGGCGAGTTGCCGCCGGTGCCGACCCAGCGGCTGCCGCCGTGGTGCTCCTCCATCTGCTTGCGCACCGTTTCCCAGAAACGTTTCATCAGCTCGCCGGCCGGGAAGGTCCAGAGCGCCTGTGGCGGCAGCTCGCCCTTGCGGATCGCCTCCTTCAGCCAGCGCCGGAACTGCGGCGTGTTGAGCAGCTCCGGGTCCCCCTCGGCCACGCGCGGGAGATCGATGCCGTAGAAATGGAAGGCGAACGCCCGCTCGTAGGCGTCCATGTGCTCGACGCGGCGTACGAAGCAGAGGCGGGCGAAGACGAAGAGCGAATCGAGCTCCGGCGCGAGCCCGCGCTCCATGCCTTTATAGAAGTCGATCGTGTCGGTCAGACTGACCGGCACGCCGTAGTCGCGCAGCAGAAGGATGAAGCCGTCGAGAAACATGATCGATCAGTTGATCCGTGCCCGCTTGCCCCCGCCGCGGAACGCGAGGATGTCTTCCGTCCGCTTGAGCAGCGTGCCGACGAAAGGGACGTTGAGGCGGTCGGGGGTGATCCGCGCGTGGTTGAGGGCGCCCAGCCAGTTGAGCAGCTCGCTGGTGGCCGGCGGCTTCTCATACCCCCGCTGGCGCAGCTCGTAGAAGATGCCGAGCGCGGAGTCGAGCAGCCCCTGGTCGAGATCGGGGAAGTGGAGCTTGACGATCTCCCGCATCTGCTCCGGGTTGGGGAAGGCGATGTAGTGGCAGAAGCAGCGGCGCAGGAACGGATCGGACAGCTCCCGCTTGGCGTTCGAGGTGAGGATGATCACCGGCCGGATCTTCGCCCCCACGATCTGGTTGACCTCGCGGATGGTGAACTCGCAGTCTTCGAGCACGTCGAGGAGGTTGTCCTGGATGTCGGACTCGGTCTTGTCGATCTCGTCGAGCAGGAGGACGACGCGCTGCTCGCTGCGGAAGGCGCGGCCGATCGGCCCCCAGATCACGTAATCGAAGAAGTTGTTGACCTCGCGGCCGGTGCCGGAGGTGCCGAAGCGGGCGTCGTTGAGGCGCAGGACGGTGTCCTGGACATAGCAGGCCTCCTCGCCCTTGATCGTCGACTTGCAGCGCAGCGTCTCGATCGGCATGCCCAGCGAGCGGCTGATCTCGAAGGCGAGCTGCGTCTTGCCGGTGCCGGCCTCGCCGGTCAGCAGCAGCGGCTTCTCCATCGCGATCGCCATGTTGACGATGGCGCCCAGCTCGGGGTCGAGGTAGTAGCGTTCGGTTCCCTGGAATTCCATGCCGGGGAGCATAGCAAAGGGGAGGGAAGGGAGGCGGCGGTCCGGAGACCGCCGCCCGTCGATCGTTAGAGCTTGTTCTCGTCGATAGCGGCCGCGCAGTAGTCGACGGACGGTCCATCGATGGCCCTGGCGGCGCTCGCTGGGGCGCAGGTCCAGATGCAGTGGAGGTGGTCGTCCGCGCAACCGGTGGCCGACTGGTTCCACTGCGGGTTGGTGTCCAGCGCGGCGCAGTGGCAGGACTGATAGGGGCACTGGCCCGCGGGGCAGGAGATGGCGGTCGTCTCGAGCTCGCGGTCTTCGAGGCCAGGCGAGGTAGCGCGGGGGCTTCCTTGAGCACCGCCGGGGAGACGCCGGCCAGGAAGTTCGAGGAGGCGGGCAGAACCGTATCCGGCTGTCCGTCGCCGTTGGTGTCGACCTGGACGCCCTGCTTGTACCGCGGCAGGTTGACGTACGCCCAGACCGAGTGGGTGCCGGGTCCGAGATCGATGCGGCGGGTGAGCTCGCGCCGGCCGCTCGGGTTGCCGTTGGCCGGCGTGAAGACGGCCTTGACGTTGAGCGCCAGCGGCGCCGTATAGGTGCCGCCGAAGGCATCGCTCTGGAAGATGTGCATCGTGGTCGTCGGCTGCTTGCCGGCGAGATTGACCGCGACGATCGTACTTCCCGCAGCTCGTCTCGATCGGCTGCGTGCTCACCAGCGAGAGGGCCATGAGCTGGATGCGGGTCGTCGCCTCACCCTTCTCGTTGAACGCCGCGTCGTCGAGGCGGCGCACGACGGTGTCGATGGAGCCGAGGCTGCCGGCGGGCACCACATCCAGGGGCGCGCCCTTGAACGTCACCTTGCCGGTGAACGGCTGCGAATTCTCGCAGAAGAAGCCGGCCGGGATCGGCTCGTCCGCGAAATTGGTCTGGGCGAAGCCCGCGACGGTCATCCAGAGATCGACCCCCTTGTGGACGACCTCCCCCGCGAAGGCCGGCGAACCGGCGATCAGGGCCAGGATCACGGCGGCTCCTACGGCCGAACGAATCAACGCTTTGGACAATGTCATCGTCCGCTCCTTTTCAGTGACGTGGTTGCAGGCTGCAACCACTCCCTCTGAAAAGAAGGTGCTTCAGAGGGTCCTCAAGGAGCCGGGGCGCATCTCTCCCGCCCGACTGTCACATCAGGCCGGGCCGGGGAGGGTCGGCGCGCGGAGCGGCGTCCGCCGCCGGGATCCTGCCGCGGGTGAACCAGCCGACGCAGCTCTTCTCGATCCGGACGAGGATCACCAGCACGCCCAGGGTGAGGACGAATGCCGTCAGGGCGGTCAGCCACTGGCCGGCGCCGCAGGCGATGCCGAGGCAGGCGACCATCCAGATCGAGGCGGCGGTCGTCAGGCCGTGGACGCTCTGGTGGGAGTCGTCGCGCAGGATGACGCCGCCGCCGAGAAAGCCGATGCCGGCCATCACCCCCTGAATCACGCGCAGCACGGAGGCGCCGTCCATCCGCGTGCCCGTGGTGGCGAGCTCGACGGCGACGAGGGTGATCAGGGAGGCGCCGAGGGCGACGAGCGCATGGGTCCGCATCCCCGCCGGCTTGCCGTGGATCTCGCGGTTGAGGCCGAGCGCGGTGCCGATGAGGGTGGCGATGGCGAGGCGGAGGAGGATCTCGCCCGGGACCGATCAGGAATTCGCCGCTCGTCATCGGCATGGCGGGCATGGCGGGCATGGCCTTCACCTCACCTTCATCGCGCGCGTGAACGCGTCCGGCTGGCGGTCCTGCGGATTGAGGCGCGAGGGGCTGAAGGTGGCGACCCAGAGCGGGTAGAACGTCTTCGCGGACGCGGTGAGCCCCTGATAATCGCCGAGGAAGAAACCTTCCGCCGTGGCCGCGTAGCGCAGGTCCCAGGAGGTCGCGGTCACGCGCAGGCTCTTGGCGAACTGCTGGCCGCCGTTCTTCGATACCGAGAGGTACTCGTCCACCAGGATGCGCGAGGGATTGTTGCGCAGCGAGTAGTAGGAGACCCCCACCCAGCCCTCGGGGCTCACCGCCACGGCGGGCGTGAAATTCGCGGCGTCGCCGGGGCCGTCGGTCACGCGCTGGGGCGCGCTCCAGGTCTGCGCCGCCGTCCGTCGAGCGGGAGAGGACGATCTGGATCGGTGCCCGGGGTGAAGCGGCCGTCCTGCCAGACGACGTAGAGCGCGCCGGTGCGGCTGTCGATCGCCGCCGCCGGGAGGCCCGCCGCCCGTGCGCGACCCCGCGACCCCGACCGCCTGGACGGGCGGCGATCTCGACCGGCGCGCTCCAGGTGCGGCCGCCGTCCGTGGAGCGGGACGCCCGCATGGTGACCTGGCGCCCATAGTTGAGCCAGACGGCGTGGACGACCCCTCCGGGCCCGACGAGCGGCAGGATACCGATGCTCGACCCCTGGATGTCGAGGATGGCGCCGTCGGCGAACGAGTGGCCGCCGTCGTCGGAGTAGGTGAGGAGCACCGGCTGCTGCTGCGACGGCGAGATCGAGTCCCAGCCGACGTAGAGCCGCCCCTTGTAGGGGCTGTCGCTCCGGTTGTCGACGACGATCGCTTCCTTGTCGTCGAAGTTCCGGGTGCCGCTGTGGACGGCCACCGGATCGCCCCAGGTCAGCCCGCCGTCCTCGGAGGCCGAGATATAGACGCCGTTTTGCGCGCTCGTCTCGTCGAAGCCCAGGGAGGCGAAGTAGGCGCGGCCCCCCGGGCCGAAGGCCACCCAGGGGTCCGACGTGCGCTGGTACGGCCCGCCGGCGGCCGTGGTCACGTTGGGGATGATGACTTCCCGCCAGGTGCTCCCTCCGTTGAAGGAGACGGCGGCCGTGAGCACGCGGCAGCCGCCGTCCTCGAAGCGGTCTTCCTGATAGCCGGCCAGGAGGTGCCTGGGGTTCTCGGGATCGATGGCGAAGAATGGCTCCGTCTCGGTCTCCGGCTGGGCGCGGCCGGCGATGGGAGCGAGGATGTCGGCGCTCACCCGCACCACCCCCTTCGGGACGCCGCCGCGGGGCGGGCGGGTCGCGGCGAGCTTGTCGAGAAACTCCCGGAGCTGCCGCGGGTCTTGCGGCACGAGGTTCTCCGGCACGCGAGCCCCCCACGCCATCTGCTCCTCGAGCCAGCGGCTGCGGGAGAAGGCGGGCTCTCCCGAGGCGGAGCTCCAGCCGGTGAGCGAGAGGAGGAGAGGGATCAGGGCGAGGAGGGGTACGGCTTTTTTCATTTTGACTCCTACGGGCACGTGGCGAAGGCGCTGACGTCGGTGACCGCTGGCGACCGCTGGCCGAGCGGGTTCTCGTAGCGCGCGGTCCGGCCCGTCCGGGTGTCGGTCACGGTCAGCGTATAGCCGACGTTCGTGGTGCCGGCCGCGAAGACCCAATAGCGGCCGTTGATCGCGCAGCCGTCGAGCACCTTGACCAGCAGCTCCCAGTTGTCCGGGCTGAAGAACCAGAAGAGCCCGGAGCCGTCCGCGGCGGGGGCGGCGGCTTTCCCCGGGCCCGTGGTGCCGTCGAAGCTCCGCCAGCTCGCCTCGGCCCGGAATCGCCCTTGATCGAGAGGGAGGCTCGCAGCGTCCGGCGGATGATGACAGCCGCTGCTCCCGCTGTCCGCGAAGCGGCCGCCGGGAACCGGGAGGAAGTCCCAGTCATAGCCGTCGGCGCGGAGCCGGAGCTTCAGCACGCCGAGATCCTGATCGTTGCGCGCTTCGCTGTTCGGGCGGATCGCGGCGAACGGGCGGGTCTCCCGGCCGCCGGTGCCGACCACGAACTGCCGGATGCCGCGCTCCGGGTCCGCCTGGCCGGCCGGGTTCTGCGGCGCGAAGCGCTCGTAGTCGTGATCGTGTCCCACCAGCACCACGTCCGCTCCGGCGGCGTAGAGGGTCCGCCAGAACGTGTCATACGTGGCGTCGTCGCCGTGTGGCCCCGAGGAGAAGCGGGGGTGGTGCCAGTAGGCGAGCGTGCAGGCCCGGGGGTGGGCGGCGAGGTCGTCGGCCAGCCAGCGGAGTTGCGTCGAGCCTGGGCCGCAGCCGCCGACGTCGGCGCAGTTGGAGTTGAGCACGACGACGTGCCAGGTGCCGAGGTCGTAGCTGTACCACCCTTGAGAGCGCGCGCCCGCCGCCGCTCCGAAATAGTCGAAATAGCCGGTGGCGCTGGGGGTCTGATACTCGTGATTTCCCGCCGCCGGCCGCAGGATCGGCTTCAGCCTTCCCCAGGTCGGTGCGAAAGAAGTCTGGTAGGCGGCGAGAGTGCCGTTGAGATACTGATTGTCTCCCAGCAGGAGCACGGCGTCGTAGCCGGCCCCCACCAGCAGGTCCGAGGTATCCCGCATCCGGCAGGTGGCGGCGGTGCCGTTCCCCCCGTTGTAGCTGGGTTCGGCGGGATCGCAGGCGATGTCCCCCGCCGCCGCGATCACGGGATCGGCGGCCCGGGCGGCCGGCGCCAGAAAGACCAGCGCCAGGAAAATGGCTCGAAGGCGAGGAGTCATGTGGCTCCTCAAGGCACCGTGACCGTCACGACCCCCGAGTAGGTGCTGACGTCCTTCTTGAACTTCGCGCGGACCCTGAAAGCGTTGGGGCCGGGCTTCAGCTTCGTGATCGTGACGCTGGTCGAGTTGGCGGGCAGTGACTTCACCTGTTTGAACTTGCCGTTCGGCAGGCGCTGCTCCACCAGCCAGTTCTTCTCCGTCGAGAAGGGATCGGTCCAGGAGAGGGTCGCGCTGGCGGTGCCCGCCTGGCCGGTCAGGGCGTAGGCGTCGCCACCGGTGACCGCCAGGCAACTCGGGCCGACCGCGTCGACGAAGCCGCGGATGACCTGCACCACGCGCTGGCTGTCGAGCCCGAACTGTCCGGGCTCCCCCATGGAGAGAGTGGTCCGGGAGCAATAGCTCATCACCGAGCCCCCATCCTCGGGCGTCGACTCTAAGCCTTCGTAGCACCTTCGCTCTCCCGAATGGCACATATCGATCGGCGGGTTGTAGCAGTGGGTGTGCGCCGAGCCGAAAATGTGGCCCAGCTCATGAGCCGTGACCAGAGTGTCGCGCGGCCTCCGCTTCGTCAGCACGACGATGCCGTAGGCGCCAGCCGTGCAATCGGAGGGGCGCTCCGAATAGTCGCAGAGACTGGAGCGCCAGGCCTGGCCGCCGATGTCATTGGAGTTCTTGCCGGTGAAGAACATCGCCGCGTTGCGCGGATACGTCCGGACCGGCCGTGATCTCTGCCAGAAATTGCCGAACTCGCAGAGCACCTCGGCGTTCTCGCCGGTGTGGGGATTCGGCGCGTTCCAGGGATCGTCGGCCGAGGTGTAGAGGGAGAGGCTCGAAATGGCCAGGGAGACGCCGAGTTGCCGGAAGTAGAGCTCCGAAACGCCGCCGATGACCGTGGCGAGATAGTCCGTGGCGTCTGCTACGTTCCCGAAGATCTGGAACAGCTCGTAGTCAGAGTCGATGGCGATGCTCGCCTGATACTCGGTCTGGCTGCCCGGGGGGACCACGATCTTGCTCCGCGCGCGGCCGGCCTCTCTGCCCGAGCCGGGGGGAAGCTCCAGAACGTCCGACAGGGCTCCCTTCGCCAGAGACTCGAGGGGCACCGGACGCACGGCCGCCGAGCGGGCGACCGAGTCCTTGGCCAGACCCGCCGGCAGGGCGACCTCGTAGAGCCGGTCGCCGGTGGCGAGATAGCCGTTCCAGGCCCCGGTCGCGCTGTTGACGGTCAATGCCACCGACGAGCCCGGCCACTCCTCGACGGTGCCGCGGAGCAGCGTCAGCCGGGCCGCGGCCTCGTTCCCGCGATCGCGGCCGTCGACGTAGAGGTGAAAATTGGCGGCGAACAGCGGTGCCGTCTCGAGGTCGAGAGTCAGCGCCTCGCCCTCGGCGCCCCGCAGCCCCGCGATACGGAACAGGGCTCCCGGAGAGCTCGCCTGAGCCGCGCGAGCCACCTCGGCTGACTTGGCGCTCAAGGCATCGAAAGAGCGGACAGGACCTGATCCCGCGGCCAGGGGAGCGGAAAACAACAGGCAGAGGACGAGGGATGCAAGCGAAAGGGCGATGCGTTGTGGCACGGTGGGCTCCTTCTGAAGTGCCTCTATTCTAACATCGCATAAGCGCGCGCCTCCCGCCGGGTGCCCGTTGTACGATGGCGCCTGCCATGGCAGCGCAGAAGAATGACCTCGACGTCGAGCTCCAGCGCCTCTACAGCGGGCCGCTGGACACGTTCACGGCCGCCCGCAACGACCTCGCCAAGCAGCTCCGCAAGCTCGGTCACGGTCCGGATGCGAGCCAGGTGAAGACGCTGGCGAAGCCCACCCCGTCGGCCTGGGCGGTCAACCTCCTGTTCGCTCGCGAGCGGGAGAGGATGGACGAGCTGCTGGCGGCGGGGAAGCGGGCGCGCGCCGGGCAGCGGGAGGCGGTCTCCGGACGCGGTCCCGAGGCCCTGCGCGAGAGCCTGGGCGCGGTGCGCAGCCTGATCGACGAGCTGCGGCGCCGCGCGGCCGCCCTCCTGGCCGAATCCGGCCGCACGGTCAGCCGCACCCTGATCGAGCGCATCGGCACCGATCTCCAGGCTCTCGCCCTGAGCCCGGCCGTGGCGGAAGAGGCCTCCCGCCGCTGGCTCGACCGCGATCTCGATCCCCCCGGCTTCGAGGTGCTCGCCGGGCTGCAGCTCGCCGGCGCTCCGGTGGTGGACCTGGCGGCCCGCCGCGCCCAGCGCGAGGCCCGCGAGGCCAAGATTCCGGAGAAGCGCGAGCCCCCCCGGCCGCGGCCCACAGCGGTGGCCCCGCTGCCCAAGCCTGGGGGTGAGACCGAGCGGGAGAAGAAGGAGCGCGAGCGCCGAGAGGCCGCCGAGCAGGCCCGCCAGGAACGCGAGGCGGAGCGGCTCCGCCGCCGGGTGGAGGTCGCCGAGGAGAAGGTCGAGCGCGCCCGCAACGAGGCGGATTCCCTGCGCGAGGAGGTCGAGGCCGCCGAGAAGGCCGCCTCCGAGGCGCGGCGCCGGGCGGAAGCCGCCGACCTGGCGGCCAGCCGGGCACGCGACAAGGCCGAACGCGCCGCCGAGCGGCTCGCGCGCGCCGAGGACGAATTGAAGGAAGCGAAGGAGGGCAAATGATGTTTCCGATCGAAGAGGTCCTCGCGGGGCCTCCCTTTCCGCCGCCGGGCCGGGTGATCGGCCGCTCGCGCAAAGGGCAGGAGATCGAGGGCTACCGCTTCGGCCGCGGGGATTGCCACGTCAGCCTGATCGGCGGCTGCCACGCCGACGAGCCGGTCGGCCCCGCCACGCTGCGCCGGCTGGTCTCCTTCCTCGCCGCTCGGCCGGCGAATGATTTCCTGCTCGCCATGGCGACCTGGTTCGTGGTCCCCCACGCCAATCCGGACGGCGAGGCGCGAAACGCGGCCTGGACCGCGTCGACGGTGCCGGTGGCCGATCGTCTCGGCCGGGAGGACCGCGTCTACGATCTGTCGCTTTACATGAACCATGTCCTGCGCGAGCTGCCGGGGGACGACATGGAGTTCGGTTTTCCCCGCGGTCCGGAGGATGGCGAAGCGCGGCCGGAGAACCGGGCCGTGGCCGCTTTCCTCGCCGAGGGCGCGCCGTTCCGTCTGCACGCCAGCTTTCACGGGATGGGCTTCGCCACGGGCCCCTGGTTCCTGATCGAAGAGGCCTGGATCGATCGCACGCTGGCCCTCCGCGAGTCGATGCGAAGTCAGGTGCGGGCGATGGGATACCAGCTCTTCGACGTCGACCGCCGGGGAGAGAAAGGTTTTCATCGCATCGACGAGGGGTTCACCACCCGCCCCGATTCCCGTTCGATGGTCCGCTGGTTCGAGGAGCGCAACGACCCGCAAATGGCCGCGAAGTTCCGCCCCAGCTCGATGGAGTACGTCCGCTCGCTCGGCGGCGATCCCTTCACCATGGTCTCCGAGATGCCTCTCTTCCTGCGCCCGCTGGAAGCAGGAGAGAGCGGCAGGCCGGACGATCCCCATTTCCGCGCCTTCCTCGCCCGGATTGCCGGTAAAACTTCCGAGGAAGTGCGGACCGAGATGGAGAAGAGCGGCGTGAGGGGGATGCCGATCCGCGATCAGATGCGGCTGCAGCTCGCGTTTCTCAATGCGGCGCTGTTGGCGGTGGGGAACACGAGGTCATGAAGATCCCGCCGGATGCGAAGATTCCCTTCGAGAAGATCACGGAATACCTCCTCGTCCCGAAGGAATGGGACGACAAATCGAAATTTCTTGCCCAGGCCGGATTCACCGAGGAAAACCCTGGATTGCTCCTGCAGGCGATCCGCGAGCTTGCGGAAGACGTGGAAGCAGTGGAAGATAGAGCGAACGAGTACGGAGTATTCCTCCGTGTGGAAGGCGAGTTGACAGGCCCGAATGGCCGAGCTCTTCAGGTTGTGACGATCTGGCTCCGTTGGTACTTGGACGGCAGTGTACGGTTCGTGACCCTGAAGCCCCGAAAGGAGAAGCGGTCGTGAAGTTACCCCTCTATCAGCGCGTGTCCCTGCGGCGGGATGTCCTGGAGCATGGCCTCAAGAAAGGGGACGTGGCGATGTTGGTGGATTATGTGCCGCATCCTGCGGGAGGCGAGGACGGGTGCGTCCTTGAGGTTTTCAATGCGCTCGGTAATTCGATCGCGGTCGTCACGGTCAAGGAATCGGAAATCGAAAGTCTCCGCGCAGACGAGATACTGACAATCCGTCCGTTGGCCAAAGCGAGCTGAGCGTTCATGGCCGACTGCAACGCCCTCGCTCCAGCTTAATCGATCTCCTTGACCGCCTTCTCGCCGAAGGTGACCTGGGGGAAGTTGGCTTTCAGGTAGCTGTAGACTTCGGTAATCTTTTCATTATGCCCGGCGGCCCAGTTGGTGTCGCGGAAGGCGTAGTCGAGGCCGGTGACGGTGCCGAGCCGGAGCTCGAGGCAGATGTTCTGCCCGGGGCGGGAGGCGCACTGGAGGGTGGCGGTCTTGAGCACGTCCCCCTGGATGCTGAAGTCGCGCTTGCGGCGCTCGCTGCGCCACTCGATGTTGCGGGCTCCCACCTTCAGCTGACCACTCCCCTGGGAGCGATAACGGTGCGGGATCGAGTAGCCATACTCCACCAGGCTGTCGACGGTGAGCCCCTGGGCGTTTTCATTGATCTGCGAGCCCGCGAAGGTGGTCGCCGCCGCCGGCTGGTCGTAACCCCGGGACGAGCCGCAGCCGGCGATTGGGATCAGAGCGAGCGCGCAAACCAGTGAAGTCAGAAGGGTCGTATAAATTGGACGAGAGAGAAAACTCTTTCGGGACATTGAATCTCCTTTTCCAATTTATACTTGCAATTTCCGAGCCGCTTCCGCGCTCTACCGCCCCCGCAATGCCTCCAGCGGATCGAGCTGCGCGGCGCGGTGGGCCGGCAGGTAGCAGGCGACGAGGGTCACGATCACCAGGCCGGCCGCCACGCCGAGGAAGGTCAGGGGATCGTCCGCGGCCACGCCGTAGAGCAGGCTCTTGAGCAGGCGGGCGAGCCCGAGGGCGCCGAGAAGGCCGAGCGCGAGGCCGGCGACGACCAGCGCCATCCCCTGGCGCAGCACCAGGAATTCGACGCTGCCGGGCTCGGCGCCGATCGCCATCCGGATGCCGAACTCGCGGACCCGTAAACTCACCGTGTAGCTCAGCAGTCCGAAGAGGCCCACCACCGACACCGCGAGGCCCATCAGGCCGAAGAAACCGGCGATCTCGGCGTGCATCCGCTGCTGGGCGAGGCTGCGCCGCATCTGCTCGTCGCAGGTCGTCAGGGTGACGATCGAGAGGTCCGGATGCGCCGCCCGGACCGCCTGCCGCAGAGTGAGCGCGAGGCTCGCGGGGGCTGCCGCCGCCGTGCGCACGATCAGGGTCAGCCGCGCGTGGGCTCGCTGCTCGACCGGGAGATACACGAACGGTTCGGCCGGCTGGACGGGCGAGGCCGCGTGGACATCGCGGGCGACGCCGACCACCTCGAAGAGCGGGCCAGCGGGCTCGCCGGCCCGGGGGGCTGGGTCGGGGACCGAAAGGAGCCGCCCCACGGCATTGGCCTTTCCCCACAGTTTCCGGGCCAGTGATTCGCTGATCACCGCGGCGGGCGGGGCGTCCCGGCGGTCCCGGCGGTCGAGGGATCTTCCCGCCAGGATCGGAATCTTCAGGGTTTCGAAGTAGCCCGGCGCGACGAGGTCGTAGGCGATCTGGACCTTCTCGTCCGGCCGGTCCGCGCTCGCCACCCGGGCAATTCGGGTCGTCCCCGCCAGCGGCACGGTCAACGAGAGGGTGGCCGATTCAACGCCGGGCAGGGCCGCGGCCTCCTCCAGCACCCGGCGGTAGACGGCGGCGGCCCCTTCTTCCGCCGTGCCGACGTTCCGCGGCACGTAGAGGGAGACCATCAGCAGCCGCTTGGGATCGAATCCGGGATCGGTCTGCTCGGCGTTGCGCAGGGTGCGCACCAGCAGGCTGCCGCCGAGCAGCAGGAGCACGGAGAGCCCCACCTGGGCGACGACCAGGAGCTTGCGCGGGCCGAGAGCGCCCGCGGGACCGGTGGCGCCGGCGGCGTCGGTTTTCATCGTAGTGAGGAGATCTCCGCGCAGGATGCGGAGCGCCGGCGCGAGCCCGCAGAGCAGGCCGCAGAGCAGGGCGACGCCCAGCGCGAAGGCGAAGACCCGGAGGTCGAGCCGCAGCAGGCTGTTGCCGTCCGAAAAGCCGGCGAAGCCGCCGGCATCGGTCAGCACGTAGGACTCGATGCGGTGCATCATCCAGACCGCGAAGGCGACCCCCAGGGCGCCGCCCGCCAGGCAGATCACCAGGCTCTCGGAGAGCACTGCGCCGATCAGCCGGCGCCGGCTGGCGCCGAGCGAGGCGCGGATACCCATCTCACGCTGCCGCGCGGTGGCGCGGGCCAGCAGCAGGTTGGCCACATTGGCGCAGGCGAGCAGGAGGAAGAGCAGCGCCGCCGCCATCAGCACCCGGGCGGCGGAGAGATAGGAAGAATCGGAGCCCGCCTCCGGGTCGAACAGGGTGGCGGGAGTGAAGGAGAAGCGGCGCTTGCCGTCCGCGAGCGGCGCCGCCGCGTCCAGGGCGCGCGCGGTCCGGTCCAGGGCCTCGCGCGCCTGCCGCTGGGTGACCCCTGGGGCGAGGCGGCCCAGCAGGCTCATCATTCGCGTCTCGCGTTTCTCCAGCCGCGGCGTCCCCGTCAGCCGGTCGCTGTTCGCCAGCGGGATGTAGAGCGGCGAGACGTGGCCGTAACCCTCGAACCCCGGGCGGGTGACGCCGACCAGGGTGAAGGTCTGCGCGTTGATCCGCAGCGGCCGGCCGACCACGCCGGGGTCCCCTCCCAGGCTTCCCAGCCAGAAGTCGTGACTGACCACCACGACCGGCTCGGCGCCCGGCCGGTCGTCGTCCGCAGCCAGCAGCCGGCCGAGCTCCGGCGGCGCGCCGAAAAATGAGAAATAGGTGCCGCTCACCAGCTCCCCCCAGGCGAACGTCGATCCCGTGCCATGCCCCACCGAAGCCCCGAAGACGGCGAATCCGATGACGTCGCGCACGGCGGTCTGCTGCCGCTGGAGGTCGAGATACTCGAGATAGGAGGTGCCGGAGCGGGGCTCCTCGGCGGTCCCGGTGTGGATCCAGACCACGCGCTCGGGGCTCGGCGTGGCCATCTTCGGCCAGAGGATCACGGCGAGGTAGGCGAAGAGCGCCGTGCTGGCGCCGATCCCCAGCGCCAGCGTCAGCACCACGATCAGCGCCAGGCCCGGCTGGCGGGCGAACGAGCGCAGCGTGACTTCCAGGTGCTTCGCGAATTCACGCATGGCTCCACTCCCGGGCCGGCCGGGGAGTGGAGAGAGCTCACAATTTCGAACGGCTCTCGTACCAGTCCAGCGGCCGGCGCAGCTTGAGATTCCGCTTGCCGTCGCGCAGCTCGATCCCCGCCGCGAGACGGCCGTAGCGGACGTACAGGTCCCCCAACCTCTGAGTCTTGGAGAAGATCATACGGGATCTCACCTCCAGCGAGCCCCCCGTGGCCTGCAACGACTCGACCTGGACCTTGCCGTCGCCGACCTTCACCACCCCGAGCGCCATGACGTTCTCGACGTTCAGCACGTCGTCGAACCAGCGCAGGAGGCGGCTCCGCTCGGCGAACAGGGTGAGCAGGGGGCCCGAGCTCTTCATGTCGATCTTCCCTTCGCCCCGCAGGGAGAGCGGGGCGCCCCAGACGATCGATCCGCCGCTGAGCGCGGCGCGCGCCCACCAGCCGGAGATCTCCTTGCCGTCCGGATCCTCCACGTTCCGGTACGACACGCCGTCCAGCGTCAGTTGCGTGCCCCGGAGATCGAACCGGCGGCTGGCGAAGTCGGGGCTGACGAGCGGCGCGCTGAGGGCGAGCCGGCCGCTGAGCTCCAGGTTCTGGAAGCGGACCCGCGCGGCATCCGAGGTGAGTACGGCGGTGCCCCGGGTCCGGTTCGTCGCGGTCGAGGCTTCGAGATGCAGGCGCGCCCGCCCGCGGCCGGAAACGATCCAGAGCCCGGCCTCGCGCGGCAGCAGGGCGTCGTAGACGGTGAGGTCCGGCACCTCGGCGTCGGGCAGGTCGAGCGTGGCGTCGAAATCCGGCATCGGCGCCGTGAGGTCGAGGGCGGAGGGGGTCACGGCGCTGAGCTGAAGGCCCCGCCCGCGGATGTAGTCCGGCCGCCCCGGCTGCTTCAGGGCCTCGAGGACGAAGCGGTCGAAGCGGACCCGCAGCGCCGTGCGGGCCGGATCCACGGCGACGCTCACCGTGCCCCGCCCGGTGGCCAGGCTGTCGAAGATCGTCGCCCGGATGGGGGAGGCCCCCACCGCGATCCGGCTGCCCGGGGAGAGCCGGCCATGGTCGAGCCGCACGTCGGCGTTCAGGCTCCCCTGCCCCTTGAGATCCAGCCAGGGGGTTTTCGCGAGATATTCGTGGAGGAATCCCAGCGAGGAGATGCGGGCCTTCAGGGCCGCCGTGCCGCTGACATAGCGCAGGAAGGCGAGCCCGGAGGTCTGACCGAGGACGGCGGGCTCGATCCGCACGTCGGCCCGCACCGAAAGGTTTTCAGCGACCGTCGCGCCCGCGGCCTGGAAGCTGCCGGCGGGAAGGGTCAAGGCGACCTGCCGGACGTCGAGGGTGCCGTCCGGCTCGTAGGAGAAAGTGAAATCGGCCTGCGAGTCGCCGGCGAGCAGGGAATCGCCGAGGGCAATCTCGTGGATATGGTCGAGATGGACCCCTGCCATCCGCACCGACCAGGGGGAGCGCGCCGGCTGGCCGGAGGGAGGGCTCTTGGCGAAGCTCAGGCTGGCGCGGACGCCGTCCGCCCGCAATCCCTCGATATCGATCTGCTGCGCGAGGAGCCCGGCGAGATCGACCCGGCCGCTGGCGTGTTCGAAAGTGGTCCGCAGGGTGGCGCGGGGACTCGGGGCATCGATTCGCACCCCGGAGGCCCGCACGTCGCTGGTCAGCGGGAGGGTGACGGCGGGCTTCCGCGGATCCTTGAGATCCCTGACGGTGGCGAAGAGCCGGCTGAGGCGCGTCTCCGGGCTCGTCGACGCCACCGTGAGCTCGGCGGCCCGGAAGAAGGGAGGGAGACCCTTCCGGCGTCCGGCGGTGAAACCCTTGGCCTCCATGCCGATCCGGAAGAGCGTTCCGCCGGGCCCGTTGGTGACCCCGGTGGTGAGTGCGAAGGGGGGCGTGGAGCCGGCCGCGGGCGCGGTGACGTCGAACCGGCTCCCCGGCATCAGCCGCCCCTGCTCGAAACGCAGATCGGCGGTGAGCGTTCCCGGCGTCTGATGGCCCGTCTTCACCAGCCCCGAGCTCTCCAGGAAGGGGAGGTCCGGCACCGCCCCCCGCGCCGTCAGCGAGCCGGAGAGGAAATCGAATCCTTCCATCCCCGGGTGTTCGCTGGGGGTGTAGGGGCCCAGGCTCGCCGAGCCCTCGAGGTTGACGCCGCTGGCGATCGTGTCCTCGCCGAGGGCGAGCCGGGCATCGGGCATGCGGACCTGGGAAGGCTCCAGCCGGAAGCTCCTGCCGATGACCACCGAGAAGGCCCCCTCGACGCGGCCGTCGCCGGCCAGGTGGACGTCGTTGAAGTCGAACCCGCGGACGTGATCGAGAAAAACCCGCTCGAAGCGCAGGGTCCAGGGGCGATAGCTCCTGTCGACGCGGCCGCCGCTTTGCTTATCCCTTTCCGCCTTTTCCGCCGCGCGGTCGGCCGGCGTCTTCTGACCGGGGCCGCGCAGCACCCGCGACCGCACCTCCTCGCCGTGGAATTCCGTCAGCAGGAAGGTGCGGTGGAGCAGCCGCGGGAGATCGATCCAGCCGCGCGCCCGCTCCGTGGTCACGAACCAGGTGACCTCGTTGACGTGGCCGCGCAGCCGCAGCCCGCGCACCCGAACGTACCCGGGCCAGACGGTCCACGCCGAGGACCAGCCGATCTGGAATCGTTCCGGCCGGCGATTGAAGGCCCGGGGCGCCAGCGGCGAGTTGAGGAACAGGTTTGCCGCCAGCAGGTAGAGGCCCGCCAGCAGGAGCACCACGAGAAGGAGACGCTTCAGCCAGATTCGCACGCGGCGGGGGCTTAAGCGGAAAGCGTGCCAGCTCCTGGGCAGGGACCTTTTCGCCCATGTTAAAGTGTTGATCTCTCTTCAGGAAGGAGAATCTCATGTCAATTCGAAGAATCGCCCTGCTGATCCTCACGACCGCGCTGGTGGCGCAGGCGGCGCTGGCCGCCGGTCCGTACCAGGTCACGGGCACCTCCAGGACGCGGGACCATGGCATCGTCCGCACCGAGTACACCGTCAAGGCGGGAGCCCACCCGCTCGACCGCTTCAAGATGATCCGCGTGGCCAGGGATGTTCCGGCCAACCAATTCAACGGCACGATCGTCTTCCTGCCGCCGCTCGGCACCACGTTCAGCTTCTACGAGCAGCGCGATCCCAATGGCGCCTTCGGGTCCTCGATCGCCGAGTACTTCGCCCAGCGGAACTTCGACGTCTACGGCTACTCACCCCGTTACGAGGGGATCCCGGCCGGGACCTGCGAGGCGGGCGTTCTCGACTGCTCGATCCTGGGGACCTGGGACATGGCTTCGCAGGTGGACGACATCACCTTCGTCCGCTCGCAGATCGAGATCCTCCACCCCGGCACGAAGATCGTCACCGGCGGCGCCTCCCTCGGCGGCATCCTCGCCCTCGCGGTGGCCAACGCCCACCCGAACGACTGGGACGGCATCATCCCCTGGGAGGGGATCCTCTACAGCCAGAACGCGCAGGTGCGCTCGATCAACCAGGGCTATTGCACCACGCTCGAGGCCCAGCTCGCCGCCGGGCTGGTCTACGACGGCGTCGGGACCAATGTCTTCAAGATGGCCAACGAGCTGTCGCGGACGACCCCCGGCGGGCTGACTCCGATCCCGCTCTTCCCGCCCAACCTGACCAATCATCAGACGCTGGTGGCGATCGTCAGCGTGCCCACCCCGGGCCCGGCGACCATGCCGGCCCCCAACTACGTGCTGATGACCGGCAGCGTGGCCGAGGACCGGCTGTTCAACGCCTCCGAGGCGAGGATCTACGACGACGTGGCCCGGTTCAACGCCTACGTGCCGCTGCCGCTGGTGCGGGACATCAGCTGCTCGCTGGCCGGCGTGGAGAACCAGTACACGGCGAATCTCGGCAACTTCCATGGCGCGGTGCTGGCGATCGGCGGCGGGCACGGCTTCGGCCCCTACATGGCGGACCAGCTGGCGCAGATCGGCTCGACCGACAAGACGTTCCGCCTGGAGCCCGCCTTCGGCCACATCGACCACTTCATGACCCCCCAGCACCGGAAGTTCGTGGAGGAGCCGATCTTCCGGTGGGCGACACGGGTGTTCGGCGGACAGTAGGCGCTGATTGTAGGGGTGGCCCTACGTGGCCGCCCCTACAGAACGTCCGCCATCCCCGCCTTCCTCACTCCCTGTACAGCCCACCCACCGTGTCCATGTCGTCCGGTCCGCCTTTGCGGGAGTCGTTCCAGACGGCGAGGCCCTGCTTGCGCGCGGGATCGAAGACGAAACCGCGCAGGGTCTGGGAGTTCTGAGCGGTGGTGAGCGGCACCCCGGAAGGCCCGTTCAGGCGGTGCCCGGCAAGATCGAAGACCGCCAGGTAGACGTCGATCGTCCCGCTGCCGTCCTGGCGGAAATGATTCCAGGCGATGCGCAGACGGCCGTTGTCAAACGAGCCGTAGGCGCCCCAGTCGTGCGACGGGAAGCCCGAGTCGGTGGAGGAGAGCTGCTGGCGCCAGCGGATCTTGCCGTCCGGCCCCAGCCGGTAGAGCCAGAGCTTCTCAAGCCCCGGCTGCGGCTGCCAGACAGTGACAAAGGCGCCGCCATCGGGCGTGGTGGTGACCGAATCGTTTTCCTGGTAGGCGCCGCCAGTCGCCACGGCGGCCCCGTTGCGCCAGAGCAGACGGCCGTCGCCGGTCACCCGTTGCGCGAAGACGTCGAGGTTGGCCCCTGAGGGACCATCGTCGAAGGAGAGGACGGCGCCCCCCTGGCCGTCAGAAACGGCGCCGAGCGAGCTATAGACGTAGCCGGTACCGGCGGGAAGATTCGCCGTGCGGACGATCCGGCCCTGGGCGCCCCAGCCCCGGGAGCCATCGGGCGCCAGATGCTGCCCTTCAATCAAAATGTGATCCTTCGGGCTGAGGAGGCCGAAGCGGCTGTTGCGCCAGAAGACCAGCAGGCCATTGCGGCTGTCGCGCACCAGTTTCGGCAGGATCTTGTATCCACTCTGGCCGCCGGCTTTGACGCCCTGATCAGTCCAGAGGCGCCGGCCGTCCGCGCCGAAGCGCTGACAGACGATGTCCGATCCCGTGCCGCCGATCGAGTGAAAGTCCTGGAAGCAGAGATAGACGCCACCCTGGGGGGCCGCCAAAAGTTGCGGCTCGATCTGGTCGGCACCCTCCACCGTCGTGGCGGCGAAGACACCCTCCGGATGCCAGCGCGGGTTGCCGGCGGCATCGAAGGACTGCACGAAGACCTGCCTGCCGTCCGCGGTGGCGCTGGAGAGCGCCACGAACGCTCCTCCGGCCGGATTGCTCGCCACGACGGCGTTGCTCTCTTGCGCGTTGCTGCCCGTGACGCTGCGTCCACCGCCGGCGAAAACCTCTGAGCCGTCCGGCCGCACCCACTGCATCCGAGCGCCGTGCGCGCCGCCGCGATCGGTCCATACGCTGGCGTAGCCGCCGTCGGCCAGAAGAGCGACCGACTGGCGCAACTCGTTGTACTCCTCGTTATCCGGCGTGACTCCGAGAGCAACCTCCTGCACGCCGGCATGGCCGAGGGCCGGGGTGAGGAGAGGCAGGACCAGCAGGGCGAAAACCTTCGAAACGCACTTCATCATCGTTCCTCCTGTTGTTTAAAAGGGGCACGCCCGCCTGGATCGGAGGACTTCATAAATCACCGCCCCTCTTTTACGGGAGTCATGACGAGATTGTTTTACCCCGGCACCCGGCGCCAGTTGCGCACGTAGACCTCGCCGGTGGCGCGGAAGACCTGGGCGTCGACCACGCGCTTGCGTCCGTCGTAGACCGCCGTGGCCACCACGTCGTATAGCCCGGGGCCCAGGGGCTCGACCTTGCTCTCGATCGTGCCCTTGCCGAAGTCGTGCTTTTTCGTCCCCGTGTAGGAGGCATCCAGAGCCAGGCTTGCCACCGCCTCATCCACCGCGGCGTCGGAGAGAGCCGAGAGGATGACCGACTCGGCGTCCTCGCGCACCAGCCGCATGCGGATCTGGAGGGAGAAGGCGAGCAGGGTCAGCGAGACCGAGACCAGGAAGAGGACCAGCAGCGCCATCACCATCGCGACCCCCGACTCGCCACGGCGGTTTGAGATCGGACCCGGGATCACCAGCCGCCTCCCCGCGGGAGCAGGTAGAACTTCTCGATCCGCGCCTCCGAGAGTGCGCCGCGGTAGAACGGCAGCACCGGCAACGGCGTATGGGGAGTCGTGCGCCGCAGATAGCTGACAGAAAACCCGACCGGCTCGGACTTGTCCCCGGGGGTGCACGTCCAGTCCGTCACCCCGCGCCAGAGCAGCTCCGGATCCCTGGGGGGCCCGTAGTTCGGAATCACCAGGCGGTAGAGAGAGTCGCCGAGCTTCTGGTAGAGGATCTCCTCGCCCAAGGTCTGGATGTGCACCTTGTCGAGACGGGTGCCGTCCAGGTTGAGCTCGGGGCTGACCGCGGTCGACCCCTGGATGTCGGCGCGGATGCGGGCGATCACCAGCGGGATGGGGGTCTCGATCGCCTCGCCCGAGGTCTCGGCGAAGAGGCGCGAGGTCTCCATCAGCAGATCGGCGGCGATCATCAGGCCGACCAGCATCAGGACGAGGACGATCGTCATCTCGATCAGCGTGAAGCCGGACTGGCGCTGGTGAGGAACCGTCAACCTTACCTCCAGACAAGCGTCTCGAGCTGCTTCTTGTTCTCGACCTTGTGGACCGGGTAGCGCGCGGTGAGAGTCACATGATGGAGGCGGGGCAGATCCGTGGGCTCCACGAGCATCAAGACCTCAAGGTATTTGTCGTTATCACGGTCGTCATCACAGTCGTCATCAGGGTCGGGACAGGGGCAGGGGGCCGGGGTGCCGGCGGCGGTATGGAAGCACTTAAGCGTCTGGTCCACGAGACTGACGCTGCCCCCCCGCACACCCTCCAGCGTCGCCTCCAGCGCCCGGAACGCCTGCCGCTCGGCGTCGATGCGGCTGATGATCCGGGGGGTCTGGATCAGCAACTGCATACCGAGCAGCAGGGCCACTCCGAGGATGGTCAGAGCGACCAGCGCCTCGATGAGGGTGAACCCGCTCGGACGGCCAGGCCCTGGAGGGACGCGAGAAAAGCTCATGAATTTTGTGAAACCCGGAGAGAAGGATAGCACCACCGCCCGGAGGCCCAGTGCCGAGGGTATTGCCGAGGAGGCGCCGAAGAAGAGCGGGATGCGGCGGATCCTCGCCTGGTTGCCGGGCCTGATGCTGCTCGCCGGACTGGTGGCGGTCGTCTCCCATTTCGGCGAGGGGCGCAAATTCGCCCACCTGCTGCGGCAGGCCCGCCCGGGCTGGATTCTGGCCGCCGCCCTCTGCCAGGCCGCCACCTACGTCTGCGCGGCGGCCGTCTGGCAGCGGGTGCTCCACAGGGCGCGGGGGCGCTGCACGGTGCGCTCGCTGATCCCCGTCGCCGTCGCCCGCCTGTTCGTGGATCAGGTGCTGCCGACCGCCGGCTTCGGCGGGCGGCTCCTGGTGGTGAAGGCCCTGCAAAGGAGGAAGGTCCACACCCGGCTGGCCGTGGCGGCGATCCTGGTCGACCTGCTGACGCTCTACGCGGCCTTCGCCGTCTGCGTCGTGGCGAGCCTCGGAATCGTGGCCACCCTGCGGAACCTGAATCACCTCGTCCTCATGCTGGCCGGCCTGTTCCCGATCTTCGCGCTATCGATCCCGGCGACCGTGCTCTGGTTCAGCCGCCGCCGCACCCCGGGCCGGGAGCCCGAGCTCCCGCGCTGGATCCGCTGGATGCCGCGCGCCGGGGATCTCCTGGGTCAGGTCTCCCGGGCACCCCGCCGCCTGGTGCGCAATCGCGAGGTGCTGCTGCAGGATGGCGCCCTCCAGCTCCTCATCTTCCTCCTCGACGGCGCCACTCTCTGGGCGACGCTCCGCGCGGTGGGCTACGACCTCAATCCCGCGGCGGCCTTCGCGAGCTTCGTCTTCGCGCAGGTCGCGGCGACGGTCCTCCTGGTGCCCGGCGGCCTCGGCACCTTCGAGGCGAGCAGCGTCGCCATGCTCGCCCTCTTCCGCGTGCCGGTCGAGGCGGCCCTCACCGCGACGCTGCTCTTCCGCGGCCTCTCCTACTGGCTGCCGATGGCGCCGGGGTTTCTGCTGTCGCGGCGGGAGCTCAAGGGCAGGGCGGGAACACGGACCTAAAGGACAAGCACGGACGAACACCCCTTCGTCTTCGTGTCTGTCCGTGTCTGTCCGTGTTCGTCCGTGCTTTTGCTTTCAATACCGCAACAGCGCCGCCACCTCTCCAGCCTCCGAAAGCCCCTCGATCCGATCGACGAAATCCGTCTCCGCGCTGGTCAGGGCCGCCAGCTCGGCCAGCTCGTTGACGAGGTCGACCGGGAAGACGTCCGCCGAGCCGCAGACCTTACACTTCTGAAGGTCGCCCGACGAAAGGTTTTCACAGTCGCGGCAGCGGGTGCCGGGGAGCTTGGCGTCGCGGGTGACGGCGATCTTCTCGACCCGTCCCACGGCAGCGGCCTTGAGCACCTCTTCCGGTCCGGTCACCGCGAGCCCCCCTCTGCAGACCTCGTCCTTGATCTTGTCCCAGAGCTTCGCCTCGGTATCGCGCTCGGCGGTGAAGAAAAGATCGAAGGCGGTGTCGAAGATCTGATCGTCGCCGGCGCTGAAATCCACATTCTGCTTGCCGGCAAGCTTGGCGGTGAGCGGCGGGGTGAGAGCGTTTTCGATCTGCACCATCGTCTCCTGCGAGCCGACGATGAAGAGGCGGTCGAATTTCTCTTTCTGATCCATCTCGGTCAGGATCTCCACGATCTCCTTCGAGTAGTGCACCAGGTCGTTGATGCGCCGCCGCTCGTAGCGCTTCTGCGACCATCCACCCTTCTTGACGTTGTTCTTGATGTCCCCCTTGACGCGGGCGTCCTGGTCCGCCCGCGCCGAGGTGACGAAGAAGATGCGCGAGGCGGTGTTGTCCGCCGCCACCACGACGAAGTTCTCGTATTCGTCCTGAAGCTCGGCGAGCGGGCGGATGTAGGGGGAAGAGTCCACCCAGAGCAGGTCGGGCACGGCGACGGTCAGCGGAAACGCCTGCTGATAGTCGAGCGCCCAGCAGACGAACAGGCAGACGCCGTCGGTCTCCCAGGCGTGCTCGGCGAGCCACTTCTCGACGAGCTTCAGGTTCTCCTCGAAATGCTCGGTCTCGGCCGCGTCGTCCTTGAGCAGGGCGCGGAGAGTGTCGATGCGATTCTTGAGGCCGCCGTACGATTCCTTGTTGGTGAGATAGAGAGTGAGGAAGGCCCGCTCGGGGCCGGACACCTGCGCCAGGTCGCGCAGCTCGATGTTGTTGAACATGGTCGGTAAGCTCCTTGGCGCCCGAGGCGGGCGGGTCGGCGGGGGGCTCTGCAAGAAGCGGACCCCCCGCCCGGGCCCTACTTCGCCGCCAGCAGGAACCGCCGCACGAACTCGAACAGCACCGCCCGCTGGTAATCCGTGTTGGTCTTCTTGCCGAAGCCGTGCCCCTCGTCCTTGGCGACGAGGTACCAGACCGGCACGCCGTTGCTCTTCACCGCGGCGACGATCTGATCCGACTCCGTGAGCGGCACCCGCGGATCGTTCGCCCCCTGGCTGACGAGCAGCGGCCGGGTGATCTTCCTGGCGCGGTTGGCCGGTGCGATCCCCTCCAGGAAGGCGCGCATCTGCGGGTCGCGCTCGTCGCCGTACTCGGCGCGGCGGAGATCCTGGCGGTACCCCTGCGTGTTCTGCAGGAAGGTCACGAAATTGCTGATCCCCACCGTGTCCCAGCCGCAGCAGAGGCGGTCGCTGTAGAAGGTCATCACGGCGAGCGACATGTAGCCGCCGTAGGAGCCGCCGGCGACCATCACGCGCGTCGGATCGAGGTCCGGCTGGGTGGCGATCCAGTCGAGCAGGGCGCCGATGTCCTTCACCGAGTCCTCGCGCAGCCGGCCGTTGTCCAGCTTGAGGTAGGACTTGCCATAGCCGCTCGAGCCGCGGACGTTGGGATAGATCAACGCCACCCCCATCTCGGCCGGCAGATAGTTCATGCTCCCCAGGAACCCTGGCCGGGCCTGGCCCTCCGGCCCGCCATGGATGCTGATGTAGACCGGGCGCCGCCCCTTGAAGCGGTCCGCCGCCGGCCGGAAGACGAACGCCGGGATCGTCCGCTTGTCAAAAGTGGGGTAGTGGACGAGCTCCGGCACCGGGAAGCTCTCCGGGTTGAGGCCGCCGGCCTCGCTCGCCGTCCAGCGGTCGAGACGGCGCGGGTCCGGATCGTAGCTGTAGATGTCCGAGGGAGAGCGCGCCCAGCTCACCTCGAACGCCAGCTCGTGCGAGCCGGGGCGGAAGAGAAGGCCGGAGGCGACGCCGGCCGGCAGATCGGGAGCGGGGAGGCCGGCGCCGGACGCGGCGTCGATCAGATGGAGCTTGCTGACGCCATCCTCATTGGTGAGGAAAGCGAGGAGCCGGCCGTCGTCCGAGAGCTGGAACTCCTCGACGTCCCAGGGGACGGCGCCCGAGAGCACGGTCGCGGCGTTGGTCGCGACGTCGAGCCGGACGAGCCGCAGAAACTCGCTGCCGCGGTCCGAGAGCGCGTAGACCGACCGGCCGTCCGTCGACCACCGGCCCCCCTGATAGGCGATGGTCGGGTCCTGCTTGCGCGCGTTGCGCGGAGTGATCGCATGCACCTCGCCGCCCGCGACGTCCACCCAGTGGATGTAGGCCTCGTTGGCAGAAATGTATTCGGAGAGCAGGAGGCGGCGGTCGTCCGGGCTCCAGTCGAGCGGCGACCAGGAGCCCTGGACCTGGGCGATCCGCCGCTCGCTGCCGGGCGTCGCGGGGTCGGCCACATAGACATCCATGTCGCGGCCGTTGCGGGCGTTGCTCGAGTAGGCGAGGAGCTTGCCGTCATGCGACCAGGCGGGCGAGATGTAGCGATGCGTGCCGTCGGTGAAACGGCGGGCGCGGCCGGTCCGGCGATCGAGCAGGAAAAACTGGAAGTTCTCGGCGCCCCCCTCGTTCAGCGCGTAGAGGAGCTGGTCGGGATCGCCCGGCCGGTATAAGGCGTCGCCGATCGGATCGCGATAAAAGGTGAGCTGCGTGCGGGCGCCCATCGGCATCGCGACCTCGTGGACCTGCGGGCTCTCCGCGAAGCGGGTCCGGATCAGCAGGCGGCGCTCCTTCGGATGCCAGTCGGCGAGGTTGGCGCCACGGATATTCTCGTAGGGGAGGAGATCCGCGACCGCGCTGGCGGGGATGGACGGAACGCCCTGGGCCGAGATGCTCTCCGGCACCGGCAGGACCTCCGGGGCAGGCTCGGCGGACCATGCGGCGCCGGCGAGCAGGAGCGCTGCGGCGATAAGAGACGCGACCTTGCCGTTCATTGAAGCCTCCAGAGTAGACATTTCTTTCGAAACCGTTAGACTCGATCCGGGACACTA
This sequence comes from uncultured Acidobacteriota bacterium, assembly GCA_963792575.1. Lineage (GTDB taxonomy): Bacteria > Acidobacteriota > Thermoanaerobaculia > Multivoradales > UBA5704 > DATARR01. Next base: position 36,404 of record CAWBWZ010000002.1, read on the forward strand.
CACCATGGCAAATTTCTACTGCTGCGACCGCTGCCCTTCCTACTGCTGCTCCTACCCGCGAATCCCGGTCCAGGACTCGGACGTGCAGCGCCTGGCGCTGTACCTCAACCTGCCCCCCGACATCGTCGCGCGGAAGTTTACCAAGAAGAGCGAGGAGCCCGGCGAGACGGTGCTCCGCCATCAGCCGGACAAGATCTACGGCACCATCTGCAAGTTCATGAACCGCGAGACGCGCCGCTGCACCGTTTACGAGGCGCGGCCGGAGATCTGCCGCTCCTACCCCGGCAACAGCCGCTGCGGCTACTACGATTTCCTCGCCTTCGAGCGCCGGGCGCAGGAAGACCCCGAGTTCATCCCCTCTACCTTCAACGGCCCGAAGGACTAGCGCGGCATGCCGGTGACCGCGATCTCATGAAAGCGGGCAACCTGATGCCAGGCCACCACGCCTCCGGTCAGGCACGAGATGAGGAGGAGCGCCGCGAGAGTGCGCCCCCAACGAATCTGGCGAGGGGAGATCGCCCGGGTCCCTGAGAGGTAGAGGGCGAGGATCAGGGCGGCGGAGCCCACGACCGCCGCCTGCGAGAGCAGGCTCAGGCCGACAATGTGGTTTGACAGGCTTTGCGCGGCCTCCCCGATGCTGCCCGCCGGAGGCGTGTTGCCCGCAGGAGGGGTGAGCGTGATGGCGGCGACGGTCTGGACAAACCAGATTTCATGGAAGCTCAGGGCCACGGCCAGGACCGACAACAGAGTCAGGGAGATCAGGAGCCACCGGCTCATGGGCCTGGGTTCGCGCCGCGGCTCCACGGCCTGGGGGCTGCCGGCCTCGAGCCCGCGGGCGAAGAGCAGGCCCGCCACGAGCGTCAGGAGGGCGGGCACCAGCCCGAGGAGAAACGCCCCCTGACTCTCCTCGAGGCCCGCGGCCACCGTTCCATAGCCTCCTGACCCGGTCAAGGCGATGGCCTGGAAGGTGCCGAGGACCCCCCGAATGCTCGCCGCGACCCCGCCAGATCCGGCAAGAAGGGCCAGCCCAAGAAACTTGGGGAGCCGTGCCTCCCGCTCCGCCCGTTTGAACCCCACGAGGAGGAGGCCCTCGAGCAATACCACCCCCGCCAGGATCGCCGTCCACGGATGCAACCTGAGCTGATCGAGAAATCGATCCATCGGGTCCCCCCTTGCTGAGCATGTCCGGAAAGTTGGGAGAACCCTAGCACAGCTCGCGGCTCAGGCGGCCTATGCCTCCTTGCCCAGCGAGGCCATGTCGATCACGAAGCGGTACTTCACGTCGCTCTTCAGCATCCGCTCGTAGGCCTCGTTGATCTTCTGGATCGGGATGATCTCGATGTCGGAGGCGATCCCGTGCTCGGCGCAGAAGTCGAGCATCTCCTGGGTCTCCGCGATGCCGCCGATCAGCGAGCCGGCGAGGCTGCGCCGGCCCATGATCAGGTTGAAGACGCCGGGGGAGGGGTGCGGCTCGTCCGGCGCGCCGACCAGGCACCATCGTGCCGTCCCGCTTGAGGAGCGTGATGAAGGCGTCCAGGTCGTGCGGCGCGGCGACGGTGTCGAGGATGAAGTCGAAGCTGTTCGCGTGCTTCGCCATCTCCTCGGCATTCTTGGAGATCACCACCTCGTCGGCGCCGAGACGCCGGGCGTCCTCCGCCTTGCCCGGCGAGGTGGTGAACAGCACCACGTGGGCGCCCATGGCGTGGGCGAGCTTGACCCCCATGTGGCCGAGCCCGCCGAGGCCGACCACGCCGACCTTCTTGCCCCTCGCCGACCTTCCAGTGGCGCAGCGGCGAATAGGTGGTGATGCCGGCGCAGAGCAGCGGCGCGGCGGCCGCCGGGTCCAGCTTGTCCGAGATGTGCAGGACGAACTTCTCGTCGACCACGATCCGCTCCGAATAGCCGCCGTAGGTCGGCTGGCCGGTCTCCTTCTCGACGCCGTTGTAGGTGCCGGTCATGCCGTTCTCGCAATACTGCTCGAGCCCCTCGGCGCAGCTCGCGCAATGCGGCAGGAGTCGACCATGCAGCCGACGGCCGCGATGTCGCCGGCCTTGAACCTGGTGACCTCGCCGCCGACCTTGATCACCCGGCCGACGATCTCGTGCCCGGGAACGAGCGGGTAGACGGTCCCCTCCCACTCGCTGCGCGCGGTATGCAGGTCGGAGTGGCAGACGCCGCAGAAGAGGATCTCGATCTGCACGTCGTGCGGGCCGGGCTCGCGGCGGTCGAAGCTGAAGGGGGCGAGGGGGGTGGTGGCGGAGTGGGCGGCGTAGGCGTTGGTTTTGATCATGGGGAAGCTTCCTTTCCGGAGGCTGGAACTGTTTGAGGGTGCTGCTTCTGGGGCGGATGTCGCGAGGCGGACTGGAGGCTCTCCTGTGCAGCGGGGGCCGATTCTTCGGGAGAGAGCTGGCCCAATCCCTGGAGTACCGTACCCCAATCGGCAGGATCGCGTCATCCATCTATGCCTTCAGGTCACGGGCCACCCGCTGGTCCCCAGGCTTCCTTTTTCATCATTTGAGCACCCTGCTTTGTGGAAGAGCCGCGAGGTCCTTCCAAGACCCTGAACGCTTGACGTCAGAAAGGAGACCGAATGAAGCTCCGATCCACGCTGCTGATGTTCGTCCTGGTGCTGCTGACGGGCGCGCTTGCGGGCGCCGCGACGGAACCCCAGGCCGGCGTACCGGCCGCTCCTGTCACGCTCGACGCCATCATGGCTGCCTCGCCCGCCCCGGCGTCCCCCCTCTGCCTCGAGAATGCCGCCAAGGCGCAACTTCCCGCCGGCAATCCGGTGGTGCAGGCGGCCACCTCGGTTTGCGGAGCCTGCAGCGACATATGGTGCGCGGGGCAAACGCTCGGCGCGCTCTGCCGGACGGGAAAAAGATGTTACAACCTCTACGGAAACTTCTGCTCCCAGGACGGCCAGTCGCAATGCACCTGCTATAGCGGACCCTTGCCGTAACTCGCAGCCCCGGCACAACCCCCGGCCCCTTCTCAAGAGAGATGGGGCCTCTGCCCCCCTTCTCGAAGGGGTTGATCCCGGACCGGATCGCTGCTAAGCTATGTGCAGATTTGCGGTAGAAACAATTTGCAGATGTTGCTCTCCATGCCGGACCGTGGAGTCGGCGGGTCTTTCTCTTGATGTGGCGTTTTGTCACCCATGGGGGAAGAAGGCTTTCCCCCTTCCATAGGAGAGGCACCATGAAGAAAAAGGCGATATTCTTAGTCCTCGTCGCTGTACTGGCGGTTCTTGGAACCGCGGCGGCCTTTGCCGACAGCCAGGGCAAGGTCGACATCTGCCACATCCCGCCAGGCAATCCGGACAACGCCCACACCATCAACGTGAGCGTGAACGCCATTCCCGCCCATCTGGCGCACGGCGATACGCTGGGAGAGTGCGGTTCTGGCGGCCCGGTCGGCCAGTAACCTCCGCGTTCCGCGCCGTGGGGTGCTCGCGAGCTCCCCACGGTCCGCCTCCCCTGAAAAGACGAGCCTGAAAAGATGGACCTGAGACCCCTCTGGCGCCACCGCGACTTCCGGGCGCTGTACGCCGCCCAATTCGTCTCCTTGCTGGGCACGATGGTCACATACGTGGCCCTGCCCTATCAGATGTTCCAGCTCACCGGGTCCTCGCTGAAGGTAGGATTGCTGGGTCTCGCCGAGCTGATACCGCTGCTCCTGACCGCCTTTGTGGGCGGCGCTCTCGCGGACACCGTGGACCGCCGCCGGATGGTGCTCGCGACGGAGATCGGCCTCGGCCTGGGCAGCGGCGCGCTCGCCCTCGCCGCGCTCCATGGGAAGCCGCCCATCTGGACGCTGTATGCGGTCGCCGCGGTCATGTCCGCGCTCAACGGCCTGCAGCGCCCCTCGCTGGAGGCGCTCGCGCCGCGGCTCGTGGATGCCGACGAGATGCCGGCCATCGCATCCCTAGCCATGTTCCGCGGCAGCATCGGGATGATCGCCGGGCCGGCCCTGGGCGGAGCCCTGATCGCCTCGGCCGGGCTCGCGACGACCTACCTCTTCGACATGCTGACCTTCGTCTTCTCGCTGGCGGCGATCCGGACGATCCGCGCGGTGCTCCCCCCGGAGCGAGGGGAGGGGCCGAGCCTGCGCAGCGTTCTCGACGGCTTCCGCTATGCCCGCAGCCGCCAGGAGCTGATCGGCACCTACGTTGTGGATTTCGTGGCGATGGTGTTCGGCATGCCGCTGGCCCTCTTTCCGGCGATCGCCGCGGCGTGGGGCGGGCCGAAGGTCATGGGGCTCCTCTACGCGGCGCCGGCCTGCGGGGCGCTCGTCGCCAGTCTGACCAGCCGCTGGACATCCCGCGTCCATCGCCACGGCCTGATGGTGATGCTGGCGGCCACCGTCTGGGGTCTGGCGATCGTGGGTTTCGGCCTCAGCGACGGGCTGGTGCCCGCCCTCCTCTTCCTGGGCTTCGCGGGGGGCGCGGACGCCGTGAGCGGCCTGTTCCGCATGACGCTCTGGAACCAGACGATTCCCGATGGTTTGCGCGGCAGGCTGGCGGGGATCGAGATGGTGAGCTACATGAGCGGTCCGCTGCTCGGCCACGTCGAGGCCGGGATGATCGCGGCCGCCTTCAATGTAAAGGTTTCTGTTATCTCGGGCGGCGTTCTCTGTGTGATCGGCGTCCTGCTTTGCGCTCTCTTCCTGCCGCGCTTCGTCGCGTACGATGCGTGCGCCTGGAAAAGCCAGGAGAGCCCTGGGAGCGCCGGCGCTCCCAGGGTGGACTTTCCCTCACAATGATGCCGCCTGCGTCTAGTAGCAGATGTTGACGCAGTCGAACCGCGGATCGGGATCGCAGCACCGGGTGGCCGGATCCCACGTGTACTTGCAGGCGGAGACCGGACAGGGGTTCGTGCCCGTCGCCTGAGCCTGGCGGAGGGCCGGGATCAGGAACAGCGCGGAGAGCAGGGCCAGCTTCCAGAGCTTCGCGGTGGTCTTGGTGTTCATGCAAATCTCCTTTCAAAGAGGAGGGGTGCGCGCCGGAGGGGAGAGGGGGACAGGGGCCCGCGCGGCCTTCAGGTCTCGCGGATCACCCGCCGGGAGCTGAAGGCATCGCGGGCGCAGGCCAACTCGTAGGCCCAGCGGGGGGGCACCACCACGACCTTGCCGAACCCCGAGCGGACGGCTTCGACCAGGAGCCCGAACTCGCGGCTGGCCTCCAGCAGCACGAGCCAGGTGCGGCCGTCGCGGAAGTGGCGGTCCAGCTGGACGTAATTGCCGAACGGGCCGTCGCGCAGGGCGAGGAGAGCTTCCGAGCTCTCGACGCCGTCCCGGCGCCAGTGCTCGAACAGCCGGATCGCCTCCGCCGGCACGGCGTAGTCCTCAGGCCGGAATGGGGGGCGGACCCAGACCGGCCCCTCGGGCGTATCGCGGCGGATGAGTGGCATCAGTGGGAAAAGATAGCAGTGACATTTGGGGAGGGGCAAGCTCCGGGCCCCGCCCGGATCAAGACAGCAACATCTCCAGATCCTCCCGGCTGAGCCCCGAGAGCAGACTCCGGTCGGCCTGGATGACGGCGTCGGCGAGGTCCCGCTTGGTCTTCTGGAGATCGAGGATCTTCTCCTCGACCGTGTCGCGGGCCACCAGCCGGCTGGCGAAGACGGGGCGGGTCTGGCCGATGCGATGGGCGCGGTCGATGGCCTGGGCTTCGACGGCCGGGTTCCACCAGGGATCGAGCAGATAGACGTAGTCGGCGGCGGTGAGGTTGAGCCCCAGCCCGCCCGCTTTCAGGCTGATCAGGAAGAGCTTGCATTCGGGGTCGGACTGGAACGCCTCCACCTTCTCCTGGCGGTCGCGGGTGCGGCCGTCGAGATAGAGGTAGGGGATCTCCTCGGCGTCGAGCTGCCGGCGCAGGATGGCGAGGAAGCTGGTGAACTGCGAGAAGACCAGCGCCTTGTGCCCCTCGGCGAGCACCTCGCGGAGCTGGGGGAGGAGGAGGTCGAGCTTGGCGCAGGGCTCGCCCGAGCGGCCGGGATCCACCAGGCCGGGGTGGCACGCCGCCTGGCGCAGGCGCAGCAGCGCCTCGAGGACCAGGATCTTCGAGCGCCCGAAGCCCCTGCTCGCCGATGCGCGCGCCGAGCGAGCGCGCGGTAGTGGTCCCGCAGCTCGTCATAGAGCCGGCGCTGCCGGGGCGGCAGCTCGCAGTAGAGCGTCTGCTCCAGCTTGGCGGGCAGCTCCGGGGCGACCTGCTCCTTGGTGCGGCGCAGGAGGAGGGGGCGCAGGGCGCGGGCGAGCAGGCCGCGGTTCTCGGCGAGCGGGAGCGCGCAGCTCGTCGGCGTGCTGGCGAAAGGTGGGGGAGGCGCCCAGAAAGCCGGGGTTGAGGAACTCCAGCAGGCTCCAGAGCTCGCCGAGATGGTTTTCGACCGGCGTGCCGGAGAGCGCCAGCCGGTGCCGGCCGCGCAGCAGGCGGGCCGCCTTGGCGGTCTGGCTGTCGGCGTTCTTGATCGCCTGCGCCTCGTCGAGGATCACGTAGTCGAACTCCATCTTCCGCAGCGCCCCCACGTCCTTGCGGAGCGTGCCGTAGGTGGTGAGCACGACGTCGCAATCGGCGAACGGATCGCTCTCGCGGGCGCGGCGGGCGGCGCCGGTGTAGTCGAGCACGCGCAGGCGCGGCGTGAAGTGGGCCGCCTCGGCGAGCCAGTTGAAGACCAGCGAGCGCGGCACCACCACCAGGGACGGCGGCAGCCCCTCGCTTTTTGCGCACGGCGCGGCGGGCTTCGAGCAGGGCGAGCACCTGGACCGTCTTGCCGAGGCCCATGTCGTCCGCCAGGCAGCCGCCGAAGCCGAACTCGCGCAGGAAGTGGAGCCATCCGAGGCCGGCGTTCTGATAGCCGCGCAGCTCGCCCCGGAACCCGGGCGGCGCCGCGGCCGGCGCGATGCCCGCGAAGCCGCGGAGGCGCTGGCGGGCGCGCTCGAAGGCCTCGTCGCACGTCACCTCCGGCTCGTCCGCCAGCCAGGCGTCGAGCAGGACCGCCTGCGCCGAGCGGAACCGCAGGTGGTCCCCCTCGGCGTCCCCAGGCCGGCCATGGGCGCCAGCCGCTGGATCCATTCCTCGGGGAGGAGCCCGAGGCTGCCGTCGCCCAGGGGGACGAACTTCTCGCCCCGGCGCAGCGCCGCGAGCAGCTCCGGCAGCCGGACCGTCTCCCCCTCGAAATCCGCCTCGCCGTGGAGATCGAACCAGTCGACGCCCGAGGAGACGGACATCTTGAAGCGGCCGGCGGTGCGGTAGAGCTTCCCCTCCGCCTCGACCGCCCACCCCTCGGCGAGGAGCGCGGACACCGCCTTGGGGACGCGGCTGGCGGGGATCTGCAGCGGCGGCGTGCCGGAGAGCGAGTCGGTGTCGGGCCGGAAGCCGAGGTCCGGCAGGCGCTCGGCGCTCCGCCGCTCGGCCTCGCGGTCGCGCAGGAGGAGCCGCCGCTCCTGCCGGCTGATAGACGCCGCGGACGCGGGGAGCCGGCGTGGACCTCGATGCCCTTCGTAGAGGAACGAGAGCTCCGCGCGCGGCGCGCCGCGCGCCCAGGAGGGGGGCAGCAGGCGGAGGCGCGGCCGGGGGAGCCGTCCGCGCCTCCTCGAAGCGCATCGATTCCGGCAGCTCGAGCCGTGGGAGGTCCGGCGCGGCGAGGAGACGCGCGAGCAGCTCGTCGCGGTCCGCGGCGGGCACCCGCAGGGCCTTTTCGGGATCGAGCAGCGAGGCCCAGCGGGAGTTGCCGTCCGCGAGGCGCGAAATCCGGCCGCGGGCGAGCAGGAATCCCGACGCGCCGAGCACGACCGGCGGCGCCTCGGGGCCCAGCCGCTCGTCCCCCCGGCGCAGCGAGGCGGACACCCGGCAGTCGCCGCCCTCCTCCTCGCGCACCTCCAGCCAGACCTCCCAGGGGCGCCCCTCCTCCCAGGCCACGGGCTCGCTGAGGTTGGAATCCTTCTTCAACCGTGCCCGGAAGCGTCCGGTGGTGGAGAGCAGGGGGAGCAGGACCGTCGCCGCCGGCGGCGGGACCTCGCAGCGGGCCGGGATCTGGGAGGTATAGCTCGCCGCCGACCATCGCGTCGCCCCGGCGCCGAGCGTCGCCAGGAGAGAGAGGCAGGTCTGATCGGCGGAATTGGGGAGCCCCGGGATGTCGTCGCGGTTCATGCTCAGGGGGGAGAGCCGTTCCCAGGAGCCGTCGGGGTTCTGCCAGCCGCTCAGCAACTGGATCGAGAGCCGCTGCGACTTGAGAGTGGCGGGGACGTCGAGCAGATAGAGGACCTCTCGCCCGGCGGTCGAGGCCGGCGCGACCGCGGGGGGGTGGTGCGTCGCGAGGTCGTTCAGGGTGTCGCGCCAGGTCACGGGGCGGGGGGGACCGGCTGCGAGCGCTCCTTGATCGAGCCCGGGACCATGAGCTTGCGCGGCAGATCGCCATCCGGACCGCGGAGCCCCTTCCGCGCGTCGGCGGCGAGGACCGTCGCCCAGACATGCTTGCAGGTCTCGCCGCCGGCGAAGAACGGGCAGGAGCAGAAGGCCCAGAGATTGGCGCCCTCGCGGGTCAGCGAGACCTGATACTCATCCGACCCCGAGACGGCGGCCCGCGCCACCTCCGGCCCGCACTCCGTGAGCTGTACCCGGTCCGTCTGGAAATAGGCGCGGCCGCGCTCGCGGACCCGCCAGTCGACAAGGTGAGCGAGCATCGAGGCAAGGGTCATTCGGAGCGCATGCTAGCAACTTCGGGGTGGGGGGCAAAGCGGGGGAGGGAAGCGAGGGACGCCAGGATCGAGCCGCGCCTGCCCAGGATGGCGTCCATCCTGGTGGATGGAGACCCGCTCCTGCCCAGGATCGTGGCTCTCCTGATGGTTGTCGAGCCCATCCTGCCCAGGAGCGAGCCCATCCTGCCCAGGATTGTGGCGCTCCTGCCTGGACTTGCTTAAACGACCGCCATGATTGCGAGTCTCCTGATCAGGATGGACCCGGGCCTGGCCAGGATGGACACGATCCTGCTCAGGAGAACCACAACCACCTTCAGGAGATCCACGATCCTGGCCAGGAGGGACTCGCTCCTGCCTGGGAGCGTCGCGATCCTGGTCAGGAGAGGGAGAAGGGAAGGCGTACCCGAGGCACGCCTCCCCTTTTGGAGAACATCTGGAGGCTACTGGGCGGGATGAGGAGTGGGAGAAGGGGAGGATTCCGCGGCCGAGGGCTCCGCCTTGGCCGTGGGAGGCTGGACTGCCGGAGGCTTCGTCTTCTCGGTGGCGCGGCGGAGGCCGCGGAAGGGGCGCAGCCCGAACTCGACCAGCTTCTCGGCCCGGGTGCCGTAGTGCTGCTTGATGCCGATCCGCAGGAACGAGGCGATCTGCCGTCCCTGCGAGAAGACCCCCTGGAGCTTTTTGGAGACCTCCTGCTTGCTGGCCGTGAGGGCGGCCTGCTGCATGCCGAGCTCCTGGGCCTGCTTGAGCAGGTCCGCCAACCGGGCCCGATGAGCCTCCAGATGGGGGAGCTCGGCCGAGTTGGTGGCCAGCGAGGTTGTCAGCTCCTGCCAGCCGTTGAGGGTTTGTCCCAACGTTTCGTTCGCCATGATTCGTCTCCTGATTCGATGCCGATCCGGCGCCGTCATTGGGCCGGAACTGGTTGCTATGGTCGAATCATGGTTCATATTTGTCAATATTGAATCGATAATAGAATCATTCTCCATAGAAGGCTCACAGGCCAGCAGATTCGTCCACCTGGGATGAAGTTCCGGTCAACGGAAATTACTTGGCTCGTGTTCCGGGATAGAAGTCCTGCTCCTGCGGAATCGCAGGGCATGGTAAGGGAGGGGACAATGCGTTCCCTCCAGGGAACAAATAGTCCCCTCGGGGCTTGGCGGGTAGGCAGTTCCTTACAGACGGCAGATCGCGGCCAGCATTTCGCGGATCAGCTCCGCTTTGGCCGTCACGGTCCTGAGGCGGATCTTGCTGGAGCTCATGGCTGGAGCAGGAGCCGGCGGCGCTCCCTCTCGAACGGCGCGAGGTCGCCGGCGCGGCGCATCACGTAGAGCTCGAACTCGTCGCAGCGGTCCAGGTCGGCGCAGAAGACCCGCTCGCCGCGGAGGATGTCGAGGGCGAGAAAGGCGCTGGCCTTCCCGGCGTCGAAGTCCTTCATTTTGGCCTGGTATAAACTGGGGGGCCAGAAGAGGAAGCCATGACCATTCAGCCTCCAAGCTCACGCGTCCATCTGCCTCTCGACGCGTTGGATTCGTTCTGTCGCAAATGGCGGGTTCAGGAGCTCGCGCTTTTCGGTTCGGTCCTGCGGGAGGACTTCTCGCCGGAAAGCGATGTGGACGTGCTGGTGACCTTCGATCAGGAAGCGCCGTGGAGTCTCTGGGACGTCATCGCCATGCGCGGGGAGTTGGAACAGATGCTGGGCCGGAAGGTGGACCTCGTCGAGAAGGACGCCATCCGAAACCCCTTCCGCCGCCGCGAGATTCTCCGCACCCATCAGGTGGTTCATGCAGCCTGAGGAGCGGGATGCGGCTTATCTCTGGGACATGCTGCAGGCGTCTCGGGACATCCTGGAGTTCACCCGCGGAGTTTCTCTGGGCGACTACATTTCCAACAAGATGCTCCAGATGGCTGTCGAGCGAGGTTTCCAGGTGCTCGGGGAAGCTGCGCGGCGAGTCACGGAATCGTTCAAGGCCGCCCATCCTGAAATTCCCTGGAGCTCGATCGTGGGGCATCGCAACGTCATCGTCCACGATTACGCGGATCTCTCCCCCAAGCGCATCTGGGAGGTTGTAGAGGATGACCTTCCGGGGCTCGTCCAAAGCCTCGAACGGCTGATCTCTCTGGAATAGACTTCTCGTTATTCGAGAGAGTCGATCGCCGCCCAGAGCGCGTCGAGATCGAGCGCCAGCCCCTCACAGCCCGGGATCTTCTCCAGAGTGCCCGTGCTGGCTCCCAGAACATGGAGGTAACGGCCCTGGGGGTCGAGCTGGAGGACTTCCAGGCTGCGCAACTGGGGGTCGAGCAGCCAGTACCAGGCCACCCCGAAAGCCGCGTAGTCCGCCGTTTTTTCTACCCGGTCGCGCCGACCGTCGCGGGGCGTCGGCGAGACGATCTCGATGGCGATGTCGGGCGGGACGCGGATCAGGCCGCGGGCCGGGGGGCGGCGGCTGCCTGGCAGGTAGACCGTGAGATCCGGTTTCCTGCCGCGTCCGGAGCCGACCGCGAACTTGGCGTCGGAGCCGGCCACCAAGCCGCCGCGCGGGGTGATCCAGGGGCCGAGGATCTGTATCAGAAGGGAGACCAGAAGCTCGTGAAGGTAATCGGGCACCTCCTCCTCCTCCAACCGTCCTTCCACGAGCTCGCCAGGCTCGTCCTCGGGCAGGCCGAACCATTCGTCGAGCGAAAGCTCCGGCGTGGCGTGTGGCTGGCCTAAAGTGCTCTGGCTCATGGAGAAAATGTTACCACGGCGGCCGTCCTTCACCTGTCCGGTGTAGCCCCTCAGTCTTGCTGCGAACCCGGACTCCAGCCGGCCTGCGGTAGTCTAGCGCACCCTTCCCGATCTACGGTACGATTTCTCTCCAGACATGCCAAACCAGCCCAAGAAGTCATCTCACGGAAGAATACCCGACCAGTTTCAGGCCTGGATCGACGCCCGGAAGCAGCGGCACCTCTCTCACGCCCATGTGCAGATGGCGCGCGAGCTGGGGATAAACCCGAAGAAGCTCGGGAAGATCGACAACCATCGTCAGGAACCCTGGAAGTCGCCCCTGCCCATCTTCATCGAGGACCTCTACTTCAAGCGGTTCGGCAAGGAGTCCAAGCCCTGAGCGTCAAGGTATGAGCGAATACCAGTACTACGAGTTCCAGGCCGTCGACCGGCCCCTCACCGAGCGCGAGATGGAGGCGTTGCGCTCGGTCTCATCGCGCGCCACCATCACGGCCACCCGCTTCACGAACCACTATGAGTGGGGGGACTTCAAAGGGGACCCTTCCCTCTGGATGGAGAAGTACTTCGACGCGTTCCTTTACGTGGCGAACTGGGGAACGCACGAGCTCTCGATCCGGCTGCCTCGCCGGCTCCTCGACCTCAAGACCGCAAAGCGGTATTGCTTCCGCCGGGAAGCCTCGGCCCGTCGTAGCGGGGACTTCGTAATCCTGGAGTTTCTTTCCCAGGAAGAAGGGGGCGATGGCGAGTGGGACGACGGGAGCGGTTGGCTCTCCTCTCTCATCCCGCTCCGGGATGACCTCGCGGGCGGCGATCATCGGGCACTCTATCTCGCGTGGCTTCTTGCCGTACAAACCAGGGAGCTGAAGGACGGTGCGACCGAGCCGCCGGTCCCTGCCGGCCTCGGAGCTCTCACCGCACCTCTTCGGGCACTCGCGGACTTTCTGCGGATCGATGACGATCTCCTCACGGTTGCCGCGCAACGAAGCCCCAAGCTGGAGGTGACCGCGCCCGAGCGAGGGATCGAGGAGTGGATCGCGGCGCTGCCCGAGCGGACGAAGACCGACTGGCTCGTCCGGCTTGCCGGTGGGGGAGAGCCTCGCTTGAGAGCGGAACTGCTACGGGGGTTCCGCGAGTCTCGCCCAGGCAATCCTCTTCGCGACAGCGGCGAAGCACCGCGAACGGTGGGCGAGCTTCTGGCAGAGGCGGAACGGCTTGCCGAGGAGCGGCGCCGGAAGGCGGCCAAGCGGGCTGCCGCCGAGCGTACCCGTCGCGAGCGGAGGGAGGCGGAAGCGAGGGAGAGTTACCTCTCAGACCTCGCCAAGCGCGAAGTCCAGACGTGGAGCGAGGTCGACGCGCTCATCGCCACCAAGCAACCCGGCAAGTACGATCAGGCCGTTAAGCTCCTTTGCGACTTGCGGGACCTAGGTTTCCGCCAGGGACGAGGGGATGAGATGCAATCGCGCTTTCGCCAGCTCTACGAGGAGCACGCCAGGAAGTCGAGATTTCTTGATCGGCTGCAGGGGGCGGGGTTGGCGTAGAGGTCGGCCCGGCCTTCCTGCCCTCGCCCTGGAGGGGCGACATTTGAATAGCCTGGGGTTTCAACCCCAGGTAAGAGTCCCCCGAAAATCCAAACCCTGTAAGGGTGGCCGATTCCAACCTGATAGGCCACCCTTTCAGGGTTTGGAGGTTGGTGTGGCTGGCCCACCTGGGGTTGAAACCCCAGGCTGGTCAAATGTCGCCCCTGCAGGGCGAGGGTGGAGATCAGCCTCGTCGATCAGCTCAGGCTTTATCTTCATACATTCCGCTCTTCAGCCGGCTTGGCGCAGCTCCCGTTCAATCTCGGCCGCGAGGGTTTCGCCGCCGGCGATCCAGGAACGGACTTCGTCCTCCGTGGCACCGAGCAGGGCCCCGGGCTCGGCCCGCAGCCGGTCGAGGAGCGGGATGGACGCGGGGAGCCGGTCCGCGATCCAGGGGCGGGGGACGGTCTGGGATTCCAGGAGATCGAGGCCTTCCGATTGCGCGCGGGCCTGGAGGGCGAGCTCGACGCCTTCGCGGAGGGAGGGGAGGGCCTCGACGGGAAATCCTCCTCCGGCGAGCACCGTGGCCATGCGGATCTTCCGTTCGGCCTGAGCGAAGGCCGCGCGGGCGGCGGCGAGCCGGCGGTCGCGTTGCGCGTCCCGCTTCGGTCCGGGAGCCGGAGCGGAGTGGAGGACGCGGCGGCTTTCCGCCGCGAAGCTCAGCACGCCGGCCTCGACGAGACGCTCCAGGGCTTCGAAGGCCGGACGATCGAGCAGCTCGAGGACGGGAGGGGGCGAGGCGCCGTCGAAATGCCGGCTCAGGATCTCTTCGATCCCCGGACGCTCGACGGTGCCTTCGGCGACGAGAAGCAGGACCTCCCGGCCGTCGCGGCCGGGGCGGGTTTCGAGCCGCAGCAGGCGGTCTCCGAGCGTGGTCCGCAGCTCGCCGCCGGCGCGCTCCCAGGGATCGGAGGCGGGCTGGTTGGGCTCCGGCGGCGCGGCGGTGAGGCCGGTGAGGGTCTCCAGCCTCTCAATCAGGGCCTTGCGGCCCGAGGGGAGGGGCATCTCGGAGAGGTCCCCGCGGCCGTCGAGGACGCCGTCGGCGAGCCTCTGCTTGCCGGCGAGGAGGGGGATCATCCGGTGCTCGATGGTGCCCTCGGTCACCAGGTAGAGGACGCGGACGGGGCGCGTCTGGTGCTTGCGCCAGGCGCGGGCGATGCGCTGCTCCAGCCGGGCCGGGTTCCAGGGGAGGTCGAGGTTGATCACCACGTTGGCCGCCTGGAGGTTGAGGCCCACGCCTCCGGAGTCGGTGGACAGGAAGAGGCGGCAGGCTGGGTCCTCCTTGAAGCGGCGGATCTTCTTCGCGGCGCCGCGGCAGGGGCACGGAGCCGGTGTGCCAGGCGAAGCCGATCCCCATCTCCTGGATCGCCTCGCGCACCAGGTCGAGCATCCGCTCCCATTCGGAGAAGACCAGGATCTTGGTACCGGGCTCGGTGAGGAGCTCTTCCAGGATCTCCCGCAGCTCGGCGAGCTTGGGGCAGACCCGGCAGTCGGCGTCGAGGATGTAGGGGGTGTCGCAGACCATCCGCATGCAGGCGAGCCAGCGCTGGAGCTGCTCGAACTCCTTGGGGAGGAGCGGCCGGCGGCGGGCCGCGGCGAGGATCTGGGCGACCCGCCGTTCGTATTCGGCGTAGCGGGGGAGCTGCTCGTCTTCCAGGGGGACGAAGTAGTGCTTGTCCAGGCGGCCCGGGAGCTGCCCCTCGACCTCCTCCTTGCGGCGGCGCAGGAGGACGGGGGCGAGCCGCCGGTGGAGCTCGTCGAGGTTGCGGTAGCCGGCGGGCCGTCCGCGTTCGTCGAGCTGGTAGAACTCGCGGTTGAACCGGAAGAGGGGGCCGAGCAGGGAGGGATCGAGGAACTGCACGATGGAGTAGATCTCGTCGATGCGGTTCTCCAGCGGCGTGCCGGTGAGGACGAAGGCGTAGGGGCTGCGCAGCCGCTTGACGGCCTGGGCGGTGCGGCTCTGCCAGTTCTTGATGCGCTGGGCTTCGTCGAGGACGATCACGTCCGGGGCGAGCCGCCGCTGCACCTCGTCGCCGTCGATGAGGATCTGCTCGTAGTTGGCGAGATAGAAGAAGGCGCCTTCACTGTATTGGGTCAGCCGCTGGGCGCGGGGGCCGGCGATGATCCGCGACGGCAGGCCGGTGAAGCGGGCGATCTGCTCCTCCCACTCCCCCTTGAGAGAGGCCGGGCAGACGACGAGCACGCGCTCGATGCCGCGCAGGCGCCGGAGCAGCTCGCAGGCGGCGATGGCCTGGACGGTCTTGCCGAGCCCCATCTCGTCCGCCAGCAGGGCCCGCTCGGTGAAGGCGAGGTGGAGCATGCCCTCCTGCTGGTAGGGATAGAGGGGGACACGGACCACGTCCAGGGTTGCCTGGCCGGCTCTGGACCTCGGTGAGGAACCGCTCGCGGGCGGTCTGCCGCGCGGCCCGGCGGCGCTGCTCCTCGATCCAGGGGAGGAGATGGCGGGAGAGCCGGATTCCCGCCCGGACCCTCGGCGGAGCGGCGGCCAGGGCCCGGGCGAGGTCGGGGAGGCGGACCAGCGGATCGCCGCGCAGGGCGCCGGTGGCGGTGAAGTAGCGGGCGACCAGAGTCTGAGCCGCGGAGCCGCCGGAGCGTCCAATCCCTGGGCTCTGACCTCCGGCCGCTCGCCGGCGCGCCGGAGGAAGACCTCGATCCTGCCTCGGGCCGTCCGCGCCTGCCGGGATCTCTGTACCCGGGCCAGGACGGCTTCGACGTGCTTGCAGGTGCCGAGGCCGTTGACCTCGTAGTCCGGGCAGCCGCAGGAGTTGTCGCGCTGGGAGAGGGAGCGGATCTCGACGTCGTAGGAGCCTGTCTCGGAGGAGACGCGGAAGGTCCCGAGGACGGGGTGCCCGGGTTCGAGCGCCTCCACGGCGAGCGGCTCGCTGGCCGCCCGCTGGCGGCGGCGCTCGATCTCTTCTTCGTCGGTCGTGCGCCAGCCCTGGGAGGGGGACGGGCGTGCGGTCTTTTTGCGGCCGCGGGGAGACGGTGCCGCGGCGGTTCGGGTTCTCGGCATGGCGGATTTTTTACCACAAGCCGGAACTCGCTGGAGCGGCGAAACAGAAAAAGCCGCAAGGGACAGCAGGGACTCCAGGGACCACAGAGACAAGAAATTCGATCTGATACACTCCCCGCGGCCCGGCCTGCCGGCGCCTTCTGTCCCCTTCCGGGGACAACCCCATGTCTCGAATCCAAGTTCCCAGGGAACTTTCTCGGAGGAGAACGTCTTGAAGATCCACGAGTATCAGGCCAAGGAGATCCTGCGCCGGTATGGGGTCGCGACCCCCAAGGGCAGGGTGACGGAGAGCGCCGACGAGGCCGCGAAGATCTGTGAGGAGCTCGGCGGCCGGTGTGTCGTCAAGGCCCAGATCCACGCCGGCGGACGCGGCAAGGGCGGCGGCGTCAAGCTCGCCAAATCCCCCGAGGAGGCGCGCCAGTACGCGAGCCAGATCCTCGGCATGCAGCTCGTCACCCACCAGACCGGCCCCGAAGGGCAGCTCGTCCGCAAGATCCTCATCGAGGAGACCGCCGACATCGCCCAGGAGCTGTATGTCTCGATCACCCTCGACCGCGCCCAGGGGAAACCGGTCATCATGGCCTCGTCTCAGGGCGGCATGGACATCGAGGAGGTCGCCGAGAAGGACCCCGACGCCATCTCCCGCGTCGCCATCGAGCCGGAGATCGGCATTCAGCCGTTCCAGGCCCGCGCCGTCGCCCGCGCCCTCGGCCTCAAAGGCGGCGCGGCGTCGAAGGCCGCCAAGCTGATCACCGGCCTGGTCAACTGCTATATGGACACCGACGCCTCGCTCGCCGAGATCAACCCGCTGATGGTCACCGGCGGCGGCGACGTCATGGCGCTCGACGCCAAGATGAATTTCGACGACAACGCCCTCTTCCGCCACAAGGACATCCTCGACATGCGCGACCTCGCCGAGGAGAACCCCCTGGAGGTCGAGGCCAGCAAGTTCAACCTCAACTACATCAAGCTGGACGGCAACATCGCCTGCATGGTCAACGGCGCCGGGCTCGCCATGGCGACGATGGACATCATTCAGCTCTACGGCGGCGAGCCGGCCAACTTCCTCGACGTCGGCGGCGGCGCCTCGCAGGAGGCGGTCAAGAACGCCTTCCGCATCCTGGTCTCGGACCCCAACGTCAAGGCCGTGCTGATCAACATCTTCGGCGGCATCGCCCGCACGGACCGCATCGCCCGCGGCGTCGTCGGCGCGCTCGAGGAGCTCGCGAACGTCAAGATCCCGGTCGTCGTGCGCCTGGAGGGGACCAATGTCGACGAGGGGCGCCGCATTCTGCGCGAGGCGCCGTTCCAGTTCATCGTGGCCGAGCAGATGGCCGACGCCGCCGAGAAGGTCGTGGCGGCTGCCAAGGGAGGAGCGTAATCATGGCGATCTGGGTCGACAACGACACCCGCCTGCTCGTGCAGGGCATCACCGGCAAGGAGGGGACGTTCCACGCCCTCGGCTGCCGCGACTACGGAACCAAGGTGGTGGCCGGCGTCACCCCGGGCAAGGGGGGCGAGACGGTCGAGGGGATCCCGGTCTTCGACTCGGTCGCCGAGGCCCGCGAGGCCACGGGCGCCAACGCGTCGATGATCTTCGTGCCGCCGCCGTTCGCCGCCGACGCCATCATGGAGGCCGCCGCGGCCGGGATCGAGCTGGTGGTCTGCATCACCGAGGGGATTCCGGCCAACGACATGCTGAAGGTGAAGGACTTCCTGCGCTCGCACCCCACGCGCCTGGTCGGCCCCAACTGCCCGGGCGTGATCTCGCCGGGGATGGCCAAGATCGGCATCATGCCGGGGCATATCCACAAGCAGGGCTCGGTCGGCGTGGTCTCCCGCTCGGGCACGCTGACCTATGAGGCGGTCTGGCAGCTCTCGAACCTGGACCTCGGGCAGTCGACCTGCGTCGGCATCGGCGGCGATCCGGTCAACGGCACGAACTTCATCGACGTGCTGGAAGCAGTTCGCGGCCGACCCCCAGACCGAAGGGGTGATCATGATCGGCGAGATCGGCGGCAACGCCGAGGAGGACGCCGCCGAGTGGATCAAGGCGAACTTCAACAAGCCGGTCGTCGGCTTCATCGCCGGCCGCACCGCCCCCCCCGGACGCCGCATGGGCCACGCGGGCGCCATCGTCGCCGGCGGCAAGGGCACGGCGGCGGAGAAGATGGAGGCCATGAAGGCGGCCGGGCTGCACGTGGTGGAGAACCCGGCGGAGCTCGGGGTCACGATGGCTAAGGCGTTGGGGAAGTAGGGGAGACAGAAACCGAAGGCCCCGCCCGGGCGATGGAAGTCGTCGGAACGTTCTACGACGGCGCGGCCCCGCCCGGGCATCAATGCCCGGGCTACGCTCCAAACGAAAAGCCGGGTGAACCCGGCTCTGGGAGGGAGCCCCCTTCAGGGGGCTTGGGCGTTTCAGGGTAGCCCGGGCATTGATGCCCGGGCGGCGGCGGATCGGAAAGGCTGACTCAGATAAACATGGCCCCAGGCAACGGAAACCCAACCGCCGGCTGGCTCGCCCTCCTCGGGGGGGGCGAGTTCAGCTTTGGCGAGACAGAGGACGCGGACCGGGTCTGGATCGAGAAGACGCCTCCGGGGCCGGTGGGGTTCATCCCGGCGGCTTCGGGGTCGAACGACTATCCCCGGCATTTCGCGGAGTATCTGAAGGCGACGTTCGACCGGGAGCTGGAGATCATCCCCATCTACCGCGATCGGGACGGCCGGCGGATGCGGAATTCGGAGCGGATCCGGGACGTCGCGGCCGTCTATATCGGCGGCGGGGTGCCGGATCATCTCCTGCAGGCGATTCTCGACACGCCGGCCGCCGAGGCGCTGGCGCGCAAGATCGCCGAGGGGGGCGTGGTGGTGACGATCGCCGCCGCCGCCCAGTGCGCCGGGAAGCTCGCCCGCAGCATCTTCAAGGGGGACCTGATCCCCGGCTTCGGCTGGCTGCCGGACGGGGTGGTGGAGCCGAACTTCGATCCCGCCCACGACCGCCGGCTGCGCAAGATGCTGGTGGGCGCGGGGGTGGACTACGGGCTCGGCATCCCTTCCGGCTCGGCGGTGATGATGGGGCCGGAGGACGCGGTGGACGTGGTGGGGACGGTGTTCCGTATCGAAGGGGCGGAAGGGGACATCGAGGTCTTGTAGAATCGGCCGGCCGACGCCGGCTCGACAAATATTTCACCGAAGATATTCAACGAAGAGGGAGTACCATTCCATGCAGATGACGTTGGCGATTCTCAAGCCGGACACCGTCGAGGCGGGCAACGGGGGCAAAGTTCTTGCCCATCTGGAGCAGGAGGGCTTCACCATCCGTGGACTCAGGATGCTGCGGCTGACGGCAGCCCAGGCGCAGGCCTTCTACGAGGTTCACAAGGAGCGGCCGTTCTACGGCAGCCTGGTAGAGTTCATGATGAGCGGCCCGGTGGTCCCGGTGGCGCTGGAGCGCGAGGACGCGGTGACCCACCTGCGCAAGGTGATGGGCGCCACGGACGTCGCCAAGGCCGAGGACGGAACGGTCCGCAAGCTCTTCGGCACGTCGATCGAGCGCAATGCCATCCACGGCAGCGATTCGCCGGAGAACGCCGCCATCGAGCTCTCCTTCTTCTTCTCGCGCGCCGAGCTGCAAGCGGCCCGCTGAGGTCAGGCTTATGTATCGATTCCCACACGCGGCGCCGCAGAACCAGCTCCCCGAGGAGCGGCAGGGGCGCACGATCGGCCGCTTCTGCCTGGTCTGCGGGAGCATCTATCCGCTGCACCGCAAGCTCCACCGGGGGAAGGCGATGTATGGCCGCGATCACATCGCGTCGCCGTGCACCCACGAGGGGGACGCTTTCGAGGAGAGCGCCAACTGGTGGCAGCCGGCGGTCGAGGTGTTGCCGGAGGCGGTCGAGAAGGCCGCCGAGGATTTGACGATCGGGGCTCCTGTCAAGGGGACCTCGCCGTAGCTGGTTCGCCGTAGTCCGTCAGGGAGGAGGTTGCATCCAGCCGGGATGAGCGTCGTGAATCCAGAATCGCGAGCCGCCCCAACGCCCGGGGCGGCTTTCGCCTACCACCGCTCGAGCCAGCTCGTGGAGTGGCTCCGGCGGGGGAATGGAGTCCGCCTCGCCCTGTCGGCGGCCGCCGGCCTCTGCGGGGTGCTGATCCGCGACTGTACTGGCGGGCTCCTTTTCCCTTTGAACCCGGCCGTCTCGCTCACCGCCGGTCTCCTCTTTGGCTGGCTGGGGATCGCCGGTACCACGATCGGCCATTTCGCCGCCATTCTGATCACCCATGGCAGCCTGACCGAGGCGCTGGTCTTCTCGCTCTCCTTCGCCTCCACCGGCATCGCCGGATGGGCGATCTTCCGGTATGTCCCCAAGCTCGGACGCGGTCTTCCCAACCTGAGGTCCTATCTCTGGACGCTGGCGGCGGCTTTCGGAGGCGGTCTGGCCGGCGCCCTGCTCACCGTCTTTCCGCGGAGCCTGGTGCCCACCGGCGAAAGCGCCGGGGAGTGGATGTGGACCTGGGTGACGGCGGCCCTGGTCAGCATCGCGCTGCTCGCGCCGCCGATCCTGCTCCTGTTCGACCGCTACGGCCGGCGCTGGATGGTGCCGATCCCGGGCGAGCTGCGGGGGGAGGAGCAGTCCCGGGACGGGAGGATCCCGGGTAGCGGCGAGGAGACGGTCATCGTCCTCTCCACGCCGGCAGCCAGTGCGCGGAACGGCCTGCGGGATCTCCTGCTGGGCTCCGGGATGGTGCTGGCCGCGGTGGGGATCGGGCTCGTCCTGGTCTGGCTCCTGCCGCGGGGCAACGAGTGGACGACGCTCGTCTATCTTCTGCCGATCCTCTGGGCCGCTCTCCATTACGGCCTGCGCGGCGGCATCCTGGCCGCTTCGGGGAGCGGCATCTGCCACCTGCTGGGCCTCATGGGGCTGGTGCTGCTCGGCGTGCCGGGTCTTGGGCGCGAGCTCGGGAGCGGCCGGGCCGACCTGCTGATCCTCTCGGTGGCGGGCGCCCTGGTGGGGTGGTCGCGCCAGCGGGAGGTGCGGCTGCGGGAGGAGCTGATCGAGTCGAACCGGCTGCTGCGGCGCGACCTCGTCCGTGTCTCGGACGCGCTGATCCAGGCCGTCGAGGCCAAGGACGCCTATACCGGCGGGCACCTGCGGCGGGTAAGCGAGTACGCGGTGGCGGTGGGGGAGAAGCTCAGCCTGCGCGGCCGGGATCTGGAAACCCTTCACTACGCGAGCCTCCTGCACGACGTGGGCAAGCTCGGCGTGCCCGAATCGGTGCTGCGCAAGGAGGGGCCGCTCGACGCCCACGAGACCGGTCAGATGCGTCTGCATCCGGAGATCGGGGCGCGGATGCTGGAGCGGCTGGAGCTGCTGCGCGGCGCCGCGCCGCTCGTCCTCCATCATCAGGAGCGCTTCGACGGCGAGCTCGACGGCCAGCATCCGGGCTATCCGCAGGGGCTCTCGGGAGAGCAGATCCCGCTCGGCGCGCGCATCATTGCCGTGGTGGACGCCTTCGACGCCATGACCACCACCCGCCCCTACCGCAATGCCCTGCCCCAGATGGAGGCCGCGGCCGTGCTCCGCCGGGAACGGGGACGGCAGTTCGATCCACGGGTGGTGGACGCTTTTCTCGACAGCCTCGCCGAGCGTCCGTGGAGGGTTTGAAACCGGATTGGGAGGCCCTGGACCGTCACCTCGCCCAGGTGCGCGGGTGCCGGATCTGCCCGACCGTCGTGCCGCCGCCGGTGGCCGCCCGTCCCGAGGTCTGGCCGCGCGTGATGCTGGTCGGGCAGGCGCCGGGGCCGAAGGAGGTCGTTCTGCAGCGGCCGTTCGCCTACACGGCGGGATCGCGCCTGTTCGCCTGGTTCAACCGGCTGGGGGTTCCCGAGGAGGAGTTCCGAAGGCGAATCTGGATGTGCGCCGTGATCCGCTGCTTCCCCGGCCGCGCGCCTCAGGGGGGCGACCGGGTCCCCAACCCCCTGGAGATCGCCAACTGCTCCCCCTATCTGGAAGAGGAGCTCCAGCTGATCCGTCCGGCGACGGTGATCGTGGTCGGCCAGCTGGCGATCAAGCTCTTCCTCCCCGAGACCGCGCCGCTCCACGAGCGGGTGGGGAGGGCGTTCCCGGGCTCGCGAGGGGATCTGAGGTTCGACGTCATTCCGCTGCCGCACCCCTCGGGCCGGAGCACGTGGCTGGTGAAGCCGGAGAATCAGGAACTGCTGGACCGGGGGCTGGAGCTGTTGCGGGGGAGCGTGGGGTGGCGGGAGACGTTTGGGAGCTGATCCTTACCGGATCGGCAGCTCTGGAAAGATCGTCGCGAAGTCGCTCCGGTTTCGCGTGATCAGTCCCTGGTAGCGGGTAGCGAAGGCCCCGATCAATACGTCGGCCAGCGGTCTCTTGGGGACAAGACCTGAACGCCTGCGCCGGATGAAGTCGTTCCAGGCCTCGTGCGTACGGAGTGTGTCTTCCCAAATCCAATCCTGGCGGAAGTCCACGCCGACTCCGATCAGGAACTCGTCCTGAAGAGATGAGTTGCCTTCAAAGGCGGGGGCCAGCTCTGTGTAGGTGACAGGGCAGATTGTCAGGCCATCCTCCGCCAAGCTGTCGAGAGTCATGGCCGAAATCTGTCCGAACTCCGGGTCGTCTTCAAGCACGTCCAGGAGAACACAGGTGTCGACGACCCAGGCCATCAGGTCTCGCCTTCCCGCAGCTCATCCATCCAGTCTTTGGTCCGGCGCGTTGGCCGGAAGCGCTTCGCGAAGCCTAGCATCGCCAG
The DNA here is from genome assembly GCA_963792575.1 of uncultured Acidobacteriota bacterium. Classification (GTDB taxonomy): domain Bacteria; phylum Acidobacteriota; class Thermoanaerobaculia; order Multivoradales; family UBA5704; genus DATARR01. The sequence continues at coordinate 59,205 of CAWBWZ010000002.1, forward strand.
CGCCCCTCGAGGCTCGGGTTCCGGGAGCACCGTCACGCGAATCTCATGCTCTCCGGTCTTTTCCCAGAGCAGCCGCTGACCTTTGGCCAGGGCCAGTTCCTTGCGGAGCTGGGCCGGGATGGAAACCTGACCTCTTTCTGTGATGACGGAGACTTTAGACGGAACTGGCATGAATCGAATTATATCATGTACGTTCGTCATGTACGCTGCTCCAACCCCGCCGGCCGGAGCGACTTCTCGACCCACCCCAGTGCCGCATCCACCACCAGCGCCAGCAGCGCCGCCGGGATGGCTCCGGAGAGGATCATCGCGCTGTCGGCGAGCTGGAGGCCGGTAACGATGGGCTCGCCGAGGCCGCCGGCGCCGATGAAGGCGGCGAGGGTGGCGGTGCCTACGGTGATCACGGCGGCGGTGCGCAGGCCGGCCATCACGACGGGGGCGGCGAGGGGGAGGCGGATCTCGCGCAGGATCTGCCCGGGAGTCATGCCCAGCGCGGTCGCCGCTTCGACGGCCTTGGGATCGGCGTCGCGCACGCCGGTGTAGGTGTTCCGGACGATCGGGAAGAGCGAGTAGATCCAGAGCGCCACGATGGCGGGGAGGGCGCCCACGCCCAGCAGCGGGATCATGAAGGCCAGCAGGGCGAGCGAGGGAACGGTCTGCAGGAGGCCCAGGATGCGGATCACCGTCTCCGCCCAGCGTCGGTGGCGCTCCAGCCAGAGCCCCAGGGGGATCGCGAAGAGGGCGCCCAGCAGCAGCGCCGCCGCCGAGAGGCCTAGGTGCTGGAGGGTCAGCCGGCCCAGGTCCCGGCGCGCTCCCCAGACGTAGGCGAGGACGCCGGGCTTCCGGGAGGCCGGTTCCGGCGCGTTTCCTGCTTTCGCGACCAGGCCGATCGCGCGCAGGGCGTCCCGGGCCACCACGACCTCGCTCTCGTGCTTCTCCTGGAGGCGCAGGTTGTAGCCGCGCATGGCGTCCTCGTCCAGCGAGCCGGCGAGGAGGCCTAAAACGGCGCCCACCTCCGGATGCCGCTTCAGCGTCTCCCCCCGCACCAGCGCCGCCGCCTCGTAGGGGGGAAGAAGTCGCGGTCGTCCCGCAGGACCTTCAGGTTGTAGAGGATCAGCCGGCCGTCCGTGGAGTAGACGTCGAGGGCGTCGATCGTCCTCTGCTTGGCCGCCTGGTACTGGATCGCCTGCTGGAGGTGGTCCACCGAGCGGAACTGGAGGCCATAGGTCTTCTGAAGACCCAGGAGGCCGTCCTCCCGGCCCACGAACTCGTGGCCGAAGCCGCCGTGCAAGCCCTTCGAAACCCGGGCGAGATCGGTGATCGTCTCCAGGTGCTCGCGCTCGGCCAGCTCCTTGGGGACGGCGATCTCCCAGGAGTTCTCGAATCCCAGCGGGGCGAGCCACCAGACGTTCCAGCGGCGGAGGAATTCGGAGCGCACCCGATTCAGCGTCTGATCCGGTCCCCCCTTGGCCTGCTCGCCGAGGATGGAGACCAGACCGGTGCCGGTGTACTCGGGGTAGACGTCGATGGCGCCGGATTTCAGCGCCTCGAAGCAGACCTGCGTGCCGGCGAGGCCGAGACGGCGCTCCACCTGCAGCGTGGTGCGGCTTTCGAGGAGCTGGGCGAACATCTCGGCCAGCAGGCGGCTCTCCTCGAAGTTCTTGGAGCCGACGACGACGCGGTCGGCGGCGTGGAGGGGGAGAGCGGCGAGCAGGAGGGCGAGGGTGACTCGCCAGATCCTACCCACGCCGCAACTCCAGCAGCGCCGACACATACGGGTCCGCCGGGTGATCGGCCAGCTCCGCGGGGGGCCCGAGCTGGAGGAGGCGCCCGGCGCGCATGACGCCGATCCGGTCGGCCAGACGGAAGGCCTCGCCGAGATCGTGGGTCACCAGCACGGCGGTCTTGCCGAGATGGCTCTTGAGCTCCAGGAACTGGCGGTGGAGCTCGAGGCGGGTCAGGGCGTCGAGCGCGCCGAAGGGCTCGTCGAGGAGGATCAGCGGCGGATCGGCGGCGAGGGCGCGGGCGAAGGCGACGCGCTGGCGCTGGCCGCCGGAGAGCTCGGCGGGGTAGCGGCCGGCCTGCGCCGCCGAGAGGCCGACGAGCTCCAGCATTTCGCGCGTCCTCTCCCGGCGACGGTCGCGGTCCCAGCCGAGGAGACGGGGGACCAGCTCGACGTTGCGCTCGACGCGCCAGTGGGGGATCAGGCCGCCGTCCTGCGGCACGTAGCCGATGCGCCGGCGCAGGGCGATCGGATCGAGGTCCGCCACCGGCTTCCCCTCGATCCGCACCGTGCCGGCCGAGGGATCGATCATCCGGTTGAAGGTGCGCAGAAGCGTGGTCTTCCCCGAGCCGCTCTCGCCGACCAGCGCCACGGTCTCCCCGGACTGGACGGCCAGCGTCACCCCGGCGAGCGCGGCGGTGCCGTCGCCATAGGTCTTGGCGACGTCGACGGCTTCGAGGATGAGCTCCGGAGGCACGGAGGGTAGTCTATCCCGGGGGTGCTACGATCGAGGGGCCATGAAAAGCGAGCACCTGCGATTTCCCGGCGCGCGCGGCCAGAGCCTCGCCGCCCGGCTCGACAGCCCGGCGGGGCCGCCGGTCGCCTACGCCCTCTTCGCCCACTGCTTCACCTGCTCGAAGGACCTGAAGGCCGCCGGCTGGATCAGCAGCGCCCTCACGGAGCGCGGGATCGCCGTGCTGCGCTTCGACTTCACCGGCATCGGCGAGAGCGAGGGGGACTTCGCGGGCACCGACTTCTCTTCGAATGTGGAGGATCTGGTGGCGGCGGCGGACTTCCTGCGCCGCGAGCGCGAGGCGCCGCTGCTGCTGGTCGGCCACAGCCTCGGCGGCTGCGCCGTGCTGGCGGCGGCGGAGCGCATCCCCGAGGCGCGCGCCATCTCGACGATCGCCGCCCCGAGCGACACCGGGCATCTGAAGCAGGCGCTGGTCCACCTCGCTCCGGAGCTCGAGGCGCGCGGCGAGGTCGAGGTCCATCTCGGAGGACGCCCGTTCCGCGTCCGCCGGGAGTTGCTCGACGATCTGGCGGAGGATCATCTCCGGGGTGTCCTCGAAAGGCTGCACCGGGCGCTGCTGATCTTCCACTCGCCGGTGGACGCCATCGTCGGCCTCGATCATGCCCGGCGGCTCTTCGAGATGGCGAAGCACCCCAAGAGCTTCGTCTCGCTGGATACCGCGAACCACCTGCTGAGCGACGAGCGGGACGCCCGCTATGTCGGCGACGTGCTGGCGGTCTGGGCGGAGAGGTACCTCGAAGGGGTGCAGCCGGTGGGGGAGACGGAATCGGAGGTCGGCAAGGAGGGGGAGGTGCTGGTGATCGGGCCGCCCAGCGGCTTCGCACAGGAGATCATCGCCCACCGCCACCGCCTGGTGGCCGACGAGCCGAAGGAGGTCGGGGGGACCGAATCGGGGCCGACCCCCTACGATCTGCTGCTCGGCGCGCTCGGGGCCTGCACCTCGATGACGCTCCGCATGTACGCCGACCGCAAGCAGTTCCCGCTGGAGGGGGTGCGCGTGCGGCTGCGCTATTCGAAGATCCACGCCCTCGACTGCATCCAGTGCGAGACCAAGGTCGGGAAGATCGACCGCATCGACCGCGAGATCGAGGTCCTCGGCGCTCTCACCGAGGAGCAGCGCGGCCGCCTGCTGGAGATGGCCGACCGCTGCCCGGTCCACCGGACGCTGATTTCCGAGATCGATATCGTGACGAAGCTGAGCTGAGGCGCCCCCCGCCCCGAATCCTCACCCCCCGGCCCCTCTCCCACCGCACTCCCCCCGACCGGGAGAGGGGAGCTTGACGGGAGCGACCTCGCTTGTGGGACAAGCTGTCCTGACAGTTCTGATGGCAAAAGCGTTTCCTACAGGCGCTATCGGTCCTGAGTCGCCCCCCTCTCCCGGACGGCGGGAGGGCGGTGGGAGAGGGGACGGGGGTGAGGATTCGGGGCGGGGGGAGCTCCGGTAGTCACCCCCAGGCTCCACCCCCGTCATCCGCAAGGGACACGCGTCTGTCCCACCATACGCCCCAAAATCCTCAGTCGGGGGCAAACCCTTGGAAATAAAGAATCGCCCGATCGGCCAGACCCCTGGCACGATCCGTGAAATCCATGGATGGCAGGTAGCCGGGGTGGATGCGAGGATGGGCGGAACCGGCGGATCTTTGAACCCAAGAGAAGACGCCGCGGAGCCGAAAGCGCTGCGGCGGCCAACATAGCAAGGCAATCTCCTCTCCCTCCGGTGCCGGGGCGGGTCTTAATGCCCTCCGCCCGCCTCGGCCCACTTTTTTCTCCCCCGCTTGCCTCCCTTGTCGTACCCCGATAGAGTCTGACCTGTATCCTCGGACGTCTTCCGAGAGCTCTAAACCCTTCGTGCCGCAAGATATAGCCGTTTAGCGATGACAGTCCACGCCCCTTATACTCTACCCGTGAGTGAGCCCCCCGTGAGCGAGAACGCCGAAGTGGAGCCACACATCGCTGGCTCGCTCCGAGCACCCGATCTCCCGCAGGGACATCGACAAGAACGCCCTCAAGGTCCTCTACCGCCTGCACAACGCCGGCTACCTGGCCTACCTGGTGGGCGGCAGCGTGCGCGACCTGATGATGGGCCGCAAACCAAAGGACTTCGACATCGGCACCAACGCCAAGCCGAACGAGATCCGGCGGCTGTTCTCGCAACTCGCGGATCATCGGCCGGCGCTTCCGGCTGGTCCACGTCTTCTTCCATGACGGCAGCACCGTCGAGGTCTCGACCTTCCGCCGCGACCCCGATCCGGACGAGCAGCGCGGCGAGCCCGGGCGAGCTGCTGATCACCAGCGACAACACCTACGGCACCCCCCGGCAGGACGCCTTCCGCCGCGACTTCACCGTCAACGCCCTGTTCTACAGCGTCGGCGACTACTCGGTGATCGACCACGTCGGCGGCATCGAGGACCTCGAGCGCAAGCTGATCCGCGCCATCGGCGATCCGGAGGTGCGCTTCCGCGAGGACCCGGTGCGGATGCTCCGCGCCTGCGAGTTCGCCGGGCGCCTGGGCTTCGGCATCGAGGCGCAGAACGCAGGAGGCGATCCACCGCCACAGCAAGGAGCTGGAGAAGGCCTCGCCGGCGCGGGTGACCGAGGAGATCATCCAGCTCCTGCAAGTGCGGCCGCGCCGGCGCCGCCATGCAGTGGATGCTGGAGCTCGATCTCCTGCAGGTCCTGATCCCCGAGGCCTACGCCATGCTGACCGCCGGCGCGCGCGGGCTGGGGGACTTCGGGCAGATCCTGCCGGTGATCGACCGCATGGTGGCCGCGGACCGGCCGCTCCCGGACACCGGTCTCCTCGCGGCGCTGCTGCTGCCCAAGGTGATGCTCCGGCGCCTCGACATCGAGGCGCGCAGGACGGCAGGCCGATGAGCCGGCCGGCGATCGAGACCATGATCCAGGAGGAGATCGCGCCCTTCTTCTCCCGCCTCACCCTCTCCAACCTGCGGGCCCAGCAGGTCTTCCACGCCCTGATCGGCTTCCAGCGCCTGTGCGAGCCGAGCTGGACCCCGCACGAGCGGCTGAAGCTCGCCCGCAAGCCCTACTTCGACGACGCCCTGCTCCTGTTCGAGATCCTCGTCCAGGCGACCGGAGAGGGGCAGGAGGCGCTCGCCGCCTGGCAGGCCGCGGCCCGCCGCCGCCCGCCGCTCAAGGCGCCGACCGACAGCGAGACGCGCGAGCGTCCGCGCCGCCGCCGGCGCCGCCGCCCCGCCTTGTGACAAGTTTCACAAACCGGGAGAGCTTGGCATAGGATAGGTTCCGGTCCGAGCTTCCGATGAGGAAATCTCATGTCCTGGTTTACTGATCTCTATCGATCCGCGGTGGGCAAGAAGGCGGTGATGGCCGTCACCGGCATCCTCCTCTTCGGCTTCGTCGTCTTGCACTGATCGGCAACCTGAAGCTGTACGAGCCCGGCTTGTACAAGGTGCCGGGGGAGACGGGCGAGGGGGTCCACTACCTCAACGCCTACGGCACCTTCCTGCGCCACGTGGGGGAGCCCGGCGCTCCCCGCCGAGGGAGCGCTCTGGATCGTCCGCGCGGTCCTGCTGGTCGCGGTCGTCCTGCACATCTGGGCGGCCTGGCAGCTGACGCTGATGAGCCGGGCGGCGCGGCCGCGCGGCTATGCGGTCCGCCCCAAGGTCCACACCACCTACGCCTCGCGCACCATGCGCTGGGGCGGGGTGATCATCCTCCTCTTCCTCGTCTACCACCTGCTGGACTTCACGGCCGGCGTCGTCAATCCCGGCTTCGTCGAGGGGGACGTCTACCGCAACGTGGTCGCCAGCTTCCGCGTCTGGTACGTGTCGCTGTTCTACATCCTGGCGCAGGTGGCGCTCGGCTTCCACCTCTACCACGGGCTCTGGAGCCTGTTCCAGTCGCTGGGGTGGAACCAGCCGCGCTTCAACCGCTGGCGCAACGGCTTCGCCCACGCCTTCGCCTGGATCATCACGATCGGCAACATCTCGTTTCCCCTGGCCGTGCTGACCGGCCTGGTCCGTTAGGAGCGCGCGCGCATGGCCACGATGACCACCACGACGACGACGCTCGACAGCAAGGTCCCCGCCGGTCCCCTGGAGCAGAAGTGGGACGACCACAAGGGGCACCTCCGGCTGGTCAATCCCAACAACAAGCGGAAGTTCACCATCCTGGTGGTGGGCTCGGGACTCGCCGGCGCCTCGGCCGCGGCGAGCTTCGCCGAGCTCGGCTACGAGGTGAAGTGCTTCTGCTTCCAGGACTCCCCGCGCCGCGCCCACTCGATCGCCGCCCAGGGGGGGATCAACGCCGCCAAGAACTACCACAACGACGGCGACAGCGTCTTCCGGCTGTTCTACGACACCGTCAAGGGGGGCGACTTCCGCTCCCGCGAGGCGAACGTCTACCGCCTGGCCGCAGGTGTCGGTGAACATCATCGACCAGTGCGTGGCGCAGGGGGTCCCCTTCGCCCGCGAGTACGGCGGCCTGCTCGACAACCGCTCCTTCGGCGGCGCCCAGGTCTCCCGCACCTTCTACGCCCGCGGCCAGACCGGCCAGCAGCTCCTGCTCGGCGCCTACCAGGCGCTGGAGAAGGAGATCGACGCCGGCAAGATCAAGATGTTCCCGCGCACCGAGATGCTCGACGTGGTCGTCGACGCCAACGGCCGCGCGGTGGGCATCATCACCCGCGACATGGTGACCGGCGCAGATCGACCGCCACGCCGGCCACGCCGTGGTGCTGGCGACCGGCGGCTACAGCAACGTCTATTACCTGTCGACCAATGCCAAGGGGTCGAACGTCACCGCCGCCTGGCGGGCCCACCGCCGCGGCGCGCTGTTCGCCAACCCCTGCTTCACGCAGATCCATCCGACCTGCATCCCGGCCTCGGGCGACTACCAGTCGAAGCTGACGCTGATGTCCGAGTCGCTGCGCAACGACGGCCGGGTCTGGGTGCCGAAGGATCCGAAGCGACAAGCGCCGGCCCGACCAGATCCCGGAAGGGGAGCGCGACTACTTCCTGGAGCGCAAGTACCCGAGCTTCGGCAACCTCGTCCCCCGCGACGTCGCCGCCCGCAACATCAAGACGGTGGTCGACGAGGGGCGCGGCGTCGGGACCGCAGAAGAACGGCGTCTATCTCGACTTCTCGGACGCCATCAAGCGGCTGGGGAAGAACCTGATCGAGGAGCGCTACGGCAACCTCTTCGAGATGTACGAGAAGATCACCGGCGAGAACCCGTACGTGGTCCCGATGCGGATCTACCCGGCGCCCCACTACACCATGGGCGGCCTGTGGGTGGACTACAACCTGATGACCAACATCCCCGGGCTCTTCGCGCTGGGCGAGGCCAACTTCTCCGACCACGGCGCCAACCGCCTCGGCGCCAGCGCGCTGATGCAGGGGCTGGCCGACGGCTACTTCGTCATCCCCTACACGATCGGCGACTATCTCGCGACCCATCTCGGCGAGACGCTGTCGACCGAGACCGACGCCTTCCGCGCCACCGAGGCCGACGTCAAGGAGCGGCTGAACCGGATGCTCTCGATCAACGGCAAGCGCAGCCGCCGACTCCTTCCACCGCGAGCTCGGCCGCATCGTCTGGGACTACTGCGGCATCGCCCGCAACGCCGCGGGGCTGCGGAAGGCCCTGCAGCTGATCCCGGCGCTGCGCGAGGAGTTCTGGAGCAACCTGCGGATCGTCGGCGGCCCCGAGCAGCTCAACCAGGAGCTGGAGCGGGCCGGCCGGGTGGCGGACTTCTTCGAGCTCGCCGAGCTGATGTGCATGCGACGCGCTGGACGCGCGACGAGTCGTGCGGCGGCCACCTGCGCGAGGAGCACCAGACGCCCGACGGCGAGGCGCTGCGCGACGACAAGAACTTCTCCTTCGTCTCGGCGTGGGAGTGGAACGGGGTGGGCAAGGCGCCGGCGCTCCACAAGGAGCCGCTCGAATTCGAGCACGTCAAGCCCAGCCAAAGGAGCTACAAGTAATGAACCTCACCCTCCACGTCTGGCGCCAGAAAGGCCCCGCGGACGCAGGGCGCATGGTCACAATACGAGGTCAAGGGCGTCAACGAGCACGCCTCCTTCCTGGAGATGCTGGACGTCCTCAACGAGCAGCTCGCCGAGCGCGGCGAGGAGCCGGTCGCCTTCGAGCACGACTGCCGCGAGGGGATCTGCGGCTCCTGCGGCTTCATGATCAACGGCGAGGCGCACGGGCCGATGCCGGCGACCACCGTCTGCCAGCTCCACATGCGCCACTTCAAGGACGGCGACGTGCTCCACGTCGAGCCCTGGCGCTCCAGGGCGTTCCCGGTGATCAAGGACCTGGTGGTCGACCGCGGCGCCTTCGACCGCATCGTCCAGTCCGGCGGCTTCATCTCGGTCGCGACCGGCAGCGCGCCGGAGGCGAACCTGATCCCGGTGCCGAAGCCGCTCGCCGACCGCGCCTTCGACGCCGCCGCAGTGCATCGGCTGCGGCGCCTGCGTGGCGCAGTGCCCGAACGGCGCCGCGAACCTCTTCACCTCCGCCAAGGTCTCGCACCTGAACCTGCTCCCGCAGGGGCAGCCCGAGCGCTACGACCGCGCCCTCTCGATGGTCGAGACCATGGAGAAGCGAAGGCTTCGGCTACTGCTCCAACTACGCCGAGTGCGAGGCCGTCTGCCCGAAGGGGATCTCGATCGACTTCATCGCCCGGATGAACCGGGATTACCTCAAGGCCAAGTCCAAGGGGACGCTGAAGACGCCGCTCAGCACGTAGGGGGGGCGGGTGGAACCGCCCTGAAAGGGCGGAATTTGAATAGCCTGAGGTTTCAACCCCAGGTGGGGGGCGGCCCGGATCGATCCAGGGCGCCCACAGGCACCTTGCCCTCTGGGGCTTCCTGCGCTCCGAAACCTCACCCTCGGTCCCTCTCCCAGGGGGAGAGGGAGGCCTTGCTCCGGCAGGATTCCTTTTATCCCAGCACCGCGAACTGCACCGTCGCCTTGGCCACGAGCTGGCCGTCCTGGGTGACCTCCCCCTCGGCCACCGCCAGGCGTTTTCCCTTCCGGAGCAGCCGCCCTTTTCCGACCAGGGGCGCCAGGCGCGCGCGGGAGAGGAGATGGACGGTCACCGTCGCGGGCACCACCGGCGCGCCCACGGCGCTCGCGGCGGAGATCTCCGCCAGGGTGGTCAGGATGGCGAAATGGACCACGTCCGGGGCGACCTGATGCTCGGGCCGGGGATCGAGGAGCAGCGTGCCCGGCTCGTCGCCGGGACGCAGGCCGAGGGCGGAGTTGAAATCTGTCATTGGTTTTCTCCAATCCGGTGCTCCGTCACCACCCCCGATAGACTCTTCCCACCCACATCCACGTACAGCGACCCCCCGGTCACCGACAGGTGCAGCTTCATCCGCCGGTCGAGCAGGTCGACGAGATCTTGGAGGAGCTGGCGGTCCACGGCGTAGATGGGGATCTCCTCGCCGCGGTGGATGCGCTCGCCTTCGAGGCGGCGGAGGAGGGAGTGCGGATCCTTGTGGGTGTAGACGGCGACCCGGTCCGCCGCCTTGGCGGCCTTGTGGAGGCGCGCGGCGTCCGGAGTGCCGACCTCGATCCAGACCTTGACGCGGCCAGCGGGGTCGCGCACCCAGAGGGCGGGCTCGTCACCGTCCGAGAGCCCCTTGGAGAAGGCGATGTCCTCCTCGTACTGGAGACAGTAGGCGAGCACGCGGGTCCAGAGGTACTCCTCGGTCTCCGAGGGGTGGAGGGCGGCGCGGATCGGGAGCGTCTCGTAGACCCCCCGGTCCGAATCCGCGAGCTCGATGTCGAAGTTGTAGATCGTCGAGGTCAGGGCCATGGCGGATCGGATGATCGCACAGCGTTCCCTTTTTTGGGGAGGCGTTCCCCAGCTTGGGAGAGGGGTCTCCCCGCAAGGTACAGGGGTCCCCCAAGCTGGGAGAGAGGTATACCTGACAGGGAAAGGGGTCTCCCAGCTTGGGAGAGGGGGCTCCCCGCGAGGTACAGGGGTCCCCCAAGTTGGGAGAGGGCTCTCCCTCACTGGGCAGCGATCGCCCAGTGAGAACGGACCGTTTTCCCAACTCTTTTTGAGCGCGCCGCGCGGAGCTCCGCGTTGCTACTTGAACGTCCGGAAGAACCAATCGAAGATCTTCTTCACCGTCGGCGTCAGCTTCCCCCGCCGCCAGGTGTCCGCCGCCTTCTCCACCACCTCGCCCCCGGCTCGTGCGGGGCAATTTATAGATGTTCGCCAAAATACAGCGTATGCCCCTGGTCGTCCTGAATGACGAGCTCTCGCGTTCCCCAGGCGGTCTCATGCACGTCCTTCAACAAGTGGACGCCATTCCTCTTCAATGCCTCTGCCGTGGCCGCGGCGTCGTCCGTTTCAAAATAGAGATGGAAGTGATCCCCATGGTCCACGAACTCGATCGAGGGGTCCTTCTCGTCGACGAGCTTCAGGTGAAAGAGCTGCCCGCCCGCCCGAAGGCCTGCGTAAAAGTGCTGGTACTGGAACTCGAGCGTTAATCCTACCTTGGTGGTGTAAAAGCTTATGGATGCGGCCAGGTCCGTGGTCCGGAGCTGTGCGATGGCGCTCGATATCTTCATCTTCCCTCCTATGGGTGCAAACGATCCTATCGTACTCCGAAGTACCGTGCGGTGGGGGGGCGAGTCCGATTGCTCTTCGCCATATTGACGAATGGCAGGGAGAAGAATAGGCTGAGCGTAGGGTCTTTTCTCAAATATTTTTAATCTTCGGCCGACTCAAGGAGCTTCGAAATGGCAGACGAGAGGTTCGAGCTTGATGCATTGTTTGCGAAGGCGAGAGCGGCGCGAGCATTCAGCCCTCCTCTGCCGGCGGCCATGCTGACAAGCCAGCGGTTTGGCAGGCTGTCTCTTGGCAATGACTGGGCGGCCGCTCCCGGTGATGAGCTTGTAGACACCTATCTCCATATGGAAATCTACGACCAAATCGACGGACGGATTATCCTGCGTCCGATGGTCCATGTAAGTGCAGGTGACCAAATTTTTGCGGCAGCTGCTGTCCGTCGATCAGATGGATTGAATATTGATATCACCCAAGGTCAAGCCAGCATCGAAGAGGATCCTTTTACGGGCGATACGCTGCTGATACCCAAGGGCTCCATACCGGTAAAGGGCAGGCCAATACTGGAATCACAGCTACGAGGTGGTCGGGTGACACTTTCTGCGCCGGAACTGGATCTAGGATGGGATATCCGTAATATTTCTTCTGAGCAGGCGCGATTTGAGCCGGCAGGGGGAGGCCCTTGTCGCGCAAGATGGGCTGTAATAAATGATGAAGACCCCCATGTATTCGAGCTGCGTGTGCGCGCATTCATGCCCGCGAACGTTGTGCTGCTTGGTCCCGGCAGGCGAGATATTCATTGGCATCATGCCCTCTACTTCGCCCGAGATCCCAAGATTGGATTGATGCGCCTTTATAACAATCCACAATACACCTCAAAAACTCAGATGAGGAGTGCGATTCCAGATCAGGATATCACGCCGACGAACTTCTTTCCAGCCAGCGGCCAGAACGAGCTCTTCTTTGTTCTGGAGATGCTCGATATGGGGTTCCGCTGTTTCAACAAGGAGCCCATGGTCCAGTCTTTTTCCAACATTGAATGGCCGCCATACTCGACAGCTCTAAGCATTGAGAAGCCGGTGCAGTTCTTCAATGTGGATGATCCGGATGAGTTGATGCTCACCATTGAAAAAAACGACATGCACATCTACGACTATTCCGCCATTGATGTGGAGTGTCTGCGATGGGAGATCAATTCAGAGGGGTTATTATATTCACGCTGGCGTATGCATAATAACGCCGAAGCACCGGTGGTCGCGCGATGGTTTGCCCTCGGCAACTTTGTGCGAAGTGCGCAGACGATAGATCAAGGAAATCGCTTGCTAGGACCAGCCGGAACTGTACACGATACGTTCGAGGTCGAATTCAATGCTCAGTTGCAGAAATTTTCCTTGACCCAGTTTGTGAGTATGAATATCGTGAGCTTGGACGAACCGGTGGTCATGGGATCAAAGATCGTTAATTATCATTATCCAGTCACGGGCTGATTGGGCCACTGACGGGATCGCTATGTGTCTCAGGGCTGGGATTGATACCCCTCAGGGGGAATGGTCGGTTTTCTTAAAAATCGATATGGTTTCCGAGGTACGCGCGGACGCTCGGGAAGCGCTCCGGGCTCTTGATGTGGCACTCAACAGGGCTTGGTCGCCTTCATCACAGGTAACTCTGGTTGCGGGCTTTTCGGCGAGATTCTTTAAGGGAGCCTTCACAAGGCGCCGTGATACTCAGTCATGCGCGACACGTTTCGGTATAACGCTTCCTGTGCCCCCAGGATTACACCTCATGCGCGCTCGTGGCGATGCTTTGTTTCCAGCGCTTTCCACAGACAGTCTGATTGCGGAGAAGGAGTCGGACCTGTTGGTAGTCGTCGAGGGTAGTCAGGAAGGCCTTGACGAGGTCGTGCTGGCGACCATCCGCGACCTGGAAAAGGCGCTGCCCTTGAGGGTCAAAGCCCTCTATCGAGGGTTCCAATCTCCTGATGGAATTGGTCATTTGGGCTTCAAGGAGTGCACGAGTAACCTCCAGCACTTCCAGCGGAATGATCCCAAAGCATACAGGCGATACGTCTATGTCCAGAATGGCGAGGCCGGAAGTGCCGCTTACGATGGCGGCACCTATGTTGCTTTTCGAAAATACCGGCAGCACTTGGACCGCTGGTTCGACGGCAGGTTTAGTGTGCAGGACCCGCTAGGAGAAGTTTTTCAAGATGAGGCTGCCCGGGAATACGCTGTTGGACGTTCTATGAAGGACGGATTAGTCATTGATCGAGATACCAGGGAGCATCTGGGAGCCCAGCCAGATGAAGCCCAAGGAATCAGAGCATTTCAGGCCGCGCATATTCGCAAGGCTAATCCACGAGGACGAGGTACCAATAACTTCGGTGAATCGGTGGTACTCAAGGATGCGCGTATCTTGCGTCGCGGATTCTCTTTCTGTGAGCCGGAGCCGGGCGCCGGTGGCCCGGTATCGGGGCTATTGTTTTTGTGTTTTCAGAGTAATATAGATAAAAGTGGTTTCGAATTCATCCACAACGAATGGCTGATGTCAGGGTTCATGGGCGGCCCCGATAGTCTTCTGAATCCGCATTCTGGTGTAATAGAGCCTTTGGATGGCTGCTATTACTTTGTGCCACCTGTGCGTGAATTCGCCGGCGATATCTTTTTCATATAAGAGGCGCGCCGTGTGATCTCCGAAGCGCTGCGGCAGGCGCCGCTCCATGCCCTTAGAGAAGACGTTCCGCGGTCCCCGTGGCCTCCGTTGGGTTGTCGTGGATGAGTTGGAACGTCTCTACCGCCTCCGATGAAAGGTCGTTCCAAGCTCGTCTGTGCGCCGCCGGGATGGCCCCACTGTCCCCCTCTCCAATCCAAACGACACTTTGAAGTATAGGCGGATTCACGCCTTCAGTTCGAAGAAGGAGATTGCATGAAGAAGATCGAACGGAAGAAACTGACCCTTTCCCGGAAACCCTCCGGGCCCTCGAGGGGGCCGAGCTCCTGACCGCCCGGGGTGGCATCGTTTCCAGCGACACCCCCTGTGCTCGTTCTCCAAGAAGTGCCCGCCGCCTGACGCGACCTCGTAACCATCGGCTGCCTCCTCGCCAAGCGGGTCTCGCCCGGCGAGGGATTTCCTTCCTGCTTCATGGCGTCGAGCGCAGCGTGGCTCTCTGTTTACTGGAACGTCCGGAAAAACCAATCGAAAATCTTCTTCACCGTCGGCGTCAGCTTCCCCCGCCGCCAGGTGTCCGCCGCCTTCTTCACCACCTCGCCCTGGGTGGGGTAGGGGTGGATGACGCTGGCGATCTTGCCGAGGCCGATGCCGTGGGTCACCGCCAGGCAGAGCTCGCCGATCATGTCCCCGGCGTGCTCGGCGACCAGGGTGGCGCCGAGGATCTTCCCCTCTTTCGACCCCTTCTCGACGTGGACGCGCAGGAACCCCTCGTCGGCGCCGTCGAGGATGGCGCGGTCGACGTCCGCCAGGTGGATCGTCAGGGTGTCGACCTCGAGCCCCTTCGCCTGGGCGTCCTTCTCGTACATCCCGACGTGGGCGATCTCGGGGGTGGTGTAGGTGCACCAGGGGATGGTGAGCGCCGAGGCCTTGGCGCGGCCGAAGAAGAGGGCGTTCTGGATGACGATGCGCGCCTGGGCGTCGGCGATGTGGGTGAACTGGAAGCGGGAGGCGACGTCGCCGCAGGCGAAGACGTTCTGGTTGCTGGTGCGCAGGTTGTCGTCCACCTCGACGCCGCGCTTGCCGTAGCGCACCCCGGCCGCCTCCAGCCCCAGCCCCTCGACGTTGGGCGCCCGGCCGGCGGCGACCAGGATCTCGTCGGCCACCACCTCGTGGCGCTGGCCGTCCGCGCTCGAAGGCGACCACCTTGCTCGGCGCCCCGGCGCCTGGCCTCGACGACCTTCATGCCGAATTCGAAGTGGACGCCGTCGGCGATCATCGCCTGCTGGACGATCGCCGGCGGCGTCGGCGTCCTCGCGGGGCAGGACATGCCCTTCCTGGACGAGATGGGTGACGTGGCTGCCGAAGCGGGCGAAGGACTGCGCCATCTCGCAGCCGATCGGCCCGCCGCCGATCACCACCAGCCGCTTCGGCAGCTCGGTGAGGTTGAAGATCGTCTCGTTGGTGCGGAAGCCGGCCTCGGCGAGCCCGGGGATCGGCGGCTCGGCGGCGCGGGCGCCGGTGGCGATGACGGCGCGGCGGAAGCGGAGGCGCTTGCCGTCCACCTCGATGGTGTCCGGGCGAGATGAAGCGGCCGTCGCCGAGGAAGACGTCGACGCCGGCCTTGCGGGCCGCCTCCGCGCTGTCGACGTCGCTGATCCCGGCGCGCAGGCGGCGCATGCGCGCCATGGCGAAGCCGAAGTCGCCGCGGCCGCGTCTGGCGGAACCGCCGGTCCGCCGAAGCGCTCGGCGGCCTCGCGGGCGTCCGGCCCAGGCGCGGGAGGCGCGGATGATCCCCTTCGAGGGGACGCAGCCGACGTTCAGGCAGTCGCCGCCCATCAGGTGGCGCTCGATCAGGGCCACCCGGGCGCCCAGCCCGGCGGCCCCCTTGGCCGACACCAGGCCGGCGGTGCCGGCGCCGATCACCACCAGGTGATAGCGCGGTGCCGGCTCGGGGTTCACCCAGGAGGGCGGATGGACGTTCGTCGAGGAGCTGGCGGTTGAATTCGTCCAGCGGCTCGACGGGGACGGACATGGGCGGCCGCGGGCTCAGTCATGGGAGCCTCCGGCTTTCGGCGATCGGCGTCGATCTGCTGGCGCAGCGCCTTGCCGGCCAGGCGGGTGACGAACGTGGTGACGACGACCGTGGCGAGCAGGCCGACGCCGAGCACCACCCAGTAGCCGGTCCCCTTCTCGCGTCTTGGCGCCGCCGGCGACCGCCGCCAGGCTCCCCGCCGCCTTGCCGTAATAGACATAGAGCAGCGTGCCCGGCAGCATGGCGATCGAGGCGGCGAAGTACTGCAGGAAGCTGACCTTGGTCAGCCCCAGCGAGTAGTTGAGCAGGTTGAAGGGGAAGATGGGGGAGAGGCGCAGCAGCGCCACGATCTTGAACCCCTCGCGCCCCACCGCCTTGTCGATGGCGGCGAACTTCGCGTTGCCGGCGATCCTGCGCTCGATCGCGCCGCGGGCGAGGTAGCGCGCGACCAGGAACGCCGCCGCGGCGCCGAGGGTGGCGCCGATCAGGGTGTAGATCGTGCCCTTGACGAGGCCGAAGATGGCGCCGGCGGCGAGCGTCAGCAGCGAGCCGGGGATGAACGCGACGGCCGCCACCGCGTAGCCGAGGATGAAGACGACCGGCCCCCAGACCCCCAGGCCCTCCACCCACTGCGCGAAGCGCGGCACATAGGCCCCGGCCTGCCGGCCGGCCAGGAACAGCCCGGCGAGGACGGCCGCGCCGATGACGATATAGAGGACGAGCTTGCCGCGGGACTTGGTAGGCGGCTTGTCTGCGGTGTTGGCGGTACCGACGGCATCGCTGGCTGCGTTCACGAAGGGCTCCTCTCTGTGCTCCGAGAACTCTACGTCCGGAACGGTGGCTCTGGATGGCCACTGACTCCTTCAATGCCGGGACCTGAGCCGAGGATAGCATGCGGTCCGGAGAAGCACACTGCAACGAGAAATGTGCGGGTCCGGCAAGTTTTTGGAATCACTTCGTACCGTTGGGGGTTCCGAACAGCCCGATCGGCCACTATGATGCGCACAACCTGAGCTTATGGGAGGGCGCTGGCGATGAACAGAGGCGACATTCTGAAGGCGGCCGAGGAAGAGAACGTCCGCTTCATGCGACTGCAGTTCACCGACATCCTGGGCATCATCAAGAACGTCGAGATCCCCCGCAGCCAGTTCGAGAAGGCGCTGGACGGCCAGATCATGTTCGACGGCTCGTCGATCGAGGGGTTCGTCCGCATCGAGGAGTCGGACATGCTGCTGACGCCCCGACTCTCGACACCTTCCGGGTCATTCCCTGGACAATCCCGACGGCTCCAAGGTGGCGCGGATGATCTGCGACATCTACACGCCGGACGGCTCGCCGTTCCCCGGCTGCCCGCGGATGACGCTCAAGCGGCAGGTCGAGCGCGCTCAAGGCATGGGCTACACGATGAAGGCGGGCCCGGAGGCCGAGTTCTTCCTCTTCCACAAGGACGAGAACGGGGAGCCGACGACCGAGACGCACGACGTCGGCGGCTACTTCGACCTGACGCCGGTCGACCAGGGCGAAGAGGTCCGGCGCGACATCGTGATCGTGCTGGAGGCGATGGGCTTCGAGGTCGAGGCGGCGCACCACGAGGTGGCGCCGGGGCAGCACGAGATCGACTTCAGCTACGCCGATGCGCTGACACTGCGCCGACAACATCACCACGTTCCGCTTCGTGGTGAAGAACGTGGCGATCGGACCACGGGCTGCACGCCACCTTCATGCCGAAGCCGATCTTCGGCATCAACGGCTCCGGCATGCACACCCACCAGATCGCTGTTGAACAAGAAGGGGGAGAACATCTTCTACGACGCCAAGGCCGAGTTCCAGCTCTCCAAGGTGGCCTGGGCTACATCGGGGGCATCCTGCGAGCACGCGGAGGGCTTCTGCGCGATCACCAATCCGCTGGTGAACTCCTACAAGCGGCTGGTGCCGGGCTACGAGGCGCCGACCAACATCGCCTGGTCCGAGAAGAACCGCAGCCCGCTGGTGCGCGTGCCGGCCAAGCGCGGCATGTCCACCCGCAGCGAGCTGCGCATGCCGGACCCGTCGTGCAATCCCTACCTGGCGCTGGCGGTGATGCTGGCGGCGGGTCTCGACGGCATCGAAGCGCGAGCTGCACCCGGGCGCGCCGATCAACAAGAACATCTTCACGATGAGCCACCGCGAGAAGCGCCGCCTGCGCATCGACGAGCTCCCGGCGAACCTCACCGAGGCGCTCGACGAGCTGGAGAAGGACGAAGTCGTCAAGGAAGCCCTCGGCGAGCACATCCTGGACAACTACCTGAAAGCCAAGCGCCAGGAGTGGGCGGACTACATCTCGCACGTGCACCCGTGGGAGCAGGAGCGGTATCTGGCGGAGTATTGAGGATGCACCGTAGCAAAAGGGATCTTTCTCTCCGCCTCGGAGAGGCCCCACGGGCGTCTCAAGGAATGTCGCTGTTTGTCTTCTTGGTGGAACGCGATGGCAAAATCGAAAATTGACATCATTGCTCGGGAGTGCTACTCTGTGGATATGTCCATAAAGGCCACGACTTACAGAATCGATCCCGTCGTTCAGACGGGCCTTTCCATGCTGAGCAAAGTACTGGGCCGGCCACAAAACCAACTCGTCAACGAGGCGGTCCGGGATTTCGTCGCAAGACGCAGCAGGGAAGTGGAAATGGATCTTGAGGTCACCCTTGAAGCTTTGCGCGCGTACCGCAAGAGCGATCCTAAGTTCGAGCGGGCGATCGAGGACTACGTCGACGCGGAGGCCTCATTGAAGAAGGATCCAGCCGAAGGGCAGAGAGCGGAGGATATCGGCCCCGCTCAGAAGCGAGTCCTCAAACTGCTCAATGACTAATTGGGACGACGACACGCCCCGGCTTCGTAGCAACCTGGCCAAGGTCTTTCGCAGGGTCCGAGACGAGGCCCTGCGGCGGGAGTCGCTGACGATCGAGATCGCTCGCGGCTGGCAGCTCGACATCATGCAGGGGCTCGTCCCGCCAGATCCGAAACTGGTGGGACGATTTCGGGGCGAGGCCGGGCTCGAGAACTACAACGTCAAGGTTGGCGATCTGCCCGGTGTTCAGGCATCCGATGTGCCGTCTGAGCTGGCCGGATTCGATCGGAAGCTCCGGCAGGCCATTACTGAGTTGGATCACCTGATCAACCCGGATCAGGATCTGACCGCTGACGATTTGGCGGCGATCCTGACCTTGAGTGCGTGGGCGCATTCGGAGTGGATTCGCATTCACCCCTTCGCCAATGGCAACGGACGAACCGCTCGTCTCTGGGTCAACAGCATTGCGATGCGCTACGGCCTACTGCCATTTCTGCGCCTTCGCCCAAGACCTGATGGAGGCTACGACCGCGCCGCCTCTTCGGCGATGCGAGGAGATTGGCGACCCACGGTTGCTCTATTCCGCCGGATGTACATCGAATCTCTACGCGTCTGACCGAAGGCAAAAGCCAAAAGCTCAGCAGGGGCAGTGGGACCGCCGGCGTCTTCTCTTACCTTCCAGACCCTTCAGGGAATTCTCCCGGTTTTGCCGGGGCGGACCCCTGCGAGGGGGCTTGCTTCCGATCAATCTCCGACGGAGAGTGGCTTAGAAATGAAGACAGATCCGGTCAGGTCGTGCGTATCATTCCGCCAGCCGAGGCGGAAACCTCCGGTCAGTTGGCCATCGGAGTTGCGCACGAGGTAGACAGGGAGCTGAATCCCCAAGACCCTCTCTTTGAAATCGTATGAGGCGATGGGGCTCACCGCGAATCTCGAGAAGAGCCAGCGGCCTTCAGTGCTGAGCACGAAGGCTTGCGACCGGGTTGGCTGGCCAAAGGGGAGTTGCTGGCAGCTCTCTAACCCGGAGCCGCCATCGGCGCCGGAGAAAGGCTGGCAGCGATTTGCCGTCTTGCCATCCATGTATCTTGTCTCATACCGGCCGCGCAAGGAATAGCGTGTATTGCTGCCGATCCAGCCATAGGCCGCCGAGAGCGAGTAGGGCAGGTTGGTCTGCTTGTCCTTGGTCCCGTCAGCAACAAAAAACGTCGCCGACTTGCGGCCAACCCGGCCAGTGAAAGCCCAGGACTGCACGCTTCCCAGGCTGGCTGCGAGGAATTCCTTCTGAGCTGGGTTATTCCTCCCGTTGTAACAGTCCTCTCGAATCTGTGTTGAACTTTTAAGAAGCTCCGCGATTTTATTTTGAACTTGGTCTTCCGGAATCGATTTTATGGGAACGTCTAAGCCACAGGAGAGCGCTACCGCCCTTTGGATTCCGGTGCTGTCGCACTCATCGACGTCAGCTCCATATTTCTTGCAAACTGATTCAGCTGCTTTGAGACTTTCCTGTGTTCCCGCTTTACTTGGAAAAATAAAGTCGGAGAGGGCTAGAGAGACGTCGAAGTCGGCCGCCAAGCCATCGAGGCTTGCGAGTTCTGTCGGCGATGAATCTTTGTTGAGGGGCGCTGAGATCGTCCCTACAAGTGATTGGTTCCCGGCTTTTCTGCTTATGTTGAGAGTGGCCTTTCCGTTTGCCTGGCCTGCCTCGATCGAGATGCCATCCAGAATCGCCGGAAGCGTGTCAGTAAGGGAGACTTCAGACCTTTTGGCGGCGAATGTTTGCTGGACCTCGAGATCTTCGATTTTCGGAGTGCCTTGGGCCAGAGTCGGCGGGAGGAAGAGCAGGGAGATCAGCACGATCCAGTTTAGTTTTCGAGTCATGGCGCGCCTCGCTAGATAACAACCCGGAATCGGCGGTTCCCGGCCGCCTGTTGAAAGTCCTTGGGGATCTGGAGCTTGATCGGGTGCTGGCCACCGATTTTGAGCTGGCCCTGCCTTGGCTTGAGCGTGATCGTATAGGCTGTTTCCGGATCTCCTACAATTCCCCACTGCAAGACGTTATCCGCATTGGCTTTTACCCTCGCGGTACCCTTGCCTGTGCTGCTAAGAGGGACAGCCTTGAAATTCACGAACACGATTTTCGCTTGCGCTTTCGTGTCCACCTCTATGTCTACGTCTATATCAAGATCCTCGGCCACCTGAAGCCTCCTTTCTGTCTGGTTGGCATGATGTCCTGAGCTGTTGGCTGGCCACTCAGGAACTTCGCCGCTCTATGAGACGGACAGGTCTCTGGAATTCTTGCCCCGCGTCTCATGGACGGGTGATACCATCCCTGGCCATCGGATTCCCTGGACCTTCCACCGCCCCCGTACAGGAGTCACGAGAGCGCTCACGGCTCTATGCGCCACCGCGTGCGGCGTTGCGCGTCCCTGGCGAGGGGTTCGCCTTCGGCCAGAGGCTCCTGCGCATGATGCGGGAATCACGGGGCGGCGGCTGCATGCTCCTGTTCTTCATCGCGGTGGGAACCGGGATCTTCCTGTTCGGGGTGGCCGGCACCTGGGGTCCCTACAAGGATGGGCTGCGGGCGAACGGCGACCCGAGGTTTTTCCTGGTGATGATGGGCTTCGGCACCGTCTTCGCGCTGGTCGCGCTGAGGATGCTCCAGATCGAGCTCAACTCGGCGCGGCAGGAAGGCCGAGGCCGCAGCCGTGGGAAGCGCGAGCGCCCATGGGAGTCGGATTACCCCTGGCGGCCGGAAGGGCAGGGTCCGGACTACGCGGGCAACAGCGGCGGCTTTCTCCTCGGGTTGATCGCCTTTCTCGGCATGCTGGGACTGTTCAACCTGGTGTTCATCTCGCCCAGCCCGTGGCTCCTGCGCGGGATCGTCCTCTTCTTCGACCTCTTCGGGCTGCTCTTCCTCCTGGACGCCCTCCGCAAGGCCTGGCAGGCCATTCGCCACGGACGGCCGCGGATGCGCTGGACGACCTTTCCCGCCTTTCTCGGCGACCGTCTCGAAGGGGTTTTCCTGATTCGCCCCGCCCTACGGCCGAGGGGACCGGTGAGGGCGACCCTGCGTTGCATCGAGGACATGGGCGGCGGTGAGTCGGCGACACTGGAGCCGTTCGTGATCTATCAGCAGATCCGCGAGATTGACGGGGGCGGGGACGCTCTGCGGGAGCTGCCGTTTTCCTTCGACATCCCGCTGGATCTCCCCGGCACCGATCTGGACAGAACCAGGACCACCTACTGGCAGGTGTTCCTGCAGGTGCCGGTGACAGGTCCGGATTTTGAAACTGCTTTCCTGGCGCCAGTCTATAAGCGCAGGGACGCATGAGCGCCAGGACGTGAACGCGACAGTGACATGATGAGTCAGTGAAACCATTACTTGAGCGGGAGGAACCGGCATGGAATGCATCGACATCAGCGGCGGTGGGTCCAAAGGACCGCAAAATTTTATTTTCGGCTATGGATCGCTCATCGAGGATGAGTCGCGACAGCGGACTACGCCCTCGGCGCGCGATGCCTGGCCCGCACGGGTCGAGGGCATACGCCGCGGCTGGTGGGCGCGGGGCGCCGCGAGCGGCCTGACCACGACCTACCTCGGTGCGATCGCCGATCCCGAGGCGACGTGCAACGGCGTGCTCTACAAGGTCTCCGCCGAGGAACTCGCCGCGACGGACCGCCGGGAGAGCGCCGGCTATCAGCGCTGCCGCATTGACACCGGGAAGATCACGATGCTCGACGGCCGTGACGTACCGCCCGTGGGGCTGGTGTGGGCCTACATCAACCTGGTCCCGCCGGACCAGGTCGGCGATAATCTGCCCACTCCGCAGTTCCCGATGGTGCAGTCCTACGTCGACATCTGTATCCACGGCTGCCTCGAGGTCGAGGGCAAGTATCCGACCGCGGCCGGCTTTACCCAGGATTTCATCGCCACCACCGACGAATGGAGCCGCTACTGGGTCAATGACCGCCTCTACCCCCGGCGTCCCTTCATTTTCCAGCCGGCCGCGGGGCAGATCGACGCCGCTCTCCAGAGCGCGCCCAGGACATCCGAGCTGTTCTACGAGGTGGAGATCGAGCCCGCCCGCTGGGAGGACCTCAGGCCGGTGCGCCCCAGGAAGGTGCCGGCCGATCCTGGAAAGGTCGTGTAAAGGCTTACGCCAAAAGCTTCTGAAGAGCCCTGATCTGCCCTATATGTCTGTCGAGGTGGACCCGGCTCATGATGACCGCCTGTCTCACGCTGATCGGTCCGGCCACAGGGTGTTTCAGCGCGGGTCTGTGGATTCCCTTGGGGCCCAGGCTGTTGACGTAGGCTCTCAGCCACGCCTGGTTCTCGTTCCAGAGGCGACGGAGCTCGGCCAGATTCCGGCCGCCCTCCGGGAGCATGGCGGGGGATACGACTCCCACGGGAATGCCGGTCCTCAGGACGAACATGACGATGAGATAGCGGATGCGATCCTTCAGCCTGGGCTCTCGGATCTTGAGCTTAGACGGCTCGGGGAGCCCCTGGAAGACCACCCGCTCGGCAAGCACGAGGTGCTCGACGATCTCGAGGATGGACCACTTTTCCGGCAGCGGCCTGGCGAGGAGCTTGCCGGGCTCCAGCGCCTCCATCTCGTCCAGCAAGGCGTTGCGCCTCTCGTCGAACGCCTGAAGTCTCTTGTCCAGTCTCATCCCCCCCCTCCCCCTTTCTGAACCGGCCTCAAGGTATCACGCCTGCCCCGGCTTCGAAGAGTGGCATCGCGCGTCTCACGGACGGGTGGTTCCATCCAGGGACATCGGCTTCCCCTTCCTCGGCGGCCGTCTCGAAGGGGTGTTCCTGAGCCGCTCCGCCCTGCGGCCGAGGGGACCGGTGAAGGCGGCCCTGCGTTGCATCGAGGACGCCGGCGGCGGAGAGTCGGCGACGCTGGAGCCGTTCGTGATCTATCAGCAGATCCGCGAGATCGACGGGGGTGGGGACGCTCTGCGGGAGTTGCCGCTTTCCTTCGACATCCCGCTGGATCTTCCCGGCACCCATCTGGACCGATCCAGGGCCACCTACTGGCAGGTGTTCCTCCAGGTGCCGGTGACAGGTCCGGATTTCGAAACGGCTTTCCTGGCGCCAGTGTATGAACGCAGGGACGTGTTCCCTCCACAACTGTAGCCCTCCAGAAGATCCTTTCGCCCAGGGTGAGGGGATTCCAGGATTCAGGCGTTAAGAGATTTTAGACAGTTCGTTGCTCCCTTGATGGCTCAGAGAGAATCTCCCTTTCCCCTGAGGTCCAGGATGCAGCGAATACGACGCCTGTAGGAGGTTTTATGGCTATGCCGTACCTCGCACGCCGCCCTGTCACATCTCTGGTGGCCGCGTTATCCGTAGTCACATGTCTTGTCGCCGCGATGCCAGCGGGGGCCGCCAGGGCTGGAGCCCACCTGGCCGACTTCAAGTCGGCCGCGGCCCAGCCGGCGGGATTCACTCTCTTCGAGAGCGGCCAGGTCCGCCCCCTGGCGCTGTCGCCGAGTGGCAAGTTCCTCTTCGCGGCCAATACGCCGGACAACCGTCTCGAGGTCTACCGCGTCGTGGGCAACGGACTGGAGCATCGCACCTCTATCCCCGTCGGCCTCGAGCCGGTGGCCGTCGCGGCGCGCAACGACGACGAGATCTGGGTCGTCAACCACCTCTCCGACAGTGTCAGCGTGGTCCAGATGACCCAGGGCGGGCACAGCGGCCACGTCGTGCGCACCCTGCTGGTGGGGGATGAGCCGCGCGACATCGTCTTCGGCGGGGCGGGAAAGGGGCGCGCCTTCATCACCACCGCCCACCGCGGCCAGAACGTTCCCTACGATCCCCAGCTCACCACTCCCGGCGTGGGCCGGGCGGACGTCTGGGTCTTCGACGCGGACCACCTCGGCGCCACGCTCAGCGGTACGCCGCTCACCATCGTCACCCTGTTCAGCGACACGCCGCGCGCCCTGGCGGTGAGCCCGGACGGCAGCAAGGTCTACGCGGCGGCGTTCCATTCCGGAAACCGCACCACGACGATCCCCGAGAATCTCGTCCCGGACGGCGGGGAAGCGGCGGGGGGCGTGCCCGGGCCCAACACCAGCGCCGACGGCGCTCCGCGGCCGGAGGTGGGGATCATCGTCAAGTTCAACGGCACCCACTGGGTCGACGAGCTCAACCGCGTCTGGGACAGCAAAATCCGGTTCTCCCTGCCCGACAAGGACGTCTTCGTGATCAACGCCAACGCCAATCCGCCGGCGCAGCTCGGCGGCGCCGCCGGGTATTACCGGGGCGTCGGCACCATCCTGTTCAACATGGCGGTGAATCCGGTGAGCGGGAAGGTCTACGTCTCGAACACCGAGGCGGGGAACGAAAAGCGCTTCGAGGGGCCCGGCACCTTCGCCGGCCACAGTATCCGCGGCCACCTCCACGAAAGCCGGATCACCGTCCTCGGCTCAGGCGGCAGCGTCACCCCGCGGCATCTCAACAAGCACATCAATTACGCCGCCTGCTGCGACGCGATCCCGAACGCCGAGAACGACAAGAGCCTCGCCCTCCCGCAGCAGATGGCGGTCACCAGCGACGGCAGGACCCTGTACGTCGCGACGCTCGGCACTTCCAAGATCGGCGTCTTCGACACCGCCGCCCTGGAGAACAATACGTTCACGCCGAGCACCGCCGACCAGATCAAGGTGTCCGGCGGCGGCCTCACCGGCCTGGTGCTGCAAGAGGACAAGCATCGCCTCTACACGCTGACCCGCTTCGACAACTCGATCGCGGTCGTCGATACGGTCTCCGGCGGGGAGGTCGCGCACGTCGCCATGCACAATCCCGAGCCGCCGAGCGTGGTCGCCGGACGTCCGTTCCTCTACGACACGTCGCTCTCCTCGAGCCACGGGGATTCGTCCTGCGCCAGTTGCCACGTCGCCGGCGACTTCGACAGCCTGGCCTGGGATCTCGGCAACCCGGACGGCTTGGTGCAGCCCATCCCGGGGCCGTTCGAGGTTCCCCCCTCGGCGGTCGGGTTGCTGGACAGCCATCACCCGATGAAGGGACCGATGACCACGCAGAGCCTGCGCGGCATGGCGAACCACGGGCCGATGCACTGGCGCGGTGACCGCACCGGCGGCAACGACAACCCGAGCGCGCAGCCGGACAGCGGCACGTTCGACGAGGTCGCGGGGTTCAAGAAGTTCCTGGGAGCCTTCCCCAACCTGCTGGGGCGCAGCGGACCGATCAACGATTCGGACATGGCGAAGTTCGCCGCCTTCATCCTTCAGGTCACCTATCCGCCGAACCCGGTCCGGATGCTCTCCAACCATCTCACCCCGAGCCAGCAGGCGGGGCACGATTTCTTCATGAACAACGTCTCCGACTTCAGCAACAAAGGCACCTGCGTGTCCTGCCATGTGACCGATCGCCACGCGAACGAGGACAAGGGCGTGGCCGCTCCAGGCTTCTTCGGCACCGACGGCCGCTATACCTTCGATGGCGGGGTGGAAGGATTCAAAACGCCGCACCTCCGCAATCAGTACCAGAAGGTCGGCATGTTCGGAATGGCGAGCACTCCGGTCATCCCCACCAACGACGCTTTCCTGGGCGACCAGGTCCGCGGCTTCGGCTTCAATCACGACGGGAGCGTCGCGACGGTCTTTAATTTCATCAGCGTCACCACGGAGAACGGGGGCTTCAACCAATCTCCGTTGACTCCAGGCGGGTTCCCGCCCGGGCCGGCCGGCGAGCTGCAGAAACGGCAGGTCGAGGATTTCATGCTCGCTTTCGACAGTAACCTGGCCCCGATCGTCGGCCAGCAGACGACGCTCACGAAAGACAACGCAACGGTGGCCGGAGCGCGGATCGACCTCCTGATCGACCGTGCCCGGGCGGGGGAGTGCGATCTGGTGGCCAAGAGCGGGAGCAACCACGGCGAGAGAGGCTATCTCTATGACGTCGCCGCGGGCCGGTTCGTCGGCAACCGGCAATCCGACGCGCCGCTCTCCGACGCCAGCCTGCGGCAACGCGCCGCGCAGAAGGACGGCGAGCTGACCTACACCTGCACGCCGCCGGGCTCGGGGGTGCGCGTCGGCATCGATCGCGACGGGGACGGTATCCTCGACGGCGACGAGGAGGATGGCGGGAGCGACCCGGCGAACGCGGCCAGCACGGTCCGCGCGGGCGGCGGAGGGGGGACGTCGAAGTCCTCTGCGGCGCCGGCGGGTTGAGCCGTCCCGAGTCATCAAGGCGTAGAGCAAGGGCAGCGGTACCGCGGCATCCTTCCTCCCCGGGATTTGGGCCCTCCAACTCCCGGGCGCCTACTTCGCCGTGGCCCCGGACGGCCGGCATCCCTCACGACCGCCGGGACGTTCTGTATGCTCGGTTCGAGCGGCGGCCATACTCCGGCTTGACTTCAGCCAAGATTACTGTCTCTGTTTGCAGACACTGATATCAACATTTTTTGAGAAAGAAGACCTCCAGTTTGGAGAAAGGCGGTTATCGGCCAGGATTTCACAGGTTTTTTGACGGATCTCTTCGAGACGCCAGGCCCAGAGGCGTACTTCGGCACCTTCTCCCAGGGCGATACGCTGCGAATCGGGGCTGAACGTGACCGCCTTGATATCGCCTGTATAGCGCCTGCGCGCATGCTCTATACCTTTAGGTATGTCCCACACCCTTGCCGTCCCCTCGCTTGCGGTAAAAAGAAAACTGCCGTCGCGGCTCCAGCGGCTTGCCACGGAGGCCACAGGGAGGGTTGTCTGGACTATGCCTGTCACTAGGTCCATGACCTTTGTGGCCGCTCCTTCCGAGAGTACGGCCAGGAATCGTCCGTCGCTCGTTGGGAGGATGTCCATTTGGGGATGGAGCTTCACGCGGACCGAGCACGCGATCTCCCGGCCGCGGTCGACATCAAAGACACGGCTGTGCCCAGCGGCGTCGATCCCGGCAATGAGCCTGCCACCCGCCAGAAACCAGGCATTCGGTGGACCTCTCCATAACAGCCTCCTTACGCCCGTTGCGAGGATGATCAAATTTGTTTCACCTTGTTGATCCTCAAGACCGATCCATCCTTGCCGTGGGCGGTGCGACAACGCAAACAAGGAGTCGTCGGCGGGAATTTTCCGGAACCGGTTGTTCGCCATGTCATGGATCCCGATGCCCATTTCCTCCCCCTCATAGTCTGGGAAGACCGCGAGTTGGTTGCCGTCGGGTCTGAGTGCTCCTCCGCCCAAGTGCGCAAAATTTTCCCGTATCCGCAGCAGAGAGCCTCCGGTCTCTGTACTCCACACCTCGATGGACCATGCTTCGTCTCCCTCAGGAGTCGGGAACTTGTCAACCGTAAGCATTTCCTTCCCAGAGGAGCTGAAGTCGATTTGGGTGGGGAAGCCCCATTGATCCACCCTCGTGCTCCTCTGGATCGGTTGGATCTCCCAAGTTTCAAATTTTCTACTTTGCTGCTGTGCCACGACCACCACTCCATCCGTGCTCCAGCCAAGCATCTCCCAGTCTTTGGCCAACGGGATCACCGCTACCAATCGATTGGAAGGTGACGCAACGACCCAAAGCTCGCTGTGCCAGCGAATCGCCAGAAACCGATTGTCTGGGCTGAACCACAGACTTGGCCGCTGTCTCTCAGGCCCACGAACGACCGCCATCAACTCGCCCGTGCCAGTGGCCCAGATTCGCACGACAGAGGGCTCGCTCGTTGCGAGGTACTCTCCGTCGGGCGTGAATTGCTCTTCCGTTTCAAATGTATGGAGCAAGCGGACCGGCAGTTGCCCCTGCTCCTTAAGCTTGCCAAGCTTGCAGATTTTGACGAAGTTGGTACGAAAGATGGGGCCGTCCTCTCCGACCCGGCTGCTGACGGTCATCAGCGCCTCGGCGCCCAGGCGGATGTTCTTGTTGAGCTCAAAGCAAGCTTTGTTCAACGGTTGGGCCGCCAATTTCTGCTTGAGATCATAGAAACCTACTTGATCGGATTCACCTCCCCACAGGACGGCGAGATACCGCAAATCTTTTGAGAATTGCATTTCCTTGACCCTTTGGGCGAGATCATTTGGCGGCTCGATCTCTTCGCTCTCTTCGCCGTTCGGACTACCACCTTTCTCGAAGATCTTTACGCTACCTCCGCACGAGACGGCGATGTAGCGCCCCTCGCGGCTGACGGCCAATGTCCCGGCTGAGCAGCACTTGGCGAATGAGTAAATGCCCTGTTGCTTGGCCTTGGGCGCCAACTCCCAAAGGGTCGTGACGCTCCCGTTCGTCCAAGTGGCAGCAAACTTGCCATCGGCGCTGGCGGCCATATTGGAGACGGCTTCGGCGTGCGGCAAGGAGTCTACTTGGCGCCCGAGGCGGGGATTCCACACCTCTACAATCCGGCGATTGCCATTCACAATCAGCAGCCGATCGCCTGCCCAGGCGGACTTGTGGACCGGGGCGGCGACTTGGAACGATCTCATCCGCCGCGGTAGAGCCTCGATTGCCTCCGTGAGCGGCGCATTTGCTTCCAAGCCTAGACCCAAACCAGCGAGGGAATCCGAGACCTTGACGGCCTGCAGTATGTCCTCAGGAGGTGAGTAGGAACGAGCGCTCCGCCGCGCCTGGAGATCGCTGACCATGCGTCGTGCCTCCGCGAGGCGCTTCTCCTGCTCGACCTGCCGCGTCGTCTCCCGTAGCGCGATTTCAGTCTTCAGCAGCTCCTTCTGCCGCTCGCTGAGCGTCTGGGTCACTTTATTGACCTGACCCTTAAGCGCCGTAGCCTGCCGCGTCAGGTAAGCCAGCCCGAACCCACCGAGAACCAACAGCGCCGAGACGCTCACGGAAGCGATCAACTGCCGCTGCCGCTGTCTCCGATAACGAAACGAAGTGCGGATGAAACCCACGATCTGGCGCAGCTGGCCCTTGGAGGTGCCGTTCAGAACCGGGATTCCCAGAATTTCGTACTTCCAGTCGGCATCTAGGACGCTCCCGTCGAAACCGATCACCACAATGCTACGACCGACTTTCCGAAACTCTTGGATCTCAGTGGTCACGTGTTTAGAATTCGCCGCACCATAGGTGCCCACCACCACGAGTTGGGAAGAACGCTTCAGCGCCCTAATGACCTTTGATGGGATCTTCGACCCTGGAATCCCTTCATAGGCGTCGATAACACAGTTGAAACCTCTGCGTCCCAGCCTTTCTGCCAAGCGCGTGGCGTATACAGTGCCGTCCTTGTGTGAGTAGGAGATAAAGATGTCTTTGCCGAAAATAAAGCGCAGAAGCCATTCTAGTGGCGAGACGCGAGACAATACCCTGTATAGGTGTCCAGCGTTTAGCATTACTTTATGATAGCCCTAAAAGGTCCAGCCGTTCAAGAGCTACCGTGGGCATCGAGCTGGCGGGCGGTGAAGCCGCCAAGGAGACCGACTTGCCACGATCAGCCTGTCACGAATGGTAGCGCGCGCAAAGCGCCACCGAGATCCGATAGTGGGAGACTGCCCCCTGGATCCTCGCGTCATACCGCGGAGGGTGAGGGTAAAACCTCACCCTGAGCGTTTCGCTCTCATGAACGTTTCCAGATGTCCAAGGAGATCGTCATGAGTCCCAGCAGCGAAGCGGCGGCCTTGCGGGAAAAACTGGGATGTCCGATCCACAACAAGGTTTTGCATAAAGAGGTCGGGCGGGGCGAGCTCGACTATGAGGTGTACGTGCGCACGCGCGAGCTGCTCGCGCTGCAGACGCCCGCGAACGAGCTGGTCGTCCCGGACGAGATGCTGTTCCTGGTGGTGCACCAGACCCAGGAGCTCTGGCTCAAGTGCGCGGTGTTCGAGGCCACGAACCTGGTGGAGCGCCTCGATGGGGACCAGCTGTTCCCCGCCCTGGAGGCCCTCGACCGCGTCGTGCACATCGCCCAGATCCTTCGCGATCAGATGCGCGTGCTGGGCTCGCTGTCGCCAGCGCAATTTCAGGTCATCCGGCGCAGCCTCGGCAACGGCAGCGGCCTCGAATCGCCCGGGTACAACCAACTGCTCACGGCCGCCGCGGCGGCCTATGCCGCGCTCGGCCACCTGATCGAGCGCCGCGGCACGACGCTGCTCGACGTCTACCAGAATCCGGAGGATCACGCGGATCTGCACCGGATCGCCGAGCGCTTCGTCGACTGGGACAGCTCGTTCCAGACCTGGCTCATCGAGCACTTCATGCTCGTCCGGCGCACGATGGGGATCGACAAGACCGTGCGCGCGCTCGACGGCTTCCCGACGGTGGCGCTCGGCGGGCGGGCGACCAAGCCGCTGTTCCCCGAGCTGTGGAACGTGCGCGTCGAGATGACGCGCGCCTGGTCGCGCGAGGGCGGTTTCGCCCCGGGCGACCAGCGCGGCGAGGCGTACGCCGGACCGGTCTGCCCGCACGCGGTGGGGGCCTGACGTGATAACCCCGGCGAGGCTGAGCGCCGTGCGCGCCGAGTTTCCCCTCCTCGAAACGTGCGTCTACCTGAACAGCAACTCCACCGGCGCCACCCCGCGGGGGGCGAAGGCGGCGCTCGACGACTACTGGCGCACCGTCGAGCGATGGCGCGACGAGGCGTGGGATCAGTGGTGGAACGACCTGCGTGCCCACGCGGACGAGCTCGCGGCGCTGATCGGAGCGCCGGCCGGCTCGGTGGTGTGCGACGTGAACGTCTCGACCCTGTTCTCGCGCGTAATGAGCTGTTTCGATTTCCGCGAGCGCCCGCGCGTGGTGACCAGCGACCTCGAATTTCCCGCCCTGCCGCACGTTATCCGCGCCTTCGAGCGCTACGGCGCGGTGCCGGTGATCGTGCCGTCGCGGGACGGCGTGGAAATCGACGCCGAGCGGCTGGTGGGGGAGATCGACGAGCGCACCCAGCTCGTGTGCGTGTCACACGCGGCGTTCAGGACCGGCGCCCTCCTCGACGTGGAGCCGATCGTCCGCCGGGCCCGCGAGGCCGGCGCGCTCGTCGTGCTCGACGCGTATCAGTCCGTGGGGGTGGTGCCGCTCGACGCCACGGCGAACGGCGTCGACTTCCTGCTCGGCGGCGCCCACAAGTGGCTGTGCGGCTCGTACGAGAGCGCGTTCCTCTATGTGCGCCCACCGCTGCTGCCCGAGCTCTGCCCGGCGGCCAGCGGCTGGATCGCCTCCGCCGACCCGGCGTCGTTCGGGCCGCCATCTGGCTGGGCTGACGATGCGCGGCGCTTCGCGGGCGGCACGCCGGCGGTGCTGCCGTCGCTGTTCTCGCGCCCGGGCCTCGCCATGATCCGTGAGATCGGCGTCGATGCGATCAGATACCGATCGCTGGCACTGACCGATCACATTATCGCGCGCGCTGAGGAGGCGGGGGTCGCGGTGATCACACCGCGCCCGCGCGAACGGCGCGGCGGCATCGTCGTTCTGCGCTTCCCCGGCGATGATGCGGTGGCCCGCGATCTCGTCGCGAGCGGGCTCATCTGCAGCTACCGCGGCGGCCTCCGCATCGCACCGCATTTTTATAACACCGGCGAGGAGATCGATCGCTTCATGGACGAGCTTGTACTGCGTGTCCGGAGAGCGGCATGAACGCGCGATCCCTGCTGGCGTTGCTGCTCCACGCCGACAAGGCTCTCGACCTGGTGCGGACGACGAGCGATCTTGGCCTGCTGGCGAAACTCGACGCCGGACCGGTCCGCCTCGGCGAACTCGCCGAGGCGGTGAACGCGCGACCGCTGCGCCTGTACAAGTTCCTCGACGGCCTCGAGAGCCTTGGGCTCGTGGAGCGCAGGCAGGCGTCGGACGACCTCCTCGCCGCCGAGTACGTATCCGCGGAGCCACTCGTGCCGGCGGTGGAGGCGGTGCTCGGCGAGCGCTCGATCGAGCGCGACCGCGACCGGTATCCCTGGCGCGAGATCCACGGTCGGCTCGGCGAGGTTTTAGCTGGCGGGCTCGACGCGAGGTTTCCCTGGCCGCCGGTGACCGAGGAAGACGTGCGCGGCTTCGAGCGCAGCATGGCCGCGGGGTGCGGCCCGATTCTCGAGGCGCTGACGGCGGCCCGCGGCGAGGTCTTCAACTCGCGCGCGCGGTGGCTGGATGTCGGCGGCGGTGACGGCACCGTCGCCGAGGCATTGCTGCGCGCGGATCCGCGGCTCTCCTGTGACGTTTTCAATCTGCCGGCGGCGGCCGCCCTCGTCGAGGAGCGCGCCTGCGCCGCCGGGCTCGCGGACCGGCTCGGTTCCGTCGCCGGCGACTTTCTCGCCGAGCCGCTCCCCGGTAGCTACGACGTGCTGTCGTTCGTGCGCGTGCTGCACGACTGGCCGGCCGACGTGGCGCGCGCGCTTTTGGAGAAGGCCAAGAACGCGCTCCCGCCGGGCGGCCGGCTCGTGGTCTGCGAGGAGTTCCGCACCCGCGACCGGCTCGCCATCCAATTTTTCTGGACCTATTTCCTCCTCGGCGTCGACGCCTGCACGAGCCGCCTGCGCGAGGTGGAGTGGTACGCCGAGGCGCTCGCCGCGCTAGGCTTCGCCGATATTCGTGTGATCCCCGGTGTCTTCGACGTCGTTGTCGCGACACGGGTGTGAGCTAACTCATGTACTAGGTCGCCCCCCCCGGAAGCGGCACTTGATCACGGCTCAGTGTCGGCATTACGGCATTTCGCCGAGGTGCTCCAAGAGCTCGTGAAGTTTACGAGCGGTGTTAGGGTCGGCGGGAATGTTTTTGATCAATTCATGGCTGAGTTGAAAAATTTCCTTGTCATTGAGTGCCCGTAGATACCAAGCCAGGACAAGGGTCGCGGTTTTTTCCCACCTTCCGTTCAGTTGGGCATAGCCTCGGAGAAGGTCCCTAAGCTCCGCATGTGGGATGGAGGTACACCATCGTCCGTTATCCCGCGGCGCGAGGCGCTGGGCACCCAAAGCCCACGCGGACAAGCGTTGGATTTCGGAATCGACGCTATACCGCCACAACGTGAAGAGCCGACCCAGCAAATCCGGTTCAGCCGGAGGTATCCAGACTTGGCATGCACCGAGCTCGGCCAGTGCCCAAGCCGAAGCATCCTGCTCTGAGACCTCTTCTGTGTACAGCATTGGCAACAATGCCGAGGCTATCCGCTGAAGCGAATCGGCGCACGCCTCAGAAGTTTTATCATTTAGCTCACGACACAACTGCACACACCCGAGCGCTCCCTCGCACCGGAGGACTATTTCGGGTCGGCTCAACAACTCAACGAACCGATCAGCCACTTTCACATAGCCAGCTTCATCCTCGGTCTCGAGGGTCTGCAGCCAAACGGTCTTTGACCAAATTTGGGCAGCATTATCCCGCCTTGAGATTCCCGCGATAAATGCCTTAGCTCCTTCCTCGCGCAAATCTGTCCCATAGCGGCCTCGTGCGAGCAGTGGGATGTAAGCCATCCCTTGTAAGGCGCCACCCAACCGCACCAACTCGCGTACCGCTGCACGAATAGTTTCCGGGCGTGCCGCTGCTTCGTCAGCGAGGCAGTTGCCAAGGGCGAGAAGCAGCGGTTGATCACGGAGCTTAAAGGCTGGCTCACCTTCAAGCTTTTTGACCTTCTCCGTAAGCCTCTGAATCAGTGCCTCGGTCTTCTTGCCTCCTAACCCAACTTCCACACTTTGCGCGGTAAAGTATTGAGGGAAAAGGGGGTATGGTCGATTTTTCGTCACTATTCTGGGTGGGGCAACCAAGTTTTGACGGGAACCATGACCTCGTAGGGGATGCCGAGCGTATCGTAGATGAGCCGATGCTGCTTCTCCGGAAGGGTGCCTTTCCGAATCTGGAGAAGTTGACCACAGGACGTCGGCAGAACCGCAGTGACAACCTGGTGGGTGGAGAGCTGTTCGCGCAAGGTCGCCCACGAGGTATGAATCTGTTTTCGCAGAAAGCTGGTTTCGATCGAGATCAGCAGGTGATAGGCCAGCACGCAGAGAAAGATGTGAGTCTGCACTCGATTCTGGAGATGATGGAAGATCGGCCGCTCCCGGAGTGGGCTCTTGAGATCGCGAAAGGCATTCTCGACGCGGGTTAACAGAACGTAGATCCGCCAAGCCTCTTCGGTGTCGAGATCCTTGCGATCCGTTTTGAGCAGGTAGGCGCCGTCCATGCGAAGCGCTCTTGCCTTCGCCTCGGTCTGCTCCTGCCAAAGCAGTTTCCACGGGCCGGGGTCAAAGCTGAGTCGGTAATACCGAGCCACACGAGGATAGCGCTCCTTCAGGCGACCGATGGCCTCATAGACCTTCGCCTCCGTAATCCGCTTCTTGGCAACCCGCGCCTGAAGCCGGCCCAGATCGGCCAGGAGGCGTGTCTCTTGTTTCTCGCGAATTGCCTGATCCTTGGCTTGGCGACCTTCGCTTCGACACAGAATGTAGAGTTGGTCGGTGGTTTCGAGCCGCTTGACCCAAACCCGGGACTTTTTCTGCGCCGGGTTGGTCGGTGAAGGCTCGCGCAGGATCTCCTGCCATCCCTGCTCTTGTTCGATCTCCTCGAGCCACTGCAAGCGCTCCGATTGTCGGCAGGCGACCACGTAGTGATGGCCGCGGGCCTGGATCTGTTGGAGGTTGTCGTCGAACGCCATACCGCGATCCACGATCACCGTACCTCCACCCTTGCGCCCTGTGCGCTGCTCCAAGGTCTGCAACATCTCATCGACGGACGAACGATCTTGACGATTGCCGTCGAAGATCTCATGAGCTTTGGGAAAACCCTCCCGATCAAGTACCAAGCCGATGACGACCTGTTTACAGTCCGGTCGCTGATCGCGTGAATAACCACGCTTGGCTTGGGGATTGCGCTCGCATTTGCCCTCGAAGTAAGTCGAGGTCAAATCGTAGAGGTAATAACTGTCGTCCAGATTGAAGAGCGTTTTCTCTCGTTCTGCCAAAGCCGCCTCGATCGTACCCCGGTTGGGGTGCAGGCGATCCAGATTGCGATACAAGGCCTCGTCAGTGAGCTCCAGTAGGTCAACCCCCAAAATGTCGCCCAGCGCCGTGCGCCGGACCCAATCCGGCATCGCGTGCTCCGAGCAAGGGGCCACCAGGCGATTCAACACCATGACCTCCGTGAGTCGCCGCGCCTTGGATGAAAAGCCGGCCTCCAACAAAACGTCGTCGAGGCCCAGGCGTTGCCACATTTGATGGCCGACGTGGACAGGTCCCGCCTCGCGGGGCTTCTCTTGACGGAACTGATCCGTATACACGGACACGAGGTCTTCGCGGCTCGTCGCGTTACGGACTCGAGTCACGAGCTCGGTGACCAGCGGATCCTGCCTTTCCAGCGAGGCTTGACCCAGGAGGGTAGCCTCGACGCGGCCGATCAGTCCCGGCCACTTGCTCTTGGGCCCCGGCGACAGACTACCCAGCGAGCAAATCGTCCGTTGCCGGGGCCCCTGGAGGGTGGTCACCGTCTCCACCAAGAGGTAGTTGGTGTAGGTCTTGTTCTTGTACCGCTTGAGGGTCTTGCGGATGAACACAAAGCGTCTATATCAGAAACTCAAAGCGCTCTGCTTTCGTCACTATTTCCGTAAATCGGGCTCACCTCTCTCCTGGAATCAACAACTTACGACCCCGAAGAGGGCGAATTTGCCCACTCCAAGACCGGAGGCCGTGGAAGTCGGGCTAAAACGGCGGCAAGCGGGATGACCTCGCGCCATTCCTCCTTCTCGAAGTGTGGCTCAATGACGCTGACAAGCGTATCCTCTTCCTGGCGGCCTGGGTGCCAGCCCTCGACCATTGCCCGCGCGGTGAGGAATTCTTGAAAAGTCAGATGGCGGAATTCAAAGAATTCGACCAGCCGGCCGTCCTCTACGTCATGCCCGGTCATCATCAGCAGGCTGCTTCGGTCTTCGACTCGGTGGATGAACTGATCCACCTTGCCTTTGACGTAGCCAAGCTCCGTAGGGAGGGCTTCGCGCGCCTGCTGCAGCAGCGCAGCCAGCCGGGGGCGGCTGATTTTCTGGGCGCCGCCGAGCATCATCGCTGAGGCCACGTAACAAAGCTGCGGCAGAGCCTCTTCATCAGGGATCGGCTCGTGGCCCTCAGTGTTCCACGTCATGAGGAGGACTTCGACGGCTTTGCCGTACAGGACCGCCCGTCGAGTAGGGAGGGCGCCGACCCATCGCTTCACCAGCAAAAGTGTAGTGAGCATAAGTGGGTTCACGGCGAGGCGCCGGATGCGGTCATTCTCCCCGATGGTCGCGGCGAGTTCCTCTGCGTCGGCGCGGACTTTCTCCGTATCACCTACCACCTCCCGATGCCATGCAACACTGAGGCGGCGGATATCGGCCGCATCGAAGGGTGAAAGGGTAGCGTGAGTGCAGATGGGGGCGAGGTGCGCTGCTACGTGACGGAAACCGGCCTCGCGAGAGGTGACGACCATGGCGATATCCGGATAAGCCTGGAGCGCCGTACGCAAGGTGCAGACAAATGCGGCGCGGTCGCCGGGATCGGAGATCTCGTCCAGCCCGTCCACCAGCAACAGGACTCGCCCGGCAAGGAGCGCGCGATCGAGGTAGGCGCGGAAAACCATCGCATACTGGCGGACCGGTTCACGTTGCGAGAGGGCCTCGAGCAATTCGGCAAAGGAGCCACGGGCGAGGTCTCGGAGTTCCCGGCACCGGAAGAAGAGCGGAAGCCAGTCGACCTTGGGTAGGTCGTCGCCGACCTGATCGCGCCGCGTAGAGTCGGCGTAGGCGACGGCGAGGCGTTTGATGAGGGTGGATTTGCCGCCTCCGGGCGCCGCGAGGAGTGCGAGACGTGGATGCTCGGCGAGGACGGTCCCGACGGGTTGTCGTTCCTTCTGTTCAGTCGGGATATCGAAATGCAGCGGGACAAAAAGGTTCTCCAGCCTGAGCCGGCGCGAGCCGACGTCACTATCGGCAGGCAGACCGTCGAGTTGGATGAAGCCGCACTCGTTCGCAAGGTACTGTCGGTACACCGCAAGAGCGTCCGCGACACGCGGATCGGAATCGGTGCCGGGCGGTGGTGCGGGATTGAGGCAAGAGAGCTTATGGAGTCCGCCCCTACAACTGCGATCGGCGGCGATCACGTCATCGGCGAGCGCTCGGGCAAGTGGCGTGCCATCGGAGTGGATCAGTGCGAAGTGGGTGCGGACCTTGCCTTGAGTGTAGTAGACGGCCCAGATCCAACCCCGCTCGTGGGCGAGGAGCTCAGCCTCGGGATCAAGAATGAGGTGATCGAGCGCCGCGGAGCATCGGCCCGCGAGCTCCGTCGCATGTTCCTTCGCGACGAGGATGCGGCCCTTCACAAGCTCGCTGACGATCTGGGGTCCCGTGAGTGTAATGATCTTGGTGCGTCGCCCCTGCCGTTCTTGCTCGACGGCGGTTTCCTTGAAGCCGGCAAGGGAAATGAAGTAGCCCGTGGCCGGGTGCTTCTTCTTATCCCCGCGCTCGGCGTCCAGGACGCCGACGAACTTGTTCACGGCGTCACCGCCAATCGGCTCAGCCGTGGCTTTGCACTCGGCAACGGCGCGGCGCGGTTCGAGGCGGTGCTCAGCCCACAGATCCAGCTCGCGGCCGGATTTATGAACGTTGAGACGCGGCTGCTCATAGCCAAGGGCGACGAACAAGTCAGCCATGAGCCGCCCGAAGAGGTCTCCGCGACGGTTGTTGTCCTTTTCGAGGATACGGATAGGGGTTGTCTCCTGCATGAGACTAGGCTTGGTCACGGGAGCTCCTTGACAGAACTCGGTCTATGTGAGGTTCATCCTTGATGATCTGGAGAAATACTACTACATCGGTGCACTCCGCCGCAGAATCGCCTAGTGCCTCGTCACTCTAGGAACGATGGGTAAAGTTTGCGCAGCTTCACCCGAGCGTCCTCGGTGGTGAACTTCCAGTTGGCGCCAACGGCGGCCTGATTGCGTCGGGTTTCCCAGGCCGCTGTTTCCTGCTGTAAGAGCTCGGAGGTCGGCAATCCGACGATCCAAGCACTGCTGCTGCAAAACGCTGAATTCGCCCTCGGCCATGTTCAACCAACTCCCGTGTTTTGGCGTGTAGTGGATCTCCAATCGATTCAGCAGCCGTAGAGCCTCCTTCGGAGCAAAGGTCTCGTACAGAGAGGCACCGGAATGAGTGTTGAGGTTATCCATGACCAGGACCACCCGGTCGGCCTCGGCATATCGGTTGTCGAGGAGATCTTTGATGAACCAAGCCCAGTCCTGGCGAGTCCGTCTCTCGGTGACTCGGATCTGGCGCCAGCCCGCCAGGGGCTCAAAGGCCAAGAACAGAGTGCCCACACCGTTACGCCGGTACTCGTAGTCGTAGCGCTCTACGGTGCCCGCTTGGCCGGCTCTCGGGGCTCGGACCTCCTCCAGCAACTGCTTCGTGCTCTCGTCCATACACACCACCGGCCGCAAGGGGTCCTGGGGACGACGATAGACCTCCAGAATGTCCTCCATGCGGCAGACAAACTCGGCATTGTGCTCTGGAGGGATACACCAACACTTCTTCAGATGCGGCTTGATCTCGTTTTTTTAAGCGTCCGTCGCACGGTCTCGTAGGACATCGACTCTACGTGCTCCAAGACCACCATCTGATCGGCCAGCAGTCGCAGAGTCCAGTGAGCGCGTCCCTGAGGAGGAGGGCTACAGGCCAGAGCTAACAGGCGGGCTTCCTGCTCGCCATCGAGCCGGCGGCGGGAGGGCCGAGGTGTAGCGGGACGAGGCTGAAGGAGGTCCAGTTCTCCTTCGACAAAGCGCTTCCTGACCCGCTCCACCGTCGGACGACTGACCTCCAGAGCGGCACTGATCTGCTCATCCGACCACCCCGGACCCGCCGCACTGGTATCTGCCTTCAAGAGAATGCGGCCATGAGTTTGCCGTTTGGCGCTGGTGCGTCCGGTCGATACCAACTTCTCCAAACTCGATCGCTCCTCGGGACTAAGGGTGACCACATAGATTTTCCGCATCTCCGTTCCTCCTGGAGAGAAATTGTAGTCTCTCCAGGAGGAACTTGGCACCTAAATCCATCACTTCTGAGGTGACGAGTCACTAGGAGCCTGCGCGCCAGGAATCGTGGGGATGCGTTAAAATAGCCGCATGCCCACGACCTTTCGTCGCTACGTTCCGGAACAGTCGCTACTGCTTCCGCCTTCGCCGCGGGATTGGCTGCCCGAGGGCCACTTGGCGTACTTCCTGTCGGATACCGTGGATGCCCTGGATCTGAAGGCTTTCTATGAGCCCTATGAAGGAGATGGCCGTCGCAACAGTCCGTACGATCCGCGGATGATGGTCAAGCTTCTGCTCTATGGTTATGCCACAGGGGTTTTCTCCTCGCGCAAGATCTCCAAGAAGCTGTACGAGGACGTAGGGTTTCGGGTCTTGGCCGGGGAGAATTTCCCGGCGCACCGGACCCTCGCAGAGTTTCGTCAGCGCCACTTGGCGTCGTTTCAAGCGCTGTTTGTGCAGGTGCTCGAGATAGCCCGAGAGGCAGGGTTGCTCCAGATGGGGACGGTCGCTGTAGATGGCACGAAAGTGAAGGCGTCGGCGAGCAAGCGCAAGGCGATGAGCTACGGTCGGATGAAGCAGGATCAGGAGAGACTGAAGTCGGAAATCGCCGAGTTGACGTCACGAGCCGCCCGGGTGGATGCCGAGGAAGATGCTCAATACGGCCCGGACAACGCGGGCGATGAGTTGCCCGAGGAGTTGCGGCGGCGCGAGCAGCGTTTGGGCAAGATCCAGGAAGCGATCGAGCGGCTGAGATCCCGCCAAGCCGCGGAGGATCGGGCGGCGGGTCGCAAGGAGGTCTCAGTCGGTGCCGAGGCCGAGGAGGGCAAGAAGAGACGGGAATTCGGTGAGCCGCCGGAGAAAAAGCAGGACAACTTCACGGATCCCGAAAGCCGGATCATGAAGACCTCGTCGGGGTTCGAGCAGTGCTACAACGGCCAACTGGCGGTGGACAGCGAGTCGCGACTGATCCTCGCGGCCAAGGTCACGCCAAGTGGCGCCGACCATGATGAGCTGCTGCCGGTCCTGGAAGAGGTTCGCGCCAATGTCGGTCAGTTTCCCCAGGCAGTGTTGGCGGATGCGGGGTATCGCTCGGAAGAGAACCTTCAGTGTCTGGAGGCCTCTGTGATCGATGGCTATGTAGCGCTGGGGCGGGAGGGCAAGAAGTCGGTGGTGAAGAATGAGGAGAAGCACCCCGCGACTCGACGCATGAAACAAAAGCTGGAGAGCCTTGAGGGACGCAAGCGCTACTCCAAGCGCAAGAGCATCGTGGAGCCGGTGAATGGTTGGATCAAGTCTGTGCTCGGCTTCCGGCAGTTCAGCCTGCGAGGACTGAAGAAGGTGTCCGGGGAGTGGACGTTGGTCTGCCTGGCGCTGAACTTACGCCAGATGAGCCCGCTATTGGAGTGGAGTTGACGGGGAACAACCCCGGCTGAAGGTCACCTCTCCCCGGTTTTGCTCCTCTCAATCGCTTCATGACTGCGCTTCGAACCGGCAGAAATCTCTAGAAGCCCTCAGCCGCTTGTTAGCAGGAGGAAATCCTCGCTCTGGCGGTTTCTGGCGCGCAGGCTCCTAGGAGTCTGTGCGGCAATCCCTGTTGGTGGCCTTCTCACGGGAAGCGGCAGATGGAGCGGCAAGCCCTTCGAGAGACGTCCCGCGGTCCCCGTGGCCTCCGAAAGGGTGTCGTATAGGACTTGGGAACGTCTCTACCGCCTCCGATCAACGACATTCCTGGCGCGCAGGCCCGTGAGGGGAAATCGTCGTCCGGAACGTTCGATGTCTTGCCGGAACGTTTCACGTCCATGACGCAAAACGAAAGGAGTAAGACAATGCACCTGAAAAAGCTGATCGTTCACGGTCTTCTCGTTACGGGGCTCCTCACCGGGCTCGGGCTCACCGCCAGTGCCCATGACGCCGACCATCCACCCTCGAGCGATCAGGTTGCGTCGGCCCAACAGACGAGCAATCTCTTGCTCGCCACGCTATTCGCGGCGCTGACGCAGGAATTCGACGAGACCACGGTGGACAACGCGGAGGAAGGCAAGCGGTCCATCTCCCTCGTGTTCAACGACCGGAATGAAGATATGCGACTGGTCGGCACCTTGAGTCCGCTGCGGGCCAACGATCGCCCCCAGGACGCCTTTGAGCGCAAGGCGCACCTCCTGGCTCTGACGGGGAAGCCCTACACGGCCGTCGAGCGCCTGGACGATCGCTGGTACTATCGCCGCTCGGTCCCGCTCAGCAACTTCAGGGCGGAGTGCGCGACCTGCCACCACAATTTCCCGGCCGGGCCTACGCCGGACTGGGTGGGCGCGCTGATGCTCAGGGTGCCGATCGAGCAGCGTTGATGGAGGGGATCTACCCCTGGTGCTCCGGCCGCAGCAGGTCCAGCACCGTCTTCACCGGCGCGAAGGTGGCGTCGGGCACCTCGACGAACACGGTGTTCCACCCGGCCATGGCGCCGTTCCAGAGGCCGGGGCGCTCCAGGGCCTTCAGCGGGCTCCCCTCGTGGAACTTCTCGGCGATGAAGACGGTCGAGGGGTCCACGTAGCGGTGCAGGTCGTAGGGGCGGCCGTGGCGGTCGCGCAGGCCGCAGGAGATGTCGACCGGATTGAAGTGGGTCGAGGCCTTGAGGGCCGCCTGCTGCTCGGGGTCCTTGGGATCGATCTGCGAGGTCTCGACGATCTGCGGCGAGATCCCGCCCGACGGCGACTCGACCCAGAACGGGCCGCCGCCCGGCTCCCCCTGGTTGCGCACCACGCCGCAGACCCGGATCGGCCGGTCGAGAGACTCCATCAGGAACCGCTTCTTCTCCCGGGGGTCGGCGGCCGCGAACCCCTCCGGCAGCGGGCGGCAGAGCTCCTGGGCCAGGAACTCCCCGGCCTCGCGCAGCACCGCCTCGGCCCGCTTGCCGCGGACGCCGTCGAGCGCCTCCAGGCGATCGAGGTGGGCGAACGCCTGCTCGCGCACCGCCAGCAGGCAGCCGCCCAGCAGCCGCTTCCAGAGGTGGACGACCGGCTTGCGGTCGTCGGGCACGACGTTGTCGATGTTCTTCAGCAGGACGATGTCCCAGCCGTCGCGGCCGAGCTCATTGAGGTTGTCGATCAGCGCGCCGTGGCCGCTGGGGCGGAACAGGAGCTCGCCGTTCTCCAGCCGGAACGGCTGGTTCCGCGGGTCCACGGCCAGCGTATCGGTCGCTCGCCTCTGGGTGGAGAAGGAGACCTCGAAGCGGCAGTCGAAGCGCTCCTCAAGTTGGGGGCGGACGCGGTCGAGCAGGCGCTCGAAATCTTCCTGGTGATCGGGGGAGACGGTGAAGTGGAGCAGGCAGAGGCCGTCCTCGGCACGCTCGATCGCTGCCGCTTCCACCAGATGCTCCTCGAACGGGGTGCGCGGGCCTTCCGCTTCCTGCGCGCTTTTCATCCCGTGCGAATAACGGTGGAAGAGGAGCAGCCCCTTGGGGCACTCGGCTAGCCCAAGCCCCGGCGTCTCCAGGAGAAATTTCAGCACCACGCGCCAGTCGCCGTTCTCCACCGCCTCGTCGAGGTCGATCCCATAGGCGCCGAGCGCCGCGGCGAGCTGCTCGTAAAAGGCGAAGCGGTGGAGGTTCTCGAAGAACGTCCGCACCGCGGCGGCGGGCTCGGTGCCGGACGGGGCGGCGAGGAAGACGAGCAGATCCTTGAACATCCGCGAGGCGGCTCCGGACGCCGGAACGAACTTTCCAATCCGTCCCCGGCGGGCCGCCGCGTCAAAATGGCTCAGCAGATCGTCCTGCTCTGTCAGCGAGATCGCGCGGATGCCGTCGCCGGGGCGGCAGGGGCGCAGCACGCGGGTGAAGGGGGGCGGGTTGCGGAAGAGCTCCACCTGCCGGGCGGCCTCCTCGGGGGCGAGGCCCAGACCGGCCATCTGCCGGAGGTCGCGCGGCGAGAATAGCTCGCCGTCCGCGGTGGAGATCACCCCAGCGGTCGCGGGGCGGGCGCTGGGCCCGGCTGTGCGTTCAGGGCTGTTTTTCCCCATATGCCGCCAACTTATGCAGGATTTCCGCCAGGGTTGGAGCCGCCAGGTCACGGGGGCTCAGGAGCGGCGCCGCGGTGGGCCAGGCGATGCCGATCGCGGGGTCGTTCCAGAGGACGGCGATCTCGTCGTCCTGATCGTAGAAGCTCGGTGCATTTGTACTGGACGTGCGCGGTCTCGCGAGGTGACGCAGAAGCCGTGGGCGAACCCGGGCGGGACGTAGAGCTGGTGGTGGTTCTCGCCGGAGAGCACCGCGCTCACCCAATGGCCGAAGGTCGGCGAGCCCGGGCGGATGTCCACCGCCACGTCGAAGATCTCGCCCAGGATGGCGCGGATCAGCTTCCCCTGCGGCCGGCGGAGCTGCGCGTGGAGGCCGCGCAGGGTGCCCCTGGGCGGAGAAGGAGTGGTTGTCCTGGACGAAGGTCTCGGGGATGCCGCCGCCGTGCCGTA
Source organism: uncultured Acidobacteriota bacterium (assembly GCA_963792575.1). Taxonomy (GTDB): domain Bacteria; phylum Acidobacteriota; class Thermoanaerobaculia; order Multivoradales; family UBA5704; genus DATARR01. Next base: position 103,217 of record CAWBWZ010000002.1, read on the forward strand.
CTTCCGTGTCTGGTAGGTCTCGAGAAAGAAGCCGCGGTCGTCGCGGAAGACGTCCGGCTCGACGAGCACGACCTCGGGGATCGCCGTTGGAAGAAATTTCATCCCGCCTGAACCTCGCTTTCCCTTTTCGGCCCCAGGCCGAGCCGCTCGCGGCTCGTAGCGGCCGGTCTGCACCGCCTCGCACCAGGCGCGGTGGTCGAGGTACCAGCGCACGGTGGCGCGCAGCCCCGTCCTCGAAGCTCTGGCGCGGCGCCCAGCCGAGCTCGCGGCGGATCTTGGCGTCGTCGATCGCGTAGCGGCGGTCGTGGCCGGGGCGGTCGGCGACGAAGGTCTTGAGCTCCCGGTAGGCGGCGATCCCGCGTCCGGCGAGGGCCGGATTGCCGGCCGCCGGCAGCTCGGCTTCGAGGAGGTCGCAGATGGCGTCGACGATCTCGAGGTTGGTCCGCTCGCTGCCGCCGCCGATGTTGTACTTCTCGCCCGGCGCGCCCCGCCGCAGCACCGCGAGGACGCCGCGGCAGTGGTCCTCGACGTAGAGCCAGTCGCGGACGTTGCCGCCGTCGCCGTAGATCGGCAGCGGCTTGCCGTCGAGGGCGTTGAGGATCATCAGCGGGATCAGCTTCTCGGGGAACTGGTAGGGGCCGTAGTTGTTCGAGCAGTTGGTGATCAGCGCCGGCAGGCCGTAGGTGTGGTGGTAGGCGCGCACCAGGTGGTCCGCCGCCGCCTTGGACGCCGCGTAGGGCGAGTTGGGCGCGTACGGCGGTCGTCTCGGTGAACAGCGCCGGTCGGCGCCGAGGCTGCCGTAGACCTCGTCGGTCGAGACGTGGAGGAAGCGGAAGGCGCGCTCGCGTCCGGCCTCCGGGCCAGGGCTGCCGCCAGATAGTGCGCGCGCCGCCTCGAGCAGCGCGAAGGTGCCGACGACGTTGGTCTGGATGAAGGCGCTGGCGTCGTCGATCGAGCGGTCGACGTGGCTCTCGGCGGCGAAGTTGACCACCGCCGTGGGCCGGTGCTCGGCGAACAGCCGGCGCACCGTGGCGCGGTCGGCGATGTCGCCCTCGACGAACTCGCAGGCTGCGGGTCGGCCAGCACGTCGGCGAGGTTCTCGAGGCTGCCGGCGTAGGTGAGCTTGTCGAGGATGACGACGCGGGCGCCGGTCTCGGCGAGAGCGAGCCGCACGAAGTTGCAGCCGATGAAGCCGGCGCCGCCGGTGACGAGGATCGTTTCCATGTGGTTTTCCCAGGCCCCGAGGGGCGTTGCAGCCGGGGAGTATAGCTGTTCATACGGATGAATCCCGAGGGGCGTCTGGGCATACAATCCGCGCGCGCCCTGAGGGAGGGTCTCAAAAGCCGTCCCCCCGCCCGGCGATGAATCGCCGGGCTAGGAACAGCGCTCCCTGAAGGGAGCTTGAAGCCGGATTCATCCGGCGCTGTTCTTAGCCCGGGCATTCATGCCCGGGCCGAGGGCGTCGCGACTAACTTTCGAAACACCCCTGAGGGAGGGTTTGATTGATCTTCAAGAGGAGGGTTCCGTGACGCCGTTCCAGGCCATCATCCTCGGCATCGTCCAGGGGCTCACCGAGTTCCTGCCCGTCAGCTCCTCGGGCCATCTGATCCTGGTGCCCTACTTCCTGCACTGGCCCGACCAGGGGCTGGACTTCGACATCGCGACCAACACGGGGACCCTGCTCGCCGTCCTCGCCTACTTCCACCGCGACGTGCGCGACCTGATCGCCGGCTTCTTCACCGGCGCGCCGCGCTCCCGCGACGGCGAGTTCGCCCCGCGCCCCATGGCCTGGGCCATCGTGGCCGGCACGATCCCCGCCGGCATCGTGGGACTTCTCGCCAAGCACTGGATCGAGGCCCATCTGCGCACCCCGGTGGTCATCGCGGGGACGACCTTCCTCTATGCCATCCTCCTCTTCGTCGCCGACCGCATCGGCCGCAAGGTCCGAGACATCGACCAGGTGACTCTCCTGGACGGCCTGGTCATCGGCTGCGCGCAGGCGCTGGCCCTGGTCCCCGGCACCTCGCGCTCCGGGATCACCATCACCGCCGCCCTGCTGCTCGGCTTCACGCGGCCGGCGTCGGCCCGGTTCAGCTTCCTGCTCGCCATCCCGATCAGCGTGGTGGCCGCCCTGAAGTCGGGGAAGGACCTGATGGACGCGGGCGCCGGAGCGGCCGAGCTCGTGCCGATGGCGATCGGCCTCGTCGTATCGGCGGTGGTCGGCTACGCGGTGATCGCCTGGCTGCTGGCCTGGCTGCGGCGGCGGGACCTGACGGTCTTCGTGGTCTACCGGGTGATCCTGGCGGCGGTGATCCTGGCGGCTCTGGCTTTCCGCTAAGAAAATAGAGAATTCATATTGACAAGTCGCTATGGAAGGTCTAGTCTCCTTCTTGCGGGGAGGCAAATCCTCCTCTCATCCCTCCCAAAAAAGGAGCGCACCGCGCTCCTTCTTTTTTTGTGGGCGGGAGTGCTCCCAGGGCGGGCCCCCGCCCCGAATCCTCACCCCCCGGCCCCCTCTCCCACCGCCCTCCCGCCGGCCGGGAGAGGGGAGCTTGACGGGAGCGACCTCGCTTGTAGGAGGGCTCTGAAACACCCGTTCTGATGGCGAAAGCGCTCCCTACCTGCGCTATCGGCTCGGAGTCTCCCCCCTCTCCCGGTCGGGGGAGTGCGGTGGGAGAGGGGACGGGGGTGAGGTTTCGGGGTGGGGGGATCCTGCGAGCCTCCTACCCCCCCAGCACACCCGCCTTGAAGTCCGCGCCCGGGCCGGGGTCCGGTCCGATCCAGGTGCCGAGGATAGCGTCCGAGGTGGCCTTGCCCTCGAGGTTCCCCTTGGTCTTGCCGTTGACCTGGACCTCGGTCCCCTTGCCGGGGGTGTAGGTCAGGTCAGCTCGTTCCCCTTGGGGATCGGCTCCATCCAGCCGCAGAGGGTGGTGAACGCCTTCTTGACGTCGGGCGCGGCTTTGGGGGAGTTCTGCTCCAGCCCCTCTTTCCAGGCATCGCACATCTGGTCCTTGCTGACGCTGTAGAGGAAGTGCATTACCATGCGGCGCGGGACGTCCTCCGACAGTACCTTGGCCGCGGCCTTCTCCTTATGGGGGAGATAGAGGCCGCCGACGTACACTTTGATGAAGAACTTCGTGCGCAGGGCCAGGCCGTTGAGCACCAGGGTCTGCCCTCCCGCCTCGGCCTTGTCGGGCAGGGTGACTCCGGCGAGCGAGGCGGCGCCGGCCGGCAGGGTTAGGGACAGGGCGAGGAGCGCGGTCGGGACGATTCGCATCGGGTATCCTCCAGCGAAGTTGAGCTCGTGATCTTTGCGGAAGTCTAGCTGAATCCGGTGCCAACCGCGCGGAAAGGCGCAACCCCTGGAGTGGGGGGCCGTATCTGGGACGGAATGAAAGCCGATACCGAGCTGGTCACGAGCGCCCTTCGGGGCTCGCAGGACGCTTTCCGCGAGCTGGTGGCGCGGTTCGAGCGCCCTGTCTACAGCCTGGTGCTGCGCATGGTCCAGGATCCAGGGGTGGCCGAGGATCTGGCGCAGGAGGTGTTCGTCAAGGCCTTCCGGCGCCTCGGTACCTACGATCCGCGGTGGAAGTTCTCGAGCTGGCTGTTCAAGATCGCGCACAATACGACCATCGACCACCTCCGCCGGGGGGTGCCGGAGACGGTGCCGCTGGAGACCGGCGTCGAGGACGACCGGGGGAGTCTCGCCGCCATCCTTGCCGACGAGACGGTCGAGAGCCCCCAGGCCGCGGCGGAACGGCGGGACCTCGGCCGCGCTCTCGAGCGCGCCATCTCCAGCCTGCGCCCCGACTACCGGGTGGCGGTGCTGATGTTCTACGTTCATGGCGCCTCGTATCAGGAGATCTGCGAGGCGACCGGACTGCCGCTCGGCACCGTGAAGACGAACCTCCACCGGGCGCGCAAGGAGCTCGCCCAGGTGATGGGCGGCCTCGGCTGGGGACCCGGTGAAACCGGGCGGGCGGCGGTCTCGTAGGGCGGACATAGGAGAACGATGGATGCGCCACTCCCACCAAGATGCTCTGGATCGCTGGCTCGCCGCCGAGCGTCACGATCAGGCCGAAGAGGCCGAGGCCGCGCTGTTCGAGCTGTTCGAGGCCCTGCCCGAGTTCGCGCCGCCGGCCGGCTTCGCCGACCGGGTGCTCGTCCGGGCCGGGCTGCAGACGGCCGCGGCGCGGGCGGACCTGTTCGCCTGGCGTCCGTTGCGGATCGTGCTGGCTCTCTGTCTCGTCGCCACCGGCCTCGGCGCGCCCTGGTTGCCGTCGGTGCTGAGCGCCCTGGCGGGGTTCTGGTCCTTCAGCGGGCTGGTGCGGGGCGCGGTGTGGGCGACGACCGAGGCCGTGCACGGGCTGGCCTCGGTCCTGCGCCTCTGGGACCTGATGGTGCCGATCGGCCGGGCGTTCGCCCAGCCGCTCTCGGCGCCGCCGGTCCTGGCGATCCTGGTGGGCGCCCTGCTCGTTTCGAGCCTGGCGTTCCGTTTTCTCCGCGACCAATTGACTGGTGAGAGGAATTGGACCTATGTGGACCCCAGCTGACCGTTTTCACCGATTTCCCGGAAAGAGATCCCCGCGGTTCGCGGCGATCCTTCTCGTTCTTGTTCTAGGTACCGCCCTGGGCGTGGCGGCGTACGCCGCTCCGGCCCCGCAGTCCCCGGACCGTCCGCCGGCCACGGCACAGGAGCGCGGCGATCTGCGCCGGGCGCTCGAGAGCCGCTACGAGGTGCTGCCGGTCAGCGGCGGCGTCGTGCTCAAGCCCCGCCAGCCCAAGGCGGGCATCCGTACCGTCGAAGTGACCGGCGATCAGATCGCCGTCAACGGCGAGCGGGTGAACGCCAACATTCTCCGCGACTGGCTCGGCGCCGACGCCGACGCGGTGATCCGTCTGCAGGGGCTCTCCGGCACCGATCAGCGCCAGCTCTTCGGCTTGACGGGGGAGGGCGCGGCCGCGCCGCCGGCCTCGACCCCCGCGGCCTCCAACGAGGCGGCGACCTCCGACACCGACGTTACCGAGACCTCGCCCACGGCCGAGGCGCCGGAGGTTCCCGAAGCTCCCGAAGCGCCGGAGGTTCCTGAAGCTCCCGAGACATCCCGGCGGGCGCGCCACCATGTCTCCGGCGACCGGGTCAACGTGGGTGGCAGCGTCCACGTGCGCAAGGACGAGACGGCCGACGAAGCGGTCGCGGTCGGCGGCTCGGTGGAGGTGGATGGGGAGGTGAACGACGGCGTCACCGCCATCGGCGGCCCCGCGCGCATCGAGGGGAAAGTGGGCGGCGACGTGGTGAGCGTCGGCGGCAGTGTCTATCTCGGCCCGCGCGCGGTGGTGAACGGCGACGTCACCAGCGTCGGCGGCTCGGTCGAGCGGAGCCCGGGGGCCGTCATCAACGGCGCCACCTCCGAAGTCGGCATGCTCCCGTTCCTGCGCCATCGGGGATTCCGGACCGGTCCCATCTGGGAGCGGCACTGGGGGCACTGGGGTGGCGTCTCCGATCTGCTGGGCAGCCTGATGAGCCTGGTCCTCAGCGGCCTGCTCGTCTGCCTGGTCCTGCTGGTAGCACGCCGGCCGCTGGAGCGGGTGGACCGTCAGCTCGTGGCGCAGCCGTGGCGGGCGGCGGCGGTGGGGCTCGCGGGCTCCATCTTCTTCTGGCCGCTGCTGATCGTGGTGACCATCCTGCTGGCGATCACCATCGTCGGCTGCGTCCTGTTCCTGCTCTATCCGTTCCTGCTGCTCTATGTGGGGCTGCTGCTGCTGCTCGGCTACACGGCGGTGGCGTACCGGCTGGGGCGCTGGCTGGAGGTCCGCTTCACCTGGAACTTCGGCGGTCCCTATGCCGCGGCCCTGGTGGGCGTCGTAGCGCTGCATATCTGGGGCGTGCTGGGCAACCTGTTCGACCTGATGCCCGGGCCGTTCGGCTTCTTCAGCGTCCTGACCTCGCTGTTCGGAGCCCTGGTCACGGCGGCCGCGGTGGTCGTGGGTTTCGGCGCCGTCATCCTGGCCCGCTTCGGGCTCGAGCCGGGCTACTGGCCGCGGCAGGGAGCGCCGATAGGGCCGGTAGGGCCGGTGCCCCCCGCTTCGCGGGTGGATCACCTCCCGCTGACCGATCCGCTGACCAGCCCGCCGGTTGAGCGGTGGGAGGATCGGGAGGAGCCTGGGATCTACCCGCAGGAGCCGGAAGGGCCTCGGTAGCCAGCTTTTTTCCTCCCCCTTCAGGGGGAGGTCAGGAGGGGGCCACAACGTTCCGTGCTCCGGAACGCCCCCCTCCTGGCCTCCCCCCGTTCCGGGTGGAGGAAATCTCTCCGGCGGAAGATCCCTTCAACAGATCAATTTGGACAAACAAAAAGGACGCTCTCGTGCGGTCGGATTGCCGAGAGCGCCTGACGAGGAGGCCGGTCTGGGAAACCAGCCTGCGGGGGTTCGGGCTCACGCTGAGCTCTTCCCCCGCACTGCTGATAGACCCCGGTCGGGCCTTAAAGGTTTAGACGGATGCGGGTGGAGAATTCTGGTCTTGGAGCTTGCGAGCCAGAAAAAACGACGAAAGGGACGTCAGGGACAGCAAGGACGAAGAGATCCGGTCTCGCCAGTATCCTTTGTGTCCTTGCCGTCCCTGACGTCCTTTTCGTCCTTGATTTTGGTTTCTGCCGAGCGGGTTTCTAGAGGGTTCTGCTCTGGAGGATCGCCGCCAGCCGCTCGATTCCGTCCACCAGCCGCGGGCCGGGGCGGCTGAAGCAGCCGTTGGCATCCACAGGAAAAATCCGCCCCTCGCGCACCGCCCGCAGCGAGCTCCAATCGGGGCGATCGGCGATCGTCGCGATCTGCTCGCGGGCGCCTGCCTCGTCGAAACCGCAGGGCATGACCACGATCACGTCCGGGTCCGCCGCCGCGACCTGCTCCCAGGTGAGGCGGGCCGAGTGATCGCCGGGCCTGGCGATCACGTCCTCGCCGCCGGCGAGATCGATCATCTCCGGCACCCAGTGACCGCCGGCGAACGGCGGATCGAGCCATTCGAGGGCCAGCACCCGCGGGCGCGGGCGATCCGCGGTGGCCTCGACCATCGCGCGCACCGCCGCCAGCCGCTGCTCCAGGCGGGCCAGCAGCGCCTCGGCCTCGACCGTCCGGCCGGTGACCTCGCCCACCCGGCGGATGTCCGCGAAGACCTGCCCGATCGTCTGCGGATCGAGCGAGACCAGCTCGGGACAGCGGGGGAGGGGGCGGACGGCGCCGTTCACCTGTTCCGTCGAGACCGCGCAGACCGGGCAGAGCTGCTGGGTGACGATCACGTCCGGCGCCAGCTCCTCGATCCGCGCCTCGTCGAGCGTATAGAGGCTGAGGCCGCTCCCCACCTGCGAGGAGACGGCGGCGTCCACCTCGGCGGCGCTCATTCCGGGAGTCAGGGCGCTGCCGGTGAGGATCGGCCGCGTCCGCGCCTCCGCCGGGTAGTCGCACTCGTGGCTGACGCCGACCACGAGGTCGCCGGCGCCGACCGCGAACAGGATCTCCGTGCCGTTGGGGACGAGCGAGATGACGCGCATGAGGGCAGTCTAGCTCAGCGCTTTCCCAGATCGACCACCCAATAATTCTCGTCGCCATAGAGGGCCTGAGCGCCGGGCGTCTGGGCGAGCCGGCTCAGGAACTGCGGATAGAGGGCCGGCGGGATCGTTACCCACCGCGCCCCGAACCGCTCGCGGATGGTGCGGCCGGGATTCGGGTCCTGCCCGGAGACGACGTTCACGTAGGCCGCGAAAAGCTGCGGGTCCTTGAGGTAGAAGGCGGTCGGGTCCAGGGCCACCAGCGACTGCAGCTGCGGCGCGAAATAGAACAGCGGCGCCGAGTCCCCCCACTGGGCGGTGAAGACGCGTTCCCCGGGCGCGCCGTGCTCGCCCAGCCAGGCCGCCATCCCGAGCGGCGCCGAGGCGTCGGGAACGCCGTGGGCGCGCAGCCCGAGGAACGTCCAGAGGATTCCCACGACGATCGCCGCACCGGCGGCCATCCGTCCCCAGCCCGGCAGCGGCGGCGGCAGCCTGCGAGCCCGCCACTCCACGCGCCACCAGCGCCAGGGCGAGCAGCGCCAGCGGCGCTCCCAGCTCGAAGAACCGGCGGATCACCAGGCTCCCGGCGAGGAGGAAGGCGAGCGAGGTGAGGCCCACGGTGAGCGTCGCCCGGGTGCGCAACAGAGGCCGGGAGAGCAGCGCGATGGCGACCAGGACCGGGGCGATGAACGCCGGCCATTGTTCCAGCAGCAGGTCGAGCCCGGGAGGCGCGAGCTCCGTGCCGAGCTGCGAGTGCAGGGCCGCGTTGCTGGCGGTCGCGGCCTGGAACGGGATCACGAAGTTGGTGATCACGAACAGCCGGAAGTTCTCCGGCACGCCGGGATGAATGAGCATCCCCAGCAACCAGCCGCCCGCCGCCGCGGCCACCGGCTGCCAGGGAATGCGGCGCTCGTCTTCTTCCCTGCGGACGATCAGGCCGCAGAACGCCCAGAGGACCGCCAGCGGGATCGCGATCCACGCCGCCGCGTGGGTCAGGGCGAAGAGGGCGCAGACCCCGAACAGCGCCTTCCACCGCCGCTCCACCAACAGGGCGGCCACCAGCACCGTGAAGCCGATCAGCCAGACGTGCGGCCGGCACATCTCCATCCGCTGGGCGAACAGAGTGCCGAGCCCGCCGAGCGCCAGCACGAACCACCAGGGGCGCGGCGCGCGCACGATCCACAGGGCCGCCGCGAACGAGCCGGCCAGGAAGATCTGGCCGAGCAGGACCCCCAGCATCCCGGCCGTCCGCAACGGCAGCCGGGCGAAGGGGAGGAGCAGGATGTGGAACAGGGGCTCGCCGTCCGCGAAGTGGTCGTGGGTGATCGAGAACGGCGTCCAGCGGAACGTCTCCATGCGCAGGCCCGAGGAGAGCATCTCGCGGGCCAGCCCCAGGTGGTAGTACTCGTCGTACGACCAGGGCTGGGGATTCTGCAGCCGCTGCCCGAAGAAGAGCAGGACCACCGCCGCACTGGCGAGCACGAGCCGGAGACCCGGCGAAATCCGCCCCGGCGCCGCGATCGTGCCGCCGGCCGGCGGCTCCTCGGCCTTCTGAGCGCGCCGGGCCTTCCTGGCGCGGGCGAAACGGATCTGCGGGAGGGTAGGGGCGTCGAGCATGGCGGGGAAGTGTATCCGGGGGCGGGCCTGGGATTGAAACGGCGGTACAGCACACCTCCTACAGCCTGAAATCCCGCCGCACCTGACCGTTCTCCAGATCGAGCACCAGGATCCGCCCGCGGTCGTCCGCCAGGGTGAGGTACTGGGGCGTCAGCCGGAGCCCGGCCTTGGCCGAGCGGCCGAGGGTGATCTCGGCGCGGATGGCGGCGGAAGGGAGGTGGACGAGGAAGACGCAGGCGGCGTCCGAGGAATAGACGGGCAGGGCCACCCAGTCGCCGGCGATCACCGGCTCGCCCGGCCTCCCCGAATTGGCGAGCGGGATCTCGACGTCCGGCCCGCCGTGGATCTGGAGCGTGATCTGCCGCCCGGTGGCGCCGCCGGGCGAGGGCTCGGCGAGAGTGCCCTCCGGCGAGATCGCGATGCGGTGAGTGCGGCGGATCACCGGCGCGATCGAGACCGGATCGCGCCGTCGCAGGGTGAGCGAGGGGAGCTCATAGGTCCACACTTCGGAGACCTCGCCGGCGAGGACCAGCGAGAAGCGCTCGGCGGAGCGGGCGATGGCGAGCGCGTTTCCCGGCAGGCGGGAGACCCCCCAGGCGCCGTCGAGACGCTTGCTCGCGGTCTCGGCGGCGAGCAGGCCGTCCGGGCCGGCGACGAACCAGAGAGCGCCGTCGTAGTCCGGGGCGAAGGCGTCGAGGCGCGCCTCGCACCAGGCCTCGGCCCGCCGCAGAGAGAAGTCGAGCCGCGCCAGCCGCCAGGCATCTCCGCGCCTGGCGAGGGCGATGGCGCGGTCGCCGTGATCGGAGATGACGAGCCGGTGCGCCGGCTGATCGAGCTCGGCGACGATCCGCCCGCCGCGCGACAGCAGCCGCACTCCGGCCTCGCCGAGCGCCACGGCGGTCAGTCCGTTGGGCAGGAACACCGCGTCATAGGCCGCGATGGTGCCGGCGTCGCGAGCGGCGATCTCGACCTCCAGCGGCTCGTCGCGGGTGATCCAGAGCGTCCGCGCGGGAATCGGCAGCGCCAGGGCGTCGGCGCGCAGGGCGCCGTCCCCCGCGAAGGAGGCGAGATGCTTGAAGTCGGCCGGCGCCATGCGGGCGCCGAGCCGTCCGGAGTCGCGGCTGATCGCGCGCACCGCGGCGCGGGCCAGGGTCGCCACCTCGGGGGTCCGCGGCCCGCGGCGCAGGGTATCCGCGAAGGCCAGGCGGGCGGGAGCCCCCTCGGCGCGCCAGCTCTCGAGCAGGCGGAGAGAGGCGGAGCGCACCTCCGCGAACGGCTCGGGCGTCAGGGCGATCCTGCGGGCGAGCATCCGGCCGGCCGGGGCTCCCCCCTGATCGATGGCGAGGTCCATCCATTCGAGGGCCCGGCGGCGCTCGTCCTCCAGCGGCCAGATGGTGTCCACGGCCGCCGCGTAGTCCCCCGCCGTCGCGAGCTCGCGGGCCCACAGCCGCCGCAGCTCGGCGGCCTGCTCGGTCTGCCGGCTGCGCTCCAGCCGCGTCACGGCGTCGGCGAAGGCGCCCGTGCGGTGGGCGATGCGCAGGCCGCGCTGGCGGTCGCCGGCGAGAAACCACTGCCGCACCACCAGCCCCGGGGGGAGGTCGCGCGCCTCGGCCATCTCGGCGGCCAGCCGGAGCCGCCCGTGACGTTCGAGGAAGGAGACGGCCTCCTCGTGGGCGTGCAGCACCTCGGCGAGCAGGAAGGCGGCCTCCTCCACGCGGTCCTGCGACTCCAGGCGATGGAAGGCCTCGCGGTAGAGCCGCCGCAGCTCGCCGTGGAGGTCGGGCGAGATCTCCGCCACCGACCAGTGCCGCGAGCGCTCGGGGCGGATGTGCAGGTCGGTCCGCGGCGCGAAGGGGCGCAGCGGCAGCCGGCGCGGGCCGGCCTCGGCGGCCAGGGGGATGGCGTGGCGCAGGGCGCTGTCGAGATCGCCGCTCTCGAACATCTCCCGCATCTTGCGGATATAGGACGCGTGACGGCGCCCCACGGCCCGCGACAGGCGCGAGGCCAGGGCGGTGCGGCCGCTCAGCCGGTGGAGGGCGGTGGCGAAGCGCGAGCCGGAGGCCCCTCCGCGGACGCGGTGCGGCGGCTCGGGAGGCGGCTCGATCTCGTCCGGCTCCGGAGGGAGCGGCTCGTCGCGGCCGAGATCGCCGGAGATGGCAAGAGTCGCGGCCGGCTCGCGATCATCCATCCGGCGCGCCCCGGCGCGCAGCAGGCGCACGCAGACGGCGTCCTCCGGGAGATCGATGAGCGCCTCGTCCACCTGCTCGCCGCGCTGCAGGGAGACGCGCGGCCTGGCGGACGCCGGGATCGAGCGAGTCCCAGATCTGGAAGTGCGAGGCGCCAGGGATATCCGGCGGAGCGCCGAGACGGGGGGCGCCGACCACCCAGACCTCGTCCCACTCCGGCCGCTCCTCCAGCCGCGAGCGCCAGGCCGCGAGCTGTGGGCCGGTGGCCTCGTGGGGCGTCCCCGCGCCGATCAGCCGGCGAACGCCGTCGGCCGCGACGGATGGGGAGAGCGCCGCTTCCGGCTGCTGCAGAATCCCCCAGGCGAACCGGACCCCCGCCGTCTCGGCGCGGCGGGCGAGGGCGAGGAGGGCGGCGATCTGCGCGATCCGCGGTCCGCCGAGCTGCCCGGGCCCGGCGTCGAAGAGCGCCAGGCTGGCGGCGCCCGCGGCGGGAGACGCCATGGGAGCGAGCAGGGAGGCGAGCCGTTCGAGGAGCGGCACGAGCGCAGGGGCAACCTCGGGAGGCAGGGCCTCCAGGTACGGCATCCATACCGACGTGCCGGCTGCCTCCATAGATTCGAGATCCTCCCCTCCCAAGCCGCCCGGGAGCGGGCGGCCAACGCTCCGGGATCAAAACGGCAGATCAATGGAAATGACGTCCTATAGTAAGGGTGTAGCGGGGGGGCGGTCCAGGGACGGTGGATTTAAACCCGCCCGCAGGGCGGAATTTATCCAGCCTGGGGTGTCAACCCCAGGTAGGGAGGTACCCCGAAATCCAAACCCTGTAAGGGTGGCCGATTGATCACGGCGTGGACGTGGTCGCCGTCGCGCAGGGTGGCCGATTTCCACCCGATCGGCCACCCCTTCGGGGTTTGAGGTTGGTTGGGCCAGCCCACCTGGGGTTGACACCCCAGGCTGGATAAATTCCGCCCTGCGGGCGTACTCCTACTTCAACACCACCTCCGCCACCCCGCCCGGCGTCACCGTGGCCGTTCCCGACCACGAATGCCCGTCGGCGGCGCGGGCGGTCAACCGCCAGACGCCGATGGGGACCTGGGGCAGGACGGTCGCTCCGCCTTCGAGCTCCCAATCGGCCTTCACGCTGCCGTCCCAGTCGAAGCCGCGGTAGAGGCGGCCGGCGCCGGTGAGGGTGACCTTGGCGGCGATTTCGCCGCTCGCCAGCGCCGGCACCCTGATCCGGATGCGGCCGGCCGGCGGCAGGACCACGCGAACCACCGGGCCCGGAACCGCGGCCGGGACGGTGACCGGCGCCGAGGCGTCCGACCCGATGACGAGCTGCCAGCTCCCGGGCGGCACATTCGAGATCCGCGTCCGGCCGTTCTCTCCCGTCGGATAGCTGCCGCTCGCGACTACCTTGCCGCCGGCGTCGAGCGCCGCTACCTGGAGGCGGTCCGGCGCCTGTCCCGTGGTCAGCCGGGCCTCGACCGTCATCCCCTCCGTCGGCTCGAGGCGAAACTCGAGGCTCTCCGGCGAGCCGTCCACCCGCACCTCCCGCTCGGCTGGCGCGTAACCCTCGCGGGCCGCCCGCACCGTCCAGGCGCCGTCCCCCACCTCGGGCAGGCGGAAGGCGCCGCGGGAATCCGTCGTCGCGTCCTCGAAAGGCGCCAGGCTGCCCTCGCGCTGGGAGCGCAGAGAGATCCGGGCGCCGGAGACCGGCGAGGAGTCGGTGGCGTCGATCACCCGGCCGGAGAGGCTCGCCGTGCGCAGCTCCACCCGGATCTCCCGGTCGCCCGAGATCTCGATGCTCTCGTGATGCTGCGCCCCCTTCGGCGTGCTGGCGTCGAGATCGTAGACGCCGTCCTCCAGCCCGCCGAAACGGAAGCCCCCCTGATGATCAGTCTCGGCGATCTGTCTCCCCGCCGTTCTGGGCCTGGCGAGGACGAGCGACGCCCCGGCGAGCGGCTCGCCGTTGCTCAGCACGACACCGGTCAGCGTGCGGCCGCCGCCGAGCTGGAGGTCGAGCCTGACCTCGGGGGCGCCGGTCTCGAGGTTGGCCACCCCTTCCGCGTGCAGCGGGGTGTTGGGCACGACGGCTTTCACCGTCCACCGTCCTGGCGGGAGATTGGGGATCCGGTAGACCCCCTCGGCATCGACCTGGCCGAAGTTGATGAGGTTTGCCGACACGCGGACCCGCGAGAGCTGGCTGAACTCCACTCCCGTCAGCCTGCCCGTGATCGTGCCGCCCCCCGAGAGCTTCACCTCCAGGCCGCTCACCGGCGCGCCGGCCACCGTCACCTTCGTCCCCCTGCGATCGGGGGCGTAGCCTTCCTTGGAAGCCACCAGCCTGTAGGTGCCGTCCTGCAGACCGGAGAAGCGGAAATTGCCATCCGCCTCGGAAGTCGCGTGCGGATTGTCGATGGAAGGCTGGCTGGCGAACAGCAGGAGATCCACTCCCGCGATCGGGTTCCCGGCGTCGTCCACCACCCGGCCGGAGGCTTCGAGCCCCCGTTCGAGCGTGAAATCGACCACGGCCGCCGCCGCCAGCTCGACGTCGCGGACCGCGCGCCGGTACCCCTCCGCGCGGGCCTCCAGGGTGCGCTTGCCGGGCGGCAGGCCGTCGATCCGGTACTGGCCGTCGGCGTCGGTGCTGGCCCGCAACGAGGAGAACGAGGGGTAAGGTTGCTCGGAAGCCTCGACCAGAGTCACCTGGGCTTCGGCGACGGGTCGCCCCTCGGGAGAGAGGACCTTGCCGGTGACCTCGGCGGCGGGAGCGAGCACGAGCTCCAGGCCGGTCAGATCCTGGCCCGCCTTGATCTCCAGATTCTTGAGCTCCGCCCGCTGGCGGCGTGGCGCCTGGGCGCCCACAGAGAACGGGCCGGGGGAGACCCCGCCGAACGAGAAGCCCCCCTCGTCGTCCGACACTCCGCGATGGAAACGGCCGGAGGCCATCACGGCCGATTGGCCGCCGAAGCTCCTCGACTCCTCCTCGCTCAGGAACACGGAGGCGCCGGCGACCGCTCGGCCGTCCGGATCGAGAGTGCGCCCCGCGACGCGGGCGGTGGGCAGGAGGACGATCCGGACCGGGGCCTCTGACGGCACGGCGACCCCCGGAACCGATCCCGGGCCGTAGCTCGGATGAGTGACGGCAAGGTCGAGCGACTCGCCGGGGGAGCGGTCCTCCAGGACGAACGAGCCGTCCGCGGCGGTGACCGCGTCGGCGGGCCCCGAATCGTCACCCCTCATGGGGCTCGGGAGCTCATCCCGCTCCGCCTTTTTCGCGCGCACCTCCGCCCCGTCGATCGGATTTCCCCGCGGATCGGCCACCAGGCCGCGGACCGACGCTCCCGGCGCCAGCATCACCGTCCCGGCGTCGGTGGCGCCCTTCCCCTCGGGGACGGCGAGAGCGGGCACCGTCAGCGGCGCGAACCCGCGCGCGCGGACGGTCAGATCGAACGTCCCGGCCGCCAGGTTCCTGAGCTCGAAGCGTCCGGCGGCGTCGGTCGGCACCTCCGGGGCGCGCGCGGTTGAATCGGAGAAATGGGCGGCCCGGAGCCGGGCCTTGAAGCTCGTGGGCGCGGTGGCGCGCAGGCTGACACGGGCGCCGGCCACGGGGCGGCGCCCGCCGTCGATCACCGAGCCGAAGAGGGTGCGCCCGGCGCGCAGCACGATCCGCACGTCCGGCGCCGGCTTTCCGGCCTCGCGCGCCGGCAGCTCCATGCGAGCCGGGGCGAACCCCTCGCGGTCGATCCGCAGCTCATAAGCGACGCCCGCCAGGAGGCCGGAGAGCCGGAACCGGCCGGACGGCGCGCTGCGGGCGAAGCCGCCGCTGCGGTAGACGGTGTAGCCTCTGGTCGCCAGGGTCCGATCCGGCAGGAAGCTCGCCTTGAGATGGGCGCCCGCCACCGGCCGGCCCGCCTCGTCGACCACAATGCCGCTCGCCGCCAGCCGGGGTTGGAGTGCGAACGTCGGCAGGCGGTTGCCGGTGGCCTGCCCATTCCCCGGGAAGAACCCGGACGCGGCGGCCATCGCGCCGCGATCCGCCTCCGGAAGGTTCGGCAACCGGAACGTGCCGTCGGCCCCGGCGCGGACCACCGTCCCGTAGTCCTGACCCATCCAGGCCAGAGCGCCGGCGATCGGGCGGCCATCCTGCGCCGAGACGATCCGGCCGCTCACCGGCTCCGCCCTGGGCAGCACGAGGACGGCCGGCCCCTTCTCGTCCGGCTTCGCGGCCCGCAGACGGGAAATGAGCTGCCGGCCGCCCGCCGCCGCGATCCGCAGATCGACGCCGTTCTCTGGAACGGTCAGGTCGAGGAGGCCGGATTCCGAGGTGCGGCCAGCCCGCCAGGCGCTCTCGCTGAAGGCGACGAACGCGTCCGCAACGCCCTTCCCCTGGGGATCGCGGACCAGGATCTGCCGGCTCCGTCCCGCCGCCAGGCGCAGCGCCGCGGAGCCGCCGCGGACGTTCTTCTGCTCGGCCATGAGATATCCCGGCGCCGCCGCCCGCACGGTGAGCACCTCCTCCCGCGTCCGCGGGAACGTCGCCGTCCCGTTCGCGTCCGTGAAGGCGATGCGGCGGAGCGGGACCTGCCACGTCTCGGTGAAGGGCGACGGGGCCTGCGCCCCCTCGACGCGAACCCAGGCGCGAGCGAGCGGCTGGCCGCGTGGATCGGTCACCCGCGCCTGGAGACCGGCGTCCGGGCGTAGTTGGGCATCAGGAAGCTCGGTCTCGTCGAGCAAGGGAGCGAGCAGGGCTTCCAGCGGCATGAAGCCCGGGGACTCCACATGGACCCGCCACATCCCCGCGTCCGGCGCCACGAGATGGAAGACTCCCGCCGCGTCGGTCGAGACGATCGCCGCCGGCTCCGGGCCGGTCCTGCCTGCGAGCTCCAGGCGCGCGCTCTCCGCCTCCGGGAGGATGGGGACCAGCGCCACCTTGATACTAGGGGCCGGCTTTCCCTCCGGATCGAGGATCCGGCCCGTGACGGAAACCTTGGCCGCCTGGAGCGGAAGGGAGAGGAAGGCGAGCAGCAGGAAGACGGGCGCCCAGAATCTCTTCACGGTGGATCTCCCGGACCTCGAAGTTCGTTGCTTAAAGGATATCAGGACCAGGATTGCCGCCTCGCGGGCTCCGCAGCGCCGCATTCCCCGCTTCTTGAAGGCCGTTCCCCGGCCTTCGCAGTCATTCCCCGGGACTTCATACGTGTTCCCCGTGGGGAATGTCACAGGATCTCCAGTCGGCGGCGAATCCCCGCGGGGAATGAGCCATAGCGTCCAGCCGACGGATCATTCCCCGCGCACCGCCTGACGCGAGGAGGAGCTCCGAGCCATTCCCCACGGGGAACGGGACCGGGCTGTGGGGAATGGGGTGTTGGGGCCGCTCTTCTTGATGCGCATCCAGATCTACAAACCATTCCCCGTGGGGAATGGAGCATTCCCCCCCTTCGCGAGGTCTGAACGAGAGGGAAAGAGGAGCAACCTTCGGGGAATGAGGCCCGGAGGAGGCATCGAGAGCTCGCGGCCGGCTTGATCCGCGGGAGCATTCTGCCGAAGAAGCTGAAAAGAAGCTCTGTGTCCGTCCAATTCCTTTGGAAGAAGACGACTCACAAAGGAGGCACTATTATGGCAGTCGAGACCTATCAGGCCAAAGCAGATCCGCAGATCGCCTTGGCGGTGGCGGGGACGGATTCCCCGTTCACGATCGAAGTTCGATTCCTGGGCGGCTTGACGGAAACACAGAAAGAACGCGTTCAAGGCGGCAGCGGATCGTTGGAGCCGGGTGATCGTGGGAGACCTTCCGAGTGTCATGGTGAACGGAGAGCTCATCGACGATGTGCTGATCATCGCCGAGGGAGCGGACATCGACGGTCCTGGAAAGATTCTGGGCCAGGCGGGTCCGACCCACCTGCGGCCTGCGAGTGCGGGTACTGCCGCCTTCATTCCGGCCAGGGGAAAGATGACGTTCGATTCGGCGGATCTTGCCGAGATGGAACGGCTGGGCACGCTCACCGATGTTATTACCCATGAGATGGGCCATGTGCTCGGGATTGGAACCATCTGGTCGCACAAGGGACTTCTCAGCGACGCCGGCACATCCAATCCGACGTTCGTGGGAGAGCGTGCCATGGAGGAATTTGGTGCGCTGCTGGGTGGCGGTAGCGTGCCGACTCCGGTGCCCGCGGAGAACCGGGGAGGCGCGGGGACCAGGGACTCCCACTGGCGTGAGACCGTGTTCCATAATGAGCTCATGTCGGGATTCATCGCGGCACCGAACAATCCGCTGAGCCGCGTGACAGTCGGCAGCCTCGAAGATCTGGGTTACGCGGTGGACCTCGATGCCGCCGATCCGTACCAGCTGCCGAACGTGCAGCAGCTCGCCATCGCCGGGGAACTGGCCTCGGTTGAGGACGCGATCGAGGCTGGAATGGTGCTGCCGAATATCCCGACGGTGCTTCCCGCTGAGAGCCTTCAGCTTTAAGGGCTGGCAAGGCCGGGATCAATGGGCGCGCGGGCTGGCTCCGAGCCACGCCTGCCCGCGCGCCATGAGCAGGAGGTTGATGCCGATGAAGGGTTTTGTGAGGCCGCAGGCCATCGTATTGCCGGACAACGCCGAAGTCCCGGCAAAGAATCAGATCTCTCCTCCTCCCAATCAATTCACGCACGAATTGACACGGCCTCAACCCTTTTATTTTTCCGAGCTACAACAAGCGGTGCCGCCTGCTGGTGAATTTCCGGCCGGCACCAAGGTCGTTCTACTGGTCCATGACGGGGGCCGTTACTGCCGGATCGCGAACGGAGAGGGATTGTACGTGGTCCTTGAGCACGACAGCCTGAAGCAGCTTTGAAATCCTGTCGAAAAGAGGGCTCTTCGGCGATTCAAGGACGTCAAGGCCGAGCAGGCGGAGAAGCTCCTCGAAAGTCTCGCCGCGGTGGGCGTGGCGATCGAGACGACCGCCAGTTCGGGAGCGCGGACATGGCGTCTGGTGCGGTGACGCGCCGCTTCTGAAACCTCGGAAACCCCGCTCTGAAAGGGCGAAATTTGAATAGGGTGGCGCTTCAGCGCCAGGTAGGTAGGTCCCCATTCTCCATATATCCGCCCCAAGGGGGCGGTGCTTTTCAACGGCGATCCCTCAGTCCAGGAAAAGTTGAGTTCCGCCCCTTCAGGGCGGGTGGGATTGGGGGACTGCCAGCCTGGCACTGAAGTGCCAGGCTAATCAAATTTCGCCCTTTCCAGGGCGAAACTCAATCGCAGACATGAGATTTTGAAATATAAATAATCGTTGCTTTGTTATATACCCTATCGAGCAACATCCGTTGAATGAACGGATCGGCCAACCGGCGATCCGTCCCCCTGAGGAGGTGTCAACAATGGGTTACCAAAAGAAGATCAAAATCGCCCTATTGGGAGTTCTCTTGGCGGCAGGCGCGAGTGCCGGCGCCCGGGCGGCGACTTGCGGCGAGGCGAGCTGCGCTCCGGCGCAGGGCACTTATGTCAGCCATTTCACCGGGCCGAACTGTGACGGTTCCGAATCCTATTACCTGCCGTACGACGGCGGCGCCTACCAGTGCCGGACCGGCGACGGCGGCGGCCAGTGCGGCACGATCCACCGCACCATCACCAATCGTTCCTACAAGCTCAACGGAACCTGTTACAGCAACGCCTGGCCTTCCGGCAATACGCTCAACGACTTCGTGGCGGTCTATCGCGACGAGGCCGGCGACGGCGACCTCGACGGCATTCCGGACTCGCTCGAGCTGGCGCTGGCGCAGCAGTTTTTTCCCGTTCTCAATCTTCACTGCGGAACCTACGAGGGGCTCGCGTTCGCCGACCGCCGGCAGCTCTACGGGCTGTCCGTTCCGGGTTATAGCGATTCGTCGAACGGCAGGATTCCGTTCGTCGCCCATCCGTATCTCCCCGGCGGCCGGGCCGACTGCGCCGAGGGCTACCAGTGCATCGAGCTGCGCTATGGCATCGCGTGGAACTGGGATCTTGGGGACGATGTCTTCGGCGGCGCCCACAATGGCGACAGCGAGGTTTATTCGGTCCTCCTGGCGCGCAAGGACACCGACGGCGCGGACTGGGGCACGACCTGGGATGTGGCGAAGAACGACGTCTCGCAATGGCGTCTGATCAAGGAGTTCATGTCCGCCCACTGGACGGCGCCGAGCGACAGCTCTTCATTCCGGTCGCAGGGAAACTACGGTTCCACCTTCTATCAGAAGGTCTGGGCTTCGGAAGGCAAGCACGGCATGTATCAAAGCCAGAGCGCTTGCAACAGCGGCGCCTTCGGTGCCGACGATTGCGGTGACAACCGCTGCGACATCGTCACCGAGGTCTTCACGAAAGTGCAGAACGCCGGCGAGCCCAACGCATGGCTCAACCCCTACATCCCCTACCCCTCCTACGCCCGGGACGTGTCGCCCTATGGCAGCTACAACGTCTGGAGCACGGACACGTTCGGTTCCTCGACCTCCTATGGGCAGAACCTGACGAGCCCGCTCAACTGGTGCCCGGCGCGCTGCTACTGATCCGCCGGATCTCTACTTGGCCAGATTCCCTTGGCTGAGGTGCTGACCCTCATCACCCCGGCCCTCTTCTCCCAGCCTCCCCCCCTTCCCGACGGGAGAAGAGGGAGAAGTTGGTCGAAGCAAGTTTTTAAAGCCCCTCTCTCCCGGCGGTTGGGGGGGAGGCCGGGAGAGAGGGGTTGGGGAGTGAGGGATAGCCCCGAAGGGGCGATACTCTCCGGCCGGCTCGCAATCTCAAGGACGTCGACGAACCGGAGTGAGCTGCCTGAATCCGTTCAGTGCTGGCCCCCAGATGGCGTTCCCAGCCACCGCCGCCGGATATAGTCTCCCCATGCCGCTCGCCCTCGCCACCACGACAACCGACATCTCCCGGATCTTCATCGAGCTGGGGGCCGCGATCGATCGGCCTGGCGATCCTGGCGCGGCTGGCGAGCCGGTTTGGGTTCTCGGCGATCCCGCTCTATCTGCTGGCGGGGCTGGCGTTCGGCAACGGCGGGCTGATGCCGCTCAACGTCAGCCAGGAGTTCGTCCACGTCGGCGCGGAGATCGGCGTCGTGCTGCTGCTGTTCATGCTCGGCCTGGAGTACACCGGCGAGGAGCTGGGGGCAGCCTGCGCACCGGGCTGCCGGCCGGGCCTGGTGGACTTCGCGCTCAATTTTTCCCCGGGCTTCGTCGCCGGCCTGCTGCTGGGATGGGGAGCGCTCGCGGCCGTGCTGCTGGGCGGCGTCACCTGGATCTCCTCGTCGGGGGTCATCGCCAAGGTGCTGTCGGAGCTCGGGCGGCTGGACAACCCGGAGACGCCGACGATCCTGACCGTCCTGGTGCTCGAGGACCTGGCGATGGCGGTCTACCTGCCGCTGGTCTCGGTGCTGCTGGTCGGGCGGGGCCTGCGGGAGGGGGCGATCTCGGTGGCGATCGCCCTGGCCACGGTGGGCGTCGGTGCTGTTCGTCGCGGTGCGCTACGGCAAGGCGATCAGCCGCGTGGTCGGCCCATCAGTCGGACGAGATCATCCTGCTGAGCACCTTCGGCCTGGTGCTGCTGGTGGCGGGCGTGGCCCAGCGGCTCCAGGTGTCGGCGGCGGTCGGGGCCTTCCTGGTGGGCATCGCGCTGACCGGGGCCGATGGTCGAGCAGACCCACCGCATGCTGGCACCGCTGCGCGACCTGTTCGCCGCCATCTTCTTCTTCTTCTTCGGCCTGGAGATCGACCCCGCCAGCCTGCCGCCGGTGCTGCCTGCTGGCGGCGGTGCTGGGCGTGGTGACCGTGGCGACCAAGCTGGCGACCGGCTGGTGGGCGGCGCGCCGTGCCGGGATCGATTCGCCCGGCCGCTGGCGGGCCGGCGCCGCCCTGGTGGCCCGCGGCGAGTTCTCGATCGTCATCGCCGGCCTCGGCGTCAGCGCCGGCCTGGAGCCGCGGCTGGGGCCGCTGTCGGCCGCCTACGTGCTGCTGCTCGCGGTGCTCGGGCCGATCCTGGCGCGGTTTGTGGGGGCGGGGGGCCCCCCGCCCCGAATCCTCACCCCCGTCCCCTCTCCCACCGCCCTCCCCCCCGACCGGGAGAGGGGGGCGACTCCGAACCGATAGAGCCTGTAGGAAGCGTTTTTTCATGGGTACTGGTGTTTACAACGCCTCCTGTAAGCGAGGTCTCTCCCGTAAAGCTCCCCTCTCCCGGTCGGGGCATAGGCGCTAACTTATGAAGCAAGCTCCCTGGCAGCCTCCATGGCTCGGGGGGCCTGTTTCTTCCTTTGGCGGCGGGGAGAGTCTAAGAAATAGCGGCAGAGCCGCGAGGCTTTCTGCAGCAGCTCTTCAAGCTTCAGCGCGCCCAAGATGGCGTGGGCCATCGCGCCGAGCAGAGCTTGTTGGATTCGCCAGAGGCTGGGCGGGCGGCTCTGGCAGAGGGAAGCCCCAGGGGGAAAAAGACAGGAACTTGCCTGTCAGGTCTTCCAGTAAGAGGGCTGCCAAGAGCTTGGCGTATAAAGCACTGCGGGCCAGATGAGAATCCTTGGCCGCCAGTTGGTCCAACCCTAAAAGCCCCTTCAGACGCTTGAAGACCATCTCGATTTGCCAGCGAAATCGGTACAGTTCCAGAGCCTCCGCCGCCGGCAGTTGCTCCTCTCCCATCGACGTCAGCACGATCGTGTACTCGGCCGCTTCCAAGGACCGCGGATCGGCCTTGCGCTTCTTCCGGGCCGCCTCCCGCAGGATCTTCTGGCATTCCTTCTCCGCGGCGGCCGGACTCTTGCGCACGACGATCAGGCGGGCGGGCAAGGCCGGAATCTTGCCCGACTCCTGAGGCGCGGTTTGCACCCGAAACTCAGCCACTTGGTTGCCGGGGATCTGACGCAGAGCTTGGAACAGATCGAATGGCTCCCCGTGCTCGTCCAGCAGCGGCACATTCGACCAATTCAGGCGAACCAGAAAATGCCCCCCGGCCTGGCGCACCCAAAACAGACCGCGACGATGAGCATAGCCGCGGTCGCCCAGGACCAGATCCTGACTCTGCAAAGGAAAACGGCAAAACGTCTCCCCACCCTCAGCACCGGTCACCTCGATGTGGTCAATGGCCAGGTGGCCCAGACTCAAGCCGACATGGACCCGCCAGCCCGTGCCCTTGCGTCCCGGCACGGGGATGGACGTCGCATCCATCAACCGCAGCCGCAACGACGACTCCGGCCGGGGGGACATCTGTGCTCGCTCGGCTAACTTCGCCCCAAGAAGGTGGCTCAACCAGTCGCTGCAAGACCGCAGGCGCTTCAGCAGCGCCACATCCGACAACTCCGCAACCTCCTGGATGTGAGCCCAGGCGGCGGTCTGGCGAAGCGACAAGCCGCAGAAACCGTAGACCAGCGCCAAACGCAAGAGGTCATCGGCACTGCGCACCGCTCGCCATCTCTGGGACCCCCCGGTCTCCCGAAGGCTCTTCTCCAAATCCACGACCGGAAGCGCGGCTCGAAGGAACTCCCACTCTTCTGTAAATACCCGAAGATCGCTCATGGGTACCAGAATACACGATTAAATCCCGACTTTAAGCGATAAAGTTAGCGCCTATGCCCGGTCGGGGGGAGTGCGGTGGGAGAGGGGCCGGGGGGTGAGGATTCGGGGCGGTTGGGCCTACCCCGGCAGCGAAAACGGCTGCGGGAAGAGCTCGGCCAGCGAGGTCTCCTCGCGGTCGCCGCTGACGTTGACCACCAGGATGGGGAGGTCGCGGGCGAACTCGGAGAGGGTCTGCCGGCAGAGGCCGCAGGGGCGCGCGGGAGGGCTGGCGTCGGTCACCACGGCGACCGCCTGGGGGCGGCGGAGGCCGGCGGAGGCGGCGGCGGACATGGCGTTGCGCTCGGCGCAGATGGCGAGCGCCGGGATGACGTTCTCGACGTTGGCGGCGGCGTGGATCGAGCCGTCCTCCATCAGCAGGGCGGCGCCCACCGCGAAACGGCTGTAGGGGGCGTAGGCATGGGCGCGCGCGGCCCGGGCGGCGGCGATCAGGGGTTCCCAATCCATGAGGCGCGACTGTAACACGCCTTGTGATACCGTTCGGACCCGCGTCCGGGCGCTCTGCCGCCCGGTGCGCAATCATCCCCTTCACCCTTCAGGAGGAGTACGGTCTTGGCCAGGACATTCAATGATTTGACGCCGCCCGCCGACGGCCAGGAGATCACCTGGCGCGAAGCGGAGAATCGCTTGGAAGTGCCGGACCGGCCGATCATCCCCTTCATCGAGGGGGACGGCACCGGGCCGGACATCTGGCGGGCCACCCGCCGGGTGCTCGACGCCGCGGTGGAGAAGGTCTACGGCGGCTCGCGGTCGATCGCCTGGTTCGAGGTGCTGGCCGGCGAGAAGGCCTACAACCAGACGCAGACTGGCTCCCCCAGGACACCGCTCGACGCCATCCAGCACTACCGGGTGGCGATCAAGGGGCCGCTCACCACGCCCGTCGGCGGCGGCATCCGCAGCCTCAACGTCGCCCTGCGCCAGATCCTCGACCTCTACGCCTGCGTGCGGCCGGTGCGCTATTCAAGGGCGTGCCCTCGCCGGTGAAGGAGCCGAGAAGGTCGACATGGTGATCTTCCGCGAGAACACCGAGGACGTCTACGCCGGCATCGAGTGGCAGGCGGGCACGCGACGAGGCGAAGAAGGTGATCGAGTTCATCGCCGAGCCTGGGCAAGACGATCCGGCCCGGACAGCGGCATCGGCATCAAGCCGATCTCGGAGTTCGGCAGCAAGCGGCTGGTCCGCATGGCGATCCACTACGCCATCGCCAACAACCGCAAGAGCGTCACCCTGGTCCACAAGGGCAACATCATGAAGTTCACCGAGGGGGCGTTCAGGGACTGGGGCTACGAGGTGGCGCGCGAGGAGTTCGGCGACGCCACGGTCACCGAGGACGAGGTCTGGAGCCAGCACGACGGCAAGGCGCCGGCGGGCAAGATCGTGATCAAGGACCGCATCGCCGACTCGATGTTCCAGCAGGTGCTGCTGCGGCCGGACGAGTACGACGTGCATCGCCACGCCCAACCTCAACGGCGACTATCTCTCCGACGCCCTGGCCGCCCAGGTGGGCGGCCTCGGCATCGCGCCGGGCAGCAACGACGGCGACGGCTTCGCCGTCTTCGAGGCGACCCACGGCACGGCGCCCAAGTACGCCGACCAGGACAAGGTCAACCCCGGCTCGCTGATCCTCTCCGGCGTGATGATGCTGCGCTGGCTCGGCTGGCCCGAGGCCGGCGACGCCATCGAGTCGGCCCTCGGCCCGCACCATCGAGCAGAAGCGCGTGACCTACGACTTCGAGCGCCAGATGGAGGCGCGACCCTGCTCAAGACATCGGAGTTCGCGGAGGCGATCGTCGAGAACATCTGCTAAATACAATCTATCCGAGAGGAGACCCTTCGATGCGTTACAAAGTCACCGTGGTGGGCGCCGGCAACGTCGGCGCCACCTGCGCCCAGCTGATCGCCCAGGCCGACCTCGCCGACGTGGTGATGGTGGACGTGGCCGCCGACCTCGCCACCGGCAAGGCCCTGGACATGATGGAGTCGGCGCCGGTGCTCGGCTTCAACGCCCGCATCACCGGCGGCGGCGACTACGATCCCACCGCGGGCTCGGACGTCTGCGTGGTCACCGCCGGCCTCGCCCGCAAGCCCGGCATGAGCCGCGACGACCTGCTCGCCAAGAACACCGAGATCGTCTCCGAGGTGGTCGCGGCAGCTCGTCTAGCGCTCGCCGGAGACCATCCTGATCATCGTCACCAACCCGCTCGACGCCATGTGCGAGGTGGCCCGCCGGGTCTCCGGCTTCCCGCGCGAGCGGGTCATCGGCATGGCCGGCGTGCTCGACGCCGCCCGCATGCGCTGGTTCATCGCCGACGAAGCTCGAGCGTCTCGGTGCGAGGACGTCGACGCCTTCGTGCTCGGCGGCCACGGCGACACCATGGTGCCGCTGCCGCGCTACGCCACGGTCAACGGCATTCCGCTGCCGCAGCTCCTCGACGCCGACGACGATCGAGCAGATCAACGACCGCACGCGCAACGGCGGCGCCGAGATCGTCAACTACTACAAGACCGGCTCGGCCTACTACGCCCCGGGCGCCTCCTCCTACGAGATGGTGGCGGCGATCCTCCAGGACAAGAAGAAGATCCTCCCCTGCGCCGTCTACCTGCAGGGGGAGTACGGCTACGACGGCCTGTTCATCGGCGTGCCCTGCCAGCTCGGCCTCGGCGGCATGGAGAAGGTGATCGAGCTCAAGCTGACCACCGAGGAGAAGGGGCTGCTCGCCCGCTCGGCCGACGCGGTGAAGGGGCTGGTGGAGGGGTTGCCGAAGGGGTAGGGGGTTCCCTCTTGGGTGGTCTGCTTGAGGCAGAGATTCTGAACCGCCCGCAGGGCGGAATTTATCCAGCCTGGGGTGTCAACCCCAGGTAGGGAGGCACCCCGAAGTCCAAACCCTGTAAGGGTGGCCGACTCCAACCCGATCGGCCACCCCTGCGGGGTTTGGATGGGTGAGGCCAGCCCCACCTGGGGTTGACACCCCAGGCTGGATAAATTCCGCCCTGCGGGCGCAGCCCCCCACCCCCTCCCAAAGCAACCTACAATAGGGCGTTTCCGTACCTCCATCATGAGGAACTCACGCTCTCTTGCCCTCTGGCTGCTCGCCGGCGTCGCCGGGATGGTCCTGCTGGTCTGGGCCTACCCGCGGGCGTTTCCTTTTCTGCCCAGGCACTGGTCGGTCTCGCGGGCCGAGGCGGTGACCCTCAGCCTCGAACGGCTGCGCGATCTTGGCGAGCCGGTCAAGAACCCTTACATCATTCCCCGCCTCGGCCAGGACTACTTCCTGGAGCGCCGGCTCCAACTCGCCCTGGAGCGCGGGGACCGGCGGGCGGTCTCGGAGTCGGGGCTCCCGCAGCAGATCGTGGCCTGGAACATCTACGTCTATCCGCGCGGAGCGCCGCAGTATGACTGGACCTATCTGGCGGAGATCTCCCCCGCGGGCGAGATCCTCGGGCTCCGGCTGCGCCTCGATCCCGAGGTGAAGATTCCGCCGATCTCTCCACCGGAGGCGCGGGCCCGGGCCGGCGCCTTCCTCATCCGGCAGGGGATCGATCTCGCGCGCTATGAGGCTCCGGAGCTCCGCAGCCAGCAGCTCACCGGGCACACCAACCTGACCGTGCGCTACCCCAACCGCCGGAACCCCCTCTCGGGGGGAGCCACCCACGGGGTCGAGGTGCTGTTCGCGGGCGACCGGCTCACCGGTTTCACCTACTGGCTGGACGATCCGGGGAGCAAGGAGCTCGCCTCCTCTCTGCGGGGCATCAACCTCCTGAACGTCCTGCGCGTCGTCTGGATCTGCCTGCTCGCCGCGCTGCTCGCCTTCCCCTTCCTCAAGCGCTACCACGAGGGGGAGATCGGAGTGCGCCGCGGTGTCCAGATCTTCCTCGTCGTGGCGCTCTCGGGGCTGGTGATGACGCTGTTCGCGAGCCGGGTGAACTCCGAGGGGAACGGCTTCGGCCTCGCCTCCCGCCAGCAGAACACCTGGATGGTCGCCCTGTTCTCGACGGTGTTCATGATGCTCCCGGCCGGGGTGCTCGCCTTTTTCGCCTGGTCGGTGGGGGAGTCGATCTGCCGTGAGCGCTGGGGTCACAAGCTGGCGGCCTTCGACGCGCTGTTCAAGGGGGATCTGGCGAACCAGACCGTGGCGCGGTCTGCCTTCCGGGGATGGATGGCGGGGCTGGCGGCCGCCGGCGGCGTGGCGGCTCTGCTGCTCGCCCTCCGGACGGCGGGAGTGTGGGGATTCTCCTCGCTGCTGATCAGCGCCGATACCCGCTGGCCGAGCCTGGAGTTCGTCACCCGGGCGCTGGCTGTCCTCTTCCCGTTCTTCCTCGCGCTCGTCCTCTGGCTCCTGCCGGTGGCGGCCCGATACCTGGGTATCTGGGGGGCTCCCTGGCCGCCGTGCTGGTGGGCGCGGTCGTCTTCCCGTTCCTGGTGCTGGCCGCGCCGCTGAGCTGGACGTTCCTGATCGCCCTCCTCTTCTCCGCCGTGCTGGTGGGGCTCTTCCTGGCGACCGACCTGCTGACGGTGCTCCTCGCGGGCTTCGTGACCCACACGCTGTTCGTGGCCTACCCGCTGCTGACCGCCGGCGACGCGGGACTGCAGATCCAGGGGTGGATCGCCCTCGGCCTGCTGGCGGCGCCGCTCCTCGCCAGCGTGCGCTACCTCGGCGGCGGCAAGGAGTTCGTCTACCGCTACGAGGACATCCCGCCCCACGTGCGGCGGATCGCCGAGCGCGAGCGCCAGCGGGTGGAGCTGGAGACGGCGCGGCGGATCCAGAGCTCGATCCTGCCCGATCTCCCGCCGCGGCTCGCGGGGGTGGATATCGCCCACGCCTACCTGCCGGCCTCGGAGGTGGGAGGGGATTTCTACGATGTTCTGGCGCTGGAGGACGGCCGGCTCGCCGTGGCGGTGGGGGACGTCGCCGGCCACGGCGTCTCCTCGGGGCTGATCATGTCGATGGCCAAGTCGGCGCTGGCGGTGCAGGTGACCTTCGACCCGGAG
This sequence comes from uncultured Acidobacteriota bacterium, assembly GCA_963792575.1. GTDB lineage: Bacteria > Acidobacteriota > Thermoanaerobaculia > Multivoradales > UBA5704 > DATARR01. Next base: position 131,123 of record CAWBWZ010000002.1, read on the forward strand.
GTCGCCGCGGTCTTCAACACCTTGAACCGCACCGTCTACCAGACCGCCCGCAAGCGGCTGCTGACCACCCTCTGCTACGCCGTGCTCGATCCGCGGCGGCTGGAGCTGCTCTACGCCAGCGCCGGCCACCTCCACCCCTATCGCATCGCGCGCGACCGGCCGGGTCGATGCCCTGGAATCGATCGCCTATCCGCTCGGGGTGCGCGGCGAGCTCCACGTCATCCCGCAAACGGCCCGGATGAGCCCGGGGGATACCCTCTTCCTGTTCAGCGACGGCATCATCGAGGCGCGGCGGGAGGGGAGCGACGAGATGTTCGGCTTCGATCGCCTGGAAGAGAGCCTCGGCCGCCACGCCGGCCGCGGGGTGGAGGGGCTGCGCGACGGCGTTCTCGCCGACGTGGCCCGCTTCACCAGCAACGCGCCGCGCGAGGACGACCAGACGATCCTGGTGCTGCGGCTGCCGTAGAGGGTATTTGGAAAGTCAGCCGCGACGCCCTTCCGCCGGGCATGAATGCCCGGGCTACGCCGGAAACGAAAAGCCGGCTGAAGCCGGCTCAAAAAACACCGAGCTTCTTCGAGCCGGCTTCAGCCGGCTTTTCGTTTGAAGCGTAGCCCGGGCATTCATGCCCGGGCGTCGGCTACACCAGATCCCGCAAAACCACCGTCACCTCGCGGGACGCTTCCCCCGACTTCACCGTGAGCCGCACCCGGGTGCCGGGCGCGGACTCCTTGAATCGCGTCCGCAGCTCGGGGAGAAGCAGCGCCTTCGCGCTCCGGCCGTCGATGGCCACGATCGTGTCTCCTGACTGGAGGCCGGCCTCGGCGGCGGGGCCTCCCGCCACCAGGTCCTTGACCTGGAAGCCATCCTCCGCGCGGTTGAGCCATAGGCCGGCGCGGTCGTAGGCGTCCGGCCGGGAAAAGTCCGTGTTGGGCTGGAAGAAGAGGCGCTGGCGGCCGTAGTCGAGGGTGAGGTCGAAGCGCCTCAGCACGCCGCCGCCGACGTTGCCGGCGAGATACCGGTTGGCCAGCGCCCCCTTCTGCACCAGGGCGAGGTCGGTGACCGGCGCCGGCACCTGGACGCCACCCAGCTCAAGCATTTTCGCCCGCGTCAGCAGCGAGCGCACGCCGCCGCCGACCCCCCAGCCGGAGACCGCCTCGACCTTCGGGGCATATTTCGCCTTGAGGCCGTGCTCGGCGGCGAACGGAGCGTTGAGGGTGAGCGAGGCGCGGCTCCCGGTGTCGATCGTGAACAGCCCCTTGACGCCGTCGATCGCCCCCGCGACCTGCGGAGTCTGGCCCTCGAAAGTGAAGGGGACCGCGGTGGCGCCCCGCGGCTCCTGGAAGGACTCGGGGAGGAAGAAGGTCAACTGTCCCTTGGCGTACTCGATCCGGGCGACGAAGCGCTTGAGCACCTCGAAGCCCACGACGCCGTCCAGGTCCACCCCCTCGGCCTCGGCGAGCCCGGCGAGCGGCAGCACCAGAAAGACCTGATCGCGCACCGTGGCGTCGCCGAGCGCGACCTCGCCGACCTTGACCAGCCCGGAGCTCTCCGACCCCTCGCCGACCCCCCGCACCTGGATGGAGCCCGTGGTCTTCAAGCCGAGCCGCTCGGCCGCCGCCAGGGTGAGGATGTTGGCGCCGCCGGTGTCGAAGAGCACCTGGAGAGGCTTGCCGTTCATTCGCGCCTGGACGTAGATGTGATTGTTGAGCAGCCGGAACGGGATCGCCGCCGAGGTCTTGCCGCCGGCGATCGCGAAGTCGTGGGTCTTCCCCTCGGGGCGCTGGAACCTCGCCTCGTCGACCGCCGGATTGATCTCGAAGCTTTCGACCGTCGCGGTCTGGTCGTATTTCGCCTCGCCGTTCGTCGTGCGCGAGGCGAAGGGGAGCCGCAGGCCGTTGGTCTCCCGGTAGTCGGAGAGGAAGGTGGTGCGGGTCTCGTTGGCGGCTTTCTCGATGATCCGGTCGATCAGGAAGGTCCGCGCGTCGATCCACATCTCGAAGGGGCGGCCGCCGGCCGGGACGATGCGCAGGACGTGGAAGGCGCGTTCCCCCTCGGCGCGGTCGCCGGCATCGGCGATCTCCGCCTTGCGCCGCTCGGGATACCAGTAGGCGAGCGACCGCCGGTAGACCTCGTCGATCGAGCCCTCGCGGGCGTCGCCGCTGTCGTCGACGCGGGTCTGGCCGGAGGCGTCCTGGGTCCAGGTGGCCTTGCCGTCGAACCCGCCGGCTCCCGAGACCGGTCCGAGATTGTAGGTGTCGACGAACCGGCCGTTGCGCAGATCATCCCAGCCGTCGACCGGCCCGGCGAGCCCGCCGGTGGCGATCCGCGCGCGGGTGTGCAGCGTGCGCACCCCATCCCATGCCTTGCCGCCGGCCGCCTCCCTGGCGCGAGCCAGGATGCCGGCCGGATCGGCGGCACGGGCCGGGGCGGCCGGGAGGAGGAGGGTCAGGGCGGCGGCGAGAGTGAGGGAGATGGTTTTCATGATGCCCTTATAACGCCGGAAGGGGGCGGAGATTACAGGCTCGCCCTTCCCGGTAGATCGCTGGATGTACAAAGGCATCACAAATCGGACGTCTGCTGCCAGCCCTTGGATCTAGATCGCCAGGACCCGCGAGATCGATCACTTTTGATCTCTCGCGGCGCATAGGCGCTGCCGGGCGGCTCGTGGGATAAGTAGAGAGCAGATGAAGGAGGCCGAGGGCGTGTCACGAATCAATGTCTTGGTGGCGACCACATCGCTGGACGTGAAGGCGGAAGTCATTGCCGCTTCTGTCGCGGCGCGCTCTGACATGAATCTCGTCGAGAGCCGCTTCGTGGCGGTGGCGGAGGTCGACAGCCTCCTCGAATCCATTCCTTCATCGCCGCAGTGTGCGTTGGTGCTGATAGGCCCCTCCACCGAGACCGATGAGCTGGCGGAACGGTGGCTCGCAGAACGCTCTGACCTCGTCGTCATGTACGTAGACATCATCGACGACATCGTGCGGATCGCACTGCGCGACCCCAGGCTCGAATCGCTGCTGAGCGCCTTGCGCGGACTCGTGGAGCACGTGGGAACTCAAGGGCAGGAGCGGGTCGCGCGCTTTCTGCTGCGGCCCGTCCCGCCACCGGCTGAAGCGGCCAAGGTGCCTTCCGGTCAGGTATCGCCCCAACGCCCGCTGCTGGATGTGGCCATCGATTGGGTACACGAGCTATTGCGGGACGCGGTCGCGCGTGTTTCCGACGAAAACGGTGATGTACATGGTTTCTCGCTGACCCGTGCGACGCTTTTGCAGTCGCTCGACGCACCCTCCGAGCGCGGTCCCAGCGACCAGCCGCGCGAGCTCGCCGAGGCGGATAGAGCGCTCGGCCTCGCGCTCGCGGCAGCTGACGGGAAGGCGGAGCCCCTGGCCGCGGCCGCTCGCGTGTTTGGGCTGGGTCCCCGCGAATTCCGAATGATGGTGCTGGCGCTGGCGCCCGAGCTGGATCACCGCTTTCAGCGCTGCATGGGATTCCTGCTCGACGAAATGGGCCGCCGGGTCGGCACCATGGGTTTGTACAGCACCTTGCTCGGAGCGACGGCACGCGTTCGCGGCGAGCTGGCCGCCAGCGGCGCCCTCGCGCGCTGGCTGGTCTATGAGGGGGACGCGGGCCGCCAGCCGGCCGCGGACGAGCCGCTGAGACTCGATTCGTTCCTCTCGCAATGGTTGCTGGGGGCGCGCTCCGCGCTTGCCGACGATCCGCGGGTTCGGCGCCTGATGCGTTTCGTTCCCTGGCCGGGCGCCTCCTTGCTGCAGCGCCAGGAAGATCGCGCTCACGCAGCGAGATTGATGGCCAGGCTCCAGGGCCCGGGATCGACGCCATGGGTCCTGCTCGGCGGCGAGGATCCCGCCGGGTGGCATGCGCTGCTGGAGCTGGGCGCGAACCTCCAGGAGGTCGCGCCGATTCGCGTCGAGCCCACGCGCCTCGCGGGCGTCGACGTCATCGAGATTGAGGCGTGCGCCCGCCGGGTCGGGCGCATGGCGCGGCTCACGGGCGGCCTGCTGATCGTCGATGTCACCACCGGGGATGGCAGCGAGGGGGAAGACGACTGGCTGCGTGTCTTTTTCGCGGCGCTGGGCAGCATGGAGTGCCAGGCTGCGGTGATCTGCCGCGATGAGGCCCGCGTCCTCCGGCTGCTGGGACCGGCGTCCTGCGAGTTGGTGAACGAGCTGGCGCTGACCATGGCCGCGCGCGTCGCGGCCGTGCGCGCGGCCGCGACCGGAGCCGATGCGTATCTGACAGAAGAATCGGCGGCGGCGATGGCGAATCGTTATCCGCTGCATCTCGACGGCCTGGAACAGGCAATGCGTCTCGCGCGCAGCCTGCCGATGAATTACGACGCCGGCGATCCCCGGCTCGCGCGCTTCGCCGAAGCCTGCAAGCAAGTGGCGGCCGAAGGTGTATCTCACCTCGCCGAGCGGATCGATCCCATTTTCAGTCTCGACGACGTGGTCCTGCCGCCCGACCGGAAGCAGCAGCTGGTCGAGATCGTCGACAACATTCGCCTCGCGCCGCGGGTTCTCGACGAATGGAAGTTCCGCGCTCAGCTCCCTTATGGACGCGGCGTCACCGCGCTGTTTTTTGGTCCCAGCGGAACCGGCAAGACGATGGCGGCCATGGGCATCGCGCGCCAGCTCGATATCCCGATACTGCGCCTCGACTTCTCCCGGGTGGTGAGCAAATACATCGGCGATACCGAGAAGAACATCGATCGCGTGTTCACCGATGCCCAGAGATCGGGTTCCGCGATCCTGATCGACGAGGCCGACGCTCTGCTCGGCAAGCGCAGCGAGGTGAAGGACGCGCACGACCGTTACGCGAACATCGAGGTCGCGTACCTCTTGCAGCGGATGGAAGCTTATGAAGGTCTGGCGATTCTGACGACGAACATGCGGCAGAACCTCGATCCCGCGTTCCTGCGCCGCCTGCGGTTCATCGTCGACTTTCCGCGGCCCGGCCTCGAGGCGCGCGAGAAGATCTGGCGTCAGTGCCTGCCTGACGAAGCACACGGCCTCGAAGATGCGGCGTTCCGCCTGCTGGCGCGCAGGATCGAGCTCACGGGCGGCCACATTCGCCAGATCACCCTGCGCGCTGCCTTCATCGCCGCGGCCGCCGGCGAGCAGATCGGTCTGCAACACATCGCTCACGCCACGCTCGCGGAGCTCGCCAAGCTCGGCATGCCTCCGGTCGAGATCGACCTGGCCCAGATAAGGAAGGTCGCGTGAAGGCCGACGGCATTTTGCGTGTGACCGAGGCGCTACGGGAGCGTTTGAAGGTGGCGCTGGCGAGCTCCGGCGTGCCGGGGACGGTCTTCGTCGGCCCCCTGGACGACGCGGACGCGAGCGGCGCGGCACTCATCCTCTTTCTCTACCGCATCGTGCCCAACGCGAGCCTGCGCAATAGCGAGCACCGCCTCTCGGCGGACAGCGCGCCGCCGCCGGTGGTCGTGTTTCGGAACTCGCTGCCGCTCGATCTCTACTTCCTCGTCACGGTCGGCACGACACCGGGCTCGAGCGAGGAAACGCTGCTGCGCGCGCTGGGTTTCGCCATGCAGGAGCTGCAGGCGGCGCCGGATCTCACCGGGCCCGCGGTGGGCCAGGAGACGGTGCGGGTGACGCTCGAGCCGCTCTCCACGGAGGATGCCAGCCGCATCTGGGCGCTGTTCCCCACCGCCAACTACCGGACCTCGATCGCCTATCTCGCGACGCCGGTATGGATCGATCCGCCGCAGCCCACGCCGCTGGCGGGGCCCGTCGTGCAGGATCAGCTGCACGCGGGAAACAAGGTTACGGAGGCCGTGTCGTGAGCCGGCCCTTCGAAGTCAGGCTGCCGCTGGAGCGAGCGTATCTGCGGAGCGTTCTGTTCGCCATCGAGCTGTTCGATGCGGTGACGCTGGCGCGTGTCAGTCAGGGAATCAAGCTTGTCGCCCACGGGCTGCAAGGCAACCCGACGGTGAACGCGGGGGGCCTGTTCGTGTGGCTGAAGGAGGACATCACGCCCCTGCGGAAGATCACGATCGATCCCGGCAGCCTGCCCTACGAGAGCGTCGAGCTGGAGCCGGGACAGGTGCGGCTGCCGCCGCTGACCACCACCGTCGAGCTGCCGCCGCGCGTGGACTACGCGTTCGCGACCGGGGTCACGGGACTGCGCGGCGCGCTGATCGAAGAGCGAGTCCCTCCGCCGCAATCTCCTGTACCGGTTCGGAACGCCGAGGTGCGCCTGCGGTGGCTCGACGAGGACGGCGTCACCTGGCGCGACGCGCCAACTGTTTCTCACACGAATCCCAACGGCGACTTCGTGGCAATCCTGCGACTCGCCCCGGCTGAAGCTCCACGCCTCGATGCGCACGGCGCGCTCGCCGTGCGCTTGCGCGCGTCGCGCGATGGAGTGGAGCGCGGCTCCGCCGATCTCAAGCTGCCGCAAGGCCACGTCGCGGACCCGTCGACCTTCGCGCCAGGGGATGCCTTGACCTTTGCCTGGGACGAGTTGCAGCCCTGAGCCCATTCTGAGGAGACCCATGCCATGACCGACTACACGCGGCACGATTGCCCCCCTCCCGACGATCCCGCCTCGCAACCTCATCCGCCGGGAGACTGTTGCGACAAGCTGCCGGAGACCAAACCGCCGGACCTCGATCCGCCGAAGAAGTGCTCCGATCCTCCCTGCAAGTGCCCGCCGCCGCCGGGCTCGAGCTCGAACTGCCTCGAGCAACTGATCGACACGCAGACGGCGCAGATCACGGTCGCCGAGAAGGCCAAGGCGTTCAAGGCGGATCTCGAGGCGCTGCTGGCAAAGGCCCGGCTGGCGGACCAGGACTACACGCGCGAGAAATACGACAAGCTCGTCAAGCAATGGGTGGAACAAGATCACGAGATCGCCGCGCTCATCCGCTCCCTCGTCTGCAGATTTCCGTGCTGGCTCTGCATCATCGAGTGCTACGTCTGTCCGCTGCTCAACGAGCTGCACTACGCCGAGGAGTGGCTCTACAGTGCCGGCCCGTCCACTACCAAGGTATACAACCTCTATGAGCTGCGCTACTGGTATGAGCGGGACCTGGAGGCGAAGCAGCGCACCTTCCAGCGCATCAAGAGCGTGCTCGCCGGCTGGGAGAAGCCGGCGCAGACGATCGAGAAGATTCTCGCCGACGACGCGAAGCTCATCGAGACGAGTAAATCCATGGGCTCGGATCCGAAAGTCGTCTACGACGTCTTCCTGAAGCTCATACCGATGCATCTGGCGATCGCGCCGCCAGCCGGTTCGAAATGGACGACGAAGATCGACAAGAAGTACACGCAATTCTGCGGCTGCGACACGGGAACGCTCGACGACTGCTGCGGTCCTGACGTCGGCGCCTTGAGCCTGCGCCAGCGCCTGACCGGCTCGCAGCCATATCTCATCGATCCGAAGGATTACTTCAAGGTGATCTGCTGTCTCGTGGAGAATCGCTACCGGCCGGCGAAGGACGCGGTGGCGCAGGCAGAGGCCGCTTTCCAAAGAGCGGACAACGAGATTCAGCGCCGCAAGGCCCAGATCGAGAACGGGCTCAAGTCTTTCGAAAAGGACGCCAAGGGCGCCATCCCCAACGAGGTCGATTGCTGCGGCGACGCCTTGCCCGAGCCCGACTCCAAGTCGTCCCAAGCGCAATGACGTTGAACCTGGAGAACCGCCATGCCTGAATACCTGCATCCCGGCGTATACATCGAGGAAATCGAGCGCGGGCCGCGGCCCATCGAAGGCGTGCCGACGAGCACGGCGGCCTTCCTCGGTGAAGCGGAGCGCGGTTCGATCACGCCGCGCCTGGTCACCAGCTACAAGGACTACCAGCGCTGGTTCGGCGACGTCTTCGATCCCATCAAGTTCCTACCCTATGCCGTCAGCGGATTCTTCGAGAACGGCGGCAAGCGCGTGTTCATCTGCCGGCTCGTCGGCGACGGCGCCGCCACGGCGTCTTCCAATTTCGGCGACTTCAGCGTGCGCGCCGCGGGTCCCGGGAGCTGGGGGACGCGCGTCTTCGCGAAAATCGAGCCCGGCACGACCAAGAAACCTGACGGCAGCAGCGTCGGGTTCGCGCTGCGCCTCGCTTACTGGAGCGCCGGTAACGAGCCCTTTGATCCTTTCACTCGGGAAGGGCGCACGAAACTGCCTCGGCCTGCCTTCACAGAGGAGTTCGACGACCTGGTCGTAGAAGAGTCTTCGCCTGACTTCTATGGCAAGCGCGTTCCCTTCATCGATCTCGACAAGGGGGAAACCAACCAGGGTCCCGAAAGTACCGCGCTTGGCATCCTGGTTCGCAACGCGGGGGTCGCCGCGGGCGCCCGTCCGGCGGACGGCGCACAGGTGCTCGCCGGCGGCGGCGACGACGGAACCCCGCTCGGCACCGATGACTTCACCGGCAGCCCCGAAGGCGGACGCACCACCGAACAAGGCCTCGCCGCTCTCGAGCTCGATCCCTATCGCGAGGTCTCGCTCGTCTATGCCCCGAATGTCTCACCCGAAATCGCCAAGTTGATCGTGTCTCACTGCGAGAGACTGCGTTTCCGTTTCGCCGTCGTCGACAGCGACAAGGGCCAGAACAACGTCAACGCGCTGGTTCCGCGGAACACGATCACCGACAGCGAGTATGCCGCGTTCTACTACCCCTGGATCGTGATCTCGGATCCGCGGACCGGGGCGCGCAAGCTGATCCCGCCCGGCGGCCACGTCCTCGGGTTGTATGCGCGCACCGACACGGAGCGCGGTGTCTTCAAGGCGCCCGCCAACGACATCCTGCGCGGCGCGCTCGGCCTCGAGTACGACATCAACGACCAGACCCAGGACGTGCTCAATCCGCGGGGGGTCAACGCCATCCGCAGCTTCCCCGGCCGCGGCATCCGCGTCTGGGGCGCGCGCACGCTCTCCTCCAACGCGCTGTGGAAATACGTCAGCGTCCGCCGGCTCTTCATCTTCCTCGAGCGATCGATCTACGAAGGCACGCAGTGGGTCGTCTTCGAGCCCAACGACGACCGCCTCTGGGCGCGCGTGGTCGACACCATCCGCCTGTTCCTGCGCGCGCAGTGGCGGCATGGCGCGCTGTTCGGCCGCACGGAGGAGGAGGCGTTCTTCATCACCTGCGACCGCACCACCATGACGCAGGACGACATCCTCAACGGCCGGCTGATCTGCGAGATCGGCATCGCGCCGGTCCGGCCCGCCGAGTTCGTCATCTTCCGCATCTTCCAGAACACCGCCGAGGCCCAGCGCTAGGAGCAAGCCATGGCACGCAACGATCCATTGCGCAATTTCCGCTTCCGGCTCGAGATCGACAGCATCACCCAGGCCGGCTTCAGCGAGGTCATGATCGCCGAGACGACCATCGACGCGGTCGACTACCGCGAGGGCACCGATCCGCCCCACGTGCGCAAGCTGACCGGGCTGACCAAATACGGAAACATCACGCTGAAGTGGGGCATGACCGTGGGCGGTGCCGCGCTCGACCTCTTCAAGTGGCACGCCGACGTTTCGGCGGGCCAGGTCAAGGAGAGGCGCAAGAAGGTGGTCATCGTCGTGCAGGACGAAGCCGGCGCGGACGCCGCGCGCTTCGTCGTCACCGAGGCCTGGCCGGTCAAGTACGACCCCAGCGACCTCAACGCCAAGGGCAACGAGGTGTTGATCGAGCTGCTCGAGCTGGCCAACGAAGGCATCGAGCGGGTGGCGTAGGGAGGAGAACGCGATGAGCACGCACCCCGGCTTCCAGACCGAGATCGAGTTCGAGCTGCCCAAGGGCTACGTCGACGAGGCGGGAACGCTGCACCGGCGCGGCATGATGCGGCTGGCCACCGCGGCCGACGAGATCCTGCCGCTGCGCGATCCGCGCGTGCAGCAGAACGAGGCCTATCTCGCGGTGATCGTCCTGGCGCGCGTGATCACCCGGCTCGGCTCGCTGCCGGACATCGACACCGGCGTGATCGAGGGCTTGTACGCCTCGGATCTCGCCTATCTGCAGCGGCTCTACGAGAAGTTCAATGCCGTCGACGATGCCGAGCCGGACCTCGCGCCCGAAAGGAACGCCGGCGGCAAAGTGCTGCGGAGGATCACCGCCATGGGGGAAGCATGAAGGCCTATCCCGTGAAGGCGCTGTACGAGGAGATGGCCTTCATCGCGTATCACTTCCACTGGTCTTACGAAGAGCTCATGCGGCTCGAGCACCGCGAGCGCCGGCGCTGGTGCCGGGAGATCTCGGCGATCAACCGCGCGCTCGATGGCACGCCTTCCAATCCGTTCGACGTTTGAGGCCGACACCGATGGCACGCCAGGACCCTTTGCGCGGATTCCGCTTCCTGCTCGAGATCGACGGCATCACGAGCGGCGGCTTCACGCGCGTCAAGGGCCTGTCTCGCGAGGTGAAGCACGAGTCCTATCGCGAGGGCGGCGTCAACGAATACGAGCACAAGCTCATCACCCAGGTCTCGTATCCCGTGGTGGTGCTCGAGCGCGGCCTCGCCCTCGACGATTTGTGGAAGTGGGCGCAAGCGGCGGCCGACGGCGAGATCGAACGCAAGACCCTCCGGATCCGTCTGCAGAACGAGGCCAACGAGAAGATGTGGGCGTGGCAGATCGAGCACGCGCTGCCGGTCAAGTGGATGGCGTCGGACCTCGACGCCCAATCGCCGCAGGTGGTGATGGAGAGCCTCGAGCTCGCCCACCACGGGCTGAGGAAGGCGACGTGAGCGGTCTGCGCGTATGCGGGGCGCTCCTGCTGGCGGCGCGAGCCGCCGCTTCGCGCTTCGCGCCGCGCCGCGGGAAAGCTCGCGGTCCACGGGACGCCTGGCCGCCCATCGCATTGCGTTGGCGGCACAAGCGCCGGCGGCTGGACAGCGTGCGCGCCCGGTGCGCGGTTACGGCCGCGAGGGCCGTCTGGCTTTCCCAGTTCCATCTCCACTTCAGCGCGTGCGTGCGCGAGCGAGCCAGGGGCGGCGCGTTGCCCAGGTTCCTCGCGGCCACGGCGACTCACCACGAGCGGCGAACCGTCCTGAATCACCATTGGACGAGCCTTCGAGCCGCCACGCTCGCGGTGCACATACGTCCGGCATATCGTTCACCGCACGCACAGGCAGGCAAGGTTTTGGCGCCGAAAGCCCATGTCTCCGCGCCGGCCGCGGCACGCTCGTTCCGGCCGCGGATTGACCGGCGTGAGCGAGCCAGGAGCGTCGCGTTGCCCGGGTTCCCCGCGGCCACGGCGACTCGACACGAGCGGCGAACCGTCTTGAATCACCATTGGATGAGCCTGCGAGCCACCACGCTCGCGGTGCACACGCGTCCGGCGTATCGCTCGCCGCGGGCGCAAGCAGGCAAGGTTTCAGCGTTGAAAGCTTATGCCTCCGCACCTGCCGCGGCACACTCGTACCTGCCGTCGATTCGCCCGCGCGAGCTGGCGGCGTCTCGCCGGTTCCCCCTGGCGCCTGGCCATGCCGTTCCGCGTCATCGACATGAAAGCGCGGCTCCGCGGGTACCGCTCGGCCTCCCGAACGAACTCGTATGGCGCGCTGTGCCGCGGCCTCCGAGAGAAATTGCCGTCGACGGACCGCGCCCGGACCTTGCCGCGCCGTCTCATCGGGCGCCGGCTCGTTCCTTCCCTGGGCAGGAGGCGGCGCCGGAGACGCCGGCTCGCGCTGCGCGAGCGGCGGCCCTGCAGATCACGAACCTCGATCCGGCTCTGTTGGACCGGCTGGCGGACGACGTGATCCGCCGTGTCGAGCGGCGGGTGCGCATCGAGCGCGAGCGGCGCGGGCTCTGAGGCCGACATGAGCAAGGCACAGCTCAAGAAGGCGACCATCACCGTCCTCGACGGAGCGGACAAGGGCAAGGTGATCGCCGTGCTCTTCAATCCCACCGAGTACAGCTTCGAGCGCACCAACTCGTACAAGGCGACGCAGGTACCAGGGCTGGGCTCGCCGCTCCTGCAGTTCGTGAACGGCGAGTGCGACCAGCTCAGCATGGAGCTGTTCCTCGACGATTACACCGACCCCAAGGGGCCGACCTCGCTGCAGCAGAAGGAGACGGACCCCCTGGCCAAGCGCCTCACCGATCTGACGAAGCTGCTCGAGATCGATCGCGATCTGCACGCGCCGCCCCCGGTGCGCTTCAACTGGGGGCCGATGGAGTTCTCCGCCGTCATCGAGAAGCTCGGCCGCAAGGTCACGATGTTCCACCCGGACGGGGCGCCGGCCCGCGCGACCCTCTCGGTCAGCTTCAAGGAATATCGCACGCTGCGCCAGCAGCTCGAGGATCCGCGGCGCGAATCCGCCGACAAGACCAAGCGCCGCGTCGTGGTCGGGCGGGAAACCTTGTGGTTCATCGCGGCGCGCGAATACGACGACCCGAACGAATGGCCGCGGATCGCCGCGGCCAACGACCTGGACGATCCACGCGAGATCGCGCCCGGGGACTGGCTCTTGCTGCCACCGATCGAGAATCCGAATGGAACTGGCAACCCTCGCTAGAGGCTACGGCGATTTCTACGCGCCGTCCTACGCCGTGCGCCTCGGGCGCAGCGACCTCATGCGTGACCTCCTGGTCGCGGTCAGCCAGGTCGAGGTCGACCTGGTGCTGGGTGCGGCCTCGCGCTTCACGTTCACGGTCTCCGATTGCTACAGCCACAAACTGCATGCCTTCAAGACAGGTAGCGGAGCCGACGTATTGAGCCTGCTCCAGTTCGGCACCGAGGTCCAGATCTGCATGGGGTATGGGGATGCCAAGTCGATGCCGACAGCGATCAGGGGCGTAATCACCGAGATCTCCACCAGTTTTCCCGACGGCGGTTCCCCAGAGCTCACCATTGCCGGGTACGACCATGGCTTTCCGCTCACCCTCGGCAAGTACTCGCGCCCCTGGTCGCAGGCGCGGGACAGCGACGTCGCGCACGGGATCGCGAGCCACAACAACCTCGATGAAGCCATCGAGACCACGAAGGAGAAGCACGCGCAGATCGAGCAGAACCAGGAGAGCGACTGGGAGTTCCTCAAGAAACTGGCCGAGCGCAATTATTTCGAGCTCTATGTCGACGAGAACAAGAAGCTGCACTTCGGCAGCCCGAACGACAAGGGCGCGGCAGTGGTTCGTCTGGTGTATGGAGAAGGACTGCTCAGCTTCAAACCCGAGGCGAACCTCGCCGGGCAGATTTCAAACGTCGAGATTTGCGGCTGGGACCCTAAAACCAAGCAGCCCATCGTCGGCCGGGCCGTTGCCGGAGAGGAATCAGGACTCACCGGGAAGAGCGCGGGGCAGCATCTCAACGCATTCGTGCGCGATCCGACGAAACGGCCGACACTTCGCCTGCGCCAGCCCGTGTTCACGCAGGCGGAAGCCAACCAGCGCGCCAAGGCCGCGCTGAACGAGCGCGCCAAGCAGTTCCTGACCGGCGAGGGGGAGACGATCGGTCTGCCAGAGCTGCGTCCCGATCGCAACGTGGAGCTCGACAACCTCGGCGTCCCGTTCTCGAAGTCCTATTACATCCAGCAAGCCACCCACAAGATCGATACGAACGGCTACCGCACGCGCTTCAAGGTGAAGGAGACAGGCCTATGACACTCATGGACGCAGCGCCGCGCGAAACCACGCTCGAGTCCGGGGGCTACCTGAAAGGTGTGGCCATCGCGCTCGTCACGCAGAACCAGGACCCCGAAGGGTTGTGCCGCGTGAAAGTCCGCTATCCCTGGCACGACAAGCCGAGCGAGAGCTACTGGGCGCGGCTCGCCATGCCGATGGCTGGGAAGGAACGCGGCCTGGTGCTGATCCCCGAGGTCGGCGACGAAGTGCTGGTCGTCTTCGAGCGCGAGGACCTGCGTTTCCCCTACGTGCTCGGCGCGCTGTGGAACGGCAAGGACAAGCCCCCGCTCGCCAACGACGACGGCAAGAACGACAAGCGGATCCTGAAGTCGCGCAAGCAGCACTACCTGCTGTTCAACGACGGCGCGAAGGGCGTCGTGGAGCTCGCGCACGAGAAGGGGCGCAAGGTCGTGTTCGACGACAACGGCTTCGTCGTACAGGACGAAAAGGGCAACATGGTCAAGGTCGACAGCAACAGCGGCGCGATGACGATCGAGGCGAAAGGGCAGCTCAACATCCGGGCCGCCACCATCACCATCGAGGCGACCGGAACGCTCGAGCTCAAGGCGAGCGCGACGCTGACGATCCGCGGCTCGCTGGTGAACATCAACTAGAGGCCATTGCCATGGGACAGCCTGCCGCACGCTTCGGCGACACCACCAGCCACGGCACGCCGCTGGCGCCGGGACCGGGCTGCCTCACGGTGCTGATCGGCGGCCAGCCGGCGTGGCGGGCGGCCGCGGATACTCATGCGTGCCCGCTCTTCGACGGGCCCAAGCCGCACGTCGGCGGCGTCGTTGGCGTGGGGAGCGTGACCGTGATGATCGGCGGCTTGCCTGCCGCGCGGCAAGGGGACCTGGTGGTCGAGGCGGGCGCGCCCAACGCGATCGCCATCGGCGCGCCGACGGTGATGATCGGATGAACGGCGACCTCACCGGCGAACGCAAGGATTTTCTCGGCCGCGGCTGGGCGATGCCGGTCGAGCTCGACCCGCGCACCGGGCTGGTCGCCAGCGTCGCCTACGAGGAAGACATCCGGCAGTCGATCCTGATCATCCTCGAGACCGCCCCCGGGGAGCGCATGATGCGGCCGAGCTTCGGCTGCGGCATTCATGAGCTCGTGTTCACGGCGGTCGACAGCACGGCGATCCAACGCATCCGCTCGGTCGTCGAGGAAGCCTTGCGCCGTTGCGAGGCGCGCATCGACGTTCTGGGCGTCACCGTGGACGAGGCGGCGACCGAAGAGGGCAAGCTGCTCGTCGAAGTTGAATATCGCGTTCGCAAGACGAACCAGGCCGGCAATCTCGTCTTCCCCTTCTACTTCCGCGAGGGGGGGCGACCGTGAGGACGCCGCGCGCACCGCGGCTCGATCAGCGGCGCACGCCGGATTTTTCGGTGGAGCTGCGCGAGCGCGCACGGGCATGGATTCCGTCGTGGGGGCTCGCCGACGGCGAGCGTGACTTCGGCCGCGCCCTGCTGGAAGTTGCGGCTCGCTTCAGCTCCGAGGTGGCCGAGCGTCTCGACGGCGCCGGCGAGAAGATGCGGCGCGGCTTTCTCGACTGGCTCGGGGTGCGCGGCGAAGCGGCGCGGCCGGCGCGCGTGCCCGTGGTGTTCAAGCTGGCGGACGCCGCGCGAGAGGGGGTGCTGGCCTCGGCTCCCGTGCGCATGCAGGCGGATGCCGGCGGCGTCTCGGTCGTGCTCGAAACCGAAAAGGACGTTCGCGTGGTGCCGGGCCGCCTGACGGTCGTCGTGGGGGTCGACGGGGAGGCCGACGCGTTCTATCTGTCGCCGCCAGGGCTTAGCGATCTCAAGCCGCTGGAGCCGCTGCCGGTGCAGTGGCAACTGAAGAGCTTCGCGGCGGCCGGCGCCACCAAGCTCCAGCTTGATCCCGAGCTGGGCCTCGCCGCCGGAATGATCGTCGAGGCGGCCGGGCAGCAATACCGGATCGTCCAGGCGGACAAAGAGATCGTGACGATCGAGCCGCCGCTGACGAGCGAGCTTCCAGGCCAGACGGTCGTGCGCAAGGTCACCGCGTTCGCGCCCTTCGACGGCCCGGCGCACAATCGCCAGGAGCATGCGCTCTACCTGGGTCACATGGAGCTGCTCAACATCGAGGCGGCCGCGACGATTGAGATCGTCGGCGCGCAGGCCCTGCGGGAAAGCGTAGCCTGGCAGTACTGGGGAAAGGTCGACCCGGACGAGGAGGTTGGCTGGCAGACGCTCACCCTGGCCGACGAAGCGGACCAGCGAAAGCGGCCCGACGCCGTCGTCCTGACGAAGCCCAAGGGCGCGATCGAGCCGCGCGAGATCGGCGGCAAGAGCAGCCGTTGGATCCGGGGCACGACGAAGAAGATTACAGGCCCCGGCCCCATGCTCTCTGTCGATGAGCTGAAGCTGCGTGTCAACTGTTCGGACGACGACGCGCCCTGCCCGCCGGACGAGAATGCGACATCTGGACCAACCGCGGAAGCGATGGCGAACAGCACTCCGTTGGTATTGAGCGAGCCGTTCTATCCGCTGGGCCGCGAGCCGCGTCAGTTCGACGCGTTCTATCTCGGATGCACGGAAGCATTCTCCAAGAAGGGCGCGCACACGCAGGTGTGCTTCGAGATGTCCGACGCAACTTGCCGGGCCTATGCAGCGGTGCGCGACGGAGCTTTCGCGAATCAGGTCCTGGCCGGGGTCGGCAAGGATCGGGCGCTGCACCTGTTCAAGATCAATCCCTCGACCGGAGCCATGACGGCGTTTCGGGGGCCGCTGCGGCCGCCTTTGCCGGCAGACGCCGGGGTGCAGGCGGACCAACCCGCGCCAGTCAATCTGAACCCGCGGTGCCGGCCGGTGATCTGGAGCGGAGTTGCTCCGAACGTGGGCGATCTCTTTGTCGCTGTTGCATCTGGCGGGGCCGTCTGGATATGGCACGAGAATGCCGGCGACCAGAAGCTGAGTGGTTGGAAGCGGCACAGCAGCGTTCCCAGTTTGCCCGGAGCGCCCGCACAGATCGAGGATATTATCGTCCTGAAAAGCGCACCGACTAGCCCGGGCGCCGTTCTGAGCGGCGGCCGGTTCTGGGTATTCAACGATCCCAATTGGATCCAGCCCCCTCAGCCGCAGCCGCCGAAGGTGCCGCTGCGCGACTACGCCGCACTCGCGCCCATCTACGACGCAAATCTGGCGCCCACCGATTCGATGGTCGCCGTGTCACTGCTCAAAGAACTTTACCGACTCGAGCCAGACGGAACGGAATCGCCGATCGCGCCAGGACTCCAGGTGGATATTGGGATCGCTCCAGGGGGAAGCACCCTTCCGGTGGGCGGCATTCGCCCCGCTGCGATTGATGGTCCGCTTCGTGTTGTCGCGGTTGGCCCAAACGGCGATGAACTGGTGGGTGTGCAGCAAGGTTCCGCACCCCAAGTCGTTTCTTTGGGAGCCGGCGCCAAAGCGATCGGTGCGGAAATTGCCATCGACCAAGCTCTCGGCACGCTGCAATTCTCAGTCGGCGCAAAGATGGCCATCGGTGGCACGTTTGTCGTGTCATGGACTCCCACTTTCGTCGCCGCCGATCCCACGGTTCTCTTCGAGTCGCGGATTCCTGACGCTTCCGGCGCCTTCGGCGGCACGCCTCTGCTGGCCGGCCCCTATCTTGTCGTCCCGGGAGATCGCGGCGATGCGTTTGTCGCGCCGTACGACCCATCGCAACGCCTATCGTTCGCGACCAAGGTCGTAGTCGAAGGCGTGATCCTCCCGGGCAACGCTCCCTTCACGGTCAACGACTTCCTTTCCGTGATGCCCCAGACGGCGGCGCATCCACGAATGGGTTGGACTGTCGTAAAGCCCCCCAGCGTGCGTGGGACGGAAGTCATTTATGCCGTCGACCCTGTATTGGGAGAGTACGTCGCGGATGACCCCCAACTTATCGGATATCGAGTTGGGGACGCCCTCACGGGTGTCATTCAGAACTTGACGGCGTTCAAGCCCGACGCGCCAGACCCGGCGATCGTCCCTCGCGCGATCCTGAGGGTCACGGCAGGTGCAGCGCCCGTTGCCTTTTGCGAAGTACAGGCAGTGAACGCAGGAGTGGTTACCGTCCTCGCACTGACGCCCCTGCCTGCGAATAGTGGCTCACTCTTCTACTGGAAACCGAATCCCTCGGTCGCTCGGGTTGTTCCGGCGATCGAGTTTCTGCCATGGGGGGATGGGAATTGGGACGCGTCGATTCTGGATCGCGCCAAGCTTTACTTTCCTGTGCTCCCGGCCGCGCAACCGCTCCAACCCTCCCCCCAGCGGGCGACTGCCTTCGGTGTCATCAGCAAACATCCGACGGTGGTCGCATTGGAGGAGCGGTGGACATCGGCGCCACCCCCGCTGAATGCGCCGACACCGTTCATTATCGATGGCGTCATTGGCGCTTGGCAGCACCAGCTTGCCGATAGCTCGTCGAACCCTGCTCTCTCATGGGAATACTGGAACGGAAAGGGATGGTGGTCACTCGCGATTTCGGGCGACGGAACGAATCGCCTCGCGACAACGGGCGCAGTGAAGTTCACGGTGCCACACGACATCGCCGAGTCGGATTGGGCGGGGAAAACCAGCTTCTGGATCCGGGCTCGGCTCGTCGGAGGCGACTACGGGCGAGAGGAAGTGAAGGTTATCTCCAAGCAGGGAAGCAACTCCGGCGACACGGAGCAAATCGTCGAACGATCGACAGCGAATATCAAGTCGCCGCAGGTTCTCGATCTACACATCTCGTATTCGATCTGCCAGAAGCTTTTTCCATCGTACGTGTTCGCGGAGGATACGGGCACGATCCGGAATCAGAGCGATGCCAATCGCACTGCCGGCGCGATCGTCGAGGCGTTCGTTCCTCTCGCGGTCACCCTCGGACGGCTCTCGGGCCCGGTCTCGACGCCGGAAGCTCCCGGCGAATGTCCACCGCCATGCCAGTGCCCGTCCGAGCCCGCGGCGGCGGTGACACCGGTACCTGCCGCGTCGCCGGCCACGGGAGCGCCACAGCCGGCCATCGGGCGCGCGCTGTTCATCGGCCTGAACGCGGCGCTCTCCGAGACGCCGGTCAATGTGCTCCTGCTCGTCGACGAGGAGCGCCCCCACGAGCAGTTCGCGCCGATGAAGATCGAGGCGCTGGTCGCGGACCGTTTCGTGCCGGTCGTCGCCGATGACGCGACCCGCGCGCTGGGCGAGAGTGGCTTGCTCTCGATGGCGTTCGCCCTCGAGCCCACGCCGCGAGAGCTGTTCGGCATGGACAACCTGACGTGGCTTCGCCTCACGCCCGGCGGGAGCGATCCGGCGAGCGAATGGAAGCCCGCCCTGCGCGGCGCCTATCTGAACGCGGTCTGGGCCAGCGCGGCGGAGACCCTCACGCGCGAGCTCCTCGGCTCTTCCGACGGGGCGCCGGGCCTCACGGTCCACCTCGCGCGGCCACCGGTGCTGCGCGACTCGCTCGAGCTGCGCGTCAAGGAGCCGCTCGGCGAGGAGGAACGGCAGGCGCTGCTTCAGAAGGGCGAAGACCGTGTTCTGAGCGCCGTCGACGGCCTGCCCGGCGACTGGGTGCTCTGGCAATCCGTCATCGATCCGGGCGACGAGCCCGCGGCGGCGCGCGTCTATGCGCTCGACGAGTCGATCGGCGAGATCCGCTTCGGCGACGGGCAGCACGGCGCGATTCCGCCGATCGGCCCCGATTCGATCGTCGCCTTCAGCTACCGGCGCACGGAACTGGGCACGCCGGCAGGCGACGGCGTGCCGGCGAACGCCATCGCCGCGCGCACCGCGCTCAATCTCGTCTCCCCCGTCGAGAGCGTGGAAGCCGTGTTCGCCGCCGACCAGGCCGCGGGCGGCGCGCCGCCGGAGACCGCTGAGCGAGTGCTGCGCTTCGGCACGGCGCGGCTGCGGCATCGCAACCGCGCGGTTACCGCGCGCGACTTCGAGGACCTCGCCCTGCAGAGCTCGCCCGACGTCGTCCAGGCCCGCTGCTTCGCGCGCGGCGGCCAGGTGCGGCTGGTGGTGGTCATGCGTGGGGAGGACCCGCTGCCCAACGCGGCCGAGGTCCGCGAGCTGCTGCGCCTGCTGCTCGCGGCCGCGCCGGCGTCGCTGAGCGCGCCCCAGGCCTTGCGGATCACCGGACCCCGGATTCGCCGCCTGAGGGTCGCCCTGAGGCTTCGGGTGGCGAGCCTCGACGACACCGGCGAGGTCTCGCGCACCGTCAAAGGGCGGATCCGGGCGCTGCTCGACAGCGCGACGGGCGGCACGGACGGGGAGGGCTGGGCGCTGGGCGAGAGCCTGAGCGAAGAGGACATCGCCCTCGCGTTGATCGATACGCGCCGCGTCGAGGGTCTCGCGCGGGTGACGCTCCAGGAGGTCATGGCCGACGGCGCCGAGCTCCCCTGGACGGGCGCGGTGGAGCGGGACGAGCTGGTGATGCTCGACAAAGACTCGGTACGCCTCGAGTTCGAGACCGTCGAGGTGATTTCGTGAAACAACTCGCTCCGGACCTCTTCGATCGCCGTTTCGGGGACCTGCTGGAGATCGGCCGCGCACGATTGCCCTCTCTGGCGCCCGAATGGACCGACCATAACGCGCACGACCCCGGCATCACGCTGATCGAGTTGCTGGCGTGGGTCGCCGAGGCGCAGCTCTACTCGCTCTCGCGCCGCCCTCGCCGTGACGAACGAGTCGCTTATGCGGCGCTGCTCGGGCTCGCCCCCGCGGGCACCCGGCCGGCTCGCGGTCTGATCTGGCCCGACTTCCGGGACCCCCGTTCTCCCGCCGCGACGTTCGCCCACAGCGTCGTGATCCCGGCCGATGCGGTCGTCAACGTGCTGAATGCCGAGACGCCGACGTTCCGGCCGACGCACCGGCTGCTCTGGGCGCCCGGCCGCATCGCCAGGCTGGAGACCCGTCTCAACGACGGCCGCGCGATCGATCAAACCGCCACCAACGAGCGCGGCGGCGTCGCCTTTTCGCCTTTTGGCGAGAACCCGGGCCGGCGCGACGTGCTGGCGATGACATTCCGCTGCCGCGACGACGCGGGACTCTTTGGCGCCAGGCGCCAGGATGCGAAGGGCGCGCTCTGGGCCATCGGCATCCGTGCCGCGGCCCCCTTCGGAGGTGCCGCCGCCGAGTCCGTGGAATCGGCACCAGCGTGCCGCTCGCCGCTCGCGGCGACGTTGGTCATCGGCGACGAGCGCGTGCCGCTCGCGATCGTCGCCGACTCTACCAAT
Organism: uncultured Acidobacteriota bacterium; assembly: GCA_963792575.1. Classification (GTDB taxonomy): domain Bacteria; phylum Acidobacteriota; class Thermoanaerobaculia; order Multivoradales; family UBA5704; genus DATARR01. The sequence continues at coordinate 151,957 of CAWBWZ010000002.1, forward strand.
GGCCTGCTCGCCACCGGCGCGCTGTTGCTCGACCTGGATAACGTCACGAGCTCGCCCCGGGAATGCACGCTCGAGCTGCGTTCCCCCAGCGGTTTTCCGCGGCCGCCCCGTGTGCTGCAGATCGAGCCGAACGTCATTCCTATCGAGCAGGGCCGTTCCATCGCGCGCGAGCTGCACGTGGCGAACGGACTGCCGGACTGGAGCTTCGAGCTCGACGTGCCGGGACTGCGGTTCGCGGCCGGCAAAGATCCCCTCGAGCTGGAGGTCGCCGGTCTGGGCCGTTGGCGCCGCTGCGACCGCCTTTCGGATCGTGGGCCGGCCGAAAACGTTTATGAGCTCGACGCTGAGGCAGGCCGGGTCACCTTCGGCAACGGGCTCAACGGCAGGGTTCCGCCGGACGGCTCTCAGGTGCTCGCCAGCTATGCGGTGTGCGACGGTGAAGAGGGCCGCATCGCGCGCAATCGCCAGTGGCAGGTCGCCGGGTTCGAGGGCGCCTTCGGCATCAACCCCGATCCGGTCGCGGGCGGCGCCGCGGCGCCGGGATCGATCGACCAGCGCCGCGAGGCACGGCGCCGCTCGCGGGATGAGCGCGCGCTGGTGAGCCCGGACGACATCGCCGCCGCGGCGAAGGCCCTGCCGCTGCTCGAGGTCGCGCGCGCGTGGGTGCTTCCGCCCTCCGGCAAGGCACCGCGGACCGGCACGGTGACGTTGGTGGCGATGCGCGGCCGGCCCGCCGGGAAGGAGCCTGCGGAGGTTCCCGAGACCGCGCGCTGGCTGGCAGCGATTCGCCGCCGCCTGGTGGCTCGGATGCCGCTCGGCACCCGCCTCGTCGTCTCGGCACCGCGCTACGTCGACTTCTTCCTGCGCGCAACGCTCGTGGCCGACCCGGGCCGCGATCCGGCCGCGATCAAGACGGCAGTCGAGAACGAGCTGAGCAAGCGGCTCGCGCTGGTGGATTCCGCTGGCGGCGCGCCGCCACGCCGGCCCGGAGTCCCGGTGACGCGCCGCGACCTCGCCGCCTGGATGCGCGCGGTCGATGGCGTGAAGGCCGTCGCCGAGCTGCGGCTGATGCGCGCAACCGGCAAGGACGAGGACGAGATCCCGGTGCCCCGCGGCGGCCTGCCGAGGTTCGACCTCGCGCGCAGCGCCATCGCGGTGACCCGGCCGGGGAGTGCGCCATGACCACGGACGCGCTGCGGAGCTATCGCTTTTCGACCGAGGCTCAATGGAACGCGTGCCTGTTCGATGGGGCCGACCGCGACTCGCCAGGCGCGCGGGCCGGGCTCCGGCCCTTCGCGCCGTACGCGCGGCCTGCCACGCTCTACAAATCGCGCGGTGCCCATGCTCCCGCGGTCACACGCACCAGCGAGATCCTCTGGCATGACGGCGCGGGCTCTCTGCATCGACTGACCGCCGGCGACGACGCGTCCGAGATGTCTGCCGCGCCGTTTGCGATCGGGCGCGCCGCGCGGATGGTGGCCACGTCGAGCGGCCTGTGGGTCGCGAGCGATCCGCCCCAGTCTCTCCAGCGCTATGAAGTGGACACGCTGACACGACTGCTCACGGTGGAGCTCCCGGATGTCCGCGTCGTCGACATCGCCGGCGACGGGCGTGACGGGATCCTGGCGCTCGTCACCCGCGACGGCGCGTGGCAGTCCGTTCATGTCAACTGCGCTGGACAGATCCTCGATACCGTCCCGCTCGCGGGCATCGCGCACGCCGCGGCGTTCACCTTTCTGCGGCGCTCCGAACGCTTCGTCGTTCTCGCGGGCGAGCGCCAGCAACGGCTCTACTGGTTCGCTGCCAGGGGCGGTGCCGCGGAGCTCAGCATCGCGGTCGGGGCCATGCATCCGTGCTTCACCGCCATCGCGCTCGGCAGCGACTCGCGCGGCCGGGTCTTCGTGGCCGGCGAGGATGGCAAGGGTTTCGGTGGCGCAGCCTACGTGGTGAGCTTCGACGCGGACGGCAACCCGTTGGGCGACGTTCCCATCGATCCACTCGATGCGCCGGTGACCGGAATCGTCGCGAGCCGCGACAGTCTGATCGTCACCGGCCGGCGCGGCCTGCTGCGGTTTACGGCGGCGGAGACCGTTCCCGACGGGGCGGGGGAAGTGCGCTGCCTGCTGATCACGCCGATGCTGCAGTCCCCCGACCGCGAGGACGCGCGCCGCTGGCTTCGCATCGAAGCCTCGGGGAACCTGCCAGAGGGATCGACGCTCGAGATCTCGTTCGCGGCGACCGACGATCCCGCGATCCGTGACCGGCTGGCGGCCATCGCCGCGGATGTCTCGCTGCCTCCGAGCCGTCGCGTACAGACGCTCCGCGGCGAGCCGGACCTCTGGCGGGCACCGACCGTGTTTCACGGCAGCGATCCGCAACCCGCAGGTTCGACGGTGCCTCGCTCCGCGCCCTTGTTCGACGTTCGTGAGCGCTACCTCTGGGCCTGTGTGACTCTGCGCTCGGCGCCCGGCTCGCGCCTGCCGGCCCTCTCGCAGCTCGCCATAGCGTATCCGGGGCGCACCCTGATGGAAAACCTGCCGGCGATCTATCAACGCGCCGAGGCGCAACCGGGGAGCTTCCTGCGCGCGCTCGTCGGCGTGCTCGAGGCGACGACACAGGAGCTCGACGCGCGCATCGCATCGATGGCCACTGGCATCCATCCGTCGACGGCTCCACCCCCCTGGCTCGACTTCGTCGCCCGCTGGCTGGGGTTGCCGTGGGACGACGGGCTCGACGACGCGCAGAAGAGGGCCCTTGTGACGCGTGCGCCGGAGCTCGCGAGGGGCCGGGGGACACGCTCGGGGCTCGAGGCGCTGCTCGACAGCCTGATGCCGGGCACGCCACGGCGTTTTCGCGTCACCGATGCCACGGCGGATCTCGGTTTCGCGAGGGTCGGCGGCGATGCGTGCGCCGGCAGCGCGCTGCCGGCGCTGCTCGGAGGGCGCGCGCCCTGGAGCGCCGAGCTGGATTCGGGGGCGGTGCTCGGCCGCATGCGCCTGCCCTGCGCCGGACAGCAGGACGACAGTGCGTCCTGGCTGGCGGGCAGGATCCGAGTCGACGTCGCGGCGTCGGCCCAGGAGCGCGGCGCGTGGGAGCCGTGGCTCCGCCGGTTGATCACCGAGATGGTGCCGCTCACGACCCGCGTGGACCTCAGGTGGGTCGGCGCGCACGCGCTGCGCAGCCATCGGCTGGACGGCACGCTCACGCTCGAAACGACGCCCGTCGCCCATCTGGGCACGGACGCGGTGACCGGTCTGGCACGCCTGCCCGAGCGCGGGACCCGCCTCTCGGTCGTGGGCCCGCTGACCGGCACGCGCTTGTATTGATGACAGGAGGCGTATCCATGGACAAGCCAAGCACACAGCAGACCGGATCGTCAGGCAGGAGTGCGAAACAGGAATGCTGCACCGACCTGAAATGCGAATCCGGCCTCAAGAACAACTATTTCGAAGGCAAGCGGCTGACGGCGGAGTCGTTTCGCGTGGAGCAGCGGTACCTGGTCGAGCGCCGCCGGCTGCTCAACAGCGCCATCCACGGCTGGGGCGTGGTGTACGGCTATGCGGTCACCACCGCCACGCCGGACGAATGCAGCAGGGAAACCGTGCCGGGCCGGCTGAAGATTGGAGCCGGATTGGCGCTCGACGAGTGCGGCCGCGAGCTGCTGCAGGTCGGGACGCTGCGGATCGGCGTCGACGATCTGATCGTCGTCAACGAGAAGGGCGCGCGGACCGACCGCGAGCGGGCCTTCGCCGTGGCCCCCCAGGCCCCGCGCCCCTGCTGGCTGCTCAGGGTGCACTACGCCGAGCAGTACAGCGGACCGGTGCCGGTCGACGACCCCTGCAGCTGCGAGCGGCATCAGTATGACCACCTGTGCGAGACCGTGCGCTACTCGCTGCAGCCCATCGATTGCGATCAGTGCTGCCGCGAGCTCGATTGCGAGCTGCGGTGCGATTGTGGAAGCGGGCCGTGCTGCGACGAATCCAGCGCCGGCGGCTACGGGAAGCCAGGCCCCGGAGCGTCATCAGAGATCGATAAGCCGTTCAGGCGTGGAGGATGCCGCTGCCTGTGCGACCACCTGACGGGTCTGCTGCCGGGTGCCGATTGCGGCGCCTTGTGCGAGATCGAGGAGCCGTGCGCGCGGGTCCGCGTCGACCTTCGGCACGGCGTTCCCCTCGCGTGTGTCGAGGTGGTGCGTGACGAATGTGATCGCTGGACCTTCGGCACGGCGGTGGAAGCCTGCGGTCCGCGACGGCTCGTCAAGCGCAACGACCTGCTGTTCGACCTCATCCGCGGTTGCGATCTCACGCGGATCAGCGCGATCGGCTGGAAAGACTGGCATCGCCGGGAGGAGGCGGTCCCGTTCGACGCGTTCTCGCGGACCTTGGGGGCAGACGGCGACCACGAGGGCGAATACGTCACCACCGACTTCTGGGTGAGGTTTTCACGGCCGGTCCGCAAGGACACCCTGCGGCCGGACTGCTTCGCCATGACGGTCATGAGCGTCGAACGCGAGGGCGGCTGGTGGCAGACGCTTCGCGTCCCCATCGTGCGGTTGGACACCAAGGTCGTGCCACCCGAACCGGGCGATTCCGGCGATCACGTTCGCGGGGCCAGGCTCGTGGTGGACCGCGCGTGGCTGGCTGATGCGGTGATGAGTCGCAGGAGTCTCTTCGTCGGTGGCGAGACCCTGGTCGAGCTCGAGGTCCGCGGCGACTTCATCCTCGACTGCAATGGTCAGACGGTCGACGCAAATGCGGTGGGGCTGTCTCCGGTCCCGACCGGAAACGGGACGCCCGGCGGCACGTTCCTTTCTACATTCCGCGTGGCGGCGCGCGAAGCCCCGGCCCACGCCGTCCCCTATCAAACTGAGGATCGCGGCAAAGGAGCCTCGTCATGAGCGGAACCGACGTCACGGTCAAGAGCAGCAAGGGCAATTCCACTCTGTTGAGGGCCAGGTTCGGTCCGGGGATGCTCCTGCATCACGAAGACCTCGAGCAGTTGAGCTCCTACACGCTCGAGCTGAGCCGCCTGATATTCCGCTCGTTCTTCGGGTGCGGTGTCGTCTGCGGCCTGGTCGTCGAGACGGAGACGAAGTGCGAAAAGATCTACATCACGGTCCGGGCAGGCCTGGCGCTCGGTTGCTCCGGCGATCCCGTCTACGTGCCGAAGGACCACCGCTTCGCGATCGACGAGGCCGGCACCACGAACATTCCCAGCCCGCTCTGGGTCGTCCTGTGTGGCACGACAAAGTGCTGCGCGCCGCGCCCCTCGACCTGCGGATCCGACGACGACGAGGGGCCCTCAGTGTGCACACGAGAACGAGCCGGCTTCGAGATCCGCGTGGTGAGCGAGTGGCCGCAATGCGCCTGCGGTTGCCCCGAGGTGCAGAACATCGCGAAGCCGCCGCGCGAGACGGCTTGCAAGTGCGTTGATCCGGAAATGCCCTGCTACCTCGATCACTACGCCGGGAAGTGCGGCTGCACCTGCGGCGACGGCTCCGAGTGCGACTGCGATTGCATTCTCCTCGCACGCCTGGACAAGGTCGACGATGTACAGCACCCCTGGCGCGTGGATCACCGGGTTCGCCGGTTCGTGCGGCCCGTCTTGATGCGAGATCCACAGGTCGAGATCAGGGAGCAGGTGCCGAACAACGCCAAGGAGGAAGGGGGAGGAGACCCGGCGATCGCCTTGAGCGAGGCGGAGAAGCCAGCGGAGGGATCAGCGAAAACTGCCAGGTCTCGGCGGTCCTGAACGCGCTCTGGACGCCCGGCCCATGGCGCTGGACCACACGACTCTGCGCACGAAGGCTGCGATCGCGCGGCGGCCCGCGGTCGCGGCCACGGCGCAGCGTAGCGCCGCGGCGACCGCGCGGACGCCAGCGCGCGCGTTGCAGGAGCGTCTAGGGAACCAGGCGACGCAGGCCCTCGTCGCTCGCTCCATCGCAGCGCAGGCGAAAGAGGGGACGGGCCAGGCGCCGAAGTTACCGGCCAAGGACTCGAAAAAGAACGAAGCGGCCGAGCTCAAGGCCGAGGAGACCGCAAAAGCGGCCAAGCCCTCCGCCCCCGCGGAAAAGGAAAAAGAAAAAGAGAAGAAGCCGGCGGAGAAGGGTGAAGCAGGGGAGAAAGCCGCGCCTCCCTCGCCGAGGATGGCCATTGCGCCTGCGGTCAAGGCGGTACAGGACCGCTCCACCCGCGCAAAGAAGCACGGCGACCAAGGAGTCCTGGTCGGTTCCGCGCAAGCCGCCGCGAAGGATCCGAAAGTCGAAGCGACGCGGGACGCGTCGGTGGCCACCGTCAAGACCCTCAACGACGCCAAGACGGCGAAAGTCCGCCGCGAGAAATTCAAAGCCGATCTGAGCGCGGCCATCAAGGCGGCCACGCCCGAGCCGAAAACGAAAGACCAGGCCGAAGAGGTCATGCAGACCGGCGGCAAGAAGGCCAGCAATGCGCTGAAAAGCTCGCTGGCCAGCGAGAGCGACGCGGCGGCGGGAGGGATGAAAGGCGCCGCCGCCACCGAAGTCGCGCCGTCGCCTGGCGGCACGAAGGCGGAGATGGAGTCCGACGCCGCCGGCGCAAAGCCGGCGCCTGTCTCCGCCGCGCCGATCGTGCCCGCGCCGCTTCCACCCGAGCGCCTCGATTACTCGTCCGACCGCGGGTCGACCGACAAAGCGATGGCAGAGAGCGGGGTCACGACGGAGCAACTCGGCAAGGGCAACGAGCCGCAGTTCAACAAGACGCTCTCCGAACGCTCCGCCGCCGAAAAGCACGAGGCCACCGCCGAAGCGAAGTACCGCAAATCCGAGACGGTCGTGCAGGCGCAGGCGAAAGCGGGGGCGCAGGAGGAACTGGCGGAGGCGCTCGGCGGCATCCACGGCGCGCGCGCGATGCGTATCGCCAACGTCACCGGCCAGCAGAACGCCACGAAGACAAAAGACGCGCAGGAGCGTGAGCGCGTCACGAAGACCGTCAACGACTTGAAGGACAAGACGCGCGAGGACGTCGCCGGAATTCTCACGAAGATGGAGACCGACGCCGGCACGATCTTCGAGACCGGCCTCGGGCGTGCCGAGAAGGCCTACGAGGACACGTTCGACGAAGAGAAGGGCGGCGTCGGAACGTGGCTCACCACGTGGGGCGACGATTGGGAAAAGCTGATCGAACGCTCGCTCCGGAGAGCGAGAGACGAGTACTTCCGGCAGGTCGATCTGGCCATCGACGAAGTGACCAATCTCGTCGACGCGAAACTCGAGGAAGCCAAGACGCGCGTGGCCGCGGGACGCAAGCAGGTCGACGAATTCGTCAAGACGCTGGATGGGAAGGTCAGGGAATTCGGCGATGAGGCGCTGAAGGGAGTCTCGGGCGACTTCGATGCCATGGAGTCGGAGATCGACCAGCGCCGCGACGCGCTGATCGACAAGCTCGCGCAGCAATACAAGGACTCGTACGAGCGGATGTCCGCCAGGGAAGAAGCGCTGCGCGAGGCGAACAAGTCGTTCTGGCAGCGCGTCTACGACGCCACCGTCGGCGTCATCAAGAAGATCCTGGCCTTCAAGGACATGCTGGTCAGCATCCTGGCCAAGGCGGCCGCGGTGGTGGTCGACATCATCTCCGACCCCATCGGGTTTCTCGGCAATCTCGTCTCCGCGGTGATGCGCGGTCTCGAGAACTTCATGAGCAACCTCGACAAGCATCTGGAGAAAGGCCTGATGGAGTGGCTTTTCGGCGCGCTGGCCGGGGCGGGGCTGCAGATGCCGGACAAGTTCGACCTGCGAGGCATCATCAGCATCGTCCTGCAGGTCCTCGGACTCACGTACGCGAACTTCCGCGCGCGCGCCGTGGCCATCGTCGGCGCTCCGACCGTCGATGCGCTGGAGAAGACCGCGAAAGTCTTCGAGATCGTCATGACCAAGGGCGTCTCGGGACTGTGGGAGTTCATCAAGGAAAAGGTCCTGGATCTCAAGTCGATGGTCATGGACGCGATTCTCGGATACGTCAAGGAACGCGTGCTCATCGCCGGGGTCACCTGGATCATCGGCCTGCTCAACCCCGCCTCGGCGTTCTTCAAGGCCTGCAAGGCCATCTACGACATCGTGATGTTCTTCATCAATCGCGGCTCGCAGATCCTGGCGCTCGTCAACGCCATCATCGACTCCATCGCCGCCATCGCCAAAGGCCAGCTCGACAACGCCACCAAGTGGGTGGAGAACGCCCTCGCCAAAGCCATCCCCGTGGCCATCGGCTTCCTGGCCGCCCTCCTCGGCCTCGGCGACATCAGCGGCACGATCCGCAAGATCATCGACCGCGCCCAGGCACCGGTGAACAAGGCCATCGACTGGGTGATCGGCATGGCGGTGAAGGGGGTGAAGAGCGTGGTGGCGACTGCGAAGGCGGGGGTCAAGGCGCTCATCAGCTGGTGGAAGACCAAGGTCAGCTTCAAGGCCGGGGGCGAGGCCCACTCGCTGTCGTTCAAGGGCGAAGGCGGTGGCGCGAAGCTCATCCTGGCCAGCGCGCCGACGCTCGTCGAGGATTTCCTCAAGAAGAAGGAAGGTGAGGCGACGGGCGACAAGCAGAAAGACGCGATCAAGGCGGTCCGCGTGCTCATCAGCGAGCTGACTGAGCTGACCACGACCGCGGCGGGTAAGGAGAAAGACGACGAGAAGATCCAGAAGCAGATCGAGGGGCTGATGAACAAGATGGGCGCGCACCTCGTGCTGCTGTTGTCCGATACCGAGTGGGGCACGGAGCTGAATCCGACGCCGTTCGACTACCCGAAACGCCGGGCGGAGGCGTATCCGACGTTCTACCTCGCGAGCGGCGCCCTCACGTCGCTCAGCCAGGCAGAGATGGCGTCGCAGTTCGCGAAACAGGAAGCCGGGGCGCGCGACCGCATCTACCGGTACCGGCCGACCGGGGAGGAGGAAGCGCCGGACAAATCCGAGAAGCTGGGTCTGGGTGGGGGCAGCCAGATCACGGTCGGAACGAAGTTGTTTTTCGCGGACAAGGACAAGCGCGGCGGCGGCGTGGGGAAGTTCAAGAGGCTCGTCGGCAAGTTCGGATTCAAGGCGAGCGATAGCGACTGGGACATCGACCACGTCGTGGAATTGCAACTCGGCGGCAAGGACGAGTTTCCCAATCTCTGGCCCTTGCCCAAGGGCGAGAATCGCTCGAGCGGAGCGACCATCAAGGACGCGCTGGTCCCGATCCCCGAAAAAGACCCGAAGCCCGTCAAAGCAGCGCTGGAAGAGAAGAAGCCGCAGGGCGGTCTCTGGCTGCTGATCAAGACCACCCGGCAGCTGTGAGGTGCCGCTGCTACTTCTTGCCGACGAATGACGGGGCCGAGGCGGTCCACGGGACCGCCGCGTCAGAGCGAGATCGATCGCCGTTCGCGATCGTCATCGTGATGATCAATATGCATGGCAATCGAAGTTATTGTGTGCCTGACTGGGGCTTTTGTGTTCGAGATGTTTACGGGCCGTATTCCCGACGCCTTCTTTCCGATCGCGCACGATCTGGACGGCAATCTGATCGGAATCATGATTTTAGTTAGATTGGCGATCTCGCCGCGCTCCGCGCCAGGAAGTAACCGCCTGCCGGTTCTATTTCCTTCCTATGGACGAGATGCCGGCGATCCACGGTGCATCGCGGACCCGGCGCATCGCCTGCGCTCGCCGGGGCAGCTTGAGCTTTTCGAGAACATGATGGACGTGGTGTTTGACGGTGGCCACGCTCAAACAAAGCTCGCACCCGATCTCCTTGTTCGAGAGTCCGCGGCCGAGCAGCTGGAGGACTTCGCTTTCCCGCCGGGTCAAAGCGATTTCGATATCGGACTCGTCGGACCGCGGATCCTTGCGAAACAGGGCGCGCAGAAGACCGCCTGAAATCTCGGGCGGGCACGCGAGACGTCCCTCGACGATTTCCGAAAGCGACTTGCAGAGCGTGTCGACCGACGCGTCGCGCGCAACGTAGCCGGCGAACCCGGCGCGCCCGCATCGAATGACCTCCTGCCGCTGTTCGTTGAGCCCCAGCGCTACCAGCGCCACGTCGGACCATTCGGCCGCGATCGCGCGCAGGTCGAAAAGATCGACGCCCTGGGTAACGTCGATCAAGACCACCTGGACCTCCATCGTCGCCAGCGAATCGCGCAGGCTCGCGAGGTCGTTGACCACGGCGAGAGTACGCATACCGGGCCGGCTGCTGATACAGGCGGCCAACCCTTCGCCAAGCAGGCGTACGGGGGTCAATACGATAATGTTCATATTGGCACCTCCCGCGCCCTCCGTTCCCTAACAACTCCAGAGTATAGGTGCGGCGATGCCTTTCAGTTCCCAGGCAGCGATTCCGGCGACGTGAACCCTATGAGCCGAAATGATCTCACCGCTGGTTCATGTCTATATTTCTACGAATGATAACATTTTTAAATGTTACCTCACGCTCAACGCCATGTCAATTGGACTGAAAATCTTGAGCTGGCCCACCCTTTAAAACAATTTCTTTGCGCCGGTTCCGCCCTCCTGGCGCCCCTGACTACGGGGCCCGTTTTCCCGTCACCCCCACCTCGGCGATGAAACGTTCCGCGAGCTTGCCGGCCTCCCCTTCGAAGCCGTGGCCGCCGGGAACCTCGATGACGCCGGCGATGCCGGGCGGGAGGCTCTTGCACAGGCTCTTCTTCTCGACCTCGCCGTAGATGCACAGCGCCCGGGTGCCCTTGAGCTTCGGCAACTCGGGAGCCACGGGGAGCTCAGGGGTGATCGGACGGTCGCTGGTCCAGCCGTCCGGATGCATGTCGAACTGGGCGCCGCCGTCGAGCCCGACCATGGCGACCAGGGCGATTTTGGACCGCAGGGGTGGAGGCAGCCGGTTGATCATGAAGGGGGCGACGTCCGCTCCCTGCGAGTAGCCGACAATGATCGCGCGGCTCTTATGCCATTTGGCGAGGTAGTACTCGAGAATGCGGGCGAGGTCGCGCGCGGAGCCGTCGGGCTGGCGGGGCTTCCAGAAGTAGCCGATCGAGGAGAGCCCGACTACCCGCACGCCGCGCTGCGCGAGCTGGTTCCCCATCTTGCGGTCGAAGCCCACGTAGCCGCCGGAGCCGGTGAGGACCACGGCCAGGACGTCCTTCTCCGGCCCCTTGGCGGGGACCTCGATCAGCGGCAGGTCCTTGAGCGCGCCGCGCGCCTCGATCTTCGCGTCTTCCTTCCGGCGCTCCTCGGCCAGGATGGCGAGTGCCTGCGGCAGCTGCTTCTTCCAGGCCTCCCGGGGCGGCGTTCCCGCCGGCGCCGGGAGGACGCGGGCGCTGCCGATCGTCTTCACGAACTCCCTGGGGGAGCCCCCGGCGCAGGCCGCTCCCGGAGTGTCGAGGAGGAGCCAGGGGTCCTCGATCTCTCTGGAGGGGAGCAGAAGAATCCCGGGTCCCTGCCATTTTCGGTCCCAGGTCAGGCCGCTGGCGCGGCGGAACAGGCGATCGGAGGGGATCACCGGGCAGAAGCCGTCGCTGACCACCCCGGCGAAGGTGTCGGGGGGCGCCTCGGCCAGGGCCACGTAGATCAGGGTGGCGCCGGCGCCGGTGCCGACCAGGATCGGCTGCTGGTAGGCCTGAATCCCCCACTCCTTCTGGCCAATCTGGCTCAGCGCCTCGAAGTCGACGGCGGGGAAGAGACGGCCGCCGCCATGGCCCGCGGTGGCGAAATAGCGGGCCGTGTCGATCTCGAAGACCAGCGCGCCGGAGGCGGCGAGGGCCTTGGCGATCGCGGCCTCGCGCTCGCCGAGTCCCTTCTCGCCCGAGAAGAGGAGGGCCACCTTAGAGGGCTCGCCCGCCGGGCGGACGATCGGAACCGCGCCGAACCGGCCGAACTTGAACGAATTCGGCGCCGCTCCGGCGATGGCCGGCAGCAGACCGAGAAGAAAGAAAAAGACTGGATAACGACGTGCCATTCTGTCACCTCCACACTGTCGGGCGCGGAGGAGTGCAAGGGCCGAACCAGGTGGCCTCAGGCCGGCGTCTCGCTGACCCGGGCCGGGCTCGGCCGGGGCTTGGGCGCCTGGTGCGAGCCGCTCATCAGCACGGCGATGGGGTGGAGGGGCTCGACGTTCTCGCAGATGATCTTGATCGTCGAGGTGATCGGCACCGAGAGGATCATCCCCCAGGGGCCCCAGAGAAATCCCCAGAAGAGCAGGGAGATCAGCACCAGCAGCGGGCTGAGGTCCAGGCTCGAGCCCATGATGCGCGGCTCGACGGCGTTGCCGAGGATGAACTGCAGCGCCGCGTTGAGCAGGGCGATCAGCAGCGCCAGTCCAGGGGAGAACTGGAGGAAGAGGAAGATCGTCGGCAATCCTACCGAGATCACCGCGCCGACGCTCGGGATGTAGTGGGCGAGGAAGGTGATCAGCCCCCAGAGCAGCGGGAAGTCGGCCCCGAACATCGCCAGCAGGGCGGTGACCATCGCTCCGACCATCAGGTTGAAGAGCGTCTTGGTCATCAGGTAGCGGCGCACTCCCGCCTCGATGTTCTGCATCATCGCGGCGAGCTGCTCGGCCCGCTCGGGCGCCAGGGCCCGTCGCAGCTTCGCCGGGAAGGCCTCGCTCCCGGCGATCAGGAAGACCAGGAAGAGCAGGACGAGGAAGGCGTCGTTGAAGAAGAGGAGGAACGAGCCGACCATCGCCGCCACGAACCCGGCCACCGAGCCGACCCCGACCGCCTCCTGCCAGTGCCACCCCTGGATCTGCGTCTGGAGGCTGGGGAAGGCGGCGACGAGCCAGCCGGTAAGCCCGGTGAGCAGATCCTTCGAGCGCTGCTGATAGCGCGGCAGGCCGGCGGTGAACGCCTGGGCGCTCGAGTAGACCGCCCACGCGAAGATCGTGATGACGGCCGAGACCAGGATCAGCACCAGGAGGATCGACAGCGCGGCGGGCACCCGGCGGCGCCGGAGGGCCGCGTTGAGTGGACCGAAGATCCGCGACAGGAAGACCGCGACCACGAACGGCAGCAGGATCGGCTGCAGGATGTGGAGGACGAATCCGACCGCGATGAAGACCAGGATGCCCAGGAAGATCGGGATCAGCTTCGTGTCACGCATGGCGGCGACCTCGATGACGGAAAAGATACCGGAAGGGTGCGCGGGTCAGCGTAGCACAGGGAAAGGGTCACGGATCGGGCTCCTCGGCGCACAGGAGTCTATGGGGAGTCCCTGTGGAGCCCTTGTGGAGTCATTCAATTATTTGGAGGAGAACCTGATGCGAAAGATCTTTTCTCTGCTGTTGCTCGCCGCCGTCCTCGCGATTCCCGCTGAAGGCAAGGTCACCCGCTACCTGACCGGCAACGCCGCCGACGTGGTCGTCTCCCTGGCCGGGCCGGCCCACGATCTTCGGAGGGGGCGGCACGGACGTCGACGCGGCGCTCCAGTGGATCATCGACCAGGTGCGCGGCTGCACGAGCTGCGCGACCAAGATCGACGTCGTGATCCTCCGCTCCTCGGGCTCGAACGGCTACAACGACTACATCTACGCCATGAACGGCGTCGACTCGGTCGAGACGCTGGTGATCACCAGCGCGAATGATTCCAACACCACGGCCGTGGAGACCACGGTCAAGAACGCCGAGGTGGTCTTCTTCGCCGGCGGCGACCAGTGCGACTACGTCAAGTACTTCAAGGGGACCAAGGTCGAGACCGCTGTCGAATCGGTCTACGCCCGGGGCGGGGGAGTCGGCGGCACCAGCGCCGGGCTCGCCATCCAGGGGGACTTCAGCTACGACGGCTGCACCGGCTCGGCGCTGTCGAGCGACGCCCTGGCCAATCCGTACCACCGCACGATCACCTTCACCTACGACTTCTTCCACTGGGCCAACCTGCAGGGCACGATCACCGACAGCCACTTCGTGACCCGCGACCGCATGGGGCGGACCCTGGCCTTCCTCGCCCGCCAGATCAAGGACGGCAAGGCGGCGAGCGCCCTGAGCGTCGCGGTCAACGAGGCGACCTCGGTCGAGGTGGACAAGAACGGCCTCGCGCGGGTGGTCGGCACCGGCCCGGCCTACTTCATCCTCGCCGACCACGCGCCGGCGGTCTGCCAGGCGGGGGTGCCGTTGACCTACTCGAACTACAAGATCTGGAAGGTCCTCACCGGCGGCACCTTCGACCTCAAGAACCGGCCGGCGACCGGCTACTACCTGCGCAGCGTCAACAATGGCGTGATCGACGCCAACCCGTACTGACGCCGCGCCACCGCGCCGGAAACCCGGCGCGGTGGCGTCCTGTCACCGACTCGTTGCATAATCCAGCACAAGACAAATAGAGAGGCTCTTGCGTCTCGGAGACTCGTTTCCGTTCGACCTTGAAAGGGGGTACAGCATGGGCAGGCGCATCTACCCGCGTCTCGCGCTCGTCGTCGCCGTGCTGCTGCTGGCGTTGGCCGCCTTGCCGGTCTTCGCGCAGGAGCAGACGGGTGATCTCTTCGGCACCGTGACCGACGAGCAGAAGCAGCCGCTTCCCGGGGTGACGGTCACCCTTACCGGCGCGACGGCGCCCCAGGTGCAGGTGAGCGACGCGCAGGGGAAGTTCCGTTTCCTCAACCGGCCTCCCGGGGCTTACGCTCTGAAGGCGGAGCTGGACGGCTTCTCTACGGCGGAGTACCCCGACCTGGCGATCAAGCTCGGCGGCAAGACCACCATCGAGGTCACGCTGAACGGGGCGGTCAGGGATGTCATCACGGTCACCGGCGAGAGCCCGCTGCTCGACGAGCGGCGGGTCGACCAGGGGACCAACGTCACCACCGTCGAGCTCGACAAGGTGCCGACGGCCCGTGATCCCTGGTCGCTGCTCAGCCAGGCGCCCGGGGTGCTGGTCGACCGCGTCAACGTCGGCGGCAGCGAGAGCGGCCAGCAGTCGAACTTCATCGGCGTCGGCTCGGGCTCGCGCGACAACACCTTCGCGGTGGACGGCGTCATCCTCACCGACATGAACGCGGTGGGCGGCTCGGCCACCTACTTCGACTTCGGGGCCTTCGACGAGGTGCAGTTCACGGTGTCGAGCGCCGACGTCACGGTCCAGACCTCGGGCGTGACTGATCAACCAGGTGACCAAGCGCGGCACCAACGAGTGGCGGGGCACCGCCCGCTATCTGGACACCGACGGCAGCCTGCAGTCCGAGCCGAAGCAGGTGGACGGCAACAAGATCGATTCGGTGAAGGAGTATGGCGCCGACATCGGCGGACCGCTGATCAAGGACCACCTCTGGATCTGGGGCGCCTACGGCGTCAGCGACATCCAGCAACATCGTCCAGGGGGGCCAGCCGGACAAGACCAAGCTGAAGGACTACAACTCCAAGCTGAACTTCCAGACCGGGCAGAACAACTCGGGCGTCCTCCACTACTGGACCAACGACAAGCTCAAGTTCGGGCGCGGCGCGGGCCCCGACACCGCTCCCGGGGCGACCCACAACCAGACCACGCCGCAGGACATCTACAAGGTCGAGGACAGCCTCCTCGCCTCCCCGAACTTGTCGATCACCGGCCTCTGGTCGCGCGACACCGGCAAGTTCACCCTGGCTCCCCAGGGCGGGCTCGAGCCCTTCGTCTACGTCGACGCCGACGGCGTCGCGCAGGGCAGCAGCTACGACTTCAAGCAGGACGCGACGATCGACCAGGAGCGGCTCGACGCCAGCTACTTCTTCAACACCGGCTCGGCCGGCCACCAGCTGAAGTTCGGCGGCAGCTTCCGCGAGCAGGAGAACGACTCCGGCACCGTCTGGCCGCACGGCAACCGGGTCTTCTCGGGCGAGTCTCTCGGCCTGGACCCGGGGCATGGCGCAGGTCGAGTTCCTCGCGCAACCGGAAGGACAAGATCGTGTCGAGCTATGGGGCGGCCTGGCTGCAGGACACGGTCACCCTCGACCGGCTTGACCATCAACGCCGGCCTGCGCTACGACCGCCAGTACATGAAGAACCTGGCCAGCTTCGACTCCGGCGTTCCGGAAGCGCAGGGATTGCTGCCGCCGATCGACTTCAAGGGAAACCACGCCGGCGGCTTCAACTGGAGCACCGTCGAGCCTCGCGTCAGCGTCACCTACGCGCTGGGCAAGGACCGCCAGACGCTGCTGCGCGGCTCCTTCTCCCGGTACGCCGAGCAGCTCGGGCAGCTCCCGCTGGCCACCCGCGTCAACCCGATCGGCTACAACTACGCCTACTTCTATTTCGAGGACGCCAACAACAACCTGATCCTCGATCCCGGCGAGGTGGGCTCCCTGCAGTTCGCCTACACCTACAACATCGATCCCGCCAACCCGACGGCCGTTTCCAACATCAATGACCGCAAGCTCACTCCGGCCCTGACGGACGAGCTCACCTTCGGGCTCGACCAGGGCTTCGGGGCCAACGTGGCGGTCGGTCTCACCGCGACCTACCGCAACGTCTTCGACATCCCCGAGGCCCGGATCCTGGTCGTCGACGACGCCACCGGGCAGACGCGCGTCGCCACCCGCGAGGACTGGGTGCAGGGGGGCACCGTCAGCGGCACGCTGCCGAACGGCCAGACCGTCACCAAGCCGTTCTACGATCTGCGGGACGGCCTGACGCCGACCGGCGGCACCTTCTACACCAACGGCGACCGCAAGCAGCGGTATCTGGGGGCGACCCTCAGCCTTACCAAGCGGCTCGCCGACCACTGGAGCTTCCGGGGTCACGTCACGTACAACGACTGGAAGTGGAAGATCGGTGACGAGTACAGGAAGTACGACGATCCCACCGACACGATCACCGATCTGACCGGCTTCGCGGACGATCCCAGCGTCTTCTTCGAGAAGTCGGGAGGCAACAAGACGAACATCTTCACCGGCTCCAAGTGGTCGTTCAACATGAACGGGATCTACCAGATCGCGCCGGACCGCCCATGGGGCTTCAACGTCGCGGGGAGCGTCACCGGCCGCCAGGGCTACATCACGCCGCCGTTCCTCCGCAAGGGCGGTCCGGTCGGCAGCCGCAACGTCCAGCTCGCGGGGATCGAGGAGTTCCGCAACCCCAACATCTACGTGTTCGACGCGCGGATCGAGAAGGAATTCCACTTCAACGACTTCAACCTGACCCTGGGGGTCGACGGCTTCAACCTGGCGAACTCGTCCTACGTGCTGCAGCGGGAGCGCAACGCCAACTCGGGACGTTTCTTCGAGTCCAACGAGAGGCTCAGCCCGCGGATCTTCCGCCTCGGCGCGACGGTCCGGTTCCGGTAGGGCCTCGCGCCACCGGGGGCAGCTTTTCAGGCCCGGGCATTTTGTGCCCGGGCTTTTTGTTTCCAGCCCTTGATGCAGGACGTAGAATAGAACCCGACGCGCCCTCGGGCGCTTGAAAAAGGAGGTGCGACAGTGCCCTACAGTGAGCTTCTGGTCCGGCCGATGCGCGAGGAGCTGACGAGCGCCGGCGTGAAAGAACTGAGGACTCCCGAGGATGTGGATTCCTTCATGAACGAGAAGTCCGGCACCGCGATGCTGGTGGTCAACTCGGTGTGCGGCTGCGCCGCCGGCATGGCGCGCCCCGGCGTCCGCCTCGCCCTCCAGGGGGAGCGCCGTCCCGACCGCGTCGCCTCCGTGTTCGCGGGGCAGGACCTCGAGGCCACCGCGAAGGCCCGGGCCTACATCGCCGACATTCCGCCCAGCAGCCCGTCGATCGCCTTCTTCAAGGATGGCGAGCTGGTCTACTTCATTCCTCGCCACCGGATCGAGGGGCGGGACGCCAACGCGGTGGCAGGTGACTTGGCGCAGGTCTTCGCCGAGCACTGCGCGGTGCCGGCCAGCTAGATGGGCACCTTCCATCAGAACAAGGGCGAGCTGCACGGCATCACCGTGATCGTCGACACCACCGGCCCCGAGATCGTCGTGGGCCGGTGCGACGACATGGACGACCGCGGCATCTTCCTCCATGAGGCCGACGTCCACCGCGACGGCGACGGCGGGCGCTCCAAGGAGGACTACGTCCGCCGCGTCGCCCAGCTCGGTTTCTGGAAGAAGCACGACCACCTGATGATCCCGCGCGACAAGATCGCCTCCGTGCGGCGGCTTGGCGAGGTCTGACGGGCCGCCAGGTTGGAGACGCCCCACGGGGCGTCTCTACATTGGGGCCGCCCGCCCGCGTTCCGCACGCGCATTGTAGAGACGCCCCGTGGGGCGTCTCCCGTTCAGGAGGAACAGGCATGAACTGGATCTTCCTCGGCGCTGTCGGCGGCGCCCTCGCGGTCGTCGCCGGCGCGTTCGGCGCGCATGCCCTCGCGGCTCGCCTGGAGCCGCGGGAGCTGCAGCTCTGGGAGACCGCGGCCCGCTATCTCATGTACGGCAGCTTCGCCCTGGTGCTGGCCGGCCTTGGGCGCCTGCAGGGCCTGCGGCGACGGCATCGACGGCGCCGGGTGGTGCCTGCTGCTGGGGAGCCTGATCTTCAGCGGCACCGTTTTCGCGTCTCGCCCTGGGCGGCCCGCGCTGGCTCGGCGCGGTCACGCCGGTCGGCGGCACGCTGCTGATCGCGGGCTTCCTGCTTTTCGCCTTTGCCGCCCTGAAAGCCTCGCCCTGAAAGCCTCGCCCTGAAAGCCTGATACGATTCCGGCGGTCCCGTCCAGGGGCCGCCGAACCGAACCTCGACGGCCGGGTTTCCCGGCCTTTTCATCTTCCGAAGGAGCCAGCGCGCATGTCGAACGCGATTCTCCCCCTCGCCGTGCCGGTCAACGAGCCGGTGCGGTCGTACGCTCCGGGTCGGCCGGAGAAGCAGTCCCTGAAGAAGCGCCTGAACGAGATGCTGAACGAGCAGATCGAGATCCCGCTCATCATCGGCGGCAAGGAGGTGCGCACCGGCGACATCGGCAAGGCGGTCTGCCCGCACGACCACAGGCCACGTGCTCGCCACCTTCCACCAGGCCGGCGCCGCCCGAGGTGGAGGCGGCCGCCGCGGCGGCGAAGGAGGCCTGGCGCGAGTGGAGCGAGACGAGCTGGGAAGAGCGCGCCGTCGGTGCTTCCTGCGCGCCGCCGACCTGCTCGCCGGCCCCTGGCGCGACACCGTCAACGCCGCCACCATGCTCAACCAGTCGAAGACCGTCTTCCAGGCCGAGATCGACTCGGCCTGCGAGCTGATCGACTTCTGGCGCTTCAACCCCTACTTCATGCGGGCGCTCTACGGCGAGCAGCCGTGGTCCCGACCCGGCGATGTGGAACCGGGTGGAGTACCGGCCGCTCGAAGGGTTCGTCTTCGCCGTCTCGCCGTTCAACTTCACCGCCATCGGCGGCAACCTGCCGACCGCGCCGGCGCTGATGGGCAACACCGTGCTCTGGAAGCCGGCCTCGACGGCGGTGCTCTCCGAACTACTACGTGATGAAGGTCCTCCAGGCGGCCGGGCTGCCGGACGGCGTCATCAACTTCCTCCCCGGCAGGGCGAGCCGAAGGTCGGCGATCCGGTGCTGGGACACCGCGATTTCGCGGGCATCCACTTCACCGGCTCGACCCCGGTCTTCCAGCGATGTGGAAGACGATCGGCGGAGAACATCCCGAAATACCGCTCCTACCCGCGCATCGTCGGCGAGACCGGGGGCAAGAACTTCGTCTTCGCCCACCCCTCGGCGGACGTCGAGGCGCTGCGTCGCGGCGCTCGTCCGCGGCGCCTTCGAGTACCAGGGGCAGAAGTGCTCGGCGGGCTCGCGCGCCTACGTCCCGCGCTCGCTCTGGCCGCCGTCAGCGAGCGTCTGGTCGACGAGATGAAGGCAGATCAGGATGGGCTCGACCGCTCGACTTCCGCAACTTCATGGCCGCGGTGATCGACGAGCCCTCCTTCGACCGCATCATGCGGCTACATCGATCACGCGAAGAGCTCGAGCGACGCCGAGATCCTGACCGGCGGCAACGGCGACAAGTCGCAAGGGGTACTTCATCGAGCCCACCGTGGTGGTGACCAAGGACCCGCGCTTCAAGCTGATGCAGGAGGAGATCTTCGGCCCGGTGGTGACCGTCTTCGTCTACGAGGACGCGCAGATCGAGGAGACGCTGGAGCTGGTCGACACCACCAGCCCCTACGCGCTGACCGGCGCCATCTTCGCCCAGGACCGCAAGGCGGTCGACCACCTGTCGAAGGCGCTCCGCCACACCGCCGGGAACTTCTACATCAACGACAAGCCGACCGGGGCGGTGGTCGGCCAGCAGCCCTTCGGCGGCGCCCGCGCCTCCGGCACCAACGACAAGGCGGGCTCGATGGCCAACCTGATGCGCTGGACCTCGCAGCGGGCGATCAAGGAGAACCTTCGTGCCGGCGAAGGACTTCCGGTATCCGTTTATGGGCGAGGAGTAGGAGTCCCGCCCGGGCATCAATGCCCGGGCTACGCAGGAAACAAAAAGCCGGCTGAAGCCGGCTCCAAAGTGAGTAGACCATCCCGGGAGCCGGCTTTCAGCCGGCTTTTCTTTTGGGGTGTAGCCCGGGCATTGATGCCCGGGCGCGGCCGGCCGGCTCTTCAGCCCGCCGGCTGAAGATCGGCGAGAAGGCGCTGCCAGGAGGCGGATTCGAACGGCTGCTGGTTGTCGAAGGCGCGGTCGGGAGGCGCCAGGAGATTGGGTGGGGGAGTGGGCTTGCCCTGGGAGTAGATGGGGTCGGACCAGGCCTTGCCGCCGTTCTTGCTGAGATAGACGTAGTAGCCGAGCCGGGGCGCGTTCGGGCTGGCGTCCTCGTCGAGGCGGAGGATCAGGGTTCCGCGCCCCTCGTCATTCATCGAGAAGAGCTCCACCACGGCCGCCTTCGAAATCTTCGGGAGCCCGCCGTGGACCTTCCAGGAGCGGCCGCCGTTGGCGCTGGAGATGAACTGGAGCGTGCCGGCGCCCCCTTCGGTGATCCCCCAGACCTCGTCGCCGGCCCGGCCGGCAAAGATCCAGACACTGTTGTGCAGCGCGTCCGGCAGCTGGACCAGCCGCCAGCCATCCCGCGAGGCGACGAAGATGCGGGGATCCTGCTCGGCGGCCGTGCCGCTGCGGGTGAAGACCATCGCCGGGCGGTTCCCCTGGCTCTGGAAGGCGAACAGCGGCGTCGACTGCGCCAGGGTTTCAGAAGGGAGGCCCGAGGCGTCCTGCGCGATTCCCGGGAGGGAGAAAAGCACCATCCCGGCCAACGCGAGAGAAGCGGCAAACCTCGTCGCTGGAACCATATTTCGGTTACCTCCGTCTCATAGATCGAGGAGCAGTCTTCACCGATCATCCTACATCCATCCATGCCATACTGACTCTACTTTCTTCGGAGAGACGACGATGCGGAGATTTCTGGTCCTGGTTCTGGCAGGTCTGGCGCTGGGCGCGGGCGGCTGCAAGAAGGAAGCGCCGGCGAGGCACGTGAGCGGTGCCGTGGATTTCCGCGCCGCGCAACCCGAGGCTCTGAAGGCCCTGGGCTACCTGGGAGGAGGGGCCGACCGGTCCGCGGCGGCTCCCACGCAGACCAAGCCCGTGGCGCCTCCTCCCGCCGCGAAGCAGTCGCCGGCGATTCCGCGGAAGCTGCTCCGCACCGTCGATCTCCAGCTGGAGGTGAAGGACTCGGTCGACGTGGCGAAGCGCGTCGAGGCCCTGGTCAGTGATATGGGGGGGTACGTCTCCTCCTCCAACGCCCAGCGCCAGGGGGAGCTCTTCGTCTACTCGCTGACGCTGCGCGTGCCGGCCGACCGCTTCGCTCAGGTGCTCAACAGCCTGCGATCGTTCGCCGTCCGCGTCAACCGTGAGCACCAGCAGGTGGAGGATGTCACCGATCAATACATCGATCTCGACGCCCACCGCCGCACCCTGGCGGAGACGGAGACCGAGCTGCGGGGGCTGCTCGCCGAGTCGCGTCAGAAAGGGCGCAAGGCCGACGAGATCATGGAGATCTACCGGCAGCTCGTCGACATCCGCACGCAGATCGAGCAGATCCAGACGCAGCTCAGCTCCTACGACAAGCTCGCCGCCCTCTCCACGATCAACCTCGAGCTCGTCCCCACTGAGGCGGCCAAGCCGGTGGCGGACCAGTCGTGGCAGCCCTCCGACTCGCTGCGGTCGAGCATCCGCAAGCTGATCGACTTCCTGCAATGGCTGGTGGATTTCCTGATCTTCGCCGCCGTCGTGCTGGTGCCGGTGGGGCTGGCGATCCTCGTGGCCTTCCTCGTCCTGCGCTGGCTCTGGCGGCGGCTGGGACGGCCGTTCAGGCGAGCGCGTTCGATGCCTCCGCCGCCAGCACCTCCGCCAGGTGGCGGCTCCGCCGTCCCGTAAGCTGGCCGATCTGCTCGCGGCAACTGAAGCCGTCCGCCACGATCAGGACCTCCGGCCCCGCGGCGCGGACCGCGGGGAGGAGGGCCTGCTCGGCGACCGCGAGCGAGACCTCGTAGTGCTCCGCCTCGAACCCGAACGCTCCGGCCATGCCGCAGCAGCCGGCGTAGAGGATCTGGAAATCCAGCCCGAGCCTGCCCAGCAACGTCCGGTCGGCGTCCAGGCCCATCACCGAGTGGTGATGGCAATGCCCCTGGATGATGCGCTTCGCCGCTCCGGCGGGGCGGCTCGAATCCCTCGCGGACGAGGAACTCGGCGAGCGTGAAGGTCTGTGCGGAGAGCCGCCGGGCGGCCTCGTCTTCCGGGAACAGGTTGACCAATTCGTCCCGGAACACCGCCACGCAGCTCGGCTCCAGTCCCACCATGGGGAGCCCGGCCGCGATCTCCGGCCGCAGGGCCTCCAGGATCTGGCGGAGCTGGCGGCGGGCGAGATCGAGCATGCCGAAGTCGTAGAGCGGGCGGCCGCAGCAGAGGACCTGGCGCGGGATGCCGACGCGGTGCCCGGCGGCCTCCAGCACCTCGACGGCCGCGTGGGCGATCTCCGGCTGGAAGAAGTTGGTGAAGGTGTCCGGCCAGAGGAGGACGGTGCGGCAGTCCGCCGGCTTTCGCGGCGAACCCGTCCCGGAACGTCCGGCGGGCGAGCGCGGGGAGGCGGCGGTCGGGATGGATGCCGCCGAGCTTCTTCAAGATTCCTGAGCCAGCGCGGCTCTGCGCCAGCCCGTTAGCCAGCCCGGGAAACCGCGAGGCCAGCCGGGCCCACCAGGGGATCAGCCCCATCGCGTAGGCCGCTCGCGGGCGCGGCCGCCCCGCGTAATGATGGTGGAGAAACTCCGCCTTGTAGCGTCGCCATGTCGACCCCGGCCGGGCACTCCGCGCGGCACCCCTTGCAGGCGAGGCAGAGGTCGAGCGCCTCGCGCACCTCCTCGCTGCGCCAGCCGTCGCGGATCACTCCGCCCTCCAGCATCTCGAACAGCAGGCGCGCCCGGCCGCGCGTCGAGTGCTGCTCCTCGCGGGTCGCCTGAAAGCTGGGGCACATGATCCCGCCAGTATCTCCTGACGTCTGCCGGCACTTGCCGACCCCGACGCAGCGGGTCACGGCGCGGGCGAAGCCGCCGGCGTCGTCCTGGATACCTGAACGCGACCGGGCGGATCGGCGAGCCGGAGCGCCGGCCGGAGGTCGGCGTCGAGCGGGTAGGGATCGACCTTCTTGCCGGGGTTCATCCGGTTGCCGGGGTCCCAGATCGCCTTGAACTCGCGGAAGGCCTGGACCAGCTCCTCGCCGAACATGCGCGGCAGCAGCTCGCCGCGCTGCTGGCCGTCGCCATGCTCGCCGGAGAGCGAGCCGCCGTGGGCGACCACCAGGTCCGCCGCCTCCTCCATGAAAGTCCGGTAGGTCCGGATCCCTTCCGCCGTGCGGAAGTCGAAGTCGATGCGGGCGTGCAGGCACCCCTCCCCGAAGTGGCCGTAGAGGGCGGCGCCGTAGCCGTGGCCGGCGAGCAGGGCGAGGAGATCGCGGAGGTAGGCGAGCGAAGTCGCTCGGGCGGCACCGCCGAATCCTCCCAGCCGGGCCAGCCGTCGCCGAGGCGCGGATCGCGCGAGGTGGTCGCCACCGCGGCCTCGCGCACCTGCCAGATCCTCGCCTGCTCGGCGGGGCTCTCTACCAGGAGCGGCGCCTGTCTCTGACCATGAGCCGGCGCGCCCGCTCCAGCGCCTCTTCCCGGCTTTCGCCGCCGAACTCGACCAGCAGCCAGGCGTCCCCCGGCGGCAGAAGAGCGAGGGTCTCGCGATAGGACCGGCGGGTGAACTCGTTGTCGACCAGAAAGCGGTCCATCCCTTCCAGCCCGATCGGCCCGGCCGCCAGCACCTCGGGAACGCGCTCGGCGGCGCGCACGACGTCCGGATATCCGAGCACGGCCAGCACGCGGGCCTTGGGCGCGGGCGTCAGGCGGACGGTGGCCTCGAGGAAGGTGACGCAGGTCCCCTCCGTGCCGGCGAGGGCGCGGGCGACGTGGAAACCCGCGCTCGGGGAGGAGGTCGTCGAGATTGAAACCGGAGACCCGCCGGGAGAGGCGCGGGAAGCGCTCGCGGATCGAGCCCGGCGTAGCGGTCCCGCAGCTCGCGCAGCCGGCGGTAGATCTCGCCGCGCCGGCCGCCGGCGCGGACGATGCGGTCGATCTCCGCCTCCGGCGTCGCGCCCACCCGCAGCCGCAGGCCGTCGTAGGTGAGGATCTCCAGCTCCTCGACGTTGTCGGAGGTCCGGCCGGTGGTCAGCGAATGCACGCCGCAGGAGTTGTTGCCGATCATGCCGCCGACCGTGCACCAGCCGTGGGTGGCGGGATCGGGGCCGAAGGTGAGCCCGTGCCGGAGAGCCGTCGCGGCGGAGGTCGTCGAGCACCGTGCCGGGGCGGACGCGGGCGGTCCGCCGCTCGGGATCGATCGCGAGCACGCCGGTCAGATGGCGGGAGGAGTCGATCACCACCGCCACGTTGCAGCACTGCCCGGCGAGGCTGGTGCCCGCGCCGCGGTGGACGATCGGCGCGCCATGCCGCCGGCAGGCCGCCACCGCCGCGATCAGGTCCTCGTCGTCCACCGGCACCACGACCCCGATCGGCACCTGCCGGTAGTTCGAGGCGTCGGTGGCGTAGAGGGCGCGGCTGCCCTGCGTCGAAGCGCACCTCGCCGCGCAGGGAGCGGCGGAGATCGTCCGCCAGAGCGGTGGAGTCGCCGGGCCAGTTCATCGAGGGAGGTTACCCCAGGTCAGACGCTTTCGTGTCCGTAGTATCATCGAGCAAATCCTGGATTCAGCCCAACGGCGAGATCGGGCTTCGCGAGCTCTGATCCTTCAAGGAGGATACCCATGCTAGGTTCCACGGTTCTGGACGTCGGCATCGGCCTGATTCTGATCTATTTCCTGCTGAGCCTGATCTGCTCGACGATCAACGAAGGCTTCTCCAATCTGTTCGGCCTCCGGGCCGCGTCCCTCAAGGAAGGGCTGGAGAACCTGCTCGGGTCCGATGTGGCGAAAGGTGTCTTCGATCATCACCTCGTCAAAGGTCTGGTGCAGAAGGATGCGCTCCCCTGGAAGCGCCGGCCCTCCTACATTCCGACCCGGACCTTCGTCATGGCGGCGCTCAACTCGCTGAACGGCCAGAATTTTCCCGCCACGGTCGAAGAAGTTCGATTGGCGGTTCAGAATGTCAAGGATGAGGATGTCCGGCGAGCTCTCCTGGCGCTGATCGACGACGCCCGCGGTGATTTCAACAAGATGAAAGACAACCTCGGGGTCTGGTTCGATCACTCCATGGATCGGGTCTCCGGCTGGTATCGCAGAAAGATTCAGAGCTACA
The DNA here is from genome assembly GCA_963792575.1 of uncultured Acidobacteriota bacterium. Lineage (GTDB taxonomy): Bacteria > Acidobacteriota > Thermoanaerobaculia > Multivoradales > UBA5704 > DATARR01. The sequence goes on from CAWBWZ010000002.1 coordinate 177,592, forward strand.
TCCTCATCATCGCCATCTTCATCAGCTTCGGGCTGGGGGTGGATACCCTCGCGCTCGTAAAGTTCCTGCGGGCGGACTCGGCGTTGCGGGAATCTCTGGTCGCCATCGCGAAGGACGAGGTCGAGAAATCCTCCCCGCCAACCGGGAGTGATGGTGCCGCTCCCATCCCGGGCGCGCAACCGAACGCCGCCCAGAATCTCAAGCAGAACGTGGCGGACCTCGAAGCGCTCCAGACGCAGTTTTTCAATCTCAACATTCCGCGCTATCCGATCTACTACTTCAACGACCGTGTGAAGGACTGGCAGGCCGCCGCGGGCGCCCAACCGCCCACGCCGGGTTTCCTGGCGGTCCTCTGGTTCTGGTTCTGGCGGCACTCCCTGGGCTTCGTGATCACTTCCGTCGCTCTTTCCCTGGGCGCGCCGTTCTGGTTCGATCTGCTCAACAGGCTCGTGAGCCTGCGCTCGACGGGCCAGAAGCCGAAACCGGAGGCGGCGACGATCCAGAACACCCAGGCCTAGTAAGCCTTCGGCGGAAAGGCCAAAGCAAGGGACGCAAGGGACAGCAGGGACATCAGGGACGAAAGCCACGGGCTCGGCGGTCTCTCCTGTCCTTGATGTCCCTGTCGTCCTTTACGTCCCTGTCTTTGATTTCGCCACGCTATACTCCCCCTCCATGAACGGCGGAGATCGGATCGCGTCGGTGCTGGTGGAGCGGGGGGTGAAGTTCCTCTTCACCCTCTGCGGCGGACACATCTCGCCCATCCTGGTGGGCGCCAAGGCGCGCGGCATCCGGGTGGTGGACGTCCGCCACGAGGTGGACGCCGTCTTCGCCGCCGACGCGGTCTTCCGGCTGACCGGCGTGCCCGGAGTGGCGGCGGTCACCGCCGGCCCCGGCGTCACCAACACCATCACCGCGATCAAGAACGCCCAGCTCGCGCAGTCGGCGGTGGTGCTCCTGGGGGGCGCCGCGGCGACCCTGCTGAAAGGTCGGGGCGCGCTCCAGGACATCGAGCAGATGCCGCTCATTCAGCCGCACGTCAAGTGGGCCGCCTCGGCCTCCACCGTGCGCGAGCTGGTGCCGATGCTGGAGAAGGCGTTCGACGTCGCGCGCTCCGGCGTGCCCGGCCCCGTCTTCCTGGAGTGCCCGATCGACCTGCTCTACGACGAGCCGCTGGTGCGCCAGTGGTACGGCGCCAGCTCCAAGGGGGGCGGTCTGGCGGGAACGGCGCTCCGCCTCTACCTCAAGAGCCACGCCGCAAGGGTGTTCTCCGGCGCCGGCCGGGTCACGGCATCGCCACCGCGAGAGATCCCGCCCCCGCCGCCCGAGAAGGGGGACGCGCGCAAGGCCGCGGCCCGGCTACGCAAGGCCAAGCGTCCCGTCCTGGTGCTCGGCGGCCAGTTGCTGCTCTCGTCCCCCACGCGGGAGAAAGCCGAGGAGCTGGCGAAGGCGGTCGCTGCGATCGGCGCGCCGGTCTATCTGGCCGGCGGCGCCCGTGGCCTGCTCGGCCCCGGCCACCCCCTGCAACTCCGCCACAAGCGGCGGGAGGCGCTCCGCGAGGCCGACCTCGTGCTGCTCGCGGGCATCCCCAACGATTTCCGGCTCGACTACGGCAAGCACATCAGCCGCAAAGCCTTTCTGATCTCGGTCAACCGGAGGGAGCAGGATCTGCGGATGAACCGCAAGCCGGACTTAGGCGTACACGCCGATCCCGGGCTCCTGCTGCGCGAAATGGCCGCGATCCTCTCCGGGAGCAACTGGGAGGACTGGCTGGGCACCCTGCGCACCCGCGACCAGGAGCGCGAGCGGGAGATCGACCGTCAGGCCGCGATCCCAGCCGAGCGGATCAACCCGCTCCACCTCTGCCGCGAAATCGACCGCGCGCTCGCCCCCGAGAGCGTGATCGTGGCGGATGGCGGCGACTTCGTGGCCACCGCCGCCTACACCCTGAGCCCGCGGGCACCGCTCTCCTGGCTCGATCCCGGCGTTTTCGGCACGCTGGGCGTGGGCGGCGGCTTCGCCCTCGGCGCCAAGCTCTGCCGTCCGGACGCGGACGTCTGGATCATCTACGGCGACGGCTCGGCCGCCTACAGCCTCGCCGAGTTCGACACCTTCGTCCGCCACGGCCTGCCGGTGATCGCCGTGGTCGGCAACGACGCCGGCTGGACCCAGATCGCCCGCGAGCAGATCGAGATCCTGAAGGACGACGTCGGCACCGTGCTGGCGAGGACGGACTACCACAAGGTCGCCGAAGGCTACGGCGGCCGCGGGCTCCTGCTCGAAAGAGGGGAGGACGTGCCGGCGGTGCTTCAGGAAGCTTTGCGGATCGCGCGGGGGGGCTCGCCGGTGCTGATCAATGCCCATCTCGACAAGACGGAGTTCCGCAAGGGTTCGATTTCGATGTGAGGGGGGAAGCCTCTCGCCCGCAGGGCGGAATTTATCCAGCCTGGGGTGTCAACCCCAGGTAGGGAGCCCCCAAAATCAACAAGCCCCCGTAGGGGCCGGCATATCGTTGCCGTTTCGAATCTCCCGCCGGATCTGCCGGCCCTTTCGGGGGCTTGGAATTTGTGGGGCCTCGAACCTGGGGTTGACACCCCAGGCTGGATAAATTCCGCCCTGCGGGCGGTCCGGACCGCATGTCGGAGACGCCAACGCCCCTACCGCCCCGCACCCCCCCGGGGCGAAAAGAACCGATCCCGCAGCTTCCACACCGCCTGCATATCCAACCGCTCGCCCTCAAAGACGATCTGGCGGCTCGCCTTGTCCTTCCGGTTCTTGAGATAGCGCGTCACATTCATCCAGCGGATCGTCTCCTCACCGGTCCGCTCCTCCGTCTGGCGTATTACGAGATACACGTCCACTGGCTGGTTGATCCAGTGGTCCAGATGGCGCTCGTTCTTTACGTCGAAGATTTCGCGGCCGTCGTGCTGGCGTGTTCGCAGGTAGGAGTTGCCACTCTTGAGCTGGACATAGATCTTCTGGCCACTGGCTTGGCCGTCGTTGTCCTTGAACTCCAACTCGCCATCAATGCCCTCCTCGAACATAGTTACCGGGCGGAAGATCTGGTTGGCCTCGCCGCAGACTGCCATCATGTGGCCGATCAAGATTTGCTCCAAGGCCTGTGTGTCTAGCTCCCGCGTGGCGGTCTCTTCCATAGACAGAATTTTTTGGGTGACCGGGTCACTCTTGAGCCGCTGCTCAATGAAGTCGATCAATGGCACTCTTTCGTCGCACTCCTGGCAGGTGATGAAGTCCTTGCCGGCTATCAGGCGTCTGCGCACTGCTTCGAGGTCGGTCACCGGCTGCTCGCACTCCGGGCACACGTACCGCCGGTCGCGTGTCACATTGCTGGTATACTTGATCAAGTGCCGATGGACGTACTCGATAAAGATCACCTTGAGCTCGTCCGGCGTCTTCACGTCGAAGAACAAACTAATTGTCGCTTGGCCTTCGCCCTGCCGTTTGTCGATCTTCAGGCCCAGCAGGTGACCCCGGCTGGACTGGAATTCCGCCGCATTGCGCCACAGTTCGCGATGCTCGAACTCCTGGCTGTACCAAAGGCGCACCACCAAGGTAGTCCAGACCGTCTGCCACTCGCCACTGAAGGTGTAGGAGACGAAGACGCCGGGTTCCCATGGAATGTCCTTCTCCCGCCGATACTGGGAGGGAAACACCAAGAGCCGCCCGTGAGACGTGTCTTCAGCGATGCAGAGTGAGTTGTCGAGGAAGGTCTGAACCAAGGCCCGCAGCAGAAACTCCTCGTCCGAGCGGCTCAGCCGGTCGACGCCAGTGAAGTCGAAGTCCGGCCCGTAGATGTCTGCCTCAAGCACGCAGCCGATCTCGTCCTGGTGGGCCCGGGCCGTGCGAATGATTGCCCCGGCGTAGCCGTTCAGCAAGTCGGGCCGCAGTAGCACCAGGTCGCCGAACTTCAAGGACCTGACCAAGCCATGATTGGCCAGCAGGGTGACCGCTGTGCGCATGTCGGATTCGCCGAATCGTTCACCCGGCAGGGCCTGTTCCAGCCGCTGTGCCAATTCGGGGAAGCGCAGTAGGCGGATGTCCGTCTCGTCGCGAATCGTCATCACGGCGTTTTTCAACTCGGCGAGCAGGCGCGGCGTAGCCGTCCACGGCAGGGTCGACCATGGTATGTGGTCCGCGATCATCTGCTTCAGCCTCGAAGGCTTGCCGCCGTTCTCTGCGTCCGAGCAATGCTCGCCCGTCTTGGCGCTGGTGGCCAGCCAGCCGGCAAAGCCGTGCTGCTCGCGGAACCTTTCGATCTTGGGGTTACCTATCTTCATCCCACCTACATCGATCTGGGAGAAAATCAGCAGGCGGGGTACGCGCCGTTCCGGCGCGTGATGGCTCGCGGCAGTCTCCAGGGCCTGAAGCCAGTCGCCCGCCTCGGCAAAGGGATCGTCCTTCTGCGGATTGATCAATAGCAGTGCCAACGCGGTTTCCTCGAGAAAAAGCCTATGGATCAGCCGGTAATCCTCCTGCCCTGGCAGGTCCCAGAGTAGCGCCTCGCGCTGCATCGTGGCGTCGGGCGGAAGCGGCAAATCCAGTGGCCACACGTTCATCCCGTGCGTGCGGTCGCGGATGACGTAGCGGTCTTCTATTAACCGATGCGCAAGCGACGTCTTACCCACCGTCCCTTCACCGATCAACACGACCTTGGCATTCACATACCGTCGCGTAGCCTCTGCAAGCTGCGCTGCCCGGGTGGCGGTCAGGCGGTAAACGTAGATGTTTGGGGGCTCTGCCGCACCAATGAGAAGACGCGAAGCATCCGGGCTGAAGGCGACGGAGATCGGCCGGGAAAGCTCGGGTTCGATAACCTGCAAGCACGCTCCTGATTTCCAATCCCATAGCCGGACCGACCTGTCTAGAAATCCCGCAGAGGCAATCAACGCGCCATCTGGGGAAATGGCGACCGAATCTACGCTGTTTTGATGGCCTTCCAATGTCCCGACGCAGATCCCCATTTCAAGGTTCCAGACCTTGACGGTAGTGTCATCCGAACCGGAAATAGCAAAACGGCCATCGGGCGTGATATGGACAGAGTTCACGTCGCCCGAATGGCCCGTCAACGTTGCCAAGCACCTGCCCGCTTCGAGATCCCAAAGCCGAACTCGCCCATTGCCATGGCCCGATAGCGCCCGAGCCTCCGCTAAGTCGACAGCTATGCTACATACGGCGTCAGCACCATCTGGTCCACACTCTATCGTCTTCAAACACTCGCCCGTACCAAGATCCCAGAGCCTAAGCGTCTTGTCGGCCCCTCCGGAAAGTGCGCGACTATTGCCCCCCAATGCGATCACCGCCCAAATTTTGTTCGTGTGGCCAACCAGCTTGATCAATTCCCGGCCCGAGGTTGCATCCCAAACACGAACGGACTCGTCCGAGGTCGACAGAACCCGCTTCCCATCCGGCGTAATCGCGAGCGCCGATGAACAAGCTTTGGTCCGCATTCAGCGTCGCCCGGCATGCACCAGTCTCCAGGTCCCAAATCTTGACCGTCTCGTCCGGCTCTTGCCCCGAGCCGGACGCCGCCCATGTCCCATCCGGGCTGACGGCGACGCTGTAGACCCAGCCCTCGTGTCCCGTGAGCTGTGCGTTCCAGCACGGCCAACGGCTCAGCCTGCTCCGGCGGTTGCGCGGGCTTCTTCGAGGGTTTGACCTTTGGCGCGGCTGGGGCCGATTCCGTCTCGGTCCGGCAGGCGGCCAGCAATTCAGCGAATGCCGCCTCCGTTTTCCGGCGGTAATCCACGTACTTGTAGCGCCGCAATGCGTCCGGGAGCTCGCAGTCGGCCAGCAACAAGGGGATGAAGCGCCGGCCGGCATTGGTCGGATCGCGGAAGAGCACGGTACTGCGTTCGAGCGTCACCCAATCCGACCCCAGCGCCGCCGGCGACAGGCACAACACCTGGGCTCGCGCCGCCTCGAGCCCGCGTTCGATGGCCAGGTAGATGTCGTCGCCCGGCTTGATGACCCACTCGTCGAACCAGACCCGCAACCCCGCGGCGCGCAACTCCTCCGCCAGCTTCCGCACCCGCGGCTTGTCCTTCGAGTTGTGGCTCAGGAAAACGTCATAGGTGAAGCGATCGGCCATCGTCCTACCTCGGTGCGGTCGCCCTGTTTGGTTTCAGATGTCGTGAGATTAACAGAACCGGCCTTCGGAGCGCCCGTGGCCTGCGACCTCATCCTCTGTCTCCTTCTCCTGAAGGAGAAGGAGGACGTATCTGGGGCGGCTCCTCCGCGCTTCGGCAAGATCGCTTCAGACAGGTCCCTCCTCTCCTTCAGGAGAGGAGGAAAGGAGGTGAGGTCGCAGGCCACGGATGCCACGATCCGCGAGGATGGACTACCATAAGGCTGCCGAAGGGTACGGCTCGATCTCGACGTGAAAGGGAGGGGTGGAATGAACAAGAGAGAGCTGCTCGCGCTGCTGGGATTCGTGGTCCTCTGTTTCGCCGCCGCCGGGTTCGGCGCGCTGTTCACCACTGTCGCAGACCGCTCCGGGGGGTTGGTACTCCCAGATCCAGAAGCCCTCCTGGACGCCGCCGTCGTGGCTCTTCGGGCCGGTCTGGTCGGCGCTCTACCTGATGATGGCGGTGGCCGCCTGGTGGGTCTGGCGGCAGGGGGGCTGGGGGGCCCAGCGCGGCGCGCTTACGCTGTTTCTGGTTCAGCTCGTCCTCAACGCCGCGTGGTCCGGGCTGTTCTTCGGGCTCCGCTCGCCGTCCCTGGGGGTGATCGGGATCGCGCTGCTCTGGATCGCCATTCTGCTGACCGTGCTCGCCTTCTTCCGCGTCTCGCCGCTCGCGGGGTGGCTGATGGTGCCCTATCTGCTCTGGGTGAGCTACGCGTCGGCGCTCAACTTCACGATCTGGCGGCTGAACGGGTGAGCCAGGGCGTCCGCTCCACCGTTCAACGCAAGATCCCCCGTCGCAATGTCTGGCGGTACCACCGCATCGTCGCGGGCGCCGTCGCGATGTTTCGGTCTCCATCGCAACGCCGCAGCTTTGCCGCGATATCGGGCGATCCACCGCAAAGTCTCTTGATCCACCGCAATGCAAGATCCGCCGTCGCAATGTCTGGCGGTTCACCGCAATGTCGTTAGCGCCGTCGCAATGTCCCGATCCCCACTGCAATGTCCGGAGATCTGCCGCAATTTTGACTCCGCTGCCGCAATGGCGGTCAGGTCTGTTGCAATGTCGGGCTGATTCGCCGCAAAGTAAGCTCAATCGTCGCAATGTCGGATGATCCACCGCGATTCCGGCTTATTCGCCGCAACTTCGGCTTGTCCACCGCAACTCTTCGATGTCTATCGCATCTCGCGGCCCTATCGCGACGGAGAGACAGGCACCTCGAACTGGTCGAGCCGGGTCAGGTCGCGCCGGTAGGCGGTGACCGTCACGCGGTCCGGATAGACGTCCGCGACGCAGAAGTGGTTCACCTTCTCGAAGACGTCGCCGGGAACCCCGAGCTCGGGGTGCTGGCCGTCGTAAAGCGGAGCGCCGCCGCCGCCGGTGACGACGTAGGTGATGCCGTCCCGCACGGTGCGGTAGTAGATATGGTCGTGCCCTTCGAAGGCCAGGCGGACCCCGTGCTTCTTGAACAGCGAATGGAGGATCGGCTGCAAGTCGATGACGCCGCTCTCGTAGAGCGTGGGGTCCGATCGAGTAGATCGCCTTGTGGAAGAAGGGGACGATGAACTTTCCCTCGGACCGCGCCTTGGCGAGGTCGGCTTCGAGCCAGCTCCCCTCCTCGCTCGCCGGAGCGAGATCCTGCTGGGTGTCGATGGCGACGAAGTGGACGTTCCCCTTCTCAAAGGAGTAGTAGAGCTTGTTGCCGGAGAGGACCGGCTGGGTCACCCGCTGCTCGTAATAGCCATGGCTGCCCACGTCGTGGTTGCCGCGGGCGGGGTAATAGGGGATCTGCCGCCGCATGTCGCCGGTGATCTCGTCGAAGGTCTGCCATTCATCCGCGGCGTCGCCGTGGTGCACGAGGTCGCCGGTCTGCAGGACCAGGGCCGGCTGGAAGCTCATGACGCCCTTGACGATCTCGCGGTGGATGTCGTGGTTGTCGCGAGTGTCGCCATAGGCGGCGAAGCGGAGCAGGGCTCCCGCGGGCGCCGGTCCGCCCAGGGTGGCGGGGAGCGGCGGCAAGGGGGGCTGAGCCGAGGGCGTCTGCGAGCAGGCGGCGGCCAGCAGGGCGAGCAGGAAGATGAGCCAGGGGGGGCGGCGGGGGGTGTTCTTCATCGACCGATGCTATCAACTTGCTGGAGCGGGAGAGGTCCAGCGCCCCGCCCGGGCGTTGACGCCCAGGCGGGGCCTGCAAAAGTTTTCTGTTATAACCACCACGCGCAGACATCGCACGTTGCACACGAGGTGTCGATCGAGCAGCAGGCTATCCAGCCAGGCTCGAAGATCTCCACGCCGCAGCAGACCACCCAACCGTCACCACAGGAGATGCAGCAGGCGCCGCCGACCGATTGCTGTTTGTTGAGCGTGGGCGGAGGGCCGGGGCGATATACGGCGCGATCCTGCCGCTCACCGTCCAAGGTGATTCCGAAAGGCGCCATCGAGAAGCTTTTGGCGATGCCGTTGAGAGAAACGTTCGCCCTCTCCTCGTCGATCACCGCTGAGTATTCGGCATCGAGGTACTGCTTGATCGTGACTTCCGCGGTACCGTCCTTTCCCTTCTTCGCCGAGAGACGGTAGTAGAGACCTTCTTGCGCATTACTGATGTTGATGTTGCCGCCGTCCACGACTTCGATCCGGTGGACTTTTCCCGTGGGGCTCACGAAGGTTCCGGTCAGCAGCTTGACCGGCCGCGACTTTGGATGAGTCTGCGGCAGCGGTTTGAGGGGTGCCGCTCCAGTGAGACCCACGCTGAGGGCGAGGATCAGGAGGGCAGAGAACAGATAGAGAACTCTCTTGTTCATTGCGTGCTTCCTCCTTGCGGTAAAGCCGGCATAGCCGGCGGTTGCAACTTCGAGGAGCGTCTTCTCAGGGAGGTCCTGCGCGCAGCTGGGCGGAGTTTCGCAGGCGAGGTAGAATAGGTAAAAGCTTCGACTGATCCACGCGCCCGAGGAGGAGAATCCGATGCGCCGCTCCGCCGCGTTCCGTTCCGTCGCCCTGGCGACTCTGCTGCTCTTCTCCGTCTCCTGCGTCTCGACGCGGTTGCCGCCGATCTCGAGCCAGGGTGGGGCCTTCGAGCCGCTGCACGACGAGCAGATCCTCTGGGATCAGTCCCGCGGCGAGGAGAGGAAGCTCCTGGAGGACATCAGGCTCTACAAGGATCCGGGGCTCGACGCCTATCTCCAGGAGGTGGTCGATCGCCTCAACCCGCCCGGCATGGCCTCCAATGAGGCCGTGCGCTACCGGGTGCGGGTGATCGAGGACCCCACGCTCAACGCTTTCGCCTACCCGCACGGTTCGATCTACATCCACACCGGCCTGCTCGCGCGCCTGGAGAGCGAGGACGAGCTGGCGACGGTGCTAGGCCATGAGATGACCCACGTCGAGAACCGCCACATGCTGCGCTACCAGCGGAGCGCCCACAACAAGGAGATCGGCCTCTCGATCGCCGCTGTCACCGCCTCGGTGATCCTCGCCGGCGTCGAGGGGGATGCCCTGGACGCCGGGGATTGGGGGAAGGCGGCGGCGATCGATCTCTTCGGCAACCTGCTCGTCGGGCTCGGGTTGGACCTCGCCTTCCAGGCGTCGGTCAACGGCTACGGCCGCGGCCTCGAGGAGGAGGCGGACCTGGGCGGCTTTGCCAAGCTGGCCGCCGCGGGCTACGACCTCCAGGAGGCGCCGAAGGTCTACCAGGCGCTGCTCGACGATCAGGGGGAGCCCCACCGGGCCGAGGCGTTCTTCTTCGGCAACCATCCGCGCCTGAGCGAGCGGATCGAGGTCACCCGGCGCTATCTCACCGCGCATACGGCGACGGCGGGCGTGGTGATCGACCGCGCCGGCCGGCAGGAGGCCTTCGCCCGCAATCTCCAGCCGCTGGTGCGGGAGGATGCCCGGCTCAACATCGAGATGGGACGGCTGATGCTCGCCGAGGCCGAGCTCCGGAGGGTGCGGACGTGGATGCCCGAGGACCCCGAGACCCACTTCCTCAAGGGGCGGCTGCGGCTCGCGCAGGCGGTCGCCGAGACGAGCCCGGAGGGTCAGGCGCGGCTCCAGGGGGAGGCCGAGGACGCGTTCCGCAAGGCGATCGAGCTCGACGGCGACCGTCCGGCGCCGCACCGCGAGCTGGGGCTGCTGCTGCGCGAGCGCAAGGACTTCCGCGGCGCCTGCGTGCAGCTCCGGCGCTACGAGCAGCTCGATCCGCAGGCGGACGACGCCGGGCAGATCGAGGATTTGATCGCCGAGTTGGAGGGGTTCGGCGGCTGCGGGTAGCCAGTCTGGAGTAGAGTCTCCGGACCAACTCGTTCTGGAGGTTCCATGCGCAAGCTGTTCATTTTTTTCGCGATGCTGACGGCGGCCCTCCCCGCGCTGGCGGCGGACCCGCATCCATTCAACGTCCATGATCTGGTGACGATGCAGCGGATCTCGGATCCCCAGCCGTCGCCGCGGGGGGACCGGATCGCCTTCGTCCTCCGCTCCACGGACCTCGAGGCCAACCGGGGGCGCACCGATCTCTGGATCGTCAACGCCGACGGCGGCGGCCTCGCCCGGCTGACCGACGATCCGGCGTCGGACGACACTCCCCGCTGGGCGCCGGATGGCAAGAGCCTCTACTTCCTCTCCAGCCGCTCGAAGTCGAGCCAGGTCTGGAAATTGCCGATCGCGGGGGACACCGTGGGCGATCCCGTGCAGGTGACCCATCTCCCCCTCGACGTGTCGAACCTCTCCCTCTCGCCCGACGGCTCGCGGCTCGCCTTCAGCCTGGAGGTCTACGTCGACTGCCCGACGGTCGCCTGCACGAAAGAGCGGCTGGACCAGAAGGAGAAGGAGAAGTCCTCCGGCCAGCTCTTCCAGGGGGATGTGGGTTTCTTCCGCCACTGGGACACCTGGTCCGCGGGGCTGCGCAACCATCTCTTCACCCTGCCGGCCTCCGGCGAGGGCGATCCGGCCGACCTCTCGCGCGGCATGAATGCCGACGCCCCCTCGCGCCCCTTCGGCGGCTCTGAGGAGTTCGCCTTCTCGCCGGATGGCCGCACGGTGATCTTCACCGCCCGCCTCGGCGGCCGCGAGGAGCCCTGGTCGACCAACTTCGACCTCTACAGCGTGCCGGCGGACGGCTCGCAGGCGCCCCGGAACCTGACGCAGGCCAACCTCGCCTGGGACACCCAGCCGGTCTTCTCGCCGGACGGCAAGACCCTGGCCTACCTCGCGATGTCCCGCGCCGGCTTCGAGGCCGACCGCTTCCGCATCCGGCTGCGCGACCTCGCCACCGGCCACGAGCGGGTGCTCGCCGAGCCGTGGGACCGCTCGCCGGCCGGGGTCTTCTTCTCGGCGGATGGCCGCACCCTCTACGCCTCGGCCGAGGACGTGGGGCAGACGCCGCTCTTCGCCATCGACGTCGCGACCGGCAAGGTGACCAGGCTGGTGGCCCAGGGGCACGTCCGCGACCCGAAGCTCGCCGGCGACCGTATCGTCTACGGCCTCGACACCCTGATCTCCCCCGTGGAGCTGTACACGGTGGGGCGCGACGGCTCCGGGGTCTCTCAGCTCACCCACGTCAACCAGGAGGCGCTCGCCGCCATCAGCATGGGGGAGCCGGAGCAGTTTTCCTTCAAGGGGGCGAACGGCGACACGGTCTGGGGGTGGGTCACCAAGCCGGTCGGCTTCCAGCCGGGCAGGAAGTACCCGCTGGCCTTCCTCATTCACGGCGGCCCCCAGGGGTCGTTCAACAACGAGTTCCACTACCGCTGGAACCCGCAGCCCTACGCAGGGGCGGGGTACGCGGTGATCACCATCGACTTCCACGGCTCGACCGGCTACGGCCAGGCGTTCACCGACGCCATCACCAGGGACTGGGGGGGCAAGCCGCTGGTCGACCTCCAGAAGGGGCTCGCCGCCGCTCTCCAGCGCTACCCCTGGATCGACGGCACGCGGGCGTGCGCTCTCGGCGCCTCCTATGGCGGCTTCATGATCAACTGGATCCAGGGCAACTGGCCCAACGCCTTCAAGTGCCTGGTCGACCATGACGGCACCTTCGATCAGCGGATGATGTACTACAGCACGGAGGAGCTCTGGTTCCCGGAGTGGGAGATGGGTGGCACCTACTGGCAGCACCCGGAGCTCTACGAGAAGAACAACCCGGTGAATTTCGTCGACCGCTGGAAGACCCCGATGCTCGTCGTCCACAGCGCCCTCGACTACCGCATCCCGGTCACCCAGGGGATCGCCGCCTTCAACGTCCTCCAGCGCAAGGGGATCGCCAGCCAGTTTCTCTACTTCCCCGACGAGAACCACTGGGTGCTCAAGCCGGCCAACAGCATTCTCTGGCACGACACCGTGCTGGCCTGGCTCGACCGCTGGCTGCAGCCCGGGGGGAGCAAATAGACGATTTTTCGTTCCTTCTGAGCTCTTGAGGGCGGCCACGGGCCGCCCTCAACGGTTGAAGGTTTTTTTGTTGAGCATTGGGGATAGAGATCCGCAAACCCCCGAAAAACGGGCTCTCGAAAGAAAGTTTGGGATTTTTGTCCCGGAAAACCCCTCAGCGGAAACGAAGGTATTAGAGGCGAAATGAACAGGCCGCCCCGATCACTCGAGGTGTAGGGGAGGGTCGAGCCGTCGCCGGCTTCACCGAAGAGGAGGACGATCCATGTTTCCCACGACCACCATGCCCATGCCCGGCGCCTTGCGTCTCAGGGCCCTGCACCCCCTGATCGAGGGGGACGGCTCCTGCAGCCTGATCTATGACCTGGAGCGCGCGGCGGTGGTGGAGGTGCCTGAGGACCTGCAGTTCCACGTCGCGCCGGCGCTGGAGACCGGGGATCTCGACGAGGCGCTGCTCGGCTGGCTCGTCAACGAGGATCTGCTGACCAGCGAGGGGGGCGCGGGCTGGAGCGTGACCGCCGGCGCCGTCCAGCTCCCCGAGGGGGGATGGTGGAGCCTGGGGGCGATCTACCGGATCGACGACGAGCTCCACGTCCGTATCGACCAGGCGCGCGAGGACGCCGCCCTGGAGGTGGTGGGGTTCGTGTTCAAGCAGGGCTTCGGCGCCAGCCGGGTCAAGCTGCATCTGAACTGGGGGGGCGCCTTCCCGGGGACGGCGCTGCTCGAGCGGATCGTCGTCGAGTCCTCGCGACTGGCCGCGCTGCTGGGGCAGGAGATCGCCTTCGAGCTGACGCTCGCCGCCCGCGAGGTGACGCCCGTCCGCGCGGCCTTCCTCGGCGGCTACGGCTTCCAGGTGCGGCTGCTCTGCGGCAGCTACCCGGCGCCGTACTCCGGCTTCTATGCCGATCGTCGTGACCGGAGTGGGGAAAATAACGGCGAGGCGTGGGAGGCCGAGACGCCGGTGCGCCTGCTGCAGGAGGCCCTGAAGGGGCGGCTGACCGTCCACTGCGTGCTCGACCGCGGCCGTCTCCTCGACCTCTGGGAGTGGGCCAAGCGGACCGGCCTCCGCCAGCTGGACGCGACGGTGCTCGAGGATGCGGCGTTCGGCGACGGCGCGCCGCGTCCTGGCCGCCTGCGCGAGATCCGCAACGATCTGCTGTCGGTCTGCGACGAGCTGGGCGACGAGCTCGCCGCCCAGCGGCTGCCGGTCGACTTCAAGCCGCTGACCCGGATCGTCGACCGCCTGATGCGCAGCGAGCCGCTCGGCCAGGCCTACGGCGAGCGCGGCAGCTTCGCCAGCAGTTTCGCCGGAATGATGATGCCGATGGCCGACGCCTGCCCGCGCTCCTTCTTCGACAGCCTCGACCTGCGCGCGCTGCCGGACCTCCCGGACGGGCTGGGGGAGGAGCCGCGGGGGGATCTGGAGATGGAGACCTCCTGCCTCGGGTGCTGGGCCCGGCACGCGTGCGGTCACAGCACCTACGTGACCTCCCCCCAGGACGACGACGCGCGGGGAGCCGCGGAGGACCGCTGCCCGCTCTGGCGGACCGAGGTCGAGGTGGCGCTGCGCTTCTACCACCGCCTCGCCCACATGGACCCCATCCAGGTCCGCCAGTTCTTCGACCAATCCCTTCGCGAGCCGGCCCCGTCGTTCGGCCGCCGCGAGGACCTCGGACACCTGAGGATGCCGTTCTGAGCCCGGCTCCGGCATCTCTTACCCCATCTCCCCTCGGGTAGAGGCGCCCCCTTCCGGGTCGCCTCCGCCCACCCTTTTTTCGCGTTTTCCTCTCTGTAGTAGTCTCCCGTCCATCGTGCCGTCCAACGCCTGGCTCCGTTTCCGCTATTCGTTCTGGGCCCCCCATTACGACCGCGTGACCAAGTTCCCGGAGGAGCGGCGGCGCTCGATCGAGCTGCTCGAACTGAGCCCGGGGGAGCGGCTGGTGGTGATCGGCTGCGGCACCGGCGCCGATCTGCCGCTGATCCCCGGGGAGATCGAGGTGCTGGCGGTGGACCTCACCCCGGCGATGATCCGCCAGGCCATGGCCCACGCGCGGCCCGGGATCGAGTTCCGGGTGATGGACGGCATGGCGCTCGACCTGCCGGACGGCTCGTTCGACGCGGCGATCCTCCACATGGTGCTGGAGGTGATCCCGGACCCGGCCCGCGGCCTCGCCGAAGCCGCGCGGGTGCTCCGCGTGGGGGGGCGGCTGGCGGTCTTCGACAAGTTCCTCCCCGAGGGGGAGCGCCCCGGCCCGCTCCGCCGTGCCGGGCTCGCCCTGCTCGACTTCGTCTTCACCAGCACCAACCGGCGGATGGGGGAGATCCTCGCCAGCTCCGGGGCTCCCTTCGTGGTGGAGCGCGACGACCCTTCTGTCGGCGCCTATCGCCACCTGATCCTGCGTCGCGTATAGGATAGACAGTATGGAAAACGACGCGCGGTTCCGGGGAGCGGGTGGGACGCCGGGGGGGCTGGGGGAGTTCCTGATCGGGCTCGCCATGGCCGCCGGCGGCGCCTACCTGCTGACCCAGCAGGTCACGGTGACGAGCGGCTACTGGAACGTCTGGGGGCACAACGCCTTCGGCCTGACGCTGCTCCCCCTTCTCTTCGGCGTCGGCATGCTGTTCTTCAACGGCCGCTCGGTGCTCGGCTGGCTGCTGCTGATCGCCGGCTCGGCGATCCTCCTCGCCGGCATCCTGATGAACCTCCAGATCTACTTCCAGAGCACCAGCCTGTTCAACACCCTGATCATGCTGGTCCTGCTCTTCGGAGGCCTCGGACTGATCGCCCGCTCGCTGCGGTCCCATTAGGGGCCCCGAGATCTGTACAGGCAAATTCCGCCCCGGAGCGGGCGGCATACCGTTTGCAAATACTCCGGGCCGCAGGAAGGGCCTCGCGGTTTCAATGCCCTCATGCTCCAGACCCCAGCAGAGGCACGCCCCGGGCGTGCCCGGAGGCGACACGAATGAACGAGGCTTCTTCGAGTCCGGCCGCGCGCCGGGAGGCTCCCAGGCTCTTCTGGTGGCTGGTCCTGCTCGGCGCGGGCGTGTTCTATCTGGTCTTCATCCTGCGCACGGGGTTCACCGTCTACGGAGAGCGCTACTACACCCTCTTCGACGACGCCATGATCTCCATGCGCTACGCCCAGAATCTCGCGGCGGGGCACGGGCTGGTCTGGAACCCGGGGGAGATGCCGCCGGTGGAGGGGTACACCAACCTGCTGTGGACGCTCTGGATGGCGGCCATTCACCTCCTCCCTCTGCCGCTGTCGAAGACCTCGCTGGTGGTGATGGCCTCGGGGGCGCTCATCCTGCTCGCCCTGGTCTGGGTGGTGGCGGCCACGGCGCGGACCCTCACCGGGGTCCGGCGGAGCTGGGCCGGGCTCTTCGCGGTCTTCCTCACGGCCTTCTCCTACCCGCTGATCTACTGGACGCTGCGCGGCATGGAGGTAGGCTTCCTGGCCCTCCTGGCGAGCGCCGGCGCGCTGTTCGCCTTCCGGCTTCAGGAGGAGCGCCGGCCGGCCTTCCTGCTCGGGCTGGCCCTCTGCCTGTCGGCCCTGGTGCTCACCCGCGACGACGCCATCACCATCGCCGGATTGCTGACCGCCTATGCGGTGCTCACCGCCCCAGGCTGGCGGTCGCGGGCGGGGACGGCGGCGCTCCTGGGGGGCGCGATCGCCGTGCCCAAGGCGCTCCACCTCGCCTTCCGCTGGTCCTTCTACGGCGACGTGCTGCCCAACACCTACTATCTGAAGCTGGGCGGCAGCTCGCTGGCGGACCGCATCGGCCGCGGCGCGCTGACCTTCGGCGCGGTGCTCACCCAGCACCTCCTGCCGCTGCTGGCGATCGCCGCGCTCCTGCTCCTGGCGCTGCGGCGGGGGGGCGATCCCAGGCTCCGGCCGCGCCTCTTCCTGCTCGCGGCGCTGGTGCTGCTGCAGTCGGCATACTCGGTCTACGTGGGGGGCGACGCCTGGGAGTACATGCGGATGGCGAACCGCTACGTGGCCATCGCCCTCCCGGCGCTGGCGCTCCTCGCCGGACTCGGCCTCGCGCGGTTGGGGGAGGCGGAAGGCCCGGCGCCGCGGACCCTGGGGGTCCTCGTCGGAGTGGGCGCCCTCGCCGGCGGGCTGTGGAACCTCGGCGAGAAGGCTGCCGAGCATCTCACCTCGGCCCACGACCTCTCCTGGGGGATCGCCCTGACGGCCGCGGGGGCGGCTCTCGTCCTGTTCTTCGGCCTGTCTCCGCGCGGCCGCGGCTCCTGGGCGTGGACGGACCGCCAGCGGGTCGTCTGGGCGCTCGCCGTCTGGGCCCTGGTCAACGGCAAGGGTACCCTGCAGTGGGTCGCCGACAACGCCTACGAGCTGCCGATGAACATCCAGCGGAGCCGGGTCGGCCTGATGATCCGGGACAGCACCGACCCCGCGGCGTGGATCGCCGTCGCCGCCGCCGGGAGCACGCCCTACTTCGCGGAGCGGCCGACGGTCGACGTGCTGGGCAAGTGCGACCGGCGGATCGCCCGGATGCACCGCACGGAGGCGTTCATGCCCGGCCACGACAAGCAGGACTACGCCTACAGCTTCGGCGCGCTGCGGCCGGACCTCGTCGTCGACTACTTCCATCCGAAGCCGGACGCCCGGCAGGCCCTGAAGGAGTTCGGCTTCGAGCGGCTGCCCAACGGCATTCACATCCGGCGCTCCACGACGCGGGTGCGGCGCGACGCCATCTCCCGCGATTTCGATCTCTATGGCCTGCCGGGCCTCACCAGAGCAGCATCGCTGCGGCCGCCAGCCCTAGCGAGATGAGGGTGACCGGCAGGCCCACCCGCAGGTGCTCGCGAAAGCCGAAGGGGACGCCGAGCCTCCCCGCCTGCTCGGCCACGATCAGGTTGGCGATGCTCCCCACCAGCACCGCGTTGCCGGCGAAGGTGCTGGCGAGCGCCATGGCGTAACCGGTCGCCGGCTGCCGCCCGACGAACGGCAGCAGCAGCATGACCGCCGGCACGTTCCCCACCACCAGCGACAGCAGCGACACCGCCACCACCAGCGCCGCCGGATGCGCGAGGTCGGCGCCCGCCGCGGCGAGGGCGCCGCGGGCGGCCTCCGTCCAGCCCGAGACCTCGAAGCCGCGGCCGACGACGAACAGGCCGACGAAGAGGGCGAGGAGATGCCAGTCCACCTGGGCCAGCATGTCGCGCGTCCCCATCCGCCGGCTGGTCAGCACGAAGCCGGCGATCCCGAGGGCGGTCAAGGGTGCCGGGACGGGGGAGAGGAAGAGGGCGATGGCCGCCGCGGTCAGCAGGATCGCCTTGGTGGCCTGCCAGCGGTGGAGCGGGATGCGTTCCGCTTCGGCGGCGGCAGCGACGGTGGCGAGGTCGCCGGGAGCGGCTTTGGCACCCCTGCCCTCCGGCTCCCGGAGCCGCGGCGCCACGATCAGATAGAGCACGCCGAGCGAGAGGACGACCGGCGCGGCGCAGGCCAGCAGGAAAGGGAGGAAGGGGAGGTGGAGGCTCTGCGCGATCAGGATGTTCTGCGGGTTGCCGATCGGGGTGAGGGCGCTGCCCAGGTTGGCGGCGCAGGCGAGGGCCAGCAGGTAGGGGAGGGGAGGGCGGCGCGCGGCGAGCAGCGCGCCGGCGAGCAGCGGGGTCAGCGCGAAGCAGATCACGTCGTTGGTGAGCACGGCCGAGAGCAGGGCGGTGACCACGATCGTCCCCAGCAGCAGCCGGCGCGGATCCGCCACCCGGGCGAGCCGGCCGCCGATCGCCGAGTAGAGCCCCGATTGCCGGTACTGGGCCGAGAGCAGCATCATGCCGAAGAGCACGGCGAGAGTGGGCGCGTCCACCGCCTGCTTGGCCTGTTCGACGGTGATCGAGCCGGTGGCGAGGAAGGCCACGGCCCCCAGCACCGCGAACCCCGTGCGGTCCAGCGCCAGCCCCGGCACGCGTCCGAGGGCGAGCCCGGCATAGGTGAGGACGAACAGGATCAGGGGGAGCAGCGGCGGGTGGCCCATGCGGCCGGGATCATCTCATGAGCCGTTATCTCATCATCGTCTTATGAGATCATGAATCGTCGGAGCGTCGGTTTGCGACGTACGGCAAGGACCTGGGACGATCATGCTTCGCTTCGTCGTAGCTCTGCAGGCCGAAGCCCACCCTCTGGTGGCCCGGTTCGGAATGGCGGCCGTGAGCGAGTCGCCGTTCCCGGTCTACCGGGGCGAGGAGGCCTGGCTGATCGTCTCCGGCCACGGCAAGGCGGCGTCGGCCGCGGCCACCGCCTATCTGCATCTCGCCGCCGGCGGCGCCCTGGGGCGCGCCTGGCTCAACGTCGGCCTCGGCGGCGGCCACAGCCAGCGGCGGCTCGGCGAGGGGGTGCTGGCGCACAAGATCTCCGACGCGGCGAGCGGCGCCTCCTGGTACCCCCAGCTCGTCATCGACAGCCCGAGCCCGACCGTCCCCGTCCTCTCCGTCGAGCGGGTGGAGGAGGAGTACGCGCCGCCCTGGGTCTACGAGTCCGAGGCGGCCGGCTTCTTCCCCACCGCCTGCCGGTTTTCGGTCGCCGAGCTGGTGCACGTCTACAAGGTGATCTCCGACAACCCGGACGCCACCCTCTCGCGGCGCATGTCGAGCCGGGCCGTCGAGGCGCTGATCGCCCGCAACCTCGACCGCATCGAGAGCTTTGCCCGCGGCCTCGCCGAGCTCGCGCGGGAGCTGGAGGCGCTGGCCGCCGCCCCGCCCATCCGACTGCCGCCGCCCGGAGCCGCCGCCGATGATCTACGTTGAAGAAGAGATCCTGGCGCATCCGCGCGCGCTGCAGATCCAGAGCCGTTTCCCCGACGCCGAGGTCGTCCCCTGCTCGCGGTACGGCGAGATCTTCAACCGGCGGGCCCAGCATTTCCGGCTGCAGAAGCGGCGGCCGTCGCTGATCCTGGCGCGCAAGCATCGCAACTTCGTGCAGGAGGCGCCGGTGGGGTTCGGCGTCAAGGGGGCGCGGAGCTTCATCTTCTCCCACATGCACAACTGCATCTACGACTGCCGGTACTGCTTCCTCCAGGGGATGTACCGGTCGGCCCACTACGTCGTCTTCATCAACTACGAGGACTACCAGTGGGCGATCGAGGAGCGGCTGCGGTCGCTCCCCGACAGCGCTGCCTGGTTCTTCTCCGGCTACGACTGCGACAGCCTGGCGCTCGAGCCGGTGACCCGTTTCGCGGCCAGCTTCGTGCCCTTTTTCGCCCGCTTCCCTCAGGCGTTCCTCGAGCTGCGCACCAAGAGCACGCAGATCAAGTCGCTGCTCGACATGGAGGCGCCGCCGAACGTGATCGTAGCGTTCAGCTTCACCCCCGCGGAGGTGGCTGCGTCGGTGGAGCACCTGACCCCCTCGGTCGACCGCCGCATCCGGGCGATGAGGAAGCTCCAGGAGCGCGGCTGGCGCCTGGGTCTCCGCTTCGACCCCCTGATCTACGACAAGGGCTTTCGCGAGCAGTACCGGCGCCTGTACGAGCAGGTTTTCGGCGCCGTTCGCGTCGAGAGCCTCCACTCGGTGAGCCTCGGTCCGTTCCATCTGCCGGGAGAGCTGTTCAGGAACATGGCGCGGCTCTATCCGGAGAGCCCGCTGTTCGCCGCTCCCCTCGACGAGAGAGGGGGCCAGGTGGGCTACCGGCGGGACCTGGAGGAGGAGATGATGGGGTTCTGCCGCGAGGAGCTGCTGCGTCACATTCCGCCGGAGATCTTCTTTCCGGGGTTGAGCGCCCTGCCGGCGGCCCCTGCCGCGGAGGAGGCGGCTTCGCCGATCGGCGAAGCCGCGATGTAGCCGCCTTCTACAAACCGCCCGTCCCCTTCAGATACTTGTCGAGGAACTGCAGGGTGGCCGTGTAGGCCTTCTCCTGGGTGTCCCGGCGGGCGAAGCCGTGCCCTTCGTTGGGGAAGAGGAGGAACTCGACCGGCACCCCCTTCTTCTTGACCGCCTCGACGATCTCCGACGATTCCGCCTTCAGCACGCGCGGGTCGTTCTCCCCCTGGAGCACGATCAGCGGCCGCTCGATCTTGTCGGCGTGGAAGAGCGGCGAGATCTTGCGCAGGTAGTCGGCGTCGGCCTTGGGGTCCCCCAGCTCCTTGTACAGGGAGTCGCGGGTCGGTCCCCACCAGGCGGGGATGCTCTCCAGCGTGCGCAGCCAGTTGGAGACGCCGAAGAGGTCGACGCCGGCCGCGAACTCCGTCGGCCGGAAGGCCAGCGCGGCGAGCACCATGTAGCCGCCGTAGCTGCCGCCCACGATGCCGATGCGGGCCGGATCCACCCAGCCGGTGGCGGCGAACATCTTCTTGGTCGCGACGCAGTCGTCCAGATCCCCCTCGCCATGCTTGCGGTCGTCCATCGCGTAGAAGGCCTTGCCGTAGCCGCTGCTCCCCCGGTTGTTGATCGCGTAGATGGCGTAGCCATGGTTGACCAGATATTGGATCAGGCCGCTGTAGCCGACCCGCGACTGGCCGCCGGGGCCGCCGTGGACCCAGACCAGGCCGGGCACCTTGCTGGCCGGCGAGGCCGCCAGCGGCTTGTAGAGCAGGCCGGGGATCTCGGTGCCGTCGAAGGACTTGAACCGCACCACCTGCCCGGGGACCAGGTCCTTGGGATCGATCGCCGCGTTGAGCGCGTGGGTGAGCTGCCGGATCTTGCCGGTCTTGAGGTCGCTGACATAGAGGTCGCGGGGCCCGGCCGACTCGGCGTAGAAGGCCATCATGGAGCCGTTCGGCTGGAAGTTGAGGCCGGTGATGTCCGCCTGGATCGCGGGGAGCTTCACCGGTTTCATCCCGGCCGCCTGGAAGACCCGCAGCTCCGTCTTGGCGTCGTTGTTGATGAAGACGGTGAACCATTTGCCGTCGCGGGAGAAGCTGGCTCCCTGCACGTCCCACTGCGGGCGCAGCACCTCGGTCCGCTTGCCCGTCTCGAGGTCGTAGCGCACCAGGTAGGCGAACTGGGACCCCTGATCGGTCGTGTAGTAGAGGCTCTTGCCGTCCGGACTGAAATCCTCCCCGGAGTTGGCCACCTCTTCGCCGTTCGCCTCGTGGGAGGCGATGGTGGTGAGCTTGCCGGTGGTGCGGTCATAGAGGTCGATGTCCGACGCGGCGTTGGTCACCGCCCTGGCGAGAGCGACGTAGCGGCGGTCCGGCGAGACGGCGCCGGGGAGATGGCCCTTCTCGTTCTTGTAGAGGAGCTTGCGCTCGTAGCCGTCGAGCGACATCTCGTAGATGTCGAAGGCGCTCGCGTCGCGCTCGTTGGTGATCAGGAAGAAGCCCTTCTCGTCCTTGGTCCAGCCCATGAAATCGGCCTTGAGGTTCTCCCCGGGAGTGAGGTCCTGCGTCTTGCCGTCGGGCAACTGCACATAGAGATGGTCCTTCTCGTTTCCACCCTGATCGCTGGAGTAGAGGAAGCGCTCGTCGTGGGGGAAGTAGCCGATCGGCTGGATGGCGCTGACCTTGGAGTCGGTGAGCTGGACGGGCTCGCCCCCCGCGACGGGGATCGCGAAGGCGTTGAAGACGCCGGTCTGATTGCTGCCCACCAGGATCTTGCGGCCGTCCGGCGAGAAGGAAGAGCCGCCGTAGGCGGTGTTGGCCAGGAACTGGTCGATCGTGTACTGCTTGACCTGCCGCGGCGCTTCGGCAGCCGGCTTCACCGGCGGTTTCGCGCTCGCGGCTCCCGCCAGCAGGACCACCAGCCCGAGGCCGGTCAAAAGGGTACGAAATGGATTTGTCATCAGGGGGATCTCCTCAAGAATTTGCGTGCATCATCTCACGAGTGACGAAAAGCCGTGCCGGGGGCCCGCCGGTGAGAAGAGGATGAGGAGGCATTCTCCACCCCACGCGGCGGGCCCCGGCACGGGTACGTCGTGCGGGCGTGAAGGTTGCGCTCGCACATCCTCCCAACGCATGGGGGTGGGATGTTCTTACCGGGTGCCCGCGTATCCCGTCAGCTCCACGTAGCCATCACCCTTCACGGGCCTGCCGCGATGGGTCCCGGTGATCTCGACCGCCCCCTCCCAGTAGCGGAAAGAGACGTCGAGCTCCTGGTCGGCGAGCAGCGGGCGGACGTCGAGGTCCAGGTCTTCGCCGGGAACGCGGATCCGCCACCGCGCGGGGTATTTTGCGCCGCTCCCCGGGCTGCGCCACTCGCCGGCCGCCTCGATCTGGAACTCGGCGAGGCTGAGGGGCCGGGAGCCGCCGTCTGGTCCAATCACAGTGCCGCTGCTCGCCGGATCGGCGGTGCCGTCCCGCCGGCGCAGCCGGTAGAGCATGAGGTCCCAGCCGTCCGCGAGCTGGAGGGAGAACCAGTCCCAGCCCACCTGATCCTTGCCGAGCGCGCTGGTGCTCCATTCGCGGTCCATCCAGGAGGCGCCGGTCACCGCGAAGCGTTCCCCGCCGATGCGCACCGCGCCCGCGGCCGGCATGCGGGTGAGGGAGTAGTAATAGGAGGCGTTGCCCGGCTCGGCGCTCTTGCGGCTCAAGCCCCGCTCCCCCTGGAGCACGGGGGGCTTCCCCGCCTGCAGGAGAAGATCGATCGCCACGTCCCCCTGCGCCGCGCGCAGACGCATGGGGAAGACCGGAGCGCCCTCGGCTGTCCAATCCTTGACCCAGACCCGGAAGGGCTCGCCCTGCGCGCCCGCGAGCCCGACCGCGTCCCGGCTCCAGCGCTCGAAGGAATGGAACTTCTTCCCTTCCACGTCGCTCACCGTGAAGTGGGCGAGCCAGGCCTGCCGGGCGGCCCAGGCCGACGTCCGCGCGGGCATCTCCGGCGCCAGCGCCGAGCGAAAGAACGTGAGCTGGAAGCCGAAGCGGCGCCCCTCGGCTGTGGCAAGGTTCCCCGTGTAGTACCACCATTCGGTTCGGAACTCCGGATGCGGCCCATGGTCGGCCGGAAAGTGAAACTCCCGCGGCGCCAGCGCCCTGGCGTAGCCCCGGTCGTCGGCTCCGCGCAGGGCGCCGGCGACGGAGAGGGAGGCGTGGGGAGAGCTCGGTTGCTCCCGGCAGGCGAAGAGAAACAGGGCGGCGAGGAGAAGAGGGATGGCCGATCGGGTCCGGAGATTCACCCCGTCAGCATAGCCTCAGCGAAGCTCATGGCGCTTCAGAAAGGTCGGCAGATTGAAGTAGAGCTGGCGGCAGAGCTCCTCGTAGCTCCGATAACGAATCCGGAAGAGTCCCTGGAGATCGGAAGGGACACTCCCGGTATCCGGCATTTTCTTTCTTCCAGCCGTGCTGCCCGCGTACTCGCAGACCAGCATCGGTTTGCCGAGAGCATGTGCGATCCCGATTTCGATATAGACGTTCGGCCGGTTCAGAGTGCCCTGGTTGTCGAATACACAGAGATCCGCGCCTTGGATGCCGTGGACGATCTCGGCGAAGACGTCTCCAGCGCCGAGGTCGTATCCGGACCAGCGAAGATCAATTCCATGCGGCGACAGCAGGTGCACCAGATTGAAGCGCAGAGAGTGCTCGATGTTGGGGAGAAATCTGTGACCCACGAAGCAGGTTAGCCGTTTCTGGTCCGAAGGTCCTGACTTCGTCAAGCCCTGCAGGAACGGGAAGCGGCTCCCGTCCGGCTCTCGAAGCTCGATGATGCGAAGCAGGCCATAGCCATCCATTCGCACCGGCTCGGGCGCATCCCCGAACAGGCGCCGGCTCATCGTGATGAATTTCTTGTCCTTGCGAATGGCGGCGAGCCGGTCGTGATACTCATCGACAGAAATGGCTCCATTCAGGAGCCGGCTCTCGAAGAGGCCGATGACAAATTCGCGCAGGAATGCCGCGGGCTCGACCGGGTAGGCCACGCTCAGCCGAGACGCTGGAAGTACTTCGCGAAGACGGAGAGAGCATCGAGGGATTTATGATCCTCGAACCACTTTTTTTCCGCTTCCCAGGTAGAGTCCCGAACGAGTTGACGGGCTGGAGAGAGCACGCGTGCCTTCCTCGGAAGGCTCGACTTCTTTCCAGGGATGTCAGCTTTGCTCTTCATCGGCTCTCCAGTCGTCTCAGGGTAGAACGGCGGTACCCGAAAGTCAATCTTCCGGCGGTCTCATGCCTCACTCCTCCCGCAGCGCCAGGGCCGGCGACGTCCGCGCCATTTTGTATGCCGGGTAGAGCCCGGCGAGCAGGGCGGCGGCGAGGGCGAGGAGCAACGCCTGGAGCAGGACTTGCGGAGCGAGCTCCATGTGGATGGTCCAGCCGAAGGAGCGGCGGTTGATGACGTAGATCATCACCGCCGCGAGGGTCATGCCGACCGGCAGGGAGAGCAGGCCAGCCGCCAGGCCCATCAGGCCGGTCTGCGCGGTTACCAGCTGCCAGACCTGGCCGGGGGTCATCCCGTTCGCCCGCAGCACGCCGAGCTCGCGGGCGCGCTCGAGCTGGAGTGCCATCAGCGACGAGAGGACGCCGATGAAGGCCACCAGCCCCGCCAGCAGGCGCAGGACGGAGGTGATCAGGAAGGTGCGGTCGAAGATCTCCAGCGAGATCTTCTTCAGCGAGCGGTTCGACTGGACCATCAGCGCCCGCTCGGAGCCGGCCGCCGTCCGCAGCCGCTCGGCGACCCGGTCGGGATCGGCCCCCGGCGCCAGGTCGAGCGCGAAACCGGTGAGAAACGGGTCGTTCCAGTTGCGCCGGTAGGTCGCGCCGCTCATCAGCACCACCCCCTGGTCCGAGGCGTAGTCGTAATAGACGCCCATCACCCGGAAGTCGCGGTCCCCGCGCGCGGTTCGCAGGCGGATCGACGAGCCGGTCCGCAGGCCGGTGCGCGAGGAGAAGGGCTCGGAGACGAGCACCGCGTCGCCGCTCTGGAACGCCGGCCAGGCCTCCGCGGGCTTCCCCTCCTTGAGCTCGAAGGTACGGGCGAGCTTGCGCTCGCCGGCGCCGATAGCGACGATGCGGACCGGCCCGGAAGGGGAGGCGAGCTCGACGCGGCGGAGCGTGTGCCCCCCGGCGACGCCCGGCAGCGCCAGCGCCTTCCGCGCCACCGCCGGATCGAGATCGGCGCCGCTGAACCCCCCGGCCCGGCTGGGCACTGAGGCGTAGACGTCCGACTGCAGCGTCATCTCGAGCCAGCGCACCACCGTCTGCCGGAAGCTGTCGACCATCACCCCGATACCGACCGTCACCGACACCGCGATCACGAGGGCGGCGATGGCGACCGCCGTGCGCGAGAGGGAGGCGACGACCCCGCCGGCCGCCATCCGCCCGAGGACCCCGAGGGTGGCTCCGAGCGGCCGGCGCAGGAGCCGCATCAGCAGGACGGTGGCGACGGGGGAGAGCAGGGCGCAGCCCAGGATCACCGCGAACAGCCCGGCGAAGCTCACCGCGAGGTTGCGTGGCGCCAGCAGCCCGGCGCCGGCGGCGAGCAGGCCGATCCCCCAGGCGGTGACGCGCGGCAGCGAGCCGCGCAGCCGCGCCTCCAGCGTCGAGCGGAGGAGCGCCGCCCGCGGCGGTGCCTGGGTGGCCTCGATCGCCGGCACGAGCGCGGCCAGGAGCGTGGCCCCGATGCCGAGGAGGGCTCCCACGGCGAGCGTCGCGGGGGGGATCGCCAGCTCGCGCACGGAGACCACGAAGTAGAGGTCGTTGATCGTCTGCGTCACCAGCCGTACCAGCCCGCGCCCGAGGAGCACCCCGGCGCCGAGGCCGGCGGCGGTGCCGAGCACGGCCACCGCCGCCGCCTCGCCCAGCACCAGCGTGAAGATCTCGCGGCGGGAGACTCCCAGCGCCCGCAGGGTGCCGATCCACTGCCGGCGCTGCACCACCGAGAAAGTCATCGTGTTGTAGATCAGGAAGGCGCCGCAGACCAGCGCCAGCATCGAGAGGGCGGTCAGATTCAACCGGAAGGCGCGCGTCATCTCCTCAGTCGTGCGCGTGCGCCCCGCGGCGGGGAGGATCTGGACGCCGGGCGGCAGCACCACCCGTGCCCGCTCGAGCTGGCGGCGGCCCGCAGCGCTGTCGTCGACGATGAGATCGATGCGGTCGATCCGCCCCACGCGCCCGAGCGTCTCCTGGGCGGAGGCGATGTCCATCACCAGCAGATCGGCGATCGCCCGGCGGGCGTTGGCGT
This sequence comes from uncultured Acidobacteriota bacterium, assembly GCA_963792575.1. GTDB lineage: Bacteria > Acidobacteriota > Thermoanaerobaculia > Multivoradales > UBA5704 > DATARR01. The sequence goes on from CAWBWZ010000002.1 coordinate 204,173, forward strand.
CCTCCGGCGCCAGCGTGCCGGCGAGCGTCAGCCGCCGCTTGACCCCCTGAGCGCGGATGGTGAACGGGTCTCCCAGGCGGAGCCCCAGCTCGCGCGCCGTGCCCGCCGCCAGCACGCCGGCCCCCGGACGGGTGAGCAGCGGGCCGAGGTCGATGGCGGTCCGCCCCTGCCGCGAGCCGCCGGTGGCGCCGCCGAGATAGGAGCGGAAAGGGCCCTCCGAGAAGGGATCGACGCCGAGCAGATGGAGCGTCCGGGCGGAGCGCCCCGGCGAGCTGGGGGGAAGTCCCACCCACCCCTCGACCACCGGCGCCGCCGCGTCGAGGCCGGCCTCCAGCTCCAGGCGGCGGAAAGCGGCGTCGGGAATCCCGCCGGGGCCGCCGATCACCTGGTGCGTGGCCTTGCCGGTGACCGCCTCGGTCGACAGCGTGAAGGCGCGGCTGGCGCTGGCGTTGGCGAGGCCGATCGACACCACCACCGCCACCCCGAGGGCGACGCCGAGCACCGCGAGACCGAACTGCCAGGGGTGGCGCAGGAGGTAGCGCAGGCTGGATCGCCAGAGCAGGCTCATCCCGTCCGTTCCACCAGCCGGCAGTCCTCGATGCGGAACACCCGGTCCGCGAGCCCCACCACCTCGGGGCTGTGGGTGACCATCACCATGGTCTTGCCGGCCTGCCGGGTCAGCCGGTCGAGGAGATCGAGCACCTGCAGGCCGGTCTCGAGGTCCAGGTTGCCGGTCGGCTCGTCGGCGAGCACGAGCAGCGGATCGTGGGCCAGGGCCCGCGCCACCGCCACCCGCTGCTGCTCGCCGCCCGACAGCCGGTCCGGATAGCTGGACGCCCGGTCCGCGATCCCCACCTCCTCGAGCAGTGCGAGCGCCGAGCGCCGCTGCCCGGGGCCGATGCGCCCCTTGAGCTCCATCGGCAGGAGCAGGTTCTCCTCGACGGTGAGGGTGGGGATGAGATTGAAGAACTGGAAGACGAAGCCGATCCTGTCGCGGCGGAAGAGCGTCCGCTCGCGCTCGGAGAGGGAGGAGATGGCGACGCCGTCGATCACCACCTCGCCGGAGCTGGGCTGGTCGATCCCGGAGAGCAGGTTGAGCAGCGTCGACTTGCCGGTGCCGCTGCGCCCGATCAGGACCGCGAACTCACCGCGCTCGATCGAGAGATTGGCGTCGCACAGCACCATCCGCCGCCGGCTCCCCTCCAGGTAGTCCTTGGTGAGGTTCCGCAGCTCGATGAGGGGGGCGGGCATGGCCCGGGGATGGTATAACGATCCAGGGAGAGACCAGCGCTCTCCGAAAGGCTTGTGGTATCGTGAAGACGCGACAAGATTCCAACCCATCGCGTTCCGAGGACCGGGATATGGCGACGCCAGCCTGCAAACTGAGATTCACCTACGAGGATTACCTGCTCTTCCCGGATGACGGCCGACGCCACGAGCTGATCGGAGGAGAGCACTACGTGTCCCCAGCACCTAGCGAAAAGCATCAGATCTCCGCCGGGAATCTGCACCTCGACCTTGGAGGGTTCGTCCGAAGCCACGGGTTGGGGCGCGTCTTCTTTGCTCCCTTCGACCTAGTGCTCTCCGATCAGGATGTCGTCCAGCCGGATCTGTTGTTCATCTCACACCAGCGCGCCGCGGTGGCGAAGCGTCAGGGGACTTCAGCCGTCCCCGAGCTGGTGATCGAGATCCTTTCCGAATCCACCCGGAAGACGGACGAGACGATCAAGCGCAAGCTCTACGAGTGGGCTGGTGTGCTCGAGTACTGGGTCGTCGATCCCGTCCTGGAAACGGTGAAGATCTACCGTCTCAACAGCGGCGTTTACGAACGCGTGGCCGAGATGTCGGCCGAGGCGGGGCACCGGCTGGAGACGTCGTTGCTGCCCGGACTGACGATCGTGTTGGCTCAGATCTTCGAATAAGAAATTTCCCCACCCTCCACCAGTCTCGCCACCGCCGCGAGCAGCTCCGAGGCCTCGACCGGCTTGGCGACGTGCACCTGATAGCCCGCCTCCAGGGCGCGCCGGCGGTCCTCGGGGCGCGCGAGGGCACTGACCGCGGCGGCGGGGATGGCGCCGCCCTGGTCCGGGGGCAGGGCGCGCAGCCGGCGGACCAGGGTGTAGCCGTCCTCGCCTGGCATGCCGAGATCGCTCACCAGCACGTCCGGACGGCGGTGGCGGATCGCCTCCAGGGCCTCGGCCGCCGAGGCGACGGTCTCGACCTCGGCGTCGCATTCCGTGAACACCCGCTTGAGGAGCTCGCGGGCGTCGTCCTGATCGTCCACGACGAGCACCCGCACGCCGTTCAGCTTCACACAGGCTTCGTCGGCCGCGGCGGCGGAACCGGCCGGCTGGCGGGTGGGAGCCTCTCCGGCCTGCTCGGGCGCGGTATGCGGCAGGAGGATGGTGAAGATCGCGCCCTTCCCCTCGCCGGGGCTGGCGGCCGTCACCGTGCCGCCGTGGAGCTCGACGAACTGCTTGACGATCGCGAGCCCCAACCCCAGGCCGCCGGACCTGCGGGTGATCGAGGCGTCCGCCTGCCGGAAACGGTCGAAGAGATAGGGCGCGAACGCCGGATCGAACCCTTGGCCGGTGTCGCTGACACGGATCTCGACATGGCCGGCCGCGCGCGCCAGCTCGACCCGCACCGTGCCCCCCGCGGGGGTGAACTTGATCGCGTTCGAGAGCAGATTCCAGACCACCTGCCGCAGGCGGTCCGGATCGCCGGTGATGATGCCGTCCTGGCGGTCGATCGTCTCCACGATGCCGATCCCCTTCGTCTCGGCGGCGAGCCGCACGGCTTCCGTGGCGCTCTCGACGACCGCGGCGAGATCGACCGCCTGCACCTCCAGGCGCATCTTGCCGGAGATGATGCGGCTCATGTCGAGCAGGTCCGAGATCATCTGCGACTGGGCGCGGGCGTTGCGCTCGATGACCTGGAGGCCCTGGTCGACCGCCCTGGAGTCGTCCTTCTTCCTCTGCAGGATCTGCGTCCAGCCGAGGATGGCGTGCAGCGGCGTGCGCAGCTCGTGCGAGAGGGTGGCGACGAAATCGTCCTTGAGCCGGTTCGCCCGCTCGGCCTCGCCGCGCGCCGCCCGCTCGCTCTCCAAAAGCTGGAGCCTCTCCTCGGCGAGCCGCGCCCGGTCCGTGATGTTGGAGTTGATCGCCACGGCGCCGATCACGTGGCCGTTGAGGAAGATCGGGGCGGCGGCGCCGCGGATGTGGACATCCTCGCCGGTCTCGGCGTTGCGGGCGATCACGTCGTCCACCGCGATCTCGCCGCACAGGGCGCGCGCGAAGGAGAGCTCGCCGGGCGGCACGGGCCGGCCGTCGGGGTAGCGCACGTCGAACTTGGCGCCCAGCTCGCCGATCCGCTGCCGGAGGTCGTCGAGGGAGGCGGCCCCGAGCATCCGCAGGGCGTTGGCATTGCACCGCGTGATCCCCTCGAGGGTGCCGACGTAGACGGCGTCGGGCATGCTCTCGATCACCGCGTCCAGCTCCGCCGCCCGCCGCTCGGCCACCTCCCAGGCGGCGCGCAGCACCTCGGTGGCCTGCGTGCGCTCGTGGATGTCGATGTGGAGCCCGGCCCACTCGCGGATGCCGCCGGCGCCGTCCGGGAGCGCCACGGCGCGGGCGACCATGTAGCGGTACTCGCCGTCATGGCGGCGCACCCGGTGCTCGACCTCGTAGCGGGTCCCCTGTGTGAGCGCCCCCACCCACCCCTCGATCGTAGCGGCGCGGTCGTCCGGATGGACGGCGTCGAGCCACCCCCACCCGCGGAGCTCCTCGAAGCTCTGGCCGGTGAAGGCGCTCCACTCCGGCTGCTCGGCCTCGAACTCGCCGGTCGCGGACCGGTTCCAGACCATTGCCGCGATGGCCTCGACCAGAGTGCGGTAGCGCTCTTCGCCAGGGTGGAGGAGACGAGGGTCGGCTACAGAGAACCCGCTGATCATCGTGATGAAACCCCGAGTCGAGAAAAGCGCGAACCCTTCCCTGGGCCAGGTGGGTGCGGTTGGATCGATCCTTCAAACATCCAGGACCGGGAGGACATTCCTGAAAGGACGATGGAGTTGTCCCGCAATCACGGCAATCTGACACTCTGGAGATAACCTGAAGCAGTTTTGCAGGGTTCGTCGTATATCGACATTTATGAATGTTTTGTTTCCGCCGTCTCCCCGACGGCGATTCCTGGGGGGAAAACCGATGAGCAGAGCACTGCCTGAGCCGTGGCGCGTCAAAGTCGTCGAGAAGATTCAGCTCCTGCCGCGCGAGGAGCGTGAGCGCCTCCTGGTCGAGGGGGGATTCAGCCTGTTCAAGGTCCCGTCCGAGGCGGTGTTCATCGACCTGTTCACCGACTCCGGCACCTCGGCGATGTCCGACTGGCAGTGGGCCGGCATGATGCAGGGCGACGAGGCCTACGCCGGCGCCCGCAACTTCTTCCATCTTCAGGAGTCGATCCAGCGACGTCTTCGGCTTCCCGGCACTTCCTCCCCGTCCACCAGGGGCGCGTGGCCGAGAACCTCCTGTTCTCGACCCTGCGTCACCCGGCCGGGGATGGTCGTCCCCAACAACAGCCACTTCGACACCACCCGGGCCAACATCGAGGTCAACGGCGGCATCGCGCTCGACCTCGTCATCCCCGAGGGGCACGGACGCCGCAGGCCCGGCCACCCGTTCAAGGGGAACATGGACCTCGATCCGCCTGCGCAAGCTGTTCGTCGAGGAGCCGCGGGCAACATCCCGCTCGTGCATGCTGACCCTGACCAACAACTCCGGGGGCGGCCAGCCGGTCTCGCTCGCCAACGTCAAGGCCGTCTCGGCGCTCTGCCGCGAGTTCGGCATCCCCTTCTATATCGACGCCTGCCGCTTCGCCGAGAACGCCTGGTTCATCAAGCAGCGCGAGGCCGGGCAGGCGCGACCGCTCGGTCGCCGAGATCGTGCGCGAGATCTTCAGCTACGCCGACGGCTGCACCATGAGCGCCAAGAAGGACGGCCTGGCCAACATCGGCGGCTTCCTGGCCAGCCGCGACGAGGAGCTGCTGGAGACGCTGAAGCAGCGGCTGATCGTCATCGAGGGCTTCCCGACCTACGGCGGCCTCGCCGGGCGCGACCTCGAGGCGGTGGCGCGCGGCCTGCGCGAGGTGCTGGACGAGAACTACCTGCGCTTCCGCATCGGCCAGGTGGAGAGCTTCGGCGCCCTGCTGACCGCGGCCGGCATCCCGATCATGCAGCCCACCGGCGGCCACGCCGTCTACATCGACGCCAAGCAGCTCCTGCCGCACATCCCGCCGCTGGAGTTCCCGGCGCAGGCGCTGTCGGTGGCGCTCTACCGCGAGGGGGGCGTCCGCGGCGTCGAGATCGGCAGCGTGATGTTCGGCCAGCGAGCGATCCGGAGACCGGCGAGCGACGATCCCGGCGCCGATGGAGCTGATCCGCCTCGCCATCCCGCGGCGCGTCTTCACCAACTCCCATCTGGAGTACGTCGCGCGAGGTGCTGGAGGACATCCGCGACCAGCGCCACGACCCTGCGCGGCCTGCGCATGACCTACGCCCCCAAGGTGCTCCGCCACTTCTCGGCCCGCTTCGAGGAGATCCCGGCGCCGGTGGAGCAGCCCGCGCCGGTGGAGCAGCCGGTCGCGGTCTGAAACGCGGATCAGCCGCCTTCGAGCAGGCCGCGGATCAGATTGCGCTTGGAGAAGTCCCCCAGGCTGGCGTAGGTCAGGAAGGCCTCGCGCCCCAGCAGACGGCGGGCGATCTCCTCGACGGGAAGGCCCTGGTCCCGCAGTTCCCGGGCCTTCCCGGCCAGCTCCTCCCACCACTGGATTTTGCGGGCGAGCCGCCCCTGGGCGTCCTCGAGAATGCCGGCGTGGTCGCAGATCAGCAGCTCCGGCTCCAGCGCCAGCACCCGCCGGAGCGACGCGACGTGATCCTGGACGCTCTCGATCCGCCGCAGCAGCTTCACCCGCTCGTGGACGTAGAGATCCCCTGAGAACAGCCACCGCCGGCCCTCCTCAAAAAAGGCGACGTGGCTGAACGCATGTCCCGGCGTCGGCACCACCCGCAGCCGGTACCCCTCCCCCTCGACCACCTCCCCCAAGGGTTCGGCGCGGAACGTCCGCGGCTGGCCGCCCCAGACGATCTTGCGGTAGACCGGCATCCGCAGACCCTCGGCGAAGATCGGCACCGCCCCCGCCGGCCCGAGGACCGGCAGGCCCAGCTCTTCCGCGAGCGCCGCCGCGCCGCCGATGTGGTCCTCGTGATGATGGGTGAGGAGCACCCGCCGTATCGGCCCGCCGCGGGCCCACGCCACCAGCCGCGCCGCCGTCGCCGGCGGGCCGGTGTCGATCAGCAGGTCCGCGAACGCGTAGGCCGACACCTCGCGCACCGGCCGGCCGAAAAGCGTCGGCGCCATGCGGAGGCGGGTGAGGGAATCGTGGGGAGTGGAGAGGAACACAGGCTCATTATCCACGTCCGCCGCCGGCCGGTTTCCAAAAGACGGTATAATCCGCGATCGAAGCCCTTACAAGATGCGTTCCGAGATCCTCGATCCCGCGAGCTACGCGTTCAACGCGTACGCGATCCCGCTGCTTGCGACCATGGTCGCGATGCTGCTCCTCGGCGTCTTCGTGCTGTTCCGCGAGCGCGGCTCGCGGGAGGCCGTGCACTTCTCCCTGGTCGCTGGGAGCATCTCGGTCTGGCTCGCCTGTTTCTCCGGCATGTACATCGCCGTCGACGAGCGGGTCGCTCTTGTCTGGGCGCGGACGGCGTATCTCGGCATCTGCCTGATCCCCGCCGCGCTCTATGGCTTCGCGGCCGCGGTGACGCGGTCCCGGCGCCGCTGGCTGGTGCGGACCGGATGGCTGCTCTCCATCGGCTTCGCCCTGGCGAGCGCCGGCACCGGCGCGCTGGTGCGCGACCTCCACCACTACTGGTGGGGTTTCTACCCGCGCTTCCGCTGGCTCGGCGTGCCGTTCCTCGCATTCTTCTTCGTTATGCTGGTACTGAGCCTTCACGAATATTGGCGCGACTACCGGCGTGACTACCGGACATCGAGCCCGGGGATCCACAGCCTGCGTACCCGTTCGCTGATGATCGGGTTCGCGATCGCCTATCTCGGCTCGTTCGACTATGTGGCGGCCTACGGCGTGCCGCTCTATCCCTTCGGCTACCTGCCGGTCCTCGTCTTCATTGCCATCGCCGCCCGTACCATCCGGCGCTACTTCCTCGTCGACCTCACTCCCGCCTTCGCCGCCGGGCAGATCCTGGCCACGGTGGCCGACCCGGTCATCGTCTGCGATTCGGGGGGGATCATCCGCTTCACCAACGACGCGGCATCGACGGTCTTCGGCTACGCGCCGGGTGAGCTCGGCGGCGCTCCGATCGAGCTGCTGGACGAGCCGTTCGCGGGCTCCTCCGTGCGCCAGCTGGTGTCGGCGGGCAAGGTCGTGCGCGACGCGGAGATGGTCTTCCGCACCCGGCAGGGGGAGAGGGTCGATGTCGGGGTTTCCCTCTCCCCCCTTGCCGACGATCTCGGGGTTGCCGTCGGCGCCGTCCTCGTCGCGCGCGATATCCGCGCCCGCAAGCGCGCCGAGAGCCAGATCGCCTATCAGGCCTGTCACGACGCCCTGACCGGCCTGCCCAACCGCCTGCTCTTCTACGACCGGCTCACCCAGGTGCTCGCCCGGGCGAAGCGCCATGGCGACCGCCTCGCCGTGCTGTTCATGGACCTCGACCAGTTCAAGGTGGTCAACGATTCGCTCGGACATGCCGCCGGCGACCGCCTGCTGATCGAGATCGCCGGCCGTCTCCAGCGGACCCTGCGCCAGAGCGATACCGTCGCCCGCGTCGGGGGGGACGAGTTCACGTTCCTGCTCCCCGGCATCGCCCGCGGCGAGGACGCCTCGCGGGTGGCGCAGAAGATTCTCGAAGCCGTCTCCCAGCCGCTCGAGATCGACGGCCACCAGCTCTACGTCACCCCGAGCATCGGCATCAGCCTCTATCCCGCCGACGGCGAGGAGGCGGAGGCGCTGCTCAGCAGCGCCGACATCGCCATGTACCGGGCCAAGGATCTGGGCCGCAACGGCATCCAGATTTCCAGCCCGGCGATGAACGCGAAGTCGGTGGCGCGGCTGAGTCTGGAGCGGGACCTGCGGATGGCGATCGAGCGCGGCGAGTTCACCCTGGTCTACCAGCCGCAGGCCGGCGTGCTCAGCGGCCGGACGGTGGGGGTCGAGGCCCTGCTGCGCTGGAACCACCCGCGGCGCGGGGTGGTCCTGCCGGGCGAGTTCATCGCCATCGCCGAGGAGACGCGGCTCATCCTGCCGCTTGGGGAATGGGTGCTGCGCACCGCCTGCGAGCAGGCGCGGCAGTGGCAGACCGGCGGCCGCTCCCCGCTGCGCGTCGCCGTCAACCTCTCGGCGCTGCAGTTTCGCCAGCGCAACCTGGCGAGCACGATCCAGGCGATGCTGAGCCAGAGCGGGATCCAGCCCGGCTCCCTGGAGCTCGAGATCACCGAGAGCGCCGCCATGCTCGATGCCGGGATGACGATCGACGTGCTCTCGGAGCTCCGCGAGATGGGGGTGCGCATCGCTATCGACGACTTCGGGACCGGGCACGCCGCGCTCGCCTACCTCAAGCGGTTTCCGATCGATATGCTGAAGATCGACCGCAGCTTCGTCGCGGGCATCGAGAACAGCCGCCAGGACACCGCCATCGTCGCCGCGATCACCGGGCTCGCCCATGGGCTGGGCCTCAAGGTTCTCGCCGAGGGGGTCGAGAACGAGAGCCAGCTCGGCCTGCTCGCCGCCTGCGGCTGCGACGAGTACCAGGGGTACCTCCTCAGCCGGCCCCTCCCTCCGGCGGTCGTTTCCGGCTTCTTCGACCGGCCGAAGCACACCGCCGTGATGCGCCTGCCGATTCCCCTGCCGTAAAATCCGTACGTCCCATTGTACAAAGGGGCGCGCGTTTTTTCCCGGCCTTGCCCACCCGTCCCGAGCACCCCCGAACCCGTTCTCGCCCATTGATCACTGGCGGCAGGAGAGACTTAGCCATTTAACTATATTTGGCAACATCCTTGCAGTCAGAGCTTGCGTCTTCAATGGAGGAGACGAGACTTCGGAGATCTTCGATGAAGAGGCAGGCCAACGGTTTCGCGCTCACCTGGGCAGTTCTCCTCGCCGGTTTGCTGGCTACCTTTGCTGCAAGCCAGCCGCTGCGCGCCCAATGTCCGTACCAGAGTTTCAGTGGCTACACGGGTTTCTGCAATTCGATCTGCGGCGATGGCGTCTGCGACGCAAACGAGGACGACATTTCCTGCCCGTCGGATTGCACGCCACCGCCACCGCCCCCCAGCGGTCCGCGGACCGGCATGACCTGGACGGTCCTGGGGCAGCAGAACGGATATGTCCAGGTCGGCGCGGACGCACAGACCAATGCGTACTCTGGGGATACCACGATCGATCAGTTCCTGCCCATCCTGTGTGTGCTGGTCGACGGCCGGGAGGCCCCGGGCGGCATCTCCTTTGACAGCTATAACGGATGGGCCCGTGGCGCGGTCCAGGCGACCCCGGCCATCGCGGGCACCGTGCTGACGTCCCAGCAGCAGGGCGACGAGATCTGCGCGGATACCTTCGGCGATGGCTGGCGCCTGGCCGAGTTCCACGACGGCCGCTACGGCTCGGATTTCTCCGCGTCCAGCGGATGGTCGTACTGGGCGGCAGGAGCATTGACGCCCGGGACCCGGTTCTGGGTCGCGATCAACGATCAGCCGGCCAACCCCTGGAACTCCGCGGGAGACGTACCCGCCATCGTGTCCACGCCCAAGTTCGTCACGTCTGATGCGCCGGTGCCGAACCAATATCTGGCCACGTTCAGCGAGAGCACTCCGGAGTCCGATGTTCAGTCGCTGGCCAATAGCCTTGTCGCGACCTACGGCGGTACGATCCTCGACGTCTTTCCTGCCGTGCAGGGCTTCTCGTTCACCGGCAATGATGTCCAGGCCCAGGGGATGAGCCAGGATTATCGGGTGGAGTCCGTGGAGCAGGACAGCTACGGTCAGCCATTCGAGTACTGGCACAGGGACCGCATCGATCAACGAAACCTGCCACTCGACAACATCTACGCTCCATTGAACAGCGGATCTGGCGTCAATATCTACGTGCTGGACACCGGCTTCCGCCCCACGCACCAGGAGATTGCCGGGCGAGCCCGGCAGGACGCGGATTTCATCCGCTTCCTGGGCTCGCGCGACGATTGCAACGGCCATGGCACCGCGGTGGGCAGCGTCGCCGGCGGAACCAATGTCGGCGTGGCGTATGGCGCGAATCTCATCTCTATCCGGGTCGCTGGTTGCAATGGCAATGCATACAACCCGTTTATCTCGGTGTTCTCCTCGACGATCGTCGCCGGCCTGGACTGGGTGGCGCGCTTTCACCAGAGCCCCGCGGTCGCCAACATCAGTTACGGCTTCTCCCCCGGTTTCTGGCGCCGGTGGTTGCGCCTGCCGACGCCGATGGATCGCGCCGTCAAGCGTGCCGTACAGGCCGGCGTCACCGTGGTGGTCGCCGCCGGCAACGAGGGCAAGAACGCCGACCGTTCGACCCCGGCCCGGGCGGCGGAGGCCATCTCAGTCAGCGCCACCGACTCGTCGGACACGCGGCCTTCGTGGGCCAACTATGGCAAGGTCGACATCTTCGCGCCCGGCGTGGGTCTCACGACCGCGTGGCTGAGCAGCGACAACAGCTATGTCATTGTGAATGGCACCTCGTTCGCCGCCCCTGTGGTGGCTGGCGCGGCGGCCATTTACCTGCATGATCACCCCACCGCCAGCCCTGGCGAGGTCCGTAACGCGCTGCAGAACAACGCCACCCCAGGCGTGGTGATAAACCCGGGTCCCGGCTCGGCCAACCGGCTGGTGTATGTCGGCCCGATCGCCAGTGCCACCCATGCAGGGATGACCTGGACGGTGCTGGAGCAGCGCTCAGGCGGCGTCGTTCATGTGGGCCGGGACGGCCAGACCAACGCATACTCCGGTGACACCTCGGCCACCACGTTCCTGCCGGTGCTCTGCCTGCGGGTAGATAACAGCGGGGTTCCCGCTGGCATCTCGCCCGACTTCTACAACGGCTGGGCACTCGGATCGGTCGCGCTCACAGCACCCATCCGGGGTCAGCAACTGACCAGCCGCCAGGCAGCCGATGCGATCTGTGCCTCCAGCTTTGGCACGGGATGGCGGATGGCTGAGTTCCACGACGGCCACTACGGAACCAACCTGTCCTCCACGGGCGGGTGGAGTTTCTGGGCGTACGGCAGCATTCCCTCCGGAACCCGCTTCTGGACTGCCATCAACGACCAGCCGGCGAATCCCTGGAACTAGGGACGGTCCGGCCTCTCGGCGCGGGTACCCCCGGGTGCCCGCGCCTGTTGTCGTGGGTCCACCTCTTCTACCCATCTCAATCGGAATTCGGGCATCATTCCTTATCCTCGGGATGAGGGGAGCGAACAGGATCAGTCGTTCCTGAGATGGAGACCAGACCATGCGGCTTCTGCAAACCGTGCGCTTGGCCTTGATCGCCCTGGCGATCGTCCTCAGCGCGTCTCCGGGTGTCGCGGCCGAGCTGCCGCGCGGGACCCTGGTCGAGAAGGTGACCTGCGCGGGCTCGCCGGATCAGGCGTACGCCCTCTATCTGCCGTCGAGCTACACCCCGGACCGGCGCTGGCCGATCCTCTACGCGTTCGACGCGCGCGCGGAAGGCCGGCGGGTGGCCGAGCTCTTCCAGCAGGCCGCCGAGACCCATGGCTGGATCCTGGTCAGCTCCTGGAACACGGCGAGCGACGGGCCGATGGAGCCCAACTTCACCGCCATGCGCGCCCTGTGGGCCGACACCCACGCCCGCTTCTCGATCGACGACGCGCGCGTCTACGCCGCCGGCTACTCCGGCACCGTGCGCTTCGCCTGCATCCTCGCCCTCACCGCGCCCGGGACAATCGCCGGAATCATCGGCGCCGGCGCCGGCTTCCCCTTCGGATCGCCGCCGAAAAAGGACAACCCGTTCGCCTTCTTCGGCACGGTCGGCGACCGCGATTTCAATTACTACGAGATGAACGACCTCGACCGGATGATGGGGACCCTCGCCCTCCCGCACCGCATCGAGCACTTCTCCGGCCTGCACGACTGGCCGCCGGCCGATCTCGCCATGAAAGCGGTGGCCTGGATGGAGCTGCAGGCGATGAAGGCGGGCAAGCGGGAGAAGAGCCCCGCGCTGATCGAGGCGGAGTGGAACCGCGACCGCGAGCAGGCCCGGGCGCGGGCCGCCGCCCACCCCGCGGACGCCCTCCACACCTGGTCCGCGATGGCGGCCGACTACGCCGGGCTGCGCGACGTCGCCGAGGCCGAGCGGGAGGCCGCGGCCCTCGCCGCCTCGCCGGCCTGCCAGAAAGAGATCCGCGAGCGTGACGAACGGGACCGCCGCGACAAGGACCTCCTGGCCCGGGCGCCGGCGATCCTGGCGCGCGCCAATCCCGGCAACGAGCCGGTGACCGCGGCGCAGATCGCCGCCGAGCTGAAAATCCCGGAGCTCAAGGTACGAGCTACCTCGGCCGACCTCGAGGAGAGCCTCTCCGCCAAGCGGATCCTCAACACCTACATGGGGCAGACGATGTTCTACCAGCCGCAGTCGTTCCTCGAAAGGAAGGAGTACGACCGCGCCGTCTTCATGATTTCAGTAGGCGCCGAGATTCGCCCCGAGGACCCGGGCCCCTGGGTGGAGATCGCGGCCATTCACGCCCGCAAGGGGAAATCCGGCCGCAAGAAGGCGCTGGACGCCCTGCGCACCGCGGCCGACAAGGGGCTCGCCGATCCCGCCGCCCTGGACCGGGAGGCCTTCAACGACCTGCGGCAGGACGAGGAGTTCCGGCGCATCCTGGCCCGGGTGGCCGGGCGCAAGGGCGCCGGATAAGCCGCCCGTCAGCAGAGGGTCGAATCGCAGAGACAGGTATCGAAACAGGCCGTGTTGGCGCCCGACCCGCAGATCCATGGGCATGTCTCCGAGCGCTCGCCGACGACCTCGCGCAAGCCGGTCTCCGTGAGGGACCGCAGGGTCTCGCGGCTGAGCTCTAGCTTCTTCGGAAGTCTCTTTCTCATGGGTACTCCTCCTTGGATCTCCTGAAGTTTTTGCCGACAGCCTTATCATGGGGCCATACGCGTTCTGTTTGCCACCCTGTGGCGGGAGATTTCCTCATGCTTATCCTGGCTGGACGATCCCGGCGAATCGCGCCGTTCTTCCTGGCCGCCCTGCTGATGCCCGCGATGTCCGCCATCCAGCCGTCCGGACTTCTGGCCCAGCCGCTCCAGCCGCCGGCCCTCAAGTGGGTCAAGGGCAAGGTCACCCAGATTTTGGTACAGCCCGGAGAGAACTTCTACACGTTCCTGCTGCGGGACACCAACGGCACCGCGACCTTGGTCCGGCTCTGTGATCCCTCTACGGGCAAGGCGACGCCGGTGAAGGCGGACGATCCGGCCTACGACCTGCTGCGGGAGTCGTTCTTCCGGGGACGGCAGGTACAGGCCGGGGTGCGTGACTTTGGCGAGGATCCGCAGAGCGGCTCCAGGAAAATCTGCTTGGACCGCGTGAGCCTTTCCAGGCAGTGAGACTGACGGAATTGACCATGTTTAGTAAATTGATATCCGATCTCGAGCCAAAACATATTCCGCTTAATAAAAAATCCGAGGAATCCAAGCTCCGCCGTTTTCCCGAAACTGCCCTGTTTATCTTGCGGCACTCAAGAAGATCGCGCCGCGGACCAGAATCATGAAGATGTGCTCGGCATGCCAAGCGCATCCGTCGCCGGGCAAATCGTGTGCGCGCTGCTCCTCTCAGGAAATTTGGGAGAACAAGCAGGCCGCGGCATGCCGCCAATGCGGTTTTCACGGAGCCAAGTCGGTCGTAATCACCCAATAGGTTCATAAACGGCAACGTACCCGTTGTACCGGTGCGAACGGGGTACCGTTGCGGCCCGCCTTTGCGCCTTGCCCCCCGAGTCTGGTAAACCATGTCGGGCCGCCTGCCGCCCTGCCCGGGTTCTGGCAGGCGATCTGCACAGCGGGCGCACGGGGGGATTTGGCGCATGCGAGACGAAGCGGGGCGGCGACGGGTCGTCATCGACAAGGTCAGGCCGGAGGTCGACGGCGGGCGTTTTCCCATCAAGCGGGTGGTGGGGGAGAGGGTCGAGGTGGAGGCGGATGCCTTCACGGACGGCCACGACGCCATCGTCTGCCGGCTGCTCTGGCGCCCGGAGTCGCAGCCGAGGTGGAACGAGGTCGAGATGGAGGCTCTCCCCAACGATCTCTGGCGGGCCGGGTTCACCGTCTCCGGGCAGGGGCGGTGGCTCTACTCGGTCGTCGGGTGGGTGGATCCCTTCAAGACCTGGCGGCGGGATCTCAAGAAGCGGGTGGCGGCCGGGCAGGACGTGGCGCTCGACCTGCGGATGGGCGCCGCCCTGGTCCGCGAGGCCGGCGAACGGGCGCGGGCGGCGCGGAAGAAGGCGGAGGCGCGAGTGCTGGCCGAGCTGGCCGACGGCCTGGAGGATGGCCGGGACCCGGCCGAGCGCCTCCATCTAGCGCTGGAGGACGAACTCGCCGAGCTGATGGACCACCACGCCGACCGCCGCTTCGCCACCTTTTACCCCCACCATCTCGGCGTCGTGGTGGACCGCGTCAAGGCGCGCTACTCGACCTGGTACGAGATGTTCCCGCGCTCGCTGCGGCCCCGAGCCGGGCAAGCACGGCACCTTCCGCGACGCGAGGCGCGGCTGCCCTACGTCGCCGGGATGGGCTTCGACGTGCTCTATCTGCCGCCCATCCACCCGATCGGCCAGCGCCTTCCGCAAAGGGCCGAACAACTCGCCTGACGCCGGCGCCGGACGACGCCGGGCAGCCCCTGGGCGATCGGCCGGCCGCGAGGGCGGGCACAAGGCGATCCACCCCGAGCTCGGCACGCTGGAGGACTTCCGCCGCCTGGTCGCGCAGGCGCGCGGAGCACGGCATCGAGATCGCCCTCGACATCGCCTTCCAGTGCTCGCCCGACCACCCCTACGTGAGGGAGCATCCGGAGTGGTTCCGCACGCGGCCGGACGGCACCATCCAGTACGCCGAGAACCCGCCCAAGAAGTACCAGGACATCTACCCCTTCGACTTCGAGACGCGAGGACTGGCGCGGCGCTCTGGGCAGGAGCTGAAGAGCGTCGTTCGATTTCTGGATCGCGCAGGGCGTGCGCATCTTCCGCGTCGACAACCCGCACACCAAGCCGTTCCCGTTCTGGGAGTGGGTGATCGGCGAGGTCAAGCGCGAGCACCCGGACGTGCATCTTCCTGGCCGAGGCGTTCACCCGGCCGAAGGTCATGTACCGGCTGGCCAAGCTCGGCTTCACCCAGTCCTACACCTACTTCCCCTGGCGCAACAGCAAGCGGGAGCTCGATCGAGTACTTCACCGAGCTGACCCAGACCGAGGTCAAGCGAGTTCTTCCGCCCGAACCTCTGGCCCAACACGCCGGACATCCTCCCCGAGTACCTGCAGGTCGGCGGCCGGCCGGCGTTCGTGCACGCGGCTGATCCTGGCCGCGACGCTCGGCGCCAGCTACGGCATCTACGGCCCGCCGTTCGAGCTGCATGGAGCACCGGCCGCGCGAGCCGGGCGAGCGAGGAGTACCTCGACTCGGAGAAGTACCAGCTCCGCCACTGGGACCTCGACCGGCCCGGACAGCCTGCGCGAGCTCATCGCGCGGGTGAACCGCATCCGGCGCGAGAACCCGGCGCTGCAGAGCGATCGCGAGCCTGCGCTTCCACACGTCGACAACGAGCAGCTCCTCTGCCTACAGCAAGGCGAGCGGCGACCGGACAACCTCGTCCTGGTGGTCGTCAACCTCGACCCGCACCACGCGCAGGCGGGCTGGGTCGAGCTCGACCTCGCCGCGCTGGGCCTCGAGCCCGACGCAGCCGTTCCAGGTGCACGACCTGCTGACCGGCGCGCGCTATCCTCTGGCACGGCGCGCGCAACTACGTTGCAGCTCGATCCCCACCAGGTGCCGCGCGCATATCTTCCGGGTGCGCCGCCGGGTGCGCACGGAGCGGGATTTCGACTACTTCGTCTAGAGGAAACGATGGCGATATTGACCGAGGAACGGAGCGGCGGCGGCCGTCGCCGAGGCGTCGACGGCGGGCGACGATCCGCTCTGGTACAAGGACGCGATCATCTACGAGGTGCACGTGCGCGCCTTCTGCGACCGCAACGGCGACGGCATCGGCGACTTCCACGGGCTGACCGCGCAAGCTCGACTACCTGCGCGACCTCGGCGTCACCGCCATCTGGCTGCTGCCCTTCTACCCCTCGCCCCTGCGCGACGACGGCTACGACATCGCCGACTACACCAGCGTCCACCCGCCTACGGCACGCTCGAGGACTTCCAGCGTCTTCCTCGACGAGGCCCACCAGCGCGGCCTGCAGGTCATCACCGAGCTGGTCATCAACCACACCTCGGACCAGCACCCCTGGTTCCAGCGCGCGCGGCGCGCCCCGCCCGGCTCGCCCGGAGCGCGACTTCTACGTCTGGAGCGACACCGACACGAAGTACGCCGGCACGCGGATCATCTTCACCGACACCGAGACCTCGAACTGGACCTGGGACCCGGTGGCCAACGCCTACTACTGGCACCGCTTCTTCCGCCACCAGCCGGACCTCAACTTCGACAACCCGCGAGTGCAGGAGGAGCTGTTCAAGGCGCTCGACTTCTGGCTGGAGATGGGCGTCGACGGCCTGCGGCTCGACGCCATCCCCTACCTCTTCGAGCGCGAGGGGACGAACAGCGAGAACCTGCCGGAGACGCACGCAGTTCCTGAAGAAGCTGCGCGCCCACGTCGACGCGAAATTTCCCGGCCGCATGCTGCTGGCCGAGGCCAACCAGTGGCCGGAGGACGTCGATCGCCTACTTCGGCGACGGCGACGAGTGCCACATGGCGTTCCACTTCCCGGTGATGCCGCGCCTGTTCATGGCGCTGCGCATGGAGGACCGCTACCCGATCGTCGACATCCTCGCAGCAGACGCCGCCGATCCCGGAGAACTGCCAGTGGGCGATCTTCCTGCGCAACCACGACGAGCTGACGCTGGAGATGGTGACCGACGAGGAGCGCGACTACATGTACCGCGTCTACGCCGCGGACACGCGAGCAGCGGATCAACCTCGGCATCCGCCGGCGCCTGGCGCCGCTGCTCGGCAACGACCGCCGGCGGATCGAGCTGCTGAACGGCCTGCTCTTCTCGCTGCCCGGCACGCCGGTCATCTACTACGGCGACGAGATCGGCATGGGGGACAACATCTACCTCGGCGACCGCAACGGCGTGCGCACGCCGATGCAGTGGAGCGCCGACCGCAACGCCGGCTTCTCGCGCGCCAACCCGCAGCGGCTCTACCTGCCGGTGATCATCGATCCCGAGTACCACTACGAGGCGGTCAACGTCGAGGCGCAGCAGGCGCAACCCGCACTCGCTGCTCTGGTGGACGCGGCGGCTGATCGCCCTGCGCAAGCGCCATCCGGCGTTCGGCCGCGGCACGCATCGAGTTCCTGCAGCCGGACAACCACCGGGTGCTCGCCTTCCTGCGCCGGCACGCCCGGAGGAGACGCTGCTGGTGGTGGCCAACCTCTCGCGCTTCTCGCAGTACGCCGAGCTCGACCTCACGGCGTTCGCCGGCTGCACCCCGGTCGAGATGTTCGGCCGCTCGGCGTTCCCGAAGATCGGCGCCCCTTCGTGCTACGGGCTGACGCTCGGGCCGCACTCGTTCCTCTGGTTCTCGATCGTGCAGGATCCGGCGCAGTTCGGCCGTGTGCGGCAATCGCCGAAGGGGGGAGACGGCGACGGCGCGCCGGCGCCGGTGCTGGCCATCGAAGGGCCCTGGCAGAGCTGTCTGGAGGGGAAGGGGAAGGGCGATCTCGAAAGCCTGCTGCTCGACGTGCTGCCGGCGCGCCGCTGGTTCGCCGGCAAGGCGCGGACGCTGCGCGGCGTCGAGATCCAGGAGACGATCCCGTTCAGTGGCGGACGCGGTCCTGGCGCTGCTGCGGGTGGACTACGTGGAGGCCGAGGCCGAGCTCTACGCCCTGCCGCTCGCCTTCGCCCCCGACGCGGACCCCGAGCGGCTGGAGCGCCTGCGCGCGGCGGGGCTGCCGCGGGTGGCGCGGCTGGAATCGGACTCCCCCGAAGGGACCGGCCTGCTCTACGATCCGTTCGGCGAGCCGGAGATCTCGCGCCAGCTGCTCGCCGCGGTCGAGCGGGGGGAGCGCCTCCGGGGGGAGCGCAACGAGCTGGCCGCCACCGCCTCGCCGGTCTTCGCCGAGATCCGCGGCGAGGGGGACCTGGAGCCCGCGCCGCTCAAAGCCGAGCAGAGCAACACCTCGGTCCGCTTCGGCGACCGGCTGATCCTCAAGCTCTTCCGCAAGCTGGAGCCGGGGATCAACCCCGACCTCGAGATCGGCCGCTTCCTGACCGAGCAGACCGACTTCCGCCACAGCCCGCGGGTCGCCGGCGCGCTGGAGATCCGCGACCGCCGCCACGAGCCGGTGACCCTCGGCGTCCTGCAGGAGTTCATCGCCAACGAGGGGGATGCCTGGAGCTACACCCTCGACGCTCTCGGCCGCTTCTTCGACCGCGTGCAACTGGCCTGGGGGCAGCAGGACGGCGCGGTGCCGGTTCCCGCCGAGCCGCTGATCGACCTCGCGGAGCGGGAGATGAGCGCCGACGACTTCGAGCGCATCGGCACCTACGTGCCCACCGTGCGGCTCCTCGGCGAGCGCACGGCGGAGCTGCACATCGCCCTCGCCTCGGGGCAGGGGAAGGACTTCGAGCCGGAGCCCTTCTCGGAGCTCTACCAGCGGTCGCTGTATGATTCGATGCGCTCGCTCACGAAGAAGAACCTGCGGCTTCTCCGTCAGCGTCTGTCCGCGCTGCCGGAGGCGGTGCGGCCGGCGGCCGAATGGGTGCTCGCGGCGGAGGACCGGCTCCTGGAGCGCTTCCATCGCCTGACGTCGCGGAAGCTGGCGGCCGAGCGCATCCGCACCCATGGGGACTATCATCTGGGGCAGGTGCTCTACACCGGCCGCGACTTCGTGATCCTCGACTTCGAGGGGGAGCCGGCGCGGTCGCTGTCCGAGCGGCGGCTCAAGCGGTCGCCGATGCGGGACGTCGCGGGGATGATCCGTTCGTTCCAGTACGCGGCGTACGTGGCGCTGTTCGAGGAGGCGGCGGCCGGCGTGGCGCCGCCGGAGGCGCTGCCGGCGCTGGAAGAGTGGGCGCTCCACTGGGAGCGGTGGGTCTCGGCGACCTTCCTCCATGCCTACCTCCAGCGGGCGCGGGGAGCGGGGTTCCTGCCCCCTTCGCCAGAGGAGCGGGAGATTCTGCTCGACTGCTACCTGCTGGAGAAGGCGATCTACGAGCTGGGCTACGAGCTCAACAACCGTCCCGACTGGGTGCGGATCCCGCTGCAGGGCATCCGTCAGATTCTGGGAGAGGGTGACGAAGTTGGCGAATGAACGCGAAGACCTGCTGACCCTGGCCCGGCTCTACGGAGTCCAGACCTCCTATCAAAGCGCCATGGGGCACCAGGTCGAGGCCAGCCCGGAGTCCCTGCTCGGCGCGCTGCGGGCTCTCCAGGCGCCGGTCGAGGGGATCGAGGACGTGCCCGAGGCGCTGCGGGAGCGGCGCGAGGAGCTCGCCCGGCGCATCATCGAGCCGGTCATCGTCGCCTGGGACGGCCACGCCCCTTCGATCGAGCTGCGCCCCGGCGCCGCGACGCGGCTCCATCGCCTACCACCTCGACCTCGAAGGGGGGGAGCGGCGGGCCCAGATGGCGGAGCTCCAGAGCCTCCCAGAGATCCCGCCCGCCGAAGGATCGCCGTACCCGGGCCGGCGGCTGGCGCTGCCGGAGCCGCTGCCGTTCGGCTATCACCGGCTCACCGTGGAGCTCGGCGGCCGCACGGCGGAGTCACTGGTGATCTCGGCGCCCAGCCGCTGCTTTACAGGCGATCAAGCGGGCGAAAACAAGCTGCTCTGGGGCGTTTTTCTGCCTCTCTACGCCCTGCGCACCTCGCGGAGCTGGGGGGCCGGGGATTTCTCGGATCTGGAGACGCTCGCCGAATGGACCGCCGGCCTCGGCGGCGGCGTGGTGGGGACCCTGCCCCTGCTCGCCGCCTTCCTCGACGAGCCGTTCGAGCCCAGCCCCTACGCTCCGGCCTCGCGGCTGTTCTGGAACGAGCTGTACATCGATCCCCGCCGGCTGCCGGAGATGGAGGACTGCCCGGCCGCCCGGCGGCTGATCGAATCGCCCGACTTCCAGCGCGAGGTCGAGGCGCTGCGCGCCGCGCCCGCGGGTCGACTACGCGCGGCTGATGGCGCTCAAGCGCCGGGTGCTGGAGGAGCTGGCCCAGCGCTTCTTCTCCCGCCCCGGGGATCGGCTGGCCGAGTTCGAGCGCTTCGTCGCCGGCAAGCCCGGCCTCGAGAACTACGCCGCCTTCCGCGCCGTGGGGGACCGCCGCGGCGAGCCCTGGCAGAACTGGCCCGAGCGGCTGCGCGAGGGGACTCTCGCCCCCGCCGACTACGACGAGGAGGACCGGCGCTACTACCTCTGGACGCAGTGGGCCGCCGACCAGCAGATTGAGCTCGCTGGCGCAGGAGGCGCGGCGCCGTGGCCCCGGCCTCTATCTCGACCTGCCGGTCGGCGTCCACGGCAGCTCCTACGACGTCTGGTGCGACCGCGACCTCTTCGCCCTGCGACGCCGCGGCCGGCGCGCCGCCGGACTCCTTCTTCACCAAGGGGCAGAACTGGGGGTTCCCGCCGCTCCAGCCCGACCGCCTGCGCGAGCGCGGCTACGACTATCTGATCGACAGCCTGCGCCATCACCTGGAGCACTCGGGCATCCTGCGCCTCGACCACGTCATGCAGCTCCACCGGCTGTTCTGGATCCCGCGGGGCATGGACGCCTCCGGGCGGCGTCTACGTGACCTACCCGGCCGAGGAGCTGTACGCGGTGCTCTCGGTCGAGAGCCACCGCCACCAGGCGATCGATCGTCGGCGAGAACCTGGGCACGGTGCCGGGCGAGGTCTACGAGGCCATGGACCGCCACGAGCTGCTCGGCATGTACGTGGTGCAGTACGAGCTGCAGCCCGGCAGCCAGGGGCTGCGCGAGCCGCCGGCGAAGGCCGTCGCCAGCCTCAACACCCACGACATGCCGACCTTCCAGGGGTTCCTGCAGAGCAAGGACGTGGACGACCTTCTGAGCCTGGGCTTCTTCACGCCCGAGCAGGCGCGGCAGGAGAAGGAGCGGCGCGGGGCGATCCGCCAGGCGATGGAGGAGTCCCTGCCGCCGGACGAGCGGCGGCGCGGCGCGAAGACCGACAACATGCTCCTGCGCGAGCGCCTGGATCATCTGGCGGCGAGCCCGGCGCGCATGGTGCTGGTGAACCTGGAGGACCTCTGGCACGAGACCGAGCCGCAGAACGTGCCGGGCACCCACACCGAAAGGCCCAACTGGCAGCGCAAGGCAAGATTTTCGTTCGAGGAGTTTTCGACCCGGGCGGATGTGGTGGAGCCGTTGAAACGGGTTGACGAATTGAGGAAGCGGCGGGGTTGATGGTTTGATTTCATAGCGCAGCGCGGGAGGGGAATCACATGCCGAGTCCGATCACCGACCAGGACCTCTATCTCTTCAACGAAGGCACCCACTTCCGCCTCTACGACAAGCTGGGCGCCCACGCCGGCACCGACGGCGAGCGCGAGGGCACCTGGTTCGCCGTCTGGGCGCCGAACGCCGGCGCGGTCTCGGTGATCGGCGACTTCAACGGCTGGGACAAGCGGCGCGACCCCGCTGAGCCGCAGCGGCAGCCTCCGGCATCTGGGAGGGCTTCGTGCCGGACGTCGGCGCCGGGTGCGACGTACAAGTACCACATCGTCTCCCGCTACCGCGGCTACCGGGTCGACAAGGCCGACCCCTTCGCCTTCTACGCCGAGACGCCGCCGCGCGCCGCCTCGGTGGTCTGGGACCTCGACTACGACTGGGGCGACGCGAGTGGATGGCTGGCGCGCGGCGGCGAGCAGTCGCTCGACGCGCCGATGTCGATCTACGAGGTGCACCTCGGCTCCTGGCGGCGCGTGCCGGAGGAGGGGAACCGCTCGCTCACCTACCGCGAGCTGGCGCCGCCGCTCGCCGAGTACGTGAAGGAGATGGGCTTCACCCACGTCGAGCTGCTGCCGGTGATGGAGCATCCGTTCTACGGCTCCTGGGGCTACCAGTCGCCGGCTACTTCGCGCCGACCAGCCGCTACGGCACGCCGCAGGACTTCATGTACCTGGTCGACCACCTGCACCAGCAGGGCATCGGCGTGATCCTCGACTGGGTGCCCTCGCACTTCCCGACCGACGAGCACGGCCTCGCCTACTTCGACGGCACGCACCTCTACGAGCACGCCGATCCGCGCCAGGGCTATCACCCCGACTGGAGCAGCTACATCTTCAACTACGGCCGCAACGAGGTGCGCAGCTTCCTGGTCAGCAGCGCGCTGTTCTGGCTGGAGAAGTATCACGTCGACGGCCTGCGCGTGGACGCCGTCGCCTCGATGCTCTACCTCGACTACTCGCGCAAGCAGGGCGAGTGGATCCCCAACGAGCTACGGCGGCCGCGAGAACCTGGAGGCGATCGCACTTCCTGCGCGCGCTCAACGAGCGAGGTCTACGCGCGCTTCCCCGACGTCCAGACGATCGCCGAGGAGTCGACCGCCTGGCCGATGGTGTCGCGGCCGACCTACGTCGGCGGCCTCGGCTTCGGCTTCAAGTGGGACATGGGCTGGATGCACGACACGCTGGACTACATCGCGAACGACCCGATCCACCGCAAGTACCACCACAACAAGCTCACCTTCCGGATGATCTACGCCTTCACCGAGAACTTCGTGCTGCCGCTCTCGCACGACGAGGTGGTGCACGGCAAGGGCTCGCTGCTCGGCAAGATGCCGGGCGACGACTGGCAGAAGTTCGCCAACCTGCGGCTGCTCTACGGCTACATGTTCGCCCAGCCCGGCAAGAAGCTGCTGTTCATGGGCGGCGAGTTCGGGCAGTGGCGCGAGTGGAACCACGACGCGAGCCTCGACTGGCACCTGCTCGACGATCCGGCGCACGCCGGCATCGCGCCGCTGGCTGGCGCGACCTCAACCGCCTCTACCGCGACGAGCCCGCGCTGCACGAGCTCGACTGCGATCCCGACGGCTTCGAGTGGATCGACGCCGCGACGCCGAGAAGAGCGTCATCGCCTTCCTGCGCGAGGGCCAGAGCGCCCGCGGAGCCCATCGCCGTCGTCTTCAACTTCACGCCGGTGCCGCGCGAGAACTACCGCATCGGCGTGCCCGGCGGCGGCTACTGGCGCGAGCTGCTCAACAGCGACGCTCCCGAGTACGGCGGCAGCGGCATGGGCAACCTGGGCGGCGTGGAGGCGGCGCCGATCCCCATGCACGGCAAGACCCACTCGCTCACCCTCACCCTGCCGCCGCTCGCCGTGCTGTTCCTGAAGCGGGACGCGCCGGAAGCGGTGGCGTTCGACGAGATCGAAGAGGCGGATTTCGAGGCTGGCGACGAGGAGGAGTAGGGCCCCTCCCGAGGGCACGGGGCTCAAGAATTCTGGAAACTCTGGCAATTCTCGTGTACGCTATTGAGAAGCCACGTGAAAACACGCCAAGGAGCTGAGCCCCAGACTGTGGGTCCCTACCGGCTGGAGGAACCGCTCGGCTCCGGCGGCATGGGAACGGTGTGGCGTGCCTGGGACGAGAGGCTCAAACGCTGGGTCGCCGTCAAGCAGATCCGGGCGGACGCCACGGTCGCCAACGCCCGCGAACGGTTGCGCCGCGAGGCGCGGGCCACGGCCCGCCTCAACCACCCGGCGATCGTCCATATCTACGACATCCTCGAGCGGGAGGACGGCGACTGGATCGTCATGGAGCTCGTCCTCGGCCGTACGCTGCGCGGCCTGCTCGACGAGAAGGGCGCCCTGGGGCCCGCCGAGGCCGTGGCCCTGGGCCGCGACATCGCCGAAGGGCTCGCCGAGGCGCACGGCTACGGCATCCTCCATCGCGACCTCAAGGCCAGCAACATCATGGTGATGCCCTCGGGCCGCGCCAAGATCCTCGACTTCGGGATCGCCAAGGAGCTGACGCGGGAGGGCGAGGCCCCCCCCGAGATGACGCTCTCGGTCCCCGGCACCGTTCTGGGGACCTGCTATGCGATGGCTCCGGAGCAGGCTCTGGGCCACCCCCTCGATCCGCGGGCCGACCTCTTCTCCCTGGGCTCGCTGCTCTATGAGGCGCTGACCGGCGATTCTCCTTTCCGGGCCGAAACCCCCACCGTCTCCCTGGCGCGCGTCCTGAGCCACCGGCCGCGGCCGCTTTGCGCGTTTTTGCCGGCCGTGCCGACCGAGCTTTCCGACCTGGTCGAACGCCTGCTCGAGAAGGATCCCAGGAATCGCCCCCAGAGCGCCGGCGAAGTGGTCGAGCGGCTCGGCGACATCGCGGCGGCCCGGCCTCCCCACGGGAACCGGCGGCGGGCCGAGGAGCCGGGTGGAGGGGGGACGTCCTCCGAGACTTCTCATGAATTAACGCTCTTAACGCTCGACCAGAGGCCTCCGGCGGTGACAGAAACGAGTCCAACCGCGACCGCGCGGCACCGGCGGCGGGGGGGGCACCGGCCGGTGACCGTGGTCTGCTGCGGGTTGGTGGGGGTCGACGAGAGCTCCGGCGAGACGGGCCCGCTCGACCTCGAGGTGCTGTCCGAAGCGATGGCCGGCCTGCAGGATCTCGCCCGCGAAGCCTGTCGCCGCCACTCCGGCCAGCTGGGAGCCGCGATGGGGCACCAGGTCTGGCTCTATTTCGGCTACCCCGAAGCTCGCGAGGACGACGTCGAGCGCGCCGTCCGGGCGGCGCGCGAGATCGCCGCCGGGACCGAGGATCTGGAACGCCGGTTCGGGACCGCTCGCTGGAAGCTCGCCCTGCGCACCGCCGTGCACACCGGGCCTGCCCTGGTGTCGACCCGGCCTGGACAGGACGAGCAGCTCCAGCTCGGCACCACCCTGGAGCTGGCGACCGGGCTCCAGGGCGTCGCCCCCGTCCGGACCCTGGTCGTGAGCGCGGAGAGCCGGCGTCTGACCGCTCGCCACTTCGCGGTCGAAGCCCTGCCGGCGGTTCGAGTGGTGGGATTCGAGCAGCCGGTCGCCGTCTTTCGTGTGCTCGGGGCCCTCGACGCGGAGGAGAAGGAGAGCGGCGAGCTCGCGCCTCTCATGGGCCGTCAGCGTGAGCTCGAGATCCTCGTGGATCGCTACCGCCTGGCTTCCTCGGGGACCGGCCAGGCGGCCCTGATCAGCGGCGAGGCCGGAATCGGGAAATCGCGTCTGGTCAGAGGGCTTCGGGAGCGCCTGACGCCGGAGGACCCGACGTGGCTGGTCGCCTATGGCTCGGCTCACACCCAGAGCTCCCCCCTGGCGCCCATCATCGACCTTCTGGCGCGCACCATCTTCGCTTCAGGCGAGAGCGGTACCCGGCGCGACGTCGACCGGCTCGAGGAGTTCCTGACCCGCAACGGGACCTCCCTGCCGGAGGCCGTGCCCCTGCTGGCTTCCCTGCTGTCGCTCCCCCCGGAGGAGCGTCTCCCCTCCTTGAGCCTGAGCCCCGACGCTCAACGCAGAAAGACCTTCGAGGCTCTGCTGGCGGTGTTCGAGGGGATGGCGGAGCGCCAGCCGGTGGTGCTGGTGGTCGAGGATCTCCACTGGGTGGACCCTTCGACACTTGAGCTCCTGGACCTGCTGCTGGCGCAGATCGCGGCTCTTCCCTTGCTGCTGATCGCCACCTTCCGGCCTCAGCTCCAGGCGCCTTGGGGGCACCAGACCCAGGCGACGCAGCTCAGCCTGAACCGCTTGACGGACGAGGAGGTCAAGCTCCTGGTCGACCGGCTGACCGAGGGCCGAGAGCTGCCGTCCAAGGTCCAGGCGCAGATCCTGGCGAGGACGGACGGCGTCCCGCTGTTCGTCGAAGAGCTGACCCGGGCAGTGCTCGAGGCGGGCCCGTCGGTGGCGCAAGCGAAGATCCCGGCGACGCTCGGCGCCTCCTTGGCCGCTCGTCTCGATAGCCTGGGAGGCGCCAAGGAGGTCGCCCAGACCGCCTCGGTCATCGGGCGGACCTTCTCGTTCGATCTGCTGCAGGCGGTCTCTCTGCTCGAGCCCACGGTGCTGCGGGAAGGCCTGGACGTCCTGGTCCATGCCCATATGATCCAACGCCGAGGCGTCGGCCGCCGGGCCCGCTATGCGTTCAGGCATGCCCTGGTTCAAGACGCCGCATATGGCTCCCTGCTCAGTGGAGACCGCCACCTTCTGCATCGCCAGATCGCGCTGGCTCTGGAGGCAGCTCTGGCCAGCCCGGATGAGACGCTGGCGGGAGCCGCCGCTCACCCAGGAGGCAGCGAAGGCGTCCGCCTGCTGCTCGCGCACCATTGGAGCCAGTCGCTGGACGAGCGCGCGCCGGATCCCGTGGCAATCCGCAGGGCCGTCGCGCACCTGATCGCCGCGGGCGAACAGACGTTACGGCTGAGCGCCTACGAGGAGGCTTGCTCGCACCTCGAGAAGGCGCGGGCATTGTTGGAGGAGCTGGCGGAAGGACCTGATCGCGACGAGCAGGAGCTCGCGGTGCAGACCCGCCTGATCACGGTGCTGCGGGCGATCCGTGGCTATGCCTCGGACGAGCTCGAAAAGACCTGCAGCCGCGCGCGCACCCTCTGCCTTCAACTCGGAGGCCGTCGTGAGCTGACGCAGATCCTGTTTTTCCATTGGAGCTACTACCTGTTCGCCGGGCACCTGGAGAAGTCACTTCAGATCGCGGAGGAATGCCTCGAGCGGTCGTCGCGCGACGACGTTACCGAGGTCATCATGGCCCACAGCTGCCTCGGCAACAGCCTCCTCTGGCTTGGCCGTCTGCCCGCCGCGCTGCACCACGCCGAGTTGGCCTATCAGCTCGCGGTGCGTCATGGGGACCACGCCGCCGAGTATCAATCCAGATTCGGCAACGATTCCCGGATTCCGGCCGGGCAGTTCACCGCCGTCGCGTTGTGCCAGCTCGGCTGGTATGAGGAAGCTGCCGCGCGTGACAGGGCGCTCTTGCGGATCGCGGAAGAAACCGCACACCCCTTCACCATGGCGATCGCCTTGACCACATCGTTGTGGCTTGGCCGGCTCAGAAACGACGTCTCCGAGGTCCTTGATGCCGCGGGGAAACTGGACGAGCTTTCGCGGTCGAAGGGTTTTCCGAATTTCGAAGGCCTCGCCCATATTCACCGGAGCTGGGCACTGGCGCAGCAGGGACGAGCGGAAGAGGTTGTCGGTCCACTGCTCGCGATGCCGATGGACGTTCCCCAGCAGGTCCGGCTGGGCCTTGCCAATGTCTACCGCATCATGGCCAGTGTGTGCTGGCGGGCACACCGGTTCGAGGAGGCCCTGAGGCTGCTGGAGGAAGCTCTGTCGCTGTCTCGTGAATATCCTCTGGACGAGGCCGAGCTCCACACGATCAAAGGAGAGATGCTCCTCGAGCTTGCGGAGAGAGGACGGGGAGAAGATCCTTCACGTTCGCTCGCCGACGCGGAGGCCGCGCTCCGGCACGGCTTCACCCTGGCAGCAGCACGCCTGCAGGTCATTTACGCCGAACGCTCCGGCGAGCATCTGATCAGGTTGCTCGGCACGCTGGGCCGCGACAGGGAGGCGATCGAGATCCAGAACGGCCTGAGAGAGGTCCGCTCGGCAGCCTCCGGGGCGGTAAGACGAACCCTTGACAACATCCAGGCCCACCTTGCGCAAAACCTGCCGCCGGCAGATGCGGAGGGTGGGGCGAAAGATCCGCAGGAGGCTGGAGGATGAGCCGACGCTCTTGGAGCCTTACGCTTGGGCTTGCCGTTCTCGAAGGCTGGTTGGCGGGAGGTGTGGGCGCTCTGGCCCAGGAACCGGGCGCGACCGGCACCTCCGCCGCTCCGAAGGTCCTTGATCAGATCACGGTCACCGCGCAGATCCGGGAGGAGAAGGTCCAGGAAGTCCCCGTCGCCGTGACGGCGTTCTCCGCTTCCCAGATCGAAGATGCGGGCATCAGGACCGTCCAGGACCTCATTTCCATGGTGCCCAACGTCTCGCTGAGCCAATCTCTCACCGTCGGCAACAGTTTTGTCACGGTGCGTGGAATCTCACAGGTGAACAACGCCGATCCCGCGGTTGCCGTGGTCGTCGATGGAGTCTATGAAGGAAATCAGAAGCAGCTCATTCAGGAGCTCTTCGACGTCGAACGGATCGAGGTGCTCAAGGGCCCGCAGGGTGCCCTCTACGGCCGTAATTCTCTCGGTGGGGTGATCAATATCATCACCCGGCCCCCCTCGGACCGGGCCGAAGGGTACCTGCGCGTCAGTGGAGGCGATGGCGACAGCCGCGGAGCGACCGGCGCCATAAGTGGCCCACTGATGAGCAAGGACCTGCAACTCCGGTTGGCCGGTTCCTACAAGGACAGTAAGGGGCTGATCGAAAACGTCTACCTGGGCCGCAAGGCGGATCCCTACCGGGACCTGACCGGCCGGGGCCAGCTCAAGTGGACACCAGGCGACAGGTTGACCCTCGATCTGAGGTTGGCCAGCTCCAGGACGAAAGGCGGCGCGATCCTGTACTCCCTGTTCCCGACGACCGGGTTCGAGAACGATTTCCGCTACCAGCCGGACGAGAGCTTCCTCGGCTCGAGCGAGCGATCGACCGAGGAATTCACCTTGCGAACGGTGTGGAGCGTACCCGCCGGCACGCTCACCGCCATCACCGGGGTGGTCGATCTGGAGGAGAAGGCCCGGGGAGACGCCGATTACTCGAATCCCACACGGGACATTCCCTTTCCCCTGGGACAGCTCGTCGCAGGTCAGGATCTCGACGTTCATCTCGTCAGCCAGGAGCTCCGTTGGGCGTCGCCAGACCAGGAACGGCGCGAGTGGATGGCGGGTGTCTACGTCCTCAAGACCCTGCGTGGCTTGACGACCCGATTGTTCGGCGATACCGACGGCACGCCAGGCGGTCTGGTTCCTTACCTGTTGATTGACGAGGACAATCACAATCTGGCTCTGGCCGCCTTCGGCGAGATCCAGTACGCGCTCGGCCGGCGCTGGAGCCTCACCTCGGCCCTGCGCTTCGATCAGGACCGGCGCCGGCAGACCGATCCCGGCAACGGAGCCCGGAGGAGCAGGGACTTCGGCGAGTGGCAGCCGAAGCTGACCTTGACCCATGCGACCGGGCATCCCGGCCTGACGACCTATCTCACCTTGAGCCGGGGTTTTCGTTCCGGTGGCTTCAACGCTCCCGCGGTGACTCCGCAGGTGTTCGACAAGGAAGTTTCGACGAACGCCGAGCTCGGCGCCAAGTCGATCCTCTGGGGGGACCGGCTCTGGCTGAACGGAGATATCTATCAGACTCGCGTCAGAGGTTTTCAGTATTTCGAGTTCGATCTGCGGCGCGGCGGACAGATCATCAACAACATACGGTCGGCGCAGATGCGCGGCGCGGAAGGGGATCTGGTTGCGCGGCTGCCGGGGCGGTTGGACCTGACCGCCGCATTCGCCGTCAACGACGCCCGTATCCTCGACTTCGACGGCGGCGGCCGCTTTCGCGGCAAGCAGACGCCCTACAACATGCGCTACAAGGGCAACATAGGGGCTCAGTACAGAATACCCCTGGCCGGCAAGCTCCTGGGCATCTGCCGGTTCGACGTCGAGTTGCGGGGCAAGCAATACTGGCACCCGGACAATGTGGATGCCCAGGATCCTTTCCAACTCTTCAACCTCCGCGCCGGAATCGAGTCCGAGCGGTGGCAGGTGACCGGTTGGGTGAAAAATCTCTCCAACCGCAGGTACTACGTCGAGTACGTCGACGCCACATGGGCGGGTGGCCTGCTGGGTAACAACGATATCGGTCAGCTGGCTCCGCCACGGACCTACGGTATCGAGCTGACCCGAAAGTTTTGATCAAAAATTTGATCAAAACAAGGCGTGATGAGCCTGGAACATCGCGTAGCCTTTCGCCGAGAGAGCTCCTCCCTGGTCGAGGACGAGCTTGATCAGGGCTTCGCGCTGAACCTGGATCCTCCACGCATCTCCCGGCACACGCACGCTTTCTCTGCCGGCCCAGTCGAACATCGCGGCCGCCTTCCCGCGGCTCGATAGGCCGGCCTGCACAAGACGCTTCAGAAACGCCGCCCAGCAGCCCTCCTCGTCCGGTGGCGCTATCATGGGGAACTCCAGACCCAGACGGGGGCGAACGCGGTCGCCCAAGTCGACGTGGACCTGCAAGCGCGGCAAGGAGTCACCGAGGATTTCACGAATGCTCTCCCAATCGCGGTCTTCGCCGGGCCAGCCGATCCTGCGCAACCAGGGGAGGATCTGATGGAAGGGGACCAGGGCGACGACGCGCATGTCCTCCGTGGGACGGGACGGCCATTGCGAAGCGAAGAATCGGATCCAGCCGCCAGGAGGCAAGGCTGCCGAGATCCCCTCGATCAGCTCACAAGCGCGGTCTTCGGTCCTGTCGTCCGCCAGCAGGAGGCGGCTTCGGCGGGCCAGTTTCCGGAGCTCCGGCGGCGGCGGCGCAACGCGGCTTCCCGAGCCATCGCAGTCGAAGTTCCCCAAGAAGACAAAAGGCGGGCGGAGTTGCCCCGCCGGCAGATCGTATTCGAGGCAGACGCTGGGCGCCGAACGCCCCAGCAGCGTCTCCGGTTGGGCCCATTCGGCCAGAAGAGAAAGAACCGGTTCGGCTGCCGGGGGCGAGTGCCCCCCCGCGAGGGCCGCGGCAAGGGCCGGCTGGCCCAGGTCGCGCGTGCTGACCAGGAAGTCGACCCGTCGCTCCGCCGGGCCGAGGTGTACCTCGAGCATGGCGGCCGTCCATACGGGTGGCAGCTCACCGGCCAACGACGAGACGTACTGCCATGCCTCCCGGTGTACCAGCTCCTGGAGACGCGGCCGCAGGAGGGGGAGCAGATGATTCAGCGGCAGCAGCATCGGCGTACCACTCCGTTCTAGATCAACGCATTGAATAGCATGGTACAGGGTAAAACGGTTCCATCTGGATTCTTTACAGAGACGTTATACATTCCGACGACTGTGAATTCGGCGACCGCCTTCAATTGCTTGCCGTTGGGAGATACCGAGCTCGGGCCGGCTTGGACGTTCCCGCCGCCTGGATTTGAGAACATCAATAGGGCTCCAGGCTGGAACCCCGTCCCTGTTACGGTGAAGGGTATCTTCAGATGGATGGGGCCGCCGAGCGGCTGGAAGCTGAGCGGCTGCTTGCCCACGGACCACATCGGGAAGTAGGACGTTCCCTTGCCGAGATTGTCTACGTCCCGGTGGAGCAGGTTTTTCAGCTCCTCCATGGAAGGCGCTTTTCGCAGGGCTTCCCGGTCCTCCAGAGAGATCTGGTATTCGTCGAAAACAGCATCCGGGTTGAGATCGAACCGCTCGCGCAGGGCCTGCTGCCGCATGTAGTCGGCTACGAGTGTAAACAGCATCGTATTCTCCTTTCCAGAGACTTCTTTCATGCGTACTACGTCGATCAGTTCGTGACGCTGATAAAGCTGAGGTAGATGTCGTTGCCCCACTGAGGATTGAGCACTGCCTCGACCACGTCCATCACTGGCGAGGTCTCGTAAACGACCTTCGCCGTCTCCCCCGGCAGGAGAGGGCGGGCCAGAGAGACCCAGTTGTTACCAGGTGCGAAGGCATACTCGAGCGCGGACAGCGGCTGCCATCCCCCGTTCTTCTTGCGTTCGACTCCGCTGACGCGCACGATACGTTGCGGCAAGGTCAGCACCGTCACGGATTGGGTCGCTGTAAAGGTGTGCTCGAGCTCGACCGTTGCCCTTTTCGTCAGATCCCCGGCCGCGAGTCCCTCGCCCACGCGTTGGGTTTGCGTTACGAGCGTGGGGCCTGGCAGAGGGAAACCTGTCAGCGAGCCTTGGAAAAACCAGAGTGGGCCGCCGATGAGTTGCGGTTGCTGGACGTCGATCACTCCCCACTGATCGGCAACCATGTCGAGAATTCCGTCGGCGTTCAGATCCGCCAGCAGAAGCTTCGAGGCGTTGGGGACTGGTTGCGACTTCCAGATGTTGGTGGAACCCTTGCGCGGCAGGTAGGCCGAGAAGAAGCTCTGGCAGCCGGGCTGGCCCGAGGAGGAGCTCTTGCCGAGCTGGTTCAGTTCCCCTTGGCCCATGCATCCTGACGAGACGGCGAGCATCAGACCGGAGCCCGGCTGCGGCAGCTGCGTGCTCGTCCCTGTCGATTTCCCCAGAAATCCGGCGTCGATCGAATAGGACGACACGAATCCCGGCTCCGCGGACTGCCAGCTCGGCGTGAAGGGCAGGGGGACCTGTCCAGCTCCCCCGGGCGGGCCGCCATAGAAGACCGAGGCTCGCGGCGCCGAGAACGCCAGATCCATCCGTCCATCCTGATTGATGTCGGCCGCGATCACGTCCTCGGCGCCCAACGGCCCGGAGAGCCAGGCGGGCGAGGTCGCCAGCGCGCCGGCGTTATTCAGGTAGATGCGCGCACGTCCGGGCTGAGTTCTCGTGAGATCGGTCGGAAAGACTCCCGGTCCCTCGAGGAAGGCGGCGGCCACGAGATCGAGGTCGCCATCGGCGTCGACGTCGGCGAATGCGCCCTGCAAGGCCATATAGGCGTCGGCGGTCCGGTAGGACGGCCAGGATTCGAGCTGCCCTCCACGGTTGAGGAAGATCTCGATGCCGCCGGTCGCCGGATTCATCGTGGAGTTGAAAGGGATGGCCACGGCGACGTCGAGCCAGCCGTCGCCGTTGACGTCGCCAACGGCGATTCCCATCCGGTAGGCGCTCTCTACCGAGGACCAATCGGGCAGGGGGTTAAAGAGGATGGGCGGGTTCTGCCCACTGCGGTTGTAATACACCTTGAGCAATTGCGGGCTGAAATCGTTGCCGTTCGCGACCACCAGGTCGTCGTAACCATCGCCATTGATGTCCGCCAGAGCCAGCCCGGTGGCGAAGTCGCCAGTGAGTTGGAAGCTGAAGTTGGGTGTCTTTTGGTAGATACAGGGGATCGGCGAGCCAGGACCCACCGATCCGCAGTCAGGGGAGGGGCCCGAGCGGCCCCGCGCCGTCTCGGCGCCACTCCCGGGAGAGCCGCCCCAGAGTCCGGCGGCGAGAGCCAGCAGTACCACGAGCCAGGCTTTTGGCTTCATGCGGCGATCCTCCTTTGTAAACGTTTCGCCCCGGGCTTCTACAAGCTTCATGCCAAGGCTTACGGCGAGATCGCCGCCGGGGGCGGGCGCGAAAGCCCGCCCGCAAACAGATCTCAGCGTCGTCAGCTCGGACGTCAGCGTCGTCACTGACGTGGGCGGCGCATGGCGTGGAAAAGGGTTACGGGAGAGGAGACGGGAGACCGAGCTGCCTGATCCGGCGCTTGAGCCCTTCCTGGGAGACCTCCAGGAATTCGGCCATAGCCGCCACCGCGCCACCGCACCGTGAGGCGGCACGCTCGATCTCGGCCCGATCCAGGCTCGATGCCTTGCGGGCCTGGGGGCAGGCGTCGATTCGCAGGTAGAGAGCCGACCGTGAGACTCCCAGCTCGCGAGCGGTGGCGGTCAGGCGCCATCGATTGGCTCGCAGAGCGGCGAGAAGCTCGAGGTCAGAAACGTCCATGGGACTGCGATACCGTTTCGAGACGTCGCCGGAGCTCACCCGCTTGGGGGACGGCTTGTACCACTCGCCCGGCGCCGCGAGCAGCATTTCGAGCTGCGGCCGGACCTGCGCCTGCGCGCAGCCGCGGCTATCCACGACGAGGTGGCGGGCGACGTTGCGGAGCTGACGGATGTTGCCGGGCCAGGGACAGAGGGCGAGGCGGGCCATGAAGGCCGAGGGGAACCAGGACTCGCGGTCCGGCCCGGGGGCGGCCAGGCGGTCCGCTTCCCCGATCAGCGCCAGCTCCTGGCGCAGGAAGTGGAGAAACAGCCGCCCGATGTCGTCGCGGCGGTCGCGCAGCGGAGGGACGCGGATCTCGTAGCCGCTCAGCCGGTGGAGCAGGGGAGCCCGGAACTGCCCGGAGGCGATCTTGGCCTCCAGGTCGGAATCGGTGGCGGCGATGGCGCGGATGTCGACGCGCACGGTCTCCTCGGCCCCGACGGGCTGAATCTCGCCGTTCTCCAGGGCCCGGAGCAGGAGGGGCTGGACCTCGGGCGGCACCTCGCCGATCTCGTCGAGAAAGAGGGTGCCACCATGGGCGAGGCTGAAAAACCCCCGCCGTCGCCGGTCGGAGCCGGTGAACGCGCCCTTGGCGGCTCCGAACAGCTCGACGGCGGCCAGCGCCGCGGGCACCGCCCCCATGTTGATGGCCAGATAGGGGCGATCCCGCCGGGAGCTGGCGTCGTGGATGGCGCGCGCCACCAGCTCCTTGCCGGTCCCCGTCTCGCCGCGCAGGAGGACCGGCACCGTGAGGTCGGAGACTTGGCGGATCTGCCGGCGGACCTCGCGCAGGGCGTCGCTTTCCCCGACCAGACCGAAGCTCGGGAGGGTCGGATCGGGGAGAGGCTGGAAACGGTGGAGCAGGAGGGCCACTCGCTGGGCGAGGAGCAGGACGATGCCCGTGGCGAGCTCCTCCGCCGTGAAGGTCCGCTCGCCGCCCAGGGTCTCGTCTCCGAGGAGGACGGGAGTCGGGGAGCCGCCGCGGAGCAGTCGGACCGCGCCCCCGGAAGCCGGCAGGAACAGAAGAGGGCGGCGGCTCAGGTGGGGCTCGGCGAGCTCCCGCCGGACCCCACCCGCGGGGGGAGAAAAGAGCGGCTCCAGACGCGACAGGCGGGCCTCTCCTCCCGAGACGAGCTCGAGCAGGGGAGCCCGCTCGCCGATCCGGCGGGTGTCGGGATGGGCGAGGATCGTCAGGCCGGGAACCGTGAGGAGGACGAGCTCCTCCCGAGCCGGCTCGGGCTGCGTCTCCGCCTCCAGGCGCTCTTGCCAGGAGGGGCCATCAGGGGGGTTCACGGCCACGAGTCTATCGCAGGAGCCGCCGCGGCCACAGAGGCCCAATCCTGCTACGATCCCCCTCGCACAATGCAGCGCTATCTCTGTATTCACGGCCATTTCTATCAGCCGCCGCGGGAGAACCCGTGGCTGGAGGCGATCGAGGTCCAGGACTCGGCGCACCCGTACCACGACTGGAACGAGCGGGTCACCGCCGAGTGCTACGCCCCCAACGCCGCCTCGCGCATCCTCGACGGCGAGCATCGCATCGAGCGGATCGTCAACAACTACGCCCGGATCAGCTTCAACTTCGGCCCCACCCTGCTCGCCTGGATGGAGCAGAAGGAGCCGGAGGTCTACCGCGCGATCCTGGCGGCCGACGCCGAGAGCCGCGAGCGCTTCTCGGGGCACGGCTCGGCGCTGGCGCAAGGCTACAACCACATCATCATGCCGCTCGCCAACCGGCGGGACAAGCAGACCCAGATCCTCTGGGGGCTCGCCGATTTCGAGCGCCGCTTCGGCCGCAAGGCGGAAGGGATGTGGCTGCCGGAGACGGCGGTCGATCTCGAGACGCTCGATCTGCTGAGCGGAGGCGGGCGTCCGCTTCACTGTTCTCGAGCCCCATCAGGCCGGGCGGGTGCGGCGGATGGGCGGCAAAGGGAAAGAGGAGTGGCGGGACGTCGGGGGCGGCCGGATCGATCCCTCGATGCCCTACGAGGTGAGGCTCCCCTCGGGACGGCGGCTCGCGGTCTTCATCTACGACGGCGCGGTCTCGCGGGCGGTGGCGTTCGAGGGGCTGCTGGTGAGCGGCGAGCGCTTCGCCGACCGGCTGATGTCCACGGTGCCCGCGGCCCCTGAGCACGACCGGCTGGTGAACATCGCGACCGACGGCGAGACCTACGGCCACCATCACCGCTACGGCGAGATGGCCCTCTCCTACGCCCTCCACCACATCGAGGAGAACGGCCTCGCCCGGTTGACCAACTACGGGGAGTACCTGGAGGCCCATCCGCCGGACCATGAGGTGGAGATCGTCGAGAACACCGCCTGGAGCTGCTCC
Source organism: uncultured Acidobacteriota bacterium (assembly GCA_963792575.1). GTDB lineage: Bacteria > Acidobacteriota > Thermoanaerobaculia > Multivoradales > UBA5704 > DATARR01. The sequence goes on from CAWBWZ010000002.1 coordinate 240,341, forward strand.
CACGGGGTGGGCCGCTGGCGCGAGGACTGCGGCTGCCACACCGGCGGCGGCCCGGGCTGGACGCAAGCCTGGCGGGCACCGCTCCGCCAGGCTCTCGACTGGCTGCGCGACGAGCTGGCCCCCCGCTGGGAGCGGGAAGCCGGGGCGTTCTTCGCCGACCCCTGGGCGGCGCGGGACGCCTATATCGACGTGCTTCTCGACCGCTCGCCCGCGGCGGTCGACGCCTTCCTGATCCGCTTTGCCGCGGGCTCGCCGCCTGCGGGGAGCGACCGGGTGCGGGCGCTGAAAGCTCCTGGAGCTCCAGCGCCACGCCATGCTGATGTACACGAGCTGCGGCTGGTTCTTCAACGACCTCGCGGGGATCGAGACGGTCCAGATCCTGCGCTACGCCGGCCGCGTGGCGCAGCTCGCGCGGGAGCTTTTCGGGACGTCCATCGAGCCGGAGCTCCTGCGGCGGCTGGAGAAGGCGAAGAGCAACGACCCTGCGTCCGGAACCGGGCGCGACCTCTACGAGCAACTGGTGCGGCCGTCCATCGTGGAACTGCCGCAAGTGGCCGCCCATTACGCGGTGGCGTCGCTGTTCCAGGACTATCCAAATCCAGCGCTGGTCTACTGCTACGCGGTCGAGCGGGAGAACGGCCGCACCTTCCGCGCCGGCCGGGCCCGGCTGTCGATCGGCAAGGCGCGGGTCACCTCCGGTCTGACCGGCAAGACGGGAGCGTTCGTCTTCGGCGTTCTCCACTTCGGGGATCACAACCTCAACGCCGGCGTCGCCACGCTGGAGGAGCCGGAGGCCTATCAGGCCCTGATCGCCGAGGCCGGCGAGGCCTTCGAGCACGGCGACCTGCCACAGGCCGTGCGGATGCTCGACCGCTACTTCGGAGACGTCCCCTACTCGCTCAAGTCGCTCTTCCGGGACGAGCAGCGCCGCATCCTCGATCACATCCTGGCCTCGACGCTGGACGAGGTGGAAGATGAGTTCCGCGACGTCTTCCGTCATCACGGGCCGCTGATGCGCTTCCTGAAGAGCCTCGGGACGCCGCTCCCCAGAGCGTTCGCCGCCGCCGCCGAGCTCGTCCTCAACGTGGACCTGCGAAAGGCCGTCTCCGACCCGGCGGCCGATCCCGAGGAGGTCGAGCGTCTCCTCGCCGAGCGGGCGGCGCTCGGCGTCGAGCTGGATGTCCAGGAACTCTCCTACGCCTTGAAACAGGCTCTGAACGCGCAGGTGAACCGCCTGCGCGAGCGGCCGGAGGACCGGGACCTGCTGAGCCGGATCGACGCCACCGTGGCCCTCGCCCGCTCCACCCCCTTCGACGTCGATCTCTGGCACGCCCAGAACCGCTGCTACGAGCTGCTCCGGACGGTCTATCCGGCTCAGCGGGAGAAGGCCGGGGACGGGGATGCCGCGGCGGCGGAGTGGGTCTGCCGGTTCCGGAAGCTGGGGGAGCGGCTGGCGGTGCGGGTGGGGTAGGCTGGTCACCGTGCCCAAAACCCCCCTCGCCACCTACCGCGTCCAGCTCCGCCCTGAATTCGCCTTCGACGATGCCGCCGCGATCGCCGGCTATCTCGCCGATCTCGGGGTGAGCCATCTCTACAGCTCCCCCTATCTGCAGGCGGCGCGGGGGAGCACGCATGGGTATGACGTGGTTGATCCGACGCGGGTCAACGAGGATCTGGGGGGCGAGGAGGCGCACGCGCGGCTCTGCCGGACGCTCGGCGAGGCCGGGCTCGGGCAGGTGCTGGACATCGTTCCCAACCACATGGCGATTACCGAGCGGCGCAACACCTGGTGGTGGGACGTGCTGGAGAACGGCGCGGCGAGCCGTTATGCCGACTACTTCGACGTCGACTGGCACTCCCCCCACGCCCGGCTGCGCGACACGGTGCTGCTGCCCATCCTGGGCGACCACTACGGCCGCGTGCTGGAGAACGGCGAGCTGGAGCTGGTGCGCCGGGACGGGCGGTTCGAGATCCACTACCACGAGCACCGGATGCCGGTGGCCCCCCGCTCGCTCGACGTGCTGGTCGACAGGGCGGCCCGGCGGTGCGGCTCGCCCGACCTCGCCTTCATCGCCGACTCTTTCGGCCAGCTCCCCCTCGCCACCGCCACCGACCGCGCGAGCATCGCCCGCCGGCACCGCGACAAGGAGGTGCTCGCCGGCCAGCTCGCCCGACTTCTCGGGGAGAAACCCGAGGTGGCCCGGGCGGTGGACGAGGTGGTGGCCGAGGTCAACGCCGATCCTGACTCGCTCGACGAGCTGCTCCAGCGCCAGAACTACCGTCTCGCCTTCTGGCGCACCGCCGGCCAGGAGCTCGACTACCGGCGCTTCTTCGACGTCCACACCCTGGTCGGCCTGCGCATGGAGGACGAGCGGGTGTTCGCCGACACCCACGCTCTGGTCTTTCGCTGGCTGAAGGAGGGGGTGATCGACGGCCTCCGCATCGACCATCCGGACGGCCTGCGCGATCCCGAGGAGTACTTCGAGCGCCTGCGCGACGAGGCCCCGGAGGCCTGGATCGTGGTGGAGAAGATCCTGGAGCCGGGCGAGCCGCTGCCGCGAGTCCTGGCCGGTGGAGGGGACGACCGGCTACGACTTCCTCAGCCGGGCCGGCGGCCTGCTCGTCGATCCCGCAGGCGAGGAGCCGCTGACCGCCCTCTACGCCGAGCTGACGGGCGAGAGCGCCGACTGGCCGGCCCTGGTGCGGGAGAAGAAGCTGCTCGTCCTGGGGGAGCTGCTGGCGAGCGACGTCAACCGGCTGGCCGAGGTGTTCCTGGAGGTCTGCGAGCGCCATCGCCGCCACCGCGACTACACCCGTTTCGAGCTGCGCCAGGCGATCCGCGAGGTCGTCGCCTGCTTCCCGGTCTATCGCACCTACGCGCGGGCGGAGATCGGCGAGGTCTCGAATCTGGACCGGCACTACGCCGGCGAGGCGATCGAGGCCGCCAAGACCCATCGGCCCGACCTCGCCGCCGACCTGTTCGACTTCTTCCGCGATCTCCTGCTGCTGGAGGTCCGGGGGGAGAGGGAGAGCGAGCTGGTGATGCGCTTCCAGCAGCTCACCGGGCCGGCGATGGCGAAGGGGGTGGAGGACACCGCTTTCTACAACTTCCACCGGCTGATCTCACTCAACGAGGTGGGAGGGAGCCCGGGCGAGTTCGGCCTCTCCGTCGCCGAGTTCCACCGCCTCTCCGCCGACACCCAGCGGATCTGGCCGGCGGCGATGCTCGCCACCTCGACGCACGACACCAAGCGCAGCGAGGACGTGCGGGCGCGGATCAGCCTGCTCTCCGAGATCCCCGAACGCTGGGGCGAGGCCGCGCGCCGCTGGTTCGAGCGCAACGCCAGGCACCGGCAGGGGGACTTCCCGGATCGCAACGCCGAGTATCTCCTCTACCAGACCCTCGTCGGCGCCTGGCCGATCTCCGCGGAGCGCGTGGTGGCCTACATGGAGAAGGCCACCCGCGAGGCCAGGGCGCACACCTCCTGGACGCGGCTCAACCCGGAGTACGAGGGGGCCCTGCGCGCCTTCGTCAACGCCGTGCTCGAGGATCCGGAGTTCGTGGCCGACCTCGAAGCCTTCGTGGCTCCGCTGGTCGAGCCGGCGCGAATCAACTCCCTCGCCCAGACGCTGCTCAAGCTCACCGCCCCGGGAGTGCCCGATTTCTACCAGGGGACGGAGATCTGGGATCTCTCCCTGGTCGATCCCGACAACCGCCGTCCGGTCGACTACGAGCTGCGGCGCCGCCTGCTCGCGGATCTGCAGCAGGGGCTGACCCCGGAGGAGATCCTGGCCCGGATGGAGGAGGGGCTGCCGAAGCTCTGGCTGATCCATCAGGGGCTCCGGCTGCGCCGCCGGAATCCGGAGCCATTCGGACCGCACGGGGACTACGAGCCGCTCCGGACCGCCGGTCCGCGCGAGGATACTGTTGTCGCTTTCACGCGCCGGGGAGAGGTGGCGGTCGTCGTCCCCCGCCTGCCGTTGCGTTTGAAGGGGGACTGGCAGGGCACCACGGTAGAGCTGCCGGCGGGCGCATGGCGCAACGAGCTGACAGGCGAGGAGGCCGAAGGAGGGGAGCGGCAGGCCGCGGAGCTGCTGGCTCGGTTCCCGGTGGCACTATTGAGCCGTCATTAAGCCGTTCCAAGATGTAGAATTCAGCAAGCCATGACACACGACGAGATCGACGACGAAGTTCCGGAGCTCCCGCCGGAAGACCCCATCACCGCCATGCTGGAGGGGCTCGACACCCTCGACGGGATCGGCGCTCCCGGCGAAACGCCGCCACCGGTGCCGGCGCTGAACCGCCGGGAGATCGACGATCTGGTCGACCAGGTTCTGGACGAAGAGCTGAAGCGGCTCAACGGGCGGAGAGGCTAGCGAGCACCGCCGCCGCCAGATCCGACGTCTCGGCGTCCTCCTGGGCGTCGTTCGCCGGCGCCGGCATCCTCACGCCACCCTCCCCCTCGGGGATCATCGCGTTCACCTCCATGCCGGTATGGGTCTGGCGCTCCAGGAGTTCGACCGCGGAGTCGAGCGGCAGGTAGCCCAGCCGCTGGGCAATGTCGATGTAGTAGCCGACCTCGCGCAGGCGGCGGCTGGCCTCGTCGAGCTGGCCGCCGAACTGCTCGCCCGGCACGGCGCAGGCGCGCGCGATGGCCGCGGCGGCAGAGTGAGCAGCCGACTCCATGCGCGCGGCGAGCGCGCCCGCCTCTCCTCCCGGCGCTTCTTCAGGGGGAATCCTGCAAGCAGCCTCATGAACCGCGAGCACGAGCTCATGGACGTGTTGGAAAGCTGGAAGCGCCCGATGGTCCCTCATGGTGTCTCCTCTGCTGCGCCTGCGAGTTGTCCGTCCTTGCCGTCGGTCGCGGCTGCCGTCGAGCCCCCCGCCAGCGGTGGCGACCCTCCACTCGTTGGGGAGCCACTGCCGGAGGAATAGCTGCAAGATCCGAACCTGCCTTCGATCGTCCCCTTGCCGGCCTCGCCGTCATACCGCCCATGGAACGTGCCGTCGATCAGCGCGATGGCCTCGCCGCCGGCCGGCGTCCGCTGCCGCACGTCGACGTCGGCCTCGCCCGCAGAGGTCACCAGGCCACCGCTGAGCGAGCGGCCGGTCACGAACAGGCGGGCCTGATAGGGACCGCTCCCCCTGTAGCTTTCGATCCGTACCGCCACGGCCGGCAGATCGGCGTTGCCGGTGCGGAAATCGATCTGCAGCCCGCTTACGGCGTGCGGCACGCAGAAGAACGCGCTCGCGCCCTGGAAGGAGGGTTGACCCGTCACGGTCAGCGCGGCGCCGGCCGCCGCGGCCCCGGGAGCCTCCTCCTGGCCTGAGGCATCCGCCGGCCGGGGCTCGGCGGCGGCGGGCCGCGGCGGCGCCTCCTCGGCGCGGCAGGCGGCGAGGAGGAGCGCCAGCAGGACGATCGGGATCGGGCGGGCCGGAATCTGCACGAGGTCGAGGCCGTCTCTGGTCTACTCAGCCTGCTCGGCCTGCTCCTTGAGGATGCAGCGCCGGAAGTTGCCGTTCAGTGTCCCCGTGCCGCCCTGCCCCTGGTAGGTGCCGTCAAAAGTGCCGTTGTAGGCGGTGCGCTTCTTGCCGCCCCCCATCTCGCGGCTCTTCACGTCGACCTTGGCGGTGCCGTTCCATTCCCGGGCGGCTCCCGAGGTCTCCTTGACCACCACGGCCGCCGTGTATTCGCCATCGGCGGCGAAGGAGGGGAGGCGCATCTGCACCTGCGGTGCCCCCTCCTGGCTGAAGGTGACCTCCAGGTTCTTGTCCGCGGAGAGGTCGCAGCCGGTCGCGACGTCGCCGTCGAACGTCATGGCGCCAGCGAGCGTCAGGTGCGCCTTCGGGCCGCCATGCCGGCGGCCGCCGCCGCCCGGTTTCTGGTCCTCCCCTCCCGCGGGGGCTTGAGCGGTCTCGTCCTGGGGTGCCTTGGTTTCTTTGTCCGCCCCCGAGCCACAGCCCGCGAGGGGGAGGAGCAGGAGCAGGGAAAGTGCGGTCAGAGAGCCATGTCGAAAAGCGGTGCGCGATTTCATAAGTCCCCTCCACGGAGCGCCCAGGCTCCGATGGTAGAAAAATTTTGCAGGAAGAATGCCACGGTTTGTGGCTTTTGACACGTCACGTCTTGGTCAGCAGCCCCCAGAGGAATGCCAGCCCCGAGAACGCCATCAGCCACCAACCCCAGGGGGAGGCGGGCGTACCGGTGTGGATCATCACCCCGGCGATCAGCAGTCCCCCGGCCACCATGGTCCAGGACAGCCGGTGGATCGAGCGCTCGAGGCGCTGGATGGTCTTGCGGGCGTCCGGGGTGAGGGCCGACTGGACGGTGAGGGTCCCCCGCTCGGCACGGGCGAGCACGGCGTCCACCCGCCGCGGCAGGGTCAGCAGGGTCTGCAGCTGCGCCAGCCCCTCGCCGAGGATCTGCCGCCAGTCGCGCCGCAGCTCCTGGGTCGCCAGGCGCTGGGCGAAGGGGATGGTCTCGGCCCAGGGATCGAACTCCGGGTCGAGCTGGGTGGAGAGGCCGGCGAGCAGCCCCACGGCGCGGGAGGCGAAGAGCAGGTCGACCTGCACCTGGAAGGGGAGCTCGTAGAGAAGGTCCCGGTACTGCGCGGAAGAAGTACTCCGCCTCCGAGAACGCGGTCTCCCGCAGGTTGCCGATCCGCACCCCCCAGAAGCGTTGGAACAGCTCCTCGTGGACCTCCTCCAGGCGGCGCAGGTCCGCTCCGGGGAGCAGCACGCCGGCGGACACATAGGAACGGACGATCCGTTCGGCGTCGCGGGTGCCGAGGGCGATCGCGTACTCGCGCAGCGCGCCGCGCAGCCGCTCGGGGATCTCCGCCACCATGCCGAAATCGACGAAGACGATCTGGAACGGCCGCTCCTCCCCGATCGGCGGCGGGGACACCGGGGCGCCCGGCGCGAAGGGGCGCTCGTCCGCCACCGGCAGCGGGCGCACGAACAGGTTTCCCGGATGGGGATCGGCGTGCACGAACTAGTGCTCGAAGATCTGCTGCAGGTAGATCCGGTAGAGCACGCGCGCCAGCTCGGGCCGGGAGATGCCGGCGCGCTCGAGGGCGGCGAGATCGCCGATCTTGATCCAGCCGACGTTCTCCAGGGTCAGCGTCCGGCGGGCGCTCCAGTCCCAGAAGACCTTCGGCAGATAGACCCGGGAGTCGCCGGCGAAATTGGCGGCGAAACGCTCGGCGTTGCTTCCCCTCGGCCGCCAGGTCGAGCTCGTCGAGGGTGGTGCTGGTGATCTCCGCGGCCACGCGGTTGAGGTCGACCCGCCGGCGGATCGGCTTCGAGAACTTCAGCAGCCGGGCCGCCAGCCGGACCGCCGCGAGGTCGGTCTGGACCAGCACGTCGATCCCCGGCCGGAGCACCTTGACGACCACCTCCTCGCCCGTGGGCAGGCGGGCCGGATGGACCTGGGCGAGCGAGGCGGCGCCGACCGGCTCGGGGGCGACCCAGGAGAAGACCTGGGAGAGCGGGCGTCCGAAATCCTCCTCGATCTGGCGCACGACGTCCGCGAAGCGCTCCGGCGGCACCTCGTCTTGGAGCCCGGAGAGCTCCTGAGTGATCTCCGGCGGCAGGATATCCACCCGGGTGGAGAGGAACTGCCCGAGCTTGATGAGGACACCGCCCATCTCCCCGGCGAGGGCGCGATAGCGCCGCGCGATCGCTTGGTAGCGCACCAGCGGCGGGCGCCGGAAACGCCGCAGCCCGGGGACGTTGAGGACCACGTCCCACCAGACGACCTGGAGGAAGACGCCGGTCACGAAACGGCGCACCTTGCGATAGCGCCGGAAGTCGATCCCCGTGGGCATGGGGGAACCATGTCCTAACGGGGTGCCGGGGTCAACGGGCGAGAGAGCTCCTCGGATCCGAACTCTCCGTTGCAAGTTCCAGCGCGATCCGGAGAGCACGGTCCAGCGTCTGGAGCTTGTCGAACGAAAGCGCTCCGATGTAGTTCGTCAGCACAGACTTGGGAAGGCTGACGAGCTCATCGCAATGAACACTGCTGTCATGCTTGAGTCCTTCCTCAACCCCGACGAGAACCTGGGTGGACAGACCATCATGTTTCGAGTAGATAGGGGCGCAGATGACGGTCGAAAATCGGGAGTCGATCAGGACCTGACGGCTGACCACGACGAAGGCTCGGGATTTCCTCGGGTCCTGCGCTGAAGGGTGAAGGACCCTGTAAAGCTCGCCGCGGTTCAAGGGATGACCTGGTAAGCGAGGACGTCCTCTGCCTCCAGGTTCAACTCGTCGGCGTGCCGATTCAGGATGTCGAGGTCGGTCATGGCGCCTTCAGGAGCGCGATAGACGATGAAGGCTCGGACAGCCTCCTCGATGACGCTGGACCGGTCTTCGTTACGGTGGCGGGCTCGTTCGTCGATAGCCTCGAGCAGATCTTCGGAGAGCTGGACGGAGGTCGTTACCTTCATACGCTGAATATACGTCTGAAGCAGGGCCATAGGCAATCAAGGGCCGTGATGATCGTCTTCCTCGCTTATGACAAGATCCGCCTTGCGCTATGGCCGATCCCACCTCGCAGAAAACCGATCCCGATGGCCTGACCTTCCGGCCGCTCTCGTCGGTGCCCGACTTCGCGGCTTGCGTCGAGCTCCAGCGGGCCACGTGGGGCCGGAGCTTCTCGGACATCGTCCCCTTGAGCATCCTCAAGATCACCCAGAAGGCCGGGGGGATCGCCGCCGGGGCGTTCTCTCCCGAGGGGCTCCTGCTCGGCTTCGTCTACGGCCTGGCCGGCTACGTCGATGGCCGTCTCTTCCACTGGTCCCACATGCTGGCGGTCGACCGCGCGGCGCGGGATCTCGGGCTCGGCACCCGGCTCAAGCTCTACCAGCGGGAGATCCTCCTGCCCACAGGCGTCGAGGAGGTCCGCTGGACCTTCGACCCCCTGGAGGCACGCAACGCGCATCTCAACTTCAACCATCTGGGGGCCGAGGTCGCCGAGTACGTCGAGGAGATGTACGCGGGGGAGGAGGGGAGCGAGCTGTTCGAGGGGATCGGCACCGACCGCTTCATCCTCTCCTGGAAGATCGCGAGCGAGCGGGTGGAGCGCGCCCTCGCCGACCGGCGGGCCGGCGCCGAGGAGCCGTTTCGCGAGGCGCCGGTGGTCAACCCCGGGGCGGCGATCGCGGATCTCCCCGAGGCCCCGCGCGTGCGGATCGAGATCCCGGAGAGCATCCAGGACCTTAAATCGGGACGGCCGGAGGTGGGGGGGGCCTGGCGAGAGACCACCCGCCGGGCATTCCAGAGCTATCTCGCGCGCGGCTACCGGGTCGAGGCGTTCTATCGCGACGCCGATCAAGCAAGTTGTTTCTACGGACTTGAAAGGGACTGACATGCTGCGGATCGAAAGCCTTACCCTGCGCGAGATCTCCCTCACGCTGAAGGAGCCGTTCCGGATCTCCTCCGGCACCAGCCAGCGAGCGGCGCATCCTGCTCGTCGAGCTCGCGAAGGCGACGGCGCTCGTGGGGTGGGGGGAGTGCGTGGCCGGCGAGTTCCCCAACTACGGCCCGGAGACGATCGACACCGCCTGGCTCGCGATCCGCGAGTGGGTGGCGCCGCGGGTGCTGGGGCAGACCTTCGCCGGCCCGGAGGAGATCTCCCCGGCGCTCGACCTCAACTTCCGCGGCCACAACATGGCGAAGGCGGCGGTCGAGATGGGCGCCTGGGAGCTCGCGGCGCGGATGGAGGGCGTGCCGCTCTCGCAAGATGCTCGGCGGCACCCGCGACCGCATCCGGGTGGGCATCTCGCTCGGCATCCAGAAGAGCCCGAAGGCCCTGGTGGAGAAGGCGCGGACGGCGATCGAGCGCGGCTATCGCAAGATCAAGATCAAGATCAAGCCGGGCGCGGACGTCGAGTACGTGCGCGCCGTGCGCGACGCCCTCGGCCCCGAGGCGCCGCTGATGGCCGACGCCAACACCGCCTACACCCTGGCCGACCGCGGACAACCTGGTGGCAGCTCGACGAGCTCGAGCTGATGATGATCGAGCAGCCGCTCGCCTGCGACGACCTGATCCGCCACGCCGAGCTCCAGAAGCGTCTGAAGACGCCGATCTGCCTCGACGAATCGATCACCAGCGTCGACCGCGCGGCGGACATGATCGCCCTCGGCTCCGGGCGGATCATCAACATCAAGCCCGGCCGGGTCGGCGGCTTCCTGCAGTCGATCGCCATCCACGACCTCTGCGCGGAGCACGGCATCCCGGTCTGGTGCGGCGGCATGCTGGAGAGCGGCGTCGGCCGCGCCCACAACGTCGCCCTCGCCTCGCTGCCGAACTTCACCCTCCCGGGCGACGTCTCGCCGAGCGAGCGCTACTGGGATGAGGACATCGTGATCCCCGAGTGGACGATGGACCGCGAGGGTTGGATCGATGTTCCCCTCGACCAGACCGGCATGGGGGTGCGGGTGGACCGCGACCGCCTGGAGGAGTTGACGGTGCGGCGGGAGATCCTCCGCATCCAGTAGCCGTAACCGCCGGCCCGTTCCTGTATCATTGGATCGGTCCACAACTTCCAGGATGAAGAGGGAGTCCTCATGGCGTTACCCGGCCGGCCGGCGGCACCTCACGTCCTCGCGGCGATCAAAGCGGTCCAGGCCAAGTTTCCCGAGGCTTCTCCGCGGCCCACCCCGGCTCCCCACGCCGGCGCGGCGAGGTCCGCGATCGTTCCGCCCGCCGGAGCCGCCCGCCACGTCGCGCACGCCGTGGCGCAGGCCAGGATGGCCCCGCCGCCCCTCGCCAAGCCGGCCGCTCCGCCGGTCGCCCGAGCGGTCCTTCCCTCGGTTCCTCACGCGCCACGGCTCACCCCGGCTCCGCCTCCGGTTCCGGCCGGGAGCCGCTCGATCCAGCCCTACAGCGAGATCAAGCTGTCGGGCAAGGAGGGGAAGCTCTCGACGAACGGGCACTACTTCGTCGCGGGCGGGCAGCTCTGGGTGCATGCGGCCGCGACGGCCCCCAAGGCCTGCTCCCAGACCATCGACACGATACGCCCCAAGGAAAAGGGTACCTACTACCAGTGGGTGGGAGCCACCTCGTTCCTCAAGGACTGTCTGCACACCGCCGAGGAGATCATGGCGGGAAAGATCTTCAGCTACGAGAAGGGCGGCATCCGCAGTCAGGCCAGGGACTCGAAGGAGTCCATCGGGGTGAGCGATGCCGAGAACCAGCGGATCGCCTTGGCGCTCTCCAGAGCCGGAGGGAGCGTCAACGCCAGCGCCGACCCGGCGGCGGGAGATGCCTACCTGATCGTCGAAGTCGGGGCCCTCAAGACCTACCCGTACCACGCCGCGGGCGTGGTTGCGGTGGATGGGACCGACCGGGTAACCCTGGAGATGTTCGCCGGCACTCAGGATGCCAAGGACAGTGAGCGCAAATTTCCGGGAAAATTCGAGATGTACGGCAGCGGCGCCCAAAGCTTCCACAATACCTATGCCAGTTCGTTCACGACTCCGGCCACGATCGTGCTCAAGCCGAAATAGGGATCAAAGCCGCCGGTCGCGAGGCGATCTCCGCCGCGCGAGGATGAGGCCCAGGACGGCGGCCAGCCCGGCCCCTGCCCCCACGATCCAGACCCACAACGGTACCTGCCACCACTTCCTCCCGCCCGGCAGAGGCACCAGGTCGCCGTCGCCGAGCACGACGAGGCCGGCCCAGGCGGCGGCGGGCGCGCCTGCGGCGATCAGCTCGCGCTGGGCGGCGCGGAGGGCGGCGGCGACGCTCAGGCCCTTGCCCGAGGTGGCGGTAGAAGCGGTCGAAGAGGTCGGCGGCCTCGTCGTCGCGCAGCCGCCAGAGGCTGGCGACCACGGTGTGGGCGCCGGCCTGGAAGAAGGCGCGGGCGAGGCTCATCACCCCTTCGCCGCGCAGCAGGGCCCCGGTGTTGCTGCTGCAGGCGGAGAGCACGACGATGCGGCCGTCGAGGTCGAGGTCGACGATCTCGCGGATCTGCAGCAGGCCGTCCTGACTGGCGGCCCCGGGCGCGAGCAGCACGCCCGGAGCGGTCCGGATTGGTCTCGTCGGTCACCGCGTGGGTGGCGAAGTGGAGCACCCCGAACCGCTGGAGGGGGGTGGTCTTCACGAACACCTCGGAGGCGTCCTCCCCCAGACGCTGGACGCTGCCGCCGCCGAGGTCGCGGACCACGGCGCGGCTCTCCTCCCGGGCGTAGGGGAGCGGCCCCAGCCGGACGCCGGAGGTGAAGACGGCCACGGCGGCGCGCTCTCTCGCCGCGGCGAGCCGAACTTCCGAGTCCCCACCAGGCAGGGGCGGATCGCCGAGGGCGAGCGCGGGGATGGGTGCCACGGCGGGCCGGTGCCCCTTCCAGCTCAGCCAGAGCGTGGCCGAGGGCACCTCGCATCAGCTCGTAGCGCGTGGCGAGCGGCGGCGCCTTGGGTCCCGGGCGGAGCGCCGCGAACGGGAGCTGATGAAGAGCGTCGTCTGGCACCAGGATCAGCCGCCGGATGCCGGGAGGGAGCTCGCGCAGGGGCTGTTCCAGCAGCCGCCGGTAGAGCCCGGCTGCGGGAGTGGCCTCGGAGCCGTCCCGGCGATCGAAGGTGCCGTTGAAGAGGCGGACCGCCGGCCGCAGCTCGCCGCGCCCCGGCAGCCGGTAGGCGCGGGTGCCGCCGCGGGTCGTCACCAGCAGCCAGGAGCCGCCGGCGAAGTCTCCCCGCTCGTCTTCCCAGGAGGAGATCTGGAAGGAGAGGAGGGCCTCGTCGTCGGCGAGCGCCTGCCGCACCCGCGCCAGGGTGGCGAACTCCGGACGCCGGGAGACGTGAAGAGCGGGAGCAGTGCGGGCGAGCTGGTTGCGCAGGTCCGCCTCCTCGATCTCCAGCCGTTCCAGCTCCTGGTTCGCAGCGGCGCGGTCGGCTGTGGGGAGGGCGGGATCGAGGAGCCGGCGCTGCACGGCCGAGATCCGCTCCATCGCCGCGCCCCGCTTCTGCCGGATGGGAGCCGCGGCAGCGGGAACCGCGTGCGCGGCCTCGAGCGTGTCGATCAGCGAGCGGGCACGCAGCCGCTCCGCGACCTGGAAGGCCTGCTCGAGGTTCTCCGGCTTCCTTTCCTTGATGCCGGCGTCGATCAGCCGGCCGGAGAGCCAGTAATAGTCCTCGGACCAGGTGGAGAACGCCTCGGCTTTGCCGGATGACCCCGCCTGGAGATCCCGCATCGCCTCGATAGCATCGAACGCCGAACGCGAATCCTCGATCGATCTTCCGGCCGCCCAGCTCACCCGCATCTGCTCGCGCCAGGCAAAGGTTATCGACCAGGGGTCCTGCGCCTGACGGGCGAGCTGGAGAGACCGGTCGATCGCCTTCTGGGCCGCGGCCGGATCCGTCGCGGAAAGAAAGCGGGCGAGGCCGTTGAGGCAGTAGCTCTGGTCAGCCACGGTACCGGCGGCAGCCAGGCAGGCGTCGAAATGTTTCTGTGCCTCCTCACCTTTCGATAGGATTCCGAGGCCCAGATAGACTCGGGTCAGGATGTTTCCATTCTTGGCCGCTATTGCGGGGCCGAGCGCCTGCAATACCAGACGGGCGGCCTCCTTCCGGCCTTCTTCGCTCGGCAGCTCAGCGGTCTGGTCGAGTACCGCGCGGGCCATGCCGTAGCGAGCATTGGCCTCCGCATAGAGGTCCCCTTTCCTGGCGGCCAGCTCCGCCAGACGCTGGAAGGCTTCAAGACCTTCCTGGTATCGGCCGAGCTCGAGGTCCAGATTCGCCAGAGCCAGCAGGCACTCCCTCTGAGGTGGGTAGGGGCCGTTGGGAAACAGCGCGGGCTCCGCTTGACGGAGCAGGAGGTAAGCCCCCTCCAGATCTTTGCCGGTGCCCCAGAGATGCCGGGCCTTGAGGACTCGGGCCCGTGCGATCAGCTCGGGATCGCTGGATGCCTGAGAGGCTTTGACCGTCCGGTCCACCTCCACTCCGGCTTCGTCCACCCGCCCCGCGTTGAAGAGCAGCCGGTAGAGATTGACCCGGGCAGACACCTCTCCCCTGGCATCCCCTCGGGAGGCGAAGCTGGCCGCCAGGCGGGAGAGCACCATGGGGTTGGTATCCCGGTAGACGAGATAGTACGTGAGCCAGAGACTCCCCGGGTGTTGTCGCAGCAGTTCCTGAAGCCTCGCCTTCGCCTTGTCCACCTGCTTGAGGTCATCACCGGTATCGACGAAGCAACGGCCAGTTGCTTCGCTTTCCGGTTCGCGGGCCGCGAGTTGCTCGCAGCGATCGAAGCTGGGGAGCGCGGGGGGAGAGGCGGCGAGAGAGGGCGCCGCCAACGCGATGAGCAACGGCAAGGCGCGAAGCATCCGGGAGAGTTTACCGCACTGCGGCAAAGCAAGACGAGCGGCTCCTGCGAGCCGCTCGTCTTGGGGAAGCGGGAGAGAGATCAGATGCCCGGGCCGGGATCGCCACCTGGGGGCAACGTGCAGCAGCTGCCATCGGGGGTCTTTTTCGGGTCTTCGACGGTGGTGGTGGTGGGCGCGGTCGTGGTGGTCTGGCTCTGAGTATCGCTCATGATGTTCTCCTCATTGATTTGCGTTCGTTATTTTGGGTTCCGGTTACTTCTCGTTTCATCCCTACAGTCTGTAGAACGAACCCGAGGTCCCGATCCCCTCACTTGTCGGACATTACGTTTCAGAACGGCGGATGTTTCGCCCTCATTTTCATGTAAGTCGTTGTTTAGATTAGACCTGTAGTGATGCGAAATTTTGAGCGCCGTGTAGTTCTACATTGTCAGTCAGCCCCGTAGGGGCGTCAGGAATTAGCCCGGTGGCGTGAGCCCCGGGATTCGAGGCCGACCATTGTTGAACAAGCCCCGTTAGGGGCGGCAGGACCTCGCTGCGATCCTCCTGCCGCCCCTGACGGGGCTCGGGGCTGATGTGGGGGACATCCTTCCCGGGGCTCACGCCACCGGGCTAATGCCTGTCGCCCCTGCGGGACTACAGGAAGGGGCGGAAACAAGTCCCGCCCCGACGTACCTATTCAGAGATGAGAACGGCTCACTGCAGAGGAGTGGTGAAGGTCGGCGAGGTCTCGCGCGTGCCGTCGGCGCGGATGGCGTCCACCTGCCAGACGAGCTTGGTGCCGGGGGGCAGGGCCGCCAGGGCGCTCTCCGGGAGGCGGTACTCGGTGGCGGTCTGCTCCTTGGCCGTGGCGACCGGCTGGAGATCGTCGGTGCTCACCTGCACGTCGTAGGAGGCGGCGCCGGACACGGGCGACCAGCGCAGCACGGCCGCCTGCCGCGGCAGGGCCTGCCCCGCGGGGAGGAGCGAGCGGATTTCGGAGTGCTTGACCTCGCGATAGGTCGGCGGCTGCCGCGGCCCGAGATCGCTCGTGCGATAGAGGCCCACCCCGGCCACCAGGCAGGCGGCCAGGGCGGCGGCGGTGGCGAGCGGACGCCACTGCCCGAAGCGACCCTGGATCACCTTGCCGGGCACCGTCGCGGCTCTCTCCTCCTGCCGGTTCAGCTCGGCGGCGAGCCGCCAGTCCTCGGCGCAGGCGGAGCAGAGGGCGACGTGGTCCAGCACCTCCCGCATCTGCGGGGCGGAGAGCTCACCCCGCACGGCCGACCAGAGAGTCTCCGGCGTGGGGCAGCTCTGCGGGTCCGGAGCGGGGTCATCCAAAGCGGTGAACGCGGCGCGGAGTCTCGCGAGCTGCTGAGCGTCCTGGTCCATGCTTGCCACCTCTCTTCCGTTCCTCTGCTCGACGTCATAGTAATTCAATGGATCTCCTCCGGTTCGAGGCGCCTCCCTCGCATCAGAAGGCACTTCGTCAGGAGAAGAACGTCCCGGCGCCCCGGATTCCCTCACCTCTCAGGCAAATTATCACGCGCCCCGGAGTCAAAATTTTCGCAAAGGTGAGGGGATCGCGCGGCGGCCTTCGTTCCTGTGCACCGGTGCGAGAAGACGATGTCGACGGCACCTTTGAGCCGCGCGGTTCCATCTCCTGCCGTTCTGCAGTCCTTGGCCGTTCCGGGATGTTCCCGGGCGGCCCTTTTTCTTTTGAGGCGAATTAGTTCTGGATGCCCTTTTCGCCCAGGCAGCCGCGCAGGTCGGACATCCCGCGGTAGACCAGGTTCTCCGCCTTCTTGGCGCTCCAACCCATGAGTCTGCCGACCTCGGGGACGCTGTGCCCCTGGAGGTTCAGGGTGACGGCGTGACGGCGGGGGGGCACCAGGGTGCCCAGGCAGTCGCGGATGGCGCGGCCGACCTGGCGTCCGGCCGAGGCGCGCTCGGGGTCCGGATCGCCGGAGGCCGGATCGTAGGCGACCGGCTCCTCCTCGTCGCTCCCGCCCTCGAGCGAGACCTCCTGGCGCCGGCGCAGGCGGCGGATCTCGTCGATCATCGCGCTGTAGGCCGCTTTCTTGAGGTAGAAGGCCGAGAACTCGGCGGTCCCCTCCTTCTTGCGCTGGATCTCCATCACCCGCATCAGCGCCACCTGCACGAGGTCGTCCGCCCGGTCGGCCATCCAGCGCGGGCAGACGCGGCCCACGGCGCGCACCAGGTCGCGGTGGAGCTGCGCATAGTCCATCGAGGACTCAGGGTTCCTTTTCGGGGTATCCGTAATCAAGTCTCTCTCCACCCGGTCGCTCTTCGCCCGAATTGGGCATAGCGTACTACGACGGGCGGGGAGTTCGCCTCATGAGGCGAGGGCGTGTTTCTGGGGAGCGGCGGCGCGCCTCCGCCTCGCGATCAGGCGCAGGGCGTTGCCGCCCAGGATCTTCGCCTCGTCGGCCGCCGGGAGGCGGAGGAGGCGGATCTTCTGAAGCTCCAGCCCGGGGTGCAGCCAGGGGCCGTCGGTGCCGAAGAGGAGCTTGCCGGCGCCGGCGCGCTGAACCGCTTCGGCCAGGTAGTCGAAGCGCCGCACTCCCGAGGTGTCGGCGTAGACGTTGGGGTAGCGGGTCAGGATGTCCACCGTCTGCTGCTGCGCCCGCCAGTCGTCCCAGAAGCTCCCCAGGTGGGCGACGACGAAGGGGACGTCCGGGTACTGCGGCGCCAGCATGTGGAGGACGTGGGGGCGGCCGGTGACGTCCACCAGCACCGGCACGCGGCAGGCGCGGGCCGCCTCGCAGACCTCGCGCGTGGGCTGGGCCTCGGAGCCGTGCACCTTGATCCCGCGGAACCCCCATTCGCGCACCGCCCGCCGGACCATCTCGCCGATGCGGCCGGCATCGCGCCTGGCGTGGACGAAGGCGAAGCCGATCAGCCGCGGATTGCCGGCGACGATGCGGGCGAGCTCGGCGTTGGCGCGCGAGTAGTCGCTGTGGAAGCAGGGAACGACGACCGTGCGGCCGATCCCCGCCGCCCGGGCGCGCCGCAGGTAGGTGCCGAGCGGGGCATCGGTGAAGGGGGGGCCGGACATGCCGTCCCCCTGGCCGGCGTGACAGTGGAAGTCGACGATCATGCCAGGGCCTCCGCGGCGGCGGGAGCCTTCCCCGCCGCCTGGGGCCGGACGGCGGCCATCTCTTCCAGGTAGGCGAGGCAGGTGGCGATCCCGCGCTCGAAATTGGGGAGATAAAAACGCTCGTCAGGGGCGTGGATGCGGTCGTCCGGCAGGGCGAAGCCCATCAGCGCCGTGGGGATTCCGAGCACCTCCTGGAAGACGCTGACCACCGGGATGCTGCCTCCCGAGCGCAGAAAGACGGGGGCCGCCCGGAAGCCGCGCCGGTAGGCGAAGGCCGCCGCGCGCACTGCGGGGTGGCGGCGGTCGATCTCCGCCGGCCGCGCCCGCATATGGGAGGTCACCCGCGAGCGCACCGTGGGCGGCGTGGCGCCCGCGATGTGCCGCCGCGCCAGGGCCTCGATCTCGCGCGGGTCCTGGTCCGGCACCAGCCGGAAGTTGAGCTTGGCCGTGGCGCGGGCCGGGATCACCGCCTTGCTCCCCTCCCCCTGGTAGCCGCCGGTGAGGCCGGTGACGGCGAGCGACGGGCGCACCGTCGTCCGCTCGTAGAGCGACCACCCGGGCTCTCCCCAGGCCCGGCCGGCGCCGGCGTCGGCCAGGATCCTGGCGTCCGGGGGGGCCCACGGTCGCCATGTAGGAGCGCTCCCGCTCGTCCGGCCGGCGCACCCGGTCGTAGAAACCGGGGATCGCGATCCTCCCCTCGGCGTCGTGAAGGCCGGCGATGATCTCGCAGAGCGCTTGGAGGGGATTGTGGACGGCGCCGCCGAAGGTGCCGGAATGGAGGTCCCGTTTCGGGCCGGCCACCTCCAGCTCCAGCCCGAGGCCGCCGCGCAGGGAGTAGGTGAGAGCGGGCTGGTCCGGCCCCAACATGCGGGTGTCGGACATCACGGCGGCGTCGGCGGCGAGAGCCCGCCGGTGCCGCTCGATGAACGGCTTGAGGTTGGGACTGCCGATCTCCTCCTCCCCCTCGAACAGGCACTTGACGTTGACCGGCAGCCGCCTCGCGGTCTGCAGATACGACTCCAGCGCCTTGACGTGGGCGAAGAGCTGCCCCTTGTCGTCAGAGGCCCCGCGGCCATAGAGATGCCGGCCGCGGACCGCGGGCGCGAACGGCGGCGTCATCCACTCTTTCAGGGGATCGGGGGGCTGGACGTCATAGTGCCCATAGACCAGCACGGTCGGCCTTCCGGGTGCCCACTTCCACTCCGCGTAGACGATCGGATGCCGGGGCGTCGGGATCACCCTCACTCCATGCATCCCGATCCGCTGGAGATGCTCCGCCAGCCACGCCGCGCAGGCCCGGACGTCCTTCGCATGCGCCGGCTGCGCGCTCACCGAGGGGAAGCGGACCAGCCGCTTCAGCTCGGCGAGGAAGCGGGCCCGGTGAGTACGGGCGTAGGCGAGGGGGTTCATGGGGTGATTCCTCTCGGAAACAAGGACGAACAGGGACAACAGGGACAACAGGGACACCAGGAAGCCTGGCAGGCGTTTGTTTTTATTCCTGCCGTCCCTGTTTGTCCGTGTTCGTCCCTTGTGCGTCCTTGTTTTCCTTTCCCAAGCTCCGCCCTAATACTCCGCCGCCGCGCTGCTTCGGCCGCCCCCCGCCGCCGCCCGCGGGCGGTTGGCGCCGCCGTTGACCAGGCGCGGGCGGTCCCACGGCAGCACGCGGGCACTGCCGTCCGGATTGCGGTTGGCGACCCCGAGGGCCTGGGCGCTGGTGAGCCACTCCTCGGCGTACTCGGCGACCTCGAGCAGCAGCGCCTCGAACTGGGGGCGCGAGGTCTGCAGGATGTGCGGCTGGGCGAGCCAGCGCAGCACCTCGCGGCCGGCGACGGCCATCCGCTGCCGCGGCGAGGTCTGCAGCCGCTCGTTGAAGTGGCGGACGAGCACGTCCTCGACCACGTCCCAGGCGGTGTCGGCGCCGAACAGCCGCTTGATGTCGTCGGAGTTGAGGATGCGGAACGCCTCGTCGAGGAGCTGCATCACCTCGACCCGCAGCACGTTGAGGTGGCCGAAGGAGGTGAACTTCATGTTGTTGCGCAGGTCGAGGCCGGCGCGGCGGACGATGGCGATCGAGCCGAAGCTGGGGTCGTTCGCCCGCTCGCGGATGACGTCGGAGATCCGCTTGTCGCGCCAGAACAGGGTGATCTGGTTGATCAGATGGCTGAACAGCCCGTGGAAGTCGGTGTTCGGCCGCGAGCCCGGGGGAACCTGGGCGTTGCCGTAGCCGAGCACCCGGCGGTAGGCCACCGCCCGGTCGCGCCGGGTGTAGCGCAGCACCTCGCGGCGGTCGAACTGGTAGAGGCCGTAGGCGCCCTCGCCGGTCGACAGGCGCACGGCGCCGCCGCGGAACAGCTCCTGGAGCTTCTGCACGACGCGGAAGACGCCGATCCGCTCGTGCTGGTAGATGTAGTAGAGGTCGCCCACCGCGATGATGCGCTCGGAGGTGACCGTCTCGTCGTAGGGCTCGACCCCCTGCGGCAGCAGGGTGTCGCCGAGCTTGCGGGCCGCCTCCGGGCCGACGCCGATCAACTGGGCCAGGCCCTTGTCCGGGGGCAGCGGCTTTCGCGCGTCGGCGTCCACCACGGCCGAGTAGAGGTCGTCGATCTGCTGGACGACCGCTTCCGCGAGCTGCGGGTTCTGGATGAGGTCGGACGACAGCCGGCTCGTCATCGTCTCCTGCAGGGCCGCGATGCGGTCGAGAAGGTTCTGATAATCCTGTGTGATCGCCATGGGGGCTCTCCTTGCTCAGGGTCTTGGCTGCGGCTCGCCGCCTCAGCGGGGTTTCCGGGTGCCGCGGGTGGGAGGGGGCGTTGCCAGGTTCGCTCCCACGCCGTCGCGGGCATGGACGGTCAATGCCTGCTGAAGAACGGTATAGGTGCCGTCAGGGTTGAGGACGACGGCGCTCCACACGGACTCGGTCTTGGGGTCCGGATGCAACTCCGCTGGGTCGAGCTCCGCCAGATCGAACGTCGCCCAGAGGATCGACGAACTGCCGAAGTGGACGCGGCACGCCTCGACGTGATGCACCGGCCCGCCGGAGCGGTCGAGGCGGACGCGCGACTTCGGCTGGAAGTTCTCCCCCTCGATCCGCAGGATGATCTTTTTCTCCTCTTCGAACTCCACCTCGGTGGGATCGACGGCCTCGATGTCCGGCCGCGGGGTACGGCTGAGCGGCTTCGCGAGGTTCTGGGCGTTCTGCAGTTGCAGCAGCACGCTGTCGAGGGCGTTGCCGACGCGCAGCGTGTGGACCCCGGGCGAGGGGTTGCGCGACTCCTTGCGGGAGATGGCGACGGCGTCGGTGAACAGGCCGACCAGGCGCTGGAGGGTGGGCCGGAAGGCGATGACGCCGTCCTTGCCCGCCTCGCGCATGAGCTGCGGCGCCTCTTCGGAGGAGAAGCGCTCCGCCCACTCCAGCAACTCGGAGAGGGTGAGGGGGGGCTGCGGCGGACTGTTGGGATGGTCCGGGAAGTGGAGCAGGGTGGTCTCCCGCTCGGCCGGGCCGACGAATACCGAGTCGAGCGTGAAGTAGGCCTCCCGCACCTGCTCCGCGACCACGGCCAGGGCGCGCGACAGCAGCACGAGCTGGGGTCCGAGGAAAACCTGGCCGCCGATGCGGTCGAAGTAGGTGCGCAGCGACGACCAACTCAGCCAGAGGGTAAAGACGTGGTCGGCGAGGATGAGGAAGTTGGTGAGGTTCTTCTCCTCCTCGGCGTTGTTGACCCGCGCCAGCTCGAAGCCGAGGCGGTCGCGCAGCAGGCCGAGCTGGCCGCCGACCTGGTCGGAGTTGAAGCGGTGGACCGGCCGGCCGGTGATCTCGGCGCCCAGCATCAGGTCGAACAGGGAATCGATCCGCTGTGGCCGCGGGCCGCCCTGCCGGCCGAGCTCGTCGACCAGTTGGGTGAGCCCCAGGCGCAGGGTCGCCACGGTGGCGGAAAGGTCCTCCGGATCGGAGTCGGGCTGCAGCGGGTAGAGCCCTTCCAGCAGCGGGATGCACTGCTGGACGGCGGCCTGGGCGCGGGCGAAGATGCTCGCCTGGGCGCCGGTGACCGCGCCGCCATCGGTCTGCACCTGCATGACATAGGAGCGCGGGACGTGGGTGGTGACGGTGTGGCCGTCGACCTCCTGAATGTTGAACGACTGGGCCAGCGCGGCGGCGAACCCTTTAGGGTCCTGCAGGGAGCGGGGCCCCCAGTTCAGGACGTCGCGCAGGGTGCTCTTCACCAGGGCGTCGAAGGACGACCGGCCCGCGCCCGTGCTCTGGCCGTTCATGGCGCCGGCAGTGCCGATCGAGCCGATGTCCTCCGTCAGCAGGGGGAAGGCGGTCACGTTCTCGACGGCCCGGACAAAGCGGTCGGCCTGTTCACGGTCATTGTTCTGGATGGGTTCCATGGCTTCTTGTCCTCTCTAGACTTGGAGTCTTTTCGGAAGCCGGCGCGCCGGCTCGTTCGGCGATCTCTTTCCAGCACTGGAACAGGGCCTCGTCGACGTCGTGGGTGTCGCCCTGGCACTGATCGATGGAGCCGCGGACGCTCTTCACCCAGCTCGTCCACTCCCGCCCCCGCCCCCGCTGCAGCGCGGCGAGGTCGGCGATGCGTCCGAAGGAGGTGACCTCCGCCGAGAGCCCCCGCTGGAAGCGCAGGAAGTGCTCCTGGCAGTGGGCGAGGGCATCCCGCGCCGCCTCCAGGTCGCGCGGGTACTCGACCGCCCGCCGCCCCTGGACAGCCGCTTCGAGCGACTCGCCCAGCCACTCCTCGAGGTCGAGCACGGCCTCGCCCAGGCGGTCCAGCAGGGCGCCGGCGCCCTGGAGAGGCTTGTCCTCGACCACGGCGAGCCGCAGGCCGATGAGACCGTCGCGCAGCCGTTCGATCCGCAGGGTGGCCTCGGCAAAGGCGGTGTCCAGCGCCATCGCTATCTCCTCGCCAGCTCCCGGTAGAAGTTCCTGGTGATCACCCCCGGCCGCGCCAGCCGGTGGTCCAGCGCGAAACGGGTAGCGCCGATCAGGAAGCGCTCGGGGATGATCCCGGGGTCGAGGCCGGACGCCAGGCGGCGGGCCGCCTCCTCGATCATCTGCTGCTCCTTGCGCTCGAAGCGGAGCACCTGGGCCAGGGTCTTGCCGCCCAGGGAGGGGTAGGGGTGGTAGCAGATCGTATCCACCACCAGGGCCACGGCCCGCGGCCAGCTGGCGATCACCGCCTCCGGCAGGCCGCCGCCGCGCGGGTCCGGATAGATGCGGCTCCAGGCCCGGCCGTAGCCTTCGGAATCCTCGCGGAAGCCCATCCGCCGCAGCAGCTCGACGGACAGATAGGTGCGCAGGTACGGCGTCGGGTGCGGCGCGCCCGGCGAGTAGCCCACCACCGCGGCCGGGCCGCGGCCGATGACGTCCATCAGCGAGCCGACCACGGACGGACCGCCCAGCAGCAGACCTCCCAGATCGGCGAAGATCTCCCGGTTCCACCGTGTCCAGACCGCCGCCACCGAGCGGCCGAGGCCGGCCTCGAGCAGCCGGCGGGCGATCGCCACCGGTACCGCCCGGGCGAGCCCGAGGTCGTTCTGCAGGTTGTGGCAGACCTCGTGGAGGACGGCCCCGAGGGTCCACGGATTGACCAGCCGGTGGTAGGGGAGCTGGACGAGCGGGAACGGGTTGAGCTGCCGGCCCAGCCGTTTGAGCGGGATGCCGCGCCGGAAGGTGGCCGGCGAGAACCCCGTCCGCATGTAGGAGAAGGGGGGCGGAGCCGGGATCGACCGCGCCTTGCCCAGCCCCAGGTAGGCATACTGATAGCAGTCGAGGGCGATGCGGTCGCAGCCCAGCAGCCAGGTGCCGAACCGCGACTGCCGCTGCCCGAACAGCTCGAAGTAGAAATCCCAGATCTGCTCGACGGCCCGCACCCGGTCGTGCGCCCGCTCCTTGTGGATGACCGCCTGCTGGAGACGGGAGGTGACGGTCTCCGCCAGGGCTCCCTCGACCGCGCTCTGGACCTTGCGGCTGGCTTTGAAGAGGTCCCGCCGCAGGGCGGAGATCAGGTCGTTGGCGGCCTTGAGATGGGCCTCGGTCGGAGTTTCCGGCCCGTCGCCGAACTCGCCGCGCCGGAACGGCCGCAGGGCCGCGGCGTGACGGACGACGTTGAGCGACTGCGCCCGCAGCCAGGGGCGCAGGACCGCCGACCGCGCCGCCTCGGCGGGGCCGGAGGCCGCTCCCGGCGCGCCGGCCGGGGATGGGAGGCCTTCGGTTTCCAGGGTGTCGAGAAGCATGGCCGTTCCTTTCATCCCGTTCTGGCGGGGCCGGGCTTATTGAACCCCTCCGACCGCCGCCTGGCGGCACGAAGAGCAGACCCCTCCCATCGGCCCGGTGGCCGGGCGCAGGCCGGCCGCCGGGCCGGTCGCCGAGGCCGTGGGACCGGCGGCGCGGTGGAAGCGCCGGTCGAGAGCCCGCGAGCGCTGGAAGGCCTGGGCGCAGCGCTGCGGACTGCCGAGCACACCGGCGGTCTGGCGGGCCAGCGCGCGCACCGCCGCCTGTGGCGTCACCGGCCGCCCCTGGGCCGCCTGGCGGGCGAGGTTCGCCGTGGTCTGGCGCACCACAGCCGGCATGGCCCGGACCAGCGGACGGGTGGCGGGGTTGCTGCGCAGGGCGCGGGTGGCGCCGGCGACGCCGCGGATCAGGCTGGGGGCGACCCGCATGACCGAGGAGGCGGCCCGGGGGAGTACGCGCGCGGCCAGCGGCACGAGGGCGCCGATGAAGGCTTCGGCCTCCTCCTCGCTCTCGGCCTCGGCGGCGGCGTGGCCCAGGTGCTCCATCAGGGCTTCCGGATAGATGCGGCGGATGGGGTTGACCTCCCCCTCGCCCTCGAATTCGAGCTCGAATTCACCCTCGAGCTCGCGCTGGGGGAGCCACCCCGAGACGTTGCGGCCGACCACCGATCCCAGGCCGCGCCCGAGAGCCGCGCCGCGGGCGCCGCCGATCGCGCCGCCCAGGGCTCCGCCGGCGCCTCCCAACCCCGAGAGGGCGCCACGGGCGGCCCGCAGGGCGACCTGTCGCAGAGCCGGCGAGGAAGCGGCCCGGCGCGCCAGGGCGCCGATGCGGCGGAAGAATTCCTCGCTCTCCGCCTCCCCTTCCCACTCGCCTTCCCCTTCCCACTCGAGCTCGCTTTCCAGCTCCAGCTCGCCTTCCATTTCGTACTCGTACATAAGACCTCCTTGATTGAGCGTTCGCTTGGGGCCGGGCTGCTCTCAGTTCGGGCGGCGGGCGCGCGGGCGCGCCGTGGTGGCGGCGGTGCGCTGGGCCGTGCGGGTGGCGCGGACGTTGCGCTGAATGGCCGCGGCGCAGGTGCGCGGGTTGCCGAGGACGCGGCGGGTCTGGTTCGCCATCACGCGGGCGGCCGCGCGGCGGGTCACCGGCTGGCCGGCGGCGGCGCGTCGGGAGAGCACGGAGGCGGTGCGGCGGGCGATCGTCGGCACGGCGCGCACGGCCGGGCGGGTGATCCGCCGCTGGCGCAGGATGCGGGT
Organism: uncultured Acidobacteriota bacterium; assembly: GCA_963792575.1. Lineage (GTDB taxonomy): Bacteria > Acidobacteriota > Thermoanaerobaculia > Multivoradales > UBA5704 > DATARR01. The sequence goes on from CAWBWZ010000002.1 coordinate 265,258, forward strand.
GAGGATCGCCGAGCCCCGGACGATGTGCGGGAGCACCGCGCGCAGGGCGGTGCGGTCGGCGGGAGAGATCGCGGAAGCGGTCGCGGCGCCGGCCATCGCCTCCGCCTCGGCCTCGGTGCGGGCCTGGGAGGCGACCGCGGCCATCAGCTCGGCCATCGCCTGCGTGGGGGTCGTCGGGGCCGCCTCAAGCTCTCCCTCATACTCCAGCTCACCTTCGTACTCCCCTTCGAATTCCATCTCGAGCTCCCCCTCGCCCTCGCCGAGAGCCGAGGATGCGACCCGGCCGAGCATGCCGCCCAGAGGGCCGCCGACCGCCGTGCCGACCATGGGAGCCGCCACTCGCGCGACCTGGCGCAGGATCGGCGCGGCGCGGCGAACAAAGCCGCCGACCCCGCGGGCGACGCGGCGGAGGCGCCGGAAGAACTCCTCCCCCTCCATCTCGCCTTCAAGCTCGTACTCCCCCTCCCCCTCGAACTCCCCCTCGCCTTCGAACTCCCCCTCCCCCTGGCCGCCGCCGAACAGGCCGCCGATGCCGCGGGCGATCGTGCCCAGGAACTCTTCGCCTTCGTACTCCCCCTCCCCCTCGAACTCGCCTTCGCCCTCGAACTCGAACTCGCCTTCCAACTCGAATTCCATCTCGCCTTCCAGGGTCGCCATGAGGTTTTCCTCCTTTGTCGGTCGCTCGTCGTTTGAGCCGCTGAACGAAGACCATTCTGGAGACTGGGAGGCGGGCGCGGCAGTCGCACCTTCCGGGGAAGCCGGAACGTGCTCCCTTATTCGTGTGTCGCACGAAATGGCGACGTCAGAAATTAAGCAGCCGCGTAGAAATTATGAGCAGGGGTGTAACAAAATGAGAGGGAGGGCAGCCCAACCCGGATGGAGGAATGTCTCGTGAAACAGGCGAGCCCGAAAGCCGAGGACCGGCGAGGGGCAGGCTGGGCGGGAGAGACGGGCCCGGAGTGGCGCGACTTTTCCGGGGAGATTCAGCTCCTCGTGCAGCAACTCGTGGACACGATCGACGGCCGGGGGAGCGCCCCGGGCGCCGGGACAGAAGACAAGGTGATCCTGGACGTCGAGGTGAGCGGAGTCCGTTGCGTCCTCTCCCGGCGGCCGCCGGAGGCCGGACGTACCGAGATCTTGAGCCCCCGCGAGCGGGAGATCGCCCGCATGGTGGCCAAGGGCTATCCCAACAAGGTGATCGCCCGCGTCCTGGAGATCAGCTCCTGGACCGTCTCCACCCATCTGCGCCGCATCTTCGCCAAGCTCGGCGTCTCCACCCGGGCGTCGATGGTGGCCCAGCTCCTCGAAGAGGGGAAGCTCGGCGAACCCCCCCGCCGCGATGTTACGGCTCTGTGACAACCGGGGATGTCGTGTCTCGAAAGGTGTCCCGTTCTCACTCAACAACGCCACTAAGGAAACGAAGCACCTGATTTTCTTTTCGCCGCACCTACGCGGCAATCTTATGAGGGGGAGTACGATGGACCACAGCGTGAGCTTTGGTGGGGATGTCAATTACGAATACCTCATCCTTGGCGCCGGCCCGGCGGGTTTGCAGATGGGGCACCACCTCTCCCGTGCCGGGCACAGCTACCTGATCCTCGAAGCCGGCGATACCCCCGGCACCTTCTTCAAGACCTTCCCGCGCCACCGTACCCTGCTCTCGAACAACAAGGTCCACACGGGCTCCACGGACCCCGAGTTCAACCTCCGCTTCGACTGGAACTCGCTGCTCGACGAGGACGGCAAGGGGGAGATGGTGTTCACCCGCTACAGCCGCGACTACTTTCCGCCGGCGGACGAGCTGGTGCGCTACCTCTCCGACTACGCCGAGTTCTACGGCCTGAACGTCCGCTGCAACACTCGTGTCCTGCGCGTCGAGAGGTCCAACGCGGGGCAGTTCCGGCTCACCGATGCCACCGGCGGCGTCTTCACCTGCCAGCGCCTGATCGTGGCGACCGGCACCAGCCGTCCGTACGTGCCGGAGATCCCGGGCATCGATCTGGCGGAGAACTACGCCGACGTCTCGGTCGATCCGGAGGACTTCGTCAACCAGCGCGTGCTGATCCTCGGCAAGGGGAACTCCGCGCTGGAGACCGCCGCCAACCTGATCCCGACCACGGCGCTGCTCCACATCGCCAGCCCCCATTCGCTGGAACTCGCCTGGAAGACCCGCCATGCCGGCGATCTGCGGGCGGTCAACAACAACTTCCTCGACACCTGTCAGTTGAACCTGCAGAACGCCGTGCTCGACTGCGCGATCGAGAAGATCGAGCGGCGCGACGGCCAGCTCATGGTCTCGGTGCGCTACAGCCGCGCCCATGGCGAGACCGCGGAGCTGGCCTACGACCGGGTGATCGTTGCCACCGGCTTCCGCTTTGACAGCTCGATCTTCGCCTCGGGGTGCCGCCCTGAGCTGGCGCTCAACGGCCGCTTCCCGGCGCAGACTCCGGAGTGGGAATCGGTCAACGTCCCCGGCCTCTACTTCGCCGGCACGCTGACCCAGGCGAACGACGACCGGCAGCACGCCTCGGGCTTCATCAACGGCTTCCGCTACAACGCGCGCGCCCTGTTCCGGATGCTGGAGCAGAAGTACCACCACCAGGACTGGCCGTCGCGCGAGATCGAGCCGACCCCTGAAGGGCTGGTCGAGGTCACGCTCGACCGTCTCAACCGCGGCTCCGCGATGTGGCACCAGGCCGGGTTCCTCCACGACGTGATCGTGGTCGATGCCGACTGGGAGCACGCCGTCCACTACGAGGAGATGCCGCTCGCCTACATCCAGGAGAGCGAGATCGCGGCGAGCAGCCACTACTACACGGTCACCCTCGAGTTCGGGGAGATCGCGGGCGATCCCTTCAGCATCGCGCGCAATTCCGATCCGGCCCGCGCGGAGGAGAGCGCCGCCCTGCACCCGGTGATCCGGCGCTGGAGCGGACGGCAGCTGATCTCCGAGAAGCACCTCCTGGAGGATCTCTTCGGCGAGTGGAAGAAGCCCGAGGCCCACGTCGCCCCGCTGCGCTACTTCTTCATGCAGCAGCTCCTGGAGACCGCGGACCTCGCGCACGGCTACGACGAGGTACCGGTGCCCGTCCAGGAGAAGGCGGTCCGGCCGCTGTTGCGGGCGGTGTGAGGCAGGGCGGGAGGTCTTGCTTTATGATGGCTCGATGAGCCGGCTATCCTACGTCTGGGATTACGAGATCGACGAGGAGACGTTCCAGGCCCTGCTGGAGGGACGTCACCACCAGCCCGTCTGCAAGCGGCCTCGATCTCGGGGGTGGGGGCGAGGTGATCTCCGACCAGCACCATCTGCGAGCGCGTCCACCTCGGGGGCGATCCCTGGAGGGTGCCGGGAATCTGGATGCCCAGGGTGCGGACGGCGACGGTGACGGCGTCCCCCTCCGTCAGATCGCCGCGCCTCCCCGGGCGGCACGGTGGCTCGCACCAGGAGCTCGCCGGCGCTGATCAGGCGCACCAGCCGCGTGCCGGGCCCCACCACCGCCCCGGGATCGGCGAGCGCTCGGCCACCTGGCCATCGAAGGGAGCCCGGATCTAGTTGCGCGAGAGGCTGGTCTCGAGCTGCCGGATCCGCGTCGTCTCCTGGGCGGCCTGCGAGCGGGCTACCTCGTAGGCCGAGGCCGCCGTCTTCGCCTGCATCGCCGCCTGGGCCAGATCCACCTTCGAGAAGAAGTCGGGTTCTTCGGCCGCCGCTCGTCGGGGCCCGGGCCTCGGGTTCGTCCGCCGCCCGGTGCTGTCCTCCTGGGCTCCCCGCAGCACTGAACGGGCCATCTCCGACCTGGGCCGCGAGCCTGGTGCGAGGGTCGCGATCGGTTCGTCCCGCTCTTCCACCGATCCACCGATCGAAATGATCATCGACCGCTCCCGCCCCGGTGAATCCGCCTGCACGTCCACCGTCTTGCGGGCGACCAGGACGCCGAGACATTCTGGCCGACCAGGTGGAGGGCTTGGATGAGCCCGCGGGAGGCGCCGCGGGACGTGGCGCCGCGGTCGGGGGATTCCGCTGTCAGTTCCGGGGTCGCAGCCTTTCCGCCGTGGCCTGGAGGGCGAGGGCGAGGCACGAGGAGAGGCGGCGTCTGGACATGCGGTTCACAGCGTGCCGAGGCCGTCGCCAGGCATCCCCACTCCCTGCACCGCCTGGATCGTAGAAGACTGGAAGCTGAGTCCGCTGGATCGAGAGCGCCTGGAACCTGATCGAGTTGGCGGCTCGGGTGGTCGTCTCGAAGCTTGAACTCCAGCGGGCGAAGCTCGGTCATCCGTTCGCCTGCCTCTACCGGCTGACCGACGTCCACCATGAGCCACCGCGTGCACGGCGGCCCCTCGGATCGTCGGGTGGTCGGGCAGGACGAGGTGGACTCTCACACCGAGCACCTGTCGAACTGCCGACCCTGGGACCGCGATCGCACCTACGGCGGGCCCGATCCGTCCCCCTGAACCAGAGCAAGTGCCGTGAGGAGGAGACGGGCTTCGCGCAGGGGAACCCGATGCGTGCGAACGGTCACCGCTCGCTGACGGCGAGCTCGACCCCGACGTCCTCCTCAACCAGCCGCGACCTCATCTACGGGCTCGGGTACAGCGTCCTGCCGACCGCCACCGGGAGGTAAAGCGGACCTGGCGCTGATCAGCACCCGGGCACCAGCCGCGTGCCGGCGATCCACATCGGGGCCGCCGCGGCATCGGCGAAGCGCTCGGCCACCCGGCCGTCGAAGGAAGCCCGGATCCTCAAAAACGACCTGTTGACCAGCGAGATTTTCGGCTAGACGCTCGCAAGCTCCTCGAGACGCGCGATCGCCTGGCTCGAGAACGGCGCCGACGAGACGGGCACGGACCTCGAAGGACCGAGGCCACAAGGTGCTTCGCCTGCTAGCTCGCGCATGGGACCATTTCGATTTCCTCCTGGAGGGGTACTGAGAAGGAAGTCGGCACGTCGACATCTACTGTCAGACCCACATGGACCTCGCTGGCGCCCGGGCCTCCGCTGCGGCTCGACGATCCGGACTGGCCCGGTGCTCACCACCGGTCCGCAGCGCCTGCCGGCTCCCGCATCGAAGCCGAGGCACGGATCGCCGGCATCCAGATCGCGTCTGGCTGCCGCGTAGCCGGCCGTGTGGAGAGTCGCGGTGCTGGATCGCCGCCGGGGTTGTCGTGGAGCCGGGCGCCGAGGTGCGCGACTCGATCCACCTGCATCGGGACCGCAGTCCGTCGCCGGCGCCAAGGTCGACCGCGCCATTCTCGACGTCGACGTCGAGGTCGGCGGGCGGCGAGGATCGGCGAGCCGGACGGCGAGCTGGCGCTGGTGGGGCGGCGGGTAAGGATCCCGGCCGGGGAGCCCGCCGCCGCGGGCGCCGCGGGACCGGGGCGCAGCGGGGGGTGGGATCTCCGCGGTCACGTTCCGGCGGTCGCAGCCGGCGGCCATGGCCAGGAGGGCGAGGGAGAGACACGAAGAGAGGCGGCTGTCTGGACATGCGGTCATCTTAACGTGCCGAGGAAGATCCTCAAGGATCGCCCTGGCATATCCTTCCCTCTGGGCCAACCATGAAAAACCTCCGAATCCTCCTCCTGCTCCCTCTCCTACTCCTCTTCCTCGGCCTCAGCCCCGACCAGCCCACCCTCCCGGCACGCGCCAAGGCCGCACTCGCCCAGACCTCGGGCACGCTCCGCGTCCCCGGGCTCGCGCGCCCGGTCACCGTGCTGCGCGACCGCTGGGGCGTTCCCCACATCTACGCCGAGACGCAGGACGACCTCTTCTTCGCGCAGGGGTTCGTGGCCGCCCAGGACCGTCTCTGGCAGATGGAGATCTGGCGCCGGACGGGGGAGGGGAGGCTCGCCGAGGTGCTCGGGCCGGAGGCGGTCGAGCGCGACCGCTTCGCCCGCCTGCTCCGCTATCGCGGGGACCTCGACGCCGAATACCAGAGCTACGCCCCGGACGCCAGGGGGATCATCGAGGCCTTCGTGCGCGGCGTCAACGCCTTCATCGCGGCGAGCCGCGACCGGCCGCCGGTCGAGTTCGAGCTCGCCGGCTTCCGCCCCGAGCCATGGACTCCCGAGGTCTGCCTCACCCGCATGGCCGGCTTCGGGATGACGGGCAACGCCCCGATGGAGGTGCTGCGCGCGAAGCTCGGCACCGCGCTCGGCTGGCAGCTCGCCGACGAGGTGATCCCCACCGCGCCGCCGCGGCCGCTCGAATCCCAGCCGCGGACCGGTCTCGAGGGGGTCGACGAAAAGCTCCTCGCCCTGCCCAACGCCGCCCGCTCGCCGCTCCGCTTCCAGGAGGGCAAGCGCCCCCAGGACGGCAGCAACAACTGGGTGATCGACGGCTCGCTCTCCGCCACTGGCAAGCCCCTGCTCGCCAACGACCCCCACCGGGCGCTGACTCTCCCCAGCCTGCGCTCCATGATCCATCTCGTCGCCCCCGGCTGGAACGTGATCGGCGCCGGCGAGCCCGCCCTCCCCGGGGTGTCCGTCGGCCACAACGACCGCGTCGCCTTCGGCTTCACCATCGCGATGATGGACCAGCAAGACCTCTATATCGAGGAGACCAACCCCGCGAATCCCCACGAGGTCCGCTTCCAGGGGAAATGGGAGCCGATGCGGATCGAGCGCGAGACGATCCGGGTCAAGGGGGGCGAGCCGGTCGGCGGCGGAGCTCAAGTTCACCCGCCACGGGCCGGTGATCCACGAGGACCGCGAGCGCCACCGCGCCTATGTCCTGCGCTGGGTGGGGAGCGAGCCGGGCACGGCGGGCTACCTCGCCTCGCTCTCCCTCGACCGCGCCCGCGACTGGCCCGGGTTCCGCAAGGCGCTGGAGCGCTGGAAGGTGCCGTCCGAGAACCTGGTCTATGCGGACGTGGACGGCAACATCGGCTGGCAGGTGGCGGGGCTCGCCCCGGTGCGCAAGGGGTGGGCCGGCCTGCTGCCGGTCCCCGGCTCGGGCGAGTACGAATGGCAGGGGTTCCTCCCCGCCGCCGAGCTGCCGGCCGCCTTCAATCCGCCGCGCCACTTCCTGGCCACCGCCAACCACAACATCCTGCCGCCGGGCTATCCGCGCGAGCTGGGCTACGACTGGGGGGATGCCACCCGCTTCCTGCGGATCTCGGAGATCCTCGGCGCGGGCGGCTCCCAGAGAGGCAAATTTTCGGTCGCCGATTTCCAGCGCCTTCAGAACGACGAGGTCTCGCCGCCAGCCCGCGAGCTGGTCAGCCTGCTGGGGGCGGCGAAAGGGGCCGGCCCGGACCTGCGCCCCTGGATCGAGAAGCTCGCGCGCTGGGACGGCACCCTGGCCAGGGACTCGGCGGCGGCCGCCCTCTACGAGATCTGGATCACCAAGCTCGTCCCCGCCGTCTTCAAGTCGCGGCTGCCCAAGGAGTGGGCTCCCTTCGTCGCCGACCAGCTCCTGGCGATCGACCTCCTCCGGGACCCGAAGCCCGCCTGGTTCGGAAGCGATCCGAAGGCCGGCCGCGACGCCGTCCTGCTCAGCAGCCTGGAGGAGGCGGTGGCCGAGGCGAAGACGAAGCTCGGCCCCGATCCGAAGACCTGGCACTGGGGGGGCCTGCACAGGACCGCCCTCCAGCACGTCCTGGCGACCGACCCGGAGCGCAGGGCGCTGTTCGGCGTCTCGCCCGTCGAGCGGGGCGGCGACGGCACCACTGTGGACGTTGCCGTCGGCCCCGGCTTCGACGCCCTCCACGGCGCCTCCTTCCGCGAGATTCTCGACCTGGCGGATTGGGACCGCTCGGTCGCGGTCAACGTCCCGGGCCAGTCCGGCCAGCCCGGAAGTCCCCACTACAACGATCTGCTGCCGCTCTGGGCGGAAGGGAAGTATTTCCCACTGCTCTACAGCCGGGGGAAGGTGGAGGCGGAGTCGCCGGAACGGCTGGTGCTGACGCCATGAGCTTCTGCGTCGTACCGTGGTGACGCGACACCGTATCTATAATGCGTCGCGCATCCTTGAAAAAACGTTACGTCGTAACCATACGATGTCGCATCGCCGCCTGGTTCCGCTTCAGATCTCCTCTGGCTGGAATCTTCCGGCTCTCATCTGCACCATCTGTTGCTAGGTCTGTCGCATCACCATGATTGATGTCTTAGGTCAGGCGAGTAATGTTGCCGCCCTCCTGCGTTACGATCTCCTCCGAGTGCACCACCCTGAGGAGATCGCAATGCGTGCAGAATCGTCTCGCCGGCGCCGGATGGCCGGACTCGTTCTTTTCCTGATCGTCGTAGTGGCGGTCGGCATGGTCTTCATCCCGATATGGCTGATCCGGCCGTTCACGCCCCAGACCCACGGCGATCTTGCGGTCGCCTACGCGCTGCGGCGATGGGCGCCGGTCGCGACCGCCCTCGCGCTGGTGGCCGGGCTGGCGCTGACGATCTCGCTCTGGCGGGGCGGACGGTGGTGGAGCCGGGCGCTGGTCGTGCTGGCGCTCGTTCCCCTGGGGGCGGCGGCCTGGCTCTCCCACTTCAACATCTTCGAGAAGATGTTCTCTCCCCTGGGCGACGCCCGGTTCGCCGCCGCGGACGCCGCCGGCTGGGTGGGGACGGTGGATCCGGTGCTGGCGGTCGATCATAACGGCGACTCGGCGGCGTATCCGGTCCGCCAGCTGGCCTATCACCACATCGTCCAGGACGTCGTCGGCGGGGTGCCCATCGCCGCCACCTACTGAACGCTCTGTCACACCGGTCTGGTGTGGAGAGCGGAGATCGACGGGCGGAGGCTGCGCTTCCACCTTTCAGGCATTAACAACCAGAACTTCCTGATGACGGACGAGCAGACGGGGTCCTGGTGGCAGCAGGCGTCGGGGGAGGCGGTCTTCGGGCCGCTGAAGGGGCGGCGGCTCGATCTCGTCTCCTACGAGGAGATCGGGTTCGCGGACTGGCGGCGCGAGCATCCGGGCGGCCGGGTGCTGCGGCCGGACGACGGCGCCCCCTGGCGGAAGTTCTCTCAGGACTGGGAGGCGCAGACCGCCACGCTGCCGGTGACGGTCCCGGCGCGGGCGGGGGACGCTCTGAAGCCCCGCGAGCTGGTGGTGGGGGTCCGCCTGCTGGGGATGGCGCGGGCGTATCCGCTGGCGGCGCTGCAGCGGCAGAGCCCGGTGCAGGACGCGGTCGGGGGCGTCCCCATCCTCCTGGTCGTGGGGGAGGACGGCCGGTCGGTGCGGGCTTTCGAGCGGACGCTCGACGGCCGCGAGCTGAGCTTCTTCGCCCGGCCGGGCACCCCTCTGCGCCTGGTGGATTCCGAGACCGGGAGCGAGTGGAGCTTCGCCGGCGAGGCGGCCGCCGGCCCGCTGGCCGGGAAGAAGCTGGGGAAGGTGTTCGTTCTAAAGGATTACTGGTTTGACTGGAGGGGGTACAATCCAGAGACGACGGTCTACACGCTCACCCCACGCTGAGGAGGTTACAAGATCCGAGATTCATTCCCCACCGCGCTGCTGACCGGCTTTGACGGCGAGACGGTCGAGGCCTGTCTGCGCCAGCTGGGGGCCGAGCTGCATCTGCATGTGGCCGGTTCCGAGGCGGAGGCCCTGCGCCTGCTGGGGGCGCAGCCGATCGCCCTGCTGGCCCTCGGGGGCGCCGTCGCCGGCGAGCAGGCCCTGCGTCTGCTCGAGGAGGCCGAGTCGGCCCCCGGCGCGGAGACCCGGATCAACCTGGTGCTCGGCGCCGGCCCCGATCCCACCCTGTTCCAGGACCTGATCGACCGCGACCGCGTCTTCTATCTGAGCCAGGAGCCGGTGCCGGCGGCCGATCTGATCGCCCTGCTGCGCAGCGGCGCCGAGCGCTGGCGGGCGGCGATCCAGCGCGGGGATGGGGAAGAGCGGCGGCGGATCGTCTTCGCCCGCCGGCTGCTGGCGGCGACGCAGTCGATCTCGACCCAGCGCAAGCCGGAAGGGGTGGCGCGCGCCGCGGCCGAGGCGGTGGAGGAGGTGGCCGAGGCGGAGCGCGGCTACTGCCTGCTCTACGACCGCGCGACCGAGACGCTCTGGGAACCGCCGCGGGACGCCGATCTCGAGGAGGAGCGCCGGGAGAGCGCCGCGGTGGGGCTGGTCAGCTTCGTGCTGCGCACCGGCCGGCCGCTGGCGATCGAGCGCATCGGGGCCGATCCGCGCTTCGACCGCGAGGCGGACGATCCCAAGGCGCGAGGGGACGAGCGCTTCGCGGCGATGCCGGTGCTGGGGCCGGACGGCCGCGTGCTCGCCGTGCTCGCCGCCGTGCGCCGGGCCGAGGAGCGGGTGTTCGACGACGAGGATCTCAAGGGGTTCACCCTGCTCGCCGAGCAGGCGGCCCCCACCTTCGCCCAGCTCGCGATCGCCGACGGCGATGCGGACGGCATGCCGGCGGCGGCGCTGTTCCGCGAGGAGGCGGTCGAGCACCACAACGTCGGCATGCGCGGCGAGGGGGACGTGCTGCGGGTCGATCCCGGCTGGATGCGCTGGACCTTCCGCCTGCTGGTCGCCGTGCTGGTGGCCGGCCTGCTGTTCGCCGTGATCGCGCAGGTGCACGACTACGCGGCGGGGCCGGCGGTGGTGCGCCTGGGCGGGCGGAGCGATCTCACGGCGACCGCCGACGGCACGGTGAGCCAGGTGGCAGTGGCGACGGGGGACCGGGTGGAGGCCGGCCGGCTGCTGATGCGCTTCTACGGCGCCCGCGAGGCGGCGGAGCTGGCGCGCATCGACAACGAGTTCGAGCTGCAGCTGATCAACCGCCTGCGCGATCCCACGGACGCGGGGGCGCAGTCGGCGCTGCTGACGCTGCGCGCCTCGCGCGAGCTGGCGCGGTCCAATCTCGCCGAGCGCGAGCTGCGGTCGCCGGCGGCGGGGGTGGTGAGCGACATCCGCGTGCGGGTGGGGCAGCACATCGCGCCGGGGCAGTCGCTGCTGTCGATCGGCCGCGGCCAGGAGCGGCCGGTGGTGATCGCCTTCCTGCCCGGCGAGGACCGGCCGCTGCTCAAGCGCGGCATGCCGCTGCGCCTGGAGATCCAGGGGTACCGCTACGCCTACCAGGAGCTGACCATCGATTCCGTGGGCGACGAGGTGGTCGGCCCCGCCGAGGCGCGGCGCTACCTGGGCGACGAGATCGCCGACGCGGTGCAGTTCACCGGGCCGGTGGTGAGAGTCGAGGCGCATCTCAACTCGCCTACCTTCGAGGCGGAGGGGAAGTCGCGCCGCTATCATGACGGCATGCTGGCCAAGGCCGAGGTGCGCATCCGCTCGGAGCGCGTGCTGGTGACGCTGATCCCGGCCCTGAAGGCCTTTTTCGAAACCAGGGAGGGCGCCGGTGCCTGAGACGCCCGAGACGACCACGACGATCGACAAGAACGGGACTACCGATAAGAACGGCAAGCCGGCCGAGGCCGCCGCTCGCGAGGAGGGGCTCCACGACCGCTTCCCGGCGCTCGACAAGCTCGCCTTCGCCGGCCGCCGCCAGCGCGTGCCGTTCATCCAGCAGAACACCGCCAGCGACTGCGGCGCCGCCAGCCTGACCATGGTGCTGGCCTACCACGGCAAGCATCTGCGGCTCGACGACGTGCGCAAGATCACCGGCTTCGGGCGCGACGGCGCGGATGCCCTGGCGATCCTCTCCGCCGCCCGCGTGTTCGGCCTGCGGGGGCGCGGGGTGAAGGTCGACGAGGTCGACGACCTCCGTTTCCTGCCGCCGGGATCGATCCTGCACTGGCAGTTCAACCACTTCCTGGTCTTCGAGCGGCTGACGGCGGACGGCGCCGAGCTGGTCGATCCGGCCGCCGGCCGCCGGCGCGTCGGCCGCGACGAGCTGGGGCGCTCCTTCACCGGCGTCGCCCTCACTTTCGAGCCGGGCGAGGACTTCGAGCCGCAGGAGGGGGAGCCGCGCAAGTGGGACCGCTTCCTCAAGCTGCTGCGCGACGCATTCGGGGGTCCTCAAGCGGATCGTCGTCACCTCGGGGATGGTGCAGCTCTTCGCCCTCGCGGTGCCGCTGCTGATCGGCTCGCTGGTCGACCGGGTGATCCCGCGCGGCGACCTCCAGCTCCTCTGGGTGCTGGCGGGGGGGCTGGCGGCGATCGTCGGCTTCAGCTTCCTGTCGTCGCTGCTGCGCTCGTTCCTGCTGCTCTACATGCGCACTCACCTCGACGCGCGGATGACGCTCGACTTCCTGGACCACTTGGTCGACCTCCCCTACGCGTTCTTCCAGCAGCGCTCGGCCGGCGACCTGATCATGCGCATGGGCAGCAACGCCACGGTGCGCGAGATCCTCACCTCGGGAGCCCTCTCCGGGGTGCTCGACGGCCTGATGGTGACGCTCTACCTCGTCCTGCTGCTGGTGGCGAGCCCGACGATGGGGCTGCTGGTGGTGGTGCTGGGGGCCTTCCGGGTCGCCCTCTTCCTGTTCACCCGCAAGAAGACGAAGGACCTGATGTCGCGCTCGCTGCAGACCGAGGCGCGCTCGCAGAGCTACCAGGTGAACCTCCTCGCCGGCATCGAGACGCTGAAGGCGGCCGGCGCCGAGCACCGGTCGGTCGAGCAGTGGTCGCACCTGTACGTGGACGTCCTCAACATCTCGCTCGCCCGCGGCCGGCTGCAGGCGTTCGTCGACTCGATACTCTCCGCCCTGGGCACCGCCTCGCCGCTGATCGTCCTCGTCTGGGGCGCGGTCCAGGTGCTTCAGGGGCATCTCACGCTCGGCACCATGCTCGCCCTGAATGCGCTGGCGGCCGGCTTCCTGACACCGCTGTCGACGCTGATCACCAACGCCTTCCAGTTCCAGCTCCTCGGCAGCTACATGGACCGCCTGGAGGACGTGCTGGAGACCCCGCGCGAGCAGGACCCGGCCACGGTCAAGCCGGCGCCGCGCCTGAAGGGGGGGATCCGGCTGGAGAACGTCAGCTTCCGCTATGGCCCGCTGTCGCCGCTGGCGGTGCGCGACGTGTCGGTGGACATCCCGCCGGGCCGTTTCGTCGCCTTGGTCGGGCGTTCCGGGGCGGGCAAGTCGACGCTGGCCAGCCTGCTGGTGGGGCTCTATCCGCCGACCGACGGGCGGATCCTCTTCGACGGCATCGATCTCGCGGAGCTGGAGCTGCGCTCGGTGCGCCGCCAGGTCGGGGTGGTGCCGCAGCACCCATACCTCTTCGGCTCCAGCATCCGGGGCAACATCAGCCTCTCGGACCCCTCGCTGCCGCTGTCGCGGGCGGTGGAGGCGGCGAAGCTCGCCCACATCCACGACGACGTCGTGGTGATGCCGATGGGCTACGAGACGATCCTCGCCGACGGCGGCGCCTCGCTCTCGGGCGGCCAGCGCCAGCGGCTGGCGCTGGCCCGCGCGCTGGTCCACCGGCCGGCGATCCTGCTGCTCGACGAGGCGACGAGCGCGCTCGACACCCGCACCGAAAGGGAGATCCAGCAGGAGCTCGAAGGGCTGCGGACGACCCGCATCGTCATCGCCCACCGCCTGAGCACCATCCGCCACGCCGACCTGATCCTGGTGATGGACGACGGCCGCCTCGTCGAGCAGGGGCGGCACGAGGAGCTCATCACTTTGGGCGGCGTCTACGCCAGCCTGGTGGCGGCGCAGATGGAGAAGGAGAAGATGCAGGCGGCGGGGGTGTAGGGGCCGCCCGGGCATCAATGCCCGGGCTACGCTCCAAAAGAAAAGCCGGCTGAAGCCGGCTCCCAAAGTACCTGTAACTGATGAGCCCCCTTCAGGGGGCTTTTCGTTTCCAGCGTAGCCCGGGCATTGATGCCCGGGCGGCCCCCCTACGGCGGCAGCTTGATCGTCATCGTCTTGGTCGACGTTCCCGCGCTGTTCCCCGCCCGCAGCTTGATCGTGTAGGTGCCCAGCAGCCGGTAGGTGTGGACCGGGTTCTGATCGAAGCTGAAGTTGCTGGAGCTGCTGAGGTCCTCGCCGAAATCCCAGAACCAGCTGGTCGGACCGCCTGTCGAGGTGTCGGTGAACTGCACGGTCTTGTCGAAGACTGAGTAGGTGAAGCTGGCGGTCGGCACGGTGCCGCCGCCGCCCCCTCCTCCGCCGCCGCCACCGGTGCCGGCGTCGCTGCAGGTGGTGTCGTTGGGGACGAAGATAAAGCCGCGCAGCAGGGTGTCGGCGCAGCCGGTCGCCAGGTTCTGCACCTTGAGGTTGACCCCGGTCGGGATGTTCTGCTGCCCCGCCGTGCCGTCGTGGTTCGAGTCGCAGGCCTGGGTGTCGAAGGGCCCGGTGAAGAGGGGGGCCAGGACCTCGATCTTGGTGGCGGTCGAGGTCAGCACGTTCTGGCTCACGGTGGTTCCGAACTCCACCCGCACCGACGACGTGCTGGCCGGGAAGCCGCTGCCGGTGATCGTGATCTTCGGCGAGTCGTCCTGGCCGGCGTTCGCCGGCGAGGCCCGCTCGAGGAACAGCGGGTCGACGGTATAGGAGAAGGTCAGGCCGCTGCCGGCCGAGAGGCCGGTGCGCAGATTGGTGACCGACACCGGTCCGCTCGACGGGTTGCAGGCGGTGAGAGTGACGGGGAGGGAGCGGGCCTGGATCTGCGTCGGAGTGACCGAGACCACGGTCTGGCTGACGCCGCCGAACCTCACCTCGACCGGCGCCTCGAAACCGTTGCCGGTGATCGTCACCAGCGTCCCGCCGCGATAGGAGCCCTGGTTGGGGGAGATGCCGCTGATCAGCAGCGAGCTCTCCTCGTTGCTGTAGGCGTAGCCGCCGGTCAGCTTGTCGGTCGCCGGCGCCGGCTGGTCGAGCGAGTTGGTCACCGTCACGTCCACCACCGAGCGGCCGCCGCCCGGCACCACGGCCGCCGGCCGCGGCACGGTGACCTGGAGCAGCGTCGGCGAGACCACCTTGGCGCCGCTGGCCACCACCGAGCCGAAAGTGACCCGCACCGGGGCCAGGAAGCCGCCGCCGGTGATCTCCACCACCTCGCCGCCGTCCGGCCCCCCCTGGTTGGGGGAGACCGCGGTGAGGAAGAAGGCGGCGGGAGTGACCGTCTGGATGGCGACCGCGGTCTGTCCGACGCTGGTCTCGATCTGCGCCAGCACGCTGGCGCTGCCGGCGGTGGCGTCGCGCGGGTAGAGCCTGGCTTGGCCGGTGCCGCTGGCGCCGAGAGTCACGGTCTGCAGCTTGAGGTCCTTGTTGGGATCGAAGCTGCCGAGGCTGGTGCTGAGGGCGCACCGGGCGCCGGCCGCCGGCTGGTTGTCGGCGACGCGGACGGCGGTGACGGTGACGGTGGCTGGGTCGGTGCCCCCGACCGCCAGGACCCCGGGGGTGGCGGCAAGGGTGATCGTGTAGGCCCCGCCGCCGGCCGGCGGTGGCGTCTGCGGCGCCGGCTCGACGGGGTTGGTGGAGTTGCACCCGGCGAGCGGCAGGCTCACGGCGACGGCGAGGAGGAGCGACAGGAGTCGGAACGGGCTCATTCGATACGTCTCGGCTACGGGCTCGGAGTTGGTTGATTGTACCTGAAAAGATCTGTTAGAGTCCTGCCATCCTCTTCGAGCAACGCGTCGTACGCGAAGCCAGGTGCAGCTTTCGATGTCTTGTAGCCAGCGGTCGTTTGTCCGTCGTGTTCAGCATGGTCTCTGTGCGTTTCTTGTCTTGGGAGCGCTCGGCTGTGGCACTGGCTCGCGCTCACTGTTCGGCGGCGACGTCGCGGTCCGGCTGGACGCCGATCCGAAGATCAATCAGGACAGCCCGGTGCCGGTCGAGCTCGTGGTGGTCTATGACAAGGACCTGCTGGCGAAGCTCGGCGGGATGACCGCCCGGGACTGGTTCCAGAACCGCGAGCAGACCCGCAAGGACCACCCCGGTGAGGACGATTTTGTCTCGATCGCCTGGGAGATCGTGCCGGGGCAGAGCATGCCGCCGCAGACGCTCTCCTTCGCCTCCGGGGCGCGCGGCGGCCTGGTCTTCGCCGACTACTTCTCCGACGGAGCGCACCGCGCCCGCGTCGATCCCCACCAGAATCTCAGGATCCATCTGCAGGCGGAGGACGTCGCCGTGGAGCAGACGCCATGACCGAGCCCCGCCGCGATTCTCCAAATGCTTCTCCCCGTATAACCGAGGCCATCGACTGGCACGAGGGGATGCTGCTCGCGCCGCAGCACTTCCAGCAGCTGGCGCTGCGCCAGGAAGAGCTGCTCCACTACCACGCCACTGGCCTGGCGCCCTTCCACTGGGGCGTGCTGCGCCTCGACATCGACGCCGCGGCGCTCACGCAAGGGTTGCTGCGCGTCGGCGAGATGGAGGCCGTGCTGCCGGACGGGCTGATGGTCTCTCAGGAGCTCGACGATCCGCAGCCGCTGGAGATCGACCTCAAGCCGCACGCGGCGGCGCTGGAGGGTGGCGCGGCGACGATCTACCTGGCGGTGCCGGCGCGCCGGGCCGGTCTCTCGCCGCTGCAGGGGGAGTTCCCGCGCTACCGTTCGATCGACGGCGGGCCGGTGGTGGACGAATCCTCGGGCGAGGGGGACGTCTTCATCCCGCGCCTGCGCCCCTGCCCGGTGCTGCTGGTGGGCGAGGCGCCGTCGCGGCGCTACAGCGCGCTGCCGATCGCGCGCGTCCGCCGGGCCGACCAGCAGTTCCGGCTCGACGAGGGGTGGGAGCCGCCGGCGCTCCGCGTGCCGCTCGGCTCACCTTTGAGCCGGCTCGCCGCCGAGGTCGCCGAGCGGCTGCGCAAGAAGACCGAGATCCTCTCTGACCGCACGCGGGCCCGCGGGGTGGCGCAGCCGGCCCAGATGCTCGAGACACAGTTGATGATCCACAGCCTGATGGGCACGCTGCCGCGGCTGGAGGCGGTGCTCGGCACCGGCGCCGCGCATCCGTTCGCCCTCTACCTCGCGCTCTGCGAGGTGGCGGGGCACGTCGCGGCGGTCGGGCACGGCCTGGTGCCCCCTATCTTCCCGCCCTACGACCACGCCGATCCGATGGCCGCCTTCACGCGGGTGCGCGACTTCATCCTGCGCGTCGCCAACGAGGGGGTCAGCGAGTCGTACAGCCCGTTCCGCTTCTACTTCGAGCAGGGGTTCTACAACCTCGGCTTCGACGACGCCTGGCGCAACCTGTCGCTGGTGCTCGGCGTGCGCGGGGCCGCCGGAATCTCCGACGACGAGGTCGAGAGATGGGTGGAGCAGAGCCTGATCGGCTCGCAGGGCCTGATCCCGGGGATGCGCGACCGGCGCGTGCTCGGCGCCCGCCGGCGGCGGATCGAGCGCGAGGGGGACCTGGTGCCGGCGGGCGGCGTCCTCCTCTTCTCGCTGGAGTCCGACCCTGAGTTCATCCAGCCGAACCAGGTCCTGCAGGTCTGGAACGCCGCCGACCGCGGCGACACGCCGCGGGTGGTCGAGGTCGTGCTCTACGTGAAGGTGCCGCGATGAGCGACCGTGCCAGCTACACCGGCGGCGAGTCCTTCCTGCTCACCCAGTTCCGCGAGTTCTACCAGGAGGTGGTGCGCTGGAAGCGGCTGGCCGCCCGCGACGGCCAGCTCCTCCAGGTGTCGGCGGCCGCGGCGCCCGGGGCCCTGGTGATGACGGGGGGGCCGGGAGCGCTGATGCTGGTCGGCGGCGGGGCCGTCGCCGGTTCCGCCGGCGCCGCCGGTACGGTAACGCCCTCGGTGGCGCCGGCGACGATCTGGCAGGCGCTGCTCGGGCTGCTCAACCGGCAGGAGGCCGAGGTCCGCCGCACCGGCGGCGAATACGCCTCGGCGATCTACCGGCGGGCGCAGTACGTGATGGCGGCGCTCGCCGACGAGATCTTCCTCTATCTCGACTGGCCGGGCCGCGAGGCCTGGCGGGCCAACCTGCTGGAGTTCAAGCTGTTCCAGTCCTACCGCGCCGGCGAGGAGATCTTCCGCCGCATCGAGGCGCTGCTGCGCACCCGCGATCCCGCCGACTCGGAGCTGGCCAAGATCTATCTGATGGCGATCGCCCTCGGCTTCCGCGGCGAGCTGCGCGGCCCGGAGGGGCAGGCGCGGGTGGACGTCTACCGGCGCGAGCTCTACACCTTCCTGACCAACCGCGACCCGGGGACGCCGCGCGAGCCGCAGTCGCTGTTCCCGGAGGCGTACCAGAGCAACGTCGAGGCGTCGGGAGCGGGGCGCCGGCTGTCCGCCGCCCGCCGCTGGCTGCTCGCCGGGCTGCTGCTGGCGCTGCTCTGGATCCTCGTCTCGCACCGCGTCTGGCTGGGGCTGGTCGAGAACCTGTCGCCGCTGGTCGACGAGATCAATCAGGCACGCTGACCCAAGCACAGTAAGGAAATCATCGTGGATCTGCTGTCGCGCCTCACCCGCCACCTGCCGCTGACGCTCGCCGTCCTGGCGCTGATCGTCCTGGCGATCGTGATCGCCCTGGTGCTGCTGGTGCGCCGGCGGCGGGTGCCGCCCGCCGAGGAGGAGGAGCCGGGGCCGGCGCCCGCGCGGACCGGCGCGGTGGTGGTCGACTTCCGGCAGGCCGGCTCGCACCAGCGGCTGGCGTCCGCCTTCCGCCGTGCCCTGGCCGAGCTGCGCCGCCACCTCGGGGCCGGCGACAGCCGCTACCGCCTGCCCTGGTACGTGCTGCTGGGGGAGGAGGCGTCGGGCAAGTCGAGCCTGTTTCCGGACAGCGGGCTCAACCTGCCGCTGGGAGCGCCGGCGGAGCCGTCTCCCGACAGCGGCGAGGGGGTCGCGTTCTGGTTCTTCGACCACGGCGTGGTGCTCGACGTCGCCGGCGAGTACGTGCTGGGCGCCGGCGGCGGCACGCCCAACGAGCGCGGGTGGCGCCACTTCCTCTCCCTGCTGCGCGAGAACCGCCCGGAGCGCCCGCTCGACGGCGTGGTGCTCGCCATCCCCTGCGCGGACCTGGTCGGCCCGCCCGAGCAGGAGGGGGCGCGGCTCGCCGCGGCGGCGGACAAGGGGGCGGCGCTCTTCCGCAAGCTGCGCCAGGCGCAGGAGAGCCTGGGGATGAACTTCCCGGTCTATATCCTGGTTACCGGCTGCGAGCGGGTGCCGGGCTTCGAGAGCTACGTCGCGGAGATCCCGAATCACCTGCGGGGGGACCTCTTCGGCTGGTCGAACCCCTACACGCCGGAGACCGCCTACCGCCCGGAGTGGATCGACGAGGCTTTCACGCTCCTCGGCGGCGGCCTCCACCGGGTGCAGATCGAGGCGTTCGGCGACCAGGCCGTGCTCGAGGATCCGGACGGGGTCTTCTGTTTCCCCGAGGAGTTCCAGCGGCTGAAGGGGGCGCTGCGGGTCTATCTCAACCAGATCTTCCGCGCCAGCGCCTACCACGAGATGCTCCCCTGCCGGGGGCTCTATCTCTGCGGCGGGCTGCCGCGGGAGGACCGCGCCGGCGAGCTGCTGCGCGATCCGGGGGCAGTGGGCGGCGCGGTCTTCGTGCGCGACGTCTTCGACCGCAAGGTGTTCCCCGAGCGCGATCTCGCCCGCCCCACGAACCTGGCGCTGATCAAGGGGGGGCGCCGGCTGCGCGTCCTGCAGGCGGCGGTGGTGATCCTCGCCCTGATCTCGACCCTCGGCCTCGGCTGGGCCCGCTACCGCCTGGGGGAGCGCAAGAACGACCTGCGGGTCTTCCTGCTCGGCACCGCGCAGGACCTCGAGGAGACCCGCGACCGGCGGCTGAAGGGGGCCGCCGAGCACGAGTTCCTGCGCGACAAGGCGTTCCACCTGTTCGACGGGATGGCGAAGCTGGACGGCAGCTGGTTCGGTTCGGTGTTCATTCCCAGCTCCTGGTTCAGCCCGTTCAACCACGGTCTCGA
Organism: uncultured Acidobacteriota bacterium; assembly: GCA_963792575.1. Classification (GTDB taxonomy): domain Bacteria; phylum Acidobacteriota; class Thermoanaerobaculia; order Multivoradales; family UBA5704; genus DATARR01. The sequence continues at coordinate 284,978 of CAWBWZ010000002.1, forward strand.
GCGGGCGATCGTCCGCGCCTACAACGAGATCATCCTGGCCACCCTCTACCAGGAGCTCGGGCGCTCCCTGGATCGCATCCTGGTCACCGCGCGGCCGGTCAGCCTGGCGGCCACGGCCGCCACCTCTGAGGGGGGCGGGGGTGTGCTGCCGTCCGACCGCTTCATCGCCTGGGACCCCGGGGTCGCGGGAGTGAGCGCGTCGCCGCTCGACCTGCGCCCCCTCGACCGCACCCCTGAGTTCACGCGGCTGAACGTCTACGTCGGCTCGCTGCGCGACCTCGAGACCCACGTCGTGCTCTATAACCGGCTGCGCAGCACCGAGAGCCTGGAAGACCTCAACGCGGTGGTCCACTATCTGTTCGAGCACGACCTGCCCAAGGGGTTCTTCGAGAACGCCGAGCTCTATGCCCGGGCGCTCGCCGACGTCGCCTACACCCGCTTTCAGCCGCTCCAGCACCATCCGCGGACCACCGGGCAGGCCGAAGAGCTCGCCAAGCTCCTGTTCGACCGCCTGTTCGCGCAGAACCCCGCGGTGGCCGACCTGCGGAGCGCGGCGACCCTGGTGGGGGAGGTGTCCGGCGCCGACTGGAACCCCGCGGGGGGGGACACCGTGGCCTCCCTGATCACGCTCAACACGCGGCTCAAGCGGGCCGAGCAGGAGCTCGCCTCGCCCGACCTGGCGTGGATGGCCGGCGACACCCTGGAGCTCGGGCCCCCCTGGCAGCAGCTCCTGCAGGGGGTCCGCTCCACCGTCTTCCTGGGTCCCGAGACCGCCGACTCCCTCAAGGAGGAGGGGGCGCAGCGCTATCAGGACTTCCGCCGCGGGCTCTTCGGCATCGAGACCCGCTCGACCGGTCCGCTCGTCGCGCGCGATCCCAAGAGCGGGGCGCTCTCGCTGTCCCCGCCGGCGAAGCTGCTGGCCGACGCGCTCGACGGGCTCTCGCGGCAGGGGTTCGTATCCGCCGCCGCGGCGGCGGGAGCGCCGGCCGCGGCCGCGCTCTCGCCGCGCGGGCGGGTGCTCTGGGATACCGTCACCCTGCAGCAGGCGGAAGGGCTCTACAAGCCCTACGAGGGGTTCATCGAGAAGACCCTCGCCCCCTTCCCGCCCGACCTGCGCAACACGCTCCAGATCTCGGCGCGCGACCGGCTCGGCGCGCGGATGATGACGCAGGTCGCCGACGCCCAGCAGGCGGGTCCCGAGCCCGATCTCGGCTCGGCGCTGCTGCTCGAGCAGGCGCTCGAGGCCGAGGTGGCGAACTTCCAGGCCGCGGCCGCCCCGCTCGCCGGCCTGGCCGACCGCTTCGGCAAGCTCGGACTGTTCGCCGCCAAGGATCAGGTCGCCGCGGCGTTCACCGCCCAGGGGGCGCAGATCCTCGCCGACGCCGACCGCCTGCTGGTGCTGCGCGGCCCCTATACACCCAAAGGGAGCGGCTTCGACTGGTGGGGGGGTGGCCGGCACCTGTCGCTCGACGCCTACGGCGTGCGCGACGAGGCCGAGCTCGCCGCCTACCTGGCGGCGCAGCGGGGCACGGTGGCCGACATCTCCTCGCGCTACGCCGAGCCGGTGATTCAGGCGCTCGGCGGCAAGGCGTCCTCGCGCTCGCTGCGCGCCTCGTTCGCCCGCTGGACCGCGATCGGCGAGCAGCTCCGGCGCTACGCCGGCAAGGAGCCCGGCAATTCGGTGATCAGCCTCAAGGAGTTCGTCCTCAAGGACCTGACCGAGATCGAGCCCGCCAACTGCACGCGCCGGATCAGCACCCGCATGCTCGCCGAGCCGGCGGCGGATTTCTTCCAGGAGCGGCGCGGGGCGCTGCGCCGCCAGGTGTGGGACCGCTGCCTCTATCTCGCCGGCGGCCAGGCGGCCGAGGGGTACCGCAAGCTGGCGGACTTCTTCAATCAGCGCCTCGCCGGCAAGTTCCCCTTCGCGGCGTCGCCGCCGGGGCGGCTTGACCCCGAGGCCGATCCGGAGGACATCCGGAGCTTCTTCCAGCTCTACGCCGCCTACGCGCCGATCGTGCGCGCCGTGCCCGAGCCCGACCGGCCGCCGGGGACGGGGGAGTTCATCGACCGCATGGACGGCGTCCGCGCGCTCTTCGCCGCCTTCCTCGACGATCCGGCGCGCCCCGAGGCGCCGGCGTTCGACCTCGTCATCCGCTTCCGCGACAACCGGCGCGAGGAGAAGGGGGGGGACCAGATCCTCCGCTGGTCGCTGGCCAGCGGCGAGCAGGTGGCGACCCACCCCAACGCCCGGCCGGTGATCCCCTGGACCTACGGCACGCCGCTGCGGCTGGAGCTCCAGTGGGCCAAGGACTCGCCGGTGATCCCGGTCGAGAGCGCCGACCTGCCGGGCGTGCACGTCCAGGGGCGGACGGCGGTCCTCGAGGTGCGCGACCGCTGGTCGCTGCTCGCCCTGGTGCGCGGCCTGGCGAGCCCGCGGGACGCCGACCTCGATCCCGGGATCGAGCGGCTCCACCTCCAGGTCGCCACCCGGCCGGAGGCGGACCCCAAGGCGAAGCCGGAGATGGCGCGCGTGTTCGTCAGCCTTGCCCTGCGCGCTCCGGAGCGCCGGGACAAGACGGCCGGCAAGGACGCCGCGGCGGCGGCCGCCACCCCGGCGGCCCCGGCGGGCGATCTCGAGCTGCCGGCCTTCCCCCTCGCGGCTCCCGCCTGGAAAGTAAGGACCGACCCCTCATGAAGATGGATCTCGAAACCCTGCTGACCCCGATCTCCGCCGGCAAGCCGGCGGGGGAGCCGTTGCGTTACACCGGCGTCTACGAGGCCGTCGAGGCGGCGCGGCGCGAGGACGATCCGGCGCTCCCCCAGGGGGTCTGGAAGACCGATCTCAAGCGCGCCGACTGGCGGGAGGCGGCGCGGCTCTGCCTCGACGCCCTGGAGACCCGCTCGAAGGACCTGCAGCTCGCCGCCTGGCTGCTCGAGGCCTGGATCCACCTCGAGGGATTGCCCGGCGCCGCCGCCGGGATCTCCGTGCTGGCTGCTCTCTCGGAAAGCTTCTGGGACACCGTCCACCCGCTGCCGCAGGACGGCGACCTCGGCTACCGCCTGGCGCCGCTCGAATGGGTGGCCGACCGGATGCCCGACGCGGTGCGCGCGATCCCGGTCAGCGCCCCCGGCGACGGCGACGCCCGGGTGGTCACCTCCGCCGATCTCGAGGGGGCCCGCCACCTCGACCGCCTCGCCAGGTCCGACCCGGAGGGGGCGCGGGCCGCCGAGGCGCGCGGCCGGATCACCTTCGACCGTTTCCTGGTCAGCGTCAGCCTGACGCCGACCCCGTTCTACGTCGCCCTGGTCGCCGAGGCGCGGCAGGCCCTCGACGCCCTCGACGGCCTCGCCTCCCTGCTCGGCCGCCTGGCCGGCGGCGAGGCGCCGAGCTTCCAGAAGCTGGGCGACGCGCTGTTCGCGCTGCAGCACTTCGCGCAGCGCGTCCTCGACGAGCGGCGGGACCGCGGGGAGGAGATCGCGGCACCGGAGGACCCTGAGGGGGAGTTCGCCATGCCGCCGGATTTCCATGCCTATGCCCAACATGCCCAGGATGACGCGGAGGAGGGGGGGGCCTTCTACGCCGGCTCGCCCGTCCGCAGCCGCGCCGAGGCCTACCGCCGGCTCGCCGAGGCCGCGGACTACCTGCTGCGCACCGAGCCGCACAGCCCCACCCCCTACCTGGTGCGGCGCGCCGTGGCGTGGGGGGGGATGTCGCTCGGCGAGCTGCTCGAGGAGCTGGTGCAGACCGACAGCGATCTCAAAGCCATCTACACCCTGCTCGGGATGCGGGAGAGGTCCTGAGCGATGAAAGAGCCGGTTTTTCTATGTCCAATACCGATGTCCAGTACCAACGTCCTGATGTGAGGAGATGAAAGGAGAACGATATGCCTGAGAGCACCCAGAAGAAGCTGAGCCGTATCCGGCCGCCGCGGGTCCAGATCACCTACGACGTCGAGATCGGCGGCGCGATCCAGAAGAAGGAGCTGCCGTTCGTGGTCGGCGTCCTGGCCGACCTGTCGGGCAAGCCGGCGGAGGCCGCTGCCGAAGCTCAAGGACCGCAAGTTCGTCGAGATCGACCGCGACAACTTCAACGACGTCCTGGCCACGCTGCGCGCCGCGCCTGGCCCTGCAGCGTCGACAACAGGCTGGCCAAGGACGACACCAAGCTCAACGTCGAGCTGAAGTTCAAGCACGATGGACGACTTCGACCCGGCGGAGGTGGTCGAGCAGGTCGAGCCGCTCAAGAAGCTGCTCGAGGCGCGCCAGCGGCTGATGCGACCTGCTCGCCAAGATGGACGGCAACGACAAGCTCGACGCCCTGCTGCAGGACGATCGTCGACAACCCCGACAACCAGAAGGCCCTGAAGGCCAGCACCGCGGCTCCGGCCGCTTGACGGAGGACACCATGGCCGAAGAAGACTCCGACCACCGAGCGCCGCTCCGGACGCCCCCGCCGTCAGGCCGCCGCTGCCGCCGCCGACCGCCGAGCAGCCGCCTGCTCGACCAGATCATCGCACGAAGGCCAGATGGCCCGCGACGAGTCGCAGCAGGCCTACGCCCGCGACCTGATCGGCGAGTTCGTCGACCAGGTCGTCGACGAGAAGATGACCGTCTCCAAGGACACGGTCGCCATCGATCAAGGCGCGCGATCGCCGAGATCGACAAGATGCTCTCCGCGCAGCTCAACGAGATCCTCCACGCCAGGAGTTCCAGAAGCTCGAGGCCACCTGGCGCGGGCTGCACTACCTGGTCGATCAAGACCGAGACCGGCACGCGGCTCAAGATCCGCGTGCTGAACGTCACCAAGAAGGAGCTGCTCAAGGACCTCGAGAAGGCCGCCGAGTTCGACCAGAGCGCGCTGTTCAAGAAGATCTACGAGGAGGAGTACGGCACCTTCGGCGGCCACCCCTACGGCCTGCTGGTCGGCGACTACGAGTTCGGCCGCCATCCGCAGGACATGGCGCTGCTGGAGAAGCTCTCGAACGTGGCCGCCGCCGCCCACGCGCCGTTCGTCGCCGCCGCCAGCCCGCAGCTGTTCGACATGGACAGCTTCACCGAGCTCGGCAACCCGCGCGACCTGGCCAAGATCTTCGAGAGCCCGGAGCTGGTCAAGTGGCGCTCGTTCCGCGAGACGCGAGGACTCCCGCTACGTCGCCCTGGTGCTGCCGCACGTCCTGCTGCGCCTGCCCTACGGCCCGGACACCAAGCCGGTCGAGGAGTTCAACTTCGAGGAGGACGTCGACGGCACGCGACCACAACAAGTACCTGTGGGGGAACGCCGCCTGGGCCTCGGCGCAGCGGATCACCGACGCCTTCGCCCAGTACGGCTGGTGCGCGGCGATCCGCGGCGTCGAGGGCGGCGGCAAGGTCGAGGGCCTGCCGGTCCACACCTTCCCGACCGACGACGGCGACGTCGCCCTGAAGTGCCCGACCGAGATCGCCATCACCGACCGCCGCGAGAACGAGCTCGACCGACCTGGGCTTCATCCCGCTCGTGCCACTGCAAGGGCACCGACTACGCCGCCTTCTTCGGCGGCCAGTCGATGCCAGAAGCCGAAGGTCTACGACACCACGAGGCCAACGCCAACGCGCGCTCTCGGCGCAAGCTCCCCTACATCCTCGCCGCCTCGCGCTTCGCCCACTACCTCAAGGCGATCATGCGCGACAAGATCGGCAGCTTCATGACCGCCGAGAACGTCGCGACCTACCTCAACCGCTGGATCGGCAACTACGTGCATGCGGCGCGACAACGCCGGCCAGGCGCTCAAGGCGCAGTACCCGCTGCGCGAGGCGCGCGTCGACGTCACCGAGATCCCGGGCAAGCCGGGCTGCTACAAGGCGGTGGTCTTCCTGCGGCCGCACTTCCAGCTCGAGGAGCTGACGACCTCGATCCGGCTGGTCGCCGAGCTGCCGCCGCCGGCGGCGTAAACGGAACCATTTCTTTCTAGAGGAAGATAACGATGGCGATCAACTCCTATATCAAGCTGGCCAGCATCGATGGCGGCAGCACCTCCGGCGGCCATGAGAAAGAGATCGAGATCATGTCCTGGAGCCACGGCTTCAGCCAGCCGACCTCGCCGGTGCGCAGCACGGCGGGGGCGGGCTCGGTCGAGCAGGCCAACCATTCCAACTTCACTTTCACCAAGTACATCGACTCGGCGACCGACGACCTGCTGCTCTACTGCTGGTCGGGCAAGCAGATCGCGACCGCGGTGATCACCTGCTACCGCGCCGACGGCGCCAAGGACAACAAGCCGGTCGAGTACCTGAAGATCGAGATGGAGCACGTGGTGATCTCGAACTTCAGCATCTCGGGCGGGGCCGGCGACGTGCCGGTGGAGAACGTCTCGCTCGACTACGGCGTGGTGAAGTACACCTACCTGCCGCAGAAGAAGGACGACGGCACCGGCGGCGCGGCGCAGCCGATCAAGCACAACCTGGAGACGAGGGTCATCGAGTAGGCATGATGACCCGCGTCCCGGCGCCGCTGTTCGACCGCCTCGTGGACCTCGACCCTCAGGTGCCCGCGGAGCCGCGGCCGATGCGGACCCTCGATCCGCGGGGGCTGCGCGAGTCGGTCCGCCGGGAGCTGGAGCGGATGCTCAACACCCGCTCCTCGCTCCCGGTGGACCTGCTCGACCAGCGGGCCGAGCTGACCGTCCTCGAGTACGGCATCCCTGACCTCTCGGCCTTCTCGGCCGGGAGCGAGGAGGATCTCGTCCGCCTGGCCGGCGTCGTGGCCCGCGCCGTCGCCGCCTTCGAGCCGCGGCTTCAGCGGGTGCGCGTGGCAGTCGACCGGCTGCACGACGGCTTCCGGGCGCTCTGGCTGCGGATCGACGCCGACCTCGTGGTCGGCGAGGTGGCCGAGCCGATCTCGTTTCCGACCCTGCTCGGGATCAAGACCGGCACGGTGGAGGTGACGACGCTTGGGGATTGACGGCCGCGAAGAGCTGCTGCGCGCCTACTGGCGGGAGCTCTCCTATCTGCGCAACATCGGGATCGGCGTTCGCCGAGACCTATCCCAAGGTGGCCGGGCGCCTGGAGCTCGGCTCCGACGTCTCGCCGGACCCGCACGTCGAGCGCCTGATCGAGTCGTTCGCCTTCCTGACCGCCCGCATCCAGCAGAACCTCGACAGCGAGTTCCCCGAGATCGCGACCGAGCTGCTCAACATCCTCCACCCCCACTACCTGAACCCCATCCCCTCGATGGCGGTCGCCACCTTCGAGGTCGACCCCCGGCGGGGGAAGCTGACCAGCGGCCACGTCATCCCGCGGCACACGCCGCTGTTCACCCACGCCGCCCATGGCGAGTCGATCTGCCGGTTCCGCACCTGCTATCCGGTGACGCTCTGGCCGGTCGACGTGGCCGAGGCGGCTTTCGAGTCGCCGGCCCACTACCCGTTTCTCGACGCCGCCACCGACGTCACCTCGGTGCTGCGGCTACGCATCGAGAGCCGCGCCGGCTCGCTCTCCGAGCTCGGCCTCGACCGCCTGCGCTTCTATCTCAACGGCGACCGCATGGCGATCGACGCCCTCTACGAGACGCTCTTCTGCCAGTGCGCCGGAGTGATGCTCCTGCCGGAGGGAGAGACGTCAAGACGTCCGGTGCGGCTGACCGCCGACGCGCTGCGGCCGGTGGGCTTCGAGCGCGACGACGAGGTGATCCCCTATCCGCCTTTCAGCCTGCCGGCCTACCGGCTGGTGCAGGAGTACTTCACCCTGCCGCAGAAGTTCCTCTTCGTCGACGTCGCCGGGCTCGAGCGCCACGGCTCGGAGCGCGGTTTCGACCTCCTGATCCTGCTGCGGCGCGCCCCCGGCAACTGGCTGGAGGTCAACCGCGACACCTTCGTTCTCGGCGCGACGCCGGTGATCAACCTGTTCCCGCGCACCACCGAGCCGATCCGGCTCGACCACCGCCGCAGCGAGTACCCGCTGGTGCCCGACGCCCGCCGCGAGCGCTTCACCGAGATCCACTCGATCCTCTCGGTTGGCGGCTCCTCCGACCCGCGCACCCGCGGCCGCGTCTACGAGCCTTTCTACTCCTTCAACCACCACATGGCGGAGCGCGGACAGAAGGCCTTCTGGCATGCCCGGCGGGTGCCCAGCCTGCGCAAGGACGTGCCCGGCTCCGAGATGCTGCTGTCGCTGCTCGATCTCGACTTCCAGCCGTTCCATCCGCCGGCCGAGACGATCTTCGCCCATACCCTGTGCACCAACCGGGCGCTCGCCGAGCAGCTCCTCAACGGCGCGCTGCTGCAGACCGACGTCTCGATCCCGGTCTCGCGCATCGTCGTGCTGACCAAGCCGACGCCGCAGCTCTCGCCTCCGAGCGACGGCTCGACGCTCTGGCGGCTGGTCTCCCACCTGTCGCTCAACTACCTGTCGTTCTCGAATGGCGAGGAGAGCCTCAAGGCCCTGCGCGAGATCCTCAAGCTCTACTGCTTCTCCGAGCGGTCGGTGGCCCATCAGCAGATTCAGGGGATCCGCGAGATGTCCCTGCGGCCGACCGTGCAGCGCGGCGGCCGCGATGCCTGGCGGGGTTTCTGCCGCGGCACCGAGGTAACCCTGACCTTCGACGAGAACGCCTACGTCGGCGGCGGCGCCTTCCTGCTCGCCGCGGTGCTCGACCGCTTCTTCGCCCTCCACACCACTGTCAACTCATTCACGCAGCTCGTCCTCAAGAGCCAGCAGCGCGAAGGGATCTGGAAACGTTGGCCGGCCAAGGCTGGGGAACAAGCGGTTCTGTAGCGCGGCTCCTCTTCGACGAGGGGTGGCGCTTCGACTTCTACCAGGCCGTCCGGCTGCTCGAGCGGATGGCGGCGGAAGCCGTGCCGGTGGGGGAGGGGACCGAGCCCGGACGGGAGGCGGTGCGCTTCAGCTCGCGGGTGAGCTTCGAGTTCCCGGCCTCCGAGGTCCACGAGGTGGCGCTGCCCGCCGTCCAGGGAGAGCCGGCGCGGATGACGGTCAACGTCCTCGGCCTCGCCGGCGCCCTCGGCCCCCTGCCGGCACCCTTCTCGGAGCTGCTGCTCGAGCGCGTCTGGGCCAAGGACCCGGCCTTCCGCGACTTCCTCGACATCTTCAATCACCGCCTGATCTCCATGCTGCACCGGGCGCGCAAGCGGGTGCGCGCCGGCCTCTCCTGGGAGCGCCCGGACGGCGGCGGATTCGCGCGCGCCGCTTTCGCCCTGATGGGGCTCGGCACCGAGGGGACCCGCGGCCGCATGGAGGTCGGCGACCGCGCCCTGCTGCAGTACACCGGGCTCCTCGCCCGCCGTGGCCGTTCGGCCGTGGGGCTGGAGATGATGCTCGCCGACCACTTCGGGGTGGGTGTGCGCTGCACGCAGTTCGTGGGGCGCTGGCTGACGCTCGACGACGAGCAGCGCACGGCCCTGGGCTGGACCGGCCGCAACCGCGAGCTCTCGGGGCTCGGCAGCGGCGCAGTTCTGGGGGGGCGCGTCTGGGATCAGGCGGCCGGCTTCGAGCTCACCGTCGGCCCGCTCACCCTCGGCCAGTTCCTCGACTTCCTGCCGATCGGCCGCGGCTTCCGCTCGCTCGTCCAGCTCGTGCGCTTCACCGCCGGCGAGGATCTCGAATTCGGCGTGCGGCTGATGCTCGACGCCGGCGACGTCCCTCCCTGCCGGCTCGGCTGCGGCCCCCGGCTCGGCTGGAGCGCCTGGCTCACCACGAAACCGCGCACCGCCCACGATTCCCAGGTGCTTCTCGCGGGGAAGCGCCGGCCTTGAGCGGTGTCCGTCCGCAAGAAGCGGTGGTCCGCGAGGCCTACGACCAGGTGCCCTACCCGAGCGGCTCGATCCCCTCCGCGCATCCGGACAACCTCGCCACCCGCGCCCTGTTGTTCGGCCTCGAGCCGCCGGACCTCCATCGCGCCCGGGTGCTGGAGCTCGGCTGCGCCGACGGCGGCAACCTGATTTGCATGGCGAGCGAGCTGCCCGCCGGGAGCTTCCTGGGGGTCGACCTCTCGCCGCGCCAGATCGCCGCCGGCCGCGAGCGCCTGGCGGCGCTGGGGATCGGCAACGTCGAGCTGCGGGCGATGAGCATCCTGGACGCCGGCGCCAACTTGGGTGAGTTCGACTACATCCTCGTCCACGGCGTCTTCTCCTGGGTGGGCCCCGAGGTCCAGGAGGCGGTGCTGCGGGTCTGCCGCGAGAACCTCGCCCCCGGCGGCGTCGCCTACGTCAGCTACAACACCTTTCCGGGCTGGCACCAGCGGCTGATGGTGCGCGAGATGATGCTCTACCACACCCGCGGCGTGGAGGATCTCCTGCAACAGGGCGCCGGCGCGTTCGCGCTCCTCGACCTCGTGGCCGGGGCGGCGACGGACGAGCTCCAGGCGAAGTTCCTGCGCGACCGTCTCGAGCATCTCGGCCAGTACCGCGAGCGGCCGAGCTACCTGATCCACGAGTACCTGGAGGAGACCAACCTCCCGCTCTACTTCCATCAGTTCATGGAAAAGGCCGGCCGCCACGGCCTCCAGTACATCGCCGACGCCGAGACCGGGATCGCCGAAATTGAGATCCTGCCGCCGGAGGTGGGGGAGAAGCTGCGCGTCCTCGCCAGGGACCGCGTCGAGCTCGAGCAGTACCTCGACTACGTGCGCAACCGCACCTTCCGCCGCAGCCTGCTCTGCCATCAGGGGCTCCCGCTGGAGCTGGCGATGGTCCCGGAGCGCATGCGGCGGCTCCACACCGCCTCGCCGGTCCGCCCGGAATCAGAGTCGCCGGATGTCCGCTCGGAGGCCGCCGAGACCTTCCGCAGCGAGCGCGACCGCACCTTCGCCGTCAGCCACCCGGCGACCAAGGCCGTGCTCGTGGCGCTGGCGGAGAGCTGGCCGCGGGCCCTCGCCTTCGGCGAGCTGGCGGGCCGCGCCGGGGAACTGCTCGGGGGAGCCGTGGAGGAGGCGCTGCTGGCGGACATCCTCTTCTCCCTCTACGGCGGCGGCTTCCTGGAGCTTCACCTGCTGCCGCCGGCCTGCACCGGGCGGGTGAGCGAGCGGCCGGTCGCCCTCCCCCTCGCCCGCCGCGAGGCGGCCCTGGGCCTGCTGGTGACCAACGCCCACCGCCGCGTCCTCAAGCTGGAGGACGAGAACGTGCGCGCCCTGCTGCTCCTGCTGGATGGCACCCGCGATCATGCCGTCCTGGCGCGCGAGCTGCCGGCGGGCGCGGACGCCCTGGAGCCGACCTTGCGGAAGATGGCCGGGCTGGCCCTACTGATCGCCTGAAAGACCGGCCAGCCGCTGGAAGGGCTCGCGGATCGCCTCGGGAGTGCGGCAGGGACGGCCGGTCGCGGCCTTGATCCAGATGTGCTCGGTGGCCCCGGTGGCCAGCCGTTCCTCCCCCTTGTGGACCTCGTAGGCGAAGCGCAGGCCGCGGCTCCCCAGCCGCTCGCCCCAGCAGGCGACCTGCACCGTCTCGCCGTAGCGGGCGGGGCGGCGATAGCGGGCCTCGACGCCGGTGACCATCAGGAGATAGCCGAGCCGCTCGATGTCGGCGTAGTGGAAGCCCGAGAGGTCGAGCACAGCCGGGTGCGGGCGAGCTCGAACCAGACGACGTAGTTGGCGTGGTGGACGACGCCCATCTGATCGGTCTCGGCGTAGCGGACCTCGACGTCGATCGTGCAGCGGACGGCTCGCTCATCTCGCTCATCTTCTTCTCGATCCCGTCTGATATGGCGGAGCCACGGTCCACAGGATCTTATAGCCGGCGCGGACCGTGCCGGTGATCGTGCCGGTGATCTTCGACACGCCGACGCGGCGGCGGTAGGAGACCGGCACCTCGGCGCAGCGCAGGCCCGAGGCGGACCGCTTTGACCTGCATCTCGGCGGTCCAGCCGAAGTCGGGGTCGGCCATGCCGAGCCGCTCGAGCGCCTCCCAGCGGACGGCGCGGAAGGGGCCGAGGTCGGTGAAGCGGTGGCCGTAGAGGAGGCGGATCAGCAGGCAGGCCACGAGATTGCCGGCCCGCGCCTGGGGGAGGAGGGCGCCGCGCTCGCGCCGCCCAGCACGCGCGAGCCGATCACCAGGTCAGCCGTGCCGGCGAGGATGGGGGCGACCAGCCGCGGCAGCTCTTCCGGGTGGTCCGAGTAGTCGGCGTCGATGAAGACCACGACGTCCGGCGGGCCGGTGCGGCGGCAGATGAGCGAGGCCGGCGAGGCAGGCGCTGCCATACCCCGGCGGGCGGCCGGCGACGACGATCGCGCCGCCCTCGCGGGCCACCCGCGCGGTGGCGTCGGTCGAGCCGTTGTCGGCCACCACGATCCGGCGCACCGGCGGAGCGGGGCAGGGCGGCGAGCACCAGCGGCAGCGAGGCCTCCTCGTTGAGCGCGGGGATCACGACGTCGATGGTCAGAGGGCGCGGGTCTTTGGACACCGGCGGATTTTATGCCATGCTCTTGCGCCCGGCCCGCGGGCCGCCTTCGAGAGGCTTATTTCCAGGTAGGTGCGTCATGAGATTCCTTCGCGCTTCCGTTCCTCTCCTCGCCGCCGTCCGCTCTCGCCGCCGCTCCGCGCTCGCCGCGCCGCCTGGATGCGGGCTTATCACCGGGTCGAGCTCAAGCCCGCCCAGGGCAAGGCTCTGCCGTATACCATCGAGGTCCCGCAGGACTGGCAGGTGCGCCAGGTCGCGGGCTTCCCCGGTCTCTGGATCGGCCCCGCCGACGCCAAGCCCCCCGAGGACCCGCGGCTGATCTGGGTGCGGGCAGCCAGGTGGCGCTCGCCGAGCCGGAGAAGATCGTCGCCAACATCAAGGAGAACGACGCCGCCCACGCCGAGTGGTCGGCGCCGCCGCGTCGAGGCGCGGACGGTCGGCGGCGTGCGCTGCGTGCTGGTGCAGATGGAGAGCGGCGAGCGGGGACAAGGCGCGCACCAGCCTCACCCTCAAGGTGCCGTTCCAGACCGTCTCCGTCGACTTCGTGGCCTCCGCCGCCAAGCCGGAGTTCCCGAAGCTGCTGCCGACCTACGAGAGGATCCTGTTCTCGGTGCAGCCGGCCGCTGCGAAGCAAGTAGGACGCCGATCGATGCCCGTCCATCCCTACCAGGGGCGGTGGCCCACGCCTGGGCGCCCGGGTGTTCCTGGCTCCCGGCGCCCACGTCGATCGGCGACGTCGAGCTCGGCGACGACGTCTCCTTCTGGTTCCACACCGTGGCCCGCGGGGACGTCAACTCCATCCGCATCGGCGCGCGGACCAACATCCAGGACGGCGCGGTGCTGCACGTCACCCACGTGCGGCATCCTCTGGTGATCGGCGCCGGGTGTGGTGGTGGGGCATCAGGCCGTGCTCCACGGCTGCACGATCGAGGACGGCGCGCTGATCGGCATCGGCGCCCGGGTGCTCGACGGCGCGGTGGTCGAGCGCGGGGCGCAGGTCGGCGCCGGCGCGGTGGTGGCGCCCGGGCACCGCGTCCCGGCCGGGCATCTGGCGCTGGGCATCCCGGCGCGGGTGGCCCGCCCGCTCACCGAAGAGGAGACGCGGCGGATCGTCGAGACCTGCGACCGCTACGTCGGCATTGAAAGAGCAGTACCGCGGGGCTTCCCCGAGACTCCTACGGAGCAGGGCTGAGGATCATGACGAACGACGAGGAGAAGCGGGAAGCATGAAGCGGCGCGGCGCGGGAACGATCTGACGATCGGAGGACGTGGGCGAGCCGGGTGCGGCTCCAGGCCTGGGTGCAGCGCCGCCGGGATCTCGGCGGGCTGCTCTTCCTCGACCTGCGGGACCGCAGCGGCGTCGTCCAGGTGGTGGTGCGCCCCGACGAGCAGCCCCGAGGTCGGCCGAGGCCCTGGACGCCGGTCCGCCCCGAGTGGGTGGTGGAGATCGAGGGAACGGTCATGCGCCGCCGCCGGGGAACGTCAACCGCGACCTGCCGACCGGCGAGGTCGAGGTGATCGCCGAGCGCGCCGCGATGCTCTCGCGCTCCGAGACGCCGCCGTTCGCGCTCGACGGCAAGAACGAGGCCGCCGAGGAGACCCGGCTGCGCTACCGCTATCTCGACCTGCGCCGCCCCGAGCTGCAGAAGAACTTCGTGCTGCGCGACCGGGTGACGCACGAGATCCGCAACTACTTCCACGAGCACGGCTTCCTCGACGTCGAGACGCCGATCCTCACCACGTCGACGCCCGAGGGGGCGCGCGACTACCTGGTCCCCTCGCGGGTCCACCACGGCAGCTTCTACGCCCTGCCGCAGTCGCCGCAGCTCTTCAAGCAGATCCTGATGGTGGCCGGCTTCGAGCGCTACATCCAGATCGCCCGCTGCTTCCGCGACGAGGACCTGCGGGCCGACCGCCAGCCCGAGTTCACCCAGGTCGACGTCGAGATGTCGTTCCCCACCGAGGAGGACGATCTACGCGCTGATCGAGGGGCTCTTCGCGCGCGTCTTCCCGCTCGCCGGCATCACGCCGCCGGCCGCAGTTTCCGCGGCTGACCTACGCCGAGGCGATGGCGCGCTACGGCAGCGACAAGCCGGACCTGCGCTTCGGCCTGCCGATCGCCGACCTCTCGCAGCCTGCCTGGGCGAGAGCGGCTTCCGCGGCTTCAAGGAGACGGTGGCAGCGCGGCGGCGTGGTGCGTGGCTTCGCGGTGCCCGGCGCCGCCGAGGCGAGCCGCAAGGAGGTCGACGGCTGGGTCGAGATCGCCCGCCGCAACGGCGCGGCCGGCGTGCTCACGCTTCGCCGCAAGGGGGGCGAGACGGTCTTCCAGGTGAAGAACGCCTTGACCGACGCCGAGCTCCAGAGCGCCGCCGAGGCGCTCGGGCTGGAGGAGGGTGGGCTCGCGCTGCTCGTGGCCGCGCCGGCACGCGGTCGCCGCCAACGCGCTCGGGCGCCCTGCGGCTCGAGCTGGCGAAGCACTACAACCTGATCCCGGAGGGGAAGCACGCCTTTCTCTGGGTGACCGACTTCCCGCTCCTCGAGTGGGACGAGGGGGCGAGGCCGCTGGTTCGCCATGCACCATCCCTTCACCAGCCCCGACCCGCGCGACCTGGACCTGCTGGAGAGCGATCCCGGCGCCGTCCGCGCCCGCGCCTACGACGTGGTGATGGACGGCGTCGAGCTGGGCGGCGGCTCGATCCGCATCCACGATACGGCGCTGCAGAGCCGGATGTTCGAGCTGCTGGGGATCGGCGCCGAGGAGGCCGAGGCCCGCTTCGGCTTCTTCCTCGAGGCCCTGCGCTACGGCGCGCCGCCGCACGGCGGCATCGCCCTCGGCCTCGACCGCATGGTGATGCTCCTCGCCGGAGCCCCTTCGCTCCGCGACGTCATCGCCTTCCCCAAGACCGCCTCCGCGACCGACCTGATGACCGACGCGCCTTCCGGAGTCGACGCCAAGCAGCTCCGCGAGCTGGGGATCGCGGTATCCGGGGAGAGATCGCGGGAAGAGGGAAAAGAGACCTGACGAGTGGTATTATGGTTCCATGAAGACAGGGGCTGCCCGCCGGCTCGATCCTGAATCGCAAAGCCCGACTCCCGAGTCGTTCCTGGAGGAGATTCGCGACATCATCAACTTGGGGACCCTGCGCGGCGCCCGCGAGGTCGCGGAGCGCGGGCTCGCCCTGTACCCGGATCATCCGGAGCTGCAACGTCTTCACCATGCATTGAGACCCTATGAGGTCCGGTCCCGCCCGGACTTGGTGGGCTTTTATCTCGATCCACGGCCCAACTACGAGTGGCTGAAAAAGAACGCTGACCAGTATCGCGGCAAATGGGTGGGTCTCGATGCGGGTGAGCTCGTGCTCGCCGCGGATACCTTTGACGAAGTCCTGGAGGCGCTTCGGGATCGCAGCTCTCGGAGCACCCTCATCCACCACCTTCTCTGACCTTCCCGATCTTGATCCGCGCCCCACTTCTCCTCAGGAGAGGCCACGCTCCCTTTGCGACCGGTAGTCTGCAATACATAGAGAACCGGCGTGAGATCACCGGTTCGGAGGCACGTATTCTCGTTCCTTTGTCGCTGGAGCTGATCTCCAAAACTGTCCTTGCCATCGTCGACACCGCTGCTCCTTGGTGTATCTTCGAGCCTGAAGTGGGAAGCCATCTGAGGCAGCTTGTTTCGCCCGTTGAGGAGCAGGTAGTCCTGAGTACCCGGTTGGGGACACTCAAGGGGTCTCTCTACCGTGTTCCGCTCAGGCTCCCCGCCGAAGAGGGGGAATCCCTCGATATAGAGGCGACGGTCTTTCTGAGCCCGGACTGGCGGGGACCGAATTTCATCGGCTATCAGGGCCTGTTGCAGAGGATCCGCTTCGCCGTCGATCCGGAGACGAACCTGTTCTATTTTGGCCGGGACTGAACGCTTGTCGAACATCACCCCATTGCGCCTCCATCACCCGGATGGCACCACGCCGGTCATCGTCGGCGAGGGCGCGATCTCGTCCGTCCTGCCGGAGCTGGAGGACTGGCTCGCCCGGCGCACCGCGTTCCTCATCACCACCCCCCGCGTGCAGGCGCTCCACGGCGACCGCCTCGAGGTGCTCCGCCGGGCCGCCTCCCGGTGGGTGATTCTGGAGGTGGAGGAGGGGGAGGGGGCGAAGGCGATCGAGTCGGCTGGGCGGCTGTGGAACGAGATGCTCGCCGCCGGCGGCAAGCGCGACAGCCGCGTCCTCGCCTTCGGCGGCGGCAGCGTGGGGGATCTCGCCGGGTTTGCCGCGGGTTGCTTCCTGCGCGGCATCGAGTTCGTGCAGATCCCCACCACCCTGCTCGCCCAGGTGGACGCCGCGATCGGCGGCAAGACCGGCGTCGACC
The DNA here is from genome assembly GCA_963792575.1 of uncultured Acidobacteriota bacterium. GTDB lineage: Bacteria > Acidobacteriota > Thermoanaerobaculia > Multivoradales > UBA5704 > DATARR01. The sequence continues at coordinate 301,724 of CAWBWZ010000002.1, forward strand.
TGCCCGGCGGCAAGAACACGGTCGGGCTGTTCCATCACCCCTGGATGGTGGTCGGCGACACCTCGGTGCTATCCACCTTGCCGCGGGAGGAGCTGCGCTCGGGGCTGGTCGAGGTGGTGAAGATGGCGGCGCTGCTCGATCCCGATCTCTTCGGCCTGCTCGAGGAGGAGATGGACCTCCTGCTCGAAGGCGATGCCGCGGCGCTCGGGCCGGTGGTGGCGGCCGCCGCCGCCGCCAAGATCGCCGTCGTGGAGCGGGACCCGACGGAACAGGGGGAGCGCCGGCTGCTCAACTTCGGCCATACGCTCGGCCACGCGATCGAATCGGCCTGCGGCTACGCCGGCCTGCGCCACGGCGAGGCGGTGGGGTACGGCATCCTCTTCGCGCTCCGCCTGGCCCGCAGCCGCGGTCTCAAGATCGAGGTGGCCACGCGCATCCATCGCCTGATCCTGAGCCTGGGGCTGCCGCCGCTGCCCGAGCTCGACCCGGCGGAGCTGATGGCGGGGATGGCCCGCGACAAGAAGGCCCGCGAGTCCGGGCTGGTCTGGGTGCTCCCCCGCTCCCTGGGCGAGGGGTGGATGGCGGACGGGATCGCCGAGGGGGAGGTCCGGACCGAGCTGCGCGACTTCCTGCGCGATCCCCTCCGGCGGCCGGTGTAGGCGCCCCGAGCATCCGTGGCCGTGGTATCCACGTATGGTTTCCAGGTATAATCGGTGCAACAGTTGCCGAACCCAACGGTCGAAATGGAAACTCGAAGCCTTCTGCGCCGTCTCAAGCTGCGGACGATCCTCGTCGTAGCACTTCTGCTATCGGGCATCATCCCCCTCGGAGTCAGCAGCGTCCTGCTGATCAGCCAGAGCAACAAGGCGCTGGTCAACACCGAGCGCGACAACCTGACGGCCGAGGCCAGCTCGCTGTCGCAGGAGGTCAACTCCTACCTGATCGGCGTCCGCCGGCAGCTCGCGCAGCTCGGCAACGGCATCCTGATGGCCCCAGGGCCGGACGGCGTGGAGGCGCGGCTCTCCCAGGCCTGGGTGTTCTCGCAGGTCCAGAGATTCCAGCTCGGCAATCCGGACGTGATCGCCCTGCGGGTGCTCAACCTGGAGGGAAGCGGCGTCGCGCCCGGCAACCTCAACCCGGATGTGCAGGCGGCCATGGACGCGGTTTTCGAGCAGGCGCGGAGCCGCAAGCTCCCGGCCTACGGCTTCATCCCCGCTGGAGTGGCCCACAAGCCGCAGGCCATTCTGGCGGTCCCGATCTCCACGGCCGGCGGTGTGCCCCAGTTCATCGTCGAGGCTCAGCTCCGTTTCCAGCCTCTGGAGAAAGTGACCCGGGATGATGCCAGGAAAGGTGTCGGCGTCTTCCTGATCGACCGGCAGGGGAAGATCCTCTGGTCGAACGACGGACCCGGCAAGAAGGCGGGCCTCGGCGGCGGGATCCTTAACGGGCTCGCCAACGGACCGGTGACGATGACGTCGAGCTACAAGATCCGGACTCCCGAGGGGGCCCGCGAGGTCTTCGCCCAGGTGAGCGCCATCCCCGAGAGCGGCTGGAGCCTGGTGGTGCAGAAGCCGCTCTCCGAGGCGTTCGCCGACGTCAACAAGCTGATCGTCAACGCCGGCCTGTCGACGGCCGTGCTGGTCGCCCTGTCGCTCTTCTTCGCCTATCTGGCGGCGCGGTGGGTGAGCCAGCCCATCCAGCGGCTGACCGAGACCACGCATGAGATCGCCGAGGGGAGCTTCGGCGGCCGGGTCGAGATGAAGGGCCTGACCTTCGAGATGGCCGACCTCGCCGAAGACTTCAACCGTATGAGCGATCACGTCGCCGGCTACGTGCAGCAGCTCCGGCAGGCGGCGCAGGCGAACCGCGAGCTGTTCATCGGCTCCCTGCGCGCCTTCGTGGCGGCGGTCGACGCCAAGGACCCCTACACCCGCGGCCACTCCGAGCGGGTGGCGGCCTACAGCCGCACGATCGCCCGCTACCTGCAGCTCCCCGAGGAGACGCAGCACAAGATCTGGATCGGCGCCCTGCTCCACGACGTCGGCAAGATCGGCGTCGAGGACCGCATCCTCCGTAAGGAGGGGGTGCTCCTCCCCGACGAGTACGAGCAGATGAAGCTGCACACCGTCATGGGCGCCGAGATCATGACCCCCATCGAGCAGCTCAAGGAGATGATCCCGGCCATCCGCTCGCATCACGAGGCGTGGAACGGCCGGGGCTATCCGGACGGCCTGAAGGGTGAGCAGATCCCGCTCTTCGCCCGCATCGTCGGGGTGGCCGACACCTTCGACGCGATCACCACCAACCGTCCGTACCAGCAGGCCTACAGCCTGCAGTTCGCGGTCGAGACCATCACCCGCCTGACCGGCAGCCGCTTCGACGCCAAGATCGTCACCGCGTTCCTGCGCGCCTTCGAGGCGGGGGATATCCGCGCCGGCGCCGTGCGCCCCGCGCGCACCGAGACGATCGTCGAAACGCCGCGCGCCGCCGCTGGCCAGCGCTGAGGAGCCGCACCCCCCCGCATGGTGTTCCAGTACGTTTTAGCGAATCTCCTGGCCAACAACGATCACGCGCTGGGCGCCCTGTTTCTCGACGGAACCGGCGAGACGGTGGACCTCGCCTGCGCCGATTTCAGCCCCTACGAGATGCGCGTCATCGGCGCCTATCTCGGGATCTACCTTCGCCAGCTCGAGAGGGTGCTCGCCAACAACGACCTCGGCGAGGCGCGGATGATCCACATCGAGAAGCGCTCGATGCACATCTACGTCGTCCCGTTACCTGACGGCTACCACCTGGCGCTCGTCCAGCGTCACCCCGCCCTGGTCGGCCGCGCCCGCGAGAGCCTCAACGAGGCGGTCGAGCAGCTCAAGCGCGAGCTGTTCGGGGATTAGGCCCCTCCCCACTCCCGGACTGGGGGTGAGGGTTCAGCTATCATGGTCGCCGCCATGGCTGAAGAAACCAAGAAGAACGACATCCTGGAGCTCGCGCCCGAGAGCCGTCTTCCCGAAGAGGAGAAGACCAGCTTCCTGGGGAAGCTGAAGCGCGGGCTCTTCATGACCCATACGGAGATCATCGACAAGGTCTCCGACGCGATGAAGGACAAGGTCACCCTCGACGACCGCACGATCGAGTACCTCGAGGAGACCCTGATCGCCGCCGACATGGGCGTCGAGACCTCGCTCGAGCTGGTCGAGCGGGTCAAGAAGAACGCCCTCAAGGAGCAGACGACCAGCGCCACGAAGCTGCGCAAGCTGCTCTCCGACGAGGTGGCGGACCTGCTCGCCGAGATGCCCCGCCCGCGGCCGCTCGGCCGGGGGCCGGTGCTGACCCTGGTGGTCGGCGTCAACGGCGTCGGCAAGACGACCTCGATCGCCAAGCTCGCCAGGCGCCACCTGCAGCAGCGCGAGCGGGTGATGCTGGCGGCCGGCGACACCTTCCGCGCCGCCGCCATCGAGCAGCTCGCGCTCTGGGGCGAGCGGCTGGGGGTGGAGGTGATCCGCCAGGGGCAGGGGGCCGACCCGGGCGCCGTGATCTACGACGCCATCCACGCCGCCAAGGCGCGCAAGATCGATCAGCTGATCATCGACACCGCCGGCCGCCTTCACACCAAGGACCACCTGATGGCCGAGCTGAGCAAGGTCCGCCGGGTGATCGACCGCGAAGCCCCCGAGTGGCAGAAGCGGACCATCCTCGTGCTCGACGCCACCACCGGCCAGAACGCCCTCGCCCAGGCCCGCACCTTCAAGTCCGTGGTGCCGATCGACGGTGTCCTGCTGGCCAAGATCGACGGCACGGCCAAGGGGGGCATGGTGGTGGCGATCGCCCGCGAGCTCAAGCTCCCCGTGCTCTACCTGGGAGTCGGCGAGAAGCCCGAGGACTTGGTGGATTTCCGCCCCCGGGAGTTCGCCGCTGCTCTCGTCGGCTGAATCGGCGGCGATCGATTCGGTCAAATACGTGCGGCGGGCCCTCCGGCTCGCAGCGCGCGGCCGCTACCGCACCTCTCCGAACCCGATGGTCGGGGCCGTCCTGGTGCGCGACGGTGAGATCGTGGGCAGCGGCTGGCATCGGCAGGTGGGCGGTCCGCACGCCGAGGTCGAGGCGTTGCGCGAGGCCGGGGACCGCGCCCGCGGCGCCACCCTCTACGTCACCCTGGAGCCCTGCTCCCATCAGGGCCGCACCCCGCCGTGCGCCGACGCGGTGATCGCCACCGGGGTCGCCCGCGTGGTGGCCTGCCATGGCGATCCCAACCCTCAGGTTTCCGGCCGCGGCTTCGCGAAGCTGCGGCAGGCGGGGATCGCCGTCGAATCCGGATTCCTGGTGGAGGAGGCGGTCCGCCTGAACCTCCCCTTCCTGATCGCCGCAACCCTCCGCCGCCCCGAGGTGACGCTCAAGTGGGCGATGAGCCTCGACGGCCGGATCGCCACCTCCACGGGGCAGAGCCAGTGGATCTCCTCAACCGAGGGCCGGCGCTGGGGGCTGGCCCTGCGCGAGGAGCACGACGCCATCCTGGCGGGGAGCGGCACCGTGCTGGCCGACGATCCCCGCCTCGACCGCCGGCTTGGCCTCGCCGCCGGGCCCAATACGAGGGTGGTGCTGGATCGCCGCCTGCGCACCCCGCCGGGAGCCCGGCTGTTCACGGTCGAGGGGCCGGTGCTGATCTACACGGAATCGACCGACCGCGAGGCGCTGGAGACCCGAGGGGCGACGGTGATCACCCTCCCCGTCGTGGAGCCCGCCGCGGTGCTCGCTGACCTCTACGGCCGCGGCATTCAAAGCGTGCTGGTGGAAGGGGGCGGCGAGGTACTGGCGAGCTTCGTGGCGAGCGGCTTCTACGATCGTGTGATGGTGGACTGCGCGCCGCTGCTGATCGGCGGCAAAGGCGCGCCCGGGCCGCTCGCGGGCGAGGGTTTCGCGAAACTGGACTTGGCGGCGCGACTCGAAGGCTTCGAGGCCCGCAGGCAAGGCGGCGATATCGTCCTGACGGCTTATCGGAAGGGATGTCTGGAGGGGTTGGCTTCGGCGGTCGGGAGCTAAGAGGGTGTTTGGAAAGTGGCGATTCCGTTTTGCACCCCACTGTAGAGACGCCCCGTGGGGCGTCTCCAGGGCAGCGAACGTCGGCCATGCTCCCTTGGACGCCCCCGCGGGTGCACTGTGGCAAAGAGGATCTTCCTCTCCGCATCGGAGACGCCCCACGGGGCGTCTCTACAGTGGGGGTGCCAAACGGAATCGCCACTTTCCAAACATCCTCTAAGGCATCAAAAGCCTCGCAAGCCCTTGCTGAACACGCCATTCCGTACGACGAGCTCATTGTAGGCCTCGATCGCCTCTCGATTCTTCTCCAGCCAAGCCTCACGTTGTTTCTTGTAAACCTCGATTGCCGCGAGCTTGTGGGCTTCCATGCGGAAAGTATACCTCCCCAGTGGCCGGGAGCCCTGGAAGGCCTCTGGTTCGACCGGACCCAGGATCTGCGGTGCTCCGTCATGCGTCTGCTAGAATCCAGCACCATGAATGCTGTGACCTTGAAGTCTGCCAAGCTCAACCTGGAGCAACTGGTTGAGCAGGTGATCGCGGACGCGGAGCCGACGATCATCGTTACCGAGAGCGGCGAACAGGTCGTGTTCCTGCCGCTCGATGAATACAACTCCTGGAAAGAGACCCTCTACCTGCTGTCGAATCCCGCCAACTCGGATCACCTTCGGCGGTCGATCGCTGAAGCCGAGGCCGGCGAAGCGCAAGAGCGGGAGCTCCTCGAAGCATGAGGCTGACTTTCACGCCTTCGGCGTGGGAGGACTATCTCTGGTTCCAGGATCATGATCGTAAGCTTCTGAAGCGGCTCAACTCTCTGATCAAAGATACCCTCCGTACTCCCTTCGAAGGCATCGGCAAGCCGGAGCCTCTCAAGGCCGACCTGGCGGGGTACTGGTCTCGCAGGGTCACCGACGAGCATCGCCTGATCTATGCCGCCACAGCGACGGAAGTGACGATCATCGCCTGCCGGTACCACTACGTCAGGTAGAGTGGCGCCGCATGTTTACCGGCCTCATCGTCGAGCGTGGCAGGCTGATCGCCGATCCGGTCCCCTCGGGACAGGGTGGGGTGCGCCTCGCCGTGGGGATGAGCCCCGAGCTGGCTGAGCGGCTGGCGATTGGCGACAGCCTTGCCGTCTCGGGCGTCTGCCTGACGGTGACGGAGAAGTGGACCGGTCAGGTGCTGGTCGAGCTCTCGCCGGAGACGCTGGCGCGCACGACGTTGGGCTCCCTCCGCGGCGGTGACGAGGTCAATCTCGAGCCCGCCCTCCGCATGGGCGACGCCCTCGGCGGCCACATGGTGCAGGGGCACGTGGACGGCACCGCCGAGGTGGTCGACCGCCGCGATCTCGAGGAGCACCGGGTGCTCGCGTTCTCCATTCCCTCCGAGCTCGCGCCCTTCCTGGTGGAGAAGGGGTCGGTCACCGTCGACGGCGTCAGCCTGACCGTCTCAGCCCTGCTCCCCGAACGCTTCGAGGTGGCCCTGATCCCTCATACCCTTGAGATGACGAGCCTCGCCCGCCGGGTTCCCGGCGACCGCGTCAACCTCGAGATGGACGTGATCGGCAAGTACGTGCACCGCATTCTCGCCGCCCGCGGCCTCGTCCCTCCTCTGCCTGGGGAATCCGCGTGAGCGAGGCGAAGCCGGCCAGCCAGCTGCCGGAGCCGGGGCGGTTCTGGATCCGCTACGTCCCGAAGGCGTGGGAGCCGCCCGAGCGTCCATGGATTCATCTCGGGCGCCGCGGCGCTCGGCGACTGGGGGCGGGGGAAGCCGCGCTCCCCTGATCTCGCGGCCCTGGCGGCGACCCCGCTCGACGACGTCCTCTACTTCCCGCCGGTGCCACCGCGCCGCGCCGCCGCCCGCGACGAGGCGGCGCGCGAGCGGCTGATGGGCGGCACTCCGGTGCTGGTGCAGCTCCTGCCGGGCGAGGAATCGACGGTGCCCTCCGTGGCCGGCGCGGCGTTCGTCGTCGACCTGCTGCAGGTCCTGCTCGAACGCGACCTCGGCACCCTGCGGCGCCTGCCCGCCGGGTCGACGGCGGTCTGGCCGCTGGTGCCTGGGCTGACCGACGATCCCGGCGCTCTGGGAGCTGGGGTGCCGCGACCTCGCCGCCGCCGGGGTGCGCTGCGTCCAGGCGCTGGCGCTCACCCTGACGCCGGCCGACCGCCGCCGGCTCGCCGAGCGCTGGGGGGGCGAGGAGGAGTCGTTCGACGCCCTGTTCCACCGCGAGCCGCGCGCCGAGCGCGATTTCGCCCGCGCCGCCCACCGGCACGGTCTCGCCGCCTTCCTCCCCCGCCCGCTGCCACGGCCGCCGGTGCTGGGAGCGGCCAACCGCCGGATCGGCGGCGCCCTGGCGCTGGCGGCGGAGATCTGGCTGCGGCTCGGCCGGCCGGTCGAGACCGGGCAGGCGCTCTACCGCGACGCCCGCTGGGCCGACCGCACGACCTACGATCTGGAGGCGCTGGCGCGCGAGGGGAACCTCGGCGTGCTGCCGCTCGACCCGCTTAAGCCGCGAGATCGTGGCCGAGTGCGAGGAGGCGGGGGAGTCCGAGCATCTCGCCCGCCTGCTGCACGAGTACCTGGCGCCGGAGGAAGACTCCGGCGCGGACGAATCCCGGAGGATTTCCGATGTCCAGCACGTTTCCGACCTGAGCTGCCTGCTGCTCCTCTCCTTCCTCGCGGCCCTGCCCGCCGCCGCCTCGTGGGAGGTGAACGGCAACGCCACGTCCTGAGGACTTCCGCGCCTTCAACCGCCGCTTCAGCTCCGACGCCTATTTCTACCCGCGCCACGGCGCGGCGCCGCTCGGCCTCGTCGGCTTCGAGGCCTACGCCGACGCGACCTACGACGGGAGCTTCGACGGCGAGTCCTTCAACACGACGGCGGTCAACGGGGAGCTACACGGGCGGCTTCCTCTCGATCGCGCGGGTGGGGGTGCGCAAGGGGCTGCCGGGCGGGATCGACCTCGGCGCTCTCCTACGGCAAGGCGCTGGGCGGCGACGTCAAGCTCGTCTCGGCCGAGATCCAGTACGCGATCGCCAAGGGGGGCCTCGTCTCGCCGGCCCTCTCGGTGCGGGTGACCGGCACGCGCACGCATCGACGCCAACGCCTACGACCTCGACCAGTACGGCGCCGAGGTGCTGCTCTCCAAGGGGTTCACACTGGTGACCCCCTATATCGGCGCCGGCGTCGTCTACAGCCGCGGGAAGCTCAGCTCGCCTCTCGGCTTCTCGCTCGAGGAGAGCAACACCCGTCCGGTGGTCTATGCCGGGGTGACGCTCAGCCTGCTCGTCCCGAAGATCCACATCGAGGTCGAGAAGGGCGAGGCTTTGCAGGCGGCGGTGCGGGTCGGGATCGGCTTCTGATGTTCGACCCGATCGATCTGCGGTCCGACACGGTGACGAAGCCCGACGCCGAGATGCGCCGGGCGATGGCCGAGGCCGAGGTGGGGGACGACGTCTTCGGCGAGGACCCGACCGTCAACCGTCTGGAAGAGGAGGGGGCGGCGGCGATCGGCATGGAGGCGGCCCTGTTCGTCCCCTCCGGCACGATGGGCAACCAGATCGCCCTGCACCTCCACGGCCGGCCGGGGGGCGAGGTGATCTGCGAGGCTGGCTGCCACATCGTCAACTACGAGGTGGGCGGCATGGCCGCGATCTCGGGGCTGCTGCCGCGAATCCTCTCCGCACCTCAAGGGTTGCTCGATCCCGCGGCCGTCGAGGCGGCCATCGCGCCGGACGAGGGCTACGCCTTTACCGTGCTGATCGAGATCGAGAACACCGCCAACATGGCCGGCGGCACGGTCTACGACCGGCCGCGGCTGGAGGCGATTCTCGACGTCGGCCGCCGCCACCGCCTGCCGGTCCATTTCGACGGCGCCCGGGTGTTCAACGCCGCCGTGGCGCTCGGCGTCTCCGTGGCCTCGCTGGCCGCCGGCTTCGACTCGCTGATGGTCTCGCTCTCCAAGGGGTTGGGAGCGCCGGTCGGCTCGCTGCTCTGCGGCCGCCGCGACTTCATCCAGGCGGCCCGGCGGGTGAGGAAGATGCTCGGCGGCGGCATGCGGCAGGCGGGGATCCTCGCCGCCGCCGGCCTGATCGCGCTGCGCAAGGGGCCGGACCGCCTGCCGGAGGATCACGAGAACGCCTCCCGGCTCGCCCACGGGCTCGCCGGCCTGCGTGGGATCGAGCTCGATCCCGCCACCGTGCGCACCAACATCGTGATCTTCCGCCTGACGCCGGAGCTCTGCGGCGGCTCTGCCGCGGCCTTTCTCAGCCGCGCCGAGGCGGCCGGGGTCCTCGGCGGCTCGGTGAATTCGGAGAAAGTGCGCTTCGTCACCCACCGCGACGTCAGCCGGGCTCAGATCGATCAGGCGATCGAGCGGATCGCAAGGATCTGAGCTACCGAACCCGCGCGGTGACGTCGATCTCCACCCGCCCGCCCTTGGGGAGGGCGGCCACCTGCACCGTGGTGCGGGCCGGGCAGTGGTCCCCCATGGCCTCGCCGTAGAGCTGGTTCATGACGGGGAAATCCGCGAAGTCGATCAGGTAGACGGTCGTCTTCACGATGTTGGCGAACGTGCAGCCGGCGGCGGCCAGCACCTCGCGGATGTTCTGCAGCACCTGCCGGGTCTGGGCCTCGAACCCCCCCTCGACCAGCTCGGTCGTCGCGGGGTCCATCCCGAGCTGGCCGGAGAGATAGAGCCAGCCGTCGACCTGGACGGCCTGGCAGTAGGGTCCGATGGCCTTGGGAGCGTTGTCCGTGTGGTGAAATTGCATCGTTCCCGGTCCTTTCAAGAGGGGGACGGCACCGCGGCGGCCGATTCCTCGGCATCCAGCACAGCGATGTAGGGGAGGTTGCGGTAGCGCTCGTCGAAATCGAGGCCGTAGCCGATCACGAAGAGCGGCTCGATCTCAAACCCCTTGTAGTCAATCTGCACCTCGACCTCGCGCGCCGGGGCCTTGTCGAGCAGCGCACAGAGCTTGACGCTGCGGGCGCCGCGGAAGCGCAGGAGGTCGAGGATGGTGCGCAGGGTGTAGCCGGTGTCGACGATGTCCTCGATCAGCAGCACGTCCTTGCCGCGGATCGCGAGGTCGATGTCCTTGCGGATGCGCACCTCGCCGGGGCTGATGTTCGCCCCGTAGCTCGCGGTCTGGAAGAAGTCGATCGAGAGGGGCACGGTCAGCTTCTTGAGCAGGTCGACCATGAAGAAGACCGATCCCTTGAGGACCCCGACGCAGACCAGCCGGTCGCTCGCCGCGTAATCGCGGTCGATCTCCGCCGCCAGTTCCGCCACCCGCCGTTCCAAGTCCTCCTGGGAGATCAGGATCCGCACGCTGGTTTCTCCTTTGCCATCGCTTGGCGAGTAATTGGGGTAATATTCCTTAAAGCGCGATTCGAGTCCATCCAGACAGGGCAACTATGACCACCGTTCAGGAACTGAGCGTTCTCCACCGCCGTTACGCCGACATCTCGCACCGCTTCCGGGCGGGCTGGACCTTCCATCAGTTCCTCCAGAGCCTGGGCAAAACTCTCCTCCAGCGCGTGGAGGACCAGCACTCCACGGAATTCCAGGAGCTCTACACCGGGCTGAAGGAGATCTCTCAGAGTCTGAACGCCTCAGAGAGCGAACGGATCCGTCACCGGCTGGAAGCGATCGACCGCCGGCTCACGGAGCTCATCGGATCGCTCGAGGAGGAGGATACCAAAGTCACGCCCGACTTGTTGCGGCAGTTCTTCCGGAGAGTGAAGAATTACGACGAGAAGATCCTCAGCCAGCTCGTCCGGTTCTATCTCTACGCGCACGCCGGCGGACCCTGGCCCACGGACCGGCTGGACAAGATCGACTTCCTGCTCGCGCGCTTGAGCGAGGAGCTCGACGACCGCACCGGCGAGCTGGTGCTGCGCGACCACCACCGGCTGACCGAGATCTTCCAGGGGATCTGGGCGCAACTCGGCGAGGCCCCCCCCGGCGACCAGCTCATCGAGGAGCGCCGGGCGATGATCGACGCGGTGCGCCACGAGATGGGCAGCGTCGAGAACCTCGACGCGCTGAACGAGAGGGCGCTGATCCGCCGCTACCGCGAGGTCAAGCACGGCCTCGGGAACTTCTACTTCCACCCCGATCTGCTGCTCTCCATCCAGGAGACCAACCTGGTGTTCAAGAGCCGCATCCACAAGCTCTACCGCCAGGAGGAGCAGCGGATCGTCGCCGAGTACCAGCGCGTCTTCGAGCTCGAGCGCGAGGTGCCGTTCGACACCGACCTCGACCGCGAGCTGGTGGCCTTCCGCGAGGAGATCGAGCGCTTCGAGAAGCAGCTCCAGAAGGAGGAGTTCCGCCTCGGCGACATCGCCCAGATCCGCCAGAAGGTGCGCGACCTGCTGCCGCGCCTGACCGCCGAGCGGACCACCGCCACGGGCGAGCGGCCGAGCGTCTCCAGGATGGGGCAGGATACCGGCGAGTTCGCGCTCTCCCGCGCCGCCGCCGCGTCCGCCGCGCCGATGCCGAGCCACCACGAGGAGCTGCTGGGGGATTACTACCGCCGGCTGGTGGATGCCCTGCGGGAGATCAACCCCCCCGACCTGGCCCCCGAGCGCGTGGTGCTCAAGCCCGAGGTCTTCGCCCTGCGCATCGAGGCCCGCGAGGTCGAGGCCTACCGGCGGATCTTCGGCAAGGCCGAGTGCGACCGCGAGCTCGAACAGTTCCTGCTCGAGGCGGCAGCCCTGCGGATCCGCATCAACGAGGAGGCGCACGACATCGCCAGCCTGCTCGACGAGACCTCGGTCACCGGCGACGCGGTCGTCTTCGCCCGCGCCCGGCAGACTTGCCGTTCGGCCGACGCCCATCTCTGGCGCTTCAATCACGTGCTGCAGGATCTGATGATGGCGGGGAACATGGCCGAGTGCCGGCAGGTGCAGCTCCTGCGGATGCGCCTGATGCGCGACTACTCGGGCCTCTGGCTGCTGGCCTTCAAGCCGCTGTTCAAGCGGCACCCGGCCGGAACCCTGGCTTGACCGTGATCCGCGACGCCCTCGCCGACGTCGCGGCCAGGGAAGACTTTCTCCGCCTCCCCGCGCTCGTCTACCGCGGGGACCCCAACCACAACGCCACGCCGCGGGCGGACGCCCGGACGGCCCTCGAACGCCCCGGCAGCGTCCGCGCCCTGGTGGCGCTGGCGGACGGCGGGCCCGTGGCCCGTCTGGTGGCGAGGCTGTCCCCCGCTCTGCGCGACGATCAGGGGCGCCCCTACGGCATGCTGGGCTCCTTCGAGGCCCTGGAGGGGCGGGAAGATGCCGTCCGCGATCTCTTCCAGCAGGCGATCGGCTGGCTGCGAGGCGCCGGCGCCGGCACCATCCTCGGCCCGATGGACGGCGACACCTGGCACCGCTACCGGCTGAACGTGGGGCCGTTCGACGATCCGCCGTTCCTGCTGGAGCCCTACAACCCGCCTTGGTACGAGCCGCTCTGGATGGCGAACGGCTTCGCAGTGCTGGAGCGCTACTTCTCCAAGCAGGTCGATCCCGCCGAGGTGGTCGCCCACCTCGAAGGCAGGGCGCGCGACGCGCTGGCCGCTGGATACAAGCTGCGCCGGCTGGACCCCTCCCGCTTCGAGGCCGAGCTCGGGGTGATCTACGAGCTGTCGCGCCGGATCTTCTCCCGCAACTTCCTCTACACCGAGATCTCCGAAGAAGAGTTCGTGCGCCTCTACGCCGGCTCCCGGGCGCTGATCGACGCCGATCTCGTCCTCTTCGCCCGCTCGCCCGCCGGGGAGGACGTCGGCTTTCTCTTCGCCTATCCGGATCTCTTCCGGGCCGTGGCCGCGATGCGGGGAGAGCGAGGCCTCCTCGCCAGGCTCCGGTTTCTCCGGCACCGCCGCGAGGCGGACGCGGTCGACTTCAAGACCCTCGGCGTGCTCCCCGGGCACCGCCGCTCCGGCATCGCCGCCGCGCTGTTCCACGAAGGGCACCGGCGGGCGGTGGAGAAGGGGTACGCTCACGCCAACCACTGCCTCTACAAGGAGGGGAACCCCTCGGGCGACCTCGACGGCGGGGCGGGACGGATGATGCGGGAGTACCGGCTCTATGAATGGAAGGGGGAGATATGATGCGGGTTGTGGGAGAACGGCCATGCTGAAGCGGCTTTACGTCGACAACTACCGGTGTCTGGTGAACTTCCAGCTTGAGTTCCAGGAGATGACGCTCCTCGTCGGGCGGAACGGCTCGGGCAAGTCATCCGTGCTCGACGTGCTGAAGGCGATCAGGCACCTGTTGAGTGGGAAGGGTATGGTGGCCGAGCCGGACATCTTCCCGGCCCGGTCCCTCACCCGCTGGCAGGACCGGAACCTCCAGATCTTCGAGATCGTGGTCGGCCTGGAGGGTGAAGCCGATGCCACCTACCGGTTGGAAGTCGAGCATCAGATCGAAAGCCAACATCGAATCGAAGGCCAACGAGAGCGGTGGCCGGAGATCAGCCTGGAGTCCTTGAAAGTCGACGACAAGCCGCTGTTCGAATTCCGGCGTGGCGAGGTCCAACTGTACCGGGACGATCACTCGCTGGGCTCGCAATACAGGGCCTACACGTCCGAGTCGGCGCTGGCGCGAGTGGCTCCCGCGCCGATGAGCCGGCGCCTCACGCGCTTTCTGGACTTCATGCGAGGAGTTTCCGTCTGCGCTCTCGATCCGAAGCATTTTCAGGCGGAATCGACAGGTGAGGAGAGCACTCTTCAGCCGGACGGTGGAAACTTCGTGTCCTGGTACCGGCACCAAATCCAGGAGCGGCCGGACCTGCTCCTCGAATTACTGGAAGCGCTCCGCAAGATCCTGCAGGACTTCCATTCGGTCCGTTTAGAGAAAATAGGCTCGGAAACCCGAGCGTTCATTGCTGAATTTAAGATTGGGATCAAGTCGTATTCTTTGCGGATTGACGAGCTTTCGGACGGCCAGCGCGAGCTGATCGCGCTCTATTCGCTCATCTATCTCGCCGGAGAGCAGGACGTCCTTGTCCTGGACGAGCCCGACAACTTCCTGGCTTTAGCGGAGATCCAGCCGTGGCTCATGACACTCTCGGATACCTGCGGAGCTCGGCCCCGCCAAGCCATCCTCTGCTCTCATCATCCGGAGCTGATCGACTACCTCGGCGGCGAAGCCGGAATTCTGCTGAAACGCGAGAGCACTGGGAGCATCACCACTCGCCGCCTGAGCGAGATTCCGCTCGATGCAGGGCTCAAGCTCTCCGAGATCATCGCGCGAGGATGGGAGTCTTGAAGCGGCAGGCTCAGTTGGTTCTTCTCTGTGAGGACAATCAGCACGAGGCTTTCGCTCGCCGGTTTCTCGAGAAGATGGGTTGGAGCATGCGGACGATCCGGATTGAGAAGGCACCAGGCGGGCGTGGCGCTGGAGAGCAGTTCGTGCGGGAGCGATATCCCATAGAGCTCAAGGCCCACCGCTCGCGGCCGGTGAGCCAAATCCTCGTGGTAGTGATTGACGGTGACTCTGAGGGGACTGTGGGCCGACTGCATCAGCTCGATCAGGCATGCCGCGCCGCCGATGTCGTGGAGCGTACCCAGGACGAGCGGGTCGCTATCTTCGTTCCGACCTGGAATATCGAGGCTTGGCTGGCCTATCTCGATGGAGAGACAGTCGCCGAGGAGCAATCCGGCTATCGGCGGCTGCCCCGGGAGCGCGACTGCAAAAAACATGTGGAAGTGCTGGCCCGCATGTGCCAGGAGGGCGAGTTACGTGAACCGGCGCCGCCCTCGCTCAGAGCGGCTTGCGGCGAATACCGCACACGGCTAGCGGCCCCCTAGCGGGCGTCATGACGCCTTCCCCTGCCAACAACGTCCTCGACGTCCTGCGCCAGGTCGCCCTCCGCGTCCCGGACCGCCCGGCGCTGATCATGGAGTCCGGCGCGATCACCTTCGGAGACCTCTGGGACCGCGTCGGCCGCGCCGGGGCGGGGCTGCGGCGCCTGGGGCTCTCACCCGGCGAGCGGGCGATCGTGATGATCCCGATGTCGATCGACCTCTACGTCGCTATGCTGGCCCTGCTCGAGATGGGCGCCGTCGCCGTCTTCGTCGATCCCTGGATCGGCCGCCGGCAGATCGCCACCTTCGCCGCCTTCGCCGAGCCCCGGGCCTGGCTGGGAACGGCCAAGAGTCACCTGCTGCGGTTCCTCGATCCCCGGCTGCGGGGGATTCCGCTCACCGTCACCACCGGCTGGCATCTCGGCCCCTGGCCGGCTCGGTGCTCGCTGGCCGATCTGGAGGAGGCTGCCGCGGATCCGGCGGTCCACCCCGTTTCGCCCGACGATCCTGCCCTTATCACCTTCACCACCGGCTCCTCGGGCGAGCCCAAGGGCGCGAACCGCACCCACCGCTTCCTGCTCGCCCAGCGCGCCGCGCTCGCCGCCGAGTTTCCGGCCGAGGAGGGGGGCGTCGAGATGACGATGTTCCCCGTCTTCGCGCTCAACAACCTGGCGGCCGGGGTCCCCTCCGTCGTGCCGGCGATGGACTTCCGCCGCGTCGACCGGGTGGACGCCGCCCGCGTCCTCGCCCAGATGCGCCAGCACGACGTGACCACCTGCACCGCCTCGCCGCCGTTCTTCGACCGCCTCGCCGCCGAGGTGGAGAGCCGGCCGGCCGAACGGCCGTCGCTGCGCCGGCTGCTGACCGGAGGCGCGCCGGTCTCGGACTCTCAACTCCGCACCTGGCGCCGGGCTTTCCCGGAGACCGAGATCCTGGTCGCCTACGGCTCGACCGAGGCCGAGCCCGTGGCCCACCTGACCGCCGAGGAGCGTCTGGCGGCCACGAATCCGGCCCGCCCCCTGGCTTCTGGATACTGCGCCGGCCGCCCCATCGACCGCATCCGCGCGAAAGTCGCGCGCATCGAGGCCGGGCCGATCGAGCTGGGAACCGAGGGCTGGGCGTCCTGGGAGCTCCCGGCCGGGGAGATCGGCGAGCTGATCGTCTCCGGGGATCACGTCTGCCGCGACTACTACCGCAATCCGCGGGCGGTGAGCGAGAACAAGATCGCCGACGGCGAGGCGGTCTGGCACCGCATGGGGGACACCGGCTCCTTCGACGTCGAGGGGCGCTTCTGGCTCGCCGGCCGGGTCCACTCGACGATCCGCCGGGGCGGCGCGCTGATCCATCCGCAGCTCGTCGAGCAGGCCGCCTGCGGCGAGGACCCTCGCATCCGCCGGATCGCCGCCGTGGGAATGCCCGATCCGAGCCTGGGAGAGCGCGTCGTCCTGGTCGTCGAGACGGAGGAGGAAGGGATCGAAGGTGAAATCGCGGCCCGGGTCGCCGCCGCCGGCCTCGCCGCCGACGAGATCCTGCTGGATTCGGAGCCGCTCCCCGTCGATCCCCGTCACAACAGCAAGATCGACTACGGCAAGCTCCGCGAATGGCTGCGGAAGCGTTAATCCCGGGCGGAATCTCAGGCTTCCAGCGCGGAAGCATGTAGATCTGGATCAGAAGCATGTAGGTCCAGCATGGAATCCAAGGCTCCTGGCGCAAAAGCATGTAGATCCAGAGCGGAATCCAAGGCTCCTGGGCCAGAAGCATGTAGATCCAGCGCGGAATCCAATGCTCCTAGCGCAAAAGCATGTAGATCCAGCGCGGAATCTCAGGCTTCTGGAGTGAAATCCACAACTTCTGGGCGGGATGAGGGAGATCGGGACCCCGCTGCTATGCTTTCGGCCTCGTGAAATCCACCCTGACCCGCGAATCGCCGTTCGTCCAGCGGATCTCCGCTTACCTCGCCGAGCGCTTCCCGCCGCTCGGCCACGGCGTGCTGATCGCGGCCTACTACTCCTCGAACCAGTTCCTGGCGCGGACGCTCACTCATCCCGGCGAGCGGATGCGCTACGACGTCAGCACTTTGCTCGGCGCCCTCACCCTCCTCTGCTTCTTCTTCCACCTGCGGGTGTTCGACGAGCACAAGGACTACGCCGAGGATCTCATCCATTATCCCCAGCGGATTCTCCAGAGCGGCCTCGTCACCCTGCGGGACCTGAAGATCCTGGGCGGGATCGCCATCGGCGCCGAGATCGTCCTCTCCGCCCTGGGCGGCGCGGCCGCCTTCGCGGCCTGGCTCGCGGCGTTCCTGTTCTCGGTTCTGATGCTGAAGGAGTTCTTCGCCCGCGACTGGCTCAAGCGGCACTTTCTGGTCTATGCCACGAGCCACCTGCTGGTGATGCCGCTGCTCTCGCTGATGGTCTTCAGCTTCGCCACCGGCTGCTGGCCCTGGGAGGCCCCCAACTGGTTCTTCGTCTACGCCTGGGTGGGCTTCTTCGTCACCTTCAACTGGGAGGTGTCGCGCAAGATCCGCACGCCCGAGGATGAGATCGAGGGCGTGGACACCTACACCCGCGTCTTCGGCACCTACGGCGCGGCCTGGGTGGTCCTTCTGATCCGCGTGATCGACACCGGGCTGGTGGCGCTGGTCGGCTGGCACCTCGGCCTCGCCCCCTGGTTCTACGCGGCCCTGGTGGCCCTGTTCCTGGTCTGTCTTGTGGGATTTTTCGACTACCGGCTCCATACCAGCCGGAAAACGGCCAAGCGGATGGAGCTCTACGCGGGGATGTACATCATCGCCTTCGACGTCATCCTGGCGGCCGCGATCGTGGCGCGATACGGGGTGCGGGTCTGAGATCCGGCGCAATCCGGGCCCGCGAGCCTCAGGGCGCGCGGGCCGCTGCCGAGAGTCTCGGGGCTCAGCAGACCCGGAGAGAGCAGTTCTCGCAGTTGGTCTGGCAGATGGTCCACTCGGTCTTGATGGGCGCGGTGGCACCGGCGTTCACGAGGGACTCGCTCTTGAGATCGAGAAGGGTTTCTTTGGAGAGCGTGAGCTTCTTGGACACCTTCTTCTTCATGAGATCTCCTTGGGTCTCGTCTGCGGGCGGAAGCGCCGGCAAGCCCATGAAGAATAGCCAATCCACTCCATGTAGGCAATGGCTTGGCGCGTGGTAATTGGAGAACCCAATGTCAATGGAAATGGAGATTATGGACTCTTTTCAGTTTGCCGACGGAAGGTTGGTATTGATAGGTAAGCTTATCGGCGAAGAAAAGCTTGAAATGCCCTGCGAGGCTGATCTCTACGTTGCAGGGGATTGGCGAGCACGGGTAGAGGTTATGTCTTTAGAGAGGATGTGAGTTGGTGGCTAAAGCATTGGACGATCTGAGCCGTGCGGTTTCGCACGCCCTCCGTCACGAGCCGTGGCTTTACGAACTTGAGCTTGACGATGAGGGTTGGGCCGATGCGGGTGCGCTGCTGACGGCCCTGCGCGAGGAGTCACCGGCATGGTCGAACCTGGCGGAGGCAGATCTGGCGGAGATGATCCAGAAGTCTTCCAAGCAAAGGCACGAGATGGTCAATGGACGTATCCGCGCGCTATACGGTCATTCTCTGCCGGGCAGGCTCAGCAAGGTGCCGGCCGTGCCGCCGGCTCAGTTGTTCCATGGGACGGCGCCGGCGATTTGGCCGAAGATTCAAGAGGAGGGGCTTCTGCCGATGAGCAGACAGTACGTTCATTTGTCCGTCGAGCCGGATATGGCCGTTGCCGTCGGCAAGCGAAAGGGACCTGCTCCGCTTATCCTTGTGGTCAGGGCAAAAGAGGCTTGGCAAGAGGGCTTTTCGTTCTACGAGGGCAATGAGAACGTATGGTTGGCAGATCTTATACCGCCGGAGTTCATCGACTTGGAGGCCATCACGACTAGCCAGGTTCCCTTAGAAGACATCGAGAAGGCCAGGAAGCGAGGGCTTGCCTTTAAGATTGCTGACAAGCAGGGGCAGGGCCAGCGATGGCAATTCGTGGACGAGTTGATTGATTCTATCGAAGTTGCTGTCGCACGAGCAAAGGACATGGGGGGGTATGAATCGGCGGTTTTTTTGCCGACTCAGCAGGCGAACGGATTTCTATACTGGACGAGCCGTGCCCCCGAGCTATTCAATTCAACGGTATTGGATTTAGACGTTAGCTAGAATCATCGTCTGACCCTACCTACTTTGGGAACCAAGAATTTGGCACAACCTGTGACTCCGATCTCTCCAGCCTCTCAACCTCTACAGGTAGCGGGGGAGGGACCCTCGCGGGTTTGGTTTCCTCGCGGTTCGGGGACTGAAGCTCCGCCGGACGCGCGGCTGGGCGGCAAGGCCGCCAATCTCGCCCGGCTTGAAGCCCTCGGCCTTCCGGTCCCCCCGTGGTATGTGATCACCACAGAAGCCTTCGAGCGGGCCCTGGGCGATCTGCGCGGACGCATTGTCTCCCGCTTGGACGGGGAGGCGGATCTCGGGCGGGCTTCCGCCGAGATCCGAGCCTGGATTCTCGCTCTCGATCCCCCTCCCGGCCTCGAGGAGGCGATCGCCGCCGCCCACGCCTCCCGCATCGAAGAGGGCGCCTTCGTGGCCGTCCGCTCGTCGGCGGCGGGGGAGGACGCGGCGGGGGAGTCGTTCGCCGGGCTGCACGACAGCTTCCTCTTCGTCCGCGGCCGCAGGGAGATCCTGGAATCGATCCGCAAGGTCTGGGCATCCGCCTATAACGAGCGCGCCCTGGCGTACCGTCGGGCGAAGGGGATCTCGCTCGACGGCATCGCCGTCGCGGTCGTGGTCCAGCGCATGGTCGAGGCGCGGACGAGCGGCGTCCTGTTCACGGCCAACCCGAACACCGGGAGCGTCCACGAGGTGGTGATCAGCTCGCTCTGGGGCGCCGGCGAGGGGCTGGTGAGCGCGGGTTTCGACGCGGACACCTATGTCGTCGACAAGGAGACCCTGGAGGTCGCGGAGACGATCGCGCCGAAGGCCGAGCAGCTCATCCTCGATCGTGAGGCCGGCGGTGGGCTGATGCGCGTCCCCGTGCCCGCAGATCTACAGGAGCGGAGCAGCCTCTCTCGCGAGGAGGTGATCTCCCTGGCCCGGCTGGGAATCGCCGTCGAGCGCCACTACCGCCGTCCGCAGGATCTCGAGTTCGCCGTCGACACGGAGGGGCGTTCCTTCCTGCTCCAGGCGCGGCCGGTGACGACCGTCGAGGAGATCGGCCCCGCCGCCGGCAACGGGCTGATCTGGGACAACTCGAACATCATCGAGAGCTATTCGGGCGTGACCTCGCCGATGACCTTCAGCTTCATTCGCCGCGCCTATTCGATCGTCTATCACTGCTTCGCGGAGGTGATGGGGATCGACGCGCGGACCGTGCGGGCGAACCAGGAGGTCTTCGAGAACATGCTCGGCCTGTTCCGCGGACAGGTCTATTACAACCTTTTCAACTGGTACCGGCTGGTGCGGCTCTTCCCCGGCTTCAACTACAACAAGAGTTTCATGGAGTCGATGATGGGCGTGCGCGAGGCCGTCCGTCCTGACGCCGATCCGCCGGCGGCGGCCTCCGGGCTCCAGCGCTACACGGTCGAGCTGCCGGCCTTGCTGCGCCTGGTGGGGCGCTCGGCACGGAACTTCTTCCACATCCGCCGTATCGTGGCGGATTTCCAGGCCCATTTCCGCGCGCACTATGAGCGCTGGTCGGCGATGGACTTTCGCGCCATGCCGCCGCACGAGCTTGCGGCTCTCTACCGGGAGATGGAGGAGAAGCTCCTCTGGGAGTGGAAGGCGCCGATCATCAACGATTTTTTCGTGATGGTCTTCTACGGCACGCTCAAGAAGCTCTGCGTCTCCTGGTGCGGGGACGACTCCGGCTCGCTCCAGAACGATCTCATCTGTGGCGAGGGGGGCATCGAGAGCACCGAGCCCACGAAGATGCTCCTCGCTCTCGCCGCCCAGGCCCGGCAAGATCCAGAGCTGCGGCGGCTGCTCCTGGAGCGGCCGCCCGAGGATCTCGCCCGCGAGGTGCCAGGCGATCCGCGCTTCGCGGAGTTCGCGGCGGGCATTCGCCGCTATCTCGACCTCTACGGCTTTCGCTGTGTCAACGAGCTGAAGCTGGAGGAGCACTCGCTCAAGGACCGCCCGGCCTTCCTCTATCAGATCCTCCGTAACTATCTGGCCGCCGGGGACCCGACAGGGATGGACGCGGCGGCGATGGAGCAGCGGGAAGGGCGCATCCGGCGCGAGGCCGAGGAGAAAGCTTTCAAGGCGATCCGGAGCGCGCCCCGGCGGTGGATCTTCCGCCGGGTGCTGGGGAACGCCCGGCTGGGGGTGAAGAACCGGGAGAATCTCCGTTTCGCCCGCACGCGCATCTACGGCCTGCTGCGCGAACTGCTGCGGGCGGTTGGGGAGGACTTCGCGGAAGCGGGCCTCCTCGATCGCGCGGACGACGTCTTCTATCTCACCCTCGACGAGGTCTGGGATTTCACCAAGGGCCGGTCGGTGACCACGAATCTGCAAGGCCTGGCCGCCCTGCGCCGCGAGGAGTTCGACGCCTGGCGCCGCATGGACCCGCCGGCCGACCGCTTCGAGACCTTCGGGCTGCCGTACCATCGGAACCTTTTCAAGGGGCGCCCGCAAGCCGCGCTCAACGCCGAGCCCGGAGTCCTCCGCGGCACCGGCTGCTGCCCAGGGCATCGTGACCGGCCCCGTCAAGGTCCTCCGCACCCCGAACGAGGACGCCCGCCTCGACGGCGAGATCCTCGTCGCCGAGAGGACCGATCCCGGCTGGGTGCCCCTCTATCCGTCCGTCTCAGGGCTGCTGATCGAGCGCGGCAGCATACTCTCCCACTCCGCCATCGTGGCCCGGGAGATGGGGATTCCCACGATCGTAGGGATCGCCGGGCTGGTGAACACCCTCCAGACCGGGCAGGTGGTGACGATGGATGGGGGGGCGGGGACGGTGCGGGTGGAAGGTGATCTCTCAGGCTAGAAACTGCGTCCAGAAAGCAGGGACGTAAAGGACGGCAAGGACATCAAGGACAAAGGAAAACTGTGTGTCCTCGTCCTTGATGTCCTTGCCGTCCTTTACGTCCCTTGCTTGGCTTCCCTAATAACTGACCTTCGGCGCCACTTCCCCCTTCACGACCTCCAGCGTCAGCTCTTCGCACTTCAGCTCCATCGGCTGAAACCGGTCCCGGGGGCGTGGCGGGTTGGTGCCGTCCTTGATGACGTCCTGCAGATTGCCGACGACCTTCACCTTGTAGGTGCCGGGCTTGCTCATGTCGTAGGCCTGGGCGAGGTCGAGGCCGATGATCATCGATTCGGCGGCGCGGATCTTCACGTATTCCTCGGCCGTGGGATCGCCCCGCTTGACCATCGGACCCTGGTAGGGCAACTCCTGCCCATGGAAGCTGACGGCGAAGATCGTTCCCCTCCAACCGTCCCAGGGCGTGTTCCAGCGCAGCATCCAGAGCGGCTGCTCGGAGCGGTTCGTCAGCTGGAACCGCATCGCGATCGGAGCGCCGGCGATGCGCGGGCGCGCCGCCTCCACACGGCACTCCAGAGGGTGGTTGGCGTCGAAGGGAGCGTGGGGCTTCATCCAGCAGGCGGTGGAGAGGAGCGCGAGGAGGGTCAGGGAGAAGAGGGCGGGTTTCCGCATCCACGCAGTCTATCCCGGCCGGAAGCGCGCGGGCGGAAGGATCCGCCCGCGCTCGACACCGGGCTCAGCGAGGCTCGGCGAAGTACTCGTGGCTGTCCGCGTTGTGGCTGGCGTTGGTCGGGTTCGAGATCGCCAGGCTCCGGCAGGCGGACTGGCCATAGGCGTAGTCCTGGGTACCGGCGACGACGCTGAAGTGGCTGGTCTCGTGAACCAGTGTGCCCGCCTTGGAGTCGGTGCCCGTCGCCGGGGCGCTCCAGAAGGCGCCGCACAGATGCACCTTGTAGGGCTGATTGGCGAACACGTAGGCGTAGGAGCTGTCCGTGCAGTCGCAATAGAAGACGAACGCCTTGGTGGACATGGCGCTGTAGATGTTGGAGTAGTCGCTGGTCACCGCCGCGTAGCGCGTCGAGGTGTAGGCGCCGAACCAGGTCTTGTAGTTGGTGTCGGTGGAGCGAGAGGCGGAGGGGACGGCGTTCAGATAGTCCCGGGACCGCTGCGCGAGACCCTGGGCGTTGTTGAGGGCCGTCACCAGCAGGCTCTGGCGGCTGCTGGAGCAGCTCACGTAGCTCGGCGTCAGGGCCTTCTCACCCTGGACGGCCTCGTTGGCCTGGACCAGCGTCTCGACAGCGCCGACCGCGCGCTCGTTGCGCTCGACTCCGAGGAACACCACGTTCGACTCCAGGTTGCGCAGACCGGCGAAGCCGGAGACCTTGGCGTTGTCCGCCCGCAGGCCGTCCTGCACCAGGACCTGGTAGCGGATCGCGTACTCGCCGGTGCGCGACAGGTCATAGGCGCTCGACAGCTCGACGTCGGCCGAGACGGAGCCGCCGGCCGGGATGCGGACGTAGTCCTCGGCCCGCGGGGTGGCGCGCTTGTAGAGGCGGCCGGTGTAGGCGACCGGTTTGCCATCGAGGCGCACGTCGAAGATGTTCTCGTCGAGGCCCTTGAGGGCGGTCTGCCAGCGCAGGAGGTAGATGTCCTCCTGGGAGCTGTTGGTGTAGGTGACCTTGAGAACCACGTCGTCCGACGCGCCGACGAAGTTCTGCTGCGACTCGATCGTCGTGGTAAGGCCACGCATCCCGGCCGACGCCGAGGACGCGAACGCCAGGAACGTGGCCACGGCTACAAACAGGAACATCACACCTTTACGTCGCATCATTAGACACTCCTCCAAGCAAACACGGAACGCCGCAGCTATTTGCGGCCTCCGACCAAGCACCACATAGGAAAGAAATGGAAGGGGGACTATGCCCTTGCCTAGTGTGGTGCTCTGGAGGGGGTGGAACGAGCCGGCAGGGAAAGATGTGGGATATGGCTAGGAGGGAACCTATCGGACAGATCGGCGGGGAGCATGATCCGGCTCATGGACATCGGAAACGACTCGCGCTTGGTCTTCTTCCTCCCGAGCCTTCAACCGGTCCATCAGCCTCTCCAGATCGCCCCCGCATTCCCGGAGCATCTTCTCCCTGACTTCATGAACTTCGGCGACAAATGGATCTTCCATGTTTGACCTCCTGGATCAGGATAGCTCTTCGGGAGTCAGGATAACAGGGGTAGGTCTCTGGATCTCCTGGTTGATCCGCAATAGGCGTCGAATGGAATGTCCATTGGCGATGTGCTTGCAGTTCCAGGTCACCGAGATAGTCCAGTTTGTAGCTGACAGCAAACGCAATATGGAGGACATCAGCCTGGGCCTGAGGAGGGAAGTTGAGGCGCTCTGAATAGATCCGCACCAGATCGCGAACATCTTGTCGCAGTTCGAGTATAGGTAGACCCTCCACGATCTCCAGCCGCCGGGAGGCGAGGGCCGGGTCTCCAGCCCGGATTTCTTCCAGAACCGCTTCGGAGACGTAGAGATCAAAGTATTCCTTTGCGTGACGCCACCAGTCATGGGTAATCTGTTGGTGGGCAGCGATTACGAGATCCCGGCTCGGCCGGCCTGCCAGGTAGCTCGGAATGGTGGTTTCTAAGTAGACCGTTCCATCCAATGGGAAGCCTCCACGATGAATTTCACCTTGATCATCCCGCCGTTTCCACGGCGATCTTGATCCGCACGTCGTCCGGGACCACGTCGGCGCGGCGGGCCCAGGTGGTCTCGGGATAGCGGGCGCGGAGGTCGTCCCAGCGGCGGACCACGCCGGCGAGGCCGTCGAGCCGGTAGGCGGCCCCGGCGGCCCAGAAGAGCGCCTCGGGAGCGGCGCTCGACTCGGGGTAGTCGTCCGCCGCGCTGTCGAACCACCGCAGCGCCTCCTGGAAATGGGCATGGGTCATCTCGGAGAGCCCGAGGACGAGCCGCAGCTCGGCCAGGAACTCATCCGGCGGCAGGTACCCCACATAGCGCCGCAACTCGCTGCCGCGGCCGTCGAGGAAGACGAGCAGCGGAGCCCACAGCACCTTGCCGCGGCCGAGCGCCTCCTTGAAGTCGGGATGGGGCTCCTTGACGTTGAACTTGATAGCGACGAAGCGCTCCGAGACGAACTCAGCGACCTGCGGCTGTGGGTACGTCACGGCACCCATTTTTCGGCAGCCCAGTCACTCGGGGGTCCAGAAGTAGAGGAAGAGCGGCTTTCTGGCCGCGCGCCCCTCCGCGAGAGAGGGTTGGAGCTGGTCGCGCCACTGGATCTCGGGCATTGTTGGTTCTCCGGAGGTCGAAACGAACTCTGAAATCCTATAGCAGACCGGCGCCTACCGGCCCGATCCCGGATCCCACGGGGCGATCATCCCCAGCGCCTGCAAGCCCAGCATTGCGCCGCCCGCGGCGAAGCTCAGCAGGAAGCGCCAGGCGGTCCAGTCGCGGCGGTCGGGCTGGCCGCCGATCGCCCAGCTCGATGGCGGCGTTGGCAGCGGAGGCGAGCAGACGGACGCCGGCGAGGAGTCGCCAGAGCGGCTTCCAGGAGACGCCTGCCAGTGAGGATGCAGGGACCCAGCGCGATGAGGGCGCTGCCGAGGAGGGCGAGCCGAGCGCGGCGAGCGGGCCGGCTCCGCGCGGCGTTTCGGCCCGGAAGACGCCGGTATCCAGGCTGAAGGCGGCACCGCCGCGCTGGCGGCCAGGTAGGGAGCGAAGAAGAGCGGCTCCCGGTCGAGACCGTTGGCCAGCGCGAGCATGGCGAAGGCGGCAGCAAAGCCCGCACCACGGTGCGCACTTTGACTCCCGAGCCGTGGCCGGGCGGCGCGAAGCGGTACCAGGCGACCAGATACCCAGGAAATCCCAGGAAGACGGGCAGCGCCCACACCCAGTTGCCGAGCGACCAGGTGCCGTAGGCGAAGAGGATGAAGTGATCGTCCCGCCGACGTTGAAGACCTGCGCGACCAGGCGCCAGGCGAGCAGTGCCACGGCGAGGCAGATCGCGAGCAGCGAGAGGTTCTGGAACATCACCTCGGCGAGCGGCTTGGTGGTGATCTTGCCGAGCGTCACCACCACCGCCAGCGGGACGAACAGATTGTCCGCCCCTTCGAGCGAGATGGCCTCGAAACCGGTCACCAGCGCCGCGACGAGCGTGCGGCCAGCACGCAGACCGGGCGCGGGAGGTCGGTGAGCAGGAGAATGGGCAGATGGATCGCGAGGAAGGCGATCACCAGGAAGACGAGCGAGCCTTCGAGGCTCTTCCGCTCGTCCTCGACCTCGTAGCGGATCACTCCGTAGCGGCTGCCGATCAGGGCCGCGAAGGCGTCGCCCACGGCGAGCACCAGCACCGCGGCGAGATAGAGCCACGGGCGGCCCGAGGGTCATCAAAAAGACCAGGAAGACGGAGAGCGGGTAGTATTCGGCGCCCCGGCTCCGGCGGCCGATGCCATGCAGGCTCTTCAGGAACCCGAAGCGGCTGCCGGCCACGAAGAGAGCGGTGAGCGGCAGCGACATCGCCAGCACCACCCAGGGGGAGCGGACGAGAAAGGGGAAGAACAGGCAGGCGATGCCGCCGCCAAGGTGGACGAGCTTGCGCGTGTGCTCCGGATTCGGGTTGCCGAAGCGGCGCCAGAGCTCGGCGACGGCGAGCAGCGAAACGAAGACGCGGAGAGGATCGCCGCCCCGCGGAGGTCGTCCGGCGTCACCGAGTCGATCAGACGACTTCCTCCAGGACGAAGGCGCTATAGAAGAAGGCGAGGTCGCGCGGCGAACAGCTCCGCGGGCTTCGGCGTCGAGCGGAGCGGACGCTGTCCGCCGGGAAGGCGGCGGCGAGGCGCCGGGGCACCAGCATGTTCCAGTAGGCGAAGCGGGCGCCCGGACGGGCGGTGTCGAGCAGCCTGCCGTAGACGGCGGCGCTGGTCGGCTCGTCCAGGTACTCGAAGAGGTCCGAGAGGTTGAAGCCGTCGAAACCCTCGCCCCGGTGCGCCAGCGCGGCCTCCTCGATCGGCCCCTCGAACAGGGTGAGCCGGTCGAGGTTCCGTTTGAGCTCGGGGAAGACATCGGGGCGAGGTACAGGGGGAGGGCGCGCCGTAAGTTGCCGGTGAGGATGACTCCAGGTAAGGGTTGGCGTGCGCGGGGAGCACGGTCAGGGCATACTCCGTCCGCGCCAGGATGCGCTCGGCGACCGAGCCCTCGACGTAGCGGAAGAACTCTGGATCGCGCCCCAGCCGGCCCATGGCGAAGCGGCTGAAGAAGACCCGGAAGAGGAGGCGCCAGCGCAGGTTGTTCCAGGTGCGGCGATAGAACGCCCTGCGCGCCTCCTCGTCCTTTTCGTCCAGCAGAGCCAGCACCGTTTTCCGCGGTGGACCAGCGGCAGCACGCGCTCGCGGAAGAGCCGGAAGTAGCCCTCGAACTTGCCGTCATGAAGGACGCCGCCGGCGATCGCGTCCAGCCGCTCGCGAAAGAAGTTCCGGGCGCTGGCCGGGAGGTCCCGCTCCAGCCGCTCGTAGACCGAGCGCCGGTCCTCCGCGCCGCGCTGGATCCCGAGAAACGCCAGCGCCTCCTCGTAGCCAAGGCGGCGGATGGCGGCGCGCTTGAGCTCGACCAGGGCGAGCTGGGCGGGGGAGAGATCGGCGGCCACCACCTCGGCGCCCGCGGCAAGCAGGGCGAAGGCGTTGTCGCCGGCCGAGGCGATCGAGAGCAAGCGCCTGCCCGCGGCCGGAGCGAGCGCCGAGCGCAGCACTTCCGCGTCCTCCCACACATTGGCATAGCGGACGAGGTCGAACCGGGCGCGCTCTTCGATGCGGTCGGGCATGGGGTAGAGAGAGTGTACTGCGGCGCCCCCCACCCCGAAACCTCACCCCTGTCCCCTCTCCCATCGCCCTCCCGCCGTCCGGGAGAGGGGGACTTGGCTGAAGCGTTGGTGTTTGTAGGGTGCGCTGTGCGCACCAGAACCGACCTTGATGGTGCGCACAGCGCACCCTACGGGAGGTATCCGTTATGGATCGTTCCCCCTCTCCCGGTCGGGGGGAGTGCGGTGGGAGAGGGGGCCAGGGGGTGAGGATTCGGGGTGGGGGACCCTAAACCAGCCCCGGAGCCTTGAGCACCGCTCCCAGCAGCGCCTTGAGATTCACCGACGCCGCCTGGGCGGCGGCGAGGACGTCCTCGTGGGTGACCGGCACGTCGGAGAGCCCGGCCCCGGGGTTGCTCACCATCGAGACGCAGAGGCAGCGCACCCCCATGTGGTGGGCGGCGATGATCTCCAGAACGGTCGACATGCCGGTGACGTCGCCGCCGAGGAGCTGGAGCATCCTCACCTCGGCGGGGGTCTCGTAGCTGGGGCCGGCCATGCCGGCGTAGATCCCTTCGGTGAGCGGGATGCCGAGCTCGCCGGCGGCTCTCAGGGTCAGCTCACGCAGGCGCGGGTCATAGGCGTCTCCCATGTCCGGGAAGCGGGGACCCCACTCCGGCGGGAGCTGGCCGCGCAGGGGGTTCAGCCCGGTCAGGTTGAGATGGTCCCTGATCAGCACCAGGTCGCCGGGACGGTGGTGGGGCCGCAGGCCGCCCGTGGCATTGGTCATCACCAGCGCCTTGGCGCCGAGGAGAGCGGCGAGGCGGACAAGGAAGACCGTCTCGTGCGCGCTGTACCCCTGATAGGAGTGGAGGCGCCCCTTGAAGTAGAGGACCGGACGGCCGGGGAGCGGCTCGAACATCTCGACGACGTGCGGGTGCCCCTCGATGGCGTGGCTCTCGAAGGGGAGGAGGAACTCGAGCTGGATCGGCCCGTGGGTGCGTTCCCCGAGGTCGATCGCCAGGCCGGAGCCGGAGACCAGGGCCACCTCCGGGCGCGGCCAGCCGAGCAGATCGAAGCGCTCGACGGCGGACTTGTGCTGCTCGATCAGTGTCTCCAGGCCCGCGGAAGCCTCCTCCAGAGGCTCGTGGACCAGCCCTTCCATCTCGTCGGTCTCGTTCATGGGGGCGTATCGTAGCAGCGCGGCCGGGTGGGAAGGGATTGATCTCGACATTCAATATCTTCTAATATTCGATCCTTGACCACGAAAGGGGAATGTTATGAGACAGAACGTCCTGGTTGCCTTCCTGTTGATGGTTGTCTGCCTGGCGGGGATCGCCGCTGCGGCTCCGGTGGAGAGGGTTCAGCCGCCTCAGGACCTCGCGTTGCTCAAGGCCGCGATCTTCCAGGCTCCCACCGCCCAGACCGAGCCCCCCGCGGCCGAGGAAGGTCTGATTGGAAAGCTGTCGCCCAAATGGAAAAGAGCCGAGGACTGCTCGAACTACACACTCCCCTGCGCGATCTACCAGTGTAACTGCAGGAACCGGTGCGCGCCTTGCGGCGGCGTGCAGACGGCCCTGTGCTTCAACGTCTGCGACTGCGTGAATCCCGGCTGCTGACGCGTTGCCGTCCGGGGCTGGCCCATCAGGTCCTGAACTTCTTCATGCGCGGTATAAAGATAGTGCTATATTTCTGAGCTTGGGGCGGTTTTCCACGGCAGGCTCTTGTTCAGAAAAGGAGATCTATGATGAAGAAGGCAGCTCTTGGATTCTTGCTTCTGGCGGCTCTCGGTTGGATGGCGTCTCCGGCGATGGCCGCGCCCGGGCCGAGCGCCGCGGATCAGGCGTTCCTCGCCTCCCTGGCGACTCCGGTCGCCCCGACGCCCGCGGCGAAGCACCCGGCTATCGGGGAGAAGGCCCTTTGCACCGCCTCGGCGAACTGCGGGACGGGCGGCACCATCAGTTGCAGCGGCAACAACAGCACCACCAGTTGCTCGGCCACGGACCAGAATTGTTCGGCGGGCCAGCGAGGGTCTGTCACCTGCGATGGAGTCACAACTGTGTGCCCTAACATCTGCATTTGCGGCGACCTGAACTGCTCCGTCGAGCGGTCGAACTGCGCGACCGATTGCAGTCCCTGCGCCTTTACCTTCTCGTGCAACACCACGACTTGCGTGGTGACCTGTCACTGCAAGCTCAGCACCTGTTTTTAGTGCGGGAAGACCACGGATAGACGCGGAGAGCCGCTGCCCGCGGCCGGTCCCATGGGTCCGGCCGCACCGGCAGCGGGGCTGGCCCATCAGGTCCTGAACTTCTTCATGCGCGGTATAAAGATAGTGCTATATTTCTGAACCGGGGTGGCTTCCACGGCAGGTCCTTGTTCAGAAAGGAGATCTGTGATGAAGAAGGCAGCTCTTGGATTCTTGCTTCTGGCAGCTCTCGGTTGGATGGCGTCTCCGGCGATGGCCGCGCCCGGGCCGAGCGCCGCGGACCGGGCCTTCCTGGCCTCCCTGGCGGCTCCGGTGGCTCCAGCGCCGGCGGCGAAGCGCCCGGCCATCGGGCAGGAGAAATCCCTCTGCTTCGCGGGCGCCAGCTGCGGGTCGTACAGCATCACCTGTACCGGCAACAACAGCACCACCAGTTGCTCCGCCACGGACCGTAACTGCTCATTGGGCCGGCAAGGGAGCGTCACCTGTGACGGCGTCACGACCTGGTGCAACGAACCCTGTCCCCCGGACTGTAACCAGCTCGAGAGCTACTGCGCCTCGAGCTGCTATCCCTGCAACTACACCTTCTCGTGCGATCCGGACACCGGCGATTCAAACTGCGATTGCAGTTTTAGAAACTGTCCCGTGTGAAGGCGGAATCCGGGCCCGGTCCCCGGATGTCCCGGCCTGGCCTAACTTCGATGCCGGAAAGCCACCCTGCGGCCGGTCCAAGGAGGCCGGCCGCTCCTCCCGCCTTCAACCCCCTCCCCATTCTCGGATAGGCTAGCGCTCTCAGAGGGAAGAGGAGAGGGGAGTCCATGTCCGAGCTCGACGAACAGATCCAGAACCGGCGCGACAAGCGCCAGCGGCTCGCGGAGGCGGGGATCTCCCCCTATCCGCACCGCTTCGATTGGGACCTGGAACCCACGGGGGTCCGCGCCGCCCACGGCGAGAAGACGGCCGAGGAGCTGGAGGCTGCGGGCCTAAAAGTTCGCGTGCCTGGGCGGATCCGCTCCATCCGCCGCCAGGGGAAGCTCATCTTCTCCGACATCCACGACGGCAGGGAGAAGCTGCAGCTCTTCATCCGGCTGGCCGACGTGCCGGAGGCCGCCCGGCTGGTGCTGGAGAACCTCGACCTCGGCGACATCGTCGGCGCCTCCGGCACGCTGATGCGCACCCGCGCGGGGGAGCTGTCGCTCAAGGTGGACGATCTGGCGATGCTCACCAAGGCGCTGCGGCCGCTGCCGGAGAAGTGGCACGGCCTGACCGACGTCGAGACGCGCTACCGCCAGCGCTACCTCGACCTCGTCACCAACCGAGGAGTCGCGGCAGGTCTTCGAGGCGCGGGCGGCGATCGTCCGCGGCGATCCGCGAGTTCCTCGACGCGCGCGGCTTCCTCGAGGTCGAGACGCCGATGATGCAGCCGATCCCCGGCGGCGCCGCGGCGCGGCCGTTCATGACCCACCACAACGCGCTCGACATGGAGCTCTACCTGCGCATCGCGCCGGAGCTGTACCTGAAGCGGCTGCGTGGTCGGCGGCATCGAGCGGGTCTACGAGATCAACCGCAACTTCCGCAACGAGGGGATCTCGACCCAGCACAACCCCGAGTTCACGATGCTCGAGTTCTACCAGGCCTACGCCGACTACCGGCAGCTGATGGACCTGACCGAGGAGCTGCTCTCCGGCCTGGCCGAGCGAGCACGGAGCGTCCTCGGCACGCGAGCAGCTCACCTGGGAGGGGCGAGCCGATCGACCTCGCCCGGCCCTGGCAGCGGCTGACCATGCGCGAGGCGATCACCCGCTACGCGGGCGTGCCGGCCGAACGGCTGGAGACCCTGGAGTCGGTGCGCGACGTGCTGGTGGAGAAGGGGCTGCCGATCCCGGCGGGTGGCACCTACGGCCACCTGCTGATGGGCCTCTTCGAGCAGACGGTGGAGGAGCACCTGTTCGCGCCGGCGTTCATCACCGACTACCCGACCGAGGTCTCGCCGCTCTCCAAGCAGCGGCCGGACGACCCCCGGTTCACCGAGCGCTTCGAGCTCTACATCGCCGGCATGGAGATCGCCAACGCCTTCAGCGAGCTCAACGATCCGGACGTGCAGGCGGAGCGCTTCCGCCAGCAGGTGGCGGCGCGGGCCACGGGGGATGCCGAGGCGCATCTCTATGGACGACGACTACGTGCGCGCCCTGGAGCACGGCATGCCGCCCGCGGCCGGCATCGGCATCGGCATCGACCGCCTGGCCATGCTGCTCACCGACCGGCAGTCGATCCGCGACGTGATCCTGTTCCCGCTGATGCGGCCGGAAGCGGCAGAGAGCGACCCGGCGACTTGAGCCGCCCCTCCCGTCTTCTCCTGCGCAGGCTGCCGTTCCCGGCGCTGATCGCGCTGCGCTATCTGCGCAGCACGCGGCGGGACGCCTTCGCGAGCTTCCTTTCGATCGTCGCGGCCGGCGGCCTGGCGCTGGGGGTGGCGGCGATGGTCCTGTCGCTGGCGGTGATCTCGGGATTCCAGAGCGCGCTGCGCTCGGAGCTGCTCGGCCGCACGCCGCAGATCGAGGTCGAGCTGCCCCCCGGCGCCGACGCCGCGGCCGCGCGGCAGGCGGCGCTGCGGGTCTCCGGGGTGGTGTCGGCGCAGATCCAGGTGCGCGGGGGGGGCTGGCTGGTCGAGCGCGGCAAGGTGCAGCCGGTCGAGCTGGTGGGGTTCGACGGGCGGGTGCCGCGGACGTTCCCCGGCGCTGCCGGCCAGCCGGAGGGGCTCTACGTGCCGGCGACGCTCGCCGCCCGCTGGGGGCTCAAGGTCGGGGGAGAGCCTGGAGGTCGTCTCGCCGCGCCCGACCCTCACCCCGCTTGGGGTCCAGCCGCGGGTGCGCAGCGTCTCTCTCGCCGGCACCTACGAGGGCGGCGCGCACCCAGGAGGAGAAGGAGCGGGTCGCCCTGCCGCGCGCGGTGGCCGAGACGCTGCTCGGCACCGCGGACCGCCGGCTGGATGTCGAGGCCGGGGGGCTCGACGCCGCGCTCGATGCGGCGGCCCGGCTGCCGGCCGGCGCTGCCGCCGGGGAGCGTGGTGCGCACCTGGAAGGACCTCAACCGCCCGCTCCTCTTCGCGCTGCGGCTGGAGAAGCTGGTGATGTTCGTCGCCGTGTCGCTGATCGTCCTGGTGGCGTCGCTGGCCCTGGTGGCGGATCTGGCGCTGATCATCTCCAGCAAGCGGCCGGAGATCGGCATGCTGGGCACCCTCGGGGCGACCCCGGCGGCGCTGCGCCAGGCGTTCGTGCTGCTGGGCGGGCTGGTCGCCGGCACCGGCGTGCTGGCGGGGACGGTGCTCGGGGTGGGCGGCGCCTGGGTGATGAATCACTACCGGCTGCTGAAGGTCCCGGGGCGGGTCTACTTTCTCGACTACGTCCCCTTCCTGGTGCAGCCGGAGGATCTGGTCGTGGTGCTGTTGATGACCTTCGCGCTCGCCCTCGCCTCCTCCCTCTACGCCGCGCAGCGGGCCGCGGCGCTCGACCCGGTGGAGGCGCTGCGCCGATGAGCGTCGCCGTGCGCGCCAGCAATCTGACCAAGACCTACCAGGACGGCGTCCGGCGGGTCGAGGTGCTCCGGGGGGTCGACCTCAGCGTCGAGCCCGGCGAGATCGTGGCGATCGTCGGCCCCTCGGGGTCGGGCAAGTCGACGCTGCTGCACCTGCTCGGGGCGCTCGACCGGCCGGACGCCGGGGCGGTCGAGATCGGCGGCCGGTCGCTCGCCGGCCTCTCGGGGGCGCCAGCTGGCGGCGTTCCGCAACCGCACGATCGGCTTCGTCTTCCAGTTCCACCAGCTCCTCCCCGACTTCACGGCGCTCGAGAACGTCATGCTGCCCGGGCGGATCGCCGGCCGCGAGCCGCGCGAGGTGCTGGAGCGCGCCCGCGGGCTCCTGCTGGAGGTGGGCCTGAGCGAGCGGCTCGAGCACTTCCCCAGCCAGCTCTCCGGCGGCGAGCGGCAGCGGGTGGCCCTCTGCCGGGCGCTGGCGCTGGAGCCGCCGCTGCTGCTCGCCGACGAGCCGACCGGCAACCTCGACCCGGCGAGCGGCGAGACGGTCTTCGAGCTCCTGCTCGCCATGCAGGCCCGCCATCGCACCACCGGCGTCCTGGTCACCCACAACCCGCAGATCGCCGAGCGGTGCACGCGGACGCTGCGGCTGGATGGTGGAGTGCTACACCCGTATTGAAAAGCGGACACCGGGGACCCCGGCCGGTGGGGGGCGGCGGGAATTTTGCTCGCCGTCCGGGAGCTTGATCCGGGTAGGAATCGGACTGCCGGGCGCTGGCTCTTCGGAGCCCCGCGACCTTCGGAAGGATGGCGGCGTGCTAGAATCCGATTGCCTGTAACAAGAAGCACCGCCGCCCTCCACACCGCCTCGGAATCGAGGTGCGACGCAGCGTGCCGGTGCCAAGAGAGGTCGAACAAAATGTTTGAGAAGTACAATGAGAAGGCCCGCCGAGCTCTCTTCTTCGCCCGCTACGAAGCCAGCAAGCTGGGCAGCCGCGTCATCGAATCCGAGCACATCCTGTCTGGGCATCCTGCGCGAGGGGGAGGAGACGGTCAGCGAGATCTTCCGGCGCTTCCAGGTCAAGCCGGAGGACATCCGCCGGGAGATCGAAGGCGAGCGGGTCTTCGTCGAGCGGATCTCCTCCACCGCCGAGCTTCCTCTTTCAGAGGAATCGAAAAAGATCCTGGCCTACGCTTCGCATGAGGCGGAGAGCATGCTGCACGCGACGGTCGGCTCCGAGCACCTGCTGATCGGCATCCTGCGGGTCGAGGGGTGCACGGCGATGCGCATCCTCGCCCAGCACGGGTTCGACGTCTACACGGTGCGCGAGGAGGTGCTCGCGATCGCCAAGGAGCGCGAGGCCTCGCAGCAGAAGAAGGAGCTGCCGTTCCTCTCCGAGTACGGCCGCGACCTGACGGCGCTCGCCACCGAGCAGTCGTTCGATCCCCTGATCGGCCGCGAGGAGGAGGTGGACCGCATCATCCAGATCCTCTCCCGCCGGACCAAGAACAACCCCATCCTGCTCGGCGAGCCGGGCGTCGGCAAGACCGCCATCGTCGAGGGTCTCGCCCAGCGCATCATCGAGGGGCGGGTGCCGATCTTCCTGGCCAACAAGCGGATCATGGCGCTCGACCTGTCGCTGATCGTCGCCGGCACCAAGTACCGCGGCCAGTTCGAGGAGCGCCTGAAGGGGATCCTGAAGGAGCTCAAGGAGAGCAAGGAGCTGATCGTCTTCATCGACGAGATCCACTCGCTGATCGGCGCCGGCTCGGCCGAGGGGTCGCTCGACGCGGCCAACATCCTGAAGCCGGCGCTGTCGCGCGGCGAGATCTCCTGCATCGGCGCGACGACGCTCAAGGAATATCGCAAGTACATCGAGAAGGACCGCTCGCTGCTGCGCCGCTTCCAGGCGATCCAGGTCAATCCGCCGACGCCGGAGCAGACGCAGGAGATCCTCGAGGGGGTCAAGGATCGCTACGAGTCGTTCCACAAGGTGCGCTACCGCCCCGAGGCGCTGCGCACGGCGATCTACCAGTCGAGCCGCTACATCCCGGACCGCCACCTGCCGGACAAGGCGATCGACGTCATCGACGAGGCGGGCGCGCGGGTCAAGCTGCGGCGGGTGCGCGACACCCAGAACCTGCGGCGGCTCGAGCAGGAGATCCGCCAGGTGGTCAAGGAGATGAAGGTCGCCATCTCCGACAAGGACTTCGAGCGCGCGGTCTACCTGCGCGAGCGGGAGATCGAGCTGCGCGAGGACCTCGAGAGGATGAGCGTCGCGACCGACGAGACCGGCATTCTCGAGGTGACCCGGCACGACATCGAGGAGGTCATCTCCTCCTGGACCGGCATCCCGGTGGCGGCGCTGCAGAGCGAGGAGGCCGAGCG
This sequence comes from uncultured Acidobacteriota bacterium, assembly GCA_963792575.1. Taxonomy (GTDB): domain Bacteria; phylum Acidobacteriota; class Thermoanaerobaculia; order Multivoradales; family UBA5704; genus DATARR01. Next base: position 337,481 of record CAWBWZ010000002.1, read on the forward strand.
GCTGCTCAAGATGGAGGACATCCTGAAGCTGCGGGTGATCGGCCAGGACCGCTCGATCAACGCCATCAGCCGGGCGATCCGCCGCTCGCGGCTGGGGGTCTCGAACCCGCAGCGGCCGATGGGCTCGTTCATCTTCCTCGGCCCCTCGGGGGTCGGCAAGACCGAGGTCGCCCGCCAGCTCTCGGAGTTCCTGTTCGGCAACCAGCGGGCGATGATCCGCTTCGACATGAGCGAGTACATGGAGAAGCACGCGGTCTCCAAGCTCATCGGCTCGCCGCCGGGCTACGTCGGCCACGAGGAGGGGGGCAGCTCACCGAGCGGGTGCGCCGCGCGCCCTACTCGCTGATCCTGTTCGACGAGATCGAGAAGGCGCATCCGGACGTCGCCAACCTGCTGCTCCAGATCCTGGAGGACGGCACAGCTGACCGACGCCTACGGCAACCAGGTCGACTTCCAGCAACACGCTGGTGCTGATGACCTCGAACATCGGCAGCAAGCTGGTGCTGCGCGGCGGCCGGATGGGCTTCGGCGAGGGGAGCGAGGAGGCGAGCTTCCAGCGGCTCGAGGAGGAGATCCTCGGCGAGCTGCGGCGCACCTTCAGCCCCGAGTTCATCAACCGCATCGACGAGGTGATCGTCTTCAACCCATTGGGTGAGAAGGAGCTGCGGTCGATCGTGGACATTCTGCTCGAGGATGTGAACAATACGCTCGCCGAGCGGGGACTGCGTGTCGGAGGTCTCGGACCGTGCCAAGGAGTGGATGCTGACCAAGGCGGGCGTCGAGCCTTCGACGGGAGCCCGCCCGCTGCGCCGGGCCATCCAGCGCCACATCCAGGACGCGGTTTCGGAGATCCTCATCAACCAGCACGGCGAGACGATCGAAACATCGAAGTGGATCTGGAGGGCGGCGAGCTGACGTTCCATGCCGGCGCCCAGGAGATCGTCATCCCCAGGCGCTGATTCCCGCCGACCGGCGGTTCCCAGCAAGAGAGGGCAGGACCACCCCGGCGGCTTTGCGCCGCCGGGGTCATGAAAGGACGAGATGAATGCCTGATGTCATCGTGGGCCGGCGCAGGCCGCGCCGGTGGAGGGCTGTGCGCCGCCTGATGGCGGCGTCGTTGCTTCCTCTGCTGCTATCCGGCGGTGTGCGCGCGGCGCGTGCCCAGGCGCTCCCCCAGCCGTCGGCGAACGGCCGCACCATCGAGGCGATCGAGTTCAAGGGCCTCAAGGGGCTTTCCGAGGAGACGCTGCGCTACTACCTCGGGCTCGCGCCCGGGCGAGCCGCTCGAACGAGGAGACTCTCAACAAGAACATCAAGCAGCTCTGGGACCGCAACCTGGTCGACGACGTCCAGGTGGAGAGCGTGCCCACGGCGGCCGGCGTCCGCCTGGTGATCACCGTCGTGGAGCGGCCGGTCCTGCGCTCGATCGACTACAGGGGCTGAAGCGGATCTCGAAGACCGACCTCCAGGACAAGCTGACCACCCAGCGCGTCCGCGTCCACGAGGGGGAGCCGCTGTCGCTCGGCGAGCTGCAGCGGGTCAAGGGGCTGATCGAGCAGATGTACGGCGAGAAGGGGTACCGCTTCGCGACCGCGCAGTACACGGTCGAGGACGTCGGCCCCAACGAGAAGAAGGTGGTCTTCACGGTCGACGAGGGGGACCGCGTCCGCATCTCGGACATCGAGTTCGAGGGCAACACGGTGTTCAACGACCCCCGCCTGCGCTGGACGATGAAGAACACCAAGGAGAGCGCGTTCATCTCCCGGGTCAGCAAGAAGGACCTCTACGACCCGGCCAAGCTTCAGGAGGACCTCGACAAGGTCCGCGAACTCTACCGCGGCGCCGGCTACAAGAACGTCGTCATCGGCGATCCGAAGATCGACGTGCGGGCGGTCGACGCCAAGGTGATCAAGGACCAGAAGCGCCGGATGTTCATCACCGTCCCGATCGAGGAGGGGGAGCGCTGGAAGTTCGGCGAGGTGTCGATCGAGGGCAACAAGGTCTATCCGGAGAAGAACCTGCTCCGGGCCTTCGACCGGCGGGCGACCGGTTGGCTGCGCGCCAAGGTGATCGACGACGCGGTCAAGGAGATGACCGACGCCTACCACAACACCGGCTACATCTTCGCCCGCGTCGAGCCGGAGCTGGTCGAGCGCCCGGAGCGCGTCGCCGACCTGGTCGTCCACGTCACCGAGGGGGAACAGTTCCAGGTCGGCCGCATCGAGTTCCAGGGCAACGACCGCACCAAGGACAAGGTGCTGCGCCGCGAGCTGCGGGTCTACGAGGGCGGCCTGGTCAACGTCGACGGCGATCCGCAACAGCGTCACCAAGGTCAACCAGCTCGGCTACTTCAAGCTCAACGAGGAGAACCCGGTCGACATCGACACCGACTGCGAGAAGAAGAAGGTCAACCTTCTCTTCAAGGGGGACGAGTCGGACCGCACCGAGCTGCAGTTCGGCGGCGGCTGGAGCCAGCTCGACGGCTTCTTCGGCCAGTTCGCCATCAGCACCAAGAACTTCCTCGGCCGCGGCGAGCAGGTCGGCGTCTCGGTGCAGACCGGCAAGCTGCGCGACTACTTCGACCTCTCCTATTCGATCCCCTGGTTCCTCGACCGGCCGCAGAGCATCGGCATCCGCGCCTACGACGAGAACTACGACTACAACCTGTACTCGAACCAGGACCGCTATACCCGCAACAGCAAGGGCGCGGTGTTCACCTACGGCCGCAACTTCCGGCTCTTCCAGTCGGCGAGCCTCAGCTACAACCTGTCGAAGTACAACGACGAGACCCAGATCGTGGTGCCGGCCCTGCTGCCCGGACAGACCCCGCCGCCGGCCACCGATCCGCAGCCGGGCAGCATCGTCAAGACCCAGTACCAGATCCACAACTCGTCGCTGCGTCCGGCCTACCTCTTCGACAGCCGGGACAACCCGTTCGAGCCGACGCGCGGCCAGAAGCTGTCGCTCGCCCTCGAGTACGCGGGCGGCTCCGCTGGGCGGCGACAACGACTTCCTGCGGCCGGAGATCGGGTACAGCATCTTCCGGCCGGTGAGCAACTATCCGACCAAGACGCTGATCGCCTTCAACGCCGAGGGGGGGCTGATCCATCCGTTCGGCGGCAAGGACGATCAACGTCCTCGAGCGCTTCTTCCTGGGCGGCGAGAACAGCATCCGCGGCCACCGCTACCGCTCGATCTTCCTGCGCGACAAGGACGGCTTGCCGCTGCGCGACAAGAACCAGGTCATCCTCGGCGGCGACAAGTACGTCCAGTTCAATCTGGAGTACCATTTCGTGCTCGGCGGGCCGTTCCGCGTGCTGCTGTTCGGCGACGCCGGCAACGTCTTTGGCGACGGCCAGTCGTTCGATCTCTCCAACCTGCGCAAGACCGCGGGAGTCGAGCTGCGGGTGTTCCTGCCGGTGTTCGGCGCGCCGCTGCGGTTCATCTACGCCAAGAACCTCGATCCTCAACCCCAGGATAGCTTCGAGAGCTTCCAGTTCAGTATCGGCACCAGCTTCTAGCAACGAAGGAGAAGAGATCAATGTCGCTTTCCAATCACGTTCTGTCCCGAGTCGCCGCCGCCGGCCTTCTCGGGCTCGCTCTCGCGGCGGCCCCGGCCGCCGCCCAGGCGGCCGCCCCGGCGCCCGCCGGACCCATCCGGGTCGCGGTGATCGACACCGAGAAGATCCTGCTGTCGTCGGTCGCCGGCAAGAAGGTGGTGGCCGATCTCAAGACGGCTCCAGGAGCAGCGGGAGAAGGAGCTCGCCGCGCGGGCGGCTGAGCTCAAGGATCTGCAGACCAAGATCAGCGACGGCCGCCTGTCGCTCGCCCAGGACAAGCTCGCCGACCTCTCCAAGCAGTATCGAGGAGAAGGAGATCGCCATCCGCCGCGCCCAGGACGACGCCACCCGCGAGCTCAACAAGAAGCGCGACGACATGCTGGCCCAGATCGACCAGCGCGTGATGCCGGTCATCAACCAGGTCGGCAAGGATCTCGGCTATACGCTGATCTTCCGCAAGTTCGAGAGCGGGCTGATCTATGCCGACGAGGCGATCGACATCACGAGTGTCGTGATCCAGCGGTTGGACACCGCCGCCCAGGGCAAGTAACGGCGTGGGCTACCGGCTCGCCGATCTCGCCGACCTGATCGGCGGCCGGGTCGAAGGGGACCCGGAGCGCGCCGTCGAGGCGATCCGCTCCCTGGAATCCGCGGGACCCCGCGACCTCTCGTTCCTGAAAGACCCCCGCTATCGCGGCCAGGCCGTGGCGAGCTCGGCCGGCGCCCTGCTGGTGGGGCCGTCGCTCGCCGAAGCCGCCCTCGGCCGGGACCTGCTGATCGCCGACGATCCATCCTACGCCCTGGCGCGGCTGCTCGCCGTCCTCCATCCCGGAGAGCAGCGCCCGGCGGGGGTCCACCCCACGGCGATCCTGGAGCCCGGCTGCGCGGTCGACCCGTCGGCCCACATCGGCCCCTATGCCGTGATCGGCGCCGGCAGCCGGATCGCCGCCGGGGCGGCCGTCCTCGCCTTCGTCGCCATCGGCCGTGGCTGTGTGGTGGGGGAGGGGGCGGTGCTCCATCCTCACGCCGTGCTCTACGACGATACCGAGGTCGGAGCCGGGAGCATCGTCCACGCCGGCGTGGTGCTGGGGGCCGACGGCTTCGGCTACGCCACCCACGGCGGGGTCCACCACAAGGTGCCACAGATCGGGCGGGTGGTCCTCGAGGGGGACGTCGAGGTGGGGGCCAACAGCACGATCGACCGCGCCACTTTGGGGGAGACCCGGATCGGGGCGGGCAGCAAGATCGACAACCTCGTCCAGGTCGGACACAACGTGGAGGTCGGCCGGCACTGTATTCTTTGCGGCCAGGCCGGCATCGCCGGCAGCACCCGGCTCGGCAACTACGTCGTGCTGGCCGGGCAGTCGGGGGTTTCCGGGCACATCCAGCTCGGGGACGGCGTCCAGGTGGCGGCCAAGTCGGCGGCCCTGTCCTCGCTCGAGCCGGGGGCGGTGGTGGCCGGCATCCCCGCGATCGAGATGCGCAAATGGCGCCGTCAGGCGGTCCTGCTGTCGCGTCTGGAAGAGATGAGCCGGCGCGTGCGGGCTCTCGAAAAGAAGCTTGGAGAGGGAGAATGAGTTGAGCGAGCCGACCCCCGAACCGACGGCAAAATGGGACATCGAGTGGATCCTCTCGGTGCTGCCCCACCGCTATCCGATCCTGCTGGTCGACCGCGTGCTGGAGATGGAGCCCGGCAAGCGGATCGTCGCGATCAAGAACGTCACCATCAACGAGCCGGTCTTCCTCGGCCACTTCCCCGGCCGGCCGGTGATGCCTGGGGTGCTGCTGATCGAGGGGATGGCGCAGGCCGGCGGCCTGCTGCTGCTGAGCGACATCCCCGACCGCCAGAACAAGCTGCTCCTCTTCGCCTCGATCGAGGCGGCGAAGTTCCGGCGGCCGGTGGTCCCCGGCGACCAGATCCGCTACGAGATCGAGGTGCTGCGGCTGCGCAGCAGCTACTGCAAGCTGGCGGGCAAGGTCCTGGTGGACGGCCAGCTCGCCGCCGAGGCGGTGCTCTCCTCGGCGATGGTGAACCGCTGATGGCGGCGGAGATCCATCCGCTCGCAGCGGTCGATCCCAGCGCCCGCCTGGGCGACGGGGTCCGCGTCGGTCCGTTCGCGGTGATCGGCGCCGGCGTCGAGATCGGCGACGGCACCGAGATCGGCGCCGCGGCCCAGATCAGGGGCCGACCCGGATCGGCCGGGAGAACCGGATCTACGCCAACGCCGCCATCGGCTTCGATCCCCAGGACCTCAAGTTCCAGGGCGAGGAGGTCTGGCTGGAGATCGGCGACCGCAACCAGTTCCGGGAGTTCTGCACCGTCCACCGCGGCACCGCCAAGGGGGGAGGCATCACCCGGGTGGGGAGCGACAGCCTGTTCATGGCCTATACCCACATCGCCCACGACTGCCAGGTGGGGAGCCGGATCGTCTTCGCCAACAACGCCACCCTGGCCGGGCACGTCGAGGTCCACGACGACGCCACCATCAGCGCCTTCACCTCCGTGCACCAGTTCTGCCGAGTTGGGCGCCACGCCTACCTGGGCGGCTACACCGTGGCCACCATGGACGCCCTGCCGTTCGTCAAGACCGTGGGGCAGAAGCCGGCCTGCTACGGCCTGAACTCGATCGGCCTCAAGCGCAAGGGGATTGACGCCGAGACCCTCCGCCGGCTGGAGGCCGCCTACCGCCTCCTGGTCCGCTCCCGCCTGCCGACCTCCAGGGCCGTGGAGCAGATCCGCGCCGAGCTCGCCGGCGATCCGGACGTCGACTATCTGATCGCCTTCGTCGAGAGCTCGCAGCGCGGGGTCATCAAGTCGCCACCCCGCGGCGGCGGCCGGGGGGGAGGCGAACCTGAGTAATCTCCTGAATCATCTGAAGATCGGCGTCTTCGGCGCCGGCTCCATGGGGCGCAACCACGTCCGCCTGCTGTCGTCGCTCCCCGGCGCCGAGCTGGTCGGGGTCTACGATCCGCGTCCGGAGGCGGCCGAGGCGGCCGCCCGGGAGCACGGCGCGCGCGTCTTCCCGCGGCTGGAGGAGCTGGCCGGCGAGATCGAGGCGGCGGTGGTGGCGGCGCCCACGGTGGCGCACGCCGAGATGGGCTGCGCGCTGCTCGACCGCGGGCTCCACGTGCTGATCGAGAAGCCGCTGGCGGCGAGCCTCGAGGAGGCGGACCGGCTGCTCGCCCGCGCCGGCGGGCCGGGTGCTCGCCGTCGGCCACATCGAGTTCTTCAACCCGGCGGTCCAGGCGCTGCTCGCGGTCGGCTCGCCGCCGCGCTTCGTCGAGGTGCAGCGGCTGGGGGTCTTCTCCCCGCGCAGCCTCGACGTCGACGTCGTCCTCGACCTGATGATCCACGACCTCCAGATCCTGCACGCCCTCGACCCCAGCCCGGTGGCCGAGATCCGCGCCACCGGCATCGCCGTGCTCTCCTCGCGCATCGACATCGCCAACGTCCGCGTCGAGCTCGCTTCCGGCGCCGTCGCCAACCTGACCGCCTCACGGGTCTCCTCCGAGCGGGCGCGCCGGCTGCGGGTCTTCCTGCCCAACCGCTACTACTCGCTCGATTATCAGGCGCAGGAGATCAAGGGGTACCGGCTGGAAGGGGACGGCGAGCAGCGCCGCATCCTTCCCGACGACCTCCCCCTGGAGCGCGCCGAGCCGCTGCGGCGGGAGCTCGAGGCCTTCCTCGCCGCCTGCCGCGGCGAGCCGGCGCCGCGGGTGAGCGGCGAGCAGGGGCGCCGCGCCCTGGAGACCGCGCTCGCGGTAGTGGAGGCGATCCGGTGAAGACCGCGTATGATGAAAGCCGGGAAGGAATGCGGCTGACCATGACGAAACGCAGTGTTGCCGAGGCCAAGGAACAGTTCTCTGATCTTCTGGGGCGCGTCGTCCAGGATGGGGAAACGATTCTGATCACTCGTGGAGGCAGGCCTGTCGCGAAGCTGGTGCCGGCGACTGTAGAGCCCGTGCCCGAGCACCTGGCGGAGGTAAAGGGCTGGCTTGACGAGGACGATCCGTTCTTTGCCGCCATCGATGAGATCGTCGAGGCGCGATTCCAGCACCAGCCGCGCTCGGTCCGGCCCCTTCGGAGCACCCGCCGGGGCAAAGAGTCCTCTTGAAGAGCTATCTTCTCGATACCAATGTGCTGTCCGAGTTGATCAAGAAGCGGCCTTCTCCGGCGGTGCTGGAGCGGCTTGGCAGTCTTCCGCGCAAGCAGCTTTCGACGTCTTCCATCTGTATCACCGAGCTCCGCTATGGAGCCGCCAGGCATCCACAAGGTAACGCCCTGTGGACGCGGATCGCTGGCGAGGTCCTGCCCGGCCTCCAGATCCTGCCCTTGGCTCAGGACGAGGCGGAGCGTGCAGGAGATCTGCTTGCGGCGTTGGATTCTCGTGGAGAACCCATCGGCATCGAGGACGTTTTGATCGGGGCGACGGCCCTCGTCCATGACCTCATAGTAGCCACTCGTAATGTGAAACACTTCGACAGAATTGAAGGACTTGCCGTCGAGAAGTGGTGGGAGCCGTAGCAGACCATCCCCTGGTGCTCGCCCCAAGCGTCTCGGGCTGGTAGACTCTCCCGCCGGTCTCGGCTTGTTCCTGGGTTCCCGTGAAGAGAGAAGGAAGGAGTCTCCTGATGAGTGACATCCGTATCGGTGTGATCGGCGGCAGCGGCCTCTACGGCATGGAGGGGATGACGGTCCGCGAGGAGCGCCGGATCCAGACGCCGTTCGGCGACCCCTCGGACGCCTATGTGATCGGCGAGCTGGACGGCCAGCATGGTGGCCTTCCTGCCCCGCCACGGCCGGGGCCACCGGCTGCTCCCCACCGAGCTCAACTACCGCGCCAACCTCTACGGCTTCAAGGTGCTGGGGGTGGAGGAGATCGTCTCGGTCTCGGCCGTGGGCTCGTTGAAGATCGAGTACAAGCCGACCGACATCGTCGTCCCCGACCAGTTCTTCGACCGCACCCGGCACCGCCCGGACACCTTCTTCGGCAACGGCCTGGTGGCCCACGTCTCGATGGCCAAGCCGGTCTGCCCGCGGCTGATCGACGTCGCGGCGGACGCCGCGCGGGCCGCCGGAGCCACCGTCCACCGCGGCGGCACCTACGTCTGCATGGAGGGGCCGCAGTTCTCGACCCGGGCCGAGTCCGAGGTCTACCGGAGCTGGGGCGCGGACATCATCGGCATGACCAACCTCCAGGAGGCGAAGCTCGCCCGCGAGGCGGAGATCTGCTACGTCTCGCTCTCCATGGTCACCGACTACGACTGCTGGCACGAGGAGGAGGAGGCGGTCTCCGGCGTCTCGGTGATGGAGGTCATCGGGCAGAACGTCAAGATGTCGCAGGAGGTGGTGCGCCAGATGCTCAAGAGGGTCGGGCAGCCGCACTCGCGCGACTGCATCTGCGCCGAGGCGCTCAAGTATTCGCTGATCACCGAGCGCTCGATGATCCCGGCCGAGACCCTGCAGGCCCTCGCCCCGATCGTGGGCAAGTACATCAAGAGCTGATGACGCGCATCCTGGTCACCAACGACGACGGCATCTTCTCCAGGGGATCCGGCTGCTCGCCTCCTCCCTGAGCGAGATCGCCGAGGTGTTCGTCGTCGCGCCCGACCGCGAGCAGAGCGCGACCGGCCATGCCCTCACCCTGTCGCGGCCGCTGCGCATGCAGAAGGTCGAGGAGCGCTGGTACGCCGTCGACGGCACGCCGACCGACTGCGTCAACCTGGGGGTGCTGTCGCTGCTCAAGGACCACCCGCCCGATCTCGTCTGTCTCGGGGATCAACTTCGGCCTCAACCTGGGGGACGACGTGACCTACTCGGGCACGGTGAGCGCGACCTTCGAGGGGACGCTGCTCGGCATCCCCTCGGTCGCCTTCAGCCAGGAGGTGGGGGAGGGGTTCTCCTTCGACGCCGCGGCCGCCTTCGCCCGCCAGCTCGTCGAGATCTCTGCTCGGCGAGGAGCTGCCGCGCGACCTGCTGCTCAACGTCAACGTGCCGGCGGGCGCGATCCGGGGGTTCGAGCTACACCCGCCTGGGCCGGCGGGTCTACAAGCAGTCGGTGATCGAGAAGCTCGATCCGCGCGGGCGCAAGTACTACTGGATCGCCGGCACGCCGCAGTGGCAGAGCGGCGAGCGGCACCGACTACGAGGCGGTCTCCACGGGCCGGATCTCGGTGACCCCGCTGCACCTGGACCTCACCTACTATCCGGGCCTCGAGAGCGTCACCGCGCTGAAGGACAAGCTCTCGGCGCTGCGCCTTCCCGGCCGCGTCCCTCCGCTCCACGGGATTGATGAGCGATTACGCCGTCCAGCGCGAGCGGATGGTCCGCGACCTGATCGCCGCCCGCGGGGTGCGCGACGAGCGGGTGCTGGCGGCGCTGCGCAAGATCCCGCGCCACCTGTTCGTCAAGGATCACCTGCGCAGCCAGGCCTACGGCGACCACGCGCTGCCGATCGGCTCGGCGCAGACGATCTCCCAGCCCTACATCGTGGCGCGGATGAGCGAGCTGCTGGAGGTGGGGCCCGAGCACTCGGTGCTGGAGATCGGCACCGGCTCGGGGTACCAGACCGCCGTCCTCGCCCTGCTGGCGCGCCGGGTCTACAGCCTGGAGCGGGTGCCGGAGCTGGCGCAGGCCGCCATCCCGCGCATGCGCCAGCTCGGCTTCGACAACGTCAAGATCCAGGTGTTCGACGGCACCGTGGGGTGGAGCGAGTGGGCGCCCTACGACCGCATCCTGGTCACCGCCGGGGCGCCGAAGGTGCCCGAGCCGCTGCTCGGGCCAGCTCGCGCCGGGCGGCACCCTGCTGATCCCGGAGGGGCAGCTCAACCTCCAGAAGCTGGTGCTCTACCGCAAGTCGGCGCGCGGCGAGATCCGGCGCAAGGAGGGGGAGGACGTCGCCTTCGTGCCGCTGCTCGGCCGGCACGGCTGGAAGCCGCAGAAGTGAGCGAGGTCCAGGCTTTCCGTCTCTGGCTGAGCGGCCGGGTGCAGGGGGTGGGCTTCCGCTGGTTCGCCCGCCAGGCGGCGCGCGAACTGGGCCTCACGGGCCGGGTGCGCAACCTGCCGGACGGCCGCGTGGAGATCGAGGTGGCCGGCGGGAGCGAGCCGCTCGAAGCGTTCCGCGGCCGGCTGCGCCAGGGCCCCCAAGGGGCGCGGGTGACCGGCCTCGAGGAGCAGGAGATATCCCCCGTCCCGGTCTGGGACGGATTCGTCATCGATCGCTAGGAGAGGACTATGGACGACCTGAAGTCGCACATCCGCGAGATCCCCGATTTTCCCAAGCCGGGGATCCTGTTCTACGACATCACGACCCTGCTGCAGAACTCGCTGACGCTGCGCATGACCGTCGACCGCTTCGTCTGGCTGTTCGCCGAGCGGCGCATCGACAAGGTGGTCGGCATCGAGTCGCGCGGGTTCATGTTCGCCCCGATCGTGGCCTACGACCTGAACGCCGGGTTCGTGCCGGTGCGCAAGCCCGGCAAGCTGCCCGCCGAGAAGGTCCGCGAGACCTACGACCTGGAGTACGGCACAGACACCCTGGAGATGCACCGCGACGCCATCCAGCCGGGGGAGCACGTTCTGATCGTCGACGACGTGGTCGCCACCGGTGGCACCGCCGCCGCGACCGCCCGCCTGGTCGAGTCGCTCGGCGGCGTGGTGGCCGGCTTCGGCTTCATCATCGAGCTCACCTTCCTCGACGGGCGCAAGAAGCTCGGCGGGCACGACGTGGCCTCGCTGATCCAGTATTGATCCTCGAGAGCCGCTATAATCCTCTCGACCTGCGGCTGTAGCTCAGGTGGAAAGAGCAGGAGTTTCCTAAACTCTTGGTCGGGGGTTCGAGTCCTCCCAGCCGCACCACTTTAAAATCAGAGACTTACAATAAAATAGCCGGGAGAAACGAGGGCCGCGAGGCCCTCGTGGCCCACTGGTGGCACCCGGCAGGGCTACCCGCGAGCATGTCGACGCGTGGGACGCCGTTCAAGCAAGAGGCCTCTCGCTCCTGGCGCAGCATGGGGCCTCCGGGATTTTTTCATCCGCGGAGCACTCGTTCATCGAGGCCCACTGCCCGTGGACGCGCTGGTCGCTCAAGGTCCGGTCGTTGGGGAGCCAGCCATGTTTTGCGCGGCGCGAAACTCGCGTCGGACTCGCCCTCACATCGCGCTGCTCTGATCGGTCTGCGACCAAAGCGAGGTAGCCGATTGTGGCGATTGGAAAGCGAAAAATTTCCTCGGGAAAGTGTTTAGTGCGGTAGGAGCGTGATCGCTGTCCGCAGTATGCACGAAAACCTTTTATTAACATGCTTGGGAGATAGGTCTCCATAGCTCTGGCGATCGAGTTGCGGACATGGTTGCACTCTGTTATTCTATTCAAAAGTGACAGCTGGACACTCCGGCAGGCACATGATTGCTTTAAGTTATAATCTTAATATAAAAATGTCGAGGTCGAGCCTTGAAGATTTATTGTGAAAGCTTTGAAGGCTGTGGAAGTTTAGACTCGGAAACGGTGGTGCGTGCCTTCGAGATTGCGGAAGAGCTACGAAATGTTCCGGATCTGCTGAGCGACAGGAGTCACACTGACGGGGTTCGTACCATGCCGAGAGGAGCGGGTATTCACCTTGAAGATCTCAGCTCGATTCCTCGGATCGCAGAATTGCCGGGTGCGGCTGGATTGCAGCTGAGGGCCCGCTTGCGGGCTTCGGCGGGCGACCTGGTCCTCGCGACCCAGGCCCCGCCGTTCCAATACGAAGAATATAACGCCGAAGATCTGGAGCTCGGGAGGGTGCGATGGCTGCTCGTCGAGGATGGCGGGATCGAGGTGGCCCGCTCGGCTTGGCGGGACCCCTCCTGTTTCGGCGAGCTCGTCGATCTGGCACGCCGCCGGCCGATCCACATCCATCCGTACATCGCCTGTGACGAGGTCTGGGAGCTGGCGGCGCGTCTCTCCCACGCCTCCGGAACGCAGGTGCCGGTTCTCGGTCCGCCGCCCGCCTTGTGCGCGTACGTCAACAACAAGATTTATTTTACTCAATTGGTCGAGCTGCTGCTGGGTGCCGACGCGGTGGTGGAGCACGAGGTCGCGTCCAGCCTCGATTCGATCGTTCAAAGGGTGCGCGAATTCGCCAAAAGATATCCGCGCGTGGCGATCAAGCGGCCGTGCTGCACGTCGGCGCTCGGCAACCTTGTGATCGATTCTCGCTCGGTCGAGAGCGCCAGCGTTGCGGAGCTGACTCTGCGTCTGGACGGCATGCTGCGGGACATGAAGTGGGACGCCAGCGAAAGGGTTCTGGTCACGCGCTGGGAGGACAAGGTGCTGTCGTCTCCCAGCGTGCAGTTGTGGCTCGATCCCGAATCGGGCGTGCATTGTGAAGGGATTTTTCACCAGCGGTTCGCCGCCGGGCACGAGGGTCGTTTCGAGGCCGCCGTGCCCGCCACGTTTCCCGTCGAGATCGAGCGGCGGCTGCGGATGCAGAGCATTGCCGTGGCCACGGTTCTGCTGCGGCTCGGCTACGTGGGGCGCTGCTCCTTCGACCTCCTGGTGGTGGGCGATTCCCTGGAGTCGGCTGCCCTCCGCTTCGTCGACTGCAACGGCCGCTGGGGTGCCGTGTCGACGCCGATGACGCTGCTCAACCGCTTGCTGGGGGACCACCAACGGGTGGCCTATGCGATTGGCGACTGCACCATTCCCGAGCTGGCAACGGCGACCTTCCAGGACCTTCGCGGCATGCTGAACGGAGATCTCTATCGTCCGAGCCATGGCACCGGAAATCTCATTCTCTACAACGTCGGACTTCTCACCGGCAGCGGAAAGTTCAGTCTCGTCTCCCTGGGAAAGACCCAGGAGTCCGCGGAGGAGCTGCTGCAGAATAGTTTACCCAGGGCTCTGGAGCGCGGCTTTCCCGCTACCGCGGGCCTCGATCAAGATGTCTCGGCATGGTCGGCCTGAACGGTGTGCGCACCCTGCTGAATGAGGCAGGCCCCCTGCACGCGGAGCTCTCCCAGGTTCATCGGGAATTTCTCGAGTTCATCGCCTGCAATCCCGAGGGGCTGGTGCGTTCGCATTTCGCGGCTCTCGACCAGGGCGACGGGGTCTATGAGTATCCTCTGCAGGCTTGGCCCACTTTCGTAGACGCCGGGAAGCGGCGGCTCATGGAGAGCGTCAGCGTCGGCCTGTGCTCTCTCATCAAGAGCCTTCCCGAGCGCTGTTTCGGCTCGGCCCCCGAGAAACTGGCGGCCTTTTACGGGATTCCGCTCTGGACCGCCGAGGACCTCGTGCGCGCCCTGTCCCATACCGGCGCCGCCGACAACGTCATCGCCCGCGGCGACTTCATCGATACGCCGCGGGGGTTCCAATGCCTGGAGTTCAACGTCTGTGGCAACTTGGGCGGCTGGCAGACGGCGGTCTGGACCGAGCGCTTCCGCCGGGTGCCGCTGATCGAACGTTTCCGGGCGACATTGCCCATGCCATTGCGAGAGCAGGACACGCTGCGGAGCTTCCTGACGCACGCCGTGAGAGTGATGGCGGAGCGGGAAGGCCACGGCGGCGTCTTCAATCTCGGCGTCCTGGCGGCCCCCTGGTTCCAGGGGGCGGACCTGATGGAGAGCTTCCTGAACCAGCAGTATCTCGGCGTCCTGGGCCGGTTCGCTCCGGAAGCCAGGGGGCGGATCGTGCTCTGCGACTATACCGATCTTTCGGTGCGGGACGGCGGGCTGTGGCTCGGCCGCACCCGGCTGCGCGGGCTGGTTGAACAGTACGATCAACCGTTCAGCAGGGAGATCTCGGGCTGCTTCGCTCGCGGCGAGGCGAGCTTCTTCAACGGTCCCCTGCGCCTGATCCTCGACGACAAGCGGAATCTCGCTCTGCTCTCCGCATCCCAGAGCTCCGAGGAGCTGTTCAATGAGGAGGAGAGGGCCCTCCTGAGCTCCGTCCTGCCCTGGACGCGGCAGATTGCCGCGGGCGACGTGCTCTTCGAGGGGGAGACCGTGTTCCTGCCCGATCTTCTCTCCCGGCGCCGCGAGGATCTGGTCCTCAAGCAGGCGAAGGCCTACGCCGGGCAAGGGGTCTGGCTCGGTCACGCGACGCCGCCGGCCGAGTGGGAGGATCTCGTGCGCCGCGCGCTGGCGGCCGGGGACTGGGTGGTGCAGCGCCGCGTCGAGTCGCGCCCCTACCTGTACCAGACCTCTCCCGAGGGCTGCGCGCCTCATGACGTGATCTGGGGACTGTTTGTTTTCGGCGCGGCCTACGGCGGGTGCTTCCTGCGGATGCAGCCGCGCGACCGCCGGGCCATCGTCAACTCCGGCCAGGGGGCGACGGAGGGAATGGTGTTTGAGGTGGGGTCGTGAATTTCTGAACGGGCGAGCGAGGATCAGATGCTTTCTTTGCAGCGAGATGGTTTCAACCGGAATTTCGATCTTGAGGCGGCGCGCCGCGTTCGCCGCCGGATCGCGGATGTGGCAGGGGAGGAGCTCACCTTTTCCATTTCCATGAGCCCCGTTTTCATCCCGCCGGACCTGACGCGCCAGGTTTGTGAGGCCGTGTCGGCGTTCTTCGCGCGCATCCGCCGCGACGACTACCTGCAGGAGGCCGCGGCGTGGGTGCCCGAACGGTATCGCGGGGGAGGGGCGCCGGCGGCCATCCCCGAGCTGTCCCAGTTCGACTTTGCCCTCGGCGTCGATGCCGGCGGGGCGATCGTCCCCCGCCTGCTGGAATGCCAGGGCTTCTCCTCCCTGATGGGCGTGGTGCCCTGGTACGGCCAGCTCCTGTGCGACGAGATGATCGACGGGTGCACGCCCTTCCTCTCCTATGGCTCCTGGGAGGAGTACCGCGAGCATCTGCGGGCCGTCCTCGGCGGCTCGGTCCTGGTCGACGTGGACACCCCCCGCCAGCGCCTGCGCACCGACTTCTGGGTTCTCCACCACTTCGCCGGGATCGAGGTCGCCGACCTGGACTGGGACACGGTGCGCTCGTTGGACGGCTCGGGGCGCCGGGTCTACTCCCGGGTCGTGCCGGTCGAGGCCGAGCGGACCGGCAACGACGAGGTCTTCCAGGCCTTCTGCCGGCCGCCGCGCGACTGGGTGCTGCACCCGGACTGGTTCTTCATGCTGGGAAAGCGGAGCCTCCCGCGTCTCCGCGAGGTGTCGGACCTGGTGCCCGTGACCGCGGTCCTGACCCCGGCGACGTCGCGCGAGTGGGCCGGGCGGACGGATTTCGTGCTCAAGCCCACCAACGACTTCGCGGGCAACGGCGTGATCCTGGAGCCCTCGCCGGAGGATCTGGAAGCGGCGTTGCGCAGCGGCGAGCCCCACGTCGTGCAGGAGAGGGTCGAGCTCGCCCCGGTGGTCCAGCCGCCGGACGGTCCCGCGCTGTTCTGTGACCTGCGGGTGCTCTGCCTGGAGGATCGCCCGGCGGTCTTCTTCTGCCGGCTGGCCCGCGAGCGCATGTGCAACCTCGTCCACAATCAGAGCTTCCCCTGGTGCGGCGTCACCGTCGGCCTCGTTCCGCTGTCATGAGGAGCGGAGACAGGCCTGAAGGCCGGGGCGCGGGGCCCGGCAATCTGGTGGACCTGCTGCGACGGCGGGCCGCCGAGCAGCCGGCCCACCGGCTCTATACCTTTCTCGTCGACGGCGAGACGGAGGAGGAGCACCTCACCTGCGGCGACCTGGACCGGCGAGCCCGGGCGATCGGCGCCGCCCTCCAGGAGACAGGGGCCGGGGGGAGCGGGTCCTGCTCCTCTATCCGCCCGGTCTCGAGTTCATTACCGCGTTCTTCGGCTGCCTCTACGCGGGCGCGGTCGCCGTGCCGGCCTATCCGCCGCGGTGGAACCGGGACCAGCCGCAACTGCGGGCCATCCTGCGCGATGCCTCGCCGCGCGCGGTGCTGGCGCCGGCGGCGATGTCGAGCCGGCTGGAGGCGGCCGCGGAGCAACTCCCCGAGCTACGGCGGCGGCCGTGGGTCGCGAGCTCCGAGGTGGCTGACGCACGGGCGGCGGCATGGACGGCAACCCTCCTGGAGGAGGGAGCGCCGGCCTTCCTGCAGTACACCTCGGGCTCCACGGGCACCCCCAAAGGGGTGATCGTCAGCCACGGCAACCTTTTGCACAACCAGGAAATGATCCGACGCGCGTTCGGCCAGTCGGAGTCGTCCGTGATCGTCGGCTGGCTCCCGCTCTACCACGACATGGGCCTGATCGGGAACGTGCTGCAGCCCCTGTACGTCGGCGCCCGCTGCATCCTGATGTCGCCGATGGCCTTCCTGCAGCGGCCCGCGCGCTGGCTGCAGGCGATCTCGCGCTACGGCGCGACGACGAGCGGCGGACCGAACTTCGCCTATGACCTCTGCGCCCGCCGGATCGGCGACGCGGAGCGCGGGGAGCTGGATCTCAGCCGCTGGGAGGTGGCGTTCAACGGCGCCGAGCCCGTGCGCGCCCCGACGCTCGAGCGGTTCGCGGCGGCGTTCGGGCCCCAGGGCTTCCGCCGCGAGGCGTTCTACCCCTGCTATGGCCTCGCCGAGGCGACGCTGTTCGTCGCCGGGGGCGACCTTGGCATCGCACCCCGCGAGCTCCTGGTGGGGGAGGAGCCGCTGACGCAGGGAAGGATTGTACCGCTGTCCGGCGAGGCGGCGGGCGGGCGTTCCCTGGTGAGCTGCGGCCGGGCATGGTCCGGGCAGACGGTCCGGATCGTCGACCCGGAGACGGGCCTCCCGTGCGGGCCGGACCGGATCGGCGAAATCTGGGTGGGCGGCCCCAGCGTCGCCCAGGGCTACTGGAACCGGCCCGAGGAGACCGCCAGGCTCTTTGGCGCCCGGCTCGTCGGCGGCGAGACCTTTCTGCGCACTGGCGATCTCGGATTCATGGCCGCCGGCGAGCTGTACGTCACCGGCCGCCTCAAGGATCTGATCATCCTGCGGGGCCGCAATCTCTACCCCCAGGATATCGAGCTGACGGCGGAACGGAGCCACCCGGCGCTCCGCGCGGCGGGCGGCGCGGCCTTCGCGGTGGAAATGGAGGCGGAGGAGCGCCTGGTCGTCGTGCACGAGGTCGAGCGCCGGTCGCGGTTCGAGACCGAGGCGGTCGCGGAGGCGCTCCGGGCGGCGGTCGCGGAGGAGCACGGCGCCCAGGTGCACGAGGTGGTGCTCATCGCCGCCGGCACCCTGCCGCGCACGACCAGCGGCAAGGTCCAGCGGCAGGAGTGCAGGGCACGTTACCTGGCGGGCGGTCTGCAGGCGATCGGGCGTAGCGCCCTCGCCGAGGGGGAGGAAGAACCCGCCGCGGATCTGGACGGCGAGCGCCTTCGCGCCCTGGCTCCAGGGGAGCGGCGGCAGGCCCTCGAAACCTACCTGCGTTCCAGGATGGCGCAGGCCGCCCGCATCCCCTCGGCGCGGGTGCCCTTCGATCAGTCGGCGCTCGCTCTGGGGATCGATTCGCTGGGCGTGGTGGAGCTGAAGAACCGGCTCGAGGCTGATCTCCAGGTTCCCGTCCCCCTCTCCCTGCTGCTGCAGGGCGGGACCGTGGCGGAGCTTGCCGCGGAGCTCCTCGGCGCGCTGGCGGAAGCTCCGGCGGTGCCCGCCGGGCGGCCGCTCCGTCCGGAGACCCGTGACGGCGCGCTGCCGCTTTCCTACGGCCAGCAGCGCCTCTACTTCCTGGACCGGCTCTCGCCCGGTGACACCGCGTACAGCATGCCCGCCGCCCTCTGGCTGCGCGGAGCCCTCGACCGGCGCCTCCTCGCCGCCGCTCTCGAGTGGATCCGGATGCGCCACGAGTCCCTGCGCATGATCTTCCGCTTCGACGACGACCTGGGGGAGCCGGCGCAGGAGGTCGCCGCGGACCGTCCGGCACCCCTGCCGGTGATCGACCTTGGCGGCCTGGTCGCCGGGCGCGCCGCGGCGGTGGCCGCCAGCCTGGCCGCGGAGGAGGCCGAACGCCCGTTCGACCTGACCGCCGGGCCGCTTTTTCGCTCTTTTCTGGTGCGGTTGGACGCGGGCGAGCATCTGCTGGTGCTGAACATTCACCACATCGTCTCGGACGGCTGGTCGATGGGGGTGATGCTGGCCGAGTTGGCGGAGCTGTATGCGGCGGGTGCCGGACGGCGGGAGCCGAGACTGCCGGAGCTCCCTGTCCAGTACGCCGATTACGCGATCTGGCAGCGGCGGCAACTCACCGGCGAGGCGCTCGAGGGGCAGCTCGCGTACTGGCGGAGCCAGCTCGTCAACCTGCCTCCCGCGCTGGAGCTCTCCCTTTGGGCTCCGCCTCCGGCCGAGCGGACCCTCCGAGGGGGGGCGGTCGCCGCGGCGCTCCCGCCCGCGCTGGCCGAGGGCCTGGGGCGGCTCGGGCGGCTTGCCGGCGCCACCCCCTTCATGCTCCTGCTCGCGGGTTTCGAGGCGCTGCTCGCCCGCTATACGCGGCAGGAGCGGTTCCTGGTGGGCACGCCGGTCGCGAACCGGACCCGCCCGGAGATCGAGAACCTGGTGGGGTTCTTCGTCAACACGCTCGTCCTGCCGGCCGACGTCGCTCTCGAGGGGTCGTTCCGCGGCCTGCTGGAGCGCGTGCGCGAGGTGGCGGTCGGCGCGTTCATCCACCAGGACCTGCCGTTCGAGCTGCTGGTGCGAGACCTCGCCCCGGAGAGGAGCACGGCGGGCAATCCGCTCTTCCAGGTGATGTTCGTTCACCAGGGCGATACGCTGGAAATGCCCGCTCTGCCCGGGGTGGCCGTCTCCCGTCTCCCTCTCCAGGCCGGCCACGCGAAGTTCGACCTCACGCTGTCCACGGCCGAGAGCGCCGGGGGGTTGCGGGTCCTGGTCGAGTACAGCACGGACCTCGTCCCCGCGACGGCCGCCGCCCGCCTGCTGGGGCACTTCACCGCGCTGCTGGAGGCCGTGGTCGCCGAGCCGGAGCGGCGGCTGTCGTCCCTGCCTCTGCTCACCGCCGCCGAACGGCACCAGGTGCTCGTCGCCTGGAACGACACGGGGAGCGGGGTGGGGGAGGGGACCTCGCTCTGGGAGCTGTTCGCGGCGCAGGCGCGGCGGACTCCGGGCAGCGTGGCGGTCGTCGCCGGCCGGGAGCGCATCACCTACGCCGAGCTGGAATCGCGGGCCGAGCGGCTCGCGGGGTGGCTGTGCTCGCTCGGAGCCGGGGGGGAAGCGCCGGTCGCGATCTGTCTCGACCGTTCCATCGAGATGGTGGTGGCGATCCTGGGGACGATCCGGGCGGGAAGCCCCTACCTGCCGCTCGAGCCGGCGCATCCGCGCGGGCGCCTGGCCGCGATCCTCGCTGAGGCCGGGGTGCCGGCGCTGATCACCCGGGAGCGGTTGCGCGGCGGGCTGCCGGCTGTCGATTGCCCGCTGGTCTTCCTGGAGCCCGGCTGGGAGGAGCGCGCTCCCTGCCTCGCCGGAGCGGCGCCGTGCCCGGCCGGCGAGAGCCTGGCCTATGTGATCTTCACCTCCGGTTCGACGGGTCGTCCGAAGGGGGTCATGGTCCCGCAGCGGGGCATCTGCAATCGTCTCCTCTCCGCGGTGGCGGCCTACGGCCTGGGAGCGAGCGATCACACCTTGCAGATCTTCTCGTTCGGCTTCGACGCCTCCGTGCCCTATTTCTTCCAGCCGCTGATCACCGGCGCGAGCGTGGTGCTCGTGCGTCCGGGCGCGGAGCAGGACATCGATCATCTGGTCGAGCGGATCGCCACGGAGCAGGTCGCGGTGGTCGGCTTCTCCCCCTCGCTGCTGCGGGTCTTCCTCGAGCACCCGGAGGTGGAGACCTGCCGTTCCCTCCGCTACGTCCTCTCGGGGATCGAGGCGATGACGCCCGAGCTCAAGGAGCGGTTCTTCACCCGCCTGGGGGCTCGACTGGCCTTCGGCTACGGCCCCACCGAGGCCTCAGTCTCGGTGACCCGCTGGATCTGCGAGCCAGGCTCCGACGAGCGGAGCGTGCCGATCGGCCGGCCGATCAGCGGCGCGCGAATCTACCTGCTCGACCCGGATCTCGAGCCCGTCCCGGCGGGCCTCCCGGGGGACCTCTATATCGGCGGAGCGGGGTTGGCGCGGGGTTATCTCAATCAGCCGGAGCCCACGGCGGCGGCCCTGATCCCGAACCCCTTCGACGAGGCCCCGGGTACCCGTCTCTACAAGACGGGAGACCTCGCCCGCATGTGGCCCGACGGCCGCCTCGAGTTCCTGGGGCGGGCCGACCATCAGGTGAAGGTTCGCGGCTTCCGGATCGAGCTCGGCGAGATCGAGTCGGCGCTGCTCCGCCACCCGGCCGTCCGCGAGGCGGTGGTGATCGCCTACGACGCCGGGCGTGGAGAGAAGCGGCTTGCCGCCTATTGGGTCGGCGCTCCTGGAGCTCCTGTCCGGCTCGGCGATCTCCGCCGGTTCCTGCGCGAGCGGCTCCCCGAGTACATGATCCCCGCCAGTTTCATCGAGTTGCCCGCCCTGCCGCTCACCCCGAACGGCAAGGTGGACCGGAAGGCGCTGCCGCACCCTGAGACCGCGCCGACGCCCGGGGCTCAGCCGGTGGCCTCTCGCACACCACTGGAAGAGATGCTGGCCGAGATCTTCTGCGAGGTGCTGCGAGTGGAGAAGGCGGGGATCTTCGACAGCTTTTTCGACCTGGGGGGGCATTCGCTGCTCGCGACCCAGCTCGTAGCGCGCGTCTCGCGGGCCTTCGGAGTGGATCTGCCGGTGCGCGCGGTGTTCACGGAGCCCACCGTCGCCGGCCTCGCGGCGCGGATCGCCCGGGCGATGAGAGCCGAGGAGGAGGCGCCCGCGCGGATCGCTCCGGTGCCCCGCGTCCCCGCGCCGCCGGCTTCCTTCGCGCAGCGGCAGCTCTGGTTCTTCGACCAGCTCGAGCCGGACAGCGCGGCGTACAACATCCCCTTCGCGTCGCGGCTCAGCGGCGAGGTGGATGCCGCGCGCCTCGCGGCCGCCCTGACCGAGGTCGCGCGGCGCCATGAAGCGCTGCGGACCGTCTTCGCCAGGGAGGGCGGCGAGCCGGTGCAGCGGGTCGGCCCGCCCGCGCCCGTGCCCGTTCCGGAGATCGATCTGAGCTCGCTCCCCGCTGCGGAGCGGGAGAGTCTGGGCGCCGCTCTTGCCAGGGAGGAGGCGGGGAGGCCGTTCGACCTCTCCCGGGGCCCGCTGCTGCGGGCCCGGCTGGTGCGCCTCGGGGAGGGGGAGCACCTGCTCCTCCTGACCGTGCACCACATCGTCGCCGACGGCGCGTCGATGGGCATCCTGGTGCGCGAGCTGTCCGTGCTGTACGCCGCGCTCGCTGAAGGACGGCCGGCGGACCTGCCGGAGCTGCCGGTGCAGTACGCCGACTTCGCCGCCTGGCAGCGGCAGACCTCGCAACGGGAGCGCCTCGAGCCTCAGCTCGCCTACTGGCGCGGCCGCTGGGCCGGCATGCCGGCCGCTCTCGACCTGCCGACGGACCGTCCGCGGCCGGCGGCGCAGACCTTCACCGGCGGGGTGGTGCCGCTCGACCTCGCGGCGGAGAGGGTCGGCGAGATGCGGCGCGTCGCCCGCGGTGCCGGCGCCACTCCGTTCATGGGAATCCTCGCGGTGACGGGGGCGCTGCTCCACCGCTACGCGGGACAGGACGCCGTGGCGGTCGGCACGCCGGTCTCCAACCGCGCGCAAGCCGAGCTGGAGCCGCTGATCGGCTTCTTCGTCAACACCCTCCCGTTGCGGATCGATCTGGCTGAAAACACTTCGTTTCTGGGCCTCCTCGCTTCCCTGCGCGAGTCCCTGCTCGCCGACTACGCCCACCAGGAGATACCCTTCGAGCTCCTGGTCGAGGCCCTGCAGCCCGAGCGCGACCCGGCGCGCAGCCCGCTTTTCCAGGCGATGCTGTTCTTTCAACAGGGCACAGAGGAGCGGTTGCGGCTCCCCGGGGCGGTGGCCGCCCCCCTGGCCTTTCATCCGGGAACCGCGCGGCTCGATCTGACCTTCTCCCTGTTCGACGCTGGCAGCTCGGTCTCCGGCTGGATCGAGCACAACCTGAGCCTGTTCGATCCGGCGACCGCCGAGCGCCTGGCCGGCCATCTGGACGTGCTGCTCGCGGGCGCGCTGGACTCGCCAGAGGTCGCGATCGCTCAGTTGCCGCTCCTCTCGCCGCACGAGAGGAGGCAGATCCTCCTCGACTGGAACGCCACGGCGGCCGCGCATCCGCGGACGGCGGTTCTTCACGAGCTGATCGGACGGCGCGCGGCGGAGAGTCCGGAGGCTCCGGCGGTCGGCTGCGAGGGGGAGTGGTGGAGCTACTCCGAGCTCGAATCGCGCGCGGAGGGGCTGGCGCGGTCTCTGCGCCGGCTCGGGGTCGGTCCAGAGGCGGTGGTGGCGGTCGCCATGGAACGCTCTCTGGAGATGGTGGCCGCGCTGCTCGCCGTGCTGAAAGCCGGTGGCGCTTACCTTCCGCTGGACCCCGATTACCCCCAGGAGCGCCTCGCCTTCATGCTGCGGGATTCCGGCGCCACGGCGATCCTCACTCAGGAGCTCCTACGCGGGCGACTGCCGGAGACCGGCGTTCCGCTCATCGCCCTGGACACCATGTCACCCGAAGCCGCGGAGCCGGCGGAACCCCCCCCTCCTGGCGGCGCGGTCCCGGAGAGCCTGGCCTACGTGCTGTATACCTCGGGCTCCACGGGCCGGCCCAAAGGGGTACAGATCTCCCATGGGGCGGTGGTGAACTTCCTCTCTTCGATGGCCGCTCAGCTGGGCTTCAGCGCCGGCGACGAGCTGCTCGCGGTCACCACTCTGTCCTTCGACATCGCGGGGCTCGAGCTGTGGCTCCCCCTGATCGCCGGCGGCCGGGTTCGGATCGTCTCCCGGGAGGTCGCGGCGGACGGCGAGCGGCTGCGCCAGATCCTCGACCGGGGCGACGTGAGCGTGATGCAGGCGACTCCGGAGACCTGGCGCCTGCTGCTGGCCGCCGGCTGGCAGGGCAGCTCGCGCCTGCGGGTGCTGTGCGGCGGCGAGGCCCTGTCGGCGGATCTCGCCATCCGCCTGCAGAAATCCGCCGGCGCGGTCTGGAATCTGTACGGCCCCACCGAGACCACGATCTGGTCGGCCGCCGTCAGGCTCTCTGCGGAGTGGGCGTCCGGCTCGATCGGACGCCCGATCGACAACACCCGGATCCACCTGCTGTCGGGGGCGTTGGAGCCGGTGCCCGTCGGGGTCCCCGGCGAGCTCTGGATCGGCGGCGACGGCCTGTCCCGAGGGTACCGGAACCGGCCGGACCTGACCGCCGAGCGCTTCATGCCCGATCCCTTCGCCGCGGCGTCCGGAGGGGAGGGGGAGCGCCTCTACCGTACCGGTGACCTGGCCCGGTATCTGCCGGACGGCCAGATCCAGTTCCTCGGCCGTGCCGACCACCAGGTCAAGGTGAGGGGCTTCCGGATCGAGCTGGGGGAGATCGAAGCGGTTCTGGCGCGCCATCCGCGGGTCCGTTCGGCGGTCGTCGTCGTGCGGGAAGGCACCGAGGGGGACCGCCGCCTCGTGGCCTACGTGGCGGTTCAGGGAGAGCCGGTGCCGTCGCCCGCCGAGCTGCGGGATTTTCTTTGGGAGCAGCTGCCGGATTACATGATACCGGCCGGGTTCGTTCGCCTGTCGGTCCTGCCGCTCACCCCCAACGGCAAGGTGGACCGCCGGGCGCTCCCGGCGCCCCGGCCCGAGGACCTCCGTGCCGCCGGCGAAGCCTTCATCGCGCCGCGGAATCCGCTGGAGGAGGAGCTGGCGCGGATCTGGAACGAGGTGCTGGGTGTCGAGGAGGTGGGTATCCACGACCGCTTCTTCGATCTCGGCGGCAATTCCCTGCTCGCCACACAGATGGTCACCCGATATCGGGAAACCTTCCAGGTCGACATCATCCTGCGCCAGCTGTTCGAGCTGCAGACCATCGCCGGGCTGGCGCGGCTGATCGATCAGTCCCGGCTCCAGGACGAACCTGTGGCGCCCGCCGCGCCAGTCATCCGGAAAGCGTCGCGGGAGGCGTACCGGGCGAAAGCGGAGGACGCGGACGGCGCGCCGCCGGGAAAACCTCGTTAAACGTTGCGGTGGCGCCCAATGGATCCATCGATTGTTCGCATTGGTCAGAAAAGGAGATCGCTCATGTACAGGGTCGCGCTGATTAACATGCCGTTTGCTTCGGCAGACATCCCTTCGATTGCCCTGACCCAGTTGAAAGCGGCTCTCCAGCAGGAGGCCGGAGACGGCGTGGAGTGCGAGATCTTCTATCTCAACCTCGACTTCGTGAAGTTCCTGGGCCTGCCGCTGTACGAGGTGGTCTCCAACTCGGTCGAGGCCAACACCTCGGGGATGGGAGACTGGTTCTTCAGCAAGGAAACCTTCCCCGAGCAGGAGGACCAGACGGATCTCTATCTGGCCCGCCACTTCTCGGAGCATCGAGCGCAGCTCGACGTCTTCAAGCGCACTCTGATCGAAAAGCGGCGGACGGTGGGACTGTTCCTTGAAGAGCTGATCCGGCGCCACGCCCTCGACCGCTACTCGCTGGTCGGCTTCACCTCGATGTTCTCGCAGAACGTGGCCAGCTTTGCCATGGCCAAGCGTCTGAAGCGGCGCAATCCCGACATCCGGATCGCGATGGGCGGCGCCAACTGCGAGGCGCCGATGGGAAACGTGATCGTCCGCAACGTGCCGTGGGTCGACTTCGTCTTCTCTGGACCCGGCCTGAAGAACTTCCCGCTCGTGGTGAATCATCTGCGGGCCGGCGAAGAGGAGAAATGCCACCGGATCGCCGGCGTGCTCACGCGGAAGAAGCTGGCCTCGCAGCTCCTGGGCAGCGGGCGGGAGATCGGCGAGGAGCTCGACATCGACCTCGACCTGCCGCTCGAGTACGAAGACTATTTCGAGCAGAGCGAGCGCAAGCTGCCGGGCATCCAGCTGAACCCCAAGATTCCCTTTGAGACCTCGCGGGGCTGCTGGTGGGGAGAGCGTTCCCACTGCACCTTCTGCGGGCTCAACGGCGTGTCGATGAAATACCGTTCGATGGCTGCCGAGAAGTCCCTCAACCTGCTGCATGGCCTGTTCGACAAGTACAGCTCGCGGTCCGCCGAGTTTAAGTCCGTGGACAACATACTGCCGCGGGAATATCTCACCGACGTGCTGCCCTATCTGCGCACCCCGGAGCACACGTCGATCTTCTACGAGGTGAAGGCGGACCTCAAGGAGAGAGAGATGCAGGTGCTGGAGCAGGCCCGGGTGACCAAGATCCAGCCCGGGATCGAGGCGATGTCGACGACGACTCTCAAGCTGATGCGCAAGGGGACGACCGCGTTCCAGAACATAAAATTCCTCAAGTACTGCCTCAACAGCAAGGTAAAGCCCTTCTGGAACCTCCTGGTCGGCTTTCCGGACGAGCCGGAGGAGGTCTACCGGAAGTATTACGAGGACCTGCCGCTGCTGATGCACCTCGAGCCGCCGAGCGGCGCCTATCCGGTGCGGTTCGACCGCTTCAGCCCCTATCACATGCGGGCCCGCGAGTACGGCCTGGAGCTCAAGGCCTGTGATTTCTACTCGATGATCTATCCCTTCCCAGCGGAAGAGCTGCATGACCTGGCGTATTTCTTCACCGACCAGAACTACAATGCTCCCTACATCACGACCACGGCGCGCTGGCTGGGCAAGCTCCGCGAGCGGGTCGAGACCTGGCAGACCCGCTGGAACGCGCGCGATCACGGGCTGGCTCCCCAACTGATCTTCAAAGGCGACGGAGAAGACCGCCATGTCTACGATTCGCGGAGTGGCACAGCGGTCGAGCACCGGCCTGGAAGAACGGCTCTGCGGTTGCTCGACGCCCTGGCCGATCAGCGCCGGCTCTCGCGCCTGACGGAGGATCTGGCGGCCGACGGGATCTCCGAGAGCGCGGTCCAGGAGGGGATCGCGGCCCTGCGGGAGCGCGGTCTCCTGTTCGAGGAGAACGGTATTTTCATGAGCCTGGTGGTCAGCCCGAGCCAGGAGGACAGCCTGGCCGCCCTCTCCGGCGAGGCCTCCCGATATCTCACCCCCGCCGAGCCGTCGGCGTCTCCGGTGGCCTGAGGATGCAAGAGATCAGTAAACCGGTTGACGTCTGGCCGGAGGAGTCCGGCCTCGGGGACGTCTACGTCTTCCCCGCCTCCTTTGAGCAGAGGCGGTTGTGGTTCCTCGATCAGCTGGAGCCCGGCAGCGCGGCCTACAGCCTGCCGATGCTGATCCGGTGCTCGGGCCCGCTCGATCCCGCCCTTCTGGAGCAGGCCCTGAACGGAGTGGTGGCCCGCCACGAGTCGCTGCGGACCACCTTCTCGGTGGTCGACGGCGAGCTTTCCCAGACCGTGGCGCCGCGGCTCCGGATCCCCCTGCTCGTGGTCGATCTGCGGGGCCTGGACGCCGAGGTCGAGGGGCGCGCGCTTGCCGCCACCGCGGCCCGGCGGCCGTTCGACCTGGCCCAGGGCCCTTTGCTGCGCGGGTTCCTCGCGCGGCTCGACGAGAAGGAGTGGTTCCTGTTTCTCGTTCTGCATCACATCGTGGCGGATGGCTGGTCGATCGGCATCCTGCTGAAGGACCTGCTCTCTCTCTACCGCGATTTCGAGTCGGGCGGCCCGCCGTCGCTCCCCGACCTGCCGATCCAGTACGCCGACTTCGCGCTCTGGCAGCAGGACTGGCTGCGGGGAGAGGTGCTGGAGCAGCGTCTCCAGTTCTGGAAAGCGCAACTCGCCGGCGCGCCGGGCGTGCTCCAGCTTCCCGCCGATCATCCCGTGCCGTCGCGGCGGACCCGGCCGGGCGGCAAGCTCGACTTCTACCTGCCGGCGGAGCTCTCCGAAGCCCTGGTGGGGTGCGGGCGCGAGCACGGCGCGACCACCTTCATGGTCCTGCTGGCGGCCTTCCTCACCCTGTTGTACCGCTATACGGGCCAGGACGACCTGACCGTTGGCACTCCGGTCGCCAACCGGCTCCGGCCCGAGACCCGGGACCTCATCGGCTTCTTTGCCAACACGCTGGTCCTGCGTGGAGATCTCGCCGGCGACCCACCGTTCCAGGATCTGCTGCAGAGGGTCCGGGCGATGGCTATCGACGCCTTCGAGCATCAGGATATCCCTTTCGAGAAGCTCGTCGAGGAGCTGGCGCCGGAGCGGAGCCTGACGCACACCCCCCTGTTCCAGGTGGTCTTCGTGCTGCAGAACGCAGCGTTGCCCGTCAACCCGGTGGCCGGTCTCAAGCTGCGTCCCGTCGGGGTCTACGGGGACGTCGCCAAGTTCGACCTGACCCTTACGTTCGAGGAGACGCCGGACCAGCTGATCGGCTTCTGGGAGTACGACCGGGAGCTGTTCGAAGAGCCGACCATTCTCCGCATGAACGCGCACCTGCGGGCTCTGCTGCGGGGGGTGGCCGAGGCCCCGTGGCGCCGCCTCTCGGAGCTCCCCCTGCTGTCCCCGGAGGAGCGTCGGCAGCTGCTCTCGGAGTGGAGCCCGGCGTCCGGTTCAGCCACCCCGCCAGGCACCCTCCATGAGCTCTTCGCTCTCCAGGCGGCGCGGACGCCGGAGGCGGTCGCCGTGTCCGGCGACGATGCGGCGCTCAGCTATGCCGACCTGGACCGGCGGGCGGAGGCCTGGGCCGCCAGCCTGCGCCGGCTGGGCGTAGGGCCGGAGGTCCGCGTCGGCCTGGCGATGGAGCGCTCGGCTGAGATGGTCGTCGCGATCCTGGCGGTCGTCAAGGCGGGCGGAGCGTATGTGCCGCTCGATCCGGAGTACCCTCAGGAGCGGCTCGCGTTCCTGCTCGCGGACTCCCGGATCCGGGTGCTGCTGATCCAGGAGCGCCTGCGCGAGCGTCTGCCCGCGGGGGACGTGCGAGTACTGTCGGTAGACCGGGGGGACCTGGACCGGACCGCCGCCGAGGACCGGAGCCTCCGGGTACCGGGCGGACCGCTCCCCGGCAACGCGGCGTACGTGATCTATACCTCCGGTTCCAGCGGACAGCCCAAGGGGGTTGTGGTCACCCATGCCAATGCGGTCAGCCTGTTCGCCGCCACGCGCGAGCTGTACCGCTTCGGCGAGGACGACGTCTGGACGCTCTTCCACTCCTACGCGTTCGACTTCTCCGTATGGGAGATCTGGGGCAGCCTGCTGCATGGCGGGCGTCTGGTGGTCGTCCCCTTCTGGACCAGCCGCTCGCCAGAGGCGTTTCGCGAGCTGCTCGTCGACGAGGGGGTGACCGTTCTCAACCAGACCCCTTCCGCCTTCCGGCAGCTCATTCAGGTCGAGGAGCGCGGGGAGGCCGCGGGTCCGCTCTCGCTGCGCTGGGTCATCTTCGGCGGCGAGGCGCTCGAGCTCAGCTCGCTTGCGCCCTGGTTCGAGCGGCACGGCGACGAGCGGCCGCGGCTGGTCAACATGTACGGGATCACCGAGACCACCGTGCACGTCACCTTCCGCCCGCTCGCCCTGACCGATCTGAGAGCCGGGCGCAGCCTCGTCGGCAGACCGCTGTCGAGCCTGCGGCTGCATATCCTGGACCGCGGAGGCGATCTCGCGCCGATCGGAGTTCCGGGCGAGATCCACGTCGGCGGGGAGGGGGTATCGCGCGGATATTTGAGCCGTCCCGACTTGACCGCCGGCCGCTTCGTTCCCGACCCCTTCGGGGACTCTGGAAGCCGCCTCTACCGCAGCGGCGATCTCGCGCGCTGGCTGCCGGAGGGGGATCTCGAGTACCTCGGACGCATCGACAGCCAGGTGAAGGTGCGCGGGTTCCGTATTGAGCTGGGGGAGATCGAAGCCGCGCTCACGGCGCACCCGGCGATCCGCGAGGCCGTCGTCGCCGCGCGCGAGGACAAGCCTGGCGACCGCCGCCTGATCGCCTATATCGTCTGCCGCGAGACCGCGCCCGATGCCGCGGACCTGCGCGCCTGGTTGAAGGAACGGCTGCCGGAGCCAATGATTCCGGCGGGCTTCGTCGCCCTGGCGGCGCTCCCGCTCACGCCCCACGGCAAGGTCGACCGCAAAGCGCTGCCGGCTCCTGAGCCGGCCGCCGATGCGCCATCAGCCTCTCCGCGGACGCCGGTCGAAGTGGCGCTGGCGGCGATCTGGAGCGAGGTGCTCGGTCTGCCGTGCGGCATCTTCGACGATTTCTTCACTCTGGGCGGCCACTCGCTGCTGGCCACCCAACTCGTCTCCCGGGTGCGGGAGAGCTTCGGCGTCGAGCTGGCGCTCCGCGAGCTCTTCGAGGCTCCGACCGTGGCCTCCCTGGCGGCGCGGATCGCGGGCAGGGAGCGGGTGAGGGAGGCCGCCGCCGCCCCGCCGCTCCGTCCGTCGTCGCGGTCACGGGACCTCCCGCTCTCCTTTGCCCAGGAAAGACTCTGGTTTCTCGATCAGCTCAATCCCGGGACCTCTTCCTACAATATCCCGCTCACCCTGCGGCTGAACGGCGAGCTGAGCATACCGGCCCTCTCGTCCGGTCTCACCGCCCTGGTCGCCAGGCACGAGGCGCTGCGGACCACCTTTGCTCTCCGGCAGGGGCGTCCGGCGCAGGTCGTAGCGCCGGCGGCGGCCTTCCCCCTGCCGCTCGTCGATCTCGCGGCCCTGCCGGCTCTTCGGCGAGACGCCGCCGCGATGGAGCTGGCGGGGCTGGAAGCGGCCCGCCACTTCAACCTCTTTCGCGGACCTCTGCTGCGCAGCACGCTGTTGCGGCTGGATTCCCAGTCCCACCTGCTGCTGCTGACGCTCCACCACATCGTCGCCGACGGCTGGTCCATGGGCGTGCTGCTGCGCGATCTCGGCGAGATCTACGCCGCTCTGATCCGGGGCGAGGCTCCGCGGCTGCCGGCGTTGACGGTCCAGTACGCGGATTTCGCGATCTGGCAGCGGTCGTGGTTGACCGAGGAGGTCCTCCGCGGGCACCTGGCCTGGTGGCGGGAGCGCCTGGCTGGAGCCCCGGATCTGCTCGATCTGCCGTTCGATCGGCCACGCCCCCTGGTGGCGGCCGCGCAGAGCCGGCGCTCGGCGTATGTCGCGATGCCGGTTCCCTCCGATCTGTGCCACCGGCTCGGCGATCTTGCCCGAGCGCATGGCGCGACCTCCTTCATGGTCCTCCTGGCGGCCTTTCAGGCTCTCCTCTCCCGGCTCTCGGGACAGGAGGATCTCCTCCTGGGCTCTCCGGTGGCCAATCGCGACCGGATCGAGACCGAAGCGCTGATCGGGTTCTTTGTCAACAGTCTGGTCCTGCGGGCCGACCTGTCCGGGGATCCCGAGTTCGCGGGTCTGCTGGCGCGGGTGCGCGAGACGACCCTGGACACCTATGCCCATCAGGATCTCCCCTTCGAGAAGCTGGTGGAGGCTCTGCAGCCGGACCGCCGCCTGGGGCAGACTCCGTTCTTCCAGACCGTGTTCGCAATGCAGAACGCGCCGGCCACCCCGCCCATCGTTCCGGGCGTGGTCTTCGAGGCTTCCGGAGCCCCGGTCGTGGGCGCCAAGTTCGACCTCACGCTGGTCATCATGGAAGCGCCGCAGGGGCTCGCCGGCTCCTGGGAGTACGACCCCGACCTGTTCGATGCCGCCACGGTAACCCGCATGGCGGCCGCCTTCGGCCGCGTCCTCTCGCAGGTCGCCGCCCGGCCGCACGGGCTGCTGGGCGATCTGGATCTGCTGTCGGAGTGGGAGCGTCACCAGCTGTTGTGGGGTTGGAACGACACCGGGAGCTCGTATCCGCTGGCCTGCCTTCCCGAGCTGTTCCAGGAGCGGGCGCGGGTAGAGGGGGAGCGTGTCGCGGCGGTGTGCGGAGGCGAGAGTCTGACGTACGGGGAGCTGGATCATCGCTCGGGTCTTCTGGCGGGTTATCTGCGCGGGTTGGGGGTATTGCCGGGGGAGCGGGTGGGCCTGCTGGTGGAGCGGTCGCTGGAGATGCTGGTGGGGATTCTGGGGATCTTGAAGGCGGGTGGGTCGTACGTGCCGCTCGATCCGGGGCATCCCGTGGAGCGGCTGGGGTGGATGCTGTCCGACGCCGGCGCGTCCCTGGTGTTGACGCAGGAGCGCCTGCTGGGCCGTCTGCCGGGCTCTTGGGTGCCCCGCGTGTGCCTGGACCGGGACTGGGCGGAGATCTCGTCGTCGGTGGCGTGGGGGGGGGAGGCGGGTTGGTCTCCGGAGAGTCCGGCGTACGTGATGTACACGTCGGGATCGACGGGCAAGCCGAAGGGGGTGTCGGTGCCGCACCGGGCGGTGGTGAGGCTGGTATGTGAGACGGGGTTCCTGCGTTTCGGGGCCTCGGAGGTGTGGTTGCAGTGGGCGCCGATCTCGTTTGACGCGTCGACGCTCGAGATCTGGGGGGCCCTGCTGCACGGTTCCCGTCTGGTGTTGATGCCTCCGGGGCTGCCGACGCTGGAGTCGGTGGGGGAGCTGGTTCGCCGGGAGGGAGTGACGGCGCTGTGGCTGACGGCGGGGGTATTTAACCAGATGGTGGACGGTCCTCTGGAGCTGCTGTCGGGAGTAGGTCAGTTGCTGGCGGGGGGAGACGCGTTGTCTCCCTCGCATGTGAGGCGGGCTCTGGAGCGGCTTCCGGGGACGCGTTTGATCAACGGTTATGGTCCGACGGAGAACACGACGTTCACCTGCACCCACGGGATGCCGGATGGCTCGTGGCCGGTCTCGACGGTGCCGATCGGCCGTCCGATCTCCTCGACGCAGGCGTACGTTCTGGATGGTGGGCTGAGGCCGGTGCCGATCGGGGTGGCCGGGGAGCTGTATGCCGGGGGTGCGGGTCTGGCGCAGGGGTATCTGGGCTCGCCGGAGCTGACGGCGGTTCGTTTCGTGCCGAACCCGTTCGGCGAGCCGGGTTCGCGTCTGTACCGGACGGGGGACCGGGTGCGGTTGCGGGGTTCCGGGGAGCTGGAGTTTCTGGGCCGTCTGGACCAGCAGGTGAAGCTGCGGGGCTTCCGAGTGGAGCCTGGGGAGGTGGAGTCGGCGCTGTCGTCGTGTCCGGGTGTGGAGAGAGCGGCGGTGGTGGTGCGGGAGGACCTTCCCGGGGGCCGGGGGTTGCTGGCCTGCGTGGTGGGGGAGGCGGAGAGGGCGCCGTCGGATCTGCGGGAGTGGCTGCGGTCGTCGCTGCCGGAGCCCCTGGTGCCGGCGCACTTTCTCTGGCTGGAGAGCCTGCCGCTGACGGCCAACGGCAAGGTGGACCGGCGGGCGCTGGAACGGCTGCCACTGGAGGCCTCCGGCGGCGAGCGGGGCCTCTCCGCGGCCCCGCGCACCCCGCTCGAACAGCTCCTCGTCGACCTCTGGGCCGAACTGCTCGGACTGGAACGCATCGGCATCGACGACGACTTCTTCGAGCTCGGCGGACACTCCCTCCTCGCCACCCGGATGGCGTCGCGGGTGCGCGAAACCTTCGGCATGGACCTGCCGCTGCGCAACTTGTTCGAGACGCCCACGGTCGCCGGCCTGGCCGCCAGCATGGAGGCGATGCTCGCGCAGGAGCGGGGCCTCGCCGCGCCCGCCATCGTGCCGGTGGAGCGCTCCGGCCGGCTGCCTCTCTCCTTCGCCCAGGAGCGGCTCTGGTTTCTCGAGCGGCTCGATCCGCATTCAGGCGCCTACAACATGCCGATCGCGCTCGCGCTCGCGGGCCGGCTCTCGCCGCCCGCGCTGGCGGCGAGCCTCAGCGAGATCGTCGCTCGTCATGAGGCGCTGCGCACGGCATTCATCGCCGTCAACGGTCAGCCGGCGCAGGCGATCGCACCGCCGCGAGCCATCGAGCTGCCGGTGATCGATCTGGCCGCGCTGCCGGACGAAGGGCGCGATGGGGTGGCGCGCTCTCTGGCCCGGGCCGAGTCGCGCCGCCCCTTCGACCTCTCCCGGGGTCCGTTCCTCCGCGCCTCTCTCCTGCGCCTCGCCGAGGATCATCACATCGCTCTCGTAACGCTTCATCACATCGTCTCGGACGCCTGGTCGATGGGCGTGCTGGTGCGCGAGTTGGGCGAGCTCTACGAGGCTTTCCACCAGCGGCGGAGCCCGCGGCTGCCGGCTCTGCCCGTGCAGTACGCGGATTTCGCGGTCTGGCAACGGTCCTGGCTGTCGGGCGAGGTGCTGGCGGCACAGCTCGCGTGGTGGCGCAGCCATCTCTCCGGGGTTCCCGATTCGCTCGATCTTCCGCTCGACCGGCCCCGTCCGGCACAACCTTCGGCCGATGGCGGAGCCTTGACCGTCGAGCTCTCCGCGGATCTCTCCCGGCGGCTCGCCGGGCTCGGACGGGCGAACGGAGCGACGCTGTTCATGGTCCTGCTGGCCGCGTTCCAGGCCCTGCTGGCCCGGCTCTGCGCTCAGCGCGATCTAGTGGTCGGCTCGCCGATCGCCAACCGGAACCGGCTGGAGACGGAGGGGCTGATCGGTTTCTTCGTCAACACGCTGGTGCTGCGCGGCGAGCTCGCGCCGGATCTCCCCTTCGCCGACTGGCTCGTCCGCGTCCGGGAGACCACCCTGGGCGCCTACGCCCACCAGGATCTCCCCTTCGAGAAGCTGGTGGAGGAGCTGCGGCCGGGGCGCAATCTCGCCCGGTCACCCCTGTTCCAGGTGCTGTTCCATCTGCAAAACGCCAAGATCGGCGAGCTCGCGCTGTCCGACCTGAAGCTGACACCGCTCGCGCTCGAGGAGAGGGTGACCCACTTCGACCTCTCCCTCTGGCTGGCCGAGGGAACCCGGGGGCTGGCCGGCGAGTTGGAGTACCGGCGGGATCTCTTCGACCCCAGCACCGTTCAGCGCCTGGCGGGCCATTTCGAGACCCTCCTGCGCGGGATCGTCGAGAACCCGCGGGAACGGCTGTCCGAGCTGCCTCTGCTCAACGGCGCGGAGCGCCATCAGATGGTGACCGGCTGGAACGACACCGTGGCGGGCGCGCCCGAGGACAGCAGCCTGCACGAGCTCTTCGAACGCCAGGTGGCGCGCGACCCCGAGGCGCCGGCGGTGATCTTCGGCGAGGAGACGCTGACCTACGGCGAGCTCGACAGGCGCGCCAACCAGCTGGCGCGCCACCTCGTCGGCGCGGGTGTGGCCGCCGATACCCCGGTGGGGATCTGCGCCGGCCGCTCGCCCGATATGGTCATCGCCTTGCTCGCCGTCCTGAAGGCCGGGGGCGCCTATCTGCCGCTCGATCCCGCCTACCCCGCGGAGCGGCTGGCCTGGATGCTGGAGGACGCCCGGGCCCCGGTGCTCGTCGCCACGGAAGCGACCCTGCCGGGCCTGCCCTCGACTGGCGATCACCGCACGATCTGCCTGGAGTGGGAGCGCTTCGAGATCGACGAGCTCAGCACGGAGAGCCTGGGCCGCCGGAGCGTCGCCCGGAATCTCGCCTATCTCATCTACACCTCCGGCTCGACCGGCCGTCCCAAGGGGATCCAGGTCGAGCACAGGTCCGCGGTCTGGTACGCCCTGGCCGCCGCGGCCTATTACGGGCTGGGAGCCGCGGACCGGGTCCTGCAGTTCTCGTCCTTCAGCTTCGACAACAGCGTCGACGAGATCTTCTGTCCCCTGAGCTGCGGCGCCGCGGTCGTGCTCGCCGACGACGATGCGCTGGCGCCGGCGCGCCTTCTGGAGCAGTGCCGGCGGCAGGGGGTCACCTCGCTTTCGCCGCCGACCGCCTACTGGCACGAGCTGGCGCTGGAGATCGCCGCGCGGCCGGAGTCGCTGCCGCCCTCTCTGCGCAATGTGAGCTTCGGCGGCGAGAAGGTTCTCGCCGAGCGGGTGGCGTCCTGGATGCGGACGGTCGGGCCACGGATCCAGCTGCTCAACGGGTACGGGCCCACCGAGGCCACCGTGGTGGCGACCTTCCATCGCATCGGACCGGAGCCGTGGGACGGCGTCGCCGAGGTGCCCATCGGGCGGCCGATGGCCGACGTGCAGGTCTATGTGGTCGATGACCAGCTCGCCCTCCTCCCGATCGGAGTGTCTGGAGAGCTGCTCATCGGCGGCGCCGGGATCGTGCGCGGCTATCTCCGGCGGCCGGACCTGACGGCGGAGCGCTTCGTCCCCGATCCGTTCGGAGCCAGGTCCGGAGCTCGGCTCTACCGGACGGGCGACCGCGTGCGCTGGCGCCGCCGACGGGAGCTCGAGTACACCGGCCGGGTCGACCATCAGGTCAAGATCCGCGGCTTCCGGATCGAGCCCGGGGAGATCGAGGCGGCGCTGGTGGCGCACCCGGCGATTCTCGACGCGGTCGTGCTGGCCGTCGACGCGCCGGGTTCCGGCAAGGCCGCTCGTCGCCTATGTGGTCCCCGACCTGCAGACCAAGGTCGACCATCCCGGCCGCTGCAGGACTTCCTCGAAGAGCGGTTGCCGGAGTACATGGTGCCCTCCGCGTATCGCCTTCCTCGTGGCTCTGCCGCTCACGCCGAACGGCAAGGTCGACCGCCGGGCTCTCGCCGCGACGCCCGTGGAGCTCGAGTATGCCTCCGCCGGGGAGTTCGTCGCCCCGCGGACGCCGGCCGAGGAACTGATCGCCGGAGTCTTCGCCGAGCTGCTGGGGCGCGAGCGGGTCGGCGTCAACGACAACTTCTTCGACCTCGGCGGCCACTCTCTCCTGGCCACACAGGTGGTCTCCCGCCTGCGCGAGGCGTTCGGTCTCGAGCTCCCGCTGCGGACCCTGTTCGAGGCGCAGACGCTGGCGGCGCTGACCGAGGCGATCGATGAGATGCTGGCGCGGGAACGGCGCGCTGGCAGGCGCCGCCGATCGTTCCCGCCAGGCGCGACCGCGCCCTGCCGCTCTCCTTCGCCCAGGAGCGGCTGTGGTTGCTCGATCAGCTCGTCCCCGGCGGGGTCTACAACATGCCGCTGCCGGTCTGCGCTGCGCGGCCGGCTGGTCCATGCCGTGCTCACGGAGAGCCTGTCCGCGATCGTCGCCCGGCACGAGACGCTGCGCACGAGCTTCGCCACCGATGACGCGGGATATCCGGTGCAGCGGATCGCGCCGCCGGCTCCCCTCGCCCTGCCGGTGGTCGACCTGGCGAGGGCTGCCGGCGGTCCGGCGGCATGAGGAGGCGCAGGGGCTGGCCACGGAGGACGCCCTGCGCGCGTTCGACCTGGCGCGGGGCCCGGTCCTGCGGACCACTCTGCTCCGTCTCGCCGGGGATCTCCACGTGGCGATCTTCAACATGCACCACATCGTGTCGGACGGCTGGTCGCTGGGCGTTCTGGTGCGCGAGCTGGGCGAGCTCTACGCGGCGTTTCACGACCGGCGCAAGCCGGCGCTTCCCGACCTGCCGGCGCAGTACGCGGATTTCGCGATCTGGCAACGCTCCTGGCTGTCCGGCCCGGTGCTTGACGCAGCAGCTCGCCTGGTGGAAAGAGCGGCTGGCGGGGGCTCCCGCGGTCCTCGAGCTGCCGCTCGACCGCCCGCGGCCGCCGGTGCAGACATTCCGCGGCGGCCGGGTGGACAGGATGCTGCCGCCGGAGCTCGCCCAGGGGCTCGCCGCGCTGGGCCGGCGGCACGGGCGCCACCCTGTTCATGGTCGCTCCTGGCGGCCTTCCAGGCCCTCCTCTCCCGCGTTTCGGGGCAGGAGGACGTGGTGGTGGGCACGCCGGTCGCCAACCGGACCCGGGTCGAGATCGAGGGGTTGATCGGCTTCTTCGTCAACACTCTCGCCCTGCGCGCGGACCTACGGGAGCTCCCGCCTTCGCGCGAGCTCTCGGCGCGTCTGCGCGAGAGAGCGCTGGGCGCGTACGCCCACCAGGACCTCCCCTTCGAGCGCCTGGTCGAGGAGCTGCAACCCGAGCGCAGCCTCGCGCACTCGCCGCTGTTCCAGGTGATGTTCGATGTTCAGCAGAGCACGGCCACCGGCGCTTTCGAGCTCCCCGGCCTGATCCTCGATCCGGTCTTCTCGGAGCGGAGGGACAGCGGCAAATTCGATCTCGCTCTCTCCCTCGGCGGCGCGATCGGAGAGGGGGGGCTCGGCGGGGTCTGGGAGTACAACCCCGACCTGTTCGACACCGCCACCATCCGCCGGCTCGCCGGCCATTTTGAAGCCCTCATCGCGGGCCTGATCGCCCGCCCGGACGCTCTCCTTTCGGAGCTGTCCCTGCTCAATCAGGCGGAGAGCCACCAACTCCGCGTCGAGTGGAACGACACCGCGGGCCCGGAGCCGAAAAGCTGCGTGCACGAGATCTTCTCGGCGCAGGCCCGGCGCACGCCCGATGCCGTGGCGCTGGTCTGCGCCGGTGAGGAGCTGACCTATGGCGAGCTCGACTGGCATACGGATCGGCTCGCCGCGCACTTGCAGGGGCTGGGGGTCGGCCGGGGAGCGCTGGTCGGGCTCTGCGTGGAGCGGGTTCCCGCGATGGTGATCGGCCTGCTCGGCGCTTTGAAGTCCGGCGGCTCCTATCTGCCGCTCGATCCGGGGTTGCCGAGGGAACGCCTGGCTTTCCTGCTCGCCGACGCGGGAGTGAAGGTCCTGCTCATCCAGGAGAGCGTGGTGCCGGCGCTGCCCGCCAGCAGCGCGCGGGTCGTGCGCCTGGACACGGACCGGGAGGAGATCGCGCGCGCCGCCGAGCCGGCGCGCGCCGCCCAGCCCCTGGCGAGCCTGGCGTACGTCATCTACACCTCCGGCTCGACCGGTCAGCCGAAGGGCGCCATGGTCGAGCATGGCAACCTGGCGGCGGTTCTGCAGGCGAGCCGGAGGGAGTTTGGCTGGTCGAGCGGCGACGCGATCGCCTGCCTCGCCCCCTTCTCGTTCGACATCTTCCTGTTCGAGCTTCTCAACCCGCTGCTGGCCGGCGGCACCTGCCACCTGTTGCCCCTGCCCAAGGGGGAGGACATGGACCGGCTCGTCGAGACGCTTCCGGTCCTGACGCGCCTGCACGCGGTGCCGGCTCTCATGCAGCAGATCGTCGAGACGGCGCGGCGGAGCGGCCGTGACCACCCCCGGATGCGCACGCTGTTCGTCGGCGGCGACACCGTGCCGCCGGACCTGCTGGTCCAGATGCGGGAGGTCTTCCCGGCGGCGGAGATCCGCGTCCTATACGGTCCCACCGAGGCGACGATCATCGCCTCGAGCTGGCGGGTGCCGGCCGGCGAGACGAGGCGGACCCTCATCGGCCGTCCGCTCGAGAACGCCACGATCCTGCTCTGCGATCGCGATGGGAACCAGGTTCCGATCGGCGTTGCCGGCGAGATCTGGATTGGCGGCCGTGGGGTGACGCGGGGCTATCTCCGCCGCGAGGACCTCACCGCGGAGCGGTACGTCGCGCGCGGTGGAGACCGCCACTACCGGACGGGGGACCTCGCCCGCCGCCTCCCCTCGGGAGAGATCGAGTTCCTGGGACGGATCGACCATCAGGTCAAGATCCGCGGCTTCCGGATCGAGCTCGGCGAGATCGAGGCGGCGTTGCTGGCGTTCGCAGAGCTGCGGGAAGCGGTGGTCGTGGTCCTGGAGCGTTCGGCGGGCGGGCGGAGCCTGGCGGCCTTCGTGGTGCCGGGCCACGGCGCCGCCCCCGATCCGGGAGGGCTGCTGCGGGCGCTGCGCGGACGGCTTCCAGAGTACATGGTGCCCGCGCATGTCGTGGTTCTCCCCGCGCTCCCGGTCACCGCCAACGGCAAGGTCGACCGGCGGGCGCTCGCGGCGCTCGACCCGGTGGCGGCGCGCAGGACGGGGCAGGAAACCGTACGGACGCCGGTCGAGGAGCTCCTTAGCGAGCTTTTCGCGGAGGTCCTGCGGGTGGAACGGGTAGGTCTCGAAGAGAGCTTCTTCGACCTGGGGGGGCACTCCCTTCTCGCCACGCGGCTCGCCGCGCGGGTGCGCGATACCTTCGGGGTCGAGGCGCCCCTGCGGACCTTTTTCGAGAACCCCACGGTCTCGGGCCTGGCCGGGCGGCTGGGAGCGCTGCTGGCGGGCGGCCGGTCCGCCGCGGTCCCCGCGCTGACGCCGGTCCCCCGTGGGACGGCGTCGCCCCTCTCCTTCGCCCAGGAGCGCCTGTGGTTCCTCGCCCAGCTCGATCCGGGCTCGGCGGCCTATGTCATGCCCGCCGCCCTGCGCCTCTCCGGCCGGCTGGTGCCGGCGGCGCTCGCCGCGGCGCTCACGGAGATCGTGCGCCGGCATCAGGTGCTGCGCACGTCCTTCCGCACCGAGAGGAACGTGCCGGTACAGCTCCTGTCACCTGCCGTGCCGGTGGCGTTGCCGGCCGTCGATCTGTCCGGGCTCGGCGCGGTGGAGCGCGAGGTGGAGGCGCGGCGCCTGGCCACGGAGGAGGCGGCCCGGCCTTTCGATCTCGCCGCGGGACCGCTGTTCCGCTCGGCGCTGCTGCTTCTCGCCCAGGAGGAGCATGTCTTCCTGGCCACGATGCACCACATCGCGAGCGACGGCTGGTCGATCGGCGTTTTCCTGCGGGAGCTGGGGGTCCTTTATGAGGCCTCTCTCCTCGGCGTGCCTTCGCCGCTCGCCGAGTTGCCGGTCCAGTACTCGGATTTCGCGGCCTGGCAGCGCTCCTGGATCTCCGGTTCCGTCCTCGCGGAACAGATCGCCTACTGGCGCCACCAGTTGCAGGGAGCCCCGCCGCTGCTCGAGCTGCCTGCCGAGCGCCCACGGCCCGCAGTGCAGACCTACCGCGGAGCCGTCCGGACTCTGCTGCTGCCGGCGCCGCTGACGGCGGAGATCCGCCGGCTCGCGCGAGCTCGGGGGGCCACGACATTCATGGTCCTCCTGACCGCGCTCGAGGGGCTCTTCGTCCGCGCC
Source organism: uncultured Acidobacteriota bacterium (assembly GCA_963792575.1). Lineage (GTDB taxonomy): Bacteria > Acidobacteriota > Thermoanaerobaculia > Multivoradales > UBA5704 > DATARR01. The sequence continues at coordinate 377,709 of CAWBWZ010000002.1, forward strand.
ACGGGGCAGACCGATCTGGTGATCGGCGCGCCGATCGCCGGCCGCACGCGCAGCGAGATCGAGGGGCTGATCGGATTTTTCCTCAACACCCTGGCCCTGCGCACCGACTTTTCGGGCGACCCCAGCTGGCACGAGGCCCTGGACCGGGTGAGGGAGACGACGCTGGCCGCCTACGCCCGCCAGGACTCGCCTTTCGAGCGCATCCTGGAAGAGCTGCAGCCGGAAAGGAGCCTCGCCCACACGCCGCTCTTCCAGGTCATGGTCAACGGCCTCGAGTTCGAGCACGAGCGCGATGGCGGCCTGAGCCTGTTGCGCGGCCTGCGGGCGGCTCCGTTCGCCGCCGGCGAGCCGGTGGCCAAGTTCGATCTCGAGGTCTACGCGTTCCAGGCCACCGAGGCGATCCGCCTGGACATGGTCTACAACCGGGATCTCTTCGGCCGGGCTCAAATGGACCAGATGGCGGAGCACCTCGAAGCTCTGTTGCGCGCCGTCACCGCCGCTCCGGACTCGCGGCTGTCCGAGATCGCTCTGCTGCCCCCCGCCTATGCGGTGCTGGGAGGGCGGGAGCTCCCGCTCCCCTGGCCGCCGGAGAGCGGCGGCTCGATCGGCGACCGCTTCGCCGCCATGGTGGCCGCCCATCCGCAGCGGATCGCGGTCTGGACCCCGCGCGAGACCTGGACTTACGCCGAGCTCGCAGAGGCGGCGCGGCGGGTGGCCTGGGCGCTGCTCGCCCGCTCCCCTCAGCCTCCCGCCGAAGAGCGAATCGCGCTCCTCTTCCGTCCCGGCGGCGCCATGGCGGCGGCGGTCCTGGGCACGCTGATCGCCGGCAAGACCTATGTGCCGCTCGACCCCTCGTACCCGCGGGAAAGGCTGAGCGCCATGCTCGCCGATTCGGCGGCAACCGCCGTCGTCGGCGCGCGATCCGAGCGCGAGCTGGCGACCGACCTGGCGCGCGGCCTGCCGCTCGTCGAATACGAGTCGCTCCCCGCGCAGCCCGCGGGCTGGACGCCCCTGCCGGTCGCGCCGGAAGCGATGGCGTATCTCCTCTACACCTCGGGCTCGACCGGCCAGCCCAAGGGAGTCATGCAGAGCCACCGCAACGTCCTCGCCCACATCCGGACATACAGCCGCCGGCTCGGACTGGGTGCCGTGGACCGGTTGACGCTGCTGGCGTCCTACAGCTTCGACGCGGCGGTGATGGATCTCTTCGGAGCCCTGCTCAACGGCGCGGAGCTCTGTCCCTGGGACGTCCGCGAGGAGGGGGTCGACGGGCTCGCCGGCTGGCTTGCCGAGCGGGAGATCACCGTCTTCCACTCGACCCCGACGCTTTTCCGCGCCCTGCTGGGTGGGCTCCGGGACGGCGGGTGCTTCCCCGCCCTGCGCCTGGTCGTGCTCGGGGGCGAGGAGGCCCGGCGGCAAGACCTGGCGGCTTTCCGGCGGTTCTTCGCTCCCGGGTGCGTGCTGGTCAACGGCATGGGGCCGACCGAATCGACGCTGGCGCTGCAGCGCTTCATCGGCCCTGGGGACGAGCTCTCCCGGCCCGGCCTGCCGGTGGGCTTCCCGGTCGACGAGACCGGGATCGTCCTCCGCCATCCGGGAGGAGAGCAGGCCTCGGTGTGGGGGATCGGCGAGATCTTCCTGCGCACCCCGTACGCGGCCCTCGGCTACTGGCGCCTGCCGGAGGTTACGGCGGAGGCCTTCGTGCCCGATCCGCGGGGGCAGGGCGGCCGTCTCTATCGCACCGGCGATCTGGGACGCCTGCTGCCGGACGGCGCGCTCGAGTTCATCGGACGCCGCGATCTTCAGGTCAAGATCCGCGGCGTCCGCGTGGAACTGGGCGAGGTCGAGGCGGCGCTCGCCTCTCATCCGGCGGTTCGGGAGGCAGTCGTACTGGCTCTGGCCGACGAGGCCGGCGAAACGCGCCTGGCCGCCTACGTCATCCCCGCGGTCGCGGATGAGTCTACGGCCTCCCTGGCTGGCGAGCTCCGGGGTTTCCTCTCCGAGCGCCTGCCGGCGGCCATGATCCCGTCCGCTTTCGCGGTGGTGCCCGCCTTCCCGCTGACTCCGACGGGCAAGGTGGACCGCCGGGCCCTCGGCCGGCTCGCGCCGGCGACAGAGACCGCCGCCCGCGGCGAGGACGAGCTGCCGCGCGGCGGCTTCGAGCAGACGCTGGCGGCTCTCTGGGGGGAAGTCTTGGGCAAGGGCGCGATCGGGCGTCATAACGATTTCTTCGCGCTCGGCGGACACTCCCTGCTCGCGGCGCGGCTCGCGTCCCGGATCCGCGAGGTGTTCGCGGTCGACCTGCCGCTGCGCCGGCTGTTCGAGGCTTCGACCCTGGCGTCCCTCGCCGCCGAGGTCGGTGCCGCCCTGCGGGAGGAGGCGGGGCTGGGGGCGCCGCCGCTCGTCCCGGTGCCCCGCCGGGCCGGAGAAGGGGTGCCGCTGTCCTTCGCCCAGGAGCGTCTCTGGTTCCTGGACCGCCTCGACGCCGAATCCGCCGCCTACAACATCCCCCTGGCCTTCGACCTGGAGGGGCCTGTCTCCCCGCCGGCCCTGGCCGCCGCTCTCGCCGGGGTCGCCGCGCGTCACGAGACGCTGCGTACCACCTTCGGCTCGTCCGCCGGCCGGCCGGTCCAGAGAATCGCCGCGACCGCCAGGATCGAGCTGCCCATGGTCGATCTCTCCGCGCTGCCCGCGCAGCGGCGCCGTCCGGCGGCCCTGACCCTCGCCGCCGAGGAGGCGGGACGCCCGTTCGTTCTCGCCCGGGGAGCCGTGCGGGCTCGCCTGCTGCGCCTGGGGGACGACCAGCACGTCGGTCTGCTGACCGTGCATCACATCGTCTCCGATGGCTGGTCGATGCGCATCCTTCTGCGCGAGACGGGAGAGCTCTACGGCGCCGCCGAGCAAGGGCGGGCGGCGTCTCTCCCGTCCTTGCCGGTGCAGTACACCGACTACGCGGCCTGGCAACGGGAATGGCTCGGGGGGCCGGCGCTCGAACGGCAGCTCGCCTGGTGGCGGGAGCGGCTCACCGGCGCCCCGCCGGTCCTCGATCTGCCTCTCGACCGGCCGCGCCCGCCACGGCAGGGCTTCGCCGCGGCGCGCGCGCCTTTCGCGACCGGCGAGGAGCTCTACGCCTCGCTGGCCGGGATCGGCAGAGCGGCGGGCGCCACCCCGTTCATGGTCTTGCTGGGCGCCTTCCAGGCGCTGCTCCAGCGGGTCACCGGCGAGGACGACCTGGTCGTGGGCGCGCCGGTGGCGAACCGCAACCGCCGGGAGACGGAAGATCTGATCGGCCTGTTCGTCAATACGCTGGCGTTGCGGGGCGACCTCTCCTCGAACCCCTCCTTCGCGGAGTGGCTCGTCCAGGTGCGGGAGACGGCACTGGGGGCCTACACCCACCAGGATCTGCCCTTCGAGCGGCTGGTGGAGGAGCTGGGGATCGAGCGCAGCCTCGCGCATTCGCCTCTCTTCCAGGTGATGCTCGCCCTGCAGGAGGGGGAGTCGGGGGCGCTGAGCGCCGGCGGCTGGACCCTGAGGCCGGTCGAGATCGAGCGCGGCGCGACCCCGTTCGATCTGGCTCTGATTCTCGCGGCGGGCACCGACGGCCTCGCCGGCCGGTTCGAATACCGGTCGGATCTGTTCGACGGCGCCACGGTCTCCCGCTTGGCGGGCAGCTTCGGAGTGCTCCTGCAGGGGATCGCGGAGGAGCCTGGGCGCCGGATCTCGGAGCTCCCTCTGCTGACCGCTCCCGAGCTGCGGCAGCTGGCCATGGCGACGGAGCCCGCGGCGGTTTGTGGCACGCCGCTGCCGCCGGTCCACGCTCGCTTCGCCGCGCAGGCCGAGCTCATGCCCGAGGCGACCGCGCTGGTGAGCGGCGAGGAGACGCTGAGCTACGCCGAGCTGAACCGCCGGGCCAATCGCCTGGCCCATCGCCTGCGGTCCCTGGGCGTCGGGCCCGAGTCGCGCGTCGGGCTTCTCGCCGAGCGCTCCGGCGGCCTGGTGGCGGGGCTCCTCGGCATCTGGAAAGCGGGCGGGGCCTATCTCCCGCTCGACCCCGCGCTGCCGGAGACGCGTCTGGCCTACATGATCCAGGACGGCGTCGGGGGACCGGATCCGGCCTCGCCCCGGGTGCTCGTGGCGCAGCGGGCCGCACTGGAGGCGCACCCGGGACTGCCGCTCGACGGAGTCCGGGTCGTGGATCTCGACGCTTCCGGGCTCGAGACGCCCGCCGGCGACTCCGAGCCGCCTCAGGCTGGAGATCCCGGGAATCTGGCCTACCTCATTTATACCTCCGGGACGACCGGGGTTCCCAAGGCCGTGCTGGTCGAGCACGGCAGCCTCGCGCAGACTCTGGCGGCGGCGCAGGCGGCTTTCGCCTTCGCGCCCGGCGACCGGATGCCCTGCCTGGCCCCGGCCTCGTTCGACATCTTCCTCTTTGAGCTCCTCGGACCGCTGCTCGCGGGCGGCGCGTCGGTCCTCTTCGGGCTGCGGCCCACCGTCGACCTGGCCCTGCTGGTGGAATCGCTCGCCGGGATGACCCTGCTGCATGCCGTTCCGGCGCTGATGCGGCAGGTGGCGGCGGCGGCGAAGCTCCGGGGCGGCGCTCCGCTCCTGCGCTGCGCCTTCGTAGGCGGCGACGCCGTTCCCTCCGACCTGCCGGGCGAAATGCGCGCGGCCTTTCCCAACGCCCGCGTCGTGATTCTTTATGGCCCCACGGAGGGCACGATCATCGTCTCCAGCCACGAGGCCGAGGGCGCGCCGGGGAACGGCAACCCGATCGGCCGGCCGCTGCCCGGGGCCGCGCTCCTGGTTTGTGACCGGTCCGGGAGCCCGGTCCCCACCGGGGTCAAGGGGGAGATCTGGCTGGGAGGCCCCGGGGTCGTCCGCGGCTACCTGCACCGCCAGGACCTCACGGCGGAGAAGTTCGTCCCCGCCAGGGAGGGCCGGTGGTACCGGACCGGCGACCTGGGGAGGCGCCTGCCCTCTGGAGAGCTCGAGTTCCTGGGACGCATCGATCAGCAGGTGAAGGTGCGTGGCTTCCGGATCGAGCTCGGCGAGATCGAGGCGGTCCTCGCCTCCCGGCGCGAGTTGAGCCGGGCGGTGGTGGTGGTCCTCCGGCCGCCGGGGGGCGGCGAGGCGCGGCTGGCGGCCTGCGTGGTGCCGCAAGCCGGCGAGCCGGTGGTTCCGGCCGCCCTCGAGGCGCATCTGCGGGAGGCGCTGCCGGAGTACATGATTCCGTCCTCCTGGATCGTTCTCGACCAGTTGCCGCTCACCGCTCATGGCAAGGTGGATCGCCGTGCCCTCGAGGTCCTGGCGGGCGAGAGCGGGGGCGTCCGCGAGCGGGGGGGCGCCGCGCCGCCGCGCACCCCCCTGGAGCGCTTTCTGGCCGGCCTTTGGGAAGACGTCCTCGGCGAGCAGGGAGCCGGCGTGGACGACGACTTCTTTGCGCTCGGGGGCAACTCGATCCGTGCCGCGATCCTCGTCAACCTGCTCCAGGAGCGGCTTGGAGAGCCCGTGCGGGTGGTGGCCCTGTTCGAGGCGCCGACCCTCGCCCTGCTCGCCCGCTTCCTCGAGGAGCATCACGCGGTTGCCGTCCGGCGGGTCCTCGCCGGGGGGGAGAGGGGGGCCGCGGGAGAGGCCGGAGGGGAGCTGGCGCCGATCGCGAGGATGGAGCGGACGCCGGGCGCGGTGTTCCCGCTCTCCTTTGCGCAGGAGCGGCTCTGGTTCCTCGAGCGGCTGGAGGTCGGCGGCGGCACGTACAACATCCCGCTGGCCGTCCGTCTGACCGGCCGTCTCGACAGGGCGGCTTTCGGCGCCAGCCTCAGCGAGATCGTGAGGCGCCACGAGGTGCTGCGCACGGTCTTCCACGAGGTCGACGGCACGCCGGTCCAGGCGGTCCTGCCCGGCCGGCCGCTGTCGCTGCCGCTCGTCGATCTCTCCGGCCTCGCCGCCGGGGCGCGGGAGAGCGAGATGGAGCGCGCCCTCTGGAGCGCGGCCCGCCCGCCGTTCGACTTCAGCGCCGGTCCCCTGCTCCGCGTCTCCCTGATCGGCCTCGCGGAAGAGGAGCACGTCGCCCTCGTCACCGTCCACCACATTGCGTCGGACGGCTGGTCCATGGGCGTGCTCGTGCGCGAGTTGGGAGAGCTGTACCGTGATTTCGCCCGCGGGGTGAGACCGTACTTGCCGGAACTGCCTTTGCAGTACGCGGACTTCGCCGTCTGGCAGCGCGGATGGCTCTCGGGACCCTTGCTGGAGCGGCAACTCGCCTGGTGGCGGGAGTGGCTGATGGGGGCGCCGGAGGTGATCGATCTCCCTCTCGACCGGCCACGGCCGCCGGTCCAGGGCTATCGCGGGGCGCAGGTCCCGGTGGAGCTTCCCGCGCGGCTCCTCCGCGACCTCGGGGCTCTCGGCCAGAGCCGGGGCGCGACGCTGTTCATGGTCTTCCTGGCGGCGGTCGAGGCCCTGCTGTCCCGGCTCTCCCGCCAGAACGACGTGATGATCGGCTCGCCGGTGGCCAACCGGAACCGCGTCGAGACGCAGGGACTGATCGGATTCTTCGTCAACACGCTGGCGTTGCGCGGCGACCTGTCGGGGGATCCGAGCTTCGTCGAGCTCCTAGACCGGGTCCGGGAGACGACGCTCGGCGCCTACGCGCATCAGGATCTGCCCTTCGAGAAGCTGGTGGAGGAGCTGCGGCCGGAGCGCAGCCTCGCCTACGCGCCGCTGTTTCAGGTGATGCTCGCCTGGCAGAGCGCGCCCATGGGCGCGCTGCGGCTGCCGGGACTGACGCTCGCGCCCGTAGGCGTCGAATCTGGAGCCGCCAAGTTCGATCTCACCTTCTCCCTCACCGAGACGGCGGCCGGCCTCTCCGGCTACTGCGAGTACGACGCCGACCTGTTCGAGGGCACCACCGCCCTGCGCCTGGTCCGCCATCTCCACAGCCTGCTGTCCGCGTGGGCAGAGAGGCCGGAGACACGCTTCGCGGCGGTTTCCCTCCTCTCGCCCGCGGAGCGGCATCAGATTGTCGTGGAGTGGAATGAGGACGGCTTCGGGGTGGCGACGGAAGATCGATGCCTGCATGAGCTCTTCGAGCTCCAGGTGGCCCGCCGGCCGGCGGCCATGGCGCTGATCTGCGGCGGCGAGAGGCTCAGCTACGCCGAGCTCGACCGCCGGGCGGAGAGCCTGGCGCGTCGGCTCCGCGCGCGGGGAGTGGGGCCCGACAGGATCGTCGGCCTGTGCAGCGAGCGCTCGTCCGACCTGGTGGTCGGCATGCTGGGCATCCTCAAGGCCGGGGGGGCCTATCTTCCCCTCGATCCTTCCTATCCGCCGGAACGGCTCGCCTTCATGGTAGAGGACGCCGACGCGGCGGTGCTGGTGGCCACGCGGAGTCTTGCCGGCCGCATCGAGGGGCTGGCCGGCGACCGGACTCTCTGGCTGGACGACGACGGGATACCGGCAGGACCGGCGGCGCCGCCGCCGCTGCCGGTGGCGGGCAACATCGCCTATCTCATCTACACCTCCGGCTCGACGGGCCGTCCGAAGGGGGTGGCGATCGAGCACCGCAGGGCCGTGGCTTTCGTCCTCTGGGCGCAGTCGGTTCTTCTCTCCCGACGAGCTCGCCGGCGTGCTCTTCTCGACCTCGGTCAGCTTCGACCTCTCCGTCTTCGAGCTGTTCGTCCCGCTGGCCGCGGGGGGGACCGTCATCCTGGTGGAGAACGCCCTCGCCCTGGCCTCCATGGAGGGAGCGGCCGAGGTGCGGCTCATCAACACCGTTCCGTCGGCGCTCGCCGAGCTCGTGCGCGGCGGCAGCCTGCCGGCCTCGCTGAGCACCGTCAACCTCGCCGGCGAGCCGCTGACCCGGGCGCTGGCGGACCAGATCCACGGCGTGGGGTCGGTGAAGCGCCTCTACAACCTGTATGGCCCGACCGAGGACACGGTCTATTCGATCTTCACTCTTGTCGAGCGCGATTCGCGGAGCGCACCGCCGATCGGACGCTCGCTCTCCGGTTCCCGGGCCCATGTGCTCGACGCCGGGATGCAGCCGGTCCCGGTCGGCGTCACGGGGGACCTCTACCTGGGGGGAGCCGGCCTCTCGCGCGGTTATCTCGGGCGTCCCGACCTGACGGCGGACCGCTTCGTTCCCGATCCGTTCGGCGACGGCGACCGCCTCTACCGGACCGGAGATCTCGCGCGCCGCCGCGCGGACGGCGTCTGTGAGTTCCTCGGGCGCAGCGATCATCAGGTCAAGGTGCGCGGCTTCCGCATCGAACTGAGCGAGATCGAGGCCACCCTGACAGGCCTGCCGGTGCTGAAGGAGGCGGCGGTGATGGTCCGTGAGGATCTGCCGGGAGGGCGCGGGCTGGTCGCCTACGTCGTCGCTGCCGAGCGGATGAATCCGACGGCGGCGGAGGTGCGGGAGCTGCTCGGCCGCCGCCTGCCCGGTTACATGGTGCCCTCGCACTGGGTTTTCCTCGACGCCCTGCCGCTGACGCCCAACGGCAAGGTGGACCGCAAGGCGCTGCCGCGGATCGAGCCCGCGAGAGAGCGAGGGCGTGCCGGGATCGTGGCGGCTCCGCGCAGCCCGCTGGAGGAGGTGCTGGCGGGGATCTTCGCGGAGGTGCTGCGCGCCGAGAGCGTGCAGCCGGAGGAGAGTTTCTTCGACCTCGGGGGGCACTCGCTGCTCGCCGTGCAACTGGTCTCCCGGGTGCGGCGCGCCTGCGGGGTCGAGCTGCCCCTGCGGGCCGTCTTCGAATCCCCGACCCTGGCCGCTCTCACGGCCCGCGTAGCGGCCCTCCTCGCCCGCGAGCGGGGCCTTGTGGCCCCCGCCCTCCGGCCGGTCCCGCGGACCTCGGCGCTCCCCCTCTCGTTCGCTCAGGAGCGGCTCTGGTTCCTCGATCAGCTCGAGCCGGGGATGGCGGCTTACAACATGCCTCTGGCCCTTGACCTGCGCGGCCGTCTCGACCGCGCCGCCCTGGCCGGGAGCCTCTCCGGAATCGCCAGGCGGCACGAGGCGCTGCGGACTTCGTTCCCGGCGGCCGACGGGCGGCCGACGCAGGTCATCGCTCCCGAGTTGCGCCTGGATCCCCCCCTGGTGGACCTGAGCGGCCTGCCCCCGCGGCCGCGGGAGGCCACCCTCCGCTCCCTGATCGTGGCGGATGCCCTGCGGCCTTTCGATCTTTCCCGCGGACCCCTGGTGCGTGCCGCCCTCCTGCGGCTGGTGGCGGAGCCAGGAGAGGAACGCCACGTCGCCCTGCTCAACCTGCATCACATCGTGTCGGACGGCTGGTCGATGGGAGTGCTGGTGGGTGAGGTGACCGAGCTCTATACGGCCCTTCTCACCGGCCGCGCGCCCATGCTGCCCAGGCTCGCCGTGCAATACGCGGACTACGCGGCCTGGCAGCGCTCCTGGCTGCGGGGAGAGGTCCTTGAGGCCCATCTCGATCACTGGCGGCGCGCCCTCGCCGGCGCGCCGGAGGTCCTGGACCTGCCGCTCGACCGCCCGCGCCCGGCGGTGCAGACCTATCGCGGAGCGCGCGTTTCGACGCGCCTCGGCGCGGGTCTCTCGCGCCAGCTCGCCGCACTGTCGCGCGGCGGCGAGGCGACACTGTTCATGGTTCTTCTCGCGGCTCTCCAGGCCCTGCTGTCGCGCGTGAGTGGAAAAGAGGACGTGGTTGTGGGCACGCCGGTCGCCAACCGCGAGCGCATGGAGACAGAGACGCTGATCGGCTTCTTCGTCAACACTCTGGCCCTGCGCGCCGACCTGGCCGGCGATCCGGATTTTCGCCGCCTCCTGGCGCAGGTCCGCGAGGTCGCGCTCGGCGCCTACACCCACCAGGAGGTTCCGTTCGAAAAGCTGGTGGACGAGCTGCGGCCGGAGCGCAGCCTGGCGCACTCCCCACTGTTCCAGGTCATGCTTGTCCTGCAGAACGCTCCGCTGGCGGCGCTCGATCTTCCCGGGCTCTTCCTGGAGCCGATCCGGAATGACGCGGTCAGCGCGAAGTTCGATTTCACGCTGTACCTCACGGAGATCGGCGAGGGTATCGCCGGGACCTGGGAGTACAACCCCGACCTGTTCGACGCCTCGACAATGATCCGCCTGGCAGGCGCTTTCGAGAACCTGCTCGCCGGGGTGGCCATCCGGCCGGATCTCCGCGTCTCCGAGCTGCCCGTGCTCAGCGCCGCGGAGAGGCATCAACTGGTGACGGATTGGAACGACACCGCGGAAGCCTGGCCGCTTCGCTGCGTTCACGAGATGGTGGCGGAGCAGGCGGCACGGACGCCGTCCGCTCCGGCTCTAGTCGTCGAGGACGTCCGGCTGACCTACGGCGAGCTGGAGCGGCGGGCCAACCAGGTAGCGCACCTGCTGCTCGGGCTGGGGGTATCGGCGGGCGATCTGGTCGGAATCTGCATGGAGCGCTCGGTCGAGATGGTGGTGTCTCTCCTGGCAGTGCTCAAGACGGGGGGAGCCTACCTGCCTCTCGACCCGGCGTATCCACGGGAGCGCCTAGCCTTCATGATGGAGGATGGCGCTCTCGGGGTGATCCTCACTCAGGAGCCTCTGCGGCAGATCCTGCCGGCTGGATCGCCGCGGATCGTCTGCCTCGATGCCGAGTGGGAGAGCCTTGAACGCCAGCCGGCCAGCTGTCCCAACGTCAGGGCCGTGCCCGAAAGTCTGGCTTATGTGATCTACACGTCCGGCTCGACGGGGCGGCCGAAGGGGGCGATGAACTCGCACCATGGAATCGCCAACCGCCTGCTCTGGATGCAGGACCGCTACCGGCTCGACGCTTCCGACCGGGTGCTGCAGAAGACGCCGTTCAGCTTCGACGTTTCGGTCTGGGAGTTTTTCTGGCCGTTGATGACGGGAGCCTGCCTGGTGGTGGCCCGCCCCGAAGGGCACCGCGATCCCGCCTATCTCACCGACCTGATCGCCGCCGAGGAGATCACGACGATCCATTTCGTCCCCTCAATGCTGCGGGCCTTCCTGGAGCAGGAGGGGGTCGAGCGGCTGGGCTCGCTGCGGCGGGTGATCTGCAGCGGCGAGGCCCTCGGCCTGGATCTCCAGGAGCGGTTCCACCAGCGTCTCGGCGCGGAATTGCACAATCTCTATGGTCCCACCGAGGCGGCGGTCGACGTGACGTTCCATGCCTGCCGTCCCGGGGATGGCCGTGGTGTCGTGCCCATCGGGCGTCCGATCGCCAATCTGGCCATCCACGTCCTCGACCGTTTCCTACTGCCGGTGCCGGTGGGCGTGCCCGGGGAGATTCATATCGGCGGGGCCGGCCTGGGGGTGGGATACCTGGGGCGCCCCGACCTCACGGGCGAGAAGTTCATCCCGAGCCCGTTCGGAGAGGAAGGCGGAGTGCGGCTCTACCGTACGGGCGACCTCGGCCGGCGGTCGCCGGACGGGGTGGTGGAGTACCTGGGCCGTCTCGATTTCCAGGTCAAGATCCGCGGCTTCCGGATCGAGCTGGGCGAGATCGAGACCGCGCTGGGCGAGATCGCCGAGATCCGCCAAGCCGTGGTGACGGCGGTACCGGGCGCGGCGGAAGGCCTGCGCCTGGTCGCCTATGTAGTGTCCAGGGGGGGGGAGCTGGACCCCACCGGGCTGAGGGCCCGTCTCCAGGAGCGGCTGCCCGAGTTTATGGTGCCGTCGACGTTCGTCTTGCTGCCCGAGCTGCCGCTCTCCCCCAACGGCAAGATTGACCGGCGGGCCTTGCCGGCGCCGGAGACGGCGCGGCGGAGCGCGGGAGGCGATCCGCGGACCGGGACCGAGGCGCTGCTGAGCCGGATCTGGGCCGAGCTCCTGGGGCTCGAGCGGGTGGGGATCCACGACAACTTCTTCGCGCTCGGCGGCGACTCGATCCTCGGCATCCAGGTGGTGTCCCGCGCCAATCGGGCCGGTTGCCGGATCACGGCCAAGCAGATCTTCGAACACCAGACGATCGCCGCCCTCGCGCGCGTCGCGGGGACCGGGGAGACCCTCGACATTCCCCAGGGACCGATCACGGGAGCGGTTCTCCTCACGCCCTTCCAGCAGCGGTTCCTGGCGGCCGATCCGCTCGATCCGCACCACTTCAACCAGTCGCTGCTGCTCTCGATCCGCCCGTCCCTGCGGCCGGAGGCCGCACAGCGGGCGCTCTGGGCGTTGCTGGCGCATCACGATGCGCTGCGCCTTCGCTTCTTGCGGGAAGACGAGGGGTGGCGCGCCTGGAATGAGGGCACGGAGGCTGCCGCCGAGCGCCTGGTCCGGGTGGATCTGTCCGGGATGGCTCTGCCGCTGGGGCGCGAGGCGCTCGAAGACGCGGCCCGGCAGGTCCAGGCCAGTCTCGATTTGACCCGGGGCCCCCTCGCGCGGGCCGCCTGGTTCGATCTCGCGGACGGCGAGGCCCGCCTGCTGCTTGTCATCCACCACCTGGCGGTTGACGGCGTCTCGTGGCGGGTGCTGATCGAAGATCTGGAATCCGCCTGCCAGCAGATTCTGGACGGCGAGCGGGTGCGGCTGCCCGCCAAGACCACCTCGTTCCAGATCTGGACGCGGCGGCTGGCCGAACTCGCCGGGACGATGCCGCTCGAGCCTGATCTGTCCTGGTGGGTGTCCGAGCTGGGAAGCCCGGGGGGAGAGCCACCGGCCGACCACCCGGAGGGCGAGAACACCGAGGCCTCGGTCCGCCGGGTGGCGGTGACGCTGAGCCCGGAGGAGACCCGCAGGCTCCTCCAGGAGGTCCCCGCCGCCTATCGCACCCAGATCAACGATGTGCTGCTGGCGGCTCTGGCCCTGACCCTCGGACCGGCCACCCAGGATGGATCGGTCCTCGTCGATCTCGAAGGTCACGGCCGGGAGGAGGAGATCGTGCCCGGAGTGGACCTGTCGCGCACCGCCGGCTGGTTCACCACGGTCTTCCCGGTACGCCTCCGGCCCCTGCCGGAGGCCGGGCTCGCGGCTACCCTGAAGGCGGTCAAAGAGCACCTGCGCGCGATCCCCGGGCGCGGGCTGGGCCATGGCCTGCTCAGCCAGCTGCGCGAGGACCGGGCGGTCGCCGCGGCCTTGCGCGGCGACCGGCCCCCAGCAGTGGTCTTCAACTACTTCGGACAGCTGGATCAGGTCCTGCCGGGGCCTGCGCTGTTCGGCCTGGCCGGGGAGGCGAGCGGGAGCACCCGTAGCCCGCGGGGTTGCCGCAACCACGCTCTCGAGGTCTCCGGGCTCATCGCCGGGGGCAGCCTGAAGGTCGACTGGGCCTACAGCGCGAACCTCCACGAGCGCGCGACGGTCGAGGGCTGGGCTGGAGAGTTCGTGGCCCATCTGCGGGCCCTCGTGGACCACTGCTGCGCCACGGTCGAGAACCGCGCGGCCGGATACACCCCTTCCGACTTCCCGCTGGCGGATCTCGGCCAGGGGGATCTCGATCGCGTCCTGGGGGACGAGTGGAACATCGAAGACCTCTATCCGCTGTCTCCGCTCCAGGAAGGTCTCCTGTTCCACGGGCTCTTCGCGCCAGGGTCGGGCGTCTACGTGGAGCAGCTGATCTGCGGTCTCGCCGGAGACGTCGACGGCGCCGTCCTCGAGCAGGCCTGCCGGAGGCTGGTGACGAGCCATCCCGTGCTCCGCACCTCCTTTGCCTGGAGCGGTCTCGAACAGCCCCTCCAGGTCGTGCACGGGGACGTGGAGACGGACTTTGAGCGCGAGGACTGGGGCGGCCTGACCGCCGCGGAGCGGCAGGAGCGCCTCGAGCTCCTGCTGGCGCGGGACCGCGAGCGGGGATTCGACCTGTCGCGGGCCCCTCTGGTCCGTTGGACCCTGGTGCGGGCCGGCGAGGAGGAGCAGTGGCTCCTTTGGAGCCACCACCACCTGCTGCTCGACGGCTGGTCCTTCACCATGCTGGTCTCGGAGCTGCTGGCCGGCTACCAGGAGCTGAAGGCCGGCCGGGAACTCCGCCCGGCCGGCCGGCGCCCCTACCGCGACTACATCGCCTGGCTCCAGAGCCAGGATCCGGCAGGCTCGGAGGAGTACTGGCGGTACGCTCTCGCCGGCTTCACCGCGCCGACGCCTTTCGGCATCGACCGGCTCGCCGGCCCTGATCCTGGCTTCGGCTCGCGCTCGCTGGCGTTGGATGCCGCCACCACGACGGAGCTGCAGGCGCTCTCCAGGCGCCACCGGTTGACGCTCAACACCCTCACCCAAGGCCTCTGGGGGGCCCTGCTGAGCCGCTACAGCGGCCAGTATGACGTCGTTTTCGGCGTCACCGTCGCCGGCCGCCCGGCCGAGTTGCAGGGCGTCGAGACCATGGTGGGACTGTTCATCAATACCTTGCCCCTCCGCATGGGGCTCGGCGATGGGGGGAGAGAGATTCTCGCCTGGCTCGAGGACCTGCAGCGCCGCCAGGCGGAGCTCCGGCAGCACGAGCACAGTCCGCTGGTGCAGGTGCAGGGCTGGAGTGAGGTGCCCCGCGGCGTTCCCCTGTTCGAGAGCATCCTGGTGTTCGAGAACTATCCGCGCGAGACGACCATGCGGCGGGACGGGGGAGCGCTGGGCATCTCCGAAGTGAGGGCCCTCGAACAGACCCACTATCCCCTGACGCTCGTCGTCCAGCCGGGCGAGGAGCTGCGGCTGCGCGCCGACTTCGAGCGCGCGCGCTTCGACACAGAGGCGGTGGAGCGGATGCTCGGGCACCTGAGGAACCTTTTCTCGGGCTTGGCCGCGGCGCTACGGGCGGGGGGCTCGGGCAGGGTCGAAGCGCTGCCGTTGCTCGGCGATGCGGAACGGCGCCAAGTCGCCGCGGAAGGGAACGGCCCGCGGCGGGACATCGCGGCCGCTCCGTTCGCGCACCGCTGGTTCGAGGCGGCGGCAAGGCGCCGGCCGGAAGCGATCGCGGTGGTCGGAGCGGGGGAGCGGCTGACCTTCGCGGAGCTCGACCGCCGGGCCGACGCGCTGGCCGCCCGCCTGCTGGCGGCGGGCGTCGGTCCCGAGACGCGGGTGGGGATCGCTCTCGAGCGTACTCCATGGATGCCGGCGGCGGTGCTCGCGGTCATGAAGAGCGGCGGGACCTACGTCCCCCTGGACCCCTCCCATCCGCGCGAGCGCCTGGCGCTGATCCTGGAGGCAGCCAAGCCGGGAGCGCTGATCACCCAGGAGAGCCTGCTCGGCCTGCTCCCGGGGGGGGGCATGGCGGTGTTGCGGGTCGAGAGCGTGAGGGACGACGAGGCTCCCGCCCTGCCCCCCGGTGCCGGGGCGGTCCATCCCGAGCGGCTCGCCTACATCCTCTTCACCTCCGGCTCGACCGGCCGCCCCAAGGGGGTGCAGGTCTCTCACGGAGCGCTGGCGAACTTCCTGCTCTCCATGCAGAGCGTGCCGGGTTTCACCGCCGGGGACGTGGCCCTCGCCGTGACCACTCTCGCGTTCGATATCGCGGCCCTCGAGATCCTGATGCCTCTGGTCACCGGGGCGCGGCTCGAGCTGGCGAGCCGCGAGGAGGCCTCAGACGGCCGCCTCCTGCGCGAGCGCCTGGCCGCCTCGGGGGCGACCGTCCTGCAGGCGACGCCCGCGGGGTGGCGGATGCTCCTCGACGCGGGTTGGCAGGGGGACGGCGGACTCCGGGCTCTCTGTGGCGGCGAGGCGCTTCCCGCGGAGCTGGCGGCGCGCCTGTTGCCGCGGGTCGGCGAGCTGTGGAACATGTACGGTCCGACGGAGACGACCATCTGGTCGGCGGCGCGCCGGGTCGGCACGGAAGAGGCCGCCCGGGGCTCCATCGCGGTCGGCGGCGCGATCGCCAACACCCGCCTGGTGGTCCTCGATCCGCGGTTCAATCTGGTACCGGTGGGGGTCCCGGGGGAGCTGGCGATCACCGGCATGGGCCTCGCCCGGGGCTATCTCGACGCGCCCGACCTCACCGCCGAGCGGTTCGTCCCCGATCCTTTCGCCGGGAGCGAAAGGGGCGGGAGGCTGTACCGCACAGGGGACCTCGCGCGCTGGCAATCCGGAGGACGGCTCGAGTTTCTCGGGCGAATCGATCACCAGGTCAAGGTCCGAGGCTTCCGCATCGAGCTGGGAGAGGTCGAAGCGGCGCTCGCTTCCCATCCAGCGGTGCGGCAGGCCGCGGTGGCCGCGATGGGAGAGCGCTTGGTCGCGTGGCTGATCCTGGAGGAGGGTGCCTCTGCCGCGCCGGAGCTGAGCTCTTTCCTGCGCAACCTGCTTCCTGAGTACATGGTGCCGTCCACCTTCGTGCCCTTGACGGCCTTTCCGCTGACGCCGAACGGCAAGGTGGACCGGCGGGAGCTCGCACGGATGGCGTCCGAGGTCACGCTCATCCAGCAGGCCGGCGCCGCTGCGCCGCGCACCCCGATGGAGGAGCTGCTCGCGGGGGTTTTCGCGGCGGTCTTGCACCGTGAGGTGGTCGGCGTCGACGACGACTTCTTCGCCTTGGGCGGCCACTCTCTGATGGCGACCCAGCTCCTGTCGCGGGTCTATCAGCTTTTCGGGGTCGAGCTGCCGGTCCGCACGCTGTTCGAACGCCCCACGGTGGCCATGCTGGCGGAGGCGGTCCGCACCTCCGAGGAGAGGGGGCCGCAGCCGCCGGCCCTCGGTCCCGCGGCGCCGCGCGGCGCCACGGCGCCCCTGTCGTTCGCCCAGCAGCGGCTTTGGGTGCTGTACAAGATCGGCCCCGACAGCGCGGCGTATAACATTCAGACCGCCGTTCGCCTGCGGGGCGCGCTGTCGATACCGGCGCTCTCGGCCGCCATGAACGAGGTGGTACGGCGTCACGAAGTGCTGCGCAGCCGCTTCGTGGAGATGGACGGCGAACCGGCGCAGGTCGTCGCCCCGCCGGCGACGCTGGCGCCCCCGGTCGTTGATCTCTCCGCCCTGGCGGAGGCCGGGCGCCTGCTGGCGGTCCGCCGGCTCGCGACCGAGCAGCAGGCGACGCCGTTCAGCCTCGAGCGGGATCTCCTCCTGCGCATCACTCTGCTGCGCCTGGGGAGCGACGATCACGCCATCCTCGTGACCTTCCATCACATCGTCTCCGACGGCTGGTCGCTGGACCTTTTCATCCAGGAGTTGACGGCCCTCTACGAGGAGCTGGCCGCGGGACGTCCCTCTCCGCTTCCCGATCTGCGTCTCCAGTACGCGGACTTCGCCGCCTGGCAGCGGCGATGGCTGAGCGGCGAGGTTCTGGACAACCTGTTGGACTCCTGGAAGCAGCGGCTTCAGGGGGCTCCCCCGGTCGAACTGCCCGCCGATCGGCCGCGGCCGGTCAGGCCCTCCGGCCGCGGCAACGTCCTGCCGGTGGCCCTCTCGGCCGAGCTGACCCGGGGTCTCAAAGCGCTCGCGCGGAGCGAGGGAAGCACCCTCTACATGCTTCTGCTCACCGCCTTCAAGGCGCTGCTCCACGCATACTCCGGGCAGACCGACATCGTCATCGGTTCCAACGTCGCGGCGCGCAACCGGATCGAGACCGAGCGCCTGATCGGATTTTTCGTCAACATGCTGGTCCTGCGCACCGACCTGTCCGGAGATCCGCAGCTCCGCGAGTTGCTGGGCCGGGTACGGGAGAACGCTCTGAGCGCCTACGCCCATCAGGACGTGCCGCTCGACCGGCTTGCGAGCGAGCTCCGGCTCGAACGGACCACGGCGGGCTCGCCCTTATTCCAGGCGGTCTTCAGCCTGCACAACAATCCGGCGGCCAATCCGGCGGCAAGGATTCACGGTTCGGGGCTATCGATCAGTCCCATCGACTTCGACATTCAGACCACGCCGTTCGACCTCATCTTCAATCTGACCGAGACGGAGAACGGTCTGCGTGGGGGCGTGCAGTACAGCATCGACCTCTTCGATGAGATGACGGTCCGTCGGCTGGTCGACCGGTTTGCCCTGTTGCTCGCGACGATCGTGAGCAAACCTGGCATCCGCCTTTCGCATCTGAAACCGGTCCTGTTCGGAGCGGCTTCGCAAGGCCCGGATGAGCCCGGTCCCGACGCGGTCGTCCTGCGAGCGCTCCAGACCGCGAGAAGGAAACCGTCGGGGCGGCCATGAGGCACTGGAATCGGAGAGATTAGCGGCATGGAACAAGATCAGATCGGAAGCGGTGCATTCGACGGTTTCGAGCTGTCGCCTCAGCAGGAGCATCTGTGGCACGTCCAGGGGGCGTCGCTGGATTCGGCCACGCCCTTTCGCGCCGTCTGCTCGTGTATGATCCGGGGTCCCCTCGACCCGGCCCGCATCGCGGCGGCGATTCAGGAGGTGGCGGACCGTCACGAGATCCTGCGGACCGCCTTCCGGTTTCTGCCGGGGATGAGCGTACCCCTGCAGGTGATCCTGACGGGCCCGGTGCGAATCCGGCATCATGACTGGACCGCGCTTGATCCTGGCGAACGGCCGTCGGCGGCCGCGGCCCTGATCGCGGAAGTCGAGACACGCGCTCCGCGGTACGACCTCCTGCCGCTGGAAGCGGACCTGGCAATGGCATCGCCGGAGGAGCACCTTCTGGTCCTCGGACTTCCGGCGCTTTGCGCCGACCTCCGCGCCCTGGACAACCTGCTCCGGGAGATCGCCGAGATCTACGCGGGGAAACCGGGCGGTCCCGCGGCCGTGCAGTATGCCGATGTGGCTCAGGCGTTCCGCGACATCCTCGTTTCCGAGTCCGGGGACCCGGGCAGGGAATACTGGCGATTCCTGAACGCCAGGCCCGAGAATGTCCCCCTGCCCTTTCAGCACGGGGCCGGCGGGGCGGTAGCTTTCAGGCCGGCCCGCCAGCAGATACCGGTCCATCAGGGTTGGGACGACCGCGTCCGGACGGTCGCCGCGAGCTGTGACGCCTCTCCCGCCGCGGTTTTCCTCGCCTGCTGGCAGCTCCTGCTGCGCAGGCTCACCGACAAGCACGACCTGCTGGTGGGGGTCGCGTTCGACGGGCGCCGCTACGAGGGGCTGGATCGGGCCCTTGGTCTGTTCGCCCGCCATCTCCCCGCCCCCACGCCTGCGCCGCGCGGCCTCTCCTTTGCGGAGCTCGCGCGCCGGACCGAGGAGAGCCTCACGCTGGCGGCCGGATGGCAGGAGTGGTTCTCCTGGGACGCTCCCGGCGGCAGCCGCGACGGGGCTTCCATTCCCCAGTTCTGGCCTTACGGCTTCGAATACGTCGAGCTCTCCGGCACTTTCGCCGCCGGTGACCTGGTCCTCGCTCCTGGTCTCTGGCAGGCACATTGGGACCGCTGGCAGCTGAAGCTGCTCCTGATCCATACCCCTGGCGGTCTGGAGGCGAGGCTCGAATACGACGACGGCGAGCTGTCGGCGCAGGTCGTCGAGCGCGCCGCCGCCGTGTTCACGGCCCTGCTCGGAGAGTGTCTGCGAAGCCCGGGCTCTCCCGCGCTGGAGCTCAGCCTGCTCAGTCCAGACGAACGGGAGCAGATCCTCCACGAGTTCAACGACACGCGGGTCGACCACCCGGGGCCCGCGCTGCTGCATGCCTGCTTCGAGGCCCAGGCGGAGCGCTCTCCGGAGGCGGTGGCGGTCGTCTTCGGAGAGGTCCGGCTGACCTACCGGGATCTCAACCGCCAGGCGGACCGGATCGCGGAACGCTTGGTCGGCCTGGGGGTCGGTCCCGAGACCCTGGTGGCCGTCTGCCTCGAGCGCTCTCCCGCCATGGTGGCGTCCCTGCTCGCCGTGCTCAAGGCAGGGGGCGCCTATCTGCCGCTGGATCCCGAGTATCCTGCCGACCGCCTGGCCTTCATGATCGCGGATTCCGGCGCTTCCGTGCTCCTCGCCGAAGGCGGCCGGCGGGACGTGCCGATGCCGCCCGGAGCCACGGTCGTGCGGGTCGATCAGGAACTGGGTGGTGAGCCGGCACCGGATGGGGAGCGGCACGTCCCGCCGGCCCCGTGCGCTCTGAGCCCCGCCTACGTCATCTATACCTCGGGATCGACCGGCAGGCCGAAGGGGGTCGTGATCTCCCATGGTGCCATCCTCAACCGGCTTCTCTGGATGCAGAGGATCTTCCCCCTGACCGCGCGGGACCGGGTGCTCCAGAAGACCCCCTACAGCTTCGACGCCTCGATCTGGGAGATTTTTTCGCCGCTGCTGGCCGGGGCGGTGCTGGTGGTGGCGCCGGCGGGCGCGCACCGCGATACCGCGCGGCTCGTTGAGCTGACGGCCCTCCACGGGGTGACCCGGCTCCAGCTGGTCCCCTCGCTCCTCGGCGTGTTCCTCGAAGAGCCGGGGCTGGGGACGTGCCGGACGTTGCGCGATGTCTTCTGCGGTGGCGAGGCGCTCCTCGCGGACCTTTGCGGCCGTTTCTTCTCCAGTCTGGAGGGCCGGCTCTGCAACCTCTACGGTCCGACCGAGTCTGCCATCGACGCTTCGTTTCACCTCTGCTCGCCCGCCGATGCCGCCGGCGTCGTGCCGATCGGCCGCCCCCTGGATAACGTGCGCCTCTACGTGCTCGACGCCGGCCAGACGCCGGTTCCGGTCGGCGTGCCCGGAGCCCTTTTCATCGGAGGGGCCAGCCTGGCCCGCGGTTATCTGAAACAGCCCGGGCTGACGGCTGAGCGCTTCGTTCCCGACCCCTTCAGCGGTTCCGCGGGAGAACGGATGTACGCCACCGGCGACCTGGCGCGCTACCGGCCCGACTGCACCCTGGAGTTCCTGGGCCGCGGCGACGGTCAGGTCAAGATCCGGGGCGTGCGGATCGAGCTCGGCGAGATCGAATCGGTGCTCAGCGAGCATCCGGATGTCGGCGAGGTGGTGGTCGTGGCGCACAGGGAGACAGGAGCGCCGCGCCTGGTCGCCTACGTCGCGCCCGCCCGCCGCAAGAGCCTCACGGCCGAGGGCCTGGGAGCCTACTCCCGGGAGCGTCTGCCCGACGCGATGGTCCCCGTGCTGTTCGCCGTTCTCGATCACCTTCCAAGGCTGCCCAACGGCAAGGTGGACCGCGGCGCCCTGTCCTCTCTGGAGCCGATGGCGGGCCCCCGGACCCTCCCCCATGTCGAGCCCCGGACCGCCGAGGAGAAGATCCTCGCCAGGATCTGGCGCGAGCTGCTGAGGCTTGATCAGGTCGGCGTGGAGGATAATTTCTTTGAATTGGGCGGCGACTCCATCCTGAGTATCCAGGTCGTCTCGCGCGCCTATCGGGAAGGCCTGAAACTCACCGCCCAGCAGCTGTTCAGCCACCAGACGATCGCCCAGCTCGCTGCCGTGGCCGAGAGCCTTGCCGGGACCGCGCCCGAGGATGCGGAGCCCACGCGCGCGCAGCCCTCGCCGGGGGACCTGGAGGCGATCCGGGCCGTCGTCGAGAACCTGGAGGACGCTTATCCGCTGTCGCCTCTCCAGGAAGGCCTCCTTTTCCACAGCCTGTACGCTCCCGGCGCCGGAATGTACGTGGGCCAGCTCGCCATCCATCTGGTGGGGGAGCTCGACGTCGCGGCTCTCGCCGGCGCCATCCAGCGGCTGGTCGATCACCATCCGATCCTGCGCACCTCCCTGCATTGGAGAGGCCTGGAGCGCCCCCTGCAGGCCGTCCACCGGGCGGCAGCCATCGATCTGGGACGCGAGGACTGGCGGCGCATACCACCGGACGCGCAGCGCGAGCACCGCCTGCCGGCTCTCCTGGCGGCGGATCGCGCACTGGAATTCGATCTGTCGCGGGCACCGCTGATGCGCTGGACGCTGGTCGACATGAGCGAGGGCTCTCACCTGCTGCTGTGGAGCCACCACCATCTGCTGCTCGACGGCTGGTCCTTCATGGCCCTGACCCGGGATTTCCTGGAGGCCTACGACGCCTTGCGGCAGGACCGCGGCCCCAGGCTCCCGGAGCGCCTACCGTTCCGCGACTATATCGACTGGCTCGCGAGGCAGGACGACTCGAGCACGGAGGCGTACTGGCGCCGTACGCTCGCCGGCTGGACCGATCCGACTCCCGTGGGGGTGGATCAACCGCAGCCGACGGGGAAGGCGGGCACGGAGAGCCTGCAGGAATGGCTTACGCCGGCGGAGAGCGCGGCGCTGCAGGAACAGGCGAGGCGGAACCATCTGACCTTCAATACCCTGCTGCAGGCGGCCTGGAGCGTGCTGCTCAGCCGCTACAGCGGCCTGGACGAGGTGGTCTTCGGCTCGACCGTGGCCGGGCGGCCGGCGGATCTGCCGGGGGTCGAGTCGATTCTGGGTCTCTTCATCAACACGCTGCCCGTAAGGGTGGAGCTATCCTGGCGGAGCCCCCTCCTGCCCTGGCTGAAGTCGCTGCAGGAGCGCCAGGCGGAGCTCTGGCGGCACGGGCATACCCCCCTGGTCCAAATCCAGGGCTGGAGCGAGGTGCCGCGGGGCAAGCCGCTGTTCGACTCGATCCTGGTCGTCGAGAACTTCCCGCAGGAGGCGCCTCTTCAGGAGGAGGGCTCCAGCCTCGGCGTGGTGGATGTCCAGGCGCTGGAACATACCAACTTCGGCGTGACGGTGGTGGCGGTCCCTAAGGAGCTCGTATTGCTGAGGATCTCCTGCGACCGCTCTCGCTTCGACCCCATGACCGCTCGGCGGATGCTGGGGCATTTGCAAAATCTGCTGATCCGCATGACCGGCCCGCTTGCGGCCGGCCACGGGCTGCTGGGCGATCTGGATCTGTTGTCGGAGTGGGAGCGCCACCAGCTGTTGTGGGGTTGGAACGACACCGGGAGCTCGTATCCGCGTGCCTGCCTTCCCGAGCTGTTCCAGGAGCGGGCGCGGGTAGAGGGGGAGCGGATCGCGGCGGTGTGCGGAGGCGAGAGTCTGACGTACGGGGAGCTGGATCATCGCTCGGGTCTTCTGGCGGGTTATCTGCGCTGGTTGGGGGTGTTGCCGGGGGAGCGGGTGGGCCTGCTGGTGGAGCGGTCGCTGGAGATGCTGGTGGGGATTCTGGGGATCTTGAAGGCGGGTGGGTCGTACGTGCCGCTCGATCCGGGGCATCCCGTGGAGCGGCTGGGGTGGATGCTGTCCGACGCCGGCGCGTCCCTGGTGTTGACGCAGGAGCGCCTGCTGGGCCGTCTGCCGGGCTCTTGGGTGCCCCGCGTGTGCCTGGACCGGGACTGGGCGGAGATCTCGTCGTCGGTGGCGTGGGGGGGGAGGCGGGGTGGTCTCCGGAGAGTCCGGCGTACGTGATGTACACGTCGGGATCGACGGGCAAGCCGAAGGGGGTGTCGGTGCCGCACCGGGCGGTGGTGAGGCTGGTATGTGAGACGGGGTTCCTGCGTTTCGGGGCCTCGGAGGTGTGGTTGCAGTGGGCACCGATCTCGTTTGACGCGTCGACGCTGGAGATCTGGGGGGCCCTGCTGCACGGTTCCCGTCTGGTGTTGATGCCTCCGGGGCTGCCGACGCTGGAGTCGGTGGGGGAGCTGGTTCGCCGGGAGGGAGTGACGGCGCTGTGGCTGACGGCGGGGGTATTTAACCAGATGGTGGACGGTCCTCTGGAGCTGCTGTCGGGAGTAGGTCAGTTGCTGGCGGGGGGAGACGCGTTGTCTCCCTCGCATGTGAGGCGGGCTCTGGAGCGGCTTCCGGGGACGCGTTTGATCAACGGTTATGGTCCGACGGAGAACACGACGTTCACCTGCACCCACGGGATGCCGGATGGCTCGTGGCCGGTCTCGACGGTGCCGATCGGCCGTCCGATCTCCTCGACGCAGGCGTACGTTCTGGACGGTGGGCTGAGGCCGGTGCCGATCGGGGTGGCCGGGGAGCTGTATGCCGGGGGTGCGGGTCTGGCGCAGGGGTATCTGGGCTCGCCGGAGCTGACGGCGGTTCGTTTCGTGCCGAACCCGTTCGGCGAGCCGGGTTCGCGTCTGTACCGGACGGGGGACCGGGTGCGGTTGCGGGGTTCCGGGGAGCTGGAGTTTCTGGGCCGTCTGGACCAGCAGGTGAAGCTGCGGGGCTTCCGAGTGGAGCCTGGGGAGGTGGAGTCGGCGCTGTCGTCGTGTCCGGGTGTGGAGAGAGCGGCGGTGGTGGTGCGGGAGGACCTTCCCGGGGGCCGGGGGTTGCTGGCCTGCGTGGTGGGGGAGGCGGAGAGGGCGCCGTCGGATCTGCGGGAGTGGCTGCGGTCGTCGCTGCCGGAGCCCCTGGTGCCGGGCCACTTTCTCTGGCTGGAGAGCCTGCCGCTGACGGCCAACGGCAAGGTGGACCGGCGGGCGCTGGAACGGCTGCCACTGGAGGCCTCCGGCGGCGAGCGGGGCCTCTCCGCGGCCCCGCGCACCCCGCTCGAACAGCTCCTCGTCGACCTCTGGGCCGAACTGCTCGGACTGGAACGCATCGGCATCGACGACGACTTCTTCGAGCTCGGCGGACACTCCCTCCTCGCCATCAGCCTGGCCTCCCGGATCGAGCAGCAGTGTGGGAAGCGGCTGCCGCTGGCGGCTCTGTTTGAAACCCCGACTCCCCGGGAGCTGGCCCGCCGGCTCGAGCTGGCCGAGGAGCCCGCCGCCTGGTCGCCGCTGGTCGCCATGCGGCCGTACGGCAGCCGGCCACCGCTCTTCTGCGTTCACCCCATCGGAGGCGGGGTGGTGGATTATTACCGGCACCTGATGCGGCGCCTGGATACGGAGCAGCCCTTCTACGGGCTGCAGGCGCCCGGCCTGGAGGCACAGGTGGAGATGCCCCACCTGTCGATCGAGGAGATGGCCGCCTCCTACGTCGCGGAGGCCCGCAAGGTATGGCCCGATGGGCCCTATCTCCTGAGCGGCGCCTCGTTCGGCGGCCTGGTCGCCTTCGAGATGGCGCGGCAGCTGACCCGTGAGGGTGCCGACGTCGCTTTCCTCGCGCTGATCGATCCAACGACCCTCGAACCGGCGCTCCACGGGCGGCCGCTCCCCGATCTCGAAGAGAGCCACGTGCTGGCGCAGATGACCCAGGCCATCGCTACCCAGCACGGCAAGACGCTCGCTCTTTCAGCCGCCGAGCTGGAGGCTCTTCCTCAAGAGGCAAAGCTGGAGAGGGTGCTCGCGGCGACCCGGGCGGCGGGGATCTCCGGAGCCGGCATCGACGTCCCCTGGATCTCGAGATACCTCCAGGGCTTCCGGGCGAGGTTCTCCGCAGCTCATCAGCACAGGCTGCAACCCTGGCCGGGCGAGATCGTACTACTCCTGACCGGGCGGCCCGAAGAGAACGTGGAGGTCTTCTGGGAGCGGCTCGCCGCGAGAGGATCCCGCGTGTTTCGGATCCCCGGGTCTCACGAGACCATGCTGCTCGAGCCGCATGTGGAGGTGCTCGCCGGGTTGCTGGACGCGGGGATCTCGGCAGCTCTGGAGATGCGATCGAGCATGGTGCGCTTGGAAGACTGACCGCCGCCGGAGGGTGTGCGCGCAGCCTGCGCTATTTCTGCTAAGCTTCAGAACCTCAGACCCACTGGAGGATAAACTTCTAAATGGTAGGCAAGGATATTCGCTATGCACTTCGTGGACTTCTCCGGCAGCCGGGCTTCGCGATCGCGGCCATCCTCTCTCTGGGGCTTGGAATCGGTGCGACGACCACGATCTTCACCCTGATCAACGCGGCCTTTCTGCAGTCGGTGCCGGTCCCCGAGCCGGACCGGCTGATCCTTGCCTATGCGGCCGACTTCGATCCTAACTTCCTGGGCCCTATCTCCTATTCGAATTATCTCGACACTCGTCAGCAGGCGAAGTCGGCGGTCGATCTGTCCGCCTTCCAGCGGCTCAAGATCAACTGGACCAACGAA
Source organism: uncultured Acidobacteriota bacterium (assembly GCA_963792575.1). Taxonomy (GTDB): domain Bacteria; phylum Acidobacteriota; class Thermoanaerobaculia; order Multivoradales; family UBA5704; genus DATARR01. The sequence continues at coordinate 403,373 of CAWBWZ010000002.1, forward strand.
GAGAGGCCCGAACAGATCATCGGTCAGGTCGTGACCGACAACTATTTTCAGGTTTTGGGCGCCGACCCCTTCCTCGGGCGCTATCTCACGGCGGGTGACTTTTCCGACTCGCAGGGGGGCGGCTCGGTGGCCGTGCTTTCGAATGCCTTCTGGCGGAGCCGGTTCGGCGCCAATCCCGGAGTTCTCGGCCGCAGCATTACCTTGAACGGGCAACCCCTCACGGTCGTGGGAGTGGCCCCTCGAGGATTCAACGGCACCAGCCCGTTCGACGGGCCTGACGTCTGGGTGCCGATGAGCTTGTACAAGCGGATCTCTCCCTTCGGAGAGTTCCTCGAAAATCGTGACCTGGGGATGTTCGAGATGGTGGGCCGCCTGCAGCCGGGGAGCTCCGTCGAGAAGGTGTCCTCGATGCTGCACACCATCGGAGACCGCCTGCGCCAGCAGTATCCCGATGCGAACAAATATCTTTCGATCAAGGAGACCCCCCTCTCGAAGGCGCTGATCGAGCCGTCGCAGCGGCAGACCTACTTACGCGCCGGGGGACTGCTGATGACCGTGGTCTTTCTGCTGCTGCTGATCGCCTGTGCCAACGTGGCCAGTCTGCTGCTCACCCGGGGCATCCTGCGCCGGCGCGAGGTCGCCATCCGGATCTCGATCGGCGCCCAGCGGAGTCAGCTCGTCCGCCAGCTGCTGACGGAGGGAGTGGTGTTGTCGCTGGCCGGCGGCGTCGCCGGTATCCTCCTGGGGAGTTGGGGACCGTCCTTCCTTTGGAAGTTCCGTCCTCCGAGCATTCCGGTAAATGCTCTCAACCTTGCCATGAATGCCCGGGTCCTCGCCTTCGCGCTCTTCATCTCGGTCCTGACGGGCATCTTCTTCGGCCTGGCGCCGGCGCTGCAGACGCTCAAGGCGGATCTCGTGCCCGCGCTCAAGGATCTCGCCGCGCCGCTGCGGCCGGGGCGCGGCAGGCCCTCCTGGCGCAGCCTGTTGATCATGCTGCAGGTGGCCTTCTCCCTGCTGGCGCTGATCGGCGCCGGTCTGTTCCTGCGCAGTCTGAGCAGCATCCGGCAGACGGAGCCCGGCTTTTCGGCCGACAAGCTCGTCCATATGAATTTCGATCTGCGGAGCCAGAAGTATGAGGAAGGGCGGGGCCGGGCCTTTATCAGCCAGGTTCTGGAGAGGGTACGGACCGTGCCCCAGGTGAGCGGAGTGACTATAGCGAGCAACCAGCTCCTCCGGAAAGGGGGCTGGTGCTTCCATGCGTTGCCTGAGGGAGGGGATACCCAGCGGGCCATGTCGACGGCTCCGACCTGCAGCAACACCATCGGCTCTGACTACTTCAAGACCATGGGTATACCCTTGCGGGCGGGCCGCGAGTTCGGGCCGACCGACCGCATGGGAACGCCCGGTGTCGTCATCGTCAACGAGACGATGGCCCACCGTTTCTGGCCGGGGCGCAATCCTGTCGGAGAGCGCATCCGGGACGCGGAGAAGCCGGCCTCGACCTTCGAGGTCGTGGGCGTGGTGGCCGATGCCAAGTACACTTCTCTGAGCGAGGAGGCCACTCCGTACTTCTACCGGCCCCTTGAGCAGAACTACGAGTCGGCTCTCAGCCTCTATGTCAGGGCCGCCGGAAATCCCCACGAGCTGCTGGAGCCCGTCCGGCTTCGGGTTCAGGAGATCGACCGGGCCTTGCCGATCGCGAATGTGGCCGCCGTGTCCGACCTGATCTCGACCTCTCTGTGGGCACCCCGGATGGGGGCAATCCTGCTGTCGGTCTTCGGTCTGCTCGCGCTGGTGCTCGCGGTCACCGGCATCTATGGGATCGTCGGCTACTCGGTCAGCCAGCGGTACCGGGAGATCGGAATCCGGCTCGCCATTGGCGCGCAGCGATGGGAAGTGGTCTTTATGATCCTCCGAGAGGTCGGGGTCGTCGTCGCGTTTGGCCTGGCGATCGGCCTGATCGCCGCTGGCTTGAGCAGCCGGTTGATCGCCGGACTGCTCTATGGAATTCAGGGCGCGGACCCGTTGGCGTACGTGGGGGCTACCCTGTCCCTCGCTTCGATGGCCCTGCTCGCGAGCTACGTCGCGGCCCGGCGCGGAGCTCAGATCGATCCAGTCCAGACCCTCAAGGGCTCAGGCGGATAAGCGAAATCCATGCGAGATCTTTTCCGGCTCCTTGCCTTTCTGGTGCGTCTTTCGGGCGAGACGCCGTTCGCGCGCCTGGCGGTCATCGTAGTCACCCTGGCAGGCCTCGTGAGTGGCGTCGCCAGCACCGCGCTCATCGCCCTTACAGCCTCGATCCTCAACGTTACCGGCGCGCCGAGCTCCTCGATGGTCTGGGCTTTCGTGGGGCTCTGCATAGTCCTGCCGGTCTCTCGCTTTCTTTCGCAGGCGCTCCTGGTCACGCTCACCCAGCGGGCTCTGCTGTCTCTTCGGGTACGCCTCTCCGGGCGTGTCCTGAGCGCGCCGTTGCGTCAGCTCGAGACCATTGGCGCGCCCAGGCTTCTGACGGTGCTGACCAACGACATCGGCGCGCTCGTCGACTCCCTGGGTCTGGTGCCGATCCTTTGCATGAACTCAGCGATCGTCATCAGCTGTCTGACTTACCTCGGCTGGTTATCGTGGAAGCTGCTGCTGCAGATCGTCGGCGTCATCGTTCTCGGGATCCTGACCTATCAGCTTCCGCTGATGAGCGCGTTCAAGCATTTCCAGGCCTCGCGCGCGCGCCTGGACGAGATCGTGGGGCAGATCCGCGCGATGACGGAAGGCGCCAAGGATCTGAAGATGAACACCGCGCGACGTCGCGCCTTCCTGGGCTCAGTCGCCGAGAGCACGGATTCCTTTCAAAAGGAGAATCGCTCCGGCACGCTGATCATGGCGGCCGCGTCGAGCTGGGGTCAGGTGTTGTTCTTCGTCCTGCTCGGCGTCCTGGTTCTCCTGCTTCCTCGCCTGGAGCCCGTGGACAAGAAGGTTCTTCTTGGCTACACCATCGTCCTCTTCCAGTTGTTGCCCCCTCTGGAGGTCGTGATGACGGCGTTCCCGGCACTCTCCCGCGCCGCCATCGCGAGCCGCAAGATCCAGGATTTCGGATTCTCTCTAAAGCCTGAGGGCCCGACGGACCGGGAAGAGCCTGTGCTGTCTGGCGACTGGAAGAGCCTGGAGCTGGTCAGCGTCACCCATACCTACCGACGCGACGACGAGGACGAGCCGTTTCGGCTCGGACCGCTGAATGTCGACTTCCGCCCAGGCGAAATCGTCTTTATCGTCGGTGGCAACGGCAGCGGCAAGACGACGTTCGCGAAGCTTTTGCTGGGACTCTACGCTCCGGAATCCGGGGAGATTCTCCTCTCGGGCCAGCCCGTCACCGAGGAGAACCGGGAAAGCTTCCGCCAGCTGTTTTCCGTGGTCTTCTCGGATTTCTTCATTTTCGAGAAATTGCTGGGATTCGAGGATGTAAACCTCGATGAGAAGGCCCGGCGCTATCTCGAGAGCCTGCGCCTGGAACGGAAGGTTCGAGTCGAGGCCGGAAAGCTCTCTACCGTCGAATTGTCCCAGGGCCAGCGCAAGCGGTTGGCGCTGCTGACGGCTTATCTTGAGGATCGGCCGATTTATCTTTTTGACGAATGGGCTGCTGATCAGGACCCGGTCTTCAAAGAGATTTTCTATCTCGAGCTTCTGCCGGAGCTCAGAAGCCGGGGCAAGACGGTTTTCGTCATCAGCCATGACGATCATTATTTTCATGTCGCCGACCGAATCCTGAAGCTCGACTCCGGTCGGATCGAGTTCGATTCTCCGATCACCGAGGTTCAGGGCAAAATTCTCATGCCAGCGAGCTTCGGCGAAAATGCACTCGACTCCTTCCACGATACGGAAAGAAGATCGCCCGCGAAGTGATAGTACTGACTACGTAATCCCAATTGGCCGAAGAGAGCGTGCGGCGGCTTGCCAGACTCTCGAGGTGGTGAAAGAGACCCGCGTTACGATCCGGATCATTTGTGCTGGTGGTTCCCGCGATAGCGTTTCTGATGAGAAGCGACCGGCCGTCGATCGGGGGTTCGAGTCCTCCCAGCCGCACCCATCCTAAAATTAGAGATTTACAGCCAAACATATAGGTGAATGAGGGGCCGAAGGCCCTTCAGCCAACTCGTTTTGCCGACGCGTTTCGTGTCCGCTTTGGCTTACAGCGTCGGCGGATATCGAGTGGGTCCGGGAACAAAGGTCTGTTCGTGGTTGGTTGTACATATGGCCACGATGCTGTGTGTTCGGGCAGCTGAGGGCATGGGCAACCCTCTGATGGCTTACGACGAGCAGGCTCAGACGTCCCGAGTGTTACCCATGTACCCGGTCCAGCCTGTTACCCAGATCTCGTCGTTCTCAAGGCACGGCTGCCGGCTGCCGTCTGGTGGTTGTCACCCGTTTACTGGCGGATGCCACCTGTATAGCTGTGAGAGCGCAGATCCTGCGAAAAAGCGTAGATCCCACGTCATGGAAGTGGAAATGAATGTCTCAAAACGAAACGATCCTTGAGATCTTGGAGAACCGGGCGAGGGAACAGGGAGAGCGTCCGGCCTACGTCTTTTTGTCCTATGCCGAGACCGGAGTGGTCGAGGAGCGGCTTACCTGCTCCGAGCTCGACACCCGTGCCCGGGCGATCGGCGCCTCGTTGCAGGCGGCGGGTGCCGGCGGCGAGCGCGTCGCTTTGCTGCTCCCTCCAGGGCCGGATTTCGTCGCCTCGTTTTTCGGCTGCCTTTATGCCGGCGCCGTCGCGGTCCCCGCCCTGCCACCGCGCCCGCGCGGCGGCGATCCGCGTCTGCGGGCGATCTGCCAAGACGCCCGCCCACGGGTAGCGCTGGCCGCCGCCGACAAGTTGCCGGCCCTGGAGAGCGCCGCCGCCGAGATCCCGGAGCTCTCCGCCGCCCGCCGGATGGCTCCCGCAACGGAGGGGGCCGCGGACTGGCGGAGGCCGGACGTGCGCCCGGAGGCACTCGCCTTTCTCCAGTACACCTCGGGCTCGACCTCGTCACCCAAAGGGGTGATGGTCAGCCATGGCAACCTCCTGCACAACGAGGAGCTGATCCGCCAGGCCTTCGAGCAGTCGTCCGATTCGGTGGTGCTGGGCTGGCTGCCTCTCTACCACGACATGGGCCTGATCGGCACGGTGCTGCAGCCGCTCTATACCGGGGCGGTCTCCTATCTGATGACGCCCGGGGCATTCTTACAGCGGCCGGCGCGCTGGCTGGAAGCCATCTCGCGCTACCGCGCGACGACCAGCGGCGGCCCCAACTTCGCCTATGAGCTGTGCGTGCGCAAGGTGGGGGGGACGGAGCGGGAAGACCTCGACCTCTCCTCATGGCGGGTGGCCTTCAATGGCGCCGAGCCGGTGCGGGCCGGTACGCTGCGGCGGTTCACCGCGGCTTTCGCCCCCTGCGGTTTCCGCGCTTCGGCATTTCGCCCCTGCTACGGCCTCGCCGAGGCGACGCTGCTCGTCTCGGGATGGCGCCAGGAGGGGGAGCCCCAGGTGATCGCGCTCGACACGGAGGCCCTGGAACGGCATCAAACCGTGGATAGCCAGGACGCCGCCCGGAGCCGCAAGCTGGTGGGCTGTGGCGCCGCGATGCAGACCGTCCTGGCCGTCGATCCGGAATCGGGAGAGCCCTGTCCGCTCGGCCGTGTCGGCGAGATCTGGGTGTCTGGCCCGAGCGTCGCCCAGGGGTACTGGGAGCGGCTGGAGGAGACGGCGGCGACGTTCGGCGCCCGTCTCGCCGACGGCACAGGCCCTTTCCTGCGCACCGGGGACCTCGGATTCGTCTCCGAGGGAGAGCTGTTTCTCACCGGCCGCCTCAAGGACCTGATCATCCTGCGCGGCAGGAACCACTATCCGCAGGACCTGGAGCTGACCGCCGAGCGCTGCCACGCCGATCTGCGCCCGGGTGGTGGCGCCGCCTTCGCGGTCGATCTTATCGGGGAGGAGCAGGCGGGAGAGGAGCGGCTGGTGATCGTCCACGAGGTGGAGCGTTACGCCCGTGCCGGTATGGAAGGCGAAAAGACCGAGGAGATCGCCGCGGCGGTACGCCGGGCGGTGGCCGAAGAGCATGAGGTGAGTGTCGCGGAGGTGGTGCTGATCCGGCCGGAAACGCTGCCCCGGACGTCCAGCGGCAAGGTGCGGCGGCACGCCTGCCGCGACCTGTATCTCCAGGGCGGACTGCGCGTTCTCGGCGCGAGCCGCCTCTCCGCTGTCGCGGACGAGGAGGTCCAATCCGAGATCCAGTCGGGATCGCCGGACTGGCTGCGCCGGGCCTTTGCCGCCGCGGCGCGGATCGATCCCGACCGGGTCGATGCGGACGTTCCGCTCTCCGCGTCGGGTCTGGATTCGCTGGCGGCCGTGGAACTGAAGCAGGCGGTGGAGGAGGTGGCCGGCGTCTCCCTCCCGTTGACGGACCTGCTTGAGGGAATGACCCTACGCGAACTGGAGAGGTGGGTGGCCGGGAGCGAGGCGACGGCGGCGATGGGGGTGCAGCCTCCGGCTGGCACCGGCAAAGCGGCGGGCGAGCACCCGCTCTCCTGGAACCAGCGCTCGCTCTGGTTCCTCCACCGCCTGGCGCCGGAGAGCTCCGCCTACAACATCGCCGGCGCGGCTCGGCTCGGGCCTGTATCGGCGGAAGCCCTGGGCCGCGCGCTCCAGGGCTTGGTGGACCGCCACCCTATGCTGCGCGCCACCTTCGCCGATACGCCAAGCGGCCCGGTGCAGCGGGTGGCGGAGCGGGGCGAAGCGGCCTTCGAGGTGGTGGACGCGGCCGGCTGGAGCGACGCGGAGGTGCATGCGCGGCTGCACGCGGAGGCCTTCCTCCCGTTCGACCTCGCGGCCGGCCCTCTCCTGCGGGCGGTCCTGCTGCGGCGCGGCGACGAGGCCTTCCTCGCCCTCGCCGTGCACCACGTGGCGGCCGACTTCTGGTCGATGGCCGTGCTGGCCCGCGAACTCGGCGCGCTCGTGGCGGGGGAGACCCTGCCCGCTCCGGTGGCCCTGTACACCGACTTCGCCCGCCGGCAGGAGCGGATGCTGGAGAGCCCCGCGGGCGAACGGTTATGGGAGCACTGGCGGGAGGGCCTGGCCGGCACGCCGCAGCTCGACCTGCCCACCGACCGGCCGCGTCGTCTGGAGCGGGCGCTGCGCGGCGGATCGCGGATGCTGCCCCCCTCGATGGAGCGGGCGGAGGCGGTCCACCGGCTCGCCGCCGCCCATGGCTTGTACGCCCTTCGTTGCCTTGCTCGCCGCCTGGCAGGCCGTGCTCTCCCGCTGGAGCGGCCAGGAGGAATTCCTCACCGGCGCTCCCATGTCCGGCCGCTCCGCCCGCGAGTGGGGGGAGGTGGTGGGCTACTTCGTCAACCTGGTGCCCTTGCGCGCCGACCTCTCCGGCAACCTGGCGGTCCGCGGGCTGATGGCGCGGACGCGCGGCACCGTGCTCGACGCGCTGGCGCACCAGGATTTCCCCTTCGCCCTGCTCACCGAGCGCCTGCAGCCCGAGCGCGACCCCAGCCGGCCGCCGCTGGTCGCGGCGATGCTGACCTACGAGAAGACCCCGGCACCGGAGCTGGCCGCGCTCGCGGCCTTCGCCGTGGGTGTGCCGGGCGTCCGGCTCGACCTACGAGGTCTGATCCTGGAGTCGCTCCCCCTCGCTCCACCCGCGGCTCAGCTCGACCTCTCTCTGACCGCGGCCGAGCTTCCCGCGGGGCTCGCCGTCTCTTTGCAGTGGGACGCCGACCTGTTCGACGCCACGACCGCCGGACGGATGCTCGGCCACCTCGACAGCCTGCTCGCCGGGATGGCCGCGGCGGACCGGTCGGTCGCGGAACTGCCGCTGCTCGGCGAGGCCGAGTGCCATCAGGCGATCACCGAGTGGAATGATACGGCGGCGCCGCGGTCGCCTGGGCTCCTCCTGCATGGCCTCTTCGAGGCCCAGGTGGCCCGCACGCCGGACGCGCTGGCCGCCACTTTCCAGGGGGAGGCTCTCACCTACGCCGAGCTCGACGCCCGTGCCGGCCGGCTGGCGCGGCACCTGCGGCGGCTGGGCTGCGGTCCGGAGAGCCGCGTCGGCGTCGCTCTCGAGCGCTCCTTCGACCTGGTCGTCGCGCTCCTTGGGGTGCTCAAGGCCGGGGCCGCCTACGTGCCGCTCGATCCCGACTACCCGCGTGAGCGGCTGGCCTTCGTGCTGGAGGACGCGGCGCCGCGGGTGCTGATCACGGAGACCCGTCTGCGCGCCGCGCTCCCCCGGCTCCCGGGACGACGGTGCTCTGCTTGGACAGCCAACCGCTCGGTGACCTGCCCGACTTGGACCGCGGCGCGCCGGTCCCCGGGGACGACCGCCAACTGGCCTATGTCCTCTACACCTCGGGCTCGACGGGCCGCCCCAAGGGGGTAGGCGTCTCTCACCAGGCCTTGGTGAATTTTCTTGTGTCGATGCGCCGGGCTCCGGGCTTCTTCCGCGGGGGAGCGGCTGCTCGCCGTCACCTCGCTCAGCTTCGACATCGCGGCGCTGGAGATCTTTCTCCCCCTGACTGTGCGGCGGCTGCGTCGTGCTGGCTAGTCGGGAGGAGGCCGCGGACGGCGCGCTCCTGGCGGCCCGGCTTCGCGCTTCCGGGGCCGGCGTGCTGCAAGGCGACCCCGGCAACCTGGCGGATGCTCCTCGACGTCGGGCTGGACCGGCGATCCCACCCTGCGGGCGCTCTGTGGCGGCGAGGGGCTGCCCCGCGACCTCGCCGCGTCTCTCGCCGGGCGCACACGGCGAGTTGTGGAATCTCTACGGCCCCACCGAGACCACGGTCTGGTCGGCCGCCGCGCGCATCCGGCCCGGCGAGACCGGTCCGGTCTCGATCGGCCGGCCGATCGCGGCCACCCGGATCCACTTGCTCGACCGCCGGCTCCAGAGCGTGCCTCCCGGAGTACCCGGCGAGCTCTGGATCGGCGGCGCGGGCCTGTCGCGGGGCTACCTCGGCCGGCCGGATCTGACGGCCGAGCGCTTCCTGCCGGACCCCTACGCGGGAGAGCCGGGTGGACGCCTCTACCGGACGGGAGACCTGGCCCGTTACCTGCCCGGCGGACGGATGGAGGTCCTGGGGCGGATCGATCATCAGGTCAAGGTGCGTGGCTTCCGCATCGAGCTGGGAGAGGTCGAGGCGGTGCTGGCCGCGCAGCCCGGAATCCGCCAGGCGGTCGTGCTCGCCCGCGAGGAGCGGCTGGTCGCCTACGTGGTCGGCGACGCCTCGGTCGATGCGGTGCGCCAAGCCTTGCGGGACCGGCTGCCGGACTACATGCTGCCGGCCGCCTTCGTGACCCTGCCGGCGCTGCCCCTCACTCCCAACGGCAAGGTGGACCGTAAGGCCCTGCCGGCGCCGGACGCGCAGAGCCTCAGTGAGGGGTATCGTGGCGCCGCGCACGCCGGTCGAAGAGGTCCTCGCCGGCATCTGGGCCGAGGTGCTCGGTCTCGAACGGGTCGGGGTGGCCGATCACTTCTTCGACCTGGGGGGGCACTCGCTGCTGGCGACCCAGGTGATGTCGCGCCTGCGCGCCGCCCTGGGCATCGAAGTGCCGTTGCGCGACCTTTTCGCGGCCCCACGGCTGATGGACTTCGCCTTCCGGGTCGAGGCGGTGCGCCGGACCGGCACGGTCCCGCCCGCTCCGCCCCTCCTGCCCGCGCCGCGCGATGGGGCGCTGCCCCTGTCGTTCGCGCAGCAGCGGCTCTGGTTCGTCGATCAGCTCGAACCGGGAAGCCCGCTTTACAACATGCCCGGGGCGCTGCGGGTTAAAGGGGACGCTGGATGGCGGGGTGCTGGCCCTCTGTCTCGAGGAGATCGTAAGCCGCCACGAAGCGCTGCGCACGGTCTTCATCGCGCCGGAGGGCTCGCCGGTCCAGGTGATCCAACCGGCTGAGCCCTTCCCGCTGCCCGTGGTGGACCTGACGGGGCTGCCGGAGAGAGCGCGCGAGGGGCTGGCCCTCACCCTGATCCGCGAAGAGGCCACCCGAGCCGTTCGACCTCACCCGCGGTCCACTTCTGCGCGGCCTGCTGCTGCGCCTCGCCAACGAGGACCACGTCGTTGCGCTGACCCTGCACCACATCGCCGGCGACGGCTGGTCCCTGGGGCTCCTGGTTCGGGAGATCGCGGCGCTCTATCCGGCGGTTGTCGAGGGGAGACCGTCGCCCTTGCCGAAGCTGCCGGTGCAGTACGCGGACTTCGCGGTCTGGCAGCGCTCCTGGCTGCACGGCGACGTCCTGGAGCGAGGAGATCTCCTTCTGGCGCCGGCAGCTCGCTGGCCTGCCGCCGCTCCTGGAGCTGCCCACCGACCGCACCCGGCCCGCGGCGCAGAGCTTCCGCGGCGCCACGTGGCCGTTGCGGCTGCCGGCCGGGCTCACCCGGCAGGCCGAGGCCCTGGCCCGGCGTGAGGACGCGACGCTCTTCATGGTGCTCCTGGCCGGTTTCCAGGCTCTTCTGGCGCGCTACAGCGGGCAGGACGATCTCGCGGTGGGCTCACCGGCCGCCGGACGCAACCGGGTGGAGATCGAGGGGCTGATCGGGTTCTTCGTCAATACCCTGGTCCTGCGGGGCGATCTCTCCGGATGCCCCCGCGTTCGGCGAGCTGCTCGGCCGGGTGCGCGAGACCGCGCTGGCCGCCTGGCTGCACCAGGACGCGCCGTTCGAAAAGCTGGTCGAGGAGCTTGCCCCGGACCGCGGCCTCTCCCACGCCCCCCTGTTCCAGGCCATGCTCGTGCTGCAGAACGCTCCCGCCGGGAGCCTGGAGATCCGGGATCTGCGCCTGCGGCCGGTGAGGGTGGATGCGGCGACGGCGAAGTTCGATCTCACGCTCATCCTCGAAGAGACGTGGCGGCGGGTTGGCCGGCAGGGTCGAGTACGCCACCGACCTGTTCGACGCCGCGACCCTCGGCCGCTTGGCCGGGCACTTCGAGCGGCTGCTCGCCGGGGCTCTGGCGGCGCCGGAGCGACGGGTCTTCGAGCTGGTGTGGCTCGGCGAGGCCGAACGCCAGCAGACCCTGGTGGAGTGGAACGACACCGCGCAAGAGCCCCTGGACGGGGCTCTCGTCCACGAGGTGATCTCCGCCATAGCCGGCCGCTCCCCCCGCGCCCTCGCTGTGGCCTGGGACGGCGGCGAGCTGACCTATGGCGAGCTGGAGCGGCGCTCGAACCGCCTCGCGCACCGGCTCCGCCGCCTTGGCGTGGGGCCCGAGGTGCTCGTGGGCCTCTGCTGCGACCGTACCGGAGACGCGGTGGTGGGCGTGCTCGGCATACTCAAGGCGGGAGGGGCCTACGTCCCTCTCGATCCGGAGTATCCGGAGGAGCGCCTGAGGCAGACGCTCGCCGACTGCGGCGCGCCGGTGCTGGTCGCGCAGGAGCGCACCGCCGGACTGGCGGCCGTCACCGGAGCCCGGCTGGTGTCGATCGATGTGGAGGAGGACGACCATCCGCTACCCGCCGCGGCCGGGCCGGAGAACCCGGCCTACGTGATCTACACCTCGGGCTCCACGGGCCGGCCCAAGGGCGTGGTGGTGACGCACGGCGCCCTGGCCCGCTCAACGAGAGCCCGCCTGTCCTTCTACCGCGAGCCGGTGGAGGCCTACCTGCTGGCCTCGTCCTTCGCGTTCGACAGCAGCGTGGCCGGCCTCTTCTGGACCCTCTGGGACGGCGGCACGCTGGTGCTGCACCGGGATCAGTCCCGGCTCAACATGCCGGACTTCCTCGCCACCCTGGAAAACCGCCGGGCGTCGCACCTGCTCTGCCTTCCCTCGCTCTACAGCCTGATCCTGGAGCACGCGCATCCTGGCCAGCTCGCCTCCCTGAAGACCGTCATCGTGGCGGGGGAGGCTTGTCCGACGGCCCTCGTCGCGCAACACGCCGCGCGGCTCCCCGCGGTCGCGCTGGTGAACGAGTACGGCCCGACCGAAGGGACTGTGTGGAGCAGCGCCTGCGCTCTGACGGCGGCGCCTCCCTCGCGCGTCGTCTCCATCGGCCGCCCGATTGGCAACGTCCGCCTCCATCTGTTGGACCGCGGCCTGGAGCCGGTGCCGGCCGGCGTTCACGGCGAACTCTGGATCGGGGGCGCATCGCTGGCGCGCGGCTACCTGGGCCGTCCGGACCTCACCGCCGAACGCTTCCTGCCCGATCCCTTCTCCGGAGCGCCCGGCGCGCGCATATACCGCACAGGCGATCTCATGCGCTGGCTGCCCGACGGCTCCCTCGACTTCCTGGGCCGCGTGGACCATCAGATCAAGATCCGTGGCTTCCGCATCGAGCTAGGGGAGATCGAAGCGGCGTTGACAGAGCTGCCCGGAGTCCGCGAGGCGGCCGTGGTGGTGCGCGAGGATGAGCCCGGCAACCGGCGGCTGGTCGCCTACGTGGCCGGCGATGTCGCGATCGAAGCGTTGCGCCGGTCGCTGCGCGAGCGGCTGCCGGACTACATGGTGCCCGCCGCCTTCGTGGCGCTCGCGGCGCTCCCCCTCACCGCCAACGGCAAGGTGGACCGCAAGGCCCTGCCGGCTCCGGACTGGCAGGGCGTGCGCGAGGGGGGCTACGTGGCGCCGCGCACCCGCGAGGAGGAGATCCTGGCCGATGTCTGGGCGCGGGTCCTGCGCCTGCCGCGGGTGGGGGTGAACGACAACTTCTTCGAGCTGGGGGGCGACTCGATCCTCTCTGTCCAGATCGTGGCCCGGGCGCGTCAAGCCGGCTTGGCCTTCACCGTCAAGCAGATCTTCGAGCATCAGACCGTGGCCGGGCTCGCCCGCCACGCCGTGGTCCCGGAAGCACCCGTCGACTTCCCCCAGGCCGGGCTCGGCGTGCAGGGCTTCGAGAAGCTGGCATCGCTTCTACCGGACCCGAAGAACGTCGAAGACGTCTACCCGCTCTCGCCGGCCCAGAACGGCATGCTGTTCCACGGCCTGATGGCGCCCCAGTCCGGGGTGTACGTCACCCAGGTAACCTGCACCCTGCCGGCCGATCTCGATCGCCGGCGGTTCCGGCAAGCCTGGGAGAGGCTCGTCAAACGTCACGGGGTGCTGCGCACGGCCTTCCTCTGGGACGGTCTCGACGAGCCTCTACAGGTCGTCCGCAAGACCGTCTCTCTCCACTGGCAGGATCTGGACTGGCGCGGTCTCCCGGACGAGGAGCAGAAGCGCCGCCTCGAAGATCTGCGGCATCGCGACCGGCATGCGCCCCTGCCCCTGACCGACGCGCCGCTGATGCGTTTCTCCCAAGTCCGTCTCGACAGCGGGCTGAGGTTCGTCTGGACGTCTCACCACCTGCTGCTGGACGGCTGGTCGCTCCCCCTGCTGGTAGGGGAGCTGGGGGCCATCTACACGGCTCTGCGGGAGGGCCGGGAGCCGGTGCTCTCCCCGCCACGGCCGTTCCGCGACTACATCGCCTGGCTGCGGGGGCAGGACGTGTCGCGGGCCGAGCCGTTCTGGCGCGAAGAGCTGGAGGGGTTCACCGCTCCCAATCCCCTGGGTATCGGCCACCCGGCGGGAGCGGGAGGGACCGCCGGCTACGGCGAGCACGGAATCCAGGTCTCCCGCGCGGTCACGGCGCAGCTACGGGCCCTGGCGGCGCGGCACAGGCTGGCCTTGCAGGCCCTTACTCTGGGGGCCTGGGCCGTGCTCGTGAGCCGCTACAGCGGCGAGGACGACGTGGTCTTCGGCAGCGCGGTCTCCGGCCGTCCGGCCGCCCTGCCCGGCGTCGAGACCATGGTGGGCATGTTCATCAACACCCTGCCGGTGCGGGTATGGGTGGACGACGCCGAGCCGCTGGACTCCTGGCTGTGGCGCCTCCAGGAGCGCCAGCTCGCCCGGCAGGAGTTCGAGCACAGCCCGCTCTTCCAGATTCAGCGCTGGAGCGAGGTGCCCGCCGGTTCGCCCCTGTTCGAGACGCTCTACGTTTTCGAGAACTATCCCGACGCCGGAGAGGACGGCGCCGGCAGCCTGGGGATCGCCGGCCTGCGCACCCTGGAGAGCACCAACTATCCCGTTACCCTGGAGCTGCACGTGGCGGCGGACAAGATCTCCCTGCACCTGACGTCCGACCGCGCCCGCGTGGACGAAGACGCGGCGCCGCGCCTGCTCCGTCACCTCGCCGCTCTGCTCGCCGGCATGGCCGGAGGGCTGGAGCGCCGCGTCGGCGAGCTGGACCTGCTCTCTCCGGCGGAACGCCACCAGGCGATCGTCGAATGGAACGACACTTCGGCACCGGAAAACGAGGCGCTCGTCCTCGACCTCCTGGCGGCCCGGGCGGCGCAGGTTCCGGAGCTGCCGGCCGTCGTCGTCCATGGCCAGGAGCGGCTGTCCCATGGCGCGCTGGCGGCCCGCTCCGACCGCTTGGCCGCCCATCTGCGGGATCTGGGCGTCGGGCCCGACATCCTCGTCGCGCTTTTCCTGGAACGCTCGGTCGATCTGGTGGTGGCCCTGCTCGCGGTGCTGAAGGCGGGGGGCGCCTACCTGCCGCTCGAAACCTCGCTGCCGCGCCCGCGGCTGTCGTTCCTGCTCGACGACGCTCGCCCCTCTCTCCTGCTGACCCGGACGGGACTGCTGCCGGTACTCCCGGAGCACTCCCGCGTTATTTGCCTGGACGAGCTTCCGGAGTTCGCCTGCGATTTCGGCGATACCGGGCCGGCCCCGCGGCCGGCGGCCGACAACCTCGCCTATGTCCTCTATACCTCGGGCTCGACCGGCCATCCGAAGGGGGTGGCGGTCACCCATCGCGGGTTCGCGAATTACCTGCTCTGGGCGGTGGACGCCTATCCGGCAGGGGAGGGGCGAGGCGCTCCGATCCACTCGCCGGTCAGCTTCGATCTGACGGTGACCAGCCTCTTTCTGCCGCTGCTCGCCGGCCGCTGTGTCGACCTGGTGCCCGAGGAGGAGGGGGTCGAGGGGCTGGCCATGGCGCTCGCCGAGGGTGGCTTCGGGCTGGTCAAGCTCACGCCCGCGCACCTGGAGGTCCTCCAGCGGCTGCTGCCGCCCGAGCGGGTCGCGGGGAGCGCGGGTGCCTTCGTCGTCGGCGGCGAGGCGCTGTCGGGCGAGCAGCTCGACTTCTGGCGGGAGCACGCTCCGGGCTTGCGCGTGATCAACGAGTACGGTCCCACAGAGACGGTGGTGGGGTGCTCCATCCACGAGGTGCCGCCGTCGGTGCCGCCGGCCGGGCCGGTGCCTATCGGCCGCCCGATCGCCAACACTCGCATCCTGCTTCTGGACCGGCGGCTGCATCCAGTTCCGGTCGGAGTGCCGGGTGAACTCTATATCGGCGGCGCGGGCGTCTGCCGCGGGTATCTCCGCCGGCCCGGCCTGACGGCCGAGAAGCTCGTGCCCGATCCGTTCGGAGTGTGGGGGGAGCGGCTCTACCGGACGGGCGATCTCGCCCGCCGCCTGCCGGACGGGACGATCGAGTTCCTGGGCCGGGTGGACCACCAGGTCAAGATTCGCGGTTTCCGCATCGAGCTGGGGGAGATCGAGGCGGCGCTGCTGGCTGTGCCTGGGGTCCGCGAGGCGGCTGTGACGGTGCGTGGGGATCAATCGCGGGAGGATCGACTGGTCGCCTATGTGGCCGGTGACGTCGCCGTCGAGGATCTCCGCCGGTCGTTGCGCGAGCGCCTGCCGGACTACATGGTGCCGGCCGTCTTCGTGACGATCGCGGCGTTGCCCCTGACCGCCAATGGCAAGGTGGACCGCAAGGCCCTGCCCGCTCCGGAGCAGCCCGCCGCGCGCGAGGGCTACGTGGCGCCGCGCACCCGCGAGGAGGAGGTTCTGGCGGGGGTGTGGGCGCAGGTCCTGCGCCTGCCGCGGGTGGGGGTGAACGACAACTTCTTCGAGCTGGGGGGCGATTCGATCCTCTCCGTCCAGATCGTGTCCCGGGCGCGCCAGGCCGGCCTGCTCTTCACCGTGCGGCAGATCTTCGAGCACCAGACCGTGGCCGGGCTCGCCCTCCACGCCACGGCCACGGAGGCCGCCGCCAGCGGCCGGGCAGGGGCCGGTGACAGGGGAAGTGCCGCTCACCCCGATCCAGCGCTGGTTCTTCGCGCAGGGCTTCGCGGATCCCCACCACTTCAACCAGGCCCTGCGTGCTGGAGCCGCGGGAGCCCCTCGCCCCCGCCGCCCTGGAGCGCGCCCTGGCCGCCGTGGTGGAGCATCACGACGCCTTGCGCATGCGGTTCGATGCCGGACCACGGGCCGTGCAGGAGAACGCTCCGGCCGAGCCGGTGACGCCCTTCCACCGCGTCGACCTTTCGGGCCTGCCGGCGTCGCGCCGGGGCGAGGCCTACGAGCGGGCCGCCGCGGCTCTCCAGGCCGGCTTCGACCTGTCGTCCGGGCCTCTCACCCGGCTCTGCCTGTTCCAGGACGGCGGCGGCCGGCCGGCGCGGCTGCTCTGGGTCACCCACCACCTGGTGGTGGACGGGGTCTCCTGGCGCGTGCTGCTCGAGGACCTGGAAGCGGCGTACCGCCAGGCCGCGAGCGGGCTGCGCCCGACGTTCCCGCCCAAGACCACCTCGTTCCAGGAGTGGTCCCGCCGCCTGGCCGCGCACGCCGGCTCGGAGGCGCTCGCCCGCGAGCTGGAGCACTGGCGCGAGACGGCCCGGGTTCCCGTGCCCCGCCTGCCGGTGGACTTCGCCTCGGCCGGCGGCTCGCGTCGGCGACGAGGCCACGGTCTCTTTCGAGCTGACCGCCGAGGAGACGCGGACCTGCTCCAGACCCTGCCGTCGGTCTACCACAGCCGCATCGACGAGGCGCTGCTCAGCGCCCTGGCGCGGGCCCTGGCGGGCTGGACCGGCTCGCCGCGCCTGCGGGTGGACCTGGAAGGGCACGGCCGCGAGCCGCTCTGACGATCTCGACGACCTCGACGTCTCGCGCACCGTGGGCTGGTTCACCTCTCTGTATCCGGTCGTCCTGGAAGCGGGCGACGCCGATCCCGGCGACGCCCTGGTGAGCGCCAAGGAGAGGTTGCGCGCCGTGCCCGGGCGCGGCATCGGCTACGGTCTGCTGGGCCTGGAAGCGGCTCCGGCGGCCGAGATCCTGCTTCAACTATCTGGGCCAGGCGGACGCCGCCATCCGCGGAGAGCGCTCTCTGTTCCGCGCGTCCACGGCTCGGCACGGCCCCAGCCGGAGCCCGCGCGCCCACCGCACCCACCTGCTGGAGATCGGCGGCATGGTGGCCGAGGGCCGGCTCCGGATCACCCTGACCTACGGCTCGCGGACGCACGCCGGGAGACCGCGGAGCGGCTGGCCGCGGCCTATGCCGGCGCGCTGCGGCAGCTGATCCGGCACGGCCGGGAGAGCGAGGAGGTCTTCACGCCTTCCGACTTCCCCAAGGCCGGGCTCGACGCCCGCGGCTTCGACAAGTTGGCCGCTCTGCTCGCCGACTCCGATTGACTTCATCGCACGAGAGACCGGAAGCACCATGAAGAACGTCGAGGATATCTATCCCCTCACGCCGCTCCAGAGCGGCATGCTGTTCCATAGCCTGATGGCGCCCGAGTCCGGGGTCTATGTCAACCAGGTCACCTGCACCCTGCCGGCGGACCTCGATCCCCGGCTGTTCCGGCAGGCCTGGGAGACGGCTCGTCGCAGCGCCACGGGGTGCTGCGCACGGCCTTTCTCTGGGACGGGCTCGACGAGCCCCTGCAGGCCGTCCGCAAGAAGGTCTCCCTCCCCTGGCAGGAGCTGGACTGGCGCGGCCTCCCCGCGGAGGAGCAGGCGGCGCCGCTTCGAAGAGCTGCGGCATGCGCGACCGGCACACGCCTCTGCCGCTGGGCAAGGCGCCGCTGATGCGGTTCTCGCTGATCCGCCTCGACGGCGAGCTCGGCTTCATCTGGACCTTCCATCATCTGCTGCTGGACGGCTGGTCGCTCCCCCTCCTGGTCCGGGAGCTTCGTCCGTCTACACGGCTCTGCGGAGGGCCGGGAGCCGGCGCTGCCGCCGGTCGCGGCCGTTCAGCGACTACGTCGCCTGGCTGCAGAAGCAGGATCTGGCGCGGGCGGAGCCGTTCTGGCGCGGAGAGCTCGCGGGGTTCACCGCCCCCAATGCCCTGAGCATCGTCCATCCGGTGGCGAGCTGAGGAGCTCCGGGCTACGCCGAGCACAGGGCCGGGCTTTCCCGCGAGGTCACGGCGGAGCTCCAGGCCCTGGCGGCGCGGCACAAGCTGACCTTGCAGACCGTCACCCTCGGCGCCTGGGCCGTGCTCGTCAGCCGCTACAGCGGCGAGGAGGACGTGGTCTTCGGCAACGTGGTCTCCGGCCGTCCGGCCGCCCTGCCCGGCGTCGAGACCATGGTCGGCATGTTCATCAACACCCTGCCGGTGCGGGTGCGGGTGGACGGCGCCGAGCCCCTGGCTCCCTGGCTGCAGCGTCTCCAGGAGCGCCAGCTCGCCCGGCAGGACTTCGAGCACAGCCCGCTGGCCGCAGATCCAGCGCTGGAGCGAGGTCCCCGCCGGCTCGCCGCTGTTCGAGACGCTCTACGTGTTCGAGAACTATCCCTCCGCCGCGAGACGGTGGCTCCGGCAGCCTTGAGAATCGGCGACCTGCGCAGCTCTCGAGAGCACCAACTACCCCTTGACCCTGACCCTTACGGCGGCGGACCAGGTGTCTTTGCACCTGACGTCCGACCGCGCCCGGGTGGACGGGGACGCGGCGCCGCGCCTGCTCCAGCACCTCGCCACCCTGCTCGCCGGCATGGCGGCCGGGGCGGACCGCCCGCTCGCGGAGCTGCCGCTGCTCGGCGCGGCCGAGCGGCATCAGCTCCTCCGGGAGTGGAGCGACACCGCGACCGCCTTCCCGGCGGAGGAGACCCTCCACGGCCTCTTCGCGAAGCAGGCGCGGCTGCGGCCCGGCGCCGTGGCGGTGGAGCATGGGGGAGAGGCGCTGACCTGGGCCGAGCTGCGACAGAGGGCCGGGCGGATCGCCCGCCGGCTGGTGGCCCTCGGGCTGCGGCCGGAGGAGCGGGTCGCCGTCCTCGCCGAGCGCTCCCTGGACCTCGTTCCGGCCCTCCTGGGCATCCTGGAAGCCGGGGGGGCCTATCTGCCGCTCGATCCCGCCAATCCGCCGGAGCGGCTGGCCTGGATGGTCCAGGACGCGGGCGCCTCGCTGCTGGTTGCCCGCGAGGCGCCGCCGTTCGATCTGCCGCCGGGGCTGCGACTCGTTATCCCCGATAGTCCGGACGGAGAGGCGCCCGAGGCCACCCTGCCGCGGGTGCACCGCTGAGTCCCTGGCCTACGTCATGTACACCTCGGGCTCGACCGGCAGGCCCAAGGGCGTCGCGGTCACCCATCGCAACGTGCTCCGGCTGGTGCGCGGCGCCGGGTACGCGGACCTCGGGCCGGACCAGACCTGGCTTCAGACCGCCCCACTCTCCTTCGACCCCTCGACCCTGGAGATCTGGGCCCCTCTCCTGAACGGCGGCCGGCTGGTCCTCTATCCCGGCCGGCTCGGCTCGCTCGACGACCTGGCGCGGGTCATCGCGGCCCACGGCGTCACCTCGGCCTGGCTCACCGCCGGCCTGTTCCACGAGATGGTGGATGGCTGCCTGGATGGCCTGCGGCCGCTCTCCCAGCTCCTGACGGGCGGCGACGTGGTCTCGCCGGAGCACGCCCGCCGCGTCCTGGACGCGCCATCCTGGCTTGACCCTGGTCGACGGCTACGGCCCCACCGAGGGCACCACCTTCACCTCGCTGCCACCGGATGACCGCAGCCGCCCCGGGCGGGGGACGAGCCTGCCCATCGGCCGGCCCATCGCCAACACCCGCGACCTGCGTCCTGGACGAGCGCTTTGCCCCGGTGCCCGTGGGGGTCGAGGGGGAGCTGTACGCGGGCGGCGAGGGCCTGGCGCGCGGCTACCTGGGCCGGCCGGACCTCACCGCCGAGCGTTTCGTTCCGGACCCCTTCGGGACGGCGGGGGAGCGCCTCTACCGCACCGGCGACCGCGTGCGCTGGCGGGCCGACGGCACCCTGGACTTCCTCGGCCGGCTGGACCACCAGGTGAAGCTCCGCGGTTTCCGCATCGAGCTGGGGGAGATCGAAGCGGCGCTGATGGCGTTGCCCGGGGTCCGCGAGGCGGTCGTGCTGGCGCGCGAGGACCGGCTTGGCGACAAGCGGCTGGTCGCCTACGTGACCGGAGACGCCACGGTTGACGCTGCGCGAGTCGCTGCGCGAGCGCTGCCGGAGTACATGGTGCCGGCCGCCTTCGTGATGCTCGCCGCGTTCCCCTTCACTCCCAACGGCAAGGTGGACCGCAAGGCCCTGCCGGCTCCCGAGTGGGACGGCGGCGACGAGGTGACCCTTGCGCCGCGCACGCCGGTCGAGGAGATCCTCGCCGGCATCTGGGCCGAGCTTCTCGGGGTCGAGCGGGTCGGGGCGGACTGACCGACTTCTTCGACCTGGGCGGCCATTCGCTGCTGGCCACCCGGGTGATGTCGCGCCTGCGCGACGCCCTCGGCGTCGAGCTGCCGCTGCGCGATCTCTTCGAGGCGCCAGGCTGGCGGACCTCGCCGCCCGGGTCGAGGCGGCGCGGCGGTCCGGCGCGCACGGCGCCGCTCCGCCTCTCCGGCCCCTCGCTCCAACATTGCGCGAAGGGGCCCTGCCCCTGTCGTTCGCCCAGGAGCGGCTCTGGTTCATCGATCAGCTCGACCCGGGCAGCCCGCTCTACAACATGCCGGTGGCGCTGCGCGTCGAAGGGGCCGCTCGACCCCGGCGTGCTGGCCCTCACCCTCGGCGAGATCGTGCGCCGCCACGAGGCGCTGCGCACCGTCTTCGCGAGACAGGGGCCGCGCGGACGGCTCGCCGGTGCAGGTGATCCAGCCGGCCGGTCCCTTCGGGCTGCCCGTCGTGGATCTGTCAGGGCTGCCGAAGGATGCGCGAGAAGCACTGGCTCCGGTCCTGGCCGGCGAAGAGGCCGGCCGGCCGTTCGACCTCGCGCGCGGTCCCTTGCTGCGCGGCCTGCTGCTGCGCTTGGCGAACGGGACCACGCCGTCGCGCTGACCCTGCACCACATCGCGAGCGACGGCTGGTCGATGGGCATCCTGGTGCGCGAGGTCGCGGCGCTCTATCCGGCCTTCGCTGGCCGGCCGGCCGTCACCCTTGCCCGAGCTGCCGGTGCAGTACGCGGATTTCGCGGTCTGGCAGCGCTCCTGGCTGCAAGGCGAGGTGCTGGACAGCGAGATCGCCTTCTGGCGCGGGCAGCTCGCCGGACTGCCGCCGCTCCTGGAGCTGCCCACCGACCGGCCGCGGCCGGCGGTGCAGAGCTTCCGGGGCGCGGCGCGGCCGGTGCGGCTGCCGGCCGGGCTCACCCGGCAGATGGAGGCCCTCGCCCGGCGCGAGGGCGCGACGCTCTTCATGGTGCTGCTGGCCGCCTTCCAGGCGCTGCTGGCACGCTACAGCGGACAGGACGACCTCGCGGTGGGCTCGCCCGTCGCCGGCCGCAACCGGGTGGAGATCGAAGGATTGATCGGGTTCTTCGTCAACACCCTGGTCCTGCGCGGCGATCTGTCCGGGCACGCCCTCGTTCCGCGAGCTGCTCGGCCGGGTGCGGGAGACGGCGCTCGCCGCCTACCTGCACCAGGACGTGCCGTTCGAAAAGCTGGTCGAGGAGCTGGCGCCGGAGCGAAGCCTCGCCCACACACCCGCTGTTCCAGGTGATGCTCGCCCTGCAGAACGCTCCCGCTGGAGAGCCTGGAGATCCGGGACCTGCGCCTGCGGCCGCTGGACGTGGCCGCCGGACGACGGCGAAGTTCGATCTCACGCTCGAGCCTCTCAGGACGAGCACGAGGGCGGGCTCTCGCGGGATCGTCGAGTACGCCACCGATCTCTTCGATGCCGCGACCATCGACCGCCTGATCGCTCCATTACGCAACGCTGCTCGACCGCGGCTGGTGGCGGCGGGAACGGCGCCGGAGCTGCCGGTCGCCGAGCTGCCGCTGCTCCGGCCAGGCCGAGCGGCATCAGCTCCTCGTCGAGTGGAGCGCCATCCGGCCGGACAGCCGCCGGCCATGTCCACGCTCCATGGCCGTTTCGAGGCCCGCGCCCGGCAGGCGCCCGCGGCGCCGGCCCTCAGCCTGCGACGGGCGTGACCCTGACCTACGGCGAGCTGAACCGGCGGGCCAATCAACTGGCCCGCTGGCTGCGCCGGCACGGCGTCGGCCCCGAGAGCCGGGTGGGCCTCTGCCTGGAGCGCTCGTCGGACCTGGTGGTGGGCATCCTCGGCGTCCTCAAGGCCGGCGGGGCCTACGTGCCGCTCGATCCCGGCTCACCGCGGGAGCGCCTGGCCTTCCTGATCGAGGACGCAGGGCATCCGGGATCGTGGTGGACGCGCACCTGCTCGACGCGCATCGCGAGCTGCTGGAGAGCCTCCCGGCGGTCGACCTGGAGCCCGCGGCTCGCCCAGACGCGGTCGAGGCGCACCGGCCTACGTGATCTACACCTCGGGCTCGACCGGCCGGCCCAAGGGCGTCGTGGTCACCCACGGCAACGTCATCCGGCTGTTCGACGCCACACGAGGCCTGGTTCGGCTTCGGCGACGACGGGACGTCTGGACCCTGTTCCACTCCTACGCCTTCGACTTCTCGGTCTGGGAGATCTGGGGCGCGCTGCTCCACGGCGGCCGGCTGGTGTCGTCCCCTACGACGGTGAGCCGCTCGCCCGAGCTGTTCCTCGATCTGCTGGTCCGCGAGCGGGTCACGGTGCTCAACCAGACCCCCTCGGCCTTCGCCCAGCTCGCGCAGGCGGACGAGGAGCGCGGCGGCGCCGCGACCGATCTGCGGCTGGTGATCTTCGGCGGCGAGGCGCTGGACGCCGGCCAGCCTCGCGTCCCTGGTTCGCCCGCCATGGCGACGCGCAGCCGCGGCTGGTCAACATGTACGGCATCACCGAGACGACGGTCCACGTCACCTACCGGCCGCTGCCGCACGGCGGATGCCCGGGGCGAGCGGCGCAGCGTCATCGGCGTGCCGATTCGCCGACCTGTCTCTGGCGGTGCTGGACCCGGGGCCTGCAGCCGGCGCCGATCGGCGTGCCGGGCGAGCTGGTGGTCGGCGGCGCCGGGCTGGCCCGCGGCTACCTGGGCCGGCCGGAGCTGACCGCGGAGCGCTTCGTCCCCGACCCGGCGGCCAGCCGGCCGGGAGCGCGGCTCTACCGCTCGGGCGACCTGGGCCGTTTCCTGCCGCAACGGCGAGGTCGAGTACCTCGGCCGGATCGATCACCAGGTCAAGATCCGCGGCTTCCGCATCGAGCTGGGAGAGATCGAGGCGGCGCTGGCGGCGCTGCCCGGGGTCCGCGAGGCGGTGGTGCGTGGATGCGCGAGCGGCCGATCGGTCCGGCGACCGGCGGCTGGTCGCCTACGTGGCCGGCGACGTCGCCGCCGACGCGAGCTGCGCCGGTGCGCTGCGCGAGCGGCTGCCGGAGTACATGGTGCCGGCCGCCTTCGTGACCCTCGCGGCGCTGCCGCTGACGCCGAACGGCAAGGTGGACCGCAAGGCCCTGCCGGCTCCGGAGCGCGCAGAGGTCTGCGGAGGAGCTACACTGGCGCCGCGGACGCCGGTCGAAGAGGTCCTCGCCGGCATCTGGGCCGAGCTCCTCGGCGTCGAACGGGTCGGGGCGGACGACCACTTCTTCGACCTCGGCGGCCACTCGCTGCTGGCGACCCAGGTGATGTCGCGCCTGCGCGGCGCCTTCGGCGTCGAGATGCCGCTGCGCGACCTCTTCGAGGCCCCGGTGCTGGCGGATCTCGCCGCCCGGGTCGAGGCGGCGCTGCGGGCCGGCGCGCACCAGCGCGCTCCGCCCCTCGTCCCCGTCGCTCCAGCACTGCGCGAGGCGCCGCTGCCCCTGTCGTTCGCCCAGCAGCGCCTCTGGTTCATCGATCAGCTCGAGCCGGGCAGCCCGCTCTACAACATGCCGGTGGCGCTGCGCGTCGAAGGGCCGCTCGATGCCGCGGTGCTGGCGCTCTGCCTCGGCGAGATCGTGCGCCGCCACGAGGCGTTGCGCACGGTCTTCCGGCGCAGCAGGACGGCGCGCCGGTGCAGGTGATCCAACCGGCGGCGCCTTTCGCCCTGCCCGTGGTGGACCTGTCGGGCGCTGCCGGAGAGTCGCGCGCGAGGCTGCTGGCCCTCGCCCTGGCCGCGGAAGAGGCCGGCCGGCCGTTCGATCTCGCGCGCGGCCCGCTGCTGCGCGGCGTGCTGCTGCGCCTGGCCGAGGAGGACCACGTCGTCGCGCTGACCATGCACCACATCGCGAGCGACGGCTGGTCGATGGGCATCCTGGTGCGCGAGGTCGCGGCGCTCTACGCGGCCTTCGCCGCGGGCCGGCCGTCGCCCTTGCCGGAGCTGCCGGTGCAGTACGCGGACTTCGCGGTCTGGCAGCGCTCCTGGCTGCACGGCGAGGTCCTGGAGCGCGAGATCGCCTTCTGGCGGCGCGCAGCTCGCGGGCCTGCCGCCGCTCCTGGAGCTGCCCACCGACCGGCCGCGGCCCGCGGTGCAGAGCTTCCGCGGCGCCTCGCGGCCGGTGCGCCTGCCGGCCGGGCTCACCCGGCAGATCGCAGGCTCTCGCCCGGCGCGAGGGAGCGACGCTCTTCATGGTGCTGCTCGCCGGCTTCCAGGCTCTCCTCGCGCGCAACAGCGGCCAGGACGATCTCGCGGTGGGCTCGCCCGTCGCCGGCCGCAACCGGGTGGAGATCGAAGGGCTGATCGGGTTCTTCGTCAACACCCTGGTGCTGCGCGGCGATCTCGTCGGGCGACGCCCTCGTTCCGCGAGCTGCTCGGCCGGGTGCGCGAGACGGCGCTCGCCGCCTACGCTGCACCAGGACGTGCCGTTCGAGAAGCTGGTCGAGGAGCTGGCCCCGGAGCGGAGCCTCGCCCACACCCCCCTGTTCCAGGTGATGCTCGTGCTGCAGAACGCTCCCGTCGAAGGCCTGGAGATCCGCGGATCTGCGCCTGCGGCCGGTGGGCGTGGGAGCGGACGACGGCGAAGTTCGATCTCACGCTCAGCCTCTCGGAGCACGGACGGCGGGCTGGCCGGGCATCGTCGACTACGCCACCGATCTGTTCGACGCCGCGACGATCGACCGGCTGCTCGGGCACTTCGAGCGGCTGCTGGCGCGGCCTGGCGGCGCCGGAGCTGCGGTCGCGGAGCTGCCGCTGCTCGGCGAGGCCGAGCGGCGGCAGCTCCTGGAGTGGAGCGCCATCCGGCAGGCCATTCGAGATGGCCTCGACGCTCCACGGCCGCTTCGCGGCGCAGCGCCCGCAGCGCCCGAGGCCCCGGCCGCTGCCTGCGGGGACGAGACGCTGACCTATGGCGAGCTGGACGGCCGCGCCGACCGCCTGGCCCGCCGCCTGCGCCGCCTGGGCGCCGGCCCCGAGAGCCGCGTGGGCCTCTGCTCTGGAGCGCGTCCGCGGACCTGGTGGTCGGGCTCTCGGCGTGCTCAAGGCGGGGCGGCCTACGTGCCGCTCGATCCCGGCTATCCACGGGAGCGGCTGGCCTTCTGCTGGAGGACGCGGACGTCCGCGGTCGTCGCCGTGGCGCGGCTGCGAGGACGCTCGCCGCCATGCGGCGGCGTCCCTGCCCGGCGGCGGCGATCTGGACGTCCGCCCTGGGCCGGTGCCGAGCGCGTCGGAGACGCCTGGCCTACGTGATCTACACCTCGGGCTCGACCGGCCGGCCCAAGGGTGTCACTGATCACCCACGCCAACGTCACCCGGCTGCTCGACGCCACCGAGGCCTGGTTCGGGTTCGATGACGCGGGACGTCTGGACGTTGTTCCACTCCTACGCCTTCGACTTCTCGGTCTGGGAGATCTGGGGAGCCCTGCTCTACGGCGGCCGGCTGGTGATCGTGCCCTGGGAGGTGAGCCGCTCGCCCGAGCAGTTCTTCGATCTGCTGGTCCGCGAGCGAGTCACGGTGCTCAACCAGACCCCCTCGGCCTTCGCCCAACTGGCGCAACGCGATTCCGGAGCGACGGCTCTGCGGCTGGTGATCTTCGGTGGCGAGGCTCTCGACCCCGCGAGTCTGGACCGTGGTTTGCCCGCCACGGCGACGCGCGGCCGCTCCTGGTCAACATGTACGGCATCACCGAGACGACGGTCCACGTCACCTACCGGCCGCTGTCCGTGGCGGATGCCGAGGGCGAGCACCGCAGCGTCATCGGCGTACCCATAGCGGACCTGTCCCTGGCCGTGCTGGACCGGAGCCTGATGCCGGCGCCGATCGGTGTGCCGGGCGAGCTGGTGGTCGGCGGCGCGGGGCTGGCCCGCGGCTATCTGGGCCGGCCCGAGCTGACGGCGGAGCGCTTCGTGCCGGACTCGGCCAGCCGCCGGCCGGGAGCGCGGCTCTACCGGTCGGGCGACCTGGCGCGGTACCTGCCCGACGGCGACCTCGAGTACCTCGGCCGGCTGGATCACCAGGTGAAGATCCGCGGCTTCCGCATCGAGCTGGGCGAGATCGAGGCGGCTCTTGGCGGCGGTGGCCGGAGTCCGCGCAGGCGGTGGTGCTCGTGCGCGAGGATCGATCGCGGAGACCGGCGGCTGGTGGCCTACGTGGTTGGCGACGTCACGGTCGAGGAACTGCGCCGGTCGCTGCGCGAGCGGCTGCCGGACTACATGGTGCCGGCCTTCTTCGTGGTGCTTGAGGCGTTGCCGCTGACGGCCAACGGCAAGGTGGACCGCAAGGCGCTGCCGGCTCCGGAGCAGCTTGGCGTCGAGCAGGAATACCTGGCGCCACGCACGCCGGTCGAAGAGGTCCTCGCCGGCATCTGGGCCGACCTCCTCGACATCCAAAGGGTCGGGGCGGACGGCGACTTCTTCGATCTGGGCGGACATTCCCTGCTGGCGACGCAGGTGACGTCGCGCCTGCGCCAAGCGTTCGGTGTCGAGATCCCCCTCCACGACCTTTTCGAGGCTCCGGTGCTGGCGGACTTCTCCATCCGGATCGAGGCGGCGCGCCGGGCCGGCACGGTGCCGGCCGCTCCTCCGCTGGTCCCGGTGCCGCGCGAGGGGAGCCTGCCCCTGTCGTTCGCCCAGCAGCGGCTTTGGTTCATCGACCGGGTCCAACCGGGCAGCCCGCTGTACAACATCGCGTCGGCGTTGCGCGTCGAAGGCCCGCTCGACGCGTCGGTGCTGGCCCGCTGCCTGGGCGAGATCGTGCGCCGCCACGAGGCCTTGCGCACCGTCTTCGCCGCGCCGCAGGGCACGCCGGTACAGGTGATCCAGCCGGCCGGGCCCTTCCTGCTTCCCGTGGTGGATCTGTCGGCGCTGCCGGAAAGCGCGCGCGAGGATCTGGCGTGTACCCTCGCCGCCTCGGAGGCTTGCCGCCCGCTCGACCTCGCGCGCGGCCCCTTGCTGCGCGGCCTGCTACTGCGCTTGTCGGCGGAGGACCCAGCGGGTGACTATGCCGTCGCGCTCACCCTGCACCACATCGCGAGCGACGGCTGGTCCCTGGGCCTTCTGATGCGCGAGATTGCGGCGCTCTATCCGGCCTTTGCCGAGCGCCGGCCGTCGCCCTTGCCGGAGCTGCCGGTGCAGTACGCGGATTTCTCGGTCTGGCAACGCTCCTGGCTACAGGGCGAGGTCCTGGAACAGGAGATCGCCTTCTGGCGGCAACAGCTCGCCGGGCTGCCGCCGCTCCTGGAACTGCCCACCGACCGCCCCCGGCCGGCGCTGCTGAGCCACCGCGGCGCCACCCGGCCGGTGCGCCTGCCGGCCGAGCTCGTCCGGCGGGCCGAGGCCCTGGGCCGGCGCGAGGGAGCGACCCTCTTCATGGTGCTCCTCGCCGGTTTTCAGGTCCTGCTGGCGCGCACCAGCGGCCAGGACGACCTCGCGGTGGGTACCCCCGTGGCCGGCCGCAACCGGGTCGAGACCGAGGGATTGATCGGGTTCTTCGTCAACACCCTGGTGTTGCGCGGCGGCCTGAACGGAGGCCCGACGTTTCGCGATCTGCTCGGCCGGGCGCGCGAGACGGCTCTCGCTGCCTGGCTGCACCAGGACGTGCCGTTCGAAAAGCTTGTCGAGGAGCTGGCGCCGGAGCGCAGCCTCGCCCACGCGCCTCTGTTCCAGGTGATGCTCGCGTTGCAGAACGCCCCGTTCGGCAAGCTGGAGGTCCAGAGCCTGCGCCTGCGACCGATCGACGTCGCGGGGACGACGGCGAAGGTCGACCTCACGCTGAGCCTCGCGGAGTGCGGCGGCGGCCTGGAGGGGGCGGCCGAGTACGCCACCGCCCTTTTCGACGCCGCGACCGTGGACTGGCTGATCGCGGGCTTCGAGCGGCTGCTCACGGCCGCCTTGGCTGCTCCGGAGCTGCGGGCCGCGGAGCTGCCTCTCCTCTCCACGGGCGAGCGCCACCAGGTGCTCACCGAATGGAACGACACGGGGGAGGAGGGGTGGAATGGTCCCGTCACGTCTCTGGTGGAGCACTGGTGCCGCGAACGGCCGGACGCCCCGGCGGTGGTGGACGCAGCGGGCCGCACGCTGACCTACGGTGAGCTCGGCGAGCGCTCCGGCCGGCTGGCCGCTTTCCTGCGCTCCCTGGGAGCGGGACCGGAATCCATCGTGGCCGTGCTGATGGAGCGCTCGCCGGATCTGCTGGTGGCTCAGTTGGGCGTCCTGAAAGCCGGCGCGGCCTACCTCTCCCTCGATCCCGCCCATCCCGCCGAGCGCCTGGCCTTCATGCTTGAAGAGGCGGCGGCCCGGGTGGTGCTGACCCAGGAATCGCTGGAGCGCGATCGCGAGAAAATCTCGCGCTGTGCCCCGCTGCCTTCCCAGAGGGCGGAGCCGGACCAGCTCGCCTACGTGCTCTACACGTCCGGCTCGACGGGGCGGCCCAAGGGGGTGCAGATCGCGCACCGCGGATTGCTCAACCTGGTGCGCTGGGACCTGCGCGCGCACGGCACGGGCCCGGGGGACCACCGCACTCAGGTGGCGAGCCTCGGGTTCGACGCTTCGGTCTGGGAGATCTGGGCCTGCCTGGCCTCCGGGGCCACCCTCCATCTGCCGGCGGAAGAGCTGCGGCTGGACCCGCCGCGTCTTGCCGCCTGGATGGCCGGGCGCGGGGTCACCGTCTCCTTTCTGCCCACCCCTCTGGCCGAGGCGCTCCTTGCGGGTGGGGAGGTTCAGATCCCCAGCCTGCGCCGGCTGCTGGTGGGAGGCGATCGCCTCTCGCTCCGGCCCGGACCGGGGAGCGGCTTCACCCTGATCAACCACTACGGCCCGGCGGAGGCCTCAGTGGTGACCAGCGCCGGTGATTCCCTCACCCTGGGCCGGCCCATCGACGGCCTGCGGGTCCATCTGCTGGACCGCGCGTTGCAACCGGTGCCTCTGGGCGTGGCGGGGGAGCTTTGGGTGGGCGGACCCTCCCTGGCGCGCGGCTACCTGGGCGATCCGGCCCGCACGGCGGAACGGTTCCTGCCCGACCCCTGGGGGGCGGGGGAACGGCTCTATCGCACGGGAGACCTCTGCCGCTACCGTAGCGACGGGGAGATCGAGTTCCTCGGCCGGGTGGACCAACAGGTCAAGATCCGCGGCCAGCGCATAGAGCCCGGCGAGATCGAGGCAGCGCTGCTGGAGCTGCCCGGGGTCCACGAGGCGGTGGTGGTGGCGCGCGACGGGCTACTGGCCGCCTACGTGGTGGGAGACGCGGCCACGGACGAGCTACGACGCGCTCTGCGCGAGCGGCTGCCCGCCGCCATGGTGCCCTCGGCGTTCGTGCCGCTCGCGGCGCTCCCATGGACGCCCAACGGCAAGGTGGACCGCAAGGCCCTGCCGGCGCCCGCCCCGGTCTTCCGCGACCTGCCGCCCGAGGAGGGGCGCAGCGCGCTCGAAGATGCCATCGCCGGCATCTGGCGTGAGGTTCTGGGCGTGCCACGGGTCGGCAGCGAGGAGAACTTCTTCGACCTGGGAGGCCACTCGCTGCTGCTCACCCGGGTGCAGGCGTTGCTGCGTGACCAGCTGGGGCGGGAGGTCAGTCTGCTGGACCTCCTGACCCACACTACCGTCCGCACCCTGGCGCGCCATCTGGAGCCCGATCTGGTCGTGGCGGAGCCCACCACGGTCCGCGCCACCGGAGCGCCTGCCCCGGGCAATAGCGCCGTCGCCATCGTGGGCCTTTCCGGCCGTTTTCCCGGCGCGCCCGGCATCGAGCCTCTGTGGGCCAACCTGCGCGCCGGCGTCGCCTCGATCGCCCGCTTCAGCGACGAGGAGCTCGCCGCCGCCGGCGTCCCTCCCGATCTGCGCCGCGACCCCCGCTACGTGCCGGCCGCCGGCGTGCTCGACGGGGTGGAGCTGTTCGATGCCGGCTTCTTC
Source organism: uncultured Acidobacteriota bacterium (assembly GCA_963792575.1). Lineage (GTDB taxonomy): Bacteria > Acidobacteriota > Thermoanaerobaculia > Multivoradales > UBA5704 > DATARR01. The sequence goes on from CAWBWZ010000002.1 coordinate 433,680, forward strand.
GGCTATAGCCCGCGCGAGGCCGAGCTTCTCGATCCGCAGCAACGCCTGTTCCTCGAATGCGCCTGGGAGGCACTGGAGGACGCCGGCTACGAGTCACTGCGCGTGCCCGGGCCGGTCGGCGTGTTTGCCAGCCTGGGGTTCAGCCGCTACCTGCACCAGATCCTCAGCAGTGTCGACCCCGCGGCGACGGGTGGGCTCCAACTCCTGCTGGGCAACGACAAGGACTTCCTGGCCACCCGCGTCTCTTACAAGCTGGACCTCACAGGGCCCAGCCTGACGGTCCAGACGGCCTGCTCCAGCTCACTGGTGGCGGTCCACCTGGCCTGCCAGAACCTCCGTCTCGGCGCCTGCGACATGGCGCTGGCCGGCGGCGTGTCGATCAACCTGCCGCAGCGCGCCGGCTATCTCTACGAAGAAGGGGGCATCGCCTCTCCGGACGGCTGCTGCCGCGCCTTCGACGCCGCGGCGCGCGGCACGGTGGGGGGGAGCGGCGTCGGTGTCGTCGTGCTCAAGCGGCTCGAAGACGCGCTGGCGCATGGGGACACCATCCACGCCGTCCTCCTCGGCTCGGCGGCCAACAACGATGGCGGCTCCGGCAAGGCGGGCTACACCGCGCCGAGCGTCGCCGGGCAGGCGCGGGTCATCTCCGCGGCGCTCGCCGACGCCGGGGTCTCTCCGGAGAGCATCGCCTACGTCGAGGCGCACGGCACCGCGACACCCCTCGGCGATCCCATCGAGGTCGCCGCCCTCACCCAGGCCTTCCGCCGGAGGACCGGCCGCACCGGTTTCTGCCCCCTCGGCTCGGTCAAGACCAACGTCGGCCACCTGGACGCGGCCGCCGGCGTCACCGGTCTGATCAAGACGGTGCTGGCCCTGGAGCACCGCCAGATCCCGCCCAGCCTGCACTTCGAGACGCCGAACCCGGCCATCGATTTCGCCGCGAGCCCGTTCCGGGTGGCCGACCGGCTGACCGACTGGGAGGCGGATGGGGCAGCCCCGCCGCGCCGGGGTGAGCGCGTTCGGCATCGGCGGCACCAACGCGCACGCGGTGCTCGAGGAAGCCCCTCCCGCGGTGCCTTCCGGCCCGTCGCGCCCCTGGCAGGTGCTGCTGCTCTCGGCGCGCACGCCCGCCGCCCTGGAGCGGATGACGGACAACCTCGCCAATCGTCTGGAGAGGGACCCGGACCTGAGCCTGGCCGACGCCGCCTATACCCTGCGGGTGGGCCGGCGGCCTTTCGCGCACCGCCGCGCGGTGCTGGCAGCGACGCGCGAGGAGGCTGCCGCGGCGCTGCGGACGCGGGAACCGCAACGGGTCTGGACGGCGGCCCGGGAAGCGGCCCGCCGTGGCGTGGCCTTCCTGCTGCCCGGGGTTGGCGACCAGTATCCGGGCCTGGCCGGGGGCCTCTATCGCGAGGAGCCGGTGTTCCGGCGAGGAGATCGATCTCTGCGCCGAGCTGCTCCTGCCGCACCTCGGGGTCGACCTGCGCGAGGTGCTGTTCGCTGAGGAGCCCGCGCGAGGAAGCCGCTGCCGCGGGCCTCGACCTTCGCGCTCTGCTCGGGAAGGGACGGCGGAATACGGCCGCGCGGGCGCTCCTACGGGAGACCCGTATCGCCCAGCCGGCGATGTTCGCCGTGGGCTTTTGCCTGGCGCGGCTGTGGATGAGCTGGGGGGTGCGGCCGGCGGCCCTCCTCGGCTACAGCCTGGGGGAGTACACGGCAGCCTGTCTGGCCGGCGTGATGGAGCTCCCCGACGCCCTGGCGCTGGTGGCCCGGCGCGCCCGCCTGATCGGCGAGCTCCCGCCGGGAGCCCTGCTGGCCGTGCCGCTCTCCGAGGAGGCGACACGGTCGCGGTTCACCCCGGAACTCTCCCTCGCCGCGGTCAACGCCCCGGCGGTGTCGGTCGTGTCCGGCCCCCCCGAGGCGGTCGCCGGGCTGGAACGGCGGCTCGCCGAGGAGGGGCTCCTCTGCCGCCGGTTGCAGGCGGATCAGGCCTTCCATTCCTGGATGATGCAGCCGGTCGCGGAGGAGCTGCGGGATCTGCTGCGCTCCATCTCACTGGCGCCCCCGCGCATCCCCTGGCTCTCGAACGTCACGGGCACCTGGATCACGCCCGACCAGGCCACGGACCCGGACTACTGGGTGCGCCACCTCGTCTCGCCCGTCCGCTTCGCCGACGGCGTCGCCGAGCTCTGGCGCGAGCCGGGACGGGTGCTGATCGAGATGGGGCCCGGCCAGACCCTGGGCAGTCTGGCTCTCCAGCAGATCCCTGCCGAAGGGGCTGAAGGTACAGCGGACCGCGCCGTCATCTCCTCGCTGCACCACGAACTCGACCGGCAGCCGGACCAGCGGTTCCTGCTCCAGAGCCTGGGCCGCCTCTGGCTCGCCGGCGTGGAGATCGACTGGTCCGGGTTCCACGGCGATGAACAGCGGCGCCGGGTGTCCCTGCCGGCGTATCCGTTCGAGCGGCAGCGGTACTGGATCGAGCGGGGGATCGGGGGGGGCCGCGCGGGCCTGCCGGGAACGGATATAACGGCGGCTCACGGGGTCGTCCTGTTGCCGGAGGGAGCGGACCCGGCCTGGGCCGCCGCGCTGGAGTCGCGCGGTTTCCGGGTGGTGGCCCTCCCCCCAGGCCCGCCCTCTCCCGAAGCCCTCGACGAGCTTCTCGCCCTGAAGCCCCGGCTCGCTGCGGAGACTCCACCGGCCGCGGCTCCTCCGAGCGCCGGCCATCGCCGGCCCGGGATCGACACGCCCTACGAGGAGCCGCGTACCGAGGTCGAGCGGCGGCTTGCCGCGATCTGGGGAGACCTGCTGGGGATCGACCGGGTGGGAGCCCACGACAGCTTCTTCGCGCTGGGCGGCCATTCGCTGCTGGGCCTCCAGCTCGTCTCGCGCCTCCAGGCCGGGTTCGGCGTGGAAATCCCCCTGCGCACTCTCTTCGAGGCGCCCACCGTGGCCGCTCTCGCGGCGGAGATAACGGCCGAGGTGGAGCAGAGCCGAGGCCGGGGAGAGACGGCGGGTGTGCCTCCCCTCGGCCCGGTGCCGCGCGAGGGGCCCTGCCCCTGTCCTTCGCCCAGCAGCGCCTCTGGTTCGTCGATCAGCTCGAGCCGGGCACGCCGCTGTACAACCTGCCGGTGGTGCTGCGCATCGAAGGGCCGCTGCGGCATGCGGTGCTCCAGCGCAGCCTGGGGGAGATCGTGCGCCGTCACGAGGCCGTGCGCACCGTCTTCGTCTTGGAAGAGGACTCGCCGGTGCAGGTGATCCTGCCGCCGGCCCTATTCGTCCTGCCGCTGGTGGACCTGTCAGGACTGCCGGAGCCCGCGCGCGAGGCGGCGGCTCTCACCCTGGCCATCGCGGAGGCCGGCCGGCCGTTCGATCTCTGCCCGCGGATCCGATGCTGCGCGGCATGCTGCTGCGGCTGGCGGCGGAGGACCATGTCGTCGCGCTGACCATGCACCACGTCGCGAGCGACGGCTGGTCGATGGGCATCCTGGTGCGCGAGGTGACCGCGCTCTATGCCGCGTTCGTCAAGGGCGAGCCCTCGCCCCTGCCGGAGCTGCCGGTGCAGTACGCGGACTTCGCGGTATGGCAGCGTTCCTGGCTGCGCGGCGAAGCCCTGGAGCGGGAGATCGACTGGTGGCGGCGGCAGCTCGCCGGCCTGCCGCCGCTCCTGGAGCTGCCCACCGACCGGCCGCGGCCGGCGGTGCAGAGCTTCCGCGGTGCGCGGCGCGGCCGGTGCGGCTGCCGGCCGGGCTCACCCGGCAGGCCGAGGAGCTCGGCCGGCGCGAGGGAGCGACGCTATTCATGGTGCTGCTGGCCGCCTTCCAGGCCCTGCTGGCGCGCTACAGCGGCCAGGACGACCTCGCGGTGGGCACCCCGGTCGCCGGGCGCAACCGGCTGGAGGTCGAGGGGCTGATCGGGTTCTTCGTCAACACCCTGGTGCTGCGCGGCGACCTTGCCGGCGAACTCCTACCTTCCGCGAGCTGCTCGGCCGGGTGCGCGAGACCGAGCTCGCCGCCCACGCGCACCAGGACGTGCCGTTCGAAAAGCTGGTCGAGGAGCTGGCCGCGGAGAGGAGCCTCGCCCACTCTCCCCTGTTCCAGGTGATGTTCGCCCTGCAGAACGCTCCCGGCGGGAGCCTGGAGGTCCAGGGCCTGCGGCTGCGGCCGGTGACTCCGGAGGGGACGGCGGCGAAGTTCGATCTCACGCTCAATCTCGAGGAGCACGGCGGCGGGCTCGCCGGCGACGGTCGAGTATGCCACCGATCTCTACGACGGCGCGACCGTCGACCGGCTGATCGGGCACTTCGAGCGCCTCCTCGCCGGCCTGGTCGAGCAGGCGGACCGCCGCGTCGCCGAGGTGGGCCTGCTCACCGCCGCGGAGACCCTCCAGCTCGCGAGCTGGAACGCCACGGCCCGGGACTATCCGCAGGGCCGCGGTCCACGAGCTGTTCGCCGAGCAGGCGGAGCGCTCGCCGGACGCCGTGGCCGTGGTGTTCGGCGGCCGGGAGCTCACCTATGGGAAGATCGGCCGCCGATCGCGCCGGCTGGCGCACCGGCTGCGCCGCGCGGGCGTCGGCCCCGGCTCCCTGGTGGGCCTCTGCGCTGAAAGCCTGCCGGAGATGGTGGTGGGGATGCTGGGCATCCTCGCGGCGGGGGGGGCCTACGTGCCGCTCGACCTCGCCTATCCGCAGGAACGGCTCGCCTTCATGCTGGAGGACACCGGCGCCGCCGTGCTGGTCGCGGAGGAGAGCCTGGCCGGGCGGCTCCCCACTCGCGCGGGTCTGCGCATCGAGCTGCTGGACCGCTCGGAGGCGCGAGGGAGAGGCGGAGCCCACTCGCGACGCCTCTCCTCGACCCGGCGATCCCGCCTACGTCATCTACACCTCCGGCTCGACCGGCCGGCCGAAGGGGGTGGTGGTGCCGCACCGCGCTGTGGTCCGCCTGGTGCGCGAGACCGACTACATCAGGCTCGGCCCGGACGACCGGGTGGCGCAGGCTTCGAACAGCTCGTTCGACGCCGCCACGTTCGAGATCTGGGGTGCGCTGCTCAACGGCTGCCGGCTGGTCGGCATCGAGCGCGAGACCCTCCTCTCGCCCGGCGCGCCTGAGCGCCGCGCTGCGACCGCGAGGGCGTCAGCGTGCTGTTCCTGACCACCGCCCTGTTTAACCAGATGGCCCGCGAGGCGCCGGCCGCGTTCGCGCCGCTGCGCGTCCTGCTCTTCGGTGGCGAGGTGGTCGATCCCGCGGCGGTCCGCGCGGTCTTGCGGGACGGCCCGCCCGCGCATCTGCTCCACGTCTACGGTCCGACCGAGACGACGACCTTCGCCACCTGGCAGCGGGTGGAAGCCGGTGCCGCCGGGGGAGACCGTGCCCATCGGGCGGCCGCTGGCCAACGGGACCCTGTACGTCCTGACGGCGGGGCTCACGCCGCAGCCGGTCGGGGTGCCGGGCGAGCTCTACCTGGGCGGCGACGGCGTGGCGCACGGCTATCACGCCCGGCCGGAGCTGACCGCCGAACGGTTCGTGCCCGACCCGTTCGGCCCGCGCCCTGGAGCGCGGCTCTACCGGACGGGCGACCTGGTCCGGCGGCGGCCGGACGGCGCGGTGGAGTTCCTCGGCCGCCTGGACGGCCAGGTCAAGATCCGCGGCTTCCGCGTCGAGCTGGGGGAGATCGAGGCGGCGCTGGCGGCACTGCCCGGGGTCCGCGAGGCGGTGGTGGTGGCGCGGGAGGACGCGGCCGGCTGGTCGCTTACGTGGTGAGCGACGCGGCGATCGGCCGAGCTGCGCCGCGTCGCTGCGCGAACAACTGCGCGAGCGGCTGCCGGACTACATGGTGCCGGCCGCCTTCGTGACCCTCGAAGCCCTGCCTCTCACCCCCAACGGCAAGGTGGACCGGAAGGCCCTGCCGGCGCCGGAAGGGCAGAGCGCTCCAGAGACCTGGCTGGCGCCGCGTACGCCGGTCGAGGAGGGGGTGGCCGGCATCTGGGCCGAGCTGCTCGGCTTCGAGCGGGTGGGGCTGGACGACCATTTCTTCGCGCTCGGCGGGCACTCGCTGCTGGCGGCGCGGGTGATCTCGCGCCTGCGTGCCGCCTTCGGCGTCGAGTTGCCGGTGCGCGATCTGTTCGAGGCCCCCACGGTGGAGGCCCTCGCCGCGCGGGTCGAGGCCGCGCGCCGCGCCGGGGCGGAGCTGGCCGGGCCCCCGCTCCTGCCGGCGCCGCGCCAGGGGGACCTGCCCCTGTCGTTCGCCCAGCAGCGGCTCTGGTTCATCGATCAGCTCCAGCCGGAAAGCCCGCTCTACAACATGCCGCTGGCGCTGCGCGCCGAAGGGCCGCTGCGACCCGCGGTGCTGCGGCGCTGCCTGGAGGAGATCGTGCGCCGCCACGAGGCCCTGCGCACCGTCTTCGTCCTGCAGGAGGACGCGCCGGTGCAGGTGATCCAGCCGCCGGCCCCCTTCGCCCTGCCGCTGGTGGACCTGTCGGGGCTGCCGGAGCCCGCGCGCGAGGCGGCGGCTCTCGCCCTGGCCAGGGAAGAGGCCGGCCGGCCGTTCGATCTCGCCCGTGGTCCGATGCTGCGCGGCGTGCTGCTGCGCCTGGCGGCGGAGGACCATGCCGTCGCGCTCACCCTGCACCACATCGCGAGCGACGGCTGGTCCATGGGGATCCTGGTGCGCGAGATGACCGCGCTCTATGCCGCATTCGCTCAAGGGGAGCCCTCGCCTCTGCCGGAGCTGCCGGTGCAGTACGCGGATTTCGCGGTCTGGCAGCGCTCCTGGCTGCGCGGCGAGGTCCTGGAGGGTGAGATCGACTGGTGGCGACGGCAGCTCGCCGGCCTGCCGCCGCTCCTGGAGCTGCCCACCGACCGGCCGCGGCCCGCGGTGCAGAGCTACCGGGGCGCCACCCGGCCGGTGCGGCTGCCGGCCGAGCTCACCCGGCATCTGGAGATCCTGGGCCGGCGCGAGGGAGCGACGCTCTTCATGGTGCTCCTGGCCGGCTTCCAGGCCCTGCTAGCGCGCATCAGCGGGCAGGACGATCTCGCGGTGGGCTCACCCATCGCCGGACGCAACCGGGCCGAGACCGAAGGGCTGATCGGGTTCTTCGTCAACACCCTGGTCCTGCGGGGAGACCTGGCGGAGCGTACCCACGTTCGGCGAGCTTCTCGTCCGGGTGCGCGAGACGGCGCTCGCCGCCTACGCGCACCAGGACGTACCGTTCGAAAAGCTGGTCGAGGAGCTGGCCCCGGAGAGGAGCCTCGCCCACGCCCCTCTGTTCCAGGTGATGCTCGTCCTGCAGAACGCTCCCCTCGGAAGCCTGGAGATCGAGGACCTGCGCCTGCGGCCGGTGGGCGATACGGGGACCCTGGCGAAGTTCGATCTCACGCTCAACCTCTCGGAGCACGGCGGCGGGCTTATCGGCACCGTCGAGTACGCCACCGATCTGTTCGACGCCGCCACAGTCGACCGGCTGGTCAGCCATTACGAGGGGCTGCTGACCGCGGCCCTGGCAGCGCCGGAGCGGTCGACCTCGGAGCTGCCACTGCTCTCCCCGGCGGAACGCCACCAAGCGATCGCCGAATGGAACGACACGGTGGCTCCGCCGGCGGGCGAGGGGCTGATCCACGACCTCCTGGCGGCTCGGGCGGAAATGGCTCCGGAGCTGCCGGCCGTGGTCCAGGGGGAGGAGAGGCTGACCCATGGCGAGCTGGCCGACCGCTCCGACCGCCTGGCCTCCCATCTGCGGGCACTGGGCGTGGGACCCGACGTCCTCGTCGCGCTCTTCCTGGAGCGCTCGGTCGATCTGGTGGTGGCCCTGCTCGCGGTGCTGAAGGCGGGCGGCGCCTACCTGCCGCTCGAAACCTCCCTCCCGCGCCCGCGGCTGTCGTTCCTGCTCGAGGACTCCCGCGTGGCTCTCCTGCTGACCCGGACAGGGCTGCTGCCGGTCCTCCCGGAGCACTCCCGCGTCCTCTGCCTGGACGAGCTCCCGGAGGGCGCCAGGGATGGGGGGCCGGCCCTGCGGCCGGCGGCCGAAAACCTCGCCTACGTCCTCTATACCTCGGGCTCTACCGGCCATCCCAAGGGCGTGGCGGTCACCCACCGCGGGCTCGCGAATTATGTGCTCTGGGCGGCGGACGCCTATCCGGCGGGGGAGGGGCGGGGAGCCCCGGTTCACTCCCCCCTCAGCTTCGATCTGACGGTGACCAGCCTCTTCCCGCCGCTGCTCGCCGGCCGCTGTGTCGAGCTGGTGCCCGAGGAGCAGGGGATCGAGGGCCTGGCCGCGGCGCTCGCCGAGGGGGGCTTCGGGCTGGTCAAGCTCACGCCCGCGCATCTGGACGTCCTCCAACGACTGCTGCCACCCGAGCGGGTCGCGGCCAGCGCGAAAGCCTTCGTCCTCGGTGGCGAGCCGCTGTCGGGCGAGCAGCTCGCCTTCTGGCGGACCCATGCTCCGGACTTGCGCCTGATCAACGAGTATGGGCCGACCGAGACGGTGGTGGGGTGCTCCATCCACGAGGTTCCGCCGTCGACTCTCCCGGCCGGACCGGTGTCGATCGGCCGCCCGATCGCCAATACCCGGCTGCTGGTCCTCGACCCCTGGATGGACCCGGTCCCGATCGGAGTGCCCGGCGAGCTTTACATCGGCGGCGCGGGCGTCTGCCGCGGGTATCTTCACCGGCCGGCGCTGACAGCCGAGAAGCTCGTGCCCGATCCGTTCGGGGGGTGGGGAGAGCGGCTCTACCGGACGGGAGATCTCGCGCGCCGCCTGCCGGATGGGACGATCGAGTTCCTGGGCCGCACGGACCACCAGGTCAAGGTCAGGGGCTTCCGCATCGAGCTGGGAGAGATCGAGGCGCTGCTGCTGTCCCTGCCTGGAGTCCGCGAGGCGGTCGTCCTGGCGCGGGAGGACCGCTCCGAAAGGCGGCTGGTCGCCTACGTGGCCGGCGACGTCGCTGCCGAGGAGCTGCGCCGGTCCCTGCGCGAGCGGCTGCCGGAGTACATGGTGCCCGCGGCCTTCGTGAAGCTCTCGGCGTTGCCCCTCACCGTCAACGGTAAGGTAGACCGCCAAGCCCTGCCGGCGCCGGACGGGCAGAGCCTCGACGCGGAGCACGTGGCGCCTCGCACGCCGGTCGAGGAGGTTCTCGCCGGCATCTGGGCCGCGGTGCTCGGTGTCGAACGGGTCGGGGTGTCCGACCACTTCTTCGGCCTGGGAGGCCACTCGCTCCTCGCCACCCGGGTGATGTCGCGCCTGCGCGCCACCTTCGGCGTCGAGATGCCGCTGCGCGACCTCTTTGAAGCCCCGACAGTGGAGGCTCTCGCCGCCCGGGTCGAAGCCATGCGCCGGATCGGCGCGAAGCTGACCGTTCCCCCTCTCCTGCCGGTGCCGCGCGAGGGCTCGCTGCCGCTGTCGTTCGCCCAACGGCGGCTCTGGCTCATCGATCAGCTCGAACCGGGCCGGTCGGTCTACAACCTGCCGATGGCGCTGCGGGTCGAAGGGCCATTGGACGGCGCGATGTTCGCCCGCTGCCTCGGCGAAATCGTGGGCCGGCACGAGGCGTTGCGCACCGTTTTCGTCGAGGTCGAGGGCATTCCGGTCCAGGTCATCCAGCCGGTCGGGCCTATCGGGCTGAGCGCGGTGGACCTGTCGGGTCTGCCGGAGGACCGGCGCGACGCGGAGGTGCTCGTCCTGGCCGGGGAGGAGGCCGTCCGCCCGTTCGACCTCACCCGTGGCCCGTTGCTGCGCGGCTCGCTGCTGCGCCTGGGGGAGAGCGACCACGTCGCCGTGCTGACCCTGCACCACATCGTCAGCGACGGCTGGTCCATGGAGCTCCTGGTGCGCGAGGTCGCGGAGCTGTATGCGGCGTTCACCGCCGGCCGGCCGTCGCCCCTGCCCGGGTTGCCGGTGCAGTACGCGGACTTCGCACTCTGGCAGCGCTCCTGGTTGCGGGGCGAGATCCTGGCGGATGAGATCGCCTGGTGGCGGCGCCAGCTCGCGGGCCTGCCGCCCCTCCTGGAGCTGCCCACCGACCGCCCGCGGCCCGCTGTGCAGAGCTACCGGGGCGCCATCCGGCCGGTGCGGCTGCCGGCCGAGTGGCTCCGGCAGGCCGGGGCCCTGGGCCGGCGCGAGGGAGCGACCCTCTTCATGTTGCTCCTGGCCGCCTTCCAGACTCTTCTGGCGCGCTACAGCGGCCAGGAGGACCTCGCGGTGGGCTCGCCCGTGGCCGGACGCAACCGGGTGGAGATCGAGGGGATGATCGGGTTCTTCGTCAACACGCTGGTCCTGCGCGGCGATCTTTCGGGCGCGCCCACGTTCCGCGAGCTGCTCGGCCGGGTGCGAGAGACGGCGCTCGCCGCCTGGCTGCATCAGGAGGTGCCGTTCGAAAAGCTGGTCGAGGAGCTGGCTCCGGAGCGGAGCCTCGCTCATTCCCCCCTGTTCCAGGTGATGCTCGTCCTCCAGAACGTCCCCATCGAAAGCCTGGAGATCGAGGACCTGAGCCTGCGGCCGGTGAGCGTGGAAGGAACGACCGCCAAGTTCGATCTCACGGTCAACCTCGCGGAGCAGGACGGCGGGTTGCTCGGCATGGTCGAGTACGCCACCGACCTCTACGACGCCGCGACCATCGACCGCATGATCGCGGGCTTCGAGCGATTGCTCGCCGGCATGACCGAAGGGCCGGAGCGCCGCGCCAGCGAGTTGAGCCTGCTCACTGAGGCGGAAACTCTCCAGCTCCGCGCCTGGAATGACACGGCTATCGCCTATCCTCTCGACCGCCCGCTCCATGCCTGGATCGAGGAACAGGTCGCCCGCACGCCCGAGGCCGTGGCGATCGCCTTCGAGACGGAGGAGCTGACCTACGGTGAGCTCGACCGGCAGGCCAACCGCTTGGCGCTCCGTCTCCAGACTAGCGGCTGTGCCCCGGAGAGCCGCGTGGGCGTGCTTCTGGAGCGCTCCTGCGAACTGCTCGTGGCCCTGCTCGGCATCCTCAAGGCGGGAGCTGCCTACGTCCCGCTCGACCCCGACCACCCGGCCGACCGCCTCGCCTTCCAGGATCGCGATGCCCGCCTGCGGCTGATCGTGACCCGCGCCGGCCTGGCCGGTCTCCTACCGGGCGCGGAGGGCCGCTTCCTGTTCCTGGAGCAGGGCGAGCCGGTCGCCGGAGATCTCGCCGACGGGCCGCTTGCGGTGCCGGTCGATCCTGACCACCTGGCCTACGTGCTCTACACCTCCGGCTCCACCGGCCGCCCCAAGGGGGCGATGATCTCCCACCGGGCCATCGTCAACCGGCTGCTCTGGATGCAGGAGGCCTTGCAGCTGGATCGCCGCCGACCGGGTACTGCAGAAGACCCCGTTCAGCTTCGACGTCTCGGTCTGGGAGCTGTTCTGGCCGCTGATGACCGGTGCCCGCTTGGTGGTGGCCAAGCCTGGCGGTCACCGCGACAACTCCTATCTGGCGCGCCTCATCGCAGGGGCGGAGATCACGGTGCTGCACTTCGTCCCCTCCATGCTGCAGCTCTTCCTGGAGGAGCCCGGGGCGGGGGAGTGCCGCAGCCTGCGCGACGTGGTGTGCAGCGGCGAGGCGCTGCACACCGAGCTGGCCCGGCGCTTCGCGGCCCGGCTCGGCCAAGCCCGGCTGCACAACCTCTACGGCCCCACCGAGGCGGCAGTGGACGTCACCTCCTGGGTCTGTGAGGCCGGCGAGGACTACCGTGGCGGCGTCCCCATCGGACGGCCGATCGCCAACACCCGCATCCACCTGCTCGACGGCGGTCTGCTGCCGGTGCCGGCGGGAGTGCCAGGCGAGCTGTTCATCGCCGGCGTGAACCTGGCGCGCGGTTACGTCGAGCGTCCGGATCTGACGGCCGAGCGCTTCCTGCCGGACCCCGAGGGGCAGGAGGCCGGCGAGCGCGTCTACCGCACCGGCGACCTGGCGCGGTGGCGCGCCGACGGGGCTATCGAGTACCTCGGCCGCCTGGACCATCAGGTGAAGATCCGCGGCGTCCGCATCGAACTGGGGGAGATTGAGGAAGTGCTGCTCGCGCTGCCCGGGGTCCGCGAGGCGGTAGTGGTGGCGAGGGAGGAGCGATCGGAAAAGCGTCTGGTCGCCTACGTGGTGGGGGACATCGCGGTCGATGCTCTGCGCCTGGGCCTGCGGGAGCGGCTACCGGAGGCCATGGTGCCGGCCGCCTTCGTGACGCTCGAGGCTCTCCCCCTTACCGTGAACGGCAAGGTGGACAGGAAAGCTCTGCCGGCTCCGGAGCCACCCGGCGCGCGCGAGGGTTATGTGTTGCCGCGCACTCGCGAGGAGGAGATCCTGGCGGCGGTCTGGGCGCAGGCTTTGCGCCTGCCGCGGGTGGGAGTGAACGACAACTTCTTCGAGCTAGGCGGCGATTCGATCCTCTCCGTCCAGATCGTGGCCCGGGCGCGCCAGGCCGGCCTGTGCTTCACCATGCGGCAGATTTTCGAGCACCAGACCGTGGCCGGGCTCGCCCTTCACGCCACGGCCACGGAGACCGCCGGTGCCCGTGCCGGGCAGGGGCCGGTGGCGGGCGAGGTGCCGCTCACCCCGATCCAGCGCTGGTTCTTCGCGCGGGGCTTCGCAGACCCCCACCACTTCAACCAGGCCCTGCTGCTGGAGCCGAGAGAGCCTCTCGCCCCCGCCCCCCTGGAGCGCGCCATGGCCGCCCTCGTGGAGCACCACGACGCCTTGCGGATGCGCTTCGATTCCCAAACGGGACAGCAGGAAAATGCGGCAGCCGAGCCGGTGGCGCCCTTTCACCAGGTGGACCTTTCGGGCCTGCCGGCGCCTCGCCGGCGCCAGGCCTTCGAGCAGGCGGCTGCGGCTCTCCAGGCTGGCTTCGACCTGTCGGCCGGACCGTTGACCCGCCTCTGCCTGTTCAATGGAGGCTCCGGGCAGGCCCGGCTGCTCTGGGTCACCCACCACCTGGTGGTGGACGGGGTCTCCTGGCGCGTGCTGGTCGAGGATCTGGAGGGGGCCTACCGCCAAGCCGCGCGCGGGCTGCGCCCCAGCTTGCCGCCCAAGACCACCTCATTCCAGAAGTGGGCCCGCCGTTTGGCGGGCCATGCCGGCTCGGAGGCGCTGGCCGGCGAGTTGGACTTCTGGCGGGAGACGGCCCGGGCTTCGGTGCCTCGGCTGCCGGTAGACTTCCCCTCTGGCGAGGCCGGCGATCTCGTCGGCGATGAGGCCACGGTCTCCTTCGAGCTCAGCGCCGAGGAGACGTCGGACCTGCTCCAGACCCTGCCGTCGGTCTACCAAAACCGCATCGACGACGCGCTGCTGAGCGCCCTGGCGCGTGCCCTGGTGGGCTGGACCGGCTCCCCGCGCCTGCGGGTGGACCTGGAAGGGCACGGCCGCGAGCCGCTGTTCGCTGATATTGGCGATGTCGACGACCTCGACGTCTCGCGCACGGTGGGCTGGTTCACCTCCCTGTACCCGGTCGTCCTCGAGGCGGGCGACACCGGTCCCGGCGAGGCCCTGGTGAGCGCCAGGGAGTGGTTGCGCGCGGTTCCCGGGCGCGGCATCGGCTACGGCCTGTCGGGCCTGCTGGAAACGGCGCCGGCGGCCGAGATCCTGTTCAACTATCTGGGCCAGGTCGACGCCTCCTCCGCGGAGAGCCCTCTGTTCCGGGCTTCCACAGCCTCCGCCGGCCCCAGCCGGAGCCCGCGCGCCCACCGCACCCACCCGCTGGAGATCGTCGGTCTGGTGACCGAGGGCCGGCTTCGGATCAACCTGACCTACGGCTCGCGGACGTATCGCCGTGAAACCGCGGAGCGTCTGGCCGCGGACTATGCCGGCGCGCTGCGGCAACTGATCCGGCATGGCCGGGAAAGCGGGGAGGTGTTGACCGCTCCGCGGCTGGAGGAGGATGGCGGTATCCCCTGGTCGCCACTGGTGCCGATCCAGCCCCTCGGAGAGCGGATGCCGCTCTTCTGCGTCCATCCGCTCGGGGGAGAGGTCCTCTGCTATTACCAGCTCGCCCGCCAACTCGGCACGGACCAGCCGGTCTACGGCCTCCAGGCGCGTCCCCTGGACGAGCGAGACGAAGCTCCGCGAGTCACGATCGAAGAGGCAGCGGCCGAGTACCTCGACGCCGTGCGAAGCTTCCAGCCCGCCGGCCCCTACCTTCTGGCTGGGTGGTCTTTCGGCGGGGTGGTCGCGTTCGAGATGGCGCGGCAGCTCGCCGGGGCCGGAGAGGAGGTGGCGCTGCTCGCCATCCTGGATCAGCCGGTTTCTCCTGGCGACGAAGCCGCGGAAGTCGATACCGCGGCCGTCATCGCCGAGATTCTGCGGCATCGCGTCCGCGCCGAGGGGCGCATGCTGGAGATCGACGCGGAAGCGCTGCGCGGTCTTCCCCTCGACGGCCAGATCGCGCGGGCCCTGGATATCCTCGGAGGTGGGGAGGCGCTCGGACCGGGTTTCGACATCCCGCTGCTGCGCGATCTGGCTCTTGGGTGGAGCTCCAGAGCGACGGCCGTCGAACGCTACAAAGTTTCCACCTACCTGGGAAGGATCACCCTGTTCCGGGCGAGCAGCGCCGATCCGGCCGCCCTCCGGGAGCTGACCCCGCAACGGCGGCAGATCCTGGAGGATTCCACCCTCGGCTGGGGTACCGTCGCCGGGGACGGCGTGGAGGTTCACGCCGTCCCCGGCAGCCACAAGACGATCATCGAAGCGCCCAACGTGGAGACCCTCGCCAAGATCCTGGAAGTGTGCATCGCACGGGCCGAGCGAGGCCTGGGGCAAACAACCTGCCCTATAGGGGCCGGCAGCGGCGCCATAAGCGCGAGGGCAGATCGTTGATGCGGATCTTCCTTCGTTCCGTCTCAACCTGGAGCTCTATGAATACCTGGATCGCGATTTCGGCTGGCCGTGATGGGGAATGAGTCTCGTTCCTAAGCCCGATGGAGAGGGTAGAGTTGACGGCGAGCGGAACTCTTGGCCGGGTTCGAGTCCTCCCAGTCGTACCATTTTACAATCAGTAACTTAGCGTCAAATAAGTAGAGCAAAATGAGGGGTCGAGAGGCTCTTCGTTCATGTCGGCATGGTACAATTTACGGGGCAACATACTTTTTAAGTATAAATTAAATAAAGCTGATTGTCGGCGCTGGTGGAAATATGAAAGGCAACAAACTTGATCCTCTGTTAACGGGCTCCGTTGATATGTCTATTTTTTTGCGCGTTGGAGTTCTTGAGCCTAGGGTTTCGAGTCGCATATGCGACGGCATTCTCTCCGCCGTCGGGCAGACGCCACTGGTCCTTCTGCGACGCTTAATTCCGGATGCGAACTTCCAGCTTTTTGCAAAATTCGAGGCTCTGAACCCTGGTGGCAGCATCAAAGACCGTCCGGCCCTGACGATTCTGGAAGAGGCTATCCGCTCAGGTATTGTCAACCCAGGTACAGTGGTGATTGAGTCGAGCTCCGGTAATATGGGGATCGGCTTGGCGCAGGTCTGCCGCTATTATGGCTTGCGCTTCCTCTGTGTGGTCGACTCCAAGACGACAGCGACCAACCTGCGCATACTGCGGGCCTACGGCGCAGAGGTCGAAGTTGTGACGGAACCCGACCCCGCGACGAACGAGTTCCTCCAGGCAAGGCTCAACCGCGTCCGTGAACTTTTGAGCCAGATCGAGAACTCTTTTTGGCCCAATCAGTATGCCAATGATCTAAATCCGTCTTCCCACTACAAGACGACTATCCATGAGGTGTTCTCTGCTCTGGGCCGGGTAGATTTCCTCTTTGTGGGGACCAGCACCTGCGGCACGATTCGGGGTTGTGGTGAGTATGTCCGCGATCATGGTCTTGACACGCGGATCGTCGCCGTGGACGCGCTGGGGAGCATGATCTTCAGCGACCTCAAAGCCCAGCGGATGATCCCAGGTCTGGGAGCCAGTATGAAGCCGCTGCTCTGTGATCTATCGCTGGTTGACGAATGCGTTCATGTGAACGATCTCGATTGCCTTGTCGGCTGCCGGCGGCTAGCCGGGCGGGAGGCCATCCTGGCTGGCGGTTCGTCCGGGGGGGTGCTGTCAGCTGTCGAGAAGCTCAAGGGCGTCATCCCTGATGGTGCGGTCTGCGTGGCCATCCTTCCAGACAGGGGAGAACGATACCTGGAAACCCTTTTCTCTGACGAGTGGGTGCACAAATACTTCGGTGACGTCGGTCACTTCTGGCAGGACGATTCCGGGAGGAACCTGTGAGCGGGGACGGTGTTCAGATTCTGCGGCTCCCCTAAGGTTCGGGTAAACTGTTCTCGATCTGCAGATCAGAGAGATCCCGCGAATCGGGGACGGCGGCTGGCTGCGAGAGCCGGTGGACGGTCTGCCGGGCGCTCCTGCCGGCGCGGAGTCTCCGCCAAGAGGCGTAAAACCCTCTTTCGCTGACGCGAAACGCCCGGCGGATGTCTCGCCGGTCTTGGCGGCGCAGGCTCGCCAGGGATATTTCCTGGCTCGCCAAGCATTCTTCGTGGTGCGGTGTGCTTGGCGAACGACCCTCCGGGGATTTCTCGTCGCTCGCCGGCCCTGACGGCAGACGCGCCAAGCATTTTTCCTGATCCGCCGGTGCTGGCGGGCCGCTCGGCGAGCATTTTTCGCGGCACGCCGCCTGAGGCGGGAGGCGCGGCGTCCTTTCACGCAGCATCCCAGCCCCGGCGGATCGTCCGCCGGCTCCGGCGAGCTGCGAAAAATTCTTGCGAGATAGAAAATATCCTTCGAGCCTCAGATATGCGGAGTCGCCGTCCGCCTCGCCAGCCAGCGCCCGGCGTCTGCGGCGGTGGGCTCCAGACTCTCTGGTTCAGTCTCGCCTGTCAGGCGTTCTCGGCAAGCGGCGGCACATCGTTCCAGGTCGTCGGGTGCGACATCCCCACCAGAACTTTGCGCTCACCCTTGAACGGTGCCCGGCCATGGGCGACCATCATGTTGTCCAGCATGAGGAGGTCACCAGGCTGCCAGGGGAACTCGATCGTCGCGGCGTGGTAGCAAGAGCGCAGGTGATCGAGGACTTCGGGCTCGATCGGGCTGCCGTCGCCATAGTAGGTGTTGGTGGGCAGATCCTCTTCGGCGAACTCTTCGAGCAGCCCCTCGCGGATGACTGGAGTGAGCGTGCTGACATGGAAGAAGGTAGCATGATTGAACCAGCACAGGTCGCCGGTCTTAGGGTGTCTGGCCACGGCGTTGCGCACCGCGCGGGTGCGCAGGCGGTTGCCGTCCTTCCACTCGAATTGGATACCGCTCCTTAAGCAGTGCTCCTCGACCTGGGCCTTGTCTTCGGTCTGGTAGACGGTCTGCCAGGGGAGACCGAATCCGTCGCCGTAGTTGCGCACCACCATCCATTGCTTGGCGATGAAGCGATCGCGAATTTCAGGATCAATTTTATTATAAATGTTTCGTACGTCCGCCATGGGTGTCGCGCCCCCTTCCGTAGCTGCTATGGAGCAGTAGAAGAAGATGCGCTGGGGCCAGACAGCCTGGTAGGAGTTCTCGTTGTGCAGGAAGATGGGGTGTTCGGGCGGATAGTCGGTAGAGGTATAGATTTTGCCGCTGACGGCATGGCGCGGCGAGGAGCGCTCCTTGTATTCAAGGAGATCGCCGGAGATTGCGCGGACGACGTGCTCAAAGTCCTCGACCCGCGGGATCTCGAAGTCGCGGAGGAGCAGGCCGCCAGACCTGGCGAGTTGGTGGCTGATCAGGTCGCGGTTTCCCTCGGCCCAACCGGCCAGGCTGACACCCGGGACCGCCGGCCGGATCACCTGCGGCAGGCCTCTTTCGTTCATCGGCTCGATGTGCACCAGATCCTGTGGTGCCACACTGACTGCGTGGCGGGCGGGGATGCCCAGTTTCCGCAGGCTCGGCCGGCCGGTTTCCTCGTTGCTCATTGGGTTCTCCTTCGGTCAGAACGCGGCGCCGCAGGTCTCCCGCGCGCCATGGCCAGAGTATAGACGAGGGCGGCCTGGAGCCGTTCCCATCCCTGGCGAGCCGATCCGCGGGCATGTTAAGGTGAGCTCAGAAGCGTGGACATGTAATTCAGTATTGGAAGATGACTTCCGCTAGGTGAGGGGGGAGCTGCGCCCCCCTTTGGACATTCAGGCCAGTCCAGGGCGACGGTGTGTCCCGGAATCGCGGATAAAACGCACAGAGACTTGAGAGCCTTTCCAGCGGAGTGTCGCGGCTGGTGGAAGAGGGGCCGAGCCTACGAACTCGCAAGTGTCCCAAGGGCCAGTCCGGTGAAACGGAGTGGATGGGGGAGATCGCACATTGGCATTGACATCTTGGATGTCCAACATACGGGTGTTTCGCCTCGTGGACACTCTGCGCGATCGAGCGGCTGGCGGGAACGGATTCCCTGCTTACACCTATCTCGAGGACGGAGAGGCCCAGGGGGGTAGCCTGTCGTGGGCCGATCTCGACCGGCAGGCGCGAACGATCGCGGCTCATCTCAGCGCGGTGACCGCTCGCGGGGAGCGGGCGCTGCTGCTCTTCCCGGCCGGCCTGGATTTCATCGCCGCTTTCTTCGGCTGTCTCTATGCCGGAGTGGTGGCGGTTCCCTGCTACCCGCCCCGGCCGAACCGTGGCCAGTCCCGCCTGCGCGCGATCGTCCGCGACTCTCGTCCCGCGGTCGTCCTCACCAGCACGGCCCTGTCGCTGAAGATCGGCGGGCTCGTCGAGGAGATTCCTGAGCTCGCCGCGGCCCGCTGGCTGGCGACCGATGGGTTCGACGATGCCGCGGCCGCCGATTGGCGCGATCCTGGAGTCGGCCCGGACCATCTCGCCTTCCTGCAATACACCTCCGGCTCGACCGCGCTCCCCAAAGGGGTGATGGTCAGCCACCGCAACCTGATCGCCAACGAGCGGATGATCCAGGCCGCCTTCCGCCAGAGCGAGGCTTCGGTTGTGGTGGGATGGCTGCCGCTCTACCACGATATGGGATTGATCGGCAACGTTCTGCAGCCGCTATGGAGCGGCGGCCGTTGTGTGTTGATGTCGCCGGGTGCGTTCCTTCAGAAGCCGCTGCGCTGGCTGGCGGCGATCAGCCGTTACGGCGGGACCACCAGCGGCGGTCCGAATTTCGCCTACGAGCTGTGCGCGCGCAAGATCGGCGAGGAGGAGAAGGCGGGGCTCGACCTGTCGAGCTGGGAGGTGGCCTACAACGGCGCCGAGCCGGTGCGGCCGGCGACTCTCGGACGCTTCGCCGCAGCGTTCGCCTCCTGCGGCTTCCGGAGCACGTCGTTCTACCCCTGCTACGGCCTCGCGGAGGCGACCCTGTTCGCCGCCGGCGGCGATCTGCCGGCCGGGCCGCGCGCCGCGTCGTTCGACGCCGCGGAGCTCGCCTTCGGGAAGGCCCGGCCAGCGGCGCCCGGCGCCGCCGCCCGCGAACTCGCCGCCTGCGGCCACCCCTGGCTCGAACAGGAGCTGGCGATCGTCGATCCCGAGACGGGGCGCAAGCTCCCGGCCTGCGAGGTGGGGGAGATCTGGATCGCCGGCCCCAACGTCGCGGCCGGCTACTGGGCTCGCCTGGAGGAGAGTGCGGAGGCCTTCGCGGCCCACGCTGAGGACGGTGCCGGGCCCTACTTGCGCACCGGCGACCTCGGCTTCCTGTCGGGGGGGAGCTGTTCATCGCCGGCCGGCGCAAGGATCTGATCATCCTGCGCGGCCGCAATCTCTATCCGCAGGACCTGGAGCTGACGGCGGAGGGAGCCCACGTGGCGCTGCGCTCGGGGAGCGGCGCGGCGTTCTCCGTGGAGCGGGACGGCGAGGAGCGGCTGGTCCTGGTCTACGAGCTGGAGCGTGGCGCGGTCGCCGCGGCCAGGAAGGGGGGCTTCGAGGAGATCGCCGCGGCGGTTCGCGCCGCCGTGGCCGAGGAGCACGAGGCCCTGGTCACCGATCTGGTGCTGGTCAAGCCGGGCGGCGTGCCGAAGACCTCGAGCGGCAAGGTCCAGCGCCACGCCTGCCGCGACGCTTATCTCGACGGCACTCTCGCGGTGGTGGCGCGCAGCGATGCTCCCGCCGGGTCGGAGACCGACGCGGAGACCGATCCCGCCACGCTCCTCGACCGCGCGGGCCTGGCCTCGCTGCCGCCGGCCGAGCGCGCGGCGGCGCTCGAAACCGTGCTGCGCTCGCTCGCCGCGCGCGCCCTTGGCTGTCCGGCGGAGCGGCTCGATCGAGCCCGACCGCTCGCCGCCCACGGCCTGGATTCGCTGGCTGCGCTCGATCTGCGCGCCGCGGTCGAGGAGCGGCTCGGCGCCGTGCTGCCGCTGGCGACGCTGTTCGAGGGCGCGACGCTCGGCGATCTCGCCACCCTGCTCGCCGCGGAGCTCGAGGCGGACCGTCCCCGTCTCGACGAGGAGGAGTGGGTCTCCGCGCCCACCGCCGCGGAGACCTCCGGGACCAGCGAGTTTCCACTCTCCTATGGTCAGGAGGGGCTCTGGGCGCTCGATCGGCTCGCCCCCGGGGCCAGCGTCTATAACGTTGCCGCCGCCTTCCGCGTCGAAAGCCCGAAGGAGGGGCTCGATCCTGAGCGCCTCCGGGCGGCGCTCCAGGCGGTTACCGACCGGCACCCGGCGCTCCGGCTGCGGATGTCGGACGTGGACGGCGAGCCGCGCCAGCTAGCGGCGGAGCCCGGCTCTGGCGACGCCTTCGACCTCGCGGTCGCGATGGCGGGGGAGTGGACGGCGGAGGAGGTCCGGGCGTATCTGGCCGCCGAGGCTTGGCGCCCTTTCGACCTCGAACGCGGACCGCTGGTGCGCGCGCGGCTCCTCCGCGGCGCGCCCGCCGGACCGGCGGAGCCCGCGGGGGACATCGCGCTGTTCGCCTTCCATCACACCGTGGTGGACTTCGGCTCGGTCGGCACGATCGCTCGCACGATCGCCGAGCTCTGGGGGGGGGCGGCTGTCCCGCTGCCGCCCGCCGCCGGGGCCGGCACCTACGAGGAGTTCGTGCGTTGGCAGCGCCGGCGGCTGACCGGACCGGAGGGGGAGCGGCTGCGCGCCTTCTGGCGCGAGCGCCTGAGCGGGCTGCCAGACCTCGATCTGCCGACCGACCACCCCCGGCCGCCGGTGCCGGGCTTCCGCGGTCTCGCCGCGGGCGCCGAGCTGCCGCGGCGGACCGTCAAGCGCCTCGAGGCGCTGGCGGGCGAGTTGGGCACGACTCTCCAGGCCGTCATTCTCGCTGGCTGGTCCGCCTGGCTCCACCGGGTGAGCGGGCAGGACGGCTTCGCTGTGGGCCTGCCGACGGCCGGGCGCTCGCGCTCCCGGTTCGCGGATACGGTTGGCTATTTCGTCAACCCGGTGGCCGTCCGCGCGCGGACGGAGGGGGACCCCGGCTTCAGGGAACTGCTGGAGCGGACGCGCGACGAGCTGCTCGCCGCCCTGGAGCATGCCGACGACCCGTTCCCGCGGCTGGCCGCGGAGCTGCGGCCGGTGCGCGATCCGGGACGCTTCCCGCTCTTCCAGACCATCCTGGTCCATCACGCGGGACGCGGCGGTGAAGGCGGTGCGCTCGCCGCGGTCGCCCTCGGCGAGCCAGGAGCGCGCCTCGATCTCGGCGCCCTGCGCCTGCTCTCGCTGGGGCTGCCGGAGCGGCGGGCGCTGCTCGACCTGACGCTGCGCACGGCTCTCGGCACGGACGGTGGGCTCGGCCTGGCGCTGGAGGCGAGCGCCGACCTGTTCGACCGGCCGACGGCGTTGCGCTCGCTCGACCAGCTCGCCATCCTGCTCACGGCGGCGGCGAGCGCGCCGGAGACCGCGCTCTCGGCCCTACCGCTGTTGGCCGCAGCCGAGCGCCACCAGTTGCTCGCCGAATGGAACGACGCCGCCTTCGCCGCGGCGCCGGGCGGCGAGGCCGCGCCGGGCGCCTGCCTGCACGAGCTGATCGATGCGCAGGCGGCGCGGACGCCGGAGAACGAGGCGCTGGTCGCCGGCGGCGTGCGGCTGACCTACCGCGAGCTCGTCGGCCGCGCGGACCGCCTGGCCCGCCGCCTTGCCGCGCTCGGCGCGGAGCCGGAGGCGAGGGTCGCGGTCTGCCTCCAGCGGTCGGCCGATCTGGTGGTGGCGCTGCTCGCCACGCTCAAGGCCGGCGCCGCCTACGTGCCGCTCGATCCGGCCTATCCGCGGGAGCGGCTGGCGGTGATGCTCGGGGACTCCGCGGCGCGGGTGCTGATCACCGAGGAGCGGTGCCTGGGCACGCTGCCCGCCGACCTGCCGCCGGTGGTCCGCATGGACCGGGAAGAGCCGCCGCCCCCTGCGCTCCCCCGGCTCCCGCGCGCGCTGCCGGGCAACCTGGCGTACCTGATCTACACCTCGGGCTCGACCGGCAGGCCAAAGGGGATCGCGATCGAGCACCGCAGCGTGGTCGCCTTCGCCCGCTGGGCACGCACCGCCTTCTCGGCCGCGGAGCTCTCGGGCATGGCCGCGGTGACCTCGGTCTGCTTCGACATCTCGATCTTCGAGCTGTTCGCCCCGCTCTGCTGGGGCGGGCGGACGATCCTGGCGCCGAGCGCTCTGGAGTTGCCGACGCTGCCGGCGCGCGGCGAGATCACAATGGTCCACACGGTCCCCTCGGCGATGGCCGAGGTGGCGCGCTCGGGCGTGGTGTTCCCGCGCCTGCGAACGGTGGGCCTCGGGGGCGAGGCGGTGCCCGGCGAACTGGCCGAGCGGGTCCACGCGATGAAGGGTGTCGAGCGCGTGGTCAATCTCTACGGCCCATCGGAGGACACGACCTATTCGATTGTCTCCAACATCCCGCGCGGTGAGCCGCGCCCGGCGATCGGCTGGCCGCTCACCGGCACCGGCGCCTACCTGCTCGACCGCGCCGGCGGGATCGCGCCGCGCGGCGTCCCGGCGGAGCTGTTCCTGGGCGGCGCCGGCCTCGCCCGCGGCTATCTCGACCGGCCGGAGCTGACTGCGGAGCGCTTCGTGCCGCATCCGTTCGGCGCCCCGGGCGAACGCCTCTACCGCACCGGCGACATCGCGCGCCACCGGCCGGACGGCGAGCTCGACTACCTCGGCCGCATCGACCACCAGGTCAAGGTGCGCGGCTTCCGTGTCGAGCTCGGCGAGATCGAGGCCGTGCTGCTCTCCGCGCATCCGGCGATCAAGGAGGCGGTGGTCGTCGCGCGCGGCCCGGTACTGATCGCCTACGTCGCGCCGGCCATCGTCGGCGAGAGCGTCGACCTTGCCGGCCATCTGGCGGCGAGATTGCCGGCCTACATGGTGCCGAGCGCGTTCGTCGCGCTCCCGGCGTTGCCGCGCAGCCCCAACGGCAAGGTCGACCGGAAAGCCCTGCCGGCGCCGCGCTTCCGGGCCGCCGCGACCACCGGCACGGGCGACCGGCCGGACGGCGCGGTCGAGGAGTTGCTCGGCGAGCTGTTCGCGGAGGTGCTGGAGACCGAGAGCGTCGACCGCGATGACGACTTCTTCGCGGCCGGCGGGCATTCGCTCTCCGCGATGCGGCTGCTGTCACGGATCGGCCGGACGTTCGGCGTCGAGCTGCCGGCGCGGGCGCTGTTCGAGGCGCCCACCGTCGCCGGGCTCGCCGGGCGCCTGCGCGCGATGACCGTGGCCGGCGAGTTGCCGGCCGCCGCGCTGCCGCTCGAGCGGGTGGCGCGGGGCCGGCTGCTGCCCGCTTCCTTCGCGCAGCACCGGATCTGGTTCCTCGACCGTCTCGAGCCGGGGTTGCCGACCTATCACCTGCCGGGCCGGCTGGCGCTGCGGGGCGAGCTCGACGTGGCGGCGCTCGCCGCGGCGCTGTGCCGGGTCGTGGAGCGCCACGAGGCGCTGCGCACCGGCTTGGTCGAGCGGCTCGACGGCCCGATGCAGGAGATCGCGGAGCGGGTGGATCTCGCCTTGCCGACAGTCGATCTCGCGGCACTGCCGGCTACCCTCCGGCGCGCCGAGGCCGAACGCGTCGCGGCGCTCGAAGCGCGCCGGCCTTTCGACCTGGAGCGCCCGCCGCTCCTGCGCGTGCTCCATCTCGCGTTCGGTCCCGCGGAGCACGAGCTGATCCTCACCCTCCACCACCTGGTCGCCGACGGCTGGTCGCTCGGCCTGCTCGCCGACGAGGTAGGCGCGGGTTACGGCGCGCTACGCCAGGGTGTCGAGCCCGCGCTGCCGGCGCTGGTTATCCAGGCTGCCGACGCGGCGGTCTGGGAGCGGCGCTGGTTCGCCATGGGACACCTCGAGCGGGAGATCCGCTATTGGACGGCGACGCTCGCGGATGAGCCGGCGGCGCTCGACCTGCCACTCGACCGGCCGCGGCCGCCGATCGCCACCTCGCGCGGCGACCGCGTGCGCCTGGACCTCGCCGTTGACGGCGCCGCGCTGGACGGCGCCGCGCGCCGCCACGGCGCGACGCCGTTCATGGTCCTCGCGGCGGCCTGGGCGGCGGTGCTCGCGCGCCTCGGCGGGCGCGGCGACCTGCTGATCGGCACGCCGGTCTCGGTGCGCACCCGGCCGGAGCTCGAGGCGCTGATCGGTTGCTTCGTCAATACCGTCCCGTTGCGCGCCGACCTCGGCGGCGATCCGGAGTTCGGCGAGCTGACCGGGCGGCTGCGCGCCGTCTGCCTGGAGGCGTACGCGCACCGTCACCTCCCGTATGAGCGCTTGGTCGAGCTGCTGCGGCCGGGGCGCGAGGTGGCGCAGGCGCCGCTCTTCCAGACGGTCCTGCTGCTCGAGGAACCGCCGCGCCCGCCGCGGCTCGCGGGGCTCACCGCGTCGCTGGAGCCGCTCGCGACCGGCACCGCGAAGTTCGACCTGACCCTCGCCGTCGAGCGCCGGGAGGGGGGGCTCGCGGCCGTGCTGGAGATCGCGCGCGACCTGTTCGACACCGTGACAGCGGAGCGCCTGCTGGCGGCCTTCGGCAGGCTGTTCGGTGGCGCGCTCGCGGCGCCGGAGACGCGGCTCTCCGAGCTGCCGCTCCTCGCGACCGCGGAGAGCGACCAGCTCCGCGCCTGGATCGGCAGGCAGCCCGAAGACCGGATCGACCGCGGGATCGAGCGGGAGAGCCCACCGGACGGCGGAGCCGGCTGGGAAGCACCGCGGGGGCGCTTTGAGGTGCGCGTGGCGGAGCTTTTCGGTGAGGCGCTCGATTGCGCGGGGGTCGGCCGTCACGATGATTTCTTCGCGCTCGGCGGCCATTCGCTGCTCGCCTCGCGGGTGGTCTTCCGGCTGCGCGAGGAGCTCGGCTGGGAGGTGCCTCTGCAGGCCCTGTTTGAGGCACCGACGGTGGCCGGCCTGGCGAGCCGCGTCGCGGCCCTGCACGGAGTCGCGGACGACGTGGAGGGGGGGCCGCGGATCGCCCGCATCGAGCGCGCGGGCCCATTGCCGGTCTCCTACGCGCAGGAGCGGCTCTGGTTTCTGGAGCAACTCGCCGGGCCCGGCGCGCTCTATCACATCGCGGCGGGCTTCGAGATCCAGGGGAGCCTGAGCCTCGCCGCGCTGGCGGCGGCGCTCACCGGCGTGGTGGCGAGGCACGAAGGCTTGCGGACGCGGTTCCTGCCCGAGCAGGGGCGCCCGCTGGCACGGATCGCGCCGATCGCGATCCGCGCGGCGTCGGCCGCCCGGCTCCCGGTCGCGGTCGATCTCGCTTCGCTGCCTCTGGAGCGGCGAGCGGAGGAGGCCGAGCGGGTCGCGCGGGAGCTCGCGAGGTGCCCGTTCGACCTCGCCGGCGATCTCCTGCTGCGGGCGTGGGCGATCCGTCAGGGGGACGACCGCTGGACCTTCGGCTGGGTGGTGCATCACCTGGTGTGCGACGGCGCGTCGCTCGCCATCCTCGAGCGGGAGATCGCAGAGATCTATGCGGCGGCGCTGGAGCGCCGCGCCGCGCGGCTGCCGGAGCTCGGCCTCCAGCCGGTCGACCTCGCCGCGGCCGAGAGGAACGAGGACGCGGAGCGCTGGTCCTCGCAGGTGCGGTACTGGCGGGACGAGATGGCGAGTCTCGAGCCGCTCGCGCTGCCCACCGACCATCCGCGGCCGGCCTGGGGCTCGCGTCACCGGGGGCGGACATGGGCGCTCGCTTGGCGCGCCGAGGCTGTGGCGGCGGTCGCGTCTCTGGCGCGGGCGATGGGGACGACGCCGATGGTGGTGGCGCTCGCCGGTCTCGCGGCGGTGCTGGCTCGCTGGTCGGGGGCTGAGAGCTTCGGCCTCGGCGTGCCTGTCGAGGGGCGGTGGCGGCGCGAGGCCGAGCCGCTGGTGGGCCTGTTCGTGAACACGCTGGTGGTGCGCACGGACGTGGCGGGGGACCCGACCGGAGCGGAGCTGCTCACCCGCCTCGCCGGGCGGCTGGCCGCGGCGCTCGCTCATGGGGAGGTACCGTTCGAGCGGCTGGTCGAGGAGCTGGCGCCGCGCGATACCGACGGCAGGGCCCATAGCCCCTGGTTTCAGGTGATGGTGGCGTCACGGCCGGTGAGCGGCCGGCATCTGGCCCTGCCGGGCGCGGCGCTGGTGCCCTACTGGATCGACACCGGAAC
Organism: uncultured Acidobacteriota bacterium; assembly: GCA_963792575.1. Classification (GTDB taxonomy): domain Bacteria; phylum Acidobacteriota; class Thermoanaerobaculia; order Multivoradales; family UBA5704; genus DATARR01. The sequence goes on from CAWBWZ010000002.1 coordinate 460,143, forward strand.
GTCGAAGTTCGACCTGACGCTGTTCGTGGACGCGGAAGCGGGACCGGACTGGGGCGGAGCGATCGAGTACGACGCCGACCTGTTCGAGGCGGCGACGATCGAGCGCCTGGTGGGCTGGCTTGAAACCGCCTGGGAGAGCTGGGGGGAGCGTCCAGAGCTGCGGTTGTCGGAACTGCCGCTCTGGTCGAGCGCGGAAGAGGCGGAGCTCGAGGCGAGTCGCCGGCCGCGCGAGCTCCGGCGGCGGACGGCTCCGCCCTCGGTCCATGAAGAGCCGCAAGGGGCGCTCGAGGCGAAGATAGCGGCGCTGTTCGGCGCCGCGCTCGAGCACTCGCGGATCGGGCGGTACGACGACTTCTTCGCCCTGGGCGGCCATTCGCTGCTCGGCTCGCGGGTCGTTTTCGAGCTGCGCGCGGAGCTCGGTTGGGAGGTGCCGTTCGACGCGCTGTTCGAGGCGCCCACGGTCGCCGGCCTGGCGGCGCGGCTGGAGGCGGAGCGCCCCTCCGCGGGGCCGGCCGGGCCACCGGAGCCGGAGGCGCCGATCCCGTCGATCCCGCGGGGTGGCGCGCTGCCGCTGTCGTTCGCGCAGGAGCGGCTCTGGTTCCTGGAGCAGCTCGAGGGGCCGAGCCCGCTCTATCACGTCGCGGCGGCGTTCAAGGGCGCTGGCCGGCTCGACGCGCGGGTGCTCGCGCCGGCGCTCGACGGGATCTGGCGGCGGCACGAGGCGCTGCGGGCGCGGTTCGAGGTGGAGGCGGGCCGGCCGGTGCAGCGCTTCGCCGCGCCGGGGCAAGCGCCGCGGCTCACGGTCGATCTCACCGGGTTGCCGCCCGAGGCCGCGGAGGAAGAGGCCGGGCGCGCGGTGGCCGCGGCGGTCCGCCGGCCGTTCGACCTGGCACGCGGGCCGCTGCTGCGCGCGATCGTGATCCGCGCCGGCACCGAACGCTTCCGGCTCGCCCTGGTCGCCCACCACCTGGTCGCCGACGGCGTTTCACTGGCGTTGCTCGAGCAGGAGATTTCTGTCCGCGTCGCGGCGGTGCTCGCGGGGCGTCCGGCCGAGTTGCCGGAGCTCGCCTGCCAGTACGCAGACTTCGCCGCCTGGCAGCGTTCGTCGGCCAGCGCGGAGCTCCTGGCCCCGGAGATCGCGCACTGGCGCGAGGTGCTCGCGGGCCTCGGGCCACTGGATCTCCCCGTGGACGCGCCGGTGAGCCTCTCGCCGTTCCGGCACCGCGGGAGGACGCGCCCTATCGCCTGGCGTGCCGAGGTGGGCGCGGCGGTCGCCGCCTGGGCCCGGGCCGCCGGATCGACCCCTTTCGCGGCAGTACTCGCGGGGTTCGCGGCGGTGTTGTCCCGCTGGTCGGGACAGGAGGATTTCGGCCTCGGAGTCCCCGAGGCGGGCCGGTGGAGGCATGAGTCCGAAAGCTTGGTGGGGCTGTTCGTCAACACGCTGGTGGTGCGCGTGGACGCGACGGGCGACCCGACGGGCGAGGAGTTGCTGGCGCGCCTCGGTGGCCGGTTGGCCGACGCGCGGGCGCACGGCGCGATTCCTTTCGAGCGGCTGGTGGAGGAGCTGGTGCCCGAGCGTGATCCGGGGCGCAGCCCCTGGTTCCAGGTGATGGTGGCGTCGCGGCCCGCAAGCGGCCGGCGGCTGGCTCTGCCAGGGGTGGAGCTGATCCCAGCCGGGATCGACAGCGGGACGTCGAAGTTCGACCTCACCCTGTTCGTCGATGCCGAGATCCCCGAAGGGGGTTGGAGCGGGGCCCTGGAGTACGACGCCGACCGGTTCGAGCCGGCGACTATCGAGCGTCTGATGGGCTGGCTCGAACGCGCCTGGGAGAGCTGGGGCGAGAAGCCGGAGTTGCGCCTGTCGGAGCTGCCGCTCGGCACGGTCGCGGAGTGGGCGGAGATCCGTGCCCGCCACCGGCCGCGCGAGTCCCGTCCGGATCCGACGGCTCGGCAGGTGCTCCGTGAAGAACCACAGGGCGCGCTCGAGATGCGGCTCGCGGAGCTTTTCGGCGAGGCGCTCGAGATTTCAGGGGTAGGCCGGCACGACGATTTCTTCGCCCTGGGCGGCCACTCTCTGCTCGGCTCGCGGGTGGTTTTCGAGCTGCGCGCGGAGCTCGGCTGGGAGGTGCCGCTCGCCGCGCTGTTCGAGGCACCGACGGTGGCCGGCCTGGCGGCGTGGCTCGTGGCCGCCGTGCCCCAGGAGACGATCCCGGCGATCCCCCGAGACGGCGCGCTGCCGCTGTCGCTCGCGCAGGAGCGGCTCTGGTTCCTGGAGCAGCTCGAAGGGCCGAGCCCGCTCTACCACATCCCGGCGGCGTTCGATGGTTTGGGGCGGCTCGACCCCGGCGCCTTGCGGGCGGCTCTCTCGGCGGTCTGGTCGCGGCACGAGGCGCTGCGCGCCCGCTTCACGGTCGAAGGTGGCCGTCCGGTCCAGACCTTCGCACCGCCCGGCCCCATGACGATCGCCGAGGTCGATCTCTCCGGGGTTGCTGCGAGGGGGGCCGAGATCGACGCGGCCGTCGCCGAGGTCGTGCGCCGGCCGTTCGACCTGGAGCGCGGCCCGCTCCTGCGGATGGTCCTGATCCGCGTCGGCGCCGAGCGCTTCCGGCTGGTGCTGGCCGTCCACCATCTGGTCGCCGACGGCGTGTCGCTGGAGATCGTCGAGCGCGAGTTGGGGGCGCTCTACCGGCGCGCGCTGGGCCTGGCGGCGCCGGCCCTGCCGCCGCTCGCGTTGCAGCACGCCGACGTGGCGTCCTGGCAGCGGGGCCGCGCGACCGAGGAGCGGCTCGCGACGTGGATCGCCGAGCTGGGCGCCGGCCTGGGTGCCGCCATCGAGCCGCTGGAGCTGCCGGTCGACCGCCCGCGGCCAGCGGTTTCACGCCACCGCGGCGAGAGCCGCGAGATCGCTCCCTGGCTCGACGGCACGGCGTTCGTGCCCGCGGTAAGCCGTCTCGCCGAACAGTGCGGGGCGACGGCGTATCAGGTCTTCTTCGCGGCATTCGGCGCTCTGGTGGGCCGCCTCGCGCGCCGGGATAGCCTGACCATCGGCTTCCCGGTCTCGGGCCGCACCGCCGATGCAAAGGATCTGGTCGGGCTGTTCGCCGACACCCGGGTGGTGCGCGTCGACCTCGAGGGCGACCCGACTGCGGTCGAGCTGATCGCGGGTGCCCGGGCCGGTCTGCGCGCCGCCGAGACGCAGGGCGATGTGCCGTTCGAGCGGCTGGTCGAGGTCCTCGCGCCCGCCCGCAGCCGTTCGTTCTCGCCGCTGTACCAAGTGTCTCTGGTGGCGCGCCCGTCGTCCGAGCGGCGACTCGATCTGCCGGGCCTCGATCTCCAGCCGCTCGCCCTCTCGACCGCGACCGCCAAGCGGGACCTGACACTGTTCGTCGATCCGCAGGCCGCCATGGCTGCGTCGGGCGTGGTCGAGTACGATGCCGACCTGTTCGACGCGGCCACGATCCAGCGCTGGATGGGACAGCTGGGCCGCCTGCTGGCAGACATGGCGGCGCGCCCTGAGGCGCCGCTCTCGGAGCTGCGCCTGCTGTCAGAGGCCGAGCGCCACCAGTTGATCGCCGAATGGAATCGGCCGCTGCCGGGCCCGCTGGAGGCGATGCTGCTGGAGGAGCTGGTGGATCCTTGGGAGATGGCGACCCCGGACGCGCTGGCGGTGGCCGATCCGTCCTCTTCGTTGACCTACGCCGAGCTGGGTGCGCGGGCGAACCGCCTGGCCTGGCGCCTGCGGGATCTCGGCGTCGGCGAGGAGTCGCTGGTCGCGATCTGCCTCGACCGCTCAGTGGATCTGGTGGTCGCGGAGCTGGCGGCGCTGCGCGCCGGCGGCGCTTACGCACCCATCGATCCGGCCTATCCGGAGCAGCGGCGCGCCGACATGGTGGCGATCGCCCGGGCGCGCGTGGTGGTCACCCTCTCGCATCTCGCCGGCGACTGGTGCGGCGGCGCGACTGTCATCGCGCTCGACCGGATCGCTGCAGAGGACGATCTCAGGCCGGGCAGGCCGCCGTGCAGGCGGGATCCGGACCGTCTGGCCTACGCGATGTTCACCTCGGGTTCGACGGGGCGTCCGAAAGGCGTGGGGATGAGTCATCGCGGGGCCCTCCACATCGTCACCTGGCATCGGCGCCGCTACGGCTGGACGTCCGCGGACCGCGGGGCCCAGATCTCGGGCCCGAGCTTCGACGCGGCGGTCAACGAAATCTGGCCGGCGCTCGGGGTGGGGGCGAGCATTCACGTGCCGGTGCCGGAGATCCGGCTGTCGCCGCCGGCGCTGCTGGCCTGGTTTGCCGGCGAGGGGGTGACGGTCACCTGGACGCCGACGCCGATCGCCGAGGCGCTGCTGGCCGAGCCGGAGCCGCCCGGGCTCGTTCTGCGCTTCCTGCAGACCGGAGGCGACCGTCTGCACCGCCGCGCGCCGGCAGGATCCACCTACCTGCTGAACAACCACTACGGGCCGGTGGAGAACGCGGTGCTCACGACCGAGATCGACGTTCCCGCGGCAGATCCTGGCATCGGGCCGTCCTCCCTGCCCACGATCGGCCGGCCGCTCGCCGGCACCCGGGTCTACGTGCTCGACCGCTCGCTGGCGCTGGCGCCGTGGGGAGCTGCCGGCGAGCTGGTGGCGGGCGGTCGGGGTGTGGCGCGCGGCTATCTCGGCGACCCGGCGCAGACGGCGGAGCGCTTCGTGCCCGACCCGTACTCCGGGGAGGCGGGGAGCCGCATGTACCGCACCGGCGACTTGGTGCGCTTCCGGCGCGACGGCGAGATCGACTTCCTGGGCCGCCTCGACAAGCAGGTGAAGATCCGCGGCCAGCGAGTCGAACTGGGCGAGGTCGAGGTCGCGCTCACCGCGCTGCCGGGGGTGCGCGAGGCGGCGGTGCTGGCGCGCGAGGACGGCCCGGGTGGAGCGGGAGACCGGCGCCTGGTGGCCTACGTGGTGCTGGAGCCGGGCGTCGAGCTTGCGGACGGCGACCTCGTCGAGCCGCTGCGTCGGCGGCTGACGGACGCCATGGTGCCGCGGGCGTTCGTGCGTCTCGACCGGCTGCCGGCGACCACCAACGGCAAGGTCGACCGGAGGGCGCTCGCTGCGCTCGCGCCGGAGGCACAGGCCGGGGCGGGGAGGATGCCGCGCACCGAGGCCGAGGCCCTCGTGGCCGCGGTCTGGGCCGAGTTGCTGGGACTGGAGCGCGTCGGCGTCGAGGACGATTTTTTCTCGCTCGGCGGCCACTCGCTGCTGGCGACGCGGGTAACGCACCGCCTGCAGCAGGAGCTGGGGGTGGCGGTGCCGGTCGCGCTGCTCTACGAAGCGCCGACGGTGGCCGGCCTGGTGGCGCGGTTGGAGGCCCTGCGCGGTTCCGCGGCACTCGCGCCGGCGGAGCCGATCCCAATCCTGCCGCGCTGCGGCGCACTGCCGCTGTCGTTCGCACAGGAGCGGCTCTGGTTCCTGGAGCAGCTCGAGGGTCCGAGCCCGCTCTACCACATTCCGGCGGCCTTCGAGAGCGTAGGACAGCTCGACTTCGCCGCGCTGCAAGCGGCCGTCTCGGCGGTCTGGTCGCGGCACGAGGCGCTGCGCGCCCGCTTCACGGTCGAAGGCGGCCGTCCGGTCCAGACCTTCGCGCCGCCCGGCCCCCTGGCGATCGCCGAGGTCGATCTCTCCGGGGTTGCCACGAGAACGGCCGAGCTCGACGCGGTGGTCGACGAGGTCGTGCGCCGGCCGTTCGACCTGGAGCGTGGCCCACTCCTGCGGGTGGTCCTGATCCGCGGTGGCGCCGAGCGTTTCCGGCTGGTGCTGGCCGTCCACCATCTGGTCGCCGACGGCGTGTCGCTCCGGATCGTGGAGCGCGAGTTGGGAGCGCTCTACCGGGGCGCGCTGGGCCTGGAGGCGCCGGCCCCGCCGCCGCTCGCGTTGCAGCACGCCGACGTGGCGTCCTGGCAGCGAGGCCGCGCGACCGAGGAGCGGCTCGCGAGGTGGATCGCCGAGTTGGGCGCCGGCCTAGGGGCCGCCATCGAGCCTCTGGAGCTGCCGGTCGACCGCCCGCGGCCGGCGGTTTCAAGCCACCGCGGCGAGAGCCGCGCGATCGCGCCTTGGCTGGACGGTACGGCGCTCGTGTCCGCGGTCAGCCATCTGGCCGAGCAGTGCGGGGCGACGGCGTATCAGGTTTTCTTCGCCGCGTTCGGCGTTCTGGTGGGCCGCCTCGCGCGCCGGGACAGCCTGACCCTCGGCTTCCCGGTCTCGGGCCGCACCGCCGATGCGGAGAATCTGGTCGGCCTGTTCGCCGACACCCGGGTGGTGCGCTTTGACCTCGCGGGCGACCCGGCGGCGGTCGAGCTGATCGCGGGCGCCCGAGCCGGCCTGCGCGCCGCCGAGACGCGAGGCGACGTGCCGCTCGAGCGTCTGGTCGAGGCGCTCGCCCCCGCCCGCAACCGCTCGTTCTCGCCGCTGTACCAGGTGTCTGTGGTGGCGCGCCCGTCGTCCGAGCGAGGCGAGCGGCGGCTCGAGCTGCTAGGCCTCGAGCTCCGGCCGCTCGCCCTCTCGACCGCGACCGCGAAGCGGGACCTGACGCTGTTCGTCGATCCGCAGGCCGCCACGGCCGCGTCGGGCGTGATCGAGTACGACGCCGACCTGTTCGACACGGCCACGATCCAGCGCTGGATGGGACAGCTGGGCCGCCTGATGGCAGACATGGCGGCGCGCCCCGGGGCGCGGCTGTCGGAGCTGCGCCTGCTGTCAGAGGCCGAGCGCCACCAGTTGATCGCCGAATGGAACCGGCCGCTGCCGGGCCCGCTGGGAGCGATGCTGCTGGAGGAGCTGGTGGATCCTTGGGAGATGGCGACTCCGGACGCGCTGGCGGTGGCCGATCCGTCCTCTTCGTTGACCTACGCCGAGCTGGGTGCGCGGGCGAACCGCCTGGCCTGGCGCCTGCGGGATCTCGGCGTCGGCGAGGAGTCGCTGGTCGCGATCTGCCTCGACCGCTCGGTGGATCTGGTGGTCGCGGAGCTTGCGGCGCTGCGCGCCGGCGGCGCTTACGCACCCATCGATCCGGCCTATCCGGAGCAGCGGCGCGCCGACATGGTGGCGATCGCCCGGGCACGCGTGGTGGTCACTCTCTCGCACCTCACCGGCGAGTGGTGCGGCGGTGCGACCGTCATCGCGCTCGACCGGATCGCTGCGGAGGAAGACCTCAGGCCGGGCCGGCCGCCGTACCGGCGGAATCCGGATCGTCTGGCCTACGCGATGTTCACCTCGGGGTCGACGGGGCGTCCGAAGGGCGTGGGGATGAGTCATCGCGGGGCCCTCCACATCGTCACCTGGCACCGGCGCCGCTACGGCTGGACGTCCGCGGATCGCGGGGCCCAGATCTCGGGCCCGAGCTTCGACGCGGCGGTCAACGAGATCTGGCCGGCGCTGGGGATGGGCGCGAGCATCCACGTGCCGCCGCCGGAGGTCCGGCTGTCGCCGCCGGAACTGCTGGAGTGGTTCGCCCGCAAGGGGGTGACGGTCACCTGGACGCCGACGCCGATCGCCGAGGCGCTGCTGGCCGAGCCGGAGCCGCCGGGGCTCGTTCTGCGCTTCCTGCAGACCGGAGGCGACCGTCTGCACCGCCGCGCGCCGGCGGGATCCACCTACCTGCTGAACAACCACTACGGGCCGGTGGAGAACGCGGTGCTCACGACCGAGATCGACGTTCCCGCGGCAGATCCTGGCATCGGGCCGTCCTCCCTGCCCACGATCGGCCGGCCGCTCGCCGGCACCCGGGTCTACGTGCTCGACCGCTCGCTGGCGCTGGCGCCGTGGGGAGCTGCCGGCGAGCTGGTGGCGGGCGGTCGGGGTGTGGCGCGCGGCTATCTCGGCGACCCGGCGCAGACGGCGGAGCGCTTCGTGCCCGACCCATACTCCGGGGAGGCGGGGAGCCGCATGTACCGCACCGGCGACCTGGTGCGCTTCCGGCGCGACGGCGAGATCGACTTCCTGGGCCGCCTCGACAAGCAGGTGAAGATCCGCGGCCAGCGAGTCGAACTGGGAGAGGTCGAGGTCGCGCTCACCGCGCTGCCAGGAGTGCGCGAGGCGGCGGTGCTGGCGCGCGAGGACGGTCCGGGCGGGTTGGGGGACCGGCGCCTGGTCGCCTACGTGGTGCTGGAGCCGGGCGTCGAGCTTTCCGACCGCGATCTCGTTGAGTCGCTGCGGCGGCGGCTGACGGACGCCATGGTGCCGCGGGCGTTTGTGCGCCTCGACCGGCTGCCGGCGACCACCAACGGCAAGGTCGACCGGAGGGCGCTCGCTGCGCTCGCGCCGGAGGCACAGGCGGGGAGGATGCCGCGCACCGAGGCCGAGGCCCGCGTGGCCGCGGTCTGGGCCGAGTTGCTGGGACTGGAGCGCGTCGGCGTCGAGGACGACTTTTTCTCGCTCGGCGGCCACTCGCTGCTGGCGACGCGGTTAACCTACCGGCTGCAGCGGGAGCTGGGCGTGCCGGTACCGGTCGCACTGCTCTATGAGGCGCCGACGGTGGCCGGCCTGGTGGCACGGCTCGAAGAGCCGCGGGAATCATCGGCAGCGGCCGAGCCGGTGGCGCCCGCGCCGCGGAATGGTGCGCTGCCGATGTCGTTCGCGCAGGAGCGTCTCTGGTTTCTGGAGCAGCTCGAAGGGCCGAGCCCGCTCTACCACATCGCGGCGGTGGTCGAGGGGGCCGGGGGTCTCGATACCGGCGCCCTGCGGTTGGCCCTTTCGGCGGTCTGGTCACGGCACGAGGCATTGCGCGCGTGCTTCAGGGCGGAGGACGGGCGCCCGCTCCAGACCTTCGCGGAGCCCGGACCGCTGGCGCTCTCCGTAGTCGACTTCTCGGGAACGTCATCCCCGCGGGCGATCGACGAAGCCGCCGCCGAGGCCGTGCGCCAGCCGTTCGACCTCGAACGCGGTCCGCTTCTGCGCGCGGTCCTGCTGCGTCTCGGGCCGGAGCGGTTCCAACTGGCGCTGGTCGTCCACCACCTGGTCGCGGATGGAGTGTCGCTGACGATTCTCGAGCGCGAGCTCGGCGTGTTCTATCGGGGCGCTCTGGGCCTCCCGGTGACGCCGCCGCCGCCGCTCGCGCTGCAGCATGCCGACTTCGCGCTCTGGCAGCGTGGCCGGCTGGAGCGGTCGGGCGGCGACCTCCGGGACAAGATCGCCGCGGCGAAGGCCGAGCTGGCGAGCGCTACCGAGCCTCTGGGGCTGCCCTCCGACCGCCCCCGCGGCGCCTCCCCCCGCCGCCGGGGCGCGGTGCTCCCCCTCAGCTTCTGGATTGACGGCGCCGAGGTTGCCGAGGCGGTGCCGGCGCTCTCGCGCCGGCTTGGGGCCACGGCGTTCCAGATCTGGTTCGCGGCCTTCGCGGCACTGCTCGGCCGTCTCACCGGCCGCGAGAGCTTGGCGATCGGCGTGCCGGTCGCGGGGCGCAGCGCGGCGTCCCAGGATCTGGTCGGGCTGTTCGCCGACACGCTGGTGGTGCCGGCCGACCTCGGCGGTGATCCCAGTGGCGAGGAGATGATCGGCAGGGTTCGCGCCCGCCGGCTCACCGCCGAGACCCAGGCCGAGGTACCGTTCGAGAAGCTGGTCGAGGCGATCGCGCCGGCGCGCGACCGGGCGGTGGCGCCGCTGTTCCAGGTAGCGCTCACCGCGCGCCCTGGAGGCGTTCGCGGCCTTGACCTGCCAGGCGTCGAGCTGGTGCCACTGCCGGTCCGGACCGGGACGGCGAAGTTCGACCTGACACTGTCCATCGATCCGCAGCCGTCGGCCGAGGTGCGGGGCGCGATCGAATTCGATGCAGATCTTTTCGACCTGACGACGATTCAGCGGTGGATCGGATCCCTCGGGCGCCTGCTCGCGGGGATGGCGCAAGATCCTGGCCGGGCATTGTCGGCGCTGCCGCTGCTGTCGGCCGCGGAGCGCTTCCAGCTCCTGACCGAGTGGAACGCGACCGCCGTGCCGTTCCCGCGGCTCTCGATCCCGGAAGTGTTCGCCGAGCAGGCGGAGCGCACGCCCGAGGCGCTGGCGGTCCTGGGCGACACCCCGTTCACCTACGCCGAGCTGGAGCGCCGGGCGAACCGGCTCGCCCGGCACCTCGGCCGGCTCGGGGTCGGGCTCGAAGTCCCGGGTGGGACTGTGCGTCGAGCGCAAGCCAGAGCTGATCGTGGCGATCCTCGCGGTGCTCAAGGCGGGGGCGGCCTACGTGCCTCTCGACCCCGAGCTGCCGCAGGAGCGTTTGGCCTGGATGATCGAGGACGCGGGCGTGCGCACGATCGTCGCCTCGGACCGTCTGTGGCCCCTCCTGGAAGCGGCGGTGCCGGCGGAGCTGGGAGGCGATGAGCGTACCCTGGTGCTGCTGGAGCGCGATGCGGAGCGGATCGCCGCCCAGCCGCCGGGCGCGCCGGAGGTCTCGATCCCGCCGCAGGCGCTCGCCTATATCCTGTTTACCTCGGGCTCGACCGGGCGGCCCAAGGGTGTCGCGGTGGCGCATCAGAGCGTGATCCGCCTGGTGCGCGGCAACGACTACGCGTCGCTCGGCCCGGAGGAGGTCTTCCTGCAGTTCGTGCCGGTCTCCTTCGACGTCTCGACGCTGGAGATCTGGGGTCCGCTGCTCAACGGCGGCAAGCTCGCGGTGTTCCCGACCACGCGGGCGACCGTGGAGGAGTTGGGCGATGCCATCGACCGCCACGGGGTGACCACGCTCTGGCTCACTGCCGGTCTCTTCAACCTCCTGGTCGACGAGGGGGTGGAGCGGCTGGCGGGTCTGCGTCAGCTGCTGGCGGGCGGCGACGCGCTCTCGGTGCCGCGGGTCCGCCGGGCGCTGGCCGAGCTGCCGCGGGTCCGCCTGGTCAACGGCTACGGTCCGACGGAGAACACCACGTTCACGACCTGCCACACGATCGCGGAGAGCGACTTCGCCGAGACGGACGCCTCGGTGCCGATCGGCCGGCCGGTGGCCAACACTCGGGTGCTGCTACTCGACCGCAACTTTGAGCCGGTGGGGATCGGCGTGCCGGGCGAGTTGCTCACCGGCGGCGAGGGCCTGGCGCGGGGTTACCACGACCGCCCCGCCCTCACCGCCGAGCGCTTCGTGCCCGATCCGTGGAGCGGCGAGGCCGGGGCGCGGCTCTATCGCACCGGCGATCTCGCGCGCTACCTCGCCGACGGCCGCATCGAGTTCCTGGGCCGTCTCGACCAGCAGGTGAAGGTGCGCGGCTTCCGCATCGAGCTGGGAGAGATCGAGGCGGCGCTGCTGGCGGAGCCCGCGGTCGCCTCGGCGGCGGTGATCGCATGGGCGGACGCCCAGGGGGACCGCCGTCTGGTCGCCTACGTGGTGCCGGACGGCGGTGCGGCGATCGGTGAGGCGGCAATCGACGAGGCGGCGCTCGCCGCCGGTCTGCGCCGGCGGTTGCCCGAGTACATGGTCCCGTCGTGCTTCATCGCCCTGGAGAGCCTGCCGCTCGACGCCAACGGCAAGGTCCGGCGCCGGGCGCTGCCCAAGCCGGAGGCTCTCGATGCGCCGGCCGCCGCGGAGCCGGCGTTCGAATCGCCGGCGACACCGGTCGAGCGCGAGCTGGCGAAGATCTGGGAGGCGCTGCTCGAGCGAGAGACGGTCGGCCGCGGCGACAACTTCTTCGACCTCGGCGGCCATTCGCTGCTCGCGGCGCGGGCGGTGGAGCGCATCCGCCGGGCGTTCGGCGTCGAGTTGCCGCTCACCGCGCTGTTCGACGATCCGACACTCACGGGCTTGGCGCGCCGCATCGACGAGAAGCGGGGCACGGGCGCCGATGTCGCCAGAATCCCTGGAATCGCCGGGATGCCGCCGCCGATCCCCCGGGCCGACCGTACACTGCCGCTGCCGCTGTCGTTCGCGCAGGAGAGGCTCTGGTTCCTGGAGCAACTCGAAGGACCGAGCCCGCTCTACCACATCCCGGCGGCGTTCGACGGCACTGGACGGCTGGAGGCCGGCGCCCTGCGGGCGGCCCTTGCGACGGTGTGGTCGCGGCACGAGGCGTTGCGCGCCCGCTTCATGGCGGAGGATGGCCGTCCGCTCCAGACCTTCGCGCCGCTCGGCCTGCTGCCGCTCACCGAGGTGGACTTCTCCGGAATCGCCGGGACGCTCGCCGCGGCGGCGAGTGAGGAAGCCGCCATCGAGGCCGTGCGCCGGCCGTTCGATCTGGAGCGCGGACCGCTCCTGCGCGCGGTGCTGCTGCGCCTCAGTCCGGAGCGCTTCCGGCTGGTGCTGGTCGTCCACCACCTGGTCGCGGACGGCGTGTCGGTGATGATCCTCGCGCACGAGCTCGGCGTGCTCTATCGGAGCGCCCTCGGCTACGCGGTGCCGGCGCTGCCGCCGCTCGACCTTCAGCACGCCGACTTCGCGCTCTGGCAGCGCGGCCGGCTGGAAGAGGCGGGGGACCTCAGGGACAAAATCGCTGCGGCGAAGGCGGAGCTTGCGAGTGCCACCGAGCCGCTCGGGCTGCCTGCGGACCGCCCCCGCGGCGTCTCCTCCCACCGCCGCGGCGCGGCCCTTCCGTTGAGCCCCTGGCTCGACGGCACGGCGGTCTCGCACGCGGTTGTGAGCCTCTCGCGCCGGCTCGGGGCGACGGCGTTCCAGATCTGGTTCGCGGCTTTGGCGGGGCTGTTGGGCCGTCTCACCGGCCGCGAGAGCCTGGCGATCGGCGTGCCGGTCGCGGGTCGCAACGCGGCGTCCCAGTACCTGGTCGGGTTGTTCGTGGACACGCTGGTGGTGCCTGCGGATCTCGGCGGCGACCCGAGCGGCGAGGAGCTGATCGGCAGGGTGCGCGCCCGCCGGCTCAACGCCGAGACGCAGGCCGAAGTGCCGTTCGAGAAGCTGGTCGAGGCAATCGCGCCGACACGCGACCGGGCGGTGGCGCCGCTGTTCCAGGTGGCGCTCACCGTCAACCCTGGAGGTCTCCGCGGTCTCGACCTGCCGGGCGCCCGGCTCACCGCCCTGCCGATCCGGACCGGGACGGCGAAGTTCGATCTGACGCTGTCGATCGATCCGCGGCTGGCAGCCGAGGTCCAGGGGAGCATCGAGCTCGACGCCGACCTCTTCGACCTGACCACGGTCGAGCGGTGGATCGGCTATCTCGGACACCTGATCACAGCCATGGCGCAGGATCCTGGCCGGCCATTGTGGGCGCTGCCGCTGCTGTCGGCCGCGGAGCGCTTCCAGCTCCTGACTGAGTGGAACGCGACCGCCGTGCCGTTCCCGCGGCTCTCGATCCCGGAGGTCTTCGCCGAGCAGGCGGGGCGCACGCCCGAGGCGCTGGCGGTCCTGGGCGACACCCCGTTCACCTACGCCGAGCTGGAGCGCCGGGCGAACCGGCTCGCCCGGCACCTCGGCCAGCTAGGGGTTGGTCTGGAATCCCGGGTGGGACTGTGCGTCGAGCGCAAGCCAGAGCTGATCGTGGCGATCCTCGCGGTGCTCAAGGCGGGGGCGGCCTACGTGCCTCTCGACCCCGAGCTGCCGCAGGAGCGCCTGGCCTGGATGATCGAGGACGCGGGCGTGCGCACGATCGTCGCCTCGGACCGTCTGTGGCCCCTCCTGGAAGCGGCGGTGCCGGCGGAGCTGGGAGGCGATGAGCGTACCCTGGTGCTGCTGGAGCGCGATGCGGAGCGGATCGCCGCCCAGCCGTCGGGCGCGCCGGAGGTCTCGATCCCGCCGCAGGCGCTCGCCTACATCCTGTTCACCTCGGGCTCGACCGGGCGGCCCAAGGGTGTCGCGGTGGCGCATCAGAGCGTGATCCGCCTGGTGCGCGGCAACGACTACGCGTCGCTCGGCCCGGAGGAGGTCTTCCTGCAGTTCGTGCCGGTCTCCTTCGACGTCTCGACGCTGGAGATCTGGGGTCCGCTGCTCAACGGCGGCAAGCTCGCGGTATTCCCGACCACGCGGGCGACCGTGGAGGAGTTGGGCGATGCCATCGACCGCCATGGGGTGACCACGCTCTGGCTCACCGCCGGTCTCTTCAACCTCCTGGTCGACGAGGGGGTGGAGCGGCTGGCGGGTCTGCGTCAGCTGCTGGCGGGCGGCGACGCGCTCTCGGTGCCGCGGGTCCGCCGGGCGCTGGCCGAACTGCCGCGGGTCCGCCTGGTCAACGGCTACGGTCCGACGGAGAACACCACGTTCACGACCTGCCACACGATCGCGGAGAGCGACTTCGCCGAGACGGACGCCTCGGTGCCGATCGGCCGGCCGGTGGCCAACACTCGGGTGCTGCTGCTGGACCGCAACTTCGAACCGGTGGGGATCGGCGTGCCGGGTGAACTGCTGACCGGCGGCGAGGGCCTGGCGCGGGGCTACCACGATCGCCCCGCCCTCACCGCCGAGCGCTTCGTGCCCGATCCGTGGAGCGGCGAGGCCGGGGCGCGGCTCTATCGCACCGGCGATCTCGCGCGCTACCTCGCCGACGGCCGCATCGAGTTCCTGGGCCGTCTCGACCAGCAGGTGAAGGTGCGCGGCTTCCGCATCGAGCTGGGGGAGATCGAGGCGGCGCTGTTGGCCGAGGCCGCGGTCGCCTCCGTGGCGGTGATCGCGTGGGCGGACGCTCAGGGGGACCGCCGTCTGGTCGCTTACGTGGTCGCGGAAGAAGGGGAGGTCATCGAAGAGGCGACGCTCGCCGCCGGTCTGCGCCAGCGGTTGCCCGAGTACATGATCCCGTCGCGCTTCATCGCCCTGGAGAGCCTGCCGCTAGACGCCAACGGCAAGGTCCGGCGCCGGGCGCTGCCCAAGCCGGAAGATTTCGACGCGCCGGTCGCGGGGGAGGCGGCGTTCGAACCGCCGGCGACGGCGGTCGAGCGCGAGCTGGCGGAGATCTGGAAGGCGCTGCTCGGGCGCGAGGCGGCCGGCCGCGGCGACAACTTCTTCGATCTCGGTGGCCACTCGCTGCTCGCGGCGCGGGCGGTGGAGCGCGTCCGCCGGGCGTTTGGCGTCGAGCTGCCGCTCACCGCTCTGTTCGACGCCCCGACGCTCGCCGGCCTCGCGTGCCGGATCGAGGAGGAACGCGGCAGAGCCACCGTGGCGCCACTACGGCGACCGATCCCACGGGCCGATCGAACCCAACCTCTGCCGCTGTCCTTCGCGCAGCAGCGGCTCTGGCTGCTCGACCGGCTGGAGCCGGGGAGCGCGGCCTACACCATCCACACGGCGATTGCGCTGCGCGGCACGCTCGATATCGGCGCCCTGCGCGCTGCGCTCGACCGCCTCGCGCTGCGCCACGAGAGCCTGCGCACCACGTTCGCGCTCGAAAACGGCCAGCCGGTGCAAAAGGTCGCCGGGCGCGGGGATCTGCCGCTGCCAGTGGTCGACCTCGGCGGCCTGCCGGCGGTCCGGCGAGAGAGCGAGCGCGACCGTCTCTACACCTGCCTCGCCGCGCTGCCCTTCAACCTCGCGCGCGGGCCGCTCGCGCGGTTCCTGCTGGTCATTACCGAGGAGCGGGAGCGCTCGTTGCTGGTCGCCATGCACCACTCGATTTCCGACGGCTGGTCGATCGGCGTGCTGGTGCGCGACGTCGCGGCCCTCTACGGAGAGCTGGCATCGAGCCGGCCTGCCGCGCTCTCCGAACTGGCAATCCAGGTGGCCGACCACGCCGCTTGGCAACGCGGCGAGCTTGCGGGCGAGCGCCTCGCCGCCCGGCTGGCCGGCTGGCGCGAGCGCCTTGGCGGCGCGCCGACGCTCGAATTGCCCATCGATCGGCCACGTCCGCCGGTACGCTCCTTCCGTGGCGCCAGGCGGACCCTGATCCTCGCGCCGGACCTCGCGGACGCGGTGCGAACACTCGGCCGGGAGCGGGGAGCGACGCTGTTCATGACCCTGCTCGCGGCCTGGAAGCTGCACGTCGGGCGCCTTGCGGGCCAGAGCGATCTGGTGGTGGGCACGCCGGCCGCGGAGCGCGACCGCCCCGAGTTGGAGCCGCTGATCGGCATGTTCCTCAACACGCTGGTGCTGCGCACCGACCTCGGCGGTGACCCGAGCTTCGGCGAGCTGGTCGGGCGGGTGCGCGACGTCGTGCTCGACGCCTTCGCCCACGAACTCCCCTTCGAGCTGCTGCTCGACGAGCTGCGGCCCACGCGCGACCTCTCGCGTACGCCGCTGTTCCAGCTCTTTTTCAACATGCTGAACTTCCCGGTGGCCGAGCTGTCGCTCGCGGGGCTCGACTTCGCGCCGATCTCTCTGCCCGAGGTGTCGGCGAAGTTCGACCTCACGATCTACGCCGTGGAGACGGGGCGCGAGATCCGGCTGGATTGGGTGTACAACGAAGACCTGTTCGACGCGGCGCGGATCGACGCCATGCTCGACCAGTACGAGGCCCTGCTCGCGCAGGCGGTCGCGGGCCCGGACCGGCCGGCGGCCGAGCTCTCGCTCGTGCCGCGGCCGGCGCTCGCGGTCCTGCCCGACCCACGCCAGCCGCTCTCCGACGCTTGGGTGGGCACGGTGCAGGACCGCTTCGCCGCCTGGGCGGCACGGGCCCCCGAGCGCTTGGCGATCGCCGATCCGAGCGAGTCCTGGAGCTACGGCGAGCTGGAAGAGCGCGGCAACCGCCTAGCACATCGTCTGGCGCAGGAAGGCGTGCGCAAGGGGGACGTGGTCGCCATTCTCGGCCATCGCTCGGCACGCTTGGCCTGGGCTGTGCTCGGCACCCTCAAGGCGGGAGCGGCGTTCACCATCCTCGACCCCGCGCACCCGCCGGCGCGCCTGGTGGACACGCTGCTCCTGGCCAGGCCGCGCGGTTTCGTCGCCCTGGCGGCCGCCGGCTCCGTGCCGGCCACCGTCGAATCCTGTCTGGACGAGCTGCAGCCGGTGAGCAGCTTCACTCTGCCGGTGCTCGGCGGCGGCGATCCGACTGCCGGCTTCCCGTCGACCCCGACCGGCATCAGGGTCGGGCCGGACGACGTCGCCTACCTTTCCTTCACCTCCGGCTCGACCGGCCTGCCCAAGGGGATCCTCGGCCGCCACGGCCCGCTGTCGCACTTCCTGCCCTGGCAGGAGCGCGCGTTCGGCTTCAGCGCCGACGACCGCTACAGCATGCTTTCGGGGCTGGCGCACGATCCGCTGCAGCGCGACCTGTTCACGCCGTTCCAGACCGGCGCGGCGGTGATCGCGCCCGATCCGGCGGATATCGCGATACCCGGGCGGCTCGCGGCCTGGCTGCGCGACGCGGGCATCACCATCGCGCACCTGACGCCGGCGATGGGGCAGATCCTCTGCCAACTCGCGCCCGGCGAGCCGGCACCGGTGTGCGAGCCGCTGCGCTGGGCGTTCTTCGTCGGCGATGTGCTGACCCGCCGGGACGTGGAGCTTCTCGCCGCGCTGGCCCCGAACGTCGCCGTGGTGAACTACTACGGCTCGACCGAGACCCAGCGCGCCGTCGCCTATCACCGGGTCGCTACCTCCGTCCGTGGGGCCGGCGAGATCTCGAAACAGAGCCTGCCGCTCGGCCGCGGGATCGAGGATGTACAGCTCCTGGTGGCGAGCCCCGCCGGCCAGCTTGCCGGCATCGGCGAGTTGGGGGAGATCCTGATGCGCAGCCCACATCTCGCCGCCGGCTACCTCGGCGATCCGGCGGGGACTGCGGCGCGCTTCACCGCCAATCCGCTCTCCGGCTCACCCGGCGAACGGGTCTACCGCACCGGCGATCTCGGCCGCTACCTGCCGGACGGCGAGGTCGAGTTCGCCGGCCGCGCCGACGTACAGGTCAAGATCCGCGGCTTCCGCATCGAGCCGGGTGAGGTCGAGGCGTGGCTCGGCCGTCACCCCTCGGTGCGTGACTGCGTGGTGGTCGCGCGCGATCATCGGGGGAGCGGCGAGAAGCGGCTGGTCGCCTACGCCGTGCTGGAGCCGTCGGCGCCCACCACACCCGCCGAGCTGCGCATTTTCCTCAGAAGCCGGCTGCCGGATGCTATGGTGCCGGCATCATTCGTGATCCTGGAGAAGCTACCCGTGAATCCCAACGGAAAAGTGGACCGGCGGGCCCTGCCCGAGCCGACCGAAGAGCCCCGCGCCGGCGAGTTCGCGGCGCCGCAGACCGACGTCGAACGCATGCTCGCAGTAATCCTGCGCGAGGTTCTGGGCATCGAGAAGGTGAGCCGTGAGGACAATTTCTTCGAGCTCGGCGGCAACTCGCTGCAGATGGTGAAGGTGCATGCGCGGGTCAAGGAGACCTTCGGCGTCGACCTGCAGGTGGTGCAGCTCTTCACCAACCCGACGGTCGCCGCGCTCGCGGCCTTCCTGGTCCAGGGAGAGGCGGCGCCGCGGCCGGCCGCGGTGGTAGAGGACCGTACCGAGCAATTGCAAACCGGGCGTAATCGCCTGCGGCGCCAGGGGCAGCAGCGCCGGTCTGGAGAGGAGTCACAATGAGCGCGCAAGACGAGTGGACCGGCATGGAGATCGCGGTGATCGGCATGGCCTGCCGGTTCCCCGGCGCCCGCAACGTCGAGGAGTACTGGCGCAACCTGCGCGAGGGGGTCGAGTCGATCACCTACCTCTCCGACGAGGAGTTGGGCCGCCAAGGCGAAGCCTTGTCGGCGGCCGACAACCGGAGCTATGTCAAGGTCGCCCGCCTGATCGAGGACGACGACCTGTTCGACGCCGCGCTGTTCGGCTACAGCCCGCGCGAGGCGGAGCTGGTCGATCCGCAGCAGCGGATGTTCCTCGAATGCGCCTGGGAAGCGCTGGAGCACGCCGGCCACGACACCACCCGCTTCGGCGGCCCGGTCGGGGTCTACGCCGGCATCAAGATGAGCACCTACCTGTGGAACATCTACAGCAACCCCGGGCTGATCACCTCAGTGGGCGAGCTCAACGCCCAGATCGCCAACGACCGCGACTACGTGGCCACCCGCACCTCCTACAAGCTCAGCCTGGGCGGCCCGAGCATGACCGTGCAGTCGGCCTGCTCGACCTCGCTGGTGGCGGTCCACCTGGCCTGCCAGGGACTGCTCGCCAGCGAGGCCGACATGGCGCTCGCGGGCGGCGTCTCGGTGCGCACCCAGCAGCGTGCCGGCTACACCTACCGTGAGGGGGACATCCTGTCGCCGGACGGCCGCGTGCGCGCCTTCGACGCCGCCGCCCAGGGCACGATCTTCGGCAACGGGCTCGGCGTCGTGGTGCTGCGCCGCCTGGAGGACGCGCTCGCCGACGGCGACCGGATCTGGGCCATCCTCCGCGGCACCGCGGTCAACAACGACGGCTCGGTGAAGGTCGGCTTCACCGCTCCTGGCGCCGATGGCCAGGAGCGGGTGGTCCGCGCCGCGCACTCGGTGGCCGGCGTCGATCCGGAGACCATCTCCTACGTCGAGGCCCACGGCACCGGCACGCAGGTCGGCGATCCCATCGAGGTCACCGCGCTCACCCGCGCCTTTCGCGCCCGCACCGACAAGCGCGGCTTCTGCGCCATCGGCTCGGTGAAGACCAACATCGGCCATCTGGACGCGGCGGCGGGCGTTGCCGGCCTGATCAAGACCGTGCTGGCGCTGGATAACGAGCAGCTCCCGGCGAGCCTCAACTTCGAGCGGCCCAACCCGCAGATCGACTTCGCGGCGAGCCCATTCTACGTCCAGACCGCGCTCACCGCCTGGCCGCGCGGCGCGGCGCCGCGCCGCGCCGGCGTCTCCGCGTTCGGCATCGGGGGCACCAACGCCCACGCGATCGTCGAGGAGGCGCCGCAAGCCGAGCCCTCTGGCCCATCACGGCCCTGGCAGCTTCTGCTGATCTCGGCCCGCACCGATACCGCCCTCGCGGCGCAGACCGAGCGGGTCGCCGCGCACCTGGAGCAGCATCCCGAGCAGCCGCTCCCGGACGTGGCCTACACTCTTCAGACCGGCCGGCGCCAGCTCGACCAGCGCCGTGTGCTGGTCTGCCGCGACCGCGCGGAAGCCGCCGCCATCCTGGGAGGGCATGGCGACGCCAAGCGGCTGCTCACGCACGCGGTCACCGCGACCAGCCCGCAGATCGCGTTCCTGTTCTCCGGCCAGGGGTCGCAGCATGTCGGCATGTTCGCCGGCGTCTACCGGCAGGAAGAGATTTTCCGCGCGGAGTTCGACCGCTGCGCCGGGATTCTCCTCCCTCACCTCGGCCTCGACCTGCGCGAGCTGATCGATCCGGAGCCGGCGCGTCGCGCGGAGGCCGAGCGGAAGCTGGGGGAGACCCGCTTCACCCAGCCGGCGCTGTTCGCGGTCGAATGGTCGCTCGCGCGGCTGCTCGCCCAGTGGGGGATCGAACCGCAGGCGATGCTCGGCCACTCGATCGGCGAGTACGTCGCGGCCTGTCTGGCCGGTGTCTTCTCGCTCGAGGACGCGCTGGCGCTGGTCGCCGCGCGCGGCCGGCTGATGCAGGCGCTGCCGCCCGGCGCCATGACCACGGTACCGCTGCCGGAGGCCGAGGTCATACCGCTGCTCGGCCCCGACCTCGCCATCGCCGCGATCAACGCGCCGCTCCGCGTGGTGGTCTCGGGCACGTTCGCCGCGGTCGAGGCGCTGGAGGCCACTCTCGGCGCTCGCGGCGTGGCCCTGCGCCGCCTGCACACCTCGCACGCGTTCCATTCGCCGATGATGGAGCCGGTGCTCGGCCCCTTCCTGGGCGAGGTCTCGCGCGTCGTGCTCAAGGCGCCGACGCGGCCATTTCTCTCCAATGTCACCGGCACCTGGATCACCGCCGACGAGGCGACCGATCCGGCCTACTGGGTACGCCACCTGCGTGGTGCCGTGCGCTTCGCCGACGGTCTCGGCGCGCTGTTCGCGGATCCCGACCGGGTGCTGATCGAGATCGGCCCGGGGCAGAGCCTGGCGCAGCTTGCACGCCAGCATCCGGACCGAGGCACGCGGTCGGTGATCGCGTCGGGGCGGCAACCCAAGGAAGAGCAGGACGATCAAGCGGTGCTGCTCGGCGCCCTGGGCCAGCTCTGGCTCGCCGGCGCCGACATCGACTGGCGGCGCTTCCAAGGTGGCGAGCGGCGGCTGCGGGTCCCACTGCCGACGTATCCGTTCGAGCGGCGGCGGTACTACATCGAGCGGTCGACCGACATGCGCACCGCCGCCGCGGCGCAGGGAGGCGCGCGGCGACTCGACTTCGACGACTGGTTCTACGTGCCGTACTGGAAGCCCTCCTCGGCGGCGCTGCCGCGGCCGGACGCCGAGCTGCCGGCGGGGCGCTGGCTGATCTTCGCCGACGAGGCGGGGCTCGGGACCGCGCTCGCGGAGCGCCTGACGGCGGCCGGCCGCGAGGTGGTGGTCGCGGTCGCGGGACAGAGCTTCGCGGCGCTCGGCCCTGGCCGGTACGAGGTCGGCCCTGGCCGCACCGAGGACTACGACCGGCTGCTGGAGGCGCTCGCGGCCGATGGCGGCCTGCCGCTGCGCATCGTCCACTGCTTCGCGGTCGGCGGCGACGACACGGCCGGGCGGCCGGCCTCCCGCGAGCACTTGGTGGAGCGCTCGTTCTACAGCCCGCTGTTCCTTGCCCAGGCGCTCGGCCGCCAGCTGCTCACCGGCCGCGTCGAGGTTGCGATCGTGGCCACCGGTCTGTTCCGCGCCCTCGGCGACGAGCCTCTCACGCCGGAGAAGGCGACGCTGCTCGGGCCCTGCAAGGTGGTGCCGCAGGAGGACCGCCGAGTGTCCTGCCGCGCCATCGACGCGCCCTGGCCGATGTCGGCGCAAGCTCAGCGCGAGCGTGCCGACCTCCTCGACCGGCTGCTCGCCGAGCTCTGCGATGAGCGGCCCGAGAGTAAGGGAACCGTGGGGATCGCTCTGCGCGGCGAGCGGCGCCTCGTCCAGGCCTGGGAGCCGATCCGCATCGACCGCACCCTCGAGGAGCGGCTGCCGTTCGTGGAGCGCGGCGTCTACCTGATCACCGGCGGCTTCGGCGGTGTCGGCCTGACGCTCGCCGAGTCGCTCGCCGCCGGCTGCCACGCCCGCCTGGTGCTCACCGGGCGCTCCCCGCTGCCGCCGCGCAAAGATTGGGACCGGCATCTGGCGGACCACCCTGAGGACGACGCGAAGAGCCGCTCCATCCGCGCCGTGCTCCGGCTCGAGGAGCTGGGCGCCGAGGTGCTGGTGGTCCGCGCCGACGTCGCCGACCTGGAGGAGATGCGCGCCGCGGTGGCCGCCGCGCGGGAGCGCTTCGGCGCCATTCAGGGCGTCGTGCACGCCGCCGGCCTGCCCGGTGGCGGCGTCGTCCAGCTCAAGGACCCGAAGGTCGCGGCGGCGGTGCTCGCCCCGAAGCTCGGCGGTGCGCGGGTGCTCGAAGCTGTGCTCGCCGGCGAGCCTCTCGACTTCTTCGTCCTCTGCTCCTCGACGATCGCGATCTATGGAAATTTCGGCCAGGTCGACTACTGTGCCGCGAACTCCTTCCTCGACGCTTTCACCGAGGATTTCGTCGCCCGCCGCGGGGTTCTCGCGGTATCGATCAACTACGGCGCATGGCGCGACGTCGGCATGGCGGTTCACGCGCGGGTGCCGACGGCGGTGCCGGCGGGCGCCGCGGGTGGCACCGCGCAGCTTGGCGAGGCGGCCCTCGCCGGGCCGCGCCTGCACCCGCTGGTCCACGCGCTGGTCGAGAACCGTGAGGACCGCAAGGTGTTCGCGAGCCGGCTCACGCCGGGCGACCTCTGGGTGATCGACGAGCACAAGGTAGCCAAAGCGCCGACCGTCCCCGGCACCGGTTGCCTGGAGATGGCTCGCGCCGCCTTCAGCGCGGCGTTCGGCACCGGTCCCGTCGAGTTGACGGACGTCTTCTTCCTGTCGCCGCTACGGGTGCCTGAAGGGAGCGAGAGGGAGGTCCGGGTAACGCTCGACCTCAAGGTTCGCGGACAGGAGAGCGGTTGGGAGTTCCGCATCGCGAGCCGCGCGCCCGGCGGGCCCTCGTGGCAGGAGCACGCCTTCGGCCAGGTGCGCGCGGGCGCGGCCGATCTGGGACAGCGCGACCTCAGCGAGCTGCTGGCGCGCACCGCCCAGCGCGTCGACGAGATCCAGGGCAAGCTGCTCGACAACCCCGATTCGCTGGTCTGGTGGGGTGCGCGCTGGCAGTCGCTACGGCGTGTTCAGGTCGGCACCGGCGAGGCGCTCGCGCGGCTGGAGCTGCCTGAGGAGTTCGCGGCGGACCTCAACGAGATGCCGCTCCATCCCGCGCTGCTCGATGTTGCCACCGCGATCGTCGGCATGTTCGAGGAGGGGAGCCACCTGCCCTTCTCCTATCGCCGGCTCCGTTTCGCCGCGGCGCTGCCGACGAAGCTCTGGAGCGCCATCCGTCGCCGCGAGGATTCTACGTCCGAGATGGTGGCCGCCGACGTGGTGCTGCTGGACGACGAAGGGCGCGTGGTGGTCGAGATCGAGGGCTTTACGCTCAAGAGCGTCGGCGAAGCGGCCGGCCGCTTCGAGCGGGAGGATGCCGGCTCCCGGGCGGAGGCCGGCACAGCCTCCGCGGAGACGGCCGAGCCTGCCAGGGCGGCCGCCGCCAAGGCAGGCGGGGACAAGAGCCGCGACGCGGTGCTCGCGCAGTCGGGCATGAGCCCCGCCGAGGGGCTGGAGGCGTTCCGGCGCATCCTCGGCGCCCGCCCCGGCCTGCGGGTGGCGGTGTCGCCGCGCGACCTGCGAGCCCTGCTGGAGCAGGTGGAGAGGGCACGGACCGAGGGACCGGAGGAGGCGGCAAAAACCATGGTGGCCCGCGCGGCTCATCCGCGCAGTGTCCAGACGGCGTTCGTCGCGCCGCGCACCGACCTCGAACGCCGCCTGGCCGAAATCTGGCAGACGGTGCTCGGCATCGATACGGTCGGCGTCGACGACAACTTCTATGAGATGGGTGGCGACTCCGTGCTCAGCATCCAGGTGGTCGCCGCCGCTCGTGAGGCGGGTGTCGAGCTGCAGAGCAGCCACGTGTTCGAGCACCAGACCCTCGCCGCCCTCGCTGCGGCGCTCGGCGACGCGCCGGCGGCGGTGCGGCAGGCGCCGGGGGTGAGCGCCGAGCGGTTCGCGCTCGCGACACTCGCCGGCATTCCCGAGGAGCAGCTCGTGCGGGTGCTCACCGGCCGCGAGGCCGAGGACGCCTATCCGCTCTCGCCGCTCCAGCAGGGATTCCTCTTCGACACCCTGGCCGCGGCGGGCTCGGCGGTCTATATCGAGCAGCTCACGTGCACGCTGATCGGCGACATCGACACGGCGGCGATGAGCGAGGCCTGGCAACGGGTGGTCGACCGCCATCCGGCTCTTCGCACCTGGTTCGTCTCGGAGGAGCTGGACCGGCCGCTGCAGATCGTCGCCGCGCGCGCCGACCTGCCGATGAGGATCGACGACCTGCGCGAGTTGCCGGCGGACGAGCGCGCGCTGCGCGTCGAGGCGCTGCGCCGGCTCGACCGTGAGACGCCGTTCGACCTCGCGAAGGCGCCGCTGATGCGGGTGCGCATGCTCCGTATGGAGGAGGAAGTCTGGGAGGTGATGTGGAGCCACCACCACCTGCTGATGGACGGCTGGTCGTCCTCGATGCTGGTGATCGAGGTGCTCTCCACCTATGAGGCGTTGCGGCGCGGCGAGTCGCCGTCGCCGCCGCCGCCCCGGCTGTTCCGCGATTACATCGCGTGGCTCGCCGAGCGCGACCTCGGCGAGGCCGAGCGCTTCTTCCGCCGCTACCTCGCCGGTCTCGCCGGGCCGACACCGCTCGCCGCCGACCGCGCCTCCGACGGCCTGCCAGGTGACTTCGTGCGTTTCAACGCCGTGGTCGAGCCGGATCTCGAACTGCGGGTGCGCGAGGCGAGCCGGCGCGAGCAGGTGACGCTCTCGACCGTCTTTGCCACCGCCTGGGCGATGCTGCTCGCGCAGGAGGCGGCGAGCGACGACGTGGTCTACGGCGTCTCGGTGTCCGGGCGGCCGCCGGAGCTGGCGGGCGTCGAGCGCATGGTCGGCTGCTTCATCAACGCCTTGCCGGTGCGCGCGCGCCTGGCCCGGGAGATCCAGCTGGGCGACTGGCTGCGCGCGTTCCAGGTCGAGCAGGGGGAGCTGATGGGGTACTCCTACGCTCCCCTGGTCGAGGCGCAGCGCTGGGCCGGTCTGCCGGCCGACCGCGGCCTGTTCGAGACCGCCTTCGAGTTCTGGAATTTCCCGATCGCCAGCGCCGAGGGGCAGCTCAGCTTCGAGATGCGGATGCTGGACTACGATGTGTCGACCAACCTGCCGCTGTCGTTGCGCGTCATCCCGCAGGATGGGATCGGGCTGCAACTGACCTACGACCGCCGCCGCTTCGACGCCGCGACGATCGAGCATAAGCTCCGCAAACTCATCGTGGCGCTGGAGCTGATGATCGCGCGGCCCGAAGCGACGCTCGGCGAGCTCGCCGAGGAACTGGCGGCGCTCGATCGCGAGCGCGTGCGTGCGGCCGCGGCGTCCCTTTCGGACGTGGCCCGCGAGAAGCTCAAGGCGCGGCGGCGGGGCACTGTGACCCAGGTCTGAGGACAAGAGGAGAGATGGTTTGAAGGAGATCGAAGGTTTCCGGCTGTCGCCGCAGCAGGCGCGCCTCTGGCGGCGGATGGCCGCCGAGGGGGCGTCCGCGTATGTGGCCCGCTGCCGCGTCGAGATCGACGGGCCGCTCGACCCGGTGGCGCTGGAACGGGCGCTCGCGCGGGTCGCCGGGCGCTGGGAGGTCCTGCGCACCGGTTTCCGTACGCCGCCCGGCCTCACGGAACCTCTGCAGGTGATCGCGGAGGCGGCCAGCCCCGTGCTCTCGGTCTGCGATGAGCTCGCGGGCCTCGACCGGCTCTCCCCGCCGGCGGACCTCGCGCACCCGCCGCTGATGGCGGCGGCGCTCGCGTCCCGCGACTCCGGCAGGGTGCTCGCGCTCGCCCTGCCGTCGCTCGTCGCGGACGACGCCGGGCTCGACCTTCTGGTCCGCGATCTCGCGCGGGCCTACGCCGAGGAGCGCGGCGAGCCCGCGAGCGCAGACGAGGAACCCTTGCAGTATGCCGACCTCGCCGACTGGCTCTGTGATCTGCGGGAGTCGCCGGAGACGGAGGAAGGGCGCGGCTATTGGGGGCGCCAGGAGATCCCAGCGCTCGCCGCGGGCGAGCTGCCGCTTTCGCTCCCGCTCGGTTCAGGGGCCAGGATTGAACCGGCGTGGTGCGGCGTCGAGCTTTCCTCCGGTCTTGCCGGGCTCCTCGCCGAGCTGGCGCGCTCGTTCCGCGTCGATCTCGCCGATCTGCTCACCGCGGCGTGGGGCACGCTGCTCGCGCGGCTCACCGGTCGCGCCGATGTGGCTCTCGCGGTCACCTTCACCGGCCGCAAGTTCGCCGAGCTGGAAGGCGCGATCGGGCCCTTCGCCTCACGCATCCCGGTGCCGCTCGATCTGCCCGAGGAGCTCGGGTTCGCCGCCGCGGCCGCGCGCGCCGCCGAGGCCCTGGCCGAGCGGCGCGGCTTCGAGGAGGTGTTCGCCGAAGAGCTGCTGCCGGGCGGGACCGTGCCCGAGCTGCCGTTCGCGTTCTCCTCTCTCGCCGCGCCGCCGCGAATTGCCGCCGCCGGCGTGACGTTCAACGTGGTGGCCCGGGAGACTGTGGCCGACCGTTTCCTGGTCGAGCTTCGCGTCAGCGCGGATCGAGCCGGCGGTTTCGGGCTGGATCTCCGCTATGACGCCTCGCGTCTGGCGGCCGCCGATGCCGAGCTGCTCGCCGGGCGGCTCGCGGCCCTGCTCGCGGGTGTCGCGGCGCGGCCTCAGGCGCTGCTGGCGGAGCTGCCGGTCCTCGACACGGCTGAGCGCGAGCGGCTGGTGCGTGGATGGAACGACACCCGGCGCGAGCTTGGAGATCTCCGTACGCTCCACGGCTTGTTCGCGGCGCAGGCGGCGCGGACCCCCCGCCGGATCGCGCTGGAGAGCGAGGGCGGAGACCGGACCTACGCCGAGCTCGACGGCGAATCGGACGCGCTGGCCGCGGCGCTCGCCGCGCGCGGCGTCCGCCGTGGAGACATCGTCGCGCTCTGCCTGGAGAGCTCGCCGCGGCGGGTGGTCGCGATGCTCGCGGTGCTCAAGGCGGGCGCGGCGTTCCTGCCCATCGAGCCGGACCTCCCGGTCGAGCGGCGCGCCTGGATGCTCGCCGACGCGCGGCCAGCCCTGGCGCTGCTCGGTGAGGGGGCACCGGCTGATTTCGGAGATTCCGCCGATCTCGGCGCGCTCGATCTGCGCGCCTTCGACCTCTCGACCCGGACGCGCTTCGCGGCGGCGGCTCTCGATCCCTCCGACCTCGCATACGTGATCTATACCTCCGGCTCCAGCGGCCGGCCGAAGGGGGTGGCGGTCGCCCATGGCGCGATCACCAACCGCCTGCTCTGGATGCAGGCCGAGCTCCCGGTGGGGGAGGAGGATGCGATTCTGCAGAAGACTCCCTACGGCTTCGACGCCTCGCTCTGGGAGATCTTCGTGCCGCTTGCGACCGGGGCCCGGATGGTGCTCGCGCGCCCCGGGGCGCACGGCGATACGGCGTACCTGGCGCGCGTAGTCGCCGAGCGTGGCGTCACCGTGCTGCAACTCGTGCCGTCGCTGCTCGGACCGTTTCTGGCGGCCGAGGAGTCGGCGTCCTGCCGCGGCGTCCTGCGCCGCCTGTTCTGTGGCGGCGAGGCCCTGCCGGTGGAGCTGGCGGCGCGCGCCGTGGAGCGCCTGGGGCTGGCGCCGGTCAACCTCTATGGACCGACAGAGGCGGCGATCGACGCCACCTGTCATGTCGACTGCCAGGCCGAGCTGGCCGCCGGGCGCGCCGGCGTGATGCCGATCGGCAGACCCATCGCGAACGACCGCATCCTCTTGCTCGACGAACGCGGGCGGCTCGCGCCGCAGGGGGGGCGCGGCGAGATCGCGATCGGCGGCGCCGGGCTTGCGCTCGGTTATCTCGGCCGCCCGGATCTCACCGCCGAGCGCTTCGTGCCGGACGGGTGGAGCGAGGAGCCGGGAGCGCGCCTGTACCGTACCGGCGACCTCGCGCGCCGCCGCGCTGACGGCGTCGTCGAGTACCTCGGCCGCATCGACGGCCAGGTGAAGATCCGCGGCGTCCGCATCGAGCTGGGCGAGGTCGAGGCGGCGCTCGCGCGCATCGTTGGGGCGGTCGAGGCGGCGGCCGCCATCCATGAGGGAGCGGCCGGCGACATGCGCCTGGTGGGGTACGTGGTCGCGGCCGAGGGTGCGCAGGTCGAGGCCGCGGTGGTGCGGGCGCAGCTCGCGGCGTGGTTGCCGGAGGCGATGGTGCCCGCCGACGTCGTGACGCTCGCGGCGCTGCCACGCCTGCCGAACGGCAAGCTCGACCGCCGGTCGTTGCCTGCCCCGGGACGCGCCGGCGAGCGCGCCGGCTATGTCGCGCCACGCACGCCGACCGAGGAGGTGCTCGCCGAGCGCATGGCCGAGCTGCTCGGAGTCGAGCGGGTCGGCGTTCTCGACAGCTTCTTCGACCTCGGTTTCCACTCGCTGCTCGCGACCCAGCTGGGTTCGCGGCTGCGCCGGACCTTTGGTGTCACCGTGCCGATGCGCAGCCTGTTCGAGCTGCGGACGGTGGCCATGCTCGCCGCGCGCATCGACGCCGGCCTGCGCGGAGATCCGCGCCTCGAGGCGCCGCCGCTGTTGCGTGGTGCGCGTGATGTGGAGACCGGCGAGCCGCTCTCCTTCGCTCAGAGCCGCCTCTGGTTCCTCGACCAGATGCAGCCGGGCAGCCCGTTCTACAACATCCCGATCGCTCTCTCGCTCCGCGGCCGCCTCGATCGCGCCGCGTTCGCCGCCGCCATCGGCGAGATCGTCCGCCGGCACGAGTCGCTGCGCACGACGTTCGCCGAGGTCGGCTCCGATCCGGTGCAACGCATCGTCCCGGACGCGCCGATCGCGATCAGGGAG
This sequence comes from uncultured Acidobacteriota bacterium, assembly GCA_963792575.1. GTDB lineage: Bacteria > Acidobacteriota > Thermoanaerobaculia > Multivoradales > UBA5704 > DATARR01. The sequence continues at coordinate 489,011 of CAWBWZ010000002.1, forward strand.
ATCGATCTGCGCGATCTGCCGGAAGCCCGGCGGCGCGCCGAGGCTTCGCGCCTCGGCCGCCGGGAGGCGCTGCGGCCGTTCGATCTCGCGACGGGACCGCTGCTGCGCGCCACCCTCATCCTCCTGAGTGCCGAGGAGCACCTGGCGCTGTTCACGCTCCATCACATCATCTCCGACGGCTGGTCGACCGGGCTGGTCACCCGCGAGCTCGCGGCGCTCTATACGGCGTTCGCCGGTGAAGGCCCGTCTCCGCTGCCTGAGCCCGCTCTGCAGTACGCGGACTACGCGCGCTGGCAACGCGACTGGCTGAAGGGCGAAACGCTCGCGGCGCTCGCCGACTTCTGGCGCCGCGAGCTGGGGGACGGGCCAGCGCAGCTCGACCTGCCTGGAGACCGGGAGCGGCCGGCGGTGGCGAGCACGCGCGGCGGCGCGCGGACGCGCCTGCTCCCGGCCGAGCTGGCGGCAGAGATCGAGCGGCTCGCGCGAGCCGAATCGGCGACCCTGTTCATGGTCGTGCTCGCCGGTGGAGCAGCGCTCCTCGGCTGGCTCGCCGGCGTTGACGACCTGGTCCTCGGCACCGACGTGGCGGGGCGCGGTCGCGGCGAGACCGAGGAGATCGTCGGCTTCTTCATCAACCAGCTCGCGCTGCGCTGCCGCCTCGGCGGCGACCCGGAATTCCGCGAGGTCGTGGCACGGGTGCGCGAGTCGACGCTCGCCGCCTACGCGCATCAGGATCTGCCGTTCGACAAGCTGGTCGAGATCCTGAACCCGGAGCGCAGCCGCGCGTTTGCGCCGATCTTCCAGGCCAAGATCAACCTTCACAACATGCCGGCGCCGCCGCTGGAGCTGCCGGGCCTGACCATCGTGCCGGCCGGGGTGCCGCGCGCGACCGCGCAGTTCGACTGGATCCTCAACCTGACGCCGCTTCCCGAGGGCCTGCAGGCCGCGATCGAGTTCAGTGCCGACCTGTTCGATCCGCCGACCGTCGACCGCATGCTCCTCCTGTTCGAAGCGTTGCTCGCGACGGTCGCCGCGCGTCCCGGGATACGACTCTCCGAGCTCGCGGCGGAGCTAGCCGCCGTCGACGCCGGGGAGCGTGAGCGTTCTCTCGGCGACCGGCAGCGCGAGCGCCACCGGCAACTGAAGAGCATGCGCCGTCAAGCCGTCGAGGTTGTCGCGTCGGAGGGGACGCGATGACCCTGGCGAGCGAGACCGCGGTGGTGCACGGCTTTCCGCTGTCGCCCTTGCAGCGGCGGCTGGCCGCGATCGCCGAGCGGCGAGGAGGAGGGCGCGCGAGCGCCGCGTTCCGCCTGCCCGCGGGGATCCCGCCCGCGGGTGTCGAGCGAGCTCTGGCGGCTCTCGCGGCGCGCCACGAGATCCTGCGGACGCGCCTCGTGCGCTCGCCAGGGATGGTCGAGCCACTGCAGACGGTCGCCGAACCGGACGAGATCGCGATTCCGTTCGAAGTCTGGCCCGCCGCGGCTGACCCGGACACCTTGCTCAGAGCGCTGGAGGCTGGAGCCGGAGAGGCGCCGCTCGCCGCGGCGCTGGCGTTTTCCTCCCCCGATGACTCGCCGCTGCTGCTGGTTTCGCTTCCCCTCTCCTCAGCCGACGCGGCGAGCTTCGACCTGTTCGCGGCCGAGATCGAACGCGAGCTGGGGGGGCGAGCGCCAGCTGATGAACCGGTGCAGTACGCCGACTTCGCGGCCTGGCACAACGAGGTTACAAGCTCCGAGGACGCAGAGCGCGACGCGGAGGCGTTCCTGCGTCTCGATCTGCCTGCGCTGCTCGCCCTCCGCCTGCCGGATGAGCGCGCCGCCGCCCAGGACGGCGCGTTCGAGCCACGGACGATCGCCATCGATCGATCGCCGGCCGATCTCCAGGCGGCCGGGCAGCTCGCCGCGGCCGCGGGCACCGGCACCGGCGATGCCCTGTTCGCGGCCTGGGCCGCGCTGCTCTGGCGCCTTGCCGGGACGTCGCGGATCGCGGTCTGCGCGCGTGTTTCGGGGCGTGATTTCGCGGAACTCGAGGGTGCGCTCGGCGCCTTCTCGCGCCACGTGCCGGTCGTCCTCGCGCCCGAGGAATCGGAGACCCTGCCGGAACTCGCGCGGCGGGCGGCGGCGGAGCTGGCCGGCGCCCGGGAGCGGGTCGAGGGCTTCTCCTGGCAGCGGATCGCGGGCGTCTCCGGCCTCGACGCCGAGCAGATCGGCCCGGGCTGGGTCTTCGATGCGGGGCGTCCGCGTGCTGCGGGACAGGTCGCTGTGGTCGCGCTCCGGATCGCGGACGAGCGGTTCACAGTCGAGCTCGCGTTCCCCGCCGGAGTCACCGCGCCGCCGCTCGCCCTCCGCTATGATCCGGCGCGGCTCGGCGGGGTTGAAGCGCGGCGGCTCGCTGAGCGCTGGCTGGCGCTGGTGCGGGCGGCGGCCGCGCGGCCGGAGGCGCCGCTCGCCGAGCTGCCGATGCTCGCCGCCGCAGAGCGCGCGGAGCTGCTCGTCGAGCGCAATGTCACCGGCGTCGACTTCGGCCCCGAGCGCCGGCTCCATCGCCTCTTCGCCGTCCAGGCGGCGGTGACACCGCAGCGGCCGGCGGTGCGCTGCGGCGGCGTGACCTGGACCTACGGAGATCTCTCCGCGGCGGCCGGACGGATAGCGCGCCGGCTGCGCCGCGCCGGCGTCGGCCCGGAGGTGCCGGTCGCGGTCGCCGCCGAGCGCTCGCCCGGGATGATCGCAGGCTTGCTGGGGATTCTGGAAGCCGGCGGCTGTTTCGTGCCGGTCGATCCCGAGCATCCGGCCGAGCGCGTCGCCTCCATGCTGGAGACGAGCGGCGCGCGTCTCGCGCTGGTGCAGGAGAAGCTCGCATGTCCCCAGTCCTTCCAGGTCATCACTCTGGAGGAGGCTCTCGCGGAGCCGATCGCAGGGGAGCTCCTCCAGGTCGAGGTCGAGCCCGAGAACGCCGCCTACGTCCTGTTCACCTCCGGCTCGACGGGACGACCGAAGGGCGTGGTGGTCGCCCATGGCGCGATCGCGAACCGGATTCTCTGGACACTGGGCGAGCACCCGCTCGGTGCCGAGGACCGGGTGCTGCAGAAGACGCCAATCACGTTCGACGCCTCGATCTGGGAGATCTTCGCGCCGCTCTTCGCCGGTGCCCTCCTGGTGCTGGCCCTCCCCGGGGAACATCAGGAGACCGAGGCGCTCGCGCGGCGGGTCGCCGGCGAGGGGATCACGGTGCTCCAGCTCGTGCCCTCCCTGCTGCGGCCGTTCCTCGCCGAGCCGGCGCTCGGCGAGTGCCGGACGCTGCGCCGCATGCTCTGTGGCGGCGAGGCGCTCGCGGCGGACCTCGTTCAGCGCTTCCAGGAGCGGTTCCCGCAGGCCGAGATCATCAACCTGTACGGTCCGACCGAGGCCGCGATCGACGTCGCGTCGTATCGCTGCCCGCCGGGCTTCGCGCGCACGGCCGTACCGATCGGGCGGCCGATCGCGAATCTCGCGATCTATGGGGTGAGCGCGGCGTTCGAAGCGGTGCCGGCGGGCGCTCCTGGCGAACTGCTGCTCGCGGGCGCGGGCCTTTCGCGCGGCTACGCCGGGCGGCCGGATCTGACCGCGGAGCGCTTTGTGCCGAACCCGTTCGCCGCCGAGGCCGGACGCCCGGGCGACCGGGCCTATCGCACCGGCGACCTCGCGCGCTGGACCGCCGATGGCGAGCTCGAATACCTGGGCCGCGCCGATCGCCAAGTCAAGATCCGCGGTGTGCGCATCGAGCTCGGGGAGATCGAGGCGCGACTGCTGGAGCACCCGTCGGTGGCGCAGGCGGTGGTCGCGGTGCGCGAGGTCCGAGGTGAGAAGACCCTGGTCGGCTACGTCGTCCCGCGCGCGTCCGGCCTGGCCGGCGACCTGCGGGCCTTCCTCGCCGGCCGGCTGCCGGCCGCCATGGTGCCGAGCACGATCGTGCCGCTCGCTTCCTTCCCCCGCACGTCGAGCGGCAAGCTCGACCTGGGCGCGCTGCCGCCACCGCCGGACGCATCCGGTCCCACCGCGCTCGGGACCGCCGGAGTGGCGCGCACGCCGGCCGAGGAGATCCTCGCCGGCCTGTTCGCCGGAGTGCTCGGTCGCGAACGGGTGGGGATCGACGAGAATTTCTTCGATCTCGGCGGCCACTCCCTCTCCGCGACCCAGGTGATCTCGCGGGCGCGCCGGGCGTTCGGCGTCGAGCTGCGGGTGCACCACCTGTTCGACGCGCCGACCGTCGCCGGCCTGGCTCTGGAAATCGAGCGCTCGCGCGCCGGGGGATCGGCCACTTCGGTGCCGCCGTTCGAGCGGATCGAACGCGATGCCGCGGCCGGCCGGCTGCCGCTCTCTTTCGCCCAGCAGCGGCTCTGGTTTTTTGAGCAGCTCCGCCCCGGCACGGCGGTATTCAACATCCCCGACGCTGTGCGCCTGCGCGGCCGGCTCGACATCGCGGCTCTCGCCGCCGCGCTCTCCGGCGTCGTCGCCCGCCACGAGTCGCTGCGCACGGTGTTCCCCGTCGTGCGTGGCGAGGCGGTGCAGGAGATCCGCCCTCCCGCGCCGCAGGCGCTGCCGCTGGTCGATCTCTCGGCTCTTCCCGCAGGCTTTGCCGGCGCCGAGCTCTCCCGGCTGCTCTCTGAAGAGGCCGGTCTGCCGCTCGACTTCTCCGCCGGTCCTCTCCTGCGCACCCGGTTGCTGCGGCTCGCCGAGTGCGAGCATGTGTTGACGGTGACAATCCACCACATCGCGAGCGACGCCTGGTCGTCCGGTATCTTCGTGCGCGAGCTCTCCCGGATCTACCGCGGCGAGCCGCCGGCTCTTGCCCCGCTCGATTTCCAGTACGCCGACTTCGCGGCCTGGCAGCGGCGATATCTGAGCGGGGAGACGCTCGCGCGGGAGCTGGACTGGTGGCACCAGCGCCTCGCCGGCGCGCCGCTGCTCGAGCTTCCGGCCGACCGGCCGCGGCCGGCGCGATCGAGCCACCGCGGCGCCACCCGTCAGGTGCTGCTGCCCGCGATCGTCGCCGAGGGTCTGCGCGGCATCGCACGCCAGGAGGGCGCGACGCCGTTCATGACGCTGCTCGCGGCCTGGCTGGTGGTGCTCAAGCACCTGACCGGCCGCGAGGACCTGGTGGTCGGCACCGATGTGGCGAACCGCAATCGCGAGGAGACGGAAGGGATCATCGGGTTCTTCATCAACCAGCTCGCGTTGCGTGTCAGCCTCGCGGGTGATCCGAGCTTCCGTGAGCTGATCGGGCGTGTGCGCGACGTCGCGCTCGGCGCCTACGCGCATCAGGATGTCCCGTTCGAGGCCCTTGTCGATACTTTGAATCTAGATCGCAACCTGGCCTCAGCCCCGCTGTTCCAGGTCAAGCTGTTCCTGGAGAACGCCACCCGTCCGGCGGCCCCGTTGCCGGACCTCACGATCGAGCCGCTCGATGTCGACATCCGCATCGCCAAGCTCGACCTGGTGCTCGCGTTCTGGGAGCGGCCCGAAGGCTTGCGGGGGTGGGTCAACTTCAGCACCGACCTCTTCGACGCGCCGCGCGTCGAGCGGTGGATGCGGCAACTCGCGACCGTCGCCGGCCACGCGGCGCTGACGCCCGACGCGCGGCTGTCCGCGCTCGAAGAGATTCTGGCAAGCATTGAGAGAGAGGAGCAGGCGATGGAAAAGAAGGGACTTCGGGAGTTCAGCTTGAAGTCGTTCAGGTCGGTCCAGCCAAAGCCCGTGACACTCGCCACCACCGAGGTGGTGGCGCGCGCTTATCTCGCTCCGGAGCAGAAGCTGCCGCTGGTGATCACGCCGGCAGTACCGGACGTGGATCTCGCCGAGTGGTCGGCGGCCCACACCGCGGAGATCGAGGCGGACCTGCTTACGCACGGCGCCATCCTGTTCCGCGGTTTCGGCATCGATACTCCGGCAAGGCTCGAAAGCTTCGCGAGCACGCTCTGCGACGAACTGTTCAATGAGAACGGCGAGCACCCGCGCGAGTCGGTCTCGGGCAACGTCTATACACCGGTCTTCTACCCCCAGGACCAGCGGCTGCTCTGGCACAACGAGAACTCGTTCAACTGGCGCTGGCCGCGCAAGATCTTCTTCGCCTGCGCGCAGCCGGCCGACCAGGGAGGTGAAACACCGCTGGTCGACAGCCGGAGGGTCTACGACGAGATGCCGGAGGAGATCCGCTCCGCGTTCGAGGCCAAGGGTGTGCTCTATCAGCGCACCTACTCCGCGGGGCTCGGCCTGCCCTGGCAGACCGTGTTCCAGACCGAGGACCGGGCCGAGGTCGAGCAGGAAGCCGTGGCGACCCATGTCGAGGCCGACTGGCGGGCGGGGGACAAGCTGCGCACGCGCGGCGCCCGGCCGGCGGTGATCCCGCATCCGGAGACCGCCGAGCTCACCTGGTTCAACCAGGGGCAGCACTGGCACGTCTCCTGTCTCGATCCGGTGACCGCCAAGTCGATGCGCGAGCTGTTCGCCGACGACGACCTGCCGCGTCACCTGCTCTTCGGCGACGGCTCGCCGATTCCGGATGAGTTCATGCAGCGGATCCTCGACGTCTACAGGCGCCTCGAGGTGGTCTTCCCCTGGCAGAAGGGGGACGTCGTCCTGCTCGACAACGTCCTCGTCGCCCATGGCCGCAACCCCTTCGCGGGGAGCCGCAAGATCCTGGTCGCCATGGGCGAGATGACGACCTACGACGACGTACGGGTGGAGCGATGAGCTCAGCGATCCAGGGCTTCCGCCTCTCGCCGCAGCAACGGCGGGTCTGGCAGCTGGCGCGCGACAGCCGCGCGTTTCGTGCCCAGGCGCTGGTTCGCCTCGACGGGTCCGTGGATGCCGAAGCGGTTCACGCGGCGCTCGCGGCGGTGGTGGCGCGCACGGAAATCCTGCGCACGACCTACCGGCGCTCGCCCGGCGTGCGCTATCCGCTGCAGGTGGTCGCGCCCACAATGCCGCCGTTCTGGCAGGCTGTGGATCTGGGAGGGGCCGCCGACCCCGAGGCCGAGCTCGAGGCGCTGTTCGCCAAGGCGCTCATGCGCCCGTTCGACCTCGAGCGCGGCCCGCTGGTGCAGGCCACGTTCGTAACCTTCGCCGCGCTCGAGCGCGGCCGGAGCGCGCTGATCCTGGCGATTCCGGCGATCACGGGCGACGCCGCGGCCCTCGCCAACCTGCTCGCCGAGCTGACGCGGGAGCTCGCCGGAGGGCCGGTGGAGGAGGAGCCTGTCCAGTATGCCCAGGTCTCCGAGTGGGCCAACGAGCTGCTGGCGAGCGAGGAGAGCCGTGCCGGCCGTGAATTCTTCCGCGACCAGGACCTCGCACCGCTCTTCGCGCTCAAGCTGCCACTCGAAGTGAAGTCCACCGGCGGTTTCAGTCCGGAGCGTGTCGCCGTGCCGATCGCGGAGGCGACCGCGGCGCGTGCCGCGGCATTCGCGGCGGAGCTCGGCGTCGAGGAGCGCGCGGTGCTGCTCGCCGCCTGGCTGGCGCTGCTCGCTCGCCTCGGCGGCGCCTCCGAGGCCGGTTCCGGTGTGCTGCTCGACGGGCGCACGCATCCCGACCTGGCGGGCGCGCACGGCCTGTTCGCCCGCGGCGTACCGATCCGCGCGCAGGCCGGTGAGGAGCGGACTCTCCGTGAGCTGACCCGCGCCGTCGCGGCCGCGCTCGCCGAAGCCGCCGATTGGCTGGACTGCTTTGCCGCCGACGAGGACGAGCGCTTCGCGACCGGCCTGCCGGTGCTGTTCTCCTACACGGAAGCCTTGCGTCTCACCGTCGAGCGCCGGGTAGCGAACGTCGAGCGGTTCAAGCTCGCACTCGAGGCCGAACGGGGTCCGTCCGGGCTCGCCTGCGCGCTGGCCTACGACACGCGGGCGTTTACCGCCGAGACGGCGGCGACCCAGGCCGAGCGCTTCGCCGCGTTCCTCGAGGCCTTGCTCGCCGCGCCCGACTCCCCCGTCGGCGACCCCGACCTGCTGACCGCGCGCGAGTCGCAGCGGCTCGTGGCGTTCAATGCGACGGCGGCACCGCTGCCGGCCACGGCGACGCTCCATTCCCTGTTCGCCGCCCAGGCACGCGCGACGCCGGAGCGCCCGGCCCTCCGCTTCGCCGGCGAGGAGCTCACCTTCTCCGAGCTGAATGAGCGCGCCGGACGCCTGGCGCGCCGGCTCGCGGCTCGCGGCGCCGGACCGGGCCGGCTGGTCGCGCTCTGCGCCGAGCGCTCGATCGAGATGGTGGTGGGGATCCTCGCCGTACTCGAGGCGGGCGCCGCGTACCTCCCGCTCGACTCCGCCTACCCGCGCGAGCGGATCGCCTACATGCTCGACGATTCCGGCGCCGAGCTGGTCCTGGCGCAGCGGAAACTGCTGCCGCTGCTGCCGGCCGAGCGCGCGGCCTCGGAGCGGACGCTGCTGCTCGACGAATCCGCTGGCGACGATCCCCCTGGAGAAGCTGGCGTAGCTGCCGCTTCCCCCGACGATCTCGCCTACGTGCTCTACACCTCCGGCTCCACCGGCAAGCCCAAGGGGGTCATGGTGCCGCACCGCGGGGTCGTCAACTACATCCTCTGGGCGATCGAGGCCTACGGCGCGGCCGAGGGCGCCGCGCCGGTGCACTCGCCGGTCGGCTTCGACCTCACGGTGACCAGCCTGTTCGCGCCGCTACTCGCCGGCAGCCCGGTGGAACTGCTGGCGGAGGAGCGCGGTATCGAGGCTCTCGGCGAGACGCTCCGCGCCGGACGCGGCTATGCGCTCGCCAAGCTCACGCCGGCGCACCTTACGATCCTCGGCCCGATCGCGGGGCAGGGGGAGCCCGCGAATTGGGCGAGAACTCTCGTACTCGGCGGCGAGACGCTGCTGGGTGAGAGTCTCGCGCCCTGGCGGGAGCGCGCGCCCGAGGTGCGGATCGTCAACGAGTATGGACCGACGGAGACGGTGGTCGGCTGCGCGGTGTACGCCGCCCGGGCGGGCGAGATCGCCCCGGGGCCGGTGCCGATCGGACGGCCGATCGCGAACGCGCGCCTGCACCTTCTCGAAACCCGGGGGCGGCCGGTGCCGGAAGGGGTGCCGGGGGAGATCTACATCGGCGGCGCCGGTGTCGCGCGCGGCTATCTGGGCCGGCCGGATCTCACCGCCGAGCGCTTCGTGCCTGATCCGTTCTCGACCGAGCCGGGCGCGCGCCTCTATCGCAGCGGAGACCTGGCGCGCCTGCTGCCCTCCGGGGATCTCGAGTTCCTGGGCCGCAATGATCACCAGGTCAAGATGCGCGGTGTGCGCCTGGAACTCGGCGAGATCGAGGCGGCTCTCGCGAGCTTTCCGGGAATCTCTGAGACGGTGGTGCTGGCGCGCGAGGATCGGCCGGGCGAGCGGCGCCTGGTCGCGTATTACACGGCCGATCGCCAGCCGCCGCCGACCGTCGACGAGTTGCGCCGGCACCTCGCAAGCTCGTTGCCGGAGGCGATGCTGCCCGCCATGTTCCTGCGGCTCGCGGCTCTGCCCCTGACCACGAACGGCAAGGTCGACCGGGCCGCGCTGCCGGCGCCGGGCAACGCCCGCCCCGACCTCGAGCGCGAGTATGTGGCGCCGCGCAACGAGACCGAAGCGGCTCTCACCGAGATCTGGGCCGAGGTGCTCGGGCTTGACCGCATCGGCGTCGAGGACAGCTTCTTCACGCTCGGCGGCGATTCCATCCGGAGCGTCCGGGTGATCGCGCTCGCCAAGGAGCGCGGGTTCGAGCTCACGGTTGAGCATCTGTTCCGGTCACCGACGGTCGCGGCGCTCGCGGCGGACCTGGAGAGGGCGGCGGCGCCGGGAGTGGAGGACGAGGAGCGGGAGCTGGCCCTCCTGCTCGCCGACCTCGACAAACTGTCGGACGAGGAAGTGCAGGCACAACTGCGCGACCAGGCGAAGACGTAAGAGGCGAGCGGAGCGTTTTGCAATGAGTGATGTAACACAACGGATCTCGGCGCTGTCGCCGGAACGGCGGCAGTTGCTCGAGCAGCTGCGCAGGAAAAAGCGCGGCGCTGAGAGGACCGAGAAGGGGACGGCACAGCTCACCGAGCCGTTCAGCCTGGTCTCGGACGATGATCGGGCGAAGCTGCCGCATGAGGTGGAGGATGCCTATCCGCTCACCTCGGTCCAGCTCGGCATGCTCTACCACATGGAGCTCTCGCCGGACGACGCGGCGGTGCCGACGTACCACAACGTCAACAGCTTCCACCTGAAGGCGCCGCTCGAAGTCTGGGCGTTCGAGGAGGCGGTGCAGCGGGTGGTGGCGCGGCATCCGATTCTGCGCACCGCGTTCGATCTGACCCGTTTCAGCGAGCCGCTGCAACTGGTCTATCGCACAGCCTTCCTGCCGCTCGACGTGGAGGACCTGCGTCAGGTCGACCCGCAGGAGGGGCAGCGTCGCCTCGACGAGTTCCTGCTCGCCGAGAACCGCCGTCTGGTCGACCTCTCGCGGCCGCCCCTGATCCGCTTCCGCATCCATCGCCGGACCGACGACACGTTCCAGTTTACGCTCACCGAGCCGCACGCGATCTCGGACGGCTGGAGCACGATGTCGACGCTGACCGAAATCTTCGAGGACTACTCTGCAATCCTGCGCGGCGAGACGCCGCCGGAGCGGCCGCCTTTCTCTACCACCTTCCGTGACTTCGTATTCCTCGAGCGGCAGATCCTCGCGTCCCCCGCGGCGCGCGACTTCTGGAACCGCAAGCTCGACGAGCTGGAGCCTGAGCGCCTGCCGCGCTGGCCGGGTGGACCGGTGGCGGATCCGCCGGGCGCCGATCACAAGCCGACCGCCACCTTCGGCCGCCGGCTGGTCACCGGCCTGGAGCGCCTCGCCCGCGAGGCCGAGGCGCCGATCAAGAGCGTGCTGCTCGCCGCGCACTGCAAGGCGATGGCGATCCTCGCCGGGCGCACCGACGTGGTCACCGGCCTGACCACGCACGGCCGGCCAGAGGAGGCCGACGGAGAGCAGGTGCGGGGACTGTTCCTGAACACCCTGCCGTTTCGCCTCGACCTCCGCGGCGGCACCTGGGTCGAGCTGGTCCAGCGCACGTTCGCCGGCGAGCTCGACCTGATGCCTTTCCGCCGGTATCCGCTCGCCGCCATCCAGGGCCTGCGTGGCGGTCAGGTGCTGTTCGAATCAGCCTTCAGCTATCTCCATTTCCATGCCGTGCAGCGCGTCATGCGCCCGGGCTCCCTGGAGATCTTCGGGCAGGGCAACAGCGACCTCTCGACGACCCATTTCCCGCTCGCGGCGACCTTCTCGCGCGATCCGCTCCAGGAGGCGGTGATCTCGCTCACCATTGAGAAGAACGATGAGGGGATGACGCTCGAGCAGGTCCACCTGCTGCACGGCTACTACCGCCGCGTGATCGAGGCGATGGCGGCGGATCCGCTCGCCCGCCACGAGGCGGCGAGCTACCTCAGCGACGCCGAGCTCGAGCAGGCGCTCTACGCCTGGAGCGGCGGCTCGCTCTGTCTGGAGGTCGGGGAGCTTCTGCACGAGCGCTTCGCGGCGCGCGCCGCCGAGCGTCCGCTCGCGCTCGCGGTCGTCGATCCGGACGCGGGGACGGACGCCGGTCTTACCTATGGCCAGCTCGACGCTCTCTCGACCCGTCTGGCCCAACGGCTGCGCTCCCTCGGCGTCGGGCCGGAGGTGCGCGTCGGCATCCACCTCGAACGCTCGGCCCTCATTCCGGTCGCGATCCTGGGGGTGCTCAAGGCGGGCGGCTGCTACGTGCCGATGGATCCGGCGGACCCCAAGGAGCGCCTCGAGCATCTCCTCGCCGACAGCGGCACGCGGGTGCTGCTCACCCAGCAGCATCTCGAAGCGGGCCTGCCGCTCGACCGGCTCGGGAAAGATCTCGCCGTCGTCCGGCTCGATCCGGGCTGGGAACAGGATTGGACGGGTGAGTTGCCGCCGAGCGGCGCCTTGCCAGCGAACGCCGCCTACGTGATCTACACGTCCGGCTCGACGGGCCGGCCGAAGGGGGTGGTGGTCACGCACGCTTGTGTGATCCGCCTGTTCGACGCCTCCGAGCGCTGGTTCGGCTTCGACGACCAGGATGTCTGGACCCTCTTCCACTCCTTCGCGTTCGACTTCTCGGTCTGGGAGATCTGGGGAGCGCTGCTCCACGGCGGCCGGCTCGTGGTGGTGCCGTACCTGATCAGCCGTTCGCCGGACGCCTTCCGCGAGCTGCTGGCGCGGGAGAAGGTGACGGTGCTCAACCAGACGCCGTCCGCGTTCCGCCAGCTGATCCGCGCTGACGCGGAGGTAGAAACGGTAGCGGAACAGCTCGCCCTCCGCACGGTCATCTTCGGCGGCGAAGCGCTCGAGCTGCAGAGCCTCGCGCCCTGGTTCGAGCGCCACGGCGACCGCCATCCCACCCTGGTCAACATGTACGGCATTACCGAGACGACGGTGCACGTCACTTATCGTCCGGTGAGCGGGGCCGACCTCGCCTCGTCGGCGAGTGTGATCGGCGGCCCGATCCCCGATCTGCGGCTCTACGTGCTCGACCCCGAGCACTTCCATCCGGTGCCGGCCGGCGTGCCGGGCGAGCTGTTCGTCGGCGGCGGCGGGGTGGCGCGCGGCTATCTCGGCCGGCCGGACCTGACGGCGCAGCGCTTCGTGCCCGATCCGTTCGCCAGCGCGGCGGGGAGCCGGCTCTATCGTTCGGGCGATCTCGCCCGCCGGCTCCCGGGCGGCGACCTGGAGTACATCGGCCGGATCGACCACCAGGTCAAGATCCGTGGTTTCCGGATCGAGCTCGGCGAGATCGAGGCGGCGCTGGTCAGCCATCCTGGGATCGCCGAAGCGGTGGTGGTGGCGTGGCGTGAGGAGGGCGTGAGCCGGCTGGTCGCCTACGCCGTGCCGGCGCCCGATCGTTCGCCGAACGTCGATGAGATGCGCGCGCACCTCCAGGGGCGCCTGCCCGAGCACGAGGTGCCGGCCGCTTTCGTCTTCCTGGCGAAGCTCCCGCTCACCGTGCAGGGCAAGGTCGATCGCAAGGCCCTCCCCGCTCCGGAGGCGAGCCGGCCCGATCTCGGGGAGGGGTATGTGCCCCCTCGGAGCGCACGCGAGAGCGAGCTCGCCGCGATCTGGGCCCAGACGCTCGGCCTCGACAAGGTGGGCATCCGGGACAACTATTTCGCGCTCGGCGGCGACTCGATCCGCAGCATCCAGCTGATCGCCCGCGCGCGAGAAAAGGGAATCGAACTCACGATCCCGCAGATCTTCCAGCACCCCACGATCGAGGAGCTCGCGCGTGCCCTCGGCGACGGGAGCCTGGAAGCCGAGATGCCGCCCGGCGCCGACACGCTCCCGTTCGAGCTCCTCTCCGGGGAGGACCGGCGCCGCCTGGCCGCGGCCGATGCCGCCGGCGAGCTCGAGGACGCCTATCCGCTCGCCCGCCTGCAGGCGGGCATGCTGTACCACATGGACAGGATGGCCGCGGACGCCGCCTATCACAACGTCAACAGCTTCCATCTGGCCGGCCCGCCGTTCGACCCCGCGCTGTTCCAGGAGGCGATCGACCGGGTGATCGCGCGGCATCCCATCCTGCGCACCTCGTTCGATTTCACGAGCTTCTCCGAGCCGCTGCAGCGCGTCCACCGTGAGGCTTCGCTGCCGGTCGCGGTGGAGGACCTCCGCGATCTCCCGGTGGCGGAGCAGGAAGCGGTGATCGACGCGCTCGTCGAGCGCGAAAAGCGGCGGCACTTCGACCTCGAGCGGGCGCCGCAGCTGCGCATGACCGTGCATCGCCGGCACGACGACGCGTTCCAGCTCACGCTGACCGAGAACCACGCGATCCTCGACGGCTGGAGCCTGCATTCGACGCTGCTCGAGATGTTCTCGCTCTACGTGGCCCTGCTCGCCGGAGAGCGCCCGCCGGTCCTGCCGCCGCCGCCGATCCCGTACCGTGAGTTCGTGGCGCTGGAGCGGGCGACGGTCGAGGGTGAAGCGGCGCGCGCCTACTGGGAGGGGCGGTTGGCAGATGCCCAGATTCTCGATCTGCCGCGCTGGCCTGCCCCTGAGGCGTGGACCGGCCCGCGCGTTGAGTCCGTGGCGCCGCCGCTCGCGGTCGAGACCTCTGAGGGCTTGAAGCGCCTTGCCGCCCTGGCCGGCGTACCCCTCAAGGCGGTCTGCCTGGCGGCCCACCTCAAGGTGCTCGCCACCCTCGCCGCGACCGACGACGTCCTGACCGGCGTGGTCACCCATGGCCGGCCCGAGAAGGCGGGCTCCGAGGAGACCCGCGGCCTGTTCCTCAACACGCTGCCGCTGCGTTTCCAGCTCGCTCCCGGAACCTGGCGCGACCTCGTCCTGCGGACGTTCGCGGCGGAGCGGGAGATGATGCCGCACCGCCGCTTCCCCCTCTCCGAGCTGCAGAAGAGGCATGGCGCGCGGCCGCTGTTCGAGGTGCTGTTCAACTTCACCCATTTCCACGTGGTGACCGAGATCCTGCAGGCGGGCGAGCTGCGCGTGCTGGGGTTCAAGAAGTCCGAGGAGACGGACCTGACGCTCAATGTCGGCTTCGTCCAGAACCCCCTCACCGAGCACCTGGGTCTCGACCTGGCGCACGACCGCACCTCGATCCCGCGCGCCGAGGCGCAGGCGATCCATGGCCTCTACACGCGCGTCCTCGCGGCGATGGCCGCCGACGGCGAGGCCCGCCACGACGGCGCGACGCTGCTCTCGCCGGCCGAGCGGCAGCAGACCGTCCGCGAGTGGAACGACACCGGCAGCGCCGGCTTGCCGGAGCTGCTCTGGGCGCCTTTCTCGCGAACCGCGGCCGAGCGGCCCGCCGCGCCGGCCCTGGTCGCGGGCGAGCGCCGGCTGACCTATGGCGAGCTCGACGCCCTCTCGAACCGGCTGGCGCGCCGCCTGCGCGGGCTCGGCGTCGGGCCGGAGGTGGCGGTGGGCCTCTGCCTCGGCCGCTCGCCCGAGCTGGTGGTGGCGATGCTCGGCGTGCTCAAGGCCGGCGGCGCCTACGTGCCGCTCGATCCCACCTACCCGCAGGATCGCCGCGACTTCGTCGCCGCCGACGCGGCCGTCGCCCTCGTCGTCACTGCGGAGGAGCTGGCGGATCTGGTGCCGCCGGGCATTGAACGGCGTCTGAACATCGACGTGCCCGAGGAGTGGAGGAACCTCTCCGACAGTGGGCTGCCGGACGCGGGCGGCGCCTCTCCGGGCAACCTGGCCTACCTCATCTACACCTCGGGATCGACCGGCAGGCCCAAGGGGGTGGCGATCGAGCACCGCAACGCGTCGGCGCTGCTCACCTGGGCGCTCGGCCTGTTCGCGGAGCGCGAGACAGCGCGGGTCCTGGCTTCGACCTCGATCAACTTCGACCTCTCGATCTTCGAGATCTTCGTCCCCCTCGCCCGCGGCGGCGCGGTCGAGCTGGTCGAGAACGCCCTCGCCATGCCGGCCGAGCCGGGCATCACGCTGGTCAACACCGTCCCCTCGGTCCTCTCCGAGGTGCTGCGCTCCGGCGGCCTGCCGCCGACCGTCGAGACGGTCAGCCTCGCCGGCGAGCCGCTGCGGCGTGGGCTGGTCGACCGCCTCTACGCCGCCGGATCGGTCGCGCGGGTCTATAACCTCTACGGCCCGTCCGAGGACACCACCTACTCGACCTGGGCGCGGATCGATCCCGACGACACTGGCGCGCCATCCATCGGGCGTCCGATCCTCGGCACCCAGGCGTACGTCGCCGACCGGCACCTCCGGCTGGTGCCGCTCGGCACCGCGGGCGAGCTCCTGCTCGGCGGCGAGGGGCTCGCGCGCGGTTACCTGGGCCGTCCCGACCTCACCGCGGAACGTTTCGTCCCCGATCCTTTCGGCGGTCAGCCGGGCGGGCGTCTCTACCGCACCGGCGACCTGTCGCGCGCGCTCCTCGACGGCCGCCTGGAGTTCCTCGGCCGGTTCGACCATCAGGTCAAGGTGCGAGGCTTCCGTATCGAGCTGGGGGAGATCGAAGCGGCCCTCGTCCGGCATCCGGCCGTACGCGAGGCGGTGGTCACCGCTCCCTTCGGCCCGGAGGGGGAGCGCCGGCTGGTCGCCTACTTCGTGCCGCGCGACGCCCAGACTCCTGGCGGCCTCCTGGCGGCCGGGCTGCGCGAGCATCTCGAGGCACTCCTGCCCCCCGCCATGGTGCCGAGGATCCTCATGCAGCTCGCCGAGATGCCGCGGACGCCGAACGGCAAGATCGACCGCGGAGCGCTACCGGTGCCGAGCGACGCCCGCCCCGAGCTCGCGCAGGTCTACGTCGCGCCGCGCACGCCGGCCGAGGAGCTGATGGCCGGCCTGTTCGGCGCGGTGCTCGGCGTCGACCGCGTCGGCGTGTTCGATGGCTTCTTCGACCTGGGCGGGCATTCCCTCTCGGCGACCCAACTCGTCTCCCGGGTCCGCCGGTCCTTCGGCGTCGAGCTGCCGCTCGCCGAGCTGTTCCGGTCGTCCACTCCGGCGGCGCTGGTGCAACGCGTCGGAGCTCTGCTCGCCTTCGGCCAGGGGGCCGAGCCGGCGCCTCCGATCGTGCCGGTTTCCCGGGAGAACCCGCTGCCGCTGTCGTTTGGCCAGGAGCGCCTCTGGTTCCTCGATCAGCTCGAGCCGGGAAACGCGGCGTACCACATCCCGACTTCGCTCACGCTGGCCGGCCGGCTCGATACGCCGGCCCTGGAGCGCTCCCTCGCGACGGTGGTCGCACGGCACGAGGCGCTGCGCACCTCGTTCGCCCTCGTCGACGGCGTGCCGATGCAGGTCATAGCGCCGCCGGGAACGATCCCCGGCCCGCTGCTGCCGATCATCGACCTGACGGCGCTCCCCACGGCGCGGCGCGCTCTCCTGGCACGCCGGCTCGCCAACTTCGAGCTGACCCGCCCGTTCGACCTCGCGCGCGGACCGGTGCTGCGGGCGGCGCTGCTCAGGCTCGCGCCCGAGGAGCACCAGATCCTGTTCGCCATGCACCACATCGCTTCCGACGGCTGGTCCATGGGCGTGCTGGTGCGCGAGGTGGCGGCCCTCTACACGGCGGAGGTCGAAGGCGGGTTGCCGGAGCTACCGGAGCTGCCGATCCAGGTCGCCGATCATGCGGTCTGGCAGCGCGGCTGGCTGCAGGGGGAGACGCTGGACCGGCAGATCGAATTCTGGCGCGGCGAGCTCGCCGGCCTGCCGGCCGTCCTCGAGCTCCCCGCGGACCGGCCGCGCCCGCCGCGGCAGAGCTTCCGGGGCGGGGTGCGCCAGGTGCGGTTGCCGGCCGATCTCTCGGCGGCGCTGGAGCCGTTCGCGCGGCGCCAGGGGGCGACGCTGTTCATGGTCCTGCTCGCCGGCTTCGAGGCTCTCCTCGCCCGCCTCTCGGGGCAGGGGGACATCGCCGTCGGCACGCCGGTCGCCGGCCGGACGCAAGAGGAGACCGAGCCGCTGATCGGCCTGTTCCTCAACACCCTCGTGCTGCGCGCGCGGATCGCGGCGGACACCACTTTCGAGGGCCTGCTGGCCCAGGCGCGCGAGCGCTCGCTGGCCGCGTTCGCGCACCAGGAGCTGCCGTTCGAGCGCCTGGTGGACGCCCTGGGGGTCGAGCGCTCGCTGGCGTTCAATCCGGTCTTCCAGGTCCTCCTGGTGCTCCAGAACGCACCCCAGGGAAACCTCGCGCTGCCGGGCCTGGAGGTGCGGGCCGCGGGCTTCGACGAGTCCGCGGTGCAGGTCGACCTGCAACTCGCGCTGGAGGTCCAGGGGGACCGGCTCGCCGGCTCGTTCAAGTACGCCTCGGCCCTGTTCGACGCCACCACGGTGGAGCGGCTGTCCGCGTGGCTCGAAGCGCTGCTCGCCGCGTCCCTGGCCACGCCGGAGCTGCGCCTGGCCGAGCTCCCCCTGCTGCGCCCGGCGGAGGTCCACCACCTCGCGCACGAGTGGAACGACACCGCGGTCGCGCGCGAGCCGGCGCTGCTCCACCGGCTGATCGAGGCGCAGGCCCGGCGGACGCCCGCGGCCGAGGCGGTGACGTTCGAGGGCGCTACCTTGAGCTACGGCGAGCTCGAGGCGCGAGCCAACCGCCTCGCCCACCGCCTCCTCCGGCTCGGCCTCACGCCCGGCGGGGTGGTGGGAGTCGCCGCCGAGCGGTCGCTGGATCTGGTCGTCGCGCTACTCGCCGTGCTCAAGGCGGGGGGCGCCTACCTGCCGCTCGAATCCACCTATCCGGACGAGCGCCTGCGCGGCATGATGGACGACGCGGGGGTGCCGGTCCTCCTCGTCCAGGCCCCGCTCGCCGAACGCTTCGCGCCCCTCGCGCCGGCCGGCGCGAGGCTGATCGAGCTCGCCGGGGCGGCGCCGGCGCGGGGGCGCGCGGCGTGGGACCTGCCGCCGGCGGTGGACGTGTCGCCCGCGAGCGCGGCCTACGTCATCTTCACCTCGGGCTCGACCGGCCGGCCCAAGGGGGCGGTCAACACTCACCAGGGCATCGTCAACCGGCTGCTCTGGATGCAGGAGGCGTTCGCGCTGGGGGCCGACGACCGGGTGCTGCAGAAGACGCCGTTCGGCTTCGACGTCTCGGTATGGGAGTTCTTCTGGCCGCTGCTGGTGGGTGCGCGCCTGGTGGTGGCGCGCCCCGGCGGCCACCAGGACCCCTCCTATCTCGCCGGCCTGATCGACGCCGAGGGAGTGACCACGGTCCATTTCGTCCCCTCCATGCTCCAGGTCTTCCTGGAAGAGCCCGGCCTGGAGCGCTGCGCCAGCTTGGCGCGGGTGATCGCCAGCGGCGAGGCGCTGGCGCCCGATCTGGAGCGGCGGTTCGTCGAGCGGTTGGGGGAGCCCTGGGGTATCGAGCTGCACAACCTCTACGGCCCGACCGAGGCGGCGGTGGATGTCACCTGGCAGCCCTGCGGCCGCGGAGCGGGGCGGGGCAGCGTGCCGATCGGCCGGCCGATCGCCAACGTACGGACCTGCGTCCTCGACCCCGAGGGGCGGCTGGCGCCGCTCGGCGTCGCCGGCGAGCTCTGCCTCGGCGGCGTGCAGCTCGCGCGCGGCTACCTGGGCCGGCCGGACCTGACCGCCGAGCGGTTCGTGCCCGACGGGGTCTCCGGCGAGCCTGGAGCGCGGCTCTACCGCACCGGCGACCGCGCGCGGCTCTCGCCGGCCGGGGAGATCGAGTACCTCGGCCGCCTGGACTTCCAGGTCAAGATCCGCGGCTTCCGCATCGAGCTCGGCGAGATCGAGGTCGCCCTCGCCGGTCTGCCGGAGGTCCGCGAGGCGGTGGTGGTGGCGCGCGGCGAGGCGAGCCAGGCCCGGCTGATCGCCTACGTCGTGCCGGCCGAGGAGCGGGGTAGCGCGGAGCCGGACGAGGCGTGGACGGCCGCTCTCCGCCGCGGGCTTGAGCGGCGGCTGCCGGCCCACATGGTGCCGTCGATCTTCGTGACCCTCGACGCGCTCCCGCTGTCCCCCAACGGCAAGGTGGAGCGCCGGGCTCTGCCCGTTCCGGAGCGCGCCGGGTCCGGCGCGGAGGCGGCCTACGTGGCGCCGCGGGGGAGGCCGAAGAGCTCCTCGCCGGGATCTGGGCCGAGCTGCTGAGCGTCGAGCGGCCGAGCGCGCGGGACGACTTCTTCGCCCTCGGCGGCCATTCGCTCCTCGCGGCCCAGCTGGTCTCGCGGGTGCGCGATGTGTTCGCGATCGAGCTGCCGCTGCGCGAAATCTTCGAGCAGCCGGCGCTCGCCGCGCTCGCGCGTTCTATCGAGCGCCTGCGCGAGGAGGGGAGCGCGGCGGCCCTGCCGCCCCTGGTGCGGGTCCCCCGCGATCGCGACCTGCCGCTCTCGTTCCAGCAGCTTCGCCTCTGGTTCCTCGACCAGTTCGAGCCGGGGCAGTCGGTCTACAACATTCCGATCGGGCTGCGCCTCGCGGGCCGTTTCGACCTCGCGGTCATGGAGCGGTCGATCGGCGAGGTGGTCCGCCGACACGAGGTGCTGCGCACCACGTTCGCCGTCGTGGGCGGCCAGCCGGTCCAGAGGATCGCGCCGCCGGGCAACTTCCGCATCGAGCTCTCGGACCTCTCCGGCCTGCCGCGCGACGAGCGCGAGCGGCGCCTGCGCCGCGAGGCGGCGCGCGAGGCGGGGCGGCCGTTCGACCTCGCCGCCGGGCCGCTGTTCCGCGTCATTCTCTGGCGGCTCGCCGAGGACGACCACGGCGTCCTGATCCTGGCGCACCACACCGTCTCCGACGGCTGGTCGACCGAGTTGATACTGCGCGAGGTGACGGCGCTGTACGAGGCCTTCGCCGGCGGGCGCCCATCGCCGCTGCCGGAGCCGGCGCTCCAGTACGCCGACTACGCGGTCTGGCAGCGCGAGCAGCTCGCCGGCGAGATCGAGGAGCAGGTCGAGTGGTGGAAGCGCCAGCTCGCCGCCTGGCCGACGCTCGAAATGCCGACCGACCGGCCGCGCCCACCGGTGCCGAGCCACCGCGGCGCGGCCACGCCGCCCTACCGGCTGGACGCCGCGTTCACCGATCGCCTGCGCGCGCTCGGCCGTCCGCAGCGCTCGACGCTGTTCATGACGCTGCTCGCCGCATTCCACGGCCTCCTGGCGCGCTCGTCCGGCCAGAACGACGTGGTCGTCGGTACGCCGATCGCCGGCCGCAGCCGCCGTGAGGTCGAGCCGCTGATCGGCTACTTCGTGAACACCCTGATCCTGCGCTCCCGGTACGAAGGGGATCCGCGGTTCGACGAGATGATCGCCATCGCGCGGGAGGCCTCGCTCGGCGCCTCGTCGCATCACGACGTGCCCTTCGAACGGCTGGTCGAGATCCTCCAGCCCGACCGCGACATGAGCCGCAACCCGCTGTTCCAGGTCATGTTCGTGCTCCAGGACGAGGTGACCAAGAGCGTCGAGCTCGCGGGCCTCTCGGCCACGCCGCTCAACGCCCATACCGGCACGGCGAAGTTCGACTTCACGATCGCCGTCGCCGAATCGGCGCGCGGCCTCGACGTGTCGTTCGAGCTGGCGACCGACCTGTTCGACCGCACGACGCTGATGCGCCTCGGCGAGCGCTGGCGGACGATGCTGGAAGCGGTGGTCGAGAACCCCGGGCTGCGGCTGTCGGCGATCCCGGTGGTCGGCGCGGCGGAGCGCCATCAGATCCTCGGCGAGTGGAACGACACCGCGTTCGCCCCTGGGGTGGCGCCGCGGCAGGAGCTTCTGCACGAGCTGTTCGAGGCGCGGGTGGACGAGGATCCCGCGCGCGTCGCCGCGGTCTGCGGCGGTCTGAGCCTCACCTACGGCGAGGTCGAGGAGTGGGCGAACCGCATCGCGCGCCAGCTCCGCGCGGCGGGCATCGGCCCCGGCGACATGGTCGCCCTCTACCTCTCGCGCGGGCTGGAGATGGTGCCGGCGCTCCTCGGCGTGCTCAAGTCGGGCGCCGGCTACCTGCCGCTCGAGACCGCTTTCCCGCGGGAGCGCGTGCGCTGGATGCTCGGCGCGCTCGGCGTTCGCGCGGCGCTCACCCAGACGCGCCACGCCGCGGACCTGCGGGAGATCGCCGCGGAGTTGCCGCTGCTCGCGCACGGTATCTGTCTCGACGATGAGCCGGCCGATGAGCCGGACGATGCGATCGTGCCCGGCGCCCTCCGCTTCTACGGGCCGGACGATCTGGCGGCGCTGCCGGCCGGCCGGCCGGCGCGGCTCGGCTCCCCCGACGACGTCGCCTACGTGATCTTCACCTCCGGCTCGACCGGGCAATCCGAAGGGAGTGGTGCTGCGCCACCGGCCGGTGATCAACCTGATCGACTGGGTCAATGCGACCTATCGTGTCGGCCCCGCGGATCGCGTGCTGTTCATCACCTCGCTCTGCTTCGACCTCTCGGTCTACGACATCTTCGGCCTGCTCGCGGCGGGCGGCTCGATCCGCGTGGCGACCGAGGAGGAGATCCACGATCCGGAGCGGATGATCGCGATCCTCTGCGACGAGCCGGTCACGTTCTGGGATTCGGCGCCGGCGGCGCTGCGCCAGCTGGCGGGCTTCTTCCCTGAGCCCGGAGACCCGCGCGGCGCGCGCTCGCGGCTGCGGCTGGTCTTCCTCTCCGGCGACTGGATCCCGGTGGCGCTGCCCGACCGGGTGCGAGCCGCGTTCCCGAGCGCCCAGGTGATCGCCCTCGGCGGCGCCACCGAGGCGGCGATCTGGTCGAACTTCTTCCCGGTCGGCGAGGTCGGCGCGACCTGGACGAGCATCCCTTATGGCCGGCCGATCCAGCAGGCGCGCTACCACGTGCTCGACGCCCATTTCGAGCCGAACCCGATCGGCGTGCCGGGCGACCTCTACATCGCCGGTCCGGTGCTCGCCTCCGGCTACGCGGCCGAGCCGATCCTGACCGCGAGCAAGTTCGTGCCCGACCCGTTCGTTGGCCCCGCGGAAGCGGGCGTGGTCATGTACCGGACCGGCGACCGCGCCCGCTATCTCGCCGACGGCAACCTGGAGTTCCTCGGCCGCGTCGATTTCCAGGTGAAGATCCGTGGCTTCCGCATCGAGCTGGGCGAGATCGAGTCGACGCTCGCGCAGCACCCCGCCGTGCGCGAGGCGGCGGTGATCGCTCGCGAGACGGGGTTCGACCAGACGGCGGTGGAGAAGCGGCTGGTCGCCTACGTGGTGTTCCGCGAGGGGGCGCCGGAGCCCACCGTGGGCGAGCTGCGCGACTTCGTGCAGTCGAAGCTCCCGGAGTACATGGTGCCCTCGGCATTCGTCGCGCTGCCGGAGCTGCCGGTGACCGCCAACGGCAAGCTCGACCGCAAGGCGCTGCCCGCGCCCGAGCAGGCCGCCCGGCCGGCGCTCGGCAGCGCGTTCGCGCACCCCCGCAACGAGACGGAGCGGGCGCTCGCCGGCATCTGGCAGGAGCTGCTGCGCGTCGAGCGGGTCGGCATCCACGACAACTTCTTCGAGCTGGGCGGCGACTCGATCCTGTCGATCCAGCTGATCTCGCGCGCGGCCCGGGACGGCATCCACCTGACCGCGCGGCAGGTGTTCCAGAGCCAGACCGTCGCCGAGCTGGCCGTGGCCGCGGTCGTCGGCGGCGTGTTCGCCGAGCAGGGCCCGGTGGTCGGCGAGGTCGCGCCGACCGCGATCGACCGCTGGTTCTTCGCGCTCGACCTCCCCGCGGCCCACCACTGGAACCAGTCGGTGCTGCTCGACGTGATGCAGCCGCTCGACCAGGGGTGTCTCGCCGGCACCGTCGAGGCGCTGTTCGAGCACCACGACGTCCTGCGCTCGCGTTTCGACCGCATCGCGGAGGGGCCGGAATCCCGCCGGCGGCTCGATCCGCCGGGTCCATCCCGAGCGTTCTCGGTGCTCGACCTGGCGCCGGTCGCGGACGCCGGACGCACGGCGGCTCTGGAGGCCGCGCTGGCCTCTCTGCAGGGGAGCCTCGACCTCGCGGCCGGCCCGGTCGCGCGCGTCGTCCTGTTCCGGATGGGCGAGGGGCGGCGCGACAAGCTGTTCGTGGTCGCCCATCACCTGGCGATCGACGGCGTCTCCTGGCGCATCCTGATCGAGGATCTCGAGACCGCCTACGGCGAACTCCAGCGCGGCGGGCGGATCGAGCTGCCGCCCAAGACCACGTCGATGCGCGAGTGGGCCGGACGCCTCGGGGCGTACGCCAACGGCGAGGCGCTTGCCGCGGAGATCCCGTTCTGGGCGGCGATGGCCGGCGAGATCGCGCCCATCCCGGTCGACCTCGACCGCGCGGAGAACCGCGTGGCGGACGCCGGGATGGCGACGCTCCGCCTGGACGAGGAGGAGACCCGGGCGCTGCTCCAGGACGTGCCGGCGGTCTACCGGACGCAGATCAACGACGTCCTGGTCGCCGGCTTCGCGCGCGCCTGGGCGGCCTGGGCCGGCACGCCGCGCCTGCGCTTCGATCTCGAGGGGCACGGCCGCGAGGAATTCGCCGATGATCTCGACATCTCGCGCACGGTGGGCTGGTTCACCGCCATCCATCCGGTCGCGATCGACCTCACCGGTGCCACCGCCGGATGGGCCGGTCCGGGCGAGGCGCTCAAGATCGTCAAGGAAACGTTGCGCGCGATCCCCAACCGCGGCTTCGGTTTCGGACCGCTGCGCCATCTGCGGCAGGAGGACGCGGAGGGTCTGGAGGCGATCCGCCGCGTTCCGCCCTCCGAGATCAGCTTCAACTATCTCGGCCAGCTCGACCAGGCGCTGCCGGAGGTGTCCCGCTTCGCCGGCGCGCGGGAGAGCGCGGGTCCGGAGCGGGCGCCGGAACAGCCGCGCACCCATCTGCTCGACGTCATCGCGAGCGTCTCCGGGCACCGTCTGGAGATCGCCGTCGCGTTCGGCCAGCGCGTCCACCGGCGCGCCTCGATCGAGCGCCTGCTCGCCGCGTTCCGCGCCGAGCTGCTCGCCATCGTCGAGCACTGCCGCGAGCCCGAGGCCGGCGGCGTCACGCCGTCCGACTTCCCGCTCGCCGCTCTCGCCGCGCCAGACCTCGACCGCGCGCTCGCCGAGCTGCCGGGGGTCCATCCGCGCGAGATCGAGGATCTCTATCCGCTCTCGCCGCTCCAGCAAGGGCTCCTGTTCCACACCCTCGAGGCGACGGAGGGGATGTACGCGCAGCAACTGCGGGTGACGCTGCAAGGCCCGCTCGATCTGCCGGCCTTCGAGCGCGCCTGGCAGCGCGTGCTCGACCGTCACCCGATCTTCCGTACCGGCTTCCTCTGGCGCGACCTCGACCGCCCGCTGCAGGTGGTGCGCCGTGGGGTGCGCGCGCAGATCGACGTCTTCGACTGGAGCGAGCGCAGCGCCGAGGAACGCCGCGGCGCCGACGACTTCCTGATCCGCGAGGGGGACCAGCCGTTCGACCTGGTGCGCGGGCCGCTGGTCCGCTTCGCGCTGGTCAAGCTGGGACCGCAGACCTACCGTTTCGCCTGGCTCCACCACCACCTGGTGCTCGACGGCTGGTCGATGCCGATGGTGCTCAACGAGGTGATGGCGTTCTATCAGGGCGAGGTTGCGGGCCAGGAGATCGACCTGCCGCGCCCGCGGCCGTTCCGCGACTACATCGCCTGGCTGGAGCGCCAGGACACCACCGCCGCCGAGCCGTTCTTCCGGGAGCGCCTCGGCGCGGTCGAGCACCCGACGGCGATCACCAGCGGTCTGGAGGGGGAGGCGCTCGCCCTGGGCGAGGACGCGCGCGGCGACCTCGAAACCGAGTTGCCGGCCGAGCTCTCCGGCGCTCTGGAAGCGTTCGCGCGCAGCCACCAGATCACCGTCAACACGCTGCTCCAGGGCGCCTGGTCGATCCTGCTGTCGCGCTACTCGGGGGACCGCCGGGTCGTCTACGGCTCGACCGTCGCCGGCCGGCCGGCGGAGCTGGCGGGCGTCGAGTCGATGGTCGGCATGTTCATCAACACGCTGCCGGTCGCGGTCGAGGTGGCCGGCGAGACGCCGCTCGCCGACTGGCTGCGCGCCCTCCAGGCCGAGCAGGCGGAGATGCGCCAGTTCGAGCACGTGCCGCTGGTCACCATCCAGGGCTGGAGCGGCGTGCCGCGCGGCGTGCCGCTGTTCGAATCGGTGCTGGTCTACGAGAACTACCCGTTCGACCGTTCGAGCGGCGGCGAGCGCTCCGAGGTCGGCGGCCTCGCCCTCCAGGACGGCGCGTTCTCGTTCCGCACGCCCTATCCGCTGATGTGGGTGGCGAAGCCGGGGGCGAGGCTGGTCAACGAGATCATCTGGGACCGCCGCCGGTTCGAGCGCGCCGCGATCGAGCGCCTCGCCGGTCACCTGGAGGCGCTGCTCGCCGGGATGGCTGGAACGGACGGCGACACCGCGCGCGTCGGCGACCTGCCGCTGCTCGCGGCCGCCGAGCGCGCCCAGCTCGCCGCCTGGAACGCGACCGCCGCCGAGCTCGCGCCGGCCTGGGGCATCGCCTGCCTGCACGAGATGTTCGAGCGCCAGGCGGACGCCACGCCCGGCGCGGTCGCGGTGCAAGGGGCGGACGCTAGTCTGACCTACGGCGAGCTGGAGGCGCGCGCCAACCGGCTCGCCCGCAGGCTGCGCCGGCTCGGCGCCGCGCCCGACGAGCCGATCGGCGTCTGCTTCGAGCGCTCGCTCGAGATGACGGTCGCTGTGCTCGCCGCGCTCAAGGCCGGCGGCGCCTACGTGCCATTCGATCCAGGGTATCCGCGCGAACGCCTGGCGCTGATGGCCGAGGACTCAGGGCTGCGCTTCCTGCTCACCGCGGGAAGCGCGGCGGCGGCACTGCCCGCGCTGCCGGGCGTGATCGTCGTCGATCTCGGTATCGAGAGCGTGGACCGCGAGAGCGCGGAGCGCATCCCGGTCGAGGAGAGCGGCGCGGGTCCCGAGAGCCTCGCCTACGTGCTCTACACCTCGGGCTCGACCGGCCGGCCGAAGGGGGTGGCGATGCGCCACGGCGCGCTCGTCAACCTGATGGCCTGGCAGCTCGGCAGGAGCCGGCCGGCGTTGCGCACGCTGCAGTTCTCCTCGCTCTCCTTCGATGTCTCGTGCCAGGAGCTGTTCGCGACCTGGGCGAGCGGCGGCACGCTCCACCTCGTCACGCAGGAAGTGCGGCGCAACCCGGAAGCGCTGCTGCTGCAATTGGCCGAGCAGCGGATCGAGCGGCTGTTCCTCCCCTTCGTGGCGCTGCAGCAGCTCGCCGAGGTGGCGATCGACCGCGGCCCGCTGCCGGATTCCCTGGTCGAGGTCGACACCGCGGGCGAGCAGCTCCAGTCGACGGCGAGCCTGGTCGAGATGTTCCGGCGGCTCCCCGCGGCGCGCCTGCACAACCAGTACGGCCCGACCGAGGCGCACGTGGTCTCGGCGCACGACCTCCCGCCGGAGCCCGGCGCCTGGGAGCGGCTGCCGCCGATCGGCGCGCCGATCGCGAACCTGACCCTGCACGTGCACGACCGGGAGCAGCAAACGGCGCCGGTGGGGATCGTTGGCGAGCTGCTGATCGGCGGCGCGGGGCTCGCGCGCGGCTACCTCGCGCGGCCGGACTTCACCGCCGAGAAGTTCATCCCGGAGGCCGGCGGCGCTCTCGCCGGCGCCCGGCTCTATCGCACCGGCGACCTGGCGCGCCGGCGCGCCGACGGCGAGATCGACTTCCTCGGCCGCGCCGACGGCCAGGTCAAGATCCGCGGCTTCCGGGTCGAGCCGGGCGAGGTCGAGGCCCTGCTGGCCGGCCATCCGGCGGTCCGCGAGGCGGTGGTGGTGGCGCGCGGCGCGGCCCCGGGCTCGCGCGAGCTCCGGCTGGTGGCCTACGTGGTGTTCGGGGAGGAGCGCGCGGTTCCGGCCGCCGAGCTGGCCCGCCACCTCGCCGAGCGGCTGCCCGAGCACATGGTGCCGGCCGCCTTCGTCGCGCTCCCCGCGCTGCCGCTGACGCCGAGCGGCAAGGTCGACCGGCGGGCGCTGCCGGCGCCCGAGGCGACGGGCCTGGAGCCCGCCGGGGCGCTCGCCCCGCGCACTCCGATCGAGGAGGTGGCGGCGGGGGTCTGGGCGGAGGTCCTGGGCCTCGGCGCGTCGCGGCGGGTCGGCCGCGGCGACAACTTCTTCGCGCTCGGCGGCCATTCGCTGATCGCGACGCAGGTGGTCTCCCGCCTGCGCCGCCTGCTGGGTGTCGAGGTGGCGATCTCGCTCCTCTTCGAGACTCCCGATCTGGCGTCTTTCGCCGCCGGGGTCGAACAGAGTCTCGTCGGCGAGACCGCCCGCATGGCGCCGCCGCTCCTGCCGGTACCGCGCGACGGCCGGCTGGTGCCGCTCTCGTTCGCGCAGCAGCGGTTCTGGTTCCTGGAGCAGCTCGATTCCCGGAGCGCGGCCTACAACATCGTGATGCCGATGCAGCTCGACGGCCCGGTGCGCGTCGATCTGCTGGAGGCGGCGCTGGCGGAGGTCGTGCGCCGGCACGAGGCGCTGCGCACGGCGTTCGTGTGGGCCGACGGCCGGCCGGTGCAGGCGGTCGCGGAGGCGGTGACGGTGCGCGTGCCGGTGGTCGATCTCTCCCACCTGCCGGAGGTGGGCCGCGACGCCGCGGCCCACGCGCTGGTGCGGCGCGCGGCGCGCCGGCCGTTCGACCTGACACGGCCGTCGCAGCTGCGGCCGCTGCTGATCCGCCTGAATGCCGGGCGGAACCTGCTGGTGATCGTGATGCACCACCTGATCACCGATCTCTGGTCGATCGACATCCTGCTGCGCGAGATGACGACGCTCTACGGGGCCTTCGCGCTCGGCCGGCGGTCGCCGCTGCCGGAGCTCGCGGTGCAGTACGCCGACTATGCGGTCTGGCAGCGCGACTGGCTGGTGGGCGAGGCGCTCGACGCGCAGCTCGACTACTGGCGGGGCGAGCTGGCGGGCATCCCGGCCGGCATCGAGCTGCCGATCGACAAGCCGCGCCCGCCGGCGCAGACGTTCCCGGGGGCGCGGCGGGTGCAACGGCTGCCGGCGGAGCTGTCCGCCGCGGTGCGCCGGGCCGGCGGCCGTCACGGCGCGACGCTCTACATGACCCTGCTGGCGGCGTTCCAGGCCCTGCTCGCGCGGCTCACCGGCCAGGACGACGTGGTGGTCGGCTCGCCGATCGCCGGCCGCACGCGCGAGGAGACCGAGCCGCTGATCGGCCTCTTCGTCAACACGCTGGTCCTGCGCGGCCGGGTGGGCGGCGATCCCGACCTGGCGGCCCTGCTCGCCGCGGCCCGCCGTTCGGCGCTCGGCGCCTACGCCCACCAGGACCTGCCGTTCGAGATGCTGGTCGACGCGCTCGATCCCGAGCGCGACATGCGGCGCAACCCGCTGTTCCAGATCCTCTTCGTGCTGCAGAACATGCCGGCCGCCGAGGAGCCGCGCGGCGAGGGGCGGATGGCGATCAGCACCTTCCCGCTCGACGAGGGGGTGGCCAAGTTCGAGCTCAACGTCTCCCACGTCGACCAGGGGGCGGAGATGACCGTGGAGTGGGAGTACAACACCGACCTCTTCGAGGCGGTGACGATCGGGCGGATGCAGCGCTGGTATCTCGCCGCGCTCGCCGCGGTGGCGCAGAGCCCCGAGACGCGGATCTCCGAGATCCCCCTGCTCGACGCCGCCGAGCGCCATCAGCTGCTCGCCGGATGGAACGACCCGGATGCGTCATTCCCCGCCGGGCTGCCCCTCCACCGGCGTTTCGAGGCGCAGGCGGCGCGCCGGCCGCAGGCGCCGGCCGTGATCCACGACCTCGACCAGCTCTCCTACGGCGAGCTCAACCGGCGCGCCAACCGGCTGGCGCGCCGCCTGATCGCTCTCGGCGTCAATCCGGGCGACCGTGTCGGCCTCTGCCTGGAGCGCTCGCTCGACCTGATCGTCGGCCTGCTCGGCATCCTCAAGACCGGCGCCGCCTACCTGCCGCTCGATCCGGCGTATCCGGCGGAGCGCCTGGCGTTCCTGCTCGCCGACGGCGGCGCCCGGGTGGCGGTCACCACCGAGCCCCTCCTCGCGCGGCTCGCCGAGCTGGGCAGCGGCGGCCTGGCGGCGGTCTGCCTCGATCGTGACGCCGCGGCGCTGGCGGCCGAGAGCGCGGAGGATCTCGTGCTGGCCGGTGCCGGCCTGAGCGAGGCCACGGCCTACGTGATCTACACCTCCGGCTCCACGGGCCGGCCGAAGGGCGTGGAGGTGAGCCACGCCCAGGTCGACCGCCTGTTCACGGCGACCGACTCCTGGTTCGGTTTCGGCGAGCGCGACGTCTGGACGATGTTCCACTCCTTCGCGTTCGACTTCTCGGTCTGGGAGATCTGGGGCGCGCTGCTCCACGGCGGCCAGCTGGTGGTGGTTCCCTATGAGACCAGCCGCTCGCCCAAGGCGTTCCTCGACCTGCTGCGCACCGAGGGGGTGACGGTGCTCAACCAGACGCCGTCCGCCTTCCGCCAGTTGCTGGGGCAGGCGGAGGCCTCCGGGCTCCCGGCGCTGGCGCGGCTGCGCTTCGTGATCTTCGGCGGCGAGGCGCTCGACGTCCCCGCGCTCGCGCCCTGGTTCGCGCACTTCGCGGCCTCACCGGCCGCGCCGGTGCTGGTCAACATGTACGGCATCACCGAGACCACGGTGCACGTCACCTGGCGGCCGATCACCGCCGCCGACCTCCGCCGCCGGGTTAGCGTGATCGGCGTGCCGATCCCGGACCTCCAGGTCCATCTCGTGGACCGCCATGGCAACCTGGTGCCTGTCGGCGTCGCCGGCGAGATGCTGGTGGGCGGCGCCGGCGTGGCGCGCGGCTATCTCGGCCGGCCGGACCTGACCGCCCAGCGCTTCGTGCCCGACCCCTGGAGCAGCCTGCCAGGGGCCCGCCTGTACCGCTCGGGAGACCTCGCGAGGCGCGGCCCGAACGGCGAGCTGGAGTACCTCGGCCGCGGCGATCACCAGGTCAAGATCCGCGGCTTCCGGATCGAGCTGGAGGAGATCGAGGCCGAGCTGTCGCGGCACCCCGGGGTGGGGGAGTGCACCGTCCAGGCGCTCGGCGCCGGGGACGACCGCCGCCTCGTCGCCTACCTGGTCGCGTCGCCGGAGCGTCCGCTGCCGAGCGCCGCCGAGCTGCGCGAGCACCTCGCCGCGCGGCTGCCGGAGCCGATGATGCCGTCGGCGTTCGTGATCCTCGACGCGCTGCCGCTCGGCCCGACCGGCAAGCTCGACCGCCGCGCCCTGCCGGCGCCGGAAGCGGCGGGGCTCGACGCCCGTCTCAAGGGCTCCGAGTACGTCGCCCCGCGCAGCCCCGCCGAGCGGCTGCTCGCGACGCTGATGGCGGAGGTGCTCGGCTGCGAGCGGGTCGGCGCGCGCGACGACTTCTTCGCCCTCGGCGGCCATTCGCTGCTGGCGACGCGCCTGCTCGGCCGCCTGCGCGAGGTGGCGCAGGTGGACCTGCCGCTGCGCGAGCTGTTCGAGGCGCCGAGCGTCGAGGCGCTCGCGGCGGTGATCGAGCGGCGCTGGGTGGCCCCGGCGGCGGCCGGCGCCCTGGCGGCGTTGCCGGCGATCGTCCCCGCTCCGGAGCTGCGCTACGAGCCGTTCCCGCTCACCGACCTCCAGCAGGCCTACTGGATCGGCCACACCGGCGCCTACGAGCTGGGCGAGATCTCGCCGCACTCCTACCAGGAGATCGAGTTCCCCGCTCTCGATCTCGAACGGCTCGCCGGCGCCTGGCGGCGGCTGGTGGCGCGCCACGACGCGCTGCGCCTGGAGATCCTGCCCGACGGCCGGCAGCGCATCCGCGAGCCGCGCCCCGAGCTGCTCGCCCGCCTGCGCCCCGAGGTCTTCGATCTGCGCGGCGCGAGCGAGCCGGAGGCCGCGGCGCGCCTGCTCGAGATCCGTGGCCGGATGTCGGAGGAGGGGCCGCGCCTCGACGGCGGTCCGCTCTGGCAGCTCGCGGCGTCGCTCCTGCCGCCGGAGCTGGGCGGCGGCGTACGGCTCCATATCTCGCTCTCCCTGCTCGCCTGCGACGCGCGCAGCTTCCGCATCCTGGCCCGCGAGCTGACGCGGCTCTACATCGACCCGGCGGCGGAGCTGCCGCCGCTCGAAGATCTCGCCGCGTGACTACATGGTGGCGGTCGCCGCCCTCGAGGGGAGCGAGCCCTACGAGCGCGCTCTCGGCTACTGGCGCCAGCGCATGAACGATCTGCCGCCGGGGCCGGAGCTGCCGCTCGCCAAGGCGCCGTCGGCGGTGCGGCGCTCGCGCTTCGCCCACCGCGAGGCGCGGCTCGGCCGCGAGGCCTGGTCGCGTTTCCAGGAGCGCGCGGGTCGCGCGGGACTGACCGCCACGGCGGCGCTCGCCACCGCCTATGCCGAGGCGGTCGGGGCGTGGAGCCGCAACCGGCGCTTCGTTCTCGATCTGCTCTACTTCAACGTCCTGCCGCTCCACCCGCAGGTCCAGGATCTGGTGGCGAACCTCTCCTCGACGCTGCTGGTGGAGGTCGACGCCACCGGCCGCGGCGGCTTCGCGGAGCGGGCGCGCCGCCTGCAGGAGCGAATCTGGAGCGACATCGACCACGCCCTGGTCTCCGGCGTGCGCGTGCTGCGCGAGCTGACCCGCCGGCAGGGTGGCGCGCGCGCCACCGCGCCGGTGGTGTTCGCGAGCACCCTCGGGACAGGCGGCGCCGATGCCAGCGGGGAGCCCGCCGGGCCGTCGGCGGGAGGCGAGCGCTCGGTCTACAGCTGGCTGCAGACGCCGCAGGTCTGGATCGACGCCCAGGTCTCCGAGGCGGACGGCGAGATGGTGTCGAGCTGGTACGTGGTCGAGGAGCTCTTCCCGGCCGGCGTGGTGGACGCCATGTTCGCGGCCTACATCTCCCTGGTCGAGCGGCTCGCGATGGAGGAGGACGCCTGGCGGGAGCCGCTCGGGGCGTTCGCGCCGGCGGCCGACCTGGCGCTCCGGCGGGCGGTCAACGCCACGGCGGCGCCGGTTCCGGAGGGAGCGCTCCACGGAGCCTTCTGGCAGCGCGCCGCGGAGTCCCCCGAGGCCCCGGCGGTGATCGGCGACGGGTGGACGCTCGGCTACGGCGAGCTCGCCGCCACCGCCGCGGCGCTCGCGGCCGAGCTGCGCGCGGCGGGCGCCGAGCGCAACCGTCTCGTCGCCATCGTCATGGACAAGGGTTGGGAGCAGGTCGCGGCGGCGCTCGCGGTGCTCGAGGCCGGGGCGGCCTACCTGCCGATCGACCCGGGCCTGCCGGCGGAGCGCCTCACCTATCTGCTGGAGAGCGGCGGCGTGCGGATCGCGCTGACCCAGCCGCGTTTCGCCGCGTCCCTCGCCTGGCCGGCGGGGGTCCGGCGGATCGAGGTCGCGGCGGTCGCGACGGGCCCCGCCGCGCGGCTGGACCGGCGCGGCGGCTTCAGCGACGAGGACCTCGCCTACGTGATCTTCACCTCCGGCTCGACCGGCCTGCCCAAGGGGGTGATGATCGATCACCGCGGCGCGCTCAACACCGTGGTGGACGTCAACAGCCGCTTCGGCGTCGGCCCGGCGGACCGCGTCTTCGCGATCTCGGCGCTCAGCTTCGACCTCTCGGTCTACGACATCTTCGGGCCTGCTCGCCGCCGGCGGCGCCATCGTGCTCCCCGAGGCCGCGGCGCTGCGCGAGCCGGCGCGCTGGAGCGAGCTCGCCACCGCGCGCCGGCGTCGACGATCTGGAACTCGGTGCCGGCCCTGCTGGAGATGCTGGTCGACCACGCTCGAGAGCCGCGGCGAGCGGCTGCCGGCGTCGCTGCGCCTGGTCCTGCTGTCCGGCGACTGGATCCCGGTCGCGCTGCCCGACCGCATCCGCCGCCTCTGGCACCGAGGTCGAGGTGATCAGCCTGGGCGGCGCCACCGAGGCGTCGATCTGGTCGATCCTCTACCCGATCGGCGAGGTCGACCCCGCCTGGCCGAGCATCCCGTACGGCCGGCCGATGGCGAACCAGACCTTCCACGTGCTCGACGACGAGCTCGCGCCCCGGCCGGCCTGGGTCGCCGGCGAGCTCTACATCGGCGGCATCGGCGTCGCCCAGGGGTACTGGCGGGACGAGGAGAGGACGCGCGCGGCGTTCGTCGTCCACCCGCGAGACCGGCGAGCGCCTCTACCGGACCGGCGACCTCGGCCGCTACCTGCCGGACGGCGACATCGAGTTCCTCGGCCGCGAGGACGCGCAGGTCAAGATCCAGGGCTACCGCATCGAGCTGGGGGAGATCGAGGCGGCTCTCGCCTGCCACCCCGCGGTGCGGGCGGCGGTCGCCGCGGCGATCGGCCCCCGGCGCGGCTCCCGGCGTCTGGTCGCTTACGTGGTGCCGGCGGGGGATCTCCCGGTCGCGGCGTTGCGCGAGCATCTGGCCGCCAAGCTGCCGGCCTACATGGTGCCGGCGACGATCGTCGAGCTCGAAGCGCTCCCCCTGACCGCCAACGGCAAGGTGGACCGCGGGGCGCTCCCCGATCCGGAGGCTGTCGCGGCGCCGCTTGAGAGGGTGCCGCCGCGCGACGAGGTCGAAGCCGCGCTCGCCGGCCTGTACGCCGAGCTGCTCGGCGTCGAGAGCGTCTCCGTCCGCGACGGCTTCTTCGATCTCGGCGGTCATTCGATGGTCGCCGTGCGCCTGCTCGGCCGCGTGCGCTCGGCGCTCGGCGTCGAGCTGCCGCTCGCCTCGCTGCTCGCCGGCGGCTCGGTCGAGGCGCTCGCCGCCGCGGTCCGCGCGGCGCGCGAGGGAGGTCCGGCCGCGGGCGGGGGCGATCTGGTGGAGATCCAGCCGGCCGCCAGCTCGGATCGCCAGCCGCTCTTCCTGATCCACGCGGTCGGCGGCGGCGTGCTCTCCTACGCCGGCCTGGCGCGGGCGCTGGGCGCCGGGCGGGCGGTCTGGGGTATCCAGGCGCCGAGCGCGGAGGAGCTACCGGCGGTGACGCTGGAGGCTCTCGCGGAGCGCTACGTCGCCGGCGTGCGGCGCGTGCAGCCGGCGGGGCCGTATCACCTCGGCGGCTGGTCGATGGGGGGGGCGGTCGCCTACGAGATGGCGCGCCAGCTCGCGGCGGCGGGGGAGGAGGTGGCGCTGGTCGCCATGCTCGATACCGATGCGCCGAACGGGCCGGAAAGCGGGACCGAAGTCGATGACGCGACGCTCGCCGTCTGGTTCGACCGCGACCTGGCCGCCATCTCCGGCGCCGGCCTCGCGGCCGAGGACTTCGACCGCCTGTTCGCGATCTTCCGCCGCAACTATCGCGCCCTGCTCGCTTACGCGCCGCGGCCGTACGCCGGGCCGGTGACGCTGTTCGTGGCCGAGGAAGGCTACGGCCCTGCCGGTGCCGCCCCCTGGAGCGCGCTCGCCCCGGCGGCGGAGGTGGTCCAGATCGGGGGTGACCACTACACCCTGCTCGCTCCGCCACATCGCGAACGGCTGGCGGATGAGCTGGCGCGGCGTCTGGGAGGGACCGGGGGTTGAAGCTCGAGGAGATTCGCGCCCTCGTCTCCGGTGCGGCACGCGGCCTCGGCCGCCGCTTCGCGCTCGGTCTCGCCGAGGCCGGCGCCCAGGTGGTCGCCGGCGACATCGATCGCGCCGGCCTGCGCCAGCTGAAGGTCGACGCCGCGGGGTTGCCGGGATCGCTGTCGGTCGCCGGCCTCGACATCGCCGACGAGGAGTCGGTCGCCCAGTTCTGCGCCACGGCGGACGCCCAGCTCGGCGGCGCGAACGTCCTGATCAACAACGCCGGGATCCTGCGCGACGGCCTGCTGGTGAGCGGCGAGGGGAGCGGAGCGAGCCGGCTGCCGGCGATCCAGTGGCGCCAGGTCCTCGACGTCAACCTGACGGGCCAGTTCCTGATGGCGCGCGAGCTCGCGGCCCGCATGATCGAGCGTGGCGAACGGCCGGGCGTCATCGTCAACATCTCGTCGCTGGCGCGCGCCGGCAACGCGGGCCAGTCGAGCTACTCCGCGTCCAAGGCCGGCCTCGACGCCGCGACCCGCACCTGGGCGCTCGAGCTGGCGCGCCACGGCATCCGGGTGGGCGGCGTCGCGCCGGGAGTGATCGAGACGCCGATCCTGGAGGGGATCTCCGGCGAGGCGATGGAGAAGCTCAAGGCGGGGATCCCGCTCGGCCGCATCGGCCACCCCGAGGAGGTGTGGCTCGCCGTGCGCTTCATCCTCGAATGCGATTTCTTTACCGGCCGCACGATCGAAGTCGACGGCGGCGCCGCCATGGGGGTCTAGCCGGATGCCTGGATTCCATCTCACCCCCGAGGAGCGCGCGCGGCACGCGGCACTGTCGCCGGTACAGGCCGACTGGCTCGACTTCGTCGCGACCCACCCGGAGGCGCTCGAGCGCTCCGCCTTCGCCGATCTCGACGCCGCGGCCGAGCTGGATCCGGAGAAGGTCCAACCCTGGCCCCTGTTCGTCGACGCGCAACGTCTCGCGGCGATCGCTCGCGCCGGCCACGAAACCTTCCGCCTGGTCAAGACGATTCCGGAGCGCGTCTTCGGCACCGACCCGCAGCGGATGGCGGAGTTCTACGGCATCGCCGAGCCGATCGTGCGCTGCGCCACCACGCTGCTCGCCGATCCCGATTGCCTGCGACAGTTGATCGGCAGAGGCGACTTCATCCTCGGCCCGCATGGCTTCGCCTGCTGCGAGTTCAACATCGCCGGCAACCTCGGGGGCTGGCAGATGGGTCCATGGAAGGACCGCTTTCGCTCTCAGCGGCTGGTCGCCGGCTTCCTGGCGGCGCAGCGCCTGCGCGTGCTGCCGCTAAATCCCCTGGACGCCCTGCTCGAGCATGCGGTCGAGGTCGGCCTCGCGCGGGGCTTCGCGGCCGAAGGGGAGCTCAACCTCGCCGTGCTGATGCTCGAGCCGGCACCCCCGCTGCTGCACGAGCTGGTGCAACAGCATTACAGCCGGATCCTGGCGCGGCGCTCCGCGGGCCTCGTCGGGAGCATCATCACCTGCCGCGAGAAGCAATTGACCTGGGAGCGCGGCCGCGCCCGGCATGATGGGATGCCGGTGCACCTCTTCGTCGACCAGGTGATGGATTCCCTCGACGGCCCGGTCTTCCAGGCCCAGGCCGCCGGCCGCGCCTTCGCCTTCAACGGCCTGGTGAGCCCGATTCTCACCGACAAGCGCAACCTGGCGCTGCTCTCCGAGCAGGCCGACGATGGCGACCTTTACGATGCCGGGGAGCGCGCGGCCATCGAGCGTTTCATCCCCTGGACGCGGGTCCTTACCGAGAGCTTCACCGGGCATGCCGGCGAGCGGATCTACCTGCCCGATTTCGTGCGCGCCGAGCGCCAGCGGCTGTTGATCAAGCCGGCCGACGGCTACGGGGGGCGCGACGTGTTCGCCGGCGCCGCGCTGGCGCCGGCGGAGTGGGAGGCACTGGTGGAGGCCGCCCTCGCCAACGGCCGCTGGGTCGTGCAAGAATTCGTGCCGTCAGAAACCTTTCTTTTTCAGGCGCGCGAGGGGGGGGCGGCGCCGCACGAGATCGTGTGGGGCGCGTTCGTCTTCGGCGACCGCTTCGGTTCCTGCATGACGCGCTGCGCGCCCGCCGGTGCCGGCATCATCAACATCGCCCGCGGCGCCCGGCGCATCGTCATCCTCGAGGTGGAGGATGATGCCGCGGGGCCGTCTCGAGAGCCTTTTCATCACGAGGAGTCCTGTGATGCTCTATGACCTGCGAATCTCCATCCGGCAACTCCTGCGCAAGCCCGGCTTCACCCTGGCGATCATCGCGACCCTGGCGCTCGGCATCGGCGCCAACAGCGCCATCTTCAGCCTGATCAACGCCGTGCTGCTCCAGCCGCTGCCGTACGCGAATCCCGACCGCCTGGTCCGCATCTGGGGGCGCACGGCGAAGCCTGACATCCCGCGCCTGCTGGCTTCGGAAGGGGAGGTCCTCGACTATCAGCAGAAGTTCAGCTCCTTCGATGCGGTCGCCGCCTACGCCTTTCGGGAAGGCAATCTGACCTCGGGCGACCAGCCGGAGCGGGTCCGCATCTTCTATACGACCTCCCAGCTCTGGAAGGTGCTCGGCGTCGAGCCGCTGCTCGGCCGGACATTCAGCGAGGCGGACGACAAGCCGGGAGCGCCGTCGGTCGTCGTTCTGAGCTACGGCGTCTGGCGGCGCAATTTCGCCGGCGACCGCACGATCGTCGGCAAGTCCATCGATATCAACCTGAGCGGGCGCACCGTGCTGGGCGTCATGCCGCCGGGGTTCGAGTTCCCCGACAAGGCCGACATCTGGGCTCCTCTCGGTCTCGATCCGGCGCGGCTGCAGTGGCGCCAGAATCACTATCTGGAAGTCATCGCGCGGCTCAAGCCGGGGGTCACGATCGAGCAGGCGACGGCCGATCTGCGGGTACAGACCAGCCGCTGGCCGGTGGAGTACGCGCCGGGCTATACGATCGACGGCGGTTGGGACACCTACGTGATCTCGCTGCTCGACCAGGAGGTGGGCGACGTACGGCCGGCGCTGTTCACGCTGCTCGGCGCCGTCGGCTTCGTCCTGCTGATCACCTGCGCCAACGTCGGCAGCATGCTGCTGCTCCGCGTCGAGGCGCGGGCGCGCGAGGTCCTGGTGCGCTCTGCGCTCGGCGCCCGGCGCGGCGTGCTGATCCGCCAGTTCGCGCTGGAGAGCCTGGTGCTCTCCCTCGCCGGCGGGCTGCTCGGCCTGGCCCTGGCCTCCTGGGCGATCCGCGGCGCCGTGCTGCTCTATCCCGACGCCATCCCGCGCGCCGCGGGGGTCGGGCTCGACTGGCGGGTGGTCACCTTCACCCTGGTCCTGACCCTGCTCACCGGGCTGCTGATCAGCCTGATCCCGGCGTGGCACGCGGCGCGCCCCAACCTGAGCCAGGCGCTCAAGGAGGCGGGGGCGAGCACCACCGGGAGCGCCGGCAAGATGCGGGTCCAGCGGGCGCTGGTGGTGGTGCAGATCGCCCTGTCGATCTCCCTGCTGGCCGGTGCCGGGCTGATGCTGCGCAGCTTCTTCAACCTGCGCCAGGAGGCGGTCGGCTTCTCGGTCGACCGGGTGCTGACCGCGCAGCTCGCGCTGCCCAGGCTGCGCTATGGCGAGGCGCAGCTGGTCGACGGCTTCTTCCGCGATCTGACCCGCCGGCTCGCCGCCGAGCCCGGGGTGGTCGCGGTGGGCGCCACCTCGAACCTGCCGTTCGCCGGCACCAGCTTCACGTCGACGGTCAGCGCCGAGGGGCGGGCGGCGATCGCCGGCCATCCGCAGCCCGAGCCGTCGGCGCGCTCCAGCACGCCGGGCTACTTCGCGGCGCTCGGCATTCCGCTGCTCGCGGGCCGGTGGTTCACCGAGGGGGACGCCGCCCAGGCGCCGCTGGTCGCGGTGGTCGACCGGCGGCTCGCCGACAGCCTCTGGCCGAACCAGGATCCGCTGGGGCGGCGGCTCCGCCTCGGACCGCCGGACGTACCCCCCGAGCTGCTGGCCGAGCACCCCTGGCGGACGGTCGTCGGCGTCGTCGGCAACGTACGGGACGGCGGACCGGCCGTGCCGCCAAGCTCGGAAGGATCGGTCTATTTCCCGCTGGCGCAGCAGGTGGAGCGCAATATCTACCTTGCGATCCGCACCGAAAGGGGAGATCCCCTGGCTCTCGCCACCATCCTGCGCCGCGAGGTGCGCAAGATCGACCACGACCAGCCGGTCTCCGACGTCCAGACGATGGAGCAGAGGCTCGGCAAGGTGCTCGCGCGGCAGCGCCTCTCCACCCTCCTGCTCGCCTGCTTCGGCGTCCTCGCCCTGGCGCTCGCCTCGCTCGGGGTCTACTCGGTGATCGCGCAGACGGTGGCGCGGCGCCAGCGGGAGATCGCCATCCGCATGGCCCTCGGTGCCGGCCGCAACTCCATCCTCGGCCTGATGTTGAAGCGCGGGCTGGCGGTGGTCGCCGTCGGCATCGGCGTCGGTCTCGCCCTGTCCTTCGCGCTCGCGCGCCTGATCGGGCGGCTGCTCTACGGCGTCGGAGCGAGCGATCCCCTGACCTTCGCGGGAGTCGCCCTCCTGCTCTCCGCGGTCGCTCTGCTCGCGGTTTTCTGGCCCGCTCGCCGCGCTTCGCGGCTCCATCCCATGACGGCGTTCCGGCAGGAGTGATCAGATGGTGCAACTGATACGGTTCTTTCGCTACATCATGGGCATCTCGCGCGAGGTCCCCTACTCGCGCCTGATGCTCGTCCTGGTGGTCCTCGCCGGATTCATCAGCGGCATCGCGACCACCGGGCTGATCGCTCTGGTCAACCTGGCCCTCACCGGCCAGGGTTTTCACGGCATCAATCCGAGGATGGCGTTCGGCGTGCTGTGCATCGGGCTGCCGCTGTTCCGCTTCACGTCGCAGGCGCTGCTCGTCACCCTGACGCAGCGGACGCTCTATCAGCTGCGCCTCAACTGGTGCCGGCGGATCCTCACCACGCCGATCCGCCAGCTCGAGCAGATCGGGCCGCACCGCCTGCTCGCGAGCCTCACCAACGACCTCGGCGCGATCACCGAGGCCCTGCTGATCGTGCCGGTGCTGATCATGCACCTCGGCGTGATCCTCACCTGCCTGGTCTATCTCGGCTGGCTGTCGCCGATGCTGCTCGGGTTCCTGCTCGGGTTCCTGGTCGTCGGGCTCGTCTCCTACCGCTGGCCGGTCGCCCGCGCCTACTTCTACGGCCGCCGCTCGCGCGCGGACTGGGACGTGCTGATCCGGCAGATCCAGGCGGTCACGTTCGGCGCCAAGGAGCTCAAGATGCACGGGCCGCGGCGGCAGGCGATGATGGAGCGGCAGATCGAGCCCACCGCGCGCTCGCTTCGGCACTGGATCACCGTCGGCACCTACATCTTCGCGGCGGCCTCGAGCTGGGGGCAGATCCTGTTCTTCGTCGCCATCGGCCTGATGCTGTTCGTCCTGCCAGGATACCAGCCGGTCCCCATGTCCGTGCTGCTCGGCTACAGCGTGACCCTGATCCTGATGATGGCCCCGCTCGAGACCCTCCTCAGCTCGATACCCCGGCTGTCGAACGCGGTGGTGGCGATGCAGAAGATCGACGAGCTCGGCATCTCGCTGGAGGGTGTGCCGGCGGAGCCGGAGACCGGTCTCGGGCCGCCGCCGCCCTCCTGGCAGCGGCTCGAGGTCAAGGGGGTCGAGCATACCTACCGCAGCGAGGCATCGGGCGAGACCTTCGCGCTCGGGCCGATCGATCTCACCATCGAGGCGGGAGAGCTGCTCTTCCTGATCGGTGGCAACGGCAGCGGCAAGACCACGTTCGCCAAGATTCTGCTGGGTCTCTATCCGCCGGAAAAAGGCGAGCTGCGCCTCGACGGCGTCCCGATCACCGACGCCAACCGCGACGCCTACCGGCAGCACTTCGCCGCGGTGTTCTCGGACTTCTACCTGTTCGAGACCCTGCTCGGGCTCGAGAAGCCGGAGCTCGACGACGAGGCGCAGCGCTATCTGCGCGAGCTCCAGCTGGACCGCAAGGTCAAGATCGAGGCCGGCCAGCTCTCGACGATCGACCTGTCCCAGGGGCAGCGCAAGCGCCTGGCCCTGCTCACGGCCTATCTCGAGGACCGGCCGATCTACCTGTTCGACGAGTGGGCGGCGGACCAGGATCCGACGTTCAAAAAGGTTTTCTACAACGAGATCCTGCCGTCGCTCCAGGCGCGCGGCAAGACGGTCGTGGTGATCAGCCACGACGACCACTACTACGAGGTCGCGGACCGGATCGTGAAGCTCGACTACGGCCGCATCGAATACGACCACCGGCGCGCCGCCGCCTGATCCGGCGGCGCGCCGGCGGGTTTCAGAGCGAAACCGCTTTGCCGTTGAAGCGGGTGAGGGCGAAAGAGGTGAAGGGCTCCGGGACCGTGGTCTTGTTCTCGGCGAGGACGCGCAGCACGCACTCCTCGCCGACCCGGTTCCCCTCCTCGCTGTCGCAGCGGTAGTGGACGCCCAGGATGTTGCGGCCAAACGTGATGTTGCCGCACAGCTTGTTGAGCTCGCCGCCGATGGTGAGCGGCGGCCCGTCCTTGCCGGGGGTGTAGGGGATCAGCGTGGTGCCGTCGGCGCTGGGCTGCACCGGATCGGGGAAGGGCACCGATTCGTCGTACCAGGCCTTGAGCACGGTGATACAGGCGCCGGCGATCGTCGCATGGACAGAGACGTACGAGGGGTGCGTCGGGCAGCCGAACGACATCACCTGCGACAGCAGGTAGGAGCCCGCGTCGGCCTGCAACCGGTCCCGGTTCTGCTTGCGGTTGGCCTCGAAAGTGAGATCGAGCACCGGCGACTTCAGGAGGTCGTCGTGGATCGGATAGTCGCGCCGGTCGGTCTTGCGGAAGTGGACCAGCCCCGCGCCTTCCTCGGGGCGCAGATAACGGTGCACGTTCCACTTGAGATAGAACGCATGGTGCGCGACCTGGGCACCGCCCAGGAGCTGCGCGAGGTGGGCGGGGCCGAAGGTGGCGAAGCCCCCCTGGCGATTGCTCTTCAGGTAGGGATTGCCGGCCATCGGGCGCACTCCGGGAACGCCCGCCAGCACCAGCATCGCCCTGAAGTAGAGCGAGTAGAGGTCGTCCTGGGCTGAAATGCGGGCGAGATCGCGGCCGTTCCTGGGGTAGCGCAGCACCGGGTCGCGCGGGTCGGGAGCGGGCGGCGCCTTGGGGAATCCGTCCTGCGCCTCGAGCCACTCGGGGACGTGGGTCAGGAAGTCCGAGCCGGCGACGTTGGTGCTGATCTTCGGATCGATCGGGATGCCGTCGTAGCGGAACCGCCGCAGCAGGAACTGGGAGACGGCGGGACCGTCCGTGGCCCCAGGGTAGGGGGCGCGAAACAGGGTCTGCGGCGTCACCTTGCCGGTCTTCGCGTCGCGGGGGCCGGGGTTGCCGGAGAGCCGGGACAGGTCCTCGCAAGCCTGCTGGACGAGCGGGTTCGTCGGGTACTCGAGGAACGGCACGTCGCGCAGCAACGCCATCCAGTACATCTCGGCGAGTTGTGTCGCGTACTCGCGGCTCGCGATGGGCGGTGCCGCGGCGGCCGCGATGGCCGCCGAGTCCGGCCCGTCGAGGTTATAGGCGAGGCCGCCCATCGGATCCTGGTAACCGACGCGGCCGCCCTTCGGCACCGCCTCCAGCGCCTTGAAGTCGCCGCTCGCGAGCGCCTTGCGCAGAGCGTCGTAGGCGGCCGGGTCGACCTCCCCGAACTCGTTGTGAGGGAGGGTCTTGGTGAAGCTGCCGATGCGGGTCGGATAGCGCTCCTCGTCGCCGTTGGCGCGGTGCTCGGCGAGTGGCAGCCGGCGCTCGCGCTCGGCCGCGGCGACGCGCAGCTTGTATGCGGCCTCGGCACGCTTCGCCCCGGTCGGCAGCGGGGAGATCTCCGCGGCTTCGGCGGGACGGTCAAGGGCGGCGAGCCCGGTCAGGCCCCCGCTCAGCGTGCTCAGGGTGAGGCCACCCATGCCGCCGAGGAAATGCCGGCGGTCGATCCCCCGCTCCACCCCTTCCGGTTCCGCGGCCGTTTCCGGCGGCCGCTTCTCGTCTCTGTGCATTGAGTCCCCTTTCTATGCCGCCAGGCACCACTCAAGGACTGCCATGGCGCTGGTCATCTTGTGGTAGGCCTGCCGCAGGGCGACGCTCTGCGGGCCGTCGAGCACCTCGTCGAGCACCTCGTACCCCCGCATCGCCGGCAGGTCGTGGAGAAAGACCGTGCTGCCGTCCGGCTTCGAGACCTCGGCCATGACCTCCGGCGTCACGGTATAGGGGCGGAACTTGGGCAGCCAGTCGTCGGCCCGCTGGACGCCCATGGTCAGCCAGCGGGTGGTATAGACCGCGTCCACGCCCCGCCGGGGGAGCCGGCCCATGTCGTGATGCTGCTCGATGTGCGAACCGTTCGCCGCGGCGGTGGCCTGGACCGCCGCGACGAAATCCACCGGCAGCCCGTAGTCTTCGGGGGTGACCAGGGTCAGCCGCATGCCGGGGATCCGGGCCATGGCCAGGGCGATCGCCGAGGCCGAGTTGTTCCCCTCCCCCATGTAGAGCACGTGCAGGCCCGCCAGCCGGCCGAAGCGCTCCCGCAGGGTGGCGAGGTCGGCGAGCGACTGGGTCGGATGCTCGTTGGCGCTCATCGCGTTGATCACCGCCATGCGGTCCTGGGAGGCGAACTGGAGCATCTCCCCGATCGTGTCGTTGGTGCGGATGACCAGGGCGTCGAGGTAGTTGGCCAGCACGTTGGCGGTGTCCGGCACCGTCTCGCCGGTGACGATCTGCAGGTCGCTGGGCCCGTAGGCGATGACCTGGGCGCCGAGCTTCATGGCGCCGACGGTGAAGGACGTGCGGGTGCGCGTGGAGGTCTTGCGGAAGTAGACGCCGACGATGCGGCCGGCCAGGGGGCGCTGCCCCTCCCTTCGCCCCTCGGCGATGGCGACGGCGTTCTCGACGAGCGCCAGAACGGTCTCGCCCTTCAGATCGGAGATGGACAGCAGGTGCTTCGCGGCCATGCGGCCTCCTTGGGCAATGGATCAGAGTTCAAAGCACCAGACGGGGCTGGAGCGGAGATGGGTCACGGCCCGGTCGGCAGGAACGAAGGGATATGAGTGCCGACGCCGGCCGCGCGGGCCAGAGTCGCGACCCGCTGGCCGACCGCGATGTCGAGAACGCCCAGACCGAAGGGGCTGAAGACGGCGATCCTGCCGTCCCGCCGCGGCGGTTCCGTCCCCTGGAGGATATCGGCCAGGGTGCAGCGGATGAAATCGCGCCCGCCGGTCGCCTGCTCGGCCAGGTGCAGCGAGGTCTGGGCGCGGCAGACGTGGTCCGGGTC
Organism: uncultured Acidobacteriota bacterium; assembly: GCA_963792575.1. Lineage (GTDB taxonomy): Bacteria > Acidobacteriota > Thermoanaerobaculia > Multivoradales > UBA5704 > DATARR01. Next base: position 533,269 of record CAWBWZ010000002.1, read on the forward strand.
GTCGACGATGTTGTCGCAGGCCAGGATGGCCTCCGGCGTGAGATCGCGCAGCGACAGATGGAGGATGACCGCTCCCGGCTGGCAGGCGGAGAGATCGCTGACATGGGGGCGGATGGCGGTGGTGGCGAACGAGATCAGCGGGCAGGACGCCAGCACCTCCTCGCCGCTGGCCGCGGTCTCGGCCTCGACCTCCGCGCCCAGGGTCTCGCGCAGGCTCGCCGCGAACCGGCGGCCCCGCTCGGGATCGAGATCGAACAGCAGGAACCGCCGCGCCCCCGGGATGGCGGCGAGCAGGAAGCGCGCGACCTCCAGGTTGATCACGCCGGTGCCGATCAGGCCGATCCGCTCGGGCACCGCACCCTCCAGCAGCACCCGCGCGGCCAGCGCGGCGCTCGCGGCGGTGCGGCGGGAGCTGATCACCGAGGACTCGAGGATCACCTCGGGCCGGCCGGTCTCGCACGAGTTGAGGATCAGCACCGCCGAGGCGCGCTCCATGCCGCGTTCGACGTTGCCCGGGAACGAGGCGATCCACTTCATCCCGGCGACGGCGAAATCGCCGCCGAGAAAGGCCGGCAGCGCGATGATCCGGTTGCTCTCGTTCCCGGGGAAGCGCAGGAAGGTCGAGTGCGGCAGGGAGCTCGCCCCGCTGCGGTGGGCCACGTAAGCCTTGCCGACCAGATCGATCAACTCGGGCTCCCGGGCCGCCAGCAGCGACGTCACTTCATTCCCACTCAGGACCAGGAGGCTGTCGTTTTCCATTCCGTCCTTTCAGAGGCTCGCTGGAAGCACGCCTCATTAGCTCAAGAGCGTTCCAAGCATTTCTTGAGTTCTGCTCCACGCGGGGCGAGCTTACTCGTAAGGTCCACTGGAACAAGTGTGCCCCCACGCTGGAAGCGGGACAAGCCGCCGCGGCCCGCCGGCGAAGAGGAGCTGAGGCTCACGATCCAGACGCAAGCCCGATTGTGGTAGCCTACTGCGCTCGCTACGCCTCTGTCGCCGTCATCCCTGAACAGGTTGGGAGAGTTTTTCTGATGAACGAACGTCTGACTCGCAAAGACATCAAACGCGACGACTTCACCGCCGCCATGGGCCGCGGCGTCGAGTACGCCGGCAGCCACGTCCGGAACATCGCCTACGCGATCGGCGGCATCCTCCTGCTCGTGGCGCTCGGGATCGCGATCCACTTCTATCGCGCGAATCGCCTGGAGGAGGCCAACCACGCCCTGGCCGGGGCGATGAAGGTCTATCAGGCCCCGGTCACCGCGACCGGCGCCAAGCCCGCCGATCCCGACGAGCCGAGCTTCGCGACCGACGCCGCCCGCCGGACGCGCGCCAAGGAGCTGCTCAAGAAGGTCCACGACGACTACGGCTCGACCGATGCCGGCGCCGTGGCCAGCCTCTACCTCGCCCAGATCGCCGCCGACGAGGGGCGCCTGGACGAGGCGCGCAAGCTCTGGAGCGACTACGCCGACGACCACGAGGGGACGCATGCTCGGCGGCCGAGGCGCGGCTCAATCTGCTCGCCCTCGACCGCAAGCAGGGCAAGGGGGAGCAGGTGGCCCAGCAGCTGCGCGGGATGCTCGAGAAGGGGGACACGCCGCTCCCCCAGGACATGATCCTGCACGAGCTGGGGACCACCTTGGAGGATCTCCACCGCCCGCAGGAGGCGATCCAGTCCTACCAGCGGATCCTCGACGAGTTCCCGCAGTCCCCCTACCGCACGGAAGCCCAGCAGAAGGTGGCCGCCCTCGATCCGACGCGCGTCCCGGCGGGCGGCGGCGCCATTCCGGGCGGCATGCCGGCCGGCTTCCCCGGCTGATCGATCCCCGCCGATCGCTGATCGCTGATGCTCCTTCCGTACCGCATCCTGGAGCGCAAGCGCGCCGGGATGCGGCTCGACGCCGGAGGAGATCCGCTCGGTCGCCCGCGGCGCCACCGACGGCTCCTGGAGCGAGGGGCAGCTCGCGGCCTTCCTGATGGCGGCCGCCATCCGCGGGCTGGACGGCGAGGAGACCCGCGCCCTGACCCTCGCGATGCGCGACTCGGGCGAGCTCTGGGACCTCGGGGCGGAGGTCCCGCGCCTGTGCGACAAGCACTCGACGGGCGGCGTCGGCGACAAGGTGTCGCTGGTGATCGCGCCGCTGCTCGCCAGCTGCGGGCTCCCCGTCTTCATGCTCGCCGGCCGCGGCCTCGGCCATACCGGCGGCACCATCGACAAGCTGGAGAGCATCCCCGGGATGGACCTGCGGCTCGACCGCGGCCGCTGCCTCGATCTCCTCGCCCGCTGCGGCATGGCGATCGGCGCCGCCACCGCCGGGCATCGCTCCCGCCGACCGCCGCCTCTACGCCCTGCGCGACGTCACCGCCACCGTCGACTCGATCCCGCTGATCACCGCCAGCATCCTCTCGAAGAAGCTGGCGACCGGCCGCCGCCGCCGTGGTCTTCGACGTCAAGACCGGCAACGGCGCCTTCCTCCCCGAGCTCGACCGCTCGCTGGAGCTGGCGCGCGGCCTGGTCGAGACCTCGCGCGCCCTCGGCACGCCGGCCGCCTGCCTGGTCACCGACATGAGCCAGCCGCTGGGCCGCTGGGCCGGCCACGCCGCCGAGGTCCGCGAGTCGCTCGACGCCCTGGCGGGGGAGGGGCCGGAGGATCTCATGGAGGTCACCTTCGCCCTCGCCGAGGAGGTCGCGCGGCTCGCCGGCCAGCCCGTGGAGCGGCGGGAGATGGAGGCGGCGATCGCCTCCGGCCGCGCCCGCGAGGCGTTCGAGCGCTGGGCCGCGCTCCAGGGCGCCGATCCCGCCTGGCTGCGCGCTCCCCGCTTCGATCTCGCCCCGGTCGAGCGGCCGCTCCTCGCCCGGCGCTCCGGCCGGCTCGCCGCGGTGGACGTGCGCCAGCTCGGTCTGCTCCTGGTCGAGGCCGGCGGCGGCCGCGCCCTCCCGAGCGACGCGATCGACTTCGGGATCTCCCTCGAAACCCGGGTCCGCCTCGGCGCCGCGGTGGAGGCAGGGGAGGAGCTGGCCCGGGTCTATCTGCGGCGCGAGGACGAGCGCTTGGCGGAGGCCTTCGCGGCCTGCTTCACGGTGGCGGATGCCGGCGAGGCGCCGCCTTTGATCGCGGGTCGGGTGGGGTAGTCCGCAACCCCTGCGATATCATCCCGCCCCATGAAGGCCGCCATCCTCGCCGTCGGCTCGGAGCTGCTGGGCACCGACCGGCTGGACACCAACTCGCTGAAGCTGACGGCCCTCCTCGACGCGCTACGGCGTCGAGCTGCGGCGCAAGGCGGTGATCGGCGATTCGGAAGCCGAGATCGCCGCCGAGCTGCGCAGCCTCCTCCCCGGCGTCGACCTCGATCCTGGTCACCGGCGGCCTCGGCCCCACGGCCGACGACGTGACCCGCGAGGCGGTCGCCGCCGCCCTCGGCCGCGGGCTCCACCTCGACGGCGAGGTCCTCGCCGCCATCGAGCGCCGGTTCCAGTGCGCTCGGCTGGAAGATGCCCGAGGTCAACCGCCGGCAGGCCTGGGTGGTGGAGGGCGCCGAGGTCCTCGCCAACGACCGCGGGACGGCGCCGGGGTTGCGCGTCGAGAGCGGCGGCTGCACCCTGTTCCTCTTCCCCGGCGTGCCCACCGAGCTGGAAGGGCTGATGGCCTCCAGCCTCGAGCCCTGGCTGGCCGCGCGCTCGGGCGGCGTCGCCCGCGAGACGGCGGTGCTCAAGATCGCCGGCCTCCCCGAGTCGGTGGTGGAGGAGCGGATCGCGCCGGCCTACGACGAGTTCGGCCGCGAGGCGATCACCATCCTGGCCAACGCCGGCGAGATCCGCCTGCAGGCGACCGCGGCCGGTCCCGAGCCCGAGCGCCGCGCCCGCTTGCAAGCGATGGTGGAGCGCCTCGCCGCGCTCGCCGGCGACGCCGTCTTCACCACCCGCGAGGAGGACACGCTGGAGAGCGTGGTCGGCGATCTGCTGCGCGCCGCCGGAGCCACCCTCACCGCCGCCGAGTCGTGCACCGGCGGCCTCTTCTCGCAGCGGATCACCGCCGTGCCCGGCAGCAGCGACTACTTCCTGGGCGCCGCCGTCACCTACAGCAACGCGCTGAAGACACAGCTGGTGGGCGTGCCGGCCGGAGATGATCGCCGAGCACGGCGCGGTCTCCGAGCCGGTGGCCCGGGCGATGGCCGAGGGGGTGCGCCGCGCCCTGGGGAGCGACTGGGCGGTGGGGATCACCGGCGTCGCCGGCCCCGGCGGCGGCAGCGAGGCCAAGCCGGTGGGCACCGTCCACCTCGCCGTGGCGGGCCCGGGCGACGGCGAGGTCGAGCACCGCCAGCTCCGCCTGCCGGGCGACCGCGAGCGGGTGCGCCGGTTCTCCACCCAGATCGTGCTGGAGATGCTGCGCCGGCGCCTGCTGGCTGTTGCCAAGGAGGCTCGTCGGATGAGGCTGTTCGTCGCCGTCGAGGTCCCCGAGCCGCCGCGCCGCGAGCTGCGCCGCCGCGTCGACGCCATGCGCGACCGCCTGCCGCGGGCCCGCTGGGTCGACTCGACAACCTCCACCTCACCCTGCTCTTCCTCGGCGAGACCGCCGAGGCGGACGTCCCGGCGCTTGTCCGCCGGGCTGCGCGAGGCGTTCGCGCGCTGCCCGCCGCTCGACCTGCGCCTCGCCGGCGGCGGCACCTTTCCTCCCGGCCGTCCCGCCCGCGTGGCCTGGGTCGGCGTCGAGGCTCCCGGACGCTCTCCGACCCTCCAGGCGGACGATCACCCGCGCCGCCGTCGAGGCGCTCGGCTTCGAGCCCGAGGAGCGGGCCTACCATCCGCACGTCACCCTGGCCCGCTGCCCGGCCCCCTGGCGGCGGGAGGCGATCGACAAGTTCCGGAACGCCTTCCCCGGACCCGTCGGGCCGCCGTTCGTGGCCGACCACGGCGTCCTCTTCGAGAGCAAGCTGTCGCCGAAGGGGGCGCGCTACCGCGCGGTCGAGGTCCTTCCCTGCGATCGGGAGGCGGCGACGGAATGAGCCCCGGCGCCGCCATCGCGCTGGTCGCCGGCGCCTACCTGCTCGGCTCGGTCTCGTTCAGCGTCGTGCTCGTCAAGCTCGTGCAGGGCTGGACGTCCGCACCGTCGGGAGCGGCAACGCCGGCGCCACCAACGTGCATGCGCGCCGCCGGCAAGAAGGGGGCGCGGCGGTCCTGGCTCTGCTCGACGTGATCAAGGGGGTGACCGCGGTGGCCGTCCGCGGGCGCTCGACGCGCCGCCGGCGGTGGTCGGCGCGGCGGCGGTGGCGGTGGTGCTGGGCCACGTCTTCCCGGTCTTCTTCGGCTTCCGCGGCGGCAAGGGGGTCGCCACCTCGGCGGGCGCGATGGGCGACGCTGGCGCCGGCCGCGATGGCCGCTCGGCCTCGCCGTCTTCGTCGCTCGTGGTGCTCTGGAAGCGCTACGTCTCGCTGGGATCGATCGTCAGCGCGGCGCTCTTCCCGCTCCTCGCCGGCCTCGGCGACCGGCTGGGCTGGACGGCGTACGGCGGCCCCTGGCTGGTCCTCTCCTCGGCGGGGATCGGGCTGCTCATCGTCGTGTCAAGCACCGGACGCAACCTGCGGCGCCTGCTGGCGCGGGACCGAGCCGCGGCTCGGGGAGCGGCGGCGGCCGGAAACCGTCGAGGAGATGAGATGACGACCGAACGGCGAGTCGAAGACAGATCGGGATCCTCGGCGCGGGCTCCTTCGGCACCGCGCTCGCCGTCCACTTCGCCGGCGCCGGCGGCCACCGAGGTGCGGCTCTGGGCGCGCAACCCCGAGCTGGTCGAGCGGATGGCGGCGCGAGCGGGTCGAACCCCGACTACCTGCCGGCGTCGCGCTGCCGCCCGGCCTCGAGCCGACCGCCGACCTGGCGGCGCTCGCCGACAGCGAGTTCGTCCTCGTCGCCGTCGCCCTCGCACGGCTTCCGCGAGTGCTGCGGCAGTTCCTGCGGCTCGCCTCCGGCGGCCGGCCGCTGCAGCTGGTCTCGGCCACCAAGGGGATCGAGACCGAGACCCTGGCGCGGATGAGCCAGGTGGCCTTCGAGGAGGGCGAGGCGGCCGGCCGCGAGATCCGCTTCGCCGTCCTCTCCGGCCCCACCTTCGCCGCCGAGCTGGCCCGCAACGTGCCGAGCGCCGCCGGTCATCGCCTCCGAGGAGGCGCCTGCTCGCCACCGAGGTCCGCGAGTCGCCTGGCGACGCCCCCTGCTGCGTCTCTACTCCTCGGACGACGTCGTCGGGGTCGAGCTCGGCGCGGCGACCAAGAACGTCATCGCCATCGCCGCCGGCACCCTCTCCGGGCTCGGCCTGGGGCAGAACACCCTGGCGGCGCTGATCACCCGCGGCCTGCACGAGATCACCCGCCTGGGCATCGCCTACGGCGGCGAGCCGCGCACCTTCGCCGGCCTCGCCGGCCTCGGCGACCTGGTGCTCACCTGCACCGGCGGCCTGTCGCGCAACCGCCAGATCGGCCTCGACCTCGCCGCCGGGCGAAGACCCCGCCGAGATCACTGGCAGCAGACCCACATGGTGGCCGAGGGGATCCGCAACTCCGTCGCCATCGCCCGCCTGGCGGCCCAGCGCAAGGCGTCGAGATGCCGATCACCCAGCAGATGGTGGCCGTCATGCACCACGGCAAGGACCCGCAGGCGCGCCCTCGAGGAGCTGATGACCCGCGAGCTGAAGTCGGAGACAGAGCTGTGAGGGACTTCGGGTGACAATCCCATAGACATCCCAGACCCAATCCGGTCCCCATCGCCGGCCACCAGACCGTCCTCATCCTCGACTTCGGCAGCCAGTTCACCCAGCTCATCGCCCGCCGGGTGCGCGAGAACCGGGTCTACTGCGAGGTCCATCCCTTCGATCTGTCCGTGGACGAGATCCGCCGCCGCCGGCCGGCTCGGCCTGATCCTCTCCGGCGGCCCGCAGAGCGTCTATGAGGACGGCGCGCCCACCGCCGAGCCGCGAGCTGTTCGAGCTCGGCGTGCCGGTGCTGGGGATCTGCTACGGCATGCAGGTGATGGCGCACGAGCTCTGGGCGGCGGCGTCGAGGGGTCCAGCCACCGCGAGTACGGCCGGGCCGAGATCTCGATCACCGCGCCCGGCCGGCTGTTCGACGGGCTCTCCGCCCGCGAGACGGTCTGGATGAGCCACGGCGACCGCGTGGGCGACCTGCCGCCCGGCTTCCAGGCCGACCGCCAGCACCGACAACGCGCCCGATCGTCGCCTTCGAGGACCCGGAGCGCGGGCTCTACGGCATCCAGTTCCATCCCGAGGTGTCGCACACCGTCTCCGGCGGCGAGATCCTGCGCAACTTCCTCTACGGCGTCTGCGGCGCCCGCGGCGACTGGCGGATGGCCTCGCTATCTCGAGGAGGCGGTCGCCACCATCCGCGAGCAGGTGGGGGAGGGGCGGGTGATCTGCGCCCTCTCCGGCGGCGTCGACTCGTCGGTCGTCGCGGCGCTCCTCAAGCGCGCCGTGGGCGAGCGCTCGACGGCGATCTTCGTCGACAACGGCGTGCTGCGCAAGGACGAGGCGGTGCAGGTGCTCCACAGCCTGCGCGACGGCCTGGGGATTCCGATCCTGGCGATCGACGCCCGCCGAGCGCTTCCTCGCCGAGCTCGCCGGCGTCGAGGAGCCCGAGACCAAGCGGAAGATGATCGGCCGCGTCTTCATCGACGTCTTCAAGGACGAGGCGAAGACTGCGAGTCGAGCGGCGTCGGCTTCCTCGCCCAGGGGACGCTCTATCCGGACGTCATCGAGTCGGTCTCGGTCAAGGGCCCCTCGGCGGTGATCAAGACCCACCACAACGTCGGCGGCCTGCCGGCGGAGCTGGGCTTCGAGCTGATCGAGCCGCTGCGCTTCCTGTTCAAGGACGAGGTGCGCCAGCTCGGCCGCGAGCTCGGCCTCCCCGAGCAGATCCTCGGCCGCCACCCCTTCCCCGGCCCGGGCCTCGCCGTGCGCATCCTCGGCGAGGTCACCGCCGAGCGGGTGGCCCTGCTCCAGGAGGCGGACGCCATCTTCCTCGAGGAGCTGCGCGAGAGCGGCTGGTACGAGAAGGTGAGCCAGGCCTTCGCCGTGCTCCTGCCGGTCAAGAGCGTGGGCGTGATGGGCGACTACCGCACCTACGAGAGCGTCGATCGCCCTGCGCTCCGTCGAGACCCACGACTTCATGACCGCCGACTGGAGCCACCTCCCCTACGACCTCCTCGGCCGGGTGGCCAACCGCATCGTCAACGAGGTGAAAGGGGTCAACCGCGTGGTCTACGACGTCACCAGCAAGCCGCCGGCGACGATCGAGTGGGAGTGATCGCGGCGTAATCTTGAACAAGTTTTCACGCGACTGTCTCCCCCCGGCCACCTTCCCCGCACTCAGGGAGAGAAGCAAAGACATGCGCGGGTGCTTCGGCGCTCGAACCGCGGCCGGAGCGGAGAGGAGGGTCCATGGTCTGTCCTGAATGTGGTCTTGATCACGAGGGGGGCTCGGCGCACTGTATGGATGGCGATGGGGAGGCCGTCCCGGCGGTAGAGTTCATCCCCCTCGCCGAAGTGGCCGACGAGGCCGACTTCCAGGCGCTCGCCCACCGGCTCGAAGAGGAGGGGGTTCCCTGGTACGTCCAGAGCGAGCCTTCGATCGAGCCGGGAGGGCAGGTGGCGATGATCTACGTCGCCGAGAACAGCTTCCGGCGCGCCCGGCGTGCACTGGAAGCCCTGCGGCCTGTCGGCGTCGATCAGAAACCTTGAGCCATCCATGACGTAGCACCCCTCCAGAGGGAATGACCGCGCGCTGGCCGCGGGTTGGAGCTGTGCGGGCTTTCGGGAGGGGATCTGCGATGGCATGGTATCGGTGTCTCTTGGCGGTGACCGCTCTGGCGGTCGCCTGCGCTGCCCGTGCGGCCACGCCGCCGGCGGCGCCGGCGGTTGAAGCTGCCTGGGAATCCTACGGCGAGGAAGGCGGGTGCATCGGCGGCAGCCGCTGCGGCGATCAGGGGGACTCCCTGCGCATCCCGCTCGAGGACGCCGCCGTCTGGGGCGTCCGGTTCCACGCCGGCGACGACGTCGGCGAGAGCCGCGGCGGGCGCCTGCGCGTCCGCATCGACAGCGCTCCGATCGCCCCCGAGATCGACGTCGCGGATGCGGGCGAGCTCTACGAGCTGCCGGTCGAAGGCCGGCGCGGCCGTTTCCTGATCATCGAGACCCGCGCCGACGAGGAGGTCGTGGTCGAGGACATCGAGATCCGCTACGCCGGCCTGCGGGCGCCTCGCGCGCACCGCCAGTGGAAGGCCTATCCCGAGGAGTCGGGCTGCATCGGCGGCGACCGCTGCCGCGCCCAGGGGCGCCTGCTCCGCGTCCCCCTCGAAGCCGCCCCGATCTGGGGCATCCGTTTCCGCGCCAACGACGACGTCGGACCCCGCACCCGCGCCCACCTGCGGGTCCGCATCGACCATCACACCCTCGCCCGCGATCTCGACGTGGCGAAGGTGGGACAGAACTACGACCTGACGGTCGCGGGATTCCGCGGCCGCTACCTGATCTTCGAGGCGATCGCCAACGACGAGGTCGTGGTGGAGGATATCGAGGTGCAGTACTCCGGGCTGCCGGATCCGCTGGAGAAGGGGAAGAAGTAGCGGGAAAGGCTCCGCAACGTTGCCGAAGCAGCTAACGCGCAGGGTCAATACGGAGCACTCTTCGGCAAACCAGAGCCCAGGCCTTCACGCGGAGATCGAGAGTTTCTCCAGTTGAGAGAGGTAGCCCTCATGGAGACTGATGAAAGGCCTGTTCGCCACCACCCGGCCCAGTGCCTCCTCTGGAGAGCAACGAAGAGCAATGCGCAAGTAGCCAGCTACCAGAGCCGCTGAGCGATTAATACCCCGCGCGCAAAAAACTAGAACACGGCCACCTGATGCGCGAGCGCTCTCAATAAAAGGAAGAGCTGCCGCTAGCAGAAGGCCAAGGTCTGAATCGCCATGGTCCGACATTGGAAGACATAGATTGGAAAGAGCAACCATAGACTCGGGTTGCTGCTCAGAAGACAAATCGCATGCGTGATTCTTTGCTCTCTTAGATACTCTAAATTTTCGGCCGCACCGTAGCTCCCGATGAACAAATATGGAAGCACCTCGTTAATTTTGTCGAGGTCGCTAGGTGAATATGGGCTGGAGAAATTCATGACGGCAGCAACGCTGCTGCGCATGAGCGGCGGCGTCAGCCGTCCGACTCAATGCGCTGGTTGTGCGCCTGCGGCGTTCCTGTAATTGGCAGCTTAGCGATAGCTCTCGTAAGAGCCCGATCGCCCTCGCCAGCCGGTAAGCTAACAATTTTCAGGTCTCCACCTTGTTCCTTTAGAATTTTCAGCGATACGAACAGGCCTAGGCCAAAGCCCAACGGCCCGCCTTGCATTGCTGCCTTTCCGCGATAGCCACGCTCGAAAATGCGATCAATTTCTGCCTCAGAAATTGGAGACCCTACATTCTCGACGACGACTTCCATCATGTCGCCCTGTCGCCTTAGGCCCAACTTGATATAGGCAGCCCGAGTAGCTGTTTGGAGGGAGTACTTGATAGCATTGTCAATCAGGTTGTACAAGACCTGCCTCAGCAAAGGCTCCGAAGCCTTGACCATAACGGGAGCGTCACTCACTTGAACCTGTATCTCAAGAAGCCGACCACCAAGCTTTTGTCGGAACAAGTCGGCCATTTCGTAGACAGTCTCCGCAGCATTGAACGGTCTTATAGAAACTGGTGCCGGGCCCGTCTGCAAGTTATTGGCTACTTCTCTAAGCATCGAGACTGACGAAAAGATGTCGCTGGCCCGAGCGCTGATTGTCTTGATGTCAGGATTCTGCTTCGACGCTTCCCTTAGAAGTCCGTCCGCCTCCACCATAAGACCTTGAATCACGACCTGAAGTTCATGCACAACGGCCGCCAGTAAGCGTGGAGAAATGCCAGCACCTGCCCATGAGCCTCTATTGAGTTCACTCAGTTCGTTTGAATCTTGAGCTGCCACGGCTCTATCTCCTTCTCTTCAGTCTTTCGGCATTCGGGACAAGCCATCTCGCAAGCTCGCGCCGAAGAACCTCGCCAGCGCTCTCGATTCCATTGGAAATGTCAACATATATTAATCCGCTTATATCAGAAGGGATTTCCAGTGGACCTTTGTGGAGCAATAACACCCGGCCGGAGTGGCGCTGGAGCTTAGCGAAAAAGTAACCAAGCTCGAAGATAACGTTCTGCCGCGCACGACGCATGTTGTTCCCGGAGGCTGCAGTAGCTTCATCGTCGGGAGTAAGAAGGACAAAAACAAGATCTGTTTCATCGGCGGCAGCTTCGAATTTTTCGATAATCGTCCGGCCCAATGATGGCTGCTCCCGTAAAACTACAGGCCGTGGCAATCCAAGCGTGGATTGTATGTATTCCTTCAATTGATATAAAGCGGTTTCGTCGTGCCCATGGACAACAAATATTCTCGGCCCCCGAAAATCCTCTTCATATCTGCTGCCGACCGCTCGGTGGATGGCACGGACTATCTCATTAGGCCTAGCTGGCTTGACGAGGTAGCCTTCAGTATTGCTGTCGAACCACGTCATAGTCTCTGAGTCCGAAGCGACAGAGAAAGCAAGGATAGGCATTGCCGGTCTACTCTGTAGGATTCGGCGAGTCAGTGCCAGGCCCGTCGTGTAGCCTCCCTTGGTTTCAAGGTCTGAGAAGCTTTCGCCGGGGGGCATCATCATGTCTACGATGACCATTGAGACCTTCTCACCAAGTTGGTCCATTAGCTCCAAAGCCTTATCCGCACTCTCTGCGACACGAATGTCAACTCCTGTGTCCCGAACGTAACCAGCCAACTGATGAATGAAGTAAACATCGTCATCAACCCACAGGACCGTATGGCGTGGCGTTGCGGATGCAGTGTCGTGTGATTTCGGTGTCATAGCTGGAAGAGTGGTTTTTCAGCAAACTTACCTTCAAGTTCGACGCACAACGCTGTGGGGCCTCAGCGCGCACCTGGGCGCGAGCCCAGGTGTCCGCTGGAGGCCGGGGTTGGCCGCCTCACCTACATATGTTACTCCCATTTCCTTTCCCGCACCTCTACGCCGGGAAGAAAATCGCGCCAGCGCTTACCGGCTTCGCTGGACGGCTCATCTACGAGCACCAAGACCTCGCCACGTTCAAGCCGCCCGCGCAAAAAATTGAAAAGCGTCCTTACCGGCGTGTCGCTGGCTGGCAAGCTATAGCCGGCAACATGTACTTCAGCGGCAGTAAGAAGAGCCTCTTGGGCTGCATTCCAAATTGCACCCAAATCAAGAGAATCGAACCTCTTCAAGAACGAAGGATAGATTAGAACAGGATCATCATCGATCTCAGGCGGAGTAGGCTCCTCAAGATCCTTCATGCATGAAAGTGGCAGCGGCATGTGCTGTAAGTAGCCGGCGCTTCGCAGGTAAATTCTGGCTCGATGGGTCCACCAACCAAAGGAGCCATGCAGCTTCAATATTCTAACAGAAGATTTAGGCTGACAATCAGTCACTGCGGGAGCAGGACCAGCCTGAGTAGATCGGAAGCTAATTGGAAAACCGAATCCGTCAACTGGACTCCAGAGACCTTCCTCGAGAAGAACTCTCTCAGCCAGGCTGTCCCAGTTGGTGGTGATCACGATGTCACCGCTGGCGAGAGGCGAAAGCTCTCGCTTCAAGTAGTGCCTGTTGTCCGAGGATTGACTATCGAGGAAGTGCCGCCAACCAAAATAATGTCTGAGACACTGCAGTAGCCCTTTGATGGCTTGACGTGCCTCGATGAAGTCAGTTTTGTTGCGCCCAAGAAAGGGGTGTTCTAGTATCCGCTCTGAATCTAGGCTCCTAAAGTAATCGTCCTCGTCGAACTCTCTCGCTGCACAAAGAAGGTCTAACAAAGAAAGAACGATCTCTGGGTTTCCAGACTGAAGGATCAAACCTGCCGGCCCTTCCTCCTTGGCTTTAAATTGACGGAAGCTCTCCCAGGCGGCCACTACAGTGGAGTTGGATGTCGATCCACATTCGCGTTCCAACGAAGAGAATAGGTCCTTCGCAAGAGGATAGCCTGCTGCCATTGAGGCGCCTGCGCCCAAGAAGAATACCTTCATTGTTATTCCGGTTCTATCTTTTCAGCCGGCACCGAGTAGGCCGGGGGCCCTTACGGGCCCCCAACCCCTCTAAGAACCGTACGTGCGAGTTTCCCCGCATACGGCTCAAGCACCTCAAAGGCCGATCTGAGATCGACCCGGCTGTCCTTACGGTACAACCTTTGCGATACTAGCATGTAGGCACCAGGCTCTGGACCTGCCAGAGGAGGGGCTGCACCGGCGGGTGGTCGAACCACCTCCACCTCTCTTTGCTCTTCCCGTTTAAGGTGTTCTCCATACGCTCTCGCAAAAAGGCACCAGTCAGACGTGGGCTCACTTTCGTGCCGGGTAATGTTGAAACCCGTATCCGCCCGATTACAGGGCGGCCTTCGCTTCTTCCGACATCTCAAACCCGCACCTTCATCAGATCCCCTTACGGTTCACCTTCCCTTGCGGGAAAAGATACGGGGTTTCCACGTTCCGCTCCTGAAGTCTCCGCGGGGTTAGGTACCTGCTGTCGACCGGGAAGCGCTGTTGACCACGAGGTGGCACCGCTAAATCCACCTCCGGCTTCCGTGCCTTTTGGCTCAAGCTTGTCAGCCACTTTAGCTTGTTCTCCATGACGGTCGTTGCACAGGTTCACATGTGTTTACCATACCCGCTACCTAGCCATCGCCCGGCTTGTGGCTGCCAGGAGAGCAGGTTCCTCACGGTTCCTGCCCCGCACGCTTGCGCGTGCCTCTGTACATTGTCAGGACCGCTCTTTATTCAGGCCCCTAGGTTCACCCGGTGGTACGGGCGGTTCCTCTTCAAACAGCGAAGGGAACAACTTCATATCAAAGAGCGACATCGTGTCGCAGCAACGCTCTGGGCGTTCAGCGGCGGCGCCAGTCGTCCGTTGGAACGCCTTTGTTATGCGCCCGACCGTGCTTCGGTGACTTCTGCGCAAGATTGAGCCACTCCATAAGCCGGTCAAAATCCCTAAGCTCAAGCTGCCAACGATATTCTCGTGCATACTCCCATGCGCCGCTTGTGAAACGAGAGGTGGTAGCGAGACACGATTTGGTCATTCTGTAATGACTGTGAAGAAACAGTACTTCTCGAACCGGCTCTACTCCGACAGCATGCGACCAACGTTTTGCTTGTAACAAATATCTATGCGGCCCCATAGGATCATATCGCTTCAGTGCAAAAATATCAACGCCACCATCCTTTGTGCCTCTCTGCAATTCAATCTCGTATTCCAGATTCTCAAGAATCTGCGCTAAAAATTTTTCAAAGCTCCGCCAGTCGAGGGTCTTAAGCAGTTCTGGATGCTTCGCAATAATGTCGAGAAGGAGCGGATCGACAAGAGTGAGGGAGCTTGTTGAGTGGCCTGAATTCTCAGCCGAGACAACGCGCCGAAAGGAAAGCGCCTTGAGTTCCTCTATTATGGCCTCTGCCTCATCACGTACATTCGACCGGATTGGGATGCCTAGGTAAGAAAGTGTTGCTGCGAACTCCTCCCATGAATCAGGTAATGCTTCTAGATCCTTCCGTTCAACCTGATCGCTTAACTTTTCATAGACCTGCATGAAGAGTCTCTCGTCAGATGAAACTTGGCCTGGCTCAGGCATTCCTCCCTCGGTAGCGAGAAGCAGCGCCAAGCTGTCTCTATTGGGATGCTCCACACGAGCTGCGTAGATAACGAATAGATCTTGTAGCAACTCGCTAACCTTGTCTTCAAATTCATCCATGCATATCCTCTAGCCGCATAACTTTGTATTCAGCCCGCCGCTCCAGCTTCCATATTGACATCCACCTCCCGGCCTAGTCGAAAATGGAAGCATGGCTATTGAGTAATGATCTCCAAGTTTCTTAGCTTTCCTTAAGAGTAGGGGAGGCCAGCGCTGCCGTCAAGGGACGGCTCTTGTCGTGTAAGCGTCCGCCTCTCCGAAGAGCCGGCTGAGCGCTTACACGACAGTCAAAGTCTGATTGTTGACTCCTTGGCCGACAGGCAAGGCTGTCGGTAAGCACGCATTCTATGGGGGTGGTAGAGCGTTATACGTACTGGATCATGTCGGTAAGCACCATGGGCACCCAGGGGAGGTATTCATAAGCCTCGTGTTGCCAGCGCCTTCCGGAGTTCCTCCGGCAGGAGCAGGTGGCTTACACGACAAGAGCCTGTCGTGTAAGCCACCACGGGTCAGAGGGTATCCACGGGGCTCTGGACCCCTGGCCCGCTACGGTTGAGCGCATGGGTATAAATCATCGAGGCGGCGATTGACGGAGCGTCATCGTCGCCGCGGAGACGTTCCGCGGTCCCTGTGGCCTGCGGAGGGTGTCGTGGACGGGCTGCGAACATCTCTACACCCTTCGCCGGGAAGGTTGGATGAGGGGCGGGAAGGTGGCGCGATTTCATCTCCATAAAGGTAGGACCAGAGGGAACGGCCCCGCTACCGTTCCCCCTGGCAGGTCCATCGATTGTCAAAGAATTTGGGCCGTTCCTCGGGGACGGCGGCGGAGCGCGGCCTCGACGCCGCGTGCTACGGCGGAGTCCGGCGATCCGCAGGGCCGTCCCAGGCCCTGCGCCGGGCTGCTGAGCGCCTCTTCCCGAAGCCTCTGGACAGACAAGCGCAATATGGATAGTATCCACTGAATGTTGAATGTCGTCAAGCCCCTTCCGGTGGAGAGCCGGGAGCGCTCAGCGCACCAGAGGCTCGATTTGCGGCGGATTCCCCGGGAGTTTTCTGATTTCCCCTAGGGGGAGTGAAGGGCGGCGAAGGGGGAATGAGGCATTCCCCCGAGGGAATTAGATGTTGACTTGGAATGCATGATATGAGAATAACTTGGCGGCTCGTTCCCTGGATCTCGGGCGGCGTTCCCCGCGGGGAATGGATTGTTCGGGGAGCGCCGTGAGACGTGAAGGGTGGGGAATGGGGCGAAGCTTGGCTTCAGCCCTGATTCCCTGGAGGGAACGGGTTGCGGCGGTGGGGAATGGTCTTGCGATGGAGCGGAGGGGGCCTCGCGAGGTGGGGAATGCCTCTCGGGGAGCAGGGAACGAGGCTCGCGGAGCGCTTTTTGGGATCGAAACGCTCTTTGACAACTGAATCTGAAGAACCCGGGCGGTTTGACGGGGCTCCCGCGTCTGGATGCGGTTCCAACCATAAAGGTTCCAGGTGATTCGAGGAAGAAGCCCCGATTCTGCCGGCGAGGTGAGCCTAGAGCAGGAGTTGAGGCGAAGTTTTGGAGCGGCCGGATACCTGTTGCCGCGATGGAAGGTCCCAAAATCAAGCAGAGGTGGCTTCTGCGAACCGAAACCTGCGGAACAGTTTGACGTCTGGATACACGAACCCCGAGGAAGATCAACTTCGCACCTGCGTGAGTCTGTGGGCAGCTTGGCTCGGCTGGGAGACTATCCTCCCACGAACGGAAGCGCTGGCGGGAAGCACCCGGCGGGGAAGGCCGCGCTGCGGTCTCCGTCTTTCAGCTTTTCCGCGGCTTGCCGGAAGGCGGCGACAAACCAGGCGTAGCCTTCGTAGAGCCCTTGACGCACGCTCTGGCGGATGGCATGGAACAAGGGCGCGGGAGATTTCTTCAGGCGCGCGGGGCGGTGGTGCGGATGCTTATCCAGAATCGCCGCCACACCCAGAGGCTGGCTGCCGGTCCTGGCTCTCCGGGCGGCGGCTTCCGTTTCGATCTGAGTGACAACATTGAGAGTCCGTTTCTTCCAGGCGTCCGCGGAGAGGTGCTTCCAGCAGGGGAGAGGAGGAGGGCTATGGTCTCGAGAGTCGCATACTGGAGGCGATCGAACTTTTCCCCCCGCTGCCGGGCGGCGTACTCCTGGGTCCGGCTGAACCAGTACCCCTGGATCGGTTCGCCGTCCACGAGGGCTTTTGCGGCATGAACGCCTGGCCAGTCCCGGGGCCGCTCGGTCAATTCCTCCTTGACGCCGTGCCCAAGAATATATTTCAGACGGGCGACCTGGGCTTCTTCTTCGGAACTGACGACGATTGCCTGATAGCGCCGCGACCAGATCCCGTCGCTCCAGTCGGCGAGCCGGCCTACCTCCCGCGCGAGGTTGGAATTGAGATAGCGCATTAAGTTCGATACCTGCATGGCCATTTTGCGGCCTGGTGCTCCGGAGGCGAGGAAGATAGCAGACCGGCGAATCGAGGAAGGTTCACGGGGGGACGTGCGCTGGTTCGCGTCCCCCCGCGTCCAGAGGTGAAGCGCCCTAGCAGTTGTGGAGCCTCAAGTAGTCCGCGCAGAGGATCGAGTAGCCGTCGCCGGGGCCCATCTGGCAGTCCACCGACGGATGCGCCCTGCAGAAATTGCAGGAACAGTTGTTGGTGGCCGAGGAGCTCTCCGGGGTGAGTCCGGTGAAGGCGAGGAGCCCGGCGACCGCGAGCAGGCGCAAAGCGGAGCGAAGACGGATCATGGTCATGTCCTTTCCGGCGCGTTGCGCGCGGGCACACCTTCCATGGACGGCTCCACCGCAACGCGGCCTCTATTGAGAAGGTGCGCGGGCCGGGGGAAAAGGGGAAAAAGTGCTGCCAAGGGAAGGTGCCATAGAATTCCAGGGAAAGGTGCGGGAAGCTGCCGCGGAGGAGGGGAGGTGGTGCTGTTGACGAGGATCGAGGTGTAGCGCCGGGCGAACACTGCCAGCGCCGGGCGAACACTGGGCGAACACTGCCACAAAGGTTCCAGGCGATTCGAGGAAGAAGCCCCGATTCTGCCGGCGAGGTGAGCCTAGAGCAGGAGTTGAGGCGAAGTTTTGGAGAGGCCGGATACCTGTTGCCGCGATGGAAGGTCCCAAAATCAAGCAGAGGTGGCTTCTGCGAACCGAAACCTGCGGAACAGTTTGACGCCTGGATACACGAACCCCGAGGAAGATCAACTTCGCGCCTGCGTGAGTCTGTGGGCAGCCTGGCTCGGCTGGGAGACTATCCTCCCACGAACGGAAGCGCTGGCGGGAAGCACCCGGCGGGGAAGGCCGCGCTGCGGTCTCCGGCTTTCAGCTTTTCCGCGGCTTGCCGGAAGGCGGCGACAAACCAGGCGTAGCCTTCGTAGAGCCCTTGACGCACGCTCTGGCGGACTGCATGGAACAAGGGTGCGGGAGATTTCTTCAGGCGCGCGGGGCGGTGGTGCGGATGCTTGCCCAGGATCGCCGCTACGCCCAGAGGCTGACTGCCGGTCCGGGCTCTCCGGGCGGCGGCTTCGGTTTCGATCTGAGTGACCACATTGAGAGTCCGGTTCTTCCAGGCGTCTGCGGAGAGGTGCTTCCAGCAGGGAAGGGGAGAGAGGGTTACCGTTTCGCGGGTTGCATACTGGAGCCGATCGAACTTTTCTCCCCGCTGCCGGGCGGCGTACTCCTGGGTCCGGCTGAACCAGTACCCCTCAATCGGTTCGCCGTCCACGAGGGCTTTTGCGGCATGAACGCCTGGCCAGTCCCAGAGCCGCTCGGTCAATTCCTCCTTGACGCCATGCCCGAGAATATATTTCAGGCGGGCGACCTGGGCTTCCTCTTCGGAACTGACGACGATGGCCTGATAGCGCCGCGACCAGGTCCCGTCGCTCCAGTCGGCAAGCCGGTCTATCTCCCGCGCGAGGTTGGAGTTGAAATAGCGCATGAAGCTCGAAGAGTTGGTGGGCGTCCCGGACATCGAGCAGCAGGTGGTAGTGCGACGAGAGAAATACGAAAGCGCAGATCGGGACGTCATACAGCCGCTGGGCTCGCCCCAGAACTCCAACGATGATCTCGTTGAGCTGCGGGCTGGGAGCGAGTAGATGGCGGCCCTGGACGGTGCGGCAGGTGACCTCGGCGAGGGCCCCGCCTTCGGGGATGAATCGGAGTCTTCGGCTCATGCACAGATAAGACGTAAAAACGGTCCCCAATCTTCTTCGCCCTAGATGCGCTTGAGTTTGCGAGGGGGGTTTAAGGCATATTTTGCAATGTATGAAATAAGAAGGAAGGCTCTGGGCTGTGCCGCGGACTGTCTCTCCAGAATTGTCCGATCCCCTTCTGGTCGCCCTTTGTCGCTGCGCTCCCTCTGGCGCACGCAGCTGAGCGCCGGTACACTAGGCCGCCGGAGGATTGGCATGAAGCGCATTTGGACGATCATCGGGGTGAACGACGTCAGGACGAGCTTCAAGTGGTACCAGTCACTCTTCGGCCAGCCGGAGACGGCACCGGTCCACGTGGACTTTGGCCAGATCCTCGACTCGGATGGAACGGTCTTGCTCTGTCTGCACGAATGGGGCGCTCACGAGCACCCCTCCTTGATGAGCCCTGATCACGCGACACCAGGCAACGGCCTCCTCTTGTTCTTTCGCGTCGACGATTTCGACCTGGCCTTGCAAAGGGCCCGCAGGCTCGTCCCTCAGTTCCAAGAGGAGCCACATATCAATCCGAATACTCGAACGGAGGAGTTCTCGGTTCGAGATCCGGACGGATACTACGTCACGATCAGCGCGCTTTAGTGCAGGGGTAGCGGCCGGACCTGCGGCGCATTGACAGCTTAGAATAAGTTGTTCTATGGTGCGAGCTCCACGCAGGTCCAAGAGAAAGGAAGCGACATGAGAAGGCTTGTGTTGTTGTCTCTCGTCCTCGCCGGAGTCTGTCTACCCCTGGCGAGCCCCCCGAAGGCGGAGGCCATCGTCTTCCTTTGCAGCTCCTACTGCTGCAACTTCACGACCGCGACCTCGACGACCAAGTGCACCTACAACGGCGTCCAGACGACCTGCGGCTGGTACTGGAGCCAGTTCGCCTGCCCGTAGATCCACTGGATCACCGTCCGCCCCAAGGATGACGCGAGCATGCCACGCCGGGCGCCGGCGTGCTCGCGTCACGTGCCCGGTCGAGCAGGTTAATGGCAGGTCGGGCAGTTCGACACGCAGTGGGTCGCGTCCACAGTTTTCACCGGGAAGCCACCGAATGCCTTCTCGAGGTTCTGACTCTCCAGGTAAACGAGAGTTTCCTTGGCAAGCGTGAGTTTACTGGGCCACTTCTTCATGGGGTCTCCCTTGTGTCTCGTTGCGGAGCAGAATCGCCCAGCAAAGCCGGCCTCAGTCCTGGCCAGCTGATGAAGGTTACCTAAGGAATCCGAGGCAAGCAATCATAAAGTGCGAGACACAACGGACTCACGATCTACTTTTCCCATGACGATCCCAACGATCTTTCACGCTGACGTCTTCGCAAACTGCCCGTTGACCGGAAACGGATTGACTGTCTTTCCGGGTACGGAGGATGCATGGTCCGCGCCGAGCTGAACGCTTGAGCACTCCGAAACAGGGGGCGGCGGCTCCGGTGCCTGTCGACCTCGTGACCTACTATACCGAGGCAGGCATGGACTACCGTGCCTGGAGCCGCAACTTCAACATGCATTTCGGCTTCTACCGCTGGGGCATGAACCCGCTGGCGCTCGAGCGCATGCTGGAGGAGATGAGCCGGCAGGTCTTCCGCCGGCTCGCCCTTGGCGAGGGCATGAAGGTCCTGGACCTCGGATGCGGATTGGGGGCGCCGGCGCGGGCGCTGATCCAGCAGAACGGCGTCGCGGCGACGGCCGTGACCAAGGTGGAATGGCAGATCGCGATGGCGCGGAAGCTCAGCGAGGGGATCCCGGCGCTCGGCACCGTCGATTGGAAGCTCGGCGACTTCACGGCTCTCGACCTGCCCAGCGGAACGTTTCAGGCCGCCTTTTCCATTGAGGCCTGCTGCCACGCGGAAGGCGCCGGCAAGGAGCCGTTCGTGCGGGAGTGCTCTCGGCTGCTCGCGCCAGGAGCGAAACTGGTGGTCGCCGATGGCTTCATGAAGAGAAGCGCCGGCTTGCCGCGCTGGTACGCCACGCTGCTCGGCTACATGACCCGGAACTGGGCCGTGGAGCGCTTCGCCGACCTCCCCGCCTTCTGCGCCTGCCTGGAGCGGCATGGCCTCACGGTGCTCGCCGCCGAGGACATCTCCTGGCGCATCGCGCCGAGCGTCCTCCACGTGCCGCGAGTCACGCTCAAGTTCCTCGCCGGCGAGCTACTCCTCCGCCGCAAAAAGCTCAACAGCGTGCGCTGGGGGCACCTCATCGCCTGCCTGCTCGCGCCCTTCATCGGTCTGGGCCGCCGCTACTTCGGCTACTACCTGGTCACGGCGCAGAAACGCTGAGGAAGCACGGGGCAGATCCTGTAGACTGCCCCGCCGGGAGCGCCGCTCGTAACACGGCTCTCGCCCCTGAAGACGCCGACCATGAAGATCGTCCACACCAGCGACTGGCACATCGGCCGCCGATGGAAGGGGATCCAGCGCCTCGACGAGCTGGAGGCCGTGCTCGACCATCTCGCGGCCTTCATCGAAGAGCATGCCATCGACCTCGTCCTCCACACCGGGGACGTCTTCGAAAGCCGGAACCCGCCCGCCGAGGCGGAGCAGCTCGTGAACCGGTTCCTGGTCCGCGTGGGGCGAACCGGAGCGCAGATGGTCGTCATCGCCGGCAACCACGACGATCCGCTCCGGCTGGACGCCCGTTCGCTGCTCACGGAGTCTCGTCAACGTACAGATCCTCGGCCGCCCGCGCCCCGCCTCCCGGGGAGGGGCCCGGATCGTCGAGACCCGCGGTGGAGAGAAGGCGGTCGTCGCGGCGCTGCCGTTCGCATCCCCTGGAGCCTGGGTATCGGCGCTGGACCTCGCCGGCGAGGAGGCGAGCGCCCGGAACCAATATGCCCGGATGTTCGAGCGCGCCGTCCAGGATCTCAGCGGCGCCTTTCGGCAGGACGCCGTCAACCTCCTCATGGCGCATACGCACATCGAGGGCGCCGTCTTCGGCGAATCGGAGCGCCGCGTTCACATCGGGGAGGACTGGGCCGCCTCGCCGAAGGCACTGCCCTCCAAGGCGAGCTACATCGCTCTCGGACACATCCACAGGCCGCAGAAGATCGATGCGCCGGTGCCCGCCTACTATGCCGGATCGCTCCTCCAGATGGACTTCGGCGAGGCCGGGGAGGAAAAAACCTTTACCGTCGTCACGGCGTCGCCCGGCAAGCGCGTCCATCCCGCCGATATCGAGCAGGTTCCCTACCAGGGGGGGCTGCCGCTCGTCGACCTGCGGGCCTCGCTCGCGGAGCTCGAGGAGACCGCGGACCGGCATCGCACGGGCTGGCTGCGCGTGACGGTCCCCCTGACAGAGAGGGATCCCGATCTCAATCGAAAGGTTCGCGAACTGCTCCCCAACGCGCTCGTCGTGCGCGCCGAGCTCCCCGAGGCCGAGGAGCGCGCCGGATATCCGGCTGGAGACCGGAGTTCCGCCGGTGCGGCACTACGCCGCCTACCATCTCCGCGAGCACCAGCAGGCGGCGGACCTGGCCGTCCTGGATACGTTTCAGGATCTCTACGACCAGGCCTTCAGGGAGGATTGAGCGCTGCGTCCCGTCCATCTCACCATCGAGGGTCTCGCGTGCTTCCGGGAGAAGCAGGAGATCGACTTCCGCGCGCTCGAGCTCTTCGCCATCTCGGGGCCGACGGGCGCCGGCAAGTCGACCCTGCTGGACGCGATCATCTTCGCGCTCTATGGAGAGATCCCCCGGGTCAACACCTACAACCGGACCGAGATGATCTCGGCGGCCCGGGACCGGGTCAGCGTGGTGCTGGATTTCGACGTCGGGCGCGAGCCGCTACCGCATCGCGCGGACTCTCCGGCGCAATGGCAATGCAAATGGTTCGCCTGGAGGAGCGCGACGAAAGCGGCTCCTTCAAGAATCTGGCGGACCAGGTGCGCGCCGCGACCGATCGGGTGGCCCAGATCCTGGGGCTTGGCGCACCCGCGTTCATGCAGGCCGTGGTCCTGCCGCAGGGCGAGTTCGCCAGGTTTCTCAAAGCGCAGCCGAGAGACCGGCGCAGCATGCTCCGCACGCTGCTGCGGCTCGACGTCTACGAACGGATGCGGGAACGGGCTCAGCGTCTCGGCGGCCGCGAGGAAGAGCGCGGTCGATTCGCTGCAGAAGCTCCTGGCGGACGAGTACGCCGGCGTCGACGAGGCCGCCGTCGCCGGGCTGGAGACGGAGCACGCCCGGATCGTCGAGTCGCTCGAAGCCTCGCGGAAGAGACGGGACGACACGCACAGGCCACGCTCGCCCGGCTGCGCGGCCAGCACGCGAAAACCCGGGAGCTGCAACAGGTCGAGGAAAAGCGGGCCGCTCTGCGGGAGCAGGCCGAGCCGGTAAGCCAGGTGAAAGCGAGGATCGAGGCGGCGGCTCGCGCGGTGCCCCTGCTGCCGTTTCTCGACGAAGCGGCCCGGGCCTCCAGCTCCGCGAAGACGGCGGCAAAGGCGGCGGACGAAGCCAAGGCCCGCCATGACTCCGCGCAGAAGGAGTGCGAAGGAGAAGGCCGGCGCGCTGAAGTCCGCGGAGAAAGCCGCCAGGGCGATCCCGACGATGCGGGAGCAGGTGGCCCGCCTCCACCAGGTGATCGGACGCCTTCCTGAACGAGAGCAGCTCAATGCGGCCATCGAGCGGCAGACGCGGGGCTTGAGCGCTCTGGAAAGTGAGCTGTCCGCGCTCGCCGCGACGGTTGAATCGGCGAAGGCCGTGCAAGCGCAACAACAGGCGGCCGTCGATGCGGCCCGGCAAGCCGCGGAGGCCGTCCGGCTATGACCCGGAGCTGGACGAGCTGCTGCAGAGCGTCCGCGACCGCGCCGTCGAGCTCGGCGCCGCTCGCAGGAGCGCGGAGGAGCGCGGGCTCGAGCTCGCTCGAAAGCGCGAGGCGGTGGAGGAGCAGGCCGGGGAGGTCGCGCGGCTGCAGGAGCAGGCCGCGTCGCCAGGAGAGCCGCGGAGGAGGCGCAGCGCGGCTTCGAGGCGGCGGAGGAGGCGCTGCATCGCGCGCACCGTCTGAACGAGGCCAATCACCTCCGCGAGGGGTTGAGGCCCGGCCAACCCTGCCCGGTGTGCGAGCAGCTCGTGGGCGCGCCGCCTCCGGCCGATCTGAATCCCGAGCTCGAGGCCGCCAGAGCCGCGCTCGAAGGCGCGCGGGAGAAGCGAAAGGAAGCCGACACGCTCGCCAGAAAGAACGAGGCCGCGTTCACCGGCGAACAGGCGAAGCTCCACGCCGCCCGGCAAACCCTCGCCGAGCTGGAGGTCGCGCTGCGCCGAGCTGCAAGCTCGTGTGGCGGCCGGCGAGGAAGGAGATCGGCCAGGCGCTCGGCGGCCGCGCACCCGAAGGGGATGCCGGGGTCGAGACCTGGATCGAAAGGCGGATCGCATCGCTCGCCAGGAGCCGCAAAGCGAACGAGGCAGCGAAGGCGCGGCTGGCGGCGGCGGAACGGATCCTGGAGAAGGCGAGGTCCGACGAGGCCACCGCGCGGGAACGGCTCGGGCGAGAAAGAGGCGTCGCGGAAGCGGCTGGAGGAGGAGCGCGGCGCGAGCCTGCAACGGCTCACGGCGTTGCAGGCCGAGATCCATGCGGTCACCGAGTCCGCCGACCCGGCCGCCGAGGCCGCGGACCTGGAGGAGCAGATCCGCCGGCTGGAGGCCGATCTCAAGACCGCGTCCGAGGAGGCGGCAACCTCCCAGGGCCTGCTGATGACCGCCCAGGAGGCGCAACGGCTCACCGCCGAAGCCGCCGAAGCGGCGCTGCGGGACGCCGCCCAGAGAGCGGAGAGCCGGGACGCGGAAATCGCTCGCGCCGGCTTCGACGGCGAGGCCGCCGTCCGCGAGGCCCTCCTCGACGAGGCCACCGCCACCCGGCTCAAGGTGCAGGTCTACAGGCATGTGCAGGACAACCACGCCGCCCAGGAGCGCGCCGCCACGCTTCGCGCCGAGCTGGGGGAGGAGCGGGTGTCCGACGAACAGCTGGCGGCCGTCGAGACGCTCGCGGCGGACCTCACCACCGAAGTGGAGACCGCGTTCGGCCAGGAAAAGCGGCTCGAAGAGCAGGTCGGGCGCATGCGGCAGCGGCTCGAACGCTCCAGAGAGCTCCGCGAGCAGCTGGATACCGAGGAAGAGGATCTGCGCGTGGTCGACCTCCTGGCCGGCGACCTGCGCAGCGACAAGTTCCAGGCGTACGTCCTGCAGGAGGTGTTCACCGAGCTCGTGCAGGGCGCCTCGGCCCGGCTGCTGCTGTTGACCGGTGAGCGTTACTCCCTGCAGTTCAACGACGACGAGATCCGGGTCGTCGATCACGACAACGCAGACGAAACGCGGATCAGCGATACGCTCAGCGGAGGAGAAACCTTTCTGACCTCGCTGGCTCTCGCCCTGGAGCTCAGCGATCAGGTTCAGCGCGCCGTCGGCGCGGTGAATCTCGACAGCCTGTTCATCGACGAGGGCTTCGGCACCCTCGATCCCGACACTCTCGCGCTGGTCTCCGAGACCCTCCAGAGTCTGCGGGTGGGGGGCCGGATGGTCGGCATCATCACCCATATCCCGGAGCTGCGGGACGAATTCGCCCAGCAGATGATCGTGACCAAGCGCCAGGGTTTCTCGACGGTCGAGGTGCGGGGCATTTCTGAGGGGGAGTTGCCGGAGGCGGTGTGAGTCGCCAGAGGGACGTTTCGGGGTACTATTGGGGCATGCAAGTCGCAACCGGAACCGTCGTCAATGGGAAGATCGTCGTGGAAGGTGTCTCTCTCACGGAGACGCAGGAGAACGAGCTCCTGGCTGCCATGGCCGAGATCGAGCGGGGTGAGTACGTCACTCTCGAAGAGTTGCTGCAGTCGTTGCCGAAGCACGGCTGAGCATGCCACTTCATATCAAGATTTCCTCAGCTTCTCCCAAATATTTCGGGTTCGTCCACAGCAGATGATCGTGACCAAGCGCCCAATTCTACTTTGTCAGATCAGCCCCGCAGGGGCGACCGGAATTAGCCCGGGGCGTCAGCCCCGGGAACCCAGAGCAAACCACCCCAAAGCCCCGCAGGGGCGGCAGGAGATCAGCGTGGCGTCGTTTCCTGCCGCCCCTGCGGGGCTCCTGGTTAGGTGAGGGGCCGGTTCCCGGGCCTCACGGCCCGGGCTAATTCCGGTCGCCCCTGCGGGGCTGAAAAGTGCTCTTTGGGTAATCTGACAAAGTAGAACTAATGAGTGACAGGCGGTTTTTCCACTGGCACCCGATCCGGGGCTTGAAGGTCACATGGATCGCCCATTTCGAGTGAGCCTGCCATGAAGATATTCCTCTCCTCCACCGCGCAGGATCTGGTCGCCCACCGCCAAGTGGCCGATGACACGATCCTGCGTCTCTCGCAGGAAGCCGTGGCCATGGAACGGTTCGGTCCGCTGCCCGGTGAGCCCGTGGCGGAGTGCGAACGCAAGGCGCGCGAGAGCGACGTCGTTCTCTGCATCGTGGCGCACCGGTACGGTTTCATCCCGGAGAAAGGCCGGGGGAGCATCACCCGGCGCGAGGTGGAGGCGGCGAAGGAAGCAGGCCGGGATGTGCTCGTGTTCATCGTCGCGGACGACTACCCGTGGAGCGAGAAGAAGGAGCAGGACCTCCTCACGGACCCGACGGTGCTGGCGGACCCCGCCCGCGTGGCGGAGGTCGTGGCCGGAGTCGCCGAGCTCGGCGCCTTCAAGGCTTGGCTGCGCAAGACTTTCATATGCGACACGTTCACGACGCCTGACGAGCTCGGCCGGAAGATCGCCATCGCGCTGCCGAAGCACATCCAGCCACAGGTACCGCACGCCGCGCCGCCCGCTCCCAAGCGGGGCGAGATCCGCATCGTCCACGCGCTCCAGCCCGCGCCCTATTTTCATGGTCGGGACGCGCTGGTCGCGGAGCTGACAGCCTGGGCTGCGGATCTGGCCTCGCCGGATCGCGTGTGGTCCCTGGTGGCGGCGGGCGGTACCGGGAAGACGGCGGTGGCCGAGCGCGTCGTCCGGGACATGAAACCCGGCGAAGCCAACGTGCTCGTCTGGTCGTTCTACGAGAGGCCCGACACCGATGCCTTTCTGCGGGAATGTAACCAACTCTTCCTTGGCGAAGAGGAAGGTCCCGCGGGCGGGCGTCTCGAGCGCCTCGAACGCGGTCTGCGCGATGGGCGTCCTCACCTGATCGTTCTCGACGGTCTGGAGCGGGTGCAGGAGGATGCCGGAGCCGGCCGCGTGCGCGGCGAGCTCTCCGACCAGACGCTCAAGCTGCTCCTCCGCGCGCTCGCCTCCGGCCTCGGCCGCGCCCGCGCGCTCGTGACCTCCCGCTTTCCGCTCGTCGATCTCCAGGATTGGACGAACCGCGGTTACCGTGACACCCGCCTCGACGACCTCACCCCGGAAGCCGCAGTGGCCGTGCTGCGTGGCTGGGGGGTTGTCGGCGACGAGACGGCGCTACGCGCGGCGGCGGCCCAGGTGGGGCACCACGCGCTTTCCGTGGCGGTCATCGGCTCCTATCTCCGCTCCTTCGCGAACGGGCGCGTCGAAGAAGTGAAGAGCTTCGACCTCGACGCGGTGACGGGCGATGACCCGAAGGCGGCGAGGCTGGCGCGGGTGCTGGCGTCCTACGCGGAGCGCCTGCCGCCCGAGGAACGCGAGCTTCTCGCGCGCCTCTCGGTGTTCCTCCGTGGCGTGACGCTTGAGCTTCTCGTCATCCTTGTCGACGCTGGCGGCGAGGTGGCAGGGCTCCTCGTAAACGCAAGGCCGCGCCTTGTGATGCTGCTGAACAGCCTGAAGGCGCGCGGGTTGGTGTTCGAGTACCGCAGCGATACGAGCGTCACCTGGACGGCCCATCCGTTCCTGCGCGAGAAGTTTCGGGAATTGCTCGGCTGCCCGCCCGAAAAAGTTTTCGACGTGGTGGCGCAGTCGCTCGGGACCGGATTGGAGAAGCGACCGGAGACGAAGCCGAGCGACCCGAGCATTCTCGACCGCTACGAGCGCCTGATCGAAGCGACGCGGCTCGCGGGACGGGAGCAGGAGGCGTTCGATCTGTTTTGGTATGGGCTGGGGAGCTACAGAAACCTCGGGTGGATGCTCGGGGAGTACCAGCGAGGCTATCGGATACTTGCGGCGTTCAGCGCGACGGGGTGGCCTGAGGATCTCGGGCCAACGATGGGACTGCGGGAACGGTCGCTCCTCGCAAACGCCTTCTCCCTCTTCGCGTTCTCTCTTGGACGTTTGGGAGAGGCGTGGGCAATCCGACAAGTGGATGATGTATGGAAGAAGTCGCTCGGCGAGCTCAAAGAGAAATCACAGGGGCTCCAGAACTCAAACTGGGTGACGTTCGAACAGGGGCGTCTACCCGAATCCCGCCTGCTTGCCGACGTGGCGCTGACCGCGGCCGGAGGGGATCCCAATAACAAGATTTTTTCGCTCGCGGCTCGTGCGCTTGCGGCCCACGCGCTCGGTGATATCACCGCCGCGCGGGCGGATTTTGCAGCCGCCACCGAGCTGGAAGGAAGCCCCCTCGTCTCAATGCGAGGTTCTCGGCACGCCCGCCATCACCTCGACCTTGCAGATTTCGTCTCCGTCCGTACTCTCTGCGATGCTGGGTTCGAATATGCGCGCAGAAGCAGCTACAACCAGGAACTCTCCTGGTTTCACTCTCTCCTCGCTCGCATCGATCTCGCCGAAAGCAACGACCCCACTCCTCACCTCGATGAGATTCGTGCTTGGACTTCGCGGACCGGGGAAATGCATTACATCATCGAGGCGCACCTCCTCACCGCGCGCCATTTCCTCGCCTCCGGCGACCCGCAGGCTGCCCTCGGCGAGGCTGAGGCGGGATTGCTGCACGCCATCTCGTGCGGGTATGGATTGCTCCGCATCGAGCTTCTCGTTGCGATGGCGCGAATCCGGCTGGCCTGGCCAGATCCACCGAAGGCCATCCAGGCGGCGCGCGAGGCGCTCGATCTTGCGGCGGATCCTGATTGCCAGTATGCGTGGGGCGAGGCGGACGCGGCGCAGGTGTGGGGCGAGGCCTACTTCGCCAACCATGAGCCTACGCTTGCGAAGCGGGCGTTCACCCGGGCGCTTGAGGTTCGCAGGCGCATCGAACACCCGGGAGTGAGTGAGACGGAGAGGTGGCTTGGCCTTGTTGGATAAGAGGTTCGCGCCCAAAAGATGAGCCATGACTACGGTGTAAAAGGGTGTCCGGAAAGTGGCAGTTCCGTTGGCCTTCACTGTAGAGACGCCCCGTGGGGCGTCTCCGAGGCGGAGAGGAAGATCCCTCTGCCACGGTGCACCCGCGGGGCGTCCAGTAGAGCACGGCCGATGTCCGCCGCCCTGGAGACGCCCCACGGGGCGTCTCTACAGTGGGAGGGCCTCCTTTACAGACAACCTCTAAGCCACCGGGGCGCTGAGGCAGCGCTGCAGCAGGCGAGCGTCTCCGAGCCGCTCCGTGCACGCGGCGAAGGCTGGGGTGGGGCCGCGCCACCGCAGCTCGTCGACATCGCGGAAGAGGGGCGCGTCGGTCCGGAGCGTCGCCAGGTCCTTGAAGCGCAGCGCCAGATTACGGTCCCGCAAAGCATCGGGAGGGAAGCTCTCGAGGGGGCCGTAGCGGTTGAGGAGCTGTGCCGCCGTCTTGGGACCGATTCCGGGAATGCCTGGATAACCATCCGCGGCGTCGCCGACGAGAGCCAGAAAATCGGGGATCAGGACGGGGGCGACCCCGAACTTCTCGCGGACCCCTTCCGCGGTGAAGATCTTGTTCCCCCGGCGGTCGACCTGCACCACCCGGTCCTCGCGGACGCACTGTGCCAGATCCTTGTCAGGGGTCCAGATGCAGACCTTCTGCACTCTTTCGTCGGCCGCGGCGATGCGGGCGGCGGAGGCTAGCGCGTCGTCCGCCTCGAGCTCCACCATGGGCCAGACGGCGACCCCCATGGCGGTGAGGGCCTCTTCCAGGGGGTGGAACTGCGCGAGGAGCGCGCCCTCGACTCCCTGCGCCGTCTTGTAGCCGGGCCAGAGACGGTTCCGGAAAGACTCGATGACGTGGTCGGTCGCCACGCCGAGGTGCGTCGCGCCCTTCTCGATCATTTCCAACACCGTATGCAGCACGCCGGTCACGGCGCCGAACGGGGCATCCTTACCCTTCGCGAAGTGCCGCCGGCCGTAGTAATGGCGGAACAGCTCGTACGTGCCGTCGAGGAGATGTATCATCATGGCGTCACCCGGTTCGTCGTGGCAGGCAGATCATGAGCTCCAAAGTCTATGCCAACAGAGAGCTTCGGAGCCGGCGAGCGATTAGGCGGCAAAGAGGTGGTTTGGTACTCTCAAGAGAGTCATGAACAAACCATCCCCGGTCACCCTCGAAGGCCACGGCATCCGATTGGAGCCTCTGGCCGATCAACACCATGATGAGCTGCTCATCGCCGCGGCCGACGGCAAGCTCTGGGAGCTCTGGTTCACCGCGGTTCCGGAGCCCGGGCAGACGCGCGAGTACATCGCGAACGCGCTCGCAGGCCAGGAGGCCGGGCAGATGCTTCCATGGGCGGTGCGCGAGCTTGCGAGCGGAAGCATCGTCGGCTCGACCCGCTATCACGACATCGTCGCCCCTATCGACCGCGTGGAGATCGGCTACACCTGGTATGCCAAGAGCTGGCAACGCAGCCACGTCAATACCAGTTGCAAGCTCCTGTTGCTCGGCCATGCGTTCGACGCGCTGGGATGCAAGGTGGTCGGCCTGCGCACCGACAATTTCAACTTTGCCTCCCAGCGGGCGATTGAGGCGTTGGGTGCCAGGAAGGACGGCGTCCTCCGCCACCACCAGGCGCGACGCGACGGAACGGCGCGCGACAGTGTGATGTACAGCATCCTCGCGAGTGAATGGCCCGACGTGCGGCGGCACCTCGAGCTGCGCGGGGCTCGTCACGGAATGACCTCTCGATAGGGGTGCCCGATGGAGAGCCTGAAGGCCAACAAGACCAGCAGCTCCGCTTTCTGCCTCCCGGCCATCAGCAACGGCCTCCAACTCGCCAATCCCGAGGAGAGAGTCTGGACGACCGTCAACGAGACCCAGGAGCGCTACTTCGCGGACTACGGGCGCTCCAGGTTCGATCCCGCCGGTCTCGCGGCCTACCTGAAGAGCAAGGTCACCAACAGTGCGGCCGAGCTCAATCAGTGGTTTGCCGAGAACGGTTGGACCCTGGACGTGAGCTTCCCGCCTGAGGGCCTGGGGATCGGCTCGATCTTCGACCTGCTGGTGAACTGGAAAGTCCCCGGCAAGAAGAAGGAGCTCGGCATCTACATCCGGCAGGACGGCGACGGGGTCTTCTACGAGGGCGGCGAGATGCGACCTTCGGCGGGGCTCACGGCCTGCAAGGTGGACGGCCACGAGCATCCGATGTTCGAGGTGTCGACCCTGCAGCCCGGTTGGAAGGTTTTCCTCGTCGAGTCCGATGCTCCGTGTGATCCGATGGATCTGCCCAAGAAGGCGGCCGAGCTGCTCTCCAGGGGCCGCACGGGCTACGACTTCCAGAAGCTCGAGTTCCCGTTCGTTCAGCTCGAAGCCGACGTGGACATCTCCTGGATGAAGGGCATGGCGATCGAAGGCGGATTCAGGATCGACAAGGCCCTCAAAAAGGTGAAGTTGACGCTCGACGACAAGGGAGCGCGGGCGCAGTCCGCCGTCGTCTATATGACGCTCGGTATGGAGTCCGGCGTTTACAAGATCGAGCTCCCCTTCTTTGTCATCTTCCAGCAGGAGGGGGAGGAGCTCCCCGTATTCGTGGCCCTCTCGGGCCCGGATTCCTGGATCAGGGCCCGCCACCGCTGATGGGGCTTCAGCACCTCCAAACGGCTATCCCTCAGCTGGCCGCGGGCCCCTTCCGCAGCTCCACCCGCCCGAGTTTCTCGGGGTTTTTCTTCAGCTCCCGCATCAGCCGCAGGCCGAGCTTCTTCTGCAGATCCCGGCGCTCGGAGGAGCCGGGGAGCTTGCTGGCGTCGATCCAGCCGCCGGCGATCATGCCGTGGCCGCCCCCCTTGCCGCGGCGGCCGATGATGCGGCGCATCAGGCCGCCGGCGTCGGCGCGCGGATTGGTGGTGCGGATGGAGAGGTAGAGACGGTCGCCGTAGTAGCCGGTGACCAGCGACCAGGTCTTCCCCTCCAGGCGCAGCAGCAGGTCGGCGATCTCCGGCACGATGTCCGGCTGCTCGATCGGCCCGAGATGGCTGAGGATCAGCGAGTCGACCGCCTCCAGGTTCTCCAGCGCGTCGTGCAGGTTGCCGAAGTAGGTGAGCGGCAATCGCGGGCTCTGGATGCGGGCCAGCAGGCGGTGGTTGGCCTGCGGGAAGAAGAGGTCGTGGATCGTCTTGTCCGGTCCCGCGTGCTCGCGGGCGAAGTCGAGCGTCTCGGAGCGGATGGCGTAGATCAGCGCCGTCGCCAGCGCGTGGGTGGGCTTGACGTCCGCCGCCAGCATGTACTCGGCCAGCAGGGTGGCGGTGGCGCCGTATTTCGGCCGCACGTCGAAGAAGGGCCCGGTCTGGGTGTTCTCCCGCAGCGGGTGGTGATCGATCACGATGTCGGGGATCGTCCGCGACGGGAGCTGGTTGTTGCCGCTCCGCGGCTGGGTGTCGACCAGCGCGAAGTGCTTGTAGTTCCTCAGGCTCAGATGCCGGATGTGGCTGAACGGGAGCTTGAGGCTCTTGACCATCTCCCGGTTCTCGGCGCGGCCGATGATCCCGCCGTACGCCACGGTGACGTTCTGATGCAGGGCCTGCCGGAGGACTCGCGCCAGGATCTGGGCCGAGGCGAGCGCGTCCGGATCGGGGTTGTCGTGCGTGAGCACGAGCCAGCGCCCCTTGGTCTCGCGGCGGACCATCTCCGCCAGAGCGGCGAAGCGCTCGCGGGTGGTGTCGGTGATCATGAGGGGCCGATTGTAACCGCTATGGCCGCGAAGGCCACGCGGACGCGCGTCAGGGTCGCCAGCCCAGCGAGTTGGCGAAGTCGTCGCGCGCCGTCCGCAGGGCGGCGATGTCCTGGCCGGCCGCGGCGGCGCGGGCGATGAACTCGTCGAGCCGCTGCAGGTCCTCGAACACCTCGTAGCGGCCGGTCAGCTCCTCGGCGCCGTGGAACCTGCGCACCCAGACGTAGAGACGCGCCGGCCCGTCCTCATTCGCCGGGCTGATGGAAGCCTCGAACTTCACGTGGTCGTCGGTGGGCATTCTTTCCTCTTCGGGGCGTAGTGTACCCCACGATCTCCCATGCTATTCTTCGCCCTCCCGACATGATCCGCGAACTCTTCCACATCGGCTCGTTCTCGGTCAGCCCGTTCGGGCTGATGCTCGTCCTCGCCTTCCTCGCCAGCTATCTCCAGCTCCGCTGGGGGATGAAGCGGCTCGGCGTCGGCGACGAGGAGGACGCGAGCGCCCTGGTGTTCGCCGCCGGCGTCGGCGGCATCGTCGGCGCCAAGGTCTACTACGCGATCCTGTTTCACGACTGGCACCTGCTCTTCGACCGCTCCGGCCTGGTCTGGTACGGCGGCTTCATCCTCGGCGCCGCAGGCGTGCTCTGGACGATGCGCCACCGGCGCCTGCCGGGCTGGCCGATGGCCGACGTCGCCGCGCCGGCGCTCGCCATCGGCTACGGCATCGGCCGCATCGGCTGCTTCCTGGTGGGGGACGACTACGGCCGGCCCACCGACTCTCCCCTGGGGGGTCGCGTTCCCGGTCGGGCTGCCTGAGACCACCGCCGGCAACCTGCGCGAGCTGTTCCACGTGGCGATCCCCGACTCGGTGCCGGACTCCACGCTGCTGAGCGTCCATCCGACCCAGCTCTACGAGACCGCCATGGCCGTCGCCATCTGGGGGATCGCGATGTGGATGTTCCGCCGCCGCCTTCAGCCCGGCGCGATCGCTCTCACCGTGCTGGCGCTGCTCGCCGTCGAGCGCTTCCTGGTCGAGATCCTGCGCGCCAAGGACGACCGCTTCTTCGGCCCCTTGACGCTGGCGCAGGTGATCAGCCTCTGCGTGCTCGCCATCGTCGGCGTCGTCGCCTGGCTGCGCCGCGGCCGGCTCGCGCCGCGGGCGGCATGATGCCTCTGCTCCCTCCTCTCCCGGCGGATGGGGGAGGCTGGGAGAGGAGGGCTGCGGAGGTGAGGGTCCCCGCCTGCTCACCATCGCCGGCTCCGACTCCGGAGGCGGCGCCGGCATCCAGGCCGATCTCAAGACCTTCGCCGCCCACGGCGCCTACGGCATGAGCGCGATCACCGCGCTCACCGCCCAGAACACCCGCGAGGTGCGCGCCGTCCACGAGGTGCCGGCCGAGATGGTGGCGGCGCAGATCGACGCCGTCCTCGAGGACATCGGCGCCGACGCGGTCAAGATCGGCATGCTGGCGAGCGCCGGGATCGTCCGCGCCGTGGCGGACCGGCTCCGCGTCCATCTCGGCGGCAGCGGGATTCCCATCGTCCTCGATCCGGTGATGATCGCCAAGAGCGGCGCCCGCCTGCTGCGCGAGGACGCCGTCGAGGCGCTCAAGGCCGAGCTGCTGCCGCTCGCCACCGTGGTGACCCCCAATACCCCCGAGCTCGAGACGCTGACCGGCCTCCCCTGTGATACCGAAGAGGAGCGGCTGCGCGCGGCCCAGGCGCTCGCGGCGCGCGGGCCGGCCGTGCTCGCCAAGGGGGGGCACGCCGAAGGGGAAGAGGTCGTGGACCTGCTGGTGGAGCGGGATGGACGGGTCCACCGCTTCGCCCACCCCCGGCTCCACACCTCCTCGACGCACGGCACCGGCTGCACCCTCTCGTCGGCGATCGCCGCCCGGCTGGGAGCGGGGGAGGGGCTGCCGCGGGCGGTCGAGGGAGCGATCGCCTATCTGGCGGGCGCCATCGCAGCCGCGTATCCTTTAGGGAAGGGGGCGGGCACGGCCCGGTGGACCACCTGTACCAACTGTGGCCCGCGCCCCCGCGAGAGGGAGAGGAACCAAAATGAACGAAACGCTCGATCTGATCGTGGTGGGCGCCGGGCCGACCGGCATCGCCATCGGCGCCGAGGCGCGCCGCCAGGGGCTCTCGGTGCTGCTCGTCGACCGCGGCCCGCTGACCGCCGCCATCCAGGGCTATCCCACCTTCATGGAGTTCTTCACCACCCGCGACCGGCTGGAGATCGCGAACGTCCCGTTCTCGATCCCGGACGTCAAGCCGACCCGCCGGCAGGCGCTCGCCTACTACCGCATGGTCGTGGAGCACTACGACATTCCCGCTGGCCCTCTACGAGGACGTCCTCGAGGTGCGCAAGGAGGGGGAGGAGTTCGCCGTCCACACCCGGCGGATGCAGGGACCGCGCACCCTGCGCGCGCGCAGCGTCGCCCTCGCCACCGGCTATTTCTTCAACCCCCGCCATCTGGGGGTGCCGGGCGAGGACCTGCCGTGGGTGGCCCACAACTACAAGGAGCCGTACCCGAACTTCGGGCAGGAGGTGGTGGTCGTCGGCGCCGGCAACACCGCGGCCGAGGCGGCGCTCGACCTCTGGCGCAACGGCGTCCGGGTGACCCTGGTACACCGCGGCGCGGCGCTGAAGGCCGGGGTCAAGTACTGGCTCAAGCCGGACATGGAGAACCGCATCGAGGAGGGGTCGGTCCCGGCCCGCTTCAACACCCAGGTGCGGGCCTTCCTCCCCGAGGGGGGCGTCGAGCTGGCGACCCCGGACGGCCCCGAGGTGCTGCCGGCCCAGGCCGCCTACGTCCTGATCGGCTACCAGCCGGACGCCGACTTCGAGCGCCGCTGCGGCGTCGAGCTCGATCCCGAGACCCTGATCCCGGCCTTCGACCCCGAGACCTGCGAGTCGAACGTCCCCGGCCTCTACGTCGCCGGCACCCTGCAGGCCGGCCGCTGGACCGACCGCATCTTCATCGAGAACTCCCGCGACAACGGCCCGAAGATCATCGCGCACCTGAAGAGCCGCCTGGCGGCCGTGCCGGCGATGCGGTAGGGGGAGCCCGGGCATTGATGCCCGGGCGGGGCCGACGCTCCCATGATAAGGTCGAGCCTCCAAAACGAAGGACAGATCGAAAGGTGGAGGCTCCCCTATGGCGAGAAGAGGCGGATTCAAGACGCAGGCTCCGAAGCAGGTGACGCTCATCATCTCCCTGGTCCTCTGGCTGGTCGGACTGCTGGCGGGATTGGGCGTGATCCACGTTCCCAACAACCTGGGGTTCTGGTCGCTCGTGGTCGCCGGGCTTCTGCTGATCCTGGGCTCGCTGCTCGACGGCCTCTGATCCCGCCGTGCCTCTCCGTTTCCGCTGGCTGCGGCGGGCCGGCCGCGCCATGGCGCTCGCCGTCCTGGTTCTGGCGCTCGGGCCCGCGCTCTACGTCGCCCTGGGGCGGGACGCGCGGCCCGGCCTGACGCTGCCAGCGGTGCCGGGCCCCGGCCCCTACCGGGTCTATGTGGCGGACTGGGGGTATCACACCGCGATCGTCGTCGAGCAGCCGCCGGGATGGCGGCTGGGGCCTCCCGGTGAAGAAAGCGCCCCCTTCCTCGAGTTCGCCTGGGGGGACCGGCGCTATTACATGGAGTCCGACCTCCGGCCCCACGCCGTCTTCGCGACGCTCTTCCTGCCCACGCCCTCGGTGGTCTACCTCGACGGTCGGAGGACACCGCTGCCGAAGGCCGGGCCCCGCGCCTCCTTCGTCCGCGCCGTCGATCCGGCGACGCTCCACGCCCTGCTCACGGAACTGGAGCGTTCGATCGTGCATGCCCCTTCGGGTGAGCGCGCGGCGGCCTTCCCCTCCAGGCCCGGGTATGCCGGGCGGTTCTACCCGGCGTACGGCTCCTATCTATGGGCGGGCGATTGCAACTGGTGGACAATCCAGCGCCTGCGCGGCGCCGGCCTTGCCGGGCGGGCTTCCGGCGTGGTGTTCTCCGGGCAGGTGGGCGGCCGCCTGCGCGGGTTCGTACCCGGGCCGCCCTGAAGACGTTGCAACAAGCTGCCGCCAGGAGCTTCGCGGTACGGCTCGGCACGGACTTCTACCACTACGTTGCTTCATATTTGCTTCCGACGAGCTGTTTTGCCGCCAGACAAGAGGTTTTTTCCTTGAAAGGCGGCGTTCCAAGGTCAGGACGGGGAGTCGTTGCTACAAACGGCACTGAGTTGCATCGAAGCAGAGGCACATGCATCGATTCGGGTTGTGCGAGGCGCCGGAGGCTTGCAATATACCAGCCTCTCTTTCTCTCTGTGCGATACTAGGAGGCGAGCCCTTTTCAGATCGGAGCCCTTGGTATGCCTCCCGCCAGCCGGTGGAAGCCGCGATGAAATTTGGGGAGCCGACCCCGCCCGCGGTGGACGATCGCCCGCTCGCCGGGCCGGAGGACATCCTGCGCGCGGTGCTCGACTTCCAGCGCGGAGCCGACCGCGAGAAGAACTTCGAGCTGCTCTTCCGCCGCTTCCGCCCGCGGGTCGAGCGCTTCCTGGCATCGCGGGTTTTTTCTCCCGAGGAGCGGCTCGACCTAACCCAGACGACCTTCCTGCGGATCTATCAGGGATTGGAGGGGTACCGGGGGGAAGGTTCGCTGGAGGGGTGGGTGCTGCAGATCGCCTTCAACGTCTACCGGAAGTGGCGCGACCGCCAGCCGGGAGGCCGGCAGGCGGTTCCGGAGATCCCCTTCGAGGACTCGTCCGGAGCTCCGGAGCCGTCGCCGGCGGCCCAGGCCCCCTCGCCTTCCGCCACGGCCTCGCCGCTCGACCGCATCGTGCGCGAGGAGCGGCTGGAAGGCCTTGCGGGAGGCGATCGGAGAGCTGCCCCCCAAGCAGCGCCTGTGCATGGAGCTGCGCGTCTACCAGGAGCGCAGCATGCAGGAGATCGCCGTGGCCCTCCGGATCTCTCCGGAGACCGTCAAGGCCCACCTCTTCCAGGCGCGCCAGCGGCTGTGGGACAAGCTGCACCAGACGTTCGGGACGATAGACTTCTGAGCGGAGGGTGAACACGTGGGAGAGAGCTCATCCGACTTTCGTGACACCCTCCTGGAGCTGATCGACGCGTCCCCGGAGCCGATGGACCACCCCTCCCCCGACCAATGGATCGCCTACCATCGCGGCGAGCTTGCCGCCGAGGAGGAGGCGCGTCTCCAGGAGCACCTGGTGCGCTGCCGCGACTGCTTCGACCTGGCGGCGGCCGCGGCGGAGTTCGCCCCGCCGGACGAGGAGCCGGGCGCCGGCGAGGAGGTGGACTCGGCCGCGCTCTGGCGCCTGCTCCGCCCGCAGCTCGATCCGTCGAGCGATCCGCCGCCCCAGAACGTCCGCGAGATCTCCGCCGGCGCACGGCGGCGGACCGTCCTGGTGGTCCCGTCTGGCCGCGTCGTTCTTCGTGGCGCTGGTCGGCCTGACCGCCTGGAACCTGCACCAGCGGAGCATCATCGAAGCGCTGCGGGCGCCGAAGCCCGATATCCCATCATCGATTTCTTCGTCCGGCGAGCGCCTTCCGACCTCCGGAGAGAAGACCCTGACCGCGTCCACCGGGCCCTGGATGCTTCGTGTTCCATCCCGCCGAGGAGCTCCCGGTCTACCGGCTGGCGCTCCGCGACGACGGCGACCGGCAGAGAGCTGTGGTCCGTCAAGAACTGCGGCTGGACGAGGACCTCGCCCTGAAGCTCCAGCTTCCCGAGGGGCTCCGCTCCGGGCCGCTATCGTCTGGAGCTGTCGGACGGCTCCGGCGGGGGAGCGGGGAAGGCGCTGGAGACGCAGCCTCTGCGCGTGACGGAGCCGAGCCGAGGAGAGTGAACGGGACGTTTTGCCGGCGAGCAGGTTGTCCGCCTTTTCTTGCCCCTTCCGGGGCAAAAAATTGGGGCGTTGCCCTGGGTTCTGATTCGGAGTCTTTGCCTCGGCCTGCTCCTGCTCTTCGGCCTCGGCTGCCGTGGCGAGGAGAAGGCCGCTCCCGTCGCTCCCGCACCCGTCTGCGAGGGGTCGCCGACCCTGCGGATCGCCGTCCAGCCGGGCGACTACATCCATGTGGTGGCCGGCCAGGAGTCGCGAGACGTCGTTCTGACTCTGTTCGATCCTCGCGGCCGGCAGCTCCTCCAGGTCGACAGCCTCACCGCCGCGAGACCGCTCCCTGGCCGCCCGAGGAGATCCATTGGGTGGCGGATGCCGCGGGCGAGCTCCGCATCGAGCTGACCCTCCCCGCCGGTTTTCGGGGGCCTTGCGGTCTCCGGCTGGCCGAGCATCGGCGCGCCACCGCGGCGGACCGCCGGCGGGCGGCCGCGGAGACGGAGCTGGCCCGGGCTCACGCGCTGCGCCTGACACGCACGGCCAGAGCCGTGCCGCGCCGGCATCGCCGCCTACGAGAGCGCGCAACGCGGCTTCGCGGAGCTCGGCCTGCCGCGGCGCCGGGCCGAGGCCTTCCTCGGCTTGGGTCAGCTCCAGCGCGAATGCCTGCACGACGAAAAAGCGGCCCTCCAGACGTTCACCCGAGCCCAGTCCCTGTTCGCAGGCGATCCTGTCCTTCGAGGCGGTGGTCCGGCAGCAACTCGGCGAGCTTCGCTTCGCCCTCGGCGACCTCGGCGGCGCCATTGGCGAATACCAGCAGGCCTTGGAGCTGCGCCGGCGGCTCGGAGACCGCGTCGGCCAGACCGTGACCTCCGACAATCTGGGGGTCGCGCTCCACCTGCGCGGGCGCTACGACGAGGCGGCGGCCGACTTCGACAGCGCGCTCGCCCTCTGGCGGCAGGGCGACGATCTCGGCGAGCGGGCCAAGATCCTGGTCAACCTCGGTCACCTCCAACTGCAGTTGGGAGAGGCGGTCCAGGCCCGCGAGCGGTTCAGCGAAGCGATCGGGATCTTCCGCCAGACGAAGGACCGCAACGGCGAGGCCGCCACCCTGAACGCTCTGGGACTTCTCGCCCAGGACGTGAAACGGCCCGGCGAGGCCTTGGAGCCCCTCCGGCTTGCCTTGGCGTTGCGGCCGCCCGGTTCCCGCGGCCGGGCCGACGACGCTGCACCGTGCTCGGCGTGACCTACCGCCAGCTCGGCCGGCGGGAGGATGCTCGCCGAGCCTACCAGGAGGCTCTGCCCATCTTCCGCAGCCTCGGCGATTCCCGCGAGGAGGCCCGCTGCCTCGGCAATCTGGGCCGGCTGGAGGACGCCGCCGGCC
This sequence comes from uncultured Acidobacteriota bacterium, assembly GCA_963792575.1. Lineage (GTDB taxonomy): Bacteria > Acidobacteriota > Thermoanaerobaculia > Multivoradales > UBA5704 > DATARR01. Next base: position 573,322 of record CAWBWZ010000002.1, read on the forward strand.
ACGACGCGGCCGCGCTCGACGATTTCGACCGCGCCCTCGGTCTGTTCCGGGCGCTCGACGATCCGCCTCGATCTGGCCTGGATCCTGGAGGGGAAAGCCCGATTGCTGCGCCGCCGCGGCGACCTCGAGGCGGCCCGCAGGCTGATGGAAGAGGCCCTGACAGAGGTCGAGCGGCACCGTTTCGCCCAGAAGAGCTACACCACCCGCGCGGACTTCTTCGCCACCCAGCAGGACTTCTACGACTTCCTGATCGACCTGTTGATGGAGCAGCACCGTGACGCGCCGCAGGCCCTGGAGGTCAGCGAGAGGTCGCTGGCGCGCTCGCTGCTCGACGGGCTGGCCGCCAGCGGCACGGACCTCCGGCACGGCGGAGCCGCTCCGGAGCTCCACGCCCGCGAGCGGGAGCTTGAGAAGCGAGATCGACGGGCTGGTCTCCCGCCAGACCCGCCTGGCCCAGGACGCCTCACCCCCCGGAGCAGATGCGGCCGGTCGAGGCGGAGCTCAGGCGTCACTGGGAAGAGCTCGACCGGGTGCGGGCCGAGCTGCGCGCCGGCGATCCCCGCTACGCCGCGCTCACCCAGCCGCGGCGCTGGAGCGCCGCCGAGATCCAGCGCGGGCTGCTCGACCGCGACACCCTGCTGCTGGAGTACCGGCTGGGCGAGAAGCGGAGCTTCCTCTGGGCCGTCACGCCCGATTCTCTGCGGAGCTTCGAGCTCCCCGGGCGCGCCGAGATCGAGAGCGTGACGCGCCTGGCCTGCGATCTCCTCGCCCGCAGCCGCAACCGCACGGCCGAGAGTTCCGCCCAGCCGTCCGCTCGCCGAGCTGAGCCGGCTGCTCCTCGGGCCGGTCGCCTCCCTGCTGCCGGGCAAGCGCCTGCTGGTGGTGGGCGACGGCATCCTCCAGCGCCTGCCCTTCGCCGCTCTGCCGGAGCCGGGAGGCAGCGAACCGCTGGTCGCCAGCCACGAGATCGTCGCCCTGCCGTCGGTCTCGGTCCTCGGGGAGCTCCGCCGGGAGGTCGCCGGCCGGGCGCCGGCACCGAAGACGCTGTGGGTTCTGGCCGATCCCGACTTCGACGGCCGATACCAGCCGCTGCCGTACACCGGCCGGGAGGCCGAGGCGATCCTGGCGCTGGCGCCCGCTTCCGAACGCACCGAGGTCCTGGGCAGGGAGGCGAGCCGCGCGGCGGTCCTCGGCGGCGGCTTGCGGGACTACCGCTTCCTGCACTTCGCCACCCATGGCTCCTTCGCCGCCACCGATCCCGGCGGCGGCCAGCTGGTGCTCGCCCAGATCGATCCGCGCGGGCGGCCGGAGCCGAACGGCTTCCTCCACCTGGCCGACATCTACGAGCTGGACCTGCGGGCCGACCTCGTGGTGCTGAGCGCCTGCCAGTCGGCCCTGGGGCGCGAGGTGCGGGGGGAGGGGATCATGGGGATGACCCGGGGGTTTTTCTATGCCGGTGCCGAGCGCGTGCTGGTGAGCCTGTGGAACGTCAACGACCAGGTGACCGTCGAGCTGATGCGGCGCTTCTATCGCGGGATCCTGGCCGAGGGCCTCTCTCCCGCCGCGGCGTTGCGGGCGGCCCAGGATGCGATCCGGCGCCAGGAGGGCTGGCGCGCTCCCTACTACTGGGCCGGCTTCACGCTCCAGGGGGAATGGCGGGGGGAGCGCCCCCGCTGACGCGGAGAGGGCTCGCCAGAGAATTCCGCGAGCCCTCTCCACGTCATTTTACCGTCATCAGGCGAGGGAAGAGTCGGACGTGTAGCCGGCCGGCGGCTGCTTGTCCGTTCCGCCCGGGTCGTTGATCGTGCCGCTCCCCTGGGCCGCTACCTCGATGGGAGTCGCCCGGCCTCAGGAAGGGAACGGAATCGGCCTTACCGGCCTTGCGAGGGAGAAGCTTGCGGCTCGGTCGGAATTGTTGCTGAGCATCGTGTTCTCCTTTGGGTTGCTGTGGTGAAAGCCCGACAACCTGATAGATCTCCGGTCGCCGGGAAGGTTTAGTCAGTTTTTCGAAGGACCTCCGCCCTCGAGCGCGAAGAGCCGGCCGTCGGTGGCGCGGAGATAGAGCACCGGCGTGCCCCACTCCGGGTTGTGCTCGGCGGCGAGAGCCCGGCGCACCTCGCCGACGCAGGCGTCGACCGGCAGGCCGGCGGCGAGCCCCTGGTAGAACTTCTCGGCGAAGCCGCAGGCCGTCTCGTCCATGACCTCCGACTGCATGGCGATCACCGCCGGCACGCCGTGCTGCACGAGCACCTGGGCGGTGCCGGCGAAGGTGTCCTCGTTCGAGGCGCGGGCGCCGTTGCAGGCGTTGAGCACGGCCAGGCGCAGCGACGGGTGGTCCTGAAGGAGATAGGCGAGAGCTCGGGCCCGCCCATGGGAACGCCGTTGCCCGCCTCGTCCTCGAACACCAGCACGCCTTCCCCGCGCAGCTCGCTGAAGCCGCCATGGCCGACGAAATGGAGGATGTGGACCGGCTGGCCGTTTCGCAACCGCGCCTCCAGGGCTTCGGGGGTGGGGCGCGCCAGCCGTTCGACCTCGATCAGGCCCTTGCGCTGGAGCGGCTCCAGGGCCGCGCCGAGCCGCCGCCACTCCTCGTCCGCCTCGGCGAGCTCCCGGTAGCCTTTCGGGGTCGAGATCACGGCCAGGATCCGCAGGGGCGGCTCGACCAGCAGCGTGCCGAGGCCCTCGCTCAGCTCCAGATAGCGCACCACCGGGGTGCGGCCGGAGAGCGCCAGGAAGCCCCGGCCCTCGGCGTCGTACAGATACTCCCAGGGCAAGCCCGCCAGCTGGGGGACGTCGTTGAGGCGCAGGCGGATACGCAGTCCGGGCCCCCCCTGGGCCTTGGCGAGGCAGCCCTGGAAGGCCTTCAGCAGCTCGCCCTGGAAGACCGCGCGGAACAGCTCGTCCCCGGCCTGCTCGGCACTGGCGCCGTCCACGGCCTCGCCGGACCCTCCCCGGCGGGCGCCGCCTCCGGCGACGCAGAGCTCTCCGCCCAGGAGGCCGGCGGGGAGGGCGAAGCTCTCCGTGGCCTCGAAACCCGCGGCGCTGCTCCACGCCTTGGCGCGGTAGAGCCCCTCGGACTTCTGATCGATCCAGAGGTCGAAGTCGAGATACTCCCGCGGCGCCTGTGGAGCCGCCGGGGCCTGCGGTGGCCGCGCGGGGATCATCAGCAGGCCCGCGATCGTCCCGGCGCTCGCCAGGATCAGGAGGTAGGAGAGCGTCATGACGAGCTGGACGATCCAGCGGTTCGTCCAGCAGGCCCCGATCTTTTCGGGCACGATGCCCATCTGCTGGATACAGCTGGCGTCGTCGCCGGAGCACTCGCAGAGCCCCGACCGCGTCCAGCCCACGAGGTAGGCGACGCTGCCACCGTTTCTGCCCTCTCCATTGCTGCCCTCGCCATAGTGGATCCGCTCCGAGAACTTCAGGTACAGCCCGAGCAGCAGGATCGCGCCGAGCGCCAGAAGGGCGAGGGAGATCCGCAGGCGCCACTTGCGGACGGTGTCTCTGGCCGTCTCGGCGAGGCCGCCGAAGTGCGTCCAGGCCACCAGGGCCGCCACGCCGCAGGCGAGGGTCGAAAGCGGCACGAAGAGGTACTGCAGGGGCTCCAGCTCGCCGTCGAGCATCCTGCCGACGAGCAGCGCCAGGGCCAATCCCAGCCCCGCGCCGGCGGGAAAGGTCCAGTGGCGTTTCAACGGCGGCACTCTTTCTCGTTGGCGACGTTATGGCAGTACTGCTCGTTGAACCGGCAGCAGAAGAAGCCGCTGCCGTTGACCAGGTCCAGCCGCTCGCTCATCGCCACCGAGGTTCCGGCCGGTTTGGGATATTCGATCAATTCGGTCACCGCTCCCTTGGTCCAGGCGGCCCGGTAGACATAGAGGCCGCGCACGACATGATCCCGCTTGCCGTCGGTCCGGAGGATGGTGGGCGCTGGCGTGGCCCCTTTGATCCTGCCCTGCGGCCAGAAGCTGAATGTGGCGTGCGGTGCCGTGCTGCCCACCCAGAGCTTCACTTCGAGGTCGTTGTGATCGGCGAGGAAGAAGATCCGGCCGACCACCTGACCGACCTGGTCCAGGAGGCTGTCGGTCTTCTCGGCGGTGACCGTGTCCTGCGGAGGGGGGGCGGCCTGCGGCGGGGCGGCGGCCTTCGGCTTGACGGCCTTCGGCTTGACGGACTTCGGTTTGATGGCCTTCGGCTTGGCGAGCGCCAGCAGCGGGAACCCTCCGAGGCTGGCGACCACGGCGACGGCGCGGGGGGTGAAGAGACCGGCGGGCAAGGCGGCGGTCCTCGGGCCCGGCTGCGCCGCGAGATCCTCCTGGATGCGCCCGAGCCCATCGGCCGCCCAGGCCTGCAGAGGCTCCAGGTCCGACGGCTTTACATTCTCAATGGCCTGGTCGAGATCCTCCCCGGTGCGGGCGATCAGGCCGGCCACCTCCTGGCGAAGATAGGCCGGCTTGCCGTCCGGGCCCCGCACGATTTGCAGCGCGCGCCGGTTCTTGTCGAAGCTTTTTTGAACCACCCCGATCTGCAGAGCGAGCGCTCCGGCCAGGATCTGGAAGGGCTTCACGCGGGCCTTCGATCTGCCGAGATGAAAGGTCACCGTTTGACCGGCGGCGGGAAGGCCGTCGGCGAGGAGAAGACCGATCAGCAGGACCGTGGCGGCCCGGAGGGACGCCGAAGAGAATCGATCAATTTTCATGGTGTACCTCCTGGTTGGGTAAAGCGGCGACCCGCACCGCGGGATCGCCAATAATCGTGTAGTTGCGGGCGTCGTGGCTGGCGGTCCAGAGGTCGGCGAGCAGCGCCTCGTCGACCTGCTTGCCGAACCCCAGAGCCTCCACCTCCGTCGCCAGGTCGGAGGCGAGCTCGGCGTACCGCTGGTTGAAGAACTCCATCGCCCAGCCCACCGGCTGCCCGTCGAGCAGGCGCCGGAGGGTGCTCTCGAAGGCGCTGATCTGCGGCCCGGCGCCGGGCCAGACCAGGGAGAAGCCCCAGGCCCGGTCGACGTGGCCGACGACCGCCAGCGCTCCGCCCCGCGGATGGCCGAGCAGCCGCTGCGGCAGGCGGCCCAGAAAAGCCCCGGAGGAGAGTGCCCGGCGCTCCCCCTGCCCCTGGCGGGTGAACTCGTCCCAGCGTGGCGTGCCGGCGCCGAAGCAGGCGAAACAGAAGGCGACGAGGCCGTGCACGTGGGCCTTCTCTCCCACGTCCTCGGCCGCGAAATAGTGCTCGCGGTCGATGCCGCCGGGGCCCGGGCCGGGCCAGTCCTGGCAGACCAGGGCCCCCTGGAGGTCTCTCTGACCGGGATCGCCGGCGGCGAAGCCCAGGCCGTGGCAGGCGGCGAAGAGGAACGCCGGCGCCTCGTCGAGCAGGCCGCCGAGCCGGTCGCGGGTCGCCTCCTCCCCGAGCACGGTCTCGACGCTCCAGCCGGGCTGGTCGCGCCGCACCCCGGCCGCCACCGGCTGCGTCAGGTGGGCGTTGAGCGACCCGGTCACCGGGTCCCCCGGGTTGGCGGGGGCGAAGAAGCAGGCCCGCGGGCGCCGGCCGCTGCCGCCGGTCTCGGCGGCCACCACGCTCTCGGCGTAGCGGCGGTACTCCGCGAGCTCGTCGAAGAACAGGCGGCCGACGGCGTACTGGACGTCGAGCTGGTACTGGAACGAGAAGGGGATCGCCTCCGGATCGCCGACCAGCAGGAGGTAGTAGGGCACCTTCTCCGGATCGGCCGGGCCGGGACCGGCGCCGTGGCGGGCGAGGAACGCGACCTTGGTGTCCCCCTCGCGGTAGCCGTCGTCACCCGTGAATTCGCGGAAGAAGCGTTCCTGCCGTTTCCCGGCCTGCTCCCGCCGGAGGTCGAGCAGCGGCGCGAGGGCTTCCCGCAGCGGCTCGGAATTCGCCGAGCTGGGGAAGATCGCCCCCCAGCCGGCCTCCTCGAGCTTGCCGGGGTCGAGACCCTCCTTGAGCCCCCGCCGCGCCTTGCCTTCGCCGCGGGCCACCCAGGCCTGGAGCTCGCGGACCCGCGCCCGGTCGACCGTGGCGCCGCGGGCAAAATCGGCGAGCTGCCGCGGAGGCACCGGAGGCAATAGATAAGTGCCCCGCCGGCCGTCGAGGCCATTGAACCAGAGCAGCGGCTCTTCAGGGCAGCCCGGCAATCCCGTTGTCATCAAGATCCTCTTTTCCCTTCGCCGCCGAAGCGGCCATCGATCGTTCACCTGACCTAGATCCGCGATCGCGAGAAGCGGTGTAGCGCGAGCGGCACTCACACTGGCGCGACCCGGTGGCGGATCGTTACAGCGGAGTGATCGAAACATCGAGAATGTTTCATGGGCATTACAGGATATCTGAATATCGATGATCTGCGAGTGGCACTAAACCGACGCGGAGATTCCGAGATCTATCCGCGTCAGGACAGAACCGGACGGACCTGGAGGACTGGCGCTCAAGGAGAAAAGGGAGGTGATGTAAACGTGAAGTGATTAAGGAAGTATTAATTGTGAGAGCGGGTGCAAGTCGTTCTGCATCCTAAACCTACACCACTTAGCCTATAAGGAGAGAAAATGGGATTTATTCCGGATGGACTACGCATCGCTTCGGGGAAGACTCCACAAGGTACAACGAATTGGCAGGTGTATAACTCAGCTGGCATCTTTGTGGATGTTGACACGAGCTCGGGCCGATTCACCAAGAACCCGGTTTACGTGACGTCGATCGGAGGCACCAGCAGCCACTGGGCAACGACTGGAGCTTCTTCGGTCTACCCCATTCCGACTGCCACTACGCCGACCGCTACTGGTTTTCGCATCTATATAAGGTGGGCGGACAATTCATCTCTCACCCCAGCACAGGCAAATGCAAACGGGTGGCACATCAACTGGATCGGTTACGAGCAGAGCTAGCCCCCCAAGCAGTCCCCCCGGCCCCTGCCGGGGGGACGTCCTCCTGTCATAAATCCCGAGTCTTGGTGGATTAAATTGATGGCGAGCTCAAAATGTTTCATGGGCTTTGCGATATGTATGAATACCAACCTTCTTTATCCTGTCCTCCGAATCCGACGTGGCGCCAAGGCGCGAAGGCCTTGGCGCCATTGCTCAACTGGCACGGGGAGCCTGCGGTTCGGCGGGCTGATTGCCGCGATGATCGCTGAGCAGGACGTTCTCCTTTCGGTTGGATGTGGAAACTCGACAAACCTGATAGATCTCCGGTTGCCGGGGAGGGTTCAGTCATCGTCGAACTGGCCTCCGCCGCCCTTGGCGGCGAGGAGCCGGCCGTCGGTCGCCCGGAGATAGAGCACCGGCGTGCCCCACTCCGTGTTGCGCTCGGCGGCGAGAGCCCTGCGCACCTCGCCGACGCAGGCGTCGACCGGCAGGCCGGCGGCGAGCGCCCGGTAGAACTTCTCGGCGAAGCTGCAGGCCGTCTCATCCAGGACCTCCGACTGCATGGCGATCACCGCCGGCACTCCGTGCTGGACGAGCACCTGGGCGGTGCCGGCGAAGATGTTCTCGTGGGAGGCGCGGGCGCCGTTGCAGGCGTTGAGCACGGCCAGGCGCAGCGACGGGTGGTCCTGAAGGAGGTAGGCGAGGCTCGGTCCGCCCACGGGAACGCCGTTGCCCGCCTCGTCCTCGAACACCAGCACGCCCTCCCCGCGCAGCTCGCTGAAGCCGCCGTGGCCGACAAAATGGAGGATGTGGACCGGCTGGCCGGTCCGCAACCGCGACTCCAGAGCCTCGGGGCTGGGATGCTCCAGCCGTTCGATCTCGATCAGACCGCTGCCGAGGAGCGGCTCCAGGGCCGCGCCGAGCCGCCGCCACTCCTCGTCCGCCTCGGCGAGTGCCCGGTAGCCCCGGGGGGTCGAGATCACCGCCAGGATCCGTAGCGGCGGCTCGACCAGCAGCGTGCCGAGGCTCTCGCTCAGCTCCAGGTAGCGCACCACCGGGGTGCGGTCGGAGAGCGCCAGGAAGCCCCGGCCCCCGGCGTCGTACAGATACTCCCAGGGCAGGCTCGCCAGTTGGGGGACGTCGTTGAGGCGCAGGCGGATGCGCAGTCCGGGCCCGCCCCGGGCCTTGGCGAGGCAGCCCCGGAAGGCCTTCAGCAGATCGTCCTGAAAGACCGCGCGGAACAGCGCGTCCCCGACCTGCTCCGGACCGGCGCCGTCCGCGGTCTCGGCCGCGCCGGATCCGCCCCGGCTCGGGGCGCCGCCTCCGGCGCGGCAGAGTTCTCTCCCCGCGAGAATCGCGGGGAGGGCGAAGCTCGCCGTGGCCTCGAAACCCGCGGCGCCGCTCCAGGCCTTGGCGCGGTAGAGGCCATCGGACTTCTGGTCGATCCAGACGTCGAAGTCGAGGTATCCCTGCGGAGCCCTTGGCGGCTCAGTTCTCACGTTGCACCTCCTTGAGTGTTGCGGGCCCGAGAGTCGGAACGTCCGGCCCAGGCCCGACGGCGACCCGCACCGCGGGATCGCCGACGATCGTGTAGTTGCGGGCGTCGTGGGCGGCGGTCCAGAGGTCGGCGGCCGCCACCGCTTCGCCGCGGCGAAGCGGCAATCGATCGTTCACCTTCATCTAGATCCGCGATCGCGAGGACCGGTGTAGCGCGAGTGGCACTGAACCGGCGTGGGCTGGTCACTAGCGGGTGATCAAAGCGCCGGGAACGTGTCATAAGCGCTGCGGCATATCTGAATAACAACGTTGTGATCGCGCGAGCCGGTGTCCTGCGAGCGGCACTAAACCCGCGCGGTGCCTCCGAGATCTATCTGCACCAGTACAGAACTGATTACGGGCTGCCGATGGATCTATCGGCAACACGACGACCTGAGTGAGAAAGGACCAGCATGCGTTACGAAATGTTTCGCCGCCAGCCGATGGTACATGCAAAGATTCGTCCCTTGAAAAGACGGCAGCGCCTGTGGAGGCTGTTATCGCCTTGCGCTTTGAGCCTGCTTGCCCTTCTGATGCTTGCGGAGAGGGTTGCTGTGGCCGCGGCTCCCGGCCCGGTTGAGGTTCTCAACGAGAGCGCGCCTGGCGCGATCCCCGGCCAGTACATCGTTGTTTTCAAGGAGGCCGTAGCGTTCAGCGATGTCCAGGCCGCGGAAAGAACCGTCAGGAGCCTCGGTGGCACCATTGTGTTCAAGTACACGTCGGCACTGGTTGGTTTCAGCGTCAAGTTGCCGGCAGCAGCCCTGGAAGCCCTGCGCGCCTTGCCAGGCGTGGCCTGGATCGAGGCCGACCAGAGGGTGTCGCTCGACACGATCCAACTCAACCCACCCAAGGGCCTGGACCGGACCAGCGAACGGAAGCTGCCGCTGGATCTCAAATACACGTACAGCGCGACGGGCGCCGGCGTGCATGCGTATGTCATCGACACCGGGATCTGGGTCACGCACAATGAGTTCGGCGGCCGGGCGGCCTCTTCGTTCGACGCGTTCGGCGGCACCGGCCTGGACTGCAACGGCCACGGCACGCACGTGGCCGGGACGATTGGCGGGTCGACCTACGGCATTGCCAAGACCGTCCAACTCCATGGGGTAAGGGTTCTCGACTGCGGCGGATCAGGATCCTGGTCCGGCGTCATCGCGGGCGTCGACTGGGTGACGAATAATGCGATCCATCCTGCCGTCGCCAACATGAGCCTCGGCGGGGGCGTGTCGCCAGCGGTCGACACCGCCGTGACCAACTCGATCGCATCGGGCGTGACCTATGCCGTCGCCGCGGGGAACAATACCGGCGGGGACGCCTGCACCCTATCGCCGGCCCGCGTGCCGGCAGCCATCACAGTCGGCGCGGTCGATCCTTTCAATGACACAAGACCTTCGTTCTCGAACATCGGCACGTGTCTCGACCTCTTCGCGCCGGGTGTCAACATACTTTCGGCCTGGAGCACGAACAACACCGCGACGAACACCATCAACGGCACATCGATGGCGACGCCGCATGTTGCGGGCGTGGCGGCGCTCTATCTACAAAATCACACGCTGGCAACCCCGGCAACCGTGTGGGGCGCGATCCACTACGCCGCCAATATTTCGACGACGCAAGGATGGGCGGGCGTCATCAATCCTGGGACAGGCTCGCCGAACGAGTTGCTGCATTGGGGGTCAGTGCCGAGCGATGGGTACACCGACGGCGACCCCCACCTCACCACCGTCGACGGAGTCCACTACGACTTCCAGAGCACGGGCGAGTTCGTCTCTTTGCGCGATGGCAACAGCCTGCAAATTCAAACGCGCCAGACACCCGTCGCCACGACATTCAATCCTGGGCCGAATCCCTACACCGGGCTCGCGACCTGCGTGAGCCTCAACACGGCCGTCGCCGCTCTGGTGGGGAAGAACCGGGTCACCTTCCAGCCGAAACTCAATGGCGTCCCGGACCCCAGCGGCCTTCAACTCCGTGTGGACGGCGTCCTGACGACGCTGGGGGCGAACGGGCTCAATCTTGGGTCCGGCGGCCGCGTCACGGCCTCGGCCGGGGGCGGTATCAGGATCGACTTCCCGGACGGGACCGTCCTGATCGTGACACCGGGCTGGTGGGCTTCGCAGAGCAAATGGTACCTCAGCGTAAGCGTCCTCCACACCCCAGCCTCGGAAGGGATCATGGGCGCCATCGCGCCGGGCAGCTGGTTGCCGGCGCTCCCGGACGGTACGTCGGTGGGGCCGATGCCGGCCTCGCTGCATCAACGCTACCTCGACCTCAACCAGAAGTTCGCCGATGCCTGGCGCGTGACCTCCCAGACGAGCCTTTTCGACTACGCTCCCGGCACTTCGACCAAGACGTTTATCTTCCCTGGCTGGCCCTTGGAGAACCCGCCCTGTGTCATCCCGAAGCAACCACCTGTGAAACCCCTTGATCCGCAAGCGGCGCGGCGGGCCTGCCGTCCGATCCTTGATAAGAACCGGAACGCCGACTGCGTCTTCGACGTGACCGTCACGGGCGAGCCCGGTTTCGCCAAGACGTACCAGCTCATCGAGCAGATTCGGGCCGGTTCGACCACGATCACCGTGAACGACAATGAGGATCCCACGCCGGTCGGAGCGCCGGTGACGTCGACCGCGACCGTGGCGCGAACGGCGGCAGGCGGTCAGGGTACCCCGACCGGGGCCGTCCAGTTCGTCCTCGACGGATCCAAGGTGGGAGCGCCGGTCAAGCTCGACTCGAACGGCCAAGCGACCTGGAAGACGTCGAGCCTCAAGGCCGGCAACCATCAGGTGTCTGCCCGTTACACCCCCGCCAGTGGAAGCATTTTTCTGGCCAGCAGCAGCCTCGATGAACCTCATACGGTTACGCGACCGAGTGGACGGGATTGCGCGAAGACCGTCGTCGTTTCCGGGCTCCATTATCCAGATAAGACCTGCGCGCAAAGCTCGGCTGAATTTCAAGCGGGCCTGCTGACCAACTTCCACTTCACCTCGAAGTGCCCGCCGGACGCTCCTCTGAAGGAGGTGTTTGAAATATCCTGCCAGAACGCGCCGATCCCCGGATTTTCGACGGGCTCCGTCTACCAGGGCACCGCTTGTTGCGGCAACCCGTCGCTTCGATGACTCAGCAAAACCTTTAAAGGAGAAGGATCATGCGAAAGATTTTGGTGCTCTGCGTTCTCGCGCTCAGCGGAGTCTGGCCGGCCCGGCCCGCGCTCGCGGCTTGTCCGGGGACGGAAGCCTGCGTCTACAACAAAGGATGCCCCAAGGGCTCGACGGTGGTAAAACCTGGACAATCGATCCAGAAGGCGATCGACGCCGCGGCCTACACCGGTGCGACCCTCTGCGTAGCGCCCGGGACCTACACCGGATTGATCAACTTTCACGGCAAGCCGATCAACCTCGTCTCCTCGGGCGGTCCGAGTGTCACGTTCCTCGACGGCGGCGGCTCCGGGCCGGTCGTGACCTTCGCGTCCGCCGAAGGCAAGGACAGCATCCTCAACGGTTTCACGATCCGGAACGGCAAGGCCACTTACGGCGCCGGCATCCTCATCAATGGATCTTCCCCCACGATCCGGAACTCCATTCTTAGCAAGAACGCCGCGACTGGAAGTTACGCGAAAGGAGGGGGGATCGGGGTCATCGGAGTGCAGGCCGCCCCGGCGATCCTCTGCACACAGTTCCTGGGGAATACGTCGGCTTATTCTGGCGGCGGGTTGGCGAGCACCTACTCCGCCAATCCCTACCTGCGGTCGGACGTCTTCGAAGGGAACAGGGCCCCCTACGGCGGTGCGATCGCCGTCGCCTGGAGCGGCCGTCTCGATCTCGGCTGGACCCAGTTGCTTGCGAACCAGGCAAGCTCGGACGGCGGCGGGATTCACGCCGGTGTTCCGTATGGCAACGTCCTGGTCCGTCAAGCCTGGTTCAAGAACAACACCGCCGGCGGTTACGGCGGCGGCATGTGGGTGCCGGGAGGATTCGCGGACGTCATCAACTCCACGTTCGACGGCAATCAGGCGGGCGACGGGGGAGGGATCGCGGCAGGTTATGGCGGCATGGTGAACGTCGCGAGCACGCTGTTCGTCCGCAACAAGACGGCCATTGGGGCGAGCTCCACGCTGGTCAATTCCCTGGGCTCCAGCACCTCGGTGGTGAACCACTACAACGGCTTCTTCGGCAATCTGGGCCCGATAAGCCCGGACTTCAAGAACACCTACGGAGACAAGGGACTGTTGATCCCGGGGACTGACCCGCTCGGGAACTCCTGCTGTCCGCCCTCGAACTCGCCGGCGATCAACGCCGGCATCCCGGACTTTCTCTTCAATGATCCGGACGGGTCGCCCAACGACATGGGCGCCTGCGGCGGTCCGGCGCTCTCGACGTTTGGACCCATGAAGTAACCGGGAATTCCCGGCCCTGGGACGCAGGAGGAGGAACGCATCCTCCTGCGCCGCCATGGACATTCCGGCATCGACTCGCTAAAGTCAGATTCAGCGATGAAGCCGCTCCTGCGTTACCCGGAGGACCGCTGGCCGCTGGCGTACACCTTCATGGTGCTGGCGGTGCAGCTCGGCCTGTTCTTCGGAGTCGAGAGCCTGTGGGTAACGGCGCTCTGCGTCGTCCTGTTCCAGCCTGTCCAGGCGGTGGCGATCGCCTGCAACCATTACCAGCACCACATCAACATTTTCACCGTGCGCGGGCTGAACCGGGTCTACGAAGTGATCCTGTTCCTGCAGACGGGAACCCCGCCCTACCTGATCACCTTGCACCACAACCTCGGCCATCACCCCCACTACCTGGAGCCCGAGCGGGACACCCTGCGGTGGCAGCGCCCGGAGGGCTCGCCCCGCAGCCTCGTCGAATGTCTGGTGAAGAACTTCGCCGGGCATCTCACCTGGACGATCGCCCTCGGCCGGCGCTACCCGCGGGTCTACCGCCGCCTCAAGATCATGACCGCGGTCAGTCTGGCGGTGCTCGCGGTCCTGCTCTACCTCGACCCCGCCAAGGCGATGATCGTCTTCGTCGGGCCGATGCTGCTCGCCATCTTCAACGTCGCGAGGCTGGGCTACGACCAGCACGCCGGCCTGGAGATGGACGACCACCTCCATGCCTCCCGCAACGTCGAGAGCCGCTTCTACAACCTGGTGACCTTCAACTCCGGCTACCACACGGCGCATCATGTGAATCCGGGGCTGCACTGGTCCCGCCTGCCCGAATTCCACCGGAAGCTCCGCGACCGCATCCCGGCGGAGCTTCGGTAACGTTTCATTACGGCCGTCGGTACTCCGGGTGCTGCTCCAGGAAGCGCTCCCAGCCCTGCCGCGAGCGGAAGACCGAGTTCAACAGCCCGGAAGCGCTATAGATGCCGTAGGGCACGATGTGGGCGCCGCCTTCGATGAGCTCGGGTTTCATCGCCGCGTGCAGCCGCGGCAGCTCGCTCCAGTGCACCGCCGGCTTCTCGTGGTGCTCGACGTGGAATCCCGCGTTGAACATCGTCAGGTTGAAGAAATGGGAGAGGAAGGTTGTGGTGTGACTGAACCGCTGCTCGTCGGTTCCCCCGGCGTGCTGGGCGTACATCCCCATCCCCATGATGATCGAGCCGCCGACCCAGGCCGGGAAGAGCCACAGCCCGAGCGCCATCCAGGGGTCGACGAAGAAGGGGATCGAGAACGGTACCGCGAAAAGGGCGAGCTCGCGGAGAGCGCGGCACCGGATCGCGGTCGGCGCGTTCCGGATCTCGCGCCAGAAGTGGTAGCCCCAGCGCCACGGCCAGTAGAGCAGGACATAGATCCACATGTGCTCGTAGCGGCCGTCGGCCCGCCGCTTGGGCTGCACCCAGTCCTGGTCCTCCCCGAGATGGGAATGATGTACCGCCAGGTGCTTATAGCGCCACCAGTAAGAGGGGATCCCGCCAGGGACCGTCCACAGCCGGCCGAACCAGCGGTTCAGCGCGTCGTTCCGGAAGATCGGCTTGTGAGCATGGCTGTGGAAGTTGATCCCCATGTTGATGCCGCCGGACCAGCCCAGCCACATCCCGGCCCCCAGCGCGAAGCCGAGCTTCTGCCCAGGCGTCACGAAACCGGTGACCTCGGGATGGAGCCAGAGCCAGAACGCGGAGCCGATGGCGGCGAAGTGCAGGCCGCAGAACAGCAGGCCGTGCGCGTCCTCCGGGTGGGAGAGCCAGCGTCCGAATCCGGCGGGAGCGGTCACCAGGTCCGGCGGGCTCGGCCCGGTCCAGCGCTCGACGTAGGTCACCAGATGCAGCATCAGCACCGAGAGCGGCAGCGACAGCCAGGGGCCCCAGAGCAGCGAGCCCCAGATCGCGGCCAGCGCCAGGAGCACATAGAGCGAGCGCAGGACGGCGTACCGCAGAAAGGTGACCATGGCGAGCCTCCTTGTTTCCCCATGATGCCACAGCCCGCCCATTGCTGGCCGGGCGGGGACGCGCTACAGTCAAGAAAGCACGGTTCTCAATCAAAAGGGGGTGGACGATGAGCGATCTCTCCCAGACGGCAACCGCCGGCGCCGCGCCGGGCGATCACCCCCTTGTCCAGGGCCTGCGGGAGCGCCACGCGAAGTTGAGCGCCCGCGACGGCCGGGCGAAACCCTTCGAGCTGCGCCTGCCGGACCGCACGGCGCATGCGATCGGTGGGGAAGGGGAGCCCGCCTTCACCGTCCGCGTCGTCACCGGCAAGGGCCTCGCCGCCATGGCAGCGTTCGACGAGCTGGCGGTGGCCGAGGCCTACATGGACGGCGATCTCGACATCGAGGGGGATCTGCTGACGGCGCTCAAGCTCCGGCCCGTGCTCGGCGATCCCCATCCCTTCAAATATCTCTTTTCAACCTATGTCGAGCCTCTCCTCTTCGGCCAGGTCGGGCGCGACAAGAAGTGGATCAAGAGCCACTACGACGTCGACCGCGAATTCTTCCTCCTCTGGCTCGACCGCAAGCTGCGCGCCTACTCGCACGGCTTTTTCGCGGACGACGGCGAGCCGCTGGAGGCCGGGATGGAGCGCAAGTTCCGCTACGCCTTCGACGCCTGCGGCATCCAGCCCGGCCAGCGGGTGCTCGACATCGGCGGCGGCTGGGGATCGTTCCTGGAGTTCGCCGGCGAGCAGGGCGTGCACGTGACCTCGATCACCATCTCCGACGAGTCCGAGAAGACGATGCGGGAGCTGATCGGCCGCCGCGGCCTGGCCTGCGAGGTGGTCAAGGAGCACTTCCTCGAGTACCGGCTGCCCCGGAACGCCGAGCCGTTCGACGCCATCGTCAACCTCGGGGTCACCGAGCACCTCCCGGACTATCGCCGCACCCTGGCCCAGTACCAGCGCCTCCTGAAGCCGGGCCGCCGGGTCTACCTCGACGCCTACTCAGGTCCGCGGCACGGCATGCCCTCGTTCATCTCCAAGTGGGTGTTCCAGGGCAACACCTCGCCGCTCAATCTGGAGAGATACCTCGCGGAGGTGGCGCGCACCCCGTTCGAGGTGGTGGTGATCAAGAACGACCGGCACAACTACTTTCTGAGCTGCAAGAAATGGGCGGAGAACCTGGAGGCGAAGCGAGACGAAGTGACCGCGCGCTGGGGCAAGCACCTCTACCGCCGGTTCGTCCTCTATCTCTGGTCGGCGGCAAACTCGTTCGAGACCGGCTCTTTGAGCGCTCACCACATGATCCTGCAGTTGCCGTCTCCGGGCAGCGCCCCGCGGGCGGCCATGGAGTCCTGGTCATGAGCGAGCGGGCCGACGCCTTCGCGGTGGCGCCTTATACGCCGAGCGAGGTCCGCTTCCACCTTTTCGGCGCCATGCTCAACGGAGCGGTGACGCTGAGCGGTCTCGGCTGGCTTCTGATCACTGGAGGGCTGTCCTGGCCGCGGGCCGTGCTGGCGATCCTTGCCGGCATCTATGCCGCCGATCTCGTCTCCGGCCTGCTGCACTGGGCGTTCGATACCTGGTTCGACGAGGACATCACTTTCCTCCGCCGCATGGTGCTGCAGGTCCGCGAGCACCACGTCTATCCCAACCGGATCTTCCACATCAGCTTTCTCCACGACGCCGGCACACTGTCGTGGATCGCGCTGATCCTGACCGGTCCGCTCATCCTCGGTTCGATGATCGCCGGCGCCGGACCGGTCGCCCGGAGCGTGGTCCTGGCGGCGGCGGTGTTCAGCGTCCTGCTGGTCACCATGCTCGCGTTCCACAAATGCGGTCACCGTGCCCGCCAGCCGCGCTGGATCCGCCTGATGCAGAAAAGCGGTCTCCTGCTCTCGGTGCACCATCACAGCCAGCATCACCTGGGGAACCACGACTACAACTACTGCCTGATCAACGGCTGGGCCGACCGCACCCTGGGCCGCCTCGGGCTCTTCCGCGGCCTCGAGTGGATGATCGCCCGCTGGAGCGGCGCCCTGCCGCAGCGCAACGATCACGAATGGCTGCGCCGCTTCGGCCGCAAGATTATTGGGCGGAGAGACGGAAGGCGGCGGGCGGCATGAGCCAGCTGTCGAAATACGTCGAGAAGTGGCTTGCGGGAGATCTGGAGCTGGCGCCGATCACCACGCTCCTCGGCGTAAGGCCCCTATCGCTCGGGGAGGGCGACGCGAGGATCGAGATGACGGTGGGGGAGCGCCTCCACAACGCCATGGGCACCGTCCACGGCGGCATCCTCTGCGACCTCGCCGACGTGGCCATGGGTGCCGCCCTCGCCACCGCCACCACCGAAGGCGAATCCTTCACCACGCTGGAGCTCCATATGAGCTACTTCCTGCCAGTCGTGGAAGGCAGCCTCAGCGCCCACGCCCGAGTGATCCGCCGGGGGCGCACCACCGCCCACCTCGAATGCGATCTGGAGGACGGCGAGGGGCGGCTCGTGGCACGGGCTTCGTCGGTCTGTGCCATCCGAACACCCCAGCCAAAATAATCCTTTCGGCGAAGGCGGTAGAGACGTTCCAGGTCCTATACGACACCCTTCCGGAGGCCACGGGGACCGCGGAACGTCTCCGACGGGGCAATGCTGTTGCGAATTGGTGATGCCCTTCGGGGGCACACCGACGTGTGTTGATTTTATTGGCGTTTGTTTTCTGGTCTTGGTTTTCGGAAAGAAATGGCGCTGGTGTGCCCGCGCAGGATGGTGCGGGTTTGGGCCGGCGTTGTGCCGCCGGAGACGTTCCGCGGTCCCCGTGGCCTCCGAGAGGGTGTCGTATAGGACCTGGAACGTCTCTACCGCCTCCGGCCACCGTTATTGTTTGGTGGGCTTCCAACTGGAAGGATTGGCACGAATGTAGGCACGGACTCGCTCGAGGTCCGCGGGTTCTCGCAGGATCGTATCGTGGAACCTCGGCTGCCAAGCAAAGCCGGGTTGCTTCAGGTCCATTCGGAGCCGCTTGGTTGATTTTGCTTTGAACTGGCCGATTGCTGTCCCCAGCGATTGGGAGAGCAGACGGCTGGTTTCCTCCTGGCTCTGCTCCTTTGTGGGCTGGCCCTGGAAGACAAGGATCCCGTGCATATGATCGGGCATTACAATCCATTCATCGAGGAGGACGCGCAGGCAGTCTCGAGGGATCTTCTGCCACTCCTCCGCGACAGCTCTACCCTCCGGCGACAGTGCCACCTGATCGTTCACAATCTCGCCAAACCAGCACACCCGCCCGCGCGTACAGATCGTCACACTGTAAACGCCGGCCCATCGGTAATCCCAGCACGCAAGACGTGCGGAAGGAATCCGGTACCGGTTCCTGAACCGAAGATCGTCAGACACCCCTCCAGCATAACAGTTTCGGCACCCTTTCGGCGAAGGCGGTAGAGACGTTCCAGGTCCTGAACGACACCCTTCCGGAGGCCACGGAGACCGCGGAACGTCTCCGCAGGGGCAATGCCATTGCGAATTGGTGATGTCCTTCGGGGGCACACCAGCGTGTGTTGGTGTGTTGCATCCCGATTCCCGATACCCGGTTCGAAAAAGAAAGGGCGCTGGTGTGCCCGCCCAGGATGTTGAGGTTCGGCCGGCGTTGTGCCGTCGGAGACGTTCCGCGGTCCCCGTGGCCTTCGGAAGGGTGTCGTATAGGACCTGGAACGTCTCTACCGCCTCCGGCCGCCGCTATTGTTTCGTCAGCAGAATGCGAGGTGTCGATTTTTGATAGAGTAGGGTGATGATTAAGGATATTTGTGGTTCCCCCGTAGGGAGGAGATCCCCATGCAGCGTCGGCACTCTGTGTCCTGGCTTGTTCTCGCCCTCATCCTCCTGGCGTGGGGCGCTTCCATGGGATTTTCCATCATGAACGGTGAGCCGCCGCCGGCGGACGCCGTCAGGCTCGCGCGGAGCAGCAATACGTTCGGTTTCGCCCTCTACCAGCGCCTGCGGCGGGAGCCGGGCAACCTCGTGATCTCTCCGGCGAGCCTCACGACGGCCCTGGCCATGACCTGGGGCGGCGCCAAGGGGGAGACGGCGGCGCAGATGAGGACCGTCCTCCACCTGGAGGGAACGCCTGACGAGGTGATGGCCACCTCGGGCCAGCTCTCCCGCTCGCTCCAGGAGCCTTCCCGTCCGATCGTCTTCCGCATCGCCAATCAGCTGTTCGGCGAAAAGACCTACAAGCTCGTGCCAGCTTTCGTGGAGAAGACCCGGGCGGCCTTCGGCGCTCCTCTCGAGCTCCTCGACTTCAAGACGGCACCGGAGCGAGCCCGCGTTCGCATCAATGAATGGGTGGAAGGTAAGACCGAGAAACGTATCAAAGATCTCATTCCGCCCGGCATGGTCAAGCCGGACACCCGCCTCGTGCTTGTCAACGCAATCTACTTTCTGGGCGACTGGGCCCAACCTTTCGAGCATCAGGCGACGCGTCCCGCAGCTTTCCATCTGACCGCGTCCGAGACGAAGGACGTGCCGACGATGAATCGCACGGCCGGGTTCCGCATCGCACAGAAGGACGGCGTGACAGCACTGGAGATCCCCTACAAGGGGGGCGAGCTGTCGATGACGCTCCTCGTTCCCGACGAGATCGAAGGGCTCGCGGCGGTCGAGGGCACGCTCGATGTGAAGAAGCTCGACGCGCTGGCGAGCGCGATGAAGACCGAGCGCGTCTGGGTGGCGCTCCCCAGATTCGAGGTGAACCCCGGCGGCTCGCTGTCGCTCGGTGAGACTCTGAAGGCGATGGGAATGCCGCTCGCGTTCGATCGCGGGAAGGCTGACTTCACCGGCATCGCGAACCCGTCCCGTCCCGACGATCGCCTCGTCATCGCGGAGGTCTTCCACAAGGGTTTCGTGCGCGTCGACGAGAAAGGCACCGAAGCCGCCGCGGCCACCGCGGTGATGGCGCTCAGGGCGGGAGCCGCGCCCATGGCACCGCCGCGCCCGCTCAAGGTCGACCGGCCGTTCCTGTTCCTCATCCGCGACAACGCGAGCGGGCTCGTTCTTTTCCTGGGGCGCGTGACCGATCCGAGCCGGCAATAGAGAGCCGGGGCCTCATTCCCGCTCGAGCAGCACGAACCCTGAAAAGCGGCGGAAGCCCTCGCGGACCTTCTTGGGATAGAACCGTGCGATCAGCTTCCCGATCCATGCGCCCTTCATCGTCCGATGGAGCCGATAGGCCTCTTCCAGGAGCGACCGGTACCGCGCCTCGCGCCAGCCGCAGGGGCGGAAGAACTCCGTCCCTGCGGCTGGGCCGAAGAGGAAGGGCGCTCCGCTCTCCGACAGCTTTTTCCCCCAGGTTTTTTCCATCCGCTTGAGCAGTTGCGGGCTCGCCAGATCGATCAGCCACTCCGCGAAGCCCGGCTGAGCGTGGAGGTCGGTGGCGAGCGTCGCCACCTGCTCCGGCGGGAGATAGACGAGCAATCCTTCGCTGATCACGAGGGCGCGCGAGGAGCCGGAGCCGAGCCGGGAGAAGAGCGCCCGGCGCGGCTCGACGTCCCTGAGATCCGCCGTCACGGCTTCGTACCGGCAGACGGGCGTTTCGTCCTTCAACGTCTCGGTCTTGTAGTTGAGAATCCCGGGGAGGTCGACGTCCACCCAGTGGAGGGACGGCGGCAGCGGCAGACGCCAGGGGCGCGCGTCCAGTCCGGCGGCGAGGTTGACCACGAGGTCGACCTTCTTGTTTTGAACGGCGTCGAGGATGATCTCGTCGAACACCGCCGTCCGCACGATCATCGGCCACGCGTAGGCTTGCCCCTTGTGCATCTCGGCCAGGATCTCCCGCCCGCGCTGGCCTGCCAGCCGGTCGGCGAATGGATCGCGGAAGATCGCGTCGGGGCGCGCGGTCTCCATGGCGCGGTAGACGGCGACCCAGCGCGCGGTGTCGGAGATGTTTTCAATCGCCATGGTGGAGAGTCTAATACAGGTATCTGGAAGGCTTCGAGGGTTCGAGGCCAGCGATTCGGATAGAGTAGGGCGGTACAAAGGAGATCCTCATGCAGCGCCAGCACCTCGTGCCTTGGCTTCTTGTCGCCGCCAGTTTCCTGGCCTGCGATCCTCCCGCGGGGTTTGCGCTCGTGAGCGCCAGGCCGGCGCCCGCCGCGGACGCTGTCGCGAAGCTCGCGCGGAGCAGCAACGCGTTCGGCTTCGATCTCTACCAGCGTCTGCGCCAGCAGCCGGGCAACCTCGTGGTCTCGCCGGCGAGCATCACCACCGCCCTGGCCATGACCTGGGGTGGGGCCGAAGGCGAGACGGCGGCGCAGATGAGAAAAGTCCTGCATCTGGAGGGGACGGCGGACGAGGTGATGACTCTCTCGGGCCAACTCGCCAGCTCGCTTCAGGACCCTGCCCGGCCGGTCGTCTTCCGCATCGCCAATCAGCTGTTCTGCGAAAGGACCTATACGCTCGTGCCGGCGTTCGTGGCAAAGACCCGGGCGGCCTTCGGCGCTCCCGTCGAGCTCCTCGACTTCAAGAAGGCGCCCGAGCGGTCCCGCGTCCACATCAACCAGTGGGTCGAGGAGAAAACCCGGCGCCGCATCCAGAACCTCATTCCTCAGGACGCGGTCAAGCCGGACACGCGCCTGGTGCTGGTCAACGCGATCTATTTCCTGGGCGACTGGGCCGATCCCTTCAAGCGCGATGAGACGCGCCCCATGCCTTTCCATCTGACCGCGTCGGAGACGAAGGACGTGCCGACGATGAATCGCACGTACCAGTTTCGCATCGCCCAGCAGGACGGCGTGACGGCCCTGGAGATCCCCTACAAGGGAGGTGAGCTGTCGATGATGCTCCTCGTTCCCGACGCGATCGATGGGCTCGCGGCGGTCGAGGGTGCGCTCGACGCAGGGAAAATCGATGCGCTCGCGAGCGCGATGAGGCCCGAATGGGTCTGGGTGGCGCTCCCGAAGTTCGAGGTGAACCCGGGCGAATCCCTGAGGCTCGGCAAGGAACTGAAGACGCTGGGCATGCCCCTCGCCTTCGATCCCAACCTGGCCGACTTCACCGGGCTCGCGAATCCGTCTCACCCGGCTCAGCGCCTGGTGATCGGGGAGGTCTTCCACAAGGGTTTCGTGAAGGTCGACGAAAAGGGCACCGAAGCCGCCGCTGCCACCGCGGTGATGGGGTTAGAAACGGGAGCCTCGGCCGGCGGGGGGCCACGCCCGTTTCAGGTCAACCGGCCGTTCCTGTTCCTCATCCGTGACAACGCGAGCGGGCTTGTGCTCTTTCTCGGCCGCGTGAACGATCCGAGCCGGCGATAATTCGGAGGAAAGTGAGCTCAATGTTCAAGTGGATCGGCTTTGCCTGCCTCTGCCTGATGGCCGTGCCTTGCACGGCGCAATCGTTCGACTTTCCGGGCGCGGCGGCCGAAGATCCCGCGGCGCTCGCGCGGTCCATGCCCGAATTGGCCCGGAAGGTGATCGCGGTCTACTGGGAGGACGATCGCCGCCGGTATCTCGACAATCTGTTTCGATTGCAGATCGTCGCCGGCCAGTACGCGGATGCGAGCAAGACCCTGGCATCGCTGCGCGCGTTGCCGGCGAGTGGCGTTTCTTCCCAGTCCGGGGCGGCCCAGGTTCTGTACGGTATTTTCGCCGAGGCCAGGGCCCGGCAGAGCCTGGACGGACCTTCTTTCGACGAGGCGTTCCGGCGATCGTTCCGCGAGACTCTCGGCCGGCTGGACGACCGGACCTCGGCCCTGGTGATCCGCACGCTCGGGGTCGACCTGTCCGCGGTGCAACAGAACCTGAACGATGCGCTGGAGCCGCGAAAGGGCAAGCGCGCCATCGCGGTCGCCGACGCGTTGACCCTGATTCGCGCTTATCAGGACGAGCAAACCTTTCGGAGCGTCTCGCCGCTCGCCGCGGCCCTGATCGACGAGGACGACCGCCGGCGTTACCTCATCGACAAGGACATCGCGGTCAAAACCGCGGATGGCGCGACGGTCTGCGCCCTGGTGGTTCGCCCGCGCTCGGTCGCGGGCCGGCTGCCGGCGCTGCTCAACTTCACGATCTACGCCGATCCCAGGACGACGCTCGACGAGGCCCGGCGGACGGCGTCGAATGGCTATGCCGGCGTCGAGGGGCTCACGCGCGGCAAGGGGTGCAGCCCCGACCCACCCGTTCCCTATGAGAAGGACGGCGCCGACGCGGCGGCGGTGATCGACTGGATCAGCCGTCAGCCGTGGAGCGACGGCCGGGTCGGCATGTTCGGCGGCAGCTACGAGGGCTTTACCCAATGGGCCGCGGCCAAGCACATGCCGAAGGCGTTGAAGGCGCTGATGCCGTCGGTGACGGCGGCGCCCGGCATCGACGTGCCGATGGAAGGCAACGTGTTCCAAAGCTTCGTCTACTACTGGCCGTTCTATACCACGGCGAACAAAACCCTCGACAACGGGCCCTACAACGACCGGGCCCGCTGGTGGCGAATGAATCGCGAGTGGTACGTCAAAGGCCCGGCCTACCGCGCGCTGGACAAGATCGACGGCACGCCCAATCCGTTCTTCGACCGCTGGCTCGACCATCCGAGCTACGACTCCTACTGGCAGAGCATGATCCCCTACCGGCAGGAGTTCGCCCGCATCGACATCCCGGTTTTGACGACCACTGGCTTTTACGACGACGCCCAGATCGGCGCCCTCTACTACTTCAACCAGCACCACGAATACGCCGCAGGCGCCCGGCATTACCTGCTCATCGGCCCTTACGACCACATCCGGGGGCAGCGCGGAACGATCAGCCGCCTCGGCAATCCGTTGACCTCCCTGAGAGGGTACGAGACGGACCCGGTGGCGCAGATCGATCTCGGCGAGCTTCGCTACCAATGGTTCGACTTTGTTTTCAAGGGCGCCCCCAGGCCTTCCGTTCTGAAGGACAAGGTGAACTATGAGGTGATGGGCGCGAACGTCTGGAAGCATGCGCCTTCGCTCGCCGCGATGGCCAACCAGCGCCTGAGGTTCCACCTGAGCGCGGAGCGGACCGGAGAGACCTACCGGCTCAGCGCGCGGAAGCCCTCGGGGGAGACCTTCGTCCCGCTACGGGTCGACCTCGCCGACCGCACCGATGCCGACCGCATCTTTCCCGGCGGCGGCATCGTCGACAAGGATCTGAACAGCTGGAACGGCGTCGTTTTCGCCAGCGATCCGTTCCTGAAGCCGGCCGAGCTGAGCGGCCTGTTCTCCGGGCGCCTGGATTTCATCGTCAACAAGAAGGACCTGGACTTCAGCGTCGAGCTCTACGAGCTCACGGCCAAGGGGGAGTACGTCGCGCTCTCCACCTACATGGCCCGCGCCAGCTATGTGCGGGACCGCGGCCAGCGCCAGCTGTTGACGCCGGGCGCGCGCCAGCGGCTGGACTTCAGGAGCGGGCGCTTGACCAGCCGCCAGTTTCAGCCGGGCAGCCGCCTGGTCGTGGTGCTCAGCGTCCTCAAGTCGCCTGGGGCGCAGATCAACTACGGCACGGGAAAGGACGTCAGCGACGAGACGGTCGCGGATGCCGGAGAGCCCCTGACGATCAGGTGGTTTGGCGACAGCTTCATCGACATCCCCGTGCGGAGATGATGGTACGGAGATGATGGTACGGAGATGACGGCCGTCGCACGGGGAAAGGGGAGACAGGGCGAGCTCGCGGGGGCCGTCGAGCTCGCCGGTAGCCGGCTTCCGGGCGCTACTTCTTCTTGGTGTCCTTCGGCTTGCTGTCAGCCCCGGCCTTCACCGTGCCCTTCTTCGGCTTCTTGGTCTCTTTCTTCTGCGCGTTGTTACCCTTGGCCATGATGCCCTCCTGGCGTTCGCCGTCAATGAGTTACGTGGCTGGACTGCGCGGGTGATTCTACACGACAGAGGGCGGCGAGGGCTCCGTCCAAGACTCCCCTCTTTGGAATTCGGCCCGGGCGAGGTATCATGGGGGCCTGTCCGAGGAGCGTTGCAGGAGGTCCCTCCTCCCAGGCTCGGACGCCGGCATGAGACCGGGCCAGGAAACGGCGCTCACCTCAACCCTTACCGGGTCCGACGGTGAGACATTTCCTGTCGCCCGGGTTCCTCTGAGGAGGTCATCATGACCGTCGCCACGCAGACCGCAGCACCGACCGCAACAGACTGACTACCACGTCGCAGACATCTCCCTGGCCGACTGGGGCCGCAAAGAGCTCCGGATCGCCGAGGGGGAGATGCCGGCCCTCATGGCCATCCGCAAGGAGTTCGCCGCCGCCAGCCCCTGAAGGGCGCGCGCATCGCCGGCTCCCTGCACATGACCATCCAGACGGCCGTGCTCATCGAGACCCTGCACGGCCCTCGGCGCCGAGGTGCGCTGGGCGAGCTGCAACATCTTCTCGACCCAGGACCACGCCGCGGCCGCCATCGCCGCCGGGGCGTCCCCGTCTTCGCCTACAAGGGGGAGAGCCTGAAGGAGTACTGGGACTTCACGCACCGCATCTTCGAGTTCCCCGAGGGCGCGCCCAACATGATCCTGGATGACGGCGGCGACGCCACCCTGCTCATCCACCTGGGCGCCAAGGCCGAGGACGACGCTTCCGTGCTGAACAACCCCACCAGCGAGGAGGAGCACGTGCTCTTCGCCGCCATCAAGGCGCGCAACGCCGCCCAGCCCGGCTGGTACAAGAAGCAGCTCGACGCCATCCAGGGCGTCACCGAGGAGACCACCACGGGCGTCCACCGCCTCTACGAGATGGCCAAGCGGGGGGAGCTCGAGATTCCCCGCCATCAACGTCAACGACAGCGTCACCAAGAGCAAGTTCGACAACCTCTACGGCTGCCGCGAGTCGCTGGTGGACGCCATCAAGCGCGCCACCGACGTGATGGTGGCCGGCAAGATCGCCGTCGTCTGCGGCTACGGCGACGTCGGCAAGGGGAGCACCCAGGCCCTGCGCGCCCTGAGCGCCCAGGTGTGGGTCACGGAAGTGGATCCCATCTGCGCCCTCCAGGCGGCCATGGAAGGCTACCGCGTCGTCACCCTGGACGAGGCCTGCGACAAGGCGGACATCTTCGTCACCGCCACCGGCAACTACCACGTGATCACTCACGATCACATGCGGCGGATGAAGCACAACGCCATCGTCTGCAACATCGGCCACTTCGACAGCGAGATCGACGTCGCCAGCCTCGAGCAGTACCCGTGGGAAGAGATCAAGCCCCAGGTGGACCACGTGATCTTCCCCGACGGCAAGCGGATCATCCTGCTCGCCAAGGGGCGTCTGGTGAACCTCGGCTGCGGCACCGGCCACCCGAGCTACGTGATGTCGCTCCTCCTTCGCCAACCAGACCCTCGCGCAGATCGAGCTCTGGACGAAGAAGGGCGAGTACGAGATCGGCGTCTACACCCTGCCCAAGCACCTGGACGAGAAGGTGGCGCGCCTCCAGCTCACCACCCTCAACGCCAAGCTCACCGAGCTGCGCGACGACCAGGCCAAGTACATCGGCGTGGACAAGAACGGCCCCTACAAGACGGACCGCTACCGGTACTAAGCCGCACGATCTAACAGGTTTTAGGATGGAGGGGGACCGAGCGATCGGTCCCCCTTTTTGTTTTGCCCCCGAGATAAAAGGTTCGGCGAAGGCGGTAGAGACGTTCCGGGTCCTGAACGACACCTTTCCGAAGGCCATGGGGACCGAGGAACGTCTCCGCAGGGGCAATGCCGTTTCGAACCTGCGAGATCCTTCGGGGGCACACCGCTGTGCCTTGGCATTCTGTTTCCAATCCTCAAGCTTTTGAAGAGGCGTTGGTGTGTCCGCGTAAGGTGTTGTGGTTGGGGCCGGCGTTGCGCCGTCGGAGACGTTCCGCGGTCCCCGTGGTCTCCGAAAGGGTGTCGTATAGGACCTGGAACGTCTCTACCGCCTTCGGCCACCGTTGTTGTTGCGCCAGAATCTCCCTTGCGGCCCGGCTACGACGGTTCGTCGTACCGATACGACGGTCTGCCTCCGGCTACGACGGTTCGTCGTACCGATACGACGGTCTGCCTCCGGCTACGACGGTTCGTCGTACCGATACGACGGTCTGCCTCCGGCTACGACGGTTCGTCGTACCGATACGACGGTCTGCCTCCGGCTACGACGGTCCGTCGTACCGATACGACGGTCTGCCTCCGGCTACGACGGTCCGTCGTACCGATACGACGGTCTGCCTCCAGCTACGGCGGTCCGTCGTACCGATACGACGGTCTGCCTCCGGCTACGACGGTCCGTCGTACCGATACGGCGGTCTGCCTCCGGCTACGACGGTCCGTCGTACCGATACGACGGTCTGCCTCCGGCTACGGCGGTCCGTCGTACCGATACGGCGGTCTGCCTCCGGCTACGACGGTCCGTCGTACCGATACGGCGGTCTGCCTCCGGCTACGACGGTCTGTCGTACCGATACGGCGGTCTGCCTCTGACTGCGACGGCGGCTCTCCGAGACGGCTGGAGTCCCAATCCGGAGGCCCGGCCGTTCTTCTTTAGCTCAGGGCATCGCCCTGGGATTGAGTCCCATGGGCGGAGTTGCGGCCTGAAGGGCCGCGCTATCGTGCGAGGAGAGGGCGAGGATCTTTACCGGAGGCCGAACAGGTAGAGGAGCGCCGCATATCCGCTCGGCAGAACTTGGGGCGGCTCCTGGAGATCCGAGTAGCGCACGGCCATCTCGTGGAAGAACCGGGCATGGAAGAACGCTTCCAGGATCGGCCGGGTCACCTCCGTCCACCCAACTCCCGAGAGGGGAGGTCGGGATCCTTCTGCACCTCCGCGAGCGGCCGGATCCATTCGACACGGCCATGCGTGAAGCGCACCACGTACTCGACCCAGGAAGGATCTTGCAATTTGACGCTTGTGTAGATCCTGATGTCACCGTGCAACGGCCACTCGATGTCATGGTCCAGGCTCGCTCCGAAACCGCGTTGCGCCCGCCGCACCAACCGACCGTCTTCGGTAATGGTGTAGGTATCGAGGAGGCATTCGAGGTTCTTGGTCTGGAAGTCCAGATCCTGATGCCGTGCATCCGGCAGCGGGTATTCGCAGTAGACGGTGTCGAACATTCCCATGGCGGAACATAGTTTAACGCCAAGATGGATCCACGGGAGTATGGACATTCGCGCACTAACTTCGTTGGGGTCAATCTGAACCACGGTTGTCGACTTGGAGGAGGCGGACGCAGTTCAACGTGAGCGATCACGACATCGACATGGAGGTCGAGTTTAAGTCGGATAATGCCACCGTTGTCGACCGGCGGGAGGGCGCCTCGCAACGAACCGAGGCGCCCTTCCTGGTGGAATCCCTTGGGCTCGATCAGGGGCAGCGGTGGGTCACGGTGGGGCAGACGCTGTTGTCCGACCATCCGCCGCCACTCGCGCCCGCCACGTGGAGCTCCTTCTGGTCGAGGTAGCGGAGGGTCTCCTTCGCGATCTCGAGCTTCTTGCCGGTCTTTGCCTTTTTCATGGACTCTCCCTTACTGAGGCGTCGTTAGTCTTCCGTTTGCTTCGGGATGGAACATGGAAGAGTACGTGGAACGCGCGATTTAGTTTTCGGGGCGGCTTCGTTCTCCAGAGGCTCTTTTATTCCAGCTTGAGCGTGTATAATCTTTGGCTGATCAGGTTCCATTTTCTCTCCGCCGGCGGAAACGTCTGGCGGCCATTACGAAGGGAGATCCATGAAAGCCGTTACACGGTTGTTTATTGCCATGATTCTTGTTCTCGCTCTTCCCTGCGCCCTCAGGGCGGCGGAGCAGGCTCAGGCGCTTACCAATGCCGACGTCATCAAGCTGTCCAAGGCCAGCCTGGGCAATGACTTGATCATCGCCAAGGTTCAGCAGGCGGAGAAGGTGGATTTCAAGCTGGAAACCGACGACATCATCCTGCTCAAGAAGGCAGGCGTGGACCAGGCGGTCATCTCGGCGATGCTCAAGCGGTCCACCGCTCCGGCTCCCGCGGCGGCGGCGCCCTCGGACGGCGGCGGCGGTTTCCCGGCGGTTTCGCTCGTCTCCGCGTCGGGATCGACGGCGCTCAAGGTCAACGAGGGGGAGCACAAGCAGTTCGCCGCCCCCTTCGTCGGTCTCCGGCACTTCCTGGAGTTCGACGGCAAGACCGCGGCGACCCGGATCAAGGACCGCAGGCCGACCCTCGAGCTGCACCTCGGCAAGAACCCGGGCGCGCACTGGTGGATCGTCCGGCTCGATCCGGACGACGACGACCCGACGCGCGGCCTGGACCTGCAGTCGGCCGGCGCCTGGGGCGGAGCTCACACCGCTGAGCCCGACGAGGACTTCATCATCGAGTCCAGCATAGTGGATGCTGGCGGTGGTGTCTGGAAGTTCAAGCCCAACAAGGATCTGAAGCCTGGGGAGTACGGCCTCTACTGCGAGAAGGGTTACGTCTACGATTTCGGAGTCGACAGGTAGCACTTGGGCGGCGGGAGGGCGCCCCGTGACGAATCGGGGCGCCCCTTCCGATCGATCTGCATAGCCGCAGTCTGAATTACTGACAGCGATTCGAAGTCACGGTGGGGCAGACACTGTCATCCGACCACGCCTGCCCGGCCGCCTGGAGCAACTCTTTATTGTCGAGGTTGCGGAGCGTCTCTTTCGCGATCTCAAGCTTCTTGACAGTCTTTTCCTTTTTCATTGTTTTTTCCTTTCACGATAGATCGTTATTCTTCATATTTCATCTGGATGACGGCATGAAAGGGGATACGTAGAGCATCCCATTTAGTTTCCCCGCCGTTGCCTCGAACTTGACCTCGCAGGTAATTGACCCTATCTCCCCTCCGGTGTGAACTCATGGTGTGGCGAATAAGCGCCGCGAACATCAGGATGATTCACATGGAGGATCTGCCGATGAAAGAATTCTCTCGATTTCTTCTGCTGTTGCTGCTGGCCGGAGTGGCGAGCCCCGCGCTCGCCGATCACGAGCAGAACGGGGACTGCAAGAAGATTCACGCCACGATCGTGGATGCCCAGGTGACCGAGGGGTGCACCAGCCCCAACAAGTTCTGCGCCGCCGGCACGGTCAAGGGCAACCAGGGGCTGAACGGCACGACCTACTTCCGGATGGATGGGGCGGTGCGCGGCCCGGCGACCGCTCCCGGTACCCTCGCCACCAGCGGGACCCTGGTCTACACGACGGATCGCGGGACTCTGACGGTGCGCGAGAGTGGACTCTCCGGCCTGGGCGGTTTCTTCACCTCGTTCCAGCAGGTCCTCGAAGGGACGGAGGACTACGCCGGCGCCACCGGTCACCTGTGGGTCGCCGGCCAGCAGGTCGACGGCCATTTCGAAGCCGACCTGACGGGGGTGATTTGCTCAGAATAGACCGCGAAGCATAATCTCACCTTCTCGCGACGGGGTGACGCGTCACCCCGTCGAGTCACCCATCGGAAAAGACCGTGACCCTCCATCAAAGCTCTCCGCGGACGATTCCATCTTTCGGCGACACTCTGCGCGTCTATCGCCGCGGCGCGGGGCAGGCCCAATTGCAGGCCGCCCTTTCCGCGGGCATCTCGCAGCGCCATTTAAGCTTCCTGGAAACCGGCCGCGCCAAGCCCAGCCGCGGCGTCGTGCTGGCGCTCGGCGGCACGCTCGGGCTGTCGCTGGCGCAGCAGAACGAGTTGCTGCTCTCGGCGGGCTACGCGCCCATGTTCCGGCCCGAGGACCGGGATCGCGGGGATCTGGAGATGATCGAGCAGGCCCTCCTCGCCTTTCTGGAAACGCACGAGCCCTTCCCAGCCCTGCTGCTCGAGGACGGCGTGCGAATCCGGAAGGGCAACCGCGGCGCGGCGCGCCTCTGGTCGGCGGTGCGGGGCGCGCCGGTTCCGGAGGTGCCGCGGG
This sequence comes from uncultured Acidobacteriota bacterium, assembly GCA_963792575.1. Lineage (GTDB taxonomy): Bacteria > Acidobacteriota > Thermoanaerobaculia > Multivoradales > UBA5704 > DATARR01. Next base: position 603,922 of record CAWBWZ010000002.1, read on the forward strand.
ACAATGTGTTCGAGCTGATGCTGCGGCGCGGCCCCGGGCGCGAGCGGCTGGAGAACTGGAGCGAGGCCGCCGCCTGTCTTCTGCGCCGCTACATGGCGGAGCAGGCGCGGATCCGCGGCGGTGGCGAGCTCGCCGAGGCCGCCGCCGAACTGGCCCGGAACCCCGAGGTGAAGCGCCTGCTGCGGCAGGACCCGGACGCGCCGCCGCCGCCGGTGCTGCTGCTCAAATACCGGTTTGATGATGACACCCACCTGAATCTGTTCATCGTGATCGCCAGCCTGCAGGCGCCGCTCGACACCCGGCTGGAAAACCTGCGCGTCGAGCTGTTCATTCCTGCCGACGCCGCGACGGCGAAGTGGTTCAGGCGCTGGGAAAGAGAAGTCTTCGAAAGTGCTGGCGAGCGCGGCCAGCGAGAGCTACCATGAGTCAATGCTGGAACATTCCGCAAGCCCGTTCGAGATTTATCTCTCGACGGTTCCTGGAGATGCCGCCGGAGAGCGCGCAATCCTGGCGCGCGTGGTCATCCCGGAGCTCGAAAGGCGAGCCGCCGCTCTCGGGATCGCGGTTGTCCTGATCGATCCCCTGGCGGCGCCGGGAGGGGAGCCCTGGGACCTCGCCCGCCGGTTCGCCGCGATCGATACCTGCGGGCTCTTCGTCGGCGTTCTCGGCGAGCGTTACGGCGAACCTCCGGCGCCGCTTCCCGATGCTCTCCTCGCCCGCCAGCCCTGGCTCTCGGACCTCGCCGGCCGTGGCACGGCCGAGCTCGAGATCCGCTACGCGCTGCGATCTCCCGAGCTGGGCTCGCGAATCCTCTTCTATCTTTTCGAAGGCCCTGAGGACCGCCCTGGTTTCCAGGAGCCGGAAGCCGCGGCGCGGCTCGCCGCGTTGAAGGATCTCCTCCGCGCCAGCGACCAGAGGGGGCTGGCCAGCTTGTCTTATTTTGGGAATGACGCGGAGGGCCGGGTCGCGGGGCTCGATCAGTTTGCCCGCCGTATGATCGAGAACCTCTGGGCGGCCCTCGAGGCCGGGATTTCCGAAGCGGTCACCGCGGAGCAGCCCTGGCGGTCCACCGACCCCATCCTGAATCCGCCGGCATCCCCCACGCTCGCACCCGAAAAGCCGCTGCCTCTCCATGAGGATGTCCAGTTCTCCGTTTACAGGCCCCGTGTCGTCGCGCCGCTGGAGTGGTATCCGCTGGTGGTCTTCGCCCACCTGGACGAACTCGCGAGCGAGCTCTCCGCCGAAGACCGGCAAGCGATCCGGGAGATCGAGGAGCAGGCCCGCGAGGCCTTTGCCGAGGTACCCCAGGGGAGCTCCGGCGAGACCGAGGACAGCCTGTTCGCCATCCCCGACGAGGCGGAGATCACTTTCGTTCCCGAGATCTCCGGAGTGCGGTTCAATCCTCCCCGGGCGACCTTCCTGTGGCTTGAGGCCCTGCACCGCGAGGACTTCCGGATGCAGGCCGCGCCCACTCTCGACGGCAAGGTCGCCCGCGGCCGTCTGACTGTTTTCTGGGGCAAGATCATTCTCGCGGAGCTCAATCTCAAGATCCAGGTCGACAGCCGGCTTGCCGCCGTACCGGGAACGGTCCCCGACGTGCGGGAGGACGGCCGCCCCTATCACGAGATCTTTGCCTCGTACTCCCACAAGGACACCCTGATCGTCGAGGAGTTCGAGCGTTATGTCCAGTCGCTCGGAGATCGCTATCTGATCGATTGCAAGACCCTGCGCGCCGGCGAGGTCTGGGACGACCGCCTGCGCGAGCTGATCCGCAAGGCCGACGTTTTCCAGCTCTTCTGGTCCCGGAACGCCATGCAATCGACCTTTGTCGAACAGGAGTGGCGCTATGCGCTCTCCCTCGGCCGGGAAGAGTTCATCCGTCCGACCTACTGGGAGGAGCCGCTGCCGGAGTTGCGGGAGCGGGGGCTGCCGCCGGAGGATCTGCGGCGGCTCCACTTCTATCAACTTCGGGGCGGCTCACCCGTGGCGGAAGCCATGTCCGCCCCGGCGGCCTCGCCCGCGCCCCCACCTCCGCCCCCGCGGAAACGGCGGAGCCGTGGCATGAAAACCTTGCTGGCAGGCTCGGCGGTGGCCGCGATGCTCGTGGCCTTCCTGTCGCTTTCCCTGTTGCAGCCGATGGCGATGAAGAATTCATCGGCGACCAACGCGTCCGTCACATCCAGGTCCACGTCTGACAGGAGCTTCACCCTGGGCAACAAGGTGGATCCGGGCGGGAAGATCCCCATTGAAGCACAGAGCCAGGAGTTCTCTCCGGGCGAGGCCGTGATCGCCAATGTTCCGGTCGAGGGCCTGCCGGCGGGGACGTCGCTGCGGATGCGATGGATCGGCCCGGACGGCTCGACCGTGGCCGAGGAGGTCCAGAATGTCCCGGCCGGACCAGATTCTCTGAATTTCGAGCTGAAGGGCCGTCCCGCCCAGGGAGCCTACCGGGCCGAGGTCTGGATCGCCGGCCGGCCGGTTGCCGGGCGGCGGTTCGAGGTCCACCGATAACGGGTCGGAAGGCGGGTTCAGGCGCCGAGCTTTCCGATCTCCTCGTCCAGGAAGGCCAGCGCGTGCTCGAGGGAGGCGCGGCGGACCGGCGATCGCGCCGCCTCGAGATCCTGCAGGACCCGCCGCCGCGACAGCTCGAGACTCTCCCGTTTCCGGCGGATCTCGCGCTGCCCGGGCGTGAGGGGCTCGTTCCGATCCGTGCGCGGATCGGCGTTCTCGATCTGTGATTCGACGGATTTGCTTTCCCAGCCGCGCGCCATCTGCCGGAACCCTCCGGCTTTTCAACATGCAGAACGGGTGCCCGCCTTATGGGCGGGGTTTGTGGACTGTCGCTGAGCTGGGGAGCGCGGAGGAGGAAACGGGGAGCGCGGCTGCCGGGGTAACGCAGACCGCCGCCGGAGGGGCGGCGCCGGCCACTTTCAGGGCGCCGGCCGCTGGCGCGGGAGCGATGACCTCGTCGAGGGCGGCCAGGATCTCGGGGCTGGAGATCAGGGCCTGGTGCGAGCGCGTCGAGTGGCGCACCGAGCGGAAGCAGAGGCTGCTCGCCGGATCGTGGGCGGAGTCCTCGGCGGTGAGCGAGCGGTCCGGGACCATGGTGTCGCCCGGCTCGAAGAGGAGGGGCGTCAGGTCCTGGCGCGCTCCCGCGGGGGCCTCGAAACGGATTTTCATCCGCCCGCCCTGGCTCAGCACGAGGGCGGTGCGCTGAACGGTCTGCGAAAGGCTGCCGACGACGTAGAGGGCGGCGGGGTTGGGGGTCGCGGCGATCTGCGCCAGGGCGTCCTGCAGCCGCGCATGCCGCGCGAGCTCGCGCTCCAGGTGCGCGCGCAGCGCGGCGTGGGGGACCGTGGACTTGTGGCGGCGGTCGACCACCGACCAGCCGAGGCGCTCCCAGTCGTCGGGGTCGTCGAGACGGAAGGGGAGGGCCTTGCCGTGGCGGTCGATCAGCGGCTCGACGCGGTCGGGGAGCATGTCGAAGATCGAGCGGGAAGGTGAACAGCGTGGCCGGCGAGAACGCTCCGTGGCGCCAGGAGTAGAAGGTCCCCTTTTCGAGGCACTTCAGCGCGGTGAAGGTGCCCTCGTTCGGAGTCGCGACGAGGAAGAGGGTGCCGATCCGCGGCGCCTCCGGCCCAGGTCACCGGCGGCAGCGGCCCCGTCCTTGCCGAGCGGCGCGTCGCCGTACATCAGCGCGTAGCGCGCGACGAGCCCGCCGAGGGAGTGGCCGAGCACGACCGCGGGCGGGGTGTCCGGCGGCATCCGGCGGTAGAGGCCGGCGAGCTCGCGGGAGAAGCGGCGGCCGCTGGTCTCGACGCTCTGCCGCCAGTCGTAGGGGAAGTAGAAATACTCCCCCGCTCCGGAGGGCGCCTGCCAGTCGCCCTCGCGATAGCCCATCGCGCGAAGCCTCTGCTCCAGCCCGTCGTAGACGTGGATGGGGAAGCTCAATCGCCCGACGCGGATCTCGCGCAGCAGCTTGCCGGCGACGACCGACGTGCTCTCCGGATCGTCGAGCGGCAGCGCGAGGCGGTCGTTGCCGTCCACGGGTAGGCCATCAGCCACGCGCTCGGCCAGACGCGCTGGCCGGTCTTGCTGTCCATGAGCTCGGTGCCCGGCGCGCCGGGAACGATCACGATCGGGAGGGAGCGGCGCCGCGGCCGCCGCGGCGATCAGCAGAAAGGCCAGGGCGGGCGCGAGCGCGAAAGCGCGCAGCCATGGCGGGATCGGGATCATGAGAGTCGCTCGCATGGGTTGAACGTTCGGCGCGCCTCCGTCCCGGGATGTCCCGGGAGAGGGAGGCGTCTGCTTTCGGATCAGAGGATTATAACGTCTTGCGGCACAGCCCCGGCGTCAGCCGAGGTTGTGGAAGACCCGCTGCACGTCGTCGTCCTGCTCGAGACGGTCGATCAGGCTTGAGGACCTCGGTGGCCTGGGCCTCGGGAAGCTCGATCGGCGTCAGGGGGAGGTACTCCGACTCGGCGGAGATCGGCGTGATGCCGCGGTCCTCGAGCGCCTTCTGGAGGTTGCCGAAGTCGGCGAAGGCGCAGCGGATCACGATCTGCGGCTCGCCCTTCTCGCCGGTGCTCTCGCCCATCTCCTCGAGCCCGTGGTCGATCAGCTCGAGCTCGAGCTCGTCGGGGTCGAGGCCCGCCGGGTTCAGGCGGAAGACGCCCATCCGCTTGAACAGGTAGCTGACGCTGCCGGAGTTCCCCAGGTTGCCGCCCCCCTTGTTGAAATGGGTGCGCAGGTTGGAGACGGTGCGCGTCGGGTTGTCGGTCGCGGTCTCGACCACGACGGCGATGCCGTGCGGAGCGTACCCCTCGTAGAGGATCTCCTCGTAGTTCTCCGCCTCTTTGCCCGCCGCGCGCTTGATCGCCGACTCGACCTTGTCCTTCGGCATGTTGACGGCGCGCGCGTTCTGGACGACGCGCCGCAGGAGCGGGTTGCCGACGGGATCGGGGCCACCCGCCTTGACGGCGATGGTGATCTCCTTGCCGATCCGGGCGAACTGCTTCGCCATCCGGTCCCAGCGGGCGAACATCGTGTGTTTTCTGGTTTCGAAGATGCGTCCCATGGGGGGGAATCTAGCCCGACCGTCCAGCCGGAGTAAAGGGGGGGCGTGCTAGACTGCCTCCCAGCGTTTCAAACGAAGGTCCAACCTGGGAGGTCTCCATGCAAGGGAGCCTTGTGCGCCGTCCGTCCTCGTGGCTGGTCCTGTCCCTCCTCGCGCTGCTGCTGCCGCTGGCCTGGGGGTGCAACATGCCCGGCAGCTCGCCCGCCGCCTCTGGCACCAGCTCCTCGGAGCAGGCCGAGAAGACCCGCAAGATGGAGGAGAAGGCGGCCGAGATCGACCGCCATTCGGAGGAGGTCCGCAACATGGAGGGCACCGATCAGGAGAAGATCGACGCCATGAACAGCCTGGACCAGGAGCGGCGGGAGCTCACGGAGATGGACCAGGGGAAGTAGGGGGCCTCGATACCCTTTCGGCGAAGGCGGTAGAGACGCTCCCAGGTCCTGAACGACACCCTGCGAAGGCCACGGGGACCGCGGGACGTCTCTTCGAAGGGCTTGAAGCTCCAGCCGCCACTTCCCGCGAGAAGGCCACCAGCCTCACAATGGATCTGCCCTTGCCTTGCCCTGGTCAGACCTTGCGGCCGGCGACGGCATGCCCTCCGGCGGAGACGTTCCGCGGTCCCGTGGCCTCCCGAGGGTGTCGTATAGGACCTGGAACGTCTCTACCGCCTTCGATTCAAAGGCGTGGTGACTTCTGCTTCGGCGGGGTCCAGGAAGGCTATGATGAGGCCCGTCAACCGGGTTGAGCCTTCCTGCACGGAGACCAAGTCCATGCGTCTACGCCGTCTGCTTCCCGCCGTTCTCCTGCTGGCCGCCGCGGCCGCTTCGGCCGTCGAGCCGGCGCTGCTCCAGGATCTGCGCTGGCGCCTGATCGGCCCGTTCCGCGGCGGGCGCGTGCTCGCGGTGACCGGGGTGCCGGGCGAGCCGGAGCATTTCTATTTCGGCAGCGTCAACGGCGGCGTCTGGGAGACCGCACGACGCCGGCCGCACCTGGCAGCCGATCTTCGACGCGCAGCCGGTCGGCTCGATCGGCGCGCTCGCCGTGGCGCCGTCGAACCCGCGGGTGATCTACGTCGGCATCGGGCGAGGCGGACATGCGCTCCGACATCGCCCAGGGCGACGGCATGTACAAGTCCACCGACGGCGGCAAGACCTGGACGCACATCGGCCTCGCCGACTCGCAGCAGATCGGGCGCGTGCTGGTCGATCCGCGCAACCCGGACGTCGTCTACGTCGCGGCGCTCGGCCACCCCTACGGCCCCAACGCCGAGCGCGGGGTGTTCCGCTCCCGCGACGGCGGCAGGAGCTGGCAGAAGGTGCTGTTCAAGGACGACGACACCGGCGCGATCGACCTCGCCTTCGAGCCCGGGAACCCGGAGGTGATCTACGCCGCGCTCTGGCAGACGCGGCGCACCCCCTGGAGCATCTATCCGCCGTCGAACGGCCCGGGCAGCGGCCTCTACAAGTCGACCGACGGCGGCGACCACTGGACGCCGGTCGGCCACGGCTTGCCCGCGAAGCCCGGCCGCATCGGCCTCGCCGTGGCGCCGAGCCAGCCGCGGCGCGTCTACGCGATGGTGGACGCGGTGGGGGAGGGCGGCCTCTACCGCTCGGACGACGCCGGCGCCACCTGGACACACGCGAGCGGCGACAGCCGGATCTGGGGGCGCGGCTGGTACTTCGGCGGCGTCACGGTCGAGCCCAAAAATCCCGACGTCGTCTATGCCTGCAACACCGCCCTCTACCGCTCGGAGGACGGCGGCAAGACCTTCGTGCCGGTCAAGGGCGCGCCGGGCGGCGACGACTACCACGAGCTCTGGATCGATCCGCGGAATCCGGAGCGGCGCATCCTCGGCGTCGACCAGGGGGCGGTGGTGTCGGTCGACGGCGGCGAGACCTGGAGCTCCTGGTACAACCAGCCGACCGGCCAGTTCTACCACGTGATCACCGACAACCGCTTTCCCTACTGGGTCTACGGCTCGCAGCAGGACTCCGGCGCCGCCGGCGTGCCCAGCCGCACCAACACCTACGACGGCATCAACATCACCGCAGTTCCGCGAGACCACCGCCGGCGGCGAGAGCGACAACATCGCGCCCGATCCGCAAGGACCCGGACGTCATCTTCGGCGGCCGGGTGGACCGGCTCGACCTGCGCACCGGCCAGACGCGGTCGATCGACCCCACGCTGGCCTACCCGGATCTCTACCGCGACGTCTGGACGCTGCCGCTGGTCTTCTCGCCGCGCGATCCGCGGGTGCTCTACTTCTCGCACCAGCGCCTGTTCCGCACCGAGGACGGCGGCGAGCACTGGACGGTGATCAGTCCCGACCTCACGCGCGAGGACCCGCGGCGTGCCGCCCAATCTCGATCCGGCGACGGCGGCGAACCGGCCGGCGGAGGGGAGCCGCCTCGGCGTGATCTACGCGATCGCCCCCTCGCGGACGGCCGATCACGACCTCTGGGTGGGGACCGACGACGGCCTGATCTGGCGCACGCGGGACGAGGGGGCGCACTGGACCGACGTCACGCCGGCCGCGCTGACCCCCTGGTCCAAGGTCGGGATCATCGACGCCTCGCACTTCGACGCCGAGACCGCCTACGCGGCCGTCGACCGCCACCGGCTCGACGATTTCAAGCCGTACATCTACCGCACCCACGACGGCGGCCGGCAGTGGCAGCTGGCCGCGGCCGGCATTCCGGACGGCAGCTTCGTCAACGTGGTGCGCGAGGACCCGGTGCGCAAGGGGCTGCTCTACGCCGGCACCGAGAAAGGGGTCTACGTCTCGTTCGACGACGGCGACCACTGGCAGCCGCTGCAGTCGAACCTGCCGGTGACCTCGGTGCGCGACATCGACGTGCACGGCGACGATCTGGTGATCGCCACCCATGGCCGCGCCTTCTGGGTGCTGGACGACGTGACGCCGCTGCGGCAGCTCGATGCCAGGATCGAGGGCGCCGCGGCCTGGCTGTTCGCGCCGGCGGCGGCGATCCGGATGCGCCCGGCTGGCTTCACCGGCACGCCGATGCCGCGGGACGAGGCGGCGGCGGCCAACCCGGCCCCGGGGGCCTTCATCGACTACGTCCTCAAGGGGGCGGCGAAGCAGGTGACGCTGGAGATCCTCGACGGGAAAGGAGCGCTGGTGCGGCGCTACGGCAGCGCGGACGCGGCACCGAAGACCGATCTCGCCAAGCTCAGCATCGCCCCCTACTGGGTGCAGCCCCCCTCGACGCTCTCGGCGGCCCCCGGCCTGCACCGCTTTGTCTGGCCGCTGCGGTATCCGGATCCCGCCGGGGACGACGTCTGGTCCGACGGCGTGTGGGCGCCGCCCGGCCTCTACACCGTGGCGCTCGACGTCGACGGCGCGCGCCTCACCCAGCCGCTGACGGTGGCCCCCGATCCGCGGGTGACGCTGCCGCCGGAGGCCTACGCCCGCCAGTTCGAGCTGGCCCGCCGGATCGAAGGCGCCCGCGGGCGGCTCGCCGCGGTGGCGCGGGAGAACGGCGCGCTGCTCACGGCGCTCGCCGAGCGGCGCAAGGGGGCGAGCCCGGAGATCGTGAAGGCGATCGACGCGCTCCAGAAGCGCGCCGAGGAGATCGCCGGCGGCTCGGCCTGGTGGCTGTCCCCGAAGTCGCTCACCACCCTGCGCGCCGTGGGCGATGATCTGAACAAGCTCGCCACGGCGGTGGACGGCGCCGACGCCGCGCCGTCGCCGGACGCGGTGGCAGGCTTCGAAAAGATCCAGCCGGCGCTCGACGCCACCCTGGCGGCCTGGGAGGCGCTGAAGACGAAGGATCTGGCGGCGCTCAATGCGCGGCTGAAGAAGGCGGGGGGAGCGGCGATCGGGCTGAAGCCGTAGGCACGCCGCGTGCTAGTGTGACGGCAGGCGTTCTTTCGTACGGTGGTTGAACCCCGGGCCGGCCTGCCGGCCCTCGTCATGGGAGGAGTGCGGGGATGGATATCCTGACCTGGCTGATTGTCGGACTGGTGGCCGGAGTGCTGGCCTCCTTCGTCGTCGGAGGGGGCTACGGGCTCCTCGGCGACATCGTCGTCGGTATCGTCGGCTCTTTCCTGGGTGTCTGGATCTTCTCCAAGATGGGGTGGCACACGCCGCTCTCAGGGCTGGCGGGCACGATCTTTGTCGCCTTTATCGGATCGATCGTCCTGCTCCTCCTCCTGCGGCTGATTCGAAGGTTATGAGCCCTGGGCGGGGGCTTCCTTGGACCCAGGGAGCCCTCGCCGTCAGTTCACCTGCCAGGCGTCCCGCTTGCTCAGCAGGCGGTGGACGATCTCCTGGTCCCGCTGGGTGACGATCCCGGCGATCTCCTCTCCCACCTCTTCCGGCGTATACCAGTCCTTCTGCCCCTGGCCCTGGCGCCGCCGCGTCTGGATGGGGCCCAGGATCAGCTCGTAGACGCGGATGCCGGTCGGGCTCAGCTCCTCGGCCAGGGTCAGCGCCATCGATTTCTGCGCCGCTGCGGCCATCGCCACCGGGCCGGCCATGGGGTAGGGCTGCTCGGCGCCGAAGCCGTTGACGTGGACGTAGCTGCCGGTCTTCGGGTGGAGCAGGGGGACGAGCATCTTGATCGCCAGGAAATGGGCGGTGAGGTTTTCGCGCAGGATGCGCTCCCAGGTCGCCATGTCGACGCTGGTCAGCGGCTTCCCCTGCCACCAGCCGCCGAGGGAGGCCACCGCCAGGTCGAGCTCGCGGAACTGCTCGTAGATCTTGCTCTGCAGGGTCCGCGCGGACTCCTCATCCCCGAGATCGCCGACCAGCGGCAGCAGCTCGCCGGTGGGGATGTCCTGGCAGTACGCCTGCAGGCCGCGCAGCTTCTCCTCGCTGCGGGACGACACCAGCACGCGCGCCCCATGCTTCAACAGCGCCCGGACGATCCCCTCTCCCACTCCGCCCGCTCCACCGGCGACGACGACTTTCGCTCCCTCAAGGCTGGCCATGGGTCCTCCTGTCCATCGCGGTCCCCCCGCACGGCAACGGTATAACAGGTCGGGGCCGGCCGAATTTCAGAATCCGGCGGATCGGCGGCTCACTATTTCGGGTTCGCCGCACCCTGATTGATAAGGGTCACCACCTTCATCTTGCAGCCGCTGAAGACCCGGCTTGCGATCGAGAGCGTTGCTCTCGACTGTCAGGTGTTCGTTCACCCGTCTCCGAAATCGGCGGATTCGACCGAATCCGGCGTGTCTGTGGACTTGATCCGCTTGGAAGGAGAGTTGGAGATGAACAAAGCGAAGAGGTGGATGCGGAGGTTGGCCAGTCCGGATGGTCTCGTAGTGCTGGTTCTTGTCATGTCGGCTCCGGTGGTCTACGCGATCACCGCCACGGAGGCTCCGGCCGGATTCGACAACCTGACCAACGGCTTCCTGACCCAGACACAGTTCGACATCGATCTCGCGACCTTCGATGGGCGCGAGGACATCGCCGACGGCCTGGGCCCCGTCTACAACGCCCAGGCCTGCGCCGAGTGCCATCAGAACCCGGTGAGCGGGGCCACCAGCCAGATCACCGAGCTGCGGGCCGGCACGCTCGATGCCTTCAGTGGCGCTTTCACCAACCCCCCGGGGGGGTCGCTGATCAACGACCGCGCGATCAACGCCGCGATCCAGGAGCGTCTCTCCACCACCCAGAACCTGGTCGACACCCGTTCCTCGCTCAACATCCTGGGCGACGGCTTCGTCGAGGCGATCGCCGACGCCACCTTCACCAGCATCCAGACGGCGCAGCCGTCCGGCCGGAAGGGCACCATCATCCGGGTGCCGGTCCTCGAGGCCGCCGCCGGCACCACCCGCATCGCCCGCTTCGGCTGGAAGAACCAGCAGGCGAGCCTGCTCTCCTTCGCCGCGGACGCCTACGTGAACGAGATGGGGATCACCAGCCCGCTGCAGCCCACGGAGAACACCTCGATGGGCGACTCCGTCGCGGCGTTCGACACCGTCCCCGATCCGGAAGAGGCGGCTACCCCGACGGCCCCCTTCGGTCCTGACGTCGAGGCGTTCGCCCGCTTCATGCGCTCCACCAAGGTGCCGCCCCGGGATACGGCGCTGGCGGCCACGGCGGACGCGATCGCCGGCGCCAACCTGTTCACGAGCATCGGCTGCGCCAGCTGCCACACGGCGACGATCACCACCGCTCCGGCGGGCACCGTGATCAATGGTGGCAAGTTCACCATCCCGGCCGCTCTGGGCGACAAGATCATCCACCCGTACAGCGATTTCATGCTGCACGACGTCGGCACGGGCGACGGCATCATTCAGAACGGCGGCACGGTGTCGCAGTTCAAGATGCGGACTCCGCCGCTGTGGGGCCTGCGCACCCGCTCGCGGTTCATGCACGACCTGTTCAACACCACGCGTTTCAACGCCATCCAGCGCCACACCAACGAGGCTGAGCCGGTCATCCAGAACTACCTCAACCTGAGCACCACGCAGCAGAACCAGATCGGCACGTTCCTGAACTCGCTCTAGTCCCTGCTTCAAAGGCGCCCCGGCCAGGCTTCACGCCTGGCCGGGCGACCGTTCTGCGATAGTCTTGGGCTATGCCCAGCCCCCTGGCCGCCTCTTTCGCCCTTCTTCTCCTGTTTTCTGGTACGAATGCCCGTGCCCAGGCGCCGGCGGACCCGCTGGCGGTGGTGCAGCATTTCGTCGAGGGGTTCAACCACCACGATCCCGGGGCCCTGGTTGCCCAGACCGCTCCGGAGGTGCAGTGGCTGAGCGTCGCCGGCGACCGGATCGTGCCCGACGCCACCGGCCAGACGGCGCTGCGCGACTGGATGGCGAAATACCTTGCGGTCTACCCGACGATGCGGAGGACGATCGAGCAGTCGATCGTCCATGCCCCCTTCGTCAGCGCCTGGGAGCGCGACCGCTGGAAGGGCAAGGACGGCGGCGAGAGGACCCAGGCCCAGCTGGTGATCTATCAGGTGGAAGAGGGGAAGATCCAGCGCATCTGGCGGTATCCGTCCCAGCCGTAAGCCTCACGCTCCCGCCGCCATCTCCAGCCGTGGCCGCACCAGCTGGCCGCAGGCCGCCTGCACGTCGCGGCCGCGGCTTTTTCTCACGGTGACGAAGCAGCCGTGCTGGCGCAGGCGCGTGACGAAGTCCTGGACCCGCTCCATGGCCGGCTCGCGGAAGGTGGACTTGGCGTGCTCGTTCATCGGGATGAGGTTGACGTTGTGGCCGTGGCGCAGATCCCCCAGCCAGGCGGCCAGGCGGTCCGCGTCCTCCACCGTATCGTTGACTCCGGCGAGGAGGACGTACTCGAAGAGCAGGCGCTCATGGGGCTTGAGCTCCCAGGCGTCGAGCGCCTGGCGCAGCCTTGCGAGGTTCCAGGCGCGGTTGACCGGCATGGTGGCGGAGCGGGCGGCGTCGGTGGTGGCATTGAGCGAGATGGCGAGCTGCGGCCGCGGGGCCATGCGCGCCAGCCGTTCGATCCCGGAGACCAGCCCGGAGGTGCTCACCGTGATGCGCCCCGGCGACAGGATGGCCCCTTCCCGGTTGCAGAGGACGGTGATGGCGCGGTGGACGTGGGCGAGGTTGTGGAGCGGCTCGCCCATCCCCATGAAGACCAGGAAGACCGACTCGCCGAGCTGCGGTCCCAGCTCGCGCATGAGGGCGAGGACCTGCCCGACGATCTCGCCGGCGGTAAGGTTGCGCACGATCCCCATGGCGCCGGTGGCGCAGAAGGTGCAGCCCATGGCGCAGCCCACCTGGCTCGAGATGCAGTAGGTGACCCGAAGGTCGCCGTCGCCGCGGGGCATGTGGACGGCCTCGACGCGGTGGCCGTCGGAGAGCCCGAGCACCAGCTTGGTGGAGCCGTCGGTGGAGGGGTGGCGCTCGACGATGGCGGGCAGGGAGAGGTCGGTGTGCTCGCCGAGCCAGGCGCGGATCTCCCGCGACAGGCAGAGCCCGTCCTGCCGCCAGGTGCGGGTGCGCTGGAGGCGCGCGAAAACGTGCTCGGGACGGCCGGGGCAGCCCTGGGCGGCGAGGTCCTCGGGGAGCAGGGCCCAGGCGGAGGGGGGACCCTCGAGCTCGGGAGCCCGGCGGTCCCAGGGCATGGCGGGAGTGGAGACGACCGTAAGCATCCGCGAAGTCTACCGGATTGGGCGGTTTGACGCTCCCCGGGACTGACGGAGCAGTAGAATCCAGCCCCCGATGAAATCGCCCGTTCGCCTCGCTTACTCCAAGCTTCCGGGATTCCTCCTCCTCGCGGTAGTTTTCGTCGGAATCATAGCCGGATGCTCGGGCGCGCGGGTGCAGCCGCCGCCGGCGACCCTTCCCACGCCCGCCATCCTGCCGTCGGAATCGGGAAAAGCTTCCTTCTTCTTTCCCGTGGCGGTCCCGCTCTCCCAGGTGCGGCGGATCGTCGAGGAGTCCGTCCCGCCGCGGATGAGCGACGAGCGGAAGCAGGAGATCTCCGGCGCCATCCAGGACGACTTCTACCGCTACACCCTCGAGCGGGGGGAGGTGGAGGTCGGGTTCTCCGGCGAGTGGCTCACCTTCGCCTTTCCGGTGCGGGGGCGGCTCACGATCGGCGGCCGGCTCGGCGGGCTCCCCGTTCAGGAGACGGTCGAGCTCGGCGGCCGGGTGCGGGGGACGGCCTCCCCCGCGATCACCCCGGACTGGCGCCCTGATCCCAGGCCGGCGGCGCAGATCGAGCTCGACCGGGCCGATCTCAAGCTGCCGGGCGGCTTCTCCGTGGGCGTCCGCGGCCTCCTTGAATCGCGGCTCAACCCGATCCTCAACCAGGAGCTGCAAAAAGCGGCCGGCCGCCTGCTGGCCGATCTCGCCCTGCGGCGGAAGGCGGAGGAGGCCTGGCGGTCGCTCCATGTCGCCCGCCGGGCCGTCGCGGGGGAGAACCTCTGGATCCGGTTCCAGCCGCTCGGGATCGCCCTCGCCCGGATCACGGGGAAGGACGGCTCGCTCCATACCGGGATCGGGATCTCCGGCCAGCTTTCGCTATCCCTGGGAGCAGGCCTGGCGGCGCCGCCGGTCACGCTTCTGCCGCCCCTCCGGATCGACGCCGAGCGAGCCGGCGGCTTCGAGCTGGAGGCGCCGTTCGCGGCCTCGCCCGAGGAGCTGTCGCGGTGGACCGACCGGGCGCTCCGCGGCCAGCGTTTCCGCCTCGACCGCAAGCGGGAGATGGAGATCACGGCCGCCGGCCTCGGGGTCGAAGGGGACCGGCTGGTCCTCGCGCTGGACTTCCGGACCGAGGGGCGCGGCGGCCGGCTGGTCCTCCGCGGCCGTCCGCTGCTCGATCCTGGAACCAGCGTGCTGCGGCTGGCGGATCTGCAGTACGACCTCGCGTCGGGAGGCTTCTTTCTGCGGCTGGCCGACCGACTCCACCGCGCCGAGCTGCTGGCGGGACTCCAGAAGGCGGCGCACCTCGATCTCGCGCCGCTCCTGGCGCCGGCCGAGCGGGAGACTGCCCGGGCGATCCAGGGGCTCTTTCCGCCGGGCCTTCATGGCGAGGTGCGGGTCGAGCCGGTCCGCATCCTCGGCGTGGGGATCGCCGACGGTTCAGTCCGGGCCCGCTGCCGGATGGTGGGGAGGATCTCGCCGCTGGGGGCGTAACGCTGGGACGCAGGACGGCCGCCCGCAGGGCGGCATTTATCCAGCCTGGGGTGTCAACCCCAGGTAACGCCAGCCCACAATCCCAAGCCCCCGAAGGGGCCGGCACATCCGTTTGATCATGAACGCTGGTCCTGATATCCAGATCTTGGGCCCCCCTACCTGGGGTTGACACCCCAGGCTGGATAAATGCCGCCCTGCGGGCGGGCCGTCGGAATCTCTGCCGGCAAGACCGATCCTGATAGGCTCGAACCGGGAGAGGGAGGAGGGTGGTCATGAATCAGGAAGGACGCCGGCTCCTGGTCACCGGAGCGACCGGCTACATCGGCGGCCGTCTGGTCCCCCGGCTGCTGGATCTGGGCTATCGCGTGCGCTGCATGGTGCGCGATCCGGCCCGGCTGCTGGGGCGGCCCTGGCAGGAGCGGGTAGAGATCGTCGCCGGCGACGTGCTGCGCCCCGAGAGCCTGGGGCCCGCCCTGGAAGGGGTGGAAGCCGCCTACTACTTGGTGCACAGCCTGGCGGGCGGCGCTGATTTCCATCAGCGCGACCTGACGGCCGCCTCCAACTTCGGCGCCGCCGCCCGGGCCGCCGGCGTCCAGCGCATCCTCTACCTGGGGGGCCTGGGAGATTCCGCGGCGGAGCTCTCCGAGCACCTGCGCTCACGGCAGCAGACCGGCGAGGCGCTGCGCGCCTCCGGCGTCCCCGTGACCGAGTTCCGGGCGGCGGTGATCGTGGGCTCGGGGAGCCTGTCGTTCGAGATGATCCGCTATCTGACCGAGCGCGTGCCGGTCATGATCTCCCCGCGCTGGGTCTATACGCGCACCCAGCCGATCGCCATCCGCGACATCCTCGAATACCTGATCGCCGCGCTCGGCGTCCCCGAGAGCGCCGGACAGATCCTCGAGATCGGCGGCGCCGACGTGGTCACCTACGGCGAGATGATGATGACCTACGCGCGAGTCCGCGGGCTCCGGCGCTGGATGCTGCCGGTGCCGGTGCTCACGCCGCGCCTCTCCTCTTATTGGGTGAACGTCGTCACTCCCATCCCTGGCGCGATCGCCCGGCCGCTGATCCAGGGGCTGCGCAATGAGAACCTGGTGCGCGACACGAGAGCCCTGGCGATGTTCCCGGGAATCCGGCCGGCGAGCTACGAGACGGCGGTGGAGCGGGCGCTCGCCAAGCTCGGCGCGAGCGAGGTCGAGACCGCCTGGAGCGACGCCCTGAGCACCAGCCGGGGGGACGCTCCGCCCGCCGTCCTCACCACGCACGAAGGGATGATCCTGGAGCAGCGCCAGCGGGTGGTCGCGGCGCCTCCCGAAGCGGTCTACCGGGTGTTCACGGGGATCGGTGGCGCCCGCGGCTGGTTCTACATGAACTGGGCCTGGGAGCTGCGCGGCCTGATGGACCGCCTGACCGGCGGCGTGGGCCTGCGGCGGGGGAGGCGCGACCCCGACGCGCTGCGGGTGGGAGATGCCCTCGATTTCTGGCGGGTGGAGGCCCTGGAGCCGGGCCGGTGCCTGCGCCTGCGGGCCGAGATGAAGGTGCCGGGCGAGGCCTGGCTGCAGTTTCAGGTCAAGCCCCAGGAGGACGGCGGCTCCCTGCTCGCCCAGACCGCCTTCTTCGCGCCGAAAGGGCTCCCGGGGATGCTCTACTGGTATCTCCTCTATCCCATGCACGGCCTGATTTTCAGCGGCCTGATCGACCGGATCGGCCGGCGCGCCGAAAGCCTCGCGCCTCCTTCTAGGTGACGGGGCGGGGGAGATCTCGGCCCCCCTCCGCCAGGTGGCGTGTCAGCAGTAATTGGTCCCGCAGGTCTGGTTATCGCAAGTCGTGCAGGTGGCGTAACCGCTGTATTGGCAGCGCAGCGTGTAGCCTCCCGCCACCTGCCCGAGGTTGGTTTCGAGACTGACCAGCGTCTCCCGGCTGAGTACCAGCTTTTTCATCTGCTTCTTCATGATGTCTCCCAGGTAGCGCCGGAGACCCACCCCCGGCCTGGGCATTCTAGATCATCCTGAAGCACTGCCAACCCGGCGGCGGCCTGGCCGCAAACATCCTGTAAAAAGTCGAGCCCCACCCCTCGAGCCGGAAAACCTCACGCCTTCTACCGCGTAGAACACGGAGACGGATTCCATCCCACCCTTTGGAGGAGAACCATGGCGCGAAGTCTTTTCCGGTTTCTGACCCCCCTGGCGGCCGCCGCGATCCTGACGGCGTCATCCGTCGCGGCGCAACCCGGTGTCACCCTGCCGCCGGACGGCAACAACGAGTTCGGCTCGGTCACCCAGGGCATCGGGCTGGTGCGGGTGACCCTTCAGTACAACAGCCCCCACGTCCACAGCCCCGCGGGCGAGGATCGCCACGGCAAGATCTGGGGGGGCCTCGTGCCCTATGGCATGGCCAACCTCGGCTTCGGCACCTGCGGCGACCAGTGCCCGTGGCGCGGCGGCGCCAATGAGAACACCGTTTTCACCACCTCGCACGACGTCAAGATCCAGGGGCAGCCGCTGCCGGCGGGCTCCTACGGCGTCCATTTCATCCCCGGGCCGGAGGAGTGGACAATCGTCTTTTCGAGGAACAGCACCTCGTGGGGGAGCTTCTTCTACGAGGCCAAAGAGGACGCCCTGCGCGTCAAGGCCAGGCCGGAGAAGAGCGAGTACCACGAGTGGCTGACCTACGAGTTCACCGAGCGCAAGCCGGACCGCGCCACCGCCGCCCTCCAGTGGGAAGATCTCCAGCTCCCCTTCACCATCGCGGTCGACGACATCGCCAGCGTCTATATCGACAACCTGCGCCGGGAGCTGCGCTCGAGCCCCGGGTTCTCCTGGCAGAGCTGGACCGCGGCGGCGCGGTACTGCCTGGATAACAAGCAGAACCTGGAAGAGGCGATGAGCTGGGCCGACAAGGGAGCCCACCTTCCCGGCATCGGCCAGGCGAACTTCACGACCCTGAGGACCCTCTCTGAGCTCCAGGCCGCGAACGGCCAGGCCGAAGAGGCGCGAAAGACCCTGGACCAGTCGCTCAACCTCCCGAGCACGACCTCGCTGGAGATCCACATGTACGGCCGCAGTCTCCAGGCGGAGAAAAAGAACGAAGAGGCGATGAAGGTTTTCCAGCTCAACGCCAAGCGGTTCCCCAACACCTGGCCGGTGCACGTGGGGCTCGCCCGCGGCCACGCCGCCCTGGGGCACAGGAAAGAGGCGCTCGCGGAGGCCCGCCTCGCGTTGCAGCAGGCTCCCGACGAGAACAGCCGCAAGAACGTCGAGACGCTGATCCAGCAGATCGAAGCGGGACAGGGAACATAAGCCCGGCGATAAATCGCCGGGCTGGGAACGGCGCCGGGTGAACCCGGCTGAAAGCCCCCTTCAGGGGGCGTCGTTCTTATTAGAAGCCCGGGCATTCATGCCCGGCCGGAAGACCTGGAGGTGATACTCTCCTCACAGTCCTGGGAGGGGAGACCATGCTGAGGAACAAGCGGTTCGCCGTCCTTCTGAGTCTGGCGCTGAGCACCGCGGGGTGCCTGCTGGCGGCGCCGGCGATGGGAGCCGATCGCCCCGGCGACGACGGCCTCCCTGACAGCTTGCAATACCATGGCGGACCGGTCCTCACCGGCACACCCCACATCTACTATCTATGGTACGGCGACTGGTCCGAGAGCCTCGCCTTGCCCGTCCTGACCGACTTTGCCAGCTCCCTGGGCGGCAGCCCCTACTACCGCATCAACTCTACCCATCAAGACGGCGCCGGCAAGCACGTCCGGAAGTCGATCTCCTACTCCGGCTCGGCCACCGACGACTACTCCCGGGGCACCAGTCTGACCGCCGACGACGTGCTCGCGGTCGTCAAGACGGCGATCCACCGGGGCAGGCTGCCGGTGGACGCGAACGGCATCTACTTCGTTCTGACCGCGGCTGACGTCGACGAGACCTCGGGGTTCTGCACCGACTACTGCTCCTGGCACCATCACGCGAAGATCGCCGGCCTCGACCTCAAGTACGTCTTCGTCGGCAACCCCGGCCGCTGCCCGTCGATGTGCGAGCTCGCCCCGGGCAACACGCCGAACGGCGACGTGGTGGCCGACGCCATGGTGGCCAGTGTTGCCGCCCGGATCAACGAGACGGTGACCAACCCCGAGGCCGACGGCTGGTACGACGCCGCGGGGCTGGAGAACACGGACAAGTGTCTGCTGTCCAGGAACCCCTTCGGTCCGACCTACCTCACCGCCGACGGCGCCCGGGCCAATGTCCGGCTGGGAGCCCGCAACTTCCTGGTGCCGCAGAACTGGGTGAACGCCGACGGCGGCGGCTATTGCGCCCTGCGGTATCCGTAGCCGGTGTCCGTGGCAAGGCCGGCGCTGCCCTCCGGCACGGGATTCGCAGACAGGAAGATCGAGGCGGGACGACCGGTCCCGCTCCACGATTACAATCCTTCGCCTCAGGCGGGAGGTTTCTTATGCGCTGGACACCAGGTGGCCGTAGTGGGGATCTTGAAGACCAGAGAGGCAGTTCCGGCGGCGGTGGTTTTGGCGGTGGCCTGCCGCGGATGGGGATCGGCGGCTTCATCGTGCTGCTCCTGCTGAGCGTCATCTTCCACAAGAACTTCTTCGCCATGCTCGGCGGCGGCGGCGCGCCGGCCGGCGCGCCCGCGACCCAGAACGCGCCGGTGAGCTCGTCGCCCGAGGAGGATAAGGAGGTCCAGTTCATCTCCTTCGTCCTCGACGACGTCCAGAACACCTGGACCCAGATTTTCACCCAGGAGGGGCAGACCTACCAGCATGCCAAGCTGGTGCTCTTCCGCGAAGGGGTGCGCTCCGGCTGCGGCTTCGCGCAGACCGAGATGGGGCCGTTCTACTGCCCGGCCGACCAGAAGGTCTACATCGACCTCGGCTTCTACAAGGAGCTGCGCGACCGGTTCGGCGCCTCGGGCGACTTCGCCGAGGCCTACGTCATCGCCCATGAGCTCGGCCACCACGTGCAGAACCAGCTCGGCATCAGCGGCAAGGTCGAGAAGGCTCAGCAGCAGGACCCGGATCAGGCCAAGGCGCTGTCGGTGCGGCTCGAGCTGCAGGCCGACTGCCTGGCGGGCGTCTGGGGGCATTCGACCCAGCAGCGCAACATCCTCGAGGCGGGGGACGTCGACGAGGCGCTCAACGCCGCCGCTTCCGTGGGCGACGACCGCATCCAGAAGCAGACCACCGGCCGGGTGAATCCCGAGTCCTGGACGCACGGTTCCGCCGCGGAGCGCTCGCGCTGGTTCAAGGCCGGCTTCGACTCCGGCAAGATCGAGACCTGCGACACCTTCAACAGCCGGTAGACACCGGCTACCGCGGCTTTTTTGGACGCGGGAGGGGCTCGTCCCAGCCGAAGCGATCGAGGTCGATCCTCCCGCTCTTGCTGAAGACGACCCCCTCCTCTTCCAGGAGATGGCGCTGGTACCCTTCCTCCCAGCCGATGCCGCCGCGGGGGCTGACCCCGCCCTGCGCGTTGACGACCCGATACCAGGGGATCTCGAGGCCCTCCGGCGTCGACCGCAGGGCCTGGCCGACCATGCGGGCTCGCCGTTGCAGGCCGGCGAGCGCCGCGACCTGCCCATAGGTCGCTACCCGCCCGTGAGGGATGCGCCGGATGACGGCGTAGAACTTTTCATGGGTCCGCTGGGTTTCCGTCACGGCGCGATAGTGTACCCCTGCCGCGCTTCGTAACGTCACGGCAACACAAGACACGGATAGACAGAACTCGCCGGACGGTGTACTGTCACGGCGTTCCGTCTTTCCGTCACGCCGTGTCCTTCTACGCCGACCTCCACGTCCACTCGAAATACTCCCGGGCGACCAGCCGGGACGCGGATCTCGAGCACCTCGCGATGTGGGCGCGGCGCAAGGGGATCACCGTCGTCGGAACCGGCGACTTCACCCATCCCGCCTGGTTCGAGGAGATCCGCTCCAAGCTCGTCCCCGCCGAGCCGGGGCTGTTCCGCCTGCGCCCCGAGATCGAGCGGGAGATCGAGCGCCGCCTTCCCGCCGTCCTGCCACGGGCCGACCCGCTTCCTGCTGGAGGTCGAGATCTCGACCATCTACAAGAAGGGGGACCGGACGCGCAAGGTCCACCACCTGATCTACGCCGCGAACCTGGAGACGGCGGGGCGGTTCCGGGAGAAGCTCGCGACCATCGGCAATATCGCCTCGGACGGGCGGCCGATCCTGGGGCTCGACTCGCGGCATCTGCTGGAGATCACCCTGGCGAGCGGGCCGGACGCCTACCTGATCCCCGCGCACATCTGGACCCCCTGGTTCGCCGCGCTCGGCTCGAAGTCCGGATTCGATTCGATCGACGAGTGCTACGGCGATCTCGCCCCGCACATCTTCGCGGTCGAGACCGGGCTCTCCTCGGACCCGCCGATGAACTGGCGCGTCTCTCAGCTCGACCGCTTCACCCTGGTCAGCAACTCGGACGCCCACTCGCCGCCCATGCTCGGGCGCGAGGCGTGCGCGTTCTCGACCGACCTCGACTACTTCGCCATGCGGCGGGCCCTGGAGACGGGGGAGGGGTACGGCGGCACGGTCGAGTTCTTTCCCGAGGAGGGGAAGTACCACCTGGACGGCCACCGCGCCTGCAACGTGCGGCTGGAGCCTGCCGAGACGCGGCGCCTGGAGGGGCGCTGCCCGGCCTGCGGCAAGCCGCTGACCGTCGGCGTGATGCACCGCGTCGAGGAGCTCGCCGACCGCGCCGAGGACGCGGCGCCGGCGGCGGACGGCGCCGTTCCGCTGCCTCGTGCCGCTGCCGGAGATGCTCGCGGAGCTCCATGGACGTCGGCCCCAAATCGCAAGGCGGTCGAGCAGGCTGCCGCCTCGCAGCTCGTCGGCGCGGCTGGGCCCGGAGATCGACATCCTGGAGCGCCTGCCCCTGGAGGACGTGGAGCGCGCCGGCGGCGGGCTGCTGCGCGAGGCGCTCTCCCGGCTGCGGGCCGGCAAGGTGCACCGGGATGCGGGCTACGACGGCGAGTACGGGGTGATCCGCCTGTTCGCGCCGGACGAGATCCGCGGGCGGGCGGTGGTGGCGCCGCTGTTCGCGCCGGCACCACCTCTCTTTCCTCCCCCTTCAGGGGGAGGCCAGGAGGGGGCGCGCCAACAAAGGACACGTTCCGGACTCCGGACGCCCCCTCCTGACCTCCCCCGTTCCGGGGGAGGAAAAATGCCATCTGGGGGCGGGGAGGGGAGAGAGGATCCAGGGGGAGTGAGAGCCCTTCTCGACCCCGAGCAGCGCGCCGCCGCGGAGATCGTCGATGGCCCGCTCCTCATCGTCGCCGGGCCGGGGACGGGGAAGACGCGGACGCTGACCCACCGCCTCGCCTACCTGATCGCCGAGCTCGGGGCCGCTCCCGAGCGGTGCCTCGCCGTCACCTTCAGCCGCCGGGCGGCAGCAGAGTTGGAGGAGCGGCTGGCCGCGCTATTGCCTGATGACGCGGGACGGCCTCTCGTCGCGACCTTCCACGGCCTGGGGCTGATGATTCTGGGGGAACAGGCGGAAGCGGCCGGTCTCGCTGCCGGCTTCCGGATGGCCACCCCGATGGAGCGGGCGGAGATCGTCCGCGACCTCTTCGCTCTCACGCCCACGCGGGCGGAGCGGCTCCTGGAGGAGATGGGGAAGGTCCGCTGCGGGCGGGGAGAGAAGGAAATCTCTCCCGAGCTCGCCGGGCGGATCGCCGCCTACGAGGCAGCCCTGGAGGCCCGGAATCTGCTCGATTTCGATGATCTTCTCCTGAAGCCCCTGGCGTTGCTGCGGGCGCGGCCGGACCTGGCGGAGGGGTACCGGGAGCGCTTCCGCTGGATCTCGATCGACGAATACCAGGATATTGACGCTCTCCAGTACGCCCTGATCCAGATCCTGGCGCCCCCGGGGGCGAACCTCTGCGCGATCGGCGACCCCGACCAGTCGATCTACGGCTTCCGCGGGGCGGACGTCGGCTTCTTCCTGCGCTTCCACGAGGATCATCCCGGCGCCCACGTGGTCCATCTCACCCGCAACTACCGCTCGACGCGGACCCTGGTGGAGGCGGCCTGCCAGGCGATCCGTCCGGGGAGCCTGGTGCCGGAGCGGCGGCTGGTGGCGGTGCGAGGCGGGGCGGCGGAGCGGATCGTGGTCCAGCGCGCGGCGACCGAGCGGGCGGAGGCGGAGCTGGTGGTCCACACCCTGGAGCGGCTCCTGGGCGGCACGTCGTACTTCTCCTTCGACAGTGGAAGGGTGGGAGATGGAAGTACGCCGGATCTCTCCTTCCGCGACGTGGCCATCCTCTACCGCACCGAGGCCCAGACGCCGCCGCTGGTGGAGGCGCTCGGCCGGGCGGGCATCCCGTTCCAGAAGCGCTCCCACCGTCCGCTGGCCGAGCAGCCGGGAGTGAAGGCGCTGATCCCCGCGTTGCGGGCTCAAGGCGGGGAGGGGAGCCGGGTCGAGGCGCTCCTCGACCGCGCCGTCGCGGCGCTCGCCGCCGGGGGCGGCGCTCCCGGCTCCTCGGCCCTCCTCGCCGCCGGCGATCTGCTCCGGCCGCTCGCCATCCGCGCCGGGGTGGACCGCGAAGCCTTCCTCGCCGAGATCGCCCTCGGCGGCGAGGTCGACACCTGGGACCCGCGGGCGGAAGGGGTGTCGCTGCTCACCCTGCACGCCTCGAAGGGGCTGGAGTTTCCGGTGGTCTTCCTCGTCGGCTGCGAGGATGGCCTGCTGCCGTTCGCCTTTTCCTCAGGCGCCTGGGGAGCGGCGGACGTCGCCGAGGAGCGGCGGCTCTTCTTCGTGGGGATCACCCGCGCCTGCTCGCGGCTCTTCCTCTTCCACAGCCGCAAGCGAAGCTCGCGGGGGGAGACGGCCGAAACCCGCCCCTCCCCCTTCCTGGCCGATCTCGCGGAGGCGCTCCTCGACCGTCCGGACGAGCCGGTCCTGACGCCGCGAAAGCCCGAGCAGCTCCGGCTCCTCTAAAGGGACTTCAGGGACCTCAGAGAATGCGCCACAAGCCCGGCGATAAATCGCCGGGCTAAGAACAGCGCCCCCTGGAAGGGGGCTTCAAGCCGGGTTCACCCGGCGCCGTTCCTAGCCCGGGCATTGATGCCCGGGCGGATAGCGGCGGCGTGCAAATTTTTGAGACACCCTCTTAGAGGCTACCGGGATGTGACGATTTTCCGGGCGCGGTCGCTCTCGGGCCACTTTCCGGCACCTATCTCTCTGGAGACCTATGCCGGAGACCCAGCACCCCCACCCCCCTCAGGGGCCCGATATCTGCCTGGTGAACATGCCGTTCGCTTCGCTGAACCGCCCCTCGCTGGCTCTGGGGCTGCTCAAGGCGGTGCTCGAGCGCGCGGGGATCGCCACCGCGGCGCTCTATCCCAACCTCGCGTTCGCTGAGGAGATCGGGCTCCGCCTCTACCATCTCCCTTCCCAGTTCCCGAAAGACTTCCTGGCCGGGGAGTGGACCTTCGCCGAGGCAGCTTTCCGCGAGGCGCCGCGGGCCGGCGACGAGGAATATCTCGCGCGCATCGCGGCCGTCCATGCGATGGTGCCGGGGTACCACCGGGACGCCGAGGGGGGAGCCCGCCTGGTCGAGGACCTGCGGGCGGTGCGGCGGGCGGCGGCCGGCTTCGTCGAGCGCGCGGCCCGGCAGGTTCTCGCCACCGGCGCCCGGGTCGTCGGTTGCACCTCGACCTTCGAGCAGCAGGCCGCCTCGCTCGCCCTGCTGCGCCGCGTCCGCGAGATCGATCCCACGGTGATCACCCTGCTGGGCGGCGCCAACTGCGAGGGGATCATGGGGCGGACCGCCCATCGCGCCTTCCCGTGGGTCGACTACGTGGTGGCGGGGGAGGCGGACGCCCTGATCGCCGACCTCTGCCGGCGCCTCCTCACTGCGGGGCGGGAGATCCCGGCCGGCGAGCTGCCGCCGGGGGTCTACGGCCCGGCGCACCGGAACGGCGGGCGCACGTCCCTGGGCGAGGCGCCGCGCCCGGTCTTCCGCGACCTCGATTCGCTGCCGATCCCCGATTTTGACGACTACTTCCGCGTTCTCGACGCCTCCCCCTACGCCGCCGCGGTGCGCCCGGGCCTCCCCCTGGAGACCTCGCGCGGCTGCTGGTGGGGAGCGGTCCGCCACTGCACCTTCTGCGGCCTCAACGGCTCGTCGATGGTCTTCCGCTCGAAGTCCGCGCTGCGGGTCCATGGGGAGATCCATACCCTCGAGGAACGTTACGGCTTCTCCCGCTTCGAGACGGTCGACAACATCCTCGACATGGCCTACTTCCAGGAGCTCCTGCCGGCGCTGGCGATGGAGGGGATCGTCGAGCGGCAGATCTTCTACGAGGTCAAGGCCAACCTTCGCCGCAGCCAGGTCGCGATGCTGCGCCGGGCGGGGATCACCTGGCTGCAGCCGGGGATCGAGAGCCTCCACTCCGGCGTGCTGGAGCTGATGGACAAGGGGGTGCAGGCCTGGCAGAACGTGCAGCTCCTCAAGGCCTGCCGGGAGCTGGGCGTCCGCCTCTCCTGGAACTTCCTCTGGGGCTTCCCTGGCGAGGAGGACGGCTGGTACGCCGAGATGGCCTCCTGGCTGCCGGCGCTGGAGCACCTGCAGCCGCCGAGCGGCGTGATCCGGGTGCGCTTCGACCGCTTCAGCCCCTATCACCAGCGGCCAGGGAAGTTCGGCCTCTCGCTGCAACCGGCGCCGGCGGCGGCGCACGTCTATCCGCTGCCGGCCGCCGAGCTCCTCGACCTGACCTATTACTTCGCCGACGCGGGGAGGCCGGACGCCTTCACCGGCGCCGGCGGCGAGATCACGGCGGGGCGCCCCGGAGTCAAGGCGGTGCAGGCCTGGGTCGCCCCCTGGCGGATCGCCTTCTGGGGCGGAGAGCGGGGCGGCGAGCCGCCGGCCCTCACCGTGGAGGACGACGGCGCCGCGCTCGACTTCGAGGACACCCGGAGCTGCGCGGTGGAGCGGCGTTTCTGGCTCGCCGGGCTGGACCGGGCGGTCTACCTGGCCTGCGAGGACGCCCCGCTGAAGGAGCGCATGGAGTCCGTGGTGGCGGAGCGCCAGGGGGTGACCGCCTCCGCGGCGGAGGTGGCCGCCGCGATCGAGCGCCTCGAGCGGCGATCCCTGGTGCTGACGATCGATCGCCGGCTCGTCGCGCTCGGCCTGCCCGGCCCGCTGCCGGAGCTCCCCGGCCTGCGCGATTTCCCCGGCGGCATGGTGGAAGAGGGCCCCAGGCAGTGGGCCTGAATGGATAAACGCTTTCCAGGGATCTCCCATCCCTGGAGACCTGACAGGAGGCTTTGAACGTGAAGAAGAGAATGAAGAAGCTCACCCTGAACCGCGAGACCCTGCACACCCTCGACTTCGTCAGCGGAGCCGTTTTCGCCGAGGCCGGCGACGTCGCCGTCGAGCAGACCAGGCCGCCGTTCACCACCTCGCAGACGATCTCGATCTGCAAGTACTGCACGACGCCGCTCGACACCTGCCCGGACCCGACGGTCGCCTGACCGGCGCCCCGGAGTCTTCCGCGCCTGCGATCTCGAGGTTGAGGTTGCAGGCGGTTCCAGGTCCTATCCGCGGGGGTTTCTGTTAAACTCCGCGCACCAATTATGCGACTTGTAACTCGTGGCGACCTCGATGGTCTGACGTGCGCCGTGCTGCTCTCTCTCAACGAGCAGATCGACAGCGTCTCCCTCATTCACCCCCAGGACATCAGCGACGGGCGGGCGGACATCCGGCCGGACGACATCATCGCCAACCTGCCGTATCACCCCGGCTGCGCGATATGGTTCGACCATCATCTGCACACCGCGGCGAGCAACGTTCCCGCGGAGGCCTTCCGGGGCGCCTTCGCCCAGGCCCCCTCGGCGGCGCGGCTGGTCTACGAGTATTACGGCGGCGACGAGGCCATGCCGCAGTTCGCCGAGCTGGTGCGCGAGACCGACCGCCTCGACTCCGCGAACCTGGCCCCCGCCGACGTGCTCGATCCCCAGAGCTACATCAAGCTCGGCTTCACCATCGACGGCCGCAGCGGCCTCGGCACCTTCGAGCGCTACTTCCTGCACCTGATGGAGCTGCTGCGCGCCGGCACGCCGATCTCCGCGATCCTGGACGATCCGGCGGTCAAGAAGCGCTGCGAGATGCTGGAGAGCGAGTCCGAGCACTTCTGCCAGCAGCTGCGCGGCCACAGCCGGGTCGAGGGGAACGTCGTGGTCACCGACTTCCGCGAGCTCGACCACACCCCGATCGGCAACCGCTTCCTGATCTACGCCCTCTACCCCGAGATCAACGTCTCGGTGCGCATCCACTGGGGGCCGAACCGCGCCTTCCCGATGCTCCTGCTCGGCCACAGCATCTTCCGGCGCACCTGCAAGACCAACGTCGGCGAGCTGGCGGCCCGCTACGGTGGCGGCGGCCACCAGGGCGCGGGGAGCATCCCGCTGATGTCCGAGCCCGATCAGCAGATCCAGATGATCGTCGGCGAGCTGAAGGCGAACGGCTGACGCCCGCCATGCCTGGAGAGCTGCGCAAGGACATCCACCCCGGCCTGGAGGTGGCGATCGTCCAGAAGGCCGATCAGCGCACCGGCAAGCTGACCCGGGGGATCGTGCGCGACATCCTCACCAGCTCCCCGCAGCACACGCGTGGCATCAAGGTGCGCCTGCAGACGGGCGAGGTCGGGCGCGTCCGGGAGATCCTGAAGGGAACGCCGAAAAAGCCTCAGCCGAGCGGCGACTCGTCGTAGCCGGCCAGGAGGCCGGCGGCGCCGTCGTAGATCGCCAGCGCGCCTTTCAGATCCTCATCCTTGAAGCCGCCGCAGCGGAAGGCGATGACACGGATTCCCACCTTGCCGGCCGCCTGGATGTCGTAGGGCGTATCCCCCAGCATCACCACCTCGCCGGCGGACATCTTCAGGCGGTCGAGAGCGGCCTGGACGACGTCCGGATCGGGCTTCGATTTCCCGGCGTCGCTGGCCGAGGTCGCATCTTCCAGAAGGTCCTTGATGCCGACGATCTCGATCGCCTTCCTGACCTCGTCCTCGGGGGAGGAGGTGGCGATGATCAGCTTCAGGCCGTCCTGCTTCATCCGTTCGAGCAGGGGGCGGACCTCGGGGAAGGGCTTCAGGCGGGGGAGGTAGCGGGACTTGAAGATCTCGCCGCGCCGCTCGCTGATCTTCTTCCCCTCCTCGCTCTCCTTGGAGATCTTCACCGCGGCGGGGAGGAGGTTGTCCCCGCCCATGCCGACATAGGGCCAGATATCCTGCTCGGAGACCTCATGGCCGAATTCGCGCAGGGCCTCGACCCAGGCCTGGACGTGGGCGGCGTTGCTATCGATCAGGGTGCCGTCCATGTCGAGGATGACGGCACGGTAGCGGTCGGTACGGGATTCGGGGTTGTCAGACATGGGGCTCGAAGCGCAGCAAGGCGCATACCATCGGCGGCGTCCGTCGCCTGCGGCCCGCCCTTCCAGGGCGAATACAATCCGGGCGCGAGGTCGCAGGCCACGTAGCTCTCGCGATACGATCTCCCGGCTTCACGAGGAGAAAACATCGATGAATCGCGCGTCCTGGCCTGCCGCCGTCCTGGGAACCCTGCTGGCGACCGCCGTATCGGCCACCGAGCCGCCCCCCCTGCTGCCCGAGCCCGTGGTGCGGGCGATCGCCGCCGAGGTCTCCGGTACGGCGGCGAAGCGCAACCTGCAGGACCTCACGCTGTTTCACCGCATGCGCGGCTCGCGCGGGTTCCGGGCGGCGGCGGAGCGGGTGCGGGACCGCGCGAGGGAGTACGGCCTCTCGGAGGTGGAGATCCTCGAGCTGCCGGCCGACGGCACGGTCTTCTACGGCACCCAGCGCTCGCGGCCGGCGTGGGACGTGGATTTCGCCGAGCTCTGGGAGCAGCGCCAGGAGGGGAGCGCCTGGGTGGATGGCGAGCGGGTGGCCTCCTGGGAGGCGCGCCCCATCGTGCTCGCCCAGGACAGCGCCGCGGGTGAGGCCGCGGCCGAGCTGGTGGACGTCGGCGCCGGCACCGCGGAGGCGGATTATCAGGGGAAGGACGTGCGCGGCAAGCTCGTGCTCACCTCCTCCCAGCCGGGCGCCGCCTATAAGCTGGCAGTGGACCGCTTCGGCGCCGCCGGCATCGTCTCCTACGCCCAGAACCAGGTGACCGGCTGGTGGAAGGAGGACGAGAACCTGGTCCGCTGGGGGCATCTCGACACCTTCCCGGCGCCGAAGACCTTCGCCTTCATGGTCTCGCTGAAGCAGGCGCGCGCCTGGCAGGAGCGGCTGGCCGCCGGCCAGCCGGTGCGGCTGCGGGCGAGCGTCAAGGCGGGCCAGCACCCCGGCGCCTACAGCATCGCGACCGCGGTGATCCCCGGGGCCGACCGCGAGCACGAGATCGTGCTCTCCTGCCATCTCGACCATCAGCGCCCCGGGGCGAACGACAACGCCAGCGGCTGCGCCTCGATCCTGGAGGTGGGGCGCACGCTGGCGAAGCTGGTCCGCGAAGGGAGGCTCGCCGCCCCGCGGCGGACGATCCGCTTCGTCTGGCCGCCGGAGATCGAGGGCACGACCTCGCTCCTCAACGCCCGGCCGGACCTCGCGGCCCGCGCCCTCGCCGTGATCCACATGGACATGGTGGGGGGCGACGCCGAGATCACCAAGGCGGTCTTCCACGTCACCCGCTCGCCGAAGAGCCTGCCGACCTTCGTCAACGACGTCGGCGGCGCGTTCGGCCGCTTCGTCAACGAGCAGTCCTACGCCCTGGCGGCCACCGGCGAGGCGCCCTATCCGCTGGTGGACCCCGAGGGGAGCAAGCGCGCCCTCCAGGCCGAGCTCGTCGACTTCACCGAGGGTAGCGATCACCAGGTCTGGAGCGAGGGGTCGTGGCGGGTGCCGGCGATCTATCTCAACGACTGGCCGGACCGCTACATCCATACCCACGCGGACGGCGTCGGCAACATCGACTCGACCAAGCTGCTGCGCGCCGCCTTCCTCGGCGCGGCGAGCGCCTGGTATCTGGCCGGGCTCGACGCGCGCCCAGGTGCCGGCGCTCTGGGAGGTGGTGCGCCGCGGCGGCCTGCAGCGCACGGCCGAAGCGCTCGCCCGCGCCGACCGCCTGCGGGCGGCGGGGGAGGCGGCGGAAGCGGACAACCTGCTGCGCTTCCATCTCGTCCAGGAGGCCGCGGTGGTGGAATCGATCGCCCGCTTCGCGCCGGTGCCGCAGGGGGTGCGGCAGAGCGCGGCGGCGTTCCTGGTGGGATTAAAAAATCTGATCGGTCCCATTTCCGCGCCCGTGAAAACAGAAAATCTGATCTATAGCCGCGCCACCGCGCCCAAGGGGGCCATGGGCGGCTTTGGCTATGATTATTTCGAGGATCATTTCGCAGGGATCTTCCCCCGCCCTGCTGAAGCGGACCGGCCTCTGGGGCGGCGGCGCCGAGTATGCCTACGAGGCTCTGAACCTGGTCGACGGCGGGCGCACGGTGAGCGAGATCCGCGACGCGCTCGCCGCCATCTACGGACCGCTGCCGCTGGCGGAGGTGGCGGAGTACCTGGCGGATCTCGAGAAGATTCACATTCTCCAACGCGGGAGGGCCTCCCATGCTCCGTGAGAAGATGATCGGACATCACGCCTGGAAACCCCACGAGTTCCGCTGGCGCAGCCGCGAGATCTCCCGCCTGGAGGGGTTGAGCGACGCCATCTTCGGCTTCGCGGTCACCCTGCTGATCGTGGCCCTGGAGGTGCCCAAGACCTCGGGGGAGCTGTTGGAGACGATGCGGGGGTTCGTCTCGTTCGGCCTGACCTTCGCCGTGCTCTACATGCTCTGGTACCGGCAGTTCGTCTTCTTTCGCCGCTATGGGCTGGAGGATGGGGTGACCGTGGTGCTGAACGGGGCGCTGCTCTTCGTCGTCCTGTTCTTTGTCTTCCCGCTCAAATTCCTCCTCGGCGCGCTGGTGAACTGGTTTCTCTGGGGGCAACGGACCGTCCGTCTGCACGACGGCACCGTCGAGCGGATCATCCGGCCGGAGAACTTCCTCGCGATGCTGGCGATCTACAGTCTGGGCTTCTCGGCGATCTTCGGCCTGTTCACCCTGCTCTACCGGCACGCCTACGGCAAGCGGCACGAGCTGGAGCTCAACGAGCTGGAGCGCCTGGACACCCTCCAGACGATCCAGGCCTTCGGCTACGCGGCGGGGCTGACCGTGCTGATCCCCCTCTACAGCCTCACCGCTCACCTGGTCGCGGGGAAACCCTACGAGGATCAGGCGGTTCTCGCGGCGACCGTGGGCCTCTTCGGGTTCATGTTGTTCGTGATGCGCCTGCGCCTGAAGCGGCGCCGGCAGCGGCGGGAGCTGGTGGCGCGGCGGATGGCGGCCTTCGAAGAGGAGGGCGGAGTCAGAGCTGAGCCGGGCTTGGAGTCTTGAGGCCGGCGTCGAGCCGGGCCTCGGCGAGCGCCGGGCCGTACTCGCGCTGCAGCAGGGGGTTGGCCTTGAGGGCCGCCTCGAGCGAGGCCACGGCCTTGCGCGCCGCCTGCTCGCGGCGCCTGGGATCGGTCTCCAGCCGGGCGCCCATCGACTCCAGACTGCCGCGCAGGGCGAGGTAGCGCGCCTCGCCGGCATTGATGGCGAGCGCCTTGCCGGAGCGCTCCAGCCCCTCACGGATCGCCGCGCGCGGCCCGGCCGTCCCGCGCGGCCTCGGCGCGGTCGCGGGCGATCAGCCCTTGCGTGAAGAAGACATCCGGTTGCTGGGGGTTGAGCGCCTCGGCATGGGCGAGCTCGGCGGCGGCGGCGCGCAGATCGGGCTCCGGGTCCTGCCGCTGCCGCATCCGCCAGCGAGCGGCGAGGCGCTTCACCCGCGCCCGCTCCAGAAAGACGTCGGCATCGGCAGGGTTGAGGCGCAGCGCCTCGTCCAGCGCGGCGCTGCCCTGGGCGAGGGCCGGCAGCGGGTCCTCCCCCTGGCCGAGGAGCCCCTCGGCCAGGCTGCGCCAGGTGTACCCGAGGTTGTAGCGCGCCAGGGAGTAGTCGGGCTTGAGCTCGATGGCGCGCCGGTAGCTCTCCGCCGCGCGGTCGAGCGCGTCGCGCGGGTCGTTGCCGCGGGTCAGCAGGTACTCGCCCAGGGTCAGATGGGCGTTGCCGAGGTTGTTGAAGATCGACGCGAAGCGGGGGTTGAGCGCCGCCGCCCGCTCCAGGGCCGCCACCGCTCTGCCCGTCGAGGCGCTGGGGTCCGACCCTTGAGCGATCTCGACCTCGGACATCACCTTCCAGGTATTGCCCAGGCCGATGAACGCCGGCAGCGACCGGGGATTGAGGACGCTGGCCTGCTGATAGCTCGCGACCGCCCGGTCGATCGCCTGCCGGGGATCGGCGCCACGGCGCTGCTGGTCCTGGGCGAGCACGAGGTAGGCGGTGCCGAGGCTGGCGTGGGACGGAGGGCATCTCGGGCTGGATCTCGACGGCGTGGCGGGCGGCCTCGATCCCGCGCGCGATGTCGGCCCGCGCGTCATCCCCGCGCCCCATCTTCCACTGCGCGAGCAGGCGGTGGGCGACGGCGAGGTGGTCGTACCCCTGGACGTCGTGCGGGTCGAGCGCGATCGCCCGGGCCGCCAGGCGGATGCCGGCCGAGAGGTCCGGCACCGGATCGGTCCCGCGCTTGAGCTTCTGCTCCCCCAGGCGCCAGAAGATCCCGGCCTTGCGCACCAGCACGGAGGTCAGGCCGGGATCGACCCGCAGCGCCCGGTCGCAGGCCGCGAGGGTCTCCTGGACCCGGGCCTCCGGCACGTCCGCCAGGGGGATGGCCGCCTGGAGCTCGTTCTCCCGGCGCCCGCAGTCCTCGGCGTACAGGTCGGGATCGCTCGGCCGGCCGGCGATCAGCCGGGTGTAGACGTCGCCGGAGCGGCTGAGGAGACGGAGGGCCTCTTCGTATCCACCCGCGCGGATCGCCTGGGTGCCCTGGTTGCGGTAGACCTTGGCTTCGAGCTGGGCCGCCTGGGACGACGCGGGGTCCCGGCGGGCCGCCGCCAGAGCGTCGGCGTAGCGCCCATCGTAGAAGGCGATCAGCCCGGCGAGAGAGGCGGAGCCCGGCGAGCCCGCGAGCGCCTCGCGCAGATAGCGCAGGGCGGGATCGCGGTAGGCGCGCTCGGCTTCCTCCCGCCGGGCGTCCCCTTCCGAGCGGGAGGGGACGCGGTCGGCGTCCGACAGCGCCCGCTCGTAGGCCCGGCCGAAGGCGAGGCCCAGCGCCTCGGCCATGTCCGGACCGCGCTCGCCGGCCGTCCAGGCCCGCTCCAGGTGCGCGCGCGCCAGATCTTCCTGGTGCAGAACCAGATACCCCTGGCCGAGGGCGAAGTTCCCCGGCCCGGCGGCGAGCGGGCCGATCTTCTTCATCTCGGCGCGGATCGAATCCATCTCCGCCCGCAGCTCCCGCTTGTACGGGGTGATGTCGTGGAGCGGCTGGGTGGCTACGTACTCCATGCTGGTCTTGAACGAGCCGATCCGCTGGCCGAACTTCTGGGCGAGCTGAGCCCGCTCGCGCGCCTGCCACTGGGCGCGCAGGCTCAAGGTTCCCACCAGCGCCAGGGCGAGGACGGCGGCGACCGAGACGGCGGCCAGCGCCCGATTCTTGCGCAGCCGCTTGCCCGCCCGGTAGATCCAGCCCGCCGGGCGGGCGCGGATCGGCTCGCCGTCGAGGAAACGGTCGAGATCCTCGGCGAGGTCGCGGGCCGATTCGTAGCGCCGGGCGGGGTCCTTCTCCAGGCACTTGGCGACGATGGTCTCGAGGTCCTCGGGGGTCGACGGCACCACCTGACGCAGCGGTTTCGGCTCTTCCTGGACGAGCTGGACCAGGATGCGGGCGAGGTTGGCGCCGGTGAACGGGGGCTTGCCCGCGAGCAGCTCGTAGAGGACGACGCCGAGGCTGTAGACGTCCGTCCGCCGGTCGAGCGCCTGCCCCTGCGCCGCCTCTGGCGAGATGTAGCCCGGGGTGCCGCTGACCATGCCGGTGCGGGAGAGGGAGATCTCGTCCTGGGCCATGGCGAGGCCGAAGTCGACGACGTAGGGGTGGACCTCGCCCCCCTCGTCGCGGGCGAGCAGGATGTTGCCCGGCTTGAGGTCGCGGTGGACGAGCCCGGTGCGGTGGGCGGCGTGGACGGCGCGGGCGGTGTCGCGCACGAGCTGGACCTTGTCGGCGAGCGACAGCTCGTCGCACAGCTCGCCCAGGCTGCGCCCCTCGATGTACTGCATGGAGATGTACGGCCGCCCCTCGGCCTCGCCGACCTCGTGGATCTGGCAGACGTTGGGGTGGGAGACCCGCGCCTGGGCCCGCGCCTCGCGCAGGAAGCGCTCGGTCTGCGTGGCATCGTTGCGGTGGAGGAACTTGAGCGCCACCCAGCGGTCGAGGGTAGGATCGAACGCCTTGTAGACCGAGCCCATGCCGCCGGATCCCAGGTGGCGCTCGACACGGTAGCGCGGCCAGTCGGCCAGGAAGCGGAGCTCCGGGGGGAAGGGCGAGGGTGGGGCAGGGCTGCCGGCGGCGGGAACGGGCGGCCAGGGCCGCGCCTTGCCGGCGAGGTCCGGGGTACGGTCGTCCCGGTCCCCTTGAATCTCGGCGGTCAGGCGCTCGACGTCCTCGGCGGTCAGCAGCCCCGCCTCGACGAGCGCCCGCACCCAGCGGCCGTGGAGACGGGACACGCCACCGCTCCTGCTCTCGGCCGGCAGGTGCTCGGCGACCGCGTCGAGGTCCTCCCAGCGGAGCAGGCCCTTGGCGATCGCCAACCTCAGGAGACTGCTCTCCACGGGTGGGCTCATGGTGGTCTGGTTGTCAGTTGCGAAACCGGAATGAGTTTATCCGGTTTGGGGGGGCGGGCGCGAGGAGGAACACGGACAACACGGACTTACACGGACGCACACGGACTTACACGGACACCAGGAACGAAGAAGCCTCTGTTCGTCCTTGTGCGTCCGTGCAGGTCCGTGTAAGTCCGTGTTTTTTTCTGCCCTCAGAACGGCCGCCCGGTCTCCCATCCCGCCGGCAGCGAGGCGCCGGCCAGGAGATTGCGCAGCACCAGCGGCTCGACCGGCTTGACGAAGTGGTACTGGATGCCGGCCTCCTGGGAGCGGCGGCGGTCCTCGGGCTGGCCGTAGCCGGTCATCGCCACCAGCAGGGTATGGTCGAGGCCGATTTCGTCGCGCAGGCGGCGCGGCCACCTGGTAGCCGTCGAGGCCGGGGAGGCCGATGTCGAGGAGGACCACCTCGGGTTGCTGCTCGCGCGCCGCGTCGAGCGCCATGCAGCCGTCGTGCACCACGTTGACGTCGTGGTTCCAGAGGCGCAGCAGGGTCGCCAGGCTCTCGGCGGCGTCGATGTTGTCCTCCACCACCAGCACCCGCAGCCGGCCGGGGAGCGGTCGCCGGGGCAGGCACTTCCGGCAGGGCGGCCTCGGAGCTCAGGGGGGCGGGGAGGCGCAGCACGAACTCGCTCCCCTGGCCGAGGCCGGGGCTGGTGGCCTCCACCCAGCCGCCGTGCATCTCGATCAGGCTGCGCACCAGAGTGAGCCCGACGCCGAGGCCGCCGTCGGTGCGGGCCAGCGAGCCGTCCGACTGCACGAAGGGCTCGAAGACGCGCTCGAGCACGTCGGGCGGCACGCCGATCCCGGTGTCGCGCACGCGCACCACCGCCTCCTCCCCCTCGCGGGACGCCGTCACCCAGACGTGGCCGCCTGGCATGGTGTACTTGGCGGCGTTGTTGAGGAGGTTCGAGATCACCTGCTCGAGCCGGGTCGGATCGGCTTCCATCCGGACCGGCTCGGCCGGCAGCTGGACGGAGAGGGTGTGAGCGCGGCTCTCGATGATCGGGCGGGTGCCCTCGACGGCGCGCTGGACGATGGCGCCGAGGTCCAGCACCTCCTTGCGCAGGCGGATGCTCCCCTGGGTGATCCGCGAGACGTCCAGCAGGTCGTCGACCAGCCGGGCGAGGTGCTTGACCTGCCGCTCGACCATCTCGCGCGAGGGCTGGAAGCTGGGATCGAGGGTCTCCACCTGGCGCATCAGCTCGACGGCGTTGCGGATCGGGGCGAGCGGATTGCGCAGCTCGTGGGCGAGCATGGCCAGGAACTGGTCCTTGCGGCGGTCGGCGCCGACCAGCTCCTCGGCGCGCCGGCGCAGCTCCTCCTCCAGCCGCTTCTGCTCGGTGACGTCGAGCTGCGTCCCCCAGGCGCGGACCAGCTTGCCGTCCTCCACCACGCCGACCAGATTGTTGAGGAAGACCTTGGGGCGCCCGTCGGCGTCCACCTCGTGCGACTCGGCGCCGGTCAGGCGATAGCCCGACTGGACGAAGTTGCGCAGGTATTTCAGATTGTGCGGATCGGTGGCGGGGAGGAACTGCCCCAGCCGGCGGCCGACGATCTCCCGCTCGTCGCGCATGCCGTACATATGCGCCAGCACGACATTGCACTCGGCGAGCACCGCGTGGCGGTAGAAGCTTTCGACCTGCTCGTCCTCGGGCAGATCGATCGGGGTGGGCTCCTCCATCTCGAAGCGCCAGATCCCCTCTGAGCTCTGCTCGACGAAGACGCGGTAGCGCTCCTCGCTGTCGCGCAGGGCCTGTTCGGTGCCAGTAATGTCGTGCGCCACCAGCACCGCTCCGGTGCACCCGGCGTCCTCCTCGTGGCAAGGGGTGACGGTGATGTCGAGCCGCCGCTCGCGCCCCGCGGTGGCGCCGGCGAAGAGGGTGCGGTGGACCGCGGCCGCCGGATGGTCGAGGACGATCGCGGCCGGCTGGCGGCTGCCGGCGTCGAGGAGCGGCAGCACCTCCGCGAACGGAAGCCCCCGCGCGGCCTCGGCGCCGATGCCGGTCAGCCGCTCGGCAGCGGGATTCAGG
Organism: uncultured Acidobacteriota bacterium; assembly: GCA_963792575.1. Lineage (GTDB taxonomy): Bacteria > Acidobacteriota > Thermoanaerobaculia > Multivoradales > UBA5704 > DATARR01. Next base: position 640,442 of record CAWBWZ010000002.1, read on the forward strand.
AAGGTCACCCGGCCCTGTGCGTCGGTGGTGACGACGGCGTCCTCGATCTTGTCCAAGGCCACGCGGAGCCAGTCGCGCTGTCCGGGGCTGGTGGAATCTGACATTTCAGTAGCCTCTCATCAAACCGGCCACCCTCGCTTGAAGAAAAGAACTTCTCTCTTCTATAAAGAGAGTTGTCTTTCACTATAAGCGAGCACATCCCGTGCCAATCACCTCCAGGGGCGGGTGTCGAGCGCCGGCGCCTTCATCACCCGGAAGTAGGGGAGGAGGCCAACCATCGTGTCCCAGTAGGGGGTGCGGCGGAACCACCATTGATAGCGGGCGTTGGTGTCGGCGGCGAACTTCTCATCCTGGAGGGCGGTCCGCCACTCGGCGGCGGTCCTGGGGTCTTTCAGCATCTCGGCCGCGAGCCCCTCGAGCACCCGAGGATCAATATACTCCTTCCCCTCGAAGATCGACGACAGCAGCCCCCAGGAGAGCAGCGAATCCACGGCCTCCGGCTCCAGCAGCTGGACCGCCAGCTCGAAGTCCGGCTGGTCCGCCGGTATCCAGAGGGCTCCGGCGGGGATCTGGCGCCGTTCCGCCGCGCGCTCGACCCTGGCGGTCACCCGCGTCAACCCCTGGTAGGAGCCCGGCGCGGGCTGCGGCTCGGCCACTCGCATCGTCTCGACCTCGATCTCCGCCGGCTGGCTCAGCCTGGCGACGCGCAGCCCCTGGCCGCGCAGCCGCTGCTCGATCTGCGGCCAGCCGGGGAGCACCAGGTAGCCGCGCGGCCGCGGGACGGTGCGCACCGCCTTCGAGCCGTGAAACCAGGGGACCTCCATGGCGTTGAGCTCGCCGCGGCGGAAGAGGAGGAGGGGCTGGCCGCTGACCACCGAGGTCTTCGTCTCCCCGGCGTAGACCGGGAGGCGGATGCGGTCCGGCCGGTCGCTCTGCTCGAAGTTGACCACCACGTCCGAGGGCGGGGCGTCCGGTTTCCCCAGCGCCACCTCGGCCGCCTCGGCCGCCGCCACGGCGCGGGTCAGCTCGGCCGGATCGCGCGCCACCTCGTCGAGCAGCGACAGCAGGAAGTCGCGGGTGGCCATCACCCGCTGCCGGTACGGCTTGTAGGAGTGCGTCTCGACCAGGATCGACGGCCGGTTGCGCAGGGGGAAGTAGCCGGTGGAGTAGCGGGGCTGGCCCACCCAGGAGCTGAACCCCTTGGCGGGATCGTTGCGGTCGACCAAGTCGACGTAGGGACCCACCTTGTGCCCCGCCTTCTCCGTCGCCGCGAGCACGGCCGGCATGTGGGCGCGCAGCCAGGCGTCGACCGGCGCCGGAGCCTGCGGCGCCTCGGCCCAGGACCAGGTCAGCACCCAGTCCATGTCGATGCCGTCGGTGACGTGGTCGTCGACGTGGAGGTGGGGGCGCCAGTCGTTGACCAGGGCGATCAGCGAGCGCGCCTCCTCGGAGGAGACCTTCAGATAGTCGCGGTTGAGGTCGAGCCCGTTGGCGGTGGTGCGGAACCCCATCCCCTGCTTCGGACCGTTCTGGTTGGGGCGGTTGAACGGCGAGATCCGCTCGTGGCCGTCGACGTTGTAGATCGGCAGCACGACCAGGGTGACGCGCGTCCAGGATCTCCGCGTGCCGCCCCAGCGCGAGGTCGCGCAGCAGCATCAGCGAGGCGTCCTTGCCTTCGATCTCGCCAGCGTGGATGCCGTTCTGGATCAGCACGACCGGCTTGCTCAACCGCTGCGCCTTGCGGCCGGTGAACGCCTTCTCCCGCGAGACGACGACGAACGGCAGCGCCCGCCCCTCGCCCGAGGAGCCGTAGAAGCCGAGATACATCTCGGGGAAATGGGCCTGCAGCTTGCGCAGGAAGCCGAGCGTCTCCTCGTAGTTGGAGGTCGCCTCGAAGCCGGATACCTCGGCGCGGGTGCGCAACGCCTCGATCTCCTCCCGTTCCTGGTGGGAGAGCGCGCCCCGCGGCCCCGACGCCTGGGGGATCTCGTCCTCGTCCGGATCGCCGGGCGGAGTCTGCGCCGAGGTGGCGAGGGGGAACAGGCAGAGCAGAAGAATCAATACGTTGCGCGCGCTTCGAGCCATGGAAAGACCTCCCGGAATAGGGCGAACTGTAGCAGAGCCCCGGATGCCAAAGGAGTGATAGTGGCGCTACTGGCATGGACCATGCAATTTACATTGACCGGGAGCTGATGCTCCTTTTGCGGTTTATCCCCATTCACCCAGCAGAGAGGAGTTCATCATGACCCGTAATCTTCGCGAGAGAGCGTTCCGGATCGCATTGGTGATGGCGGTCGCGGCGCTTCCGTGCGCTCCACTCAGGGCGGCGAATCCGTCGGCCGGAACCGTTTCAGGGGCAGCCACGCAGGCGAGCTGGACCGGGGGCCCGAAGACCCCCACGGCGTCCAACACTTGCGGCAGCGCCAACAGCTCACAGTGTGACAATTACAAGCTGACCATCGTTCCGCCTGCCTATTCCTTCAAGGTCGAGATCTCGGTCGCCGGCGGGGCGGCGGACGACTACGACCTCGAGGTCTATGGTCCGGACGGCAGCCTGGCGGGGAACTCCGGCAACGGCCCCGGCGAGGCGGAGACGGTGGTCCTCACCAATCCGGTGGGCGGGATCTATACGGTGAGCGCCTCGCCGTACGCGCCGCTCACGGCCTACAGCGGCACCGCCAGGCTCGCGCAGATTCCACCGCCGCCCCCCGCCTCGACTGAAGAGCCGCCCATCTACGCCAATTACCCGGCGCCGGCCCCCCTGGGCCAGGCGGGTGGCGAGCCGTCGATCGGCTTCAACCGCAAGACCGGCAAGGCGATGTACATCGCGCGCACGGAGACGCTCAAGGTCTCCTTCAACGACTGCTCCTCGCCGGCCACCGCGAAGTGGGAGAACGTCTCGGCGCTGCAGACCTCGCTGCAGACCTTCGATCCGATCCTCTACACCGATCAGGCGCTCGGGCGGACCTTCGTCTCGCAGCTCGTGCCGACCAAGGTGAGCATCATGGCCTACACGGACGACGACGGCGCCACCTGGCAGCCGAGCCAGGGCTTCGGGATCAACTCCGGCGTCGACCACCAGACGCTCGGCGGCGGCCCCTTCGCCCCCGGCACCCTGCAGACGCTGGCCTCGTACCCCCGCATCGTCTACTACTGCTCGCAGGACATCGGGCTGGCGCAGTGCGCCAGCAGCCTCGACGGCGGGCGCACCTTCGGCGTCGCGGTGCCGATCTACAACCTCACTCAGTGCGTCGGCATCCACGGCCACGTCAAGGTGGCGCCGGACGGCACGGCCTACGTCCCCAACAAGAACTGCGGCGGCAGCCAGGGGCTCGCGGTCAGCCGCGACAACGGCCTGACCTGGACGGTGAAGACCGTGCCCGGCAGCGCGTCGTCGAGCTGGGACCCCTCGCTCGGCATCGCCAGCGACGGCACCGTCTACTTCGGCTATATGAACGGCGACGGCCACCCCTATATCGCGGTCTCTCACGACGAGGGGGACACCTGGACCAACATCCAGGACGTGGGCACGACCCTCGGCCTCCAGAACATCGCCTTCCCCGCCGTGGTGGCGGGGGACCCCGACCGCGCGGCCTTCGCCTTCCTCGGCACCACCACCGGCGGCGACCTCGGCGGCGAGGACCCGGCCTCCCCGGCCGTCTGGCACCTCTACGTCTCCCACAGCTATGACGGCGGGACGACCTGGGTGACGACGAACGCGACGCCGAACGATCCGGTGCAGCGCGGCACCATCTGCTCCGCCGGCACCACCTGCGGCACCACCCGCAACCTCCTCGACTTCATGGACGCCACGGTCGACGCCCAGGGTCGGGTGCTCGTCGGCTATGCCGACGGCTGCATCGGCGGCTGCGTCAACGGCGGCGCCAACAGCGGCACGGCGCTGGCGACGATCGCCCGCGAGAACAGCGGCAAGGGGGTCTACGCGGCCTACGACCTGCCGGTCGGCCTGCCGGCCGCCCCCTCCGTCCAGGCCGTACAGTCCGGCGGCACCGTCCACCTCACCTGGTCGGCACCGGACGACCACGGCACGGATATCCTGGGCTACCGCCTGTCCCGCCGCCTCGCCGGCGGCTCCATGGAACAGTTCCTCGGCGTCAGCGCCGCGACCCACTCCTATGACGAGGTGCCGCCGGCGGGGACCTACTCCTACAGCGTCAAGGCGGTGAACTCGGAGGGCGAGGGCCCGGCGTGCAGCGAGGCGGTCCTGGTGGTGGCGCCGCCGGCCAACCAGGCCTGCACCGCTCCGGGCGTCCGCCTGGCGACCGATCCGGCCGGCGATTCGCTGGTGCCGGCGCTCGACGTCCAGTCGCTCTCGATCGCCGAGCCGCCGGGCGCCACGCGCAAGATCGTCTTCACCCTCAAGGTCGCCAGCCTGTCCACCCTCACCCCCGGCAACGCCTGGATGATCCTGTGGAACCGGCCGCTGCCCGACGCCACCTATGACCGCAACTACGTGGTCATGCGGGCAACCGGCCTGGGGACGGTCGCCTACAAGGTCGGCAAGATCTCGCCGCCCAACGTCAACCAGGCGACCGACCTCGGCAGCGCGACCGGCAGCTTCTCGGCGGACGGCACGATCACTCTCACGATCACTCCCGCCCAGGCGGACAACGTGGCGGTGGGCCAGGACCTGCCGGCGATCGAGGTCCGCACCTTCGCCGCCAACGTGAGCGGCCAGCCGTCGTCGCAGACGACCTCGACCGATCACACCGACGCGGCGAACTACACGCTGGCCGGTACGGCCGCGTGCGGAGGGCAGCAGTGAGAAGGCCTTAAAACGCCTGCGCGGGCACGAGCCCGCCAGACGGGAGGGAAGCGGTTTTGCCGCTTTCAATTGAGTTGCCTGTTTTCTCCCCGCAACCACGCGCCGGGTTTCCCTCCGGCGCGTTTTTTTGTTCTGGCTTCTTGAGGCCCAACCCCCTGGGGCGGTGTTATTTCCTCGCCAGCTTGCGCAGCTCCCGGAGCGCGGGTTCGATCCGGTCTCTCAGCACACAGTCGATGATCGCGCGGATCTCCGTGGCGGCGTCCATCGGGTCGACGTCCAGGAGCCTGACGCTCTCGGCGGTCGTCTCCGGCAAGGTGGACTGAACGCCGAGCAGCCGGAATTGCAGGTTCTCAACCGCGCGCGCGATGTCCTTCACCTGGGCAATGGCGGTTTCCAGCCCGGTCATTTTCGCTCTCCCTTGTAGACCCCCAGCGTGGATTCGCGGCGGGCGGCTGTCGAGGCGCGGTCCCGGCTCCGCCAGGTCCCACAGGCGGCCGGTGACCCCGGTGCAGCCGAGGCAACCCCTCAGGAGATGCCGGACGATCTCCCGCGTCTCCCGCGATGCCGTCTCGCCGCGCATGAAGCGGTGAAGGTCCTCTTCCGCGGGGTGATCGGGGCGCGCTTTCCTCTCCAGCGTACTCACGAGAGAGAACATAGGGCGCTTGCGGCATTGCCAGGACATGCAACTGCAAAATCGAATAAACTATTGTTCCCAGGTGGTTTTTCCCGGTTGTGGTAACCCGAGGCCGGGTATCCGGGTCTCGGGTGTCGCGAAAGCAGGCCGGCGGTCACTGCTCCCGGTGAACGCCTCGATTCCGGAGGTTTTGCGAACGTGGAGCGAGACAAGCTTTCCCCCGAGGCCCTGGTGTTGATCTACCTCCGCTCGGAGCGCGGCTGGCCCCAGAAGGAGCTGGCCGACCGGCACGGCTTCACGACCTACCGGCAGCTCTCGCGCTACGAAACGGGCGACCGGCCCCTGAGCCGCGAAACGCTGTATGCCCTGGCGGCCTCCCTCGGCTACTCGCCGGAAGCCGTGGACGCCCTGCTCTTCATCCACTCCCTGGTGGCGCCGGCCGAGCAGGAGGTTCCCTCGCCGGTGGCGCCCACCGCCGAGGAGCGGCGGAGGATTCATCGCACCGCGATCGCCGCCGGCTGGTCGACGGCCGAGGACCTCCGTGAAGAGCTCCTGGCCCGCAAGCGGAGGCTGAAGGCGGAAGCGGCGCGGCGCGAGGCCGGAACCCTGTGGGCGCGGTTGAAGGCCCACCCCCGCCAGGCGCGGCGCAACCTGGTGGCGGCCTCCCCCGAGTTCCAGGACTGGGCCTTGGCGGAGCGGGTATGCGAGGCGAGTGTGCGGGCCGCCGCGGACAACCCCAAGGAGGCTCTCGATCTGGCGGATCTGGCCCTCTTCATCGCCAGCCGGGTGGGGGGGAGAGAGGATTGGCGCCGGCGCCTCGAGGGCTATGCCTGGGCCCACGTGGCCAATGCCCGCCGGGTCTCCAACGACTTCGCCGGAGCTGACGAGGCTTTTGTACGGGCGTGGGATCTCTGGCGGGCCGGTGCTGAGTTCGATCTTCTCCCGGAGTGGCGCATGCTCTCCCTCGAAGCCTCCCTCCGGCGAGAGCAGCACCGGTTCGGAGAGGCGTTGGAGTTGCTCGATCTCGCGGCCAGCGCGACTGATGGCAATCCGGCAACCACTGGGCGAATCCTGCTCAAAAAGGAGTTTGTCTTCGAGCAGGTGGGGGATCTTGACGGTGCCCTCACCGCCTTGGCGGAGGCGGCCCCGTTCATCAAGGCCGCTGGAGATCCCCACCTCCTCTTCGCGCTTCACTTTGAGACCGCGAAGGACCTGTGCGCAGTGGAGCAATACGCGAAGGCGGCGAAGTTGCTGCCCAAAGTGCAAGAGCTCGCTGTGCAGCTTGGCAACGAGCTCGACCTGATCCGCGTGGTCTGGCTAGTGGCTAGGGTGGCGGTCGGGCAGGGGAGGTGGGAGGAGGCCATCGAGGGCTTGGAGCAGGTTCGCCGGGAGTTCATGGCCCGCCAGCTCCCTTATGACGCGGCCCGGGCCTGCCTGGAACTCGCCGCGATCTATTTGAAGGAAGGCCAGACCGTAAAGGTCAAGACGCTGGCCCGAGAGATGGCGCCTGTCTTCCATGCGCAGGGAATCGCCCGCGAGGCCTTGGCGTCCTTGTCCCTCTTCCGCGATGCGGCACAGCAAGAGACCGCAACGGTGGAGCTGGCTTGGCGCGTCATCGCGGAGATGGAGAAAACCAGAAGCTGGGCCCCGCGTCTGGAAAATGGGTGGCAAGGGTTTGGGTGACGGCTCAAAGGCCGCAGCGGCCATCCGGGTCAATCCCGCAACCAGTGTCAATCGTGTTCGTCGGAGCCGGTGCAGGGGCGCAGCGTCCGTCTGGGTCGATCCCGCAGCCGATCTTGATGCACCGGCCGTTCGGGTCCAGGCCGCAGCCCTCCTTGGTCCAGGCTCCGACCAGGAAGGCCCAGGCGCGGTCGAAGAGAGCCCGCGAGGCCGGCGCGGCTTTCGCGGATCTGGAGCTTCTTTCCGCCCGCGGGCTGGCGGCCGAGGCGGTCCAGGGAGTGGCGAGGAGCGCGGCGAGGACGAGGAGGACTGCGAGCCTGCGAAGGGTCGGCATGGAGGGCTCCGTTGGAGGTCGGCTCCGCCACGGCCTCCATGACCGCGAGGGCCGCTCTCGGGAAAAAGTGCACTCGGGGAACATAACCTAGTCACGATACGGGGGGTAGCGCAAAGATGGAAAAGATGTCAGACCCTGCGGAGATCTCGCGGCTGGTGGTGCTCTTCCTGCGCCAGTACGCCCGCAAGAGCCAGATCGGGTTCGGCCGCGCCGCCGGGCTGCGGCAGAGCGACCTCTCCCGCTACGAGTCGGGTCAGAAGACCCCTTCCGAGGAAGTTCTCCAACGGATGGCCGCCGCCGCCGACATCCCCTGGCCCCTGGTGCTCCACCTCCGCCGTTTCTACGCGGGGCTGCTCGCCGCCATCGCCCGCCGCGCCGCGGTCAAGGAACCCGACGAGCTCCTCGATCTGGACTTCGGCGGGGCGGCCCTCCTGGCGGTGCGCGCCTACCTGATGGAAGATGCCGAGGCGGAGGCCGCTCGCCGCCCTGGCGACCCCACCGCATAACCAAGCCTTCAGCCCGGAATGCGATGGTTTTTGCTTTTTGAGGCCCAACGGGCCGCCCTCCCTCAGCCCAGGGCATCGCCCTGGGTTACGGTGCGTCGTTCGCCTGCCCAGGACGCGGTAGGGCCTACTGAAACGCCGGATAGGTTCCCAGCACCCGCAGCTCCGTGGCCAGCGGCTCCACCTCGGCCAGGGCGCCGCGCACCGGATCGCGGCCGGCATTGCCGTCGAGATCCAGGTAGAAGCGGTACTGGAAGGGGCTCTGCGGGACCGGCCGCGACTCGAGCTTGGCGAGGTTCACCCCGCGGCGGCTGAGGACGCCCAGCACCTCGGCGAGCGCGCCGGGCTGGTGGGGGAGGGCGAGCAGGAGCGAGGTCTTGGCCGGCGTCTCGGGAGGGAAGCGGATCGGATCGCGCGCCAGCTCCACGAAGCGGGTGTAATTCCCCGCCTGCGACTGGATGCCCCGCCGCAGCACCTCCAGGCCGAACACCCGCGCCGCCGATTCGCCGGCGATCGCCGCCACCGTGGGATCGTTGCGCTCGCGCACCTTGCGCGCCGAGCCGGCGGTGTCGAACTCCGTCTGCGGCCGGATCCAGGGCGAGGCGCGCAGGAAGTCCTCGCACTGCAGCAGCCCCTGGGGGTGGGAGAGCACCGTCCGCAGATCCTCGACGCGGGCGCCGGGGAGGCCCAGCAGGCAGTGCTCGATGTGGCTCACCTCCTCGCCGTTGATCACCAGGCCTCCCTCGGCCAGCAGGTCGTAGGTCTCGTTGATGCTGCCGGCGGTGGTGTTCTCGATCGGCAGCAGCGCGCGGTCGGCGCCGCCGTCGCGCACCGCCTCGGCGGCCGCGCGGAAGGTCTCGAACCCCTCGAGCAGCACCCCCGCGGGCAGCCCGGCGTAGCGGCGCTGCGCCGTCAGATGGCTGTAGGAGCCTTCGACCCCCTGGTAGACGACACGCAGGGGCGCCGCCGAGAGCGAGCGGACGTGGGCTTTCTGATGCGCGACGGACATGTCCAGGATCACCCGGTAGAGCCGCTCGATCTCATGGGCGTCGAGCCCCTGCTCGACCGCGGCGTGACGTACCCGCTTCAGCACCTGATCCTCCCGCGGCTCGTCGCGGAACGGATACGCCGCCCGCAGCTTCGAAGCCGCCACCTCCTCGACCAGGCTCATCCGCCGCCGGAGCTGGGAAAGGATCTCGCGATCGATCGCCTCGATGGCTTCGCGGAGGGCCTGGAGATCGGGGGCGGTGGACATCGGTGGAGTATAGCGGGGTGTCCCGGGTGGAGATCCAGAAGGGCAGAGGTCAAGCGGCGTCCTACGCTTCGAATCCTCACCCTCGGTCCCCATAGGCGTTAACTAAAAGGGAATCCTCATTGTAGAGACGCCCCGTGGGGCGTCTCCGCGGCGGAAGAGGAGGATCTCTTTGCCGATGCCCGCGGGGTCGTCCAGGGGAGCTCGGCCGATTTCCCCGCCCCGGAGACGCCCCACGGGGCGTCTCTACAATGAGGATTCCCTTTTAGTTAACGCCTATGGGGAGCTCCCCCCTACGGCACCGGCACCGCCTGTGCCTCCAACTCCCTGCACCCCTCCCCCGCGCACGCCCCGAGCGCCCGCGCCAGGCTCGACATCTTCTCCAGCCACGCCGGCTTCATCCGGCCGGCCATGTTGTTGAGCTCCTCTGGATCGCGGAGCAGGTCATAGACCTCCCGCTCGCCGGTGCCGTACTCCACGTACTTCAGGCGCGGCGTCCGCAGTCCCAGGTGAGAGGGGAAGGCGGAGAGGCTCCCGTCCTGGGGATCGGGGGGCTCCAGGACGCTGTCGGGCGGATTGTTCTCCGCCAGGAACTCGTACTGCTCCAGCAGCACCACCCGCCGCCAGTCCCCCGGCGTCTGGCCGTGGAGCAGGGGCGCGAACGAGCGGCCGTCGAACGTCCAGGGGATCTCCGCGCCCGCCAGTTCGGCGATCGTTGGGACGAAATCGACGCTCGAGGTGGCCGCGCTGACGGTGCTGCCGGCGGCGACGCCGGGGCCGCGCACCAGGAGCGGCACGTGGACATCCGTCTCGTAGGGCGTGTACTTGCCAGGCTTCAGACGGTGCTGGCCCATGTGGAAACCGTTGTCCGAGGTGAAGAAGATGTAGGTGTTGTCGAGCTGGCCGGCGGCCTTCAGCGCCTCGACCACCGTCGCCACCGCCTCGTCCACTGCCTGCAGCGACTGCGCCCGGCGGCGGTAGAGGGTGTCGATCGCCTCCAGGTCCTTGGGCGTCAGCCGGGGGAGCTTGCGGACCTTCTCCGGCTTGTCCCGCGTGTCCGCCTCGTTGAAGGCGGCGGACCGCGGTGCCTTGAGGGTGGGGAAAAGGCTCGCGTGACGTGGCGCCGGAGTGGCCGGCTTGTGCGGCGCATAGACCGCCAGGTAGACGAAGAACGGCTCGCCCGCGGCTGCCGAGCGCTGGATGAAGCCGGCCGCCTTGCCGGCGACCACGTCGGTCAGGTAATCCGTGGAATCCTTGCCGCGCGGCACCAGGACCCCGTTCTCGTTGAGCGTGTAGCGAAACTCGTTGTACGGGGTGCCGGCCGCGGGGGTGACGAACTCGTCCCAGCCCGGCGGCACATGGGTGGGGTCGCCTTTCCGCGGATAGTTGTTCATGTACTTGCCGAACAGGGCGGTGCGATAGCCGGCGGCATGGAGGGCGGTGGCGATCGTGGTCTGCTCGTGGCCCAGCGCCTCGAACTTCGCGAAGCCGCCCCCCGGGGCGCGGTTGTTGTAGATCCTGTGATTGTGCGGGTAGAGCCCGGTCAGGATCGTCGACCGCGACGGGCAGCAGAGCGACAGCGGCACGAAGTCCTGCTCGAACGTCATCCCCCTCCGGGCGATCAGATCGCGGGTCCGCGGCATGAAGTCCAGGGATTGGAGCGAGAGGTCCTGATCGTCGGTGAGGATGAAGACGACGTTCGGCCGCGCCGTCGCAGGACGCGGGCCCGAGGCGGCCTGGACGGCCGCAAGCGCCAGGATCAGGGGCAGAAGCACGATGCGGCGGAGGAGAGTCATGAGCCGGAGTCCCTCTTTGAACGAATTCGGTAAGATGTCTTTCTCTACAGACCGTATGCGGAAAACGGCAGCGCAATCGGTCACGGCCGCGAGAGCAACCTCGGCGTGGGAAATCCGTATCAGCGGAGTTGGGTACCCGGAGTCGGGTATCTTGGAGTGGGTATAACAGGGGGAGACGTGTCGTCATGGCGAAAAAAATGATCCTGATGCTCCTCGTCATGGCCGTGTTCATCGCGGCCATCGGAGCCTTCAAATTCCGCCAGATCAAGGGCGGAGCCGCCGCGCAGGCGGCGTTTCAACCGCCCCCCGAGACGGTGACCACGACCGTCGCGCGGCAGGAAGAGTGGCCGGCGACGGTGAACGCCATCGGCACGGTGACCGCCGTCCAGGGCGTCACCGTCAGCGCGGACTCGCCCGGCATCGTCGACCAGCATCGGCTTCGAGTCCGGCCGCGCGGTGCGCAAGGGGGACGTGCTGGTCAAGCTGGACACCCGCCAGGAGCAGGCCCAGCTGGCCGCCGCCGAGGCGCAGCGCGACCTCGCCCGCCTCAGCCTCGACCGCATGAAGGGCCTGCGCGACGAGCGGCGTCATCGCCGCAGGCGGACTACGACCGCGCCGCGGCCGAGCTCCAGCAGGCGGAACGCCAGGGTGGGGGAGATCCGCGCCACCATCGAGCGCAAGACCATCCGGGCGCCGTTCTCGGGGGTCCTCGGCATCCGCCAGGTCAACCTCGGCCAGTATCTGGCTCGCGCGGCGCACCCGTCGTGCCGCTGCAGGCGCTGGATCCGATCTACGTCAACTTCGACGTGCCGCAGCAGCAGGTGGGGCACCTGCGGCCCGGCGCCGCCGTGCGCGCTGACCGCCGACGGGCAAAGAGTCCACGGGCCGGATCACCGCCGTCGACTCGGTGGTCGATCCGGCCACCCGCAACATCCAGGTCCAGGCCACGTTCGCCAACGCGGACGGCCGGCTGCGCCCCGGCATGTTCGTCGAGACCCGGGTGGTCCTCGGCGCCAGCCAGCCGGTCCTGGTGCTCCCTGCCACCGCGGTCAGCTACGCTCCCTACGGCGATTCGGTCTTCGTCGTCGGCGACGTCAAGGGGCCGGACGGCAAGACCTATCCGCGGCGTGCGCCAGCAGTTCGTCAAGCTGGGCGGCTCGCCGCGGCGATCAGGTGGCGGTGCTCTCCGGCCTCAAGCCCGGCGAGGAGGTCGTGACCTCCGGCGTCTTCAAGCTGCGCAACGGCGCCGCCGTGCAGGTCAACAACCAGATCCAGCCCGGCAACAACCCGACGCCGAAGCCGGAGGACAGCTAGATGAAGTTCACCGACCTCTTCATCCGCCGGCCGGTGCTGGCGATCGTCGTCAACCTGGTCATCCTCATCGCCGGCCTGCAGGCGATCCGCACGCTGAACGTCCGCCAGTACCCGCGCAGCGAGATCGCGTCGATCACCGTCACCACCGCCTACGTCGGCGCCAACGCCGACCTGGTGCGCGGCTTCATCACCACGCCGCTCGAGCGCGTGATCGCCAGCGCCGACGGCATCGACTACATCGAGTCGCACGAGCGCGCAGGGCCTGTCAGCACGATCACCGTGCGCCTGCAAGCTGAACTACGACACCAACGCGCGCGCTCGCCGCAGATCAGCGCCAAGGTCGACTCAGGTGCGCAACGACCTGCCGCCCGAGGCCGAGGTGCCGGTCATCGACGCTCGAGCCGGCGGACAGCCAGTTCGCGGCGATGTACCTCAGCTTCTCCTCGACGATCCTCGAGCCGAACCAGATCACCGACTACCTGATCCGCGTCGTGCAGCCGCAGCTGCAGCGCCATCAGCGGCGTGCAGCGCGCCGACATCCTCGGCGGCCGCACCTTCGCCATGCGCGTCTGGCTCAAGCCCGACCGCATGGCGGCGCTCGGCATCGCGCCCGTCGCAGGTGCGCGAGGCGCTGGCCGCCAACAACTACCTGTCGGCGCTCGGCCAGACCAAGGGCTCGATGGTGTCGGTGAACCTGACCGCCAACACCGACCTGCAGACCGCCGAGGAGTTCCGGCAGCTGGTCGTCAAGCGAGCAGAACGGCGCGCGTCGTGCGGCTCGGCGACATCGCCGACGTCGTGCTCGGCGCCGAGAACTACGAGCAGGACGTGCGCTTCAACGGCGAGACGGCGATCTTCATGGGCGTCTGGGTGCTGCCCAACGCCAACACGCTCGACGTGATCGAGCGGGTGCGCGACGGAGATCGCCGAGCATCCAGAGCGCAGCTGCCGGCGGGCATGAAGGTCGGCATCGCCTTACGACTCGACCGAGTACATCCAGGACGCGATCCACGAGGTGCTGCAGCACGCTGACCGAGACCCTGCTGATCGTCATCGTCGTCATCTTCCTGTTCCTCGGCTCGTTGCGCTCGGTGCTGGTGCCGGTGGTGGCGATCCCGGTGTCGCTGATCGGCGCCGTGTTCCTGATGCAGGTCGTCGGCTTCACGCGTGAACCTGCTGACCCTGCTGGCCATCGTGCTCTCGGTCGGCCTGGTGGTCGACGACGCGATCGTCATGGTGGAGAACGTCGAGCGCCACCTGCACGAGGGCAAGACGCCCGTTGCAGGCGGCGCTCGACGCGCGCGCGCGAGCTGGTCGGGCCGATCATCGCCATGACCATCACGCTGGCCGCGGTCTACGCGCCCGATCGGCATCCAGGGCGGCCTGACCGGCGCGCTGTTCCGCGAGTTCGCGTTCACGCTGGCCGGCGCGGTGATCGTCTCCGGCGTCGTGGCGCTGACGCTGTCGCCGATGATGTGCTCGCAAGCTGCTGCGCGCCGGCGACACCGAGCGCGGCTTCGCCGGCTTCGTCAACCGCCGGTTCGAGCGCGTCCAGCACGCCTACACGCGGGTGCTGGCGCTGGACGCTGCGGTACCGGCCGGTCGTGCTCACCGCTGTGGGTGATCGTCACGCTGCTGATCGTGCCGTTCTACATGTTCTCGCAGCAGGAGCTGGCGCCCGCCGAGGATCAGGGCGTCGTCTTCGGCATCGTCCAGGCGTCCGCCAACGCGACGCTCGAGCAGACCAAGCTCTTCACCGACGCAGATCTACGACGTCTTCAAGTCGATTCCCGAGTCCGAGCAGCAGCTTCCAGATCACGCTTCCCGAGCGGCGGCTTCGGCGGCATGGTGATCAAGCCGTGGAGCCAGCGGACGCAAGACGATCGCAGCAGCTGCTGATGGAAGTCGACGGGACCGCTGTCGCAGATCCCGGCGTCCGCGTGATTCCGCTGACGCCGCCGCCGCTGCCCGGGCGGCGGCGACTTCCCGGTCGAGTTCGTGATCGCCTCGACGGCCGAGCCGCAGCAGCTCTCCGACGTCGCCAACCAGCTCGTGCAGAAGGCGTTCGCGAGCGGCATGTTCATGTTCGCCGACACCGACCTGAAGTTCGACCAGCCGCAGACCGAGATCGTCTTCGACCGCGACAAGCTGCGCTCGCAAGGGCGTCGACCTGCAGCCAGGCCGGCCGCGACCTCTCGACGCTGCTCGGCGGCAACTACGTCAACCGCTTCAACATCCAGGCCGCAGCTACAAGGTGATCCCGCAGGTCAAGCGCGGCGAGCGGCTGACGCCGGACCAGCTGTCGGACATCTACGTCACCGGGCCGCAACGGCAAGCTGGTGCCGCTGTCGACCTTCGCGACGCTTCGGACCACGCGCCGAGCCGCGCGACGCTGAAGCGCTTCCAGCAGCTCAACGCGGTCCGCATCCAGGGCGTCGATCCCGCCGGCGGTCCGCTCGACACGGCGCTTGCGCTTCCTGGAGGACGAGGCGAAGAAGATCCTGCCGCAGGGCTACACCGTCGACTACACCGGCGAGTCGCGGCAGCTGCGCGACGAGGGCGGCAAGTTCCTCGCCACGCTTCCTGCTCTCGGCGATCCTGATCTACCTGGTGCTGGCGGCGCAGTTCGAGAGCTTCCGCGATCCGTTCATCATCCTGGCCGGCTCGGTGCCGCTGGCGCTGTCCGGCGCGCTGCTCTTCACCTTCCTGGGCTTCACCACGCTCAACATCTACAGCCAGGTCGGCCTGATCACGCTGGTCGGCCTGGTGGCGAAGAACGGCATCCTGATCGTCGAGTTCGCCAACCACCTGCAGGAGACCGGGCTGGACAAGCTCGACGGCGGTCATCGAGGCCGCCGCCACCCGCCTGCGCCCGATCCTGATGACCACCGCCGCCACGGTGGTCGGCCACTTCCCGCTGGTGCTCGCGCACGGCCCCGGCGCCGGCGCCCGCAACAGCATCGGCATCATGCTGGTGAGCGGCATGATCATCGGCACGATGTTCACGCTGTTCGTGGTGCCGTCGATCTACGTCCTGGTGGCCCGCACGCACCGGCGGGAGGCGGTGGTGGAGGAGGAGAGGGCTCCCGGCCTCGACGCTGTGGGGGAGCCGGTCTAGAAGCCAAGCACAACCCGTCCGGCGAAGGCGGTAGAGACGTCACAGGTCCTGAACGACACCCGTGGGAGGCCACGGGGACCGCGTGACGTCTCCGCCGGAGGGCATGCCGTCGCCGAGGGCAATGCCCAACCGGGGCCGGCCGAGGTTATCCCCGCTGAATAGGCCCCATCCCTTTAATCCGCATTTAAAACGATGTTCAGAGCGTTCTTCCGGATCCTGCGGGATTAGGTTAGGCTGGGGCTGCGACCATGGCCAAGAAAATGACCAGCCGTGCAAGAGACGTCCTCAGGCGCCGAGAGATCTACGAGAAGGCCAAGACCTTCGAGGAGCGGGTTGCCGAGTTGTTCCGATTCCTCGGCTACACCACGACGCTGGATTACCAGCGGGATGACCAACAGTTCGATATCCGATTGGAGCTATCAGGCGGACCGTTGCCAATCCATGCTTTGGTCGAGTGCAAGGATACAGGCAAGCCAATAGGCCAGGCACAGATCCGCGAATTCGCGAGCAAGGTAGAGCACGCGAAGAGAGCTGACGTCCTCAACTATCAGGCGATCCTAGTTTCGCGCTCCGGTTTCGTGAACAATGCCCATGAAGTCGCCCGGAAGCAATACGTCAACCTGCGGACGTTCGAGGAACTCATCCAGTCGCTGGTGGACTTCGGGCCCAACTTGGAGGCGGCCATTGAGACGTTCCATGGGAGCGATCTCGAACGCCTGTATGTCGAGCAAGACGTGGTTTTGCAGAGCGTACTCCAGAGCGGCTCCGGCCTTCGGCAATCTGACGGACTCGGTAAGACAGTGCTTGCTTGGCTGGAGGAGCCGAAAAAGAACTTTCTTGCCCTCCTGGGAGATTTCGGAGCCGGAAAGACGAGCTTCTGCAAACGGCTGGCGTGCGAGCTTGCGACTCGGGTTCGGGAGCAACCCGGTAGAACGCGGATTCCCATGATAATCGACCTACGCGCTAGTGGATCCACAACGGTGACCCTGGAAAACCTGCTTACTCATCACTTTCAGAGCCTGTCGTCCCGCATCTTCAATCCACAGTCGTTGCTCTATCTTAACCGCGAGGGATATCTCGTCCTGCTGTTTGATGGCTTCGATGAAGTTATTGCCTACTCCGAGCCGAGCCGCTATGTCGATCATCTGCGGCAGATCCTGCGGGCTGCCGAAGGAGATGCCAAGGTAATCCTCACCTGTCGCACCCACTACTTTCGCGATCGGCCGGACGAGATCCGCATCCTGCGCGGCCAATCCTCGGAGTTGCTGACCGGAGGGGCGACACGCCTCTACGAAGAACTAGGCAAGAAGCCCGGAGTGGACGTCGCCTACTTGCGGGAGTTCACGGAAGAGCAGATCGAGGAGTACCTGCGAAAGGCGGTGCCACCTCCCGGCGATTGGCGAGAGCTCCGCGAGCAGATCCGGCACACATACAACCTGCGCGATCTGGCTGAGCGCCCATTTCTTCTAGAGATGATAGTCAAGACGCTCCCAAGACTGCGAACTGGAGCGCGTCTTGACCGAGTGACCGTGGCGGACCTCTATTCTACCTACTGTGAGAGCTGGTTCGATCACACGGATTTCCGCCTCACCCTGACCCGCGATCGCAAGGTCGGCCTGGTCGAACACTTGGCCCGGAAGCTCTGGAACGATCCCGAACAAAAGGTGCATTACCAAGCCCTCTTCGACGAGTGTACCAGTTTCTTCAGCGATCGGCCGTTGACACCTCACGAAAAGGACCGGATCGATTTCGAGGTGCGTACAGCGCTTTTCCTGCATCGGGATGAGGAAGGGCACTACTCGTTTATGCACCGGTCGTTCTTGGAGTTTTTCGTCGCCCGAACGCTACGGGCCGGGCTAATCGCTAGAGATGCAGATTGCCTTGATGGCCGCCCACTGACCCGTGAGGTGGCCTTCTTCGTGACCTTCTGGCCGGAGGCAGATCTGATCCCTGCGCTCGCTGGTCGGGTTCTCGAAGAGCCGTACCGGCCCCGGATCAGTGAAAATGCGTTGCGGCTCTTTGTCTTTCATGTTCGCTCCCAGTTCGGACCTCTCGTGGGGCCGGGGGCGGATGTCCAAGATTCTCCAGAGAATTTACTTTGCATGGGCGAGCGTTTTCAGGCATTGCGCCCCGGGGAGATCCATCTCGAAGGCGCGGACCTCGCGGGGGCCGATCTGCGAGGTGCCTGCTTGGAGGATGCCTGCCTGACGGAGGCTGTTCTTGATCGGGCGCTCCTACAAGGCGCCTCGCTGGCCCGCGCCCGGCTGGAAAACTCCTCTCTAATCCGTGTGGAGGCACGGGGAACAATCTTTGCCGATGCGTGTCTCGCTGGAGCAAGACTGGAGAATGCAGAGTGTCGCGAGGCTGATTTCCGCGGCGCTGATCTTGCGGGAGCCAATCTCAGTTCCACCCATTTTAGCCGTGGCGCCGTGCCGACAGTATCCTCCGATCTGCTCGAGGGAATCGGCATGAGGGACCGGGCGACAATGGTCTACGTGGACTCCCAAGCCGCGCTGTATCTAGCCCAATGGGCTCACCAACGGCTCCAGGGTCCCATCGTGGTCGTATCTCGCGACCGGCCGCTGCCGACCTCTTGGACCCAGGAGCACATCTGGCGATCAAGTGAACTCGAGCCTGATACTCCACGAACTCTGTCTTTCTGGCTCGATCTCCGAGGCGAGTTTTCATCCGCCGCTTTCCAAGGGGCCATAGACGCTCTCGTGAGACGGCATGAGATCCTGCGGACCACTTTCTACGAGGTCAACGGCGAAATCTTCCAGATGATTGCCCAGGACGTAGAGGTCCGAACACCGTTCTTGGATCTTAAGAGACTTCCCGCCCGCGAGCACTGGGAGATCGTACGACGTGTCACTGAAGACATCGCCTCCCTGTTCTGCCCTCTCCCCAGTGAAGGACCTCTCTTCCGGAACACCGTTATTGCTCTGAATGACGACCAGCATATCGCTCTCATAGTGTTGCATCACATTGTAGGAGATGGCTGGTCTATGGAAGTTCTCCAGATGGAGCTGAGTCACCTTTACAGCTCTTTCGTTCAGGGGACTCCCGTTGCTTTGCCGAAGCTATCCATTCAGTTTGCGGATTTTTCTTGGTGGCAGCGCGAGCAGCAGCGGCCGGAGCAACTTGCCTACTGGCGCGAAAATTTAGCCGGAACAGCTCATCTGGAGTTGCCAATGGGTCGTTCGCGCTCTTTGCTGCGTGCCGCGCGGTTTGAACGTCGTCGATTTTTACTTCCAAAAGAGATTCAAGCGGAGCTGATCGCAATTTCTCGCCGCCACGGCACCACCTTTTTTATGACTCTACTAGCCGCCTTTAAGGTCTTGCTGGCTAGGTATGTTGGAATAACAGACATTGTGGTTGGGACTTCCGTTGCGAGCCGAAGTTGGGAGTCAACCGAAAAACTGATAGGACCTTTCGCTGAAGTTCTTCTTCTGCGCTCTGATCTGTCTGGGAATCCAAGTTTCGCTGAGGTGCTCGGGCGCATCCGAGAAATTACCCTAGGCGCCTATGCCAACCAAGGGATTACTCTTGAAGAGCTTATGAGGAAATTGCAATTAAAGCCGAGATTGGCTCCGGTGAGCTTCAATCTTCAAAATGATTCCTTCAGCGGTCAACAGTTTGGTCCACTAACGGTCGCGGCGACCGGATTGGAGACCTCTCCCATAGATTCCGATCTGGGCTTAACACTTATGCAAGGCGAAGCGGTGCTCTCCGGCGTACTGGCATATCGCTCTGATCTTTTCGATGCCACGACGATTCTCCGTCTATTCCGGCAATTCGAGTTGATTCTCGCCCAAGTCAGTAAATCCGTAGAGATAACGCTAGAGAGCTTCGATATGCTGGCCTCAGGTGAGTGGCAGCAGATCACCTTGGAATGGAACGATACCGCGCGGTCCCTTTCCTGGAGGGATCTCTGTCTGCACGAGCTCTTCGAAGCCCAAGTACAGCGCGCACCTGATATAAAAGCCGTGCTTTTTGAGAGTCAGTCTCTGAGCTACTCGGAACTCAGCCGATTAGCGAATCTGTGGGCAGATCGGCTAGGGGAGTTGGGCGTGGGACCCGAGGTGCGGGTGGCGCTCTGCATGGAGAGTTCTTTTGAGATGGTCATCGGCGTGTTGGCTATTCTCAAGGCGGGTGGGGCGTATGTACCAATAGATCCGTCTTATCCACAAGAACGAATCGCATACATATTATCAGATTGTCAGGCTGCGGTTGTCCTTACGCAAAGTCGATATCTGACAGCCCTTACTGAGAGTGGGGTACAAGTCATCTGTCTGGACAAACCATCAACCGCCCCAGAGCATGTCTCGAAGCTAATCCAAGCTTATCCCGACAATCTCTGCAATGTGATCTATACCTCTGGCTCGACCGGACACCCTAGAGGCGTGATGAACACCCATCGCAGCATCGTAAACCGCCTACTCAGTCTCCAGGAAGAGCACAGACTGACACCAAGAGACCGGTTTCTTCAGTCGTCTTCGCTCAGTTTCGACTACTCCGTACGCGAAATTTTCTGGCCTCTCATCTCGGGAGCCTGTCTCGTTCTGGTGGGCCGTAGGCTCAACGGTGAGGATCTCGTCAAAATGATGGCGTCCTATAAGATCACTAGTGCCAATCTGTTTCCCTCGGTGTTAGGGATGCTCTTGGAAACTTCCGGGGTCGAGAGTTTCTTTGCCTCACTACGTCTCTTACTAGTTGGCGGTGAGGCAATTCCTATCAACACGCAGCGTCGTTACTTCGAGTTGTTTGGTGCCCAAGGAACAAAGCTGTGCTGCGTCTATGGCCCGACCGAGACGGCCATCGACGTGACCAGTTGGCACATGATCGCACCGATAGAATTCTCTTGGATCGGCTATCCCGTGCCCAACGTTTGTCTGTACGTTCTGGATACGCAATCTCGTCCGGTCCCCATAGGTGTCCCCGGCCAGCTTTGTATCGGTGGTGTTCAACTCGGCCGCGGATATGATCATTGGCCTTTCCTCACGGCGGAGCGCTTTTTCCCCGATCCGTTCTCGATCGTACCAGGGGCGCGCCTGTTCGCGACAGGAGATTTAGCACGTTATGACGCGCAGGGATGCCTTGAGTTGCTGGGCCGTTTGGGTCAGCAGGTAAAAATTCGCGGCTTCCGTATCGAGATCGGAGAGATAGAGTCTGTCTTGATGAATCATCACTGTGTCCGGCAAGCAGTCGTAGTGGCTTGGCAAGATTCCGACGGAAGCCGGCGTCTCGTGGCCTATGTCCTGGCCACGGGGGAGCCACTAACAGTCGACGACTTGCGAAGCTTCCTTAGCGAGCGGCTCCCTCATTACATGGTGCCCTCAGTCTTCGTCTTTCTAGAAGCCCTTCCTTTGACTCTCAATGGAAAGATTGACCGTCGAGCCCTGCCAGCTCCGGCAGCGAATTAAAAATCTATTGTCTTGTTTGTGGATCTTTCCTACAATTAAAGAGAAATTTGAGCCTTTTTGCTCCGTCGCTCGACCGCCTCCGGGGCCGCGCCATGGAGTAGCTCACACGTCAGCCCGACGGCTCAGGAATGATGACAGTGTCGCCAGCCGGAGAGGTCGTCTCCTAGATGAACGATCAGGAAGCGGAGGCGTCGGCGGGGGCCATGCTACAGTTCACGCGCTCTATGACCTGTAAGGAGAGTCCCATGTCCAAGGTTTTGCGTCCGCTCGCCGTCCTGCTGCTCCTGGCCAGTGTCTTCGCCGCCCGCCCTGCCTCGACCGCTGTGTTCATTCCGCTGTGCTACAGCAATCTGCCGCACTACGGCTACCCCGATCTGTCCTGGACCTACAGCCACCAGTGCCGCGAGGGGACGCAGGTCTGGAACGTGTACATCGACTTCCGTGGGAACTGGAAGCTCTGCAGCTCGACCATCCTGCCGTAGGAGCCATTCCGGGGGACGTGGCCGCCTTCAGGCCGCGCCCTTCGGCTTGTCGTTGTACCCCCGCTCTCCAAACGGCTCGAGCTTCTCGAGCCACAGCGCCTCCAGCGCCTTGAGGTCGTCGGCCGGATCGTAGGCGGGGCGATCCGAGGGCGGCAGGGTGTCGAGGATCTCGAACTCGAAGGCCTCCGCGCCGAGCTCGTTCCAGTCCTGTTGCAGGGCGCGGTTGCGGTGGGAGCCGAAGCCGAGCTGCGCCCGGTGCCGGTTGAGGATGGCGGGCAGGTCGATGCTCGTGCCGATCAGCACCTTCCCGTTGACGGTATTCCGGATCTGAAACACCCCCATCGGGCGGGCGCTCTCCTTGTACTCGCGTCTCAGGGCCTTCTTGTCCATGCCCGCTTTGTACCACAGGTCTCTGGAGCTCTCCTTTCAGGAGCAATAGGGGTGGTGACGGCTTGCTGGCATGTGCTAGCATGGGGTCTGTGATGATGGAGTACGCCTCTTGGCCAGTTTGAGCATCCGCAAGCTTGACGACGAGACCTACGATCGCCTCCGAGGCCGCGCCATGCGACATGGCGTGTCGATGGAGGAGGAGGCCCGCCGGATCCTCAAGCGAGCCGTCTCATCGCCGGAGCGGCTAGGGGATCTGTTCGTAAAGGTGTTCGGCCCCGTCAACGGGGTGGATCTGGACCTGCCCCCCCGTGAGCCGCACGAACCCCTGGATCTCGAGTAGCTCGCCCGTCAGCCCGACGGTTCAGAAATGATCATCATCGACACGAATATCGTGGCGGAGCTGATGAAAGCGTCGCCGGCCGGAGAGGTCGTCTCCTGGATGAACGATCAGGAAGCGTCAGGACTGTTCCTGACGACGATCACCCTCGGGGAGATCGGCTATGGCCTGGAGATCTTGCCTCAAGGAAAGCGGCGGCTGCAACTGGAGCAGGGCTTTGAACGGGTGATCGCCGAAGCTTTCACGGGCCGTATCCTGGCCTTCGACGAAGAGGCTGCCCGTCTTTACGGAGTCCTGATGGGCAGGCGCAGGGCCATCGGTCGGCCGCTGAGCATCCTGGATGGGCAGATCGCCTCGATCGCCCGCACCAGGGGCTACGCGGTCGCTACTCGCAACGTCCGGGACTTTGTGGAATGCGGAGTGGATATTCTCAATCCATTCGAGCTGATTTGATGGCCCTTCAGGGCCTGGCGGCGGTCAGGCTTATCCTAGCGTTTCCTTCGTCAGCACCAGCTTCTTCATCCCCGTATGAATGATCCTGTCAAAGTTCACGGCGAGAACGGCTGGCGCTGGTCTTGGAACGGTTGGCTTTCCGCTGCTCACGAGATGCTGGAGATCCGCGCTTGGACACCCATTGTAATTGGGGGCCAGCTCTGTTTCTGCGCACAAGATGGCGGCAAGTGGTCGGTTTCCTGGGGTGACCATGCCGGCCCTCTTTTTGACGACGCTTACGATGTAACTGATTGCGATGGCAAGCCGCTCTACGTTGCTCGACTGAGTTCCAATTATTTTCTCGTCTGGGGTGAGCGACGTACACGTGATTTCGATCACCAGGTCACATATGTCACTCGCGACGGCTTTCCGCTAGTCGTCGAATTCCACTCCCGGAAGGGATTCGACGGACTTCCACTCGAAGCGGATTGGCGGGCTCTTTAGCCTGCGCATCTATAAGGCGAGCTACAGGTCTGGAGACCCGAGAAACCGGCTGAGCCAGTCGACCGCCTCCCGCATCGCGGTCCCCCAGTCCTCCGGACTCATCAGATGGGTTGCGCCCGGGATCTCCAGATAGCGGAGGCGCTCGGGAGCGCCGCGGTAGTGAGGTTCGAGGGCGCGATGGAAGGCGCGGGCGCTGTCCGGGTGAACGTTGACGTCCTTCTCTCCGGTGATCGAAAGGAGGGCGACGGGGAAGAAGCTGTTGAGGCGCTGATGCGGGCTGTCGGGGTGGCGCCACTCGGGCGAGCCCACGATGGGGACGGCCGCCCGCAGGCGAGGCTCGGCGAGGATCGCGCCGTAGGTGATGTGGGCGCCCATGGAGATGCCGAAGATGGCGAACCGTTCGGGATCGGCGAGCCCGGTCTCCGCCAGGGCATCCAGGATGGCCGGCACCTCGGCCACCGTCTCCGTCACCAGGGAGAATAAAAGGGGCTCGATCTCCGCCCGGGTCCCCGCGAAGCGCTTCTCGAAATCCGGCAGCCGGCGTTCGCCATGCCCCGCGGCGTCGATCCCCACGGCGAGGAAACCGGCCGCCGCCAGGGTCACCAGCTCTTTCTGCTGGACCTCCTTGTCCGCGCTCAGGCCATGGTAGACGAGGACGGTGGGGAGGGGGATCGGGAGCTCCTCCTGGCGGACCAGGAGGGCTGGAGTGGGGCCAAGGCGCCTGCGGTCGAAGAGAACGGCCATGGCAGGGATCTTATCGAACGCTGATCCGATCCCCTGAATCCGCTTCCGGATCTGGCGATTCCACTCTGGAAGCCTGAGTTTCCGGGCTGGATCTACATGCTTCTCGTCCAGAAGCATTGGTTTCCGCGCTGGATCTGCATGCTTCCGGTCCAGAAGCATTGGATTCCGCGCTGGATCTCCATGCTTCTGCTCCAGAAGCATTGGATTCCGCCCTGGATCTACCTGCTTCTCCTCCGGAAGCATTGGATTCTGCTCCAGATCCGCATGCTTTTCGTCCAGAAGCACGAGAGCGGCGGATGCTACACTGCCGTCAAGCATGGTCACGAACAAGAAGAGACCGCCGCCCCATGCGAAACGCTCGTCCGCCAAAAGTATTCTACCGCGGTCCCCCGCCCAACTGGAGCCGGCAGGCGACTCTCCCCATAAAGTTTTTCCGATCGTCGGCATCGGCGCCTCCGCCGGCGGGCTCGAGGCGTTCCGGCAGTTGCTGCAGAACCTGCCCACGAATACCGGCGCCGCCTTCGTGCTCGTGCAGCACCTGTCCCCCACGCACGAGAGCATCCTGCCCGGCCTCCTCGCCCGTTCGACCGCGATGCCGGTGGGCGAGGCGCGGGACGTCGAGAAGATCGAGCCCGACCACGTCTACGTGATCCCGTCCCATATGGACCTGGCGATCACGGATGGGCACCTGAAGCTCCTGCCGCGTGCGACGCCTCCGGACTGGCACATGCCGATCGACCTCTTCTTCCGTACGCTGGCGGAGGTCCGGGGCAGTCAGGCGATCGGTGTGGTCCTCTCGGGGACCGCCTCCGACGGCACCCTGGGGCTCAAGGCGATCAAGGCCGCCGGCGGCATCTGCCTGGCGCAGGACCCGCAATCCGCCGCCTTCGACGGCATGCCGCGCAGCGCCATCGCCGGAGGCTGCGTCGACACGGTCCTGCCCCCGGACGGTCTCGCCCGCGAGATCGCGCGGCTGGCCGGCGGCTCCTATCTCCAGGAGCCCGGTGAAGGGTCGACGCACGAGGTGCTGCTCGACGCCGAGAGGAGCGCCCTCGAAACGATTTTCGCGGTGCTGAGGAAGGCCACGGGCAAGGACCTCGCCGGATACAAGAAGCCGACGCTGCTGCGCCGCATCCGGCGGCGCATGGCGCTGCAGCAGATCGAGGGGATCGCGGACTACGCCGGATATCTCGACAGCCACCCGGCCGAGGCGCAGGAGCTGTATCAGGACCTGCTGATCAACGTCACCTCGTTCTTCCGCAATCCGGAGATCTTCGCGGCCCTGCGGCTGGACGTGTTCCCGCGGCTGTTGCGGGACCGCGCCGCCGACGCGCCGGTCCGGGTCTGGGTGCCGGGCTGCTCGACGGGCGAGGAGGCGTACTCGATCGCCATCTGCCTGCTGGAGAGCCTCGACGACGTCGCGGCCGGCCCGCCGGTCCAGATCTTCGGCACGGATGTCCGCGACAGCGCCGTCGACAAGGCGCGGGCCGGGATCTATCTGGAGAACATCGCCTCCGACGTCTCGCCCGAGCGGCTGGCGCGCTTCTTCGCCAAGGTGGACGGCACCTTTCAGGTCAGCAAGACCGTCCGCGACGTATGCGTCTTCGCCCGCCACGACCTGATCCGGGATCCCCCCTTTTCCCATCTCGACTTCATCAGCTGCCGCAACGTCCTCATCTACCTCGAGCCCGGCGTGCAGCGGCGGGTGATGGCCAACTTCCGCTACGCCTTGAAGCCCACGGGATTCCTCGTACTGGGGAGCTCGGAGACGATCGTCGCGTCGTCCGACCTGTTCGTGCCGGTGGACCGGGAGAACCGGGTCTTCGCGCCGAGCGAGACGGTGGCCCGCGCCAGCCTCGGCCCCGGCGCGGGCGCCCAGACGGGAGGGGCCGTCTTCGGTGTCCGGGCGGGCGCCGTCGCCGGCGAGGCCGGAGAGCGTGGCGAAGCGCAGCGGGAGGCCGACCGGATCCTCCTCAGCCGGTATGTCCCGGCGGGCGTCCTGGTCGACGAGAGCCTGGAGATCCTGCAATTCCGCGGCGACACCCACCCCTACGTCGAGCACGGGTCCGGCAACGCGAGCCTCAACCTGTCCCGGATGATCCAGAGGGGTTTGCTGGCCGGGCTGCGCGAGCTCATCCAGGAGGCCCGGGCCACCCGCGCACCCGTCCGCCGCCAGGGCCTCACGTTCCGCCACGGGGAGCGTTTCCGCAGCGTCGATATCGAGGCCGTTCCGGTCCAGGCGCGCGCCGCCGGAAAGCTCTGTTTCCTCATCCTCTTCGCGGAGACCCCGGCGGCCGCCGTCGAGCCGGAACCGGCGCGGCTCTCGCCGGGCCTGCCGAGGCTGGAGACGGATCACCAGCTCGCCCAGCTGGAGCGGGAGCTGGCGACCACCCAGCAGTATCTCCAGGCGGTCATCGAGGACCAGGGCACGGCCAACGAAGAGCTGCAGGCCGCCAACGAGGAGATCCTCTCCAGCAACGAGGAGCTGCAGAGCCTCAACGAGGAGCTGGAGACCGCCAAGGAAGAGCTGCAGTCGAGCAACGAAGAGCTGAGCACGCTCAACGAGGAGCTGCAGAACCGCAACCTGGAGCTGGGGCTGCTCGGCGACGACCTGGTCAACCTGTTCGCCGGCCTGCACATCCCGGTGGTCCTGCTGAGCCCGGACCTGCGCCTGCGCCGCTTCACCCCCGCGGCCGCGCAGCTGATGAACCTCCTCCCCACGGACGTCAACCGGCCGCTGAGCGACATCCGGCCCAACTTCGACCTGCCCAGCCTCGAGGCGGTGATCCTGGCGGCGATCGAGACCGTCACCCAGATCGAGCGGGAAGTACAGGACCGCCAGGGGAACTGGTACTCGCTGCGCATCCGGCCCTACAAGACCCGGGACAACCGGATCGACGGCGCGGTGATGGTCTTGCTGGATATCGATGCCCTGAAACGCGGCGCCGCGGAGGTCGCCGAGGCCCGCGACTTCGCGGACGCCATCATCGAGACGGTGCGCGAGCCCCTCCTCGTGCTCGACGGGGAGCTGCGGGTGGAGAGGGCAAACCGCACCTTCTACGACACCTTCCGGGTGAGGCGCGAGGAGACGGAGGGGCGGTTCCTCTACGATCTGGGCAACCGCCAGTGGGGCATCCCGGCGCTGCGCGAGGCGCTGCGGTCCATCCTCATCGGGGACCGCGAGCTCCAGAGCTTCGAGGTCGAGCACGAGTTCCCGGAGATCGGCCGCCGGACGATGGTGCTCAACGCGCGCCGGGTCTGGCGGGACGGGCGCGGGGCGGAGAAGATCCTGGTCGCCATGGAGGACCGGACGGAGGTCAAGAAGGTGGAGAAGGAGCGCGCCCTGCTGGTCGCCCGTGAGCGGCAGGTGGCCCGCCAGGCCGAGGCGGCCAGCCGGCTCAAGGACGAGTTCCTGGCGACGGTCTCCCACGAGCTGCGCGGCCCCTTGAGCGCCATGGCCGGATGGGTTCACGTGCTGGCGTCGGACAAGGTGGACGCGGCGACCGCCGCCCGCGGGCTGGCGGCGATCCAGCGCAACGTCCAGGCGCAGGCGCGGCTCGTCGAGGACCTGCTGGACGCCGCCCGGATCACCACTGGCAAGCTGCGCCTGACTCCTCACCTGATCGACCTGCTGCCGGTGGTCGAGGCGGCCGTCGAGACCGTGCGCGTGGCGGCCGAAGCCAAGGGGATCGCCCTCGAGCTCACCCATGACGACGACGCGGTCACCACCGTCCTGGGCGATCCGGACCGCTTGCAGCAGGTCGCCTGGAACCTGATCTCGAACGCCGTGAAGTTCACGCCGAGCGGGGGACGCGTCGAAGTCTGGCTGGGCCGTGTGGAGAACTGCGTGCAGCTCCGGGTCCACGACACCGGCCAGGGCATCGGCGCCGAATTCCTCCCCTCTGTCTTCAAGCGCTTCCGGCAGGAAGAGAGCAGCCATTCCCGGAGCCAGACCGGGCTCGGCCTCGGGCTGTCCATCGTGCGGCACCTCGTCGAGCTGCACGGCGGCAAGGCATCGGCGGCGAGCGCGGGAGAGGGCCAGGGGGCGACGTTCACGGTGGCTCTCCCCGTGCCGGCGATCCTCATGGCGGAGCCGCAGGACGGGCAGCCGGCGAGGTTCGAGCCGCTGGACGGCGGCCGGTCGCCGCTCTCGGGTCTGCGCCTGCTGGTGGTGGAGGACGAGGAGACCGGCCGGGAGATGCTCACCAGGCTGCTCGAACAGTACGGCGCCGAAGTGGTCGCCGCCGCCTCGGCGGCCGAGGCCCTGGCGGCGCTGGAGCGCAGCGTTCCGGACGTGCTGCTGAGCGACATCGGCATGCCGGGGGAGAGCGGCTACGACCTGCTGCGCCGGGTGCGCGCGCTCCCCCTCGATCGCGGCGGCCGGGTTCCGGCCCTCGCGTTCACCGCCTACTCCTCCAGCCAGGACCGCCTGGACTCGCTCGACGCCGGTTTCCAGGCCCACCTCGCCAAGCCGACCGACCCGGCCCGGCTGGTCGCGATGATCACCGCGCTCGTCCAGCGCGCGGACTGAGGAAGCGTCAGGGCAACGCCTGCGACGGCAGGTCGATCGGCACCTCGTGCCAGTAGGCGAGGCCGCCGACGTTGACCACCAGGGCGAGGGAGGGCTGCTCGCCGTCGTGGAGGATGGCGCCAACCCCGGTGAGGGCGAGGCCCCTGACGCCGCCGGCCGCGATCGCGGCGAGCAGATCCTGATCCCCCGAACGGTCGAAGGCATAGATGGCCTTGCCGACGCGCAGGAAGACCCGGATCAGATCTACCCCCGAGGGCAAGCCGACCGAGGAGGAGAGGTTGATCAGCACGGTATCGGAGCCCCCGGTCGCGCCTGGCTGCCCATAGCCGCCATTGCCACCGCCGCCGCACGGCACGCAGGGGCAGACTCCGGGCTGGGGACCGTTCCCATACTCGGCGTAGAGCACGGGGAACTCGGGCATGGGCGGCGCGGGACCCGTCAGCCGCAAGGTGGCATCGACCGGCGTCGCGGGGGCGTTCCCGCTCCCATCGCGCGGCTGAGAAGGCGCCGCGGGCCCATCAAGGCGGAGCCGGCGAGCGGCGTGCCGTTGAACGTGAGCGGGAGGCCATTCGCCGGCAGTGCCAGGGAGGCGGGCGCCCAGTGGCCTCCCGCCAGCAGGGACGAATTGGGAAGCTGGCCGCCGCCGGCCAGGGTGCCGCTGATCCAGCCGGTGAAGAGGGCCGCGGCGTAGGAGTTTCCCGGCGGCGCCGGCCAGTTGGAATCCTTGTCATCCGTGGAGAGATAGATGCCGTAGCCCAGCATCAACGCCGCGGCGGCGGGCGGCGTCTGCGTCGAGGGCCTGGGCTTGCCGGCCTGCTGCAAATACGCCAGATCGAGAGCTCCGGCCGAGATGACGCCCGGGCTGGTGGCGGGAAAAAGCATCTCGTGGTGATTGCCCGCGGCGGCGACCGGCAGGACGCCTTCCGCGGCGAGATGGGAGAGCACCTGGCTGACCGGGCAGCCCAGGCCGGCCCCGTTCTGTGCGCAGGCGTCTCCCTTCGAGCGCCGGCCGAAGCTCATGTTCACCGCCAGCGGCCGATCGAGCGGATGCGCCTGGATATCCTCCTCCAGGGCGCAGAGCTGGACGAGCACGTGGAGATCGGAGACGGAAGGCGCCAGGGTGGAGATCCAGCCGGCCGCGTTGAGGTCATAGAGCTGGACCTCGACCTGCTGATCCGAGGCTTCCTGGATGGTGGCCGCCACGCTCCAGCCGTGCTCCGTCCGCCAGTCGACGAGGGCGACCCAGGGCTGGCCTGGCGTGTGGTGGAGGCAACTGCCCTGGGAGCAGGGGAAGGCCGGCGGCAGAGGCGGCGTCAGCTCGTCCGGGATGGTGGCCGGCGTCTCGCTGCCCTGCTCCGGGGGGGTAGGGCAGTCGCCCTGGTAATGCAGGCCCGCCCTGCCGAAGGCGAAGGTGCCGGCGCCGCCACAGCGGACGATCTGCGGCTCCTGGCCGTCTCCGGCCGTGACCGGAGAGGCCGGGCATCCGTGCGCCAGGTGAAGCCAGGAGACCGGCGCCGCCGCTCCCGCCGCCGTTCCTCCGATCACGATCACGATCCAGCACAGCATCCGGCGCCACAGGGATCCGTTCATCTCGTTCCATCCTTTGCCGCCGGCTCATCGCCCAGCAGGTTGACCGTCACGGGGTAGACGAGCCGCCCGGAAGCCCGCAACGCGGCGGCGGGGTCCTGGCCGGGCGCGAGCTCGACCAGGGCGGGAGGCTCCTTCAGGTTGTAGGCGACGACGTAGAGCGGGTGCGCGCCGGGGACGCGGGTCGCCAGCATCCTGGCGGCGGCGCCCTCGAAGGCCGCGCTGCCCCGGTCGCTCACCAGCCGGACCTCTTCCGGCTGCCGCACCCGCCGCAGGGCCCCGTCCTCGCGCCGGAAGAGAGCGAAGGAGACGCCGGCGGGGCTGTCCCCCCGCGGCCGGACGAGAATTCGCACGGGGGTGGCCGGGTAGGCCCGCACCATGCCCGGCAACGCCTCGGCAGACCGCACCTCGGCCAGGCCCTGGGCGCCGACGTCGTAGGCCAGGCCCGCCGGCAGCCCGTGCGGGCGCGGGAAGAAGGTGAGCAGGGCCAGCACGATCGACGCGGCTACCGCGGCGGCGGCGGAGAGCCAGGGCGTCATTTGCCGCGGCCGTCGCCGGCGCGGTCCGGCGCCGGCGAGCACGGCCTTGCGGACCCGCCGCAGCGGCAGGCTCTGATCGACGCCGGCGAGCTCGAGCAGGCGGCGCCGTCCGGCGGCGCTGCGCGCCAGCAGGCTCTCCAGCTCCGCGGTTTCGACAGGGCTCAGCCGGCCCTCGCGCCAGGCGCGCAGGCGCTCGTCGCCGGGCGCCGGCAGGCTGTCGTCCGGGTCCTGATCGGCGAGGGCGCGGAGGATCTTCTCGACCTCGGCCGGCGTCTCGTCTTCCTCGGGGTTCCGCGGATCGTCTCTCATCTACCTCCTGGGAGTCGGTGGCAAGGGGTTTTGCCCCCCCGTGGCGCCGGCGGCCCGCAGAAGCAGGATGGCGCCCCAGACCTGGGGTGGATAGCGGGGCCGCAGGGCCGCCAGGCCGGAGGCATGGGCGGCCGGCACGGCGGACCCGGCGGCGATGGCACGATAGAACGCCTGGTTGTACCGGTAGGCGGCGTCATCCGGAACCGGGCCGCGGTTGGCCACCACCCAACCGGCCCCGAGCCGCGTCAGGAGGCCGCCGAGGCCATACTGGCCGCTGTCCGCCGTCGCCGGCCAGCTCGCCGTCCGGCAGCCGCTCAGGTTGGCGAAGCGGCCGGGAGCCGGCAGCCGCGACCATTCCATCAGGTTGAGCTCGCCGCCAGCGAGCTGGAGCCGCGACATCTCGGGGAAGACCGGGTCATAGCTCGCGTGCGCGTCCACGTGCAGCCACTCGACGCCGGCGAGCGCTCCGCGCACCGCCTCGCGGGTGGCCTCGCCCCCCTGGAGGATGCGGCCGCCGGGAAACAGCCGCCGGTACTCCGGCAGCGCCCGCTCCGCTCCGCCCAGATCCCCGGCCGGATCGACCACGAACAGGGGGCGGCGGGCCGGCTCGCCGCCG
The DNA here is from genome assembly GCA_963792575.1 of uncultured Acidobacteriota bacterium. GTDB lineage: Bacteria > Acidobacteriota > Thermoanaerobaculia > Multivoradales > UBA5704 > DATARR01. The sequence continues at coordinate 671,753 of CAWBWZ010000002.1, forward strand.
GCCGCCGCGGGCCCGCCCGCCGCTTGCCCTCCCGCGACATGCAGGGCCACGGTCGTGAGCTCGCTCAGCCAGTGGCGATCGGCCGGCATCGCGGCCAGGGGCACGAGCTGCAGCGAGCCGTGCAGGGCGAAGGTCGTCACCGGCCCGAGCGCTTCCGGATGGAGCGGGAGGACGGCCGCGGCGACCGGAGCGGCGAGGGCGCGCCAGCGTTCGGCGTCGCCGCGGCCGGCCTCGATCCCGGCGGCCAGGGCGCGCAGCGCGGCCAGCCGCTGCCGGCGCGGCCAGCGGGTCCGGCGTTCGACGCCAACCTGGCCGGCGGCGTCCCGGCGCAGGAGCACGACCTCGTCCTCGACCGCGAAGGCGCGGAAGTCGACCCCGGCGTCGCCGGCCGGCGCGGGCGCGGCGCAGCCCGGCCATTCCCGCCAGAGCCGGCGCAGTCTCTCCTCGAGCGCGAGACGGACGGCGGCGGCCTGCCGCTCCCGGCTGCCGGAGGCCAGGCGCGGCAGGGAAGCCAGGTCGCGGAGCAGGCTGGCGGATTCCTGGTCGATGGCGGCCCAGCGGCGGGCGTCGCCGCCGCGGGCGAGCTCGCGGCAGTGGTCGCGTTCCCGCTCCTGGGCGCTCAGCGAGTCCAGGCGCTGGAGCACCCGCCAGGCGGCCGGCGGGTCGCCGCGCTCGAGGGCGACGCGCGCGGCCCGCGCGAAATCCTCGGCCCGCTCGCCGGGACCGAGCGCCAGGCGCTCGTCGAGCCCGCCGGCGATCCGTCCGTGCTGCGCGAGGGCGGCGTCGAAGGCGCGGGTAGCCGCCGGGAGATCTCCGGCCAGCCGGTCGGCTCGCCCCTGGCAGCTCAGCCGCGCGGCCGCGAGCTGGGGCTCGCCGGTGGAGATCGCGGCGCATTCGGCCAGCGCCTTGCCCGCCTCCCCCCGCTCGAGGGACGCGAGGCCGGCGAGCAGCGCGCCCCAGCCCTCCAGGCTCTGCCGCTCGGCGCTTCCGGTCCCTGGGGCCACGGCCAGCCGGTGCGCCTCCGCCAGCAGGGGGCGGGGGTCGCCGCCGGTGCGCAGCTCCAGATAGGCGAGGTTGATCCGTACGTTGGCGTTCTCATAGGGATTGTGCGCGGCGGGGAGGGCGGGGAGCGCGGCGCGTAGCTCCGCCTTCGCCGCCTCCAGCTGCTCCGGCGTGGCCTCGGTGTGGAGGAGAGTGAGCCAGGCGAGCTGCATGCGGCCATAGAGCACCATCTGCGGTTCGCAGCCGAGGCTGCCGCACTGCCCGAGCGTGCTGCGCACCCGCTGCAGCGCCTCGTCCGGCGCGCCGGCCTGGGAGAGGAGGTCGGCCTGCTGCAGCACGACCGCCAGCAGCGTCGGATCGGCGATGCGGGTGGTCTGCTCCCCGGCCTGCTGGAGGGCCAGCCAGGCCGCGCCCCGCGAGCCGCCGGCAAGCTCCAGGTAGCTCCGCTGGTAGGCCGCCTGCGCCGCTCGCGCGAGGGCGGCGTCGTCGCCGAGCCAGCCGGGGAGCCGGGCGAGCCGTTCCCGGGCCGCCGCCAGCGCGCCCGGCGTGCCCTCGCGGGTGAGGAAGTGCGCGGCGACCAGCTGGAACCGCGCCGCGGTCAGCGGAAAATCGGTCCGGGCCTCCGCCGTGAGGCCGTCGAGGCGGCGCGCGAACTCGTCGGTCGTCAACCCGGGGCGCGCCTCTAAAACCGCCTTGAAGCGCGCTTCCAGCCGGTCCAGGCGCTCGCCGTCCGGCTGATAGGCGATCTCCCGGCAGGGCAGGCGGTGCGGCGTGCCGTCGAAGCGGTCGATCAGCTGGCCGCAGAGCGCGATCCGGGAGGACGGCCGCAGGCGCGGCGGAACCTCCCCCTCGAAGCAGAGGGTGGCGCCGGCGCGGGCGGCGGCGGTCTTGAAGCCCGAAGGGGACTCCACGCCGTCGAAGGTGATCACCGCTTCCCAGCGGCTGGTGTCATCCCCGGCGGGGACGGCGAAGCAGAGGCCGGCCTGGTCGCGCCGCCCGACCATCAGCGGCCGGGGACCCCCTTGAGCCGGCAGCAGGATCTCCCGATGCCCGCGGACCACCGCCGCGACCGGCAACCGCGGCGGCTGCTGCCGGCAGGCGGACGCCAGGAACAGGAGCGCCAGGAGGGCCAAAGCCGGCAGCCAGTTGCCGGCGCCGAGCCCGAGCCGTTCGATGCAGCGCTGCAACGCTTCGTTGAGCGACTGGCGGAGCTTGTAGGTGGCCTTGCGCGACCACCCCGTGCCGGCGGCGATCTCCTCGGGCGTCAGACCGTCGACGTACCGCAGCTTGAAATAGAGATAGTTCCGCTCCCCCTGCTGCTCGAGGCAGCCGTTGAGCTGCCGCAGGGCCTGCCGCGCGATGGCAGAGCGCTCGATCGGCGGCTCGGCGGCGATGGCCGTCTCCGGCATCGGCTGCGCGCGGCGAGACCAGACGGAGCGGCGGACGTTGGCGGCGACGCCGCAGGCCAAGTCCCACAGATAACCCTTCAGCGAAGGGAGCGCGGGCGCGCCGGCCGGCAGATCCGCCATTCGGGCGCGCAGCAGGCGCGCGCCATCGCGCAGGCAGAGCAGGAAGGTCTCCTGCAGCAGGTCGGCGGCGTCGGGGCCGCCCGGATATTCGTAACGCCGCCGCAGCCGCTGGTAGAGGTCGGGCGCGATGCTGTCGTAGAGCCAGGCGATCGTCCGCTGATCGCCGGCGGCCAGGCGCTCGGCGATCTCCTTCGCTTCGGGAGCGTCGGCGCCCACGGGGTCCCTCACGGGCAAGAGCGTAGCCGAAGAGCCCCCGCGAGAGAAAGTGAGCCGTCCCCGCCGGCCCGCCCGCGGGTGCTGATATCATCATTCCGCCCATCAGCATCCGAAAGGAGGAGTGCTCATGCTAGCCGACTCTCCGGTCACGACGATGCTTCCCGTCATGGATATGGAACGCGCACGGGACTTCTACGAGAACAAGCTGGGTCTCAAGCCGATCGGGCTGAAACCGGACGGGAAGTTCACGTACGCCTCCGCGGGAGGCGGCGTGCTCGCGCTGTTTCCCAAGGAGGCGGGCACCAAGGCCGATCACACGGCGATCAGCTTCCAGGTGTGCAACATCGACGAGGCCATCAAGGAGCTGAGCGGCAAGGGAGTGATCTTCGAGGATTACGACTTCCCGGACTTCAAGACGGTAGACCACGTCTGCGTTCTCGGCTCCGAGAAGGCCGCCTGGTTCAAGGATACGGAGGGGAACTACCTCTGTATCCACGAGGACCTCGCGTAGGAACGGCGACCGGCTTGCCCCGCTGGAATGCTGAGGGGCTGCTGCACCGAGCTTCCGCTACGCTTCCTTCGATGAAGTTCTGGGACAGCCCGGCCCTGGTGCCTTTGCTGGTCGAGGAGGAGGCCACGGTTCCGCGAAGGAATTCCCGGTTCGTCGCTGGACCTGCTCCTGTTTTCATTTTGCAGGCAAGAAGAGGTCCGGTGGTACCCAGTGCGGAGTATGCTCATCGAACCGCTGCTTATAGCCGGTCCATCTTTTGCTCGCCACAAACGCATCGCTGAAGTAAGTTTTCATCCGGGTAAGCACTCCATCTGCATCGGGGTCGATCACGGTGATCGACTCCAGATAGGGCGAGCGCGCGAGTCCCAGTGTAACCATGTTGTGTACCAGAATATCTCCTGTAGAAAACGAGTAGCCGATGATGACAAGGTGACGGCATGTGCCGAAAACCGTATAAGCCTCATCCCAGACATCGGTCCAGTTGGACCGGTAGATAGTGTCCTTGAGAATGGCAGGCGGGATCATCTCGATGTCCTCACCCGCGCTGACGTATCGCTCGGCGATGACCTCTAAAGGACTGCCGGAGTTGATGGTCTCGCGTACCACGTCCTTATCCACTTTGAAGCCGGAGCCTTTGCCCCACCAATTGATGCTTCCATGCAGCTTCATGTAATGCAGTGCGCTTCGAGCGCTCTGCTCCCGGGCGAAGATGTTCCTCAGATTGCTGGAGCTGCTATAGCAGTACGTGAGGTCGATATCTGATCTTGCCGAAATGGCGAACTCGATGAGGAGGTCATAATTAGTGGTAACCACCGCCGTCGTGCACAGGCCCTGCTCGTCCGTGCCGGCATTGCCAGTGAGTTGCTCGACAAGCCACGAGTAGATGTTGGGACGCTTCAGGTAATCCGCAGAGGGGTAGAGAGGGCAGTAAGCAAGCGCCAGCGAGAGCATCCGGATCAAGCGTGGATATTGATAGCCCGGAATCAATTTTGGAGGTGAGCCAGACAGCTCGATCTTATCAACCGCCTGGGACTGCTCGTGCCCCCAGACTCGAAAGGTGTCTTCGATGTTTTCAGGATTGAACCCGCTCAGCCGTCCGGCGATGGGGCGCAGGCCTTCCTGGATCGCCTGTAGCCAGGCGATGTCCTTATCAATGGCCGCAAGCGCTGCTGGGGATACCTGCGACGACTCCAGCGACCGGCGTGCCGCCAGGAGATGCCTGGTAAGACCGCCCGCCGCCGGAAAACCAGCGGCCATGGAGGCGCCGGCACCGAGGAGCACAACGTTTCGAACGGGTACATCGGTGGACATGAGAACAGCTTACCACCACTGATAAACTTGCCACTTCCATGAGCCCCGTTATGACTCTTTTCGACCGACATGCCATCGACCTGCTGCCCCGGCGCCGAGGAGCAGCCGAGAACTAGAAAGAGGACGATCCAAGACGAGGCTTTCACCATGTCGCACCGAGAACGATCCCCACGAGTTGGGCCTATTCGGCAAATATCCATGGCCGGCTGCTTCGGGGGTTGACGCGTGGAAAGACTCTGCACTGCTTGAAGAGAGCGGGCGAATTGGCTATTCTAGCCAAATGAAGAGAGCCACCCTGACCGATACCAAGAACAACCTGAGCGCGCTCGTCGACCAGGTGCAGCACGGCGAGACGATCCTCATCCTCGACCGGGGGCGTCCGGTAGCCCGCCTGGAATCCGTGCGAGGGGATGGGGACGATCCCTGAGGGTCGTCTTGCCCGTCTGGAACGTCAGGGTCTGCTGCGCCGAGCCTCCGCTCCGCTCCCCCGCGAGATCCTGATGGCGACACCGCCCCGGCCGTCCGAGGGCGCGAGTGCCCTCGAAGCCCTTCTCGCCGAGCGCAGGGACGGCCGGTGAAGTTCTGGGACAGCTCGGCCTTGGTGCCTTTGCTGGTCGAAGAGGAGGCCACGGTTCCGATTCGGGATCTTTTCCTCAGCGAGCCGGGGATGATTGCCTGGTGGGGAACGCCCGTCGAGTGCGCCTCGGCCGTCTCTCGTCTCGAACGAGAGGGTCACCTCTCTCCCCAGTCCACGACCGAGGCCCTCGAACGCCTGGATGCCCTCGCCCGGCACTGGCATCGAATCGAGCCGGTGGACGCCGTTCTCGAGACCGCCCGGCGCCTCCTTCGGGTTCATCCTCTCCGCGCCGCCGACTCCCTCCAACTCGCCGCCGCCTTCCTGGCGTCCGAAGGAAGGCCCTCGACGCTGGAGTTCGTCTGCCTCGACGACCGGCTCGTGATCGCTGCCCAGCGCGAGGGATTCCCGGTGCGTGATCGCTCCCGCCTGTAGCTTCACCCGCCCTGAGATGACAGCGGAAGGAGAGCAGATTGAAAGGTTATACTACGAGCTACATCGAAAAGATGAGAAAGAACCGGTGCAGCTCGGATTGTACCCAATGAAACTCGAAGATAGTGCTAAGGGAAGGCTTGTTCAGACGTTCAAATTCCTGAAGGAGCTGAACGAGCTGCGGAATCCAGTTCCGCGCGATATTTCGGGCTACGCTGAGGTGCTGAGGCTGGATTCCTGGCCGGCACATCCGTGCATTGTGGTATGGCGCGGAGATCGGCAGGAAGAGGAAGCCGAGGAGAGCGGCGAGCCGGAGTTGGAACCGCTCATCCGGATACAGCGAGCGGGCTTGACGTTGTGTCCGAAGCCTCCAGAGCTGCTCAAGAGTTGGCTGAAGCCGGGCTGGCAAGCCGCTGAGTTGGAGGCTATGGTGCTCCAGTCTCGGAACTTTCCCGATCAGGAGAAAGGGAGTATCACTGTCGAGTTCGCAGTGGATGAGGAACGCGTCCGGGAACTGAATGCGTGGAAGGAAGTACGGTCGAAATGGGCGATCGCGGAGCGCCCGGCTATCGTAGCGAGGCAGCTTTTCGAGAAAATTCACGCGCTCTGGACGACTCTACAGCGCGAGGGCGGCCGGGTGGAACTCGTGCTCGCGGATGGGATGCTCAGCGTGGTGGAGCACTTCATCCGGCACCCGGTGCTGATGCAGAGGGTAAACCTGGAGTTCGACCCATCAATACCGGAGTTTCGGTTCCATACCGGGAGCGAGCTGGTGGACTTGCATCGGGCCTTGCTGCGGCTGGTGCCTTCCGTCGAGGGGCGCATGATTGCCCACTTCGTGAAGGAATTGGAGACGCAGCCGGTGGAACCTCTCGGCGGCGGAAGCACGGAAGGCTTCTTCCGCCGGCTGGTCCAGGGATTGTTCAATGATGGCGAGTTCCTCGAAGGGAAGGCCACCAGTGAGCTGGCCGGCCGCCCGAACATCCGCCGGGAGCCGGTGATCTTTCTCCGCCCTCGCACGGCTGGGCTGAGCACTACCCTGGACTATATCCTCGAGGATCTGGAGAGTGGGGACAAGAAGATCCCGAAGGACTGTCGCGCATTGTCGGCGTGGAAACTGGCGAGACGGAGCCCTCGCCGGGCGGCGTGGGCGAAGACACTCCGAGAACGCCAACGGGGCCGGAGCCGGACATCCTGTTCAGCAAGCCCGCGAACGAGGAGCAGTATGCAATCGCCGCGCGGCTCACGAAAGCGAAGGCGGTCTTGGTGCAGGGACCGCCAGGGACGGGTAAGACGCACACCATTGCGAATCTGCTCGGCCACTTGCTCGCACAGGGCAAGACGGTCCTCGTAACCGCGCACACGACAAAAGCACTGCGGGTACTACGGCGGCAGGTGGACGAGGCACTCCAGCCCCTATGTCTCAGCGTACTGGAAGGCGACGCCGAAAGTCAGGCGCAGTTATCTCGCGCGGCGCAGAACATCGCCGATCGCCTTTCACGTTCCGATGCCGCCAGCCTGCGGCAAGAGGCTGGACTGTTGCGCGAGAAGCGGCGGCAGTTGCTTGCTGTCGCCGAGTCGCTGCGGAGGCAACTCCGCGACGCGCGATTCAGCGAGATCGAGGAAGTGGTGCTGGGTGGTGTGGGGATGAATCCCATCGAGGTTGCGAAACACTTGAAAGCGGATCGAGAGCGCGATGGGTGGATTCCCGGTCCGCTTCAGCCCGGCGCTCTTTGCTCTCTGACCGAGCTGGAAACGCGCCATCTCTACAGCTCCCAGGGCATCCTGACACCAGCGGACGAGAAGCAACTCTCGGCACCGCAACCCGCGCTTTCTGAGTTGGTAACGCCGGTCGATTTTCGACGGCTCGCCACTGAACAGGCTAGGGCGGACTCGCGTGCGCTGGCACATCGCCCAGAGCTTTGGACAGAAAACGCCGCCGTTGGCTACTCGGCGGCGCAACTTCAACAGCTCCATCACCGTATCCAGCAGTCGGCGGCGATCCTTGCCGAGCAGGAGAACTGGCTTCGCGAGGTCTTGTTTGCCGGCTGGATAGGTGGCGGGTTGCGGGAGGGGTGGCAGGGATCTGCTCGATGCCCTGAAGACTCTCGTCAGCGAGGCTGGAGCGGCGTACCGGCTGATCACAGCCCTGGGGCCAGAACTGCCGGGAGATCGGCCGATCGATGAGAGTGCGGCAACGCTCGATGAAATCGTGGCATTTCTCGAAGCGGGTGGCTCCTTCGGCCTCAAGACCAGACTGACGAGGCGCGGCTGGCATCAGTTCCTTGAAGCCTGCCATATCGAAGGCCGCGTGCCTCGAACGATCGATGACTTCCGCGCGTTGCAGGCGGTCGCTCAACTGGAGCGAAACCGGAAGCGTTTCATCTCCCGGTGGCACCGGGCCGTGGAGAGCCTTGAGGGCCCGACCGTCGAGAGCCTCGGGCGATTGCCCGAACGCACCGCGGAGAGCTACGCGGTTGAGATTCGAACACGGCTCGAATGGCGAACGACCGCCTGGGAGCCGCTGGTCGGCGAATTGCGGAAAGCAGGCTTCCACTGGGATGCGTGGCTGGCGGCCCATCCGCCCGTACCTGGCGATCACGGAGAGCTCGCGCGCGTTCAGCATGCCGTTGCTCAAGGGTTGGCGGAGATCGTGGAAGCTCAAGCCGCGCTGCTGCTACAGGCTGAATTGTCGGCTGCTCTGCAAGCTCAGCGAACTTATCTGTCGGGCTACTCGGAGAGTGATGCCGCGTCGGTGCTGCTGCATGCGCAGCATGCCTGGAATGTGGAGCACTACGAGGAAGCCTGCCGCGAGCTCGCCCGCCTCGAAGGTCTGCGCGGCACTTATAACAGTCGCCTTGCTCTGCTCGCGAAGCTTGAATCAGAGGCACCTGAATGGATGCGCGTTATCGCACAACGATGCAAACCGCACGACTCCTCTCAGCCGCCAGGCGATGCGGCTTCGGCGTGGCGCTGGCGGCAGTGGCAGCAGGAGCTGGACCGACGCGCGTCGGTTTCGATGGCCGTGCTGCAAGAGCAGCTCGATCGAGTGGAGAATGCTTTGCGACAAGCGGCAACACAGATCATCGAGCACGAAACTTGGGCGGCGCAATGCGAACGGACCGGGCTGAAAACTCAGCAGGCGCTCATGGGATTCGTCCAGACTCTCCGCAAGGTCGGCAAAGGGACCGGCAAGCGTGCACCGGAGCTCCTACGCCAAGCGCGGCAGCTGCTCGCTTCCGCGCGCAGTGCGGTACCCGTCTGGATCATGCCGCTAAGTCGAGTGTATGAAAGCTTTGACCCCCGCGAGACGAGGTTCGACGTGGTCATTGTCGACGAGGCGAGTCAAAGCGATGTGACCGCGCTCGCGGCGCTTTACCTTGGCCATGAGCTGGTCGTGGTCGGGGACAAGGAGCAAGTGACCCCTGACGCCGTCGGCCAGAAGGTGGAGGATGTGCAGCGTCTTATTTCCACGGACCTTCAGGGCATCCCCAACAGCCATCTATATGACGGGCAGACTTCGATCTATAACCTCGCGGAGACAGCGTTCGGTGGCGTGGTAGCTCTGCGGGAGCACTTCCGCTGCGTGCCGGAGATCATTCAGTTCAGCAACCATCTCTCCTATGGTGGAACCATTCGCCCATTGCGCGAGCCTTTTGTCGCCAGCGTGAGGCCGGCGTTGATCGCGCATCGGGTGCATGGATTCAGAGCGGCTGGTGGAAAAACGAACGAAGTGGAAGCGGAGGAGATCGCCTCGCTGGTTATCGCATGCCTCAACGACCCAGAGTATGCCCTGAATGAGGCGGGTTATCCGACGAGCTTTGGCGTCATCTCACTGCTAGGCGATGAGCAGGCGTTGCTCATCGAGAATATCCTTCGGCTTCGGCTCTCGCCGGATGTAATTGCGAAGCACAGGCTGCTCTGTGGCAACGCCGCTCAATTCCAGGGTGACGAACGTGACGTCATCTTCCTGTCTATGGTGGACGGCCCGCCCGACAACGGGCAGCATGTCTATCGCGACGCTGGGCCGCAGGATCTGTTCAAGAAACGTTATAACGTGGCGGTAAGCCGTGCGCGCAATCAGCTCTGGGTGGTTCATTCACTCGATCCGGATACGCACTTGAAGAGTGGCGACTTACGCCGTCGGCTCATCGAGCATGCTCGTGACCCGCAGGCTCTCCTGCGTGTCATAGAGGAACAGGGGCGGCAAACGGATTCGGTGTTTGAGAAGCTCGTGCTGGATCGTCTTCTAGCAGCCGGCTATCAGGTCCGGCCGCAATGGGCGGTCGGTGCTTATCGCATCGATCTTGTGGTCGAAGGTCAGGCCCGCCGGCTCGCGGTAGAGTGCGATGGGGAGCGTTGGCACACTCCGGAGCAACTGAATCAGGACCTCCAGCGCCAGGCCGTTCTCGAGCGTCTGGGTTGGGCTTTTGTTCGTATCCGTGGCAGCTTGTTCTTCAGAGACCCGGACGCTGCCATGGCCCCGGTCTTTGTGAAGGTGAAGCACCTCGGCATAGAGCCCATTGGGAGCGCCTCTTTACCAGGCATGGGTGATCCTGATGTAACGGTAGAACGGATCAGGCGTAGGGCCGAGATGATACGCCGGGAGTGGATGGCGGAGAAGGAAGTCTTGACGTCAGAGTTCTCTAGAGTGAATTGAGAGCTCCAATAGGAATCTCAAACCAGATCTAAAGTGGCAGTGAGTATGCCGCCGTCAAGTGATCTCGAGATCTACCTTTAACCTTAACAAGCCAAGCCGATCCCTGCACGGTTCAGATCATCAGATCGCCGCCGTTGATGTCGAGAGATGCCCCGGTGATATAGCCGGCCTGCTCGGAGGCGAGGAAGCAGATCAGGTCGGCGACCTCGGCTGGCCGTGCCGAGGCGCTGGATGGGGAAGGAGCGCGCGTAGGCCGCGAGATCGTCGGGTGTCGCGTGCTCGCGCGTCAACTCGGTGTCGATGAGACCGGGGCAGACGGCGTTGACCGTGATGCCGAAGGGACCGAGCTCCTTGGCCGCGGCGCGGGTCAAGCCCGAGGAGACCCGCTTTGGAAGCGGTGTAGTGGGCGCCGCCCAGCGTGCTCACGCTTTTGCCGGCGGTCGAGGAGAGGTTGATGATCCGGCCGTAGCCGTGCGGCTTTCATGGCCGGGAGCACCGCCGGCGTGCAGAGGAACGGCGCGGTGAGATTGACGTCGAGAGCGCGCCGCCATTCCTCTTCGGAGATCTGCTCGAAGCGTGTCGAGTAGGCGGCGGCTGCGTTGTTCACCAGGATGTCCAGCCGGCCGAAGCGGTCTAGAACTTTATCCACGATAGCCCGCACCGTCGCCGAGCTGGCGATATCCCCCAGGAGCACCAGGACATCCTCGCCCAGATCGCGCGCAAGCGCCTCCGCCTGCTCGGGCCGCCGGACGTTGACCGCGACCCGGGCGCCGCCCGCCAGCAGCCGCTCGGCCGTGGCGCGTCCAAGGCCGCGGGCGGCGCCGGTGACGAGCGCGACCCGCCCGGAGAGCGCTGCGTGCTGATCAGATAACTTTGTCACAGTGACACCGCTACGGCCCGAGCGTGTAAGCGATCACATAATCCCCCAGCGGCGCGATCGGCAGGCCGTGGCCTCCGGCGGTGATCACTACGTACTGCTTGCCGTCGGGGCCGCGGTAGGTCATCGGCATGGAGCGGGCGCTGGTGGGGAGGTCGGCTTTCCAGAGCTCTTTGCCGGTGGTGACGTCGAAGGCGCGGAAGGCGGAGTCGACCGTGCCGGCCATGAAGACGAGGCCGCCGGCGGTGACGATGGGGCCGCCGAGCGAGATCGAGCCGTACTCCGCGGGGGGCTGGGCGCCGGGCCCATCTGCGGCAGGCGGCCGAGCGGCACGGTCCATTTCACGGCGCCGGTGTCCGCGTCGACCGCGTTCAGCGTGCCCCAGGGGGGCGGCGTGCACGGCCAGCCTCCGGGCGCGCGGAGCATGCGGCGGGCCATGCCGTAGGGCGTGCCGGTCTGGCGGGCGAACTCCCAGCCGCCGCTCAGGTCGCGGCCGGCGGCCTCTCCTCGCGATCGAAATCGGCGCGGGGGATCAGTCGGACCTGCGCGGCGAGGTTGTTGACCGGGATCAGCAGCAGGTGGTTGGTGGGATCGTAGGCGGCGCCGCTCCAGGCCATGCCGCCGATGTTGCCCGGGATGATCAGCGATCCCCGCAGGCTCGGGGGCGTGAAAACCCCTTCGGAACGGAGCTTGGCGATCTCCTCGCGGCACCATTTGCGGTCGGACTCGGAGCCCTGGATCTCGTCGACGTTCAGCGTCTGCGGCGCCAGCGGGCGGGGGAGCACGGGGAAGGGCTGCGTGGGCGAGGCCACCTCGCCCGCGACGTCGCTCTTCGGCACCGGCCGCTCCTCGACGCCGAAGATCGGCTCGCCGGTCGCGCGATTCAGGATGAAATAGTTTCCATCCTTGGAGCCGACGCCGAGCGCGGGGATCGTCTTGCCCGCGCGGTGGACGTCGAACAGCACCGGCGGGGAGGCGACGTCATAATCCCAGAGGTCGTGATGGATGGTCTGGAAGGACCAGACGCGCTCGCCGGTCTCCGCGCGCAGAGCGGTGATCGAGTTCGCGTAGCGGTTGTCGCCCAGCCGCTCGCCGCCGTAGTAGTCGGGGCTGGGGCTGCCGGTGGGGACGAAGACCAGGCCGCGCTCGGGGTCGGCGGCGATCACCGACCAGGCGTTGGCGGCGCCGGTGCGCTTCGCGCTGCCATTCTTCCAACTTCCGGCGGCGGGATCCTTCGGATCTTGCGGGATCGGGTGCCAGGTCCACTTCAGCTTGCCGGTGACGGCGTCGAAGCCGCGCACCTCGCCACTGGGCTGGCCGATGGAGCCGTTGTCGGCGATACCGGAGCCGACCACGACCGTGGTGCCGACGATGGCCGGCGGCGAGGTCTCCTCGTAGTCGGAGAAGTGGTGGGCGTCCGGGGCGATGCGCAGGCCGCGGCGGAGATCGACGATGCCGTTCTCGCCGAAGCCGGCGATGGGCTTGCCGGTGGCGGCGTCGACCGCGATCAGGCGCGCGTCGATGGTGGCGAGGAAGATGCGGCGCTGGCCGGCCGGTGACTTCCAGGTGGAGACACCGCGGCTGGCGAAGTCTCCGTAGCCAGCGTCCTTATCGATCTTGGCGTCGTAGGCCCAGCGCTGCTGGCCGGTGACGGGATCGAGCGCCAGGATGCGGCCGAGCGGCGTCGAGAGATAGAGCGTGCCGTCGACGTAGATCGGGGTCGCCTCGAAGGCGGTGGGCCTGGAATCCTTGGGCTGGTAGGCGTCGCCGGTGCGGAAGGTCCAGGCGACCTTGAGCGTCCGGACGTTGCCGCGGTCGATGGTGGCGAGCGGCGAGAAGCGCTGGCCGCCGGGATCGCGCCCCCAGGCCGGCCATTCGGCGGCGGTCTGCGCCCGGAGAGGGGCGGCGACGGCCGACAGTGCGGAGGAGAGAACGAAGAAAATAATGCCGGGTCGGATCGTCAAAGGGCCTCCGGGATGCGGTCGAAAGAGCCGTTGAAAGGCGGATTCACGGGTGCTCAGCCAGCGGACTCGTAAGCCTGCCGGACCCAGGCGATGAGCTCGTCGTCGACCTGATCGACGTCCGTGACCCGCACCTTGTACTGGCACATGCCTCCCGCGGGCATCTCCGCCAGCCGCGGCGTCGCGGGCACTCCCTTCATGTTCAGGCCCACTTCGACGCGGTCGTTGGTGGCGGGCCCGACCATCGCGAACTGCTTCTTCCGCCGTAGCGCGAAATAGCCCTTCTTGGGCACCGGCTCGAACGGGCCGAGGTCCTGGATCGCGGCCATGAACTTATCGTGGATCGGACGCAGAGGAGCTTTCTTGCCGGAATAGATCGCGCCGGCCAGATCCTCGGTCGAGGCGCCGCTCGCCTGCGCCGCCCTCTGGCCGTCTGAGTTGAGGGCGAAGTGAGCGAGGGCGTTGGCGTCGCCATAGGTAAGGCCGAGCTCGTTGATCAGCATCTGGCGGATCTCGCCATGCTTCGCGAGGCCGCTCTCCTGGATCACTTTGCGGAGCTCGTCGAGACTCTTCCCCGACTTGGTTTCGATGTTTCGGATCTGTGTTTCACGAGCCTTGTCCAGGATACTCATCGGATTCTCACTCCTCCCGGCATTGATGGATGAACCGCTGCGCGACGGGAGTCTTCAGCGGCCCCCCAGGGTGAGTATCCTATCCGACGAGAGACCCCGCGGGCTCTAAGAGGGTGTCCGGAAAGTGGCAGTTCCGTTGGCCTTCACTGTAGAGACGCCCCGTGGGGCGTCTCCGAGGCGGAGAGGAAGACCCCTTTGCCACGGTGCACCTGCGGAGGCGTCCAGTAGAGCACGGCCGATGTCCGTCGCCTCGGAGACGCCCCACGGGGCGTCTCTACAGTGGGAGGGCCTCCTTTACAAACACCCTCTAAGAGGCAGGCGGCGAAGAGGAATTCGCCGGCTTCTCCGCCGGAGCCGGATCGTAGGCGCGGCGGATCGTGAGCTCGGGCCGCCGGCCGCCCCCTTTCATCGTCAACAGGAGATAGAGGTATTTGCCGTCGTTCGATACGACGTACGACTCCGTCCGTTGCGGTCCCTTGTCGGGTTTCACGCGCACCGTCAGAGAGCCGTCGGTGTCCCAACTCGCCTGGAGCTCCGCCGGGCCGCCGGGCGCTTTTTCATCCCGCATTTTGCTGCCGTCGGCCCGCAGGAGGCGTGCGCGCCCCTCCTGATCGGTGATCGTCACCTCATTGCCGCTCTGGGTGATGGTCAGCGTGTTGAGTGCCGTCAGGGAGGGGCGTTGCCCTTCCGCGTGGCGGTCCTCTCCGGGGCTGTCCATCCCGCCGCCCGGCGATCCTCCCGGAAAACTCCCGCCACCACCTCGGCGCCCGCCGCCGTGCCGGCCCATCCCGCCCCCGGGCCCTTCATGAGGGGGGCGCTGCTGCTGGTCGCTCTCCCGCATTCTGGCGGTCAGATCCTCGTTGAGAGTCCAGGTCCCCTGCAGCTTGGAGTGCTGCTCCGCGGTCTGGCCGGCGGCCGAGGTGGGTAGAACCGCCGCCAGCAGGACCCGCGACAAGATCCGCAATCCGAGAGACCACGCCAGTTTTCGTCCACGTCCTGCCATGTCCCGTCTCCTTGTCAGCTTGTCATCATCATCCCGACGGCAGGCTATGGCGGCGGGGCGGATGAGTCTTCACGGGCAGGAAAGGAATTTGTAAGCCATGTAAAGTTTTCCTGGCGCGCGGAATCCATCGGTGGAGCCGGCTGTTAAACTGCCCATCATGAGGTCCCAGCGGCTCGCGCAAAAGCTTCCTCTCGCCATTCCGGCGCTGCTGGTGCTGTTGCTGGCCGGTCTCGCCACCCTCCAGTGGCACTGGAGCGGCAAGGTGAGCACCCTGGAGCGGCAGCGGATGCGGACGAGCCTCTTCGTCGCCGGCTCCCACTTCAGCGAGGATTTCGATCGCGAGGTCACCCGCGTCTTTCTCGCCTTTCACCCGGATCCCCGGGGGCCGGCCGGCGGCCAGCTCGACCGCGTCGCCCGCCAGTACGATCGCTGGATGGCCGAGGCGCCGTATCCGCGCCTGGTGCGGGACGTTTTTCTCATCCGTCCTGGTGGTTCCGGGGCGAAAGGGACTGGCATCGAGGTTCTGCGGCCGGCGGAGCACCGTTTCGTATCCTCCCCCTGGCCGCCGGAGCTCGCGGGCGCCCAGCGGCGATTGGCGGAGAGCCCTCCGCTCCATGGAGGTTTTGGCCTCGGCTCGATCGCGATGGGGGACGTCCCCGGCCTGGTGATTCCCATCGCCTTCCCGCGGCCGCCGGCGGCCGGCCAGCCCGCGGACCCGGCGGACCCGCTGGCCGGCGCCTACCTGGTGGTGCGGCTGGATTGGAAGACGATCACCGGCGAAATCCTTCCCGGCCTGACTAAGCAGTATTTCTCCAGCCCGCAGGGCGTCGACTACGCCGTCGCCGTACGGGAGACCGGCGATCCTCGTCGGTTTCTCTTCCTCTCCGATCCCAGAATGACTCCGGCCGCGTTCGGCGCCGGCGACCTCCATCTGGGGATGTTCAACCTGCGCCCCTTCGAGGAGCTGCGGTCTCTCTCGACCGAGCGTGAGACGGGCGGCAATCATCTTCATTCGCCGGGGGGCTTGCGGTCTCATCTCGGCATGGGGGGGCCGCCGCCGGGCGACCGCCACCACCGGCGGGACCTGGGGGCCTGGCAGCTGGTCGTCAAGCACCGCGACGGCACCCTGGAGGAGGCGGTCGCCGCCGTCCGCCGGCGCAATCTGGCGATCAGCCTCGGCATCCTGGCGCTGCTGGGGGCCACCGCCGGAATGATGTTCGTGACCACCCAGCGGGCGCAGCGGCTGGCGCGCCAGCAGATCGAGTTCGTGGCCGGCGTCACCCACGAGCTGAACACGCCGCTGACCGCCATCCGCTCGGCGGGGCAGAACCTCGCCGACGGCGTGGTGGCGGAGCCCGCGCAGGTGAAGCGCTACGGCGCCCTGATCGAGAGCGAGGGGCGGCGCCTCTCCGACATGGTGGGGCAGGCCCTGGATTTCGCCGGCATCCAGTCCGGGCGCCGGGTCTATCATCCGCGGCCGGTGGACGTGGGGGAGATCGTCGACGGCGCCCTCCAGGACTGCCGCTGGCTGCTTCAGGAGAAGCAGATCCGGGTGGAGAGGGAGGTCGAGCCCGCCCTTCCCGCCGTCCTCGTGGACGCCGCGGCCCTGCGCCGGGCGATCGCCAATCTTGTCGAAAACGCGGTGAAGTATGGCGGCCGGGCGGCCTGGATCGGCGTCCGGGTGCGGCGGTCGCCTGCCGGGCCGGTGGAGATCACCGTCGCCGACCGCGGGCCGGGCATCCGCCGCGAGGACCTGCCGAAGCTCTTCGAGCCTTTCTTCCGCGGCCGGGACGCGGCGACGGCGGGCGTCCCCGGCAGCGGTCTGGGCCTGAGCCTGGTGCGCCACATCGCCGAGGCCCACGGCGGCCGGGTCACCGTGACGACGGGAGTGGGGGAGGGCGCCGCCTTCACCCTGCAACTGCCCGCCGACGACACCGCCGAAGCCGTGCAAGGCGTGGAGGCACCGGCATGAACGCCGAATCCGCATCCACGCCGTTGCCGCCGCCCTCGGCGCCGCGCCGCATCCTGCTGGTGGAGGACGAGCCGAGCCTGGTCCTCACCCTCTCCGACCGTCTGATCAGCGAGGGGTACGCGGTCGAGACCGCCGGCGACGGCGAGGAGGGGCTCTCGCGGGCGCTGGAGGGTTCTTTCGACCTCATCCTGCTCGACGTCATGCTGCCGCGGCGGGACGGCTTCGAGGTCTGCCGCGAATTGCGGTCGCACGGAATCCAGGTGCCGATCGTCATGCTCACCGCCCGCGGCCAGGTGGTGGACCGGGTGGTGGGCCTGAAGCTGGGGGCGGACGATTACGTGACCAAGCCGTTCGAGATGATCGAGCTGCTGGCCCGCATCGAGGCCCTGTTCCGCCGCTCCCGGGCGCCGGTTTCGACGCCGGCGGGGACCTACGCCGTCGGCGACATCCGGGTGGACTTCCGCCGCGCCGAGGTCTTCCGCGGCGGCGAGCCGCTCCCCCTCTCGGCCCTGGAGTTCAAGCTCCTCACCTACTTCATCCAGAATCGCGGCGCGCTGCTCACCCGCGACGAGCTTCTCGACAAGGTCTGGGGGTATGACGCCATGCCCACCACCCGCACGGTGGACGTCCACGTCGCCTCCCTGCGCCAGAAAGTGGAGCGCAATCCGTCGCGCCCCGAGCTGATCCTCACCGTGCACCGGCGCGGCTACCGATTCGCCGGCTGAGCCGGTTTCGCGGATCGGTTTTACATACCTTACAAATTTCTTGCGTCCTCCTGAGGACTGTGCTCCCGGGCAGCTTTATCCTGAGGATCGAAGACACGGCGCCGCGCCTCAGCGTCGCCTTGAAAGGAGACTGACGATGAAAAGGATTTTGACCTACAGCCTGTGCGCCGCCCTGGTGCTGCTGGGCGCCGCCTTCGCCGTCCACGCGCAGGGGCACGGCCCCCATGGCAAGATGGGTGGCCACATGGCGGGGATGGAGGGGCACCACGAGGAGATGATGGCCAAGGCCCTCGACCTCACCGCCGACCAGACGGCGGCCGCCAAGAAGCTGCACGCGGAGCTGCTCGTCAAGGCCCAGCCGCTGATGACGCAGCATCACCAGCAGATGGACGAGATCAAGACCCTGCTCGACGGCGCCAGCCCGGACGCCACCGAGATCGGCCAGAAGATGATCACTGCCCATGCCACCGGCCAGCAGCTCAAGGCCCTGCACGAGGATTTCATGACCCGGTTCAGCACCCTGCTGACCGCCGACCAGAAGACCAAGCTGGAGCAGATGAAGCAGATGCACCACGACCATGCTCCCTTCGACGGTCCGCCGTCGGAGTTCTAGATAACGCAACTCCTTCCTGGCGGGCCTTGCCGCGCGCACGCGGCCGGCCCGCGATTTTTTTGCGTCTACACCAGATCCAAATCGATGATCGCCTGTTCAAGGATGGGAACGAGCTTCGCGCGGACCGACTCGCTGATTTCGCGGGCCATGTCCTCGGCGGTCTCGATGGGGTCCTCTCCGGGCTGCTCGCCATCGATCGAGGGACCGCCTTCCACCGCGGTCAGCGCGTGGCGGACCAGCGGCAGCATGCGGTCCACCAGGAAGAAGGGGACGCCCACGACCGCGGCAATCCGCTCCAGAGTCCGCGGGCGGGGGACCTTCTCTCCCACTTCGTAGCTCGAGATCAGCTTCTGGCTGGTGCCGGCCGCTTTCGCGAGCTCGCCCTGCTTCCAGCCGCGAAGGGAGCGGAGGAGCTTCACGATGGCTCCCTCGGGGGTCAACTTCCGTAGTGTCGGCAAATTGGGTACCTCCCTGACGTCCTTTTGGGTAAATAAAATTCCGTCCTGACGCACCATACTCCTTGAAGAGGCGTCCTGCGGTCAATGAAGACCGCCAAGGCAGCCTCGGTGGAAGGAGCTCCCATGTCCTGTTCCCGCTCTGGCCGTACCCTTCTCGCCCTCGCTCTCGGAGCCACCCTGGCAGGCCCGCGGATGTCCGCCGCGGAGCCGCGCGCCAAGGCTCCATCTCGTCAATCCCGGCAGGCTACAGTGGCACCTTGGGGCCTTTTCGCCGGGTTTTGGGGCTTCTTGGGGCGTTGGACCAAGGAGGGTTGCATGATCGACCCGCATGGCCGCTGTCTTAAAGATTTGTCTCCCGCCCAACTGGACACGGGCTGCGGTCTCGATCCACATGGCAACTGCAAGCCCGCTGGAAGCTAGCCGAGCGAAGAGCAGCGGCTCCCGTCTTCGGTTCCCTTGAAACGGAGTTGGGGATCGTAGCGGGCACGGTGGAGGTACTCGACGAGGCTCCGGGTCATCTCCACCGTGACCGTTTCGTCTCCTGCGGCTTGGCAGAACAGCTGGAGTGCCACCAGGGCCTCGCGGTGAATCCCTTGAACCTGGAAGATCGGCGTCATCTGACGCGCGAGCGTTTTGACATCTCCAAGACGCTCCTGTTCTAGATAAAGGATCGCCAGCTCCAGAGAAGCTAGGGCTGCATCAGGGGCAATACCACGGGAAATGAAGTCCTCCCGCACCCGAGACAGGGCGGCAATGGCTTCTTCTTGTCTACCCAGCCCGGCCGCGATCCTTCCTTTCAGCCAGAGCACCCGGACCAAGTCCAGCTCATTGCCGAGTTGGGCCGCCAACCCTCGCACTTTCGGCAGCAGTGCCTCGGCCTCGATATACCGTCCGAGATGGCAAAGGTTGACCGCAAGGTTGAATTTCAGAACGCAAAGCAGGCGGAGTTCGGTCTGATGCTCAACGAGGGATGCTGCTTTCCCCAATGCCGCTAGAGCGAGCTCAAAATTGCCCATCTGCTCCAGAGTGAACGCCTTGTTCAGCAAAATGAAGCCCTGGTTCGCAGGCCCTGTGATCGCCAAAGCCCGATCGTGAAGAGTCAAAGTCTCAGCAAACTGTCCTTGAGCCCGCCGGAGGGACGCTTCCAGATCGAGCACCCGTCCTTCGTCCAGCAGACCCGGAGCGGCGGCAGCGCCGGATTCCCAGAGCTTCCGGCCACAGACAAACGCGTCTTCAGATCCGGGCAGATCGCCGGCCACCCGGCGCGCGTTGCCGAGGTGAGCCCAGGCGTAGCCCTGGAGGCGCGAGCGCCAGGCCTCCGACGCGACGACGAGACCGGCGATCCGCAGGGCCAGTCCGGCCAACTCCACCGCCCGGCCCGCATCGGCCGGTGCCGCCTTCTCGCTCTCGGCGCAGAGCCGCTCGCACAGCGCCCAACTCCGGTACTTCTCCTCGCCGTCGACCAGCGCGCGCTGGTCGTGGAGCGGGCGCCCCTTCAGCGCGGCCCACAGCTCCTGGGCCTCCTGCCGGGCTCGCCGGATCCGGGGCACCTGAAACGCCCGGGTCATCGCCGAACGGGTCTGGTCCACGGCCACGCGCGCCGCGGCGGCGGACGCCGTCTCGATCCGCCGGTGTTCTCCGGCCGTGGGACCCACCGGCGAGTCGAGGCCCTCCGTGCCCGCCCGGATCGACTGCAGCGACGCGAGGTGCGAGTCGATCGCCGTCGACTCGAGCCCCATCGCCGCCACCATCCGCTCGAGCATCTCGCGGCTCAGGGCGCTCCGTCCCCTCTCGTAGAAGGAGATGAGCTTCTTCGAGATCCCCACGGCCTGCGCCAGGTCCTTCTGCGTCCACCCCTGCGCCGTGCGCAGGGAGGTCAGGGTGACGCTGAGCGACGGCGGAATCGATCGTGGCATGCTTTGAGCTCCTCCTTTTCTCTATAGAGGTGTGAGAAGCATGCCGGGCGTGACAGGGGAACGCAAATTTCCGGACCAAGTTTCATGAAAGCGGCAAAAAGTCGTCGCGGTGGAGCTTGCCGGACCCCCTTTGGTCCCTGCCGAGACACTGGCCGGGCGCCGGTCCCTAAGCTCTCGATGAAGAGGAGGGAAACCTGCCATGACCCAGGCCGAGGCCGCCGCTCAGGCGGAGTTGAGAAAGATCGTCACCGAGCTGGAGCTGCTCCGCTCCCGTCTTCTGGAGATTGTCGAGACGCTGCCCAAGCCTCCAGGAGATGTCGAGAATGAGGACGAGATGGATGTGGCGACCGAGGTCCGCTCGGTGATCGAATGCGTGCTGACCGACAACATCCGGCCCGCCATCCGGGACCTGCGCACCGCGGCCTCCTACGGCTCCAGGGGTTCGTGAGGAGGGGCTGGATCGGTCGGGTCAGGGGCCGCGAGCCCGCGCTCGCGAACCCCTTTTGCCTTGGCGCGGGCTTTAGAACTCGGCGAACATGAACAGTCCGGAGAAGTTCGCGTTCACGTCCGAGACGTTCCGGAAGTAGAGAAGGTTCCACTGGGCGTTGCGGTCCAGAAGGATACGGGTCGGGTCGGCGGCGTCCAGCGTGAAGAGGGCGTTGATCCAGGGGTTGTTGTAGTTGTCGGGGTCCTGGTCAACCTTGCTGAAGTCCACCAGCCGGACGTCGTCATGGCCGTTCGTGAAGGTGCCGACGCTGGTGTACCAGACGGCGAGACCCTTACCCGGAAGGTCGTCGTCGTAGCCGCCGCTGTCCACGGCCTTATCCCGGTTCTCGACCACCCAGTACTCCAGCGGGCTGGCGAGGAACTGATCGATGGGGACGACGATCAGCGCCGCCGCTTGCAGCTCCGAGGCCACGAACTGCAGGCACTGGCCGAGATGCTGGCGGACGATCCTGGGCTTGATCCAGCCGATCTTGATCTTGTCGTGCATCGGGAAGTGGACCCACTTGTTGGAGGCGCCGGAGCCCATCATGTCGTACTCGCCCGTGCCGGTGTTCGGGCCGTAGCGGTCGGGGAGATGGAAGAACGCGTGGCCGAGCTCGTGCGCCACGGTGGGCAGGGAACGGATCGGGTTGATGTTGTACTGCGGGTCCGCGTTGGCCTTGAGGCTGAAGTTGACGATCGCGCGGCTGCTGAATGTGAACGTTCCGTTCGGCGTCGCGACGCTGCCTGCGTTCACGGTGCGGGTGCTCGCGAAACCGGTGCCCGGCATCGCGTTGGGGATCAGGATGACGATCTGCGCTTCCGCGACGCTGATGATGTTGTCGTTGTTGGTATCGAGAGCGTCCCAGTTCACGTTCGCCTTTTTCAAGACGTCCTGCAGGAAAGGGACGCTCCCTTCGATGCCGGGACTGTAGTCGGCGAGACTCTTGGTCAGCGTGATCCAGCCCGGGACGCCGCCGCTGACGACGTTGAAGAGACCGTACGAGTTGCGGATGAAATAACCCTGCATGCTCTTCTCGCCCTGCACGGTGCCGAAGAAGATCTGATTGATATAGGTGGCGGTGGCACTCGTATTGATCGGCGCATCCGGCGTCGCCGTGCGGATGACGACGACTTTGCCGGACGGATAGCTCGAGCTCGCCGTGCTGACGATCGGCCCGGGGCTGTTGAGAATCTGATTTTTCAGGGACGCCGGAACTCCGCTGTCGTTGAGGTTGCGGACATCGGTGCCGCTGGCGCAGGGCTGCGCGGCGCCGGTCGACACTGTCAGCGGGATACCGCAGGCGATCGCCAGGGCGATGGCCATTTTCCGAGCACGCATAGGTTTCATCTCAGTTTCCTCGTCGCGAGGGATTTTCCTTCCGGGGCTCATCCCGGGGCGGAGTACCCGTTCGCTTGTAGATGCGTGCTCGCGGGCCGGGAGGGGACATTGAAATCGGGGCGATCGTGGCCTGCGACCTCACCCTCTGTCTCCCTCTCCTAAAGGAGAGGGAGGACCTTACTGGCAACATGCCTCGCAGTCGTCCCCCTTCTCCTTCAGGAGAAGGGGATAGGGGTTGAGGTCGCAGGCCACCAATGCCCTGATCCGTGACCTGTGTACGCCCTGGAATCCCACCGCCGGTCCGGCTGTTGTAGAGAGCGTACCGGGGCCAGATTTGCCGAATCGCCCGATCTGTGCCATCCTGTCGGCCTCGGCGTTCTTCCAAGAATCCGAATTGACTCTCACCGGGGCATGAAGCCCCTCAACGGCGGCCTCGCCGGCTCAGTCCTCCGTTCAAGATCCTGCCGGAATTGTCCGTGACGTCGCCTCCCGCGACGTCGGAAAGTACACCTACATCTGATGAGTTTTACTGCTTACGATCTCGATCCCAGCTTGCTCCGTGGCGTCGCCGACCTCGGCTTCACCGAACCCACCCCGATTCAGCGCGACGGCATTCCGCCGGCCCTCGAAGGCCGTGACGTGCTGGCCTGCGCGATGACGGGCAGCGGCAAGACCGCCGCCTTCGCGCT
The DNA here is from genome assembly GCA_963792575.1 of uncultured Acidobacteriota bacterium. GTDB lineage: Bacteria > Acidobacteriota > Thermoanaerobaculia > Multivoradales > UBA5704 > DATARR01. Next base: position 694,662 of record CAWBWZ010000002.1, read on the forward strand.
GCCGATCCTGCAGCGACTGCTGGGCAAGAAGCGTGGCACCACGCGCGCCCTGGTCCTCGCCCCGACGCGCGAGCTGGCGGCTCAGATCGTCGATCACTTCAACGACCTTGCCAAGCACACGCAGATCCGCGCCGCCGCGGTCTACGGCGGTGTCGGCATGGGACCCCAGGAGAAGGCCTTCCGTACCGGCATCGACGTCATCGTCGCCTGCCCGGGCCGTCTGCTGGACCACTTCCAGTACTCCTACGCCCGTCTGGCCGGCCTTGAGGTCCTGGTGCTGGACGAGGCGGACCGCATGCTCGACATGGGCTTCCTCCCGGACATCCGCCGGGTCCTGAAGCACCTGCCGCCGGTCGCGCAGACCCTCTTCTTTTCAGCCACCGTGCCGCCGCCGATCCGCGAGCTGTCGCGCCAGATGCTGAAGAATCCCGTGATGCTCAACATCGAGCGGGCCTCGGCGCCGGCCACCGGCGTCGAGCAGGCGATCTATCCGGTCCGGCAGGATGTCAAATCCACCCTGCTGCTCGAGCTGCTGAAGGGGAACGCGATCGAGAACGCGATCGTCTTCACGCGCACCAAGCACCGCGCCAACCGCCTCCACCAGTACCTGGAGCGCCACGGCATCTCCGCCGACCGCGTGCACGGCAACCGCAGCCAGCCGCAGCGCACCCAGGCCCTGGCCGACTTCAAGAGCGGCCGCATCCGGGTGCTGGTCGCGACCGACATCGCGGCCCGCGGGATCGACGTCGAGGGGCTGTCCCACGTCGTCAACTTCGACGTGCCGAACGTGCCGGACGACTACATCCACCGGGTCGGGCGCACCGCCCGCGCCGGCGCCACCGGCATGGCGCTGACCTTCGTTTCGCCGGATGAGATGAACGAGCTGCGGGCCATCGAGCGGGCGGTCGCCAAGGTGCTGCCGCGCAAGACGCTCGACGGCTTCGACTACCAGCCGAAGACGGCGGAGAAGCTGGAGATCCCTCTCGCCGAGCGCCTGGCGGCGATGCGCAGCCAGCGTTCCGGAGAGCGGGCGCGGGCGAACGCCAACGCCAATGCCCGCAACGACCGCAAGCCGCAGCAGCAGCCGGCGGGCCGTTCGGCCACTCCGCCGGCGACCGCCGCCCGCCCCTCGGCGCCCCGTCCCGCGGCCCCCCGGACGCTGGAATCGCGGCGCCGCGGCGCCGGTGACACGATGAATCCCTGGCCGGGGCGCTCCGCGGCTCCCGGACCGCAGCGCCGGCGTCTGCGGTAGACCCTCAGTAGATCCCTGCAAGAAAGGCGATCGCTCTCCCCGGAGGGCGATCGCCGTCAGGGTTTGGCGCCGGCTTCGCGGAGAATGCCGGCGATCTCTGACCGTTTGAACGCTTCAGCCATCATCAGCGGCGTGCCGCCCCCCTTGGCGCGGGCGTTGACGTTCCCTCCCGCCTGAATCATCGCGCGGATGACCTCGGCACCGCAGTTCTCCGCCGCCCAGAGGAGCGCGGTGGCGTTGTTGTCGTCGGCGGCATTGGGGTTTCCTTTCGCCTTCAGCAGGGCGAGGACCACCTCGTCGCGCACCGGCTTGGGGTCGTAGGCGCAGAACATCGCTCCCATCACCATGGCGTGCTGGTCGCCGTCCTTCGTGTTGGCGGACATCCCGGCCTTCAGAAAGAGTTTCACCGCCGGGACATTGCCGTCCTTGACCGCGCGAAGGAAGTTTTCCGCGTTGAACTCATACTTGAGGGTGCCCAGCTCCTTTTTGATCGCGAGCAGGGGGTCTCCGACCTCGCCGGGCTGAGGCACGGGGGAGACCGCCACGAGCTCCGCGTCCGGCTCGATCTCGACCGTGCCTCCCTGGCGCAGATTGGCGCGCACGCGGGCGCTGTAGTGCCAGTCCTGGCCGAGCTTGTGGGAGCCGAGCTTGACCGCGACTTTCTTGTCGTCGAACTGCTGGAGATCGATCATGCCGAGCCCGCGCACGGTCGCGCCGCTCTCCGGGATCCCGGCGTGATAGGGGACGACGTCGAGGCCGTCATAGCCCACGTGCCAGCGCACCTTCAAGGCGTGGATCTGCTCCTGTTTGGCGAGCGAGGCCAGGTGGCCGGAGGAGCGGTCCCCCTCGGACAGCGGAGCGTCGCTCATCAGCAGGACGAGGTATTTCTCGTCCGGCTGGCCGGACTCGGTCTCCAGGCTGGCGTAGACGTGGTTCAACGTCGTCGTCTTGCCGTGGACGGTCAGCGTGCCGACCACCTCGTCCTCGGCGGCCAGGATGGGAGGGAACAGCAGGAACAGCGCAATCGCCAGGAGTGATCGCTTCGGGATCATGTTTCCCTCCTTTTCAAGATGCCGATCAGTACAGCGTCTTCGGCATTGTAACCGCGGCTTCCGTGTCGTACGCCGCCGCGTCCACCTTGCCGCCGGTGTGCGCGGCCAGGATGGTGCCGATGCTCGGCAACTCGTCGCGGCGGACGTGGCGGGCTGGATTCCAGAGGTCGGAGCGGACGAGGGCCCGCGCGCACTGGATGAACGCCTCCTGGACGGTGATCACCAGGACGGTTTTCGGCGCCTTGCCGTCCACGGCGAAGCGGGCCAGCAGCGCGGGGTCGGTACTGATCCGCGCCCGGCCGTTGACCCGGAAGGTCTCGTGGACCCCGGGCACCAGGAAGATCAGGCCCACCGCCGGGTTCTCGACGATGTTCCGGAGGCTGTCGATCCGGTTGTTGCCGCGGCGGTCGGGGAGGAGCAGGGTCGTGTCGTCCGCGACCTCGACGAAACCCGGGCGGTCGCCGCGCGGGGAGCCGTCCGCGCCGGACGAGCCGCAGGTCGCCAGGATCAGGAACGGGGAGGCGGCGATGAAGGCCCGGCAGTGCTCGTCCAGGCGGTCGATCTGCTTCAGGCGGACGCGCTCGCTCGGGGCGTCGTAGAGCCCGTGCAGCGCGTCGAGCGAGGCGATGGCGTGGGGGTCGTCCATATCCATGGTAAGCGGATGGTACAGCGGTTGCAGCCGCTATACTGCCTTCAGGAGGGACCGCGATGCGCTACGTGATGAGACAGAAGCTGGTTTCGATCGGGGACGACTTCACGATCAAGGACGCCGAGGGCCAGGATGTCTTCTACGTCGACGGCAAGGTGTTCAGCCTCCGCAACAAACTGATCTTCAAGGACGGCCAGGGGAACGAGGTGGCGCGGATCGAGCGGAAGCTGATCGCGCTCGCGCCGACCTGGGAGATCTACCGCGACGGCCGGCCGTATGCCACGGTCAAGAAGTCGCTGTTCTCCTTCCTGCACGCCACGTTCTCGGTGGACGTTCCCGGCCCGGACGACCTGGAGGCGCGCGGCAACCTCCTCGACCACGAGTACACCTTCACCCGCGACGGCCAGGTGGTCGCCGAGGTGTCGAAGAAGTGGTTCTCCTGGACCGACAGCTACGGCATCGACGTCGCTGAGGGGGAGGACGACGCGCTCATCCTCGCCTGCGCCGTGGTCATCGACATGGCGAGCCACCCGGACGAGGACGAGAAGGATGACGATTGAGTGGCGCGGCGCTCAGGTCAGCCCCGCGACTGCTTGGCTACCAGGGGATTCGTCCAATGCAGTCCTGGGAAACGTGTGAAGTCACCATCGGTCGAGCACAACTCGCATTGATGCTCGATGGCGAGGGCCGCAAGATGGGCATCGGTCGTCAGGTTGCCGGCCGCGCCGAGCCTTTCCAGAAGGTCAAGGACGATCGAGGCATGCCGCCGTCCCGGCTCCAGGATGATCACCTGAGGCTGGGCTAGCCAGGCACGAACCTCGCCACAGGCGGCCGAAACCTCAAGAGGCTCTTGAAAGACGCTCCGGTGCGTGGACAGCCGGATAAACCCAAGCATTACCGCCCAACAAAGCCCCACCGGACGCTGGTTGCTCAGAGTGGTCTCCCACCATTCCCTCGCAGCCAGATGAGACGCGGACCCGCGGTTGTGAGCGTAGATGACGAGGTTGAGGTCCGGCAGAATCATGCGTGATGTTTTCGCGCGAATTCTTCCGATTGGAGCTCGTCCAGAAATTGGTTCATTTTGTCAGGATCGATCCCTGGCCGGAGACCATCGATAAAGGCGCGGATCTTGAACCTCTGGGGCTTTGTCGGTTTCCCAGTCATTCCAAGACCGATCCTCAGGGCCTCGTTGACTGTGGCCTTGAGGCCCTTTCCGCTCCCTCGAACGGCACGCTCTAGTCGCTCGGCGACATCTGGATCTAGAGTGAGAGTCGTACGCATGAAAGCATCATGATGCTCTGATCAGATGATGTCAAGATGTCATCGCTTTCCAGCCCAGCCAGCGCACAGCTCCGACTAGCGCTACCATAGGGGCATGCGACTCCTCTATTCCTACCTCCGCCGCTACTGGACGCTCGTCGCTCCTGGCGCTCGTCCTGGCGGCGATCAACCAGATCTTCTCGCTGCTCGACCCGCTGATCTTCCGCCACGTCATCGACGAGTACGCCACCCGGTACCAGCGAGTACACGACGGCCCAGTTCTTCCGCGGGCGTCAGCCTGCTGCTCGCCGCGGCCGTGGGCGTCGCGTTCGTGTCGCGCGTCGCCAAGAACTTCCAGGACTACTTCGTCAACGTCATCACCCAGCGGCTGGGCGCGCGAGCTCTACTCGGACGGCATCCGCCACTCGCTGGAGCTGCCCTACTCCGGTGTTCGAGGACCAGCGCAGCGGCGAGACGCTCGGCAAGCTGCAGAAGGTGCGCACCGACGTCGAGAAGCTCATCGCCGTCGTCGTCAACATGCTGTTCACGACGCTGGTCGGCGTCGATCTTCGTGATGGTCTACGCCTTCACGCGTGCACTGGTCGATCGCGCCGGTCGTTCCTGCTCACCGTGCCGCTGCTCGGCGTCCTCAGCTCGGTGCTGAGCAGGCGGATCAAGAAGATCCAGAAGGTGATCGTCGCCGAGACGACGGCGCTCGCCGGCTCGACGACCGAGTCGCTGCGCAACATCGAGCTGGTGAAGAGCCTCGGCCTCGCGCCGCAGGAGATCGAGCGGCTCAACGCGACCACCGGCAAGATCCTGAAGCTGGAGCTGAAGAAGGTGCGCTACCTGCGGCAGCCTGAGCTTCATCCAGGGCACGGCGGTCAACCTGCTGCGCACCTCGCATCCTGTTCCTGATGCTCTACCTGATCTTCACGCAGCAGATCACGGTCGGCCAGTTCTTCTCGCTGTTCATCTACTCGTTCTTCATCTTCGGTCCGCTGCAGGAGCTGGGCAACGTCATCAACATCTATCGCGAGACCGAGGCGTCGCTCGACGACTTCGAGGACGATCCTCGACGATGCCGGTCGAGCCGAAGCCGGCGAACCCGGTGCCGCTCGAGCGACCTCGCGCACGCTGGCCTTCGAGCGACGTCGGCTTCACGCACCAGACGGCGTCGTCGCCGGCGCTGACCGACATCTCGTTCGCGGTCGAGCGCGGCGAGACGATCGCCTTCGTCGGCCCGTCGGGCGCGGGCAAGACGACGCTGGTCAAGCTGCTGGTCGGCCTCTATCGGCCGCAGCGCGGGCAGCATCCTCTACAACGGCATCGCCGGCGACGACGATCGACCTCGACGAGCTGCGCGAGCGCAGATCGGCTTCGTCACCCAGGACACGCAGCTCTTCTCCGGCACGATCCGCGAGAACCTGCTCTTCGTCAATCCCGACGGCCACCGACGCCGAGTGCCTGGAGGTGCTGCAAGCAGGCCGCCTGCGACAGCCTGCTGGCGCGCGCCGACCGCGGGCTCGACACGGTGATCGGCGAGGGCGGCGTGAAGGTCTCGGGCGGCGAGAAGCAGCGGCTCTCGATCGCGCGCGCGCTGCTGCGCCGGCCGCACCTGCTGGTGTTCGACGAGGCGACCTCGTCGCTCGACTCGCTCACCGAGGAGGAGATCAGCCGACACCATCCGCGACGTCGCCGCCGAGCCGCGACGTGATCACCATCCTGATCGCGCACCGGCTGTCGACGGTGCTGCACGCCGACCGCATCTACGTGCTCGAGCGCGGCCGCATCGTCGAGTCCGGCCGCCACGACGAGCTGCTGGAGCAGCAAGGGGCTCTACTACGCCATGTGGCGCCAGCAGGTCGGCGAGCGCCGGCCGGCGGCCCCGGTGGCGGCTCCCCGCCTGGCCGCCACGGCGGGGGGGTAGGGGCGCACCGTCGGGCGACGTTTGCCGGTTAGGGGGGCGGTTTTTGTGGCCCGCCCGCAGGGCGGTATTTATCCAGCCTGGGGTGTTAACCCCAGGCGGAGGCCGGCCCTGCGGGGCTTGTTGATCTCGGGCACCCCTACCTGGGGTTGACACCCCAGGCTGGATAAATACCGCCCTGCGGGCGGGTTTTGGGAATCCTGCCGCAGGGCCTCTTGCCAACCACCCCGCTCCCCGTTACTCTTACCTAGCCAGCTAGGCGTAGTCGTCTAGGTAAGAGGGGGGAGCTACCGTTGCCGAAAGCCAAGCACGACGTCCTGCAGGGAACCCTGACGCTGCTCGTCTTGAAGACGCTGTCGGCGGGGCCGCTGCATGGCTACGCGATCACGCAGCACATCCAGACCGTGTCCGCCGAGACGCTGCGGGTGGAGGAGGGGTCGCTCTATCCCGCTCTCCACCGCATGGAGCAGGACGGCTGGATCCAGTCCGAGTGGGCGCGCACCGAGTCCAACCGCCGGGCGCGGGTCTACTCGCTGACGGCGGCGGGGCGGCGGCAGCTGGAGGAGGAGACGGAGAGCTGGCAGCGTCTTTCCGATGGGGTGGGCCGGGTTCTGAGCTTCGTCTAGGGAGGGGTGGAAATCATGGGGTGGCTGAAGCGACTGGGCAATTCATTCTGGCGCCGCGACTCGCAGTACGACCTGCTGGCGGAGGAGCAGGAGTTCCACATCGAGCAGCGGACGCGCGACAACATCGCGGCGGGGATGTCCCCGGCCGAGGCGCTGGCGGACGCGCGCCGCAGGTTCGGCAACACGGCCCTGCTCCGCGACCGCACGCTCGACGCCGACCGGCTCGCCTGGGCCGACGCGCTGGCGCGCGATGTCCGGCTGGCGGCGCGCACCCTGTCGCGGCGCAGGGGGCTCGCGCTGACGGCGATCTGCTCGCTCGCCCTCGGCATCGGCGCCAACAGCGCCGTCTTCAGCGTGATCGACGCGGTGCTCCTGAGGCCGCTCCCCCTGCCAGGCGCGGACCGCCTGGTGGTGATCGAGGAAACGAAGAACGGCGAGGTCAGCGGCGGCAACCCGGCGCGGCTTTCCGACTGGGCCACCCAGGTGACGGACCTCGCGGCGGCGGCGGGCTTCTACGGCGAGGGGCTGGTCCTCACCGGCCGGGGCGAGCCGGCGCGGCTGCGGGCGATCCGCACCTTCGGCCGGCCGCTGGAGGTGCTCGGCGTCCGTCCGCTCCTGGGGCGGGGATTCACGCCGGCGGAGGAGGCCGGCCGGGGCGAGAGCGTCGCGCTGGTCGGCGAGGGGATCTGGCGCCGCCGCTTTGGCGCCGATCCTCGCCTGCTCGGCCGCGCCCTCACCCTCAGCGGCGAGCCCCATCAGATCATCGGCGTGTTGCCGGACGGCCTTGGCTATCCCGGGGATCTCGACCTCCTGATCCCCGCGCCGCTCGACGTCCAGCAGACCTCCCGCAAGGCGGGTTTTCTGAAGACGGTCGCCCGCATGAAGCCGGAAGCCACCCTGGCCGGCTTGCAGGCGCAGTTGAACACCGTGGCCGACCGGCTCGCGAAGCAGTATCCGGATACCGACGCCGGCCGCGCCGCCCGCCCCGTGCCCCTGCAAGAGGACCAGAGCGGCAGCGCGCGATTGCCGCTCCTCGTGCTTCTGGGAACCGTCGCAATGGTCCTGCTGATCGCCTGCGTCAACATCGCGAGCCTGTTGCTGGCGCGGGCCGCCGAGCGCCAGCGGGAATCGGCGATCCGGTCCGCCCTCGGTTCCGGGCGCGGCGGGCTGATCCGGCTGTATCTGGTCGAGAGCCTGCTGCTGGCGCTCGCTGGTGGGATCCTCGGCCTGCTGCTCGCCGCCGTCCTGCTCGCCGTGCTGAAGGGGCTGCTGCCGGCCGACACTCCGCGGCTGGCTCTGGCGCACCTCGATCCGCGCGTCCTCGGCTTCGGGCTGGCCCTCTCACTGCTCTGCGGGCTGGCGTTCGGTTTCGCCCCCGCGTGGCAGGCGTCGCGCGGCCGGCCAGCCGGCGGATTGCGCGACGGCGCGCGGTCCGGCACCTCGGCGAGCGGCCTGCGCACCCGCCGGTTGCTCGTCGCCCTGCAGGTGATGCTCTCGGTCGTGCTGCTGGTCGGCGTCGGCCTGCTGGCGAAGAGCCTGTTCGCGATGCGCGGCGTGCCGCTCGGCTTCCGGCCGGACTCGGTATTGACGGTGAAGATCAACTTCCCCTGGGACACTCCGAAGCCGCGGCTGGAGAGCTTCTACGCGCAGGCCCTGGAGAGCTTCGCCGCGCTGCCCGGCGTCGGGCGGGTTGGGCTCGCGGACCGTCTGCCCTTCGAGGGGGGATCGCAGTCGGGGCCGATCGCGATCGAGGGCCGTCCGCTCCCGCCGCGACTGGCGGAGAGCGATGTCTCGCACCGCGCCGCCAGCGCCGGTTACTTCCGGGCGATGGACGTGCCGCTGAAGTCCGGCCGCTTCCTGCGCGAGGGAGTCGCCGCTCGCGAGGCCCTGGTCAACGAGGCGTTGGCGAAGGCGTATTTCCCGGCCGGCGACGCGGTCGGCCGGCGGATCACCTTCGACGTCAAGCCGGAGAAGGGGGAGGCGCCGGTCTGGTTCGAGGTCGCCGGCGTCGTCGGGAACGTCCGCCTGAGCGCCGATCAGGCCGAGCCGATGCCGGAGGTGTTCGTGCTGCCGCGGGACACCTACTGGCCGATGGCCCGTTTCGTCCTCCGCGCCGAGGGGGAGCCGGGCCTGCTGGCGCCCAGCGTCCGCAAGGCGGTGAGCCGCCTCGATCCCAACCTCGTCGTCGACGAGATCGCCACCCTGGACGAGCAGATCGACCTCGCCACTGCCGACTCCCGGGTTCGCGTCCGCCTGCTGGGGGGCTTCGCGGTCATCGCGCTCTGGCTCGCCGTCCTCGGGCTGTACGGCGTGCTCTCCAGCGACGTCGCGCAGCGCACCCACGAGATCGGCGTCCGGCTCGCTCTCGGGGCGGACCCGGGCCGCGTCTCGCGGGCGGTGCTGTGGAAAGGTTTATCGATCGTGCTCGGCGGCCTGCTGCTGGGGCTGTGTGGCGCGGCGGCTCTCGGGCGCTGGCTGGGCGCGCTCCTGTTCGGCGTCCAGCCGCTGGATCTGCCGGTCCTGCTGGGGGTGAGCCTGACGATGATCGCGGTGGCCGCGGCGGCGAGCTATCTGCCCGCCATCCGGGCCGCGGAAGTCGACCCCGGCATCGCCCTCCGCCACGAGTAGGGCCTCTCCAGAAAGGCGGTCAGCGCGTGGCCGTGTACTCGGAGAGGATGCTGTGCTCGACGTGCCGCTTGGGGTTGGAGAAGCCGGCCTCGGCGAGGGCCTGCAGGATGGTGGCGGGGGGGACGCAGGTCTCGATCGTGTCCCAGTAATACTCCATCATCTCCCGCGAGCTCTTGCCGCCGCGGCCGAAACGGGCCAGGAGCGGCGCGATGCGGCCCATGTAGAAGCTGAGCAGGCGGTGGGCCAGGCGCGACGGCGGCGGGGTGATCTCCATCAGCAGCACCCGGCCGCCGGGCTTGAGCACCCGGCGGTACTCCTGGAAGGTCGCGCGCAGGTCGACGACGTGGCGGAGCGCATAGCCCATGCTCAGCACGTCGAACCGCTCGTCGGGGAAGGGGAGGGTCTCGGCGACCGCGCGCACCCGGCGGCACACTCCCCGTTTCGCCGCGTGGCTCAGCATGCCGAGGCTCGGATCGAGCGCGACCACCCCGCCGCCGCTCCCCACGATGCTTTGCGCCTGCGCGGCGACCACCCCTGTGCCGGAGCCGGTATCGAGCACGCTCATCCCCGGCTCGAGGCCGGCCCGCAGCAGGGCCTGCCTGCGGTACCAGGTTCCGGAGCCGAAGCTCAGCGCCTGGTTGATCCAGTCATAATCGGTCGCCGCCTCGTTGAACATGGAGCCGACGAGGCTGCGGCGCTCCTCCTCGTTCCGGTAGTACCGTTCGAGGGGTGGGTGTGGGCGGAGGGGGGCGGTACCGGCCGTTTGCGGGATGTCTGCCATGGGGTGGGCGATTATCGCACGCCCCGGGCCTCGAAACCCGGGCGGCCGGCCAGGATCAGCGCTTCATGCTATCCTCTTCCGCCTCGTTTATGGTGCCGCTTTCATGATCGATCTCCGCAAAGCCCCGCACGAGCTGTTCGCCCAGGTCCTGGAGAGCAATCTCCAGGGGATCGGGCCGGCGCGCAAGCTCTACGGCCATTTCGCCGACGCCGTCCTGCTGCGGCTGGGGGCGGAGTGCGTCTGGATCCTGGGCGGAGACGCCGAGGTGCGCGTCGTGCGCGGGGATTACACGCTGTGCGATTTCGCCCGCGGGCGTCGCCTTCCTGCGCGACGAGCGCCCGCCGACCGCGCGGACGGTGGTGCTGGCGCGGGTGACGGTCCATGGCCGGCAGGTGGCGGTGGTGGGCGTGGCGCGGCGGGAGCGGGAGTTCGGCCAGTCGGCCCGGCGCACTCTCGACCGGCTGTGCGGCGTCCTCGCCCTGGAGCTCGCGCCGCCGCGAGGAGGCTGCGCCTGGCCAAGGTGCTCGACCGCATCCGCGGCAAGATCGTCTCCGAGCTGCGCCCGCGCGACCTCGCCTACCAGATCCTCGACAGCCTGCATCAGCTCGTGGACTACGACCACTCCTCGGCCTTCCTCACCTACGATCCGGCGGCGGATGGTGTTCCGCATCGAGGCCGAGAAGATGGTCTGGACCAAGGGGAAGAGCGCCTTCGTGGGGCACGAGATCCCGGCCGAGGCGCTGGTCGGCGCGCTCGGCGACCGCCCGGGCATCCGGCGGCTGGCGGCGGCGGACGGCGGCCGACGATCCGTTCTGGGCGACGCTGACCTACCACCGCGGGCAGGGCATCCCGGCGCCGGCGAGCCTGATCTGCGCGCCGCTCTATTTCGGCGGCGAGTTCCTGGGGCTGCTCAAGATCGCCGTCCTGGAAGCGGCGGCCGTTCGACCCCTGGGACGTGACGGTCGTCGAGCGCTTCCTGCCCGCGGCGGCGGTATCGATCCGCAACGCGCGGCTCAACATGTCGCTCGAACGGCAGGCGATCCAGGCCGAGCTCAAGGCGACGCTGGTCACCCTCGCCAGCGCCGTGGCCCACGACGTCAACAACGCCGTGGGGACGATCCTGCCGCTCGTCCAGCAGGTCCGCGCCGAGCTGAAAGAGGCGGATCGCCGATCCGGAGACGCTCGACCGCGACCTCGCGCTGGTGGTCGAGAAGGCGCGGCTCTGCCAGCGCATCTTCGGCAACATGCTGCGGGTGGCGCGTGGCGGCCGCCCGGGCGACGGACCGGTGGACGTCAATCAGGTGGTGCGCGAGACCGTGCCCTTCTTCCAGGGCGCAGGCGGGGCGCCGCGGCATCGAGACCGTGCTCGACCTCGAGGAGAGGCTGCCGCCGGTGCGCTTCTCGCGCCACGACCTCCAGCACATCGTGCTGAACCTGGTGAACAACTCGCTGGAGGCGATGGGGGAGCAGGGGAGCCGCGTCGTGATCTCGACCCGCTGGGCCGGCGACGGCGAGGCCCGCCTGATGGTGAGGGACGACGGTCCGGGCATCCCCCCCGAACTGCTGGACAAGGTGCAGGAGCCCTTCTTCTCGACCAAGCATGGCGGCGTCGGGCTCGGCCTCGCCATCTGCCGCTCGCTCGCCTGGCAGAACGGCGGCGGCCTGGAGATCGCGAGCGCCGCGGGCGAGGGGACGCGCGTCGAGGTCGAGCTGCGGCTCGCCGGCGAGGACGGCGCTCGAGGAGGCGGTCGGCATGAGCCGGCAACGACCGCATTCTCGTGGTGGACGACGACGCCGGCATGCGGCGGGCGATCGAGCGCGTCCTCTCGCCCGTCTACCGGGTCGAGTGCGTGGCCGGAGCGACCGACGCCATGGCGCTGCTGGAGCGGGAGGAGTTCGATCTCGCCCTGCTCGACGTGCGCCTCAAGGACGGCGACGGCTACTCGCTCTGCCAGGAGATCCGCGCCCGCCGGCCGGAGACCGACGTGATCCTGATCACCGGCTCGATCTCCGAGCCGGACGAGAAGCTCTTCCGCTCGCTGGAGGAGGGGGCCTTCTACTTCCTCTTCAAGCCGTTCGACCGCCGGGTGCTGCTGGCGCTGGTCGAGCGCTGCCTGCGCCTCCAGAGCGAGCGGGAGACCAAGGACCGCTACGCCCAGGCGCTCGCCGGCGACCTGGAGAAGGCGCGGCTCTTCCAGCACAGCCTGCTGCCGCGCGAGCCGGTCGCCGGCGCGGGCTGGCGGATCGACGGGCGGCTCCTCTCCTGCGACGCCCTCGGCGGCGACTTCTACCTGGCGCAGGCGGTGGAGGGGGGGCTCGCCTTCTCGGTCAGTGACGTGGTGGGGCATGGCGTCAGCGCCGCCATGTACGCCGGCATGCTGCGCTCGACCCTGGACGCCGCCCGGCGGCGCGGGCGTCGATCCCGAAAGGGTGTCGCGGGAAGTCCTCCTCGGGATCGACTTCTTCGAGGCCGCGGCCTGCGCCACCATGGTCTACGCCCTGCTGCTGCCGGACGGCCGGCTGCGCTACTTCAACGCCGGCCATCCGCCGCTCCTCTGGCTGAAGGGGGACGGCAGCATCGGAGCGCTCTGGGCGCCACCGGACCGCTGCTCAACCGGATCTTCCGCGACCGGCCGCTGCCGGTGAGAGAAGTGGCCCTGGCCCCTGGAGACCGCCTCCTCGCCTACACCGACGGCGCCTTCGAGGCCCGCAACCCCGCCGACCAGGAGCTGGGCCTCGAAAGGCTGGAAGAGGCCTTCGCAGACCTCCGCGACCGGCCCATCGGCGAGGCCGTGGACGCGCTGATGGATCTGGTGATGGCCTTCTGCGGAGGCCGGCCGGTGACGGATGACGTTACGGTGGTGATGATCGAGAGGGAGGAGTAGGGGCAGAGACTTTTCTGCTTTTGCCATTCAGCCCCGCAGGGGCGTCAGGAATTAGCCCGGCGGCGTGAGCCCCGGGTAGGAGTCAACCCTCCCCAACCCAGAGCCCCGCCAGGGGCGACAGGATTTCTTCGCCAGATGTGCAATTTACCCGAACCAGGGAACCGTGTGTTATGCTGCCGCGTAACATCCTCTGCTCGTGGCGCAAGATCATCGCCGATCCATGCGAAATACCTACTCAAAACTCAACTATCACATCGTCTTCAGCACCAAGAACCGAATCCCCTTGATCACCGAGACTGTCCGGGATGAGCTCTACGGATATATCGGTGGCATTCTGCGCGGCAATGGCGGAGTGCTTTTGGTCGCCGGAGGCATGCCGGACCATGTCCATCTTCTGGCAGGTTGGGGGACCAGCATCTCGGTCGCCAAGATGCTCCAACTGATCAAGGCAAACTCTTCAAAGTGGATGAACGAGCGCCCTGACGTGGCGACCGGCCGCTTCGGCTGGCAAGAGGGGTATGGAGCTTTTACGGTCAGCGAGTCTCAAATTGCAATTGTCCGTAAGTACATCTTGAACCAGGAAGAGCACCATCGGAAGTTTTCGTTCCGCGAAGAATTTATCGAGATCCTGAAGCGACACGGTATCCCCTACGATCCTGGTGATTTTGATCCCGAGAAGAGCTGAGTTTTCCGATTAGGCCCCGGTTTCTTGAAAGGGATTTCCTGCCGCCCCTGGCGGGGCTTGGAATGTTGGGGGTATCGACTCCTACCCGGGGCTTACGCCACCGGGCTAATTCCTGACGCCCCTGCGGGGCTGAGGGCGGCGGCCTGCTAGTCAGCTCTCTCTGGCTTGAACGAACCGGAGGCTGTTGCCGTCGGGATCCTTCACATACATCTCGCGTCGCTCACGCTTGGTTGGTCAGGATGGGGACTCCCTCCGGAACCCATCTATGTCGTCCAAGAGTAAGGTCGACCGGTCTTACTACCATATCCGTATAGAACGTACTCAGGTAGAATTTAGCCCTTTGCACGAACCTCAAGAATGTCGAGCGCAACCAACTCCGAGAAAAGACTGCCTAGTTCAGCGACTAGTTGATCCTTTTCGAACTCGATATAACCAAGATCAGAGAAGTCGCTCGGGAAGCTGACGCCCTTTTCTTTGAAGATCACGATTCGATTCTCGTACAGGATCGATGCCGCCCCCAACTCAAAGACGACATTTTCACTTGGTCGCCACACTTCTTCTGTGTCGTCGCTGGTGGCACGCAAGAAACGCTCGTCCGCTGTAAATATGAAAACTCCTGAAGAGCAATCATCCCGCATGAGCGCCGCAACTTTTTTGCTAATTGGGCGCCCCTTGTTTGGGTAACAATATACTTGACTCACCCGGCGAGGCGGTGCCAGAATGGCATTAGAGGCATCGCTAAGGGATCTGTGGGCTTTGGCCTTCCTGGGCGGCGTGTCTCCAGAAAGGCAATTCGTCATGATTTACACCGGTTACTTCGATGAGAGCGGCACGCACGCGGCTTCTGAGGCCATGGCGGTAGCAGGCTACATATCCACTAGTGAGGGCTGGCTAAGCTTCGATGTTGAATGGAGGGCGGCTCTTAAGGAATACGGCCTTGACTTCTTTCACATGACGGATTTCGCCAACAGCACTGGACCGTACAAAGCTTGGAGCGCGAGCGAGAAAGAAGCTCGGCTTGAGCGCCTCCTCGGAATCATCGACCAATACGCTCTCGCCAGCCTGGGAATCGCTGTTCCTGTCAAGTTATTTCATTCTGTAGTCTCCGATAAAGCGAAGCGAATCACTGGGGGTCCATATGGCCTTGCTGTGCACCGGGGCTTTCTACACGCCGCCGACCTCGTTAAGGCCATGCATGCCGACGGCTGGATTCGGTACGTGTTTGAACGCGGGGCAGAAGGGGCGGGGCACGTCCTTCGCAGCTACAATAGAGCATCGAAACATCACGGGTTAGGCGAGATCCTTCGCCAAGCAGGATTGTCATTCGAGGACAAGCGTTCGGCGACTCCTCTACAGGCGGCAGACATCCTAGCTTACGAATTGCGTAAGCACCTACCTAAAACACTAGGGCTCGATCCTTATCCTCCCAGAAGCAATCACAGCAGGCTTACGGCCACTCCGCACTGTTGGGTGCGCCTGAAAGAGGCAGACTTGGCCGAATGGTCGGCCATCTTGAGTTCCTTCGATGAGAATGCCATGAAACGGACGGTTAAGTCGGGGAAACAAAGAAAGCGGAGGAAGCAATGACCTCCGCTCTCACGTTCGGCTCAGACTCCCTACCGTATGCCGCCCTTCCACAGCGGGCCGATCAGGGTCTCGAGGACGCGGGCCGTTCGTCCGACCATTCGCCAGACTTCATCGACCATGTAGGTCAGCCGTTCGTCCTCCGGTCCCAGGGAGGCGACGTGCCGCGATCCCGCAACTGTGGCGATGAAGGACTCGGCGTGTCTGAGATCCGCCAGGACGGCCCGCAGCTCCCCCCGCGTCGGCGACTCGGCACCGGCAGGCCACTTGCTCGCGAGCTCCAGGGCGGAGTCGTAGAGCATCTTGCCGATATGCTCCAAAGCTTCCCGGTCTCCCGGTTGGGTGAAGTGCTGGAGGAAGGTGAAGCGGAACGCGGGATGTTCTTCCCAGGGGAACAGCGGGGGATCGTTCGTAGGATACACTTCGGGCAGCTCGGGCATAGGTTCCTCCTGTGCTCGGGTCAGGTCCGGCGGACGTGTTCGAGCACCCCGCCGGGCCGCCTGTTTCTCGATAGGAGGATTGATTTCCCCCATCGCTCTGCCGGACCACGATATACGTCGCTACGCACGTACGTCAAGCGCACCTATGTAGGATGTCCCTATGGCCAAGAAGACGACGCAGCCGAAGACAGGCCCCCGAGGCGGGGAGACGACCGTGTCCAAGTCCGGAATGGTTCGGAAGACGCTCTGGCTTCACGGGGACGAAGCGGACGCGCTTCGCTTGCGGGCGTTCAAAGAACGCAGGGCGGAGTCGGAAATTATGCGGGAGGCGTTGCGGAAGTTGCTCGGGATCGAGGACTAGACCCGGGATGCCTTCATCCGACTTTCTGCCGAGCTGGGAGGGGCTGCGCGACAACCTCTGGGCTGCACTTGCGGTGCTGGCGGTGACCTCTGGCATCTCATGGGGCTTGGCCCATTACAAGAAAGCTCCAACCTTCTGGCAGTGGGCAACCTTCTCGACCATGGAGTCATTAATCGGATTGTCAGCCGCCGCTGCAGTCTTACGCTTCGGTTTACAGGCGGCTGCTTGGAGCATACCTGCCTTACTCATTCCAGTCACCGTGATGCTGGTTTGGGACCGGCAATTAAAACGCGACGGGCAGCGTCCCCAGCGCGCCGACATGCCGCATCCAGTAGTCGGGGTGCCACAAGTCGAACGGGTTGAATCGAAGCCAAAGGAGACTCTAATAACTCCCACTCCTGCGCCTGCTGGTCCGGCTGTGGGCCTTGCCCCGTATAGTCCGCGAGACGTGAGGCAAATGTTTAACTCTACTAAGCCCTTCATGAGAGATGACGTAGTAAAACACTTCATTGGAATTCCAGTCTTATGCGTAGGGAGCTTTGTCTCAATAATCCGAAGAGAAACAAGTGATTCCCTGGGCGTGATTTTAGATTGCCAAGACGATTTTGTTTTTGCAGATGATCTACCCATAACACCAGGCATTCAACTACTGGACAAGGGTGATATCCTGACAATTTCTGGGCCGATTTCTGGAGTTACCACTACCTGGATTAACATCAAGCCGTCCACTCTGGTAAGCGTTGAGAAGAAGTTATGACGATTAGTCTTCTTCTTTCGGCCGTTCGCGCGCTCTCTTGCGAGCTTCCTGATAAGTTAGTTCCCGCTCCTCAATCTCCGCTTTCGGGACGGAGAGAATCTGTCGAGCAAAGTCCTCGAATCGCTCGAAAGGTGTCTGGGTGGTCCGAGAAGGCTCAGGATTTGCCTTTTCTTCCCCGTCGTTTGCCGCGTCCCTCTCGTTTTCGTTTAGCGTCACGTAGCTACTCCTTCCGCGTCCGTCAAGGCGCTGTAGGTCAGACGCTTACCGATGATTCCGGAAGCCGCTTGCAGGAAGCGCAAACCATCGGTCAGCTTGCGGTTATTGAATCGAAAAGTCTGCTCGTCAAGATACCGGAACAGGTGGAAGGGCTCGACGCTCACGTAAGTGCCTTTAATCGAGCGCTTCAGCAGGCTCCAGAAGTTCTCCAGACCGTTGGTGTGGATCTTCCCGTTGACGTAGCTTTCGGCGTGGTCGATCACCTGATGGACGTAGGCGTCTCCCAGGTCGGCGTAGGACTTGAGCGCATCGGTGAAGACCTCCGAGCCTTCGGCGACGTTCTCGCGGACTTCGGGGCTCAAGGTCTTGCGGCGGACGTTGGGAACAACCTTCGCCCGGACCTTGCTGTGTCCGTCCTCGCCGTGGCGCTCCAAGAGCCCCATTACGGCAGTCTTTCCAGCTCCGCCGGTTCCGGTGATCTTGGCCTCCCGCTTGCTCTTGTGCATGAACCGAGCGCGACCGCCGATGAAGGTCTCGTCTACCTCAACCTCTCCGGACATGGGCTCGAAAGTCCCCTCCTGGACGGCCAGACGAATCCGATGGTTCATGAACCATGCGGACTTCTGAGTGACGCCAAGCGCCCGCGCCATCTCATAGGAGCTGATTCCGTTCTTGCAGTTGACGACCATCCACAGGGCGGGGAGCCACTTGTCCAGCCCGAGCGGCGAGTCCTCGAAGATCGTTCCAACCTTCACGGAGAATTGCTTTTTGCAGCCTTTGCACTTCCACACTCGGCGGGTGCTCAGAAAGGAATTCTCAGCGGAGTCACAGCGCGGGCAGGTTACACCGCCGGGCCACCGCAAGTTGGCGACGAAAGCAAGGCAAACGTCCGGGTCAGAGAAGAACCGGACGGCTTCAATCAGAGTCTCGGGAAGGCGTTCGGTGGTGTCCATGGCGGTACTCTATCAGGAGGACGCGGGTGAGTCAAGTATATTGTTACCCTTGTTTGGCTCGTCTACGGCCACCGTCCAGAGCAGTGGTTTTCACCCTTCTGGCGGTGGACATTCTTCCCCCACGGGTGCGATGCGGCGCTCCCCTGTACAAGGAGTCCGGTGTCCAAGGCCGATTCGCGGTTGAGACCGGCAACGGCGGTCAGCTAGCGGGATGTCTGGAACTGTTCGACGAGCGTCTGATCGAGGCTCTCCACTTCGCGGCGTGTCTGGTGGTTTTCCGGGGTGGTGATGATCAAGTGGGAAAAGTAGGGCTCAGAATTTCCTCTCTCCCATCCTTTGCCTTCAGCCCCGCAGGGGCGTCAGGAATTAGCCCGGCGGCGTGAGCCCCGGGGAACGGACGGCCTTCCCCACAACCCAGAGCCCCGCCAGGGGCGACAGGATTCTTCGCGGATGTATAACTTCCCAGGACCCGGTTCCTTGAAGAGAGTTCCTGTCGCCCCTGGCGGGGCTTGGGAGGGTGGGTGTATCCGTTCCCCTCCCCGGGGCTTACGCCGCCGGGCTAATTCCTGACGCCCCTGCGGGGCTGGAGGAGGATGTCTGGTCAGCCACCCTTCGGCTTGAATGACGTGCCGTCGCGTGAGGTGAAATCGACTTCAGACGGCTCGCCGGAGCTGGTTCATAACGTCAAATGTATTTCAGCAGGCTCGCCGGGGTTGGCGAGTGGCGGAAAATGGATTTCAGCAGGCTCGCCGGAGGCGGCCGATGACTGGCCGGAGGCGGCGGATGACTGGCCGGAGCCGGCCGATGACTGGCCGGAGGCGGCCGATGACTGGCCGGAGGCGGCGGACGACTCGCCGGAGGCGGCCGATGACTCGCCGGAGGCGGCGGATGACTCGCCGGAGCCGGCGAGTAGCGGAAAGCGGATTTTCGCAGGCTCGCCGGGCCCGGCGAATGAGGAAATTAGGTTTTCGCGAGGCGCGCCGGGCTTCTCTCCCGCCGCCGAGCTACCCCCGCCACCCCAGAACCTCGTCGATCGACACCTGCGACACCGAGTGGTATCCGGGTCTCGCCTTCTCGTAGATCCGCAACGCCCTTTCGGCCCCCTCGGGGCTCTTCGCCATCGCTGTGTAGAGCGGCAGGACGTACTTGCGCCGGCCGACCGTCATCAGGAACTGCTCGAGCGCGGGGTAGGCGGGCTCGTACTTGCTGTCGACCACTTTCAGGAGCCATGCGTCCAGGATCTCGGAGTTTCCCGACTGGCTGAGATGGAACGTCGGCGTCGAGGTCGGCCATCTTCTGCCCGTCGACGGCCTCGGGAAGGTTGCGCAGGAAGTGGAGCCAGTGGTGCGTCGTCCAGCCGGTGGTGGTGAGCTGGGCGGCGGGGGTGCCGGCCGTGAAGGCCTGGACGGCCCGGTCCACGGGGGTGAAGGCGTCGGAATGGGGGTGGACCGCGTTCGCGGGGATGCCCGGATTGAAGACCCAGCTCGTCGACGTGGAGCTTCTTGGCAGCCGCCTCGTCACCGGCCAGCAGGTTCTGCTTCAGGTAGGCGACAAAACGTACAGAGTCCATCGACTGGAAGGCGAACGTGTCGAAATAGGTGCGCAGGAAGCGGTCGAGCTTCTCGCGCCCGACCGAAGCCTCCAGCGTGCGCAGGAAGAGCGCCCCCTTCTCGTAGGCGATGCCGCTCGATCCCTCGTCCGGATCGCGGCCGGCGAGGTCGATGGCGAGGCGGGTATCCGGCTTGTCGATCCCGCCGGCCTCCTTGATCGCGTCGTCGAGGTCCTGGCGGCCGAGCACGGTCAGCATGTCGGCGTAGGGGCGGCCGTAGACGGCTTCCATGATCCGCCCCTCGAAGTAGGTGGTGAACCCCTCGTTGAGCCAGAAGTCGCTCCAGGTGGCGTTGGTCACCAGGTTGCCCGACCAGGAGTGGGCGAGCTCGTGGGCGACAAGGGAGACCAGCGAGCGGTCGCCCGCCAGGATCGTCGGCGTGGCGAAGGTCAGCCGCGGGTTCTCCATGCCGCCGTAGGGGTAGCTCGCGGGGAGGATCAGGAGATCGTAGCGCCCCCACTTGTAGGGGCCGTAGAGCTTCTCGGCCGCGGCGATCATCTTCGGCGTGTCGGCGAGCTCCCAGGCGGCTCGCTCGGCCACGGCCGGCAGCGCGTAGACGCCGCTGACCGGCCCCAGCGGCCGGAACTCCAGGTCCCCGATCGCGAGCGCCAGCAGGTAGGAGGGGATGCGCTGCGGCATCTTGAACCGGTAGACGCCGTCGGCGCTCTTCTGGGTCGGATTCTCGGCGCTCATCACCGCCATCAGCCCGCGCGGGGCGTGGATGGTGGCCTCGTAGGTCATGCGCACGCCGGGTGAGTCCTGGCAGGGGACCCAGGTGCGGGCGAGGATCGATTCCGACTGCGTGTAGAGGAACGGCGAGGGGCTGCCGGCCTGCTCGGGAGTGAGCCACTGCAGGGCGGCCGCCTCAGGTTTCGTCGTGTAGTCAATATTGACCCAGGTGGTGGTGGGGGCGATCGCCACCTCCAGCGGCCGGCCCAGGAACTTCACCTCCTCGCCGAGCGTGAAGGGCGCATCGGTCTTGCCGTCGTCCAGCGTGACCCGCCGGATGTCGAGGTCCCGCGTGTCGAGGATCAGGCGATTCGCGCCGGTCAGATTGCGCAGGCGCAGGCTGGCGCGGCCGGTGAGCTGGCGCTGGGTGAAATCCGCCGTCAGATTCAGCACCAGGTGCTCGACCGCGACCTCCTCGGGGTGGGCGAAGGAGTGCGGATCCTGCGCCGTCTCCGCGAGCACCTTGACGGCCGGGATCGGGGTCGCCTGCACATGCGTCCGGGCTGCGGCCGGACGCGGCGGCGCCGCCGCCGGCACGGGCTTCGGCGCGCCGCCTCCGGCGCAGGCGGCGAGGAGCGGGAGGGCGAGGAGGAGCGGGGCGCGGAAAAACTTCATCGTGTCAGTCACCTCGGAGAGGGAGAACAAGGGGGGAGTGGGGGAAATTCACCCCTGGGGCGCCGGCGCTCCCAGGGCATCACGCAATCGCCGGCTCGTCATGATCCAGTGCCTTGTTCATGCGCTGGACGATGGCGTAGACCTCGGGGCGGGTGAGCTTCGAGCCTGGGCCCGCCTCTTCGATGCGGTCGAGCGTGGCGGTGGCGAGCCGCACGGGCAGGGCGACGAAGGCGACCAGCCCGCGCTCGGCCCCGGCGCCCTGGAGGTCGAGCACGTACTCTCGCGCGCCCTGAAGATCGCGCCGGGCCAGCGCCATCACCTCGGCGCGCTCGACGCCGTCGGGCAGATAGCGTCTGCCCTGCGTGGCGTCCGAGGCCGAGTCCTTGAGGATGTTGACCAGCTGGAGCCCCTCGCCGAAGGCGCGCGAGCGCTCGCGCAGCCGGGCGGCGACCGGCTCCAGACGGGGGCGGCCGAGCAGGAAGAGCTCGGTCAGCAGCTCGCCGACGATGCCGGCCACCACGTAGCAGTAGTCCTGGAGGTCCCGCACGTCGCGCAGCCGCAGCTCCCCCTCGTCGGTGGTGCGGGCGACGAACCCGGCCATGCCGCGCGAGGTGCGCAGCACGTGCTCGCGGATCAGCCCGACGGCTTCGGGGGAGAGGGCGAAGAAGGCGTCGAGGACGAAGGGGAGGTCGGCCAGCAGCTCCCGGTAGCCGAGCTGCTCGCACGGCACCTCCTCGGCCCAGCGGCGGGCGACCTCCGCGATCTCCTCGCGCCCGGGATTTTTCAGCAGCTCGTCGAACCGGGCGAGCGCCTCGACGCGCAGGGCGCGCGGCCAGCTCGCCGCGTCCTCGAAGGTGTCGGCGACGCGGAAGAGGAGGTAGGAGAGGGTCACTTCCCGGCGCGTCGGCTCGGGCAGCAGCGGAATGGCGAGCGCGAACGTGCGGCTCGTCGCGATCAGGAGCGTTTCCAGATCGGCCATCCGCGACTCCCGCTCTTCGGTCTCCGCCTGCACGCGGGAGAGGATAGCAGACCTCTAAAGCACTTCGGTGCCGGGCACGTCCTCCCTCCGCAGCGCCCGCTCGAGGAGGCCGGGGACGAGGCCGTTGACGAGCCGCGAGGGGATATCGAGCCGCGCCAGGGCGAGGGCGGTCTCGACGCGGTGGAGCATGCCGCCGGTGACGTCGGTGCCGGATGGCGCGCCGATCGCCGTGGCTGCGCGGTCGAGATCGCTGGCGGAGAGGGTGGAAACGGTTTTCCCCTCGGCATCGTAGAGGCCGTCCGTCTCGCCGAGCCAGAGAGCGCTGCGGACCGTCCGCCCCTGCTCGCGGAGGGTGCGGACCAGGATTTCGAACAGTTTCTCGGTCGAGCAGATCGAGATCCCCCAGGCGCGGTCGGTCACCACGTCGCCGTAGAGAACGGGCAGGAGCCCGCGGTCGAGCGCCAGCAGGAGCGGCTCGGCGGCGAAGGCGGCCGGCCGGCCGGCCTCGGCGACCAGGCAGCTCGACGGGGAGATGGAGAAGGGGAGGGCGCCGGCCTCGACCAGAGCCGCGATGACGATCCGGTGGAGGGCGGCGGCCCGCTCCTGGGTTCTGGAGACGCCGGGGAGCTGCTCGGCGGAATGGAGGCCCGACGCGATGCCGGACTGCCGGGCGGCGGCGTGCCCGAAAGAGCCGCTGCCGTGGCCGACGATCAGGCGGAAAGGGATGTCCCGGGCGGCGCGGGCGATCTCTCCGGCCAGGCGGGAGATCACCGCGAGGCGCGGCGTCTCCGGCCGCGCCTTGTCGGTGATCAGGCTGCCGCCCAGTTTTATGAGGACGATGTCGGGCATGATTTTCTCAGGCTTCGGTGGCCTGCGACCTCACCCTCGGTCCCTCTCCTAAAGGAGAGGGAGGGCCTTACAGAACCGTTGGAGCCCGTAGGATGCGCTGTGCGCATCTTCGAGGTCATCAAAGGTGCGCACAGCGCACCCTACGGGCAATCTGCCCCGGAGTCGTCCCCCTTCTCCTTTAGGAGAAGGGGATAGGGGTTGAGGTCGCAGGCCACGGACGCCCCGATCGTATGGACGAGATCCTGACGATCTCAGAACAGATGCTCCGCCTCCTGGTCGGGGCCGGGGCCGACGCCGTCGCGGATCACGAAGCCGACGGCGGGCAGGTCCTCCAGGCGCTCGGCGACGTCGTCCTCGGAATCGGCGTCGCAGATCACGTGCACGTTGGCGCCGGCGTCCATGGTGGCCCAGGCCGCGAGCCCCTCCTGGCGCAGCTCGCGCACGGCGCGCAGCACCGCGAGCGTGCCGGGGCTCCAGTAGAAGATCGGCGGATGGGAGGACATGGTGATCAGGTGGAGGTCGATCGCCTCCTCCTCGAGCACCGGGCCGAGGGCGTCGAGGTCGCGCTCGCTTGATCGCCTTGCGCGGACCTTGTCGAGCCGGCTCGGGCAGCAGCTCCAGGCGCTTGGTGTAGTACGGGCTGGTGGTGGCGAGGCGGTGGCCTTCGAGCGAGGGGATGGTCTTGGGGCCGATCTCGACCACGGCGATGACGTTGCGCAGGTCCCAGTGGTCGGCGTCGGCGATCTGGCGGGCGTAGCTGTCGCTCGTCGTTGCCCTCCGCCTGCGGGCCGGCCACTCGACGAAGCCGCCGAGGACCGAGCGGCAGGCCGAGCCGGAGCCGCTGCGGCGGGCGAGCAGCGAGAGCTCCTTCGTGCGACGCCTTCTTGCCGAACGCCCCGGCGGCGGCGAGGGTCAGCGCCGCGAAGCCGGAGGCGGAGGAGGCGAGGCCGCCGGCGGTGGGGAAGGTGTTGCGCGTCGCCACCCGCAACGGCTCCTTGCGGCCGGCCCACTTGCGGATGCGGTCGAGGTGCGTCGCGCACCCGGCGGGCGAACTCGGGGTCGGGGGTGCCAAAACCGCCGTCCGGCTCGGCGCGCCAGACCTCGTCCTCGCCGCCTGTCCAGCGTCTCGACGGTGCACTGGGTGACGCAGTGCTCCAGGGTCATCGAGATCGAGGTGTTCATCGGAGTGGCGCTCGTCGAGGTCGCGGGCCCCCCAATATTTGATGAAGGCGATGTTGGCCGGCGCGGATACGGTGGTCTTGCTCATGCGTCGGTCTCCAGCGGAGCCCCTCGGCTCCCAGATGCACAGGGTGGAAGGGGAAACGGCCGGAGAAAGCTCCAGCCGGAGATCCACTCCGGATCCGGATGATAGACCAGGAGCGACCCGGCGCCAGGGCCGGTGAGCGCGCCGGCGCCGGAAATCTTCGCCGCGCCCCCCGCGGCCTCGACCCGGCGGACCAGGGCGCGGACCGTCGGGCGGGACGACCCCCAGCTCTTCCAGGGCCGCCTGGCACTCCGCGGATCAGCTCGCGGACGCGCGCCGGATCCTCCGCCTCCTCCTCGCGCTCCAGCTCGGCGCGGAAGCCGCGGGTCGCGGCCTCGATGCGGTCGAGGAGCCGCTCGTGGCGCCCGGGGATCCCGGTCGCGGCGGTGGCGCACGGCGGCCACCACGGCGCCGGTGGGCTCGGCCGGCATGCCGGTGTCGTAGACGCGGAAGCGGGAGAGCAGCGGGGAGCGCGCGGGGACCCGCTCGGTCAGCGAGCCCGCCGGCCGGCAGCTTGCGCGCCCAGAGCAGGCCGCCGTGGAGCACGGTCGCGCCGTCGATCCCCGAGGGGAGGCCGTGCTGGCGCCGCTCGGCCTCGAGGGCGATCTGCTCGATCGGCGTCAGGATCCAGATCGCTCGCCCCGCGAAGAGCAGATAGGCGGCGACCACCGCCGTGGCGGTCGCCGCCGAGCTGCCGAAGCCGGAGCCGACCGGCAGCGCCGATTCGATCCGCAGGTGGAGCCCCGGTATCGGCCTCGCGCAGCGCCGTCTCGCCGAGCGCCGCCGCGGCCTCGCCGAGGGCGACCTTGACGAGGTGGACCGGATCGTCGCCGCGCACGGCGCGGAAGCGCTCGGGGCCGGGCTCGCGGGCGTAGCTCGTCCCAGCGCTCGCGGGCGGCGCGGGCGTGGGCGCGCACCGCCTCCCAGGTGGTCTCCTCGGCGTGGGGGAGGGCCGGGAGGTCGAGATCGAGACGCGGAGCCGGCGTCCGCGGACAGCGGCGCGAGGCGGACGGTGAGCCGCGAGATCGATGGCGGCGACGAGCGCGGGGCGGCCGTAGACCACGGCGTGCTCGCCCATCAGGATGAGCTTGCCGGGGGTCGAGACCGCGACGGCGGCCGGGGCCGCCGCCGGTCGAGCCTGGAGGCCCCGGTACGGAGAGCGCGGGGGATCAGCCGGCCTCCGCGCTAGGTCGGAAGCGGCGGTTGGGGAATCTCGCCGCGCCCGAGCTTCTCGTGCGCCCGCGCCAGATCGCTGGAGGTGAAGGCGGCCATCAGCGACAGCTCGCCGGCGAGCACGACCGCGCCGAGGATCTCGGCCAGCCGAGTGACCGCGTCGCCGCGGCGCTCGGGGTCGGGGGAGACGCCGAGCACGGCGAGGGCCTCGCGCTGGGTGTCGAGCGCGGTGCCGCCGCCGATGGCGCCGAGCGGCACGTCGGGCATGAAGATCGAGGCGAAGACCGAGTCCGGCCCGCGCGACTCGATGCAGGTGATCCCGAGCGAGCCCTCGACGACGTGCGCCGGATCCTGCCCGGTGGCGATGAAGAACGCCGCGCAGGACGTTGGCGTAGTGGGCGTTGAAGCCCATCGAGCCGGCCGCGATCGAGCCCAGGAGGTTCTTGCGGTACTGCACCTCGACCAGGTCTGCGGGCGTTGGTCTTCAGGGCGTGATGGAGGATCTGGCGCGTCGAGCAGGATCTCGGCGTAGATGCGCTTGCCGCGCCCTTCCTGCCAGTTGATCGCCGCCGGCTTCTTGTCCGCGC
Source organism: uncultured Acidobacteriota bacterium (assembly GCA_963792575.1). Lineage (GTDB taxonomy): Bacteria > Acidobacteriota > Thermoanaerobaculia > Multivoradales > UBA5704 > DATARR01. Next base: position 720,523 of record CAWBWZ010000002.1, read on the forward strand.
AGTAGTTGCCGGACAGGCGATGCAGGGCGACGCCGGTCGCCGGCTCGATGAGCTCGTTGACCGCCCGGTCGCAGGCGATCGTCGCCATGTTCATCCCCATCGCGTCGCCGGTGTCGAAGCGGAAGCGGAGGAAGACCGTGGTGCCGAAGGCGTAGGGGCGCACGTCGAGGAGCCGAGGTGGTGGCTCGTCCCCTCGGTGAGCTGCGTGAGTCTCCGCGTCGTGCTCTTGGATCCAGCTGCAGGAACGCTTGCGTCTGCACGATCCCGGAGGTGCGGAAGACCGGCGCGCGGGTCATCCCCACGTCCTCGACCCGCACCGACGGCGCCGCCGGCCTCGCGCAGCGCCGCGCAGCCGCGGTTGGTGCTCGCGACCAGGGCGGCCTCGGTGGTCGCGAGCGGCACGTAGACGTCGCCGTCGACGTGCTTGCCGCGGACGCGCAGCGGGCCGACGATCCCCATCGGGATCTGGGCGACGCCGATGAAGTTCTCGCAGTTGCGGTGCGAGGCGCGGCTGACGTCCAGCGAGTGATGGCCGATGTTGGGCAGCGGCGTGCTGCGTCATCTCCTCCAGGGCCTGGCGGCGGATCTCCGCCGCCTCCTCCGGAGCGAGGTCCTTGGGCAGCTCATGGAAGCGGCGCTCGCCGCGCGACCAGCGAACGGACCAGCTCGCGTGCGCCGGGTGCAGAGGCGGCCTACGGATCACGGGAGTCGGCGGAATGGTCGGCATGATCGTCTTGCTCATCTCACAGACCCTTTGAGGAGCTCGTACGTTGCAGCTCCGCGATCGTTTTTACACCCGAGGCAGAACATGCAGATCTTGAGCTCCCGGACGATGCGCCGCACCTTGCTCGGCGACCCGCTCGGCGGATTCCGTGGCCGGCTGCCAGGAACGGGTAGGCGAAGCCGGCGAGGTCGGCGCCGAGGGCCAGCGCCTTGGCGGCGTCGAGCCCGTTGCGCAGGCCGCCGCTGGCGATGAGCGTCGGTGCCCTCCGGCACGCGCGGACCTGCCGGATCGACTCCGGCGTCGGCAGCCCCCAGCCGGCGAAGAGCTCGCCGATCTCGAGGTCGCCGGGCCCGCTGCCGCCTCGATGCGCGCCCAGCTCGTGCCGCCGACTCCGGCGGTATCGACGATCCGCACGCCCTGCGCGCCAGGCCCGCGCCGTCGCGCCCGAGATGCCGCAGCCGATCTCCTTGACCACCACCGGCACCCCCAGTCCTCGCGCGCCGAACTCGCCCGATCTTCGGCAGCAGGCCGGAGAAGTTGCGCTGCCCCTCGGGCTGGATCGCCTCCTGCAGCGGGTTCAGGTGGAGGACCAGGGCGTCGGCGCCGATCATGTCCACCGCCTGCCGGCACTCGCGCAGGCCCATGCCGTAATTGAGCTGGACGGCGCCGAGGTTGGCGAGCAGGGCGACGGTCGGCGCCACCTCGCGCACGCGGAAGGTATCAGCTTTCGCTGGATCTTCCAACGCTTTGCGCTGCGAGCCCACCCCCACGGCGACGCCCGTCTGCTCGGCGCCGTCCGCGAGGTTGCGGTTGATCCGGCCGGCCATCTCCGTGCCGCCGGTCATGCAGGAGATCAGCAGCGGCGCGGCGAGCCGGCGGCCGAGGAATTCGACCGAGGTGTCGATCTCCGTCGATGTCGATCTCGGGGCAGCGCCTCGGTGCTCGAAACGGTAGTCGTCGAAGAAGCTGCGGCCGAGCTGCATGCGCTGGTCGAGCGCCAGGCGGATGTGCTCGGCTTTGCGGTCGCGCTCCTCGCCGCAGGGCTGACCTCCGAAGGACGGTACGAGGCGCTCACTGCTCGCGCTCCCAGAGGTAGTCGAGCAGCCCGGCGAAGAAGAGGCGGCCTCCGGCTGCAGGGCCGCGGGCCGGAGAGCCCGCCGAGCGCGGCGCGGGCCTCCCGCAGCCGCTCGTCCAATCATCGCGGCCACCTTGGCGCGGGCGCCGGTTTCCGCCAGGATCCGCCGCGCCCGCGCCGTCTGCTCGCGGGGTCAGCCTCCGGATTGCCGAGGGCCGCGTCCAGCGTCCGCCGCTGGTCCGGGGTGGCGGTTCGCGAGAGCGTGATGGATGAGGAAGGTGAACTTCCCCTCGCTGCAGATCGGCGCCGACCGGCTTGCCCACCGTGTCCGCGTCGCCGAACATGCCGAGCAGGTCGTCCTGGAGCTGGAAGGCTTCGCCCACCGCGGCGCCGTAGCGCGACAGGCCGGCGAGCGTCTCCGGCGGCGCGCCGGCCAGCAGGCCACCGAGCTGGATCGGCCGCTCCGCGGTGTAGCGGCCGGACTTGAGGCGCAGCACCCGCAGCAGCTCCTGCTCGCGTTCGGCGGGAGCACGCCTGCGCCCTCCCGCGCCGCTGGGCCACCAGCAGCTCCAGGTACTGGCCGCCGATCACCTCCTGGCACATGGCCGAGAAGCAGCGGGCGAGCTCGCCGCCGGCACTGCCGCCGTCCAAGCTCCGGCCGGTCGAGACCCGGCACGCCAGCTCCACCGCCCAGCTCTGGGCGAGGTCGCCGAGCAGGATGGCGGCCGAGCGGCCGAAGTCGTCGGCGTCGCCGTGGAAGCCGTGCGCGCGGTGGGCCTCGCGGAAGCGCACGTGCGCCGCCGGCAGCCCGCGCCGGAACTCGGCGTGGTCCATGATGTCGTCGTGGATCAGCAGGTAGGTGTGGAGGAGCTCGGTCGACAGGGCGAGGGGGAGCACCTCCTCGTCCACGGCGCCGCCGCAGGCGCGGTAGGTGTAGTAGACGAGGGCCGGGCGCAGCCGCTTGCCGCCCTGGGTCGCGAGCTGGCCGACGCCGTCGATCAGCTCCAGGGTCTCCGGGGAGCCTAGGGCCAGCGCCTCCTCGCGCTTGGCGTCGAGCCAGTCGCCAAGGGCGCGGTCGAGCTGATCGCGGAAGCCGGCGAGCAGGCTGGTAAAGCCTTCAGGCACAGCCGCCGGGCGGGCGGTCGAGGGAGCTGCGGTGGAGAGTCCCATTCCTTGGTCTTTGTGCCCCTGCTCGCGTCCGTTCCGGGTCCCTGGGAAGTTCGTCCTGGTCTCGGCAAAGTGTAACCGAAGGACCTGGGAGATTGTTCCTCCCAGGTACAAGCGCGGATGATAGATGAAGGACTTTGCGATGTAAAGTCGCGGTGCGGCGGGTTCCTGCCCTCGCCCCGAAGGGGCGGAATTTGAATAGCCTGGGGTTTTAACCCCAGGTAGGGAGGTCCCCCGAAGTTCAAACCCTGTAAGGGTGGCCGATTCCGGCCTTTCAGGCCACCCCTTCGGGGTTTGGGATTGGTGGGGTCGCCCACCTGGGGTTGAAGCCCCAGGCTATTCAAATTCCGCCCCTTCGGGTTCCATACCCGTGAGCGGTGTGCTCACCGCCGAGCAACGGGGGGAGCTGGATCGCACTGGACTTCCCGGCCCGGCGGGTCGAGGCGGTGGGAGCCTGCCGCCGGGTTTGCTGGCGGCGCTCGGCGCCGAGCCGCGGGTTCGTGGGCAAGAGCCGCTGCGACTATTTGCTGGAGCTGGCGTCCGAGGAGGCGGTCCGCGCCGGCTGAGCTCCGGACTTCCAGGCGCTGAAGCCCTGCCGGTGAGGGGCGTCATCGTGACCGCCGCGAAGCTCCGGCGCGCCCCTATCGATTTCGTCTCCCGCTTCTTCGCGCCGGGCTCCGGCGTCGAACGAGGACCCGGTGACCGGCTCCGCCCACTGCACGCTGGGACCCTACTGGGCCTCACGGCTGGGGAAGGAGGACCTTCTCGCCTATCAGGCTTCGGCGCGGGGCGGCGTCGTGAAGGTGCGGGTGGAGGGGGATCGCGTCAAGCTGGGCGGCCAGGCGGTGACGGTGCTGCAGCGGAAGCCTGCTCGCCGGCTGAAACGAGGAGCGGGAGGCGCGAATCTCTCCGCGCCTCCCCGGTCCCCCATCTACTGGTTCTCCCCGTTCCCTGGCGGCTCGCGGCCGGCGGGGCGGGGAGAAGCTCTCGTGGAAGTAGCGGAGGAGGCGATGGAAGCCGTCCAGCATCTCGCTGAACGCCCTCTCCTCCTCGAAGGGCAGCGGATCGCGCCGGCCGAGAACCTTCTGGACCTCCGACCTTCCGCCGCCGTCCGGCTTCGGAGCGGCCTCCTGCTCCTCGGCGACCCCTTCACCCCGCCGCTTGATCCCTTCCGGGCGGCCGTTGATGATCTGGATCGCGTTGTGAAGGTCGTTCAGGTCGCACCCGAGAGTGTCGAGGATCTTCTCCAGGGTTTCGAGCGAGGGGCGCTGCCGGCCGGTTTCATAGGCCGAGAGCATGCCCTTGGTAATCCCGGCGGTCTCCGCCACCTGGTACTGCTTCTTGCCCTGACGGTCGCGCAGCCAGCGCAGCGACTGGCCGAGGCCGTTCAAGATGGGTGTGCGCACGGTGGTTATCTCCTGAGATCCCGCCCGGGATCTCTGTTAAAGCAGGTTGCCTCCCCTCGCCGGGACGTGTTCACGATCGTTGTTCCCATGGGCGTATATTAGGCGTAATCATGGCGTAAGTCAAGCAGACTGGAAGACGGAATTTCCGCCTTTCCGCTCCCCTCTCCCTGACTCCCTTCCGCCCTCTGGTCCTGGTAGCATCCGGCGAATGATCGAGCTCGCCGATATCGAAGAAGCCGCCCGCCGCCTTGCCCCCCACTTACGCCATACCCCTGTCCTCGACATGGGCCCCCTGCCGGGTGGCGATCCCGGGAGCCGGCTCCTCCTGAAGCTGGAGAATCTCCAGGTGACCGGCTCGTTCAAGGCACGGGGAGCGACCCACAAGGTGCTGACTCTCCCTACTACCCAAGTGTCGCGCGGGCTGGTAACCGCGTCGGGGGGGAATCACGGCCTCGGCGTCGCCTTCGCCGGGCGCCTCGCCGGCGTGCCCGTGACCATCTATCTGCCCGCCAATGTGCCGCCGGCCAAGGGCGTAAAGCTGGAGCGCTGGGGGGCGAAAGTCGTCTGGGAAGGGGAGGTCTGGGACGACGCCAATGCGGCGGCTCTCGCCGCCGCCGAACGGGAGGGATTGACCTATGTCCACCCCTTCGCCGATCCCGAGGTGATGGCCGGCCAGGGGACCCTCGCCCTCGAAACCCTCGACGACGCTCCCGAAGCCGACCTCTTCGTGGTGGCGATCGGCGGCGGCGGCCTGATCTCCGGGGTCGCCACGGCGGTGAAGGGGAGACGGCCGGAGGCGAGGGTGATCGGCGTCGAGGCGACCGGCGCCCCCAAGATCTACCAGAGCCTGCGCGCCGGCCGGCTCGTCGAGCTCCCCGGCGTTTCGACCGCCGCCAATACCATGGCTCCCCGCGCCAGCCACGAGATGAACTTCGCGGTGATCCGCGAGCGGGTGGACGACGTCGTGCTGGTCTCCGACGAAGAGATGTATGAGGCCGCCCGCCGGCTCTGGTTCGAGGCCGGAATCGCCGCCGAGCTCTCCGGCGCCGCCGCCTTCGCCGCCCTCGCCTCGGGGCGCATCCCCCTCGCCGGCGTAAAGGCTGCCTGCGCCATCGTCTGCGGGGCTGGCACGGACGGAATTTCGGGCTAAGCAGGTTTCCTGAATTCGCTGTCCCGGTTTGTGAGCTTCCCGCCACATTTAGTACAAGCTTGCTTTTAGCAGTCCTGGAAGTAAACGTCTGAAGTGAACCCGGGGTCCGGGTGCGGATGTTGGTTTTACCTTGTTGTCTTGTTTTTTACCATCGGAGGGATCGATGATTTCATCTGAAGTCTCTGCAGTCCAAGTTCGCAAAGGCGCTTCAACAGCCGTACCCGGACCCCAGGGTTATCCCATCGTGGGAGCCCTGCCCAAGGTGTTGAAAGACCCACTGCCGTTTCTCTCCCAGGCGGTGCGGGATTACGGCGACGTCGTCCATCTGGGCGGCGTCGGCTCCCAGCAGTTCTATCTCGTCACCCACCCCCGCGACATCGAGCGGGTCTGGAAGACCCACCACTACAACTATGTCCGCGGCTCCAACTTCGAGCTTCTGCGGCCGCTCGGGGGGAGGGGGCTGTTCCTCAACGAGGGGGACTCCTGGCGCAGCCAGCGCAAGCTCCTGCAGCCTTCCTTCCACATCACCCGGCTGATGGGCATGGTGGACACCATCAACGCCTCGATCGCGGCGAAGATGGAACGCTGGCGGCGCGAGATCACGCCGGGCGAGCCGTTCGATCTCGAGCACGAGATGATGGATCTGCTGATCGACGTCTCCGCCCGGACGCTCTTCGGCACCGAGGTGGCCGGCGACGCGGCGACGATCGACCAGGCCATCACCACCGCCTTCTCGATCCTCCATCGCCGCGTTCTCTCCGCCGTGCCGTTGCCCTGGTGGGTGCCGTTCCCCAGCCACGTCCGTTTCCTGCGCGCCGTCGCCGAGCTGGAAAAGGTGGTCTACCGCCTGATCGGCCAGCGCCGCCGCAGCGGCGTCGAGGGGAATGACGTGCTCTCGACGCTCCTCGCCGTCCGCGATGAAGCGGGGGACCCCATGCCCGACCGGCAGATCCGCGACGAGGTGGTCACCATGCTCGTCGCCGGCCACGAATCGACCGGGGCCAGCCTGTCATGGGCCCTCTACCTGCTCTCCCGCTATCCGCTGGTGGCGGCGCGGGTGCAGGAGGAGCTGGCCGAGGTGCTGGGCGGCCGCGCGCCGGGGTTCCAGGATCTGCCGCGGCTGCCGTACCTCTCGATGGTGCTCAAGGAGACCCTGCGCCTCTATCCGCCGTTCTGGATGCTCACCCGCACGCCGGTGGTTGACGACGAGCTCTCCGGGCACCGCGTCGCCGCCGGCTCGATCCTGATGTTCTCGTCCTACGTCACCCAGCGGCGGCCGGACTTCTGGCCGAATCCGGAGGCGTTCGATCCCGAGCGCTTCACTCCCGAGCGGTCGGAAGGGCGCCCGCAGTTCGCCTACTTCCCCTTCGGCGGCGGTCCCCGCCTCTGCATCGGCGGCCGGCTGGCGGAGATGCAGTCGCTGCTGGTCCTGGCGACCATGCTCCAGCGCTACGACTTCCACGCCGTGCCGGGACGGCGGGTGGAGCCGGCGGCGATGCTCTCTCTGCGTCCCAAGGGAGGGCTGTGGATGACGATGCACGAGCGGACACATTGAGGGGGGCTGTGTCGCCTGTACGGTACGTTGGATCGGTGGCGCAAAATCGAGGTTTCGGGGATCGTGGGGCAATTGAAATCTTTGTCCCCGCAACCTCTCCATCGCGTCATCTCGCCAGCGTACCGTAGAGGCGACACAGGCGTCTCCGCGCTCCTGTGGTAACGTCCGCCCACCTTTTTGATCCAGACAGCCGATGAGGTAGACGTTGTGACGCAGCACCCCCTCCTCCCTGGACCGGAGCCTGAGGATTTCCTCTGGGCGACAGGTATCGAAGACACCTTCGTCCCGCAGACCCGCAAAGGGCATCGCGCCCTCGACGAATACCAGCTGATGGGCCACTACGAGCACTGGCGCGAGGATCTCGCCCTCTGCCGCGAGCTCGGCGTGCGGGCGATCCGCTGGGGCATGCCCTGGTATCGCGTCGAGCCGCTGCCCGGCGAGTTCGACTGGAGCTGGACCGACCAGGTGATCCCCTACCTGGTCGAGGAGCTGGAGATCACCCCCATCCTCGACCTGATGCATTACGGCTGCCCCTTCTGGCTGCGCCGCGAGTTCGCCGCCGACGGCTATCCGCGCGCCGTCGCCGCCTACGCGAAGGCGTTCGCCGAGCGCTACAAGGGGCTGGTCCGCTGGTACACGCCGCTCAACGAGCCGATCGTCAACGCCCTGTTGTGCGGCAAGAAGGGGCTCTGGCCGCCCTACCTGCGCGGCGACGCCGGCTATTTAAAGTTGATGCTGCAACTCGTGCAGGGGATTCAGCGCACCGTCGTGGCCATTAAGGAGGTCGATTCCGGCGCGCTCATGGTCCACGTCGAGGCGACCGGCCTCGCCCGCGCCGCCCGTGCCGATCTCGAGGCGCTCGCCGTCGAGGACCAGCGCCGCGGCTTCCTCGCCTACGATCTGCTGGCCGGGAAGCTGACGCCCGACCATCCGCTCTTCACCTGGCTGCTGCGCAACGGCGCCGGCCCGGACGAGCTGACGTCGATCCGCCGCAACGCCATCCCGCTCGACGTGATCGGCATGAACTTCTATCCGCAGTGGTCCACCCAGCAGGTCACGGTGAACCGCAACGGGCGGCTCGCCTGGCGCGCGGTCGAGAAGGACGGCGCCGGCTTCGTCCAACTGATCGAGGACTACCACCAGCGGTACGGCGCGCCGATCATGGTCACCGAGACCAGCGCCAGGGGGGATGTCGACGTCCGCGCGCGCTGGCTCGACACCTCGGTCGCCGCCATCCGCCACCTCCGCGCCAAAGGCGTGCCGGTGCTCGGCTACACCTGGTTCCCGCTGTTCACCATGATCGACTGGCGCTACCGCTACGGCAAACGCCCGGTCGAGGACTTCCGGCTCGACCTCGGCCTCTACATCCAGGGCGCCGAGGGCTCCGGGCGGCGCTGGGAGCCGACGCCGCTGGTGGAGCAGTTCCGGAAACATGTGGCGGATCCGCGGGCGTCGATCGGGGCGATGGGGGCAGGGTGCCTGAACTCCCAATGACCTCCCCCCGATCCCTTCGTCCTCAAGCACCGGGGAGAGTACTGGGGCTCCTGCACCGGCCCCTGGCGCGACGGCCGCGCTTTTGGCGGAACGGCGTGGAATCTGAGAGCAGGTGAGCGGATTTTTACACTCCCCGCGGCATTCAGCGCCGTCGAGGTCCCGCCGGGGCCCTCTCGCGTGGCGCTTGCCGCCATACGCGGTGCGGCCTCGTTCGAGGCTGTCCGCATTACCGATATAGGAGAGGGAGAAGGAGGAAAAGGGGCGAGGCCTGGCGAAGAGGAAAAAGGCCCGTCGCGGGTATTGCCAGGGAGACTAACCAGGGATTTTCCTTGACCGGCCGGCGACGAAGGAGGATCGTCCTCGCTTTTGCCGCACGCCAACCGAATCAGTTGCCGACCCCGCCCACCTCAACCAATTAGCAAGGATCGGGCCAGCTTCATCTTGTCCCCTCCTCACACCCTCCGTGGCACACTAAAAGGACGGCCCGGATCGGCGGCTATCGGGCTACTATGGCCCCGCCGGTATCCGGATCTTCGAACAGGCGGATCGGGCGGGCCACGGGAGAGCGACGATGGAAATCAAGAAAGTCGGCGTCATCGGCGCCGGTGTGATGGGGGTCGGGGTGGGGCAGAACCTCGCTCAGAGCGGCATGGAGGCGGTCCTGGTGGACGTCTCTGAGGAGATCCTGGAGCACGCGAAAGCGGAGATCCGGAAGAACCTCCGCTTTGCAGGGGATGTTCCAGAAGGGCGCGGCCGCCAAGGAGGATGCCGCGACCGTCCTCGGCCGCATCCGCTTCACGCACGCGGCTCGAAGACCTCGCGGACGTCGACTTCGTCGTCGAGAACGTCCCCGAGAAGTGGGAGATCAAGAAGGAGATCTACCCGCGGATCGACGCCATCTGCCCCGAGCGGGCCGTCTTCGCGGTCAACACCTCCTGCTACTCGATCACCCGCGTCGGCGCCCTGACCAAGCGGCCGGACCGGGTGATCGGCATGCACTTCATGAACCCGGTCCCGCTGAAGCCGATGGTCGAGGCCATCCGCGGCCATCACACCAGCGAGGCCACCATCGAGACCGCTCGCCAGTTTCTGCGCCAGATGGGAAAAGATTGCATCCTGGTCAACGACATGCCCGGCTTCGTCACCAACCGGATCCTGATGCTGACCATCAACGAGGCGGTCTTCGTCCTCCAGGACGGCGTCGCCACGGCGGAGCAGGTCGACCAGATCTTCAAGACCTGCTTCGGCCACAAGATGGGGCCGCTCGAGACCGCCGACCTGATCGGGCTCGACACCATCCTCTACTCGATCGAGGTGCTCCACGAGAGCTACAACGACAGCAAGTACCGCCCCTGCCCGCTGCTCAAGAAGATGGTCGACGCCGGCCTGCACGGCCGCAAGAACGGCAAGGGCTTCTACGACTACGGCATCTCCTGAAGAGAGGGAGCGAACCCATGGACGAGACCCACGAAAAGATCAAGGAGTTTCTGTCGCGGTTCTTCAAGAACCACGACCTGCAGCCGAACGAGGACATCTTCGCCCTCGGCTTCGTCAACTCGCTGCTGGCGATGCAGCTCGTCGCCTTCGTCGAGAAGGAGTTCGGCGTCACCGTCGGCGACGAGGACCTCGACCTCGACAACTTCCGCACCATCGACGCGATCGCGAGCCTGGTCGCGCGCAAGCGGGGCGCCGCGGCTTGAACCTGGAGCTCGAGCGCCGAGCAGCGGGCCGCCCGCGCCGAGTTCCGCGCCTTCGTCGCGGCCGAGATCGCGCCGCACGCCGACCGCTGGGACCGCGAGGCGGCGATCCCCGCCGCGCTGATCGATCAGCTCCGCGAGCGCGGCTATCTCGGCTCCAACGTCGCGCGCGAGTGGGGCGGGGCCGGCCGCGACATGATCACCTACGGCCTGCTGACCGAGGAGATCGGCAAGGGGCTGCTCCTCCGTGCGCTCGCTGCTCACCGTGCACGACATGGTGGCCCATGCCATCCAGCGCTGGGGGAGCGCGGCGCAGAAGCAGCGCTACCTGCCGGCGATGGCGCGCGGCGAGATCCTCGGCGCCCTCGCCCTCTCCGAGCCCGAGGCCGGCAGCGACGCCAAGAGCGTGCGAGACGACGGCCGTCGGACGCCGGCGACGCCTGGGTGCTCGACGGCCGGAAGAAGTGGACCACCTTCGGCCAGCTCGCCGGCCTCTTCCTGGTGCTCGCCCAGGCGGACGGCAAGCCGACCGCCTTCCTGGTCGAGCGCGAGACCCCCGGCGTCGCCGTCCGCCCGCTGCACGGGATCATCGGCACCCGCGCCTCGATGCTGGCCGAGATCTTCTTCGACGGGTGCCGGGTGCCGAAGGAGAACCTGCTCGGCCGCCCCGGCTTCGGCGTCTCGCACGTGATCTCCGCCGCGCTGGAGCATGGGCGCTACAGCGTCGCCTGGGGCTCGCGTCGGCCTCGGCCAGGCCTGCCTCGACGCCTCCCGTGCCTACGCCGCCGGGCGCCGGCAGTTCGGCGTCCCGATCGCCGACCACCAGCTCATCCGCCGCATGCTGACCAACATGATCGTCGAGGTGCGCGCCGCCCGCCTGCTCTGCCTGCGCGCCGGCTGGCTGCGCGACGCCGGCGATCCCGGCGCCTCCGGCGAGATCATGGTCGCCAAGTACTACGCCTCGACCATGGCGACCCGCGCCGCCAACGACGCCGTCCAGATCCACGGCGCCAACGGCTGCAGCGAGGACTATCCCGTCGGCCGCTACCTGCGCGACTCCCGGGTGCATGGAGATCATCGAGGGGAGCACGCAGATCCAGCAGATCACCATCCCGCTCTTCGAGCTGCAGGAGCTTTGAGATGGCCGACGAGAAGTTTCAGACCACGCCGCCGCCGTCCACGCGGCGAAGAAGAAAGAGAAGCAGTCGATCAAGTGCGTGGTCTGGGACCTCGACAACACCGTCTGGGACGGCATCCTGCTCGAGGACGCCGAGGTGACGCTGCGCCCGCACGTCGTCCAGATCCTCCAGACCCTGGACGAGCGCGGGATCCTGCACTCGATCGCCAGCCGCAACGACCACGACGTGGCGATGGCGAAGCTGAAGGAATTCGGGATCGCCGAGTACTTCCTCTACCCGCAGATCAACTGGAACTCCAAGGCCGCCTCGATCGCCCAGATCGCGCAGGACCTCAACATCGGCCTCGACGCCGTCGCCTTCGTCGACGACCAGCCGTTCGAGCGCGAGGAGGTGGCCTTCACCCACGACAAGGTGCTCTGCGTCGATTCGCGCCCTGCTCGAGGACTTCCTCGACCGCCCCGAGCTCAACCCCCGCTTCATCACCGAGGACTCGCGCCTGCGCCGCCGGATGTACCAGGCGGACATCGAGCGCAACCGGGTGGAGGCGGAGTACGTCGGGCCCCAAGGAGGAGTTCCTCGCCACCCTCGGGATGATCTTCACCATCGCCCCCTGCCGCGAGGAGGACCTGCAAGCGCGCCGAGGAGCTGACCGTGCGCACCAACCAGCTCAACACCACCGGCTACACCTACTCCTACGAGGAGCTGGACGAGCTGCGGCAGTCGCCGCGCCACCGGCTCCTGGATCTCCAGCCTGGAAGACCGCCACGGCACCTACGGCAAGATCGGCCTCACCCTGGTCGAGATGGACGGCGGAGGTCTGGACGGTCAAGCTCCTGCTGATGTCCTGCCGGGTGATGTCCAAGGGGGTGGGGACGATCATGATCCACCACGTCCTGCGGCTGGCGAAGGAGGCGGGCGCGAAGCTGCGCGCCGAGTTCGTCTCCAACGACCGCAACCGCCAGATGCTGATCACCTACCGCTTCGCCGGCTTCAAGGAGATCGCGAGAGCAGGGGGAGGTGGCCATCATGGAGAACGACTACTCGGCCATCCAGCCCCCGCCGCCCTACGTGGATCTGCGGATCGTCGACTAGGGCAGGGCTGGGGACACCGAGAAGCGCGCGGCATGGACGTCGAAATCGGTCCCGGTCTCGGGGCTGTACCCTTTATCGACCGACCAGACAAAGGCGAAGACGCCGTTGGGGCCGAAGGCGACCTTGGGTTCCTCGCCACAGGCGGCATACCCCGGAGCCACGGGGAACTCGGGACCCGCGGGTGTGCCGTCGCGCCGGTAGAGCCGCGCCCGCACCTGGCCGCACTGCGCGCGAGCGGGGGAGCGGGAGAAACTCTGCCACGCCACCACGAAGTTGCCCTCGCGATCCATCGCCACCGAGGGTACGAAGTCCTTTTCAGACCGTTCCTCGTTGACCCGAAACTCCGGCCCGACCTTCCTGCCCGCCTTCGAGAACCGCTGGCCGAAGATCGAGCGGAGCAACCCGCCCGGAAAACGCGTCTGCCAGACGACCACGAAATCGCCATCTTCATCCGCCGCCACCGAGGGATCGAACTGGGTGCCGCGAAGAGTGGTGTTGACGACGAACTCCGGGCCGATCGGCTTGCCGGCCGAGGAGAAGCGCCGGCCGTGGATGTCCGCGTAATCACGATTGTCAGGATCTCCGTTGAGAGGAGACCAGACGAAGGTGATGTTGCCTGGACCATCGACAGCCATCCCGCGAACCCCTGAAGAGGCCGTTTCCGATTTGCGAGGGGTTCGGAAGTACGTGCTGGCCGGTGAGCCATCGGGAGCAAGAAGGCGAGCGAAGATACTGCCTCGCGTCGGCCCGGGACAGGTAAAGCATAGGAAGCCGGATGTCATCAGAGAGAAGCCCCCCTCCGGCAGAGGAGCCACCGCCAGGCCGATCGCGGACACAGGGGATGGAGGGGTAAGTATCGTCCGTTCTCCCAGAGCGTGACCGGCGGCATCGAATTGCTGGCCGTAAACATGGGCGATGCCATCTTCGGTCTGACGCGTATAGAAGAGATGAACGCCCCCGCCTTGCATGGGGACCACCAGAGGAAAGAGAACGGGCGTGATCGGAACATCGCTCGTAGTGACCAGGTCCAGAACAGGGCCGAACTTTCCGTGGGGTGAGATGGCTCGCGCTTCCACTCGATTAAACTCTGCCTCCGGACCCATGCTGTCCAGCCAGGTAAACCAAAGAGTTCCATCGCTGTTGAACTGGAGGTCGGGCTCATACTGCAAGCCCGGGCTCTCAGGGTTGACCAGGAACTCCGAGCCGACAGGGCTCTGGGCCATCAGAGAGAAGGCCGAGAGGAAGATCGCGGCGCAGACCGCGAGTTGGCGCCCCCGGTTACGCTTCTTGCTTTTCATTTCCAGCCTGTTCTCATTCGAGTGAATTCACGGGGGCTTCGTCTCCCACTGAACGCCCCAGGGGATCATACCGTCTTTCACGCAAACCTTTGCCTTGCCCGTCGGCGTCGAGACCTTCCCAAACCAGTCTGACGCTCCCGTCGCGTTCCACCTGGAGGGCGGCAAGCCGCCCGACTCCGGCGTGAGTCGTATTCACCCGGATGGAAGGCCCATCGAGAGTGCCGCTGCGCAAGATCCGCTGCGCGTAGACGTCGCCCCCTTCATTCTCCCGATCCTCTTCTGTCCAGGCAACCCACAGGTTGCCCTGGCCGTCGGCTTGCACGAGTGACATTGTCGCCACTCCTCCCGGATGAGATGGCAGATCGATGATCTCCTTCTCGGTGGGTCCCTTGCCATCGAAGATTTGAACCTTGACCGAACCCGGATCGTCCCCGAGGGGGTAGCGCGTCCAACTCACTGCCGCCTGATTGTAGGGATCGGCCGTCACGCTCGGTTCCGTCTGCTGTCCTGAGGCGGGTGCGCTGACCGCGAAGATCTCGGAGAGCGGGTTTCCCTCGTTGTCGTACCATTGCGCGGAGATTTCATCGAGTCCGGTGACGGAGCTTTCGGCCTCCCAGGCGATGAAGAAATTGCCAGCGGTGTCTCGTGCCGCCGTGGGGAGCTTCTGGAAGGAGATGCCGTCCGGGCTGACCACGATCGGCTTCGCGGCCGGCAAACCGTCGCTACCTAAGATTTGCGCGAAGACCGAGGAGGTCGAGGAATCTGTGGAGAGCGCCGTCCATACCTCGACGTCGTTGAGCTTCGAGTCGCCGATTCCCGCCGTGAGGTCGATGGCAAAGGGTGAGGAACCGCCTCCCGTAGTCACCTTGGTCAGCCGGAGAATCCAGTCGCATGATGCCGCTCCAGGACATGTCAACGGAGCTTTGATCGTGATGGATCCATCATTCCCGGTGCTACAAGTGCCGAGCACCTCTTCGCTTGGCGTGCGTGGATTCACCCATCCTTTGCTCCAGCTCTTGGTACAATTCAATCCGGGTAGTGCATTTGTGACATTGGCAGTTTTGATCTTCACTCCTGTAAAAGAACTTGGAGTGATCCCCGGGACATAAACCAGTGCGTAGCTGGAGTTTCCGGCGAGAAACATCCGCTTCTTCTCGTTTGCCGGGTTGGCATTCGTGAAGATTGGCGTGGTTGTCGCCGTGTTCACCGCCGGATTGTTGGCGATCAGGTTGGAGCGCGGCTCGAGATCGGTCCAGGGGGCGCCACGGAAGAGGCCGCCCATCCTTGCCAGATCTCCGTCCGCCTTGGATTGGTCGTTGCCATAGCTGTCCGAGTAGATCTCCGGATTGTTCCATTTATAAATGCCCTTGACCGCAATCGTGTAGCCGAAGGAGCCCGACAGGGCGCTGGCATAGGCGGTGGCACGGACTCCCTCACGGTTGTCGGGGTCTTCGGCGGCGGTCTCGAAGTCTTCGTAGGCTCCTTCGGAGTTAACGGATGGCTTCTTCTGGCCCGGTGGCAGGACGGCTGGGCAGGCCTGGACCGTCGACAGGGCGCCCTGGCAGCGGAAGCGGAGCGTCAGCTCCCGCGCCCGGCAGACCGAGCGGGCATACTCCTGGCCGTCGCCATAGGTGCACGGCGTCCCCTGGTTTCCCTTGTGGCCGCTTTGATAGAACTCGAAGCTCAGCCAGTTTGCGGCATGAAAGAGGTCATAGTCGGTCAGGGAGGCGCCGCCGGCGAGCTGGTTTCCCACCAGATGCCGCGGCGCCGCGCCGCCGGGAGAGCCGCGGAGGGCCTGGCCTACCGCCGTCATGGCGTCCTGGACCTTGAGGCCGTCGTCGAGCGACTCGGTGACCTTGTCATCGAAGCCCGGGGAGAAGAACACGAAGCTCCCGGCGAGCCGCGCCGCGAGCTGGCGCGCAAAGGTCTCGGCCGCGCTTTTGCCCGGGTACTTCTGCAGCGGCGTGATCTCTGTGCCCGGGCCTCCGCGGTCGGTGGGATCGATGAGCCCTGCCACGACCACGACGATCCCCGCGTCGTTGGCGTCTTTGATCATCGAGTCCAGTTTTCGCCAGTAGGCCGGATCGAGATAGCTGCACTCGTTGGGGACCACTCCGTAGTTGGCCGGGTTGCAGCCCGCTCCCGCGAGGAAGCCCGCGTAGCCGGAGGCGGGAGGAGCAGGGCGGGAAACCGGAGCGTTCACATATTGAGTGGCCGGCGCCACGAGGAGGACCGTGAACTTCTTGGCGGCCCGATCGGCGACGTAGTTCTTCCACAGATCCGCGCTCGGCGGAGAGCCCAGGGAAGGGAGAGAAAAGCCTTTGGGCGCCGACCAGGCGGTGTCCGCGATCCAGGGAAACGTCGTCGTGCCGTCGCCGTAGACCAGAAAGCTCCCGCCCGCTTTCGGCGCCGGCAGCCCCAGCGTGTAGAGCTTATTCTCGCCGGCGTAAGCCGTCACCTTGAGCGCTCCGCTCTGAGTCAGCCCGGCATCTCCGGCGCAACTGGGAGTGGTCCCTCCCGGAGCCGCGAGTGTCGAGCAGAAGGTCTGCCAGCACCAGTCGCCGGCCGGCAGGGTGGTCCGTACCTTGAAGGCCCTGGCGGCGGAACTTCCCTGGGTGCCGTCCCAGAAACCCGCCTGCTGAAAGCACCCCGGAAGTTTGCAGAGCGACGGAGGAGCGCCACAGGGAGTGCCGCGGAAGAAGGTCGCCTGAAGCCGCAGGTCGCGATAGGGGTTGGAGTTGGCTCCCGCGGAGTAGTCGGCGCTCGCAGTGAGCTCGCGCTCCCAGCGTTCCCAGGCCACCGCCGTGTCGCGTGCCAGGCTCACCGAGTCCCAATAGAAGGCCACGCCGTTGGAGCCCGGAACATCCGGCAGGAGGCGGATCCTGACCTTGGCGGTGCTCGGCCCGGTGGTGAAAAAGCCGCTTATGCTCTCCCAGCCGGAGATCCGGCCGATACTCGTGCCGACGATCCGGCTCGAGAGCAGAGCGTCGGCGCTCGACAACTCCAGAATCTGGAGCCGGGCCTGCTTGTTTTGCGTGGAAGCGATGTTCACGTCTGAGCGGGCGGCCAGCCGGAAGGTCACGTCCGGGGGTACAGGGATGGCATCGGAACAGACCCCCACGTCTCCCGTCTGCGCAACCGTCACCTTCAGGGAGCGTGCCCCCTGATCGACGGGACTCGTAGCCACCCCCAGGGTCGCGGCCCCGGAATTGGCGCACAGGCTCCAGTTTTGGGGCAGAGCGTTGGCGACTGTCTCAAAGGATGGATTTGGAGCGAGGTTTGTCTGCCCCGAGGCTACAGAGGGGAAGATCAGCAGTGACAGTCCCGCGAGACCGCGCAAGGCATACAGATACCTTCCGAACGCCCTCAGGGGGGCGAGCTCTCTCCTCACCATAGTCGTTATCTCCTTGAAATGATCCTATCACCCGGAGTCTGCGACTGACATTTTTTTGATCTCGAGTCCTGCCAATTTCTGTCAGCTTCGAGCGGTCTCCAGCTACAAATCCCTTTGGAATCAATGGTCTATCGCTTGGCAGGGCCCTTGCTCTAGAGGGGAGTGCACTTACAATCCAATGGTTGGCTGGCTCTCTCCGGGTTGGCTCTCAGCGGGCGGCTCAAGCGCCCCCCTCAGGGGGGGCGCGCTCTTCTGAGAGATCGGGACCACGGGGGCGGAGCTCTGGGAACGCGGCGCTTGCGTTCTCTCCACGCCTTGACGTCGATCGCCACGATGCGCCGGCGTCCATGTCGAGGCGTTGACGCCATTGCCGTGCTCATCGTCACAGTCGTTATGCGCGCGAGAGTCACAGGAACGATCTAAGTGGCGTCTCGCCAAGTTTCAATGCAAAAAACGTGAGGAGATCTACATGAAAGTGTCGAGAATCATTCTGGGAGTCCTTGTCTGCGCTCTCTCGAGCCAACTGTGCTGGAGTCAGGAGGCGAGACCGGTCAGCCCCAACAGAGTTCTGGGATACTTGGACTCTTCCACCGGGGTCTTCCGGTCGATCGTTCAGACAGAAGACTTCGACTCCAGCTCGCTGGCCGCCGCCAATCCGCAGACGGGCACCATTGTCGTCAATTTCACCATAACGATCAAATCGGTGATTCCTGCCACCACTCCGATCAATTGCAGCGTTGAGGCGAGCGTGGCCGAAATCTCGGCTGGAGGAGTCAACCTCATTTCAGATGGCGCGACTGTCGCCGCGACTCGCACTGGGAGCACGGCCAAGTGTACGGTGACGATCCCCTACTCCTGGATGGTGTCGAACTCCGCAACCGCCAGGCTGAGCCTCACTTACAGTCTCGTTGCGAGCAAAACGGGGACTACAGGGCTCTTGAGTCGCTCAAGTATCGGTAGCATCGCCAGCATCCCGGTCCCGGCAAACAGCGCGACGACGACGCAGACAGTCAACACGGTGCTCTGAGCTCAACTGTCGCATGAAGCATCCGACCTGATCCCCTTCTGAAGAGCTGAAAAAGAAAACGGCCGGCAGGGTTGCCCCTGGCCGGCCGTTTTTATCTGCCGTGCGGTAGTGCCTAGGAGCCTGCGCGCCAGGAATCGTGGGCATGCGTTAAAATAGCCCGCATGCCCACAACCTTTCGTCGCTACGTTCCGGAACAGTCGTTGCTGCTTCCACCCTCACCGCGGGATTGGCTGCCGGAGGGGCACTTGGCGTACTTCCTGTCGGACACGGTGGATGCTCTGGACCTGAGGGCTTTCTACGAGCCGTACGAGGGAGATGGCCGCCGCAACAGTCCGTACGATCCGCGGATGATGGTCAAGCTTCTGCTCTACGGCTACGCCGTGGGGGTTTTCTCTTCGCGCAAGATCGCCAAGAAGCTTCAGGAGGACGTGGCGTTTCGAGTCTTGGCCGGGGAGAACTTCCCGGCGCACCGTACCCTGGCGGAGTTTCGCCAGCGGCACCTGCCGGCTTTCCAATCTCTGTTTGTGCAGGTGCTCGATGTGGCCCGAGAAGCAGGGTTGCTCCAGGTAGGGACCGTTGCGGTGGATGGTACGAAAGTGAAAGCGTCGGCGAGCAAGCGCAAGGCGATGAGCTACGGTCGGATGAAGCAAGAGCAAGAGCGTCTGAAGGCGGAAGTCACCGAGTTGACGTCACGAGCGGCCCGGGAGGATGCAGAGGAAGATGCTCAATACGGGTTGGAGAACGCGGGCGATGACCTCCCCGAGGAGTTGAAGCGACGCGAGCAGCGTCTGGGCAAGATCCAGGAAGCGATCGAGCGGTTGCGGTCGCGGCAAGCCGCGGAGGATCAGGCGGCAGGTCGCAAGGAGACTCCGGTCGGTGGCGAGGAGGGCAAGAAGAAACGAGAATTCGGAGAGCCGCTGGAGAAAAAGCAGGACAACTTTACAGATCCAGAAAGCCGGATCATGAAGACCTCTTCGGGCTTCGAGCAGTGCTACAACGGCCAACTGGCTGTGGAAAGCGAGTCGCGGCTGATCCTCGCGGCCAAGGTTACGCAGAGTGGCGCCGATCATGATGAGCTCATGCCCATGCTGGAAGAGGTTCGGGCCAACGTCGGTCAGTTTCCGTGCGCGGTGTTGGCGGATGCGGGGTACCGCTCGGAAGAGAACCTCCAGAGGCTGGAGGTCTCTGAAATAGACGCCTATGTGGCGCTGGGGCGCGAGGGCAAGAAGGCGATGTTGAAGAATGAAGAGAAGCACCCAGCGACTCAACGGATGAAACAGAAGCTGGAAACCCCTGAGGGGCGCAAGCGCTACTCCAAGCGCAAGAGCATCGTGGAGCCGGTGAATGGTTGGGTCAAATCTGTGCTCGGCTTCCGGCAGTTCAGTTTGAGAGGACTGAAGAAGGTGTCCGGGGAATGGACATTGGTCTGTCTTGCGCTGAACTTACGCCAGATGAGCCCGCGATTGGAGTGGACTTGAAGGGAGCAATGCCGGCCGGAGGCCAACTCTCCCGGGTTTTGCTCCCCTCCAATCGCTCTATGCCTGAGTTCCACCCCAACGACAATCTCTAAAAACGCTCGGCCTCTCGTCAGCAGGGAAAATCTCGCTCCGGCGTTTTCTGGCGCGCAGGCTCCTAGGCCCGGCGCTTGCGGCGCAGGGCGAAGGCCGCGCTCATCGCCAGCAGGATGGCGAGGGCCGCGAGGCCGACGCTGTCCAGGGTGGGAATGATCGCGGCCGGCTGGCCGGAGATCGGCCCCTGAGCTCAGAGGGGGGGCAGGGGCCTCACGCAAGTCTGCCCAGTTCTCAGGCGGCAAGCGAGAGGGGTCTCGCACAGGCGGATCGGGCTCGATTGGCACAAGGCACGATCCACGAGGCCGCCGTCCTGGACACTGACCCCGATTGGCGACAACTGGCCGCTCAGAGCATTTGCCGTCAGCGTCGCGGCGACCGTGGTGATCGACACCTTGTTCGCGGTGACGGAGAAGCTCGTTTCATCGTTGCAACTCAGCGTCCGTCCGTTCGCGTCGGTCTTGACGAGCAAGAACTTATGGGTGCCCTTGGGGTTGATATGGGATTCCGTGACGAGAAACGCCCCGCCGTCGAATGTAAGGCCCCCTCCAACATAATTATTGAAGGGGGTATCGCCATACTCGCGAGCCCACTGCGGAGCCCCATTGGGATCCAGAGCCAGGAGGAACTCCTCCCTGCGAGTGCCCAGGACGAAGTAGCCGTGCAGCGTCTGTGCGATGGCCTCGGCGCTCCCGCCGCCGTAGGTATTCGCCCACATCACGTCCACGGACGCATCCAGCTTCATCACGAAGATGCCTCCGCCTCCGAAACTCTGGGTCGAAGTCGCAACCACGAAGCCACCGTCGTCGGTGCCGATCATACGATAGGGAAGTAGTTGGTCCTTGTCATTCTCCGCGCCACCCGCGGTCTTTGCCCATTGCAGGGTGCCGGCGGCGTCGGTTTCGATGAAAAGGAGGTCGTAGCCGCCGGCTCCGAAGCTCTGGGTCGAGCCGAAGACCATGAAGCCCCCGGCCGGAAGCTCGACCGCGCTCCGTGCTTCGGCGCTCCCACCGTAGGTCCATCCCCATTGGAGGCTTCCGTCGGCGTCTGTCTTCAGCAGGAATGCCTGGCCGGTCATGGTGCCCGAGACCACGATACCCCCATCCCTTGTCGCGGCCACGCCGTAGCCGATGCCATTGTTGGGCAGGGCCTTCGCCCAGACGAGGTTCCCATTATGGTCGAGCTTCGCGAGGATGCTCTTGCCTGTCAGCAGGAAGCCTTCGGAAGTCTGCGCCACGTCCCACCACTGGGCGCCTGACCCCCCGATGAGCCTCGACCACACCAGATGCCCTGCATCGTCGGTCCGTATTACATTGGCAGTGAATCCAAATCCGGCTAGGATGAAACCGTTGTCGAACGTCTGCACCCCCGCGATGGCATGGCCAAAGTCCGCGCGGGATGGGGAAGGGCTCTCATAGAGGATCTGGAAGTTGCCCGTGCCTCCCGGACAGCAGGTCTGGGCGACCGCCGAGGCCGGCGAGTAGCAGAGGCAGGAGTCGCAGAAACTCGCTCCGACACACGTCCCGGGCCCGCATCCGCGCGTCACCTCACCACACTGGGAGCATCCGCAAAAGAGCTGCGAAACAGGGCTGTCGGGGGAGTAGCACAGGCAATCATCGCAGTAGGAGCTCCCGAAGCACGTTCCCACGCCGCACCCTTGAGCAGAGGCGTCAAAGAGGGACTGGGGAACCGGGGAGCTGCCGGCGAAGCTCGCCTCAGCCCTTCCGGACAGGATCAGCATGCCTGTCCCTAGCAAGAACACCCACCGCGTCATTCGGAAGCTCGCCATATTCATCATGTTAACATCGTGACTTCACCCAAGCCTCCTTCTAAGGGCACCTAAGAACGCAGTTCCATATGTGTATCGGCCCATGTATTGTGGAAAATGGACTGTTGCCAAGAAGTCAAGGCAAGCCACGCGATGCGCTTTCAGGATGTCCGTAATCAGCTTGATTGGCACCTTGAGCGTAGCCGTGATCGCGAGCTGGGAAAAGCTCTTTTCCCGGCCACCTGTCCTTTTTCCGCGTCTGCGCCAACTTCGGGTGGTACGCTTTTTCCCGCTGCTCCTCAAAAGTGAAGAACACCGCTGCTCCGATTCCGGAGCCTCCCAGGGAATGCCACCCTCAAGAACCGTTGGTGTGCTCGTCACCGGAGCTTGCTGTGCTTGACCTCGCGATGGCCAATGCGTATCGCGACGCGGCTGTGCGCGTAGGAACGAAAGAGCGTAAGGCTATCCTTCGCAATGTGCAGAATCATTGGCTGAGAAAGGTCCGGGAGACATGCGTTGATACGGTCTGTTTGAGAGGTATGTACGAGCAGAGAATCGGCGAGCTCAAGGCTGTACAGCAGTAAGAAGCCTATCAAACCCCTTTCGTAGAGATGATCTGAAAAAGAAAACGGCCGGCAGGGTTGCCCCTGGCCGGCCGTTTTTATCTGCCGTGCGGTAGTGCCTAGGCCCGGCGCTTGCGGCGCAGGGCGAAGGCCGCGCTCACCGCCAGCAGGATGGCGAGGGCCGCGAGGCCGATGCTGTCCAGGGTGGGGATGATCGCGGCCGGCTGGCCGGAGATCGTCACCTGACCGGCGTTGTTACCCGGTGTCGGGTCGCTCTCATTGCCTGTGGCGCTGGCACTGTTGACGATCGTGCCCGTCTGGGTGACCGTGACCGTCAGGTGGCAGGTCGCCGAGGCGCTGGCCGCCAGGGCGCCGACGCTCCAGGTGAGGGTCGGATTGGCGAAGCTGGCCCCGCAGTCATTGGAAACGTAGGTGAGGCCCGCCGGCAGGGTATCGGTCACCGTTACCCCGGTGGCGTTCCCCGGCCCGTTGTTGGTCACCGTCAGGGCGAAGACCACGTTGTCGCCGACGTGAATAGGAGGGGGCGTCGTCAGGGTCTTGGTCAGCGACAGATCGGCCGAGGCGGTGATCGTGTCGGTGTCGGTGGCGCTGTTGTTGGCAGCGGTGGGATCGGGCGTGGCGCTCGCCACCGTCGCGGTGTTGACCAGGGTGCCGACCGCGGCGGGGGAGATCGTGCAGGTCGCGGTGTAGGTCACCGAGCTGCCGGCCGGGAGGTTGAGCGCCGCGTCGTTGATGTTGCCGCTGCCCGCCGCGGTGTTGCCGGTGGCGCCGCCGGCGGCGGTGCTGGTGTAGGAGACGCTGGTGCAGGCCGCCGGGAAGGTGTCGGTCACGCTCGCCGGATTCGCCGCCGTCGGGCCGGCGTTCGACGCCGTGATCGTATAGATCGTGCTGCCGCCCGCCGCGACGGCGGCAACGCCGTCGGTCTTGGTGATCGACAGGTCGGCCGAGGCGCAGCTGAAGGTGTCGATGTCGAGCGACCAGCTGTCGATGCTGCCGCCGTCGCCGGCCAGGTCGTCGGAGACCGTCAGCGTCCAGGTGCCGTTCGGATCCTCGCCGATGAAGGCCGCCAGCGCCTCCTCGGGAGTGAGCGGCGTGGCCGTGGTCAGGTTCACGTAGGCCTGGTCGGTCACCATGCCGTTGTTGGTGGTGTATGGCACCTGCCCGGCGGGGTTCGCGTCATCGTCCCAGAGGGTGCCGTTGAAGACGTTGTCGTTGCCGGCCCCGTTGTCGGTGGTCAGGGTGACGACCGTCCCGGCGGGGGACGTGATTGTGATGTCGAGGTCGGCCGCAAAAGTGTGCTGGATGAAGGTCGTCAGGTTGACGTCGTGGATCGAGGTGCCGGCGCCGGCCACCACGATCGTCGAGGTCACCACCGCCGGACCGGTCGGGATCGCCACCGGGGTGGACTGGGTCACCGTCGGCACGGTGGTGATGATCGGCGCGTTGGGGAACGTGGTGACGGCCATCGACCAGCTGTCGAGGCTGCCGCCGTCGCCGGCGAGGTCGTCGGAGATGGTCAGCGTCCAGGTGCCGTTCGGATCCTCGCCGATGAAGGCTCCCAGCGGTTCCTCGGGGACGAGCGGCGTGGCGGTGGTCAGGTTGACGTAGGCGTTGTCGGTCACCAGGCCGTTGTTGGTGGTGTACGGCACCTGTCCGGCCGGGTTCGCGTCGTCGTCCCAGACCGTGCCGTTGAAGACGTTGTCGTTGCCCGCGCCGTTGTCGGTGGTCAGGGTCACGACCGTCCCGGCGGGGGAGGTGATGGTGATGTCGAGGTCGGCCGCGAAGGTGTGCTGGATGAAGGTCGTCAGGTCGAGGTCGAAGAGGTACGGCCCGGCGCCGGACACCACGATCGTCGAGGTCACCACGGCCGGACCGGTCGGGATCGCGACCGGCGTGGACTGGGTGAAGTTGGTCGTCGTCTGGCCGCAGCCGGTCGGCGTCGCCGGCACGACCTTGGTGCGGACCCGGCGCGCCGCGGCGGCCGCGGAGGCGCTCGCCACGTGGCCCGGATCGTCGCCGCCCATCGAGGCCGAGAGAGTCCGGTAGCGCCCCTCAGCGGTGGCATACGCCGTCGCGGCCTGGGTGTTCGTCCGGATCTGCGGCTTGAGGGTCTTCATCTGCTGCGCCAGGCTCAGCATCTCCTGGTAGGTCGCGTCCTTGTCGATCGCGGCCGAAGCGAGGCTGGCGCCGCAGAGCAGGGTGACCGCCATGATCGCGGCACAAGCCCGCCGGGGATGTCGTCTTCCTGCAACTCGCCGGGGTAGGGAAGCGTGGTCTGCCATTCTTGATCCTCCTGATTGCTGAGAGGCAACTTCTTATGTTTTACGGTGCTCAGTGAGCCTGACGTGGTTCGAACATTGTTGTGGTCAATGCGAATCCTGACCAGCGCGGATCAGGCGGAGCGAGCTCTCGTCAATCTCGGCGACACGACTTCGGTCCCCCCAGGCAAGACGATGAGGAAGGAGTTCTGGGAAACTACGAGCACATAGTAGCCAAGAGCGGCCAGGAAATAAAGCGGAACTTGTAAAAAGATCTCTGGAGCAGCCCGGCCCGGCGGACGGGGTTGCTCTCCTGGGGCGCGGGTGATACTTATCCGGGACCTATCCTGGCGCGACAACGACGTGGAGGGCGGAGACGTGGAGCGTGGAAGAAACGGACGGAGTCTGTTGATGACGAGCGGCCCGCGGCTCGCGGCCACCACCCTGGCTCTCGTCCTCGGCGCCACGGCCGCGCGCGGAGACATCTCGGGCTTCGTCCGGGTCGCCGGCAGCGGCACCCCCGGGACGCCGGTTCCAGGCGCCCGGGTCCACATCCGCGCCGACTCCTCGGTGGTGGCGGTCACCGGCGCCGACGGCAGCTTCACCCTGGCCGCGAACCCCGCCGGCCTCGTCGAGCTCGCGGCCTCGATCCCCTACAGCCGGGCGGCGGCCACCAACTACCTGATCGGCGGCGCGCCGGCGAACAACGGCGACAGCGGCGTCGACATCCGGCTCGCCGTTCTGCCGGGGAACAATCCGAGCTACAAGCCGCCCACCGCGGACATCTGCGGCAGCTGCCACCTCTCGGTCTATCCGTTGTGGTCGGGCTCGAATCACTCGGGGTCCGCGCGCAACGAGTGGGTCCTCGACCTGTTCTCCGGCACCGGCACGCCGGGCGGCGGCGCGGGCTATGTCTTCCGCGACACTCACGACCCCGGCGAGACGGGCTTCTGCGCCACCTGCCACGCGCCGATGGCGGACGTCTTCAATCCCGGCCAGACCATGCTCGACGAGGTGAGCGACGGCGCGGGGAGCGAGGGCGTCAGCTGCGTGGCCTGCCACCAGATGGACTCGGTCGACGCGGGCAATCTCGACGCGCTGCACTTCCTCGGCAAGTCCACCTACCGCTTCCCCGACGACTCGACGGGCCCGACGTGGAGGTATGTCTGGGGCCCGCTCGACGACGTCACCTTCAAGGGCATGAAGGTGTCGCATTCGACGCTCCACCGCACCTCGCTGCTCTGCGCGGCCTGCCATCAGTACGTCAATCCGGAAACCGGGGCGCCGGGCCAGAACACCTACCGGGAATGGGCGGCCTCGTCCTTCGCGGCGCCCGGACCCGGCCAGCGCAACTGCCAGAGCTGCCACATGCCGGACGCGACCGACGACGCCCCGCTCTGCGTCTTCGTCGCCGACCCCGCGGACCGCCCGGCCCAGGATCGCCGCCGGCACGTCTTCATCGGCTCGACTCCCGACATGCTGCAGAACAACGTAGCGCTGACGGTCGCCGCCGCGGAGATCCCGGGGCGCGTCCGCGTGGTCGCCGATGTCGCCAACTTCGGAGCCGGGCACTCGTTTCCGACCGGGGTCTCGATCCGCAACGCGATCCTGCTGGTGACCGCGACCCTGAACGGCCAGCCGCTGCCGCAGGCCGCCGGTCCGACGGTGCCGTTCTGGGGCAGCGACAACGTGCCGGGCGAGCAGCCGGGCGATCTCGCCGGTCTCCCGGGCAAGGGGTTCGCGAAGATCCTCGAGGGGCGGATCAACGGCCAGGGCCCGACGGTGCGGCCGGTGCTGTTCATCGACGCCGAGGGGGTGTTCTCGAACACCCTGATCCCCTCCGGCGCCACCGACACGACCACGATCGAGTTCCAGCTGCCTCCCGGCGTGCCGCCAGGCGCGAAAGTGGCGATCCAGGCACGGCTCCTCTACCGCCGGACCTTCCGTGCCCTGCAGGTGGAGAAGGGGTGGACGCAGAGCGCCCACAGCACGCCGATCGAGATCGAGGTCGCCCGCCAGGCGACCGACCTGACTCTCGCCGGCGGCACCGCCGCGACCGATGTCCCCGCGGCGTCGCCCGCGAGCCTCCTCGTTCTGGCCCTGGCTCTCGCCACCCTCGGGGCGTACCGTCTCGTCCGCCGGAAGTCCTGAGCGGCTTACCCGCGCTTGCGGGCGACGACGAACATCTTCTGGCTTTTGGGGGTGAATGGCTGCCGATGATGTCCGCCCGCGATCGATTCCACCTCGAGGCCCGCGCGCTCGAGCATGAGCTCCAGCTCGTAGCGGAAGATCAGGCGCCAGTGCAGCGAGTAGGGGGCTCGCCGGACGAGCCCATCGGGCGCGACCTCGTCATACCAGCCGAAGAGCTCCTGCACCTGGTCGGCCCCCATCGGTCCGATCGCGGCGAACCGCGTGTACAGGTTGCCGGTATGCGGGTTGCGCCGGGTGACGAACGGCTTGGGGTCCGGCTCCCCGCGGAACGGGAGAGCCAGCGGGTTCATCACGTCGATCGCGAGGCGGCCGTTCTGGTCGAGGTGCCGTGCCGCCGCGGCCAGCGCCGCGCACTGGTCCTCGAACCGCGTCAGGCAGAGAAGGCTGTTGAAGGCGGCGATGACCAGCGCGAACCTCTTGCCGAGGTCGAAATTCGCGATGTCCCCCCGCACCAGCGAGATCCTCTCCGCGACGGCCGGTTCTTCCCGTCCGAGGTTCTCGCGAAAGCGGCCCAGCATCGGCGCGGAGATATCGATTCCCGTCACGCTGAATCCACGGCGCGCCAGCGGGATCGCCACCCGGCCGGTGCCGCAGCAGAGCTCGAGCACCGATCCCCCCTGAGATTCGTCCGCGAGTTCCTGATACCGGCCGATGTCGTACGCGATCCCCTGATCGATGGTCGCCAGGTCGAAGTTCTCCGGAAAAGGGGAGGTCGCCTGGCCGGGATAGTCGCCATCGTAGTAGTAGACTGAGCTGTGATCGTCGGGGAGATTGGCGTTCATTCTTGGGCTCGATCGTCTCATAAATGAAAGGTGCCCCATCG
The DNA here is from genome assembly GCA_963792575.1 of uncultured Acidobacteriota bacterium. Classification (GTDB taxonomy): domain Bacteria; phylum Acidobacteriota; class Thermoanaerobaculia; order Multivoradales; family UBA5704; genus DATARR01. Next base: position 747,953 of record CAWBWZ010000002.1, read on the forward strand.
ATGAAAGTTCTCATTTTCGGCGCGACCGGCTCGGCGGGAGGGAGCGTTCTCCGCGCCTGTCTCGCCGCGCCGGCGGTGGAGGAGGCGCGGGCGATCACGCGCCGGCCGCTGAAGCTCACGGATGGCAAGCTGCGCGGGTTCGTCCACGAGGATTACCTGGACTACGCCGCCGTGGCGGAGGCCTTCGCGGGCGTCGACGCCTGCCTCTTCTGTCTGGGGATCTCCGTCTCGCAGGTATCGGGCGAGGAGGAGTATCGCCGGATCACTCATGATTTCGCCCTGGCCGCCGCCGCCGCGCTCAGGCGCCATAGCCCTGAAGCGGTCTTTCACTTCATCAGCGGGCAGGGCGCGCGCCTGGACAGCCGCATGATGTGGGCGCGCGTGAAGGCCGAGACAGAGCGGGACCTGCTCGATTCTGCGAACGCGGTCTGCTGGCGCCCGGCCTTCATCGACGGCGAGACCTCGCAGAGCGGGCCGCGGCTCTACCAGGCGATCCGCCCGCTGTTCCGTCTGTTGAAAGGGTTTCGGAGCCTCTACGTGGCGGGCGAGGACATCGGGCGCGCGATGCTCCAGGCGACCGCCGAGGGGATCCGCGGGCGGATCATCGAGAACGCCGAGATCCGCGACATCGCGTCCCGTTCCTGACAAACCACGGGCGGCGAGTTTTTGACCGGGTCGCCGGAAGACCTGAGCGATGGATCTGTTCCTCTGAGCCGGTCCATGGTACTTTTCGCTTACACTGTAATTGGAAGACACGGAGGATACGAGCGATGAGGACCAGGGGTTTAATCTACACATTGGCGTTGTCATGCGGGCTCTTGGCCGTCTCCGCGAATGCCGCGAAAGTGACTTTTCATGGCGGGCCTTTGATCAAAGTGGCCAAAGTGGTCAATATCTATTGGGGGCCGAGCTTCGCCAACGCCGCTTCTGCGGATTTCTCGTACGCCCGCACGTTGATCGCCTTCCGCAACCAACTTGGGGCATCCAGCGAATGGGCCTATCTCGGGCAGTATGGCATCCAGCCTTCCGACCTGAGCCTGGGAACTCCCGACTGGTTCGATACCTCGGTGCCGCCGACGAACGTCACGGATGCCAACATCCGGGCCGAGGTCCAGCGATACCTGGCATCCCATGCCGTCGACGTCAACACGGTCTACGAGGTCTTCCTGCCAGCCTCTTCCTACTCTTCATCCGGCACGAGCACCTCGTGCGGCGGTCCAAGCCTGTCGTACTGCGGCTATCACAGCTTCTTCACCAGCGGCGGCACGGCCGCGAAATACTCTGTCCAGGCATATCCGAGCTGCAGCGGCTGCAAGGTGTCAGGCTGGTCGACGGTGCAGAATCAGGAGCACTTCGTGAACGTCGAGACGATCAATGCCGTGACCAACCCCACGGGGGGCGGATGGTGGGACGACATCACCGGCGAGGAGATTGGCGGCAAATGCGCCTGGTCGCCCACGCCGTTCATCGGAACCGACGGTTTTGCCTACATCTACTTGTGGAGTAACTCAACGGGTGGTTGCGTCAGGACCAGATAGGCAATAGCCATTGAACGGACCGCGAGGCTCCCGCGATGAAGTTTCATTTTCGGCGCGGCCGGCTCGGCGGGAGGGAGCGTTTCCGCGTCTGCCTCTCACAAACGCGGTCGGCTGGCGCCGGCCCTCATCGACGGCGAGTCCTCGCAGCCTGAGGCTCCATTTCCCCGCCGGTATGCACTTGTTATAGGCGAGAGGGCCGTGGTGGGCCGGACGGGACGCTGCGTCCCGGCTGGAACCAGCGCGAAACCCTGGACGGGCTCAAACCCAGAACAAGGAGCGTTCCATGAAGAAGATGACCCCGAAGAAGTTAGTGCTGTCCCGGGAGACCCTGCGGTATCTGACCGCCGAGCAGGCCAGGGCCGCTCTGGGAGATGGTCCCATCATTGCCAGGGAGCCGGACATCCCGTGGACTTCCGACTCGGCAAAGGTCTGCTGCGCCTGACGGCTCGCCTCCTCAGAGAATACAACCCGCAGGTTGGGCGTCCACGCCGGGACGCCCAACCTCTTCCCGCGGCTCGGAACCTTTTCTACAGAAGATTTCACCTGCGCTGGAAGAGCTGAAGGCACAAAGGGTGCATAGGCTCTTGATGGACAGGGGGAAGTCTTCGTGAAAAGGAGAGATCATGACTGAAACAGCCACCTCACTGAGCGGTCAAACCATTCGCTGGAAGTTCGAGGAGGGGCCCACGGCTGGAGGCACCTACGAGCATGCTTTCGCTGCCGACGGCAGCGTCTCGTTCCGCAAGCTGGACGGCGCCGGGGAAGGCAAGCCGACGCGGGTGAAGAAGTATGGCTCGTTCGAGGTCGCGCCGGCGGTCCACCTGGTGTCCTACCTGGCGGAGGAGTCCGGATACACCCTGACCATCGCGATGAATTTCGACACCGGCCGGCTGTACGGCTTCGCGTCCAACGACAAGGAGTGGCACCCCGTGTCCGGCACGCTGGAGGTCGTGAAGTAGAAGGCCGGAACCGGCGCGGAGGACGGGAGCTGGCGCACCTGGAAAGATGAGAGGACTTGCCCTCTCGCCAAGAACCAGGAGACCCCCATGAAAGCCAGACTGTCCTTCGCGTTCGCCGTCCTCGTCTTCAGCCTGGCCCTGACTCCTCCGGCTCCGGCGGCTATCGTGCCGACGCAGTGCTCCGCGTTCTGCGCGACGGTCCGCTGCTTCCCCGAGAAGATCTGCGGGCCTTACATCAATTCCTCGGGCCAGACGGTCTGCGGCTGTCACGACCGCGCCTGAGCCTGAGCGGCCGGTTCAAGCGGATTTCCTGCGGGTCAGGCTGGCGATGACGACGGCGAGCTCCGCGGGCTCGACCGGTTTGGGAACGTGCATGCTGTAGCCAGCCCGCAGGGCCAACAGGCGGTCTTCCACCCGCGCGTAGGCGGTCAGCGCCACGGCCGGGATGCGGCCGCCGCGGGTGGCTTCGAGCGCTCGCACCCGTTTGATCAGCGAGTAGCCGTCCTCTTCCGGCATGCCGATGTCGGAGACCAGGATGTCGGGCTCGAACTCCTCGAGGGCGGCGAGAACCTCGGCCGCGGAGGCGCAGGTTTTTACCCGCGCGCCGCACTGCTCGAGTACCGTCTTGAGCAGATGCCGGGCATCCGGCTCGTCGTCGATCGCCAGCACCTTGATGTCCTGGAGATCCGGCGGGCAGTCGAAAGGCACGGTCCCGCTTACCGTGGGATGGACGAGCGGCTCCTCCGGCTTCGCCGGCTGGGCGGATTTGCGAATCACCATCAACGGCAGCTTGACGGTGAAGATGGCTCCCCGCTGATCGCTCCGGTTGCCCGCCTCGACGGTGCCGCCATGCAGCTCGACGAGCTGGCGCACGATGGCGAGCCCCAGCCCCAGGCCGCCATGCCGCTTGCTCGCCGAGCTGTCGGCCTGGCGGAAGCGGTCGAAGACATAGGGCAGGAAGTCTTCCTCGATGCCGGGGCCGGTGTCGCTCACCGTGATCTCGACGATGGGAATTGATGCGCTGGAGCTGCACCTGCACGCGCCCCTGCTTGGGGGTGAACTTGATCGCGTTGGAGAGCAGGTTCCAGATCACCTGCTGCAGCCGCATCGGGATCGCCGAGGACGACGCCGGCGCCGAAATCCAGCACCATCTGGATGCGGATCTCCTTGGCCTCGGCGGCGGGGCGCGAGGTGTCCACGGCGGCGTGAATGACCGCGGTCAGATCGAGAGGCTGCGCGTCGAGGCGGAGCTTGCCGGAGACGATCCGCGACACGTCCAGCATGTCGTCGATCAGCCGCGCCTGCAGCTTGGCGTTGCGATCGATGGTCTCGACCGCGCGGGCGAAGATCGGATTCCTCCAGGCGGCCTGTGCTGCAGCATCCGGGTCCAGCCGAGGATCGCGTTCAGCGGGTTGCGCAGCTCGTGCGAGAGCAGGCCCAGGAACTCGTCCTTCGCCCGGCTGGCGATCTCGGCCTCCTGGCGCGCGGCCTGCTCGCTCTGGAGGAGAGCTTCCCGCTCCTGGAGCGCGCTTTGCGCGTTCTGATAGAGCCGGGCGTTGTCCATGGCGACCGCGGTCTGGGCGGCGAGCCCCTCGACGATCCGCTCGTGCCGGGGGGTGAAGACCCCCTCCTCCGGGTGGCCGAAGAAGAGTCCGCCCAACACCTCGCCCGACCGGGAGGTCACGGACACGGCCAGATAGCTGACCACCGGCAGATGGCCGGGGGGCATGCCGTGATGGGGCGCATAGCCGCCGTATCTCGGATCTTTCTTGACGTTGTCGACGCGGATCGTCCCCTCGCCCCGGAAGGTCGGCCCGAACAGGTGCGTGGCGCGCGGCATCGGGAAGTTCGCGAAAGCCTCGCGCGGCACCCCCGACAGGGTATAGAGCATGTAGGCGCCGCCCTGCTCGTCGTAGACGTTGTAGAAGAAGGAGCCGAACTGCGCGCCGGTCAGGTCGGTGGCGGCGTCGGTCACCGCCTGCACGAGCTTCTGCTGATCCAGCTCCGCCGAGAGCAGACGCCCGATCCGGTTGATGGTCTCCAGCACCTCGGTCTGCTCTTTGAGCTTCGCCTCGGCCTCGGCTTGCAGGCGTTCAATGTCGAGCGCGGCCATAAAATCCTCACGAAAGACTCTCAACGCGGGGAGGACTTAGCAAGATCCCTGCCGTGGGTTCCTCGACCGGGGAGCGGGGAGGTACAGTACCCCCCATGGAGCGCTATCTCGTCAACGAGATCTTCTACAGCCTGCAGGGGGAGGGGGTGCGAGCCGGGACGCCCAACCTCTTCCTGCGGTTCTCCCGGTGCAATCTGGCCTGCAAGGTGGAGACGCACGGCTTCGACTGCGACACCGAGTTCGAGTCCGGCCGGCTGGATGACCCCGCCGGAGATCCTGGCCGAATTCCGCCAGCTCTCGGAGCGCTGCGACTGGGTGATCCTCACCGGCGGCGAGCCCGCCCTGCAGGTCGACCGCGAGCTGATCGACGCCCTCCACGGCGCCGGCTACAAGCTGGCGATCGAGACCAACGGCAGCCTCGAGCTGCCGGCGGGGATCGACTGGATCACCGTCAGCCCGAAGGTGGCCGAGCACGCCATCCGCCAGCGCCAGGCCAGCGAGGTCAAGTACGTGCGCGGCCACGGCCAGGCGATCCCGAGGACGGTGGTCGAGGCCGAGCACTACCTGATCTCCCCGGCCTTCGACGGCGCCGAGGTCGACCCCCGTACCCTCGACTGGTGCATCCGGCTCTGCCGGGACAACCCCCCCTGGCGGCTCTCGGTCCAGCAGCACAAGCTGTGGAGGGTGCGTTGACGCCTGGACGCGGTATCATCTCGGAGAACGATCTTATGCAGGCTGTCGACAGGGAACGCCGAGGGGGCAAGGAGCGAGAGGAATGCAGATGAAAGGGAACGGTCTCGCGAAGTGGACCGCGGTGCTCTTCGTGGTGCTGCTGGTCAACTCCGCGTATATCGCGGCGTTCGCCTCGCCGACGATCTTCTACATGAGCAACGTGCTTGGCCACCTGGTGCTGGGGGTGGTCCTGGCCGTGGCCTTCGCCGTGCTGCTGGCCAGGAGGGCGGATCTGCGGCCGGGCGTCCTGCCGGCGGGGATCCTCTTCCTGATCGCGCTGGCCGCCGGGGTCTGGCTGAGCGTCGCGGGCAACGTGCGGGCCCACCGGCCCGTCCTCTGGGCCCACGTCGCCGCCGCCGGCCTGGGCGTGATCGCCCTCGGGATCTGGCTCTGGCGGCGGAACGCGGCGGCTGCTGGAGAGGCTGGCCCGGGCTGGGCGCGGTTCCGGCAGGCGTTCGTGGTCGCGGCGGTGCTGCTGGTGGCCCTGCCGGCCGCCACGATGCTCTGGCGCAAGGCGAACCCCAACCCCAACGACCGCATCGTCAATCCGCTGGTCGTCCCCGCCTCGATGCAGGAGGAGGGCGGCGGGCCGAAGTCGCCGTTCTTCCCCTCGTCGGCGAAGACCAACGTCGGCGGCATCATCCCGTCGAACTTCTTCATGGATTCGGAGCGCTGCGGCGAGTGCCACAAGGACATCTACGAGCAGTGGAAGAGCTCGGTGCACCACTTCGCGTCGTTCAACAATCAGTTCTACCGCAAGTCGATCGAGTACATGCAGGACGTCGTCGGCACGCAGCCGAGCAAGTGGTGCGCCGGCTGCCACGACCACGCGGTCTTCTTCAACGGCCGGTTCGAGCGGCCGATCAAGGAGCAGATCGACACGCCCGAGGCGCAGGCCGGCCTCGGCTGCATCTCCTGCCACGCCATCGCGCACGTCGGCAGCACGCATGGGCAACGGCGATTTCACGATCGAGTATCCGCCGCTGCACGAGCTGGCGAGCAGCAAGAACCCGTGTGATCCGCACGATCGACCACTTCCTGACCTACCTCAATCCCGAGCCGCACCGGCGCACGTTCATGAAGCCGTTCATGCGCGAGGACTCGGCGGAGTTCTGCTCGGCCTGCCACAAGGTGCATCTCGACGTGCCGGTGAACAACTACCGCTGGTTCCGCGGCTTCAACGATTACGACAACTGGCAGGCGAGCGGCGTCTCGGGCCAGGGCGCGCGCTCGTTCTACTACCCGCCGAAGTCGTCAGACCTGCGCCGACTGCCACATGCCGCTGGTCGATTCGCAGGATCCCGGCAACCGCGACGGCAAGGTCCACTCGCACCGCTTCCCGGCGGCCAACACGGCCGTCGCCTTCGTCAACCAGGACGCAGACGCAGCTGGACGCCGCCGAGAAGTTCCTGAAATCGGGCTTCATCACGGTGGACATCTTCGCCGTCGTCGCCGGTCGACGAGACGAAGGGCGAGACCGCAGATGGTGCGGCGCGCGCCGGACGACGCGCCGCAGCTCGACGTCCACCTTCGCGGTGGGCGAAGAGGCCGAGCAGAGCGGGCCGGTCGTGATCCGCGAGGTCGGCAAGATCGCGGCGCCGCTCGACAAGCGCCGGCGCCGCGCTCGCAGCCCGGCATCGACGGTGCGCGTGGACGTGGTGGTGCGCACCCGCAAGATCGGCCACTTCTTCCCCGGCGGCACGGTGGACGCGTTCGACGTCTGGCTCGAACTGCAGGCGCAGCGACGCCGACCGGCAAGATCGTCTACTGGAGCGGCCAGCGTGGACGACGACGGCAAGGGCCCGGTCGAGCCGGGCGCGCACTTCTACCGCTCCTACCAGCTCGACGGCGAGGGCAACCCGATCAACAAGCGCAACGCCTGGCAGGCGCGCAGCGTGCTCTACGTCCGCCTGATCCCGCCCGGCGCGGCCGACGTCGCCCACTACCGCGTGCGCATCCCGGCGCGACGCCAAGGGCCCGATCACGCTCGACGGCGAAGCTGAACTACCGCAAGTTCGCCCACTACTACACGCAGTTCGCCTACGCCGGCCAGCCGAAGCCGGGGCAGGACGCCACGCTGATCAAGACCGACGCACAACAGCGCCGAGTACTCGTTCGATCCGGCCAACATCCCGGCGAATGTCTCGGGCAAGATCAAGGGCGAGATTCCCGACCTGCCGATCGTCACCGTCGCCGCACGCCGAGGCCAAGCTGCCGCTGGGCGGCAACGGCGCCCCGCAGTGGCAGCCGGTCGTCCGACAAGCAGGACCGCGAGCGCTGGAACGACTGGGGCATCGGCCTGCTGCTGCAGGGCGACCTCAAGGGCGCGGAGTACGCCTTCAAGAAGGTGACCGAGGCCGAGCCGGGCTACGCCGACGGCTGGCTGAACGTGGCGCGCGCGCTGATTCAGGAAGGCGAGACCGAGGCCGCCAAGCCGTACATCGCAGAAGGCGCTCGCGATCAATCCGGAGCTGGCGCGCGGCTACTTCTTCAAGGCGATGATCGAGAAGGCCGACGGCGACTACGACGGCGCGCTCGCACTCGCTGCGCACCGTCGAGCGCCAAGTACCCGCGCGACCGCGTGGTGCTCAACCAGATCGGCGCGCATCCTGTTCCTGAAGCGCCAGTACGCCGAGGCGCTCGCCGTGCTGGAGCGCGTCGGCCTGGTCGATCCCGAAGACCTGCAGATGCACTACACGCCGATGCTCTGCTACCGCGGCCTGGGCGACGCCGCGAAGCGGCGCGCGAGGAGGAGCTGTTCCGGCGCTTCAAGGCCGACGAGTCCTCGCAGGCGATCACCGCAACGGCGCCGCCTGCAGAGCCCCGAGGACAACAACGAGCGCCAGCCGATCCACGAGCACGAAAGCGTGCCGCTGAACCCATGCCACGAACGTGACCACGTCGCGAGCCGGCGGTAGCCGGCGGTCGCCGGAACTCGCTGCGCTCGATTCCGCGTGCTCCTGCGTCGTGGCTCGTCTGTCGGCGCGGCTCCGCGGCACCGCCGCCGCACCGCGGCGCCGGCCGTACGTTCACCGACGTCACCGCCGCCGCCGGCATCAAGTTCATCCACAACAGCGGCCGCGCGGGGAAGAAGTACCTGCCCGAGACCATGGGCTCCGGGGTGCGCGTTCTTCGATGCCGACGGCGACGGCTGGCCCGACATCCTGCTGGTCAACGGCACGCGACTGGCACGCCGCGGCGAGCGGCAGTCGCTGCCGGCGCTCTACCGCAACAACCGCAACGGCACCTTCACCGACGTCACCGCGGGCAGCGGCCTCGACGTCGAGATCTACGGCATGGGCGTCGCCGTCGGCGACTACGACAACGACGGCCGCGAGGACGTCTACATCACCGCGCTCGACGGCGACCGCCTGTTCCACAACGAGGGCAACGGCAAGTTCCGCGACGTGACCGCAGCCGCCGGGATCAAGAACGCCAACTTCGGCACCAGCGCCGCCTGGCTCGACTACGACCGCGACGGCAAGCTCGACCTGTTCGTCGCCAACTACGTGCAGTGGAGCCGCGAGAAGGATCTCTGGTGCTCGCTCGACGGCGCCACGCAAGTCCTACTGCACGCCGGAGTCGTACAAGGGCACGTCGCTCGAAGCTGTACCACAACCTCGGCGGCGGCAAGTTCGAGGACGTCAGCCAGAAGGCCGGGGTCGCCGAGCCGACCAGCAAGTCGCTCGGCGTCGCCGTGCTCGACTACAACGGCGACGGCTGGCCCGACCTCTTCGTCGCCAACGACACGCAGCCCAACAAGCTCTACCGCAACCAGCAGAACGGCACCTTCAAGGACGAGGCGGTGGCGGCCGGCGTCGCCTTCGGCGAGGACGGCGTCGCGCGCGGCGCCATGGGCGTCGACGCCGCCGACTACGACCGCTCCGGGCCGTCCGCACCTGCTGGTCGGCAACTTCTCGCAACCAGATGCTCGGCCTCTACCACAACGAGGGCAACGGCCTGTTCGTGGACGAGGCGCCGCTCTTCGTCGGTGGGCCGCGCCAGCCTGCTGACCCTCACCTTCGGCGTCTTCTTCTTCGATTACGACCTCGACGGCCAGCCCGACATCTTCGCCGCCAACGGCCACATCGAAGAGGAGATCGGCCGCGTGCAGCCGAAGGTGCAGCTACAAGCAGGCGCCGCTGCTCTTCCGCAACCTGGGGAAGCGGCAAGTTCGAGGCCGTGAGCGCCGCCGCTGGGCCCGGACTTCGCCCGTCCGATGGTCGGCGCGCGGCGCGGCCTACGGCGACTTCGACCACGACGGCGACCTCGACGTCGCTGGTCACCACCAACAACGGCCCCGCCTATCTCTTCCGCAACGACGGCGGCAACCGCAACCACTGGCTGCGGGTGCGCACCGTGGGCACGAAGTCGAACCGCGACGGCATCGGCGCCGTCGTGCGGGTGACCAGCGCCGCGGGCAAGCAGTGGACCATGGTGCGCAGCGGCTCCAGCTACTGCTCGCAGAGCGACTGGCCCTCACCTTCGGCCTCGGGGCCGACAAGGTGGTGCAGACCCTGGAAGTCGAATGGCCGAGCGGCGCCAGGCAGAAGTTCACCAACGTGCCCACCAATCAGGTGGTGACGATCGAAGAGGCGCGGGGGATCGTGCCGGCCGCCGCGCCGGCGGCGAAGCCGGCGCGGTAGGGTGGCGGTGCCCCCGGCGACTTGCCGGTTAGAGCACTTTCGTTAGCACAGAAATTGCAGAAAGGATCTCCAACCCGTGGCCACCCGCAATGTGGACCACCCACAAAAGGAGAGATCCATGAAGCGACTCATTCTTTGCGCCGTAGCCGTCCTGCTCACCTCGGGCGCCTTTGCCACCGGGCCCGCCTTTGCCTGCACCACAAATCCGCGGTGCGGCGATGATTCTGACTGCGCCACCAAGATCTGCGCCGCTGGTCACCATGGGATCTGCAATACCTGCACCGGTACTTGTCTCTGCTCCTGACGGTGCGGACTTCTGGGGGGCCTCTAGCACAGAGACCCCCGCGCAGCCCGCCCCGAGGGATTGAACCCCCGCCGTCGTGCTGGGTCCTCGTCTGTGACGCGGACGGTGTGTGTATGGCCGTATACACCTACTGCCCGACCTGATACCGCAACCAGACCGTAAGGGGACGGCCCCCAGAGGGCCGCCCTTACGGCGAGGGCGCCAGGATCGCCATCACCAGCAGGCGCTCGGCGCCGGTGTTGCGGATGCCGTGCAGGACCCCCTCGGGCGCGATCAGCATCATTCCCGCCGCCATCGGCTCCTCCCGCCCCGCGAGCAGGAAGACGCCGCTCCCGGCGAGCACATAATAGACCTTGTCCATCCCCGCGTGACCGTGCAGCCGGTGCTCCTGGCCGGGCTCGAAGGCGTTGAGGCCCACCAGGATGCGGTCCGACTGGAAGATCGTGCTCTTGCCCATCCGTGCGTCTTCATAGACGGCGAGCTCCTCGGGACGGAACGGCGCGGGGTGGTCCATGGGAAATCTTCTCCTTAGGTGACAGCTTGTCCTGGCGCCGGCAGCCGATCTGGAGCCGGATCTTACCGCTTTGCGGCGTCCCTCGTCGCCATAGGAGAGCCCGTCACCTTTTGGGGAAACCCGGAGCTCTTTGGAGAGAAGATGCCGCCTTTTTTGCTGTCCGGACCGTTTTCCTGGCGTCCGAACCGATTTTTTGGCTTCCCGGCCGTTTTTTTAGCTTCCCGGGTCGTCATCTTTCCATCCGGACGGCCATTTTGGCTTCCGGACCGTTTTTTAAGCTTCCCGGGTGGCCGTCTTTCTTTCCGGGCCGTCATCCTGGCTTCTGAGCCTGCATCTTTCTTCCTGGAGCGTCATCCTCCTTCCTGAGGGCGTATCTTTCTTCCAGGCCCGTTATCCGGCTTTGTGGAACCGCATCCTTGCGTTCAGGGCCGCATCTTCGTTTGTGCGGCGTCTGGAGAGTTGGATTGGGATTCGGGAACGTCGGCGGGCCCAGGGCCTGCAACAGGATTCGACAGATGTGGTCACAGCACCCGGATCTGATATCCGAGCAGGAGCGGGAGCGGGGTGGTTGGAGCCTATCCTGGCGCGAGGAACTCAGTCGGGAACGCCCTGACGAACGGGAGATGAGGCGGAAAGCTGCCGAGCGGAAATCGGGCATGCCGGTCTCCCGATTTCAGCCGGTCGGCCGCCTCCCGGAACGCGGCGACGAATTCGAAGTAGAGCCTGTGGAGCTCCTGGCGTGCTGCTTTGCGGAAAGCGTGGAAACGCGGGGCTGGACTCTTCGTCCGGTTTGGCTCTGCCCTCGGATCCTGGCGCCGGATCGCATCCGGTCCGAGAGGTTGTTTGCCACTCCGCTTCCGCTGAGCTTCGGCGGTGTCTTCGATCTCCTGGACCATGCACTCGATTTGATGACGGTACTGCTCGGAGGAGAGATGCTCCCAGCAGGGCAGGGGCTCCAGGATGAGCGTTGCCGGCTCCTCGAAACTCTGCGGCCCAGTCGTCTCGCCTCGCTGCTTGGCCAGGTATTCTGCCGTCCGGTTGACCCAGACTCCCTCCAGTGCCGTGCCGGCGAGGAGGGCTGGCGCGGCATGGACGCCGGGCCACTCGCTCACCCGGGCCACGAGATTTTCCTTGACCCCATTCGAGAGCACATAGAAGAGCCGGGCGGTCTGGGCGGCGCCTTCATTGCCTCCCCCTAAATTAACCGGCCCCGCCGCCAGGCCGCTTGGGCTGAAGCTCATCCAGCACCCTGCCCCGCTGATCGACGTATCTAGTTCGCCCATAGGACGTGACGGCCCAGATCGGATCGAACATCGACAGCGAGGCACTGCAGGGCTTCCACACAAGCTCTGCGCACGTGCCCGTCCCGAGGCCCGCGCGACGCAACGCTTCGTCCTGCTTCAGCGTCAGGGGCGAGCGTTCAACATGTGCCGAAGCCAGTAGCTCCCCCGTCTGCTCATCTATAAGAGCGGCGAACCCCGGGACATAGACCAGAAAATATGCGGACACTTGACCGTCGAGCCGACGGACGCGGTGTGCGGTTCCATGCTCAGTCTCAGGCAGTGAGAGCAGTTGAAGAGCCCGTTTCACCACGTCGGAGAGCGACAGCGAGATCATCAAATTCCTTTTTGATTAAGTGTGAGGGAGGCAAAGATCTCTCCGTCCACACGGACATACAGGTGATGGTCCCCTATAGTGAACATGTAGAACGGATAGTAGGGTGAAAGCGATTCTCGGCACGGGCGCCACACCAAGTGCGGGTACATGCATAACGCCTGCTCGCGCACCAACAGGCGCCCATGATCCTTACCCAGATCGATCCTTCTTCCGACGACTAGCTTCAATGCGTCTTCGGGACCGATCCTGAAGAAATTGTCCCGAACCTTGGGGAGCAACACTGCCTGAAGGTAATCACCCCACCGGCCATCCACCGAAGCCACAGCGACCGTCCCGCGTTGTGCGCGGAACGGCACGAGCCAGTAGAAACTGTCCAGCCGGTCGAGACGCTGGACCAGAAAACCGCGCTCGGCCTCCGCCTGGCGTAATACGCGTCCCCAATCCTCGCGCTCGTAGAGCCCGTACTCCCTCAGTCCGGCAACCGCCAATTCTGCCGCGATATCGGGCTGGAGCAGATCACTGCCGCGACCGCGCTCTGCCGAGGGCCGGCGCGGTCCGTTGCTCAACGCCGGCGGTTCAGGGTCGCAGACTGCGACAAACTTCCCATTCCAGTACCCGCCTGGGACCCCAGTCATGTAAGTGGACTGCCATGTCGCATACGTGACGTGTTCGTTTGCCACGCCGCGGTCGCCGCCTGTGCCGCACCCATCTGCCGCTGCGTGCGGTGGTGGCGGAGCAGATGCCGGAGTGTAGAAACTCGGCGTGGGCGGCCAGGGATTGTTCAAGTCAAATGCGTCAATTATATAGCTGTTGTCGCTCGAACTGCTAGGGTGCGCGTTCGCCGTATAGCCGCGGATCACAATCCAATGCGCCCATCCGTACACGAGAGCAATTGGCGCCACCTGATAGTGATGGATGGTCCAACAGATCTTCCGCGAGATTGCGTCCTCAGAGTTGAGAGCGAAGAGTACAAACGAATTGGTGAACGCCGGCGGACGGCGATCGTTCATCGTCCATTGAAGGCCATCAGGCCCTGTTGCCCAGTTGACTCCTACATCGATGGTGCTGTGACTGTGATTATCGTTGTATAGATCATCCTGGTCCAGAATGCCGGCGCCAATCGTTTCCAAGGCCATCTGTGCGCAGGCGGCACCGCAGTAGTAGTCGGTGTCCTGCTGGTGATGCTGAATAACGAGATTTTCACTAACAGACATCACATCCTCCTCTCAAAGGTTTGCCTCGGACGCGGAAAATAAATAGCTCGGCCGACAGCAGCATAAGGAAGCTTTGGATAGACCATGCGACCCTGGCGCCAACGAGGCGGTTATGCGCGCAAATATCCCAAGCCCACAATAGAATACTCTCGCCGCGCCGCATGTGTCAATGCGGCGGCAGGACGGAGGAAGTGTAAGTCTTATAGGTAACAAAGAGATGTGCGCTTATCCGCAAGACTGCTTATCTGACAGAAAGTCTCGATTTTTCGCTTGCAGGCGACCTCTCAATAGGTGCCCAAAAATTAGGTTCCGAAATAGGTTTCACCCAGATAGTTCCGAAAACACAATGTTAAGGTGCAGCCAAGGCCCCACATGCACTTTCAAGGACAGAACTGACCGATGGCTCTCGGTTTCCTGGAACGCGGCGGCGAATTCGAAGTAGAGCCTGTGGAGCTCCTGGCGTGCTTCTTTGCGGAAAGCGTGGAAACGCGGGGTTGGAAACTTCTTCGTCCGGTTTGGCTCTGTCCTTGGATCCTGCCGCCGGATCGCATCCGGTCCGAGAGGTTGTTCCGCTGGGCTTCGTCCGTGTCTTCGATCTTCTGGACCATGCACTCGATGTGATGGCGATGCTCCTCGGAGGATCAGGAGCACCACCACCGGCGTCGTCGTGGTGGCCAACACCGGGCACTCGGCCTGCAACCTCTTCATGCCCTACGCGGTCATCCCGCCCCAAGAGTGGCCGTGGGGAAGCTCAGCTTCCCCACGGGGTGCACGTTGTCTTTAGGGAGTCTTGAAGTACAGCGGCGTGGTGTAGGACGAGCAGCCCGTCGCGTTGCAGGCCGCCACGTTCCAGCGGTAGGACCGTCCCGGGCTCAGGGCCGCCGTGTAGGAGGTGCCGGTCGTCGTAGTGTCCACGACGAGCGCGTTGGTGGTCAGATCCCTCACGCCGAGGCTGTAGTACGTCGCACCGGACGACGAGCCCCAGCTCAGTTGGACGGTGGCGCTCGCGATAACGGGTCCAGGGCTGGTCGTGCTTCCCGGGCTCGTGGAGCCCGGCATGGCCGGAACCGAGGAGGGGGTCTGGAAGTACAGCGGAGTGGTGTAGGCCGAGCAGCCCGAGCTGCTGCAGGCCGCCACGTTCCAGCGGTAGGTCCGCCCCGGGCTCAGGGCCGCCGCGTAGGAGGTGCTGGTCGTCGTGGTATCCACAACGAGGGCGTTGGTGGTCATGTCCCGCACGCCCAGGCTGTAGTACGTCGCGCCGGACGACGAGCCCCAGCTCAGTTGAGCGGTGGTGCTGGACAGGACAGGCCCAGGGCTGCCCGAGTTTCCCGGGCTCGGACTCCCGGGAGTCGAGGGGACCGCCGTCGGGTAGTGAAGCCAGCCGGAGACCGGGTAGGGCCCGCCGATAACCGTCCAGTTACTGATCGACAGGGTGGCCTGGCCGCTCGCCGAGTTGTTCTGCTCGATCACCTGGATACAGCCGGTGCAGGTCCCGCTGCCCGGTACGGAGGACGACACCACGACCGAGGTGTGCCCGTACGTCGTCGCAGGTCCATAGCTCAGGACGTCGCCCGCCTGGGGAGCCGAGCCGGGGGTGCCGTTGGAGACCTTCTGCAGCAACGTCCCCGGGTAGTTCTGGACCATGTCCTTGCCGTTCGCGGAGTAGGCGTCGATCCCATAGGCGAGATAGAGATAGCGCTTCGCGAGCTCCACGCACTCCCATTCGTACTGATCGACGCCGGGGAAGCTCGCCACTACGTCCGTGCCGCCGGCCAAGGGCCTCGGACCGCACGCCGGCATTCCGCGATAGACGCCCCCCAGGCGGAAGGCCGGCTGGCCGGAGACGGCCTGGTAATGGTTGTTGTCGCAGTCGCTGCCGTTCCACCAGGCCGGGAGGGGCAGGTCGCCCACGGCCTTGGACAGCCAATCGCTCTCTGTGTCGGGGGCGGCCGGCGCGACTCTGGCCCGTGAGCGCGTATCGAGAGTCGAGCGGCTCCGCAGCGTCCTGTCGGCGGTCAGGGTCAGATCGGCCAGGGCGTCGCCCGCCTTCTCGCCCGCCTCCAGGTCGCTCACCTCCTGGCTGACCCGCAGGATCCACATCCTGTCTCCGGCCTCCGCGACCCACTCCGTGATGGAGACGAGCTTGGGCTTCAGCCCGTCGATTGGCAGCGAGACCAGATGAGACATGCCCATCGTCTTGCGGCCGAAAATTTTGACGACTGGAGCGTATTGCGGGATACCTCCCTGACTCTCGCGGAAGGCCCGCAAAGCCTCCTCGTAATCGCCGGTGGCGCCCGGCGCGGCAACGGGGACTACTTCCGCCCCTGGCTTGACGCCGAAGGGTACGGCGATGATCGAAATTTCACGGTATGGCAGCGCCGAAACGGAGTAGGCGACCTGCGCCAGGTCGCCGACGGAGGACGTGTGGACCTTCGAATCGATCTGGATTCCGGCGAGGCCGACATTGACGCTATCGAGCTTGAATTTTGTCCCTGGGGGCAAGCCCTGAGCGCTCAAGGACGACAGCGCCAAAAACCCGTAGAGCATAACGAGAATGGAAACGATATGGCGAAGAGTGGGTGGATATTTCATCAGAAGTTTCTCCTTGAAGTTATTCCCTGACGATGATGCCCACCCTATAAAAGAAATTCGCGAAATATTATTCCAGCCATTTCGACTGTTCTGGCTGAAGCCGGCGATGAGGGAGGAGGGGTGCGCGTGCAGCAGGAAGCGCATCCCACAGCCCGGGGGCAGGTCGAGACGGCTCTGGAGGAGCGCGGCGGAGGGGGCGGGCGAACGCCCTGCTCTCGTTCAAGCTTCAGCCATCCCCGCTGGCGGCATGCCATAATCACCAGAACCGGTGGCCCCGTTCTCAGGAAGGTTACCTGGCCAGTCGTGGGGTGACGCCCGAAGCGCTACCCTTGCACACTTCAGCCAACATCGGAGGTTCGAATGCGAAGAGTCACAGGCATTGGCGGCATCTTCATGAGCGCCAAGGATCCGAAGGCGCTATGCGATTGGTACAAGAAGCACCTCGGGATCGACGTTCAGCCCTGGGGTGGAGCAGCCTTCGACTGGACTGACTCCGAAGGCAACCCGACCAAGGGAACCACGGCCTGGTCGATCGGTCCAGCGGACGGCAAGCACTTCGCTCCGAGCAAGTCGACCTTCATGGTCAACTATCGCGTCGAAGATCTGGCACGCACTTCTCAAGGCACTGCGCGAGGAAGGCTGCGACGTGCTCGAGAAGACCGACGACTCGGAGTACGGGAAATTCGGATGGGTCATGGATCCCGAGGGCAACAAAGTTGAGCTCTGGCAGCCGCCAGAAGGGCAGTAAAGGGTAGGTGCCAAGAGGTGTCAGGTGATTCCAACCGGAGGCAACAAGACTGGTGACCCACACAATCCGCTTTGACGACGGGGCTGCCTACGAACGCTACATGGGGAAGTGGAGCCAGCTCGCAGGTGAAGTTTTCCTCGATTGGCTGGCTCCAGAATCAGGTTTGCGATGGCTTGACGTCGGCTGCGGCAATGGCGCCTTTACCGAGATGCTCGTCGAGCGGTGTGCGCCGGCCTCGGTACAGGGGATCGACCCGTCTGAGGAGCAGCTCGCCTATGCTCGCACACGGCCCGCGTCGCGTGTCGCCCAGTTCCGTCAGGGCGATGCCATGGCACAGCCTTTCCCCGACGATACGTTCGACGCGGCTGTCATGCCGCTGGTGATTTTCTTCGTTCCCGACCCGGCCCAGGGCGTTGCCGAAATGGCACGAGTGGTCTGCCCGGGTGGCATCGTCGCGGCCTACGCGTGGGACATGCTTGGGCGGTGGTTTTCCTTATGAGGCGTTGCAGGTTGAAATGCGTGGGTTGGGCTTTGCCGTTCCGGTACCGCCGAGCCCTGGCGCGTCTCGAATCGATGCGATGCGGGACTTGTGGACGGGCGCGGGCCTGGATGCCGTCGAAACGCGGGAGATCGCCGTGCGACGGACATTCGCCGATTTCGACGACTACTGGACGACCATCCTCGGGGGGCCGAGCGTCGGTTCAACGCTCGCGGCGATGGCGTCCGAGGATCTCGCCCTGCTCAAGGCGCGGATGCGCGCGCGCCTGCCGGCGGATGCCGCAGGCCGTATCACTTTTGGTGCCCGGGCTAACGCGGTCAAGGGACGCGTACCGAGGTAATTTCAAGGGCCTCCTGATACAATGCCCCCAGCCAAGCCAAAAGAGAGGTCTCTGAGCTCATGCTATTTCCCCTGGTACTCGCCGTCACTCTGCTCGCGCAGGCACAAGGCGCTCCGCCTTCCCAGCCCCAGGCGGAAGGCAGCCCTCCGGCGGCAAAGCCGGCAGCGGCCCAGCCCGTCGAATTCGAGTCCTACCAGTTGGTCATCCTGCAGCGGCCTGAGCACCCGCGCGAGTATGCCGCGGACAAGCTGGAAGAGATTCAGCAGGCTCACCTCGCCCATCTTCGCCACCTGGCCAAATTGGGCAAGCTCCTGGTCGCCGGTCCTCTGGATGACCAGCCGGACCCGCGCCTGCGCGGCATTGAGATCTTTCGCGCCGGGAGCCTTGAGGAAGCGAAGCGGCTTGCCGGAGAAGATCCCGCGGTGAAAGCCGGGCGCCTCGAGGTCGTGGTGATGACGTGGTACACCGAGAAGGGAGCCTTGACGTTTCCGATCGCTGAGAAACTCCGCGATCAGTGAGTGATGCCCAGCCCCGTCGAGGAAACAGGATGGAAACGAGTCAAGCAGCACCCAAGGACATCGATGAGTACATCGCGGGCTTTCCTGAGGAGGTTCAGGAGATTCTGGAAAAGCTGAGGGTGACGATTCGGGAAGCGGCGCCGGAGGCGGAGGAGGCGATCAAATATCGAATGCCGACCTTCACCCTGAAGGGGAATCTGGTTCACTTTGCCGCGTTCAAGAAGCATATCGGATTTTATCCCGCGCCCAGAGGGATCGAGGAGTTCAAGGATGAGCTGTCTGCCTATAAAGGGGCGAAGGGTTCGGTGCAATTTCCGTTGGGGGAGCCCATTCCTTTCGAATTGGTCAGCAGGATTGTGAAATTCAGGGTCAGGAATCAACTGGACGAAAAGAAGTTTTGACAGGTCCGATCAAAACCGCCAGCGCTGGCCAGCGCCGCGGCGGCTGAGTCAGAGGGAGACGCTCACTCCCGGGCCGAGAGCGCCGACGTAGAGGCTGGCGGCCAGGACGGCGGCAAGGATCCAGCCGAGGCTTCGCGCGATCGGGTCCCCTGCGATCTCGGAGCTGAACGGCAGGCGCCGCAGGAGACGGGGCACGGCCAGCAGACCCGCCGCTGAACAGAAGGAGACGAGCGCGGCGGATTTGTAGACCTGATCCGCGCCGCGCGGATCGAACGCGGCGGCCACGCACGCGGTCACGCCGGCGGCCCAGTACGAGAGCCAGACGAGGCGCCCTACGCGTCCGCGGGCCTCCGGGTCATCGAGGGGGATGAACCGGCCAATGGTACTGGCGAGAGCTTTCATTGCGAGCCTGTAGAGAAGAAGGCCCGCCACCAGCATGAGGAGCCTCCAGAACAGGGCTGGTGGAACGCCGCGGATCGACTCCGCCCAGTCGCCGCTGCCGGTCACGCCGGAATAGATCAGGTACCCGACACCCCAGAACAGGTTGAACGCCATGGCGAGCCAGAGGAAGAGGCGCGGGCGGACGCCGGCGTGACGCAGGGAGCGCAGAGCCAGCCCGGCGAGGCCGGCGAACAGCAGGCTGCCGAGCGGGCCCCCCAAAGAAAAGATCCTTCCGAACAGATCGCCGTGCTCGACACCGGCGAACAACCGGCCCGCGGAGTCGGCGTGGGGGCCCTGGCCGATCCAGCGGGTCGTCGTCATGACGAAAGACCTGCCGCCGACCGCCAGGTAGGCGGCACCGTGGCCGATCACTTCATGCGCGACATCGGCGACGATGAACGCGAGGACGGCGATGGCCATCAGGGTCGGAGCGTCGTCTCGAGCCTTATCGGTCTGCATAGGGGCGTCCTGAGGAGTCACGGTATGATCCGGCGATGCGACGCCCCGCCGGCAACGATAGCAGCCTGACCGAACCGATCGGCTACGAGGAGGTCTTTGCCGCCCTCCCGCTCCTTCACGCGACGCCCCGTTCGTGGGCGGAGCTCGCCGCCGCGAATCTTCCCGAGTTCCTCGCCGATCATGCGGTCTGCGAGCAGCAGGTGGCCATGTACGCCCTGTCGCTCGCCGGCTACTACCCCGACGACGCCGAGCTCGTGGAGCGCACCGCGGCGCTCGCGGCCGAGGAGGTGCAGCATTTCCGGCGGGTGGTGGCCATCCTGACGCGGCGGGGCTGGCCGCTCGGGGGGCGGCGGAAGAACCCCTGGGTTCAAGGCCTGAGGGCGCGGATCGTCGCCGGCCGGGAGCCCTGGACGAAGGTCGACCGCCTCCTCTTCGGCGCCATGGTCGAGGCGCGAAGCTGCGAGCGGTTCACCCGCCTCCTGGAGGTCGTCGAGGACCCGGAAGTCGAGCACCTGCTGGCCGATCTCGGCCCCGCGGAGCGCCGCCACTGGCAGCTCTTCCATCAGCTCGCGGGCCGCGGCGTCGACGCCGAGGCCCTCGCGGGCCGCTTCCAGAGCTGGCGCGAGTGTGAGGCCGATCTCGCGCGCGGTCTCGGAGTCTCCCCGGCGGTCCACGGCTGACGGCGCTCCTTCGAGTGGCGGCACACTCGCAAGGCCGTAGCCTCACCGGCTCTCCATGCTGGCTCGCTTTGAGTCGTGAGCAGCACCTTCTGGAATGTGGGATCACGAAAGAGCTCTGACCGGGCTCGGGGAATTTGTCTTCCTCCTTGCCGGCCAATGTTGGAGGCGCTTTCGGGGTCCCACGACTCTGGCCGCCCGGCCCTTGTCCGTCGCGGCCACAACAGGGGCTTCGGCTCCAGGAGGAATTCATGATGCGTCTATCGATGAGAAGTCTCGCCCTGTCGTCGACCGCTGCGCTCTTGCTGGTTGGGGGGGGCTGGGTCTGGCTGCAGGACTCCTCGGCGGCTCTCGCGACGAGCTTCCCGACCACTGGGCAGACCTTCAGCTGCGGTGTTTCCAGGAATCCCTGGATCAGTATCAACCAGGGGCCTGTCGTCAGCACGGCCTCGACCGGCGTCATCCGGGCCACCGTGGGGAAGACCTCCAAGACCACGGACGGCCGCGAGACGGCGGAAGTCACGGTGCTGAGCACTCTCACCAAGGGTACGGCCGACGGGATCGGCGATATCACCATCGCGAACGATACGTCCCGGTCCGCTCCGTTGAGCTCGCTGACCTCCAACCAGGCGGGGCGCAGCTTCCCGGCCACCCAGGTGATGCGGTTCCACCCCGTGGTCACGCTCAACGGCGAGACCTTCCGGACCGCCGATTCGGCGGCGCCGGCGACCCTCATCAACACGTCGGTTTCGGCCTTCCCCGCTACCGCGGGAACGAGCTACACGCTTACCAACGACCTGACCCTGGAGAGCTCCTCCGGCAACACGATCACGGTCCAGGCCGGGCGGGTCGTGACCATCACGGGATCGTCCTCCTCGTAGAGACGGTGACTTTCGACCGTCGACACCTGGAATCCTGTCTCTATGCTGCGGTTTTTTTCGATGGAGCGCCGGATGGCGGCGCTCTTCGTTTTGGCTTTGGCCCTGATCGCCTGGCAGGCGAACCGTATCAATCCGCTCTATCCGCCCCCCTCTCCATGGCCTGGACGGGTGGGGAGCAGGCTTTTCCGATCGCGGCCCCCTCGTGGGGTGATCCGGTGGTCCTGCCCGCGGAGAGCTCAGCGCGCTATCGAATCCTCCGGCAGCACTCGTCTCTCTGGCCGGGCGTCGCGGCCAGCGGAAAATGTGAAGCCTTCATCCGGACCTCCGC
This sequence comes from uncultured Acidobacteriota bacterium, assembly GCA_963792575.1. GTDB lineage: Bacteria > Acidobacteriota > Thermoanaerobaculia > Multivoradales > UBA5704 > DATARR01. The sequence goes on from CAWBWZ010000002.1 coordinate 769,474, forward strand.
CTCGATCTGGGTACGGCGGGGTCTCGATCCCAGTCTCCTGCCCGGCCCCGCGACGGTGGCCCCGGCGATGGATCGGGATACGCTGCGCTTTTCAGCCCGGGATTTTCTCGACGATGACGACGGCAATGGGGATCCGCTCGACGCGGGCGAGCTGACCCGCTCGGGGCCGGGAGCCGAGGTGCGGGTCTTCTGTCCGCCGCCGGTGGACCGGGACGGCTCGCCATGAGTTTCAGGAGGGGCATCTCGCGTTGGGCCCTCGGCGCGGCGGTCCTCGGCGGGATGGCGCTGTGCGCCTGGCTGGCCCGTCCCCTGGCGGACCTGCGGATCAATGTGAGCGATCGGGAATTCCTGCCGGCCAGCAGCGAAGTGCTCGCCGCGGATGAGACCGCCCGCAAGACGTTCGGCGCCGACGACCGGCTCCAGATCGTTTTCGAAAGCCGGCGGGGATTCGCCGCCGATCCGGTGTTCCGGGAAGATCTCCGGTTCTTTCTGTCCAGGCTGGCGGAGAGCCCCAATATCCATCTGTTGCTTTTCGACCGGCTCTATCGCGGGCGCTTCCGCGGCGAGCCGGTGGCCGGCGAGCCCTACTGGCTGCACACCCCCGATCCTGACTGGATCCAGGCCGCCTTGCGCAAGACCGCGGCGGTCGACCTGCTCGCCGTGGGCCGCTCGCGCCGGACCGTCGTTCTGGAAACCCCGGCGTTCTCGGGCTCCGGCGTGTACGACATCCAGAAACGGGTGCGGCAGGCCGCGGGCGAGCTGGACGCCCGAAGCCCCGGGACCTACCGGGTCCGGTTGATCGGACGGCAGGTGGTGCTCAACGGCCTGGGCGATGCGATCTTCCATGATCTCAAGGTCCTGCTGCCCTGGTGCCTGCTGCTGATCGGCCTGCTGTTCTGGACCCTTTTCCGCTCCTGGGTGCTGGTCGCCCTGTCGGTGTTCCAGTCGGTCTTGACGGTCGTCCTCACCCTGGCGGTCCTGGCGCACCTGGGCCATACGCTGTCGCTGATGACGGCGATGGTTCCGGTCCTCATCATGGTTCTGGGGATCGCCGACGAGATTCACTTCTTCGGCGAGTTTCTGCGCCTCCGCGCGGTCTATCCGGAGCGCTCGGCGCCCTCGCTCTCCTTCGAGGTCTTGCGCAGGATTTTTTTCCCCTGCACGGCGATCACCCTGACGACGGTGATCGGCTTCGCCTCCTTCCTGGTCACCGATTCCCCGGCGCTGCGCCTCTTCGGTTTTACCGCCGGCATCGGGCTCGGGATCTCCTGGCTGATCAGCGTGGCCCTGGTGCCGGCCGTGCTGGCGCTCGTCCCCATCCGCGCGCGTCCGAAGTGGAGCGAGCGCTCCTGGTCCCTGGCCGCGGTGGAGCCGTTGTGGAAGCATCGCGCGGTTCCCATCCTGCTGTCGCTGGCGTTGATTCCGGGCATCGCCCGCCTGCGCATCGACGACGGCTGGACCCGTAACTTCCGGCCGGATGATCCGATCGTCCAGGACGTCCGCTGGTTCGAGAAGGAGTCGGTCGGCCTCTATCAGTTCGATCTGATGCTGGAGCGCAGGGATGGGCGGTCGTGGACCGAGCCGGCGCTCCTGGCCAGCCTCCAGAAGGTCCAGGAGGAGATGCGGGGGCACCCGGACGTGACGGCCTCGCTGTCGCTCGCCGATCTGATCCGGGACCGCGCGTGGGAATTGGGCGGCCCGGCCGCAGAGCGCCCCCCGATCCCGCCCTCCCGGCCGCAGGTCGAAACGGTTCTGAACACGTTTCAGATCTTCAACGAACAGATCCTGGAAAGGTTTTTCCTCCATCGTTCGCACGCGTCGACGCGGCTGATCTTTTTCACGGCGAAAGACGATTACGCCACCTCGACGCAGGTGCGGCACCGGCTCGACGAGGCGGTGGGGCGCTATTTCGATCCGCGGCTCGTCGAGGCCCGCATCGGCGGCAGCGCTGAGCGGGGGAGGGTGTTGATCGAATCGATCGTCAAGAGCCAGTCGTGGTCCGTCGCCACTTCCCTGTTGTTGTCATTGCTGGTCCTGGGGATCGCCTCGGGGCGATGGGGGAGGTCTCTCGCGTGCATCGCGGCCAACGTCTGGGCCTTGCTGCTCACGCTGGGGGCGGCCGGCTGGCTGGGGCTGGAGATGGGCGTGGCCACCTCCTCGTTTCTGGCCGTGGGAGTCGGCGTCGGCCTGGATTATGGCATTCACCTCGCCTTTCATCACGAATCCGCGGAAGGGGGGGAGGGTGCCATCTACCTCAAGGTGCTGGCCAACGTTTTCGTGGTCGGCGGCGGCCTGACCATCCTGATGTTCTCGGCCAACCCGACGATCGCCAAGCTGGGGTTCCTCCTGGTGGCTAGCCTCGTCGCCTCGGGCTACACGGCCATCGTGCTGTTCTCCCGGCTGGCCCAGACCGGGCGGGCCTGGGAGGTGACTGGCGGCGTGGCCCTGCGCGAGGCCGGAGGGGTGGAGTCCGTTTCAGGATAGATCTGCCAGCCCGGGCACCTGATGCCCAGGCTGGCCTTCATTGCCTTACAGCCCGTCCACGTTCCCGATCAGCGGCCTGCCCGGGCCGGCGACGGTGAGGGTGGCCTCGGCCGCGCCGCCGTCGTGGGCCGTGTCGCAGCGGAAGAGGTTGTGGGCGAACGCGCAGGCGTCGTCCCGTCCGTCGCCGTCGAAGTCGCCGAGGAGGGGGATCTCGCCGGGAGCTCCGAAGGTGATCACGGTCTCGGCGGCGCCGCCGTTGTGGCCGGTGTCGCACTGGAACTGGAGGCCGCGGTAGACGCAGGCCTCGGCCCGTCCGTCGCCGTCGATATCCCCCAGCAGGGCCTGGTCGCCCGGGGCGCCGAAGGCGATCTCGGTCTCGGCGGCGCCGCCGTCGTGGCCGGTGTCGCAGAGGAAGCGGTCGAGCCGGAAGACGCAGGCGTCGGCGCGCCCGTCGCCGTCGACGTCCCCGAGGAGCGGCGTGTCCCCACCCTGGCCAAAGACGATAGCGGTCTCGGCGATGCCATAGTTGTGGCCGCTGTCGCAGTCGAAACGGTTGGTGCGGAAGAGGCAGAAGTCCTCGCGTCCATCGCCGTCGACGTCCCCCAGCACGGGCACGCCGCCGCGGATGGCGAAGACGTGGTCGACCTCCGGCTCGCCGCCGGTGCGGCCGGTGTCGCAGCGGAAGTGGCCGTTGCGGAAGAGGCAGGGCTCGTCGGCCGGCGATCCGGAGAAACGCTGGAAGTCGTCGGCGTTGCCGTACACGAAGTTGTCGTTGTAGTCCGTCCAGCCGTAGGCGAACGTGCCGTTCCATCCGTAGGAGACCCGGCCAGACCCATTATAGGAGGCGTCACCGCGCGGAGCCTCCACGATCACCGGTCCGGCCGGCGTGCCGTTGCGGTGGAAGAGGCGCAACCAGGCCGGCGACGTGCCCTGGTCGTCCCAGGCCACCACGAAGTCTCCGGCCGGTGACATTGCGACCCGCGGGTGGCCGTCCGAGATCCCCGCGTCCTCGGCGATTGTCAGCCGCGCTCCCACCGGTTCCCCGGCGTTGTTGTAGCGCTGCCCCAGGACATCGAAATTTTCGGCGCCGGAGGTCTTCCAGATCACCACGAAGCTGCCGTTGGCCGCCCGCGCCACCTGGGGGGCGAAGTATTGGATGAAGTTCGGACGCTCGGCGACGGCCGGGACGAAGATCGGGAACTCGCTCCCCTGGCGGCCGGTGGTGAACCCGAAGCGCTGGCCGTAGACGCCCAGGCTGTCACCCGCCTCGTTCCGTACCTCCCAGACCACCACGAACTCACCGGTGTTCGGGTTCATGGCGACGCTCGGCGAGGTGTGGCTCCCGGTCGTCGAGGTGGCGGCGTTGAACTCCGGCCCCCGGGTCGTGCCGTTCGAATTGTAGCGCTGACCGAAGACGCGGAACCCCGCGGGGGTGGCGGCGCCCCAGGCCACGACGAAGTTGCCGTCGCGGTCTACCGCGACGTCCGCCCCTCCCTTGAGCCGCAGCGTCAGGGTGCTCAGCACCGGGCTCGTCCGCCGCAGGAAGGTCTCCGGGGACCGGCTCCACGTCATCAGGACATCGCCACGCTGGTTGGCGACCACCGTGCCGCCGACCGAGCGGAAGCGTGGCTCATCCAGCCGGACCACCGGTCCCAGGGGCGCGTCGGTGCTCGAGACGCGCTTGGTGAAGACCTGCTCGTTCGCGGAGCCGAAGTCCCACCAGAGGAAGGTCAGGTTTCCCGCGCCGTCGATGGCGAGGTCGCTGAGCTGATAGTTGTTCGTGGTAGTGGGCGGGAGGACAAATTGCGCCGGCCGGATCGGCGTCTGGGCCGACGCTCCCTGGGCGAGCAGAGCGGCGGCGAGCAGGAGGGCGGAGGAGATATGCCGGTTTGACATGAAATGAATCATAGCTCAAGATAGAGCTGCCGTATGCTTCGAGAGCTTTCCCCAGCCGATCTCCGTTGCTTCGATGAGGACGGCTATCTCATTGTCGAGGATCTTTTCTCGCGCGAGGATGTCGCGGAGATGGCCGAGGCGGCGGAACGGCTGCGGGCGCTGGGGCGGGAGCTCGCCGCGGCGCTCCCGTTGGATGGCGAGGACGCCAAGGGGGAAATCAAGATCGAGCACGCGGGCAGCCAGTTCGTGTTCAGCGGCGCGGACGGGCCGCGCCGGCTGCTGCGGGTGGTCTGGGCGGGGGGCTGCGAGCCGGACTTCCTCGCCATTGGGCGCGACGCGCGGCTGACCGCGATCGTCGGCCAGATCCTCGGCTCCTCGACGGCGGTCCATCTGCTCAACCAGCTGCACGCCAAGTTTCCGCACGACGGGCTGGAGTTCGAGCCGCATCAGGATAGCGAGCACCGGCGCTACGGCACTCCCGAGTGGCGCGACGTCGACGGGCGCGGCAGCTACGTCCAGGCCGTGGTCGCGATCGACGATTCAACTCCCGACAACGGCCCGCTGGTCTTTTATCCACAGAGTGGGCGCCAGGGCCATCTCGATCCCGGCACGGTCAGGCGGACCTACCAGGACCGCCCCGGCGTCCCGGCCCTCCTCAAGGCCGGGAGCGCCGCCTTCTTCGGCCCTTACGTCGTCCACCGCAGCGCCGCAGCGCCAGAATCGTTCGATTCTTAAACCTGAAAGTCGTAGGTGCTTCTTGCCAAGGCTTGGGGACTCAGTAAATAGAGGACTGCGCATTATTCTACGGCAATTACCTCATTGCGCTCAAGCCTCGACCTTGATATTCTAGATGTTTAGATGCAATAAATCTTAGGCTGAGGCGGATCGTGGCCCCAATGCCTCAAGGGCTTCGTACGCTGAGCTAGAACGGAGTCGCCTTGAATATTATTGGCTACTTGCATGGCCGCGATCCTGCTGCTTGCTTGGTGCAGAATGGTTGTGTTCTCTCCTATGTCGAGGAAGAGCGACTGGTCCGGTTTAAGCATGCCCCTAACATCTTTCCCGTCCGTTCTATTGAGAGTTGCCTACAGAGTGCGCGATTACAACTGAATGATATCGATTTTATTGTTTTTGGTTATGATGCCCCACGGTATTCAAATGGTGAAATGGGAGAATTTTACCGACAAGTTAATAGCATTTTCCCGCCCGGTCCTGCCACTCGGGCATGGCAGGAAAGGAATATGGTCATGCTGTCCGAAAAGACCTTGCGAAATCGGCTTGAGCGTGAATTGCTGGTCCATTTTGGAGCGCGCCGCATCCCTGAGTTGAGGTTCTATCCCCACCACCGATCACATGCAGCCGCAACCTTCTTCCTTTCCCCCTTTGATGAAGCTCTCGTACTCACGCTCGATGGGTCGGGCGATCACCAGTGCACGACGCTTTGGAAGGGAACTAGACAATCGCTTGAGTTGATACAGGGATTTCACATACCACATTCACTTGGATGGTTCTATTCTGCTGTAACTGAGTACCTCGGCTTCGCTGCGTATGATGGCGAGTACAAAGTGATGGGTTTGGCAGCCTATGGGCGCGAAAATCTAGAAATTCGCCGAGCCCTGGATCAGGTACTTCGCGCTGGCCCAGAGGGGACTTACTTCCTTGAGCCACGCTATATTCATCACGGGCGGCATACTTACTCGGACCGCTTTACAGATGATCTGGTCGAATTACTTGGCATACCACCTCGGATTGGCCGTGCTCCCATAACAGCCATTCATGAGGACTTAGCATTTGAAGCTCAGCGCTCATTGGAGGAGCGCGTTCTCGACCTGCTCACTCATGCTCAGAATGTCTCAGGACAGAAAAATATCTGTATTGGCGGGGGGGTGGGGCAGAACGTTAAATTGAACGGTCGCATTCATGCCGCTGGATTATTCGACAACATTTTCCTTTTCCCTATACCCTCCGATTCAGGCACGTCGGTGGGAGCGGCGCTAGGCCTATATCATGACATCACTGGTAACCGCCCTGAACCATTACAGCATATCTACTGGGGGCCAACCTACAAAGATGAAGACATTCTTGAAGAGTTACAGTCTTGTGGTATATCTTTTCGGACAATTGTGAGCATAGAAGAAGAGGTTGCGCGATTAATAGCCAGCGGTATGATTGTAGGTTGGTTTCAAGCCGGTATGGAAGGAGGTCCTCGGGCGCTTGGCGCCCGTTCGATATTGGCAGACCCTCGCGACATTAACAGTCGGGAACGAGTAAATGCAGCAATTAAGTTTCGCGAGTACTGGCGACCGTTCTGTCCGAGCATAGCTGAGGAAGCTGTCGAACGCTTCGTCGTGAAGCCCACTAAAGCTCCCTTCATGATCATGTCGTTTACTGCAACTGGGTATGCACGAAGAACAGTGCCTGCTGTGGTTCACATTGATGGAACAATGCGCATCCAGACTGTTGACAATGCTACAAATCCACGTTTTTACAAGCTGCTCAAGGCTTTTGAGAAAATTACTGGGATTCCTGTCCTCCTCAACACATCATTCAATATCAAAGGTGAGCCGATTGTCTGCAGCCCGAGAGATGCTTTAAGGACCTTCTGGGCAACCGGACTAGATGCCCTTGCAATCGGAGGATTTCTTGTTGAAAAGCCGGAATCTCCTCAAGGTGTCAGGTTCCGGTAAGAATGAATACCTCACCAGAGGTGTTCAAATATCTATTCACAGCATGCCTTCAGTTGAATTGCCTATACGGAGGATGCGATGGTTGCTGCGGAAACGAGAGAGGCAATAGAAATTGTTCAGTCTGAAACTCTTCAGAGGACACTGCGCGAGTCTGTCATTATCACAGGCCGAACTTTGCACACCGGAGAATGGGCAGAAATAGTAATCGATCCCGCGCCGGAGAACTATGGTATCCGATTCTGCCACTATGAATCTCGGGCCGGTAAGGGCGAATCTCTGTTTGTCTGTGCTGGCGACAGCACGTCTTCAGCAATAATAAATGGCGGCCGAATCCTTTGTATAGAGCATATGATGTCCAGCCTTCATGGGCTAGGTATTACAAACGCTCATATTCGATGTGTAAAGGGTTCCGAGGTGCCAATTGGTGATGGATCTGCCGAAAATCTGGTAGCCAAGATTGTTGAGGCTGGCTGGGTAGAGCAACGGGTTCCAACCTTATGTTTTGCTGTCAAGGGTATAATCAGGCAGGTGGATGCGTCTGAGCATCGCCTAATTGTCGCTCATCCGTGGCATGGATTTCGTGTTGATGCCTTGATCGATTTTCCGCAACCCATTGGAAAACAATCATACTCGATTGAGGTTACGCCCGGCACATACTTGCGTGAAATTGCTCCAGCCCGAACCTTCTTGCAACAATCAATCGATGTTACTTCTTTGTCGAAGGTTCGAGATATGCGACTTCTTGGGCTTGAGGTTGGCAGGTTGGACGAGTGTCAGGTCATACTTTATGATAACGCAAATTATTTCTCTGCTCTCCGTTTCTCAACGGAGGCAGTTCGCCACAAGGTTCTCGATTTTATCGGAGATATATACACTCTAGGATTGCCAATCCGTGGACGATTCCAGATTATAAGGCCTGGTCATGGCTTCACTCTCAAATTTTGTCATCTCCTCTCAAGTATACTGGCGTCGGGCGGGAAAATACCAAAGGAGGAGCGCTCTCACGATGTAGGTAAGAGGCTCGCGCGCGTCTTGTGCCCGGGCAGGCCCGAAGCTCGATCATAGGGGCGCAGCAGGCTGCGCCCCTACTATCCTTGAACTTAAGGCGGCTTAGCGCCGCTTGACCTTGAGAGTGGACCTGCGGGCGCCGAGGGTGACCCTCGGGCTTCATTTCGACGTAGGGGAGTACGCCGGGGACGGTGCAGCGGGGGAGATCTTCGCCGAGCGTCGGACTCGATCTCCTTGATCCGTCGGCTTGTCGATCCAGGTGGCGATCGTGGAGACGATCCCGGTGGCGTTGCCGCGGGCGGTGCGGCCGGCGCGGTGGATGTAGTCCTCGACCGTCTCGGGCATGTCGAAGTTGATGATGTGGCGCGACGCGGGGGATGTCGAGGCCGCGGGCGGCGATGTCGGTCGCCACCAGGATGCGGTGCTCGCCCTCGCGGAAGCCCTGGAGCGCCTGGGTCCGCTGCCCCTGGGAGAGGTCGGAGTGGATGCGCTCGACCGGATGCCCCTCGCGCATCGAGCAGCCGGGAGAGCCACTCGGCGTCGCTCTTGCGGCGGATGAAGACCAGGGTGCTGCCCAGCTCCTGGTGGAGCAGGGCGAGCAGGCAGGCCTTCTTGTTCGTCCGGCTCGACCAGGTAGAGCCGGTGGCTGATCCCGTGGGCCGCCTGCCCTCGGGGAGTGATGTCGATCCGCACCGGATCGATCATGAACTGCTGGCGAGACCGCTCGATCGGCGGCGGCATGGTGGCGGAGAACATCAGCGTCTGCCGTTCTTGCGGCAGCTCCTGGAGGATGCGGTTGACCTGGGGCATGAACCCCATGTCGAGCATGTGGTCCGCCTCGTCGAGGACCAGGAGGTTGAAGTCGGTCGAGCCGCGCGGTGCCGCTGCTCGACGTGGTCGAGCAGGCGGCCGGGGGTTGCCACGATGACGTGGGGGCGGCGGCGAGCCGCGGTATGCTGCGGCCCCATCTTGACGCCGCCGATCAGGCAGACCGTCTGCAGGCTGAAGTCGCCGCCGAAGGCGTCGAGGAAAGCCTGGGTCTGGAGGGCGATCTCGCGGGTGGGGGAGACGATCAGGGCGCGGGCCTTGGGGTCCTGGCGCGAGCCGTTCGGCAGATCGGGAGGCGAGAAGGCCGCCGTCTTGCCGGAGCCGGTCTCGGCGAGGCCGATCAGGTCTCGCCCGCTGAGCGCTACCGGGATGACGGCGGCCTGGATGGGCGTCGGATGTCTCGAAGCCGACGAGCCGCACGCAACGAAGGATCGATTGACTGAGCCCTAGCGAGTCGAAATCTTTATCCGTGGTTTCAACAGGATGTTGTGGGATGGCCAGACTTTGCATGACTCTTGCTTATAGCCGATCGGCGGCTTTGCGGCAAGCGGAGGGGCCGGGCCTTGATGCCCAGGCGGGGTGGTAAACTGCCCGTCCTTTGATGGCCTCGTATCTTTCTGGGGAAGCCATGCCACCACGTTACCTGATGTTTCTCGCCGCCCTCCTTCTCTCTATCCCCCTCGCCGCCGCCCCTCCTGACGAGGCCGAGGCGAAGGGCGCTCCCGCCGCTGAGACCGGACCGCCGGCGATCGCCAAGATCGCGGGGCGCCTGGAGAAGCGGGCCGGGCTTCTGACCTTCTACGTCGACCGGCAGAAGGGGAAGGTCTGGCTGGAGGTGCCGCCGGCCACGGAGAAGAGCGGGGAGGTGGCGAGCTACATCTATCAGGAGGGGATCGCCACCGGCCTCGGCTCGAACCCGGTGGGGCTCGACCGCGGCCAGCTCGGCGACACCCGCATCGTCGAATCTGCGCCGGCTGGGCGGCCGCGTGCTTCTCGGAGCAGCCGAACCTCAAGTTCCGCGCGCTGACCGAGGACGCCGGGCGAGCGGCAGGCGGTCCGCGAGTCGTTCGCCACCTCGATCCTCTGGGCCGGCGAGATCGCCGCCGAGGACGCCGACGGCGCGGGCGCTGGTCGACTTCACCCCTTTCCTGGTGCGCGACGCCCACGATATCGTCGCGCGGCTGAAGATGGCCCAGCAGGGGAGCTGGTCGCTCGACGCCGGCGCGCAGCGTCGGTCGACGCCGAGAACTGCCTGGCCTTTCCGGACAACGTGGAGTTCGAGTCTCTGCTGACCTACCAGTCGGCCGAGCCCGGGGCGCCTGGTGCGCGAGACGGCGCCCGCGGCCGGCGCGATCACCCTGGTGCAGCACCACTCGCTGGTGCGCCTGCCCGGACGCCGGCTACAAGCCGCGGCGCGTTCGATCCGCGCGCCGGCTATTTCGGGGTCGAGTTCAAGGACTACGCGGCGCCGATCGCCGAGCCGGTCGACGTCCGCTGCCTCTCCCGCCACCGCCTGGAGAAGGTCGATCCGGCGGCGCGCGCGCTCGCGGGTGAAGAAGCCGCTCGTCTATTACGTCGATTCCGGCGCGCCGGAGCCGATCCGCAGCGCCCTGATCGAAGGGGTGAGCTGGTGGAAGGAGGCGTTCGACAAGGCGGGCTTCATCGACGCCTTCGAGGTCGAAGGTGCTGCCGCCGGGGGCCGACCCGCTGGACGTCCGCTACAACGTCGTGCAGTGGGTGCACCGCTCGACCCGCGGCTGGTCCTACGGCGGCGGGGTGATCGATCCGCGGACCGGGGAGATCCTCAAGGGGCACGTCACCCTGGGCTCGCTGCGCGTGCGCCAGGACCGCCTGATCTTCGAGGGGCTGGTCGGGGCGGACAAGTCGGGGAGCGGCGCGCCGGACGATCCCGTGCAGATCGCGCTCGCCCGCATCCGCCAGCTCGCCGCGCACGAGGTGGGGCACAGCCTGGGCCTCGCCCACAACTTCGCCGCCTCGACCTACGGCCGCGCCTCGGTGATGGACTATCCGGCGCCGCAGGTCGAGATCACGGCGGACGGCAAGCTCGACCTCTCGCAAGGCCTATGCGACCGGGATGGGCGAGTGGGACGTGCAGGCGATCCGCTACGGCTACACCGAGTTCGCGCCGGGGGCGGACGAGCGGGCGGGGCTCGACGCGATCGTCAAGGAAGGGCTCGCCCACGGCCTGATCTTCCTCACCGACGAGGACGCCCGCCCCGAGGGCTCGGCCAACCCGCTCGCCCATCTCTGGGACAACGGCCCGGATGCCGCCGAGGGGCTGCGCCACGAGCTGGCGGTGCGCCGCATCGGCCTCGCCAACTTCGGCGAGCACAACATCGCCCCCGGGCAGCCGCTCGCGCTGCTCCAGGAGGTGCTGGTCCCGCTCTACTTCCATCACCGGTACCAGCTGGAGGCGCGCCTCCAAGGTGGTCGGCGGGCTGCGAGTACACCTATGCCCTGCGCGGCGACGGCCAGCCCCCCTCGAAGCCGGTGGACGGCGCGGCGCAGCGGCGGGCGCTGGCGGCGATCCTGGACGTCCTGACGCCCGAGACGCTCGACCTGCCCGAGCCGGTGATCGGCCTGCTGCTGCCGCGCCCGGCCGAGTACCACGCCGAACGAGGAGATGTTCGCCGGCCTGACCGACGCCGACCTTCGATCCCTCTCGGCCGCCGCCACCGGCGCCGACATGGCGGTGCGGCTGCTGCTGCGCCCCGAGCGGACGGCGCGGCTGGTCGACTTCCACCGCCGCGACCCCTCGCTGCCAGGGCTGGAGGAGGTGCTGAAGGGGCTGGAGGACAAGGTGTTCGGCGGCGCGGCGCCGAAGGCGGAGCGGCTGGCCGAGGTGCGGCGGACCGAGCAGTGGGTGGTGGTGCGGCGGCTGATCGGCCTGTCGGGCGATCCGCAGGCCGCGCCGGGCGTGCGCTCGCGGGTGGACGCCGAGCTGCGCTCCCTGGCCGGCCGGCTCGGCAAGGGCGGCGCCCCTGAGGGTGCCGAGGCCGCGAACCGGGCCTTCCTCGCCCGCGAGATCGAGCGCCACCTCGACCGCCGCGGCGTCGAGGAGGCCGCCAAGCGCCCCGAGCCGCCAGCGCCGCCGCCCGGGCAGCCGATCGGCATGCCGGACTCCTCGCTGCTGGGCGGCATGGACGACTGCTCGTGGGGCGGGTGAATGAAGTGCCCGCCCGCAGGGCGGATTTATCCAGCCTGGGGTGTCAACCCCAGGTGGGGAGTCCCCCCCGAAATTCAAATCCCTGGAAGGGTGGCCGATTCCAACCTGACAGGCCACCCCTTCGGGGTTTGGGGTTGGTTGGGCCGGCCCACCTGGGGTTGACACCCCAGGCTGGATAAATCCGCCCTGCGGGCGGGCAGATTCAGAGGAGACTTACCGACCATGGCCCGCCAAGCGACACGTTCCAGCAAACCTCGACAGGCCTCCGTGTCTGTACCGCCCTCCCGCCGCTGGCCTATCATCCTGATCATGATCACCGCAATCGCCCTGGCCGCGTTCTGGCACTTCCGTCCGGCTCCCAGGCCGGACCGCGTCACCCCGTCGGATATCGCCGTGGCCACGGCGAGCGCTCCCGATGCGCCCGAGCGACTGAAGGTGAAGGTGCTCTCGGTCCGTCCGCACGATCCCGAGGCGTTCACCCAGGGGCTGCTGCTCGACGGCGACACGCTCTACGAGAGCACCGGCCTCCCCGGCAAATCGAGCCTGCGCGAGGTGGACCCGAGGACCGGAACCGTCAAGCGGAAGGTGGACGTGAAAGCAGAGTACTTCGCCGAGGGGCTGGCGCTGGTGGACGGCAAGCTGCTCCAGCTCACCTGGCAGGACCAGCGGACGCTGGTCTACGACCGCGCCGACTTCAGGCCGGCGGGGGAGTTCCGCTACGACGGCGAGGGGTGGGGGCTCTGCCTGGACGGCAACCGGCTGGTGATGAGCGACGGCTCGGACCGGCTCACCTTCCGCGATCCCAGGACCTTCGCCGTGCAGAGCACCCTCAACGTCACGCTCGCCGGCCAGCCCGCGTACAAGCTCAACGAGCTCGAATGCGTCGACGGGGTCGTCTGGGCCAACGTCTGGCAGACCGACGACATCCTGCGCATCGACCTCAAGGACGGCCGGGTCACGGCGGTGGTCGACGCCTCCGGCCTGCTCACCCCCGAGGAGCGGCAGAAGGCCGACGTGCTCAACGGCATCGCCTGGGACCCCAAGGCCGAGGACCTTCCTGATCACCGGCAAGCTCTGGCCGAAGATGTTCGAAGTCCAGTTCGTGCCGCGATGAGGCTCTGGCGCCATATCGGGCGCGATATCGCGCTCGGCCTGCTGGCGCTCCTCGCGTTCGCAGGCGGCTCCTGTACGCCCCGCTCGCTGGCGTTGCTGGAGGGCTCCGCCCCCGCCCTCTCCCTGCTCGGCGCCGGCCCCCTGATCGTCCCCTACGGCGCCCGCGCCGGCGGCTTCCGGGTCGGCGGCCTTTCGGCGCTGGCGCGCGCCGCCGATGGCACCTGGCTCGCCCTGGTGGACGGCGACGGGGAGACCCCGGCGCGGGTGATCCGGCTCGCCTTCGAGGTGAGCGCGAACGGGGTTGCCACTCCGGCGGGGAAGACGCCCTTGCAGATGCCGCTGGCGGCGATCCCGCTCGCCGGGTTCACGGGCAAGACTCTGGACGGCGAGGGGCTGGCCCTGGAGCCCGCGGGGGAGATGCTGATCGCGTCCGAGATCGAGCCGTCGATCCGCGAGTTCTCCCCGGCCGGCAAGCTGCTGCGCGCCCTGCCGGTGCCGGAGCTGTTTCTGGCCACGGACAAACGGGGGGTCCGGGGGAATCTCGGCTTCGAGAGCCTGACCCTCTCGCCGGGAGGCGAGGCGCTGTGGACGGCCAACGAGCGCGCTCTCCGGCAGGACGCGCCCGAGGACGTGACGGGAGCGAGCCCGGTCCGCCTGCTGCGCTACGGGCGGCGCGGCGGCGGCTTCGTCCCCGGCGGGCAGTTCGTCTACGTGGTGGAGCCGATCGCGAGGCCCGGCCAGGGCGGCGGCTTCCAGGTCCGCGGCCTCTCGGAGCTGCTGGCCCTGCCGGACGGGGATCTGCTGGCCCTGGAGCGGGAGTTCGTCGAGGGGCGCGGCATGGCGATCCAGATCTTCCGGGTCTCCCTCGCCGGCGCCACCGACGTGTCGGGAACGGAGTCGCTGATGGGGCAGCGCTACAAGCCCGTCCGCAAGACCCTGGTCTACGACTTCGCCCGCTCGGGCTTCGTGCCGGACAACATCGAGGGGATGGCGTTCGGACCGCGGCTGCCCGATGGCTCGCCCACCCTGGTGCTGGTGAGCGACAACAACTTTCTCCTCTTCGAGCAGACACAGATCGTCGCGCTGCGCCTGAACCTGAAGATGTAGGGGCGGCCCTGTGTGGCCGCCCTCGGAGGTTGTCTACCCGAGGGGGCCGACGGGGGCTTCGATCTTGAGCATCCGGCCCCAGGCGTTGCGGAGGTTCTCGGGGAGATCCAGGGTGGGAAAGATCTCCTTGACCTCGTCGCGGGTCACGTAGGTCCAGATGTCGTCCCATTGGGCGTAGCGGAGCAGGTGGGAGATGACCCACGCGCGCTGCTCCGAGGTGCCCTGGTGGAGGAGGTGGAGGAATTCCTGCTCGGTGATCTTCTGATCGGGGAAGAAGTAGAGAGAGTCCTTGCCTTCCACGGTGTCGCGGCCTCGACCCGATCCTGTGCCTTGCATGCTCTCAGTATAGCCGTTTGTCTTGGCAATGCGCCATGCGAGCGGAGCGGCTCCTACTTGACCCCGCCGCGCCGCTCGGCTAGATTTCCTCACGCTCGACCCATCGAGCGGGCATAACTCAGTTGGTAGAGTGCAAGCTTCCCAAGCTTGATGTCGCGGGTTCGAGTCCCGTTGCCCGCTCCAATTCACCCTTCCTACACAATCGACCGAACACCGTGCCGGGGAGCTATGTCGATCTTTCGCCGTGACCATCCGTCCTCCTCTTCCGCGTCCGGCGGGCCGTCCGAGTCTGCTCCGCAGAGACACCGTCTCACCCACATCGCCGCCGGCACCCGCCTCCAGGGCGAGGTGACAGGGGGAACCGAGCTGCTGGTCGAGGGGGAGATCGAAGGGGAGGTGCGGGTGGACGCGACGGTGACGGTCGGCGCCGAGGGGGTGGTGACCGGGCCGATCGCGGCTCCGGTGGTCCGCATCGGCGGCCGGGTGATCGGGAACGTGATGGCCTCCGACCGCGTGGAGGTCTCCCCCTCGGGGAGCCTCGAGGGGAACATCTCGGCGCCGCGGATCATCATCGCCGAGGGGGCCTTCTTCAAAGGCATCGTGGACATGCGGAAAGACAGGGCCCCGGCCGCGCGCGGCAAGGCCGGGCCGGAGCCAAAACCCGCGAGCGACTAGACCGCGAATGGGGAACCGGTCACCCTCTCCCACAGCCCGCTGAAATCCTCCGGCACCGGCGCCTCGAACGCCAGCGGCTCATCCGTCGCCGGATGGCGGAAGGCGAGCCGCCAGGCGTGGAGCGCCGGGCGGGGGAAGTCGCGCAGGACCGGCTGGACAGGGCGGGGGAGAGCCTTCCAGCGCGCCTCGCCGTAGACCGGATCGCCGACCAGCGGATGGCCGATGTGCTTCAGGTGGACGCGGATCTGGTGGGTCCGGCCGGTCGCGAGGTCCAGCTCGAGCAGCGCGATCCCCGCCGCCGCGGCCAGCGTCCGGTAGTGCGTGCGCGCCGGCCGGCCGCCGGGGCGCACGGCCATCTCCTTGCGCTCGCTGCGGGTGGCGGCCGATCGGCGCCTCGATGGTGCCGGCGGGCGGCGATGGCGCGCCGTAGGCGATCGCGAGATAGCGCTTCTCGACCTCGCGGTCGGCGAAGGCGCGGGAGAGGCGGGCGTAGGCGGCCGGCGTGCGCGCCACCACCAGCACGCCGCTCGTCCCCTGGTCGAGGCGGTGGACGATGCCCGGCCGGCCGGGGCCGCCCACGCCGGCCATCTCGGGATAGCGGTCGAGGAGGTGGTGGGCGAGGGTGCCGGTGGCGCGGCCGGCGCCGGGGTGGACGGTCAGGCCGGCCGGCTTGTCGAGCACGACGATCTCGGCGTCCTCATGGAGCACCCGCGAGGTCGCCCGGCTCGGGGAGCACCCGCTCCTCCTTCCGCTCCGGCGGGCTGCACTCGACGCGATCGCCCGGCCGCGACCGCGGCCGAGGGCTTCGCCTCCCGCGCCGTTGACCCGCACCAGGCCGTCGGCGATCCAGCGCTGGACCTGGTTGCGCGGAGCGTCGAGGCGGGCGGCGACGTGGCGGTCGAGCCGCTCGCCGGCCGCTCTCGCGGCTCGACGCGTCCAGGACCTCGCCGCCCGCCGGGGGAGGGGTCACTCGGGGACCGTAGCCGCCGCCGTGGCGGCCTCGCGGGGTTCCTCGTGATGGCGGTGCGGCGGAAGCTGTCGATCGCCATCAGCACGATGCCGATCGAGATGGCGCTGTCGGCGACGTTGAAGGACGGCCAGTGGTGGAGGCCGACGTAGACGTCGAGGAAGTCGGTCACGGCGCCGCTCGTCACCCGGTCGATCAGGTTGCCGACCGCGCCGCCCACCACCAGCGCCAGGGCCACCAGGAGGATCCGGTCGCGCGACGGCGTGAACCAGAAGTAGAGGCCGACCGCCACCAGGGCGCCGAGGCCGAGGCCGGTCAGCAGCCAGCTGCCGCCGCCGCCAGCCCGTCCGAGGCGAAGAGGCCGAAGGCGACGCCGGTGTTGCGCACGTGGGTCAGGTTGAAGAAGCCGGGGATCACCGGCTGCGTCGTGTGGTGGGGGAGATGGACCTCGACCAGCCACTTGGTCCACTGATCGAGCACGATCACGGCGAGCGAGACGAGCAGATAGCGGAGCTTGCGGAACCGTGAGCCGAGGGTCATCTTCGCGGGACGGACGTCTCCGTCTCCAAGGTCTCCGTCCTGGCGGCCGAAACGCTCGCGGGCGCGCCCGGGCCAGCGCCGCCAGATCGGGGGACCGAAGCCGACTGAAACAGCCGGATGGCCGCGACTCCCGCCGCTCCCGCCGTGGCCAGCTCGTCGAACCGCTCTAGTGTAATGCCTCCCAGCGCGTAGACGGGAAGGCCGGCGGCCGCGGCGCGGGCGAGCTCGCCGGAATCCACGGGCGCCCCCTTGCCGGGGGTCGCGTAGACCGGGCCGAAGGTCACGTAGTCGGCGCCGCCGTCGCGCGCCCGCTCGACCTCGGCGACGGTGTGGGCCGAGCGGCCGATCAGCGGATTTTCTCCGAACCGCGCGCGCAGCGCCGCGACCGGGACGCCGTCGGCGGGCAGGTGGACGCCGTCGGCGCCGGCCGCGAGCGCGACGTCGAGGCGGCCGTTGACCAGCAGGCGGACAGCCGGCGGCAGGATCGACCGGGCGAGACGGGTGAGCCCGTAGAGGTCGCGGTCGTCGAGATCCTTCTCGCGGAGCTGGACGGCGCCGATCCCGGCCTCTCCGGCGGCGCGGAGCCAGTCCGCCATCTCGATCCCGAGGCCGCCGAGAGTGATCCGGTCGCTGATCGCGAGGAGATTAAACGTCGTTGGTGGTGGCACGGGTGGCCCGGCGCCGGAAGATGAGCTCGTCGAGATCGTGGGCGCCCCAGACGAGGTGGATCAGTCCGAAACCGGTCACCGCCGCCCGCACGAAGGGGTAGAGAGCGATGGCGCGCAGCAGCTCGCTGGGGAGCTGGAGCAGCATCCGGTCCCAGACCGGGCTCCAGGGCGCCAGCACGAGGAACGTCCCGGCCTCGATGCAGTACAGGACGAAAAGGATGCGGAACAGGGAGGAGGGGCGCATGGAGGGGGAGATTGTAGCCGCATCGAAGACGAAAAAAGGAAGCCGGGCGAACCCGGCTTCCTGGTTTGAGAGGGGGAGAGCCGCCTCAGCCGCGGCCGCGGGGGGGCTTGCGGTCGTCGTTGTCCGGCTTGCGCTCGGGCCGCCGGTCCTCGCGGGCCTCCGGCTTGCTGCGCTCCGGGGGGCGGCTCTCGCGGACCTCGGGCTTGCGCTCGGGCTGCCGCTCCTCGCGGACTTCCGGCTTGCGCTCGGGGGGCCGCCTCTCCTCGGCTTCGGGCCGGCGCTCGGGCTGCCGCTCCTCTCGCACCTGCGGGCGATCCTGCGTCTGCGGCCGCTCGTAGCGGTCGGGCCTGGGCTGCTCGGCCTCGGGCCGGCGCTCGGGCCGCGGAGAGCCGCCGTCCGCCTCGGAGGAAGGCCGCGCGGGTCGCTCGCGTACCACCGGCGGACGATCCTCGTCGGACGGGCGCTCGGAGCGGTCCGGCCTGACCTGCGGCTTGACCTCGGGCTTGACCTCGGGCTTGACCTCAATAATGACCGGCTTGCGCTCCGGACGCGGGGCGCCGCCGTCGGCCTCGGCCGCGGGACGCTCCCGGACGACCGGCTTGCCGTTGTCGCGGTCTCCACGGTCGCTGCTACCGCCAGCACTACCGCCACCGCTACCTCCACCTCTACCTCCACCAATCACGCGCGGGTTGGGCGCGCCGCCGTCCACCTGGGGACCCGGGCGGCCGGTCCGGCCCGGCGTCTCACGCCCGACGGGCTTGCCCGCCGGAGTGCCGCCGATGACGACCGGGCCCGGCTTGCCGGGCTGGGCGCCCGGGACCGAGGGGCGTCCCTCCGAGCCGCGCCGGCCCGGACGTCCGAGAGTGCCCGGCCGCAACGGCGTGCCGTCGAGGGCCTGCGGCTTCTCGGAGATCACCGAGCGGGCGACCGCCTGCGGCAGGTTCGGCTTGCGGGCGACGAACGGCGTCACGTCCGGCAGCTCGGCCGCGCCGCCGCGCAGGGCGCGCAGCGGCCCGCCGGGATCCTTCCAGACGCTCGGCTTGAGCGGCCGGGTGTCGGTGGTGATGATGCCGCGCCCGAGGTCGCCGCGGTTGCGGTCGACCTCGGCACGGCGTAGCGCCGCACGTCGCGGCGGCCGTCCCAGTAGCCGTCCCGGTAGCCGTTGCGATAGCCGTCCCGGAAGTAGGACGTCGACACGAAGTTCCAGTTGTCGTAGATCCCCCAGCCGCCGCCGGCCCAGCCGTAGACGCCGCTGCGGAAGCCGATGTCGACGCCGAAGCTGGGGCCGTAATAGCGGGTGTAGTACCCGGTCGGGCACCAGCCGACGTAGTCCTCGGCCCCAGTACCAGTAGACCCAGGCCGCCGACCAGACCGAGCCCGGCTGCCAGACCCAGCCGTAGCTGGGCAGGTAGTCCCAGCTCCCGTAGTGGTAGGGCACCCAGCCCCAGGGCTCCGAGGAGAGCCAGGTCAGGCCGCTGGGGGTGTAGACCCAGCGCCCCTGCCAGTAGGGGCGCCAGTCGGCCGCCACTCGCGGCCGCCAGTAGGAGGAGCCGTTGACGTCGATCCAGGCGCCGTAGCGGGTGAGCGGCGCCGCGGCGTAGCGCAGGTTGTCGTCGACGTAGCGCTGATCGCTGCCGGAGTACTCGTCGTCGAGCTGGCGCGCCCAGCGCTCGAGCGAGTCGAAGCCGCCGGCCTCGCGGACGTCGGCGCGGCGGTTCACGTCCTCGACGTGGTCGTCGATCACCGCCTCCTCGTCCGCCCGGACTCGCGAAGTGCCGCGGTCGGTCACCACCTCGGCGGTGCCGCGGCGGACGACCACCTGGCTCCAGCCGTCGTCGGCCGTGATCCGGTAGACGCCGTAGTTCTGCGGGTAGATCGTGGCGTTCGGCGTATCGACGCGGGGGAGCTGGTCGCCCAGGGAGTCCTGGGTGACGACGAGCTGCAGGTTGCCGGCGACCAGGCGCACGACCGTCGCCTGGTCCTTGCGGTCCGGCGAGGCGGCCAGGCGCTCGAGGATCAGCTCGCTGCCGCCGTCCACCCGCAGGATGTTCTGGTCGGCGAGCAGGATCTCGACCTTCGAACGGTTCGGCACCCACAGGTGGTCGCCCGCCAGCACCGGCTGGTTGACCTCGGCGGCGGCACGCTCGTCCGCACCGGCCTGCACCAGGGTGGGCGAGCCCTCCACGACGCGGAAATAGCCATAACCCTCGTTGCTGCCGTTGCCGCCAAGGTCGCCGGCGTCATAACCGCCGGCGTCATAGACGTCAGCGAGCGCGGGACCCGCCAGGGCGAGCAGCCCAAGGGCAAGCGCAAAACGGACCAGGAGGACCTTGCTCAGAGTCTTCATCTGTCTGTCTCCATGAGTCGGACGATGGCCTCGTCCGCATGTAAATAGCAACTTCCGGACCACCTGCTTTATTCCTCTCGCGGGAGCGGGAACTCCCTTTTTTTCAATTGCTTCGCCGCTCCCTTCGCCCTATCATTCACCTCCATGATGAGCTGATTCGGCCGCGGTGGCGTCCACTTTGGGTGACACCGTCCGAGCGGATGCGGATTTGCAGTCTGTGTCCGGCGATCCATTGTGGGGGAGAAATTCTTGGCGATCAATTGGTTCCGCGGCGGCGGCAAGAAGCAGCAGGAGCCGCAGGAGTACACGATCGACGACCTGGTCGTCCTCGAGCGCTACGACGAGGCGGGGGAGCGCCTGCGCGCGCGCCTCAAGGACAACCCCGACGATCTGCACACCCACCTCAAGCTGGCCGAGGTCTACACCCATCTCAAGCAGTTCGAGAAGGCGGTGGACGAATACGTCTTCGTCGCCGAGGAGTACGCCCAGGACGGCTTTCACGACAAGGGGATCGCCCTGCTGTCGAAGGCGGTGAAGCTGGCGCCGCTCGACCCGTCGCTGCGCCAGAAGACCGAGAAGCTCCAGCGCGGCAAGAGCATGGAGCAGGTGCGGACGCTCGCCCTCGAGGGGCTGCGCGAGGCGGGGGGCGTCCACGGCGGGGACCGCGCTCGAGCTGACGCGGCTCTGGCACCACCTGGCCGCCAGCAGCGTCGTCCGCAACCTTCCCGGCGAGTCGCTGAAGCGGCTGCTCTCGGCCATGGAGCTCCTCCGCCTTGAGTCCGAAGCGGTGATCGCCCGCGAGGGAAGCGAGGAGGCCTTCCTGCTGTTGATCGTCCAGGGAGTCGTCGAGGCCACGATAGAATCCGGTGGCCACGCCGGAACGGTGCGCAGCTTCGGCGCCGGCGACCTCCTCGGCGAGGCGGCCCTGCTCGAGCGCGGCAAATGGCCCGCCCGCTACCGCACGGCGGAGCCGGTCACCGCGCTGAAGCTCACCCGCGAAGGGCTGGAGAAGTGCCTGGTCGGCAACGCCGACCCGCGCGGGTTCCTGGAGACGCTGCGCGGGCAGCACAACGACCGCGACGTCGCCGCCATCGCGCAACGTCTGCGAAGCGGCTGACCTGACGAAATGGCGATACTTGCGATCCGTATCTATCCCGACCCTGTCCTGCGGGTGAAGTGCCGCCCGGTGGAGACGTTCGACGCCGGCCTGCGCAAGCTCGCGGCCAACATGGTCGACACCATGCACGCCGCCCCCGGCGTCGGCCTCGCGGCCCCCCAGGTGGGGGTCGACCTCCGCCTCGCGGTGGTGGACATCTCGGTGGGGGAGGATCCCGCCGAGGTCCGGGTCCTCGTCAATCCCGAGATCGTCCGGCGCGAGGGGGTGGAGACCGACACCGAGGGGTGCCTCTCCCTGCCGGGCATCACCGACAAGGTGGACCGCCCGTTCTCGATCACCCTGCGGGCCCAGGACCTGGAAGGCAAACCCTTCGAGCTCGAGGCCGACGACTACCTGGCCCGCGCCATCTGCCACGAGGTCGACCACCTGGACGGCATCCTCTTCACCGACCATCTCCGCGGCCTGCGCAAGGAGCGGTCGAAACGGCAGCTCAAGAAGTCTGGCGGAAGAGCAGGAGGTGCGGGTTTGAGAAGGCTTTCCGGTCTCGCCCTCCTTCTGACCCTCCTCCTCACCGCCTGCGGCGGCGGCGGCGGCAGCACGACCGAGCCGCCGCCTCCACCTCCGCCCGTCGCCGGGATCACCTTCACGGCCCAGGGGGCTCCCGCGGCGAACAGCCTCTACCTCGCGAGCGGCGCCGCCACCACCGCCTCCACCCTGGTCCTCGAGCTGCGGGCGAACCAGGTGACGGACCTCTATGGCGTCGCCTTCGACCTCACCTATCCGTCCACCCAGCTTCAGTACGTCCGCGTCACGGCCGGACCGCTGCTCGGCAACGGCGCGGTCCAGGCGGCGGTCTCCTCGCCCGGCACCCTGATCATCGGCGGCACCCATCTCGGCACTACCCCGGGAGCCAACGGCTCCGGCGTGGTGCTGACCCTCGAGTTCAGCGCTGCCGCGTCCGGCTCCGGGAGCTTCGCCTTCACGCGCAACTCGGCCTCGATTCCGCCGGCCGGGCCATCCCCGGGCTCACCTGGCTCGCCGGCTCCGTGACCGTTACGAAGTAGAACCCCCCCGGACCTCAAAAGCCCATGACCGAACTCGTCCTCTTCAACACCCTCGGGCGCAAGCTCGAGCCGTTCCAGCCGCTCGTTGCCCGGCGAGGCCCGCGTCTACATCTGCGGCCCCACCGTCTACAACGAGGTCCACATCGGCAACCTCCGCACCTTCCTCTTCGGGGACCTGCTGCGGCGCAGCCTCCAGCTACCTCGGCTACCGCGTCACCCAGGTGATGAACCTGACCGACGTCGACGACAAGACCATCCAGGGGGCGCACAAGGCGGGGCTCTCGCTCGCCGAGTACACCGAGCCGTTCATCAAGACCTTCCTGCGCGACCTCGACACGCTGCACATGGAGCGGGTCGAGCACTTCCCCAAGGCGACCGAGCACATCCCGGAGATGATCGCGATCATCGAGACGCCTGATCGCCAACGGGCACGCCTACGAGACCGACGGCTCGGTCTTCTTCAAGATCGCCAGCGATCCCAGACTATGGCAGCCTCTCGGGCTTCGACCTCGACCAGGCGCGCCAGGGGGAGCGGGTGGCGAGCGACGAGTACGGCAAGGAGGACGTGCGCGACTTCGTGCTCTGGAAGGCCGTCAAGCCCGGCGAGCCCTCCTGGGACTCCCCCTGGGGCCCCGGCCGGCCTGGCTGGCACATCGAGTGCTCGGCGATGAGCATGAAGTACCTCGGCGAGACCTTCGACATCCACTGCGGCGGCGTCGACCTGATCTTCCCGCACCACGAGAACGAGATCGCCCAGAGCGAGTCGGCCACCGGCAAGCCGTTCGTCCGCACCTGGCTGCACGCCGAGCACCTGATCGTCGACGGCCAGAAGATGTCGAAGTCGCTGGGCAACCAGTACACCCTGCCCGACCTGCTGGCGCGCGGCTGCTCGCCGCGGGCCCTGCGCTACCTCTTCCTCTCGGTCCACTACCGGCAGAAGCTCAACTTCACCTTCGAGTCGCTCGATGGCGCCGCCGGCGCCCTGCGCCGGGTCGACGAGATGCGCTTCCGCCTCGGGCACGCCGAGGAGCGGGGCGGATTCCGACGCGCGGCTCGCCGAAGCCGGCGCGCGGCTGCGCCAGGACTTCGCGGCCGGCCTCGCCGACGACCTCAACTTCGCCGTCGCCCTCGCCGCCCTGTTCGCCTACGTCAAGGAGGTGAACGTGGCGATCGAGGAGAAGCGGATCGGCGCCGGCGACCGCCAGCGCGTCCTCGACGCCCTGAAGGACGTCGACCGGGTGCTGGGCGTGCTCGACCCCGCCGAGCTGGCCGGAGGGGAAGGCCGGGGATGACGACGGGGCCGGAGATCGAGCGGCTGATCCAGGAGCGCAACGACGCCCGCAAGAACCGCGACTTCGCCGCCTCCGACCGCCTCCGCGACGAGCTCGCCGCCCGCGGCATCGTTCTCGAGGACACGCCGCAGGGGACCCGCTGGAAGCGGAAGTAGAGGCCGATTGAGCGGCGACAGCTTCCGCGAGCAGCCGCACGCGCGGGCCCGGGGGAAGGTGGGGGAGGACGACGCCGTCCGCTGGCTCGAGGGCGCAGGGCTACCAGATCCTGGCCCGCAACGTCGTCAACCACGGCGGCGAGATCGACGTCGTGGCGCAGGAGGGGGACACCCTCTGCTTCGTCGAGATCAAGGCCCGGGATGGCGACCGCTACGGCCCGGCGATCGCGGCGGTGGGCTTCGCCAAGCAGCGCCGCCTCTCCCGCGCCGCCGTCCCTCTACCTGAGCGCCCGCGGCTGGCACGGCCGCTCCTGCCGCTTCGACGTCCTCGGCCTCGACCGGGAGGACGGCGGCTGGCGCTACACCCTGATCCGCAACGCTTTTCCCTACAATCCGGGTCCTCCGCGCCGCCGCCGGTAGGCTGTCAGGACAGCCGCTTGACAGTCAGGGGCTGCCCTGACTATTCTTTGCGAGCCTGTCGGGCGGGAATAGCTCAGTGGTAGAGCACAACCTTGCCAAGGTTGGGGTCGCGGGTTCAAATCCCGTTTCCCGCTCCAGATTTTGATTTGACTCAAGACCGCGGACGTCTTCCGCGTTCTGCTAAGATCCGGGGGCCGCGCAAGCGGCCCCAGCCCGTCTCGGGCGACGTAGCCAAGTGGTAAGGCGAGGGTCTGCAAAACCCTTATTCAGCGGTTCGAATCCGCTCGTCGCCTCCAAATTCCTCTTCCCCATCCGTAGTTACCGCGCTTAAACAGCCGCTTTCTTGCCTGCTTGAGCGGCCGCTTCCCTGGCTGCTTGACTGCGAGCTGCCCACGCGCTCGTAAGCTTGGCCGCTCCCTTGGCGGTGATGCGGGTTACCAGCTCGCTGTGGGTCAGGAGCCCGATCAGGAAACCCAGCACGATGGCGCCCATCGGATAGAGCCCATCCTCGGGCGGGCGCTGGTCAGAATTGACCAGCTTGTACAGGGCCAGCACGCCAAGAACCAGCGTGATCAAGGCATCGACAGAGTAATAGTGCCGGGCCACGAGCTGCTTCAGCCAGCCAGGCACGGGATCGTCCGCCGCCATCATCTGGATGGTCTCCTCGGGTGGGGCTGCCTCGGAGAACGCCTTCATCAGCTTGCGCATCGCGTAGCCAACCGCGATTCCGAGCAGGCCGAAGAGGTAGTACCCCATCAGGGACTGCCCGACCTCATAGCTGAGACTCTTCGTATCTGAGGCCAAAAGCACCGGCGGGCTCCCCGCTTTGACGAGCCTCGCCTGGACGACGCCGTCCTGGATCACCTGGTTCCGGGCGGGGGGCGTCACATTGAAGATCCACTGAAAAGGTTTCGGCGAAGACGCCACATCGTGCGAGGCGGGCTGCGCCTGGAATCCCGAAGGAAGTACGAGCGACAGAGTCCCTCCCTGGGGCGCCAGGACTGTCACTGAAAATTGTGCCGCCTTGCCCCGAGTCAGATCCCTTGGAATTTCAGGAAGTTGTACGGAAGAGACGTTTTGGGCTGCGGCATCCTTGGCCGCGGCGTCTTTGGCTGCGGCGTCTTTGGCTGCGGCGTCCTTGCTCGCAGCCGGCGGAGCGCCGGAAGTCTCCGGGTTTCCTGACGCCTGTGCAGGAGCCTGAACCGGTCCCGCGGAGAGGACCGCGGAGGACAGGAGGAGAAAAGAGGTCAGAGCGCCCGTTACCCTGAGACTCGTCTTGCTGTTCTCGTTCATCGTTCTCCCTGCCTGAAGGACCCGCCCCGAAAGATTCGGGCCGGGCTTTTCCAGAGAGACGGATCGCGCAGGACTTTTCGCCTTGCAAATCAGCCGGCGGGCATCTCCCCCACATACGCCGCCCGTGGCCGGATCAGTTTGTTCGCGCCGTACTGCTCGATGGCGTGGCCGATCCAGCCGATGGTGCGGCCGAGGGCGAAGAGGGCCAGGGGCGTGTGTTGCGGCAGGTCCAGCGCCCGGCTGAGGGCGACGAGGCCGTGGTCGATCGTGGGGTGCTCGTGGATCAGCTCGCGGTAGGCCTCGGCCACGGCCAGGGCGCACTCGACCGCCGGCGAGCCCGGGGCGATCTCGGCCGCCATCTCCAGCAGGGCCGCGCCGCGGGGATCGCCGTCCGGATAGAGAGAGTGGCCGCAGCCGGGGATCGGCTCCCCCCGGCGCAGGCGGTCCGCCAGCACTCTCCGCGCGCCCGCCGCCGTTCCCGCTTCCCTGAACAGGGCCTCCACCCTCTCCGTGTGGCCGCCATGCCGCGACCCTTTGAGCGCCGCGAGACCCGCCGTGACCACGTCCCAGGGGGAGGCGTTGGCCGAGGCCACGCAGCGGGCTGTGAAGGCCGAGACGTTCAGCTCGTGGTCCGCCGCCAGGATCAGCGCCGCGCCGATCGGTCCCGCCGCTTCGGGGCGGTCTGGCGCCCAGCCGGCCTGGAGGGTGGCGGCGATCGAGGGCAGGGGAGAGGCGCCTGCCGCGGTTTCCGCCATAAGCCGCAGGATGCGCGCCCCGGTGGCCGCCACCGCCGCCGGACGCAGGTCCCACGCCGCGAGGTCCGCGGCTCCCGCCAGGGGCAGCGCGGCCTGGCAGCGCTCGACCGGCGTCAGACCTTCCGGGAGGTGCCAGGCGATTCCTGAGAGCTCTCCCTGGAAGAGTTTCTGGGCCTCGCCAGGATCGCCCGTCCAGAGCAGCGCCGCCACCTCCTCGACGATCGCCGTGCGGGCCAGGGTCACCGCGTCCCGGCCGCGATAGTAGAGATGGCCGTCCTGGATCAGCGTCAGCGCCGATTCCAGCACCGGCAGGCCCCAGGAGAGCGCCTTCGGCGCCGCCTTCTCCGGCTCTTTCCGGAGCTCTTTCTTCTCCTTGAGCCGCAACACATCCGTCATTGGATAGCGCCGCGCCCGCGATTCACCCGGCGACGGCTCCGAGCGGAGCATCCCCCGGCTCGCGTAGGCGTAGAGCGTCGCCAGCGAGATCCCGAGCTCCGCGGCGGCTTCCTGGGCGGTGAGAAACCGGTCTTCCATGACCGGAAGCTACCACGCGAAACATTGATTTGTGAATCAAGATTGACAACCTATATAGGCAGGTCGAAGATGGGTCGGAAGGGAGACAAACCATGGAAACTCAGATCAAGCAAGGATTGGAAGGGGTCGTGGCCGCCACGACCCGTTTGAGCAGCGTGGACGGCGAGGCGGGCGTGCTGCTTCTGGCCGGCTTCCCGGCGGAAGAGATCGCCCCCCGCGCCTCCTTCGAGGAGTTGACCTGGCTGCTCTGGAACGGCGCCCTGCCCACGGCCGGGGAGCTGGAAGCTTTCGCCCGGCGTCTCGCCGGACGGCGGGCCCTGCCGTCGGCAACGCTGGAACTGCTGCGCCAGGCGGCCCGGCGGCAGGTGCCGGCGATGGATGCCCTGCGCATGGCCGCCGGCACTCTCAGCCTCGCCGAAGGGGCGGGGGAGGACCCGCGAGAGGACGCCCTCCTCCTGACCGCCACCTTCCCCGCGATCGTGGCCGCCTACTGGCGGCTGCTGCGGGGGGAGGAGCCGCTGGCGCCGCGCCCGGATCTCGGGCACGCGGCGAACTTTCTCTACATGCTCGCGGGCGAGGAGCCGTCGCCGGAGCGGACGCGGGGGCTGGAGACCTACCTCAACACGGTGACCGACCATGGGCTCAACGCCTCGACGTTCACCGCCCGGGTGATCGTTTCTACGCAGTCGGACCTGATCTCGGCCATCACCGGTGCCGTGGGGGCCTTGAAGGGCCCGCTGCACGGCGGCGCTCCGGGGCCGGCGCTCGACATGGTCTTCGAGATCGGGACGCCGGAGCGCGCCGAGGCCGTGCTGCGCGGGAAGCTCGATCGCGGCGAGCGGTTGATGGGCTTCGGCCACCGCGTCTACCGGGTGCGCGATCCGCGGGCGGACGTCCTGGCCGCGGCAGCGGAGCGCTTCTATCATCACGGCGGCGACCGCGGCCTCTACGATCTCGCCCGTTCGGTGGAGGCCACCGCCCTGCGCCTGCTCCACGAGCGCAAGCCGGACCACCGGCTGGACACCAACGTCGAGTTCTACACCGCCCTCCTGCTGCACGGCCTGGGGCTGCCGACCGAGCTGTTCACTCCCACCTTCGCCGTCGGCCGCGTCGCCGGGTGGACGGCGCACGCCCTGGAGCAGCTCGCCACCGGGAGGCTGATCCGTCCGCAGTCGGAGTACGTGGGGGAGCGGGACCGGCGGTGGGTGCCGGTGGAGGAGCGGGAGGCGCGGGCCGTGGCGTAACAATTCTCTCCTTGGGACCGCCTATTTTGTGTGCCGCGGGTACGTGGCCACAAAGTTGAACCAAAGGAGAAATTGACTATGAAGACGGTCCTTTACGGATTCCGGAACGCCCTGGCCGGCTTGGCCCTGCTGCTGGCCTTCGGCGCGGCCGCCAACGCCCAGGCGACGCGGACCTGGGTGTCGTCCGTCGGCAACGACGCCGACCCCTGCAGCCGCACGGCGCCCTGCAAGACGTTCGCGGGCGCCTTCAGCAAGACGATCGCGGGCGGCATCATCAACGTCGTCGACAACGGGGCGTATGGCACGCTGTCGATCACCAAGGCGATCACCGTCCAGAGCGACGAGAACTTCGCCGGTGTCCTGTCCTCCGGAACCACCGGTTTCATCATCACTGCCGGTGCGTCCGACAGCGTCATCCTGCGGGGCTTGAGCATCGACGGCCAGGGCACCGGGATCGACGGCATCCGGTTCAACAGCGGGCTTTCACTGACGGTGGAGAACTGTGAGATCAACCGCGTCACGCAGAAGGGGATCAAGTTCATCCCCTCCGGCGTCAGCCAGCTCTACGTCAAGAACACGGTCATCCGCAACAACAACTTCGCCGCCGGCGCCGGCATCCTGATCCAGCCCGGGGCCGCCGGATTGGCGGAGGTGGTGCTCGATCATGTGCAGATCGAGCGCAACGCCATCGGCATCGAAGCGGACAACCGCTCGAAGGTCTCGATCCGCGACAGCGAGATCTCGCGCAATTCGGGCGACGGCATCCGCGCGTTCTCGACGGTGAATGTCGCCAACAACGTGGTGATCAACGTCGTCAGCTCGCTTGTGACCTTCAACACCGGCAGCGGCGTCGAGGCGGATGGCGCCGGCGCCCTCCTGCGCATCGCCGACACCTCGATCCTCAACAATGGCGGCGCGGGGATCAGCCCGGTCAACGGCGGAGTCGTCAGCTCCTTCGGCAACAACAACAACGCCGGCAACACCCCCGACGGCGCGCCGACCGCGCCCACCCTCTCCCAGCAGTAGACCGTTCTGTTACCGTGGCGAGGGTCCGCCAGGATCTTCGCCACGGTAATTCTGATTTAAAATATAAATGCTTGACTATCTATAAATCGCGTACTAGGATCTCCCTGCAATGGCGCATGTGCTCAACGGCGTCGATTGAAGAGGAGGCACAATGAAACGTATCGTCACAGGTTTGATGTTCGTTCTCGGCCTGATGGTTCTCGCGGGCTCGGCCCGGGCCACCGATGACGCCTGCTATACCTGGAGCTGCAACGAGTCCACCCATGTCTGCAGCTTCAACGCGAGTTGCTCCACGATCACCAGCAACCTTTACCGCTATTACTGGGATTTCGGGGATGGCTCGACGCAGGATACGGGTGTCGCGACGATCACGCACTCATACTCCACCCCTTATCCGTCGGTCACCCTGACTCTGTGGTTCCTGAACGCCAATCCGGTCTCAACCGCGAGCTGTGGAATCGTGGCGTGGAACAATGTCAGCCCGGTCCAGCCGACATCCGGCACCTGCAACTAAGAGCTCCGATCACAACCTCCGCGCAGGGGGGCGGGGTTCGTCCCCGCCCTCGCTCAGAACCGCTTCACATTGTCCGCCGGGTTGCGGTCGATCCGCGTGATCCAGGGATCCACGGTTACCGACGACGGCCGCGCATCGACGATGAGCGCGATCTCGTTCATGCCGCGCCGGAGCGCGTGCCGGCGGGATTCGAGCACCTTCGTATCGGTGGCGACGGCGATCTCGACCGGCTCGTCGAAAGCGATGGGCTGTTCGTCGCCGCGGCCGTCCACGCGGTTCTTGCCGGCGGCGATGCGAACGATCACGTCATAGCGGCCGTCGGCGCGGCGGCGCGTTTTCGCGTCCTCGACACGCAGGTCGTAGAGCACGATCTCCCGCGTCCACTGATCGATCAGCGCCCCTTGCCCGGCATCGGCGACGGCGAGCAGATGGCGCACGAGGTCGGCGCTCGTCGGACGGGGCTCCCGCATCATCGCGCGGATGGCCCGGTCCATGGCCTCTTGCCCGAGGAGGTCGCGGATGGCGAAGAGCACGACCGCCGCCTTGTTGTAGAAGAGGTACGGCTGGTTGTCGACCTTGTAGAGCGGCACCTCGGCGTACGTCTCTCCCGCGCGCCCGGAGAGATACTGATCCAGCTCGATCTCCAGCAACTGCCGGACCTGCTCCCGCCCGCGCATGCGTTCGACGACCAGCAGCTCTGAATACTTGGCCAGCGACTCGACGATCACCGACGCCCCCTCCACGTTCGCGGCGTGGACGCGATGGCCGAACCATTGATGGGCCACCTCGTGGGCCACGCGCCGCGCGACGAGGTCGGGCCGGTCCGGATCGCGGGCATCGGTGAGAAAGCCCCGGTCCTCGCGGACATAGACCGTCTCGGGAAGAGCGTAGCCCGCCATCGGCCAGTACGAGGGGATCTCGACGATTCTCAACTGCTGGTGTGGATAGGGCCCGAAACGGCTCTGCATCACGTCGAGAGATGCCGCCGCGGTGTCGAGCATGTGCTCGACGTTCGCGGCATGATCCGGGTGGTAGTAGAGCTCGATGCCGACCGCGCCCTGCCGCCGTTTCGCCACCGCGTAACGCCCGGAGGTGATGGCGAAGCGATTGAGGATCGGCGCGTCGGTGCGATAGCGGAACCAGCGGCGCGCGCCCTGCCGCCAGGAGCGCTCGAGGCGCCCTGGCGCGACGGCGATCTGATCGCCGGCCGTTGACACGGTCAGATGGAGATCGATCCATTCGTCCACGGAAGCCTCGACAGCGCCGCGCGCGCCGTCCTCTTCGAGGGTGGCGGCGCTGGCGCCGCTCAGGCCCCGCTTGCGGCGCTCACGCGGATCGGAGAGCTCGTAGCTGCCGCGATAGCCGAGGGTCGGGAAAGCGCGGAGATTCATCAGGAACGTTCCATTCTCGACCACGGCGTCGTCCTGCTGGCCGCTGGCGAAGCCGCCGGCCGCGAAGGAGAGATCGAAGCGGAGCTCGGCGCGAGCGCCCGGAGCCAGCGGCGGCTGGAAATCGAAGCGGTGCATGCCGAATCGATCATCCTTCGCGGCCTGTCGCGCCGAGGGAATGGACAGCGCGGCCAGCCGTGCCTCCCGGCGCGCCGCCACATAGACGCTCGCGATCGGTTGCGCGGAATCGTTGACGAGCGCATACCGTCCCGCCACGCGATAGCGCTGCCCGGCGGGGTAGAGGTCGACCTCGCCATCGACCGCCAGGATCCGCGGACGCGGCATCGTCTCGATGCGCTTGTAGGTTTTCTCGTAGTCCGCCTGCCAGCCGGACATCTCGTTGGCGGTGACGTAGGCGTGGGCGACGTTCGTCTCGTAGAAGATCCAGCCGCCCGTGATCACGAAAGCCGCCGCCAGCGCGCAAGCCGTCAGACCGGGCCGCGCCAGCAGGCGAAGGCGCTCCCGCAATGGCGCGGCGATACGGCGCCAGAGCGCGGCGGCCAGGGTCGCCAGCAGCAGCGAGAGCACCGTCCAGTGCAGCATGAACCCATGAAACGGCACCGCGTAGTGACCGAATCCATTGAGCTCCGAGTAGGGAGCTGAAGGCGCGGCGCCGAAGCGCCAGAGATCGTGCTCGAGCCCGAGGTCCGCGGCTCGCCGCGATACGATCAGGAAAAGGACGAAGAAGATCATCCCCGCGTACTTGCCTGGGCTCAGCGCGTGGATGAACAGTGACGCCGCGGCATAGAGCAGCAGAGGCGCGCCGGCAAAATAGAAGAATGAGAGGTAGAGGAGCGGCTGGAAGTGGAAATAGCCTCGCGAAATCTGCAGGGCGATGCCGGCGGCGGCGCCGCCGAAGAGCATCGTTCCAAGGAGCGCCGCGAGCGCCGTCCACTTCGCGGCGATCATCACCGACCCGGAGACCGGCGTGCTGTCGACGATCGACGCCATGCGGGATCGCTGCTCGCGCCAGAACAGCTCCGCTCCGTAATAGAGGATGAGAATCGTGCCGAGGAGCGTCGCGGGTGTCCGGAGCGCCGCGAGAACCAGGCTGGTGGCGGGATAGGACGTCGAGTTGTACTCGCCGGTGAGAACGTCGGCATAGATCTCGGAGACCGCCCATCCCAGCCAGAGGAGGAGGAGAAGCAGGGTGCTCTTGGTGAGCAGGGCCCGGAGCTCGAGCCTCGCGCGGGCCCGGTATGTCGCGAGCCACGAGGTGCCCGCGGGACGGATCGACGGCAGATCGCTCCACGCGCGGCTTTCGCGCGGCGGATCTTGCCGCGGGCCGGCGCGCCGGTCCCTCGCCGGAATGGCGGCGCCGCGCATCCTGAAGCTGAATCCGCGGCAGGCGATCGCCAGGATTCCGAGCGCGGCCGCGATCCAGATCCCGCGATTGAGCAGGAGCGCGCCGTCGAGGGGGATGAAGCGCGCGTTCTTCTCGGCCGCGGTCCAGTAACGCGTCGCGTCGAAAAAGGCGGTCAGAGCGAACGGATCGAGAAGCGACGGCAGCGTTCCCCCGCCGCCGCCCGGCCGCGATCCGGCCATCAGCGGCGAACCGGCCAGCGCGGAGCAGACGAAGTAGAGAATGTAGAGAACGGCCGCCGCGGAATGGGTGGCAATGGCGTTGCGCGTCAGCACGGCCACGGCGAACAGCAGGGCTGTGGCGAAGAGGACGTTCGGCAGGGTGATCGCGCCGAACGCCGCGAGATACGGGCGCGCGTCCATCGCCGCGGCACGCTCCGGCGGCAGCCAGGGCATGAGGGCGCCGGCGGCCATCCCCAGCCCGGCGCACGCGACCGTCGTCAGCGTCGTCAGGAACGCTCCCCCGAAACGGCCGAGCAGAAAACTGAGCTTTCCGACCGGCGTCGTGTAGACGATCGCGCTCATCTGACAGTCGTCGTCGCGCAGCACCGCGTTCGCGGCGAAGATGCCCGCGGCGATCAGCGCGATGAGAGACATCAGCCCGAACGCCTCCATCACCAGGTAGGGCGAGTTGACGGCGACATTGTCGGGCCCGAACCGGGTGACGCTGAGCGTGAACCCGAGGAGGAGGAAGAGCAGCGAGGCGGCGAGGAAGGCGACCTGCCGCGAGTGGTATCGCCACTCGAAGCGCACGATCTCCCTCAGCATGCGATCGCCTCCTCTCGCCGCGGGAGAGAGGAGAGAGCGGAGAAGTAGACGTCCTCGAGATCCGGCGGCGCGGGCTCGAACCCCGGTCCAGGATGTTCGTCCGCGAGCACGTGAACCTGCGTCCGGCCGCCGAAGAGCCGGATCGCGATGACGTGGTGAGAGGCGCGATACTCCGCCACGGCGGACTTCGGCACGGTCTTGCGCCAGAGCCTTCCCTGCAGCTCCGCGATCAGGCGGGCCGGCTCGCCTTCGAGCACCACCCGGCCGCCGGCCAGGATGGCCATGCGCGGGCAGAGATCGCTGACGTCCTCGACGATGTGCGTGGAGAGGAGCACGACCGCGTTCTCGCCGATCTCGCTGAGCAGGTTGTGAAAGCGGCCGCGCTCCTCCGGGTCGAGACCCGCCGTCGGCTCGTCGACGACGATCAGGCTCGGCGCCCCCAGCAATGCCTGGGCGATGCCGAAGCGCTGCTTCATGCCCCCGGAGAACGTGCTCACCGCCTTGTTGCGCACCTCGTGAAGGTTGGTCAGCTCGAGGAGCGCGTGGACCTGCTCCCGCCGTGCCCGCCGGTCGCCGATCCCCTTCAGCACCGCGATGTGATCGAGCAGAAGCAGTGCCGAAATGCCCGGATAGACGCCGAAGTCCTGCGGCAGGTAGCCCAGCCGGCGCCGCAGCTCCCGCGGCTCGGCCAGCACGTCGAGGCCGTCGAGCACGATTGTCCCCTCGTCCGGCTCCTGCAATGCCGCGATCGTGCGCATCAGCGTCGACTTCCCCGCGCCGTTGGGTCCGAGCAGCCCGAACAGTCCGCGCCCGATCGCGAGATCCACCCGATCGAGGGCGCGCACGCCGTTACCGTAGGTTTTCGAGAGTCCAGTGATGGTCAGCAAGCCGCCGCCCTCCCTTTCCAGTGGTCCTTCTACGGAGGGTTCAAGGCAGGGTTTCAGGGGGCCGGAATGGTATCTCTCTTGCAGCTTTCAGTCAGGCACCACAGGAGGATCCGATGCGATACCGACGTTTCTCTCTCTTCCTGGTCGCGCTGGCTTTCGCCATGGGGGCGGGCGCGCGGGATCTGCCGTCTCACGCCGGCAAGGCCGCCTGCGTGGCCGGGCCCACGGCGCTCTGTCTCAACGGCGGGCGTTTCCGCGTCGAGATCGCCTGGAAGGACTTCGACGGCAGGACCGGCGCCGGCCAGGCCTCCGCTCTGACCGACGATACCGGGACGTTCTGGTTCTTCGATCCCGCCAATCTCGAAGTCACCGCCAAGGTCCTCGACGGCCGGGCCGTGAACGGCAACTGGTGGTTTTTCTTCGGCGCCTTGACGAACGTCGAGTACAGGATCACCCTCACCGACACGGTGACCGGCGCGCGCAAGATCTATCGCAATCCGGCGGGACGCTTTGCCAGCCAGGGGGATACGGCGGCTTTCCCCGCCGCGGCCGAGAGCTTCCGCGTCCTGGTTTTCACCAAAACGACCGGCTTCCGCCACGATTCGATCGCCGACGGCATCGCCCTGATCCAGACCCTGGGAGCGGCCAACGGCTTCGGCGTCGACGCCAGCGAGGACACCGCGGTCTTTACCCCACAGGGCCTCAGCGCCTACCGGGCGGTGATCTTCCTCAACACGTCCGGCGAGGTTTTGAACGACGTCGAGCAGGCGGCTTTCGAAGCGTACATCCGCCAGGGAGGCGGTTGGGTAGGTATCCACTCGGCGGCCGACACCGAGCATGTCTGGCCCTTCTACGGCGAGCTTCTCGGGGGAGGAGCCTGGTTCGTGAGCCACCCGCCGATCCAGGCCGCCACGCTGCGGGTCGAGGATGGGACCCATCCTTCCACCCGGCACTACCCGGCGAGATTCCCTTTCACCGACGAGTGGTACAACTTCCGGACCAACCCCCGCACCGCGGTCGACGTGCTCCTCGTCCTCGACGAAACCAGCTACAGCCCCGGCAGCGGCGCCATGGGCGACCATCCGATCGCCTGGTGCCACACGGTCGGTCTCGGCCGGGCCTGGTATACCGCCCTGGGCCACCGCTCCGAGACCTTCGCCGACGCTTCCTACGCCCAGCATCTCCTGGGGGGCATTCTGTGGGCCGCGGGGCGGTCTTAGCGAAAACGAGCTGGGCCTTTGCCGATCGACCAGACGATGGGCCAGCCGACAAACGGAATATGGCCGATCAGCTGGACCCACCAGCGGCCGTTGATCGCCGGCGGGCGATGCAGCAGCAGAGGGATGACCACGAGCGACATCACCATCCAGATGAGCGGGCCATACAGCGAGGCCACCTTCAGCACTCCGCGCGGAGATCCGAGCAGGCCACGAAGCCATGCCGAACGGTCGAGTAGAAGCAGAAACACGGCCGACCACCCCAGGGCGACGCCGAAATGCATCAGCACGCCGATCGCCGCCGTTTTGAACCCGCCGTCGAGCGCGGCCGGACCCAGCAGCGTCGAGGCCACGCCTTGAAACAGGCGCGTCACCGTGGAATGATAAAAGGCGACGCTTAAAACACTTGAGAAGAGCCCGTCGGTAATACCGGTCAACAGGCCGGCGAGCAAGAGTCGCGACAGGGTGGCACGGCTGTCAGGGCCTGCGGGATGAGGGCTGGGCATGGGTGGGCTCGGGGTCAGAGTGGGTTGTCGTAGAAAGGCGGAAGCGTCACGGATACTACTACAGCCCGCGGCGGCTCTCCCGGAATCATCTGGCAGAGTCCGCCCGCGTTTCCGCGAAGCTCCGCAACGTTTCGGAGGAGCTCGGAAACACGGGCGAGATACAAAATAACCGGGGCGGGCGAGCTGGCCGCCAAGAGCTCAACCTTTCATCGAAACCCGCGCCGTCTTGCCGGGGCGGCGCGTCCGCTCGGGCGGCGGAAGAGGGCCCAACTCGTCCACGCTCTCGAGCTTCCGGAGCGCCGGCTCGAGATCGTCGGCCAGCAGGCACTCCAGCATCCCGAGCAGCTCCCCCTCCAGAGTTCCGTCCTGATCCAACTCCTCGTCCGACACAGACGGCAACTCCTGGAGCAGATTCCGCATCCTCTCCATGAACGCCCTGAATGCCCCCGTCTCCTTCCTGACCTTGTCCCGGATGGCTTCCGGCGAGTTCAGCGGGCGGATCTCCAGCCTCTCCTCCTCGAACCGCACCACGACCGGTTGGTCCGGGGCGAACCCGGACCGCTTGAGCGCGATCCCAAGCGACTTTCCCAAGGGGAAGCAGAGCATCGTTCCCTGCTTGGACACCTTTGATTTGAACTCCGCCAAGTCGTCCGTCATGGTTCCACCTCCGGCTCGCCAAGCTGGAATAAGTTCCGTCTGGGCGCAACCTTATCGGGACCAAGCATGTCATCCAGGTCATCCGGTCCGCCATGCGGGTCCTCGGGTGCTCTTCGCCGAGATGATGGCGAAGGGAGCGGTGGGGGAGTGAGGGCCTAAGAGGGTGTCTCGAAAGCCGCCTCCCCTGCCCGGCGATGAATCGCCGGGCTAGGAACAGCGCTCCCTGAAGGGAGCTTGAAGCCGGATTCTTCCGGCGCTGTTTTTAGCCCGGGGCATTCATGCCCGGGCCGAGGGCGTCGCGACTAACTTTCCAAGCACCCTCTAACAAAAACTCCTCGAAGAGCTGTCAACCCACCCTCTACAGCCCGGTCACCCGCACCACCTCCTCGAAGGTGGTGACCCCCTCGGCGAGCTTGCGCAGCGCCGACTGGCGGAGGGTGCGCATGCCGTTCTTCACCGCCTCGCGCTTGATCTCGGGGGCGTCGGAGCCCTGGACGATGAGGTTCTTGATCGCCTCGTCGATCGGCATGATCTCGAAGATGCCGGTGCGGCCGAAGTAGCCGGTGTTGCGGCATTCGAAGCAGCCTTCCCCCTCCTTGACCTTCACCCGCTTGCCCGGCGGCACGGCGAGGCGCAGGGTCGCGATCTCGTCCGGCGTCGAGGTGGCGCTCGGCGATGCAGTGCGGGCAGATCCGGCGCACCAGCCGCTGCGCCATCGCGCCCACCAGGGTCGAGCTGATCAGGAAGCGCTCGACGCCCAGGTCGAGCAGGCGGGTGATGGCGGAGGCGGCGTCGTTGGTGTGCAGGGTGGAGAAGACCAGGTGGCCGGTCAGCGCCGCCTGGATCGGCGTACTGGGCGGTCTCGAGGTCGCGGATCTCGCCGACCATGATGACGTCCGGGTCCTGGCGCAGGATGTGGCGCAGCGCGGCGGCGAAGGTGATCCCGACCTTGGTCTGCACCTGCGGTCTGGTTGAAGTCCGGCGTAGACCATCTCGATCGGGTCCTCGATCGTGCGTCACGTTGATCTCGCGGGTGGCAGATCGTCTTCAGCGCCGAGTAGAGCGTGGTCGTCTTGCCCGAGCCGGTGGGGCCGGTGACCAGGATGATGCCGTGCGGGCGGGTGATGAAGTCGTTGAAGGTGCTGCAGCTCGTCCGGATAGAAGCCGAGGCCGGAGAGGTCCTGCATCACCACCTGGGGATCGAAGATGCGCATCACCACCTTCTCGCCGAAGGCGACCGGCAGGGTCGAGACGCGGAGCTCGACCTCGCGGCCGCCGCGGCTCGTCTTGATGCGGCCGTCCTGCGGCCGGCGCTTCTCGGCGATGTCCAGGCGCGACATGGTCTTGATCCGCGAGGTGACCGCGGCGTGGACGATCTTCGGCATCTGCTGGATGTCGTGCAGCACGCCGTCGATGCGGAAGCGGATCAGGCTCTCCTCGCGCTTGGGCTCGATGTGGATGTCGCTACGCGCGGCTCTCGAAGGCGTGCTGGAGCATGAACTCGACGGCGTTGACGACGTGCTGGTCGGACGACTCGATCTCGGTCTCGCTCTTCATGCGGACTGAGCTGCTCGAGGTTGCCGAGGTCGATGCCGGAGTTGAGGTCGCTGCTCGGCGCGCTTGACCGAGTGGCGCAGGCCGTAGAACTCGGTGATGCGCCTTGAGGATGTCGGGCTCGGAGGCGACGACGAACATCGGCGTCGCGGCCGGCGATGCGCTGGAAGGAGTCGATCCCCTCCATGTCGTAGGGGTTGGCGAGGCCACCCGCAGCTTGCCGTTGGCCATGTCGAGCGGGATCATGCGGTGGCGCTTGGCGAACGGCCGCGACATCTTGGACTCGATCAGGTCGGCGTTGAGGTTCAGGGTGTCGATGCGGATGTGGTCGAGCTTGGCGTCGCCGGCGATCGCCTGGGCGATGTCGATGCTCGGTGAGCGCGCCGCCGGAGTCGCGCTGGTTGGGCAGCCGGAGCTGGAGGATCAGCTCGTAGGCGAGGGCCTTCTGCTCGAAGGCGCTGGCAGTTGCGCAGCCGGCTGCGGCAGCGGCCTTGGCCTCTGCCTTGATGGTCTCCCCCTGCTCGGGGGTGAGGTAGCCCTGGCGCACCAGGATGTCGGAGACAAGCTCGGGAGTGAGGTTCATGGCAAGGTCCTTCAAGAAGCTGAAAGAGGGTCAGTTTAGCGGATTTACCCTCTCGCGCTACACTCCCGCCCCAATGTCCATCCCGCTCCCCGTCCTCCTGCTCATCGTCGCCTGCGGGCTCGGCTGGGCGGGGTTCGACCTGACGCGCAAGCTGCTGGTGCGGGAGATCCCGCCGGTGGCGCTGGTCTTCCTGCTGACGATCGGGTCGGTGCCGCTGTTCGCCGCCTGGATGGTCCAGCAGGGGGCGGGCGGCCCGGTGCCGGGGTATTTCGGGCCGGCGCTCGCCTCGGTGCTGCTCAACATCGTGGCGAATCTGCTGTTTCTCCAGGCGATGCGGGTCGCGCCGCTCTCGGTCACCATTCCGCTGCTCTCGCTGACCCCGGTCTTCGCCACCCTGCTGGCGATCCCCCTGCTGGGCGAGCGGCCCACGCCGCCGCACGCCTTCGGCATCCTGCTGGTGGTCGCCGGGGCGATCGGGCTCCACTGGCGGCGATCGGGGGCGGACGACTCCGGGCAGCACGGGACGTCTGAAGGGGGCGCTGATGGTGGCGTTCACGGCGCTCCTCTGGTCGCTGACGATCCCGTTCGACAAGCTGGCGGTCCAGCGGTCGAACGCTCCCTTCCATGGCG
This sequence comes from uncultured Acidobacteriota bacterium, assembly GCA_963792575.1. Taxonomy (GTDB): domain Bacteria; phylum Acidobacteriota; class Thermoanaerobaculia; order Multivoradales; family UBA5704; genus DATARR01. Next base: position 808,587 of record CAWBWZ010000002.1, read on the forward strand.
TTGTCGTCACCGCCGGGGTCGCGGCCGGGGTGCTCCTGGTGCTGGTCGTTCCAGGGGCGATTGGGGGATCTGGCCAAGGTCCGCGGCGTCCCCGGAATCTACGTCCTCGCCCTGGTGGTCAGCACCCTCGCCCTCGCCTTCCAGTTCCTGGCGCTGCCGCAGGCCTACGTCGGCACGGTCGAGACCCTGAAGCGGGGGATCGGCAACTTCATGGCCCTGCTCTCCGGGTGGCTCTTCTTCCGCGAGCCGGTGACGTTGCGGAAGGTCCTCGCCGTGGGGGTGATGGCGGTGGGGGTGGGGCTGTTGCTGACTTGACTGACGATTTTGGATTTTAGATTTTGGATTTTGGATTGGGGGGAGGCGGCTGGCGGGGAAGGTGCATAATTTCGACAGGAACGCCAAGGGACAAGGGAGAGTGCGCGCCATGGGAATTCGCAATCCAAAATCCAAAATCCAAAATCTAAAATCCGTCCTCCTCCTCTCCTCCGCCCTCCTCCTCGCCCCCGCCCTCTCCTGCCTGGCGCCGGCGGCTCCGGCGGGGAGCTTGCAGCGGATCAAGCTGCCGCCGGGCTTCTCGATCGGACTGTTCTCGGACAAGGTCCGCGGCGCGCGCTCGATGACGCTGTCGCCCAAGGGGATCGTCTATGTGGGGACGCAGGGGTCGAAGGTCTATGCGGTGGTCGACCGCAACCACGACGGGGTGGCGGAGGAGGTCCATACGATCGCCTCGAACCTGCAGACTCCGAACGGGGTGGCGTGGAAGGGCGGCGCGCTCTACGTCGGCAGAGGTCTCCCGCGTGCTGCGCTTCGACGGCATCGACGACCGGCTGGCGAATCCGCCACAGCCGGTGGTGGTCACCGACGTCTTCCCGCACGACGGGGCGCATGGATGGAAGTTCATCCGCTTCGGTCCGGACGGCAATCTTTACGTCCCCGTGGGGATGCCCTGCAATATCTGCGAGCGGGACAATCCGATCTACGGCACGATCTCCCGGCTGGCCGTCCAGGGTGGGGCGCAGGGGAAGCCGGAGATCGTCCAGCGCGGCATCCGCAACACGGTGGGGTTCGACTGGCACCCGCAGACCCATGAGCTCTGGTTCACCGACAACGGCCGCGACATGCTGGGGGACGACGTCCCGCCCGACGAGCTGAACCATGCGCCGAAGGCGGGGATGAACTTCGGATTTCCGTACTGCCACGCCGGACGGATCCCCGATCCGGAGTTCGGCAGGAAGCACGCCTGCTCGGAGTTCACGCCGCCGGCGCGGGAGCTCGGTCCGCACGTCGCCGCGATCGGCATGCGCTTCTACACCGGCACGATGTTCCCGGAGCCCTATCGCAACCAGATCTTCATCGCCGAGCACGGCTCCTGGAACCGCTCGACGCCGATCGGCTACCGGGTGATGCTGGTGCGCCTGCAGGGGGACAAGGCGGTCTCCTACGAGCCGTTCGCCCAGGGGTGGCTGCAGGGCGGCGAGTCCTGGGGCCGGCCGGTGGACGTGCAGGTGATGCCGGACGGGGCGCTGCTGGTCTCCGACGACAAGGCGGGGGCGATCTACCGGATCACCTACACCGCGCCCAGGAAGTGAGCGGCCTCGGCCGCCGCCTTCAGGAGCGCGCCCGCCGCCTCTGGCGCTGGCTCTTCCCGGCGCGGATCGAGCCGCCCGAGGAGGTGGTGCGGCTGCTGCGGGCCGTCTATCCGGACCTCGATCTCGGCTGCCGTCTCCTTTCACCAGGGGATTCCGCACCTGATCGGCTGGCTCGGCGGGCAGGCGATCACCATCCCGGCGCTGCTCTCGCGCCGCCGCACCTGCATCTACGTCGATTCCCCGTACTGGGACGTCGAGAGCGTCGAGGGGATCGGCACGCTGGTCCATGAGGCTTATCATGCTCTTCAGGCCCAGGAGTGCGGCTGGGGCCTGGGACCGCTCCGCCCGTTCCTGGTGCTCTATTTCGCCCATGGCGCGGCCAATCGTTTCCGTTATCAGGGGCACCCGATGGAGGAGGAGGCCTTCCAGCTCGCCGGCCGGCACCGGAGCCGCTTCGAGACCGCCTGCGCGACGGAGCGGCCGCACCCGGAGATCGTCGCCCGCGCGGGGCTCGCCACCGCCGCGAGCGGGCCGCGGTTCTGGCCCGGGCTGGCGCGCAGCCTGCCGCTCGCCCCCCGGTTTCTCGCGCTTCCGCTCCTCCCTTTCTGGCTCCTGTTCTGGGCCGGCGCGGTCTCGATGGTCTGGATCGCCCGGCTCGTCGTCGAAGGCGCGGGCGCCTTGGTTGCCGCTTTCTTTTGGGGAACTGGCGCGTTTCTGTTGGAAATCGAAAAGTTTCTATATCGTCGCGAGAAGCTGTAACGAATTCCTCCGGATTGGGCCTAACATAGGTACCAGCGAAGGAAATCCGCTGGGATCAACGTTCGGATCGTCTAAAGGACTAGAAAGGGGAGAGAGAGATGAACCAGGACGCCACGGAGATTCGGGCCAGGGTCAAGCAGATCATCGCCAACGTCGCAGGGCTCGACCCGGCCCGGATCGGGGACGAAGCGAAGTTGCGGGACGAGCTCAAGCTCGACTCGCTGTCCCTGCTGGAGATCGGCGTCGACGTCGACCTCGCTTTCAAGCTGGAGCTCCCGGACGAGCATTACAAGGAGATCGACAGCATCCCCGACATGGTGGCTCTGGTCCAGAGCCGTCTCGCCGAGAGCCAGCCTCAGGCCCAGCACCAGGCGGTGTAGCCATGGAGCCTCGGATCGCGGTGACCGGCCTCGGCCTGGTCACCCCGATCGGCATCGGGCGGGAGGAGGTGTGGAACGGCCTGCTCGCCGGCCGGTCGGGGTTTGCTCCGGTCGAGTCCTTCGATACCCGTCTGTTCAACGTGCACCTGGGCGCCGAGGTGCGCGGCTTCGAGCCCGCGCCCTACGTCCGGCGGCTCGATCCCGCCGCGGCTCGGACGCGCCTCGCAGCTCGCCATCGCCGCCGCCCGGCTCGCCCTGGAGGACGCCGGCATCGACCCGGGCGCCGTGGCTCCCGAGCGGGCCGGGGTGGCGATGGGCACCACCTCCGGCGAGCCGCGGGAGGTGGAGAAGCTCGACGACCGCATCCTGGCGGGGGAGGCTGGACCGGGTGGGGCCCGAGTTCCTCTCGCTCTACCCCTGCCACATGATCGCCGCCCACGTCGCCCGCGAGCTGGGCTTCGCGGGGGTCAACACGATGATTCCGACCGCCTGCGCGGCCGGCAACTACGCCCTCGCCCACGCCCTCGACATGCTGCGCGCCGGCCGCGCCGACCTCATGCTCGCCGGCGGCGCCGACGCCTTCTCGCGCATCACCTACACCGGCTTCTCCCGCCTCGGCGCCATCGCCCCGGAGCGCTGCCAGCCGTTCGACCGCAACCGCAAGGGGATGATCCCCGGCGAGGGAGCGGCGGTGCTGGTGCTCGAGCCGCTCGAGCGGGCGCTGGGCCGCGGCGCGCGGATCTACGCCGAGCTCGCCGGCTACGGGCTCTCCTGCGACGCCCACCACATGACCGCCGCCCACCCGGAGGCGGACGGCGCCGCCCGCGCCATGGAGCGGGCGCTCGCCGACGTCGGCGCCGCGCCGTCCGAGGTGAGCTACATCAGCGCCCACGGCACCGGCACCCCGACCAACGACCGGCTGGAGATCCTGGCGGTCAAGCGGGTCTTCGGCGCGGCGGCGCCGACGCATCCCGATGAGCTCGATCAAATCGATGATCGGCCACACCATGGGCGCCGCCTCGGCCATCGAGGCCGCGGTCTGCGCCCTGGCGGTCGCCGAGGACCGCGTGCCGCCGACGATGAACATGGACGACCCGGAGGACGGCCTCGACTTCGTCCCCAACGTGGCGCGCGAGCCGCCGGTGCTGATGGCGATGAACAACGCCTACGCCTTCGGCGGCAACAACGCCTCGGTGATCCTGCGGAAGGTGGGGCTCTGAGCATGCGCCGGTCCGTCGTCGTCACCGGAGCCGGAGTCCTCTCGCCGCTGGCGGATTCGCCGGCGGGGCTCCACGCCGCCCTCTGCGCGGGGAGGAGCGCGCTCAAGGAGATCGAGCTGTTCCCGCTCGACGGACTGTCCGGCAACGGCTCCGGTCCCCGCCAGGCCGGCGAGATCCGCCCGTTCGAGCCGCGCGACTATCTGGGCGAGCGCAACCTGCGCCCGATCGACCGCACCTCGCGGCTGCTGCTGGCGGCGGCGCAGCGCGCCCTCGACGAGAGCGGCTGGACGCCCGAGCTGCGGGCCGAGCGCGAGGTGGGCCTGGTGCTCGGCACCACCTTCTGCAGCGTCAAGACGATCGCCGAGTTCGACCGCCGCGGGCTCCAGCTCGGCCCCTCGCTACGTCAGCCCGCTCGACTTCGCCAACAGCGTGATCAACGCCGCGGCCGGGCAGGCCGCCATCTGGCACGGCCTGCGCGGGGTCAACTCGACCATCTCGGCCGGCGAGGCCTCGGGGCTCCTCGCCATCGCCACCGGCGCCAGCCAGATCCGCGGCGGGCGCGCCGACGCGCTCCTCGCCGGCGGCGCCGAGGAGCTCTGCTTCGAGTCCTTCCTCGGCCATCTCCGCGCCGGCCGGCTCGTGCGAGTCGGCCTGCCCGCTGCCGTTCGACGCCCGGCGCGAGCGGCTTCGCCCTCGCCGAGGGGGCGGCGCTGCTGATGCTCGAGGAGGCCGACGGCGGCGGCGGCGCGGGGCGCGCGCGTGCTCGCCGAGGTGCTGGGCCACGGCTCCGCCTTCGACCCCTCGGAGACGCGCGGACGGGCGCCGCCCGGGCGGTGGCGCGGGCCGTCTGCGATCGCCCTGGAAGACGCGGAGGTCTGCCCCGGCGGACCTCGACGCGGTGAGCGTCTCCGCCAGCGGCAGCGTGGCGGGGGACCGCGCCGAGGCCGCCGGCCTCGCCGTGGCTCTGGGGTACTTCGGGACGGGCGTGCCGGTCACCGCCATCAAATCCATGCTGGGCGAGGCGCTCGGCGCCTCCGGCGGCTTCCAGGCCGTCGCCATGCTCGGCACCCTGCGCGACGGGCTGCTGCCCGGCATCCGGGGTCTCGAGCGGACCGAGGAGGGCTTCCCATTGACCGGGGCCGCGGCCGGCACGCGCCGTGTCGCCGTCCGGCGGGCCCTGCTGACCGCGCTCAGCGCCGACGGCCACGCCTGCGCCGTGGTGCTGGGAGCTCCAGAAGATTCGAGAGCGTGAAGGGAGAGCCAGGAAATGGAAGAGAAAAGCTTTCGTGAAGTCGACGTCCTGATCGCCGGCGCCGGGCTGGCCGGCTTGACGCTCGCCCGCCAGCTGCTGCTGGCGGAGCCGGAGATCCGCATCCTGATGGTGGACCGCGGGGCCGAGATCCCGAATCCCAAGCAGAAGGTGGGGGAGGCCACGGTCCAGGTGAGCGGCTACTACTACTCGCGGGTGCTCGAGATGGAGGAGCACCTCCTGCGAGCACTTCCTCAAGTACAACCTCCGCTTCTACTGGAAGTCGCAGCGGGGGGGCGAGGTCTGGGAGGACCTCAGCCAGTCCTATATCCGCAAGATCTCCAACATCGCCACCTACCAGCTCGACCGCAACCTGTTCGAGGCCGCGGTCCTGGAGAAGAACCGCGAGAGCGCCAGCTTCGAGCTGATCCACCCGATCGCCGGCCTGGACGTCGACCTGGCCGAGGAGGGGCCGCACAGCTTCCGTTTCGAGGTCGACGGCCAGGAGATCGCCGGCCGCGCCGCGCTGGGTGGTGGACGCCTCCGGGCGCAACCGCTTCCTCGCCCGCCGGCAGAAGCTCGAGCGCCCGAGCCCGATCAAGCACGGCGCCTCGTTCCTCTGGGTGGACGGCCTGCTGGATCCCGAGAAGATCACCGATCTCGACCGCAAGGCCATCCGCCTGCGGCCGGAGCGGGGGACGCTGGGGCATTTCCCCGCCTTCCTGGCGACCAATCACTATTGCGGCGAGGGGTACTGGTTCTGGGAGATCCCGCTCCACGGCAAGACCAGCCTGGGGCTGGTCTACGACTCCGCGGTCGTCGCCAGCAAGGACGTGTCCACCGCCGACAAGCTGATCGAATGGATCTGCCGCGAGTACCCGCTCTATCGCCCGCGATCTGCCGCAGCGCAAGGTCGCTCCATCACTCCGGGTTCACCAGCTTCGCCCTCGACAGCGGCCAGACCATCTCCGCCTCCGGCTGGGCGCTCTGCGGCGAGGCCTGCCGCTTCACCGATCCGCTCTACAGCCCGGGCGGCGACCTGATCTCGATCTACAACACGCTGATCACCGACTGCCATCCTGACCCGACGACCGGCAGGAGCTGGAGGCCAAGGTCCGGCTCTACGAGCCGCTCGCCCGCGCGGTCTACGAGGCCTACGTGCCGAGCTTCGCGGTGAGCTACTGCACCCTCGGGGACCAGGAGTGCTTCTCCCTGCGCTACGTCTGGGAGCTGACCGTCTATTTCGCCTACTACGTCTTCCCGTTCATCAACGACCTGCACGTCGACACGCACCTTCCTGCCCGCCTTCCTCCGCCGCTTCGGCCAGCTGGGACCGATCAACCACGGCATGCACGCGCTCCTGGCCGCCTATTACCGGTGGAAGAAGGAGAACGTGGTCCTCGCGGCTCCCGAGCCGGTCTTCTTCGATTTCACGAGGTCGGGGCGCTCGCCGCCGGCCGAGCTGACCTTCTACAAGGTCGGCGTCAGCCGGGACGAGGCCCGCAAGGTGCTCGACGAGCAGCTCGACAACCTCCGGGACCTGGCGCGCTGGACCGCGGCCCACGTCGCCTCCGCCGTGCTGGACGATCCCCGGGCGCTCACCAACGCCGCCTTCATCCGCGGCATCGACATCGATAACCTCCAGTTCGATCCGGAGGCGATGGCCGAGCGCCTGGAGGCCGCGTGCCGCGAGACGTCCGAGACCTACGTCTGGAGGTTCGCGGTCCCCTGCATGGCTCGTTTCCGCACGGAGCGTCTGGCGCTCGCGGAGGTGCCGATGGAGGCGGTGGGATGATGGAAGAGACTCCGGTCGACGCCCCGGGCGCTCGACCGCGGGCTTCGCAGCGGCGCTCCTCGGCCGAGCAGCGCTGCGTGCCGCGGATCGAGGGGGAGGTGCCCGGCCTTCCTGCGCGGCACCTACTACCTGAACGGCCCCGCCCGCTTCGAGCGCGGCGGCGGCGCTACCGGCACTGGCTGGACGGCGACGGCATGGTCTGCGCCCTCCGCTTCGGCGCGGAGGGGGTCCGCTTCACCTCGCGCTACGTGCGCGGCACGCGGCTCGCCGAGGAGGAGGCGGCGGGCCGGCCGCTCTACCGCTCGTTCGGCACCGCCTTTCCGGGCGACCGGCTGGTGCGCGGCGTCGCCCTGGAGTCGCCGCTCAACGTCAGCATCTATCCCTGGGGAGAGTCGCTGCTGGCCTTCGGCGAGCAGGGGCTCCCGTGGGAGCTGGACCCGGAGACGCTGGAGACGCGCGGACCTTCAATTTCGGCGGCGCGCGTGAATCCGGTGAGCCCGTTCGCGGCCCATCCGAAGATCGATCCGCGCGACCGGGGAGCTGTTCAACTTCGGCATCAATTTCGCCTCCGCCCAGCCGAGCCTCAACCTCTACCGCTTCGACGCCGGCGGGAGCCTCGTCTACCGCCGCCGTCTGCCGCTCGGGGTCCCGGCTCGCTCCACGACTTCTGCCTGTCCGGCCGCCACGTGATCTTCCACCTCGGTCCCTACCTGTAATGGACATGTCCCGCCTGGCCGCCGGCGGCACGCTGATGGACGCGCTGCGCTGGGAGCCGGAGCGGGGGAGCGAGCTCCTCATCGTCCGGCGGGAGGACGGCGAGCCGGTCGCCTCCGTGCCGGTGGGGAGCCGCTACGTGCTCCACGGCATCAACGCCTTCGAAGAAGGGGACCGGCTGACCGTCGGACGTCGTCGAGCTCGACCGTCCGGTCTACGATCAGTATGTCCTCTCCGGCCTCTTCGCGGACGTCGGACCGGGCCGGCCGGTCCGCTTCGTGATCGATCTGCGCGGCCGGCGCCCTGCTGGAGACCCGCGAGATCGCCTACGACCGCGCCCCGGACTTCCCGGCGATCGATCCCGCGCTGGCGGGGCGGCCGTACGAGGATCTCTGGATGCTGGGGATCTCCCGCGCCGGCCGGCCGGGAAGGAAGTTCTTCGATCAGGTCGTCCACGTCTCCTGGGCGCATCCGGACCGGGCGGAGGTCTGGCAGGCGCCGCCGGGCTGGTACCTGGGCGGCGAGCCCGCCTTCGCGCCGGATCCTTCCGGAGGAGGGGGAGCCGTGATCTGCCAGCGCTTCGACGCGGCCACGGAGGAGAGCGCCTTCCTGGTCTTCGACGCCTTCGACGTCGCCGCCGGGCCGGTGGCGGTGCTGCCGCTGGAGTCGCCGGTGCATCTCGGGTTCCACGCCCTCTTCGCCCCTGAGGGGTGAGGCTTTTTTTCCTCCCCTGAAGGGGGATACCGGCGGGGCGAGCCCCCTCTCACCCCGCGCGGTTCCTTCGATTCAGTTGTCAAAGAGCCCAGTCGCACCGGCGGACCTCAAAAACGGCTCCGCCAGCCTCATTCCCCGCGCTCAGAGAGACATTCCCTGCTCTCCAGGAGCCATTCCCTGCCTCTCGCGTCCCGGTTCCGCGCCCTCGGGCCGCATTCCCTCTCCGGCGCGACCCATTCCCTCCGGGGAATGAGAGGCGAGGACCCGCTCCCATCGCATTCCCCGCGCTTCGCACTTCCCACCAGAGAGGGAACGGGCCATTCCCCGGGCCTCGCATCGTCAGTGGAACGGGGAACAGGACGTGCACAGCTCTTGCGCCATGCGCATTCCTGGGGAATCTCTGGTTCCCCTTGGGGAATGTTCCGCGAAGTCTGGGGAATGAACCATTCCCCCGCCTGCCGCAGCCATTCCCTCCAGGGAACGTCAGTCGATTCTCGGGGAAGAAGCTCCGAAGACCGTACCGCAAGCCGCCGATACTCCTCAGCCGCAAGCCGGAGAAGCTCGCCGGCCCCATCGCTGGCGTCTTGACAGCTCGTTCCCTGGGGGCTAATGTATGCACATCATAGTCGTTTGTCCAGAGGCCTCTCGGGAGCATCGAAGTCAGCCGCCGAGAGGGCTTGGGGATTCCACGGATCGAGGGGCTCCGCCGTCGTACCGAGCGTTGAGACCGGTCCGGGTCTTTCCCTTAACGAACGGTGCAGGCTCTTTGACAACTGAAAGTACTTTGGACAGGGGAGCGGGTGTGGGGCCGCTCCCCCTGTCCTTTGTGTGCGGGCGGCGAGGATTCGGGCACACGTCTGTGCCGCAGAGGGCGGGTGCGGAGTCCGGTGGCCGACTCCAGGAAATCTGGTGCTTGAACGACAGCCCGCATCGCGTTGACGTGATTGCGGTTCGGCAGTAAGCTCCCTCTAAGTTGAATTCGGAGAGTCAGATAAGAAGGGATGACATCGTGCGCCGCAACCTTCCAAACATCTGCGGCGCACAAGCCCCGCACCGGAGAAGTTAATGGGACTTTGGAGCCTGTTCCGAGGAAAGCAAGCGGTTGGTACCGTCCTGGGCAGCCCCAAACCTTTCGTTATAGATATCGAGGGCAGCGTTTATTCGGACCCGACCGGGTGCAGAACCGATGTTGAGCTATCTGGCGGAGCAAAAGAAGTGCTCGCCGCAGGCCGTTGGATCGTGACACAAGGCCAAGTTATCGTCATTACTAATGAGAGTCCCACCTATCTGCCCTCGCTCGCTCAAATGCAGAAAGCCGTCGCCCATCTTGCCGAGATCGGACTCGATGTACAGGGTAAAGGCAAGGGGCTGCTTGTAATTGTGTACACCGAACTCGATAAGGACGGACAAGGTATAGATGGCAAGAGGTATTCTGTGGTGAAGTCTTCGACGGGTATCGAATTAGTTCCAGAGGGTCAGTCATAACGTGCTTCTGTCGTTCTGGTGGCAATAGCAAACGCGAGCCATAAAAATGCGTGCGGCAGATTTCTTTGACGTGTGGCCTAACTCCCTGCTCAGGCTTGGCCTGGCGCGAGGCACTTCTTTTGGGTGGCACTTCTTTTGGGTGGAGCAAGGGCCGGTGGCGGTGCTGCCGCTGGCGGCGCCGGTGCATCTGGAGTTCCACGCGGTGTTCTCGCCGGAGGAGTGACAGTTGCCCACGAAAGGCTGAAAGCAGGGACGCAAAGGACACCAAGGACACCAAGGACACCAAGGACGAGGAGCGGTCCGCTTTTTGTCCTTGATGTCCTTGTCGTCCTTTGCGTCCTTGTCTTGGCTTTTCTGCCGCCTCCAGGCGCTATGATCCGCCTGCCATGGCGAATCACGATTCACCCGAAGAAAACCTCTGGATCGACGGCGAGCGGGTCCCCGCCCGCTCGGGCCGGTATGAGCCGGTCCTCAACCCCGCGACCGGCGAGGAGATCGCCCGGGTGGCCGAGGGGTGGCCCGAGGACATCGGCGCCGCGGTGGCGGCGGCGCGGCGGTCGTTCGAGCAGGGGGAGTGGCGGCGGGCCACCTCCTCCGAGCGGGCGCGGGTGCTGCTGCGGCTGGCAGGTAAGATCCGCGCCGCCACGGCTGAGCTCGCGAGCCTGGAATCGCGCAACGTCGGCAAGCCGATCCAGGAGGCCCGCGGCGAGATCGAGATGGGCGCCTCCTGCTTTCAGTACTACGCCGGCCTGATTCCGGCGTTCGGCGGCCAGACCGTCCCGGTCGGCGCTCCCGGCATCGGCCTCACCTTCCGCGAGCCGGTCGGGGTCTGTGGCCTCATCGTGCCGTGGAACTTTCCGTTCGCCATCACCACCTGGAAGGTCGCTCCCGCGCTGGCGCTCGGCAATTCGGTGGTGGTCAAACCGGCCTCCGCCACGCCGCTGACCGCCCTGCGGCTGGCCGAGCTGGCCGCCGAGGCCGGCGTGCCCCCGGGCGTGCTCAACGTCGTGCCGGGACCGGGCAGCGCCGCCGGCTCGGCCCTGGCGGGGCATCCGGACGTGCGCAAGGTCGCCTTCACCGGCTCGACCGCGGTCGGCAGCGAGGTGATGCGGACGGCGGCCGGCGACATCAAGCGGGTCTCCCTGGAGCTGGGCGGCAAGTCCGCCAACCTGATCTTCGCCGACGCCGACCTGGAGAAGGCCGGAGCGTCGATCTCCGGCGCCCTCGGCAACGCGGGCCAGGACTGCTGCGCCCGCAGCCGCGTGCTGGTGGAGCGGCCGGTCTACGAGGAGATCGTCGAGCGCTTCGTCGAGCGCGCCCGCGCGATCCGCGTCGGCGATCCGATGGACGAGGCGACCGAGATGGGTTCGCTGATCTCCCGCGAGCACCGCGAGAAGGTCGACGGCTGGGTGCGCCGCGGGGTCGAGGAGGGAGCCAGGCTGTGCACCGGCGGCCGGGCGATGACGGGGGACCCCTACGACCGCGGCAGCTTCTACGAGCCGGCGGTCTTCCGCGACGTCACCCCCGGCATGGCCATCGCACAAGAAGAGATCTTCGGGCCCGTGGTGTGCATCCTGCCGTTCGACGATGAAGAAGAGGCGATCCGGCTCGCCAACGGCTCGATCTACGGCCTCTCCGGCTCCCTCTGGACGCGCGACATCGGCCGCGCGATGCGGGTCGTCCGCGCGGTCGAGACCGGCGTCATCTCGGTCAATTCGAGCTGGAGCGTCCACCTGGAGATGCCGTTCGGCGGCGTCAAGCGGAGCGGCATGGGGCGCGAGCTGGGCCCCGCGGCGCTCGATCACTACAGCGAGTGGAAGAGCGTGTTTATTGCCACGGAGTAATCGTGCACGGTGCTCCGAGCCCGGGCATGAATGCCCGGGCTAAGAACAGCGCCGGGTGAACCCGGCTGGCAGCCCCCTTCAGGGGGCGTCGTTCTTAGCCCGGCGATTGATCGCCGGGCTCGAGCGGGAGGTGAGGATTGAGTGACAAGGCCGAGAAGGGCATGCTGACGCTCGAGGAGCTGGGCGGCCTCGTCGAGCGCGGCGAGATCGAGACGGTGCTGGCGGTGTTCCCCGACATGTATGGCCGGCTGATGGGGAAGCGGGTCACCGGCTCCTTCTTCGTCGAGGAGGTCGCCCGCGGCGGCATGCACGCCTGCGACTACCTGCTCGCCTGCGACATGGAGATGGAGGCCATCCCCGGCTACAAGTACACGAGCTGGGAGACCGGCTACGGCGACTTCCACTGCGTCCCCGACTTCGCAACCCTGCGCCGGGCCGACTGGCTGCCGCAAACCGCGCTGGTGCTGTGCGACCTCTTCGACCACCACGAGAACCCCGTCGAGGTCTCGCCGCGCCGCATGCTGCAGCGCCAGCTCGCGCGAGCCCGCGAGGCCGGCTTCACGGTGATGGGGGGGACGGAGATCGAGCTCTACGCCTTCGACGACAGCTTCGCAGGTGCGCGGGCGAAGAATTACCATGACCTGCGGCCGATGGGGGCCTACAACGAGGACTACCACATCTTCCAGGGCACCAAGGAGGAGGAGCTGATCGGCGCCATCCGCCGGCACCTCGGCAGGAGCGGCGTCCCCATCGAGGTCAGCAAGGGGGAGGCCGGGCTCGGCCAGCAGGAGATCAATCTCCGCTACAGCGAGGCGCTCACCCAGGCCGACCGCAACGTCCTCTACAAGCACGCGGCCAAGGAGATCGCCTGGGCGCAGGGGAAGTCGGTGACCTTCATGTCGAAGTGGGACGAGAAGCACACCGGGTCGAGCGCCCACGTCCACGTCAGCTTCTGGGGCGCGGACGGCGGCGGCAACTCCTTCCAGGGGGACCGGCCGATCGGGCCGGTGGAGGCGAGCGACACCTTCCGCTGGTTCCTCGGCGGCTGGATCCGCCACGCACGCGCGCTCACCGCCTGCTACGCCCCCTATGTCTCCTCCTACAAGCGGTACCAGTCGCGCTCCTGGGCGCCGACCACTATCGCCTGGAGCTACGACAACCGGACCGCCGGCTTCCGGGTGGTCGGCGGCGGACCGTCGCTGCGCGTCGAGTGCCGCATCCCGGGGGCGGACGCCAATCCCTACATCGTCTACGCCGCGTCGATCGCCGCCGGCCTCGACGGCATCCGCAACAAGATCGAGCCGCCCGAGATCTTCCAGGGGGATGTCTACGCGGCCCGCGAGCTGCCGAGCGTCCCCGGCACCCTTCGCGAGGCGATCGGGGAATTCGAGCAGAGCGAGCTGGCCCGCGAGGCCTTCGGCGAGGACGTGGCCGAGCACTACCTGCACTTCCTGCGCACCGAGCAGCGCAAGTTCGACGAGGTGGTGACCTGCTGGGAGCGGGCGCGGTATTTTGAGCGGGCCTGAAGAGAAGGAACACGGACGAACACGGACCAACACGGACTGACAGGGATCTCGGGAACACGAAGCCCGATATCTGTTGTCCCTGTCAGTCCTTGTTTGTCCCTGTTCGTCCGTGTGCTTTTTCCTGAGAGGAGAAACCAATGCGTCTTGCCAACAAGGTCGCCGTCATCACCGGCGCCGGCTCGGGGATCGGACGCGAGTCGGCGCTGCTGTTCGCCCACGAGGGCGCCCGGGTGGTGGTCGCGGACGTCAACGACGACGCCGGCCAGGCGGTGGTGGAAGAGCTGCGGGGTGCCGGCGGCGAGGCGGTCTACGTGCGCGCCGACGTCTCGAAGGGCGCCGACGCCGAGGGGATGATCCGCGCCGCCGAGGAGAGCTTCGGCCGGCTCGACGTGCTGTTCAACAACGCCGGCATCTCCCACGCCAGGGACGACGACGCGGTGGCGACCGAGGAGGAGGTCTGGGACCTCACCATGAACATCAATCTCAAGGGGGTGTTCCTGGGCTGCAAGTACGGCATCCCGGCCCTGCGGCGCGCCGGCGGGGGATCGATCATCAACACCGCCTCCTTCGTGGCCCTGCTGGGAGCGGCCACCCCGCAGCTCGCCTACACCGCCAGCAAGGGGGGCGTGCTGGCGATGACCCGCGAGCTGGCGGTGATCCACGCCCGCGAGGGTATCCGGGTCAACGCCCTCTGCCCCGGTCCGCTGCGCACCGAGCTGCTGATGAAGTACCTGGACACCGAGGAGAAGCGACAGCGGCGTCTCGTCCACGTCCCGATGGGGCGCTTCGGCGAGGCGCGCGAGATCGCCCAGGCCGCCCTCTTCCTCGCTTCCGACGAGTCCTCGTTCACCACCGGCGCCACCTTCCTGGTCGACGGCGGTATCACGGCGGCCTACGTGACGCCGGCCTAGAGTCCCGCTATCGCGCTTTGATGGCACAATAAGCACGCTATGGAAACTTCACATTCCCCTTCCCCCGATCAGGAGGACGCCCGGGACCACGTCGAGGCCGCCTGCCGGCAGGCGGCGGCGGAGGGCAAGCGGGTCGCGGTGGTCTTCGGGGCCAACTGGTGCCCGGACTGCGAGGCGTTCAAGCGCGCCCTGGGGCACCGGCTGGTGGCGCCGATCGTCGATCCCAACTTCGTGGTGGTCAAGGTCTCGGTGGGCAACCGGGACCGCAACCTCGACCTGATGGCCGAGTACGGCATGAACGTGGGGAGCGGCATCCCCTCGGTGGCGATCCTGGAGCCGGACGGCACGCTGGTCATCGCCCAGCGCGACGGCCAGTTCCGCAACTCCAGCGCCCTCCTCTCCGTCGCCGAGATCTCCGCCTTCTTCCAGCGCTGGATCCCGAGCCGTCCCGCTGTGAGCTAGGCAGCTCTCGGCTCAGGCGGCGGGGCTGGTCCGCTCGCCTCCGGCCTCGCTCCGAACGCCTCCGGCGCAGACGCGGTTCTTCCCCTCGGCCTTGGCGCGGTAGAGGGCGAGGTCGGCCGACTCGATCAGGTCCTCATGCCGCTGGCCGGGCGCCGGGGTCAGGGCGACGACGCCGAAGCTCGCGGTGATCCGCTTCAGGGGCGCCGATTCGTTGGGGATCGCCAGGGCCTCGATCCCCTCGCGGAGCTGCTCGGCCACCTTCAGCGCGCCGGCCAGGCTGATCCCCGGCAGGAGCACCGCGAATTCCTCGCCGCCGTAGCGCGCCGCCAGCCCGCCGTTGCGCCGCGCCGCCGCCGCCAGCAGGCCCGCCACCGACTGCAGGCAGAGATCCCCGGCGAGGTGGCCGTGGGTGTCGTTGAGCAGCTTGAAGAAGTCGAGGTCGAGGAGGACGAAGGCGATCGACTGCCGGGTGTGGCTCCACTCCTCGGCGAGAGCCTGCTGCAGGCGCCGGCGGTTGGCGATGCCGGTCAGCTCGTCGCGCAGCGACAGCTCCTCGAGGCGCGCGTTGGCGGTGCCGAGATCGGCGTGGGCGCGGCGCAGCTCCTCGACCGTGCTCCGCAGCTCGACGGTCTGCTCGTTGACCCGCGCCTCCAGCCGCGCCGCCCGCTGGCGCAGGGCGCGGCCGCGCAGCCAGGCAGTAGCCCCAGACCGCCAGCAGCGCGGCGCCGATCCAGAGCGCGAGCGCCCACAGCGTCTGGTACCAGGGGGAGCGGACGTGGAACGACCACCCCGTCTCCGGCCCCACCTCGCCGTTGGGGCCGAGGGTGCGCACGTGGAAGGCATACTGTCCCGGCGGCAGCCGGGTCAGCTCGGCGAAGGGCTCCGCGGTGGGGGCGCTCCAGTTGGCGTCGAGAGGCTCGAGGCGGGTCTGGTAGCGCAGGCCGGCGCGGAAGGAGAGCGGCGCGAACTCGATCCGCAGATGCCGCAGGTAGGGCGGCAGGTCCGCCGCCTTCGGCGTCACGCCGGGGGCGCCGCCGAAGAGGAGCGCGCCACCCGAGGTGAGGCGCGACAGCAGCGGGGACGGCAGGGGAGCGGCCGGCGACCGGACCGTCCCCTGGTAGCGGATGAGCCCCTTGTCGGTGGCCAGCCAGACCACCCCGTCCGGCTCGGTAAAAATGGTCTCGATACTGCGGCCCGGCACTCCGATGAGCGAGCGCGGCACCGGTTCCCACCCCGCCCCGCGCCGCCGGGCGACTGCGGGAGGGTGAGAGTTCATCCACAGATTCCCGCCGGCATCCTCGGACAGCAGGGAGAATTCGGTCTGGGCGCCGATGCCCGCGAGCGCCGGGTCCTTCACCAGGACGCTCCCGGGACTCGTCGAGGCGAAGCACCTGATGGTCCTTCACCGCCAGGATGCGATCGCCGATCCGGAAGACGTTGGCGCCCTGGCTGGCGGCGACCCGGCGGAGCCGCGGCTTCGCCGGCGCCGCCGGATCGGTCCTGACGCCGATCACGCCGTCGAGCAGCGTGCCGCACCAGACGGTGCCGTCCCCGCCCTCGACGACCGAGCGGATCTCGGAGGAGAATTCGGCGATCTTCTCGAAGCGCCAGCTCCCCCCTGCCGCCGGACCGCGGCGAGGCCTTCCTCCTGGCCCACCCAGACCCGCTCCGGGTCGGCCCGGGAGGGTGCGAGCACGTAGTTGGTCGACTGCTCCGAGCCGGGCACGATCGACGCCGACGTGCCGCGGACCTGGAAGATGCCGAAAGCCGTGCCGGCGAGAAGGTCGTCGCCGCGCGAGAGCAGGCTCCAGACGCCGGGGGGCGGGCCCGGCACCGCGCGCAGACGGACGGGTGGTCCGGCGTCCGCTCCGGCCGTGGTGAACAGCCCTCCCGAACCGCCAGCCCAGAGGGCGCCACGGTGGCGCGCCACGCTGTAGGCCTCACCCTGGAGCCCCGTCCGCCGGTCGAGAACCGACAGCGGAGAGGCGACCTCAACCCGCGCCAGACCGTTGTTGAGGGCCAGCCAGAGCGACCCCTCGCGGTCGGTCACCAGACCGGAGACGAAGTCGTCGGGCAGCCCCGCCGCGGTATCGATCACCTGATCCACCGCGCCGTCGGGGCGCAGGAGGAGGAGCCCGCCGAGCACCGATCCCAGCGCCCAGCGGCCGTCGGCGAGCTGAATCCCCTCGAGGACCCGCTTCGCCGCCGTCCACCGCGATGCCTCGGGCGCGAACGGCTCGGCTTTGCCGCCGCGCAGCAGGAAGAGCCCTTCGCCGCGCACCGAGACGAGCAACCCGCCGTCGGCCGGGAGAATCTGGTCCACCCGCCGGCCGCGGAACACCTCGCCTCCGGGCACCGGTTCGAGCCGCCTCCCCTGGAGCCGCGAGATCCCCACCTCGCGGCTCCAGACGTAGCTCTCAGCGCCGGCGGAGAAGATCGCCGCATACGGCCGGTCCCCGGGGAAGGTGGCGAGGATCGTGACGCGGGCGCCGTCCCAGAGCAGCAGCCACCGCGAGGTCATGAAGGCGAACCCCTGGCCGAGCGGCCGGATGTAGAGGACCTGCCCCAGCTTGCGTTGCCCGGGAGGCAGGAGGGGCAGCAGCGAGACATACCGCAGGGTGCCGTGGCCGTCGGCAGCCAGGTAGCCGATCTCGTCGACCCCGCCGACCCCCACCTTCCCTCCCTCGCCGCTCGCCACCCGGTAGGCGGTAATCCCTTTGCCGACCTCGATCCGCCGCCACCACGCCCCGTCGAAGACCAGGACGCCATTGAGATTGCCGAAATAGAGGACGCCGCGAGAGTCGCGGGTGGCGTCGAAGAACTGGGTCGCGGCCTCCGGCAGGGTGGGCTCGTAGGTCTGGATCAGGGGAAATCCGCGTTCCGCCGGAGCGGCGGCCACGGCGATGGCGCCTGCGAGCAGGAGCAGGACCGCGAGGACGCCAGGGAGGCGCTTGAGGGAGCGTGGACACATGGGCGTGAGCTGTGAGGATTCTACCCCGGGTCGGGGTCTCCTCGCCTGCATAGGCCCTCCTTGGCAGTCTTTAAATGTATGTGCGAGAATCATTAGCCACTGAGCCGTTGCACCTGCCATCGCGATCCAACTCCATTGGGAGATGTTGATGAAGAAGATATCGAGGTCGATCTGGATTCTGTCTGTGTTTCTGCTGATCCCCACGGCCGGTTTCTGCGGCGGGGCCTGGGTCCCTGAGCCGGGCAAGGGGGACGTGCAGCTGGGCTTCAGCCGCAAGACGGCCAGCACCTCCTGGAACCGGGACGGCGACGTGTATACCAACACCAACTCCGCCGGCCAGATCAGCTACCACGACTTCCGCTACACCTACCTCTCGGGCGAGGTGGGGCTGTTTCCCCGCCTCTCCGCCCGCTACCTGGTCACCTATCTCTACGGCCTGGAAGGCGTGCACGCCGACGAGGAGAAGAACGTCGGCTTCTCCGACACCTGGCTCGGCCTCAAGTACGCCTTGACCCGGGGGGACTGGCCGATGGCGCTCGCCGCGACCGAGCGTACCCCCATCCTCTATGACCTCCCGGGGGCCTATAACCGCTATCTCTTCGACGCGCAGGGGAACCGCCGCGGCGTCAGCCCCGAGTGGCGCGGCGTGCTCAAGCACGACTACACGCTGACCTACCTGCTGAGCCACTCCTTCTACGAGGGTCGGGGCTGGATGAACTTCGAGGCGGGGTACACCTGGCGCGAGGGAGCCCCGGCGGATCAGGTGCCGGTCTACGCCGAGGTCGGGTATCCGCTCCCCTGGTGGGGTCTGACGGCCAAGGGCGCGATCACCTACGTCAGGAGCCAAGGCAACGACTCGCCGCGCCAGCCCGACGACCGTTTCGGCTCCAGCGCCGTCCTCAACTTCAACGACGCCAGCCTGGCCAAGGCCAGCGTGGCGGTGATCGTCCCCCTGCACTGGCGTGGCCTCGCCCTCGAGGCGGGCTACAACCAGTGGATCTGGGGGATCTCGGCCCGGCGGTACCGGGAGCCTTATCTTTCGCTTGGGTACCAGTTTTAAAAGAAAGAGCTGAAAAGGACGAACACGGACGAAAGGGACAGGGTTGCCTTTTTAGTCCCTTTGGTCCGTGTTCGTCTGTGTGAGTCCCTGTTCGTCCGTGTTCTTCCGTCCTCCTAGAAAGTCTCCCCGGTCGACACCAGCCACTGCAGGTTCCGAACCGAACGCCCGCCGTCCAGGGGGAAGGCGACGTCGAGGTGGAGGACGCCGCCGCGCGAGGAGCGGCTGGAGCCGACCCGCAGGCCGAGGCCGATGTCCTTGAGGATCCTGCGGTTCTGGCGCAGCGCGACGTCGCGCTCGGAGAGGATGTCGACGAACCAGGCCTGGCCGGCGTCGAAGAAGACGGCGGCTCCAAGATGGGCAAGGTGGAAGATCTCGCGATCGCTGAAGAAGCGCTGCTCGAGGGTCAGCAGGACGCGGCGGTCGCCGGCCTGGTAGCGGATGGGGTAACCGCGCAGGCCGCTGTCGCCGCCGAGCAGGAGCTGGTCCTCGCCGTCCAGCCGGTGCGCGAGGTCGGCGCCGAGCGAGGCGTAGAAGACGTGCTGGCCGAAGTCGCGGACATACCAGCGGACGCGCCCGCCGGCGACCAGGTTCTCGGCGTCCCCCGCGCGCGTAGCGGGTCGAGGCGCCGAGCTGGGCGAGCACGATCTGGCCCGCGGCCGGACGCCAGCCGTCTGAGATCGCGGTCTGCGCCACCCAGCGCGAGGCGTCGCCGCCGAAGGTGGGGGAGGAGAGGCCGACCAGCGCGCTGAACTGCCGGCCCAGATTCAGATCCTCAGAGCGCTGGATGCGGTCGAGATCCTTCTCCACGACGAAGCGGTTCTGGATCGACTGGAAGCGGAGCCACGGATAGGCCAGCGTGCGGTCCGGCGGCAGCGGGATCAGGTCGATGAGGCCCTTGCCCAGGAAGAAGGGGCGCGAGGAGCGCTCGAAGTCGTCCCGCGAATAGGTGAAGCCCGCCTCCCAGCGGTGCGTGGCGCCGCCGACCAGCCCGGACGAGAGGCCGCCGTAGACCTCGACGAAATCGGTTTGGTGGCGGAAGGCGGTCTCCACCTTGCCCAGCGAGTAGAGGCTCTCCAGGCGATCGTCGTGAAAGCTCCGCAGCCCGGCCGCCCAGCGCGTGTCGAGCGAGTAGAAGGGGCGCTCCACCTCGAGGCGCTGGCGCCCGCCGTCGCTGTTGTCGGCATAGGAGACGAGGAGGCGGACGCGGCTGCCCACCAGGTTCGGATCGGTGAAGCGGACCAGGTTGGAGGTGCGGTCGATGGTGCCGATCCGGGCCAGGGAGACCTCCTTGCCGGTCCCCAGGAAATTGCTGTCGTTCAGCGAGAAGCTGGTGCTGTTCCGCCCGCCGGCGCGGCCGAAGGAGGCGCCCCCCTCGAGCGTCCAGACGTCGCGGGTCTTCACCTCCACGTCCACCTTGCCGTCGCCGCGCAGCACCGGGCGGATGGCGACGTCGTAGAGGTAGTCGTTGGTGCGCAGCAGCCGCGCCGACTCCTCGACCAGCTCGGGGGAGAAGACGTCGCCCGGGCGGAACAGGAGCTGGCTCTGGATCACTCCCGGCCGGGTGGTGCGGTGCAGGCGGTTGGCGATGCGGAAAAGCCGGTTGCCCTCGCCGGGGTTCCTGGCGTCGAAGATGTCCTCGGCGACCACCCGCACCTCGCCGATGACGCTCCCGGGCGGGATCCCCTGAAACTCCGGTCCGGTCGCCAGCACGGGCGACTCCGGCGCGGCGGCCGGCGGCCGCGAGGAGAGCCAGAGGAGGAGAGCGGGGGATGGCTGGGCGCTCGCCGCGGCGGCGAGGAGAGCGGCTCCACTGAGGCCCAGGGCCAGGGTGAGCCGTAAACGACGATAGGAGACTGGCGGGCGGCTGGTGCCGCGGCTCAAATCCATGCAGAGACTCCCTAGAGGACCCGTCAGAGTGTACGGATCATAGCGCGGGAATGTCACGGACGCGACCTCTTTACCTCAAGTCTTATTGCCAGGCGGTAATTTCTCCTGGCCCGAACCTTGCCTTTCTCTCCTCTCACGACCGTTCGTCAAGGGTATTGCGAGGCAGGTAAGTCCCTGATCCCAAAGCTTCTGCGCTCCGCAAGGGAGCGAGGCGGCCGGGACAAGGATTGCGAGCCGGGGATGACAAAAATCGGCGTTGTATTTATGCGTCGATTGACATATCTCGGTAAGCTCCCCAAAATGCTCCGCAACGCATCCTGGCGGATGTAAGCCTTGCGATCTGGAACGGGTGGTAGCGCCTTTTTTGCGCTGGCCTCCACAAGGAGGGATTTGGAATGCGTTGGAACGTGAAGCGGATGATCCTCGCCGGCTGTGGGCTGCTGCTGGCCGCCGCCGGCCCCACCCTGGCGGCGGGGCCGGAGCTGCCCGTGGTGCAGAGCCGGGACTTTGCCCTCATGGCCCCCCGGCTGGCGGTGGGCGCGCGAGTGCGGCTGGAGAATGTCCAGGTGGCGGAGACGGGGGAGGCGAGGGCGCTCGTGCTGGAGCGCTTCGAGGTGTTCGCGGAGGATGCCGTGATCACCGTCCACGGCGACGCCGGCGACCGGGTGCTGCCCGCGCCGGCCAACGCCTATTTCCGCGGCACGGTGGATGGGAGCCCTGGATCGCGGGTCTTCCTGGCCCGGCTGGAGGATGGACACTTTCAAGGGTTGATCGGCGAGGATGGGGCGATCTTTCTGATCGGCGGCGACGAGGCCGCGGCCAAGGCTTCCGGGAGTCCGCTCGCGATGCAGCGTGTCGAACCGGCGCTGCTCAAGTCATCCCGCGGCGAGCTGTTCAACTGCGGCGACGCGCAGCTCCCGCCAAGCCCGGGAACCCGGCCGGTCCCGGACTTCACGGCCTTCGCCACGCCACCGCTGGAGAAGGCCGCCGCCGTGCACTCCGGCAGGATCGCCATCGAGAGCGACTTCGAGTTCTACCAGCTGTTCAACACTCCCGCCAACCCCAACGCCACCACCAACGCCACCAACTACGTCGGCAACCTGGTGGGCTATGCCTCGACGGTCTACGCCGCCGAGCTCGGCACCTCCCTGGTCGTGCAGTCGCTGAGCCTCTGGCAGACCAGCGGTGACCCCTGGACCCAGACGAGCACCACCTGCAGCCTGTTCGAGTTCGGCAAGTACTGGAACCAGAACCGGACCAACGTCTCGCGGACGACCGCCCACTTCCTGAGCGGCAAGGCCAGCGGCGGCGGCGTTGCCTGGCTGAACGCGCTCTGCCACGGCTCCTTCTTCTCCGGCGGCGCGGCATCCTGCCCCGGCCTCGGCGCCGAGAGCACCCCGTGGGGGGGCGACTACGGCTATACCGGCAATCTCTTCGGAACTTTCAACA
Source organism: uncultured Acidobacteriota bacterium (assembly GCA_963792575.1). GTDB lineage: Bacteria > Acidobacteriota > Thermoanaerobaculia > Multivoradales > UBA5704 > DATARR01. The sequence continues at coordinate 830,602 of CAWBWZ010000002.1, forward strand.
TCAACAGCCCGAGCGTGGTCTGGGACATCTACGCCTTCAGCCACGAGCTCGGCCACAACTTCGGCTCCCCCCACACCCACTGCTACGCCGGCATCGGCGGCAACGCGAGCCCCATCGATCAGTGCTATGGCAGCGAGAGCGGCTGCTACTCCGGCGCGACCTCGACCCCCGGTCCGGCCGGAACCGGGAGCGGCACCATCATGAGCTACTGCCATCTGCGGTCGGGGGGCTACGGCAACATCACCCTGACGTTCGGCTCCGGCTTCGGATTTGGCGTCCAGCCCGCGCGCGAGGCGGCGCAGATGAACGGCTATATCGCCTCGGTGGCCGCGGGAAATCCGAGCTGCGTCGCTCCGGTCGCGGCGCCGAGCGCCCTCTTCAGCGACGGCTTCGAATCGGGAACCAAGGCCTCCTGGCAGTAAAGAAGGAGATTGCGGGATGAAGAAATGGATGGTCCCGGCCGGATGCGGACTGCTCCTCGCGCTGGCGCTGCCGGCGGCGAGCGCCGCCGCGTCCCGGCCGGTTGGGGCGCCGTTGCGCGCCGCCGTCGCGGGGCGGCTCGTGGCGGCTCCGGATGGCGCCGGCGAGGCGGAGCTCGTCGAGATCGCCGCCACCGTGGTCCCATCCCTGATGAAATTACCGGCCGGGAGCTCGCAGGTGGTGGCGGACTGGCCGGTAACTCCCGGCGGCCGTCAGGAGATCGAGCTCACCCGTTTCGAGGTCTACGCGCCCGACGCCCGGATCGTGAAGATCGAGGGCCGGGAGGCGATCGAGCTGCCGCGGTCGCGGCGCGCGTTCTTCCACGGCCGGTCGGTGGACGATCCTGACACCCGGCTGATGATCACGGTCGATCCTGATACCGGCGGACTGGAGGCGGTCGCCTACGGCCGGGAGGGGACGCACGAGCTGAAGCCGGCGGGAGGCGGGGGCTATCTCGTCGCCGCGGCGGAAGCGTTCCAGGCCAAGGCGCAGCAACCCGCCTGGTCGTGCGGGCAGGAGCTGGACCCGCTGGCGCGGAGCGGAGCGTTCCCCTTCAGTACTACAAGTACTACAATCAACGCTGCGGGGAATACCCCGGGCGACATCACGGTCGCGGTCTCGCTGCGGACGGCCACCATCGCCGTCGATACCGACAACGAGCTGATGCAGCTCAAGTTCGGCGACAATGCCACCGCCGCGACCGACTACATCGCCAGCCTGTTCGCCCTGATGAACGTGATGTACGAGCGCGATCTCCAGATAAGGCTGTTGCAGGGCTTCACGATCCTGCGCCCCTCGGCCACCCCGGACCCCTACGTCCAGAACTCGGCCAGCGCCGCCAACGGCAACTCGCTGAACGAGTTCACCTCCTACTGGAGCGCGGGGTGCGACGGCTTCTGCTCCGGGGTGAGCCGGGCCCTCGCCATGATGCTCTCCGGCAAGCAGGGCTCGGACTTCTCGGCTTCCGGCATCGCCTGGCTCAGCTCCCTCTGCAGCGGGACGCGCGGCTACAGCTTCAGCCAGGTTTTCAAGTTCGCCCAGGACACCTCGGTCAACGACGCCCCGCTCGTGGGGCACGAGATCGGCCACAACTTCGGCTCGCCGCACACACATTGCTATACGCCACCGATTGATACCTGCTACAATGGCGAGGCCTGTTACACTGGTTCAAGAAGTTGTCCTGCGCCGGTCACGATCAATGGTGTGACGAACGTCACGGGAACGGTAATGAGCTACTGCCACCTGACTGGATGCGGTTCGACGGCGGTCTTCCACCCGCGCACCGTCGATCTCATCGCGCCGAAAATACAGGCGAGCGTCGGGCAGTGCATTTTTCAACTTGGCCCAGTAAGCGGCGTTTTTAACGACGATTTTGAAACGGGAACCACCGCCTCATGGCATTGAGAGGAGATCGCAGGATGGAGACTTCACGCTTGCGTCGGGCCGCAGCCCTCGCACTCGGCTTCGCTCTGGTCGGGGGGGCCGGAGTCTTCGCCGGTACGCTGACCGTTCGCCCCGGAGTACCCAGCGTTGGCGGGTTGGCCCGTTACACCGGCAACCATGGACTCGAGGTCGATGTGGCTACCCCGGACCGCAACCCTGCCTATGTGCAGAGCAGCCACCCGGTCGCTGAATCCGTCTACCGTCTCCGGTTCTTCGTCAACCTGCGCGGGCTGACGATGGTCGACGGCAACGAGTTCGACATTTTCGCCGCCTCCGACGGCGCCGATCCGACGCCGCCGGCGACGACCGGCAACGTCCTGTTCCGGGCCGTGGCCCGGCGGACCGCCGGCAAGAAGGTGCTGAGCGCCTTCGTGCGGACTGACACCGGCTCCGAGGTCCAGATCCCGTCGGAAGTCATCCTGGCGGACGGCTGGCGCATGGTGGAGGTCGACTGGGCGAAGTCGACCGCGGGCGGCACCGGCACGGGCAACGGCCATTTCACCCTCTGGGTGGACGGCGTCCAGAAGGCCAACCTGACCGCGTTGGACAATGACAACGGCACCCTCAACTACGCCCGCCTGGGCGCGGTGAACGGCGTCGACGCGGCCACCTCCGGCACGCTCAAGTTCGACGACTTCGCCTCGCAGCGCACGGGTTACATCGGAGTGATCCAGCTCTTCAGCGACGTGCCGACCTCGTACGCCTTCTTCAAGTACGTCCAGGGGCTCTACGCCTCCGAGATCACCACCGGCTGCGCCGTCGGCCAGTTCTGCCCGGCGAGCAACGTCTCCCGCGAGCAGATGGCGGTCTTCCTCGTCCGAGCCGCCCACGGAGCGACCTTCGTGCCGCCGCCGGCGACCGGGATCTTCAGCGACGTCTCGACCGGGTCGTTCACGGCGCCCTACATCGAGCAGCTTTACAACGACGGCGTCACCTCGGGTTGCGCCACCTCGCCGCTGCGCTACTGCCCCAGCGATCCGGTGACGCGGGCTCAGATGGCCGTCTTCCTGCTGCGCGCCGAGCATGGTTCGGGCTACACGCCGCCGCCGGCGACCGGGATCTTCAGCGACGTCGCCGCGGACTTCACCCGGCCGTTCATCGAGCAGCTCTACAACGAGGCGGTCACCTCGGGCTGCGCCACCTCGCCGCTGCGCTATTGCCCGGCGGATGCGGTGAGCCGCGGTCAGATGGCTGTGTTCCTGATCCGTACCTTCTCCCTGCCGCCCCAGGAGATCGGGCCGTAGGCTCTGTCTTCCTGAAGGTGTGATCGGGGCGGGGATTTTTCCCCGCCCTTTTCATTTGTGGCAGGGCCTGACTCCGCCGTTGAGGCTCGCAGGCGCGATGCGCTGGGATGTGACCTTGCGTGTTGTGATTGCCTGAGGGCCGCCGCCCTGAAGGGGCGGAATTTGAATAGCCTGGGGTTTCAACCCCAGGTAGGCGGTTCCTCCAAATCCCCACCCGCCCTGAAGGGGCGGAACCCAACTCTTCCTGAACTGAGGACCGTCGCTGAAAGGCACCGCCCCCTCGGGGCGGTATGGAAAGGTGGAGGCTGCCTACCTGGGGTTGAAACCCCAGGCTATTCAAATTCCGCCCCTGTCGGGGCGAAGGCGGGGGATGAACCCGCCTCTACGTTCTGGGTTTCAGGACAGAAGCGACGGGCCGAAGCGAAGGCGGCTGGCGCCTACAGCCCGCCCAGGCCGAACGTCCGGACCAGGAAGGCGGCCATCTGGTCGCGGCTGACCTGGGCGTCGGGGCAGAAGCGGACGGGGGCGGTGGCGCAGCCGTTGGTGACCCCCTCGGCGGCGAGCTGCTCGATCCAGGGGGCCGCCCAGTAGGTGGCCGGCACGTCGGCGAACGTCGTCCCGCTGGCGGGCGGCGGGAGGTAGGCCGCTCCATGTTTGGCGCGCAGCAGGAAGATCGCCATCTCGGCGCGGCTCAGCGAGTTCGTGGGGCAGAAGCGCAGGGGGGACAGGGCGCAGCCCGTGGTGATGCCGTCGGCGAAGAACTGCTCGATCTGGGGGGCCGCCCAGTAGGTGGTCGCGACGTCGGAGAAGACCCCGACAGGCGCTGGCGGCGCGAAGGTGGAGCCATGCTGGGCACGCACCAGGAAGACCGCCATCTCAGCCCGCGAGACGTTGCCGGTGGGGCAGTAGGTCCGCGGGCTGGAGCCGCAGCCGCTGGTGATCCCCTGCGTGTAGAGGGTCTCGATGTAGCTCCAGGCCCAGTAGGTCGGGGGGACGTCGGCGAAGGTCATGCGCTCGACGTCGACATCGACCGGCGCCGAGGTCACGGAGCCGTCCGTATTCTGGACCCGCAGCGAGACCTGATACACCCCGATTCCCGGTGTCTGCGTGTTCCAGCCCACCGGATTGCCGGTCAGCGTGAGGGTGCCCGTGGGGCCCGAGATCGTCCACTGGTGGGCGAGCGCGGGGCGCCCCGTGGTCTGGGCCGAGAGCGAGAGCGTCTGGCCCGCTCCCACCAGAGGCGCCACGGCGCCCATGCTGACGATGTGGGGCATCGGGTCGAGGACCACCACCGTCTTGGTGATCGTGGTGCAGAGCCCGGTGGCGCTGCACGCCTTCAGCGTGACCTCTTTGGAGCCCGGCGTGGAGAACGAGACGGCGGGGTTCTGCAGCGTGGAGGTGCCCTGCGCCAGCACTGGAGTGGCGGACAAAAGAAGCCCCAGTAGGGGGGCCAGGCCAACCCGGAGAAAGCCAACCTTTGCTTGATGCACGGCTTGCTATAGAGCAAGCCGCATACCTGCGCATCGCCGTACAGAACCCCTTTATAATCAGTTATTTGAAAGAATGGAGAGGGGCGGGAGTGACAAAGAGTGGCACCCCCGCGATCGGAAACTGTCACTCAGGGGAGCGGCAGATCGAAGCCCCGGGCGAGGAACAGGGACATCTGGGCGCGGCTCAGGGTGCCCTCCGGGCAGTAGCGCAGCGGATTGCTGGCGCAGCCGTTGGTCACCCCCTCGGTGTAGAGCTGCTCGATCCAACTCGCGGCCCAGTAACTGGCAGGGACGTCCGCGAACACGATCCCGCTGGCGGCGGGCGGCGTGTACGTGCTGCCGTGACGGGCGCGCAACAGGAAGATCGTCATCTCCGCGCGGCCCACGAAGCTCCCCGGGCAGAAGCGCAGGGGGTTGACGGCACAGCCGCTGGTGATGCCGTCGGCGCGAAGCTGCTCGATCCAGGGGGCGGCCCAGTAGGTCGACGGCACGTCGGCGAAGACGCCGGTCGCCGGCGGCGGGGTGAAGCCGGAGCCGTGGATGCCGCGCACCAGGAAGATGGCCATCTCGGCGCGCGTGAGGGTCGTGTCCGGGCAGAATCTCGTCGCGTCGCAGCCGGAGGTGATGCCGGCGGTCTGGATCGCCTCGATCTCGCTCCACGCCGAGTGGGTCGGGGGAACGTCCGAGAAGGTGGAGACCGCGATCCACTGCAGGGTCTGGCTGGCGAGGTCGGCGACGTAGATGCGGCCGCTCTCGCTCTCGCCGAAGCTGCTGATGTTGAACGCGGTGTCGGAGATCAGGGTCGGCGTCCAGGTGCCGCCGTTCGAGACGACCCGCCAGATCTTGCCGCTGCAGTAGTCGCCGTAGAGGTACTGGCCGGTCAGGAAGCTCGCCACCCGGCCGCGGTAGACGTAGCCGCCGGTCACCGAGCATTCGGGGGAGTGGGGGTAGTCGAGCACGGGCTCGACAAAGGTGCGGCCGGTGCAGTCGGAGTTGAAGACCGGGGGGTTGTTCACCGTGTCGCTGTTGTCGCTGTAGCTCTGTTTACCCTCGCGGCAGTCCCAGCCATAGTTCTGGCCGCCGGCGGCGCCCGCGGCCTGGAAGTCGATCTCCTCGCGGAGCCCCTGGCCGACGTCGCCGATGTAGAGATCGCCGGTCTGGCGGTCGAAGCTGAAGCGCCAGGGGTTGCGCAGGCCGTAGGACCAGATCTCGTCGAGCCCGGGGGTGGCGCCGGCGAAGGGGTTGCCCGCCGGGATGGCGTAGAGGGTGCCGTGGTCGACGTCGATGCGCAGGAGCTTGCCGAGCATCGTGTTGAGGTTCTGGCCGCTCTCGAACGGATCGCCGCCGCCGCCGCCGTCGCCGACGCTCATGTAGAGGTACCCGTCGGGTCCGAAGGCGAGGTGGCCACCGTTGTGGTTGGACTGGGACGAGTGCTCGATGGTGAGCAGGGGCAGGGCGGAGGAGGGGTCGGCCACATCCGGATTGCCGGAGACGTGATAGCGGGCGAGCACGATGTCGCCGTCCGACACCCGGGTGTAGGAGACGTAGAAGAACCCGTTCGTCTCATAATTGGGGTGGAACGCCGCCCCCAGGAGGCCGCGCTCGCCGGCGCAGCACGCGATCAGCGACTGGATGTTGAGATACGGGGTGGTCAGGTACTGGCCGTTCTTGTAAATCCGGAGGTTTCCCGGACGCTCCAGCACGAACAGCCGGCCCGAGCCGTCGCCGGCGTTGGTGGCGCCGACCGGATTGTTCAACGCTCCCGCCACCGGCACGATGGTGAGCGTGCCGCCCGAGGTGGCCGCGGCGGCTCCGCCGGCGCCGAGCGTCAGGCCGAGCAGCAGGGCGGCGAGGAGGAGCTTCAGGGAAAAGGGCGTGGGCTGGACTCGGTCGCGCATGAGGGGGCCTCCCGTTTATCGATTCTTAGAAACCTTAGCATGGCTTAACGGGTGAGAGTCGAGACGTCGAACCCGTCGCGCCGCAGGTGATCGATCAGCAAAGTTCTTGCCGTGCCGGGCGGAAGAGCGGGGCAGGCCGGTCCCGCCCCCTCGGCCGGGGTCTCGGCGAGCGCGCCCTCCGGGAGGGTCAGGGTGTGCTGCCGGCCGTCCGTGCCGCCGGTGAGGAGAGAGATCCTGCCCAGGCTGTAGAACGGCGCCATGGGGAGGGTCACCCAGAGGTTATTGGGCAGATGGATCTGCGTCTTGGCGGCGACGCTCAGCACCGGCCGGCAGGGCTCGGGATCGGGGCGGAGCAGCGAGCGGCCCGACATCCAGGAGGGCTGGGGGACCCGCAAGGCGTCGAGCAGGGTGGGGGCGATGTCGAGATTCTGGACGACGGCGGAGACCCGGCCCGTTTCCGTTCCTCCGGGAAGCCGGACCAGCAGCGGCACGCGTACCGCGGTCGTATAGCGCATGCCGTGGTCGGAGTAGATCACCAGGATCGTCCGGTCGAGCATCCTCTTCCGGCGCAGGAAGCTCACCACCTGCCGCACCTCGCTGTCGAAGTCGAGGATGGCGTCGTCATAGAAGTCGGGGAGCCAGCCCTCGGTCTGCTCCTGTCCGCGCGAGAAGCGGCGCTGGCCCGGCTCGAAGGTGGCGCCGTGGGTCCCCATCAGATGGACGTGGACGAAGAAGGGGCGCGGGTCGGGCTCGCCGAGGAAGCGGAAGAGGGCGGCCATCCGCTCGTCGTCGCCGTGGTTGGCGGTGCGGTCGTCGGTCACCTGCCGGTAGGGGTCGGCCTGCTCGCTGGGGGTCAGGAGGTGGCGGAGACGGCTGGTGAGGCGCTCGGCGATCTGCTGGAGAAAGTAGCCGCCGGTCTGTCCGAGCGCGCGGTCCTGGATCTCTTCCCGCCGCTCCCCGACGGGGCGGAAGTTGGCCCATTCGAAGGACTCGCGCAGGTTGAGGTCGACCGCGTCGGCGTAGTGGCGCACCGAGAGCTGGGCCGCGCGGTAGCCGAGCCGCCGCAGGATCCCGGGCAAGTGCTGGTAGGCATCCTCACCGTGGAGGACGTCGGGGGGGTAGATGACGCGCGTCGCTGTGGGCAGCCGCCCGGTGAGGATCGAGGTGATGGAGCCGCCGGTGTTGCCGGCGTTCGAGTAGGCGTTTTCGAAGACCAGCGACTCGCGGCCGAGGGCGGCGAGGAAGGGGGTGGTCTCGCGCGCGTAGCCATACAGCGAGAGGTGGCGGGCCTCCACGCCGTCGCTGCCGAGGATGAGGATGTTCGGCCGGCTGCCCGGCCCGGTCGTGGACATCGTTTCGCGCGGCTCCTCCCGCCCTCTGGCGATGATAGCCGCTCCGGCGGCGGCCAGGGTGAGCGCCACGCCCGCTGCCGCGGCGAGGGCGCGCAGGCCCCGGTGGCGCAGAAGCGCGGCCTCGCCGCCGCGAACGGTCCGCCAGGCGGCTACCGCGAACGCCGCCAGCACGGGGGTGTAGAGGAAGCGCGCGTATCCACGCAGGGAGAAGATCCCGAAATGAAAGACGGTGTGGGTGAAGTTGTCTGCGAGCAGCAGGAAGGAGGCGGTGAGGACGAGCGCCGGCACGCCGCGGCCGAGGAGTCCCGCCGCCCGCCTGGACAAGGGGGTGAGCGCCGCAGCGAGCGCCAGCGCGGCGAGCCCGGCCGTCAGCGGGGGGAGGGCCGCCACCCCCAGAGCCCGCAACTGCTCCCCGCACCCGAGCGCCGAGAGGAAGGAGGGCGTGGTGGCGAAGAACAGCCACTCCATGAAGACGGCGAAGAAGACGGCGAGCGCGGTGAGGGCGGCGAGCGCCGTCCACGCCGCGCCCCGAGAGGTCTCTTTCACGCCCGGCGGGACCTCGCGAAGTAGAGAACACGCCGGCCGCCGGCGATCTCCCTCCGGCGCAGGATCTCGAAGCGGGCGGCGAGCCCGGCCTCGAAGTGGGGGAGGTCATAGTCCTCGTAGAGCTCGGCGTCGCGGTTGGCGAGCAGCCCCCGCACCCGCGGATCCTCGCGGGCCACGAACTCGATGACCAGGAACGGGGAGAGCCCGCTCAGCCAGTCGAGGAAATCCGCCAGCCTGAGATTGGCCCCGATCACCAGGTGATGGATCAGCGCCAGGCAGAGGACGAGGCCGGGGCGGCCGCGCTCCGCCAGATCCTTGCGCTCGTGCCCGCGCCACCCCTGGTTGGGAGAGGGATCGGCGAGGTCGCAGACCAAAGGCAGGACGTTGCGCAAGCCCTCCTGGCGGCCGGTCTCGTAGAGCCGCTCGACGGCGTCGCGGTCGGCCTCCAGGGCGACGACGCAGCTGGCGTTGCCGGCGGCGATGCGCGAGTACTCGCCAGTGTTGGCGCCAAGGTCCCAGACCCGCTCCCAGCGGCGCTCGGCCACCGCCTCGCGGACGAAATTCTCCTTGGCCTCGCGATCCTCGGGTTGATACCCGGGCTCCTCGCCATAGCTCGACCAGACCGATTCCCGGCGGGGGAGGGCGAGGCCCCGGACCAGCTTCGTCAGGTTGCGCACGTTGGCGAGGATCAGCTCCTTGTGGAAGCCGGCGGCGGCGAGGTCGCCGCGCACGTCGCGGGCCGGCGCCTTCCAGGCCCCCTCGCTGCGGGCGTGCAGGTAGACGTGGGTGAGCACCCCCCGGCGCAGCAGGTCGCGCGGCGAGAGCAGGCGCAGGAAGTCGCGCGGCGGGATGCCGTCGATGCGGCCGCGCAGCCAGGGCTGGAACGGCACCCCCTTGTAGGCCTCGAGCAGCAGCGGGTAGAGGAACAGCTCGCAGAACTGCCGGTAGCCCACCCAGGGCTCGCCCGGCTGCCAGCGGCGGAAGGAGAGCAGGTCGATGAACACCGGCCGGCAGCCGATCCACTGCACGTTGAACGGCGTCGCGTCCTTGAGCGTCATCCCCTCGGCGAGAGCGGCGGCGAGCAGCTCCAACTGCAGCAGCGCCGCGTCGCGCAGCATGCCGAAGCACCACTCGTAAGGGTAGGAGATGAAGGGAACGCGCTCGTGCGTGAGAACGGCGGCCCAGTCGCCGTCAGGCGGCGGGACTTCCGGGCCGGCGAGCCCGGTGGCGACGATCCTCCCCTCGGCCATGCCGCGGGCGAGGAAGGTCTTGCCGCGGAGGGCCTCCCACTCTTCGAGGGCCCGCGCGGTCAGGGCCCGGTAGACTTTTTCTTCGTGGTAGAAGACTCGGCCCGTACGATCGCGAAAGGAGCCGGGCTCAAACTCCATCCGGCGTTTCCGCGCTCTCGGGCTCGGCGGCTTCCGCCTTGCCGAAGAACGCCCGGACCCGGCGGAAGAACAGCTTGAACGCCACCGCCGCGCCGGCGAGCCCGCCCAGGATGATCTGCAGCATCATGCTGCCGGAGGATGGATCGAGATACATCATGCTGAAGGGTCCTCACGTCAAGGCAACGGCACGCGAACGTATCACAACTGTCACGCGAGGACCCCTGGGCTTCAGCCCTGGCTCAAGGGAGCGGCAGCGCGAACGTTCGGGCCAGGAAGGCGGCCATCTGGTCGCGGGAGACCGAGTCCGCGGGGCAGTAGCGGTTCGGGTTGGTGGCGCAGCCGGTGGTGATGCCGTCGCGGGAGAGCTGCTCGATGAAGGCCGCCTGCGGGTAGTTGGCAGGCACGTCGGCGAACAGGGTTCCGGTGGCCGCCGGCGGGATGTAGGCCGCTCCGTGCCTGGCCTTCTCGAGGAAGGCCGCCATGTCGTAGCGCTTCATCGCCTCGTAGGGGCAGTAGTGGCCCGGGCTGCACGTCACGGCGACGCCATCGCGGAAGAGCTGCTCGATGTAGGGCGCCGTCGAGTCGCTCGCCGGCACGTCGACGTAGATGAGCCCGGTGGCCGGCGGCGGCACGAAGCCGCTGCCATGGAGGCCGCGCACCAGGAAGAGCGCCATCTGAGCGCGGAGCACCTGGTTGCCCGGGCAGTAGGAGCCGACCTGGCAGCCGGCGGTCACCCCGGCGTTCTCGATCGCCTCGATGTACTTCCAGAACGTGCTGGCGTAGGGCACGTCGAGGAAGGTGTGGTAGGCGAACTCGGCGCAGATCTTGTCCTGGGAGCGCAGCGCGGCTCCCAGTCCGTCGTTCTTGAGGAAGGCGGACATGATGGCGTTGGCCGGGTTGGGCGGCGTGTGGTGGCCGAAGCCCTGCGTGTGCCCGAGCTCGTGGGAGAGCGTCTCCTGGAAGCCGACCGCGCCCACACACTGCGCGCCGTTGTTCACCACCACGAAGGTGGAGGACGCGGCATGCCACGGCTGACCATCGTAGATCTGGGTCTGGAGGCCGTAGAAAGAGCCCCCGAAAGCCAGGGTGCCGGAGCAGGAAGAGAGGTCGGCGACGTCGCCGCAGGGGTCGTTGAAGACGACGGCGTTGGTGTCGTAGTCGAAGTTGCCCGTGCAGGAGATGTTTTGTGTCCGGGTGCCCCCGAAGGTGTAGCGAATAACCGAGTCGGCATGGTTGGTCCAGGCGGCGGTGCCGGCCTGGACGGCCGCGACGCCGCCGTCCGCGATCCCGATCTGGCCCGGAGTCGTCGCCATGATCGTCGAGGTGGCGCCGGTCTCGTAGCCGAACCAGCGGATGGGGTTGCCGTCGGAGTGGAGGAGGAAGTCGCAATATTGCGGGGCGTTGACGGCGGCCTTGAGCAACGTCGCCGGCGAGGCCGCCCTGTCCGGGGTCTCGGTCGCCGCGGCCAGGGCGCTCTGCCAGACCGCTCCGCGCGCCACGTCTCGCAGGTGAGCGAGCAGGGCGTTCTTGTGGTATGTGCCCACCGGCTCGTAGCTCTTCCAGGCCATCATCTCGATCTGGGAGGCTTCGACGAGCGGCCGCAGCAGGTCCCCCCCCGCATCCTCGACGAGCAACCCATACGACATCATCTTGGCCTGCCAGCGGTCCAGCGGCGCGCGGTCGAGAAAGAGCAGGTAGTTGTGGTCCGGCAGGAAGCGGGGCGAGCCCTCCACCGCGGCGGCGCGCAGCTTGCCGGCGCCGCCGGGCTCGCGGACCTCGAAGATGAAGCCGGTCTCCGCACCGGCGACCGGCTCCAGGAGCTGGAATCGGGTCAGGGTCATGGGCAGGCTTCCGCTCTCGTCCACCCAGGACTCGACCGCCTGCGCCAGGACGACGGCGTCACTGATTCGAGCCAGATGGCCGAGGCTGGCCGGCGGCGCCACGGTGGTGGCGCCGGCGGGAAGATTTGCAACCAGGGAAGAAAAAGCAATCAGCGAGGCGACGGGTAAACACCTTGGCAGCAAGCGCTTAAGCATGATGGATCTCCATAGTTAGGAGCGCTCGTTGGAAGTCATACCCGCGCGAGGGCCCACCCGGCAAGCGGACCCCCCTCGGCGTATGGCGGACCCCATAGCCAACAAGAAATCTGTGGGATGAATTTCGGGCACGCCTTTTGCTGTGGAGAGCCGCTGATGGTCCGCTGGAATTTTTCTTCCAGGTCTCAAAGGAGTTCAACATGCGGCGAGCCCCCCGGTTAGTTTTCATCGGTTTGATGTTTTCACTTCTGGCGATCCCCACCTTCGCCTCGACGATCGCTCCACCGCGCAATATCGGCGCTCTCGCCAAGGTCAGCAAGGCGGTGGTGTTCGCCGAGGTGGTACGCGAGTGGAACGAGGTCCACGGCACGGTCCCCTATACGGTGACCGCCTTCCGGGTGGTGCAGGAGGTGAAGGGGCAGGTGCGCGGCACCTTCGAGGTCCAGGAGCAGGGGGGCATTGCCGGCACGGTCGGCGTGACGGTCCTCGGCGCCGCGAAGTTCGAGAAGGGGGGGCGCTACCTCCTCTTCCTCGACCCGGCCGCGGACGGGCGGCGGTGGCAGACGAAGATGCTGGCCTACGGCATCCTCCGCGAGGACCGGGAGACCGGCACGCTGCGCCCGCTCCCCCAGGCCGCCGATCTCCAGATCGTCGAGCGGCGCGGCGTCGAGGCGATCGGCACCTACCGTGAGAAGGAGTTGCTGCAACTGCTGGGCGCGGTCGCCAGCGGCGCCTCCCCCTGGTACCGGGAGGCGGTCGAGATCAAGCCCCTCGACCTCGGGCTGGCGAAGACCGCCGAGACCGGGTTCGCCGGCGCGCCGCTCAAGACGGTGCCGGCCGCCTGCCAGTTCGTGACCTCGCCGGACGGCTTTCCCACCCGCTGGACCAACTTCGAGACCGGCGGCTCGCTCAACGTCTGGCACACGACGCCGGGACAGACCGGGATCGCCGACGGCGGCGTCAGCGCGGTCCAGGAGGCCACCGCGGCTTGGAAGAACCCGGTCTCCTCGGTGGTCAACACCCAGTACGCCGGGTCCAAGGCGCGCAGCACGACCTGCTCGGGAGGCACCGCCTTCGCGCCCAACAACGAGGTGGTCTTCAACGACCCCTGCAATGACGTGGTGGACCTGGCGCCTACCTGCGAGGACGGCTCGCCGACGCCGCCGGGCTGGACCTCCCCCTGCTGCGGCCAGGTCGCGCGGTTCCTGACCTACTCCGACATGAGCCAGCTCAACAACCATGACGGCGACAACTGGCGGCCGATCCTGGGGATGTCCGTGGTGGTCAACAACGGCGCGCAGTGCGTCGGCGAGACCGACTTCAAAGAGGTGATGACCCACTTCGTCGGCCATGGCGTCGGCTTCGGGCACCACAACGACCCCGACGCGACGATGTACGGCCAGCTCGGCGTCCACCCCTCGCGCGGCGCGACGCTCGGCCAGACCGACCTGATCTGCGCCGAGACCGATTACCACACCTTCCTCGACGTGCCGTACTCCACCGCCTCGTTCTGGAACTACATCGAGGCGATCGAGAACGCCGGCATCACCCTCGGGTGCAGCGTCGGCTTCTACTGCCCGAACAACCAGATCCAGCGCGCGGAGATGGCGGTCTTCCTGGTCCGGGCCAAGCACGGCGCCAGCTTCGTGCCGCCGCCGGCCACCGGCACGGTGTTCACCGACGTCCCCGCCGACTACTGGGCGGCGGCGCACATCGAGCAGCTCTTCCGCGACGGGATCACCCAGGGGTGCGCCGTCAACCCGAGGCGCTACTGCACCACGGGCAACGTGACGCGGGCCGAGATGGCGACCTTCCTGACCCGCGTCAGGTATGGCGTCGACTACGTGCCGCCGGCCGCGCAGGGGGTCTTCCAGGACGTGCCGCCCAGCTACTGGGCGTCGGGATCGATCGAGCAGATGTACCGTGACGGCGTCACCAACGGCTGCTCGGCCACCGGGCCGCAGTACTGCCCGGAAGGCAAGGTGATCCGCTCGCAGATGGCGAAGTTCCTGGCGGTGGTGTTCAACCTGCCGTTGCCGCAGTAACGCCATAACGGCGAATCAGGAGGAGAGTGCCATCCGGCCCGAGGAGCGGTTGCTGATCGATCTCTGCCTGGGGGGCTGCGATCTGCAGTCCCTCCAGGGAGCCGACCCGGAGGTGCTCTCGGGCCTCGTCTCCCGGCTGAGCGTTGAATCCTATGTGCTCAACTGCCTGGGTCCCCGCCAACAGCGGCTGGGACCCGCACAGGCGGCTTGGCTGACCGGCCTGCGGCAGCAGGTCTCGACGGCCACGGTGCAGAACCTCCTGCGCGACGAGGAGCTTGGGGAGGCCCTGGCCCGGCTGGCGGGCGAGGGGATCGACCTCATGCTGCTCAAGGGAGCGGCCCTGCGCGTGGAGCGGCGGGACCTGGCGGGCCGGTTCCAGTGCGATATCGACGTGCTGCTGCGCCGCGAGCACCTGGAGGCGGCGGAGGCCCTGCTGCGCGGCATGGGCTTCCGGCTCGACGACTCCTATCTCGACCGCCAGGGACTGCTCGAAAATCATTTCCATTTCGGCTTCGAGCGGCGCGGCGCGGTGGTCGAGCTCCACTGGGACCTCGACTCCTCCTCGCCTCCGGGGTTTCTCGACCGCTTCTGGGAGCGCAGCCGGGCCGTCGAGTCCCACGGCTGCACGCTGCGCGTCCCCGCGCCCGAGCACCAGCTGCTCTTCGGCTGCCTCCACCTCTCCCGTCACTCCTTCTTCGCCGGCCTGCGCTGGCTGGCCGACCTCAAGCTGCTGCTGGCGGTCCCCGGGGCCCGCGAGGGCTTCGCGGCGGCGGCGGCGGCGTGGCCGCGGCGGGCAGCCTACGGGCCGCTCTGGTACCTCGCGGCCTGCGGCGTGCCCGAGGCGGCGGAGCTGGCGGAAGGTTTCGGCGCCGACCGCGTCGAGCGCGCCCTGCTCCGGCGCCTGCTCCCCGCGCTGCTCCTGGGCGAGCCCTGGATGGGCCTCCCCGGCTGGCGGGCGGCCAAGGCGCTTCACGAATGGCTCTTCTCGGAAGAGCCGCTGCTCTCTTTTCTGGCGGGAGCCTCGCGGGAAGGGATCTCCAGCCGGCTTCAGGCCAACTGGGGGGAGGCCTGAAGGGGGAACACGGACGAACAGAGACGAACACAGACAAACATGGACCAGGTTTTCTTTTGGTCCCTGTTCGTCCGTGTTTGTCCGTGTCAGTCCCTGTTCCTCCCTCCCTCCAGCCACTCCAGCGCCCGTGCTCCGGCCCCTTCGGGAGTGGCGCTCCTCAGCCGGTACGCCCGTACCTGCCCGGAGAGGCGCAGCATGTCCTGCAGGGCCTGCTCGAACTGGAAGGCGGGGGATTTGATCACCGCCTTCACCAGATGGTGCGCCGCCTCGGACTGGCTCAGGGGGGTGAGCTCCCCCTCCGGCCGGGGTCCCCGCTCGATCACCAGAAGGCCGCGCACCGGGGGAGGCGCTTCATCCGTCCCGGTTGGGAAAGGATAATACTCGGCGGGGAAGCCCGGGGGTCTTGGCGGGATCTTCTCCAGCAGGCGCGGCGAGTACTCGCAGTCCATGTGCAGGGAGCGGGGGAAGACCTCCGGGGCCAGCGTGCCGTGACGGAGAGGGCAGAGATCGTCGGTCACCAGACGCAGGCCGCTCGCCCAGAGCCAGAGCGTGAGGCTGGTCTTTCCCGCTCCCGACTCGCCGATCAGCAGACAGGTGCCTCCCGGCGCCGCCACCGCCCCGGCGTGGAGCACCCAGCGGTCGCCGGCGCGCAGCAGGGCTTCGTTGACCACGCGGTACTCCAGATGGGAGCTCAAGGGCTCGCCGAGGTCCCAGCGGGTGCGGCCGTCAGTGAGCGCGAGCTCCCTTCCCTTTGTCTCGACTGTCAGCTCGACGTCATCCGCCCCCAGGGCGCCGTCCGCCGGGGGGAACCCGTTCAGCAGAGCGTCGAGATCGCGCCGCGCCGGCTCCGGCGCGCCATGGACGCGGAAGGTGGTACCGAGCAAAATCCAACCCGGATTCCCGGCGCTCATTGCAAAATCTGGATAAATTTCCGCGTTTCCAGGTCGCCGAGGAACTGCAGGAGTGTGCTCTCGTCTATGGAATCTTGTGGAAAGATCTGGCCCAGCTCTTGCAGAATCATACTGAACGTATGTTGACCATCGGCGAAACTGCAGAGCAGAGCGGCCGTGTGATTGAGGCTGAGACTCTCGTCGCTGGAGTACAGAACCGCGCTGCCGTCGCCCAGAGGCTCGAGCTTGACGCCGGGTCCGAGGGAGAAGGTGGCTTGGGGATCCAGGCTTGGCAAGGGTTTCAGCTCGAGGGTGTGGCTCTTGCAAATGCCGGTTCGGCGACCACGGCGGGACTATAGGCTGCGTCTCAGCAAGGGTCAAGAACGAGCATCATGTTGAAGGAGGTGTCTGATGGACCACAGCTCGCTTTCCGATCGTAGAGTTTTCCTCAAGAAGGCGGTCATGGGCGCCGGGCTCGCTTTTGCGGCTCCGACGATCCTGTCGTCTTTGGGTTCCGGCGCGCTGCACGCTCAGGCGAGCGGTCCGTCTGGTGCGACCGCTGGTCGTCCCTACGGGAACGACGGCGGCTCGATGTAGCCAGGCGTCCGAATCGTCCCCTGACTCGATTCGAGGCGGTCGGAGCTCAACCTTCGGCCAAGCCTCCTCTATTTAGAATTGACGCAGCCCGAGGTCAGCCCCCACCGGGCCGCCTCACGAAAGTCGCCTTTGCTTGTTCTGGCCCCGGCCCCCTTGGCGGGGCTTTCGTTTTTGTCCTTGCTGGAGGGATCGGGTATAGTGCGCCCCGCGTGGCGGGCTGGGGCCCCTCGCGCGGAGACAACGCCTTGACTCCACCGCCCTCGCCGCCTTTGAGAGTCCTCGCCGTCTACGGCACCCGCCCGGAAGCGATCAAGATGGCGCCGGTCCTCGCGGCGCTGGGGCGCCGGCCGGAGAGTTTCGCCGTGCGCGTCTGCACCACCGGCCAGCACCGGGAGATGCTCGACCAGGTCCAGGACCTGCTCGGGCTCCGCCCCGACCTCGACCTCCGGCTGATGCGCCCCGACCAGACGCTCAACGGGCTCACCGCGGCGGCGCTCGCCGCCATTGACGGGGTGCTCGCCGCCGAGGCCCCCGACTGGCTCCTGGTCCAGGGGGACACCACCACCGCGATGGCCGCCGCCCTCGCCGCCTTCCACCGCCGCATCCGCGTCGGCCATGTCGAGGCCGGCCTGCGCACCGGCGACCTGCGGCGCCCCTTTCCCGAGGAGGCGAACCGGCGCATCGTCGACCTGCTCGCCGACGCGCTCTTCGCCCCTACCGCCCGCGCCCGCGACACACTGCTCGCCGAGGGGTGCGACCCCACGCGCGTCCACGTGGTGGGGAACACAGTGATCGACGCCCTGGAGACGATCGCGGGCGAGCTCTCCGAACCTGTTCATTCCGGGCGGACCGAGGTGCTGGTCACCGTCCATCGCCGCGAGAGCTTCGGCGCGCCGCTGGTCGAGATCTTCTCGGCGCTGCGGCGCCTGGCCGAGAGCTTCCCGGACGTCGACTGGATCTACCCCGTGCACCGCAACCCCAACGTCCAGGGACCGGCCCACGAGATCCTCGGCGGCCTGCCGAACCTCCACCTCCACGAGCCCTTCGACTACCGCGAGCTGGTGCGCCGGCTGATGCGCTGCCGCTTCGCGCTCACCGACAGCGGCGGCATCCAGGAGGAGGCGCCGACCTTCGGCAAGCCGGTGCTCGTGCTGCGCGAGACCACCGAGCGGCCGGAGGGGATCGAGGCCGGGGTCGCCCGGCTGGTGGGGGCCGACCGCGAGACGATCTTCGCCGAGGCCTCGCGGCTGCTCATCTCCGAGACCGCCTACCTCGCCATGGCGCGCGCGGGCAACCCCTACGGCGACGGCCACGCGGGCGAGAGGATCGCCGCCATCCTGGCGGGCGAGCCCTGGACCCCGTTCGCGCCCACCCCCTGATCATGGCCGGCAAGCGGGTCCTCGTCATCGGCTATTACGGCGACGGCAACACCGGGGACGAGGCCGTCCTCACCGCCATGATGCGCGGCCTGCGCGAGGGGCGCCCGGATCTTCGTTTCATCGTTCCCGCCTACTCGGCCGACCCCGCGGGGCTGCGCGCGAGCCATGGCGTCGAGTCGTTCCCCTTTCGCGACATCGGCCGCATGCTCGACGCCGTCGACGCGGCCGACCTGGTCGTCCTCGGCGGCGGCGGCCTGCTTCACGACTACGTCGATCCCCGCCCGGAGACGATGTTCACCGCCGGCCACTTCGGGCTGAGCTACTACTGCGGCATCCCCTGGCTCGCCGCCCGGCTGGGCAAGCCGGTCCTGCTCTATGCCGTGGGCGTCGGCCCCCTGCTGTTCCCCGCGGGCCGCGAGCTGACCCGCGACGTGGCACTGGCCGCCAGCGGGATCACCGTGCGCGACGCCGCCTCGGCGGAGATCCTCCGCGAGCTCGCCGGCGCGGATCTGGACGTCGAAATCACCGCCGATCCCGTCTGGCGGCTGATCCCGGCGGCCGGCGAGCGGCTGGAGCGGCTGCTGGCGGAGACCGGGATCGCCGGCGGGCGCTGGCTGGGGGTCGCCGTCCGCAACTGGAACGTCGGCGTCGACCAGGCGCGCTGGGAGGAGGAGCTGCTGGCGGGGATCGCTCCCTTCGCCGCCGAGCACGGCCTCGCTGTCCTCTTCCTGCCGTTCCAGCACGCGGGGACGGGTCTGCAGAACGACCGCGACCTCGCTCGCCGATTGAGCGGCCGCCTGCGCGGCGTGCCCACGGCCGTCCTTGAGCGCCCCTGCCCACCGGAGGAGCTGGCCGGCGTGCTCGGCGTCTGCGAGCTGCTGGTGGGCATGCGCCTGCATTCCATCCTCTTCGCCTGCATGACCGGCACGCCGTTTGTCGCCCTCGACTATGACCCCAAGGTGCCGCTCCACGCCGGCCTGCTCGATCCGGCGCCACCGGTGCTGCCGATCGGGAGTCTGGCCGCCCCGGAGTTGCGCGCGGCGCTGGAGCGGGTCTGGAGCGGGAGCGGCGACTGGGCCGATCGCGGCCGGGCGCTCGCCGCGGCGATGCGGACGCGCGCCGGACGCAACGACGAGCTGGCCGGAGCTCTCCTCGACGCCCCCCCGCGCCCCCTGCCGCGCCGGCTGCGCCACCGCCTCCTCGGCGTCCTGCGCGAGCGCGAGGAGCTGCGCCTTGCAGGGACTCCGCCGGAGGCGTTGCGCTCCGGGGGCTGGCCGCCGGCTCTGGGCGCCGCCGGTACCCTTGAGCCAATAAGCCGCGAGGTGCGCATCCTCGCCCCGGCCTTCTTCGATCCCCAGGGCGAGCGGGTGTTCCGCGGCGGCGCCGAGCGCTACCTGGTCGAGCTGGCGCGGGTCGTCGAGCGGTTCGGCCTCCCGGTCGAGGTCTTCCAGCCGGCCGCGGAGCCGTGGGTGCGCGAGACCGACGGCCTGCGCGTCCACGGCCTCGCCGTCGAGGGGTACGCCGGGCTCGACCGCGCCGTGCTCGCGGCCACCGGCTCCCGCCCTCTGCTGACGATCCACCTCGCCTTCTACACCGCCGGGCCGGACACCCCACGCCCCGCCCTCGGCATCAGCCACGGCGTCTACTGGGACGACCCCGCCTCGCAGACCCCGTCGCAGTTCCGCTGGCACCGCGCCCAGGCTCTGGAGTCGCTGCAGTATCTGGACATGGCGGTCTCGGTGGACACCAACACGATCAACTGGGTGGCGGCGACCTCGGCGCGGCTGGCGGAGCGGATGGCCTACGTCCCCAACTTTGTCGATCTCGAGGAGTTCCGGCCCTCTCCGCGCGAGAGCGCTCCGCTCACCTTCCTCTTCCCGCGCCGGCTGGTCGCGGCCCGGGGCTTCTGGCTGGTGGCCGAGATGCTCCCCGAGCTGCTGGCGGACCATCCCGAGATCGAGATTCACTTCGTGGGCGATGCCGCCGGCGAGGAAGAGGAGGAGGTCCGGCGGCTGGTGGCGCTCGACCCCCGGCGCGTCCACTGGCGCTCGCTGCCGCCGGAACGGATGCCGGAGGCCTACGCGGCGGTGGACGTGGTGCTCATCCCCACCCTGCACAGCGAGGGGACCTCGCTTTCGGCCCTGGAGGCGCAGGCGGCCGGGCGGACGGTGATCGCGACCCGCGTCGGCGGCCTGTCCGACCTCGTCCTCGACGGCTACAACGGCCTGCTGGTCGAGCCGGACGCCGGCGCTCTGCGTGGCGCCGTCGAGCGGCTGATCCTCGACCCGGAGCTGCGCGAGCGTCTGGCGCGGCAGGGGCTGGCGACCGTCCAGGAGTTCGGGATCGAACGCTGGCGGACGCGCTGGGAAGATCTCCTGCGAACGTTTCTTCCCCTGGAAAGGGATGTCATGAACCAGACGCGACCCCCCGACGAGCCCGCCCTGCGGGCCCGGCTCTTCGAGATCGAGGGCACCCTCGCCCGGCTGCGCGCCGACGCCGCCGAGCGGGAGATCGGCGGCCGGCTCCTGCTCTACGAGCGCGCCGCCCAGCTCGCCGCCCGCGAGGAGGGCGAACGGGAGGCCCGGATGCAGGCGCGGGAGCGGGAGGAGAGCCTGCGGGAAGCGCGCGCCGCCGGCGAGGCCCTCGCGACCGAGAAGCGGCAGCTCGCCGAGCGGCTCCAGGCGCTCGGCCGCGAGCGCGTGGCCCTGAGCGAGCAGCGCGACCTGATCCTCGCCGAGCGGAGCGACCTCGACCGCCGGCTGACCGCCGTCGAGCGCACGCTCGCCTACCGCCTCGTGTCGCGCTTCTGGCGCCTGATGCGCGGCGTCTTTCCCGAGGGGTCCCGCCGCTACAGGGTCTACCGGCTCGGCCGGCGCGCCGTGGGCAAGCTGCTCGGCGCCGGCGACCCCGTGGGGCCCGTGGCCTCGTGGCAGGAGGGGGTGGGGGGCGCCCCGGCCGCAGCCTCCGCGGACGCGCCGGACCCGCGGGCCGACCTCCTCCATTTCGAGGCGCGGGTGCGCGCCGGCGGCGCCAGGCGGGTAGTAGCGATCTTCTCCGGCACCCAGCTTCTGGAGAGCGAGGGGCAGCGCCCCACCCAGCTGGCGCTCGCCCTGGCGCGCGGCGGCGTGCCGGTGGTCTTCGTCTACTGGCGCTGGTGGGACAACGAGTGGCGCCCGCAGGACCGGCTGGAGGAGGGGATCGTCCAGATCCCGATCGACGTCGTGACCCGCCGCCCCGAGATCCTGACCGCCGCCTTCGAGGGGCTGGAGCGGATCGCCCTCTTCGAGTTCCCCCACCCCGGTTTCTTCGAGACCCTCGCCGGCGCCGGCTCGGCCGGGTGGATCACCGTCTACGACGTGCTCGACGACTGGGAGGAGTTCCACCGCGTCGGCCAGGCGATCTGGTACGACGAGGAATTCGAGAGCCATCTGATCGGCGCCTGCGACGCCGTGTTCGCCATCAACGAGCCCCTGGCCCGGCGCGTCCGCGAGCTCGGGGGGGAGGGGGTCGAGCTCGCCGGCAACGGCCTCAAGACAGGGATCGAGGAGGTCCGCGAGCCGCGCCCGCTCGCCCGCGGCGAGGTCACGGTAGGCTACTTCGGCTATCTCGCGGGTGCCTGGTTCGATTGGGAGCTGATCGCCGAGGCCGCGCGCCGCCGCCCCGCCTGGCGCTTCTACCTGATCGGCTACGGCGGCAGCCCCGGCGGCATGGCGCTTCCCGCCAACGTCGAGCTGCTCGGCAAGCAGCCGCAGGCCGATCTCGCCGCCTTCGCCGCCAACTGGGATGTCGCCCTCATCCCCTTCAAGCCCGACCGCCTGGCCGCCGGGGCCGATCCGATCAAGACCTACGAATACCTCGCCATGGGCCTGCCGGTGGTGGTGACCGGCGTCTATCCGCCCACCGGCGGAGAGGCGTTCGTCGCCCGCGCCGAGGGGGTGGAGGAGCTCCTGGGCGAGATCGAGCTCGCCGCTCTCCGCCAGGAGCCCGGAGAGATCGCCGCCCGCCGCGCCTTCGCCGCCACCTGCACCTGGGACCACCGGCTGGAGGCCCTGCTCGGCGCGCTCGCCGAGGGGCGGCAGCGGGTGGCCGAGAAGCGCGCCCTGCTCGGTCTGGACGGAGAGCCAGCCTGATGAAAGTTCTGTTCGTCTACAAATACCTGACCCTGGGCGGCGTCGAGGCCGTCCTGCGGGCCCGTCTCGACGGGCTCGAGGCTTCGGGCATCGAGGCGCACGCCTGGTTCTTCCACGACTACGGCGGCCGCTCGATCTTCCGCGGCCGCGAGGACCGTCTTCACGTCGGCTCCGTCGAGGAGTGTCTCCGTTTCGCGCGCCGGGAGCGGTTCGACCTGCTCAGCTCGATCGACACCGAGGAGGTGCTCCCCGGCTTCAACGGCACCCCGGGCGGACCGCGGCTGGTGATGGAATGCCACTCGGCCTACCTCGCCAACATCGAGTATCTGCGGGGCCTCGCGGCGCACCGGCCGGCGGCGGTCTTCACCCCCTCCGAGGCGCAACGAAGGCTGGTGGTGGAGCGAGTGGGAGGGGGGATCCCGGCGCGGGTGGTTCCCAATCCACTGCGCGAGGAGTTCGTCGCCGAGCCGCCGCCGTTTCCCGAGCCGCCGCCGCGCCCGGTGATCGCCTGGATCGGCCGGCTCGACGATCACAAGAACTGGCGGGGGTTCGTGGAGATCGCGGGCCTGCTCGGCCGCCGCGGCGCCGGGCACGAGGCCTGGATCATCGGCAAGCCGATCGAGGCGGACGGCCCGGCGCGGCTGCTGGAGGCGGCGCGCGAGGAGAAGGTCTTGCGCCGGCTGCGCTGGTTCGGCGCCCTCCCCTACGGCCGCATCCCGAGCTTCCTCGACGCCGTGCGCGAATCCGGTGGAGTGGTGGTCTCCACCTCGCGCGGCGAGTCCTTCGGCCTCACCATCGCCGAGGCCATGGCCCGCCGCTGCGCCGTGGCCGCCCCGGACCACAGCGCCTTCCCCGAATTCGTCGAGCCCGGAAAGACCGGCTCCCTCTTCACTCCCGGCTCGGCCGCCAGCGCCGCCGACCGCATCCAGGAGCTGCTCGCCGGCGCCGGACTCCGCGCCGCCCTGGGGGGGCGGGCGCGGGAGTCGGTGCTGGCGAGGTTCGCGCCCGAGCCGGCCCTGGCGGTGCTGGCGGCGGAGCTGCGGCGGCTGATGGCTTAGAGCCGCCCCGAAGGGGTGGAATTTGAATAGCCTGGGGCGTAAGCCCCAGGTTCGCAGATCCCAAAAAAAACCTGAGCCCCGAAGGGGCGACACCCAACGCCACGTCGAGTGCCGCCCCTTCGGGGCTCCAGGATGAAAATCACCTTCGAACCTACCTGGGGCTTACGCCCCAGGCTATTCAAATTCCGCCCCTTCGGGGCGGGGATAAGGCTTGGGATGAAGGCTCAGTCGGCGCAAATCCCTCCGCTCGAAACCGCCGTCACCACCCCGTTCACCGCCTCGACCTTCTTCTGATAGCAGATCCCTTCGGTGCTGTAGGCGGAGTAGTCCTGGGAGCTCTTGCGGTCCTGGTAGCCGGTGACCGCTCCCGAGGCGTTGAACAGCAGCGTATCCGTGGACTTGACGGCGTTGGAGACGGCGGCGAGGGTGGGGCGGCCGCCCCCCACACGGGCGTCCTGGCTCTCGAACTTCTGATCGATCGACGTCGTCTGCGCGCCGGAGCCGTCGGCGTTGGCGAGGAAGGTGTAGTCGAGGGCCAGCGGATAGGAGAAATGCTGGTCGGAGTGCGCAACGACGTGGGGGCCCGTGGTGTCCACCGCCGAGAAGATCTCCGTCCCCTGCCGGATCTTCTGGATGTAGTCCGTCGCCGAGATCAGGAACCGCTGCTGGTTCGAGAAGCTCAGCGTCTGCCGGACCGTGGTCTGCACGCGGCCATGCGAGGTGTTGACGTACCCCGCGATCGTGAACCGCCGCTCGGAGGTCGTGGATCACCGTGCCGCTGACCGTGCCGTCCGCCGCCGTCGTGAGGTCCTCGCGGATCGTGGCGGGCTGGACGGCGCCGAGCGTGTTGCGGGTGACGGCGCCCGTCACCTGGCTCGCGCCGTGATCGAGATAGAGCAGGAGCGACGCCGCTACCGTGAAGTAGTTGTTGGCGTTGTAGACGCTGACCCCTACCTGGTGCGGCTGGCCGTTGCTGAGCACCCCCGCGAACGGCGTGAGATCGACGCGGTAGGGGAGGAAGTTCAGCGTCTGGACGCTCGGGATCGGCCGCCAGAGCAGCGGATCGATGGCGCCGGTGAAGAGCCACGGATAGACCGGCGCGACGCCGGCCGGCTGGCCGTCGATCGTCACCTGCGCCTCGCGGAACGAGGTGCCGCCGGGCAGCTGAAGAGCACGTCCGACACGTCGTCCGGCACGCAGGTGAACCAGAACTCGTCGCTCGACTGGCTCTGCGGGATCACGTCGAGATACGCCGCCTCGACGTTGGCCGGCAGCGAGAAGGTCGGCGCCAGCACGCTCGACGTCGTGGCCAGCAGGGCCGCGCCCCCCGGAGCGTTGGACAGCGGCAGGACGGCGTCGGCGGTCCGCGGCGCCGGCGCCGCGGCGGAGGCGGGGTAGAGGAGCACCCGGGCGCTGCCGTGGATGATCCCCGTGTAGGTGGAGTTGACCAGGTTCCCGAGATTCACGTCGCCGGCCTGCGCGGTGCGGAACAGCGGGCTGTAGTCGGTGAGGTCGCGCTCCACGTGCCACGACGGGCTGACGCTCGCGGACGGCTCCGCGGTGGTGCCGAAGTAGATGTTCACGTGCCCGAGGGCGATCTGCGCCGTGCGGTCGAACTGGCGCCCTGCGGTGACCGAGAAGTCCGCCTCCAGGACCACCTTCGACCAGGGTGCCGGGCAGGCCGCGGGGGGCGTGTAGGCGAACGGCTTCGGCGAGAAGTCGGCGAATGTCAGGCCGGAGTAGAGCTGCACGACGCAGGGCGTGGTGCCCGGCCGCGGCACCGGCGGATCGGCGGTGGCCGTATTGGAGGATCCGATCTGCTGCGCCATGCCGGGCGCCGCGAGAAGGACGCCGGCCAGGAGGGTCTGCAACCGGGAGAGCCGTGAGAATCGAGTCATGAGGGAATTGCTCCTTTCGAAATCCTGGGACAACAGCTTTCAGGCGAAGCATGGTACCGCGAACGGGCTCGAGGGGGCGGCGCGTGAGGGGTTTTCCCTCGTTCCAGCGTCTCTCGTCCGGAAGGTCGTTCCAGACGCATCAATCAAAGAAAGGAGACTGCCATGCGATGGACTCTGCGTGTTGTCTTGTCGGTGCTCATCCTCGCTCTCGGATCGGCGGGAGCCCAGGCGGCTCCTCCGGTCTCCGATTCCTTCGCCATTACCGGCGTCCGGGTGTTCGACGGCTCGCAGGTCATCCCGTCGGCGACCGTCGTCGTACTCGACGGCCGCATCGCCGCCGTGGGCTCGAACGTCGCCCCGCCCCAGGGCATCCCGACGATCGACGGCACGGGCTCGACCGTGCTGCCCGGCATCATCGACGCCCACTCGCACGCCCGCACCCGGCAGGAGCTGGAGCGGGCGATCCAGTTCGGCGTCACCACCGAGCTGGACATGTGGACCCTGCGGCATTTCGCCGCCAGCATGCGCCGTGAGCAGGACCGCAACGGCGCTCCCTACCGGGCGGACTTCTTCAGCGCCATCAGCCCGGCGACGCCGCCCGAGGGGTATCCGTACAACTTCACCCCCCACCAGCGCGAGAAGCCGACCCTGAGCGGCCCGGAAGAGGCGGACCAGTTCGTCGCGGACCGCTTCGCGGAAGGCTCGGACTACCTCAAGATCATGCTCGAGGACGGCGCCCTGGTCGGCTTCCAGGTCCCGGTCCTCAGCCGGGAGACGGTGCGGGCCCTGACCCAGGCGGTCCATCTGCGCGGCAAGATCGCCGTCACCCACATTACCGTGCAGTCGCTCGCTCGCAACGCCGTCGAGGACGGCGTCGACGGCCTGGCGCACATTTTCGTCGACACGCCGGTGGAGCCCGGATTCGTCCAGCTGGCGGTGGCGAAAGGGATCTTCGTGGTCGGCACGCTGACGGCGGAGGAGGCGTTCGTCACCACCGAAGGCGGAGCTTCCCTGATCGCGGACCCGGACCTGGCGCCCTATCTGACCGAGGAGGAGAAGACCTTTCTGCTCACCCCGGGGCCCCCCTCGTTCATCACGCCGCAGAACCTGCAGATGGGGCTGGACAGCGTCCGCATCCTCCATGCCGCCGGGGTTCCGATCCTTGCCGGATCGGACGTGCCGGCCCACGGCGTGGTCCTGCACCGCGAGCTCGAGCTGCTGGTGCAGGCCGGCCTCGAACCCCTGGACGCGCTGGTCGCCGCGACCTCCGCCCCGGCCGCCGCCTTCGGCCTCGCCGACCGCGGCCGCATCGCTCCGGGCCTGCGCGCCGACCTCCTGATGGTGCAGGGGGACCCGACCGTCAACATCAAGGCGACCCGCAAGATCCAGCGGATCTGGAAGGCCGGCGTCGAGGTCGACCGCGCGATTCCGTCCGCTCCGCCCGCGCATTGAGGACGGGCTTTCCGGGGCTCTTCGCTCAAGGGGGATAGGAAGCGCCCCGCTCGTCTCGCCGGAGCACCTCGATCAAGCGGGCCGCCTCGGTGGCGAGATCGGGGGCGCCGGGGAAGAAGACGTTCGCCTTCGTCCACCAGTCCCTGTATCGGCTGAGCTGGCAATCGGTGGATTCGATGGGGAAGCGATCGCCGCCGCCGTGCTGGATCACCTGGGCCTTCAATGTCTCCAGGGATGCGATCGCGTCCTCCAGGTTCGGGGGCTGTCCAGCCAGCGGCGCGAGCAGGTGGAGCTCGGCCAGGGAGCCGTGGGCCCAGATCTCTTTCGGGCCTTTCGCCTGGATTTTCGCCGCCGTGACGGCGGCGTGCCAGCGGCCGGAATCGCTGATCTTTCCGTCGAGCACCGAGTCGAGAGAGAGGTGCTGCACACCGGTCCAATGATGCGAGAGGTTGCGCTCGTAACCCATTCGGTACCACCTGCGCGCGGTCTCCAGGGCGTCACGAACCAAGTGCTGCCGATCGTTCCCGGGATCCAGCTTGCCGCGCGCGAAGAGCAGCTCGGCGAGGCGCTTTTGCGCGCTGCCCAGCAACCCCAGGTTTTCCAGCAGCACGGCTTCTCTCGCGTGCGGGTCCATCTCCTTCAGGAAGTTTTCGAGAGCCTGGATATGCCCGCGCAGAAGATCCGCGATTTTATCCAGCTGCGCCGCGTGAGAGCTGGTGCTCTCCACGGGCTGGACGGATCTGTCCCGCGCGATCTTCAGCGAGGCGAGCACCGCGTCCAGCCTCACCTCTTTCAGATAATCCGCGTAGCCCTCGGGCAGACGTACGTAGCCGACGAGACTGGCCCAGTCGTGCCCGGTCCGCTCGCGGCTCTCGTACAGCGCGACTCTCGCCTCGTGGAGTGCTATCCGCACGTCCTTGCCCGCCAGCAACTCCCCATAGAAGCGCTCGACCAGGAGAGTGGAGCCGGGGACCGTGAGCGGGAGCTGCGAGGCCACGACGACGGGGAACCCCGACATGTGGAGCTCGTGGGCGATGCTCTTCTCGGGCACGATGGAGTTGGCATCATTCGCCGCGTCGCACGCTGCCAGGGTCACCACGACCGCTTGGTCGGACAGCGGGGCGAGCGCCGCGGTGAGTTCCTCTGGTGAGGCCGGTGCCAGCTCGCCGTTCTCGTCGTGCAGCGCCAAGCCGAAACGCCGCCGGTGATCGCGCTCGATGGGATAGCCGTGCGCCAGGATGTGGACGTGGGTAAAAGGGTTCTTTTCCTTGACGGCGTTTTCACAAGCATTCCGCAAGGAGGCGATGGCGGCCTTGGACAGGACGGTGAGCGCTCCGCCGCCTCCCTGCGCGGGCATCCAGGGCTCCAGGGCGTCACGCAGGGCTCTTTCGTGATGCTCGGACGGCACCTCCGGCACCTCGGACGGGCGAGCCCAGGCGTACAAGATCCGCGGCCGTGCCGGCCAGCGCACGGCGGTCTCCTGGAAGTCGTTGCGGACCCTGCGCGTGAGCACGACGGGCTGTTCTGCCCGCACCAGCAGTGGCTGACCCTCGGCGTCGGCGACCGTTTCGAACGGCAGTGCCGCCAACTCGGCCGCATTGACCACAAGATCCAACTGCAGGGGAAAATCGCCGGCTTTCAGCTCCGGGAGCCTCTGGACTCCGAGCAGGTGGTTGACCACGTCCCTCATTCTGGTCAGGGCTGACTCGCGCGCCTCGGCTCCCGCCTGGTAGCGTAGGGCGCGCAGGTCATCCAGAAAGGGCGCCTGATCGAGGGTCATCCTGACCTCGCGCACCGGATGGGCGGCGGCCGCCACCAGATAGTCGTCCCCCTCGCGCAGCACGCCGAAGGCGAGGTTCTTGAAGCGGTGGAACTCGATCAGCAACGATTTCAACGCCTCTCCTTCCATTCGAACGTCAACCCCTCTTGACCCGCTGGCGGGAAGATCGCCATATAGCCGTGCTCGTCGCGCAGCCGCTTGCTGTCCCAGACCGTGTTGTAACCCGTGCGGTAGTTGAAATTCAGCGCGGGTTTCGATCCGCCCCACTTGATCACGCGCGCCACGGCCTCCCGGTCGGGGTGCTTGAAATACGCACCGTTGGTGGAGAAGAGGTAGACCGGGCAGTCGAGCGTCCGCAGCAGCGCGGGACTGGTATTCGCCTTGCTGCCATGGTGCGACAGCTTGCACGCGTCGAGGGTGACCCTCCCGCCTCCGCCGAATCGATCGAGGCTGGCTTTGAGAATGCTGGGGTGCGCGTCCGCGGCAAGGAGGAGGCGGCGGCCTTCGAATTCTGCGAGCAGCGCGATGCTGCTACCGTTCGGCGCCGCCGTGTCCTCGGAGAACGGAACCTGAAGGAGCGCGTCGACGTCGGGCGGGCCGCCGCCCAGCAGCTCGAACCCCTCGGGGTTCTCGACCTCTTCGGCTCTTCTCTCGGGATCGAGTCCGGCCTTGCGCACCGCGCATTCCCACTCGGGCTTGAGGCCGGCGAGGCGGTCCAGGGTCGGCGACAGCAGGGTCAGGACCAGCCCACCCTCCAGTTTGACGCGCGGCAGATCCCCCTCCGCGGGCACTGCTACGGCGCCCTTGCCGAAGGCACAGTTCCAGGGGGCTCTGGATTTCAGGATCAGATCGGTCAGCAGTTCCCCCTGGACCGGGCCAAGGGTTTCAGGGTCTTCAGGGGGGAGGTGGCGGTAGCCGTTGAACCAGATCTCCCTGGCGCGGAATCCCGTCTCCCGATCGGCGAGCAACTCCAGGGAGCCCGCGATGTGGTCGGCGTCGATGTGGGTGACCACGAAAAGCTCGAACTGTCGCTGCTCCTCGGGCAGGTTGCGGAGCCTCGGACACAGGGCCTTCGCGTAGGTCCCCTTGGTGCCGGCGTCGATGAGGACGCGCCGGGGGTTACCGGGATCGCCATACTCGAGCCAGAGGCAATCGCCATGTCCGGCCGGAAGCATCTCGAGCTTCAGCATTGTCCCTCCCTTCGTACGGGTCCTTCATCATTTTAGCGCAGGGCGCTCGAAACCCCTCACTCCGGGCCGCTAAGCCGCCTCACCGCGACCGTGCAGTCCCCCTCCAGGTAGCCGTCGTCGTAGCCGGGCTCTCCGCCGAGAGCCCGGCAGAAGGCGATGACGTTCTGGCGGCGGTGCCAGTAGAGCCAGTCCTCGCCGGCCCAGAACTGCGAGTTGAGGAAATTGAACACCAGCGCCCGACCCGCGGCCGCCCAGGCCGCGCGCAGGGTGCGGTGGAACTGTTGCCCCGGGAGCGTGTTCAAGGAGCCGCTGAAGATCACCACGTCGGCCCCCACCTCGAGCTTCTCGGGCTCCCGTACGAAATCCCCCGCGATGATCTGGCAGTTCTCGTACTTCTTACGGCGCGCCGCCCGGATCGTCGCGGGGATGAACTCCAGCCCCGTGTAGTGGGCCGGGACGATGCCGCGCCCCAGGAGATGCCCCAGCAGGTCCGCCCGCCCGCACCCGACGTCGAGAATCCGCATTCCCGCCAGCGGAAAGCTCCGCGCGATGGCGTCGAACCGGAGCCGCTGCCCCTCCGGGCTGGCCCAGAGGAGGGCATCAAACCCCTTTGCCCCCTGCTGACGGGCTTCGTGGTAGGGGTACAGATAACCGGGGACCGGGCCGGTGGATTTGGGCATGCGCGATTCTGCCATGCCGGAGGCCCGCGGACGTCGGTCAAAACGAGCGCTCACAGGCCCAGCGGGTTGGGGCTCAGCTTCGTGTACTGGTTCTCCGCCGCCCACAGGCTGAGGGGGATCGCCGCCAGCTCGTCCACCACCGGCACCGCCCTGCCGTTCTTCGTCAGGTCGATCGTCTTGATGTAGTGACGGCAGGTGTCGCAGGCCTCGACGCGGACGTGGCCGAGCTCCTCGGCGATGTAGACGGGGAGCTTGTCGACGTCTTCCTCGCCGCACGCGGGACAGACGATCCGCCGGAAGTCCCACTCCGTCGCGCAGAGCGAGCAGATCAGCGAGCGCTTGCCGCCGTCCCCCTGTGGCCTCAGGACCCCGACCTGCGGCGGGCTGGAGCAGAGCGGGCAGAGCGGCGGCGTGGCATGGATCTCCAGCCGCTCGGTATGATCGGCGAGATGCTCGGCGTAGGGTTGCAGAAAGGTCCAGGCGATCAGCGCCTCGGCGGCGGTGAGCGCCTCGTCCCCCCTCCAGAATTCACCGAGCACCACCTCCCAGCCCATTCTCCCCTGGTCGCTCAGCTCGGCGGCCGCTTGCGCGAGCGGAGGCGGGGCGATCTCCTCGACGAGGGAGAGGAACGGCGCGAACCGGGGGAGGAGGGTGAGGACCGCCAGCTCGTCGCGCAGCGAGCCCGGCGGCCGGACCTGTTTCGCCGGACCGCTCGCGGCCGCGAGGTCCGCGTACAGCGACTTCTGAAAGCCGGCGAGGCGCTCGTAGAAGCGCAGGCCCTCGGCGGCGAAGGGGTACGCTGCGGCGAGCTCCTGAGCGCGCCGGATCCGCTGGTCCCATTTGCTTTCGATCATTTCCGGGCCGTGGAGTCCCGAGCCGCGGATTCCCTGACAATCCGCTCGTACCAGACCCGATGGAACCTCTCCGCCCACCTGCGGGAGACGTCGCCGCGGACCATGGACGAGAACGCCCCGCGCTCGACCGCCGTGCCCATGTAGACGTGGATCATGAACAGGGCGATCGTCAGCAGCGCGGCGATCGGGTGCACGATCACGGCGATCAGCCGCAGGAAGCGCAGGCTCCAAGGGATCCAGTGCGGGACCCAGAGAACCAGGCCGGTGAGGAACAGCACGATCCCGCAGACCAGGAAGCCCCAGTAGAGAGCCTTCTGGCCGCCGTTGAACCGGTCCTCGTCGGGGACCTGGTCGTCCTCGTTGCGGACGTAGTGCCGCACCGCGCGGAACCACTCCCGGTCGCGGTCGGTGAGGCGCATCTGCGAGCCCCAGACGCCGGCCATCCAGACCACCGCCGCCGTGAAAATCAGGCCGAACCAGGGGTGCAGCTCGCGGGCGATCGTCGGCCCGCCCAGCAGCACGGTGAGCCAGAACAGCCAGGGGGACCAGAAGGCGAGCCCGCTGAGCAGCAGGTAGAGGTAGGAGAACCCCGCCAGCCAGTGCATGAGCCGCTCCCGGAAGGTGTAGCGCACCACCCGCCCGTTCGGCAGCAGAAGCGAATCGCTCATGGCTGTTTTCCCTCCCGGAACTCTTCCTTGTCCTCGTTGACGACCTTCGGCCCGAAGCGGAGGAAGTGGACGAACATGCCGACCAGGCCGCCGGCCATCGCGAGGTTGCCGATCCACTTGAGCGGCCGCTTCCAGAGCCAGACCGTCCACGGGACGCGCGGGTCCTTCGGCAGGCCGCCGTAGGCTTCGGGGTTGGTGGCGTCGTGCAGCACATAGAGGACGTGGGTGCCGCCGACGCCGGAGGGGTTGTAGACCCCCGCGTGGGCGAATCCCGACTGCTTCGCGGAGCTGCAGGGCGCGGCTCTCGCCCAGCTCCAGCATCTCCGCCTTGGTGCCGAAGTGCAGGCAGCCGGTGGGGCAGGCCTTGATGCAGGCGGGCTCGAGCCCCTGGCTCACGCGGTCCGAGCAGAGCGTGCACTTGAACACCTTGCGCGATTCCGGGCTGAACTTCGGGATGTTGAAGGGGCAGCCGGTGATGCAGTAGCCGCAGCCGATGCACTGGTCCTGCTGGAAGTCGACGATGCCGTTGGCGTACTGGACGATGGCGCCGTCGGCCGGGCAGGCGATCAGGCAGCCCGGCTCCTCGCAGTGCATGCACTGGTCTTTGCGCATCAGCAGCATCAGGCCGCCGTCCTCGGGCTCGTACTCGTCGAACTTGATCAGGTTCCAGAAGTTCCACGCCGTCTCCGGCATGGTCTGGTAGCTGTTCTGAAAGGTGGTCTCGCTGAACGAGAGGCCGTTCCATTCCAGGCAGGCGACCTCGCAGGCCTTGCAGCCGATGCAGGTGGTGGTGTCGATCAGCTTGGCGACCTCGAGGTCCCGTTTCAGGCCGGCGCCGGGAACGGAGCCCGCGTGACCTGAGATCCGGCGGATTTCCAGATTGGCTTGGCTCATCGGGTCCCCCTAGGCTTTCTCGACCTTGACCAGGAAGCCCTTGAACTCGGGCGTGTAGGCGTTGGGATCGATAGACCGTGGGCGACAGCCGGTTGACCAGCGTCCTCTCGTTTCTTTCCTGCGTCCTCCTGCGATGCCGCGGTACCCCTGATGGATCGGAATGCCGATCTGGTAGATCTTCTTGCCGTCGATCGTCATCGGCTTGATGCGCTTCGTGACGAAGGCCTTCGCGATGTAGTGGCTCCGCGCGCTGGTCACCTTCACCTTGTCGCCGCCCGCGATCCCCAGCGCCGCCGCGAGCTCGACCGGGATCTCGACGAACGGCTCGGGGATGAGCTGCACGTTCACCGGATTGTTCTTGGTCCAGTAGTGGTAATGCTCGGTGAGCCGGTAGGTGGTGCAGATGATGTTGAACTCGCCGCCGGTCTCGGCGTACTTGTCCTGATCGGTGCCGAACTTCTTGACCACCGGGTTGTTCGACTGCTGCGGGTGGAACGCGTTCTTGACCGGGCTCTCGATCGGCTCGTAGTGCTCCGGGAACGGCCCGTCGGCGAAGAACGCCAGCGGCGCGAAGAGGCGCCCCACGCCCTCCGCGTTCATGATGAACGGTCCCATGTGATCCGTTGGATTGGAGTCCGCCTTGAAGTCGGGGACGTCGTTGCCGACCCACTTCTTGGCCGCCTCGTTCCACCAGACCTGCCGCCGCTCGGGGTCCTACGGCTTGCCGGCGGGATCGCAGGAGGCGCGGTTGTAGAGCACGCGGCGGTTGGCCGGCCAGGACCACGCCCAGTTCTGATAGATGCCGAGGCCGGACGGGTCCTCCGTCCCCCGGCGCGCCGTCTGGTTGCCGGCCTCGGTCCAGAGGCCGCTGTAGATCCAGTTGCCGCAGGAGGTGGTGCCGTCGTCCTTGAGCCACGCGAAGCCGGGGAGCTGCTGGCCCGCCTTGATCTGCTGGTGGGTGTTCGGGTCCTCGAGGTCGGCCAGGGCCTTGCCGTTGATCTCCTTCAACACCTCGGAGAGCGAGGGGTGGCGCGGATCGGTGTAGGCCCAGGTGAGCTTGAGGATGGGATCGGGGAACTTCCCCCCCTCCTTCTGGTACAGCTCGCGCACCTTGAGGAAGATCTGCGCGACGATGTCCTGGTCCAGCCGTGCCTGTCCCGGCGGCGGCAGCGCCACGTTCTTCCACTGCAGCCAGCGCGACGAGTTGGTCATCGAGCCGTCCTTCTCGGCGAACCCCGCGCAGGGGAGCCGGTAGACGGTCGTGTTGATCTGCTTCATCTCGTCCCGGGTGATCCCCGGGCGACTTCCAGAACTCGCTGGTCTCGTCCGGATAGATCTCGCCGACCACCAGCCAGTCGGCCTTCTTCAGCGCCGTCGATGTTCTTCTGCGAGTCCGGGCCGATGGCCACGCCGTTCATGCCGAAGGCGAACATCCCCTTGACTTTGCCCGTTGTACATGCTGTCCCAGATCTGGGTCCAGGAGTAGTTGCGGTCCACCTTCGGCAGATAGTGGAACGCCCAGTCGTTCTCCTCGGTCGCGGCGTCGCCGTACATCGCCTTCAGGAAGCGAGACGGCGAACTTGGGCGTGTTCGACCAGTAATTGAAAGAGTCCCATTCCGACGGCTTCGACGGGGTCGGCGTGATGCGCTTGATGTAGGTTGCGAAGTCGGTGTCCGCGGGGGTCGGCACCTTCAGATAGCCCGGCAGGTTGTCGAAGATGCCCGCCATGTCGGTGGCGCCCTGGATGTTGGAATGTCCGCGCAGGGCGTTGACGCCGCCGCCGGCGCGGCCGACGTTGCCCATCATCAGTTGCAGGATCGCCGCGGTGCGGATGATCTGCGTGCCGAAGCTGTGCTGCGTCCAGCCGACCGCGTAGATGATCGTGGCGGCCTTCTTCATGTCGCCGTCCTTGCGGACGGAGGTGAAGAGATCGGCGGCCTTCAGGAACTGGTCCTTCGGAATGCCGGTGACGCGCTCGACCATCTCCGGCGTGTAGCGCGAATATTGCTGCTTCAGCAGCTGGAAGACGCAGCGCGGATGTTGCAGCGAGAGGTCGTAGGCGACATTCGGCGGCAGGGTGGCGGGCGGAGCGCCCGCGCTCCCTTTGCCGGCGACCACCGCCTCGGTGCGGATAGAAACCTTTCGGTGCCTCCTTCCCGCCGCCGGTGCCGGCGGCTCCTCGCGACGGCGGCGTCGTGGCTCGTCGAGCCGGCGGAGCCGGCAGCCGTGGCCGGTCTGGCCGCCGCGGCGAGCCGCGGCTCCGCTGCCCCGGTCACATTGCCGCCGGCCTCGTAGTTCCAGGTCGACTTGTCGTAGACCTGCGTGGCGGCGTTGAATCCCGAGTAGAGCCCGTCCTCCGGCAGCTTGAAGCCTTCCTTGACGATGAAGGCGGCGTTCGTGTAGTGGACGAGGTAGTCCTTGGCGATCCGGTTGTTCTCGATCGCGTACTTGATCATGCCGCCGAGGAAGGCGATGTCCGAGCCGGCGCGGATCTGCAGGAAGAGGTCGGCGGTGGCCGCCGTCCGCGTGAAGCGGGGGTCGACCACGATCATCTTGGCGTTGCGGACCCGCTTGGCCTCGATGGCCCATTTGAAGCCGCAGGGGTGGTTCTCCGCGGGATTGCCACCCATGATCAACATCATGTCGGTGTTCTTGATGTCGGTGTAGCCATTGGTCATGGCCCCGCGTCCGAATGATGGTCCCAAACTTGAGACCGTGGGGCCGTGTCAGACTCTGGCCTGGTTTTCCAGGTAGCAGACCCCCAGGCTGCGCATGGTCTTGACGACCAGGAAGTTGAACTCGTTGGTGTCCGTGCAGCCGCCGGTGAACGCGATCCCCTCGCAGCGGTTGACCGTCTTGCCCTGCGTCGTCCGTCTCCACGAACGTCTCGTCGCGGGTCTTCTTCACCCGGTGGCCGATCTCGTCGATCGCGGTTTCCCAGGAGATGTCCTCCCAGTGATCGGAGCCGGGCCGGCGGACCTGCGGCTTGGTGAGCCGCCGCGGGTTGAGGATGTCCTGCTGGAGCGAGGCGCCCTTGGGGCAGAGCGTGCCGCGGTTGATCGGATGGTCCGGGTCGCCCTCGACGTGGACCACCTGCGCGGTGACGTTCTTGGCCTTGTCGCCCAGCGTGTAGATGATCACGCCGCAGCTCACGGAGCAGTAGGGGCAGGTGGAACGGGTCTCGGTGGCGCGCGCGATCTTCAGCTCGCGCATCTGGGCGTAGGCGGGGGCGAGGTCGAAGCCGAGGACCGTGGCGCCGACACCTCCGACAGCGCTGAATTTCAGGAAGTCCCTGCGGGAGAGATTCATCGGCCAGCCTCCTCCTTGGTGCGCGACGGGAGGGTGGGCGGCCCGTGGAGGGCCGCCCGCCGTGATGACCTGACGACTTCTTTACCACAGGGCCAGGGACGTTTACAAGTTCACCCCATGAACCCCAGGTCCGGCGTCGCGAACCGCCCGAGGTTGGGCAGCACCAGCGGCAGGTCGCTCGCCGCCACGCCGAACCAGCGGGCGAGGGTGGCCGAGTATTCGTCCACCGAGGTGGTGGGGATCCAGCGCCCCTCGCCAGCGTCGTTGGGGCCGTCGACGGCGAGGGTGGGGAGCTGGCCGTAGATCCGCCCCCCCCGCACCGCGCCGCCGAGCACGAAGTGGTGGCTCCCCCAGCCGTGATCGGAGCCATCGCCGTTGGAGACCAGGGTGCGGCCGAAGTCGGAGGCGGTGAAGGCGGTCACCGAGTCGGCGACGTTGAGCTCGGTCATCGCGGCCTGGAAGGCGGTGAGGGCGCCGTCGAGCTCGCCGAGCAGGTCGGCGTGGGAGCCGTCGAGCGCGGTCGTCCCGATCTGGCCGCCATGGGTGTCGAAGCCCTGGCCGGAGCAGAAGAAGACCTGCCGGCGCAGCCCCAGCGCCTCGCGCACCGAGATCAGCCGGGCGATCATCTGGAGCTGAGTCCCCAGATCGGTCTGCGGGAACGCGGTGGCGACCGCCGGCGCCCCGGCGAGCGCGCCCGAGAGCAGCTCCTGATTGTCGAGCGCGCGGCTGAAGATGCCGCTGTAGCCGCGCTCGAAAAGGTTGCCATAGGTGCGCGCGAGCAGGGCGCGGATGGCGTTCGACGAGGCGTTGGACCCCTGATCGGCGGGCACGTAGGAGGTCAGCCCCACCGGTCCCTCCGGCGCCACCTGGTACTGCGTGACCACCTTGCCGACCTGGAAGGTGTTGGTGCCGGCGACCGAGATCGACATCGAGATCCGCGCGTTCTCGTTGAGCGAGCGCAGCAGGTCCGCGGTGCGCCCGCCCCAGCCGGTCTTCGCCGGCTGGTCCGGCACCGAGGTCTGCCAGTGCACGGTCTGGTCGCTGTGCGAGAAGAGCTGCGGCGGCACCGCCACGCTGCGGCTCAGGTACTCCTCGCGGGTGAGCGGCGCCACCAGCGGCCCGACGTTGCCGACCACCGCCGCCCGGCCGGCGTTGAACAGCCCCTGCATCCCCGCGAGGCTCGGGTGGAGCCCCCACTCCCGCGAGTCCCCGGACGTCGCGAGCGGATGCAGCGGCAGCAGCGAGCTCTGCGGCAGCGCCAGGCCGGCGCGCGCCGCGGCGTACTGCGCGTAGTCGGCGCCGAGGGTGGGAACGATCACATTGTTGCCGTCGTTGCCACCGTAGAGGAAGACGCAGACCAGGGATTTGTAATCGGCGAGCGGCGCCGCGGCGGCGATGCGCTGCAGATCGAAGATCGTATTGCCCATCGCCGTCATGCCCACCGCGGCGCAGGCGGAGCGGCGGAGGAACTGGCGGCGGGTGGTGCCTCGGGTTTCACTCATCTTGATTTCAGACATCTTGATCTCACTCATCGGCCACCTCCTACTTCTGGACCACGGATTCGGGAGCCAGGCTGGCGAGCCAGAGCAGCTTCAGCACGCGTTGATTGGCCTGGCGCGGAAAGCCAGGGTCGGCGAGGGCGGCGCGCAGGATGCCGCGCGTCGCGTCGGACATCGAGCCGGCGAACAGCAGCAGGTCGGCGCGGTCGAGGAGGGCCTCGTCGGTCGGCGCCTGCGGCGGCTGGAACGGCGCCAGGTTGAAGGTGAACGGTCCGCCCTGCCCGCCATTGCCGAGCAGCGCGAGATGGAGGTTGGCGGCGCCGACGACCGTGGTCTCGGTGGCGATCTGGAACTCCGGCGAGGCGAGGCCCGCCTGCGCGATCTCCCCCGGCAGCGCGTAGCCGGGCTCGAAGAAGTTGAACACCGTCGGCGCGCGCAGCGGGGTCTGGCCGGTGCTCCGCCCCGCCTGATCGAGCTGGCGCAGGGAGCGCCACCGGCCGGTGCGCGGCTGGGCGTCGAGAGTGCGCAGCAGCCCCGCGAGGCGCACCGCCGGCTCGCGCAGGTGCCCTTCGTCCGGCCGTGTGGCGAGCGCCGCCGCCCGCGCCTCGTAGTCGAGCAGGATGGCGCGCACCACCGCCTTGAGATCCCCCCAGGTCCCGGCGCCGTTGTTGGCGAACGCCTGTCCGCAGCGGTAGACGTACGCCGGGCTGGGGTTGCTGGTCACCAGCCGCTGAATCAGGAAGCGGCAGAAGAAAGGGGCCGGTGTTGGGGTGCTGGAAGACGGCGTCGAGCGCCTGCTCGAGGTCCGTCTGCGCGCTCTGCCCGGCCGGCAGGACGGCGCCGCCGAGCAGCCGCTTCTCGTCGGCGGCGTGGTAGACCGCCCAGGGCTCCATGGGCGCGCGGTAGTGGCGCACCGGGCGGAAGAAGCGCCGCGGATCGGACTGGTTCTGGCCGCCGAGCGTCCAGCCGGTAAAGGCGCGCGCGAACGCCTTCACCGTCTCCTGGTCGTAGGTCGGGATCGGCTGGTTGCCGGCGTCCAGGCGCAGCGTGCCGTCGGGGTGGAGCTCGTAGAGGCCGATGGAGAAGAGCTGCAGGATCTCGCGGGCGTAGTTCTCGTTGGGGTTGAGCCCGCGCTCGGGGATCGACTTGCTGCTCCCTGCCATGTCGAGATAGGCCCCCATCGCGGGGCTGAGCGTCACCGCCTCGAGCAGCTCGCGGAAATTGCCGAAGCTGTGCTGCGCCAGCAGGTCGAGATACCCCGCCAGGCCGTCCGGATTGTTGCGCACCTCGGCGTCGCGGTCGGAGACGACGAACAGCTCGGAGAGCGCGAAAGTCACCCGCTGGCGGAGCTGGTCCGGGCCCTGAACGGCCTGGGCGAAGAAGGACTCGCGCACCAGCCCCGGCGAGGGCTCCTCGCCGGTCGCCACCAGCAACTGGTCGTAGGTGGCGAGATGGGAGACCGTGGGCAGCGCCATCTGCTCGTCGAGCCAGCGCGCGAAACCTTTCTGCTGCAGGGCCTCCACCTCGCCGGGGCGCGGCCCGTAGGTGGCCTGGAAGAGGAAGCGGGCGGCGTCTTCCTGCGTGGGGGGGCCGGGCGGCAGGGCGGGCGGCGCGGGTGGCGGCGTGAAAGCCTGGCTGCCGCTCGACTGGCGGAAGAACCCCTTGATCTCCCCGGCGGGGAAGGCCGCCGTATGGAGATTGAGATAGCACTCGCCGACGCGCAGCATGGCGAGGATCCGCGCCGTGTCGAAGGTCCCGGCCGGCTGGATCCGCCAGACCCGCGAGCCGTCGGCCTGCGGCCTGGTGGTGTCGATGTCGAAGAGGATCGTGCCGTCGGCGGCGTGGATGTGCTGGCTGGTGATCGGGCCGGTGAGGCCGGAGAAGGAGAAGCGCAGCACCGCGGCCGTCTGGTCCCGCGTCAGCGTCAGGGTCGAGGAGCCGGAGCCCGAGCTCGCGGCGCCGGTCTGCGGCGTCAGCGAGGCGAGGAAGAGCGTGCCGCCGGTCTCCGAGGGGGGAGGAGGGGGCGGCGGGGGAGGGGGCGGCGCGCTGAGGACATAGGCGCCGGAGGTGATGGCGCTCCCCTTGAGCCCCGGCTTGTAGGCGAACGCCTTGAGGGTCGCGGTGGCGGTGAGCTTGAGCGGCCCCTTGTAGACCGGGCTCTTCTGGCGCGACGGGCTGGAGCCGTCGAGCGTGTAGTAGGTGGTCGCGCCAGCCGTGGCGGTGGCGATCGTGACCGTCAGCGGCGCCGTGTACTTCCCCGGCTTCGGGGTGAACACCGGCGCCGCCGCCGTCCCCTGGGCCGCCGCCGCCAGCTCCGGCATCGCCAGCCCGAGCAGAATCGCCAGGACCCCCGCGCCTCGCCGTACAAATCCCATCATCGCGCCTCCTCCGATCTCGCGGCACCGATCCAGATGCCACTGGGAGGTTAAACCATCGGGGCGGGGATTTCCTGCGGGGGGCGATGTAACGCCTGGACCTCCGGCGGCGCCTATCAGACCAGGGGCGAATTCGTAGCTCCTGGAGTGAAGCCGCATGACCGTTGCCATTCAGCCTCGCGCCGTCCCGGAGCCGTTGCCGGTTCCCGGCGATCAGGAGCTGTCCCAACTCGGCCGCGCCGCCTACCGGCAGGCCCGCCGCTTCGGCGCCGGACGCGAGGACGCCGAGGACATCGCCCAGGACGTGGTGACGCTCCTGGTCGCCGGCCATGCCGTCGCGAATCCCTGGCACTGGATGCCCATCGTCGTGCGCAACGGCGTATTCCGTTTATATCGCCAGGCGCTGAAACCGCAATCGCTCGAAGCGAGCGGCGAGGCTTTCGATCACGATCCCTGGGGGCGCAGGGAATTATGGCTGGACGTCAGCTCCGCTTTCGAACGGCTGCGGCCGCGAGAGCGGTCGATTCTTCAGATGTCGTTGTGCGGCTACTCCGAACGCGAGATCGCGGCCGCCAGCCATTGTTCGATCAAGACGGTGGAGAAAAGCCTCCACCAGTCCCGGCGCCGGCTGCGTTCCTGTCTGGCTGGCGAGAACCTCAGTTTTTCGAAAGTCCCGGGTAGGAAACCCCGGGGCTGCTGACTCTCCTTGATAGTTGTGCCCATAGAAAGGGTTTACAACGGATCGAGAATCGGCAAACGAAAAACGGGAGGTATCATGGAATACACTTTACGTTCCACTCTTGACCTCAGCCAGGTCAAGGAGCTCAAGCGCGATGAGCCGCTGCGCGTCGCCGCGGTGCGCGACGGGCGGGTGCTCGGCTCGCGCCTGATCGATCTGTCCAGGGCCAAGGCGGTGGACAAGCTCGCCGTCGACGTTCCCTTCGATCTGCCGCCGGGCGAGACGCCCGACGGCGTCGAGCTGCGCGTCGGCCCCGAGGCGCCGGAGGCGATCCTGCCGCACTACGACGCGTTCGCCGTCCGGCCGCCTCAGGATCAGCTCGCGAAAGCCAGGCCGGGCGCCGTCCTCGACCTCGGAGTGCAGAGGATCTCCGATGCGATCTATCTCGGCTGGTGGCGGAACTGCCATCGCTACACCCTGACCGGCCGCCTCATCCGGCAGGTCGTGCGCGGCTCTTCGGTCTGCAATGAGCCGGTCCCCGGCGCCGTCGTCGAGGCCTACGATGTCGATCGCTTTTTCTTCTGGCTGCGCAAGACGCTGATCACCACGGCGACGACCGACGCCGACGGCTTCTTCACGATGACCTTCCGCTGGTGCTGCTGGCGCTGGTGGTTCTACCCCTACCTCGGCTGGTACATCGATCAGCAGCAG
This sequence comes from uncultured Acidobacteriota bacterium, assembly GCA_963792575.1. Classification (GTDB taxonomy): domain Bacteria; phylum Acidobacteriota; class Thermoanaerobaculia; order Multivoradales; family UBA5704; genus DATARR01. The sequence goes on from CAWBWZ010000002.1 coordinate 871,640, forward strand.
TGGGATCAGCTGCGCGATCTGCTGGGGCGCTTCCGCCAGCTGGTGCCGAACGTGCCGATCCCGGTCGATCCCAATCCGCCGGACCCGCAGACGCTCCTGCGCCTGGCCAAGGCGCTGGACGTGTTCGATCCGCACAGCACCGGGAGGGTGTCGCCGCTCCCGGGCGGGGTCCTCGCGCCGGAGGTCACGCGGACGCTGCCGAACGTCTCGCCGGCGGGAGCGCTGCTGCGCCCGGTGCCGAGGCTGACGGCCGAGGCGAGCAAGGTGCTCGCCGATATCCGGACTTTCTATCCGTGGTGGTGGTGGCAGGGGAGCGACTGCTACCCCGACATCCTGTTCCGCGCGACGCAGGCGGCCGCCGGCGGGGTGATCTATGAAGAGCCCTATTCGGCCACGCGCTGGAACATCGCGCCTTCGCCGTCGCCGATCGACGTCGGCAGCCTGCGGGCGAACGACCTCGCCATCTCCGTCGACTCCTGCTCGCACGATATCCCGGAGGGGGACTGCTTCAAGTTCACGGACGTCGGCACGGTCCAGGTGCCGCACATCGGCTCGGTCGCGACCGGCGGCGCGCTCGCCGGTTACGCCGACCCTGGCGGCCAGGACGAGCCGTTCGGGGGCACGCTCGACATCTACGGCGGCTTCGGCCTGGTCACGATCACCAACCCGCCCTCCTTCGTCGATTTCTACAAGCTGCAGGTGGCGCCGTGGGGGGGCAACCCGGCGAGCCTGCCGGCCGACGCGGCCTACAGCGATATCCCCTATGCGCGGCTCGGCCGCCTCATCCGCTACTACTGGGGCGTCGTCCCCACGCCGGCGCCGCATACGGACTGGATCCCCTACGACTTCGGACCCGAGCCGGGCGCCGGGCCGTCGCAGGGGCTCTACCGCACCGTCGCGAGCTTCCAGCGGGAGTTCGAGGCGGCGCACGGCGGGCCGCCGGGTCCGTGGGGGTGGCTGTGGACGCGCTCCCAGTGGATCGCCAACGTCGACACCAGCTACCTGCCCAACGGCCTGGCAGTGATGCGGCTGGTCGGCTACCGTCAGGCGGGCGCCATCCTGACCTCGCGGGTTCTGCTCAACTGCACGCTCGCGTCGGAACCGCAGTCCGTGGAGCTGCTGCCGCTCGCGCTCGACAACACCCCGCTGAGCGACGTCACGATCCTCGGCCTCGACGTCAACCATGTCCCCATGGGGTCGCCGGCGTGCGTGGATCTGCAGCTGAAGGCGGGCGACGTGGTCACGATTCACTTCCGGGTGAACGATCCCATGAACCATCTGTCCGACTTCGAGCTCGCCGAGCTCCACCGGCTCGGATGCAGCGCCTCGCTGCTCAACGCGTCGCTCGCCGGCGAGCCCGCGTCGACGGTGGGGGTGTCGAACTACTCGAATTACATCGCGGCGGTGGGGTCGGCGGCGCGGCCGCTCTGGGGCGGCGGCAGCTACAAGGTCGACGTGGTCGTCGGCGCTCCGCCACCGGCCGCCGCCGGCTGCAACGACTGCGGGTACGACCGGCTCAACTTCCCGTTCAGCGGCGCCTACGACATCCGTCTCGACGCGTGGAAGCGCGTTATCAACGGCTACGGGCGGATCTTCCACGACGAAGAGAACCTGCTGGTCGTCGTCAAGAGGACCGATGCTCCCTAGATAAAAGAGAGGGACCGCCGGCAACGGCGCCGGCGGTTCCTCTCTTTTCTATTCGATCATGATCGACTGGTCCCCCTGGTTCCGCCTGACCCTGAGCGTGCTCGCCACCTGGCGGGTGTCGCATCTGATCGCGTACGAGGATGGTCCTTTTGACGTGATCGTCCGCCTCCGCGCGAGAGCCGGCGACGGCGTTCTCGGAAAACTGATGGATTGCCCCTACTGCCTGAGCCTCTGGATCGCCGCCCCGCTGGCGCTCCTCCTCGCCGGCGAGCCCGTCGCGTGGGGCGTCGCGTGGCTCGCGATCTCCGGCGGCTCCTCGCTGCTCGAGAAACTCTCCCACCCGCCGAAAGGAAATTACGACGATGTCATGCTGCGGACAGAAACGCGCGATGCTGACGGCCCAGACGAATCCGCCGGCCCGCACCGCCTCGAGCCCCCCGCCTAGAGCGTCCTCCGCGCAGATGATGCTGCGTCACGCGCGGGAGGGGAGCATCGTGCTGCGCGGCCCCGCCACGGGGCAGGTCTACCGCTTCTCGAAGCAGGCGGCCACGGCCGTGCTGATCGCGGACGTGGACGCCCTGCTCCGCACCGGAGCCCTGGAGCGCGCGAACCGTTAGGTCAGGGCTATCCCGCCGCGGCGCGCGGGGCGAACCGGCGCGCCGACCTGACGCGGGCCTTCGCGGCCTCGACCTCACGGGTGCGCGGAGCGCCGTTGGTTACCAGCGAGGCGAGCAGCGTATGGGCCGCCTCGGAGATCTGTGCGACCGCCGCCTCGAAGGCGGCTTCGTTTGCCTTGGACGGCCTGGTGAAGCCGCTGATCTTCCGCACGAACTGCAGCGATGCGTTGTGGACCTCGTCGTCGGTGACGGGCGGCTCGAAATTGAAGAGGGGCTTGATGTTCCTGCACATGAGGAAACGTTACGTGGGTTCCCCATCCGCGTCAACGGAGACGGCGCCGGGTCTTCTTGACGATAGGTAGGCCAAGCGGAGCGAGCGCCCTTCTCGCCCCGCCTGGTGCATCGATTCAGTTGTCAAAGAACCCGGCCGCGCCTCATTCCCCACACTCCGAGAGCCGTTCCCCGTCCCTCGCGTCCCAGCGCCGCGTCTTCAGACCGCATTCCCCTTCCAGGACAATCTTTTCCCTCCGGGGAATGAGAGACGAGGCCCCGCGCCTGCTCATTCCCCGGGCTTCGCGTTTCCCACGGACGGGGAACGGCTCATTCCCCAGCCCCGGCATCGTCCGTTGAACAGGGAACAGGATGCGTAAAGGTCTCCGGATCATGCACATCCTGGGGAATCTGTGGTTCCCCCTGGGGAACGTCCCTCAAGCCAGAGGAATGGTTCATTTCCCACCCACTGTAGCCATTTCTGCTATTGAAAACCGGCGGATCCGTGGGGAATGAGGTGCTCGCCGATCCTGCCGCTGGAGACTTGACAGCTCTTTCTTCGGCCATTATAGTATGCGCATCATGGAGGTTTGTCCAGAGGCCTCTCGCAGCTCTTTGACAACTGAAAGCACTTGGCCAGGGGAGCGGATGCGGGGCCGTTCCCTCTGGTCTCTGTGTCCAGGCGGCTTCTCTGATATACAGCCACGCCGAGATCATCTCGTCTCGCAAATCAAGGAAGGTGGAACCCTGATGAGGAAGCTCACGCTGGTCCTGACCGTGCTGGTGGCGTTGCTGACCGCGACGGTGACGTACGCCGCTCCCGCGTGCCCGGCGGTTGCTGCCGCGGGACAACTGGAGATGCCGTTTCTGGCTCCCCTGACCCCTGCCCCCGAATCCGTGATCACGTACCCGGCGCCGGGCAGCGCGCTCTACGACGCCACCTACACCCCCAACTGCACCTGGACCTGCCGCACCGGAGCCAGGGGCGGCAAGAACGTCGCCTCGGAACTGGATTGCCAGAGCGCCTGCGCGGCGGCCTGCCACACCGGTTGCTGGATGGTCTGACGGAGCACCGTAGCCCAGGGCGATGCCTGGGCATCGCGAGCCTTCAGCCCGGAACTGTGGTGGTTTTTGGTTTTTTGAGGCCCAACGGGCCGCCCTTCCTCAGCCCAGGGCATCGCCCTGGGATTGTTATCGTGTGCGGGTAGGCATCTGGGCCGTGGGGATGGTGGGTTGTGGCGCTGGTTAGCGAGCCCCGTTGGGGCGCAGGATGGTGTTGTTCGTTCCCGGCCCGTAACCCAGGGCGATGCCCTGGGCTGAGGAAGGGCGGCCCGTTGGGCCTCAAAAAGCGAAAACCACCGCATTCCGGGCTAAAGGCCCGGATTACTATGAAAGGTGGAGGCGATGCCCCAATCGCTGGCACGCATTTTGGTGCATTTGATCTTCAGTACAAAAAATCGCGATCCGGTTCTGACGCCCGAGATCCGTGCCGAGTTGCATCCGTATCTCGCCGATGTGTTGCGTGAGGACGGATGCCCTTCTTTACAGGTGGGAGGGGTCGAAGATCATGTCCATTTGTTGTTGGGCCTGTCACGGACACGGACTGTGGCGCAGGTGGTCGAGAATGTGAAGACCAGCTCGTCCAAATGGATGAAGATCCAGGGGGCGGCATTCTCGGAGTTTTACTGGCAGGCAGGTTATGGCGCTTTTTCCGTGAGTCAGTCGAACGCCGACGCGGTGGTTCTCTACATCAGGAATCAGGAAGAGCACCACCGGAAGATGACGTTCCAGGAGGAATACCGGCGATTTCTCAAGCTGTATCAGGTCGCCTATGACGAAGAGTACGTCTGGGATTGAGGCCGATTTTGTTTTTTTGAGGCCCAACGGGCCGCCCTCCCTCAGCCCAGGGCATCGCCCTGGGTAATTATGGATGCGGCGGCATCAGGTGGTTAGCGCCCCCCGTTAGGGCTCGGGTGATGTTTTCGTTCCCGGCGGGTAACCGCCCGTAACCCAGGGCGATGCCCTGGGCTGAGGGAGGGCGGCCCGTTGGGCCTCAAACAAAAACCACCGGAATCATTCCCCCTTCGCCCACACATCCGTATACCCGCTCTCATACTCGCGGGTGAACGCGGCCGTGTCCTCGATCCGAAAGGTTTTTCCGGAATCGTCGAAGCCCCAGGGCTCGAAGCCGAGCTCGTCCAGGATCTTCCAGAAGGCCTCGGGGGTGGAGCCGGCGCCTCGCAGGTGCTCGGGGGAGAATTCGATCAGCATCCAGCGGGGCTTGAGGCGGGCGAGGGTCTGGCGGAAACCGGCGAGGGCCGCCACCTCGGCGCCCTGGACGTCCATCTTCACAGCGTCGAGGCGATCGATGCCGCGGACGGCACAATAGTCGTCGAGGGTGGTGAGGGGGACCTCGAGGGCCTCGGCGGTCTCGGCTCCGAGGGAGGCGTGGACGCGGTTGTCGGCGCGGTTGGAGCGGTTGGTGAAGAGGGTGATGGTGCCGGTGCGGTCGCCGGCGGCGGCTTGATGGATCTCGACGTTGTTGCGGCGGGCGGCGCGGCGGCTCAGGATGCCGAAGCTCAAGGGGTCGGGCTCGAAGGCGTGGACGCGGCCGGCGGGGCCGACCCGGTCGGCGAAGAGGAGGGTGTAGAAGCCGACGTTGGCGCCGACGTCGAAGATCACCATGCCCGGCTCGACATGCTCGCGGAAGAAGCGGCGCTCGCGGGGCTCCGCCAGCGTCTTCCCCAGCACGTAGAAGCGGGTGTAGGCGGCGCGCGCCAGGGGGAGATCGCGGAGGCTGGGGGCGAGCAGCACCCGGGTGATCAGGCGGCCGATGCGGTGGACGATGGGGTCGCCGCTCACGCGCCCCCCCTTTCGAGCACGACGTGGGCGAACATGGCGAGCCGGCCGGCGGCGGGGGATAGCACCGTTTCGAGCCCCCGCCAGAGGGGGTAGGTGGCGGCGGGCATCAGGCCGCGCAGCGCGACTCCGCCGGAGACCAGGTAGCGGAAGGGCATCATCGGCTCGACGGAGCGCACCCGCCACTCCGGCGTCTCGCGCTCGAAACGCTCGCGGTCGCGCTGGAAGAGGATCCACGGCAGCGCGCCGTTGGCCGCGGAGAGCGGTCCGCCGGCGGAGATCTCCCACTCCCGGGATTCGGGCAGGAACGGCTCGTGGTGGAGCCGTGTGTAGACCCACCGCGACCAGGGGGTGACCCAGGGCTCGATCATCGTCACCACGCCGCCGGGGCGGACGCAGCGCGTCGCCTCGGCGAAGAAGCGCAACGGCCGCGGCAGGTGATGGAGGACGTTGGTCATCGCGATCCCCCGCAGCGAGCCGGCCGCGAACGGCAGCGCCAGGCCGTCGAGCACCAGCTCGAGCCCGGGAGTGTAGAAGACCTCGGAGCGCACCAGCCCGGGCACGAAGTCGGCGAGGAAGCCGGCGCCGGCCCCGAGCTCCAGCACGGGCGCGCCCCCGGCGGGCAGGGAGGCGGCGATCGCCTGGTACCACTCCTCGTAGATCCGCCGCAGGAAGGGCTTGCCGGCCAGGATGCGCCGGCGCAGGTGAGTGGTGCGCGGATCGTCGATGTCGAGCCCGCGGGTCAGCGGATGCTCGAGCCAGCGCCTGAGGGGGTTCATCGGGTGCTCATCAGATGAACTTGATCCGCCCGGCCGCGAAGGCGCACATCTTGAGCAGCAGCCAGCCGTGGCGCCAGCGCTGGATGTTGGTCTCGCCGTAGGTGCGCTCGCGGTAGCGCACCGGCAGCTCGACGATCTTCAGGTTCAGCTTGGCGGCGCCGAAGAGGAGGTCGAAGTCGCCGAAGGGATCGAAGTCGCCGAAGTAGGCGCGATTGGCGGCGAGGCGTGTCGTAGTCGGGCTTGCGCAGGACCTTGGTGCCGCACAGCGTGTCCTTGATCGGCTGGCCGAGGAGCCAGGAGAAGGCGAGGCTGAAGAACTTGTTGCCGAGCAGGTTGACGAAGCGCATCGCCTCTTTTTCCATCGGATAGACGAGGCGCACGCCGTTGACGAACTCGCCCTGGCCGGAGCGCAGGACCTCGTAGAAGCGGGGCAGGTCCTCGGGCGGGACGGTGAGGTCGGCGTCGAGGATCATCAGCACGTCGCCGGCGGCCTCCGCGAAGCCGAGGCGGACGGCGTCGCCCTTGCCCTTGCCGGTCTGCTGGAAGGCCCGCGCCCGCCGCTCGGGGTGGGCCGCGATCTCGCGCTCGATGGCCGCCCAGGTGCCGTCGTTCGAGTGCCCCTCGACGAAGATCAACTCGGTGCCGCCGCCCATCTCCGGCGTGCGGGCGAAGATGTTGGCGATGTTCCCCTCCTCGTTGCGCGCCGGCACGACGACGGTGACCACCGGCTCTTCGGGGAGCGGGCGGGGCGCCGGCCGGGCCACCAGGAGGTTGGCGAGGGCGAGGTGCTTGAACGGCCAGAAGCGCGCCAGGAAGCGGTTGGCGAGCGGCGCCAGCAGCGGCACCGGCAGCGGCAGCAGCACCTCCTGCCAGTGGCGGATGGTCTGGAAGCCGGCGAGCCGCAGCAGGTTCCTGACGTCGGCGACGGTGAGCCAGTTCTGGAGCAGCGCCGGCCGGGCCAGCCCCAGGCGGGCGGCCAGCGCCAGCGGCAGCTCCCAGAGGCGGCTGTAGAAGTTGAGGATCACCCGCGTCCGGCGGCCGGCGAGCGGGGCGATCCGGCGCAGCAGGCGCTGGACGTCCCAGGCGTCGTTGATCAGGTCGGAGAGGATGATGACGTCGAAGGTCTCATTCAGGTCCTCCAGCTCGTGGACGTCGGCCTGGAGGAAGCGGAGACCGGGGTGGCGCTCGGCGGCCCGGCGCACCATCTCGCCCGAGAAGTCGATCCCGACGCCGGTCGCGGGCTGGAGGGCGGCCAGCAGGTCGCCGGTGCCGCAGCCGATCTCCAGCACCTTGGAGCCCGCCGGCACCAGGAAGCGGTAGACCCGCTCCAGGCGGGCGTGGTAGGCGCCGGCGAGGCCGGAGCGGCGATCCCAGCGGCGGGCGACCGCGTCCCAGTGCTCGACGCGCTCCCGCCGGTAGCTGTCGGCGGCGGGGTCGTCGCTGAGGGTAGATTCAGTGAGCGTCATGGTGTCTCCTCGGCCGTCGCGAGCTCGAACGGGGTGGCCGCCGCGCGCCCCCAGGCGGCGCCGGGGTCGGGACGCACGGCGGTCACCTGGATCAGGATCTTCCGGGTCGAGCCCGGCGGGTTGGCGCCGAGCGGGACGCTGAGCCAGCCGTCGCCCGGCGCGGCCGCCAGATCGCGGTCGATGACTGCGACGCCGTCGATCTCGACGCGCTGGCGCATCCGGCCCGGAAGATCGCCGGGAGCATACGCGTCGCGCAGCCGGAGGACCAGGGGCGCGGCGGCCGTTCCCGTCAGCTCGCAGCGCGCGCTCGCGGTCTCGCCGGGCGCGGGGTCGGCGTGGAGGGTCGCGATCGTGGCCTGGTTCGCGCTGAGCGCCGTCAGCAGGCCGCGATCGACGACGCAGGCGAGCGTGGCGCCGGGCGCTGGTCCCTTCAGGGGGAAACGGTAGGTCCGCTGGGGTTCGATGTCGTGCCTCAGCACCCACCCGGTGGCCCGGGATTCGAGCAGGCTGAGGGCGAGGATGGCGGCGGCGCCGGTTGCGAGGGCGGCCGCCGGGAGGCGTCCTCGCAACCGCCGTAGCGTCTCTTCGACCGCCAGGGCGATCGCCAGGATCTCCATCGCCGTCACCGGCAGGAAGTATCTCCCCTGGGAGACGGTGACCGCGTGGATCGCGACCTTGAGCGCGATCGCCGCGCAGATCGCCAGGATCGCCCGGTTCCGCCAGGCGATGGCGAGGATCGCGGCGGCGAGGAAGAGCGCCTGGAGAACGCCGAGCTCGATCGCCAGCCAATCCTGCGCGCGGGCGGCGAAGCGCCGACCGCGCGGCACCAGGGGCTCCGGCAGGCCGCCGGGGATCAGCACGCTCCAGTAGAGGTTGGCGGCCTCGCCGCCGAGCGCCAGGTGGAGGACCCCCGTGGCGATGCGGGCGGCGTGGAAGGTGGGGCGCCGCAGGGCCTCGCGGAGGGCGAGGCCGCCGGCTTCGCGCTGGATGCGGTGGTAATCCCAGAGCAGGGAGGGGCGGACGGAGGCGATGTAGGGGCAGGGGTCGGCCCAGGAGTCGGCGGCGGCGCCCGGTACGTAGGAGCCCAGCACGGCGAGGCCGGCGTGCTCGGAGGTGAGGGCGAAGCGGCCGGTGGCCAGCTGGCGCTGGGTGGCGAGCAGGAGCAGGGGGAGGGCCGCCGCCAGGGCGCACACGGCGGCGTTGCGCCAGCGCCTCTCTTCCCGGGAGCCGAGCCCCGCGCCGGCGAGCAGCAGGGGGAGGAGCGCCACCAGCATCTCCTGCCGCATGGCCCCGGCCAGGGCATAGAGCAGACCGGCGAGCACCGGCCGCCCCCGGCCGCCCCCGAGGAGCGCCCGCGCGGCGACGCAGGCGAGGGCGACGGTGGGCGCCAGCACCCAGTTGTCCTGCGCGACGACGCCGGAGAAGAAGACCTGCCCCGGCCAGAGCGCGAGCAGCAACCCGGCGAGCAGGCGGACGCGGAACGAGACCGCCCCGCGCCAGAGCGTGAACGGCAGCAGGGGGACGAGTCCGCAGAGGACCGCCGTCGCCAGCCGGGCGACGTCGTCGGGGGGGCCGGGAAAGAGGCGCAGCACGAACGACAGGGCGAGCGGCAGGCCGGGGCTGAGATAGATCCAGCGCCAGGAGGGGACGGTCCAGGAGACGTCCCGCATCAGGCGGGCGAGGCCGACCAGGGCCTCGAAGTCGGAGACCGGCCGGACGGGGAAGATCGTCACGAAGGCGAGCCGGGAGCCGAGGCCGAGGAGCAGCAGCAGCGCGAAGGCGAGGGGTTCTCGACCGCGGAGGGCCTTGGAGATTCGACCGGGATACAGGGAAAAGACCCCTCTGGAAGGTGGCGAAAGCGTAGCACAGCGTCTGCTATAGAATCCCCCCGGGCTGGGAGCATGGCGCGGATTTCACAACTTTTGCTGATCGTCCTCGGACTGATCCTCTGGCGGGTGTTCTTCCCCGCCCTGATGTCGTACGACTCGGCGATCCAGTTCAACCAGGCCTGGGTGGGGCGCTACAACGACTGGCATCCGCCGCTGCTGGCGATCACCCTGCACCTGTTCCTGAAGGCCGGCCGCAACATCGGGGCCCTGATGCTGGCGCAGTGCCTGGCCGGATTGTTCGGCCTGCGCGCCCTGGTCCTCGCCTGGCTGCGGGCGTTCTCCGGCGCCGCGGTCCCGCCGCGCCGGGCCGAGGGGATCGCGCTCCTGGTGGTGCTCGTCCTCTTCCTGCCGGTGTCGCCGCTGCCGTTCTATCTGGTCACGTTCTGGAAGGACTCGGCCGCCGCCGTGCTCCTGGTCTGGACCTGCGCCGCGGCCCTGCCGCTGGTGAGCCGGGAGGAAGACGAGAGCCGTCTCCCCTGGCTCCGGATCGCCGCGGTTACGGCGCTGTCGGTCGCCCTCGGCATGGTGCGCCACAACGCGGTCGTGGTGCTGCCGGCCGTCGGCCTGGTGCTCGGGTACGCGGTGGCGCGCTCCTCCCGTCGTCTGGCCGCCATGATGTTGCTGGCGCCGCTGCTGGCCTTCGTGGTCTGCGACAACGCGCTCGATCTGGCCTTCCACGTCCGCAAGGTTCATCTCGAGCGGCAGATGATGGCCTTCGACCTCTTCGGAATGTGCGCGCTCGACGCCCGGGTATGCGACTCGATCCCCTATGTCAGGAGCGCGTTCCGGTCTCCGGAGTACCGCCAGCGCTACGTGCCCGGGGACCTGGGGGTCTCCTTCTGGGCCGAGCCGGCGTTGGTCGATCCCAAAATTCAGTGGGACGGCGGCCGGCTGCGGACCGAGTACCTGCGGGCCGCGAGCGGCTTTCCGGGGGTCCTGGCGCGGGTGAAGCTGGAGGCGTTCGCGACCCTGCTGGGGTTCCACCCTCCGGTCCTGTTCTTCCACGAGACGCTCGACGCCAACAAGTACGGGCTGCGGTTGAACGCGCGCTTCGCGCCGGTTCGCGAGGGGCTGGCCGATCTGGTCCGGGCGGCCGGCGAGAGCCCCGGCTGGCGTCTGATCTCGGGGGTCCATGTGATCTGGCTGCTCGCCGATTGCGCCTGGATCGCCTTGTTGGTCTCTTTTCGCCGGCGTCCCCTGGCGCTGGTGCTGCTCCTGCCGCTGGCGTTCTATCTGTCGTACCTGCCGGCGACCCCGGCGCACGATTTCCGCTTCATGTACCCCGCCACGTTGGCGGTGCAGGCGATCACGTTCGCCTCATTATTCACCTGGATTCAGATCGCCTGGATTCAGAGATCGGGCAGGCGCTCCAGGACCACGTAGCGGCGCTGCATCTCCGGCGAGATCTCCTCGCGCAGGATGGCGAACGGGCGCCCCTCGATCAGGCGGCGGACGTCCTCGCCGCTGTAGCGGAAGGTGGCCGAGGGGTAGGTCTTCGAGAGCGGATGGTCGGGCGTGAAGACGACCGCCTGCTCGGCCTTGGGGTCGGGCCAGTAGAAGTCGGCGTAGAGCCGGCCGCCGGGCTTGAGGAAGCGCGCCAGGAACTCCAGGTTCCAGCCGGCGAGCTTGAAGTTCTGATGGATCCAGAAGTAGCGGCCGATCACCGTGTCGACGGTGCCGAAGAAGGGCGCGAGGCCGGCGCGGTCGGCGACGTGGACGTAGGCGCAGTTGGCGGGGGAGACCAGGCGGGCGATCTTCAGCGCCAGGGTGCTGTAGTCGGTGCCGAGATAGGTGTCCACGTAGCGGCCGAGCAGCTTGCCGAGGTTGCCGCAGCCGCACCCCATCTCCATCACCCGCCGCCCCTCCAGGGCGTCGCGGTCGCAGTAGAGGGAGAGCGGCCAGCCGTGGCCGAGCCGCAGGTGCAGCAGCGCGAGCGGCGAGGCGGGCAGCGGCGGCCGGTCGGGATAGGCGGTGTGGGGGGCGAGCTGGTACTCCCACTCCCGTTTCAGGTACTCGAACCACTCGGCGTTCCAGCGCTCGATCTCGCGCTCGGTGCACTCCAGCGGCGGCGAGGCCTCGAGCTCGTCCCCCGCCGCGGGAGGCGGCGGCGCGGTCTGGGCGGGGGCGCCGCGGAGGGCGCGCAGGAGGCGTTTCGTGTCCATGGGTTTTGATCCTAGGCGACGGCGTGGACCGCGGCCCGCCGCTCGACCTCGCCATGGTTCTCCAGGAACCAGCGGTAGGTGTCGCGGATCCCCTCGCCGAGCTCGATGCGGTGCCGCCACCCGAGGGCGCGCAGGCGGGAGACGTCGAGGAGCTTGCGGGGCGTGCCGTCCGGCTTGGTGGTGTCGAAGGCGAGCCGCATGCCGGGGGCCACGGCCTCGCGGACCCTCTCGGCGAGCTCGCGGATGCTGAGGTCCTCGCCGGTGCCGACGTTGATGTGCCCGTCCTCGTCGTAGTGGCGCATCAGGAAGAGGCAGGCGTCGGCGAGGTCGTCGACGTGAAGGAACTCGCGCCGGGGGGAGCCGGTGCCCCAGATGGCGACCTCCTCCCGCCCCGCCACCCTGGCGTCGTGGAACTTCCGCATCAGCGCCGGCAGCACGTGCGAGCTCTGGAGGTCGAAGTTGTCGTGCGGTCCGTAGAGGTTGGTCGGCATCGCCGAGATGAAGTCGGAGCCGTACTGGCGGCGATAGGCTTGGCAGAGCTTGATGCCGGAGATCTTGGCGATGGCGTAGGGCTCGTTGGTCGGCTCGAGCAGGCCGGTCAGCAGATACTCCTCGCGGATCGGCTGCGGGCAGTCGCGCGGATAGATGCAGGAGCTCCCGAGATAGAGCAGGCGGCGGACGCCCTGCAGGTGGGCCGCGTGCACCACGGTGGCGTGGATCATCAGGTTGTCGTAGATGAACTCGGCCGGGCGGGTGGAGTTGGCGAGGATGCCGCCGACGGTGCCGGCGACCAGAAAGACGTACTCCGGCCGGTTCGCCCGGAACCATTCGTTGACCGCCGCCTGCTCGCGCAGGTCGAGCTCGCCGCGCGTGGCGGTCAGGAGGTTTTCGAACCCCTCGCCGCGCAGCCGGCGGAGGATGGCCGAACCCACCAGTCCGCGATGGCCGGCGACGTAGATGCGCGCTGAAGGGGGGATGTCGATCATCGGCGAAAAACCTTAGCACAGGGGGGGAGGAAGAACACGGACTGAAACGGACTCACACAGACCTACACAGACAAGGAATTCCTGTCCGTGTCAGTCCGTGTGGGTCCGTGTCAGTCCGTGTCCTACCTCACTTCCCTTTCCCCCCTCCCAGGCCGCCCACCGCCCGCAGCAGCGCGTCGGCGCGCCGGTCCCAGCTTTCCCCCTCGGCGACGCGCCGGCGCTCGCGGGCGAGCTCGGGGCTGCGCTCCTCGACCGCCCGGCGCACCTGGCGGACGAAGCCGGCCGGGTCGTCGTAGAGGTAGACCAGCGGCTCGGCCCAGCGCTCGGTCTCGGGGAGCCGGCGGGCGACTACCGGCAGCCCCATGGCGAGCGCCTCGTAGAGCTTGACCGGATCGACGGCGCGGGTGAGCGGCAGGTCGCGGAAGGGGACGAGGGCGACGTCGAGCCCGGCGAGGAAGCTGGGGACGTCGGCGAAGGGGATCTCGCCCACGGTCTCCAGGTTGGGCTGGCTGGCGAGCGCGGCGACGTCCGGGTCCTCCACCTGGCCGGCGAGCCGGAAGCGCCAGTCCGGGAAGGCCCGGGCCGCCGCCTCGACCGCCTCGACGTCGAACCAGGGGCCGAGGGCGCCGACGTAGCCGACCGCGACCGGGCTCCCGCTCTGCCGCACCGCCGCCGGGGCGGGAAAGGCCGCGAGGTCGACGCCGTTGGGGAGCAGGAGGACCTGCGGGCTCACCTCGCGCGGCCGCTCGGCGAGCAGGCCGGCGGTGGCGCAGACCAGGTCGGCCTCGCGGATCAGCCGCGCCTCCACGGTCTCGATCCGGGCCGGCACGCCGGGGAAGCCGACGTGGAGGTCGATGCGGTCGTAGACCAGCGGGATGTCGAGGCGGCGCGCCAGCTCGCGGCCGAGCTCGGCCCAGAAGGGGAGCTGCACCAGCACCATCAGCGGCCGCTCGTGGCGCAGGCCGGCGAGGATCGTCTCGGTCATCAGGGCCGCGGTGCGCCGGTCCAGCGGCTCGCGGTAGGGGTCCGGCCGCCCCGGGACGCGCATGCGCAGCACGTGCAGCCCCCCTTGCGTGTGCAGGACGTGGCGGGCCGGCAGCAGGCGGCTGCGCAGGAAGCCGTCGACGTAGAGCACCGGATGCCCGGCGCGCGCCAGCGCCAGCGCCAGGTGCTGCGGGCGCTGGAAGCGGTAGCTCCAGGAGACGGCCGGCAGGTAGAGGATCGGCGGACCGGTGGGATGGCTCGCCGCCAGGGCGCTGGTCATCTCGCCGGCGGCCTCGGCCGATGGGTGGGCCAGCGCGCGCCGGTGGAGGACGCTGGCCAGGCCGAGCCGCCCGGCGCGCAGGTGGCGCACCGCCGCCCGCGCCAGTCGCTCGACCTCGCCGGCCGCGGTCAGCGCGCGGTCATGCGGGCGCGCCGGGTAGAAGAAGGAGCCGCTCATCGCCATTCCGCTATTATCTCTAAAATCTATCCTCTGTAACCGTCGTGCCTTAGGCGACCCCATGACCGGCCGGCACAAGGGGATAGAATCCCCGGGTGGCTGACTCCGAGCTCTCTCCCGACATCGATCCGCGCCGGCGAGCGCGGAAGATCTGCGTCGTGATGCCGGCCTACAACGCCGAGAAGACGCTGGAGCGCACCTGGCGCGACCTCCCCCTGGAGTGGGTCGACGACGTCGTGGTGGTCGACGACGCGCAGCCGCGACCGCACCGTCGAGATCGCGCGCTCCCTGGGCCTCCACGTCCTCGTCCACCCGCGCAACCGCGGCTACGGCGGCAACCAGAAGACCTGCTACCGCGAGGCGCTCGCCCGCGGCGCCGACATCGTGGTGATGGTCCACCCCGACCACCAGTACGACCCCAAGGCGATCCCGGCGCTGGTGGCGCCGCTGCTGCGCGGCGAGTGCGACGCGGTGTTCGGCAGCCGCATGCTGGGCGGCCGGCCGCTCGAGGGGGGGATGCCGAAGTGGAAGTACCTGGCCAACATCTTCCTCACCGCGGTGGCCAACGCCACGTTCTACGTCTTCCTCTCCGAGTACCACTCGGGGCTGCGCGCCTACAGCCGGCGCTATCTGGAGACGGTCAACCTGCGAGCGAACTCCGACGACTTCGTCTTCGACACCGAGATCATCGCCCAGGGGGTCTTCGCGGGGCTGCGCATCCAGGAGATCCCGATCCAGACCCGCTACTTCCCGGAGGCCTCGCAGATCGGCTTCCGGCGCAGCGTCCGCTACGGCTTCGCGGTGCTCGGCGTTCTCGCGCGCTACAAGATGCAGAAGAAAGGGCTCCTCGCCAGCCCGCATCTTCGCGCCGCGCGGGGGAATCTCAGTTGAGCCCCAATTCCCGGTAGAGCCGCTGGAAGTCCCCGGCGGCGTCGCCCGTGCCTCCAGGCTCTCCCGGCGGCACGTGCCGCTGGCCGTCAATGAGCGCGGCCACCAGCGGAGCGATCCCCGCCGCCCCGGCCTCCGGAGCGGCCAGCAGGCCGCCGCCGTGGCGGCGGATCCGCTCGGCGATCGCGCCGTGATCGAAGGCGACGACGGGCACCCCCGCCGCCAGGCACTCCGAGAGCGCCAGGCTGTAGGACTCCGGGACGATCGACAGCAGCAGGGCGAGGTCGACGCGGTCGCGCCGCAGGCGGTCGACCAGCGATCCCGAGCGGTAATAGCCGTGCACCCGCACGCGGGGGAGCCGGCGCAGGCGGTGCAGCAGCGCCGCGTCGCCGCCGCCGTAGGCGCTGAACTGGAGGTCCGGATAGGCCTCCGGCGGCAGCTGGCGCACCACCTCCTCGAACACCAGCGCCCCCTTGTGCGGCTGTACCTGGCCGATGTAGGCGACGTGCCGCACCGGACCCTCCCGGCTGCTCCGCCGCCTCGCGGCGCGGCGGGCCGGCGGGCTCGATGACCCGCTGGCGGTCGAGGGGGAGGCCGGGGAACAGCTCCAGGTGCCGGTCGCGGAGGAACCCGGAGGGGTAGACGACCGCGGCGGCGGCGAGCAGCAGCTCGCGGGCGATCGCCCGGCGCTCATCCTGGAACCGCAGGCCCACCGGCCAGTCCTGGGCCAGGCATTTCGCGCAGCGCTCGCGGTCGCGCGAGTAGTCGCAGAAGCGGAGCTGCGGGCGCTCCAGCAGGTGCGGGCGGGGGCAGAAGAGGCTGAAGTCGTGGACCGAGAGGACGAGCGCGAGCCCCGAGCGGTGGAGCTCCAGCAGCGAGCCGAGGGGGATCCCCGACAAGCCCCTCGACGTGCAGGGCGCGGGCCCCCACCTCGGCGGCGGCGCGCGCCACCGCGCGCTCGAAGGCGGCGTCGCGCAGGACCACCGGCGAAGGCGGCGGCGCCTTTTCGAGCCCCAGCGCCAGCCGCCGGCCGGCGGCGGCGACCTCCAGGCGGTACCCCTGGGCCTCCGGGTAGAGCAGGGCCACCGGCCGGCGCTCCGCCTCGTCCTCGATGCGGGTGAGGAGCTGCGCCTGCATGCCGCCCAGCCGCGGCGTGGGCGCCGTCGGCAGCAGGTTGAGCACCGGGATCGGCGGCAGCCCCGAGGCGCTCGGCGGTGGCGCGGAACGAGCGCCGGCGCAGGCTCTCGCGCAGCGCGCTCGGAGATCCGTTCGCGCAGGCCGGCCATGCCCTCGGCGCGCAGCACGCGGCCGGCGATCTGGAGGGCGAGCGAGCCGGCGCCGTTCATGCGGCGTCCCGCCTCGCCCGGCGGATGCGCTCGAGCTCCCGGCGGATGCGCTCGCCGGCGGCCGCGCAGGAGTAGAGCTCCAGCACCCGCCGGCGGGCGGCCGCGATCCGCGGCGCCGCCGATCTCCGGCGCGTCGGCGAGGGCGCGCATCAGCGCGGCGGCATGGGCGGTGTCCGGCTCGGCCCAGACCGCGCCGGCCGGGTAGGGCCCGTGCGACCGCTGCGAGGGTGGCGAGGCGGTGGCGCACCACGAAGCCGGTCTCGTCGTCGAGGAAGTCGGTGACGCCGCCGTAGCCGGTCGCGATCACCGGCTTGCCCAGGTACATCGCCTCGATCAGCGGCAGGCCGAGCCCCTCGGAGCGGTGGAGGGAGACGTAGGCGTCGCAGGCGGCGGTCAGGCCGTTCAGGGCGTCGCGGCGGAGCGTGCCGGTGAGCAGGGTGACCGGCAGCCCCTCGGCCTCGGCGGCGCAGCGCCTCGACGTAGTCCGGCTCGGCCTCCGCGTGGTTCACCTTGAGCAGCAGGCGGACCGGCCGCCCGCCGGCGTGGGTGCCGCGGGCCACCCGGGCGAAGGCCGCGAGCAGGCCGGCGGGGTTCTTCCGCTCGGGCACGCTCAAGGCGTCGAAGGCGAAGAAGAAGAGGAACTCGCCGGGCTTCACCCCCAGCGTCCGCCCGGTCCGCCGGCACCGCCTCGGTGGGCACCACGCAGGGGGGCACCCAGCGCACCTCGACGGGGGAGACCGCGCGGAAGGACTCGAGGCAGAAGCGGGTCGGGGCCCACACCTCGTCGACGCACTCGAACGCCCCGGCGAGGCCGAGCGGGAAGTGCGACAGCTCCCAGAACCAGTAGCCGATCCGGTGCCGGCCCAGGTGCAGCGAGCTGGGGATGCGGCTCTGGACGGTCTCCATCATGTCGGCGTTGACGTGGAAGAGGAGCGGCTCGTAGGGGAGCCCCTGGCGGTCCTCCTCGCACGCCGCGCCGGGAGCGCCGTCCGCCCGGCCGTCCAGGGTCCAGAGCGCGCACGGGATCTCCGCCTGGTAGAGGGCCGAGAGAGTCCCCCGGCAGGCCTCGCCGACGCCGGTGGGCGCCGTCGCCCAGCCGATCACGCTGATCCCCTCGGGGCCGGAGCGGCGCGGCGGCAGGACCGTTTCCGCCGCCGGCTCCGGGAGCGAGCCCGCCGCCGGTCCGCGGCGGCGGTGCTTCTCGCCACCAGAGCAGGGCCCAGGCGCGCCGGCGCCAGGGCAGGGTGCGGAGCACGGGGTGGACGACCACCGGCGGCAGCCGGTACTCGAGCCGCCCGGAGGTCGAGTACCAGAGGGCGAACCCCTCGCGGTCCGCGCCGAGCGGGTCGGGAAAGGAGCGCTGGAGGTCGGGCCGGCGGCGGTGCATCGCGAGCGCGAGCCGCGGCACCCGCGGCCGCCGCTTCGGGTCATGGCCGGCGTCGGCGGTCAGCCAGGCGATCTCCTCGCGGTCGAGGCGGCCGGTCGCCTCGTAGGAGCCGGCGGAGAGGAGCGACGAGAGGCCGGCCAGCGTCCGTTCCGCCGCGGTCCGCCGCTCCACCGGCAGCTCGCCGCCGGGCTGCGGCGCCCGCGCGACCGCCGCGGCGAACGCCGGATGGATGTTCTCCGGCGCGCCGGTGCTGGCGGCGAACCAGTGCGGCGAAGCGGGCGCGGTCCTCCCGCCAGGGGCGGGGGAAGAAGCTCTGGAGATCCTGGCGATGGTCCCAGAGGATCAGCGCCAGCCGGGGGAGCGGGATCGCCGGCGGCAGGTCGCCGGCCGGCTGGCGGAGCCAGTCGAAGAAGCTCCCCTCGCCGGTGGCGAACGGGTCGGGCCACCCCTTCCCCTCGGGATCGACCTGCCGCAGGGTGTGCCGGGCGATCTCGGGCACCGGCACGCCGTTGTCGAAGCGGCCGTACTGGTAGGGGAAATCCTGGACCGTCTCCTGCCCCTCGGCGCGGATCCGCTCGCCGTAGAGCTGGAAGAGCGGAGCGACGTCGGGGCGGTCGGTGAAGGTGAAGCGGTTCTGGAACTTGGAGATCAGCTCCGGCCGCCGGAAGTCGTAGCCGCTGAAGTGGAAGAAGCGGAGCGGCACCTCTTGGCCCCCTTCGCCATGGACGAGCCAGCCCTCGGCCCCCCTGGCGACCCGCCGGTGGGGGAGGTTCCAGTAGGCGACGTTGTAGCCGGGATCGCGCAGGATCACGGCGTTGGGCAGGAACGCGGGCGCGAAGTCCATCCAGCGCTGATCCACGAACAGCCCGCGCTCGACCTCGTGCAGGCACTCGCGATAGAGGCGGCGGGCCCACCATTCGAGGAACGGCAGGGTGCGCTCGTTGAACGCGAGGCCGAGGAAGCCCAGGTTGTAGATCCCGGAGAGCAGGATCTCCCGCTCGTTCGGCACCGCATGGTCGTCGATCGGCGCCGTCAGGTGCGGCGTCAGCACCGCGTCCGCCCGCCCCAGGCGCTCGTAGAGCTCGGTGAGATCGCCCAGGACCAGGATGTCGGGGTCGAAGTAGCAGACGCGGTCGACCCCCAGGGTGCGGTGGAGATGGAGCAGGAAGGACGGCTTGACCGCCGTGTTGAGCTCCAGGAGCGAGTAGCGGAAGGAGACGTGGGGGAAGGCCGGGATGCCGAGCTGATCGGCGAAGGTGACGGCGAACGGCTCGTCCTCGTAGCGGTGCCCGGGCTGCGGGCGGTCCACGATCAGCACGCAGACCTTCCCCTCGGGGTGCCGCGCCAGGAACGAGCGGGTGAAGGCTCGTGCGTACGCGAGGTAGTTGTTCGCGACGATGGTGCAGGCCAGCGGTGAATTCATTGCAGGAGCTGTCATTCTACTATGCGGTGCCGCGCCGCGTCGCCAGAATCTGTTCGTAGATCCGCTCGATCTCCTCGGCGTGCTCGTCCATCTCCTTGACCGGCGGCGGGCTCGCGGCCCAGGCGGCGAGCGATCTCCGGCCGCTGGACGAGCCGCTCGATCCACGCCCGCAGCTCCTCCGGGTCCTCGGGGTCGAAGAGAGCGCCGCAGGGCTCCGCCTCCCCCTCGAACAGCTCGGCCAGCGCGCCCCGCCGGGCGGCGAGCACCGGCACCCCCTCGGCCAGCGCCTCGCGGGCCACCAGGCCGAAGGACTCCAGCCCCAGGGAGGGGACGATCAGCACGTCGAGCCCGGCGAAGATCTCGCTCCGCCGCTCCTCGTCGAACCTGCCGGCGAGGCGGACCGCCGGCGAGGCGAGCGCCGCCAGCGCCGCCGTGTAGAGCCGGGGAGGCCGACGGGTCCCCCCAGACCTCGAGCGTGGCGCGCGGCCGGATCGACGCCCTGGAAGGCCGCGAACGCCACGTGGATCCCCTTGTGGGGGAGGATCGAGCCGATGATGCCGAAGCGGAGCGGCGCGCCGGGAGGGCGCCGCGGACGCCGCTCTCCAGACCGGCCCGGCGGCCGCTCGATGCCGTAGGGGATCACGAAGGCGCGATCCTCCGGACGCAGCCAGCCGAGCTCCAGATAGCTCCGGTGGATCGCCTGGGAGCCCATCACGAGGGCGTCCGCCTGGCGCAGGGCCTGCCGGGTCAGCCGGCCGCGGGCGGCGTAGAGCGCCCGGTTGAGCAGCGGCGCCGGGGGGAGCCCGGTCAGCGGCAGGCAGGCCGAGCACTTGGCCGGCGCCGGGCCGGAGCAGAGCCGCCAGCTCGTCGTCGAGCAGGTTGGCCCGCGCGCAGGGGGACCACCAGTCCTGGACCTGGTAGAGGATCGGGATGCCCCGGCGCGCCGCCACGCCCGGCAGGTTCGCGGCGTGCCCGGCGAGATGGTGCACGTGCAGGAGATCCGGCCGCTCCTCCTCCAGCAGCCGCCGGAAGTCGGCGGCGAGCCGGCGGTCGTGGAGGGCGTTGCGCGACAGCGGATCGCGCTGGGTGAAGTTGTTGACCACCAGCCGCACGCGGACGCCGCCGTCCTCCACCTCCAGCGCCTCCCCGAGCTCGCGCCCGGGATCGGCCATGCGGGCGTAGACGGTCACCTCGCGCCAGGCCGCCTGGCGCAGGGCGAGACGGCGGGCGTAGACCTCGGTGCCGGCCGGGTTCCAGGGGGGCCAGCCGTGCACCAGATGGAGCACCCGCCGGGGGCCGCCGGCGCGGACTGAACGCTGGCCGCATCGCAGTCCCGCCAGGACCCGCTCCCGCGCCGGCTTCAGCGGGTCCGCGCGCAGGAAGCTCGCCACGGTGGCGATGTACTCCGGATGCAGCCGCCGCATGGCGCGGTGGGCCGCCTTCACCCTCGCTGAGCGCGAGGAGCCGAAGCTCCGCTGGCCGGCGTGGTAGATGAAGGTGGCGTCGTCGAGGACGTTGAGGAACCCCGCCTTCAGGGCGCGGAAGCAGAACTCGCTCTCCTCGCCATAGCCGAGCCCGAAGCGCTCCTCGTCGAAGGGCCCCAGCCGGTCGAGCGCCTTGCGCTTGATGTAGAGGCAGACCCCGACCCCGGTGGGCAGGCGCGGGCGCTCCCGGGCCGCGGCCCGCTCGACGAGCGCGGCGAAGCGGTCCGCGCTCCAGCCGGCGGGCAGGGCGTTGACCTCGGCGAAGCGGGGGAGGGATGCAATGGTGGCGTTGTTCGAGAACGGCGTGACGGTGGCGATGGCCGGATCGGAGTACGCCGCCTCCTGCAGCTTCTCCAGCCACCTCGCCGTCACCTCGGTGTCGCTGTTGAGGAGGACGGCGTCGCGGTCGGAGAGGCCCATCCCGCGGTTGACGCTGCCCACGAACCCCCGCCGGGTGGGATTGCGCAGGATGGTTACCACGTTCTCCGGCAGGCCGGCCAGGACGCCGAGCGCCGCCTCCACGTCCGGCTCCTGCGGCCCGTCGATCACCAGCACGAGGCGGTGGTGGCTGAGAGCCGTATGGCGCAGCAGGCTCTCCAGGCACGCCTCGAGCTCGGCCGCGGCGCCGTAGACGGGGACGATCACGTCCACCGGTCCGGGCGGACGATGGGGCACGGCGGCCGGGGCCGCCGGGTTCCAGTCAAGAGGAGTGTGGGGAGAGGCCATCGGCGGCGGCGATCTTATCCTTGAACCGGGCGAGGTCGTGGCTGAGAGTGACGTCCATTCCGGCGATCGCCTGGCGCCGGCTCTCGCGCAGGCGGTAGGTGGCGGCGAGGGCGTCGCGGACCTCGTCCGGCCCGAGCCGCGCGCTGTCGCGGACGGTCCGCCGTCCTTCCAGCTCGAAATCCGCCGCGAGACGTCCGGCGGCCCCTTCGAGGCGGTCGCGCAGCACCCCCTCGCCGAGCACGGCCGCGCGCAGCTCGACGAGGTCGTCCGCCGCCGGCACGGCCACCAGCAGCCGGCCGCCAGGCTTGAGCACCCGCCGCATCTCGGCCGGGTTCAGCCGGGCGTCGATCGAGAGCACGAGATCGAACGCGCCGGTCGCCCAGGGGAGGGAGCGGTCGGCGTTGGCGACCACCCAGGTCCCTCGCGGATAGCGGCGCGCCGCCAGCGCGATCGCCGCCGACGAGAGGTCGACCCCGTGCGCGTCGACGCCGAGCTCGCGGGCGAGCGAGCCGAGGTAGTACCCCTCGCCGCAGCCGACGTCGAGGACCGCCGCGCCGGCGGGGAGGCCGAGCGATCGGACCTCCTCCAGGATCGCCCGCAGGAGCGCCCCGCCATACCCCGCGTCGAGGAGCCGCCGCCGCGCCTCCACCGCCTGCCGCGGATCGCCGGGCTCCTTCGATCGCCGGTCCTGAGGCTGGAGCAGGTTGACGTAGCCGCCGCGCGCGAGGTCGAACGAGTGCCCGCGCGGGCAGGCCAGGGCGCGCTCCCGCCGCTCCAGGGGCTCGCCGCAATCGCGGACGGGGCAGATCAGGAGCGTCAGGAGGCGCTCCCCCGCATGGTTTTATCCAATACCTTCCGTGCGTCCGCGTTCTTCGGATCGATCTCCTCCGCCTTGCGCGCCGCCTCGGCGGCTTTCGCGGTCTCGCCGCGCTCGGCGTGGGCGCGGGCGAGGAGGCCCCAGCCGCGCGAATAATCAGGAAAGGTGCGGACGGCCCGCTCGAGCAGCGGGACGGCCTGTTCAGGATGGCGATCCTCCAGCCAGAGGTCGGCGCGCTCGATCAGGGTGTCGTAGCTCTCGCCGCCGGCGGCGAACAGGGCGTCGAGCCGGCGGCTCGCCCCGGCCCGGTCCCCCCGCTTGCGCTGCAGACGGGCGAGGTGCACCACGGAGATGGTGTGCGTGGGGGAGAGCCGCAGGACCTTCTCGAAGATCGCCTCGGCCCCGGCGAGATCCCCCTTCTTCTCGCGCAGCACCGCCAGGTTGGCGAGCGGCGGCACGGCCCTGGGATCGAGCCGCAACGCCTCCTTGTACTCGCGCTCGGCCTCGTCGTTACGCCCATGATTGAACAGCGCCATGCCGAGGTTGTTGCGGGCGATCTCCGAGTAGGGAGTCGTGCGCACGGCGGCCCGGAACAGGGCGAGGTCGCTGCGGTAGATCCCGGCCCGCGCCCAGGCGGCAACTCCCAGGGTGGCGAGGAGCGCCAGGCCCGCGGCGGCCGCAACTCTCCGCGCCCGGGCTGGAAGGACCGTCGCCAGCCACATCGCGAGACCGCCGCACAGCCAGGCGAGGCCGATCGAGGGGAGGTACAGATAGCGCTCGGAGAAGTTGGAGCCGCCGATCGAGTTGACGGCGAGCACCGGCAGCAGGAACGCCACGATCACGGCGAGCGGCAGGACGATCTCCCGCCGCGCCCTGCCGCTCCAGACGGCCGCCGCGAGCCCGAGGAGCACGGCCCCTGCCGCGGCCAGGCCGGCGATCGCCACGGGGGAGAGGAGGGTGGGAGCCGGCACGCTCGCCAGCACCCGGGCGGGGAAGGGGACGGCGAGAAAGGCCAGATAGCGCGCGAAGAGCCCTGCCGCGAAGGCTGCGGCGCCGGCGGGGGAGGCGGTCACGCCGTAGCTCCGGGGGGAGAAGCCGCCGAGGGCATGGATGCGCAGGGCGACGTAGACGGCGAACACCGCGAGGTAGGGGGCGAGCCGCGCCGAGGCACGGCGCAGGGCCGTCCAGACCGGGCCCTCGCGCCGCCATTCGGAAACCTCGACGGCGCCGAGCACCAGGAGCAGCGCCGTCCCCGGCTCCTTGGCGAGGCAGGCCAGGAGGTAGGCGAACGGTCCGGTCCACCCTGTCCAGCCGCCGCGGTCTTTGTGGGAGAGATACGAGAAGAGAGCCAGCAGCACGAACAGCGCGGTCAGCAGGTCGACCTGGTCGCCGATCCAGGCGACGGCTTCGGCGTGCGCCGGGTAGACCGCGAAGAGCAGGCCGGCCGCGAGCGCCGCGATCGCTCCTCTACGGTCCGGGAACAGCCGGCGTGCGCCGAGCGCCACCAGCAGGGTGACGGCGATCTGCAGCGCGACCGAGGTGGCGTGGAACGCCGCCGGCTGCAGGCCGAACCCCCGCGCCACCAGCGAGTAGGCCCAGCCGAAGACCGGCCGGTAGTAGTTCGACGGCCCCGCTCCGCGGTCCTGGTAGAAGCCCCAGAAGGGGCGGGTCAGGAACAGCCGGAAGCCGTCGGGATCGCGCAGCCAGGGGTTGCGCTCGATCTGAACGTGGTCGTCGTAGACGAATTCGTAGCTGATCGACGCCCCATAGATCGCCAGGACGGCGGCGGCGAGGAGTACCGCGCCCAGGGCGGTCCGTCGTCGGTGGAGGAGCATCACGGCGGCATCTTCCCCGATTTGACCGTCCTTTTGACCTTCATCGAGAAGAACGGCATAGAATCCCGCCAGTGAATCAACCTGATCCTGAGACGCCCGCCGGCTCGCGGATCGCCGCTCTCTGGCCGGTGCTCCTCGTCCTGGCGATGGTCTGCGCGGCCCTCGCGGTCTGGATTCACCGCGACCGGTTCATGGATCGCGAGGAGGCGCAGCACGTGCAGCGGGCGCTGGAGACGCGGACCGCCGCCTTCGGCGCTGCCGACCGCCCCCCTTCCCTGGGCGTCCTCTTCAAGGCGCGGCTCGACCAGGTCAAGCCCTGGTACGGCTGGCCCTACTACCTGGCGGTCGCCATCGTCTGGCAGCTCTTCCGGCCGGATTACGACCTCGGGGTGCTCGTCAATCTCCTCTGCCTGATCGCGGCCGCCCTCTGCATCGCCGGTGTGGCGCGCCGGATGGGGGGGAAGGGGGCGGGACCGCCGGCCGCCGTCTACGCCATCCTCACCCCCTGCATCCTGATCTGGAGCCATCTGTTCGGCCCCACCCCGTTCCTGGTGGCGGCGTTCGCGGCCACGGCGCTCGCGATGCTAGCCACCGAGGGGTGGTCGCGCCCCGGGATGTCGCTGTGGGCGGGGCTGCTGAGCGCCGGGACCCTGATCGCCAAGATGTCGCTCGTCTTCGGCTGGCTGGCGCTGGCGCTCTACGTCGCCCGGCCGCTGCTGGCGCCCGC
The DNA here is from genome assembly GCA_963792575.1 of uncultured Acidobacteriota bacterium. Classification (GTDB taxonomy): domain Bacteria; phylum Acidobacteriota; class Thermoanaerobaculia; order Multivoradales; family UBA5704; genus DATARR01. The sequence goes on from CAWBWZ010000002.1 coordinate 896,389, forward strand.
TGGCACCGAGAGCAGGCGGCGGGCCTGGCGGGGCTTGAGCCTCTTCGCCCTCGGCCTCCTGCCGCTGCCGGCCTCGCTCTGGATCAACCGCGCTCCGCTCTCCTTCTGGGCGGTGCAGGCGCGGGCCCTCTACCAGCAGTCGGCGTACGTGACGATGTACGGCATCGCCATCCGCATCTTCGAGGTCTTCCTGCCGTTCCACCTGATCCTGGCGGTTCTGGCTCTGCTGCTCCTGCTGCGCTCCGCCGCCGGCCGCCGCCTCGCCGGTTTCCTGGCGGTCTGGACGGCGATGTCCGCCGCCGGCGTCGTCCTGCTGCTGGGGAACTCGGGGACGACGCGCGACCATGCCCTTCTGGTGGTGCCCCTGGCGGTGGCTGTCGGGGCCGGGCTGGCCACTCTCACCCCGCGCTGGCGCCAGGCGGCGGTGGTGGCGATGCTGCTCTATGGGGCGGTGCTGATCCCGGTCAACCTGTTCGGCGCCGGGGTGGGCTCGCAGCCGGTCGCCGGCAGCTTTGGCTGGCTGCACACCAATATCGACGGCGTCCCCTGGGGCGTGCGCCTGACGCCGTATCCGGACCTGGTCGGGGCCACGATCGCCCGCCTGCGGACCCTGGCGCCTCCGGGCAGCCCGGGGCGTTGCGCCTGCCTCTCCGCTCCGCCCTATCCGGTGGCCAATGCCGCGGGACGGCCGGTGGTGGCCCTCGACAGCCGGCTGCTCGGTCCGGAGAACCTCGACGCCGCCTTCATGCTGGCGGGGAAGACCGACCCCTGGCAGGTGGGCTACGTCCCCTATCCGCTGAGCTGCGCGCCGCAGCAGACCGCCATGGCCTGCGCGTCGGCGATCGTCTATGCCGGGCCGCCGCTGGCGGCCGAGTTCCCGGCCGCCGAGGAGCGGGTGGCCCCCCGGCGGGCCGCGCTCGCGGCCTGGGGGAGCTCCGGCGGGGAGATCGACTTCCCGGAGATCGGCCCGGTGCACTTCCGCGTCGCCGCGGGGCCGCCGCTCTGCTCCCTCGCCGGCGCCGAGGCGGCCGCCGCCTGGCGGCAGGTCGCCGCCGGCTGCCCCGAGGACGACTACTACGCCCTTTATCTCGGCCTGCAGTATGGCGGCGCCCCGATCGCGCCGGTGGACATGAAGCTGACCCGGGCCCTAACCCGGGCGCGGCTGGCGGATCTCCAGGCCAACGGCGACACCCCGGCCCTGGTCTTCGGCGAGGGTTATCTCGCCGAGTGGACCCTCAACGCGCTCGACCGCCTGGCGCCGCCGGCGCCAAAGCCTTCGCCGGGCGCGGGCCGTTGAGCGGGGTGCTATCATGCACCGCCTTCGAGGGGAGCAGGAGCCGTCCGTGAAAGAAGAAAATACCCCGGCCGGGGTCAAGCTGAGCGTCGTCGTACCGGTCTACAACGAGCGTTTCCTGGTGGCCGAGCTGGTCCACCGGGTGCTCGCGGTGTCCGCTCCCGAGATTCGCGAGCTGGAGCTGCTGCTGGTCGACGACGGCTCGAAGGACGGCAGCCTCGACATCCTCCGCCAGCTGGCGGCCGAGCACCCGGACCGCATCCGCCTGCTGGAGCAGGGGAAGAACCAGGGCAAGGGGGCGGCGATCCGCCGCGGCATCGCCGAGGCCACCGGCGACGTCATCCTGTTCCAGGACGCCGACCTCGAGTACGACCCGCGCGACTATCCGCGCCTGATCCGGCCGTTCCTGGAGGACGGCGCCGACGTCGTCTACGGCTCGCGCTTCCTGCCCGGCGAGCGCCGCCGCGTCCTCTACTTCTGGCACTCGCTCGGCAACCAGCTGCTGACCCGCTTCAGCAACTGGCTCACCGACCTGAACCTGACCGACATGGAGACCTGCTACAAGGTCTTCCGGGCGCCGCTGCTCAAGTCGATCCCCATCCGCTCCAACGACTTCGGCATCGAGCCGGAGATCACCGCCAAGGTCGCCAAGCGGGAGTGCCGGATCTTCGAGGTGCCGATCAGCTACCTCGGCCGCACCTACCGCGAGGGGAAGAAGATCGGCTGGAAGGACGGCTTCAAGGCGTTCCGCACGATGGTCAAGTACCACCTGATCGACGACATCTACGCCGAGGACGAGTACGGCTCCCACATCCTGCACAGCCTGGAGAAGGCGCAGCACTTCAACCGCTGGATGGCCGAGGCGATCGCCCCCTACGTCGGCGCCCGGGTGCTCGAGATCGGCGCCGGCATCGGCAACATCACGACCTGGCTGCTGCCGCGCGATTTCTATCTCGCGAGCGACATCAATCCCGCACTATCTCGACTACCTGAAGAACCTCTCGCTGGGCAAGCCCTATCTCCGGGTGGCCCGCATCGATCTCGAGGACGCCGCAGTGCTTCGAGCCGTGGCAGGGGAAGTTCGACACCGTGGTCTGCCTGAACGTGCTGGAGCACGTCCGCGATCCGCTGCTGGCGCTGCGCAACATGTACGACGCCCTGCAGCCCGGCGGCCGCCTCGTCCTCTACGTGCCGCAGGGGCAGAAGCTCTACTCGAGCCTCGACGAGGTGCTGGGCCACCGCTGCCGCTATTCGAAGCAGATGCTGGGCGAAGAGCTGCGCTCGATCGGCTTCGAGCTCGAGACGCTCCGCGACTTCAACCACTTCGGCGTGCCCGGCTGGTTCCTCAACGGCAAGCTCATGAAGCGGCGCCACTTCAGCCGCAACCAGCTGAAGATCTTCAACGTGCTGGTGCCGGCGATCCGGCGGGTCGACCACCTCGTCCCGGGCGCCGGCCTGGGGATCATCGCGGTCTCCCGGAAACCCCTCGCCTCCTGAGCTTCAGGGCGGGTTCAGCGCCTTGCGCAGCAGGTCGAACGGCGCGCGATCTTGCCGTGCTTCCACCAGGATCGGCGCATTGGCGACTTTCCAGACGTTGCTCATCCCTATGTCAGACGGGTCATTGATCGCAATATCGCTGAGCCCCACATATTTGAAGGTCCCAATGACCTGCGCTCCGACGGCGAGCAGGCAGCAGGCGAGGAAGGCCGCCCGGGCGGGCCGGCCGAGCGAGGCGAGCACCGGGGCGAGCATCCAGATCAGGATCGGCACCATGTCGGTGAGAAAGCGGTAGCCGTAGGAGGAGCCCCCTCGCCAGTCCGTATGGGCATAGAGGAAGAGCTGCAGGACCACGCCGCCGGTGAGGCAGAGGGTGAGAGCCCGCGCGCTCCGGTCGGCGAGGGCGCGATGGAAGAGCAGCGGGAGGAAGAGGAGGAAGGGGGAGTAGAAGAACAGTCCGCGTCCCGGGCTCGCCAGCAGGCCGGCCAGGCCGCGCCCGACGGGGTGCGCGAAGAAGTCGCCGCCCGTCAGGCCGATGGAGCCGTAGCCGCCGCTCAGCTGGTGGAACATCACAAGGTTGTAAGCGGCGGCGAGGAGCCCCGGCACCGCTGCCGCGGCGGCGAACCAGACGGCCCGCCAGCGGGTCTGGAGGAGGACATAGAGCCCGAAGGCCGCCGTGAACAGCAGGTCTGGCGGGCGGTTGGCCGCCATCAATCCGGCGAGCGCTCCGGCGGCCAGGAGGTTGCCGGCGGTGAGCTCCCCGGTGAGGAACCAGAGCGCACCCACAGCCAGCAGCTCCGCCGGACCGTGCTGCCAGAGCGCCTGGCTGCTGGTCGCCCAGGTGTTGGTGCCGAGGGCGAAGGCGAGGGTGAGGAGAACGGCGTCGCGGGGTTCGAGACGGCGGCGGAGCAGCAGGAACATCCAGCCCACGGCCGCGGCGGCGATGGCGCTCGCCGCCAGTTTCTCCAGGATCTCGCCCAGCCAGGACATCCGCTCGTAGGTCTCGCCCGTCCACCGCAGCCAGAGGGCCGGGGGGAGATAGAGAGGGGCCGCCAGCAGCGGAGTGACCACCGGATAGAGGGAGGCCGAGCGGCCGTCCGGAGTCGGCCGGATCCAGTAGGGGGTCGGGTGCCGCTGCGCGGTCACCTCGCGGATCGGGTCGAGGTAGAGCGTGCCGTGGTTCCAGAGAGCGAAGGGGAGGAAGCGGGCGGGGTAGCTGTCGCCGGCCCCGATCCGCCGGAAGTTGGCGTTGTAGATCAGCAATGCCAGCAGGGCCAGAAGGAGGGCGGTCCGGCGGTCGCGCGAGGGCATGCGGGAGAGAAATCTATCATGGGATATGGCGCGGCTCTTGCTATAAGCTCCCTGCGCCATGAAGAACGATCGATCCAAGGGAACCGTCTGCGTCACCGGAGGGGCCGGATTCATCGGCTCCCACGTCGCCGAGGCCTTTCTCGCGGCGGGGCGCCGGGTGCTGATCATCGACAACCTGTCGGGGGGCCGGCGGGAGAACGTGCCCGAGGGCGCGGAGCTGCACGTCCTCGACATCCGTTCGGAGGAGGCGGCGGACCTGGTGCGCAACGCCGGGGTGGAGATCCTCGTCCACCACGCCGCGCAGATGGACGTCCGCCGCTCCGTCGAGGATCCGGTGTTCGACGCCGAGGTCAACATCCTGGGGAGCCTGAACCTCGCCGAGGCGGCCCGCCGCGGTGGCGTGCGCCAGATCATCTTCGCCTCGACCGGCGGCGCGATCTACGGCGAGCAGGACTACTTCCCGGCGGATGAGAACCATCCGGCGCGTCCGGTCTCCCCCTACGGCGTCTCCAAGCTCTCGTTCGAGCGCTACCTCTTCTACTACTACGTCACCTACGGGCTCGACGCCACCTGCCTGCGCTACGCCAACGTCTACGGCGAGCGGCAGAACCCGCACGGCGAGGCCGGAGTGGTGGCCATCTTCCTCAACCGCCTGCTCGGCGGGCAGGCGCCCACCATCAACGGCGAGGGCTTGCAGACCCGCGACTACGTCCACGTCTCCGACGTGGTGCGGGCGAACCTGGCGGCGGTGGGGCGGCCCGGGTTCAACATCTACAACGTGGGCACCGGCATCGAGACCTCCGTGGTGGATCTCTACAAAGAGATCGCCCGCGCCCTGGGGACCGACCTCCAGGCCCAGCACGGCGCGGCCAAGCAGGGGGAGCAGCAGCGCTCGGTCGTGGACGGCGGCCTCGGGCGCCGCGAGCTGGACCTCCCGCAGCCGATCTCCCTGAGCGAGGGGCTGGCGCGGACCGCGGCCTGGTTCCGGGAGCGGGCGGAGCGGCCGGTGGCGGCGGCGACATAGGGTTCTTTTTTCTCCCCCTTCAGGGGGAGGCCAGGAGGGGCGCCCCAGACAAGGAGCGGCCTGTCCCGCTTTTCCAGTCTTTCCGCACTTCAACCAACGTGCGCTGACGATGCTGTCGGCACCCTGAAAATCAACTTGGAGATCGACAACCATGAAGAAACTTATCCTCGCCGGCCTGGTCATCCTGGGCACCTGGGGTATCACCCTGATTCCGACCCCGGCCAGCGCCGGCAACTGCGATGGCGTCCGCTGCATGGCGTGTCCTGCGGGCACGGTGTTTTCCCCCACGGGAAACAACTGCTGCCGCTGCGTTCCGGTTTGACCAGAAACACTTTCCAACGCTCCCCCGAGGGTGCGAGGGTTTCACTCTCTCGCCCTCTTTTCAACCGCCCGCTTGCCTCGCTCCCGCGAGCGCAAGCGGCGGTCTTTTTCAATCCCGACGTTCGCGTGGGGGTAGACGGCGGATCGCCGCCGTCCGTATACCCCCACGTCTCAACCGGGTGACGGGCTCGCGGCCCGCCGTCCTGACTCAGGAAGAAGGAGTATTACGTTATGAAGAGAATGGTACTCGCAGGTCTCGTCCTCGCCGGCGCCCTTGGCGTGGGTCAGCTTTCCGTCTCCCAGGCTTCGGCCCAGGCCGTCGACTGCACGGTCGTCCGGTGTGCGGCCTGCCCCGTCGGCTACCATCTGGCTCCGACGGGTAGCGACTGCTGCCGCTGCAAGGCCGACTAAACGTTCCACTCTCGCGCCGGCCGTGCCTCACGGCCGGCGCTTTCGGCTCAACCCTTCCCGGACAACAGATCGCGCAACGGCTTGCCGTCGAGGAAGAACTCCGCCGTCTTGACATCAGAGAACTGGGTCGCCGTGCGGGTGAGCTGCGCCAGCACCCGCGGACTGTCGCATTCGCCGCCCAGCTCCAGATAACCGGTGAGATAGATCCGTGCCTCGCCCCCCCGGCGGTCGATCCGCTCGACCTTGAGAGGCGAGTTGGCAAGGGCGTTATAGAGGCCGGAGCCCTGGTAGCGCTCGCCGGCGTCGAGCAGGGCATGGAGGGCTCCCCAGAGCGCCGGCTCGGAGGTCGGGAGCTCCACGTCCAGGGTACCGGTGCGGTCGCCACAGCCGGCGGCATCCCCAGAGCCCCCTTTGCCTTCAATGGCGATCAGGTGGATCCGCGCCTTGCGGATCATCGCGGTGGCCTCGAGATCCTGATTCTGGAGCGCGCCCTCCGGACGCGAGCAGCCGGCGAGGGCGAGGATGACGAGCGCGAGGAGGAGGAGGCGGCGGAGCGGCTTCACGGGATCCTGTCGTAGACCTGAAAGCTGTAGGCGAATGGCGTCTCCTCCGTGGCCTCGTGATCCTCCCGCTCGACGAGCCCCCAGGCGGAGGCATCGAATTCCGGAAAGAAGGTGTCGCCGGGGAAATCCTGATCGATGCAGGTCAGCTGCAGGCGGTCGCCCAGCTCCAGCCCCAGGCGGAAGATCTCCTCGCCGCCGGCGATGAAGATCTCCTCCGCCTCCTCCTTCCGGGCACGCTCCAGGGCCTCCGCCAGCGAATGGGCGACGAGCACCCCCGCCGGCGCGTAGTCCTCCTGGCGGGTGACCACGATCGTGGTCCGCCAGGGGAGCGGCCCGTTGAGCGACTCGAAGGTCTTTCTTCCCATCACCAGCGTGTGCCCCCGGGTCAGCGCCTTGAAGCGCCTGAGGTCGGCGGGCAGGCGCCAGGGGAGGCGGTTGTCGATGCCGATGGCGCGGTTCCGGGCCATGGCGGCGATCAGGGAGATCCGGGGCGCCTTTTCGTTCATACGTCGTTCATACGGCGATCGGCGCCTTGATCGCCGGATGCGGATCGTAGCCGCTGAGGGTGAAGTCCTCGAAGCGGAAATCAAAGATCGACCGCACCTCCGGGTTGAGCGTCATCGCCGGCAGTGGCCTGGGCTCGCGGGTGAGCTGGAGCCGCGCCTGCTCCAGATGATTCTGGTAGAGGTGGGCGTCGCCCAGGGTGTGGACGAAGTCGCCGGGGGCGAGATCGCAGACCTGGGCCACCATCAGCGTCAGCAGCGCGTAGGAGGCGATGTTGAAGGGGACGCCCAGGAAGGTGTCGGCGCTGCGCTGGTAGAGCTGGCAGGAGAGCCGCCCCTCGGCCACCCAGAACTGGAACAGGGCATGGCAGGGGGGGAGGGCCATGGCGTCGAGATCCGCCACGTTCCAGGCGCTGACGATGTGCCGCCGCGAATCGGGATTCTTCCGGATCGCCTCGACGACGCGCGCGATCTGGTCGATCGTGCCGCCGTCCCGGGCCGGCCAGGAGCGCCACTGGGCGCCGTAGATCGGCCCCAGGTCCCCCTCGGCGCCCGCCCACTCGTCCCAGATGGTCACGCCGTGCTCGTGGAGAGAGCGGACGTTGGTGTCGCCGGCGAGGAACCAGAGCAGCTCGTGGACGATCGAGCGGACGTGCAGCTTCTTGGTGGTCAGCAGTGGGAACCCCTGGGAGAGGTCGAAGCGCATCTGGTAGCCGAAGACCGAGAGCGTGCCGGTGCCGGTGCGGTCGGACTTCGGGGTGCCGCGATCCAGGATGTGCTGGAGCAGGTCCAGGTAGGCCCTCATGGCGGGAGAATCTAGCATGCCGCGCGGGCGCCTAGCCCAACCATTCGAACCGGTACGCCAGCTCCGGCCCCTCGGCTCCCTCGTAGGCGAGCTGGGCAACCAGCAGCGCGAACGGCTCGGTATAGCGGGCGATCCGCAGGGGGCCGGCATCCACAGGCTCGAAACCCGCGTCGCGAATCAGCCCGGCGGCGATCTCTTTGCTGCCCGCATCGTCCCCGCAGTAGACGAGGCTGGGCCGGGTGGCTTCGCGCCGGGCCTCGAAAACGCCGAAGAGCACCTCGCTCGGCACGGTGTTGAAAGCGCATACGACCCGCGCTTCCGGAACCCTCTTCGCGAGCTCCTCCGCGCCAGAGGTCGTGTGGGCGACGACGAGCCCGGTGTCGTCGGCGTTCATCGGCAGCGAGCAGGTCACGATCACCTTTCCCGCCAGGTCGCCTGCCTGCGCCAGGACGTCGTCCATTCGGGACCAGTGCACGGCCAGCAGGAGAGCGTCCGCCTCCCGCACGGCCTCGCGCGGTGTGCCCGCCCGCGCGTTCCCCTGGGCCTCGCGCGCCAGCTGTTCCAGCTTCTCGTGGTGGCGCGCGTAACTGAATACTACCTCATGCCCCGCGCGCGCGAAGATCGTCCCAAGCTTGCTGCCCATCAGACCCGAACCGAGAATCCCGATCCGCATGTGTCGCCTCCGTTTGGTTGAATCCTGACGATTGCCTCGCGCATCTTGTCGATTGGGCCGGCCTTCGTTCGACGTAGTGTCAGGAGCGGTGCTGAACGCTGGAGAATCTGGTGGCCCCGCGCCATGCAAACGATAACAAGGAGGCAAGACCCTATGAGATTCCTCTCGATGATCCGGATCGACGAGAAGACTGCCAAGGCACCCACCGAGCGACTGATGGCCGATATGGGCATCCTTATGGAGGAGATGACCCAGGCTGGCGTACTGATCGAGACCGCCGGGCTGCGGCCGACCTCCGAAGGCGTGCGCGTGCGCCTGCGCGGCGGCAAGCTGTCGACGGTCGATGGACCGTTCACCGAGACCAAGGAGGTCATCGGCGGCTATGCGATTCTCGAGACGAAGTCGAAGGAGGAGGCGATCGAGCACACCCGGCGGTTCCTCGAGGTCCACGGCGATGAGTGGGATCTCGAGTGCGAGGTGCGCCAGCTGGATGGACCGGATCCCGGCGGCGAAGCGTAAGGGCTCATCCCGCGGCGCCTTCCAGCTCGCGAGTCATCTCGATCATCGTTCGTTGGAACCCCCGCGTGAGCGAACAGGCGCTGCGCGGACTCGTTCCGCTGCTCGAGCGCAAGGCCTCGCTGCTCGTACCAGCCAAAAGACGCGCCCCGTCGCCTGGATGTAGGCATTCCAGCTGGGGGGCGCGGGCTTCGGGCTACGACTTGGTCACTACGGCCTTAGCAGACGAGACTCGGGGCATACGCATTGTTCTGGTAGCAGTACACGTAATCACCACATCTAACACGCCACACATCATGACCTACGTATTCGGCGGGGCTGCAGATACCCACTGCAGGGTTAGCTTCAGTGCCGGCTCGGGCAGAGGGGGCCTGAAAAAGAAGTGCCATTCCGAGGAGAGCCCCAATTCCCAAGAGTTTCTGCAAGCGATTGCGCGAGACTGTAGACATCGACATCTCCTTATGCGTTGCGGTGCCGCTTCAGTATAACTAAAATAGATGGGATTGCATAAGTTTTGGAGGCCGTGCTCGCGTCGAATCTGCGAACGCCACTAACGCTGGTTGTACTGTTCGTCGCTGACCTTCTCCAGCCAGTCGACGGCTTTGCCGTCCAACGCTTCGTTGATGGCGATGTGTTGCATGGCGGTCGCCGGCGCCGCGCCGTGCCAGTGCTTTTCGCCGGGCTCGAACCAGACGACATCGCCGGGCCGGATCTCCTCGATCGCCCCGCCCTCGCGCTGCGCGAGGCCGCTGCCAAAGGTGACGATCAGCGTTTGTCCGAGGGGGTGCGTGTGCCATGCGGTGCGCGCGCCGGGCTCGAACGTGACGGCGTTGCCGGCCGCTCGCGCCGGAGCGTTGGCCGCGAACAGAGGGTCGATACGGACGGTGCCGGTGAACCAATCGGCCGGGCCCTTTCCCGAGGGCCGCGAGCCGCTTCGCTTGATTTCCATTTTGACGCTCCTTCTCGATTTGGGGGTCAGCGGTCGACCATTCGTTGCGAGGTCTCGGAGTAGCGGGCCCCTTCCACCGTGATCTGGGACGCGGCGCTCTCGATCTCGCGGAGATCGTCCCCGGTGAGCTCGACGGCGGCCGCCTCGACGTTCTCCTGCAGGCGATGCAGCTTCGTCGTGCCAGGGATCGGCACGATCCAGGGCTTCTGGGCGAGGATCCAGGCGAGCGCGATCTGGGCGGGCGTCGCGCCTCTTGCGCTGAGCGATGCTCCCGAGCAGATCGACCAGCGCCCGGTTCGCCTTCCGGGCCTCCGGGGAGAAGCGGGGGACGGTGTTGCGGAAATCGTTGCTGTCGAATGAGGTGCTCTCGTCGATCTTGCCCGTGAGGAAGCCCTTGCCCAGCGGGCTGAAAGGAACGAAGCCGATTCCGAGCTCTTCGAGAGCCGGGAAGATCTCCGCCTCGGGTTCCCTCCACCAGAGCGAGTATTCGCTCTGCAGGGCCGTGACGGGCTGGACGGCGTGCGCGCGGCGGATCGTCCGCACGCCGGCCTCGGAGAGGCCGAAGTGCCGGACCTTGCCCTCCTGGATCAGCTCTTTCACCGCCCCCGCCACGTCTTCGATGGGCACGTCGGGGTCGACGCGGTGCTGATAGAACAGGTCGATGGCGTCGATGTTGAGCCGCTTGAGCGACGCTTCCGCGACCTCCCTGATGTGCTCGGGCCGGCTGTTCAGGCCGGCCTGCTTGCCGTTGGCGTCGAAGTGGAACCCGAACTTGGTGGCGATCACCACCTGCTCGCGGATGGGGGAGAGCGCCTTGCCCACCAGCTCCTCGTTCGTGAACGGACCGTAGACCTCGGCGGTGTCGAAGAAGGTGACGCCGAGGTCGACGGCGGACCGGATCAGGGCGATCATCTCCTGCTCGTCCTGGGCGGGTCCGTAACCGAAGCTCATGCCCATGCAGCCGAGCCCGATGGCCGAGACCTCCAGGCCGCTGTTTCCAAGTTTGCGTTTCTGCATCTTTTTCTCCTTCCGCGTTCTACCCCTCGTTGTCCGCCGTGCGAAGGAACTGTGCCCAGTCGAGATCCGCCCAGTCGAGCTCCTCCTCGACGCGCTGGAACGCGGCGTCGCCAATCGTGCCGTCGTTCCTGAGCGCCAGGAGCCGCCGCCGCGCGGCCTCTGTCGCGGCGCGCACGACCGCCGCGTCCGCCTCCTGGCCATCGGTATCCGCCGCGGCGCCTTCGGGCGTGCCGAGCTCCTCTTCGGCGCGGCGCAACTGCAGGTCGTAGCGGTGCTGTACGAGTTCCGCGGTCTCGGCGCCCGGGCACGCGGCGGCGGCTTCCCTCGCCGCCCGCAGGGTCTCGACCCGCGCGGAGCGCACCTCGCGGTCCACCGTCCCGTCATCCTCGAGCCGCAGGCGCAGCAGGAGCGGCCGCAGCGTGAGTCCCTGGAACACGAGCGTGCCGAGCACCACCCCGAACGCGGTGACGAGGATCAGGTCCCGATAGGGGAAACCGGTCGGGAGCGCGAGCGCGGCGGCGAGCGTCACGGTGCCGCGCATGCCGCACCAACCCACTACCGCGGCGCCGCGCGCGTCGAGCGCCACGGCGTCGCGCGGTCCGGGCCTCCCGTCCGGGTGCGGGCGGCAGCGCCACCGGCTGAACGCGGCCGCGCCGGTCACCCACGCGATGCGCGCGAGGATGACCGCGGCGCAGACCACCGCCGCCACGGCCACGTAGCGCGTCCCGATCGCCCCCCGCACGGCGATCGACTTGAGCTGGAAGCCCACGAGGATGAACGCGAGCACGTTCAGCACGAACACCGCGACCTCCCACACCGCCTACGCGGGAATGCGGATGCGCGCCGGCATGATCTCGGGCGCGCGGCGCGACGCCGCCATCGCGAAGACCACCAGCGTGATGATGCCCGAGAGGTGCAGCTGCTCCGCGAGCATCCAGACGCCGAACGTCCCGCAGAACTGGAACACCACCGCGGTCGCGACGTCGTTGATGCGCGCGTTCACGGCGAGGCTGAGCCGCGCGAGCACCAGCCCGAGAACGACGCTGCCCACCGTGACCACGAGCAGCATCGGCAGCACGCTCCACCCGGACAGGACGCCGGTGAGCGTGGCGCCGACCGCGAGGCGGTAGACGAGCAGCGCGCTCGCGTCGTTGAACAGGCTCTCTCCCTCCAGGATCACGAGCAGCCGGTGCGGCGGGCGAAGCTGCTTCAGCACCGCGGTGGCGGCCGCCGCGTCCGGCGGCGCGACGATGGCGCCGAGCGCGATCGCCGCCGCCCACGGCATGTCCGGGACGAGCAGCCGCGTGACGACGGCGACGACGGCGATGGTGAGGGCGACGGCGCCGAGAGCCAGGCTGGTGACCGCGCGCCAGTTCGCGCGCAGGTCGCGCGGCGAGGCGTCGAAGGCGGCGTCGACCAGCACGGGCGCGACGAACAGCGCGAGCGCGAGCTCGGGATCGAGAATGAGGGTCGGCAGGCCGGGGACCAGCGCCAGCGCGGCGCCGGCGAGCGCCACCAGCGCCGGGTAGGGCGCGCCGATCCGCCGCGCCAGGGCGGCCAGGGCGGCGCCGCCCAGCAGCAGCGCGATGACGACCTCGAATACCCTCATCGCCGCTTCAGCTCTCTCTGTGACAGGCGCGAGAAATCATCAGGAGTATCCACGTCTACCTCACCGCCCCGGAAGGGTAAAAAGTGCGCCTCGGAAGCATATCTCTCGATCACCTGTTTGGCGCCGGCCCCTCCCTCGAGCCGTGCCAGCTCGGCGAAGAGTGGCCGGCTGAACAGCGCCGGCACGCCGAAGCTGCCGCCATACGTCGAGGCGATGATGGGCTTGCCGGTGACGCGGTGCGCCGCGGCGAGGCTGGAAATGACTTCGCCGGTGACGTGAGGCTGGTCGCACAGCATGATGACGGCCGCGGCCGCGTCCGGATCCGCGCCGAGAAGACCTTCGAGCCCCGCGCCGATCGACGACGCCATCCCGGTCTCCCAATGGGGATTCAACGCTTCCCGCACGTCGAGCCCGTCCAACTCGCGTCTCGACAGCTCCGCGTGGGCGCCGGTGACCACGATGACGGGAGAGCACCCGGCGTCCAGCGCGGCCAGCGCGGCGCGCCTGAGCAGGCTGATGCCGCGGAATGGAAGGATCTGCTTCGGGCTGCCCATGCGGGAGGAGGACCCCGCCGCCAGGATCACCGTGCCCGTCATACCGCCGCCCCAGCCAGGACTCGCTCCTCGGCCGCGGTGACGCACTCGCCGTCCGCCGGACCGCCGTGAATGGAGCCCCGGCGCTCGCGCAACATTCCGCCACGCCGGCCGTTGAGCACCGCGCGCATCTCCGCGACGACGGACAGCGCGATCTCGGCGGGACCGCTGGCGCCGATGTCCAGACCGGCCGGTGAATGAAGGCGCGCCATCCCTCCGGCCGCCGCCAGTTCCCTCAGCATCCGCTCGGTCCGTTTGCGGGGGCCCATGACTCCAATGTAGCGGGCGGGAGAAGCCAGCAGAAACCTGAGCAACGCCAGGTCCTGCGCGTAATTGTGCGACATCAGGAGCGTCATCGTCCGCGGCGTAATGCGGACGTGGGCTCCGACGTCCTCGGGGCGCGCCAGCGTGACCCTGTCGGCGATGGCAAACCGGGAACGGCTGGCCGGGCGGGCTTGCGGGTCGACGACCTCTGTATACCAACCCAATTCACGCGCGAGCTCGACGACCGGCAGCGCGTCATGCCCGGCCCCGAAGATGATCAGGGGGACGGGGGGCAGGAGCGTTTCGATGAAGACTTTCGCGGCGACGCCGTCCACGTCATACACGGTCGCCACGGATACGGGCGCGGCGTCAGGCCGCGCCTCGCAGGAACGTCTCAGCGCCTCGATGCAGGGGGAGCCGGAGGCGAGCGGCTCGATCAGCACGCGCACGATGCCGTTGCAGCCGAGCCCGAGTCCCCAGGCCTCCTCGTCGCTCGTCGTGGCGGTGTTGTACTCGACGAGCTTCGCCGCGCCCGTTTGCAGGACGCGCTTCGCATGCTCGATGACATCGCTTTCGAGGCAGCCGGCGCTGATCGTTCCGGTATGAATACCAGATTCGCAAACCAGCATCCGCGCCCCCGGGCGGCGGTACGACGACCCTTCGACGCTCACGACCGTCGCCAGCGCGCACCGTTCGCCCCGGATGTTCGCCGCGTCGAACGCTTCGACCAACGCTCGCACTTCGTTCATCGATGACTCCTGTTCGCTTACAACAGCTTGTCCGGCGTGATCGGCAGCTCCCTGATGCGTCTGCCCGTGGCGTGGAAGACGGCGTTGGCGATCGCCGCCGGGATGCCGACCATCCCGAGCTCGCCCATGCCTTTGACGCCGAGCGGGTTGACGATCTTGTCGTCCTCCTCGACGAACATCGTCTCGATCCTGTGGACGTCGGCGTTGACGGGGACGTGGTAGTGCTGGAGGTTCGGATTCATGATCCGCCCGTAGCGGTGATCGATCTCGGTGGCCTCCTGCAGCGCCATGCCGATGCCCCACACCACGCCGCCGATCTCCTGGCTGTGCGACGCCTTGGGATTGATGATCTTCCCGCACGCGGTGACCTCGATGGCGCGCGTGACGCGGACGGTGCCCAGGTCCGGGTCCACCTTCACCTCGACGAACTGCGCGCCGTGCGCCAGCAGCGCGTACTTTTCGCGCTCTTTCGAGGGCTTCGACTCGAAGGTCTCGGTGATCTCCGTGAGGCCGTTGCGCTTCATCACCTCGGAGACGCTGACGAAACGTGACGGATCGCTCTTGAGCCGCAGCCGGCCGTCGAGCATCTCCACGTCCGCGTCCGCGGCGGCTCGCAGCGGCGAATCCGCTTCGCGGTTTGCGAGCGACAGCAGCCTCGCGCCGACGGCCAACGCCGCACCGTAGACGGCCGAGCCGACGCTCGCCGTCGTCTTCGAGCCGCCCTGCGAGGGCGCCCGCGGGAAATTCGTGTCGCCGAGCTCGAACTTCACCTGCTCCGGCTTCAAACCCAGGTACTCGGCGGCGATCATGGTCATCACCGTGTAGGTCCCGGGGCCGATGTCGCTGGTGGCGCTGATGACGTGCGCAGTGCCGTCGGCGCGCAACGTGATTCTGGCGGTGGCGGGCGACTGGAAAGCGCCCCAGACGCCGGTGGCCGTTCCCCAGCCGACCAGCCACCGCCCATCCCGCATCGAGCGGGGCTCGAACTTACGGTCCTTCCACCCGAACTTCTCCGCTCCGAGCCGGTAGCACTCCCGCAGTGCCTTGCTCGAAAACGGCTTGCCGCTCTCAGGGTCCACCTCGGCGTAGTTGATGAGCCGCAGCTCCAGGGGATCGATCTTCAGCGCGTACGCCAGCTCGTCCATCGCGCATTCGAGCGCGAACATGCCGCTGACGGCTCCCGGCGCGCGCATCCAGGTGGGGGTGCTGAGGTCCGTGTCGGTAATCTTCAGCGGCGCGTGGAGGTTCGGGCACGCGTAGACCTGGCGCGTGAAATTCGTGGTGTTGTCGTTGAACTCCTCGAAGGAAGAGGTGTTGTGCACGACCTCGTGGATCATCGCGGAGAGCTTCCCCGACGGCTCGGCGCCGAGCGCGACCTTCTGAATCGTGTACGGGCGGTAGCCGTGGCCGCTGAACATCTGCGTGCGTGTGTAGACGACCTTGACCGGGCGCTTGAGCTCGCGGGCCGCCATCGCCGTCAGCGCGGGGTAGTAGTTCGGCCGCAGCGACGATCCGAAGGCCCCGCCGACGAAAGGCGAGATGACGGTGATGTTCTCCTCGGGGACGCCGAGCCTCGAAGCCAGGTGCTCGCGGACACCATAGACCTCCTGCGTCTTGTCGAAAATCGTGAGCTTGTCCCCCTGCCAGACGGCGATCGCCGCGTGCGGCTCCATCGGATTGTGGTGCTCGATGGGAATGCGGTACTCGGCCTCGATCTTCACCGGGGCGTTTTTCATGGCCTCCTCGGGGTTGCCGCGAGGCTTCGGGGGCGGTCCCTGCGATGGCGCGCGCGCGCGTTCGCGCACGGCCTCCGTGTCGGTCTCGTGCTTCTCCGCGTTGTAGGAGACTTTGACCAGGCGTGAGGCGTAGCGCGCCTGCTCATACGTCTCGGCGACGACGAGCGCCACCGGCTGCCGATTGAAAAAGATTCTTGCGGACTGGAGCGCCCGGAAGGACTTGTCCTTCTCTTCTTTCCCAAGACTTTGGCGCGTTCAGGTGCGTGAAGACACGGATCACGCCGCCGGCGGCTTCGGCCTCGCGCGTATCGATCGATTGGATCGTGCCTTTGGCGACGGTTCCCAGCACGATGAAGCCGTACGCGAGGTCCGGCACCTGGAACTCCGCCGCGTACTTTGCCTGGCCCGTCACCTTGGCCACGCCATCGACGCGGCTCATCTCTTTTCCTATGTATCTCGGCATGGCATTCCTCCCGTCACGCGAGTTTGCTCGCGCGCATCAGCGCGCGAACGATGGCCCGTTTCCCAAGCTCGACTTTGTAGGCGTTGTGCGCGAGGGGTTTCGCACCTTCGAGCGCCGCCTCGGCGGCCCGCCGGAAGCTCTCCTCCGACGCGGGTTTTCCGGCGAGCGCGGCTTCCGCCTCCCGGCTCCGCCAGGGCTTGTGGGCCACGCCCCCGAGCACGACGCGCGCCTGCCGGATCGTGCCGCCGTCGAGCTCCAGCGCGGCGGCCACCGCGACGAGCGCGAAGGCGTACGAGGCGCGGTCGCGGACCTTCAGATAATAGGAATTCTTCGCGAAGTTGGACTTCGGCAGCTCGATGGCCACGATCAGCTCGCCGTGCTGGAGGTTGTTGTCTTTCTCCGGCGTGTCTCCCGGCAGGCGGTGGAACTCGCTGACGGGGATCGTGCGCTCACGCCCGCCCGCGCCCCGGACCCTCACCACGGCGTCGAGCGCGTAGAGCGCGTTCGCCATGTCGCCCGGGTAGGTGGCGACGCACTTGTCGCTCCAGCCGAGGATGGCGTGAATCCGGTTGAGCCCTTCGCGGGCGCCGCAGCCGGTCCCGGGCTCCCGTTTGTTGCACGGCATCGCCGTGTCGTAGAAGTACTGGCAGCGCGTGCGCTGCAGGAGGTTCCCGCCGTTGGTCGCCATGTTGCGGATCTGCCCGGAGGCGCCCGCGACGATGGCCTGCGTCAGGAGCGGGTAGCTCTGGCGGATGAGGGGGTGGTTGGCGGTTTCGGTGTTCGTCGCCAGGGCGCCGATCGAGACGCCGCCGCGCTCCGGCCTGATTTCCTTCAGCTTCAGGCGCGTGAGGTCCACCAGCTCGTCGGGGCGTTCGACGTCCTCTTTCATCAGGTCGAGGAGGTTCGTCCCGCCCGCCAGGAACTTCGCCAGCGGGTTCGCCGCGACGGCGCCGGCGGCGGCGTTCGGATCGCTCGCCCGCACGTACCTAAACGGTCTCACTGGCGTCCTCCTTTCTCACCCGGGCCAGTTGCTCTTCGTCGACGAAGCGCCACGTCCGCGCCGTCTGCCTGCCGGAATGGACCTCCTGGATCGCCGCGACGATCCCCGGGTAGGCCCCGCAGCGGCAGATGTTGCCGCTCATCCGTTCGCGGATCTGGTCGTCCGTGAGCTGGGTCGTCGTCACGGTCACATCTTCTGTGACGTGGCTCACGTCGCCGCGGCGCGCCTCCTCGAGCAATCCAACGGCGGAGCAGATCTGCCCGGACGTGCAGTAGCCGCACTGGAAGCCGTCGTACTTGATGAAGGCCGCCTGCATCGGGTGGAGCTGATCCCCCTTCGCCAGCCCCTCGATCGTCGTAACCTCCTTACCCTCGGCGCTGGCGGCGAGCGTCAGGCACGACAGGACGCGCCGCCCGTCCACCAGCACCGTGCAGGCCCCGCACTGCCCCTGGTCGCACCCCTTCTTCGTGCCGGTGAGATGGAGCCTTTCGCGCAGCGCGTCGAGCAGCACGACGCGTGAATCGATCTCGAGGGTTTTCGTCGCGCCGTTGATCTTGAGCGCGACCTTCAGGAGATTCTCCGCCGCGGGTCCCGCCGCGGCCACCGCGTCGGGCGACAGGCTCAGTGCCGCCAGCGCTTGTTCTTGCGCCAGCAGGTCGAGGGCGAGGAAGCCGAGGCTGCCCGCGATCGTCTGCCCCAGGAACGAGCGCCGCGTCAGCCCGGCGTCGCTCAACGCCGGCATCTCCTCGAGCAGCGCCTCCTCGTCGTCCGTCAGCTCAAGTTCCGAAGTCTCGTCGAAGTCGTCGTTCATTGAGGACCCCCCATGTGCGCCTTCGGTTGCGCGTCACTTGTTCTCGAACACTTCTTTGGCCACGGTGATCGCGGTCATCGCGTTAGGCCAGCCCGAATAAAACGCCAGATGCGTGATCGTCTCGATCAGCTCTTCCTGGGTCACGCCATTTTCACGGGCCCTGGCGAGGTGAGATCGCAGCTGATCGGGACGGTTCATCGCGATCAGCGCGCTGACGGTCACGAGGCTCCGGTCCCGTGGCGAGAGTTGCGGACGGGCCCAGACATCGCCAAACAGCACCTTGTCCGTGAGCTCGACCAGCTTCGGAGAGAAGTCGCCGATCAATCGTTGCGCCGGCGTCGGTTGCGCACTGGCCGCCGCGGAGCTTGCGGGCGTGCCGTACTGCATGTCGCTGACCTTCTCGAGCCAGTCCACGACCTTGCCGTCGAGGTGTTCCTGAATGGCGATGTGCGTCATCGCAGTGCTCGGCGAAGCTCCGTGCCAGTGCTTCACACCGGGCGGAGTCCATACGACGTCTCCTACTCGGATCTCTTCGACCGGACCACTCCATTGTTGAACACGGCCGATGCCGGCCATCACAATCAGCGTCTGGCCCAGAGGATGGGTATGCCATGCTGACCGAGCACCGGGCTGGAATGTAACAAGGGCACCGGATGTCCGTGACGGAGCGTTCGGCCCGAACGGAGCTTCGACGCGTACGGACCCGGTGAAGTTTTCGGCAGGCCCCTGCTGCGAGGGCTGCGTACCGTTTCGCGCGATGCTGATGGTCTGGGCTGACACGGAAGCGACGAGAGAAAAGGACAGGACGGTCGCGGCGAGCAGTTTCATGTGCGCTCCTTCTGGCGGTTCAATCCAAGCCCTTTTTCGCGAGGAACTGCGACAGCAGGTCGGCGATCTGCAGATTGTTGAGATCGGACATTGGAAAGTGCGTATTGCCGCGAATTCCCAGCTCCGGAAGATATGCGAGGGTGACGTCGCCGCCATGGCGGTTCACAGCGTCCCGCCACAGCCTCGCCATCGCAAGAAAGACGCGCCATTGGTCCGGGCCGGGGTTCACGCTCGGTTGGTCGGGAATGTTGCCGCCGTAGTAGACGACGATCGGGATCTTCGTCAGCAGCATGAAATCCGACAGAGGCACGCCGACGGCTCTCAGCGTGCCGCCGGCGTGGGTCATCGGCTCGGGGACTTCGCCCTCCGGGAAGAAGAAGTTGCCGCCCGGCTCATACGAAACGATGGCTCGGATATTCCGGTTCTTGATGGCCGTGCGCCAGCCGAGAGCGCCGCTTTGGGAATGCGTGACGAGAATGCCCGGCCCGATCCGGTTGAAGAGTGCGGAAACCGCGTCAGAATTGACTTCCATATCGAAAGGCCCGGTGTTCGGCACCATCTGCCGGAAAAACTGGTTGAGCGCTTCCGGGTCGTGTGAGAACTGCACGTCCGGAAAGAGGTTTGGCCAGATACCGAGGCGGAAGATGCCGAACCAGAGCTGCTCATCGGGCGTGACGAGCAGGTTGACCGGCTGCGTGCCGCGTGCCGCGCGGCCGCGTCGCGGCTGATCGATCAGATAGACCGGAAAGCGGCGGCGCAGGAAGATGTTCTGGAACCCCTCCCGCCCGTCGGGAGTCGTTTCCCACGTCTTCGCGGACTGTCCGTGGCCATGCCAGAACACGAGCGGAAGCTTTCTGGCATTCACGGGCACCTGGTAGAACACGTAGGCGTGATCACCGTGCAAGGTCTGTCCCGCGGGATCGGCTCCGGCGGGGTTGAACGCACCCTGTTTGATCGGGTCGAACGTGCCGGGAGCGGTGACGACCGTCCCGCCGGCCGCAAAGCTGCCTTGCTCCTGGATCATCAGCGGCCCGGGTTTCCTGCTCGCGGTCGCACAGGCGGAAATGATGAGCGCGATCGCCATCACCGCGAAGGTCTGTGCCGTATAGCCGATGGTTCTCATGGTGATCAGCGATTGGAGTACTGCAGGATTGCTTCAGGAAGCCGGGCGCCTTGTACCGGGATCTTCGAGAATGAGGCTTCGATCTCGCTCAGGTCCTCGGCGGTGAGCTCGACGCCTGCCGCGGCGATGTTCTCCTCGAGGCGGTGCAGCTTCGTCGTTCCCGGGATCGGAACGATCCACGGCTTCCGCGCGAGCAACCACGCGATCGCGATCTGCGCCGGTGTCGCGCTTTTGCGGGCCGCGATCTCCTTGAGCAGATCGACCACGGCGAGATTCGCTTCCCGCGCCTCGGGAGTGAAGCGGGGGGAAGCGGCACGGAAATCGGAACTTTCGATGCTCGTCGTGGCGTCGATCTTTCCCGTGAGGAAGCCCTGCCCCAGCGGGCCCCACGCAACGAACCCGATCCCGAGCTCCTCGCAGGCCGGCAGCACTTCCGGCTCGGGATCGCGCGTCCACAGAGAGTACTCGCTCTGCACGGCGGCGACCGGTAGCACGGCGTGAGCGCGGCGGATCGTCTTCGCGCCAGCCTCGGAAAGCCCGAAATGCTTCACCTTGCCTTCGTCGATCAACTCCTTCACCGCGCCCGCGACATCCTC
The DNA here is from genome assembly GCA_963792575.1 of uncultured Acidobacteriota bacterium. Classification (GTDB taxonomy): domain Bacteria; phylum Acidobacteriota; class Thermoanaerobaculia; order Multivoradales; family UBA5704; genus DATARR01. Next base: position 917,045 of record CAWBWZ010000002.1, read on the forward strand.
GATCGGCACGTTCGGATCCACACGGTGTTGATAGAAAAGGTCGATGACATCGGTCTTCAGCCGCTTGAGGGAGGCATCGGCGACCTGCCGGATGTGCTCCGGCCGGCTGTTGAGGCCGCCGCTCCGCTGCCCGTCGGGCGTGATGTCGAACCCGAATTTCGTCGCGATCACCACCCGGTCGCGGAATGGCGCCAGCGCTTCGCCGACGAGCTCCTCATTGGTGAATGGACCGTAGACCTCGGCGGTGTCGAAGAACGTGACGCCGCGCTCGACCGCCGCGTGGATGATCCTGATCCCCTCCTGCCGATCGGTCGCCGGGCCATAGACGGCCTCCAGCCCCATACAGCCGTATCCGATCGCGGAGACTTCCAGATTCCGTCCCAATGTGCGCTTCTTCATTGCTACTCCTTTCGCATTGCGTATGGCCATCTACACCGCCAGTGCGGCGGGCTCCCGGTCGAGATCGAGGGACGTCGAGAGGTCCCGGTGCGCGTCGATCTGCGCCTTCAGGTCGGCGACCTTCTGCTCGGCGGTGGCGATGGCATCGGCGCCGGCGATGAAGCGGCGCGGCGGCGGCTCCTGGCTGCTGATCGTGATGAGCGCTCGCGCGAGCTTGGCCGGGTCGCCGGTTTGCTGGCCGTTCTGGGCTTTCCAGAACTCGAGCTGCTTCGCTCTGCGCTCGTCGTAGTCCTCGATGGACGGCTCGGCGTAGTTCGTCGATCTGCTCGGTGAGGAGCTCCGTGCGGAAGAACCCCGGATTGACGATGGTGGTGGTGATGCCGAACGGCGCGACCTCGGCGTGCAGCGACTCCATCCAGCCCTCGAGGCCGAACTTCGACGCGGCGTAGGCGGTGCAGAACTCGAAGCCGGCGAGGCCCGCGCTCGACGAGATCGAGATGATGTGTCCCGAGCGCTGCTTGCGCATCACCGGCAGAACGGCGCGGGTGACGTTCATCGGGCCGATGAGGCTCGTCGCCAGCTGCCGCTCCATCTGCTCCGGCGTCAGCTCCTCGAAGTAGCCGGCATAAAAGCTGGCCGCATTGTTGACCAGCACGTCGATGCGGCCGAACCGGTCGACAGCGGCCCGCACCGCCGCCTCGGCATCGTCGCGCCGGGTCACGTCCAGCTTGACGGTCAGCAGGTCGTCCGACGGACCCAGGGCCTTTGCCACGCTGTCGCGGTCACGGCCCGAGGCCACAACCGCGTGGCCGGCGGCCAGGGCGGCCTTGACGAAATCGACGCCCATGCCACGGCCAGCTCCAGTGATCAACCAGATTTTCCTGCTATTCACTACATCTCCTTTCAAGGGCGGCTGGACCGACGATAAACGGTGACAGGAGGCTTCCGCGGCCAAGGAAGCGAGCATGCAAATAGGAATCCAGGATGCCGCGGCGCGATGAGGTGCGCCCCCGTCCTTGCGAGCCCATCGTAGGGCTCCAAAGCGCGGGGCGGTATGACGATCCTGGAAGATCCTTGGACGATCCTGCAAATCTCTTCGGAAGGAATCCAGAGTCCGCTGGGCGGGGTTAGGATAGGGATATGAGCTCGACAGACCACCAGGGATCAGAGATCGGAACACACCGGACGTACGCCTACCGGGAGGATCTGGCGGAGCGCATCGCGCGGGCCATCCCGGAAGACGGCGCGGTCGAGCCGCTGAAAGGGCTCCTCCTCAACCGCTTCTCGACTCCGACAGAGCAACTCCACGGAGTCTCCAGGCCTTCCCTCTGCGTGATCGCGCAGGGGAGCAAGGAGGTGCTGCTGGGGGACAGCCGTTACCGCTATGACCCAGGCCATTACCTGCTCGCCACCGTGGAGCTGCCCGTCGTGGGCCAGGTTCTCGAGGCGTCGGCGGAACGGCCGTATCTGAGTCTCCGCCTGGACCTCGACCCGGCTCTCGTCGGCTCGGTGATGGTGGAGGCGGGCCATCTTTCGTCCCGGGACCGGGGCGACGTGCGGGCGCTCGACGTGAGCCCGCTCGACGCGGACCTGCTGGATGCCGTGGTCCGCCTGGTGCGGCTCCTGGACTCGCCCGCCGAAGCGCGGGTTCTGCGGCCGCTGATCACGCGGGAGATCGTCTACCGGCTGCTGATGGGAGACCAGGGAAACCGGCTCCGCCACGTGGCGCTCCTGGGCGGCCACCCCGACCGCATCGCGGACGCCGTCGAGCGGCTCCGCAGGGACTTCGACCAGCCGTTGCGGATCGACAGCCTGGCGCAGGAGCTCGGGATGAGCGTCTCGGGCTTTCATCACCATTTCAAGGCGGTGACGGCGATGAGCCCCTTGCAGTTCCAGAAGCACCTCCGGCTCCAGGAGGCCCGGCGCATCATGCTCGGCGAGAACCTGGACGCCGCCAGCGCCGGCTACCGGGTGGGCTACGACGACGCCTCGCAGTTCAGCCGGGAGTACAAGCGGCTGTTCGGACAGCCCCCCGTGCGGGACGTGGAGCGGCTGCGCGAGGCGGCGAGGGGGTAGGGCAGGGGACAGGTGCCTTGTCTTAGACGTAGAAGGTGTTTCGAAAATCAGCCCTGCAGGGGCGTAGGCATAAAGCCTGGGGTTTCAACCCCAGGAAGTGAGTCACCCCAAACCCATCGAGCCCCGAAGGGGCGCAGGCAGCGAGGACTGGTCAGTTGGCTGCCTGCGCCCCTGCGGGGCTTCTGGAGAGGAGAGGCCGTTCATACCTGGGGTTGAAACCCCAGGCTTTATGCCTACGCCCCTCTGGGGCTGGCTTTCGAAACACCCTCTGAGGCCCTGACCTGTCAGCCTTCGAGCGGCCTGCAGCCGCAGCAGCCGCCCGTCGTTCCAGGCTTCAGGCAGACAGCCGCGCCGCCACCGATGGATTGGCACCAGGACACGCACTCCGAGTTGCTGCAGCAGGCGGGTGATGAAGGGCAGGTGGGCTTCACGCAAGCGGCGGCCGCCGCCGGCCGGTCGATGAGAGCCGTGGCCACGAGGGCCAGAGCGAACAGGAACATACCCGTCTTCTTCGTCATGACACTCCCTTTGGATCCGTGAGGCGGACGGTCAGTTACTCTCGGAATTATAGCTTAGAAGAAATACATTCTGTCTTCAAGACTGGCCAAACCGACCGCATCGCGGACGCCGTCGATCGGCTCCGCGAGGCGGCGAGGGGGTAGGCCCGATTCGCGAAGATGCGTAGCTCCTCCCCTCCGCCGACCGGCTATGGTTGCTCTGCCGCCGATCAGGGTTAGTCTTTTCTCCGTGAAACGACAGATCATCTCCCGCAGCCCCGACGTGATGGGGGGAACTCCAGTGTTTGCCGGGACGCGTGTGCCGGTCCAGACCTTGCTCGACTATCTCGAAGCCGGAGAGTCAATTGACGATTTTCTCGAAGGTTTTCCGACGGTTTCTCGCGAGCAGGTGATCGCCTTCCTTGAAGAAGGCGATCAGCGCACCGGAATCGATTGCGCATGGTGAAAACAGTCGTCCGGGTCCCAACGTTCCTTGACCTTGACCAGATTGCGCGGATTCCGGCGGAAGTTATCCAGGAAATATAGCCAGAGCGCATGATCGACGTCGCCGCGCTCGTGGCTGCCGAGCACCGTGTCGGGATAGTTGTAGTAGGCGCCGTCGACCGTGCCGGTGCTGTCCCTGGCCGGGTCGGGCGTGCCGCCGTATTCGGCGTACACTTCACGGTAGCAGTCGTTGATCCATTGCAGGTGCGCATCGGCTTGAGCCTGGTAGGGCGGCAGGTGACTCTGGCCCGGCTCCGAGGCGTTGAGCCAGTAGGTCTGGTACTGGAGCTTCATGATGGAGCTGCGCTGCGGCACGGCCGTCGACTCCGCGGTCCGCCGGTTGATCGCGCCGCCGTAGCTGTCCACCTGCAGCAGGGATTGGCTCATGTCGGCGGCGGGGAGGCCGGCCGGCGTGGTGTTTAACCACTTGTAGATAGCCTCGACCTGATGGTCCGGGAAGGGCTTCTTCATGTAGGCCGACTTGTATTTGCCAAACTGATTCGGCCCGGAACCGTTCAGCGTTTGCAGCGCCTCGAGGTACGTGACGTGCTGCGCCGCGTCGCCGGCCGGCATGGTCGTCATGTAGCCAGGGTGCCCGCCGAGCGGCTTCTCGAGCGGCACGCTCGGGACGACCTGGTCGAAAAGCGCCTTGGCTCGCTGAAGGCTCCCCTCCGCCCGCTGACGATGGTCGCGATACTCGACTCCGGGGGCGGACACCAGCTGCAGGATCAGGCCGATCTGTCCGTTCGAGACGTGATTCAATTTCAGGAGGCTGAAGTCGGTATCGGGCATCTCCACCACGAGCTCGGCGTAGGCGGCCAGCAGCCCGGCGAAGCTGTTGCGGTCGAGATCGGACCAGTTCCAGGCCAGCGTACGGAGCGTGGCGTGATCCGGCGCGTCGGGCAGTTGGGCGAAGTAGTAGCGCACGATGATGCCGAAGTTGCCGCACCCGGCGCCGCACAAGGCCCAGAACAGGTCCCGCTCGTCGCTCGTCGCGCTCTCGGCGGAGACGTGACGCAATTGCGCCTGCCCAGCCCTGGCGTCCCAGGTCACGATGTCCACGGCGCTCAGGTGATCCACGGTCAAGCCGTGCATCCGCGACAACAATCCATACCCGCCGCCGGTGATGTGACCGCCCGCTCCGACCGAATAGCAGCTGCCGGCAGGCAAGGTCTTGTTGAACCCATTCAACAGCGTGCGATACGCGGTCCAGTTTTCACATCCGGCATCGACGAAGAAAGCGCTGCGCGCCGGATCGAACCCGGCCTGGCTCATGGCGGACATGTCGATGACGGCCCTGGTGGTGCTGTTGTAGACGAAATTTTCATAGCAGTGCCGGCCCGAGGTGACCCTCACGTCCCTGCCGTGGGCGTTGACGGCGGCCGTCAGACAGTCGGCCACTTGGTCCGGATGCGTCGGGACGTACACCGCTTGCAAGTTGGGCGCGAACCAGCGGCGGTCGAATCCCTGGCGATCGCTGAGGACAACGGGGCGGCTACCACCCTGCGCGATTGAATGGCTCAAGACAGAACACTCCTATAGGCCCCGGGCCGGCGGCAAAACCCGGCAGCAGTAAGAATGGGTCGTCTATCTCATGATATCGCACATACCTGAAGAATCTCACGGAACCGCGGCTCGCTCCGTTACCGCTCCCACATCAGCTCCGCCGTAACCGGCAGGTGGTCTGAGGTGTCGATCGGCCAGGCGCGCGAGGCGCGGACCTGCCAGCCGTGGTCGGCGAAGATGTAGTCGATCTGCTCGTTCCATTGCGGAAACGTCGGACCGATCGCCTGCGAGGCGAGTTGCGCGACGTTCTCGCGGCGGAACGCCTCCATCTCCGGCGAACGCGGACCCGTGTTGAAGTCGCCGGCGAGGAGGTACGGGTAGCGGCTGGCGCCGACCTCCCGCGTGAGGCAGCGCAACTGTTCCCCGCGGATCTTCGAGTTGAGGCGGCCCCATGTCGTGAGGTGCGTGGCGTAGACGCTGATCGTGGCGCCGTCGATGCGGACCGTCGCCTCGAGGAGCGCCCGCGGCTCTCCGAGGCAGGGCAGGGGATGCATCCGCGCCTCCACGATCTGGCCGCGGGTGAGGATCGCGTTGCCGAATTCGCCGCCCAAGCGGACATAGCTCGGGGCGAAGTAGCCGTGGAGGCCGGTGCGCGACTCCAACTCCGCGAGCTGATCGCGGAAGCGCGACTGCCACGTCTTGCGATGCACTTCCTGCAGGGCCACGATGTCCGGGTGGAGGCGCTGGATCGCCTCGGCGATGTGGCGCACATGATCGCCGTCGATCAGCTCGTCGTGTCCCGCGATGTTGTAGGTCATCACGACGAGAGGCCGGCGCTGCGGCGGAAAGCCGGTCCGCTCCGGAAAGCTGACGGGCGTGCCGTGCTCGTCGCGCGTCAGCAGGCGAAGGCTCGGGTCGACCGGCCGCGGACGGCATTCGCCGGAACGGACGGTATAGACGGCGAAGACCCGGTAGAGAAAGGGCACAAGGAGGATGGCGAGCGCGCCGAGGATCAGCCTTCGCTTGATGGGTGCCATCAGCCGCCACGCCTTGCACACCGCGTTCCATCCCCAGAGGCTAGAATCAACCTCCACTCAAAGGAGAAGCGCATGAAGAAAGTCGCACGCCTCGCCGCCCTCACCGGAGTCCTCGCCTCGGTCTGCTGGTTCTCCGTGCGGGACGCCCAGGCAAAGCCGACGCCGCCCTGCAGTCCCAACATGCCGTGCGTCACGGACTGGGATTGCGTGACCGAGGGCATCCGCGGGCTCTGCAGCTACGGCCACTGCATCTGCCCGTAGGGAGGGGATGGGAGAAGAGGGCCGGGGCGATGAGGGTCCGGACGATGACCGCGATATGATCCCCCCGCGCGCCGGCAGACGCCGGAAGGAGAGAACATGAAAAAGTACGGTTGCCTGATCGGCATCGTGGTGGCAGTCCTGGTCCTCGGGCTGTTTTTGATGGGCACCTACAACGGCCTGGTGGGTTCCGAGCAGGCCGTCGAGGCCCAGTGGGCGCAGGTCCAGAACGTTTACCAGCGCCGGGCGGATCTCATCCCCAACCTGGTCGCCTCGGTCAAGGGGGCGGCCAATTTCGAGCAGACGACGCTCACCCAGGTCATCGAGGCCCGCAGCCGGGTGGGGCAGATGACCCCGCAGGCGACGTCGGAGATCCTCAACGATCCGGCGAAGTTCGCCCAGTACCAGCAGGCCCAGGACGGCCTCTCCTCGGCCCTCTCCCGCCTGATGGTGGTGGTGGAGCAGTATCCGCAACTCCAGGCCGTGCAGGGCTTCCGCGACCTGATGGTGCAGCTGGAGGGGACGGAGAACCGGGTCGCCGTCGAGCGCCGCAGCTTCAACGAGGTGGCACAGAGTTACAACACCAAGGTCCGCCGCTTCCCGGCGGCCCTCTTCGCCTCGATGATGGGGTTCAAGCCCCGGCCCTACTTCCAGGCAACTCCCGGATCGGAGGTCGCGCCCAAGGTCGACTTCGGAGCGCCGGCCACCACTCCAGGGCGGTGACCGGAGGCCGGGGGCGTTCCAGTCTGGAGCGCCCCCTTGCCTTATTTACCGGTGACCCGCTCGAGGTTGTGGAGGTGGCCGATATCGATCGACAGGACGCCGTCCGGTTTCGGGGGATTGAAGAGGTTGGTGAAGCGGGCGCCCCAGACGATCTCGTGGGGCTTGTAGGACGAGCGGGTGTGCACCCGCTGCGAAAAGATCTCGTCGATGCCTGAGAACAGGACCAGGAATTCGGCGTCCCAGGTCTCCAGATCCTCGGGGGTCGCGCCGTAGAGCGGGCTCGCCTCGTCGATCGGATGGACGATGGTCCAGGCGAGGGGGAAGAAGACGACCCGGTCGCGCTCCAGCTTCAGGGGGAGGAACTCCCGGTTGCCGCTGCCGTCCAGCCTGAACCGGGTGAGCAGCACCTGGGCTTCGACCTGGATCATCTCGTTGCGCCGCATGTTGGCGACGCGGAGCTCGAAGGCGGTGATCTCCCGGTAGGGAGCGATGATCGCCCGCTCGCTGAACAGGATGCGGGCGGTCGGTTTCGAGAAGCGGGCGAAGAGGATGCCGGTCGCCAGGGCGAAGCCGAGCAGGCCGACCAGGGATTCGAGGGTGACGAGCACGTTCGCGGCCCGTCCCGCCGGGTACATCGCGCCATAGCCGATGGTGGCGAAGGTCTGGACGCTGAAGAAGAAATCCTCCAGATACTGGGCTGGCAGGCTGACGGCGCTGGAGCCCGCGATCTGTCCGGGGCCGCAGGCGAAGTAGGCGACGCCGAAGACGGCGTTGGTCACCAGGAAGAAGAGGACGACCATCCCCAGGAAGCGCGGCCAGGAGGTGGTGAGGAGGTAGTGGCATATGCGTTAACCTAGTTCTTGATTTTGGTGACAGGTTCCGTAAACTGGAGCCATGGACACTCTCCACGCTCTTGAGACGCAGTGGTCGTACCTTCGTTCCTTTTTGCCTTCGGAGTCAGATTTAGAGTCCAGTGCCCGCAGTAGTGAGGCGTTGTTGCGCCGACGAGTGATCCGCAAGGCGGAGACGCTGCTGCGTCTGGCGCTGGTTTACTGTTGCGGAATGTCGCTACGGCAGACCAGTTGTTGGGCTCACGTACAGGGGTTAGGGAAGATCTCGCAGGTGGGGGTAATGAAGGCATTGCGCCGGTGTTCCGGCTGGTTAGGACAGTTGCTGGGGGCGAAATTGGCGGAGCGTGCCCAGTGCCTTCAAGTGAAGGGCTTTCGCCTTCGTCTGGTGGATGCCACGACGGTGTCGGCGCCCGGCAGTGAGGGCACCGATTGGCGGATTCATCTGGGGTTTGATTTGGGCAGTTTGTCCATTGACTCTGTGGAGCTGACGGGTCCGGAAGGGGGAGAGAGCCTGAGTCGGTTTCAGGTTGGCCAGCGCGAGGTGCTGATCGGGGATCGGGGGTATGCCCATGCCAAGGGTTTGCTGTGCGTCCGGCAAGCCGGAGGGGAGTTTCTGGTGCGCCTGAACTGGCAGAATCTGCCGCTTCAGACACCGTCCGGGGAGAGTTTCGACCTGTTGCAGGCGGCCCGGGGGATTGCCGATACGGAGGCGGCAGAGTTCGCAGTCCAGACCGCACCGAGGCGTCAGACACCGGCGATGGCGGCCCGTTTGGTGATGCTGCGCAAGAGCGCGCCTGCCACCGAACAGGCGCGCAAGAAAATTCTTCGTGCAGCCAAGAAGAAGGGTCGTCAAGTCGACCCCCGGACGTTGGAGGCGGCGGCCTACATTTTCCTGTTGACCTCGTTGCCTGCCAATCAGCTGACAGCTTCACAAGTGCTTGAATTGTATAGGTTCCGTTGGCAGATCGAGCTAGCCTTCAAACGTCTGAAGAGTCTTTGGGATCTGGGTAGCGTGCCCGCCAAGGATCCAGATTTAGCGCGGACTTACCTGTATGCCAAGTTGTTGATGGCTTTGCTGGTGGAGGATTTGACGGGAGAGTCCCGGTCCAATTCCCCCTGGGGCTTCCGACTGCGAGCCCCAGAGCCCGGAGGGGAGTTTGTGGCGTCTTCAGGCGCTGTTCTATGAGGCGCTACGCTGCGCCGTTCTCGGTCTCAACGATCTGAAGGCCCTGCTGAGCCAAGCTCCTCAGCTCCGAAGTTTGCTCCTGGATTCGCCTCGAAAGCGCAAACGACAAGCCGTTGAGGCCTCTTCCGCAGCACGTCTCTTGGCAAAAGGTTAACGCCTATGGGAGGTAGTGGTAAGGGCTCAGGGAGCGGAAGAAGCTGAGCCCCTCGCGCACCACGTTGAAGCTGCCGTCCTTGTTGAGCAGCCGCTTGCGGCTCTCGCGGGCGACGACGGCGCCGAACCCGAGGTCGCGGTTCGGGTCCTCCGGCGGTGGGGGTGGGGTCGGGTGGGTGATCATGGCTTGCCTTTACTCACCGGGGCTGCACCGGCAATCCCGCCCCTTGCCAGGCGTCCCAGCCGCCGGTGAGGGCCACGGCCCGGGGCCAGCCGGCCCGCCGGAGCTCGAGCGCCACCCGGGCGCTCGTCGCTTCGTTCTTTCAGGCACAGAAGGCGACGAGCCACGCCTCCTTGGGCAGCCGGAGCCGCTCCGCCTCCAGGACCGTGCGCTCGGGGTCGATCCGCACCGCCCCCGCGGCCGTGGTCGTGCTCTCGTCGAGGGTGCGCGGCTTGCGGACGTCGAGAATCACCACCGGCTGGCTCGCCGCCTGGAGCACCTTCAGCTCCTCGATGCCGATCCGCGCGGGAACGTGCTGGGGCTCAGGCTCTGCCTGCGGCTCCGGCGCCAGGACCGGCAGGCTGACCTTCCGGGCCGGCGGCGGTGGCGGCGGCTCCGGCGGCGGTCCCGGGGAATCGCCGGTCTTCTTCCCCGAGCAGCATCAGCGAGCCGCCATGGATCACCACCGAGAACAGCACCACGAGGCTGCAGATAGAGAACAGGCGCGCGGTGCCGGGGAGGCCGGCGAACACCGGCAGCAGCACGAGGAGGAGCGAGCTGAGGCCGCGCGGTCCGAACCAGGTGATCAGCGCCAGGCTCTTGCGGTCGAGCCGCAGTGGAGCCAGGGAGAGCAGCAGGACGACCGGGCGCACCAGCAGGGCGATCAGCGCGAAGAGGAGGGTCTGGCCGTCGAGAATCGTGAAGCCGCTCCAGATCAGCGAGCTGCCGAGCAGCACGAAGGTGAAGAGCAGGGCCATTTCGGCGGTGGTCTCGCCGTACTCCTGGAAGCAGTCGCAGAGCTCGACATCGAAGATCGAGATCGTCATGCCGGCGGCGAACGCGGCGAGGAAGCCGCTGCCGTGGACGGATTCGGCGGCGGCGTAGGCCGCGAACGCCAGACCCAGCGAGTAGAGCGACTCGTAGTCGCGGCGGATGCCCAGCCGCCGCCTTACCAGATCGAGGGTCGCGACTCCCAGCAGCCCCACCGCCACTCCCGCCCCCGGGCCGAGCAGGAAGAGCTGGAGCCCCATCCGCGACCAGTCGGCAGGGTGGGCGAGCGATCTCTCGCCGAGGAACGCCATGGCGACCAGGACGATGGGCAGCAGGACGGCGTCGTTGAGGCCGCTCTCCAGGCGTAGCGCCAGCCGGGCGGAGGAGGGGAGATCCGAGCGCCGCAGCAGGCCCCTGAGCAGCACCGGGTCGGTGGAGGCCAGCGCGGCGCCGAGGATGGCCGCGGTGGGCCAGCCGAGGCCGAGCATCCAGTACCCCGCCAGGGTGACGAGGACCGCCGAGAGGATGGTGCCGGGGCCGACGACGAGCAGGGTAAGCTTGAGATGGCGGCGGATCTGCGCCAGGTCGAGCGACAGGGCGTCGGTGAACAGCACCAGGGTCAGGCTGAGGATGGAGACCGCGCGCAGCGCCGGCGAGTCGAGCCGCGGATCGATCAGCCCGAGGCCATAGGGGCCGAGCACGGCGCCCAGCGCGAGGAGCACGCCGACCTGCGGCACGCCGCTGCGCTCGATCAGCCCCGAGAGCAGGGCGGATATAATGATCACCGCCCCGATCAGGGCCACCGTCGCCAGGAATGGATCGCCCCCGACGGTCATCGCAAGGTCTCCGGATTCATCGCGCGAGCATAGCGCAGGGAAACGCCGGGGGAAGGGGAGATTAAACGCGGGTTCCGCGGCGATTTTCCCGGTGCCGTCCGCTGCGGAGCTCTGCGGAAACGCTGCGGGGCTCCGTTGAAACGCCGCGATCGTTCCGATCTACACTCATCCCACATGCTTTCCACTCTCCAGCGCACCCGCGCCCTGGCCTGGGCCGCGGTTCCTCTCGCGCTGGCTCTGATCACGGCGGCCGGGCGGTGGGCGGGGGCCAATGCGCCGACGATCGGCTCGATCTACCTGGTGGTGGTGCTGGGGCTCGCCGCCTGGGGGGGCTGGGCGGTGGGGGCGACCGCCTCGGTGGCGGCGATGCTCTGCTTCAACTACTTCTTCCTGCCGCCGTTCGGCACCCTGAACATCGCCGAGCCCGCCAACTGGGTGGCCCTGCTCTCGTTCCTCGCCGCCTCGACGTTCGCCAGCCGCCTGGTGGCGAGCGCCCGCCGGCAGGCCGAGGAGGCGCAACGCCGCCGCCGCGAAGTGGAGACGCTCTACGATCTCTGCTTCAGCCTGTTCGCCGTCAGCCAGCGCCCCGGGGTGCTGGGCGAGGCCGCGGCGCGAACGCTGCGCGCCCTCGGCGCGGACACGGGCCTCCTCGTCCTTCTCGACGACCAGGGCGGGGAAGTGGTGAGCGCCATCGGCGAGGAGCGGTTGGAGACCGGCGATGCCGCGCTTGCCCGCGCCCGCGAGGGGCGGATCTTCGAGCTCGCCGGCCGGGTCTACATTCCGCTGGAGGTCGGCGGCCGGGTCAACGGCGTCCTGGTGGCGCGCGGGATCGCCGCGCCGCGGACCGCCCTCGAGCCGGCCGGGCGGCTGCTCGCCCTCGCCGTCGAGCGCGAGCGCCTGCTCGGCGAGGCCGCGCACCTGGAGGCGGTCCGCGAGAGCGACACGCTGAAGACCTCGCTGCTGCGCGCCGTCTCGCACGACCTGCGGACGCCGCTCACCGCCATGCGCCTGGAGGTCGAGAGCCTCGGCCGCCACCTCGCGGACCGTCCGGAGGCGATGGCGAGCGTCCGGGGGCTGTCGCTGGAGCAGGAGCGCCTGGCCCGCCGCATCGACAACCTGCTGGCGCTGGCCCGCCTGGAGGCTGGGCTCGCCCGGCCGCACCCGGAGGGGGTGCCCCCCGGCTCCCTGTTCCGCTCGGCGCGGGAGAGCCTGGAGCTGATCCTCGCCGGCCGCCCGGTCGAGGTCCGCGTCGCGCCGCGCTGCCCCGATCTCTGGGCCGACCCCTCGCTGGCGCTGGAGATCGTGGTGAATCTGCTGGAGAACGCGGCGCGGGCGGCGCCCGCCGGCTCCCCGCTGGAGCTCGCCGCCGCGCCGGCCGGGCCGGGCCGGGTGCGGGTGGAGGTGAGCGACCGCGGCCCGGGGATTCCAGCCGGAATCCGGCGGATGCTCCAGACCCCCCGGGATCTGCGGCCGGGCGCCGGCGGCGGCTCGGGGGACAGCGCCTCCGGCGGGCTCGGCCTGCAGATCGCCCGCAGTTTCGCCGAGGCCAGCGGCGGCTCGCTGACCCTGCTCGACCGCACCGGCGGCGGCACGGTGGCGCGCCTGGATCTGCCGGCGGCCGAAGTGGAAGAGGAAGCAGTGGAGGAGATGGAGGCATGACCCGCACGACCCCCCTGATCCTGGTGGTGGACGACGACCCCTCGATCCGCCAGACCCTCACTCGCGAGATCGCCCTCGCCGGCTATGACGCGATCTCCGCCGCCGACGGGGTGGAGGGGAAGGCGGTTTTCGAGGAGCGGCGCCCCGATCTCGTGATCACCGATCTCGCCATGCCGCGGCTGGACGGCCTCGGTCTTCTCGCCGCGGTCCGCAAGGTGGACGCGACGCCGGTCCTCGTGCTCTCCGTGCGCGGCGAGGAGGAGGACAAGGTGCGGGCGCTGGACCTCGGGGCGGACGACTACGTCACCAAGCCGTTCTCTCTGCGCGAGCTGCTCGCCCGCATGCGCACCCAGCTCCGGCGCGCCGGCGCCGCCGCATCCGAGGTGCTCCGTTTCCCGGGCCTGGAGATCGACCTCGCCCGCCGCGCGGTCGTCCAGGAGGGGCGCGAGATCCGCCTCACGCCCACTGAGCTCGCCATCCTCGAGCTGCTGGCGGGTCACGCCGGCCGGCCGGTGACCCTGCGCCAGATCATCGCCACGGTCTGGAAGGGGGCGCCGGCCACCACGGCCGACACGGTGCGGGTGCACGTGGGCTCGCTGCGGCGCAAGCTGGAGCCCGACCCGGCGAGCCCGCGCTATATCGGCACCGAGCCGTGGGTGGGGTACCGGTTCCTGGTGGAGGAAGAAGAAGGGACGTAAGGGACCGCAGGGACTCCAGGGACCAGGATCGTTCGTCTCTTTCTATTCCAGCTCCGCCAGCAGCCGGTGCACCTCGCGAATTCTCGCGTGCGCCGGCTTCAGATGGGCGGCGAGGAGCGGCTCCGCCGCTGCGAGCTCCCGGCGGGCCCGGGCCTGGGCCCCTTCGGCGAGGGCGAGCCGGCCGCTTTCGAACAGGACCTCGCCGTAGAGGAGATCCTTGGAGGTCAAGCTGGAGAAGATCGCCAGGGACTCGTCGAGCGAGCGGCGTGCCGCCTGCCGGTCCCCGGCCGCGCCGCGGGCGAGCCGCGCCTGGGCCAGCAGGAGGTCCGAGCCGGCCACCTCGCGGTGATGGATGGTGCCGAAGAGCTTCTCCTCCAGACGGCGCACGCGTTCGAGGGTCGCGATCGCCTCGGTGGCGGCGCCCGACTTCATCAGCGCTTCCCCGAGCTCCTTGAGCGGCAGGCGCAGCGCGTAGCTCTCCGGGCCGGCGAGCCGCTCGATCCGCGCCACCGCCGCGGCGAGCTCCCGCCGCGCCAGCGGCACCTGCTTCAGTTTCAGATGCGCCCAGCCGAGGTTGGCCATCGCGCGCCAGCGCTCGGCGTCGTTCGTCCCCCGCTGTTGCGCGCGTAGAGGTCGGCGGCGCGGGTGAACAGCCCGGCGGCCTCCTGATAGCGCTCCTGGTCCATCGCCGAGAGCCCCAGGTAGCGCAGGCAATGGGCGGTCTCGTAGCGGGCCGGCCCGAAGATGCTCAAGGCCTCATTCAGGGCCGCGTCGGCGCCCGCGTGCTCCTGCTGGCCGATCAGCAGCAACCCATAGGAGAAGAGCGTCTCGGCCAGCTTCAGGTGGTGCGGTCCGAGGATGGCGCGCTGCGTATCGATCGCCCGCGCGAAGAGCTCGCGGGCTTCGGCCGGATGGGACAGCCGGTCGAGCAGGCCGGCGAGGGTCGGCCTGCGCCGCCGCCACTTTCGGGTGGCGGGGGCCCAGCGTGCGCTGGAGCCGCGCCAGCGCCTTCCGGTAGGCCTTCTCGGCCTCCTGGTATTGCTCTCCCGCCTCCAGCACGGAGCCGAGCTCCAGCAGCGTCTCGGCGGTTTCGATGTGGGAGTCGCCCAGCCGCCGGCGGAACGTCGCCAGCGACTGGCGGAGCAGACCGGCGGCGCGGGCGCGGTCTTCCGGATGCAGCAGGGCCAGGGCCAGGGGGCGCCGGGCCTCGGCCACTTCGAGGCTGTCTGCGCCGCGGGCCGCGAGGGTCTCCGCCAGCGCCCTCTCCAGGGTCCGCACGGCCTGATCGACGTCGCCATGGTCCTGCTGCGTAGCCCCCAGCAGGACGCGGCTCTCCGCGATCCGGGCGTCGCCCCGCGGCAGGGCCGTCTCGCGAAGGGCGAGGGCCCGCTGGGCGTGCGCGAGCGCCCGGTCGGTCAGGCCGAGGTTGCCCTCGATGCGGGCCACGGCGTCGAGCACCTCGGCCTGCGTGGCGGGCTCGCCGGCGAGCTCGACGTCGATCCGCTGCGTCCCCCGTTCGAGCAGCTCGCGGGCGGAGATGGCCGCGCCGTCAGTCCCCTCGGGATCGGACTGCCGGAACACCGAGAGCAGAAAGGATTTCACCCGCTCGGCCCGCCGGGCTTCGGCGTCGGCCCGCCGCGCCGCGAGCCGGGCGGCGTCGGCCTGCCAGAGCGCTGTTCCCCAGCCCGGCGAGGAGCGCCACCAGGCCGAGCGCCGCGGCCGCCACCGCCAGGCGGTTGCGGCCGACGAACTTCCGCAGCCGGTAGCGGGGGTTGTCCGGCCGCGCCCGGATCGGCCGGCCGCCCAGGAACCGCGCGAGGTCTTCGGCGAGCGCGGCCGCCGACCGGTAGCGCCGCGCGGGTTCGCGGTGCAGGGCGGTGAGCACGATGAGGTCGAGGTCCCCGGCGACGCGGCGGGCGAGCCGCGGACCCTCTCCGGCGGCGAGCCGCCGCAGGACCGCGCTCGGCCGTTCGATCGTCTCCCGCGCCACCGAGCCGGCCATCGTGCCGAGCGACCGGCGCACGCGCGCGTGCGGCAGCCCGCCGGTGATCAGCTCGAAGAGCAGCACTCCCAGGGCGTAGACGTCGGTCGTCATGGTGATCGGCTCGCCCAGGATCTGTTCCGGCGCGGCGTAGGCGGGGGTGAGAAGGCGGGCGTCGAGCTGGGTGAGCGGGGAGGTCTCCTCCTCCTCGCCGCCGGCCAGCAGCTTGGCGATGCCGAAGTCGAGCAGCTTGACGCCGCCGTCCCCGGTGACCAGGATGTTGGCCGGCTTGAGATCGCGGTGCACCACCAGGCGGCGGTGGGCGCTGTCGACCGCCGCGCAGACGCTCTGGAAGAGCCGCAGCCGCTCCTCCAGGCCGAGGCCCTGGGAGTTACAGTACTCGGTGATCGGCACCCCTTCCACCCGCTCCAGCACGAAGAACGGCCGGCCGTCGGCGGCGCTGCCGCCGTCGAGCAGGCGGGCGATGCCCGGGTGGTCCAGCCGGGAGAGGATCTGGCGCTCGCGCACGAACCTGCGCACGATCGCCCGCGAGTCCATCCCCCGCTTGATCAGCTTGAGTGCCGCCCGCTGCAGGAAGGTCCCCTCGTCGCGCTCGGCGAGATAGACCTCGCCCATGCCGCCGCGCCCGAGCAGCCCGAGCAGGCGCCAGGAGCCGACGCGGGTGCCGGCCGGCAGGGAGGGCTCGGCCGCGCTCTCCCCGGCGGCGTCGAGCAGCTCCACCGCGGGCCGGCCGAGGAAGTCCGTGGTCTCGCCGTCGGCTTCCAGCAGTCGCCCCAGGCGGGCGGCGAGCGCCGGATCCTCACCCTCCAGGGCGGCGAGACGGCGGGCGCGGGCCGGTGGCGGCAGCTCGGAGAGCTCGTCGAAGAGTTCTTCCCAACGCGAGCAGGGGGAGGGGGCGGGGCTCGCCATCAGTGATCGTGCCGCAGCTCGACCAGCAGGAAGGCGCGGGCTTTGCGCCAGTCGCGCTTGAGGGTGCGCTCGCCGACGTCCAGCAGGGTGGCGATATCCTCCAGGGGGAGCCCGGCGAAGAAGCGCAGCTCGACGACCCGCGCCAGCCGCGGGCTCTCCTCATGGAGCCGGGCGAGCGCGGTGTCGAGGGCCAGCAGATTCAGCTCCGAGCCCTCGCCGCCGGCCGCGGGGTCGAACCCTTCCGGCCACGAGACCCGCAGCGCCGCGCCGCGCTTTTCGGCGTCACGCCGCCGCGCGAAGTCGATTACGACGTTGCGCATCACCCGCGCCGCGAGATTGAAGAAATGGGCGCGGCTCGCGGCGTCGAGATGCGAGCCCGCGGAGAGCCGCAGGTAGGCCTCATGCACCAGGACGGTGGTGTCGAGCGTCTCGCCCGGCCGGCCTCCGCGGGCGAGCTGGGCGTGCGCCAGGCGCTTGAGGTCCGCGTAGAGGCGGCTGAACAGCTCCTCCTCGGCGCCTGGGTCCCCCCGGTGCGCGGCGTTCAGCAATATCGTCACATCGGAGATGGAGATGGCAGTTTGGTTCATACCCTCTTGATGACGAAGAAGGGGAATGCATTTCAAGCCTGGGATCGAGATGGGTCGCGGCGCTGGAGAAGCACTGGAAAGGCGGAGATGGGCGCGGGACGGAAAAAGCCTCCCGGAGCGCCGGTGGGCGCCCTCCGGGAGGCTCAAGGCTCATCGGACGCAAGCCGCGAGAGCCGCGCGGTCAAACGTAATAGCAGTAGGTCTGACCGCAGTTCGTGGGGCAGGTGTGGGTCAGGCAGTTCGTGGTGCAGGTATAGGTGATCTGTGCGGAGGTCACCCCTCCAGTCGTTGCGGCCCCTCCCTGGGCCGCGGTCAGCGCCTCGGCGTCGAGGGCCAGCAGGGTCTCACGGTTGAGGGTCAGGCGATTCTTCAGGCTCTTTTTCATGGCCGTGCTCTCTTTCCATTGCGATTCCCGGGGGGCTGATCTGTCCCGCGGGAGCTCCCAGTGGGGGCTATCTGGAGATGCGTAATCCGCGCGAGAGAGGGGACACGCCCGGTTAATGCGTCACCGGGGCGGTCACTGGGCAGGTGTTGTCGCAGTTGGAAGGGCAGGTCACTCGCGTCACGCAGACGCAGTAGGTCTGGAAACAGCTCTGGGTGAGTAGACAGAAGGGGTCCGAGTTCGCCCCTCCGGGAGCGGCTCCCAGCTCCGCCGCGTCGAGGTTCCGCAGGGTCTCGCGGTTGAGGGTCAGACGGGACTTGATCTTCGCGGTCCTTTTCATGGCATGCGCTCTCTTTCGAAACCCGGGACGGATCTGTCCGCGGGAGCCCTCCGATGGAGGGGCTACCTGGAGATGCGTAATCCGGAGGAAACAGGGGACATGCCCTGGCCACGAAATCTTTAGGAACTCTTTCGGTCTCCCTCCGGACTTCTTAAGGCCCGGCCGGCGATGCTGGCCTCGCCATGAATACGCACCGATTCCTGCTCGTCCTCACTCTGTCGTCGATCCCGGCCGCCGCGGCTTCGCCGATCGTCACCGACCGGCCCGGTTTCCTGTTCAGCAGCCTCGACGTCGGCCGCGGCGTCTTTCAGATCGAGCTGGGGCTCCCGGCGGTGACGCTGGACGAGGAGCGCTCCGCCAGCCTGTTCGCCCTGGTCCGCTATGGCGTGACCGACAGGTTCGAGCTGCGGATCGACAGCCCGGTCTACAACGAGCGCACCGGCGCCCGTTCGACCGAGCGCGGCTTCGGCGACCTCGAGGTAGGCGCCAAGTGGCACCTCCTCGACAACGTCGGCGCGCGCCCCTCCCTCGCCCTGATTCCCTCGGTGATCGTGCCGGTGGGGGAGGCGGGATTCTCCGCCGAAAAACCGGTCTATCAACTCAACGCGATGGCCGAGTGGACCCTCCGGAACGGCTGGGGGATCGGCGCCCTCGCCGGCTACCTGAACGGCCCGGCCGGCGGCGGCCGTTACGGCCAGGAGACGCTCGGCGTCGCGCTCGGCCGCTCGCTGCCGTCGCCCAAGTGGAACGCCTACGGCGAGGCGGTCCACGTGATCACCAGCCTTTCCGGAGCGAGCGATTCCTCGTTCCTGGGCGGGGGGATCAAGTACCTGATCTCGGACGACGCCCAACTCGACCTCAGCTTCGACCGTGGCGTGACTTCCGACTCGCCCGACTGGCTGCTCGGGCTGGGATTCTCCGCCCGCTTCTGAGGAAATCGCCAGGAGAAACATCATGGATACCGAAAAGCAGACACCCCCTCGCAAAGGCCTCGGGCTGCGGACCCAGCTCGTCCTCGGCTTCGTCGTGCTGCTGGCGATCCTGGTCGCGGTCGGCGTCGAGAGCATCTCGTTGCTCGACCGGCTCGGCGGCTCGATCGACGTCATCCTGCGCGAGAACTACAGGAGCGTCGTCGCCAGCGAGCGGATGAAGGAAGCCTTGGAGCGGATGGACAGCGGCGCGCTGTTCGCCCTGGCGGGCGAGGCGGGGCAGGGGAGCGCGCTCGCCGCGCAAAACCTCCCGCGGTTCGACGCGGCTCTGCAGACGGAGCTGGGCAACATCACCGAGCCCGGCGAAGGAGAGCGGGCCGAACGCCTGCGGCGGCTCTACGGCGCCTACGCTCCGGTGCTGCGGCGGATCCTCGCCGCGGAAACCTCCCCGGAGGAGCGGCGCGCCCTCTACTTCCAGCAGTTGTATCCGGCCTTCCAGCAGATCAAGGCGACCGCCGACGAGATCCTGAGCCTGAACCAGCGGAACATGGTGGAGGCCAACGACCGCGCCCGCCGGCTCGCGGCCCGGGCGATCCGGAACATGGCCCTGCTGCTCCTCGCCGGGATCGCGGTCGCCGGCCTCTGCATCTTTTTCCTTTCCAATGCCATCCTTGGGCCGCTGGAGCGCCTGACCCAGGCGGCGGGGGAGATCGAGCAGGGAAATCTCGACTTCACGGTCCCCCTCACCTCGGGGGACGAGATGGGGCGGCTCGCCGCCGCGTTCAACTCCATGGCCGGGGGGCTGCGGGAGCTGCGGGAGACCGATCAGTCCCGCCTGCTCCGCTCCCGGCGCATGTCGCAGTCGGCCATCGATCATCTTCCCGAGGCGGTGGCCGTGATCTCTCCCGACCGCCGGGTGGAGCTGGCCAACCAGGCCGCCGCGCGGTTGGGCCTGTCGCCGGGTGAGCCGCTCCCGGAGCGGCACACCGCATGGCTCCCGCCGCTGCTCGAACGGGTCGAGTCCGGCCGCCTTCTCGCCGGAGGAGCGGAGACTCCCATCCGCGTTCCGGTCGACGGGCGCGAGCGCTTCTTCCAGCCGCGCGGCGCTCTCCTCCGCGACCGGCAGAGCCGTCCGGACGCCCTGGTGCTGGTTCTCTCGGACGTCACCGATACCCGCCGGGCCGGCGAGGCGCAGGCCCGCCTGCTGGCGAACGCGGCGCACGATGTCGAGAGGGCGATCGCCTCGCTTTCCGCGGACGCTCCGGCCGCGGAAGCGCGACTCCACGAGGTCGCGGCCCATCTCGCGGCGATCTCAGGCCGGGAGGCGGGGAGCCGGCCGCTCCACCTGGAGCCCACCCCGCCCGCCGACCTGATCGGCGCCGCCGTTCGCGCGGCCGCCGACGGTTACCGGAAGAAGGGGATCCATCTGGCGGTGGAGGTGGACCCCGAGGCGCCGCGCGTGCTCGCCGACCGGGAAGATGCCGGACTGCTGCTGCCGGAGCTCCTGCGCAACGCGCTCGCCCATACCCCCGCCGGCGGCTCGGTGACGGTGCGCGCCGAGCCCTGGGAGGGGCGGGTGCGGTTCAGCGTCCGTGATACCGGCCGCGGTGTGCCGGACGCCGATCGCGAACGGATCTTCGAGCCCCTGGTTCAGGTGCCGGGAACCCAGGACCTGGGAGGCGTGGGCATGGGCCTCGCCATCGCCCGGGGCATCGTCCAGGCGCATGGCGGGGAGATCCATTGCGAGAGCGGGGAGGGCCGGGGAGCCACCTTCTGGTTCACGCTCCCGGCGGCCGTCGAATAAATCCAGACCGAAAATTGGAGGAACGCCTCATGGATATCGTCTTCATCGCTCTGACGGCCGGTTTCTTCGCGGCATCGTGGTGGTTCGTCCGCGCCTGCGCTTCGCTGCAGGAGGAGAAGAAATGAACGGTCTCTACATCCTGGGCCTGCTGGTGGCGCTCTTCCTGACCGTCTACCTGTTCGTGGCCCTGCTCAAACCGGAGCGTTTTTAAAAATTGAGGATACCGATGACCACCAACGGATTGCTTCAGATCGCACTCTTCATCGCCGTCCTGGTGGCGCTGGCGAAGCCGCTCGGCGCCTACATGGCGCGGGTCTACGAAGGAGGGCGGCTGTTCGGCCTCGACCGCGTCCTCGGGCCCGTCGAGCGGCTGATCTATCGCCTCACCGGCGTGCGCCCCGAAGAGGAGATGGACTGGAAGGGCTACGCGCTCGCCGTCCTGCTCTTCAGCGCCGTGAGCGTGCTTGCTGCTGTACGGGCTGCAGCGCGCTCAGGGCGTGCTGCCGCTCAATCCGCAGGAATTCGGCGCCGTCTCGCCGGACTCCTCGTTCAACACCGCCGTCAGCTTCGCCACCAACACCAACTGGCAGGGCTACGGCGGCGAGACGACGATGAGCTACCTGACCCAGATGCTGGGCCTCGACCGTGCAGAACTTCGTCTCGGCGGCGACGGGCATGGCGGTGCTGGTCGCCCTGATCCGCGGGCTTCGCGCGCCGGCAGACGCGAGACGATCGGCAACTTCTGGGTCGATCTGACGCGCAGCGACGCTCTACATCCTGCTGCCGCTGTCGTTCGTGCTCGCGCTGGTGCTGGTCTCGCAGGGCGTGGTGCAGACGCTCTCGCGCCTACCAGACGTGCCGCTCGTCGAGCCGATCGACGGCGCGGACGGCAAGCCGGTCGACGGAGCAGGTCGATCGCGGTCGGGCCGGTCGGCCTCGCAGGTGGCGATCAAGCAGCTCGGGCACCAACGGCGGCGGCTTCTTCAACGTGAACTCCGCGCACCCGTTCGAGAACCCGACGCCGCTCATCGAACTTCCTGCGAGATCGCTGGCGATCCTGCTGATCCCGGCCGCGCTGTGCTACACGTTCGGCAAGATGGTGGGCGACACGCCGGCAGGGGTGGGCGATGCTGGCGGCGATGCTGATCGTGCTGCTCGGCTGCCAGCTCTGTCGGCTACTGGGCCGAAGCAGCAGGGCAACCCGCGCATCGCGGCGCTGGGCGTGGACGTCGAGTCCAGCCGGGGGCAACATGGAGGGCAAGGAGGTGCGCTTCGGCATCGCCAGCTCGGCCCTCTGGGCCACCGCCACCACCGCCGCCTCCAACGGCTCGGTCAACTGCGATGCACGACTCGTTCACGCCGCTCGGCGGGCTGGTGCCGATGTTGGCTGATGCAGCTCGGCGAGGTCATCTTCGGCGGCGTCGGCTCGGGGCTCTACGGCATGCTGGTCTTCGCCATCGTCGCGGTGTTCATCGCCGGCCTGATGGTCGGCCGCACGCCGGAGTACCTGGGCAAGAAGATCGAGGCGTTCGAGATGAAGATGGCCTCGCTCGTCGTCCTCATCCTGCCGCTCGTCGTGCTGCTCGGCACCGCCGTCGCGGTGGTGACCGCGCCGGGCCTCAAGCGGGCGTCGCCAACCCCGGCGCCCACGGCTTCAGCGAGATCCTCTACGCCTTCACCTCGGCGGGCAACAACAACGGCAGCGCCTTCGCCGGCCTCTCCGCCAACACGCCCTTCTACAACATCGCGCTCGGCGCTGTCGCGATGCTCGTCTCGGCCGCTTCTGGCTGATCGATCCCGATGCTGGCGATCGCCGGCTCGCTGGCCGCAAAGAAGCTCGTGCCCGCCGGGCCCGGGACGCTGCCCACGCACACCCCGCTGTTCGTCGTCCTGCTGATCGGCGTCGTCGTGCTGGTCGGCGCGCTGACCTTCTTCCCGGCGCTGGCGCTCGGCCCGATCGTCGAACACCTGCATGATGCACGCATGACCGGAGGATCATCATGACCATGGCCACGAACGCAGAAACGCCGCTCTTCGATCCCAGCGATCGTCCGGCAGGCCGATCCGGCGATTCGTTCCGCAAGCTCGACCCGCGGACGCAGGTGCGCAACCCGGTGATGTTCGTCGTCTACGTCGGCAGCATCCTGACCACCGGACTGTTCGTCCAGGCGCTGGTCGGCCACGGCGAGGCGCCCGCCGGGTTCATCCTGGCGGTCGCGGTCTGGCTCTGGTTCACCGTGCTGTTCGCCAACTTCGCCGAGGCGATGGCCGAAGGGCGCGGCAAGGCCCAGGCCGCGGCCCTGCGCCAGACCCGCAGGCACCGCGGTCGCCAAGCAGCTCGCAGGAGGCGCGCCGCGACGCTCCCGCGCGCCGAGGTCGCCTCGACGGACCTGCGCAAGGGCGACCTCGTCCTGGTCGAGGCCGGCGACATCATTCCCGGCGACGGCGAGGTGGTCGAGGGCGTCGCGTCGGTCGACGAGAGCGCCATCACCGGCGAGAGCGCGCCGGTGATCCGCGAGAGCGGCGGCGACCGCAGCTCGGTCACCGGCGGCACCCGGGTGCTCTCCGACTGGCTGATCGTGCGCATCACCGCCAATCCCGGCGAGACCTTCCTCGACCGCATGATCGCGCTGGTCGAGGGGGCCAAGCGGCAGAAGACGCCGAACGAGATCGCCCTCGACGATCCTGCTCGCCGGCCTGACGCTCGATCTTCCTGCTGGCCACCGTCACGCTGCTGCCGTTCTCGCATCTACAGCGTCACCGCGGCCGGGCAGGGCACGCCGGTCACCGTCACGGTGCTGGTCGCGCTGCTGGTCTGCCTGATCCCGACCACCATCGGCGGCCTGCTGTCGGCCATCGGCATCGCCGGCATGGACCGCATGATCCAGGCCAACGTCATCGCCATGTCCGGCCGCGCGGTGGAGGCGGCCGGCGACGTGGACGTGCTGCTGCTCGACAAGACCGGCACCATCACCCTGGGCAACCGGCAGGCCACCGACTTCATCCCCGCGGCGGGCGATCGCCGAAGCGCGAGCTCGCCGATGCGGCGCAGCTCTCGTCGCTGGCCGACGAGACGCCGGAGGGGCGCAGCATCGTGGTGCTGGCCAAGGAGAAGTACAGGCATCCGCGAGCGCGACATCCAGGCCCTCAACGCTCATTTCGTCCCCTTCACCGCGCAGACCCGGATGAGCGGCGTGGACCTCGAACGGCCGTCAGATCCGCAAGGGCGCCGCCGACGCCGTCGAGGCGTTCGTCGGCGCGCAGGGCGGGCGCTTTCCGGCGGACGTGCAGAGCCGGGTGGACGACGATCGCCAAGTCGCGGCGGCACGCCGCTGGTGGTGGCCGAGGACGCGCGAGGTGCTCGGGCGTGATCGACCTCAAGGACATCGTCAAGGGCGGGATCAAGGAGCGCTTCGCCGAGCTGCGCGCGCATGGGGATCAAGACGGTGATGATCACCGGCGACAACCCGCTGACCGCCGCGGCCATCGCCGCCGAGGCCGGCGTCGACGACTTCCTGGCCGAGGCGACGCCCGAGGCCAAGCTGAAGCTGATCCGCGAGTACCAGGCGGGCGGGCGGCTGGTGGCGATGACCGGCGACGGCACCAACGACGCCCCGGCCCTGGCCCAGGCCGACGTGGCGGTGGCGATGAACACCGGCACCCAGGCCGCCAAGGAGGCGGCGAACATGGTGGACCTCGACTCCAATCCCACCAAGCTGCATCGAGATCGTCGAGATCGGCAAGCAGCTGCTGATGACCCGCGGCGCGCTGACCACGTTCAGCATCGCCAACGACGTGGCCAAGTACTTCGCCATCATCCCCGCGGCCTTCGCCACCACCTACCCGGTGCTCAACCGCGCTCAACGTGATGCATCTGGCCAGCCCGCCGAGCGCGATCCTGTCGGCCGTGATCTTCAACGCCCTGATCATCGTCGCGCTGATCCCGCTGGCGCTGCGCGGCGTCAAGTTTCGCCGGCATTCGGCCTCGCGCCTGCTGCGCGACAACCTGCTGATCTACGGCCTGGGCGGAGTGATCGTGCCCTTCGTCGGCATCAAGCTGATCGATCTCGTCCTCCAGGCCCTGAGGCTGGTATAACCATGCGACAACTGAGAATCGCCATCCTGATCTTCCTCGTCCTGACGGTACTGACCGGCGTGATCTATCCTCTCGCGGTGACCGGCATCGCCCAACTCGTCTTTCCCCGGCAGGCGAACGGCAGTCTGATCGTCAAGGACGGCCGCACGGTCGGCTCCGAGCTGATCGGCCAGCCGTTCGTGGGCCCGCGCTACTTCTGGGGGCGCCCGTCGGCCACAGCGCCGTTCCCCTACAACGCCGCGGCCTCGGGAGGCTCGAATCTCGGACCGACGAATCCGGCCCTGATCGCCCGCGTCAAGGCGGACGCCGAGCGCGTTCGCGCCGCCAACGGCGGCGGTCCCATCCCCGTCGACCTGGTGACCGCCTCGGCCTCCGGGCTCGATCCGCACATCAGCCCGGCCGCGGCCTACTATCAGGTGAACCGTGTCGCCGCCGCCCGCGGGCTCGATCCCGCGGCGGTGCGGCTGAGGGTCGAAAAGCATGTCGAAGGGCGGTGGCTGGGGGTGATCGGCGAGCCGCGGGTGAATGTGTTGCGATTGAATCTGGATCTGGATGGGCGATGAGCGATCACCGTCCCGATCCCGAAGCCCTGCTCGCCCTCGCCAACGCCGAGGAGGAGCGGGAGCGCAGGGGTAAATTAAAGATTTTCTTCGGCGCCACGGCTGGGGTGGGAAAGACCTACGCCATGCTGGAGGCGGCGCGGGAGCTGAAGCGGCGCGGCGTCGACGTCGTGGTCGGCGCGGTCGAGACCCACGGCCGCAAGGAGACCGAGGCCCTGCTCGCCGGGCTGGAGATCCTGCCGCCGCGCCTCGACGAGCACCGTGGCGTGACGCTCGCGGAATTCGATCTCGACGGCGCCCTCGCGCGCCGGCCGGCGATCCTGCTGGTCGACGAGCTGGCCCACACCAATGCTCCGGGTTCGCGTCACGCCAAGCGCTGGCAGGACGTCGAGGAGCTGCTCGCCGCCGGGCTCGACGTCTACACCGCTTTCAACGTCCAGCACCTGGAGAGCCTGAACGACCTGATCGGCAAGATCACCGGCATCGTGGTTCGCGAGACGGTGCCGGACTCGATCTTCGAGCGGGCGGACCAGGTGGAGCTGGTCGACCTGCCGCCCGAGGAACTGCTGAAGCGGCTGCAGGAAGGAAAGGTTTATGTGCCCGAGCAGGCCGAGCGAGCCGTCCAGGGGTTCTTCCGCCCCGGAAACCTGATCGCTCTGCGCGAGATCGCCCTGCGCAAGACGGCCGAGCGCGTCGAGGCCCAGATGCAGCGCTACCGCGAGTTGCACGGCATCGTCGAGACCTGGCCCGTCGCCGAGCGGTTGCTGGTGGCGGTCGGCCCCGATCCTGGCGCCGCGCGGCTCGTGCGGGCTGCGCGCCGGCTGGCCGAGCGGCTGCGCGCCGAATGGGTGGTCGTCCACGTTGAGACCCCGGCCGAGCTCCGCATCCCGAAAGAGGAGCGCGACCGCGTCTGGCAAACCTTGCGGCTCGCCGAGCGGCTGGGCGCGGAGACGGTGACCCTCAGCGGCGAGCAGCCGGCCGTCGAGATCCTTCGCTACGCCCGCCGGCGGAACGTCTCCAAGATCGTCGTCGGCAAGCCCAGCCGCGCGCGCTGGCGGGACTTCCTCGCCGGCTCCGTGCGCGACCAGCTCGAACGCGAGAGCGGCGACATCGATGTCTACGTCATCGCCGGAGAAGCGGGGGAGGGGTGGCCGGCGGCCACCCTCCGGGAGCGCCGGACGCGGACCGGTTGGCGCGGCTACCTGGGAGCGGCCCTGGCGACGGCGCTCGCCGCCGGCATCTCGATCCTGATCCGCCCCGGGTTCAAAGAGGTGAACTTGGCGATGCTCTTCCTGCTGGCGGTGATCTGGACCGCCGCCCGCCACGGCCGGGGTCCGGCGGTGCTCGCCTCGGTGTTGGGGGTCGCGGCCTTCGACTACTTCTTCGTCCGCCCCTACCTCACTCTCGCCGTCTCCGACAGTGAATACCTGCTGACCTTCGGGGTGATGCTGATCACCGCCCTGGTGATCTCGACCCTCACCGCCCGCCTGCGCCGGCAGGCCGAGGCCGCGGACGACCGCGAGCGGCGCACGGCGGCCCTCTACGCGATGAGCCGCGATCTCGCGGCGGCGAAGGACACCGACGAGATCCTCCACGCCGCCGCGAGCCACATCCATTCCGTCTTCCTGAGCCAGGTCCTCCTGCTCCTGCCCGACGCCGAGGGGCGGGTGAGCGAGAGGGCGGGGGAGAGCGTCACCTTCATCCTCGACACCCGTGAGCACGCGGTGGCGCAATGGGTCTTCGATCACGGCCGCGCCGCCGGCAAGACCACCGACACCCTCCCCGCCGCCAAGGGGCTCTACCTGCCGCTCAAGACCTCGCGCGGCGTCGTCGGCGTGCTCGGCGTGCACCCCGCGGATCCGGAGAGCCTCGCCGCCCCGGAAAGGCTCCACTTTCTGGAGGCGTTCGCGAATCAGATCGCGCTGGCGGTGGAGTGAGCGCCTGTAGTAGGGGAGGGGCTCGTCCCCTCCCGAGCCCTGAAAGGGCGATCTTTGAACAGCCTGGGGTGGCAACCCCAGGTACTGGCGGTACCCGTCCGTCAAGCCCCGAAGGGCCGGTCTAGCGCCGGGGATTTCGGCCGGCCCTTCGGGGCTTAGAGATTTGTCGGCCAGCCAACCCGGGTTGCCACCCCGGGCTGTTCAAAGGCCGCCCCTTTGGGGCGGGGGAGGGACATCAGAACATCGGATTCGGAATCAGCCCCGATCGCGCTCTTCGAGGAGGGCTCGTAGCCGAGCGAGCTCGGACTCCGCCACGTCGGCCCGCTGTCGTTCCGCTTCAGCCCGCTGGCGTTCTGCGTCGGCCCGCAGAAGAGCAAACTCGAACCTCGCCACTTCGGCCCGCTGACATGCCGCTTCGGCGTGCGTGGGCACCAAGCTGCCGTCGGGGCGGAAAAGCCGGACCCAGTCGGCGGCAGCCGGCCTTCCCGGCAGGGTGCCATGCCACAGGCCGACGAACGCACCTAGCTGCTCGCTCCAGAGCCGGCCGTTCTCGTCGGGCTGGATCGGTTCGTAGAACCGGCCGACCAGACGCAGTCCCTCCAGGATGCGTGTGTCCGGTTCATACAGGAAGTACTCCGGCGTGCAGAGAACGCGGGCGTAGAGGTCTCGCTTCTCGGTGCGATCTTTCTCTGCGGTGTAAGGTGAGAGCATCTCGAAGATGACGTCCGGCAGGCGCCCGTCCTCTTCCCACGCGATCCAGCACTTGCGCCTGCGGTCCGGACCGGCGCCGCCCACCCAGAAGACGTCCGGCCCGCGGTAAGCACGCCTCGGCAATCCTCTTTCTTCCTCTTCCGCGACATCCCGTGCCTGATCCACGGAGTAGTACACGAAGAGGTTCGCGCCGACATAGAAGTCGGTCCGGCCGCGTTCCACCATGACCTGATGGATCAGCTCCCGCAGGAGGGGTAACTCAAAGGTATGCCAGTCGGTCTCCAAGAGCGCTCCGTCGCTATAGACGAGCTCGAAGGGCAGGGCGGCTGGCTGGCTCAGGGTATGCTTCCTTGCGGAGTCGTTCCTTGGAGGATCTTATTCCGCATTGTGGTTAAAGGAAAGGGGGATGAGCTCTCCGGTCCTCTCCTGGATGACAGGATGGTGCGGGGGACGGGGATTGCACTGGCGGTGGAGTGAGCGCCACCCCGGATCGCTCCGCCCGCTCGGGTCGCCCTGTTACCATCTGCCTATGAGAAAAATGTTGGTCCTGTCCCTCATTGCGGTGGGCGCGCTTGGTGCGGCAACGGTCGATACGAAATCGTTGCGATTCCTCCCGAGGCTGGCGAATTCTCAGTAAGCCGCTGCGATGCTTATAGGCTAGATACACGAACTGGCGAACTGCTCTGCCTCACCGGCCGCATGGCCCATCACGTGAAAGGTCTATAGAGCCGTGGTGCGATGGCCGAATCATGCCTGAGAGCACCCAACAGAATTCGGTTTCGTATGCAGACAGGGCTTGTCCTCTCCCTCGCCCTGAAAGGGCGAAATTTGATTAGCTTGGCGCTTTAGCGCCAGGTAGGCAGTCCCACCCCCTATATCCGCCCCGAGGGGGCGGTGCCTTTCATCAACGGTCCCTCGGTACCGGTAAGTTGGGTTCCGCCCTTTCAGGGCGCGGGAGGGGACGAGCCCCTCCCCTACGAAAAAGGTCTTGGTAGGGCCTCTTACGTGAGAGACTCCATATAAAGCCGTCAAGCAAGAGAGGGGGAGGCGTGGACAAAGACAAAGTCGCCCTGTTCGGCGCCGCGGGCGCCATCGGCCGCAGCATCGCCGACACGTTGCGCGCCGCTAACCGTCCGTACCGGGTGATCGGCCGCTCGCGGGCCTCGCTGGAGAAGGAGTTCGGGAGCGATCCGCTGGCGGAGATCGCCACCTGGAACCCCGACGATCCGGCCTCGGTGCGCGCGGCGTGCCATGACATCGGCAGCATCGTCTACCTGGTGGGCGTCAACTACTGGCAGTTCGAACTGCACCCGCAACTGATGGCGAAGACCCTGGCCGGCGCCATCGCCGAAGGGGTGCCGCGCCTGCTGCTGATCGCCACCGTCTACTCCTACGGCCGGCCGCGGAGCACGCCGGTGCGCGAGGACCATCCGCGCGAGCCGCATACCTTCAAGGGTCGCATGCGCAAGGAGCAGGAAGACTTGGTGCTGAAGGCCAGTGCCGAAGGGCGCATCCAGGGCTGCGCGCTTCGCCTGCCGGACTTCTACGGACCCGGCGTGGACAAGAGCTTCCTGGACGGCGCGATCCAGGCCGCCGTGAAGGGCGGCACCGCCAACATGATCGGTCCGCTGGACAAGCCGCACGAGTTCGTCTTCGTCCCCGACGTCGGGCCGGTGGTGGTGAAGCTGCTGGAGACGCCACAGGCGTTCGGTCGCGTCTGGCATCTGGCCGGGGCCGGCGTCACCAGCCAGCAGGCGTTGATCGAGGAGATCGGCCGCCAGATCGGGCACCCCCTGAAAGTGCGCGCGGTCGGCAAGGGGATGCTGCGGCTGATCGGTCTTTTCAGCCCGATCATGCGTGAGATGGTCGAGATGCATTATCTCCAGACCGAACCGGTGATCCTGGACGACTCGGCGCTGCAAAATTTGATCGGTCCGCTGGCCAAGACATCCTACGCTGAAGGGGTGCGCCGCACGCTGGAAGCGGCGCGCTCCTCGGCTTCCGTTTCCGGGAGACCCTCATGAGCCACCTGTTCCGCCGTACCGCCGGAGTCCTCGTCGTCGCCGCCAGCCTGACCCAGGCATCGAGCGTCGCTGGTGCTGTCGAACCACGGCAGACAGATCCCACGATCGATGAGATCACGCAGGAAACCGCGGCGCTGGCGCTCAAGCTCGACGCTCTGTGGCGCCGCTTCCCCTCCTGTAATCCCGCCGAGGAGAAACGTCAGCTCGCGATCTGGGCCAAGCAGGCCGGGGAGCTGAAGGACTTCGACGTCAAGCCGGTGGCCGAAGCCGAGAGGCTGCGGCTGGAGGACGGCCGGCCGACGCCGGTGAAGCTCATCCGGCTGGAGATCTCCGGGCGCGATCCATACGAGAAGGTCGACGATTTTCTCGTCAGAACTGCTCAGCGTTCAAGGCTCATGGATCTCGAGACGCTGCGCCTCAAGGCCGCGGCGGGTGGTACCGTGAGCTTTGCCGCGCGTTTCGCGCTGCCTTGCTACTCGGATGAGGAGAACCCGGCGCCCGCCGGGTCGACCCCCGAAAAGCTTTTCAGCGATCATCTGGCCTGGCTAAGCGGGACCTACCAAAAGGTGGAGGAGCTGACCTCCCGTGCCGATACGTCCCGGCTCGCCCTCGCCCTGGGCGCCTTTGGTCGCGAGGTCGGAAACAGCGCGGTGTCGCTGACCGAGGTCCGGTCCGCTCAGGAGATCGTCCTGGAAGGGGTGGTCTCCGGCGCTTCGTCGCGGAGCGGCCTCGAGCCGGCGCTCAAGAGGGCGGGTTTCCAGGTGGGGCGCGTGGAGACGTCGCCGGCGCAGGAATGCCAGAAGTTCTCCGTCACGGCGCGGCTGGATGCGCTGGAGCCGGTCGGGGAGAGGGAGGCCGTGCTCGGCAACGGGCTCTTCGACGATCAGACCGCCGCGTTCTGCGCGCCGCGCCCCTCCCTCGGGAAGGTCGTGGCCCGGGGCGCCGCCCCGGAGGGGGGCGCTCTCACCCTGCACATGCGCGACGTCGAGCTCATCCATCTGTTTTTCGCGCTCCATGACCTGACCCTCCAGGAGTTCGTCGTCGATTCGGACGTGGAAGGGCGGGTCAGCGTGGAGGTCGATGGCGCGACGATTGAGGAGACGCTCGCCGCGATGAACTCGGTGGGGGTGGTCGTCGGGCCGGGTCCGCTCCGGCGAGTGTCGCGGGCGGCGAGCCGGCCGGCCGCCGCGCCGCCCCACGCGCCCTACACCGGCGAAAAGATCACCGTGTCGCTCCAGGATAGCGATCTGGCGACCTTCCTGTGCATGTTCGAGCAGATCTCGCAACGCAAGATCTCGGCTCCGCGCAAGTTGGAGGGCCGGGTCTCGGTCTTCGTCGAGGATCTGCCCTGGGATCATGTGCTCGACGGAGTGCTGGCCTCCGCGGGGCTCATCATTACGCCGGACGGCGATCGCCTGCGGGTCGGCCCCGCCTCGCCGGCGAAGGTCCGCGGCCGGCCGGAAGCGGTGGACGCCTGCGAGATCCAGACTTCCGGATCCGGGGCCCCCTCGCGGCCGGCGGCGCGACGAAGCCTGCCGGAGATGGGCCTCGCCGATCTCGAGCTGGCCGGCCTCGGCCGTGGCGGAGACGACTGGAAGGCCTATGCCTACTCGCCCTGGAGGACCTTTCTTCCTCTGAAGGCCGGTCTGAAGCTCCAGGACGCCAGCGTGAAATCGGTGGGACCCACCGGCGTCGTCTTCACGTCCGAAGCTTCCGAGGTGGTGGAGGTGCCGTTCCAGCAGTGACTCCGGGCAAAAGCCAAAGCCAAGGACGTAAAGGACTGCAAGGACGACAAGGACGAGAAAGCCGCGATCTCGGCGGTCCTTTGTCTGTCCTTTGCGTCCTTGTTGTCCTTTCCGTCCTTTTCTGGCAAAACCCTCCTGACACCACGCTGTCAGGAGCCCCCCTCTAGGCTTCTCTCACAGCGGACCGGCACGCCGCCGGTCCGCGATCCCAAAGGAGAGTAAGCCCATGAGCAACGCTCTGAACTGGTTCGAGATCCCCGTCACCGACCTCGCCCGCGCCAAGGAGTTCTATGGCCGCGTGCTGCAAGCCGATCTGCGGGAGGAGTCGATGAGCGGCAGGGAGATGGCGATCCTGCCTTATGAGAACGGCGGGGTCGGCGGCGCCCTGATCAAGGGCGAGCACCTCGCGCCGAGCGCCCAGGGGACGATCGTCTATCTCGACGCGGGGGACGACCTCGCCGGCGCCCTCCACCGGGTGGAAGCCGCCGGGGGCAAGGTCGTGATGGGGGCGACGCACCTTTCCGACCAGATCGGCTCGATCGCCATGTTCCTGGACAGCGAGGGGAACCGGATGGCGCTTCACTCGCCGCGGTGAGGCCGCGGAAGTAGCGTTAAGCTTTGCGCCATGCGGCGCGCCGACCGGTTGTTCCAGATCGTTCTCTATCTGCGCCGCCGCCGGGTCACGACGGCCCGTGACCTGGCGCGGGCGCTCGAGGTTTCCGAACGCACCATCTACCGCGACGTGCAGGATCTGAGCGCCTGCGGCCTCCCGATCGAGAGCGCCGCGGGCGTCGGCTACCGGCTCCGCCGCGGCTTCGATCTGCCGCCGCTGATGTTCGATCGAGAAGAGCTCCAGGCCCTGCGTCTCGGCGCCCGCATGGTGCGCACCTGGGCCGATCCCGCGCTTTCCGAGGCCGCGGCCAACGCCCTGCGCAAGATCGAGGCCGTCCTGCCGCCGGACCTGGAAGACCCGGGCGAGGCGCTCTACGCGCCCAATCTCCGCGGCTACCCCGTGCAGCACGTGGGACTGCTGCGCCACGCGGTGACCGAGCAGCGCAAGACCCGTTTCGACTACACCCGGGAGGACGGCGGTGCCTCCGTCCGCACGGTCTGGCCGCTCGGCCTCTTCTACTGGGGAGCGGTGTGGACCCTGGTCGCCTGGTGCGAGCTGCGGAACGACCATCGCAGCTTCCGCCTCGACCGCCTCGCCAACCCGGAGATCCTCGCCGAGCCCTTCACCCTGGAAGCCGGCCAGACGCTGCAGGATTTCCTGCTGAAAGTCAGGCCGCCGAGCTGAGGATTTCGCTCACAAAATCAATAACTTACGCCCTGATCGTGCTATGATTCTTGGGATGGGCCTGCAAACCGCCGAGGCGCTGATCCTCGACGTCACCGATCTCCACGACCGCGACCGGATCGTCACCTTCCTCACCCGCGAGTACGGCAAGAAGCGCGGCGTGGCCCAGGGCGCGCGGGTGAAGCACAGCCGCTTCGGCGGCCAGCTCCAGCCGCTCGCCAAGGTGGAGGTGACCTGGTTCGAGAAGGAGGGGAGCGATCTCGTCCGCCTCTCCTCGGTGGAGCTGGTGCGGCCGGCCCATCCGCTGCAAGACGATCTCGAAGGGCATCCTGCTCGGCAGCTATCTCGCCGACCACCTGCTGGAGTTCGCGCAGGAGCAGGAGGCGTCGGACCACCTCTTCCGGCTGCTCGACTCGACCCTCGAAGCCCTGCTCGCCGGGGTGGACCGCGACCTCGCCACCCGCTATTTCGAGTCCTGGGTGCTGCGGCTGGCGGGCGTCTTCCCCTCCCCCCATGCCTGCCCCGTCCTGCGGCGGGCCGTTCCCGCCGGAAGGCGCCATCCTGCCGCGCGGCGGCGAGACGCTGCTCTGCTTCGAGTGCGGCGGCGTGATCGGCCTCGCGGATCTCCGCCGCGACGCTCGACTTCCTGCGCCGGATCGGCCGCGAGGGGCTGCCGGCGGCGGCCGGGAATCCCGCCTGATTTTGCGGTGCTGCGGCAGGTGGAGGACCTCTGCGCCCAGGTGCGGCGCCACTTCCTCCAGCGCGAGCTGCGCAGCTACGACGTGATCCAGAAGACGCTCGCGCGTCTGAGCTGACGCTTGAGCTGATAGGCTATCCCGCTCAATCTTTCGGAGGGGCTTGTCTCCCCCTTCTCCCCGGGGAAAGCGATTCTCATGCAAACGTTCCAGGAGCTGATCCTCAAGCTTTCGGAGTTCTGGGCCCGCGAGGGGTGCGTGCTGCAGCAGCCGCTCGACCTCGAGGTGGGCGCCGGCACCATGCATCCCGACACCTTCCTGCGCGTCCTCGGGCCCCGAGCCCTGGCGGGTGGCCTACGTCCAGCCCTCGCGCCGGCCGGCCGACGGCCGCTACGGCGACAACCCGTTCCGGCTCGGCAAGCACCACCAGTTCCAGGTGATCCTCAAGCCCGCGCCGCTCGACGTGCAGCGCGCTCTACGTGCGGAGCCTGGAGGCGATCGGCCTCGACCTCACCGCAGCACGACCTCCGCTTCGAGGAGGACAACTGGGAGGCGCCGACGCTCGGCGCCTGGGGCGTCGGCTGGCAGGTGATGCTCGACGGCATGGAGATCACCCAGTTCACCTACTTCCAGCAGGCGGGGGGCATGGAGCTGAAGCCGATCAGCGCCGAGATCACCTACGGCCTCGAGCGGCTCACCATGTTCCTCTCGCTCTCGCAGAGCATCTACGAGATCGACTGGGTGGAGGGGATCCCCTACGGCCAGGTGCGCAAGCAGGAGGAGTACGAGCTCTCCCGCTACTACTTCGAGGTGGCGGACGTCGACCTTTCTGCCAGCAGCCAGTTCGAGGGCATAGAGCGCGAGGCCGAACGCTGCCTGGAGGCCGGGCTGGTGCTGCCCGCCTACGAGTGCGCCCTCAAGTGCTCGCACGCGTTCAACGTGCTCGACGCCCGCGGCGCCGTCTCGGTCACCGAGCGGGTGGGACTGATGAAGCGGGTGCGCGACCTCGCGGTCGGCTGCGCCAAGGCGTACGTCGAGAGCCGCGAGCAGCAGGGCTTCCCGCTGCTCGCGGGGGAGGCTCGACGAGGCGCGACGGCGGTAACGACGGAGGTGGCAGATGCCGCTGCGGGTGAGTACCTGTTGGAGGTGCGGAGCGAGGAGATCCCGGCCCGCATGCTGGAGCCGGGGGTGAAGGAGCTGGCGACGCGCGTCTTCGAGGAGCTGATGGCGCGCGGCCTCGCGCCGCGCGAGGTGGAGACCGGCTTCACGCCGCGCCGGCTGGTGTTGATCCTCTCCGGTCTGCCCGAGCGCGAGGCCGACCGCGAGGAGCAGGTGATGGGCCCGCCGGTGCGCGCCGCCTACGGCGCCGACGGCGCGCCGACGCCGGCCCTGCTCGGCTTCGCCAAGCGCACCGGCCTGGAGCCGGATCAGCTCGCGCGGGTGACGACCGACAAGGGGGAGTACCTCGCCGCGACCAAGAAGATCGCGGGGCGGGCCACCGCGCGACGTGCTGGCCGAGATCGTGCCGCGCATCCTCGCCGGCATCTCCTGGGCCAAGACCATGCGGTGGGGGAGCGGCGAGGGGCCCTGGGTGCGCCCGATCCACGGCATCCTCTCCCTGCTCGACGGCGAGGTCGTGCCGTTCGACCTCTTCGGCATCGCGGCCGGGGATACGACCGAGGGCCACCCCACGCTCTCGCCCGCGGTCGTTCCGCGTGAGGGCGTCGCAGGACTACCGGCGCCATGCTCGCCGCGCGCGCCATCGAGGTGCGCCCGGCCGAGCGCCGGCAGCATCCTCCAGGAGACCATGCTCGCCGCGCGCCGAGGCGCTGGGCGGCCGGCTGGTCGAGGATCCGGCGCTGCTCGACAAGCTGGCCGCCATCTGCGAGATCCCCGGCGTGATGGAGGGGAAGTTCGGCGACGCCTTCCTGGAGCTGCCGGCCGAGGTGCTCGCCACCAGCCTGCGCGACCACCAGAGCGCCCTGACCGTGGCAGCTCCGCAACGGCGACGGCCGTCTGCTGCCGTACTTCCTCACCGTCATGGACCGGCCGGACGATCCGGCGGGGCGCGCCCGCTCCGGCAACGAGTGGGTGGTCGCCGCCCGCTTGGCCGACGCCCGCTTCTTCTACGGCGAGGATCGCAAGACGCCGCTCGCGCGACGCGCCGAGCAGCTCCAGCGCCTGAACTTCCACGAGAAGCTGGGGAGCTACGCGGTGAAGACCGAGCGGATCGTGGCGCTGTCGGCCGAGATCTGCGACCAGCTCGGCTGGGGGTCGGAGAAGCCGCAAGCGGTCGACGCGGCGCGCCTGCTCAAGGTGGATCTCGCGACCGAGATGGTCAAGGAGTTCACCTCGCTGCAGGGGATCATGGGCGGCATCTACGCCCGCGAGGAGGGCATCCGGAGGAGGTCTGGCAGGCGATCTACGATCAATACATGCCGGCCTCGGCGGACGACCGCATCCCGCGCGGCCGGGCCGGGCAGGTCGTCGGGCCTCGCCGACCGCATGGACACCCTGGTCGGCATCTTCGGCCTCGGGCTGATCCCCACCGGCTCGCAAGGACCCCTTCGGCCTGCGCCGCGCCGCCCAGGGGGTCGTGCGCATCGCGCTCGAAGGCGGGCTGCCGCTCGATCTCGAGGCGGTGGCGGCTGAAGGCGGCGAGCCTCTACGGCGACCGCCTCACCCGCGAGCGCCGAGCAGATCCTGGAGGACCTCCGCCCCTTCCTCTACGACCGCATCCGCTACATCCTCGGCCTCGCCGGCTACGCCTACGACGAGATCGAGGCGGCGCTCGCGGCCGGCGTCAGCAACCTGCCGGACCTCAAGGCCCGGGTGGACGCCCTCCACAAGGTGCGCGAGGAGGCGGCCTTCCTCTCGGTGGTGCTGGCGGCCAAGCGCATCGCCAACATCGTCAAGGACGCCGCCGAGACTCCGCTCGACGAGTCCCTGCTGGTGGAGCCGGCGGAGAAGGAGCTAGCCGACGGCCTTCGCCGGGCTGCGCGCCGACATCGAGGAAGCGGCCGCCGCCGGCGACTACGAGCGCGGCCTGCGCCGCATCGCCGACCTCGCGCCGGTGCTCGACCGCTTCTTCGTCGAGGTGCTGGTGATGGCCGAGGACCCGAACGTCCGCCGTAACCGCATCGCCCTCCTGCAGGCGATCGGCCGCGCCGTCTCCCGCACCGCCCGGCTCACCGAGGTGGTGGTGGACAAGGCGGAGGCGCGGGCCAAGGCGGGGTAGAGCCTCATCACTCTCGCACCGGGAGAAGAGGGAGCTTGGACTGTGATCTCTTCAGCGTAAAGACTTAGATGTACCATCTCCCGCAATTAGGTAATGAATAGGTAGGAGCGCATGGTAGGAGTGAATGGGGCAGCGCTGGAAGGCCGCTCCTTGCATCCCACACGGAGGATCAGGTAACCCGATCTTCGATCAATCCTCGATACCCAGATAGCAAGGGCGAACGGCGCTCGTCTTCGAAGCACTCTACCAATTCAAGGTTGGTAGCTCTCCTCTTCAACGGAGTCGCAGAATCCGAACGCTTTTGGGCAAACCTCGCAAGTCCTTGACCGCCGCCGGTATAGTAAGCTCTTTAAGATTTGGTGGCAGATTCCCCAGATCGCCTAACCGATCCATCTTGTCCATTAAACTGAGAGATTGAAGGGTAGCGGGAAGGTTTCCTCGGAGCCACTGCCATTGTCCGGTGAAGACTAGCGACTGAAGGTGAGGGGGCAGGTGTTTCGGGGGGAGGGTGGTGCCTACGAGGATCAAGGAGTCCAGATTCTGGAGAACCTCTACGTCTATGGGGGCTTGGCTCTCGACGGAGTCCAGCGAGAGAGAGCGCAGAGAACGAGGCAATCCTTCCCAACTAGGGACTCGAACGTAGGAGAGGTTAAGGGACTTAAGACCTCTGGGAAGGCTCTTCAAATTGGAGAGCTGGCCGTCTCTCAGGCTTAGCTGTTCCAGGCTTTTGGGAAGTTGAACGGAGGGGAGCAGATCTGTCGAAACGCCAAGAGATCGGAGCGACGCCGGAAATTGAGCTCCGAAACAGTTGACGGTCTGGATATCAAGATATTTCAGGGCACGGAGATCTCTGAAGTCGAGTCTTTCCGGAGGTAGACCGTATGATAGATCTCCGATGGTAAGAGATGTAAGTTCGCGAGGAAAGCTCTGCAAATCATTAGCCCGGGAGCGGTTTGCTGCGTAATTTACGGTCAAGAGCTTCAGGGCAGGGGGCACTCCATCGAACCTGAAAGAATCGCTACCTATCTCGAAGTGCAAGCTCTCCACGCCCCGCGGCACCCAGAGTAAATTAGTAAGGTTCATTGGGCTTACAAGCCTGAGGGAGGTTAAACCAGAAGGAAGAGTGATTTCACTGACTCGCGAAGTGCCGACGTCGATGAGGATGGATCGTAGACCTGCGGGGAGGCGTCGAAAGTCTACGCCGCCCATGGGTGATAGGGTCAGAATGATTGACTTCAAAGTGGCTGGAAGGTCGGCGATCGGACCCGAAGAGCCAAAGATGTCCAATTCTTGAAGATGGGGCGGCAGGAGAAACTCATGGACGTTGGAGCACCCAATGCAGGTGAAGCTTTTGAGGCTCTGGGGCAGAGGCGTTGGAGCGTCGAGATGAGCTTGGACAGACAGTTTGCGGAGGCGAGTAGCTCGGCTCAGCCAGTCGAATTTGGCGACATTCGTCCCAATGGCTAGCTCGTCGAGTTGGCTCAAATAATCCCCGAGGTCCTCGGGCAGGTTGAAGCTGCGGAGCTCGAGAGCCAACTCCTGTCGTTGTTGCCAGTGGAGGGCCACGGCTCCCAGAGCAAGCACCCCGAGCATTGCGACCGCAGCCAGGGACCGTACCATGCTGCGTCTACGCTGGGACTGCCGGACAAAGTCGCGTTTGGCTGTCTCATCCTTTCCCCACGGAAACTCCCCCTGGTGGCGAAGCACGAGCCGCAGCTCGGCGCCGGAGAGCAGGAAACGGCTCCGCCGGTCATTGGACCAGATACGGTAACCCTCCGCCAAGCGCCGGCTCGCAAGGGCGGCCTCGGCCAGGATCGAACCGCTCAACACTTGTAAGGGCGCGATGAAACGCTCATGGATCAGGCGATAGCGAGCCTCCTCGAGAGGCTCAAGCACCCGGACCCGTGAAGAGGCGAAAAAATCGAGTGCCTGGTGGAAGTCGGTGAGGGAGAGAGGATGGGCCTTTTCGGCCAACTCGGCGAGAGAAAGTCCCTCGGCCAAGCGCTGGTCCTGGCCTCGGTCAGCCAAGGCAAGAAGGGCAAGGAGGAGCTCGCCGCGCTGCGCGGGCGAGAAGAAGGCCATTTGACGCTCCAGGTATCGCGTCAACAGCCAGGCCGGGCCACCGCTTGCTTGGAAGTCTCCAGCTGAGACGCGAGAGGCGCCTTCCCCGCCGGTCAACTCACCGAGGCCGAGCAGGGTAACGCCCAGGTCAACGGGCGACACCGTGCCGCCGACCGCGACGCTGTCGACCAAGGCGTCAACGACGGCTTGGTCGATAGGAAGTTGGGCGGCGGAAGCCAGGACCGCGACGACCCGCCGGGCGTCGGTGGTCGAGAAGCGCCGGAGGGGACATAGCGTGATCCGGTTGCGAACGGCCTTGGGCAGATCGAGCATGGCCTCGCTGGTCCACCACCTTCCCAGATACTCCTCGCGCAACGCGATGATCCAGGTTCCGCGGAAGGGCGGAGGCGTCTGCAGCACCTCCCGGAGGAGCGTGAAGATGGCTGGATGCGCCTCTGCAGAGAGTTGCTCAAACTGATCGAGAACGACAACCCGGGAGCTCGCTGCGATGGCCGCCGGCAGCGCGGCGAAATCTGCGGGAGCTCCTTTCACCTTGCCCCAGGCGGTGCGGATCCTGTGGAGGAGTTCCGTGTCGGGGTTGGTAGGGAGGGCCTCCCAGTAGATGATCTCGATTCCGTCTTTCTTCAAGGCGTGAGCGAGCCCGGCCCGGAGGAGGGAGGTCTTACCGACACCGGACTCTCCGAGAAGCGCGATCAAGGGCGTCTGGTCGTCGAGAATTGCGGCGCGGAGGCGTTCGAGCTCCTCGTCGCGGCAGAGTTGCGCGAAAAGCTCGACGTCATCCTCGGCGCTGGTGAAGCTCGCCGCTCCCTTGAGCGCCGGCAGCTTGGTTTCCCCTTGGGGAAGAGGAGCCGTGACCCGGCGGTAGAGGCGAAACGCCACCATGCCGAGACAGAGCCCACCGGCGAGCCAGAGGGCAAGAGTAAGCCAGTACTTAAGGGCTTGAGGGATCGCCGCCCGCCATGGGGCGGGCAGGCGGGAGAGTCCTAAGGGCAGGGCCGCCGCCGCCGCGAAGGCGGCAAATCCCACGATCGCGAGGACGCGCTCCCGCGAGCCCCAGCGCCAGATCGCGAAGAGTCTGCGGACGCTGTCTTCATAGCGGGTCGCTTTTCGTTCCAGCGGCTCGGCCATCGGCGGCTCCCGGACAGTCAGAAGTGGTTTGTCTGATTATCTCATAAGCAGGAGGCGGGTTTCGTCGAATGCGCGAATCTTGGGACCGCCTCGTTGAAGAAGGTAGTTCGGACCCTGGCAAAGCCCGAGAGGCGGCGTGATGCTGGAGGCGCCGTGAGGAAATCACCCCTCCACGACGTTGTTTCCCGGAGACCGGGGGAGATCACCCCCGCTGCAAGGAGGAACAACGACGTGAAGCAGTTCGACGCTATTTTCATCGGTCAGCTGAAAGAGGAACTAGTACCTCGTCACCGTAGAGGTGATGGGTTTAGGTGCCAAGTTTCCTCCTGGAGAGACTACAATTTCTCTCCAGGAGGAACGGAGATGCCGAAACTTTATGTGGTCACCCTCAGTCCCGAGGAGCGATCGAGTTTGGAGAAGTTGGTGTCGACCGGACACACCAGCGCCAAACGGCAAACCCATGGCCGCATTCTCTTGAAGGCAGATACAAGCGCGGCGGGCCCGGGCTGGTCGGATGAGCAGATCTGTGCCGCTTTGGAGGTCAGTCGCCCGACAGTGGAGCGGGTCAGGAAACGCTTTGTCGAAAGAGGATTGGACATCCTTCAGCCTCGTCCCGCTACGCCTCGGCCCTCCCGCCGCCGGCTCGATGGCGAGCAGGAAGCCCGTCTACTCGCCCTGGCCTGTAGCCCTCCTCCTCAGGGACGCGCTCACTGGACGCTGCGACTGCTGGCCGATCAGATGGTGGTCTTGGAGTACGTAGAGTCGATGTCCTACGAGACCGTACGACGGACGCTTAAAAAAACGAGATCAAGCCGCATCTGAAGAAGTGTTGGTGTATCCCTCCGGAGCACAACGCCGAGTTTGTCTGCCGCATGGAGGACATTCTGGAGGTTTATCGTCGTCCGCAGGACCCCTTGCGGCCGGTGGTCTGTATGGACGAGAGCACCAAGCAATTGCTGGAAGAGGTACGAGCCCCAAGAGCCGGCCAAGCCGGCGCCGTGGAACGTTACGACTACGAGTATCGGCGTAATGGTGTGGGCACTCTGTTCTTGGCCTTTGAGCCTTTGGCAGGCTGGCGCCAAGTCCGAGTCACCGAGAGGCGGACTCGCCAGGACTGGGCTTGGTTCATCAAAGATCTCCTCGACAACCGGTACGCCGAGGTCGACCGTGTGGTTCTGGTCATGGATAACCTCAACACTCATTCCGGCGCCTCCCTGTACGAGACCTTTGCTCCCAAGGAGGCCCTACGGCTGCTGAAGCGGTTGGAGATCCACTACACGCCCAAACACGGCAGTTGGCTGAACATGGCCGAGGGAGAATTCAGCGTTTTGCAGCAGCAGTGCTTGGATCGCCGGATTGCCACCTCCGAACTCTTGCAGCAGGAAACAGCGGCATGGGAAACTCAGCGCAATCAGGCCGCCGTTGGTGCCAACTGGAAGTTCACTACCGAAGATGCTCGGGTTAAGCTGCGCAAACTCTACCCATCGTTCCTAGAGTGATGAGGTACTAGGCAATTCGCGACGATGGCCGCGCGGGCGTCCCTCTCCACACCTTACGGCTTCCCTCCGGGCTTGACGCAGAGCGCCTGATCCACAGCATCCGGCGCGGCGCAGGAAGCGAGGAACGGCGACCAGGCCGCGGGGTTGAAAGCTACGATCGCCCCGTGCCACGGGCCTTTCCCGTCCCGGTTCCGCGTGAGCTCCAGATACCCGAATTGGAGGATCGAGAAACCCGAGGCGGGTGCGCCGTCCACCGTCTGGGCGAAGGCGCCAACCGGCGGTCCGGTGTCTTCGGCGATCCCGCTGTTACCGACCACGAGCACCGGCGGACGGCCGGTCGGGGGGGCGAAGGAGAGGGTCTCGAAACGGTGCATGTGGCCGGCGAGGATCTGGTCGAGCTTGGGAAGCAGGGCTTCTCCGGCTTCACCCCGCAGAGCGCACTGGAGGGTCTGGTTGAGCTCTCCGTAGGGAAGCGCGGGGCCGCTCCGCGGCTGGCCGTCACAGCCGTACAGGGGGGCCGACGCGTCCACGACTCCCCAGATCGGCCGGTGGGTCATCAGCCATGCGGTCCGGCCGCGCAGCCGCCGCGCCACCGCGGTGAATTGGCCCCGGTAGACTTCGACCAGGCCCGGCAACTGATCGCAAGCGTTCGCGGAATCGATCAGCACCAGGTCGAGATCGCCGAGGTGAAGCACCTGGGGACCCGTCAGCTGGAGATGGGGCAGGGCCGGACCCTCGCCGTCCTGCGACGGGCAGGCGAGCTGCCTGCCGCCGCCTTCGGGCAGCTCCGAGCTCGGGTCGAGGAAGTAGAACCAGCCCGGGCCCGCATGGCTGCACAACTCGTGATTGCCGCGCGCGAAGACCCAGGGTGCCGCGGTCAGCAGATCGCCGGCAGGCTGAAAGAAGTCCAGCCACCACGATTCCCAGCTGTCGGCGTCGGGATTGCCCTTGCTGTTCTGGCTGAGGTAGGGACCGGGAAGCCCGCACTTTTCCGAGGGTTCGTCGCCGTCGCCGGCATCGTAATACCAGCGCTGGACCTCTTTGCCGTCGACCGTGATCTTGAAGCCGCTCGGCGTGCCGCGGTAGTTGTAGTCGCCGACATGGAAGACGAGGTCTGGCCGGCTGGCGGCGGCGGCTTTGGCCAGGGCCGGGAAAGGCCACTCCGGGTCCTCCAGCCCGCAGCCCTGCTGATCCTTGGGTTTGCAGCCGGAATCGCCGAGCACCGCGATCCGGGAGGGTTTTTCAACCACCGCGGGGAGCTTCGGACCGCCCTCGACCGCGAGCGAGCGCCCGAACGGGTAGCGGGCCTCGCAGACCTTGACCGCGAACCCATGCGGATTGCTGCGCGGCGTCGTGGCGGTCCGCTTCGCTCCGTCGATCAGCGCCGGGCATGACTGGCCGGGATCGACGATCACGCGCGCGAAGGCGACGGTGTTCCCGGCCGGAGACTCCGCGAGCAGCACGTACGCGGCATGCACCGTGGACTGAGGCGGTGCCTGCGCCGCGTGCAGAGAGCCGCCGGCCAGCAAGAGCGGAGCGATGGAGACCGCAAGGGCACCGCACATGGTGGGCGAGAGTCGTGGGCCCATGGAGAGATCCCCTCCTTGTTGTCAACTTTGCCGCGCCATCATAGCTCACCCCTCACCGAGGCAGTGGACGCAGGCCCTGAACTGGGGTAGGGTCCCCGCAAGCAAGAAAGTACAGAGCGCGATCTCTGATCGAGCCCGTGGTGGGCAGACGTCCTCGACAGCCGAAAGGATGGGGAAGGTTATGACCAGATTCGCTTGCGCAGTCGTCGCCGGATTCTTACTTGCCATCGCCGGGATTGCCGCGCAGGGAGCGGCGGCGGCCCCGGTGAAGGGTACGGTCGCCGTCGCGGTCCCGGCGAGGGCAGGAGTCGTCAATGGGAAGACCCAGAACTCCGACGCCTTCATCTGGCGGCTGTTCACTGAATTCGCGGCGCCGGCGTCGAAGTCGCGCCCCTCGCCGGTGGTGTTCGAAACCTGGGCCTCCGATGAGGATACGTTCTCGAAGACGCCGCATTGGCCCGGCCCGGACGAGCCGAAGAAACTGCACGCGAGCGTGCTCGCCTCGATGTCGAGCCCGCATCTCATCCCG
Source organism: uncultured Acidobacteriota bacterium (assembly GCA_963792575.1). GTDB lineage: Bacteria > Acidobacteriota > Thermoanaerobaculia > Multivoradales > UBA5704 > DATARR01. Next base: position 960,502 of record CAWBWZ010000002.1, read on the forward strand.
ATCGATGTCGCCTGCAACCCACCTGGAAACGCCGCCGTGGGCGGCTTTCCGACCAGCGGCACGCCGACGCCCTGCATCGCCGAGGAGGTGAAGCGGAACCGCCCACAGTTCGATTACATCGTCAACAACCAGTTGAACACCAAAGCGGGACTGGCGGCCGCCTTCGCGAAATCCTTCAAGGTCGTCATGCCGACGCAGGCCATTTCGGTCAAGGGGGACTGGATCCCCGTGCAGACGATGCTGCAATGGATCCCTCAGCTCGGCACTGTCGGCAAGATCGAGAAGCTTTACTACACGACCACCTCCGGTGGCGTCGAATATGCGCTCGTCTCGCTGCATGTGAGCAGCCGGCAGAACCCGAACTGGGTCTGGGGAACCTTCGAGCATCAAATGAATCCGGGCCGCTGCGACAGCATCGGATGTTTCGACACCTTCGGCGCCAGGATTCCGGCCGTCCTCCCGAACCGGACCGCGGTCAACACGCAATATGGCGCCTGCCCCAAGACGCAGCAGTTGAAGATCCTGATGGCCAAGGCAAACCTTTCGCCGGTCTGGGAAAATTATTGTCTGAAGTCCACCGAGGTCGACTATTCCGCCGCGGACGGGACGCCCTATGCGCTCGGCAATTCGGTGATCGAAGGGATCACGGGCAATGGGACGATCTCCGCCTCGTCCTGCATCGCCTGCCATGCCTATGCCTCGTTCGGAGCGACCGGCAGTCCGACCGCCGCCGCGACGGCGATGCTCCCCTTCAACCCGACCGGCCCACCGATCCCCGGCGTGCTCTCCGGGTCCACGCAGTTCGACTTCATGTGGGGCGTTCTGCTGGCGCCCTGAGGAAATCACCCCTCCCACGACGTTGTCTTCCCGGAGCCCGGGGGATATCACCCCGGGCTGCCGCATGGAGGAACAACGACGTGAAGCCATTCGACGCGATTTTCATCGGCAGCGGCCACAACGCGCTGATCGCCGCCGCTTATCTCGCCCGTTCCGGGTGGAGCGTGCTGGTGCTGGAGCGCAACGATCGGGTGGGCGGTCTGGTGCGGACCGAGGAGCTGACGGTGCCCGGGCCGTCGGCGTGCGCACCGAGGGCGGGGAGGAGATCCACGCCACGCGGTTCGTCGTGGCCTCCACCAATCCGGACCAGCTCTACCTGCGGCTGCTGGCGGACGCCGGCGTGCCGGCGCCGCTCCGCCGGGAGGCGGGGAAGTACCGCTACGGCCGCGGTTGCTTGCAGATCCACCTGGCACTCTCGGAGGCGCCACGCTTCGCCGACGAGCGGCTCGACACCGCCGGGCTGGTGCACCTGACGCCCGGCCTTTCGGGGCTCGGCATGCACGTGCAGGAGGCGCTCTCCGGACTGCTGCCGAAGGAGCCCACGATCTCCTTCGACGTGCCCACCGGCATCGACCCCTCGCGCGCGCCGGAGGGGAAGGCGGTGACGCGCTTGCAGATCCTGGAGGTGCCCTGCAACCCGCGCGGCGACGCGGCGGGGCGGATCGAGGTCGGGGACGGCACCTGGACCGAGAACCTTAAGCGGCGCTTCGCCGACCGGGTTCTCGACATCGCCGGCTGCCACGTCCCGAACCTGCGGGGCGCCATCCTGGGCTGCCACGTCATCAGCCCCGGCGATCTCGCCCGCTTCAGCCCCAACCAGGGGCCGGGGGACCCCTACGGCGGCTCGCACGACCTGGCGCAGAGCTAACTCTTCCGCCCGCTGCCGAGCCAGCCGAGCCATCGCACGGCGGTGCCCAACGTCTATCTCCTGGGCGTCGCCACCTGGCCCGGCCACGGCGTCAACGGCGGCTCGGGCTACATCGTGGCCCAGCAGCTCCTGCGGGAGGTCGCCGAAGCCGTTGGCGTGAAATGATCCGGCCCCGTGGGCCCGCGTTCTTCTTCCCCTCTCGCCACCTCCCTGGCCATAGGTTTCGCGGCGGCGGTCCTTTTCGTCCTTCTCGCGAGCGTGCGGATCGAGGCGCAGGGGCCGGAGTACGATGAGCTGCACCAGGCCGTGGGGGCCTTCACATGGCTGGGGGCGCCGCCGCCGCCGATCTTCTGCCGGGCGTTCCATGGCGTCTGCGTCCTCAACATGCCCTACAGCGGGGCGATCAAGACGAACCTTTACGGCGCGTGGCTGCGGCTCACGGGGGCGCGGTTCACGCTCGCGAGCTGGCGTCTGTTCGGGCTCCTCCTCATCGCCGCCGGGATCGTCCTCTTCTGCGCTCTCGCCGGGCCGGCCCTGCCGCCGTGGGCGATGGCGGTCTTCCTCGTCCTGCTCTTGACGGACGGAACGGTGCTGCTGGCCGGCCGCTTCGACTGGGGACCGGTGGCCCTGTCGCTGGCCATCCGGCTCGCGCTGCTGGGCCTCTGGATCGGCAGCGAGGCCGGGGAAGGGCCTTCTGTCCGCAGCTCCATGGGCCTCGGCGGGCTGGTAGGCTTTGCCGCGTTCGAGAAGCTGAGCGCGCTCGTGCTCGTTCCGCCCCTGGCGGCGATGGTCCTCGGGAGCCCCCGCCGGAGGGAGCGCCGCCACCTCCTGGCCGCCGTGGCGGGCTTCACGGCCGGGGCCTTGCCGCTCGCCGCCGTTCACCTCGGAGCGCTCGCCGTCCGCGGCCAGCCGATCTCCCTGGGAGGGGGGCCGGGGATGGAACGCTCGCCGGCCGGCTTCCTGGCCTTTGTGGGGGATTATCTCGCGCTGGGGCAGGGAGCGACCGTCAGGAGCTTCGTGCTGGGGCTCGACCGCCCTCCCCGGCTGGAGATCCTGGAGATCGCGATCGCCGCCGCCGTCTGCGCCATCGTTACGGCCATGGCCGTGGAACGCCGGAGATCCGAGCTCTCCCTTCGCGGGGCGGGGATCGCCCTCGTGGGCTACGGGGCCATCTGTCTCGGTCTCTATTTTCTGCCGCGCCCCACCTGGGTCCATCACTGGCTCCTGGGGACCCCTTTCCAATATGCGGCCGTGGCCCTCGCGCTGCCGGCTCTCTCGCGAGGGACCAGGAGACAGAAGGCCCTCGGGATTACCCTCGCGGCTCTCACCGCCCTCTGGCTGGCGGTGCGGCTGCCGGGACTCGTCCAGACCGAGCGGGCGCTGGCGGCCGGCCGGGCGTCGTCCTCCTGGGACCCATCGCTCGCGGAGATCGGCCGGTTCGCGGCGGGCCGGGAGAAAGGAACGATCTTTATCGCGTCGGACTGGGGTGTGGCCACCCAGATCCTGGCTTTCTCCGATGGCCGGCCGGGTCTGGTCTACGAGCCGTTCTGGCGTTACGAGGGGCCGGAGCAACTCCGCACCCTCGAGGAGGAGAGCGGAGCCCGCGTCCTCTACCTCGTCCGCCTCCGCGTTCCTCCGCGGACGGTCCCGGGCGCCCTGGAACGCATCGAGCACGATCTCCTGCACGATCCCCGCTGGCGCGAGGTGCCGGTGGAGGCCGAAGCGGCCCACCTCCGGCAGGTCCTTGTACGCAAGCTCGTCCCGCGGCTCAGCGAGCTCGAGCCTCCAGGCCACCGGGTGCCGCCGGCTCCGGCAGGCCGCCCAGCGTCCGGTACAGCCCCACGAAGGCGGTGAAGACATCCGCTTCGGCCTGCGCCGCGCCGTCCTCGGCCTGGAGCTGGGTGCGCTCGGCGTCGAGCAGCAGCAGGTAGTCGGCGACCCCCTCGCGGTACCGCGCGCGGGCGATGCTCGCGGCGCGGACGCTCTCGCGCACCTCGTCGGTGAGCTTGACCAGGCGCTCCTGCCGCTGCCGATAGGTCACGAGCGCCGTGTCCGTCTCTTCCAGGGCCAGCAGCATCGTCTTCTCGTACTCGGCGAGCGCCTCCCGCGTGGCCGCGCGGGCGCCGCGGAGCCGGGCGCGGGCGCTGCCGAGATCGAAAGCGCTCCATTGCAGCGCCGGGGTGACGGCCCACGCCCGGGAATCGCTCGTCCCGAAGAGATGGCCACGGCCGGCGAGGAGCCCGAGCACGCCGGAGAGGGTGATCCGTGGATAGAGGTCCGCCGCGGCGACTCCCTCGCTCGCGGCCGTCGCCGCCAGGCGGCGCTCGGCGGCCCGGACGTCCGGCCGGCGGCTCAACAGCTGATCGGGGGGACCGAGCGCGATCGTCTTCGCGAGCACCGGATAGGCCCGGGGCGCCAGGTCGACGGTCAGCTCTCCGGGCGCGTGGCCGGTCAGCACCGCGAGCCGGTGCTCCCGGGCCGCGAGCTCGGCGCGCAGCGAGGGGAGCTCCGCCTCGATCGCCGAGACGCGGGCCGAGGCGCTGGCCACGTCCTGCTCCTCGCCGATCCCCTCGTCGCGCCGCACCGCCGCCAACCGCAGCGTCTCGCGCTGATTGACCAGGCTGCGGTCGAGCACCGCCATGCGCTGTTGCAGGCCGCGCAGCTCGAAGTAGCCGCGGGCGACGTCGGCGGCCACGCTCACCCGCACGGCCGCCAGTGCCGCCTGCAGGCTTTCGGCGTTCGCCGAGGCCGCGGCGATGGCCGCGCGCACGCGGCCGAAGAGGTCGAGCTCCCATGAGGCGTCGAGCGCCGCGCGATAGGTGTTGATGCGCACCGGCTGCTCGACGAATCCCGGCAGCGCCTGATCGCGCAAGTCGGCGGAGGCCCCGGCCGTCACCTTCGGATAGAGAGCGCGGCGGTCCTCGTCGAAGACCGCGCGCGCCTGGTCGAGCCGGGCGATGGCGGAGCGCACGTCGTGGTTGGCCGCGAGCGCCTCGTCCTCCAATTGCGCGAGCACCGGATCGTCGAGCTGGCGCCACCAGCGGGGGTCGAACGCCTGATCCGAATAGGCCGCCGGGTCCCAGCCGATCAGCGCGGTCTGATGGACGGCGGCGGCGGGCGGCGCCGTATGGGCCGCGCACCCGGCGACCGCAAGCCCCGCGGCGAGCAGGACGGGAATCAGCAGTGATTTCATGAGGCGCATGGTCAATGACCCTCCGAGAGAGCGGCTTCCCGCGGCACGGCGGCCCGCGTTCGCCGCGACAGCTTCGCCGCCAGCCCCTGCACGACGACGTAGAACACCGGGGTCAGGACGAGCCCGAACAGCGTGACGCCGAGCATGCCGGCGAACACCGCCACGCCCATGGCGTGGCGCACCTCGGCGCCGGCGCCGGTCGCCAGGACGAGCGGCACGACGCCCATGATGAAGGCGATCGAGGTCATCAGCATCGGGCGCAGCCGGACCCGGCACGCCTCGAGGATGGCGGTGCGGCGAGGCACCGCCCTCGTTCTCGCGCTGCCGCGCGAACTCGACGATGAGGATCGCGTTCTTGCACGCGAGGCCGGCGAGCACCAGGAAGCTGATCTGCGTGAAGACGTTGTTGTCGCCGCCGGTCAGCCAGACGCCGCCGATCGCCGAGAGGAGCGTCATCGGCACGATCAGGATGACCGTGAGCGGCAGCGACCAGCTCTCGTACTGCGCGGCCAGCACGCCGTAGACGAGCAGCACGCAGAGCGGAAAGATCAGGAACATCGTGTTGCCCGAGATCGCGTCCTGGTAGGCGAGCTCCGTCCACTCGAACGTCATGCCGTTCGGCAGCGTGCGCTTGAGCAGGGCGGCCATCGCGTCCTGGGCCTGGCCCGAGCTGTGGCCCGGCGAGGCGCCGCCGTTGATCTCGGCGGCCGGAAAGCCGTTGTAGTGCATCACCTGATCCGGTCCGTAGCCGCGGCTCACCTGCAGGACCGAGCCGAGCGGCACCATCTCGCCGCGGTCGTTGCGCGTCTTGCAGGCGGCGCGATCTGCTCCGGCTGCAGGCGGAACGGCGACTCCGCCTGCACGTTGACCTGATAGGTCCGGCCGAAGCGGTTGAAGTCGTTCGACGTAGAGCGAGCCGAGGTAGACCTGCAGCGTATCGAAGACGTCGGTCAGCGGGATGCCGTAGGTCTTCACCCGCTCGCGGTCGACATGCGACGTCGATCTGCGGCACGCTGACCTGGAAGCTGGAGAACAGCCCGGCGAGCGCCGGGTCCGACCGCCCCGCGGCGGCCGCGCCCTGCACCTGCTTGTACAGCTCCTCGAAGCCGAGCCCGCCGCGGTCCTCGACGTAGAGCTTGAAGCCGCCGACGGTGCCCAGCCCCTGCACGGGCGGCGGCGGGAAGATCGCCACGAACGCGTCCTGGATGGCGCCGAACCGCTGGTTGAGCTCGCCGACGATGCTGTTGGCGTCCATCCCCGGCTGGCCCGCGCGCTCCTCGGACGGCTTGAGGGTCACGAACGCGATGCCGGCGTTCGGCGCGTTGACGAAGCCGTTGATCGACAGCCCCGGGAACGCGACGGCGTTGGCGACGCCGGGATGCGCCAGCGCCAGCGACGACATCTGGCGGATCACCGCGGTCGGTGCGGTCGAGCGTGGCGCCGTCGGGCAGCTGCGCGAAGGCGACCAGATAGTCCTTGTCCTGCGCCGGCACGAACCCCGTGCGGCACCTTGGAGAAGCCGAGACCGGTCAGCGCGATCAGCCCGGCGTAGACGACGAGCGCCACGCACGGCCACCCGCAGCACCCGCGCGACGCCGCCCGCATAGAGCGACGAGCCGCGCGCGAACACGCGGTTGAAGCCGCGGAAGAACCAGCCGAACAACCGGTCGATCACCCGCTGCACGCGGTCGCGCGGCGCGCCGTGGGCCCGCAGCAGCCGCGAGGCGAGGGCCGGGCTCAGGGTCAGCGAGTTGAAGGCCGAGATGACGGTCGAGATCGCGATCGTCAGCGCGAACTGCCGGTAGAACTGGCCGGTGAGGCCGCTGATGAACGCGGTCGGCACGAACACGGCGCAGAGCACGAGCGCGATGGCGATGATCGGGCCCGATGACTTCGTCCATCGCCCGCCGCGTCGCCTCCAGCGGCGGCTGCCCCAGCTCGATGTGCCGCTCGACGTTCTCGACCACCACGATCGCGTCGTCGACCACGATGCCGATGGCGAGCACGAGGCCGAACAGCGACAGCGTGTTGAGCGAGAAGCCGAGCGCCGAGCATCACCGCGAAGGTGCCGATCAGCGACACCGGCACGGCGACCAGCGGGATGATCGAGGCGCGCCAGGTCTGCAGGAAGAGGACCACCACGAGGACGACGAGCAGGATCGCCTCGAACAGCGTGTGCGACCACCGCGCTGATCGACTCGCGCACGAAGACCGTCGGGTCGTAGACGATCCGGTAGTCGACGCCCGGCGGGAAGCTCTTCTTCAGCCGCTCCATCGTCGCGCGCACGTCGGTCGAGGCCTGGAGCGCGTTGGTGCCGGGGCGCTGGAAGACGCCGATCGCCGACCGCGGGCTTGTTGTCGAGCAGGCTGCGCAGCGAGTAGCGGCTCGAGCCGAGCTCGACGCGGGCGACGTCCGCGAGGCGGGTGATCTGCCCCTCCGGCGTCGGCGCGCACGACGATGTTGCCGAACTCCTCTTCCGTCGGTCAGCCGCCCCTGCGCGTTGATCGGTGAGCTGGAAGGTGGCGCCGGACGGCGCCGGCGGCGCGCCGAGCACGCCGGCCGCGACCTGGACGTTCTGCTCGCGGATCGCGCCGCACGACGTCGGTCGCCGTGAGCTGCGCGCGACGCCAGCCTGTTCGGGATCGAGCCAGACGCGCATGCTGTATTCGCCGGCGCCGAAGACCTGCACGGCGCCGACGCCCGGCAGGCGGGCCAGCTCGTCCTTCACCTGCAGGAGCGCGTAGTTCGACAGGTAGAGCATGTCGTAGCGCTCGTCCGGCGACACCAGGTGCACGACCATGAGGAAGTCCGGCGACGCCTTCTCCGTCGTCACGCCGATCCGCTGCACGTCCTGCGGCAGCCGCGGCAGCGCCTGGGCCACGCGGTTCTGCACCTGCACCTGCGCGTTGTCGAGGTCGGTGCCGACGCGCGAAGGTGACGGTCAGCGTCAGCGCGCCGTCCGAGGTCGCCTGCGAGAACATGTAGAGCATGTTCTCGACGCCGTTGATCTGCTGCTCGAGCGGCGCGGCCACCGTCTCGGCGATCACCTTCGGGTTGGCGCCCGGGAAGGCCGCGCGCACCACCACCGTCGGCGGCACGACCGCGGGATATTCGCTGATCGGCAGCTTGAAGAGCGCCAGGCCGCCGCCGACGACGATCACCAGCCGAGAGGACGACGGCGAAGATCGGCCGGGTGATGAAGAAGGACGGAGAATCTCATCGCGCGCCGTCCGTCTCGCCCCGCATGGCGGCCACCGTCGCGTTGACCTGCACGCCGGGCCGCACCCGCTGCAGGCCGTTGATCACCACCAGCTCCCCGGGCTCGAGCCCCTTGCGGACGACGCGCAGCCCGTCGACGAGCGGCCCGAGGGTGACCGTCCGCGACTCGACCTTCTTGTCGCCGCCGACGACCAGCACGAAGCGCCGGTCGAGATCGGTGCCGACGGCGCGGTCCTCGACCAGCACGCCGCGGTAGGCCGCGGTCCCCGGCAGCCGGAGGCGGACGAACAGCCCCGGCGTCAGGCGACGATCGGGGTTGCGGAAGACCGCGCGGCCGCGGATCGTGCCCGTCGAGGGATCGAGCTGGTTGTCGAGGAAGTCCAGCGTGCCCTGGTAGCGGGAACGCGGCCTCGTCCGCGAGCGCCATGTCGATCGGCAGGCTCGCCCCTGCCGTCGGTCTGCCGGCGCACCCGGTCGCCATAGCGCAGGAACGCCTGCTCGTCGGCGTCGAAGGAGGCGTAGATCGGATCGAGCGACACGACGGTGGTCAGCAGCGTGGCGTCGCCCTGGCCGCCCGAGACGAGATTGCCGCGGGTGACGAGGGCGCGGCTCACGCGGCCGTCGATCGGCGACACGACCTTGGTGAAGCTCAGGTCGAGCTCGGCGGCGCGCAGCATGGCCGCCACCGCCTCGACGTGGGCCGCCGCCTCGGCCGCGGCGCCGGCGCGGCGCTCGCGCTCCTCGACGGTCATCGCGTTCTCGCTCGACAGCCGGTCCGCGCGCCGCGTCTCGGCGGCGGCGCGGTCGCGCGCCACCGTCGCCTGGGCGAGCTCCGCGCGCAGGCGGTCGACCTGCGCCTGGAACGGGCGCGCGATCGATCTGGAAGAGCGTCTGCCCCTGCCGCACGAGGCTGCCTTCCTCGAACGACACCTGCGGTGATGAGCCCCGAGACGCGGGGACGGATGGCGACCGATTGCACGGGCTCCAGCCGGCCGGTGAATTCGTCCCACTCCGTGACGTCGCGCGCCACTGAGTGGGCGACCGTGACCTGGGGAAGCGGGGGAGTCGTGCTGCCGGTCGCGTCCTGGGCGCAGGAGGCGGCGCCCAGAGCCGCGATCCCGGCCAGGAGGAGCGCGCCGAATCGGCGAGCCGGGGAAGCGAGAAGCGAGATGCGGAAAGTTTGCGTGTTCATGGCATGACCAGAATCGCCCCGCGAGGCAGCCGTCCACAATCCGGCGGAAGCCCGAGGCCGGCGTCATCCGAATACGGCATCTCCGCATCGGCCGGGCGGGTCAGTCCGGTCTCATTCGAAAGGACGAGGCCGGCATGGTCCGGACGGTCGAATACCCGCGGCTCGGGCTCGGGCCTATAATCGCTTCATGACAGACCGAGCCATGAGTGGCTTTGACGATCTCGCGCCCTGTGGAGGGAATCAGCTCGCGCCGGTGGAGCCGGAGACCGACGTCGCGCGGCTCCAGGCCGAGCTCTCCTTCCTTCGCGAGGAGCTGCAGCGGTCCGAGTGCATGATGTCCATCCAGCGCGACGCCGTTCAGCTCGCGCTCGATCTGCTCGTCACGCACCCGGACCTGCGCGGCTTCTTCCGCATGTTCATCAAGCGCCTGGTGGACGACTCCGGCGCGCACGCCTGCGGCGTCTGGCTCCTCGACGAGCCGGCGAGCGCCTGCGAGCTGTGGATGGCGAACATCGGCGGCGAGACGCTCACGGCCGAGAGCCCGGGCTGGGCCGCGCTCGATCTGCCGCGCGAGGGCATGGCGCGGCATCTGGGCGCCTGCGACGAGTGCCGCGCCGCGAGCGTCGAGTACCGCGGCGACGACGCGCGCCTGCCGGCGCCGGTCCGCGCCTTCAACCGGGCGGCCGGCGTGCGGACGCTGCTCGTCGCGCCGCTGCTCCTGCCGCCGAAGACCCTCGGCTGGATCGCGCTTTCGAGCGCCGCCGATTCCGAGTGCGAGCGCGGGTGGCTGGCGGGCCCTGCTCGACGCCACCGCGCGGCAGGCGACGCTCGCCCTCTACTACAGCCGGCTCGTCGAGCAGAGCCTGTTCGAGGCCCGGCGGCAGGCCGTGCTCGAGGAGCGCAACCGGATCGCCCGCGACATCCACGACACGCTGGCGCAGGGCTTCGGCGCCATCCTGATGCAGCTGCAGGCGGCGCAGCGCGGCGCCTCGAATCTCCCGCCGAAGGTGGCGCGGAGCCTGGAGACCGCGGTGGACCTCGCGCGCACGCACCTCGTCGAGGCCCGCCGGTCGGTGGCGGCGCTGCGCCCCCACTCCGACGAGCGCGAGGACGTGCCCGCGGCGCTGCAGCGGCATGGTCGACCTGGCGCAGCGCACGAACGACGTGCCGGTCGACCTCGTCCTCGACGAGCTGCCGGCGTTCGACGCGGGCGTCGAGCGCGAGATCATCGGCATCGCGCAGGAGGCGCTGACCAACGCCGTCCGTCACGCCCACGCCCGCCGCATCGTGGTGCGCGCGGGAGCCGTCCGCGGCGTCGGATTCCGCCTGTCGGTGAGCCGACGACGGCCGCGGGATCGCCCGCGACCGCGGCGACGGCGGCTTCGGCATGACCAGCATGCGCGAGCGCGCCGAGCGCATCGGCGCCTCGCTGACCTTCGTGACCGCGGCGCGGGCCGGCACCGAAGTCGTGCTCGCGTGGCAGCCGGCGGCCTTCGCGATTCCGCGCGCCGAGCGCCGGGCGGAGCAGGTGGCCGATGGCGATCGCTGAGCCGCGCGTGGCGGCGGCCGCCACCGCGCCGGAGCGCGCGCGGGTCCTGGTCGTCGACGACCACTCGCTGCTGCGGACGGGCGTCGCCAACATCATCAACCAGGAGCCCGATCTCACGGTCGTCGCCGAAGCGGCCAACGGCCGCGACGCCGTCGAGGCGTTCCGGGCTCATCGCCCCGACGTGGTGCTGATGGACCTGCGGATGCCCGAGATGGAGGGGGTCGAGGCGGTCCGCCGGATCCGCGAGCTCGACCCGCAGGCCCGCGTGATCGTGCTCACCACCTACGACGCCGACGAGGACATCGCCCGCGCCCTGCAAGGCCGGCGCCAAGGCCTACATCCTCAAGGACATCTCCGCCGACGCGCTGGTCGCCTGCATCCGCGACGTGCTCGCCGGCAAGACCTACCTGGCGCCGACGGCCGCCGCCAAGCTGGCCGAGCGGGTGACGCAGGTGCAGCTCACGCCGCGCGAGCTGGCCGCGCTCCGCCTGCTCGCCGAACGGCGAGAGCAACAAGGAGATCGCCGCCTCGCTGGGGATCTCCGAGCGCACCGTCAAGACCCACCTCGCGCACCTGTTCGAGAAGCTCGGCGTCACCAGCCGCACCGAGGCCGTGCGCGTCGCCACGCGGCGCGGCCTGGTGCGGTTCGATTGAAATCAAGGAAGGCGCGGGGCGAGTTCCTTCGCCATGCCGCGCTCGACGGCTTCGATCAGGTAGGGGCGCAGCCGCTCCGGCGGGATGATCTGGTGGATCGAGCCCACCTTCAGCGCGCGCTGGACGGTGTGGACGCCGTCGAACTCGGCGGCCACTTCGTCCAGCTTCCCGGCGCGCACGGCCTCCCGCGTCTCCTCGAGCTGGGAGCGCAGGCGCGCCTTGTCGCCGCGCTCGGGGTCGGCGATCGCCTGCTCGAGCTCGGCCACCGCTGAATCCCGCCGGGTCCGCTCGTCCACTTCGCGAGTGAAGGCCACGGCCGCGGCCGCGGCGCCGCCGATCACCGAGGCGTGAGCCCCCTCCAGCGCCGCCACCTCCATGTTGTCGTTGAGGGCGTGGGAGAAGACCACGAAGGCGCCGCCGTGGTAGCGGGAGACGACGCAGAAGACGATCGGTCCGCGGAAGTTCACCATCGCGCGGCCGATCTCGGCGCCGTACTCGAGCTGCCAGAGGCGCATCGACTCCGGCGAGCCGTCGAAACCCGAGAGGTTGGCGAGCACCACCAGCGGCCGGTTGCCGCTCGCCGCGTTGATCGCCCGCGCCACCTTCTTGGCGGCGAGAGGAAAGAGGGTGGCGCCGTTCCACTGATCCGGCCCGTAGACGGGAGCCCAGCCCAGCCGGGGGATCGGCTTGGACTCGAAGCCCAGCAGGCAGACCGGATGGCCGCCGAGATGGGCGTCCCAGACCACGGCGATCTCGGCGTCGCGCATGCCGTACCAGCGCTCCAGCGGGGGGTGATCCTGATCGGCGACGGCGGCCAGCACCCGCCGGATCTCGAACGGCTTCTTGCGCCCCGGATTGGTGGCGGCGGAGAAGACCTCGCCGACGGTGCGGAACAGGCCGCCGTGGGGGGAGTCGCGGACGTCGCGCTCGCGCGGGTCGCTGCTGGGGGCGGGGCGCGGGAAGCGCTCGCCCGGGAGCACGTAGGTGTGCTCGTAGTGGCGCAGCAGGATGCCGGCAGGCGTCGGCGAGATCGCGGGCGAAGTACTGCGCCTCGCCGTTGGGGCCCATGATCCGCTCGTAGCCGCCGATCCCGAAGTTGTCCTCGGCGGAGACGACCCCCGAGGAGTCGAGCACCCGCTTGCCGGTGAGCACCATCGCCCCCTCGGGGGTCATGATCAGGATCCGCGGGTGTGCATCAGCATCGTGGCCTCGGCGTTCCAGTAGGGCTGGGCGCCGGCGTTGATGCCGGCCACCACCAGGTTGACCTCGCCGCCGCCTTGCGTGAATTCGACCAGCCGGCGCAGGACGCGGGCGATCCAGTCCATGCTCTCGGTGCCGCTGTCCATGGCGATGCGGGCGCCGCCGGAGAGGGCGAACCACTCGACGGGCGCGCCGATCTCCCGCGCGAGGTCGAGAGCGGCGAAGATCCGCCGGCACTCGGGCTCGGCCAGCGCGCCCAGGTCGCGGCTGGGATCGCCGAGCAGGAGCACGCGGGTCATCCCCTCCGGGTAGCGCGCGGTGAAGTTGCGGACGACGCCCACCACGACGTTGGCGGTGTTGCCGCCGTAGGGGCGTTCGACCGGCACCAGGCGGCCCGTCGGCGTCGAGGTCGTGCTCGACGAAGTCCCCCTGGCGGCATGTCGGCCTGGGCTCCTCGGCGCGGCGTCAGCCGCTTGATCACCTCGTAGGGGTAGGGGAGGCCGCGGCGGCGCAGGTCGACCACTTTCTGGGCATACTCCCGCAGCGGCTTCAGCGGCGTTTCGGACGGCTTGCGGAAGCGCAGGACCACGCCCGCCGCCTCGAAGCTCGAGATCTCCAGCACCCGGTCGCGCAGCTCGCCGGTCTCGCGGTCGGGGATGCGGCAGCGGACCGCCACCTTCTCCAGGCCCAGCCCTTCGGTGAGCGGCGCCAGGCGGCGCACCAGGCTGTCGAGCTCGTCCGGCCGCAGATCGACCGGCGGCCAGACGTTGAGCAGCACGCGGTTCCACGCCAGGCGGTCGGCCGGTGGCGCGGCGGGCCTGGAAGCGGCGCATGCCCGGCCAGCGCCTCCATCAGCCGGTGCTCGAGCTGCGGCAGATGGACGACCGGCCGGCCTCGTCGCGCACCGGGGTCAGGTCGCGCACCTCGGCGACGGCGAACAGCCGCTCGTCGCGCGGGTTCTCGTGGGCGATGCCATGGAAGAGGTAGACCCCGTCGGGAGCGGGCAGGCGCTCGAGATGGAAGTTGCCGCAGCCGCCAGAGCTCCAGCCGCAGGGCGAGCATGGGGTGGATGCCGCGGTAGACCTGCTCCTCGCGGAACGCGCCGTCCGCCTCGCGCCGGAAGGTGAAGTGCTGCGTGCCGGCCGGCCCGGAGAGGGCGGCGGCGACGCGGCGCAGCCCCGCCGGCATCGGCAGGCGGGCCAGCAGCCCGGCGATCTCACCGGCGACGGCTTCCTCCTCCAGGGGCTCGCCCGGCCGCCAGAGGTAGAGATCCACCACGATCTCGGCGCCGTCGGCCGCCTCGCCGGCGAGGCGGCGCACCGTCTGAAGGCTCCAGGCGAGGCGTTCGTACGCGGCATGGGTGGCGATCAGGTGGACGTGAGAGCCCCGGTGCTCGTAGCCGGCGACGGCGAAGGTCTGCCCCTCGACGAGGAAGCTCTCGATCCCGCCCAGCGCGCGGATGCGGTAGAAGCGCCGCACCATGATCTCTAGGAGGGCTGAGCGCAGGGCTTCCGACGGGCCGGCGCCCGCGAACCGCTGCGACAGGATGACGATGGAGCGGCTGTGTGCTCTCGACCAGCGCGCGGACGAGCTCCTCTCTCTCCTCCGGACCGGGGCCGGCCGCCAGCCGGGCCAGATCGGAGGCCGCCGCGGCGTCGATCCGCTCGCGGGCGGCGAGCAGGAGCGGGCGGTCGAAGACGCGGTAGCGCACCTCGCGGGCGAGATCGTGGATCGCCGGCTCGCGCCCCTGCGTGTCGGCGACCATCCGGTCGAGGAGCTCGCGCGAGACCCGGGCCGGCCGGGAGGTCGGCGCGCTCCAGCCAGCTCTCCAGGATGGCGAGCACCGGCGGCACCTGCCAGGGGAGCCGTTGCGAGATGGCAGATCCGGAATAGGCTCTCCTCGAGCTCCGGCGAGCGGTCGAGGCTCTCGATTCCGTAATGGCCGAGGGCGTGGCGGAGCCTTTCGAGGAAGGCGGGCGGGAGGCCCGCCCCGCGCGCGTCGAGGTCGCGCAGATAGGTGAAGAGGTACTCCTCGGGGCTGTGGCGGCCGTCCTCCGCCAGCTGGGCGGCGGAAGAGGGAGCTGACGTCCGCGAAGGCGCGGAGGATCTCCTCCTCGCGCGGCAGGTCCGTGCCGGTGATCCCGCCGGACCCGCCGGAGACCAGGCGCTCGACCGTCTGGAGATCGGCGTCGTAGCCGAGCATCAGGCGAAGGGCCTCTTCCAGACTCTTGCGGCGGGGATCGGGGGCGCCGTCCGTGGGCGGCACCAGCGCGTCGAACCGCACTTTCCGGCCGGCGGCCGGCGCGGCGAGGTCCTCCGCGGCCAGAGGGGCGAGCACCAGGAGGGGAGCGCCGGTCCCCACGTGGGAGCCCTTGCGCGCCATCACCCTGCGCACCCGGCCGGATCGCGGAGCCAGCACCGTGGTCTCCAGCTTCATGGCCTCGAGCACCGCCACGGGATCGCCCGCGGCCACCTCGTCCCCCTCCTGGAGGGCGAGCGCGACGACCACCGCCGGGCTGGGAGCGCGCACCACCTCGCCGCTCTCGCGTTCGATCCGGTGGGGGATGCCGTCCACCTCCACGAGCTGCCGGTCCCCCTGCGTGGCGATGGCGATCCGCCAGCTCCGCTCGCCGCAGGCGATGGCGCGGCCGGTCCGCCCCGGGCGGTCAGCCTGCATCTCCAGGCGGAGGCCGTCGACCTCGACGCGGAAGCGCCGCCGGTCGAGGCGGGAGACGCGGAAGAGGTACGCCTGCCTCCGGTAGCGCAGCTCGACCGCACGGCCGATCTCCTTCGGCACCTCGGGCCGGCCGCGGGCCGCCGAGGCGTAGAAGCGGGCGCGGGCGAGGTCGAGGTCCGCCTCATAGCCGGCGATCGCCGCCCCCAGCAGGGCCGCCTCGGCGCCGCGCCGGGGGAGGTGTTCGCCGCTCGCCACTAGGGCGTCGAGCCACCCCGGGTCCACGGGCCCGCGGGCGGTCAGCTCGGGGCGGTCCAGGACTTCGGTGAGAAAGGCTTTGTCGGTGGCGCCGTCGCGCAGGGAGGCCTCGGTCCGGGCGAGGCCGCGCTGGAGGCGGGCCAGCGCCTCGGCCCGCGTCCGCCCGTGGGCGGTGACGCGGGCGATCTCCTCCCCCTTCGCGGGCACCTCCCCCTCGTCGACGGCGGCGTCGGCGCGCAGGCCAGGACCGGCGGGAAGGCGCAGGGCCTCCACCACGCCGGGGCGGGGCACGAAGCCCGCCTCGGGATCGAGGGCCGAGAGGCAGACCTGGAGAGCGTGGCCGCGGGGCGCCGGAAGCTCGCCGTCGAGGGTGCCGCCGCGCGCGATGTGGCTCTCCAGGGCGGAGAGATCCAGCTCATTCCGGGACTCGACGACCGCCACCGCCGCCGGCAGTCCGGGAGCGGTGCCGAGGAAGCGCTGCTCGCCGCTGGCCGGATCGGCGAGGAACGACACCGTGAAGGCGCCGGAAGAGCTGCGGGCCCCCGCGAAGCGCGTGGCGCCATCCCGCAGGAGCTGCGCGAGCTTCGGCGGCATCTCCGGCAGTGGCGACTCGGCCAGCACGACGCGATCCCCGAGCCGGAGCGTGACGTCGATCAGCCCCGGCATCCACACCGTCCCCTTGCGGTCCACCAGGACCGGCGCCTCGATCCTGCGGACGCCGGGGGAGGAGGGGGTGAGATTCATGCGTGGCAGGATACTCCGTACGGAGATGCCGGAGCCACCGCGGCCGGACCCAGGGCGTTGCCCTGGGCTGAGGGAGCCCGGGCCTTTGGCCCTTCCACCCAGCCGGAATTTGTTTGAGGCCCAACGGGCCGCCCTTCCTCAGCCCAGGGCAGCGCCCTGGGTCTGGGGACGCCTCAAACCACCCGCTTCGCTTATCCTCTCCGTGGAGCTTCCTTTCACGCCGACGGCAGCAGTTTTGAAGAGTGTCGGCAGACACTGTGTGGAGGATTTCAATGAAAAACAATACCAACGATCAGAAAGCGGGACATTCCGAGGTCTCTCGCCGGAATTTCCTGCGGGGCGCGCTGGCGGCGGTGGCCGTCGTCGGCTTCGACGCCCATCTGGGGAACTGGGCGACGGCGGCGGATCTCGCCTCCGGCCGCGCCAGGCCGGTGGACGGTTTCCCCCATTTCGATGGCCAGCTGCTCACCGACGAGGCCGCTCTGAGCGCCGCCGCCGACGACTTCGGCCATGCCGTCCACCGCCGCCCGGCGGCCGTGCTGAAGCCGGGCTCGATCGCGGACGTCGTCCGCCTGATCGACTTCACCCGCCGGCACGGCATAGAGGTCGCGGCGCGCGGCCAGGGGCACAGCACCCTCGGCCAGGCCCAGGTGGCGGCCGGAGTGGTGATCGACATGTCCACCCTCGCGGCCGTGCACGAGATCCACGCCGGCGACGCCCTGGTGGACGCCGGCCTGCTCTGGAGCGACCTGCTGCGGCAGACGCTTCCCCTGGGGCTGGCGCCGGCGGTCCTCAACGACTATATCGACCTCTCGATCGGCGGCACCCTGTCCGTGGGCGGCGTCGGGTCCCAGTCCTTCCGCCAGGGCGCGCAGGTGGACAACGTGCTGGAGCTGACGGTGGTCACCGGCCGCGGCGAGCTCGTGACCTGCTCATCGACCCATCGCCGGCAGCTCTTCGACGCCGTCCGTGCCGGGCTCGGCCAGTTCGGCGTCATCGTGCGGGCTCGCGTCCGTCTCGTGCCCGCCCTGCCCAGCACCCGCTACTACAAGGCGACATACGACGACCTCTCGATCTTCCTGCCGGATCTGCTCGTCCTGATCCACGACGGCCGCTTCGACACCGTTCAGGGTTTCGTCAACGCTCTCGCGGGCGGGGGGTGGAACTACACGCTGGAGGCGACGAAGAATTTCGCGCCGGGGCACGAGCCCAACGACGCGATCCTCCTCGCCGGGCTCCGTTTCCTGCCGGGCCAGCAGACGTCCGAGGATATCCCCTACTTCGACTACCTGAACCGTGTGGGGCCCACTGTCGAGTTCCTCAAGCAGATCGGGGTCTGGTCCTTCCCGCACCCCTGGATCGACCTGCTGGTGCCCACGAGCGAGGCTGAGAGCTTCATCGGCGGCACCCTCGCGGCCCTCGATCCCGCGGACGTGGGGCAGGGGCCGATCCTCGTCTACCCCTATCTTGAAAACCTTTTCGACACGCCCAACCTCCGCGTGCCGGCGGGGGAGACCTTCTTCCTCTTCGGCCTGCTGCGCACGGCCATCCCGCCGACGCCGGAGCGCTCGGCGGAGCTGGTCGCCGCGAACCGCCGGCTCTACGAGCAGGCGCGGGCCGTGGGAGGCTTCTTCTATCCGGTGGATTCCGTGCCGATGAGCCCCGAGGACTGGCGCCTGCACTTCGGCGACCGCTGGCCCCAGGTTTTCGCCGCCAAGCGGGCCTTCGATCCCGATGCCCTGCTGGCGCCGGGGCAGGGGATCTTCACGGACGGCTGATAAAGGCGCGGCCCCTCCCGCCACGAAGCCGAGGCGGGAGGGCCGGGGCTGCTGAGGTTTGAATTACCCGCGAACCGCCAGGGCCTGCTCCATGCCCTCGACGTAGCTCCGGAGGGCCCTGACCCGGGTGGTGACGACGCTTCTCTCCGTCTCGTCCATCCCGCGGACGAGCACCGCGATCTCTTTCGTGAGGACGCCGTCCGGCGGCGGGTCGGGCAGCGTCAGTCGGACGTAGACGCTGGGGCTGAGCAGAAGGGCGAGGGGGTCGATCGTAACATAGCGGTGAGCCATGATCTGGTATCTCCTGAAAGCGGATTGGGAGTCTTCGTGAGCCTGCCTACGCGACAGGCTGAAATCTCCTGCACTGCTTTCAGGCGCGGCGATATGGGGAAATGTTACTTGGGGAAGGCCTGCACAGTTCGCCGCCCGGGTCTCTCCTCTATCAAAGCCCCTGTAACTCGTCCCTGCCCTCGCCCCGAAGGGGTGAAATTTGATTAGCCTGGGGCGTGAGCTCCAGGTCGCCTGGATTTCCAAGAATTAGACCGAGCCGCGCTTGACCACCCACTCCGTCGGCTGTTGGGTGACCTCCGCGATCAGGTCGTAGTCACGGTCATAGTGGAGCAGGGTCAGGCCGGCCGCTTCCGCGGTGGCTGCGATGATGAGATCGGGGATGGGAACGCGGTGACGGCCTGTATGGGCCAGCTCGGCCTGGATGTCGATGGCGCGCCGGAGGATCGATTCGGTGATTGGGATGGAGTGGTAAGCGAGAGACCTGCGTCCCCGAATGCGTTCGTGCTCCTCGTGATTGCGGGCGCTGAACAGAACCTCCAGGTCGACGATGGCGCAGGTTGCAGCCTCTCCCCCTTCGATAATGGGCGCCAGCCGGCTGCGGACGGCTTCGATCGGCATTCGGGCCAGGGCGCTCTTGTCAATGAGGTAGCGAGCCTTCACGAGCGCCAGGCTCTGGACATGACGTCCTGGTCCGCAAGGTCCATGCCGCTCATCGTGGAGAGGGCTTCAACCTCCTCGCGCCGGGCCTCAGCCCTCAAGACCTCGCGAAACGCTTCTTCGATCGTCTCCTTGAGGGTCGCCGTCGAGAGCACCCGCTGGACCGCGATCATCAGTTCCTCGTTGATTTCGACGCTTGTTTTACGCACGCTCATGAGATCACCTCCAGGCAATAGGATATCATCTGTATCACCTTGTTGATATCTTATGAGGTGGCGTTACGATATCTTGAGCGGGTCTGCTATATCGATCTCTCGATAGGGCCTCTTAGCCCGGTGATTCATCGCCGGGCAACCCTGGTCCAGGCTTGACCGGACTCTGGTCACGTTCCAGATCGAGATCACCCAAGGGGGCCCGCCGAAAGAGCTCGGACAAGGGATTGTTCTTCTTGAGAGAGTGCCGGCGGACCTGCCGGACGACCAGGAGTTGGGCCACGCCGGCGGCGAAGAGGTAGTTCTGGCCGAGGCCGCGGAAGAGGTCGTCCAGCGGAATCCTGCCCGGCGGCGCGAAGCTGACCGCGGCGTCGTAGAGCAGCCAGGAGAGGCGGCTGGCGGTGATCAGGCCCCAGGGCCAGGAGAAGAGCCCGCCGCGCAGCGATACGGCGGTCAGCAGCAGGGGGCTGATCAGGCAGAGGGAGAGGATGTCCACCACCGCCGAGACGAGGACGATCAGCGTGCTGTCCCCATGCGCGACCGCCAGGGCGCTCTTGTAGGCTCCCGGGCCAGCCACCGCGACCGCCAGCGCCGTGGCGATCAGCGCCACGGTCACGAAGCCGGAGCGGCCGCCCGGCATCATGATCGCCGCCATCCGCCACGACCGGGCGAGCATCCAGATGCCGATCAGCAGGGCGACGTTGCTGAGGATTCCCAGCCCGCTGATCAGCGCCTGCGCTCCCGGGCCGGCGGTCGCCGGCTGAAAGGGGGGGAGGAATCTCAGCAGGTCCCGCAGCAGGATCAGGACGCTTCCGGCGCCGAGCCAGAGCCAGGCGGCGCGCAGGTGATCGCCGCGCTCGAAGGCCGAGACCGCCAGGAAACACCCCACGATCGCGAGCAGCCGCACCAGGATCTTCTGGCCACCGGCGAACGTGGCGAGAGCCTCGCCGCCGCCGAGCGACCAGGCGATGGCGATGAAGACCGCCGCGTAGAGCAGGGGAAAAGCCGCCAGCCAGCGAAAGCGCATCAGCGAACCTCGCGTCCGATCTGTGCCAGGAGGTCGTCCGCCGCTCCGCGCCCCATCAGGGCGCCGAGGAACGGGCGCAATCCACCGACCAGCGTGGAAAGATGGGCGGCTCTCAGCTCCTCGGGAGACAGGCTGAGCTCCCGCCGGGCGACGGTCTTCACCCACATCCGGGCGTTGAACTCGCCGATGTAGGGCGCCAGCCGCTCCGCGACCTGCTCGGAGATGGACAAGGAAACGCTCGCCAAAACGGATCCCTCAAGATACGGTTGAAAGTGCGCCGCCAGTATACCGCGCCTGGCTGGCGCCTGGATAAAAAGCGGCGGCTCTCACCGCTCCGGCGGCACGGTCAACTGCGTGGCGGCGCTGATCCCCTCCGCGGCCATCGCGGGGAGGATCCCCTTCTCGATGTAGATCGGCCGCACCCGCTCGCGCAGCCGGGGCAGGAGGCTGGCGAACCAGAGCGGCGGCGAGGATGCAGCCGACGCCGCCAGAAGAGCAGGGTGTGAGGGGCGCCGATGCGGTGCGCCAGGCCGCCCGCCAGCAGGCTGCCGAACGGCGTGATCCCCATGATCGCCATGGTGTAGAAGCTCATCACCCGCCCGCGCTTGTCGTCGTCGACCAGGGTCTGCAGCAGGGTGTTGCTGGCCGCCATCTGCACCATGAAGCCGAAGCCGGTGAGCCACCAGCAGGGGGAGCGAGAGCCAGAGCGACGCGCGAGAGCGAGAAGCCGATCAGGCCGGCGCCGAACAGAGCCGCCGACGATCAGCGGGATCACCCGCCCGAGGCCGAGGACCGACCGGCGGTTGGCCAGGAACACCGCCCCGAGAGCGCGCCGACGCCGGTCGCCGCCATCAGGAAGCCGAGCGTGTGCGGCCCGCCGTGCAGGACCTTCGAGGCGAAGACCGGCATCAGCACCGTGTAGGGCATCCCCACCAGGCTGACCAGCGCGAGCAGCAGCAGGATGCTGCGGATCGGCGGCGAGCCCGACGACGTAGCCCCAGCCCTCGCGCAGCTCCTGGCAGCACCCGCGTCTCGCGCGCCCGCAGCCCGGCGCGGCCGCGGCGCCAGCCGCATCAGGAGGAGCGAGGCGATCACCGCCAGGTAGCTCACGGCGTCGAGCGGCGAAGCACCACCCCTCGCCCACCGCGGCGATGATCACGCCGCCGATCGACGGCCCGAGCAGGCGGGCGGCGTTGACCATCGAGGAGTTGAGCGCGATGGCGTTCGGCAGATCCTCCCGCTTCTCGACCATCTCGACCACGAACGCCTGGCGCGCCGGCATGTCGAAGGCGTTGATCACCCCCTGGAAGAGGCTCAAGCGCCAGGACGTGCCAGATGTTGATGACGCCGGCCAGCGTCAGCACCGCCAGCGCCGCCGACTGGAGCATGGCGAGGACCTGGGTGACGACCAGCAGCCGGTGGCGGTTCCAGCGGTCGACCAGGACGCCGGCGAACGGGGCGAGCAGGAACGAGGGGATCTGCCCGGCGAAGCCGACGAGGCCGAGCAGGAGCGCCGAGCCGGTCAGCCGGTAGACCAGCCAGCTGGTGGCGATCCGGGTCATCCAGGTGCCGACCAGCGAGACCGTCTGGCCGGCGAAGAAGAGCCGGTAGTTGCGGTGGCGCAGGGCGCGCAGCATGAAGCCGGGCCCGCCGGGGTGGGTAGCGCCTCCCTCGTTCATGGCGCGAAGCCTACTGCAAGGGGTGTGCACGAAGAGGAGCAAGCCAGGACAAAAAGGCGCCGAGGAAGGGTTTTACAATTTCGCCCATGACCAATCAGGTTTCCCCCGCCGCCGAGGCTCCGCGGACCGCGTCCCCGCTCCCCCCCAGGCGCGTGCTGGCCCAGATGCTGGTCGGCAACCAGGTGCAGCAGGCGATCTATGTGGCCGCCAGGCTGGGGATCGCCGATCTGCTGAAGGCGGGGCCCCTGGGTAGCGAAGAGCTGGCGGCGGCCACCGGGTCGCACCCCGGGTCTCTGTACAGGCTGCTGCGGGTGCTGGCGAGCTTCGGCCTGTTCGCCGCGGACGACCGGGGGTGCTTCGAGCTCACCCCCCTCGGCGAGCTGCTGCGGCAGGACGCGCCCGAGTCGATGCGCGCTCTCGCCCTCTGGTCGGGCGGCGTGAGCTATCAGGCCTTCGGCGGCCTGGAGCGGAGCGTGCGCACCGGGGAGCCGGTGTTCGAGGAGATCTTCGGGACCGATTTCTTCGACTATCTGGCGCGGAATCCGGACGCCGGCGCCAGGTTCGACGACCTCATGA
The DNA here is from genome assembly GCA_963792575.1 of uncultured Acidobacteriota bacterium. GTDB lineage: Bacteria > Acidobacteriota > Thermoanaerobaculia > Multivoradales > UBA5704 > DATARR01. The sequence continues at coordinate 983,111 of CAWBWZ010000002.1, forward strand.
CCTGGAACACGGCGCCGGTCGCCGGGGTGTTCGCGCGGTACGACCTCTCCGGCATCGGGACGATCGTGGACGTCGGGGGTGGACGCGGCGTGCTGCTCGCCGCCATCCTGCGCGCTCATCCCGGGATGCGGGGCGTGCTGGTGGATCATCCGCGGGTTCTGGAGAGCTCCAGGGGTGTGCTGGCGGCGGCTGGCGTGGCGGACCGCTGCGAGACGGTCGGGGCCGACATCCTGCGCCAAGTGCCGGCGGGGGGCGACGCCTATCTCCTCAAGAGCATCGTGCACGGGCTCGACGACGGCGAGGCCACCCGCCTGCTCACGCGCTGCCGGGAGGCCGCGCGTCCGGGCGGCAGGCTGCTCCTGGTGGAGCTGGTGATGGGGCCGGACAATGAGCCGGGCCCCGCCAAGCTCATGGATCTGCTGATGATGGTGGGGTGCTACGGCCGCGAGCGCGGCGAGGAGGAGTACCGCGCGCTCCTCGCCGCGGCGGGCTTCCGGTTCTCCAGGATCATGACCACGCGCTTCGGCTACAGCGTCATCGAGGGGGAGGCGGGCTAGGCGCCCCGCTCTCCAGCGCTGAACCGCCACGGAGCGCCCGGCAGCCAGCAGGCGCCGTCCACGCGCTCGAGCAGGCCGGCGGCGCGGGGGTCGTCCGGCAGCGTGCCGAGGTCGCCGCGCACGGCGGCGGCCGGAATGCCGGCGGCGCTGAGGACCGGTTCCCATTCCGCGGCCGCGCGGGTGCGCAGCCGTTCGGCGATCCGCTGTTCCAGCGGTCCACCGCTCGCGGTGGCCACGAGGCCGCAGGACTTCGCCACTCTCCGGAGCTCCCGCTCCCCCTTCGCTTCCAGCGCCAGGAAACCGTCCGCCGTGGCCACCGGCCGCTCGAGGAGCCCCCACAGGGGCCTCCCCTGGCGTCTGCCGGCCTCCCGCCGCAGCATTCGCACTGGCGCGTGGCGCCACGGGCGTCGTGCTTGACCTGCGCTCCAATGCGGGCGGCTACCCGGAAACAGTCGCCTGCCTCGCCGGGCGGCTCCTTGGCGACAAGGCGGTGCAGCTGTCCGAGGTCACCTACCGCGACCACCGCCGGCAGTGCCGCGAGGCCAGCGGCCGACGGCCAGCCAGCCCGCCAATCAAGATAAGGCTCACCGCAGACAGGCCAGATCCCCCAAGACACCCGACATGCGGCAGATGAGGACGCTCTGGTGTCCGCGGCGAAGTCATACTTGACGGCATGACCGAACTCGATGCGCCGGATCCAGGGGGTCCCGGAGAAAAAAGCCGGGAGTTCACCCGTAAGATGCGCCTGCTGCTCATGGCGTGGGATCCGATCGGCATAGCTGATATTCCCTCGGCGGCGGACGAATACGACTGCATGATCCCTCCACTTCTGCACCGCCTGTTCAAGGGTGCGGATGCTCGCTCGCTTGTTACCTGGATCAGTCACGAGCGGCCTTCTCATTTCGGCCTCAGCCCTGACGAAGCCGGGGACATGTGCGGCTTGCGGTATCGGTAGCCGCATGGTGGGAGAGGCAGCAGCGGAATGAGGCGACCTGATTTGGGGTAGCTGGACGGCGCCTCCTGTCGACGATGATGACATGGGCCACCGTGGCGCTGTCCTGGTGAGCGGCGGGCGGGGCGCCGTGAGCACCTGGCAGATCCGCGACGGGACGCTGCATGACCAGCCATCACCAGAGTTCGCCTGGGTCGTGCACGAGTAAGCCCCGCGGTGGACGGCAGATCCGGCATGCGGCATGTGCGGAGGTTCCTGCGGCCTTCGGTCCGGCTCCCCCGGCAGCAGTGCGTAGGGTGACGTTCGTGGACATCGCCCCCGCCGACCAGAGGGCAGTCGAAGCGATGTGGGCGTCGTACGTCGCGGACAGCGGCTACGACGGACCGCTCGTGATGGCCTACGGGTTCGGCGACTCCGCGGAGATGGCCGACGAGCTCGGCCTGCTGGTGCTGCACGGTCCCAAGAGAGCGACGGCGGGTCTGGTGCAGGCGTTCGCGGCGGAGGACGAGCCGTTGCCCCGGGTGGGCGACCGGTGCCTGGTGCTCGGTGGCGATGGCCGGCCGCTGGCGATCGTGTGCACGACGGACGTGCGAGTGGGCCCGCTGTCCTCGGTCGACGACCGCTTCGCGTGGGACGAAGGCGAGGGTGACCGGACGCGGGCCTGGTGGCTGGACGCGCACACGCGCTTCTTCACCCGTCAGTGCACGGCGATGGGCTTGACGTTCTCCGACGATATCGGTGTGGTTTTCGAGCGGTTCGAGCTGGTTTGGCCAACGATCAGAACCTGAACTGGGGGTGCCCGCGAAGCTGATGTGCGCAGCGGAGGATCGAGGTTCGCCTTCCAGGATCGCGCCATCTCAACCGCACGGTCAGCGGCAAAAGAGGACGTTCACCTCGACGGCGCCGATGCATAAACATACGGTCAGTCAGCCGCGGCTCGAGCACACCAGGGGCGGCTAGCTACGCCAAGCTCGTTTGATAACCGCGCACGGACCCGCCGTAGTAATAGGACAACGCGCTAGGGGCGGTTGTCCTGCGGGGATGTGGTTGATGCGGGAACGTCCTCCTGGTGCGATAGTCCGGGCTTGGTGTCCCAATCGCAGAAGGAGGACGTCCTGTGGGTAAGGGTAGCGGCATGACGCGGGGTGACCGGCGGCGGAATGCGCGGCGGGAGCGGCTGCGGGGGCTTCTGCCGCGTGATGGGGCTGTGATCGGCATCGATCTGGGGGATGAGAAGCAGGCGATCGCGGTGGTGGATCATGATGTGCGGGTGCTGGCGCGTAAGACGGTGCGGGTGAAGGCGTTCCGGCTGGGTGAGGCGCTGGACTGGGCGGTGGGGCAGGCGCGGGCGAAGGGGTTCACGGCGGTGGCGGTGGCGTGCGAGCCGACCGGGCCGCGGTGGCTGCAGGTGCAGCGGCTGTGCGCGGAGCGGGGGCTGCCGCTGGTGTGCATCCAGCCGCTGGTCTCGCATATCGCCCGCCAGCAGCAGGATTACACGACGCATAAGAGTGATGAGTCCGACTGCGTGATGATCGCCCGGCTGGCTATCGAGCTGCACTGCTATATCCCGGAGGAGCTGGATGAGGCGTGGGCGCAGCTGCGGCACCTGGGGCGGCGGCGCGCCCAGCTGATCACGTCGGCGACCGCGTCGGTGCAGCGGGTCCGGGATTTCCTGTCGGTGGCCTGGCCGGTGGCGCCTGAGGCGTGCGCGCACCCGTTTGAGTCGGTGACCTGGCTGGCGGCGATGCAGGTAGTGACGTCGCGGTGCGGCGGGCAGCCGGAGAAGCTGGCCGCCATCGGGCTGGCGGAATTCACCGCCCTGGTCCGCCAGGCCGTGGCCGGGTGGGGCGGCCAGCGGCCCGCCAGCCTGGTATGCCGGGCCGTGTTCGCCGCGCTGGCCAGCACCGAGGGGGTGGTGGTATCCCACCGGCGGGCGCTGCTGCGGCGGTGCGCCGATGAGCTGGGTGACCTGCAGCGGACCCGCGCCCAGCTGCGGGCCGTGGAGGCCGACATGGCCGCCGTGCTGGGCGAGCTCGGCCTGTCCCGGCTGGCGGACATCCCCGGGCTGACCGCTGTCGGCGCGGCGGCGATCTTGGCCGAGACCGGTGATCCCCGCCGGTATGACAGCTCATCATCGCTGGTCAAGCATGCCGGGCTGTCCCCGTCCGGTAACGCCTCAGGCGCTTTTGAGGGCCAGGCGCACATCTCCCGCCGCGGCCGGCCCGGCCTGCGGCTGACCGTGTGGCGCGCGATCTGGCCGCTGCTCATCCACAACCCGGTGATGGCCGCGAAATACGCGGCGATGATCGCGGCCGCCGACGCCGCCGCGGCGCAGGCCGCGCAAGCGCAGTCCGGGACGGGTTCACGGCAGGCCAGCGCGGCGGCCGCGGCCCAGGCGCGGCGCGCGAAGGCCCGGGTCGCGTGCGCCGCCTCGCTGCTGCGCTGGATCTACTCCATGGTCGTCCACGACACCGGCTGGGATCCTGACGTCGCCTCTGGCGCCGCCAGCTGCCAGCACGCCCCCCGCTGCCAGGCGGAGGCCGCCTGAGCAGCGCTTCGCGGCCCGCACCCGCACCGGTGCCCTAGACCTTCTCCCCGATGAGGGGAGAGCGAGCCCGCATCCGCCCCGAGGATCACCTCGCAGATAACCCTGGGCAGCTCTCCCCTGGTCGCCCGGACCTTCTCACCAGCCCGGTTGAACGCTGTAGGAGCAGGCCCGCCCGCACCCGCGGGCGGGCCCAGCCCGCTTGCACTACGTAGGGCGAGAAGACCCGGGTGACGGGCACCGCAACCGCGCCGCAGAACGGCCACCGGCCCGGCGCGGAATTCCCCATGCCCGCATCCGGCGAACGCCCGCCCCAGCAGGGGCCAGCGTAGTAAAACCCCAGATCAGAACTCATTCACCAAGACCACCAGAAACCCTCCGGAACCACTTGACACACCGCTTCTTACGCTGGTTATCTCAAGTCCGCTTTTGGGTGTCTCCGCATGTAGCTGACGAAGGGTTTTTGGTCTCGTCGTGGACACGTTATCTTAAGTGGTGTCCGGAGTGTCGCTGATGTAGCAGTCTGGTCTGACTGCTAGTGTCGGACACCTGTTCCCCTTTCGGTGGGAGCCGAGGCTAGCCGAGGGAACAGATGTGCTTATTCAGCGTGTCCTGATGCCCGTTACCGGTATCGAATCGTGGACTGTGATCGGCGACGATGGCGCTGTCGTGGCCCCGGTCGAGCGGTACCTGGCCTACCTGAGCGCGCTGGAGCGCTCGCCGAACACGGTGCGGGCTTACGCGGCCAGCCTGCGGTTGTGGTTTGAGTTCCTGGGCCAGGCCGGTGTCGGCTGGGCTGATGCCGGGGTGGAGGACGTGGCCCGGTTCGTGGCCTGGCTGCGGGCCCCGGCGGGAAACGTGATCGTGCTGGAGACGGGCACGGGACGGCGGTCGCCGGCGACGGTGAACCGGCATCTTGCCGGGGTGTTCGGCTTTTATGACCACCATGCCCGGGCCGGCGTGGGCGTGGCCGGTGAACTGGTCGCCTGGCGCCGGGTCAGCCGCGGTTCGTATAAGCCGTTCCTGCACCATGTGACCAAGGGCCGGCCGGTCCCGGTCAGGCCGGTCAAGCTGGTCGTGACCCGCCGGGTGCCGCGCACTCTTGATGCCGGGCAGGTGGCCGCGATCCTGGGTGCCTGCGAGCGGGTGCGGGACCGGTTCTTGTTCGCGCTGCTGGCCGAGACCGGGATGCGGGTCGGGCAGGCGCTCGGCCTGCGGCACTGCGATTTCGTCAGCCGCAGGCGGGAGATCCGCATCGTGGCCCGCCCAGATAACGCGAACGGGGCGCGGGCCAAGCTGCGGGAGGCTGCGGTGATTCCGGTGTCGACGCCGCTGGTGCGCTTGTATTCGGAGTACATGCACGCCGAGTACGGCGACCTTGACTGCGACTACGTGTTCGTCAACCTGTTCGGCGGGCGGATCGGGCAGCCGCTGTGCTACCCGACGGTGCACCGGCTGGCCGCCCGCATTTCCGCGCGCACCGGGATCGCCTTCACGGTGCATATGCTGCGTCACACGCACGCCACCGAGCTGATCCGCCACGGCGTGCCGATCGAGGTCGTCGCCCGGCTGCTCACGCACCGCTCCTCGACGACCACCAGCCAGACCTACATCCACCTGGATGCCGTCGACGTGCGGGAGGCCCTGACCCGGGCCGGCGTGTGGGACGAGACCGGGAACGCGAGATGAGCGCCCGGCCGGGCGCAGCGGCCGTCTCCCCGGGCCGCCTGGTGCTGGCTCACGGCCAGGCCGCCGGGTTGACGGCGAGTACGCCGGCGACCACTGGAACGCGGAGCGTCTCGGCGTTCCTGCCCGCCGCGGGCGGCAGGCGGCCCGGTTCGATGCCATCACCCAGGACTGGCTGCGCGACCCGGCGAAGCGGTGGTCCCGGTTCCGCCTGGCCACCGGGTGCGCGTTCGCGACCATCTCGGCCGGGGCGCTGGCCCTGTCCCGGTTCTCGGCGTTCCTCGCCGAGCGTCACCCCGGCATCGCCGACGAGACCGGCATTACCCGGCCGGTCCTGGAGGATTACCTGTCCTGGCTCCTCGCTCAGGGCTACTCGGCTGCCACCCGGGCGCTGTCGCTCAGCATGCTCCGGGTGTTCTCCGACGCCTGCCACCGCCACGGCTGGCTGCCCGGGCTGCCCCACAGCGCCGTCATCTACGCCGAAGAGCTCCCTTACCACCACGACCAGATAGCACGTTTCATCCCCGAGTTCGTGATGGCCCAGCTCGAGTCCGCCGCCGCCCTGGACCGGCTCCCGTTCACCACCACCCGCAACCTCGTGGTGGTCCTGATCGAGACCGGGCTGCGCGGCGGCGACGCCTGCGGCCTGGCATTCAGCCCCACGCTCGATGACAGCGCCGGCTGGCCGTGCCTGCGCTTCGAGGCCGCCAAGGTCCGCGCCGAGCAGCTGATCCCGCTCAGCGCCAAGGCCGCGGCGGCGATCCGCGCCCAGCAAGAGCACGTCCTGCGGCACTGGCCGGCGGGCAGCCCGTGGCTGTTCCCCGGGATCACCGGCAACGACGACGGCGCCAAGGCCTACTCGCACCGGACCTTCGCCCAGCAGCTCGCGCACTGGCAGCGCGTCATCGACCTGCGCGACCAGGCCGGCCAGCCGGTCACCGTGACCGGTCACCAGTTCCGCCACACCCTCGGGACCCGGCTCATCAACAGCGGCGTCCCCCAGCACGTCGTGCAGAAGCTGCTCGGTCACGCCAGCCCGCACATGACCGCGCATTACGCCCGCGTCCACGACACCACCATCCGCGAGGCGTTCGATCGACTACCAGCGCCAGCGGGTCAACATCGCCGGCCAGGCCCTCGGCTACGACCCGGACGCGCCCACCGCGGCCGCCGAGTGGGTCAAGCACAACCTGTCCCGGATCAGGGACAGCCTGCCGAACGGCTACTGCGGCCGGCCGCCCCAGCAAGACTGCCCGCACCCCAACGCCTGCCTGACCTGCCCCGACTTCCAGACCACCCCGGAGTTCCTCGACACCCACCGCCGCCAGGCCACAGTCAACCTGCGCCTGATCACCCGCGCCGACGCCAACGGCCAGACCCGCCTGGCCGACAACCTCCGCCAGGTGCAGGACAGCCTGGAACGCATCATCCCCGCGCTCGAAGCGATCCCGGCCTGCGAGGAAACCGGCGATGACCAGAGCTGACAACACCCGGTTCCTCACCCGGGCCACCGCCGACCGGCACCAGGCGACGCTCAGGAAAGCCAGCGACGCCATCGCGCACCTGGACAGCTCCGGCCAGCCCGTCAACTTCAGCGCCGTCGCAGCAGCAGCCGGCGTGTCCCGGGCCTCGCTCTACCGCGACCCCGGCATCCGCGACCTGATCAGCCGCATACGCTCCGCACCATCGCGGTCCGCGGCCACGCGCGCCGCCGCCCAGCGAGCCACCGCCGAGTCACTCCGCGCCCGCCTGAACACCGCACGCGCCGAGATCACCCGCCTGCGAGCCGAGAACACCATGCTCCGCGAGCAAGCCGCCCGCCACCTCGGCGAGCAACGCGCCGCGAGCCACACCCATCCCGCAGCCCCGGTGACACCGACCCGGCCACGCCCAGAACCTCACGTCAGCGACATGTCTCCGACGCAAAAACCCTTCACGACCAGGGCTTATCCGAAACAGACTTAAGATAACCGCCGTTACGTGCGGCTCCCAGGAACCCTGGGTCCCTCAGTTGAGGCGCGCAGAATAGGCCGATCTGACGGGCCGCTCTTCTTCGACCAGACGCCCATACGTTCTTCGTCTGTGGTTCTGCGGGATCCGGCGACGAGGTTGCGCAGCGTCTTCTCGCCCGCCACCGGGTAGAGCACGGCGCGGCCGGTGTCGTCGCGCCGGGCGATCGCGGCCTCGGCGAGCCGGAACAGCAGCGTCTCCTTCCCGGCGACCTTGCGGAACTCTCTGACCAGTTCCTGGGTGATCTCGCGCTCGGCGTGGGCGCCGATGCGTTGCACGGTCGAGATCAGCGGGTCCGCCAAGGTGCCGGTGATCTCCCGCTGCCGCTCATACACAACCAGCGCGGCCAGCAGGGTCAGCTTCAGCGGCTCAGGATGGCTGCGCAGATGGGGATGGCACCTCCACCGTGATTATGTCGGCGACCGCATAGACATGCGCTGACGCGACGCCCGCTATTCGGCTACTTGTTGACTTGCTCCAGGACCGGGGCCTGGCGAGGCTCGGCCCGGGGGCCGTCCTGGGCGAGCGCGCGTCGCTTGAGCAGGGTCGGCGGACCGCGACGGTCCGTGCCCTGATCGGCTGCCACATCGTGTCCTACCCGGCTGCGGCGCTTCCGGCCGAGGACCTGCGCCAGCTCGCGCCGGCCATCAACGGGAAGAACAGCAGCAGCAATAGCTCGCACAGATCAGATGCTGCTGAACTGCTGGTGTCCCAGCTACGGTTGTGGGGCGGAAAACCACTTTGATCCCGGCGCCTGCGCAACTGCAGAGCGAGGGCGATCTGTAGAGCGGGGAGAGGCTGTGGGTCCATCTGAAATCCGGTACGCGAGATCGGGAGATGTCGCCCTGGCCTACCAAATCACGGGTGAGGGGCCCATCGATCTGGTGTTCGTTCCAGGGTGGATCTCCAATATCGAGATGGCGTGGGAACTGCCCGAGTTCGCCCGTTTTCTTGGCCGGCTGGGCAGCTTCGCCCGGCTGATCTGGTTCGACAAGCGCGGGACCGGCTTGTCTGACCGCGTCGCCGGCCCGGTAACGCTTGAGGCTCGCTCTGACGACATCCGGGCGGTGATGGACGCCGCCGGGTCTGACCAGGCAGCCCTGGTCGGGTGGTACGAAGGGGGAGCGATCGCGGCCAGCTTCGCCGCCACCTACCCCGAGCGGGTCAGGGCACTTGTCATCGGGTCGTTCACCGCACGGGCCGCTCACGACGTCGGCGAGCCATGGGGCATCGACCCCGGCATGATGACGGTCATCACCGAGCGGGTCGAGGATGCCTGGGGAACCGCAGCGATCGCCGAACTGGTCTCTCCCTCGACCATCGGTGACGCGCGGTTCCTGGCGTTCTGGCGCCGCTACGAGCGCGCATCGGCCAGCCCGAACGCCGCCGGAATCATGATCCGGTGGAACCTGGCGATCGACGTGCGGGCAGCGCTGCCCGCGATCAGCAGCCCCACCCTGGTGATCCACCGCAAAGACATCCGCCTGGTGCCCGCCACCGCCGTCCGCCATGTCGCTGGCCAGATACCCGGCAGCCGATACCTGGAACTCAGCGGCCAGGACATGTTCCCGTTCGTCGGAGATAGCGAGGCCGTGCTCGACGCCATCCAAGAGTTCGTGACCGGCGCCCCACCCCCCGCCGACGCCAACCGCGTCCTGGCCACCTGTTTGTTCACAAACGTTGTCGGATCAACCCGAACCCTCGGCCGGATCGGCGACAGGGCCTGGAGCGATCTGCTCCAATCCCACCGCCAGGCAGTCCGGCACTCACTCGAGCGGTTCGGCGGCAGAGAGGTCGATACCGCAGGCGACGGGCTCTTCGCCGTCTTCGACGGCCCAGCCCGGGCGCTGCGGTGCGCAGCAGAACTACGGGACCGAGCGGCCGAGATCGGACTTGAACTCCGCCTCGGTCTCCACACCGGTGAGGTTCGCTCCCACGGGCAGGAGGTGATCGGCATGGCCGTGCACGTCGCCGCCCGCGTCGCTGCCCTGGCCGCCCCCTCTCAGATCCTCGTCACCAGCACCGTCAAGGATCTTGTCCTCGGCTCTGGCATCGACTTCGCCGAGCATCGCACTACCGCCCTCAAAGGCGTCCCCGGATCATGGCAGCTCTACGCATTCACACGTACCTGAACCAAGACTCCTCAGGAAAAGAGCCTCCGGCGTCTGCTGCACCCGTGAGGAAAGATGCCGTGCAAACTCGACCGACTCGCCAGGATCGAGATCGCCGGACGGTTGACACGATCATCGGGAGGCTACCGATCATTCGGGCACATAACAGGATGATCTGCATGACGGCCGCCGCATGGCCGAAGCTTGGATCGCAGCGCTCCTATTCGGCGCTATGTGCCGGTGCGCTGAGCTGCAGGCCGCGGGCATGTCGGGCCACGGCGAATATAGCAGCCAGCCGGACCTGCTATCCGCCCAGGAACCGTGTCACGTCGGCGGCGTCGGTGTCCAGGGCTGCCCGGGTCCCGGCGTCCAGCGGGCTGAACGGTGCGAGCTCGACCTGGCCGCGCGTGATGTTCCAGGTCGCCACGGCCCGCCCGCCGGCCAGCGCGAACGGCCGGAACAAGCCGTTGACTGTGACGATGTGCCGGTGCGGCCCGACGATGAAGTCCCGGGAAGCCCAGCCGAGCAGCAGCGGATCAAACGCGCCCAGCAGCAGTGGCGGTGGCAGCGCGGCCGCCGCACGCTGCGGGTTCACCGTTAGCTCGGCCAGGCCGTCTGCTCGCTGTAGCGCGCCGCAGCGGGCCAGGCCGAGCCGGGCACCGGCCAGCCCGATGCCCGCCCACCGGGCCAGGTCGCGGTCCGCCGCCGGGGCATGCCCGGCGAGGTAACGCCGGGCCAGCTCACCGAGCGCCGCCTCGCGGCCCATCGCCGGCGGCGGCGCGCCCAGCCAGTCCCGGGCCAGCACGAACGCCTGGTCTCGTCCGGCCACCGGGCCGCGCACGATCAGGCCCCGGATGCTGGCCAGCGCCAGGATGTGCACCATAGCCTGGCCTTCGGTCCGCACCCGGGCAGCGGCGACCCGCCCGCGGAGCTGAGCCCGGGTCAGCGGGCCATCGGCGGCCAGCGCCGCCCGTACGGCGGCCACCGCCCGTTCCGCGTCTTCCGGCGGCACGCCCTCCTGCGCCAGCCGGCGGGAGTTCCCGGTCCGCAGCTGCGGAGTGGTCAGCGGATGCAGCCACCAGTAGTCCTCGGCGCGGACCAGGTGCAAGGTGCCGCGGTTCAGCCAGGTGACGATCAGCGAACGCCGCCGGGTGAGGGCGGAGTCGACGTCCGAGGCGGACAGCCGCGCTGAACGCGCCCGGATCGCAAGCCGTGCGCCACGCGGGTCTTGCGCCTGGATGGCCAGCAGCCGCCTGGCGACCTCCTCGGCGGTGCCCGCCGGGTCTCCGCGGAGCAGTTGTGCCGCGCATCGCTCCGCGGTGACCGCCTGATCATCTGGACCCGCGGCCGCCCGGGACTGTGAAGTGCTCACCGGCGGCGACTTTACCGCCGGAGGCTGGCAGCCGCTATCCGCTACCCGTCCCGAGGAGCGCCGGGCCGGATCAGCTGCCCGGTGGAGATCCCCGGAATCCGGTTGTTCCGGCCGCCTCGCCGAGGAAGATCACGCTTCGTGAGGAGCGCCTTACTACCCTTAACGCGTGATCCGCCGTTATGGTCGGCAATCGAACCCTGACCCGCCTCGATGGTGGCTGTACATAATGGGTGATATTTGGGTCCAATGACGTTTTCCCAGCAAGGGCGAGTCGGGCAAACGTGATGTAGCGGGACGTCCGGGTAGACACGCGGGCATATGCGGAGATCGCCGGGAAGGCGCGGAGCCCCCGGTAGAAGAAGTCTCGCTGAAGATCACCCGCTACCGGGAGAGGCTCCGCGTGGTCTCCTATCGTGTCATGCTCGACGTGCCCAAGGACCTGATCTGGTTCGTTTCCCGCCTGCTGGCCGCCCGCCGCCGCGAGATCGGCACGCGGAAGGGAACCCGCAGGCTGGGCTGCTATAAGCAGGCGGTGTTCGCCCTGGCCTGGTTCCGGGACAAGGGCGACATCCCGCGGCTCGGCCGGGGCTTCGGGCTGGCGCAGTCCACCGCGTACCGCTACCTCGATGAGGTGATCGAGGTGCTCGCGGCCCGCGTCCGGGGCTGCGGGAGCAGCTGGAGCGGGCGCTGGCCGAGGGCGTGCCGTACCTGATCCTGGACGGCAAGATCGTGGACGCCGACCGGTGCCGGGAGAAAACCGTCAGCCGCAAGGGGAAGACGATCGACTTGCGGTACTCGGGGAAGACGCACGATTTCGGCGGGAACATCCAGGCGCTGTTTACCCGTCCGGGATCCCGCTGTGGGTCTCGGACGTGCAGCCGGGCAATGTCCATGACCTGGCCGCAGCGCGGGAGAACGTGCTGGGCGTGCTGCGGCCGTTCTGCGCTGCCATGCCCGTGCTCGCCGACCCGGGTTATGAAGGCGCAGGTCACGGCGTTCACGTCCCGGTGAAGAAGCCCGCCGGGGTCAAAGAGCTGGACATCGGTACCCGGGCCCGGAACGCGCTGATCCGCTCGGTGCGCTGCCTGGGCGAGCGCGGCTTCGCGCTGCTGACCCAGCGGTGGAAAACGCTCCAGCATGTCACCGCCAGCCCGGGCAGGATCGGCCTCATCGCCCGCGCCGCATTCGTCCTGGTGCTATTCGAACACAAAATGATCATGTGAAAGTCGTTGGGAAAACGTCAATGGCGAAATGATCACGCCATGCCGAGGGCGTGCAGTTGGCGCCGCTGGTGATTTGGCGGTTACGGGCAGACCCTCTGGTAGGGCAGGACTGGCACGTATCGTGCCCACTCGGCGCGCGTCAGGGACCGCCCTGCCGATGCGCACAGGCGCTGTACCACGTTCACGAGGTAGGCGACATCCCACAGCCGCACGGTGTGGTCGGCGTTGCCGGTGGCCAGGGTCTTGCCCTCTGGGCTGAACGCGACCGAGTTAACCGCGCCGGTGGGGCCGGTGAGGGTGGTGATCTGCCGGCGGGTGGCCATGTCCCACAGCCGGACGGTGCCGTCAGTGCTGCCGGCAGCCAGGGTCGTGCCGCCCGGGCTGAACGCCACCGAGTTAACCGTGCCGGTGGGGCGGATGAGGACGGGAGAGCCGCCGGGGAAGGAGAAGGGGCAGCCGCACGGGTTGACCCGGGCCCACAACCAGATGCCATCGGCACTGCCACTGGCTAGGTTCGCGCCGTCCGGGCTGAACGCGACCGAGCCAACCGGGCCGGTGGGGCCGGTGAGGGAGGTGATATGCG
>CAWBWZ010000003.1:0-218316 GCA_963792575.1 uncultured Acidobacteriota bacterium
AGGACGGTCCGGTCTTCAAACCTTTTCTCCGACGCCGGTTGCGGATTGGGGGGTGGGTTCGATTCCCATGCGCTTCCGCCAGTCGCGTCACGGCCGCGTTGGATTCCGAGCCGGTCCAGTTTCGTAAATTGCAGACACTGATATAAATTTGTGCTATTTTATTGACATGGTTAGTCTGGACACTTTCGGTCCGTGAAAGGAGCTCCGATGTCACGTGTCTCTTGTCGCCTCACCTTCGCGCTCTGCCTCGTTCTCCTATTCATCGCGCAGGCCCGGTTGAATGCCGCGGCGGCACCTTCGACCGCAGCGTTCCTGGCGACGCTGTCGGACAAGCCTGCCTGCGAGGCGGCCAGCAGCGGGAACGCTCCAGTCGACCTCCCCTCGCAAGCTCCAACTCCTATCCTCCGCGTTCTCTACCCCGACTGTGGAAATTTCTGTAGTGAATATCAGTGCCAGGGAGGGTACTACCAAGAATCCTGCCTCACCGAATTGGACCAGCCGGGGCGCTGCGTCCCCAGAAACGTTGTCTGCCCGAACGAGCCGTTCCATTCGCCTTGCTGGTGTAAGCCCTGGTGAGTTGAGCCCTCTGACGAAGCCGTGAGAGAGGCGGATGGGCCAGGTTGCCGATCCGCGGCGCTTTGTAGAGCCTGGCTTCCCTCTTCGGCTTGAGGGGAGCCAGCCTGTTGGCGGCGGACCGGGTCAATGGACTGTCAGAATGCTGGTGGCCGAACAGAGCAGTTTGTTACCGGGCCAGCTTCGGAGCTCGAAGTTGGCTATGGTGGGGCCGTTGATTCCGAGCCCTGTAGGGGTGGAAACCACATGCCCTGAGGACCCTAGGCATCCCGAGATATTGAACTGCTTTTTCTGTATCTCAAACTCGCCGTAGTATGAAGCGATCGAAGCCCAATTCCAGGTTACGGTTTCGACGATGTTACCGGTGACACAGCCGGTGCCCCCATAGCTCGTCGAGTAGAAGCTCTGCTGAGAATTGCCGAGTAGAGACGGGCTGAAGACGATCGAGCATGTAATGCTCGCTTTCCCCTGCAATGCCTTGGCATCGGCCTCCGGAGTGAGATCCTCCTGAGAGCGGGTCACTACCCCGATCTCCTCGTTCAGCGTCTCTCCGGGTTTCAATTCACGGGGCGGCCATTGGGCTTGGACGGGGAGCGACAGGGCCAACGCGAGGACGGAGCACACGGCGAGTTTCATCCCGATCTCCTTTGTTCCAGGGCGACCGTTCATCGGCCTCCCGATACTGGATAAGACCGGAATAGAAATATCTTCCGGACTTGTAATATATTCTAAATAGTAAGGGTGATGCTGGGCCGGCCCTGTCGGTCGCCAGAGCCGGCCTGGGCTCCTGGAGCTACTTCCCGATAATGGCCTCGGCGAAATTGGTGACGACCGCCGCGCTCCCCTCCCCGGTTTCCTCGTAGACGACCACCACCGCGGATCCAGGGGTGATCGAGTCCGCATTCGGCAGATCGATCGACGTGGAGTCACCGGCACCGATCTCGAAGCCTTCGCTCAAGGGGAGCAGGGCCGCCGCGAGCTCTTCGTTTTGCGCGCTCAGCTGGTCGAGCGGAAGAGGATTGGGGAAGACCGCATAGCGAACGTTCTTGACCGAGACCGTCGCTGCCTGGGCGTTAGTGAAGGCCCAGTTCCACCGGTCGTACCGGTAGGTCAGTTCGTCCGTCGCGTTATAGACCACGCTGCCGTTGATTTTGCGTCCTCTCTCATCCGTCCAGTACATATCCAGGATCTTGCGGTGCTCGTCTTCGACCGGGACGTCGAAGCCGACGTGGATCTTCTGATTGTGGTCGATCCTGGTATTCGTACCGTCGTCGAAACTCTTCCAGTGGATGACGGTGCTGTTGCCCGCGACGGTCTGCGAGAGTGTATTGAACCAGCCTATGATCGGCCCGTACTGATAGCCGTCGAAAGTGCTGGCGATGGGCGCGGTTCCTTCCAGGACGATCGCAAGGCCATAAGCGTCTGAGCCGAGATTGCGCAGATCCTTGTTGATCCTCATGGTCGTGGCTGAGGGTAAGGCGGTCGCGGCGGCCGGCAGGGCGAGCGCGAGCACGAGGCCCGCTAGAGACTTGATACGCATCAGATTCTCCTTGGTTGTACGACGTTGTCTTGAGTCCCGCGCTCGGCAGCGCTGAAATCAGACAGGACGCGAGAAAAAGGAGGAAACGGGCTCAAGCCTCTGAAGGACCGCGTCAACGCGCCTGCCCGGAGTGCCAAGGAGACCAAGACTCCCGGAAGAGTCGGTTCGCAGTGGGAGCGGGAAAGCGCGTCACCAAGCCGGCGGCTCGAGCTCCAGAGGGGATGTAGCGGCTTCCTGAACCCGCGACCGGAACAGCCTGCCATGGAGGCCGCTCACCAGGGCGTTGAGCAGAGGGAAGTAGGCGCTGAAGAAGAACACCATCGCCAGACTGAAATTGCGCTCGCTGAACAGCCGGTCGATCCAGTTGTGGGGGTAGGCGTAGCTGGAATGGAGGGCATAGCCGCCGAATTCCAGCAGACCCATGGGGAAGAGCCCATAGAGGTACTGCTGCCACCAGGGCAGGCGGCGGAAGATGACCGAGAGCGGGACCATGTAGAGCACGTAGACGGTGATCACCTGCCACCAGTGGGTGAAGCGGGCGATCTTGAGCCACTGCCCGACCTGGTTCATCAGGGTGCCGGCCAGACAGTAGGTGACGGCGTAGGTGGCCCACAGAGAGGCGGGCAGATAGAGCTTCTCGCGTAGGTGTCGGTGGAGCGGCATCGTCCTCATGGTCTAACGATAACGCCGATGCCGTCCCCGGGCATGCGATGACATGGGCTCCCCGATGGGTAAGTCCGGCACCCTCTTTTTTGAGGGCTGCCGCAAACGGCGCAGCTCATCCGTGAACTTCCCTTCCGAGGAGACTTGCATGAAGCTCAGATCCACCTTCCTGTTCCTGGCGTTCGCCTCACTGCTGCTGATCGGCGCCCTCCCGGGCACCGCCCAGACCTCCATGCCGGCCGGCCCGGAGAGCGCAAGCCTGGCGGTGATCTTCGCCGCCCCGGCGTCTCCGGGTTGCGCGGAAGCGACGCTCCCCTCGTTCGAGCCCGCCCCGGTCAATAAGGCCCTCGGCTGCGGAACCTGCAGCGACACGATCTGCCAAGGGAAGCAGTTCGGGGCGTTCTGCAAATTCCAGAACGGCAAGACCTATACGTGCCAGCCCGCGTATGTCGTCTGCTCCGCCAGGGACTGCGAGTGCTGGACCGGGCCGCTCCCGTAGCCCCCTGACGCGGGACCATGGGCGTGCTCTGGGAAGTCTGCTCCCCGGGGCACGTCCATGTCGGGTCTCAAGACCCGAGCGGCAACTCGCCTTCTGCGCTCGTGCGCTCCATCTTCGGTTCCGTGCCCGGGGCCCAGCGCTTCACCCGGTGCGCGACCCGGTAGGCGAGCGGGCCGCCGTCGGGGCGGTCGCTCCGCTCGAGCGGCCGCGGGATGCAGACGAACTCGACCTGCAGATCCTCGGCGCTCGCCCGGACGACGGCATATCCGTGGCCGCCGAGGTCGACAAACGAGAGGTGCGGCGCGACCTCCGGGTTGGCCGCCGCGAGCGCCTGCCGGAGGTCCCCCGTCTTCTGGAGAGCTAGGCTGGCGCGGACGCCGTGACGGATCGACAGGTTGATCGCCGGCTCCGGCCGCGCGCCGGCGGCGGGATCGTGGAGGTAGACCGCGCGCCACGGCTGGTCCGGCTTCAGGTTGTGCTGCGCGCTCTCGAGCAGAGTGGGCGCCGAGATCGAGCCGGTGATGAACTCCGCGCCGACTGGCTTGTAGGGCCGCGGCGGCAGCGACGTCGAGAGGACGCCGGCCGTGAAGGCGTGCCGGTCCCCGGCGACGGTGGCGAAGCCGGCGATCCGCTCGCGCTCGACGAAATCCAGGATCTCCGCGCGCTCGGTGCGGTAGCCGGCCCAGTCCTCGCCGCCGGCCAAGGCGAAGCTGTCCGCCGGCCAGCGGGGGCCCCCCTCCGCCGGCAGGTTCTGCAGGTCGGTCCGCCAGTCGAGCATGCCCACCGAGTTCCCCCACAGCTTCCAGGTCGCCGCCGAGCCGCGCAGCCGGTCCAGAAACCATTTCTTCTGCTCGGCTCCCAGCATCGAGGAGGGGGGCGCGCCGACGCGGGGGTTGGGCACGTCGGCGCCGTTGAAGCGGATCGTCGCCGGCGGCTTGCCGCCCCTATACGAGCGCCCGGCGTCCAGCGCCTCGAGGGCGTCCTGCGGGATGAAGTATGGGAACGATTTGGACTGAAACGCCTCGGTCCCCTTCTGGTTGATCACCGGCTCGGAGCGGAATGAGCGGTTGTCGGTGAGGATCAGCTCGACGTTGCGCCCCCAGCGCAAGGTGCGGAAGATCTTCAGGCTTTCGATCGCCGCCAGGTTTCCTTTCTCGAGACCCAGGCCGTGCTCATCGAATTCGCGGATCGCCGCGTCGGCGACGCTGGGAGGCGCAAAACGGTCACCTCGCGGAGCGCCCCGCTGGGCCACCCGCGCCGGCTGATACTCGAACCAGGCCTGGTTGGCCGCGGCCTTGCGCGTCTGCGCGGGGCGGTTGCCACCGAAGTTCTGCTGGCTCTGCCACCCCTTCCACGAGAACTCGTGGTTGTCCCAGACGCAGACGAAGGGCCAGCGCGCGCGGGCGTCCTGGAGGTCCGGATCCGAGAGATAGCCACGGTAGAGCGTGCGGTAGTCCTCGACCGTCACCGGCACGTGGAAGTCGGTGATCTTCTCACCCTGCGGATAGCGGACGAGGTCGCGCAGGCGGCGGTCGTACATCCCCTGCGGCCGGTCCTCCGGGTACCAGACGATCTCGTAGACGAAGTCTCCGAGATGGAGCACGAAGCCCAGCCGCTCCCCCTCGGGCTGCTTGTCATCTTCGAAGATCATCCGCCGGTAGGCGTTGCAGGCACCCTGGGTCACGTTCTGGCAACTCACGAACGCGAAGCGGACGGGGTGGTCGTCGTTGGCGGCGGGAGCCGTGAGCGTGCGGCCGGCGCGGCTGCCGAACCCGTGCTCGTCGGTGAAGCGGTACCAGTAGGCGCGGCGCGGCTGGAGGCCAGCCGCGAGCACCCGGCAGGTCCAGTCGGCCTCGGGGGAGAGCGCCGCCTCGGCCCGCGCGACGACGTGGTGGAAGGCGGGGTCCTCGGCGACCTCCAAGCGCAGGGTCTTGGCGGTCCCGCCCGCTCCCTCGGGCCCGGGAGGGCGGCGTGTCCAGAGCAGAACGCTGTCCGGTTGCGGGTCGCCCGAAGCGACACCCTGGGGGTAGAGATCCCGCCGTTCGGTCCAGGCGATTTTCGCGGCGCCGGTGAGGAGCGAGGGCCAGGCGAGAGCTGCCCCCAGAGCCGCCGCGCTCTTGATCGCCTGTCGCCGAGTGATCGAAGCCATAACGACCTCCGCTGAAGAGTTGACCGAAGTCCGCTAGGTTTAGGGTATCAGCACCAGTACCTCGCATCGCTCCCCCGCCCCCGCCGGTCCCGATCCCGCCCGCACGCGGACCAGGGCGGTGCCACGGGCGAAGGTGGCGAGGTCGTGCGAGCCCTTGGGGGGGAAGGGGGTGACCAGGATCTCGCCTCCCCGGGTCTCGATCGCCGCCGGCAGGAAACGGTCGCGGGGGCCGGTGCCGGGGAGGGGAGCGGCCAGGGTGCCGGGCAGGGCGGACCCCCACCAGGAGTCCTCGAAGCCCAGCAGGAGGCGCAGGGCGGGGCGGACGAAGAGCCAGAAGCTCACCATCACCGAGGCGGGGTTCCCCGGCAGGCCGAAGACCCATCCCCCCGGATGCGCCGCGAAGACCAGCGGCTGGCCCGGCTGGACGGCCACGGCGTCGAAGACTTTCTCGCAGCCGAGCTCGGCGAGCACGCCCTCGACGAAATCGAACTCGCCCATCGAGACACCGCCGCAGAGCAGCAGCACGTCCGCGCGGAGCCCCTCGCGGATGAGATCCCGCAGCGGACCCACCTGGTCGGGCGCGATGCCCAGCGGCGCGAAGCGGAGGCCGAGGGTGGCGCCCGCTGCCAGGAGGAAGTCGGTGTGGGAGTCGCGGAGTTGGCCGGGGGCGGGGACCGTCTCGGGCGGCACCACCTCGTCGCCGGTGGTCAGCACGGCCACGGACGGAACGCGGTGGATGGGCACCTCCCCGTAGC
Organism: uncultured Acidobacteriota bacterium; assembly: GCA_963792575.1. Taxonomy (GTDB): domain Bacteria; phylum Acidobacteriota; class Thermoanaerobaculia; order Multivoradales; family UBA5704; genus DATARR01. The sequence goes on from CAWBWZ010000003.1 coordinate 6,180, forward strand.
CGTGGGTGGCGAGGAGGGCGAGCGCCCCCGGCGTCAGGCGCGAGCCCGCGGGGAGCAGGGGATCGCCGGTTTTCAGGATCTCCCCCCGGCGGCGGACGTGCTCGCCCGGTTCCCCCGCGGTCTTGAAGATGACCCGCTCGCGCCCGCCGTCCGTCTTCTCGATCTGGATCACGCGATCGGCCCCGGCGGGTATCGGGGCGCCGGTCATGATGCGGGCCGCCGTCCCCGGGAGGAGCGCGAAGCCGGGCGGATCCCCGGCGGCGACGGTGCCGGAGACCGGCAGGGGCTCAGCCGTGGAGACCTCGCCGGCGACGGCGTAGCCATCCATGGCGGAGACGTCGCCCGCGGGCACGTCCACCGTCGCGGCGAGGGCGCGGGTCAGCACCCGGCCGGCCGCCGCCCGCCGTTCCGCCCTCTCCTCGGGGAGCGGCCGCACCCGCTCGGCGATTCGCCGCCACGCCTCGTCAGGATGTATCGGTGCCATGGCGTCTGATCCCCTTTCCTCGCAATGGTATAGTTGTTGGGCTTTTCCCAGACCAGTGAACTACTCGACGGAGGGATCTCGCCGTGCCTACGGTGGAGAACAGTTTCCAGTATCGCGGCGACCTGTCCCAGACGGCGTTGCCGGAGATCCTTTATACGATCGACCGGTTCCAGGTGCCGGGGGTGATCGAGGCGAGCCGTGAGGGCATCGTCAAGCAGGTGTACATCAAAGAGGGGAACGTCGTCCACGCCACCTCGACGGACCGCGAGGACAGCCTGGGCTCCTACCTTCAGCGCAGCGGCATCATCTCGCCCGACCTCTACATGGAGACGATGCGCGAGCGCGAGCGCACCAACAAGCGCTACGGCGTGCTGCTGATCGAGAACGGCGTCCTCTCGCCGGCGGAGGTCTATCGGGCGATCCGCAAGCAGATCGAGGCGATCGTCTGGAGCCTCTTCTACTGGCAGGACGGCAGTGTCATCTACAGCATCGGCGAGTTCCGCGAGCCCGACGCGGTGCGCATCCAGCTGCCGATGCGGCAGGTGATCCTGCAGGGGATCAAGCGGGCGCCGGACGCCAAGACCCTGGTCGGGCGGCTCGGGCGGAAAGAGACGGTCCTCGAACCTTGTTATAAAGCGGAGCAGCTGATCGAGCTCGCCCTCGACAGCGACGAGTACAAGCTCCTCAGGCTGGTCGACGGCCGGCGGACCCTGTTCGACATCTGCACCCAGGGCCCCCACGGCGCGTCCGAGAACGCCAAGGTGCTGTACGCTTTCCAGATCCTCCAGCTCATCCGGGCGGCCGGGGCGACGCCCCCACCCCCGGAGCCGCGGCGGGAGGAGGGGACCGGGGCGATCAAGATCCGCTTCAAAACGCAAGGGGACAAGTTCAGCGTCTGAGGAGCAGTGATGCCGATTTACGAGTACGAGTGTCTACAGTGCGGCAAGAGGACGGAAGTTCTCCAGCGCATGGGTGAAGGGCCGATCGCCGCCTGCCCGGCCTGCGGCGGCGAGGTGAAGAAGATGATTTCGTCCCCCGCCTTCCAGTTCAAGGGGAGCGGCTGGTACGTCACCGACTACGGCGGCAAGAAGGGCGGCGGCGGGTCGGAAGGGAAGTCCGAGAGCAAGAGCGAGGGCAAGTCGGAAGGCAAATCCGAGGGTTCCTCGGAGAGCAAAAGCGAGAGCAAGTCCGAAGGCAAAGGCGAGGGCAAGAGCGAGAAGCCGGCCGCCAGCGAATCGAAGGGCTCCGGCTCTTCCAGTGGCTCGGGGTCTTCGGGTGGCTCGGAATAGACCGCCCGCAGGGCGGAATTTATCCAGCCTGGGGTGTCAACCCCAGGTGAGCGCCAAAACGAATTTAGAGCCCCGAAGGGGCGGCACCCAGCGTAATGACGGGTGCCGCCCCTTCGGGGCTCTTGATTTTGTGGGTCTCCCTTCCTGGGGTTGACACCCCAGGCTGGATAAATTCCGCCCTGCGGGCGGCCTTGCAGGGTTCGGATTGCGCCCTCTTATTGAAATTCAACGACACTCCTGAATGTTACAGGGTCATCTCGGAGTCCCCGGCTCCACACAGAAGTCCGCGACGTTCAGGAGGTCCGCATGAAGTCGAAGTCCCGCCTGCTCCCGCTCCTTGCCCTCCCCTTCCTGCTTCGCCAGCCGGCGGCCGCCACCACCTACAAGATGATGTCCGACAGCGCTCTCGCCGATCAGGCTCAGGTGGTGGTGGAGGCCAAAATCGCCAGCGTGAGCTCGGCTCCCCTGGTCGGCAAGCCGTCGACGGACTACCTGATCGAGGTCAACCGCGTGCTCAAGGGGGATATCCTGGGGAGCACCGTGATGGTGCGGGTGCCGGGGGGGCTCGATCCCCAGGGGCTGGGGCTCAAGATCTGGGGCGCGCCCCGGTTCGCCGAGGGGGAGAACGCGATCCTCTTCCTCAGTCCGGCCCAGGATGGCACCTACCGCATCCTCCACCTCATGCTGGGCGCCTTCCATGAGCGGACCGTCGACGGCCACACCGTGGCGCTGCGCGACCTTTCGGAGGCGCACGAGATCGGGGCCAAGAGCGCGGCCGGGGAGGGGATCGACGCGGTCCGCGATTTCTCCCGCTTCTCCGACTGGATCTCCGACCGCGCCGACAGGGTGCCGAACGCCGGCGATTATGTCCTGAGTAATACCGTTCTGGGGAACGTCAAGGCCCAGCTTTCGTCTCTCCCCGAGAAGTTCGCCTTCTTCGTCGCGAAGGACGGCAATTCCATCCGCTGGTTCCGCTTCGACAGCGGGCAGAGCGTCGAGTGGAAGGTCAATGCCGCGGGCCAGCCGGGCCTCGGGCTCGACGCCACGATCGCGGCCTTCCGGGTGGCGCTCAACACCTGGACCGACGATCCGGCGACCAGCATCAAATACGTCTACGGCGGAACGACCCAGGCCGCGGCCGGCCTGACCCGCTCGGACCGCGCCAATACGATCCTCTTCGACGACCCCTTCCGGGGTGATCCCGATGAAGCGGTCGAGGGGGTCTTCGATTGCAGCAGCGGCGGCGTGATCGCCATGGGCGGCCCCTTCTACTACTACCCCGAGACCAAGGTCTTCAAGGGGCAGCGCTACCACGAGGCGGTCGAGGCCGACATCGTGACCAACGACGGCACGGAGTGCCTGTTCGCGAACAACCCCAGCGCCGCCGAGGAGGTCTTCACCCACGAGTTGGGGCACACCCTGGGTCTCGACCACTCGAAGGACAGGAACGCCGTCATGTATGCCTTCGTGCACAACGACGGCCGCGGCTCCCATCTGGAAGCCGACGACCGCGCGGCCATCGCCCAGATCTACGGCAACGGCAGTGGGAACCCGGGCCCGGTGACCCTGGTGGCTCCCGCCCGCCTGGCGGGCCGGGCGACCTCGAGCACCACGGTCGCTCTCACCTGGCGCGACCAGGCGAAGGGGGAGGAGTCCTACGTGGTCGAGGCGAAGGTGAACGCGCGGAAGGCCAAGTTCCAGGTGGTCGCCACGGTGCCGGCCGGCGCCGCCGCGGCCCAGGTGACCGGGCTCACCCCCGGGACCTCCTACACCTTCCGGGTACGTGCCGTGGCGGGCGGCCAGTCCTCCCCCTACAGCAAGGCGGTGGTGGTCAGCACGCCGCGCTGAGCGGAGACGTCCGCGAGGTTTTCGCAGGGGCGGGGCCTGTCCCCGCCCTTTCTGTTTCCACCCGATCCCCACGCCACCAGGGCTGCCACCAGGACCGCCGGGATCACCTGGAAGCCGAGCCGCGCGAAGTTCGAGAGGACGAAGACCCGGATCTGGTCCGCCGACGCCGAGGTGAAATAGACGTAGAAGTAGAACAGGAGCTGCAGCGTCGCCACCACCGCGAACGGCCGTGTCCGCCGGTGGAGAAGAAGCAGCGGCGGCAGGAGCATGGCCCAGAGGAAGCCGTGCCAGGCGGAGGTCCGCAGGGCCTCCAGCACGGCCGCCAGGATTCCGGGCGCCCGCGAAAGGGTGAAGGGGCCCGAGTTGAGGGCCAGGAAGAGGTGATGGTGGATCGTCCGGCCCAGCCAGGGGAGGACCACCGCCGCGACCGGCAGGCCGGTCCGGAGCGCCGCTCTGACGGCCAGCCCGCGTTCCCTCCGGACGTGGCGCGCCCACTGGACGAGCACGAGGAAGGCGGCGAGCGGCACCCCCTCGATCTTCGCGGCGGCGGCGAAGGCGGCGATGACGCCGATCTGGAAGTCCCCCACGCGATCCGCCGGCCGGAGCAGCGGCGGCACCGCGGCGGTGAGCGCCAGGGCGAGCAGCCAGTCGGCGCCGCCGGCCGTCATGTAGCCGATCCCGAAAGCGCCGATGGCCAGCGCGATCAGCGCCAGGCCGGTCTGGCGGATGAAACGGTCGGCGCCTCCCTGGCGCAGCCCCTCCCGCGCCGCGGCGAGCAGGAGGGCGAAGAAGGCGCCGGCCTGTAGCATCATCGCGGGCATCTCGAAGCGCCCGGTGAGCAGCGCGGTCACGGCGTAGATCTCGGGCAGGAGGTTCGGGTAGTCGGGATGGAGCACCCAGTTCCACCCCCGCGCGAGATAGGTGTAGTCGGTCCCGCGCGCGGCCTGGAACCGCTCCCCCTTGATCCCCCAATGGAAGATGAAGTCGTTGAAGGTGATCCACCCGGTGAGCGCGATCAGCAGGAAGACGGCGAGGGCGAGGAGGGCGATCCCGTCCCCCCAGCCGAGGTCGGAAGGGAGCCCCGGGCGCTCCGGGCCTCGCGGCAGGAAGCGCCGGGCGAGGAGGTACAGCGCGAGACCGAGGACGGCGAGCAGGAGCGGGTGCCAGGGGATGCGGGCGAAGTCCAGCAGGGTGAGGAGGATGTGCAGGACGGCCGCGCCGCCCAGCACGTATACCGTGGCGCGGTAGAGAGCGCCGTCGCCCGGTGCGGCGAGCCAGGCGGCCAGCCGGCTGCCGAGCAGGCCGAGGAGCGCCGGCACGGCGGCGGCGACCAGGAGGGCCGTCCAGCTCATTGCGGCTTCACCCGGTAGAGCCAGCCGTGCGGCAGGATGCTCATCAGCTCGGCGCGGGGGTGATCGATCTTCGTCCTATAGGCGATCGCGAACCGCGCCAGCGTGCCGGTCGCGGGATCGCTCACCGGGATCACGTCGTAGGCCGGCAGGAGATAGGCCGCCCACCGCCAGCGCGCGAACTGGATTTCCGGGTGGTCATCCGAGGTGAAGGCGACGGTGCTGCCGGCGGGCATCAACCGCTGCGCCGCTTCGAGGCAGCGGGCGAGGTCCTCGGTCTCGGCGGTGCCGAAGCGCCAGGCCCAGGGGCCGCGCTGCAGCGCCCGGTCGTCGTAGCCCGCGACCGCCTGGTTCACCTCCTGGAGGAAGCCGGCGGCCGCCCAGGCCACCAGGAGTCCCAGCGCGAGACGCTTGAGCATGGCGCCGATCTTATCTGCTAACCGGCGCTGCTGATGGACCCTGCTAAACTCTCGCGCCCACGAGGAAACTTTCTCAATGCCCCTTGCCTTCCGCCCCGACGAGACCAGCCCGCTGGTCCCCCCTCTGCTGAGCGACCTCGGCGTCGCTCCGGGGGCCCTCGACCTCGCGATCGACGGCCGCGACGAGATGCTTGGCTTCCTCGGCGATGTCTTCGAGGGGGACCGCGACCGTGCGCTGTTCGGCTACTTCCGTTCGGGCGCGAGCATCGCCGACTCGCTCGGCCAGGCGCTGCGCTGGCGCTTTGGAGACCGCTTCGGCGACACCCTCAGGCTGCTCGACTTCGCCAGCGGCTACGGACGGGTGACCCGCTTCCTGGTGCGCGAGGTGCCGCCGGAGCGCGTCTGGGTGGCCGACGTCTACGCCGGCGGCGTCCGCTTCCAGGAGGAGCGGTTCGGCGTCCACGGCATCGTCTCGACGATCCGCCCGGAGGACTTCGCCTGCGCCGAGCGGTTCGACGCCATCCTGGTCACCTCGCTCTTCACCCATCTCCCCGACGAGCGCTTCGTGGCCTGGCTGCGGGTGCTCCTGGGGCTGCTCGCCCCCGGCGGCATGCTCGCCTTCAGCGCCCACTCCCCGCAGGTGCTGCCGCCGGGCGTTAGCATGCCGGAGAGCGGGATCTTCTTCGCCGAGACCAGCGAGAGCGATTCGCTCGCCAAGAGCGACTATGGCTCCACCTGGGTGACCGAGGCGTTCGTCCGCTCCGCCCTGGACCGCGCGATCGGTCCCGGCGTCTCGCTGCACCGCCTGGAGCGGGGGCTCTGCAACTTCCAGGATCTCTACCTCGCCCTGCCGGAGCCGGGGGTCGATTTCTCCGCCCTCGACTTCCATAGCGAGCCGCATCTCGTCGTCGAGCAGGCGAGGCTGGCGGACGGCGGACGGCGATTGGAGCTCCAGGGGTGGGCGGCCCTGCGCTCCGGCGCCGCGCGCGAGGTCGAGGTGATGCTCGACGGCGAGCGGATCGCCGCGGCGCCGGTCGCCGAGCCGCGCCCGGACGTCGCCGCCTATCTGGCGACTTACGGTGGGGACGAGCGCTACCTGCACTCAGGGTGGAACGTCTCCTGCCCGCTGCCGGCCGGGGCCTCGCGCACCGCCGCCGTGCTGCGGCTCCGGGTGGTGGACGGCCGGGGGAAGCCCCAGCCGCTCTGGGCCGGCTCGATCGAGGCGCTGCTCCTCGCCGGCTCCCGCATGGAGGCCGAGAAGTTCCGCAACGAGCTCTGGCAGGCGCAGGGCCTGCTCGCCGACGAGCGGACGCGCGCCGCCCTGGAGGCCGAGGCGCTGCGCAACCGCCTCCACGCCATGGAGGCGAGCCGCTTCTGGAAGCTGCGCAACGCGTGGTTCCGGGTGAAGCGGGGGCTGGGGTTGACGCGCGAGGGGTAGGTAGGATCCGCCCGCAGGGCTGATTTATCCAGCCTGGGGTGTCAACCCCAGGTAGAATCGCCAAAAATCCCAAGCCCCCGAAGGGGCCGGCACCCACCAGCTGGAGATTCGAATCGGCAAATCTGCCGGCCCCTACGGGGGCTTGCTGATCTCGGGGACTCCCTACCTGGGGTTGACACCCCAGGCTGGATAAATTCCGCCCTGCGGGCGGGCTTCTAAAAGCTTTTCCCCTACCCGCAATTCACCCGCAGCCGCCGCTTGTTGGTCCGCGACTCGGCGAGGCCGATCTCCTTCAGGGCGGGGAAGGCGGCGGGGTCGATCCAGCGCTGGCGCAGCTCGGTGCCGCGCTCCAGCACCAGCTCGCGGCCGTGGACGGCCACCGTCTGGCGGAAGGCGCCGATGTCGTTGGCGACGTTGACGTCCTGCCCCTCGGCCCTGCAGGCGTCGCGGGGGAGGGTGACGCGCCAGGTGACGCGGCTCGCGAAGGGGGTTTCCACCACCGGTAGGGCGCGGCCTTCGAGCAGCCCGGAGGAGGGGAGCTCGACCATCGACGGGACCGGCAGCGGCGGCAGGAGCCCCTCGCCGGCCGTTCCCAGCGCCGGGACGCTGACCTTGGCTTCCAGCGTCACCTCGGGCACGGCGCCGGCCACCGACTTCCAGGTGATCTCCGAGAGCGCCGCGCCGGCCGGAAGGTGGATGGCGAAGAACCGGCGGATCACCCGGTCCAGCTCCTGGGGGTTGGCGCCGGCGTGGAGCTGGACGAACGCCGCCCCGATCTCGCCCGAGAGCTCCAGGCGGGCGGTGCCGTTCGCCTCGCCCCCGGCCGCGAGGGTGAGGGCCACGTCCAGCCGCCTCCCCTCCTGGGCGTTGCGCACCGGCGTGCGCACCAGCTCACCCTTGCCGCCGCGCACCACCAGCACCTCCTGATCCTGCACCCCCGGCTGCAGCCAGGCGAGCCCGCCGGTCTCCTGCGTAGCGTCGAGGAAGAGATAGCCGCCGGCGACCGGCGCGTCCTTCTCCAGGCCGAGCCCGTCGGCGGGCACGGCGACGATCAGGTGGTTGAACTGGTAGGGGGAGGGGAAATCGCGGTCTACGCGGCCGTCCGGATCGAGCCGCGCGAGCGCCGGATAGGCCTCGATCCCCGCCTCCTTGAGCAGGTCGACCAGCAGCAGCGCCTTGTCCTTGCAGTCCCCCCAGAGCCGCTCCATCACCTGCTGCGGCGTGTGCGGGCGGTAGCCGCCGATGCCGACCTCGACGGCCACGTAGCGCACCTGGCGGCGGGCGAAGTCGGCGAGCGCCGCGATCCGCAGGCGCTTGTCGGCGATGCCGGCGATCAGCTCGCGGGACTTGCTCCGCACCGGCTCGGCGCCGCGGGGGACCTGGGTGAGGATCCCCTCATACCACCGGCCCACCGCCTCCCAGCTCCCGGCATCCCCCCAGGCGTAGCGCAGCACGGCGCCATCGGCGGCGAGGCCCGGGGACTTCTCGGGGGCGTTGAGGCCCGGCAGCCGCGAGCCGGTGACCGTCACTCCGCCGGGGGACTCCTGGACGTTCAGCCCCGGCATCGCGCCGTCGACGTGGTAGCGCCAGCCGGCGCCGGCGCCGTGGACGGCGACGCGCAGCGATTCGACCGGCTCCGGCGAGCCGAGCGCGAGCTGGCCGGCGGAGAAGTAGGGGCGCTCCCGCACCTCGTAGTCGAGGGTCAGCACGGAGCCCACCGGCACGGCCGGGAAGTTGACCGTGCGGAAGACCAGCGAGGAGTGGAGATTCCCCGAGCCCGCCACCTGATGGGTGTCGAGGTCCCGGCGGGAGACCTTCAGCGTCTTGCCGTCCGGCCGGATGGCCGAGGCGTTGAGATCCCCCAGCTCGCGGTTGTCGTCGAGGGCGATCGGGTAGGGGGACCAGGAGGAAAAGTCGTTCGGGTTGTCGAGCCGCACCCGCAGATGGGTCCGCTCGGTCACGCCATCCGGCCGGATTTCGATGTCGATCGACTTCTCGAGCACGGTGGCGGCCGGGAGGGGAGCCGCGGCGGCAGAAAGCCAGAGCAGGGACGTAAGGGACAACAGAGACAACAGGGACGCAGACGAAACCGCGGCTTTTTCGTCCCCGCAGTCCTTGCAGTCCCTTGCGTCCCTTTTCCTACCGGTGGACCAGCGACAACTTCTGCGCATCGTTTTTCTCCACCTCGGCGAACAGGTTGCGGACGTTCTCATACTCCTGGGAGGTGGTGAGCTGCCGCTGGCTGACGTCGAAGCGGCGCTTGTAGACCAGCGTGCGCTCGGCGGCGTTCACCTGCACCCGGGAGGAGATCGACGCCGCCTTGGCGCTCAGATTCCTCTCCGGCGGCATCGACTCGACGGTCCAGCCCGTGGGCCAGCGCAGCTTCAGCTCGACCTCCTCGCGGTAGAGATCGCCAAATACCACGCCGCTGCGCCGGCTGGAGGCCGGCTGCACGAAGGGCTGGATCTGGGGCCCGAACGGCGCGCTCGGCACGATCGACGTCTCGTCGCCCAGCACCTCGTCCGGGCGCTGCGCGAGCTTCCAGGTGACGGTGACCGTGCCGTCCTCGATCGCCTCGATGGCCTGGACGTCCGAGATCTGGAAGTCGTGGAAGCGCCCGCCGAGCCACTCCTTCCAGTCCTCGGCGGTCCTGGCCTCGCCGTCCTGCCGGCCATTGAGCCGCAGGGTGCCCATGCCGGCCAGGCGGCCTTTCTCGTCCAGGGCGAGATCGATCTCGGCGCGCCTGAGATTTTTGTAGAACGGCGTCTCGGGGAGGACGATCATCTCCGGCTTCTTGACGTCGTAGAGCAGCGCGATGGTCCCCTGATGGCCGGCGCGCAACCTGCCGAAGCCGAGCGAGCGGTCGGTGGGATCGAGGTAGACCGGCTGCCCGTCGAGACTCACGCGCACCAGCACGGTGTCGAACCAGCCCGGGCTGGGCAACTGGGGGTCCGGAGTGACCCGGTCGCGGTCGGCGGCCCAGACCAGCTGTGAATCGACGCCAACGGCCTGGAGCATCGCCTGCAGGAGGAGCGCCTTCTCGGCGCGGCTCGCCTGGTGCTGGGAGAGACTTTTGCCGAGCCCGGCGTCCGCGGCGACGATGGGGCCGACGTAGATGTCGGGCTCGATCTGATCGCGGACGAACCGGTAGAGCGCCTGGGCCTTCTCCCGCGGTGTGCCGGTGCCGGCGATCTCTCGCGCCTTCGCCTCGACGCCGTTGTTGCGCTGGCGGACCTGGTCGTAGGTCCGGCCCACCAGCTCACAGGTGTTCGCCCAGCTGTTGAACAGCGGCTCGTGGGAGTAGGCGGTATCGCGGGCGGTCGGCAGCAGCAGCATCTGCGCCGCGAGGTCTTTGAAGGGAGGGCCGTAGGGATCTTCGGGAACCGAGGGGAGGTTCTCGATCCAGGCCCTGGTGGCGAAGCCGCTGGCGGTGAGGTCCCGCTTCACCTGCACGCCGACGAGCGCCCGGCTCCAGGCCTGCATCGCGAGATTGGACGGCGTCTTGAAGATCACCTCGGAATAGCGGACCGGCAGCTCGTCCGAGAAATACCAGGGCTCGAGCTGAAAGATCGAGTCGAATCCCAGCTCGTACTGGTAGTCGAGGATCGCCCCCACCTGCACCGCGGGGAAGACCACGGCGGTGGTGAAGGTCTTGTGGGTTCGCGAGGTCCTGCTGAGGAACTGCACGTCGGCGGGGACCGGCACGATCCGGCCGTCCGGCAGCACGGTACGCGCCTGGAACCCGTGGAGGCGCTTGACGTCGCTGTGAGCGATCACCACCTCCCCCTTGCTCCTCCCAGCCTCGGTGAGGATCTTCACGCGCACCTGCACGCGCAGCAGCGACGACGGGCTCTCCTTCAACAGGCCGTAGCCCGCCATCAGGAGCTCCCCCTTCTTGAACAGCATGACCGCCGGGGCGTTCGGCTCTTCCGGCACCGAGGTGAGAGCGCGCTCGGCGTCGGTGATCGGCGGGAAATCGGCCGCCGCGGCGCCGCGGGCGGCGAGCGGCGCCAGGAGCAGGCAGGCCAGGACCAATGGCTTCATGGAGATCCTCACCGCCGCGCCAGCGTCAGCGTCTGGGCGTCGTTCTTCGCGGCTTCGCCGAACAGGGAGCGGACGGCCTCGTACTGCTGGGCGGTCTCGAGGCTCCGGTGGGTGACGTCCAGCCGCCGGGTGTAGATGAGCGCGCGCTCGCCCGGTTTCACCTCGACCGCCGTCGACAGGCCGCCGATCGAGCTGGCCAGGTTCTTCGCCTGCGGCATCGTCTCGAGCTTCCACCCCTCGGGCCAGCGCAGGCGCAGCTCGACCTCCTCCCGTTGCGGATAGTCGAAATAGACGGCGGTCCGCCGGCTGGCGGCCGGCTGGACGAACGGCTGGGCGCGCGGCCCGAGTGGCGCGCTCGGCTCGATCGTGGCCTCGTCGCCGAGCGCCTCGTCCGCGCGCTGCGCCAGCGCCCAGGTGACGGTGACCTTCTCCTCGTCCGCGGACTCGACCGCCTTGACGTCCGAGATCTGATACTCGCGGAAGCGCTTCTCCAGCCACTCCTTCCACGCCTGCTCCGCCTTCGCGGCGTCGTCCTGCCAGTCGATCTTCTCCCAGGCGGGGTGGCCGGTCAGCCGCAGCGTGCCGGTGCCGGCGATCCGCCCCTTCTCGTCCAGCGCCAGGTCGAGCTCGGCGCGCCGCAGGTTCTGATCGTGCGGCGTCGCCGGCAGCACGATCTGCTCGGGCTTCTTGGGATCGTAGATCAGCGCCGGAGTCCCCTCGTGGCCGGCGCGCAGCCGGCCGAAGCCGAGGGCGCGGTCGGTCGGGTCCAGGTAGACCTTCTGGCCGTCGAGCTCGACGAGGACGAGCATCGTGTCGAACCAGTCCGGGTTGGGGACGGCGAGATCGATCGCTCCCCGGTCGCGGTCCGCGGCCCAGACCAGCCGGGAATCGATCTTCACCGCCGCCAGCATCGCCTGCAGCAGGAGCGCTTTCTCGGCGTGGTCCCCCTTGCGCTCGGCGAGGCGCTTGCCGAGCGCGGCGTCCTCGGCGACCAGCACGCCGGAGAACGGCGCGGTCTCGATCTGGTCGCGGACGAAGCGGTAGAGGGCGCGCGCCTTGTCACGGGGCGGGCCGGAGCCGGCGACCTCGCGCGCCTGCTGGGCGACGCCGCTGTCCCGGCGGCGGACCGGGTCGTATTGCCGCCGGACCAGATCGCAGGTCTTCGGCCAGCTCTCGAGCAGCGGCTCCCGGCCGTACGGGCCCACCATCGAGGTCGGCAGCAGCATCATCTGCGCCGCGAGGTCCTGATAGGGGGGGCTGTAAGGGTCGTCGGCGACCGCAGGGACGTTCTCCGCCCAGGCTTTCGAGAGATAGCCGCTGCCGGTCCGGTCCGTCTGCTTCTGGATCTTCACCTGCGCGGGTCCGCGGCTCCACGCCGACGCTCCGACCTCCAGCGGCGTCTTGAAGACGATCTCGGAGTAGCGGACGGGGATCTCCTCGGAAAAATACCAGGGCTCGAGATAGAAGATCGTGTCGAACCAGAGCTCGTACTGGTAGTCGAGGATCGCTCCCACCTGCACTGCGGGGAAGGCCAGGGCGGTGGTGAAGGTCCGGTTGGAGCGCGACGTCTTGCGCACGAATTTGGCGTCGGAGGGGACCGGGAGAATGCGGCCGTCCGGCAGCACGGTGCGACCCGCGAAACCATGCAGCCGTTCCCAGCCGCTGTGGGTGATCGCCACCTCGCCGTTGCTCTTCCCCTCCTCGGTGAGGATCTTCAGGCGGACCTGGATGCGGAGGGACGACGACAGGCCCGACCGCAGGCCGTAGCCCGCCATCAGGAACTCCCCCTTCTTGAACAGCATCACCGCCGGGGCGTTCGGTGCCCCCGGCACCGCGGTGAGGGCGCGCTCCTCGTCGGTGATCGGCGGGAAGTCGGCCGCCGCGGCGCCGCGGGCGGCGAGCAGCGCCAGGATCAGGCAGGACATGACGACTGGGCGCAATAGTTTCATGGGGCTCCTTACCGCCGCACCAGCGTCAGCGCCAGGGCGTCGTTCTTCGCGGCTGCGCTGAACAGGTTGCGCACGGCCTCGTACTCTTCGGCTACCATCTTCCGGCGGGTGATGTCGAACCGCCGGCGGTAGACGAGCGTGCGCTGCGCGTCGTCGACCTCCAGGGCCGTGGACAGCTCTCCGCACGGCGCGGCCGTCCTCGCAGGCGCGGGTTTCCCCTCGAGGCTCCATCCCGCCGGCCAGCGCAGGCGGAGCTCGACCTCGTCGCGCCCCGGATAGTCGAAGATCACGTCGAGCTTCCGCTCCGCCTCCACGAACGGCTGGCTGGCGGGGCCGAGGGGAGCGCTCGGCGTCACTGTCGCCTCGTCGCCCAGCACTTCCTCCTCCCGCTGGGCCATCGACCAGGTGACCGTGACCTTGCGCTCGTCGCGGGACTCGACCGCCCGCACGTCCGAGATCCGGAAATCGGCGTAACGCTCCGCGAGCCAGTCCCGCCAGGCCTGAAGGGTCTGCGCCTCGTCGTCTTTCCAGCCGAGCCTCTCCACGGCCCGGAGCCCGGTCAGCCGGAGAGTCCCCTGGCCGGCGAGGCGCCCCTTGTCGTCGAGGGAGAGGTCGATCTCCGCCCGCCGCAGGTTGCGCTCGAAGGGGGTTGCGGAGAGCGTGACCGGCTGGACCGTGTCGAAGACCAGCGCCGGCGTTCCCTCGTAGCCCGCCCGGAGCTGCCCGAAGCCCAGGTTCGGCGAGGACGGATCGAGCAGCATGCGCTTCGAGTCGATCTCGACCATCACCAGCACCGTGTCGAACCAGTTCGGGTTGGGCAGCGTCAGGTCCACCGTGCCACGGTCGCGATCGGCGGCCCAGACCAGGTAGGTCTTCACTCCGGACTCCAGCAGCATCATCTGCAGCAGCAGGGCCTTCTCGACGGCGGTCCCGTGGCGTGCGGAAAGCATCTTCTGGAGCCAAGCGTCGCTGTCGCCGATCAGGACTCCCTCCCCCGGCGCGGTCTGGATCTCGTCGCGGACGAAGCGGTAGAGGGCCTCCGCCTTCTTGCGGGGGCTGCCGTCGCCGGCGACCTTGCGGGCCTGCCTCGTCACGCCCCAGTCGAGGCTCCGGAACCGGCTGTAGACCTGGTTCACCAGCCGGGTGGTCCCGACCCAGGTGCCCATCATCGTCGCCTGTTCGCCGAAATAGCTGAACGTTTCCGGCAGCAGCAGGATCTGGGCCGCAAGGTCGGCGTACGGCGGCCCGTAGGGAGCTTCCGGGATGGCCGGAAGATTCTCCGCCCAGGCCCGCAGCTCGTTGCCGCCGGAGGTCTCCGCCGTCTTCTGCTGGATCTGGACTCCGAGCGGCGAGCGGGTCCAGATCAGGTTCTTCCACGTTTTGGCCGTCTTGTAGACGATCTCCGCGTGGCGCACCGGCAGCTCCTCGGAGAGGTACCAGGGCTCGAGCACGAGGGGGAGGAGAAGGTGACCTCGTACCGGTAGTCGAGGATGGCGCCGACCTCGACGGCGGGGAAGGCGACCGTGGTGACGAAGGTCTTCGAGGACTTCGAGGTCCGGCGCTGGAACTTGGCATCGGCGGGCACCGGCAGGATCCGGCCGTCCGGCAGGACGGTGCGGCCCGAGAAGTTCTGGAGCCGGAAGGAGTTGCTATGGCCAATTGCGAGCTCGCCGTTGCTCTTGCCAGCCTCGGTGAGGATCTTCACCCGCGCCTGCACCTGCAGATGCGAGGCGAGGCTGCCGTTGAAGCGGCCGTAGCCCGCCATCAGGAACTCCCCCCGCTTGAACAGCACCACCGCCGGGGCGTTCGGCTCCCCCGGTACCGAGGTGAGGGCTCGCTCCTCGTCGGTGACGGGAGGGAAGTCCTGCGCCGCGGCGGGCCGGGCGGCGAGCAGGGGCAGGAGCAGGCAGGCCAGGATGAGGGGACGCAGTGAGCTCACGCAGAGCCTCCTTCCACACCCAGATGTCCATTCGGTCCGGAACGTTTCTAAAATATCGCGTTCCCGGCGGACGGTCCATCAAAAATCAAGATGGGTAGTGTCAATTCGGCTCCCGGCGCCTCCGACGCCCGGGCCTGAAGACCCGGGCTACGCTTCAAACGAAAAGCCTCCTGAAGGAGGCTCAAGCTCCTCCGGCCGCTTTTCGAGCCGGCTTCAGCCGGCTTTTCGTCTCCGGCGTAGCCCGGGTTTCAGGCCCGGGCGTCGGAGGCGCCAGGAGCCGAACTGAGCCACTGCCTCCAGCGACGGCCCGTCGTACCGTTACGGCAGTCTGCCTCCGCGTACGATGGTCTGCCTCCGGCTGCGACGGTTCGTCGTACCGATACGGCGGTCTGCCTCTGGCTGCGATGGTCCGTCGTACCGATACGACGGTCTGCCTCCGGCTACGACGGTTTGCCGCCAGCTGGGGCCGACAACAAAAAGGGCGCCCCCGAAGGGACGCCCCTGGAACGTACATCTGTGGAGGGAGACTCTACCGGCCGGAGCCGGACTCGAGCTCGATTTCCAGCTCGATATCGCCGCCGGCCTTGACGTCGAACTCCTTCTCCACGGCCCGGTGGCCCGGCCGTACCACGGCGAGGCGGTGGGTGCCCGGAGCGACCGGCAGGCCGGCCTGCAGGAGCGAGATGTCCGAGCCCGTGCCGACGAACTGGCCGTCGAGGTAGATCGAGGCGTCCTCGGGCTCTACCGAGAGGCGCAGGTGGGCGCCCGAGCGGGATGTGGAACCGATCTTCCGGTCCTCCATCTGATCGTCGTCGTCATCATCCCGATCCTCGTTCCGCATCGCGCCGCGGTCACGATCGCGGCGGGCGCGGTCGCGCCAATCCTGATCGTCGTCGTTGTCGTACCCGCGGCCGATCCTCTCGCGCCGCTGGCGCTCGTAGCCCAGGCGGTCGTCCCGCCGCTCGTGCGTCTTGGTGGCGAGATCCTCGGGCCGGACGGATTGACCCTCCTCCAGACGATCGTCGATGTCGAGCACGGTACCGGGGTAGACCGTGAGCTGGCGGGCTACGGTCTTGTAGCCGTCGAGGTAGAAGGCGACGTCATAGGTGCCCTGCGGCAGCCAGAGATAGCCGGGCCAGCCGTCGTAGCGATCCACTGGACCCAGGTCCTGGCCGTCGACGAAGACGTGAGTGCGGCCGGGAGCGACGTCGAGATCGAGCGCGCCCTGCCGGTTGCTCTCGTAGTAGCGGCCCGCGGCGCCCGGGTAGCCATGGCCGTAGGGGTAGCCATAGGGATAGTCATACCCATATCCATATCCCCCCCAGCCGGGCCAGAAGCCCCAGCCGCCGTACCCATAGGGGTAGCCGTAGTAGCCGCCGCCGTAGTAGCCACCGCCGTAGAAGCCGCCATGGCCGCCGTGGCCGTGGCCGCCGCCATTGCCGTGGCCGTTGGGCTGGCGGTGGGCCGGGGAGCCGCCGCCGCCGGGAACCTCATGGGCCGTGCGGCCGCCCGTCGAGGAGCCGCCGCCCGAGTAGCTTCCAGAGTTGCCTCCCGAGGAATGGGGCGCGCCGCCGGGGGAGCTCGAACGCGAGCCACCGCCGGTGGAATGGGCCGACCTGTCGCCGCCGCCACCGCCAGACGCATGACCGCGGCTCTGGGCCGCCAGGGGGAGCCCAACAGCCAGCAGCGCGGCGAATGCCGTGCTAGCAGCCTTGAGCGGGAGCCGGCTGGCGGCTGGTTTCTGGGTGATCATGAAAACTCTCCTTTTCCAACTCCGCGCCGAATTCAGACCAGGCGCGGTGAAGACCTTTGATGTAGTGATACCGAAGCACATCCTCCCACACCCTGGACAATCCAACAGGCCAATTTTGCAAAGCCTGGACCAGGCGTTCCCGGCGCCTCTGCGGCTCCGCCGGTGGCAGCGGCGGCGGCCCGTCCGGACCGACGCCGAGGAAGGGTCCGAGCTCGGGGTGCAGCCGGTAGAACACCACCGCGCAGTAGCCCGCCTTCTCCTGCCGGGTCGCGAAGCGCGCGAGATCGGTCGGATGGTCGTGCGCCACGGTCGCCGTGGGCTCGTAGATGAGCCGGAATCCCCTCTTCTTCAAACGATATCCGAGCTCGATATCTTCCCACGCCGCATGGGGAAAACGCAGATCGAAGGGCTCGGCGAGCAGCAGGTCGCGAGGCAGGGAGAGGTTGGAGGTGTATAGAAAATTGAACGGGACGTCTTCTTTGTCCTGGATCAGCGCGTAGCCGAACTGGAGGCCGTGCTCGTTGATGTAGCGCAGGAAGGGGTTGAGGCGCATGCGGCGATGCCAGCCGGTGTAGCCGATGACCCCCAGATGGGTGTCGTCGCCGCGCCGCCGGTGGGCCTCGCGATGGGCCGCGAGCCATCCTGGCGAGGGGACGGTGTCGTCCCCCAGAAAGGCCACCCAGCGGCCCGAGGCGGCGGCCACGCCGGTGTTGCGCGCCGCCGCCGGACCGTGGTTGGCCTGGACCAGGACCCGCAGCGGCATGCGGAAGCTCGGCCGCGCAGCCACTCGCTGGTGCCGTCGGTGGAGCCGTCGTCCACCACGACGACCTCGAACGCGGGGGGACCCTGCTGGAACTCCAGCGCCTGCAGCACCTCCGAGAGGACCTCCAGGCGGTTGTGGGTCGGGATGACGACGGAGAATTCTGGCCCCATGAGTCGATTATGACAGGGGAACTGGCGGGGGATCACGACGGGGGAGGCGTTCTTGGCCCGCGGGCCCTCATCACCCCGGCCCTCTTCTCCCAGCCTCCCCCTTCCCGACGGGAGAAAAGGGGGAGGTTAGTCAAAAACGAATCAGCCCCGGATCAGACCGTCTTCCTAGGCGCGCGCTCCGTTGCGGCGCGTCCGCGCCACCAGATAGTTCGCCGGCACGTGCCCCTCCTCGCCGTGACCCAGGGGGACGGTGTTGATCGTCACGTCCTCCCCGTGGGCGATCAGTTGCCACTTGGAGTCGGGGTAGACCACGGGCCGCTGAACGGGGTCGAATCCCACCGACGTGGCCCCGGTGCGGATCACGTTGTGGACGTGCGACGGCAGGCCCGAGGGGCTGTCGCCCGGCAGGGTGCGGAAGTAGTCGAGGGCGCAGAGGGAGAGCTCGATCTGGTAGAGCGTCCCCCGCTCGCCCAGCAGGATGGCGAGGTTCTCGGCGAACCTGGGCTTGTCGTCGTCCTGCAGGACGTGCATCACGGTGCGCATGTAGATGTTGACGTCCCCGAACTCGTCGTGGAACGCGCGGGCGTCCTCGGGCTTGAGCCCGTCGACCACCCGGTACTCGATCTTCAGCTCGGCCGGGGTCTCCTGGCGCGCCATGGCGACCGCCGAGGGGGAGACGTCGGTGCCGATCACGCGGTCGAACTGGGTGGCGAGGAACCGGGTCTGCCGGCCGTTGCCGCAGCCGAAGTCGAGCAGGGGGAGGGTGGGATCCAGGATCAGCGGCTTGAAGCGCTTCAGATCCTCGACCGAGGCGCGCTCCGGCTCGTTGTCCCACAGCACCTGGCCGCCGCGCCCGGTCTTCTCGATCGATTTCCAGTAGTTCTCCCAGTGGCGGTCGACCTTGCCGGGATCCCCCCATTTCAGCCGGTAGAACAGTACGTTCGAGAGCAGGCGCACCGATTTCAACAGCTCCATGGCATCCCTCCTCGCGGTCGCGCCACACACCTCCCCCAGGGACGGGGTGATTCGCGATCGCCGTCAGCCGGGAAGAGCGCGGCCCGGGAGGGGGCCGCTCCGCTCCAATCCGGAAATTATTGGAAACCTGCCAAATAGAGTGCACGCAATTCGGCAAATTGGGACACTCAGGAACGGAAAGATCCTCGGAAGTCGGCGATCCGCCCTCCCGGGTTTCGCGTATAAGCTTCCGGGATCTCGGTGGCAGCCATTACAGGGAGGATTCCATGATTCGATTTTTCCGGAGCCTCGCGGCTCCGTTCGCCGTTCTTTTATTCGCCGGCCTGCCCGTCCTGGCTCAGGAACCGGCCCAGGCGCCGGCGGACGACGCCAGTATTGACGCCAGTATTGACGCCAAGGTCAAGGCCGAGGTCGAGAAGCAGCTGAAGGAGCGGGAGAAGCACCAGTGGACGGCGGGGATCAACCCGCAGGGGGGCGGCGTCTTCGTCAAGTCGCCCGACGGGCAGGCCCTGTTCCGGCTCTATGGCTACGCCCAGCCGACGTTCACCTACACCGACGAGGACAACGGTCTCGCCTTCAAGCAGACCGACTTCCGGGTCCGCCGCGCCCGGCTCGACTTCGCAGCCGACTACCAGGAGCGCTACAAGCTGTTCGTCGAGCTCGACGGCGCCCCGGTGGACGGCACCTCGCTGGTCGAGGCGTACATCCAGGCCGCCTACGTCAAGGACCGCCACTACCTGCGCTTCGGCAAGTTCATCACCCCGTTCAGCGCCGAGAACCTGCGCTCCTCGCGCGCCCTCGACACCGTCGAGCGCTACCTCGCGCTCAACGCCGCCTTCAGCCTGCCGGCGCTCGACGTGCAGTTCGGTCCCATGCTCTGGGGGACTCTCGACCGCGGCAAGAAGATGTCCTACTACCTGGGGGTCTGGAACGGCAACTCCTCAGCCGGAGCGGCGGTGGCCGGCGGCCAGCGCGGGAACGCCCGCGACAACAACGGCGACAAGGAGGTCCAGGGGCGGCTCAACGTCAAGTGGAGCGACGAGCTGACCACCGGCGCCGCCTTCGACTCCGACCGCGAGGAGGAGCAGACGCTGACCCTGGCCTCCTACTCCGGCGGCCGCTTCATCGGCCTCACCGTCCACGGGCAGCGCCGGGGGTACGACCTCGATGCCCACTGGAAGCGCGGCCGGCTCTCCCTCGACTCCGAATGGCTCGCCTTCGACTTCCGCGACAGCAGCACCCGGCTCGGCGGCGGCTACGCGCAGGCCGCTTTCTGGGCGCGGGGGAGCGAGGCCGGCGGCGGCGTCCAGCCCCTGCTGCGGGCCGAGGTAGCCACCCTCTCGGGGGATGCCCTGCGGCCGGTCGACGGCCGCAGGATCACCGCCGTCACCGCCGGCGCCAACGTCTGGTTCAACGGCTGGACGCGCTGGCAGATCAACGTCATCGGCGAGCATTTCGACGGCCGCGGCAACGGCCCGTTCAAATCCGGCTCCGGCTGGCGCCCCACCGTGCTCAACCAACTGCAGATCAAGTTCTGACCCCAGAGGAGACCCGCGATGACCGCCAAGCTCGCGTTCAGTATTGCCGTCCTCTCCCTCGCCTCCATCACCACCCTGGCCGGGGCGCAGGAGAAGGTCGTCATTCAATATGACTGCATCCCCAACTACGCCAACTGGGGCGGCGTGACCGCTCTCTACAAGAAGCTCACCGGGGTCACCGTGCCGCCCGACCCCAAGGGCTCCTCGATCGCCATGGCGGCGCTCGAGAAGGAGAAGGGGTCGCCGCAGGCCGACACCTCCTACTACTCGGGCGCCATCGGCTTCCAGGCCGCGGAGAAGGGGCTCCACGAGCCCTACAAGCCGGCCGGCTGGGAGAAGATCCCCGCCGCTCTCAAGGATCCGAACGGCCTCTGGTGGACGGTCCACACCAGCACCATCGCCTTCGTGGTCAACACCAGGGCGCTCGGCGGGGCGCCGGTGCCGCGGTCGTGGCAGGATCTGCTGAAGCCGGTCTACAAGGGGAAGATCGCCTATGACGATCCCACCTGGGGGGGCACCTCCTTCACCCTGATCTACGGTCTCAATGCCCTGATGGGGGGCAATGAGAAGGACTTCAAGCCGGGGCTCGCCTATCTCAAGAAGCTCGACGCCAACGTTTCCTCCTACCCCCGCGAGTCGATCTACAACGGCGTGCTGCGCGGCGAGGTGCCGATCTGGATCAACGCCGACGGCAACGGCTACAAGATGAAATACGTGGACGGCGGCCCGGTCGAGGTGGTGATCCCCAGCGAGGGGACGTTCACCATGCCGCTGGTCATGGGCCTGGTCAAGGGCGCCCCGCACAAGGCGGAGGCCAAGAAGTACCTCGACTGGCTGCTCACCGCGCCGGCGCAGGGGGAGTTCGCCAAGGCCTACTTCCTGCCGGTCCTCCCCGGCGCGACGCCGAAGGAGATCGCCGCCCACTTCCTCCCCGCGAGCGAGTACAAGCGGGCGCGCGCCCTCGATCTCGCCAAAATGGCCGCCGCGGCGGACGCCCTGAAGCGGGCGTGGGTGGACGAGATCCGGGGAACGGGGAGGTAGAAGGAAGAACGCTCATGACCCACCCCCATCCCAGCCGCTCCTGGAACGGCGCCCTCCTGACGTTGCCGCTGCTGCTGTTCCTGGTCGCGGGGGTCGCCTGGCCGATCGCCGAGCTGGCGGCGCGGGCCTTCACGGCGAATGGGGGGGCGGCGTTCGGCCAGGTGCTGGCGGCCGGACGGTATCGCGCGTCGCTGGTCAACTCGCTCGCTCTCTCCTCGGTGGCGGCGGTGGTCTCGGTGCTGCTCTCGCTCTGGCCCTCCTGGGTGCTGGCGCGCGAGCGGTTCCGCGGCCGCGACCTGCTGCGCACCGTCATCTCCCTGCCGCTCACCTTTTCGGGCGTCCTGGTGGGGTTCCTGATGGTGGTGCTGCTCGGTCGCGTCGGCGCCCTGCCCAAGGCGATCGGGTTCCTCACCGGCCGCGAGGCGTTCGCCGGCGCCGCCTATACGTTTGCTGGACTGTTTTTTGCATATCTATATTTCGAAGTTCCGCGGGCGGTGATGACCCTGGAATCGGCGTTCCGCCGCTTCCCGCGGGAGCTGGACATGGCGGCGCGCGCGCTCGGCGCCGGGCCGCTCGAACGGCTGGTCAAGGTGGCGCTGCCGGCCGCCGCCCCGGCCCTGCGCTCGACGCTGGCGGTAACGTTCTCGGCGTCGATGGGATCGTTCGGCGTCGCCCTGATCCTCTCCCGCCGCTTCACGGTGGCACCGCTTGAGATCTACACCGAAATGACCGGATTCCTCAACGACGACATCGCCGGCGCCCTCTGCCTGCTGCTCGCCCTGGCCACGCTGGCGGTGGACCGGCTGCTCTCGGCGGGGCGGCGTTGAGAGCCTTCCGGAAATGGCCGCGCCGGGCCGGGATCGCCGCGGTGGCGCTCCTCGCGGTGGCGCTCGCCACGCCGATCGCGATCACCGCGGCGGGAGCCTTCTCGCACGCCGAATGGTATGGCGAGCGCTCCGAGGGGGCCGCGGTGGCGGACACCCCGGCGCTCTTCTCCTACGTGCTCGAGACCTGGGGGCGCGCCCTGCTGCGCTCGGCGGCCGTGGTGGCCGCGGTGGTGCCGCTGGCGCTGCTGATCGGCGCGCCGGCCGCCTGGGCGTTCCGGCGGCGGCCGTTCCCGGGTTCGCGGCTGCTCGAATCGGCCGCCCTGGTGCCGCTCGCCGTGCCGGGGGTGGCGCTCGCCTTCGCGCTGATCCAGTCGGCGCCGGGGTTCCCCCGCTTCTGGCTGCTGGTCGCCGGGCACCTGGCCTATACCGTGCCGCTGGTGGTCAAGAGCGTGGGCAACGCCGTCGAGACCTTCGATCCACGCCTCGAAGCCGCCGCCCGCTCCCTCGGGGCCGGCGGCTGGGAGACGGCGCGGCGGGTGACCCTGCCGCTGCTGCTGCCGGCGCTGATCCTCTCGGCGCTGCTGGTCTTCGCGGTCTCCTGGGGGGAGTTCAACGTCAGCTTCCTGCTCGCGACCCCGCTGCTCCAGACCTTCCCGGCGGGGCTCTACGCCACCTACACCACCAACTCCTTCCCGGTGGCCGCGGCGGCGACGCTGGTCTTCCTGGCGCCGGTCGTGCCCGCCCTGATCGCCATCCAGGCGCTCGGCGGCGAGGAGTTCCACCGGGGGCTGCCCGCATGATCTGGGGAAGATCATGAAGGTCCTGATCGAAGGTCTCTCCTTCGCCTATGGACGGGAGCCGGTCCTCTCCAGCGTCTCGATGGAGATTCCGGACGGCGGCATCACGGTGCTGATCGGCCCCTCGGGCTCCGGCAAGTCGACCCTGCTGCAGCTCCTGGCCGGACTGCTCCATCCCGGGCAGGGCAGGATCCTCTTCGACGGCGAGGACGTCACGGGGGTGCCCACCGAGCGGCGCGACGTCGGGGTGGTCTTCCAGTCCTACGCCCTCTTCCCGCATCTGACCGTGCGCGACAACATCGCCTTCGGCCTGAGGACCGGCCGCCGGCGCTTCTCTCTGCGCAGCTCGCGGCGGCGACCCTCGCGCCATTCGGTCGAGGCGCGGGTCTGGGACGCCGCAGCCCTGCTCGGCCTCGAGCGGCTGCTCGACCGCCGGCCGGCGCAGCTCTCGGGCGGCGAGCAGCAGCGGGTGGCCCTCGCCCGCGCGGTGGCCCCCCGCCCCAGCCTCCTGCTCCTCGACGAGCCGCTCTCGGCCCTCGACGCCCGCCTGCGCCGCAGCGTGCGGGCCGAGCTCGCCTCGCTGCTGCGCGCGCTGGGCACCACCGTCTTCTACGTCACCCACGATCAGGAGGAGGCGATGCTCCTCGCCGATCACCTGGTGGTGCTCGACCGCGGCCAGGTGGTGCAGGCCGGGCCGCCGCTCGATCTCTACCGCCGGCCGGCGACGCCGTTCGTGGCCTCCTTCCTGGGCGAGGCCAGCCTGGTGGAGGTGAGCGTGGAGGAGGCGGTGGACGGCAAGCCGGCGCGCACTCCGCTCGGGCGGCTCGCCCTGCCGGATGGGAGCCGCCGCGGCCGGATCCTGGTGCGCCCCGAGGACCTGACCGCGGACCCGCAAGGGACCACCGCCACCGTCCTGGACGCGCGGGGGCTCGGGCCGTACGACCGGGTGGTGCTCGCCCTGGAGAATGGCGTCGAGGTGCTCGCCCACTTCCCGCCGGAATCGGCGCCCGAGCCGGGCAGCAAGGTGCGGGTGGGCCTGCGCAGCCGGAAGCCGCATTTTCTGGCGGATGGGTGAGGGGGGAAAGAAAGAACACGGACGAACAGGGACAACCAGGGACGAACAAGGACAAACAAGCGGTGTCCTTGTTCGTCCCTGTTCGTCCGTGTTTGTCCGTGCCCTCCCTCTACCCCCGCAAATGATTCGAGGCGCACCGGTAACCACCGTTGAGCACAATACTGCGCACCAGCGGCGGAAACAGGTCGAGGTGAACCCCGAACGCGGCGAAGGCGTCGCGGGCGGCGCGGTCGCCGCTGGGGAGAAGGTAGGAGAACCCCTCGGCGCGGACCTTCCCTTTCGGGGACTCCACCACGACATTGTTCCAGGTGAGCAGGAACCCGGAATGGGAGAGGCCGGAGCGGTCCGCCAGCAGGGCTATCGGGACGGTGAGAAGGGGGAGCCGCCGGACTTCCATCCCGGAGCTCGCGAGCTGCCGGGCCACGAGATCGAGGAAGGCGCCGAGATCGTCCATCTCGGGGGTGCGCTGGGCGGCGGCGAGGGCGGCGGCGAGCGCGCTCCCGGCGGGCTCCAGGCCGTAGCCGCTCCGCAGGGATTCCAGATCGGCGGCGGGGAGCTTCGCGGCGAGATCCCGGCCCGCCGCGACGTCCGCCACCAGGGCCTTGCCGCCGGGAAGGAGGGTGACGATCGAGTCGAGGTCGTAGCCGGCGCCGCCGCCGATCCGGCGCATCAGCTCCGTCCGCGTGGCGAGGTCCCCCGCGGACCTGGACGGCAAGGGGTGGACGAAGCGGACCGGCCGGCCGTAGAGGCTCGCCAGCTCCGCCGCGGCCCGGTCCGCCGCGGCGAGGTAGCGGTCGATCCCCTCCGCCGTCGCGAAGCTCTCGACGGGCACCCGCTCGATACCGAGCAGGGCGAGGATGCGGGGCTCCAGCGCGTGCAGGGTCACCCACGCGGCGCCGGGGGTGAGCAGGACCTGCCCGTTGTGGAACGGCACTGGCGCCGTGGTCCACGTCACCTTCCCCCAGGCGCGGTCGAGGTCCGCCGGCAGGTTCTGCACCAGCTCGGGGCCGAGGTTCGCGTCCTCCTCCCGGCCCGGCTGGAGATTGGGGC
This sequence comes from uncultured Acidobacteriota bacterium, assembly GCA_963792575.1. GTDB lineage: Bacteria > Acidobacteriota > Thermoanaerobaculia > Multivoradales > UBA5704 > DATARR01. The sequence goes on from CAWBWZ010000003.1 coordinate 30,928, forward strand.
GCACGAGCACCCGCGCGCCGCCGCCGGTGGCGTGGACGAGGGTGAACGGGTCCCGCGGCCAGGGGGAGTAGGGGCGGCCATAGGTGTCGAGCAGATGGAAACGGAGCACCCTGGCGCGAGGCTCCAGCCCTTCGCGCAGCGGCGAATCGGTCAGCACGATCAGGGTGCGTTCGGGAGCGGCGGCGCGCACGGCGGAGAGGAAGGCATCCGCCGTTTTGAGATCGAAGAAGAACGACGGCAGCGAATAGACCGAGGCGGCGAGGCGGCCGTCGACGTCGGCGTCGAAGCGCTGGCCGCCGGCCACAAACCCGACCCGCCGGTCGGCGCCGCGGCGGGGGACCGCCCCCCAGGCGCGCTCGACCTCGTCAGAGGCGGCGAAATCGAACCCCCGCACCTGGTTCAGCTCCGTCAGCAGGGCGTCACGCAGGCCGGCGGGTGCCCTGGGGTCGAGCGCCCGGGGGAGAAAGCCGAGGACGCGCCGGCGGAACCCCTCGTCGCCGGCGAAGCGCTCGGGATCGACGAGCTGGAGCGCCAGCAGTCCGAGGACGTCCTCATGGCTCCACGAGCCGCGGCGGGCGAGAGCGCGCCCGCGTTCAAGGGCGGCGGCCTCAGGGGGGGCGGCCGGGGCGGCGGCGATCAGCAGCCCGGCCAGGGCGAGCAGGAGGAGAAGGCCGATCCGGACGGTTCCCCGAAGGGGGATCACCCTACTGCTTCCCCTCCGCGTTAAGCCGCTCCAGGTTGGCGGCGGCCACCTTGTCCTGCGGGTTGATCTGCAGCACCTGCTGGAGGAGCTTGCGGGCCTCGTCCTTCTTGTTCGTGCGCAGCAGCAGCACGGCGAGGTCGTCCATCGCCGGCAGGTGCCGCGGCTGGAGCTGCAGGGTCTTGCGGAAATCCTGCTCGGCCGAGCTCAAGTGCTGCAGGGCCATCTGCGACGCTCCCCGGAGATAGACGTAGTCGGGGTTGTTCGGGGCGGACGCGAGCGCGGTCTCGGCCGCCTTCAGGGCCTCCTCGGGGCGCTTGAGGCCGAGGAGGAGGCGCCCCTCGAGCATGCGGGCCCGGGGGTCCTTGGAGACCGCGATCTCCTGGCGGGTGGCGGTGAGCGCCTGCTCGAGCTGACCCTGGCCCATCAGTTGAACGGCCTTCTGGAGACCCGGGCTCACGGGCTGCTCCGCGGCGGCGGCCGGAGCGGCGGCCGCCGGGTTGGGCGCGGCCGGAGCCGCGGCGGGCGCCTTGGCGGGGATCTTGGCCAGCTCGGCCGCCTGGGCCAGCGCCTTCTGGGCCTCCGGCTTGCGGCCAGCGGCGTCGAGCGCCCGGGCGAGCCCCTTCCAGGCGTCGGGGTTGCGTGGGTAGTAGCCGGTCGACTTCTGGTAGAACGGCACCGCCTCCGCGGCCTTCCCGGCGTCCAGCAGCAGCGCGCCGTACTCCATGGCGATCCCCGCCGCGGGGCGCGGGTCGCCGATCGCGTTGGCGTTCGCGGGGAGCTTGTCGGCCAGCGGCTTCAGGGTGGCGGCGGCGGCGGCGGCGTTGCCGGCCTGGCGCTGGGCGCGGGCGAGGAGCAGCACGAGCGCCGGGCGCCCCGCGGTCTTGCCGTCGATCAGCTTGATCGCCTCGGCGGGCTTGCCGGCCAGCAGCTGGGCCTCGGCGAGGGAGCGCCGCACCTCGAGGTCCATCCCCTGCGGGTGCGTGGTGAGCAGGGGGGCGAGCAGCGCGACCGCGCCGGGGCCGTCCTTCTTCAGCACCAGCGCCTTGCCGCGCAGGAGCCGGATGGCCGGATCGTTCTCGGGCATGCCGGAGAGGAGCTGGATGGCGTCGTCGGCGCGCTCGAGCTGGACGGCGAGGTTGGAGGCCACCAACCGCGCCTCGACGTCCGAGGGGTTGCGCAGCACCCACGGGCGGAGCATCGAGTAGGCCTCCACCACGTGCCCCTGCCGCGCCGTCAGCATGCCGAGCTCGCGCGCCGCCGGCGAGGCGGGCTCCTTGATCACCGAGCGCGTGAGGTAGACCTGGCCGACGTCCACCTGGCCGGCCAGCAGCGCCGCCTGGCCGGCGTTGTAGAGCACCGCCGGCTCGGCGTCCTCCGGGTCGGCCAGCGGCTTGAGCACCTCCAGGGCCTCCTGCGGCTTGTTGAGCTGCACGTAGAGGGCGCCCACCAGGGAGAGCACGGGGGGAGTCACGGCGGGATCCTTCTGGATCGCCTTGAGCTTGTCGATCGCCGCCGCCACATGGTGCTCCTCCACCAGCTTGACCGCCTCCTGGACCGACTTCTCCAGAGGGGTGAGCGCGCGCTGGGGGGGAGGCGACTGCTTGGACTGCGTGGCCTTGGCCGCTCCAACGCCGGAGGCCGGGGTCTGCACCCCGGCCAGGGGGGCCGCCAGCAGGGCGAAAGACATCAGAACGAGGATCTTTCTCATCGATCGAGGACTCCGAGCCGAGGCTCAAAAAAGTTTTCTACTCTCTGCAACACCGGGCGCGGGCGGGCTCTTCCCGGTGTGCTCTACCCCAGCGCCCGCAGCTCCCGGCTCTCCGGGTGGACGGCGAGGGCGTGCCGCAGCAGCGCGGACGCCCCCTGCGAGTCGCCGAGGATCCGCAGGGTCTTCACCGCCTCGGCGTAGGCCGCGGGCGAGCCGTCGGCGTCGACCATCCGCCGCAGGGTGGCGATGGCCTCCTCGCCACGGTTCGCGGAAGCATAGAGCAGAGCGAGGCTGGCGTAGGCCCGGGTGTCGTGGGGGAAGTCGTGGATCTCCTGGAGGAACTCGCGCTCCGCCTCGGCGTCGCGGCCGAGGCGGGCCAGCAGGTCGCCGCGCACCCAGTGGAGACCGGCGTAGCTCTGGCCGGCCGCGCCGGTGCGGGCGACCTCGGCCGCGGCCTGGTCGGCGAAGCCCAGCGCCTCTGCCAGCCGGCCCTGCTTCTGGAAGACCTGCGCCAGCGTCATCAGCGGCGTGATCCGCGAGCCGGGCGCCGCGAGGGCGGCCCGCGCCGCCTTCTCGGCCTCCGCCGGGCGGTCGCGGGCGAGGGCGATCTGCGCCAGCAGGCTGTTGGCCATCCCCGGGCTCCCCTTGAGCCCCAGCTCGGCGTGCGCCCCGGCCTCGTCGAGCCGGCCCATCTGGAGCAGCAGCGAGCCGGTGGCGACGGCCACGAACGAGGCGCCGCCGGAGGCGTCCATGGCGTGCTCGTAGGCGTCCAGGGCCTCGTCCTTCCGGCCGAGCTTCTCGAGCGACAGGGCGAGGTTCTCCCAGGCGTCGGCCATCTTCGGGCTCGCCGCGACCAGGCGGCGGAAGGCCGGCACCGCCTCGGCGTACTGGCCGCGCCCGAAGAGGCCCATGGCGAGGTCGAAATCGCGCAGCGTGCCGATGCGGCTCTTGGGGTCCGGCAGCGCCTCCCCCCGGGCCGTGCTCGCCGTGCCCGAGGCGTAGCCGAGGGCGGCCAGCTTGCGGGCGGTCTCGGGATCGACGGACGCGGGGGCCGCGAGCTCCCGCCCGAGGCCCTGGAGCGACTGGCGCATCGCGGCGTAGGCGCGGCGCTCGGCGGCGAGGGCGTTGCGCTTCTCCCCCGGATCGGCGGCGAGGTCATAGAGCTCCGGCGACGGCGCCTGGATGTAGTGGAAGCGGTCGCGGATCAGCGAGGTCAGCTCGCTCCAGCCGAAATGCAGCCGCGGATAGAAGGTCTCGGCGTAGATGTCGCGCGGCGCGGCCGGGGGTGCCCCGAGCAGCGGCCGGCCAGGGAAGGCCCCCGCCGCCTCCTTGGGAACGGCGACCCCCACCAGCGAGAGCAGGGTCGGGAAGACATCCACGATCTGCGCCGGCGCCGCCACCCGCGAGCCCCCCCGCACCCCTCCCGGCAGCTTGAGGATCATCGGCACCTGCAGCGCCTCGCGGTAGAGGAAGATCCCGTGCTCCTGCTCGCCATGATCGCCCAGCCCCTCGCCATGGTCCGAGAGGAGGAGGATCACCGCGCGGTCGTAGACCCCCTGCTCCTTGAGGCCGGCGAGCACCCGGCCGACGATCGAGTCGGCGGTCGCGATCTCGCCGTCGTAGGGGCGGCCGGCGTAGCGCGAGGCGAAGGGCTCGGGCGGCGCGTACGGGGTGTGCGGCTCGTAGAGGTGGAGGAAGAGGAAGAAGGGGCGGTTCTGGACCGTCTTCACCCAGCCGAGGGCGGCATCGGCCGTCTGCCCTCCGGGGCGCTGCGAAAGGCCTAGCGAGTCGGCGAAGTGGACCGGGATGCCGGCGTCGTAGAAATCGAAGCCGTGGCTCATCCCCGTCTCGGGGCGCAGCACGTAGGCCGAGACGGCGGCGCCGGTCGCGTAGCCCGCCGCGTGGAGCACCGCCGGCAGGTTGGGGAAGCGATCGCCGTCATAGGAGTAGCCGACGTTGTCGCGCACCCCGTGCTCGGTGGGCAGGCGGCCGGTGAGCATCGAGACGTGCGAGGGGAGGGTCAGCGGCGTGTGGCTGTAGGCGCGCTCGAAGAGGACCGCGTCGCGGCGCAGGGCGTCGATCGCCGGCGTCTCCACCTGCTGGTAGCCGTAGGCCGGCAGGTGGTCCGAGCGCAGGGTGTCGATCGAGATCAGGATCACCGGCGCCTTGGGGAAGGTCCCGACCTCGCCGCCCCCACCCTCAGTGCCGTGGCGGCAGGCGGCGAGCAGGAGAAGAGGGAGCAGCAGCAGGGCGGCGCGGTCTTTTTTCATCATGATGGGAGCTGGGCCAGGAGCTGCCGGGCCTTGCGGATGTCATCGCCGAAGCGGACCGGCGGCGCGGTGGCGACGAAGCGGGTGAGCGCCTGGCGCGCCTGGGCCGGCCGCCCCGCCTGCGCCGCCACCAGGCCGATGTTGAACAGCGCGTCGTATTGACGGGGATCGAGCGCCACCGACCGCTCCCAGGCGTCGAGCGCCGCCGCCGGCCCTTCCAGGCGGAAGAGGGCGACCCCCAGCGTGTTCCAGGTAATCGGCAGCTCGGCGTTGAGCGCCAGCGCCTGCCGCAGCTGTGTCCGCGCCACCTCCGGCTGGTCCATCCGCAGGGCGACGATGCCGAGGTTCTCGAATCCCTTGGGATCCTTCGGATACGCCGCCGTGACCCGCTGCAGGACGGCGACCGCCTCGCCATGCCGTCCGGCGTCGGAGAGGGCGACCCCGAAGGCGTTGAGCGTGGCGGCGTCGGCCTGCGGCGCGGCGGCCAGCGGCTGCAGGACGGCGACCGCCTCGGCGGCGCGCCCGGCCTCGGCGAGGGAGAGGCCGAGCTGCCGCCGGATCGACTCGCGATCAAGGCCGTGCCGGAGGGCGCCCTGCAGCGCCTCGATCGCCTCGCCGTGGCGCTCGAGCTGCTGCAGGGCGAGGGCGAGATTCTCGTAGGCCTCGGGCAGGTCGGGGCGCTCGGCGATCACCTCGCGGGCGAGGGCGGCGGCCTCCGCGTAGCGGTGGCGGGAGTAGGCGTCGATCACCTGATGGAGCTTGCGGTCGACTCCGATCAGGGTCTTGGGATCGTCCGCCGCCGTATAGCTGGACTTCGCCGCCGCCGCGCCGGTGGCATAGCCAAGGCTGCGCAGCCGCGCCTCGTCGGCGGCGGAGACAGCCCCCCGCGGCGGCGGCCACGCCGACTCGCGCGGCAGCGCCGCGCGCAGCTCATGAGCCGTCCGCCGATCCTCGGCGAAGCGGTTGCGCTCCTCCTTCGGGTCGTGGGGGAGATCGTAGAGCTCCGGGATCGGCAGGTCGATCAGCTTCTGCCCCTGCCGGAGATTGCCGCGCAGGGGGGCCCAGCCGCGGTTCAGGCTGGTGCTGAGCGACTCGAAATAGCTGTCTTCCCCTGTAGGCTCCCGCGGCGTCTCAGGAGCCAGCAGGGAGCGGCCGGGGAGCCCCGCCGGCGCGGCGAGCTTCAGGAACGAGAGCACCGTCGGCACGATGTCCACGTGGCGCGCCGGCCGGCGGTCGCGAGCCGGCGTGATTCCAGCGCCCCAGACGACCAGCGGCACCTTGAGCGTCGCCTCGTAGGCGAAAAGGCCGTGGGTCAACTCGCTGTGCTCGCCGAGCGATTCGCCATGGTCGGCGGTGACGATCACCAGGGCCGGCGGCTGCCTGCCCTCCAGGAAGGGGTCGAGCAGAGGCTTGAGAAAGGAGTCGGTGGCGGCGACTTCCCCCAGGTAGGGATTGTCCCGGTAGCGGCTGGCGAACGGTTCCGGCGGATTGTAGGCGGCGTGCGGGTCGTAGAGATGAACCCAGAGGAAGCGGCGCTTGCCGGCCTGGGCGGCCCACCAGGCGCGGGCGGCGGCGACCACCTGGTCCCCCCGCCGCTCGGCGATCACGAAATCGGCCGGATTGGAGCCGCGCGGGAAATGGTCGTCGTAGAGGTCGAACCCCTGGTTGAGGCCGAACTTCGCGTCGAGCGGATAGGCGGCCACCACGGCGCCCGTGGCCCAGCCGGCCCGCCGGAGCAGGGTGGCGAGGGTCGGAACCCGCGCCGGGAGGGCGAAGCCGCTGTTGTCACGCACCCCATGCTGGTAGGGATAGAGGCCGGTGAGGATGTTGGCGTGCGAGGGGAGAGTGACGACGTTGTGGGCGTGGGCGTCGTCGAACACCCGGCCCGCGGCGGCCAGCCGGTCGAGCTCCGGGGTTTCCACCCGGCGGTTGCCGGCGAAGCCGAGGGCATCGGCGCGCAGGGTGTCGATGGTGATCAGGACGACGTCGGCCCCCTCCCGGGAGGGGGCCGTGGCATTCTCCGCCGGGCCGCCATGGCATGCGGCGGCCGCGGCGGCGAGCGCCAGGAGCGGGAGGAGGCGCATGCGGGGGGGTGCTACTTCAGCTCCTTGAGGAACTCCTTGGCGTCCTTGGCGAACTTGCTGTCGGGCTCCAGCTCGAGGAGCTTCTGGAGATCCGCCTTGGCCTGCGGGTTCTGCGACTTGCCGAGGAAGACCATGGCGCGGTAGTAGTAGGCGTCCGCGAGGCCCGGGTTGCCGGCGATCACCTCGTTGAACTCCTTCAGGGCGGCGTCCATCTTGCCTTCGTTGAACGCCTTGATCCCGATGTTGAGCCCGATGGCGGGATCCATCTGGGTGCCCTGGGGGAGCTTCGCCATGTAGGCCTTCGCCTCAACCTCCCGGTTCGACGACGCCAGCAGGGTGACGATCAGCTTCAGGGTGTCGGGATCGTCGGGAGCCAGCTCCAGCGACTTCTTGAGCGTGTCGATCGCCTGGTCGGTCTTGCCTTCCTTGTAATAGGAGTCGGCGATGGCGCGGTAGATGGAGGGGTAGAGGGTCTTGTCCTCCAGCTTGCTCATCCCCGTCTCGTACGAGGTGCGGGCCTCGGCGTACTTGCCCTGCGCGAGGAGATTGTTGCCGTTCTCGAGGGCCGCCTTGGCGAGGGCGGCGGGCGAGTCCTTCTGCTCGGCCTGGGCCTGCTGGACCTGCTGCTTGGAAGGGACCTTCAGGGTGATGTTGAGCGGCTGGGCGACGGCGTACTCGTTGACCTTGAGCTGCCCCTCGGAAGGCAGGAAGCCCGGCTTCTCGATGAGTACCCCCCAGGTGCCGCCGGCGAGGCCGAGAGTGGACCACTTGCCGTTCTTGTCGGTGGTGATCTGCTTGGGGCCGTCGGCCTTGGGATCGACCTGGCCGTCACCCTTGCGCAGGGTGATGACGGCGCCCTCGACGGGCTTGCCGCTCTCGTCCTTGATCTGACCCTGGAGCCGCCCCTTGCCCGCCCAGGACTGACCCCAGACGGGGGCGCCGGCGAGCACGAGGACCAGCAGAAAGACAACCAGTTTGGCGCTGCGCGGAAGCATGATCGTGTCTCCTTTTTGGTTTCGCACTCCGGGATGCAAACCGCGTGCGCGGGAAGTGTATTCCGAACCGCGGGCAAAAAAAACCGCCGGGGGTCGCCCCCCGGCGGAGAACTCACTCAACTGAAGTGCGACCGGTTTACCGGAAGCTGACGCGGGCGCCGAGGCGGAAGATCCGCGGGCTGGTGATCTCGCGAACGTAGTTCGTGGAGCCCAGGCGCAGACGGTGCTGGCGCTGCTGAACGAAGGCCTCGTTGAAGACGTTGAAGCAGTCGACGCCGAGGGTCACGCCGAAGTCGCTGAAGTTGAACTCCTTCTCCACGCGAGCATCGACGATGTTGATGTTGTCCAGCCGGAAGCTGTCCGGCCGGTTCGTCGCCTGGACGTAGGTCAAGGCGCTGTTCTCGTTGCCCGGCAGGCGTGACCCGCGCGTAGTACGGGATCGGGTAGCCCTGACGGCCCTGGATGTTGAGCGCCACGTTGAAGCCCCACGGATGATCAGGAGCGATCTGGTAGAGGCCGTTGACGCTGTAGGAGTACTTGCTGTTGATGTAGACGCCGGCCTTGGAGCCCGAGGCCGTGCCCGAGCCCTGCAGGACCTGATCGCCTTCGCGTCCGCCACCGCCCAGAAGCTGGGTCGGATCGTTGATGTCGCTGGACGGAACCTTGCTCCACGTCCAGTCGGAGTAGGTGACGTTGCCACGGAACATCCAGCGGTTGGCAAGGCGCTTGTTGAAGACCAGCGAGGCGCCCTTGTACTCGGTCTCCTCGCCGCCGTTGTACAGGTAGTAGCCGCCGCGGCTGCTGAGGCCGTTGCGGAGGAAGTAGACGTTGGCGGTATACGGCTGGCCGCCCGGCAGGGTGCCGGTCGGGCAGGCCGCGTAGCCCGGGGTGCCGCAGCGGACGTAGTCCGACGGATGGCTGGGACGGCCAGTCTGGTTGATGTTGGTCGTCGAGAACGCGTCGGGGCCGTCGAAGACCAGGCGCGTGGAGTCGAGGATGTTGCTCTGGCGGCGGTAGGTCAGGTTGAGGCCGACCACGAACTCGGGCAGCAGGGCGTGCTCGACGCCGAGCAGCAGCTCGTCGGTCTGCGGGGCCGAGAGATCGGGATCAAGCGCGTTGGACTGCAGGAGGCCGCCGGTGTACGGGTTGACGTTGCTGCTGTAGAACAGCGGGCCCGCCGGCAGGTCGACGATCTGGCCGAGCGTGAAGTTCGCCGTTGCCGTTGTTGGTGGTGTAGAAGTAGGCGTAACCCTGGCTGCCCAGCGGGTTGAGCCAGGAAGCGGTCCCGGAGCCCAGCTGGTCCGCGAATCGCGAGTAGCTGGCCCGGAGCAGGGTCTTGCGCTCGGCGCCGAGGGCGTAGGTGAGGCCCAGGCGCGGAGTGATGTCCGTCCAGGAGAAGCCGATGTCCTGCTTGTTGACGGAGACCGTCGGCAGAACGCTCGGCACCACCCGGTTGGCGATCTGCGTGCGAGACAGGTTCTCGCCGTCCTGCTTGTCGTACCGCACGCCGATGTTGGCCGTGAGGTTGCCGACCGTCAGGGTGTCCTGAGCGTAGACAGAGGTGTAGTTGGTACGGACCGACGGACCGCCGTCACGGGCCAGGCCGACGACCGCGTCATCGAGGTAGACGCCAGGAGCGAAGACGATGCCCGCGCCCGGCCAGCGGGAGAACGAGGTCACGTCGGCCTGGCGGTAGCCGGCGCCGAACTTCAGCTCGTGGGAGAGGCTCCCCGTGTTGAAGAAGTTGGAGGCGTCAGCCTTGTACTGCTTCTGCGGACGCTGGGTCTGGGAGAGCACGAACGTGTTGTGCCAGATCAGGTTCTCGTCCCAGTAGGTGGTGGCGTCGAGGCCGCCCTGGGGGGCGAGCTGGAAGCCGCCGTTGACCACCGAGTAGAGACCCGTCAGGTAGAAGCTCGAGCTGAAGATATGGGTGTCCTCAGCCTTGTACGCGGTCGGGGTCTTGCCGAAGTGACCCTGGTTCCAGGTGGTCTCCTGGGGGCGGGTCGGACCGGCGTTACGGCCGATCTTGACCTTGTCGCTGTTGAAGTAGAACAGAGTCGCCGAGTTGCTCGGCAGGATCTGCGCGTTCAACTTGACGTTCTCGGTCTCCAGATCGGTCTTGTCGCTGACGTCGGCGATGGTCAGCAGGTCCACCTTCTGGCGGCCGTAGGAGCCCCAGATCCAGAGGCGATCCTTGACGATCGGACCGCCGACCTCCGCGCCGTAGTCCTTCACGGACACGATGCGGTTGCCCTGCTTGAACGTGGGCTGGCCGGGAGCGAAGTCGACGCTGCCGACAGTCGGTCTTCGACTGCCACTTCTTGTCGGTGTCGAAGAACCGGCCGGAGCCGCGCCACTCGTTGGTGCCGCGCTTCGTCACCATGTTCAGGACCACGCCGCCGGTGGCGAGGGTGCTGTCCGAGCCGCCCGTCGTGACCTGCATCTCTTCGAACGCGTCGAAGTCGTAGTAGGCCGGGGAGGAGCCGAGGGCCGCCATGTCGGTGATCACAACGCCGTCCACGGACCAGACGGCCTGGTCGCCGGCGGAGCCGGGGCCGACGTACTGCGACTGCTGGCCGCTCTCGTTGCCACCGACGTTGATACGGTCGGTGAGCACGCCCGGGGTCGACTGCAGGATCGCCCAGGGATCACGCGCCGTCGGGATCTTCTCGAGCTCGGTCTGGCTGACCGTGGCACCGGTGGAAATCCGGCGCTCGTCCAGCAGCGGGCTCTCCGCCGTGACGGTGATGACGTCCTCGACGGCCGGCGACAACTTGACCTCGATCGAGGTGTTGCGGCCGATGTTGATCACGATGTTCGGGTAATCGATGGTCGAGAAGCCTTCCAGCTCCGCCTTGAGGTCGGCGTTGCCGGGCGGCAGACCCAGGAAACGGAACTGCCCCTGGGCATTCGTCACCTGGACCTGCGGGGCGGCCCTGCCCGTGAGGGTCACGGTGACCCCAGGGAGCGCCGCTCCCTTGTCGTCTGTGACGGTGCCGTAGAGGTTGCCGGTCTGCAACTGGGCGAAGGCGGTCCCGCCGACGGCCAGCAGCAGCAACGCGGCGACGGCTACGATCCGTCCCCAAAGGTTGATGCTCTTCATTCTATAAACCTCCCGTTTGGTGGTTGTTCAGCAACCGCGAGAGGTCGCGGTGCCATGCAAGATCAAAAAACCAGGTTCAGAAGCCATGGTTGCCGTGCCGAGCCACACCCCCTTTCTGATGAGAGACGTTTTTGAGATTGGCAGAGCCGAACTCTAACCAACTGTCCACCCCAGGGTCAAGCAAGCGGGGTGCCACTCGCCGAGGGTGTCATCAGTGAGTAGTTCAACACATTGAAAGATCTGGACTTACAGGATTTCGTCCGGCCTCTCGATCCGCCGGTCCGGGCTCAGGATTCAGAAGCTTGAATCAAGGAGATCCAAAAAAATGGAAGACAAACCGTTCAAGAATCTGCACTCTTCCCGGCCGGGATTTCCCTGTTATATTGAGCCATTATGCCACGCCGTACCCTTCGCGCGCTCTGCCTGTCCGCGTCTCTGGTCGCCGCGGGCTGCTCCGAGTACAAGCCGATCGACACCGCGGGCTACCTGCGCGAGCAGTACGCCAAGGAGATCGGCCAGCAGGAGGCCGCGCGGGTCGAGGTCCCCTTCGAGCTCGAACGACGAGATCCGCGGCTCGCTCCAGCAGCTCCCGCCGCTCGCCAGCGAGCTGCGCCGGATCAATCAGGTCAACGACTTCATCTTCGACGGCCTGCACCTTGAATACACCCTGGCGCCGACCCGCAACGCGATCGAGACCTTCCGCACCCGCTCGGGCAACTGCCTCTCCTTCGTCAACCTGTTCGTCGGCGTCGCGCGGCAGGTCGGGCTCACTCCCTATTACGTGGAGGTCACCGACCTCCAGAAGTGGAACCACCGCGAAGGGATGGTGGTCAGCCAGGGGCATATCGTCGCCGGCATGTACCTCGACGGCGTGCTGCGCACCTTCGACTTCCTCCCCTACCGCCAGAAGGCCTACAAGGAGTTCAACCCGATCGACGACCTGACGGCGGCGGCGCACTACTACAACAACCTCGGCGCCGAGGCCCTGCTCGGCGGCGACCTCGTCCGCGCCCGCGAGCTGATCACCACCGCCACCCGGATCGCCCCCCGCTTCGACAAGGCGATCAACAACCTGGGGGTGGTCCAGGCCCGCGCGCGGCGAGCCCGGCAAGGCGCTCGAGACCTACCAGCGCGGCCTCGCGATCAGCCCCGACAACCCGACGATCCTGGTCAACATGGCCCGCGCCCTCCAGCAGCTCGGCCGCGGCAAGGACGCCGACGCGATGCTGACCCGGGTCGAGGCGGAGAACACCACCAACCCGTTCTTCTTCATCTACGAGGGGGAGATCGCGCTCGGCCGCGGCGAGCCCCAGAAGGCGCTCGACTACATGGTGCGCGCCCTCCGCCTCGACAGCGAGCTGCCCGAGGTCCACCTCGGCTTCGTCAAGGTCTACTTCGCGCTGGGCGACCTGGAGAAGGCGCGCCACTATCTGGGCCGTGCCCTGAAGCTGGACGCCACCAACCAGGACGCCCTGCAATACGCCCGGCTGCTGGGTCAGTGAGCCGCCACCGCCGCTCCTCCCGCCGCCTCGCCGGGCGCACGATCCTCCCCGCGCTCCTCCTCTTCCTGTTCCCGCTGGCCAATTTCGCCGCCGGGGCGGCGCTGTCTTCTGAAGCGGGGTACCGCCTGCTGCGCCGCGTCGCCGCCGGCCCGGACGCGGAGCGGCGGGCGGCCCTCCAGCTCCTGACCCAGGCGCGGGACCTCTCGCTCATCCCGGGGCTGGTCGACGCCTACTTCTTCCTGCCGCGGGGGCAGCGGGCCGAGGCGCTGGCCGCGCTCGTCGCCCTCGCCGGCGAGCGGCCGGGGGACCGCTACCACGACTGGGTGGAGCTGGTGGGGCGGCGGCGGGACCTGACTCCCAAGCCGGGCTACCTGGCGTTCAAGGGGGAGCTGATGGCCCGCATCGACCCCCGCTTCAAGACCCTCCTCTACGACGGCGCCCCGGCGCGCATCCGCCCGGAGGAGATCGTCTTCGGCGGCGTGCCGGTCGAGGGGATTCCGGCGCTCGACCGCCCGGCCCATGTGGCGGCGACGGCGGCGGCGGCGAAGTATCTCACCGACTCCGAGCGGGTGTTCGGCGCCAGCGCCGGCGGCGAGACCCGCGCCTACCCTCTGCGCATTCTCGACTGGCACGAGATGCTCAACGACGTCCTCGGCGGCGAGCCGGTCACCCTCTCCTACTGCACCCTCTGCGGCGCGGGCGTGCTCTACTCCGGCCGCGTCGCCGGGGGGGAGACGTACACCTTTGGAACCTCCGGGCTGCTCTACCGGTCTAACAAGCTGATGATGGACCGCCAGACGCGGACGCTGTGGGGGAACCTGACCGGGGAGCCGGCGCTCGGCCGCCTCGCCGCCGGCCCGGCGCGGCTGCGGGTGCTGCCGGTCGTCGTCACCACCTGGAAGGAGTGGCGGACCCGCCACCCCGGCACCACCGTGCTCGCCCTCGATCCCGAGATGGAGCGCCGCTTCGGGTACAGCTACCAGCCCGGCGCCGCCGACCAGCGGCGGGCCGGCGTCGCCTTTCCGGTCTGGCAGAAGAGCGGCGCGCTCGATCCCAGGGCCGAGGTCTACGCGGTGCGCCTGGAGGAGCGGGCCAAGGCCTACCCGATCGAGCGGGCGCTCCGCGAGCGGGTGATCAACGACCGCCTGGGGGACGAGCCGCTGGTGGTGGTGGCCGACCCCGGGTCGGGCGCGGTGCGCGCCTACCGGCGCGGTGGCCGCACGTTCATGCGGCGGCCGCCACCGGCGAGGTGGTCGATGCCGACGGGCGCCGCTGGACCGCCGGCGAGGAATCCCTGGCGCCTTCGGAGCCCGGGCCGGAGGCCGCCCCCCTGGCGCGCCTCCCCGGCCACCAGTCCTTCTGGTTCGGCTGGTACTCGTTCTTCCCCCATTCAGAGCTGTACGGGGTGGCGGCCCCGGGAGTACCATGATTTTTCACGGCCATCTCAAGGAGTTCGCGATGCGCTCGTTCCCCCTCCCCCTGCTCCGGTTCCTCCCCCTTCTGCTGGTCCTGCCGCTGAGCGCGGCCGCGGCCGCGACCCCGGCTCAGACCCCGACGTTCGAGGACACCTCGCAGGTGGTCTCCGTGGAGGTGCCGGTCAACGTCGTCGGCCCGCGACGGCGAGCCGGTGCGCGGGCTGACCGCCGACGACTTCGAGGTCTACGACGGCGGCAGCCGGCAGAAGATCACCTCTTTCGAGGTGATCGATCTCAAGACCCTGGAGAAGGAGCCGGAAGGGGCGCCCTTCGCGGAGGGCATCCGCGCGACGGCGGAGCTGCGGCCGGCGGCGCGGCGCCACTTCCTGCTGCTGTTCGACCTCTCCTTCTCGACTCCGACGTCGATCCTCAAGGCCCGCGCTGGCGGCGCGCGAGTTCGTGCTCAACTCGCTCCACCCGACCGACCTGGCGGCGGTCGCCACCTACTCGCTGGAGGGCGGGCCGAAGCTGCTCGTCACCTTCACCCCCGACCGCCTGCAGCTCGCGCGGGCCGTCGATACCCTCGGCTACCGCCAGGCTCTGGGCGGCAGGAACGACCCCCTGCGCTTCGTGATCGACGATTCCCTGGCCGGCGACCTCTCCGACGCGGCGGGCGGGGCCGGGAGGACCGACCGGCAGGAGCTGCTGAACCAGGAGGTCTACGACTACCTGAAGACGATCGCCATGGCCGCCCAGAAGGAGGAACGCTCCTTCGAGATGAGCCGGGTCGGCGCCTACTCGCGCTCGCTCGCCGAGGTGGCCCGGTCGCTCAACGCCGTCCAGGGGCGCAAGCAGGTCCTCTTCTTCTCCGAGGGGTTCGACAGCCGGCTGCTGCTCGGCCGCGACACCACCGACGCCGGACGCGCTGGAGGACAACGACCGCGTGGCCAACGGCCAGTCCTACTTCGTCGACAACGACCAGCGCTTCGGCAACACCGGCGTGCAGGGGAACCTCAACCGCATGCTCGACGAGTTCCGCCGCGCCGACTGCGTCATCCAGGCGGTCGACATCGGCGGGCTGCGGGCGGGCGCCGACGAGCGGGCCCGCCCGAGCGGCGAGGGGGCGCTCTTCTACATCGCCAACGAGACCGGGGGGGAGCTGTTCAAGGACGCCAACAACCTGCGCGAGCCGCTCGACCGGGTGCTCGAGCGGACCAGCGTCACCTACCTGCTCACCTTCGAGCGCTCGGACCTCAAGACCGACGGCGCCTACCACCGGCTGAAGGTGAAGGCGAAGCTGCCCGGCGGCGCGCGGCTGACCCACCGCGCCGGCTACTATGCGCCGCGGCCGTTCCAGCAGCTCGATCCGCTGGAGAAGAACCTGCTCGCCTCGGACGGCATCGCCAGCGCCGCGCCGAAGCGGGACCTCGACCTCAACGTCCTCGCCGCGCCGTTCCGCGCCACCGCCAGCCCGCTCGTACGTGCCGATCATCATCGAGGCCGGCGGCCGCAGCCTGCTCGCCGGCGATACCGGCAAGAAGCTGGACATCGAGATCTACGCCTACGTCAGCGATCATAAGGGGCAGATGCGCGACTTCTTCAACCGCCGGGTGGCGCTCGACCTCGACAAGGGGAAGGGGCGCAAGGCGATGGAGGAGGGGGGCGTCAAGTACTACGGCCACTTCGACCTCGAGCCCGGCTCCTACCAGATCCGCGTGCTGGTGCGCAACGCCGGCAGCGGGCGCACGGGGGTGCAGACGGTGGCGGTGACGGTGCCCGCCTACGCCGAGGCCCAGCCCTCGCTGCTCCCCCCCTTCTTCATGGAGGAGCGCCAGAAGTGGCTGCTGGTGCGCGAGCAGGCAGTGGCGGACGTCAAGGGGTCGGTGGTCTATCCGTTCACCGTCTCCGGCGAGCCGTACGTGCCCGCCGCCCGTCCGGTGCTGACCGGCGAGAAGACCGCCCGGCTCTGCCTGGTGGCCTACAACCTGGGCAAGGGGGACCTCGCGGTGCAGGGGGAGGTGCTGGCGGCCGACGGCAAGACCTCGCCGCTGGGCAAGCTGTCGGGCGTCGAGCGGACGGCCACCGGCATCCAGGGGCTCGACAAGCTGGTCGCCACCTTCGATCCCACGGGGCTCACCGCCGGCGACTACGTTCTGCGGGTGGCGGTGACCGATCCGGCC
The DNA here is from genome assembly GCA_963792575.1 of uncultured Acidobacteriota bacterium. Classification (GTDB taxonomy): domain Bacteria; phylum Acidobacteriota; class Thermoanaerobaculia; order Multivoradales; family UBA5704; genus DATARR01. The sequence goes on from CAWBWZ010000003.1 coordinate 46,888, forward strand.
ACCGGGAACAAGCAGATGAATTCCCTGCCGTTCCAGGTCATTCGCTGATCGCCGCGGCGGACGGGCGAACCGTGGTCGCCGGCGCGTCCGGCTCGCATTGGTGGTATTTTTGTATTTTCCCTTGCCGTACCTGTTGGAGGAGATGGAACGAGGGCTGAAAGGACGATGGATGAACAGGTCTAGCCGACTGCAACGATGCACCGCCGCGCTCGCCGTTGCCGGCCTCGGGCTCGCGCCCGTCCCCGGAACCGCGCCAGCAGACCTTCACGGACGCGACCCAGGTCGTGGTCGTCGAGGTCCCCGTCCAGGTGGTCAAGGACGGCGAGCCGGTCCGCGGCCTGACGGCCAACGATTTCGAGGTCTACGAGGGGCGCAGGAAGCTGCCGGTCACCGGCTTCGAGGTGCTCGACCTCGCCGCCGCCACAGCCCCCTCGGCGCCGCCGGTGCCGATCTCGGCGCGGCGCCACTTCCTGATGATGTTCGACCTCTCCTTCTCGGAGCCGAAGTCGGTCGTCAAGGCCCGGCTGGCCGCCCAGAAGGTGGTCAACGACCTCCACCCGACCGATCTGGTCGCGGTCGCCACCTACACCTCGCTCGGCGGCCCCCAGCTGGTGCTCGGCTTCACCCCCGACCGCCAGCAGATCGCCGCCGCCATCGACACCCTGGGCGTGCCGAAGCTGGTCGACCGTTCCCCCGATCCGCTGAAGCTGGTCTACACGCAGGCCGCGGCGAACCAGTTCAAGACGGGGCCGCCGCCGTCGGGCCGGACCGGCGCCGGCGCCGAGCGCCAGGCGTCGCAGGAGGAAGCCATCGTCGACACCCTGAACACCTACTCCGCCGCCGCCGAGCACGCCGACCGCAGCGCCAAGGCGCAGATGGTGCTCAGCCTGACCCGCTCCTTCTCCGACCTCGCCCGGCTGATGGCGGAGGTCGGGGGGCGCAAGTACGTGGTCTACCTCTCCGAGGGGTTCGACAGCTCGCTGATCTCGGGCAAGGCCAATCTCGGGCCCCAGAGCGCTCTCGATCAGGCGCCTGTGCAGGATGGCGGGGACGAGAGCCGGATCATCGCCAGCACCGACGCCACCGGCTCGGACTCGCAGTTCGGCGACAGCCGCGCGCAGAACGCGGTCGAGAAGATGCTCGAGGCGTTCCGCCGCGCCGACTGCGTGATCCAGGCGGTGGACATCGGCGGCCTGCGCGGCGCCGGCAACGATCTGGGCGTCCAGCGCGACAATGGCCGCGACTCCCTGTTCAACATGGCCAAGAGCACGGGCGGCGAGCTGTTCGAGAACTTCAACGACCTCTCGGCCGCCATGGGGCAGATGCTGCGCCGCACCGGCGTCACCTACGTGCTGGCGTTCCAGCCCGACTCGATCAAGCAGGACGGCTCCTTCCACAAGCTGCGGGTGGAGCTCAAGAACGCGCCGCGCGGCACGCGCGTGGTCGCCCGCTCGGGCTACTACGCCCCGGTCCCCTATAAGCAGCAGCCGGCGCAGGTGAAGCTGCTGGAGGCCGCCAGCGACCTGATGAGCAAGGACAACGGCGAGATCGCCACCTCGGTGCTGGCGGCGCCGTTCAACCTCGGCGCCGCCAAGGCCCACGTGCCGGTGGTCATCGAGGTGAACGGCGCGACGCTGCTCGCCGGCAAGCAGGATCCGAAGCTGCCGGTCGAGGTCTACATCTACGCCCTCGACCAGAACGGGTCGATCGCCGACTTCCTGACCCAGACGGTCGGCCTCGACCTCACCAAGGTCGAGCCGTCGCTGCGCCAGACCGGCCTCAAGTTCTTCGGCCACGTCGAGCTCGCGCCGGGCACCTACTCGGTGCGCACCCTGGTTCGCAACGGCACCACCGGCGCGACCAGCCTGCGGGTGACCTCCGTCACCGTGCCCCCGCCGGCTCAGGCGACGCTGCTGCCGGCCTTCTTCCAGGAGACGCCGGGGCGCTGGGTGACGGTGCGGGAGACGCCGAAGACAGGGCAGCAGCTGCCCTACCTCTTCATGCTCAAGGATACGCCGTACATCCCCGCCTCGCTGCCGGTGCTGGCCGCGGGGCAGGACGCGCGGCTCGTCCTGGTCGGCTACAACCTGCAGCCGGGGGAGTGGAAGGCCCAGGCCCATGTGATGGCGGCCGACGGCAAGGAGATGCCGGGGGGCGCCTTCAAGGTGGTCGACAAGGAGGTCGGGAGCGGCGCCGGGCCGTCCCGCCTGCTCGCCACCTTCCAGCCGCCGGCGGATCTGCCGCCGGGCAGCTACTCGCTGCGCGTCACGCTGACCGACGGCGCCGGCAAGTCGGAGACCAGCAACAGCCCGTTCACCGTGGGAGGGGCGGGGGCGCGCGGCGGCCGCTGATACCGCTGATGCCGATGCGGTGGGATGGGACGATCCGGCGTGGCGGCCTCGCCGCCGCGCTCCTCGGTTTTGGCGCCGCCGCCGCGGCGTGGGGGCAGGCGCCGCCGGCGCCTGCGGGCCAACCCTCCTTCTCCGGTTCCACCCAGGTATTGTCGATCGACGTGCCGGTGCAGGTGGTGCGCGACGGCGAGCCGGTGCGCGGCCTGCAAGCCGCCGACTTCCAGGTCTGGGAGGGGCGGCGCCGGCTGGCGGTCACCGGTTTCGAGTCGCTCGATCTCACGGCGCCGTCCGCGGGGCCGTCCTCGGGAAGAGCGGCCGGGGTGCCCGCCGCCGCCCGGCGCCATTTCCTCTTTCTCTTCGACCTCGCCTTTTCCGAGCCGCGGTCGATCGCGCGGGCGCGCCAGGCGGCGTCCGGGCTGCTCTCCCAGCTCCATCCGACCGACCTGGTGGCGGTGGCGACCTACAGCTCGCTGCGCGGGCCGCAACTGGTGCTCGGCTACACCGCCGACCGCCGGCAGATCGACAACGCCCTCGCCTCCCTCGGCCTCCCCCCCGGCCTGACGCGCGCGGTCGATCCGTTGCGCCTGGTGCTGCAGGAGATCCTGGGGGTGGGCAACACCATCGCCGGCGTCCGGCCGCTCTCCCGCGACCCGCTGGCCGACGCCGTCGACGTGGCGACCCTGGCCCCCTCGTTGACCCAGGGGATCGTGGGAGCCGACCGCGCCGCCCTCAAGGCCCAGGTCGACATCTTCGCCCGCTCGCTCTCCGACCTCGCCCGGCAGATGGCGGTGGTGGAGGGGCGCAAGTACCTGGTCTTCCTCTCCGAGGGGTTCGACGCCGAGCTCCTGCAGGGGACGGCGAGCCTGGACCGTCAGGACGAGATGCGCGAGAACGTCCTGCATGGCGAATCCTGGCGGGTGGGCTCCGAGGAGCGCTACGGCCTGACCGAGACCACCAACGTCGTCGAGCGGATGGTCGAGGAGTTCCGCCGCGCCGACTGCACCATCCAGGCGGTGGACATCGGCGGCCTGCGCGCCGGCGCCGACCAGGGCCCCCCCCGGGTGGGAGGGCGCGACAGCCTGCTGGTGATGGCCCGCGGCACCGGCGGCGACCTCTACGAGAGCTTCAACGACCTCGGCGTGGCGATGCGCCAGATGCTGCGCCGCACCAGCGTCACCTATGTCCTCGCCGTCGAGCCCGAGAAGGGGTCGGAAGGCGATTTCCACCGGCTGCGGGTGGTGCTCAACACTCCGTTGCGCGGCGCCCGTCTCGTCCACCGGCCGGGCTACTACCCGCCGAAGCCCTACGCCGAGGAAGACCCGATCGAGAAGCTGCTCGCCGCCGCCAACCAAGTGATGAGCGGCGAGGAGAGCGACGGCATCGGCACCGCGGTGCTGGCGGCGCCGTTCCGGTCGGCGGGGGAGAAGGCGTACGTGCCGGTCCTGATCGCGATCGACGGCCCCTCCCTGCTCGCCGGCCCGCAGCCGGCCGCCCTGCCGGTCGAGATCTACGCCTATGCCCTCGACGAGGGGGGAGCGGTGCACGACTTCTTCACCCAGACGGTCGGCCTCGACCTCGCCAAGGCCGGATCGCCGGTGCGGCAGAGCGGCCTCCAGTTCTTCGGCCACCTCGATCTGCTGCCCGGCGACTACTCTCTGCGGGTGCTGGTGCGCAACGGCGCCAACGGCGTCTCCGGCCTCAAGGTGCTGCCGCTCCGCGTGCCCGCCTTCGGGCAGGGGGAGCCGCTGCTGCTGCCGCCGCTCCTGCCGGCGGTGGCGAGCAACGCCCTGCTGGTGCGCGAGGAGCCGCGGGGGGAGGGCGCCCCCGCCGCCAACCCCTTCCTCCTCCGCGACCAGCCGTTCATGCCGGCGGTCCATCCGGCGCTGGCGCCCGGCCGCGAGGTGCGGATCGTCCTCGCCGGCTACAACCTCGGCGCCGGGCCTTGGAAGGGGGTGGCCACGGTGGTCGCCGCCGGCGGCCGCGAGATCCCGGGCGGCAACCTGGCGATCACCGGCCGGATCGACGGCGGCTCCAGCAGGCCGGACCGCGCCGTCGCCACCTTCCGCCTGCCCGCCGATCTGGCGCCGGGGGATTACGAGATGCGGATCACCCTGGCCGGCACCGCCCCGCGGACCAGCTCCCTGCGCTTCAGCGTCCCGCGCGGCGGGGGAGCGGGCCGTTAGCAGTTCATCTCCCGGCGCCGAGGTCCGGGTCCACCTCAAGCCGGGGCGCGAGAAGGCGGTCCGCGAAGGCCACCCATGGATCTTCTCGGGCGCCGTGGCCCGTCTCGAGGGCCCGGAAGGCGCCCCGCTCGCCCGGGTCTTCGACGCTCGCGGCAAACCCCTCGGTCTCGGCCTCCACAGCCCCCGCTCGCAGATCCGCGTGCGCATGCTGGGCACCGGCGTCGAGGCGGCCGACCGCCGCTTCTTCGCCGACCGCATCGGCCGAGGCGCTCACCCTGCGCGAGGCGCTGGTGCCGCCGGAGACCACCGGCTACCGGCTGCTCAACGCCGAGGGGGACGGCGTCCCGGGGTGGACGGTGGACCGCTTCGGCGACGTGCTGGTGAGCCAGATCACGGCGTCCGGGCTCGAAGCCCTGCGCGGCGAGGCCTACGCCGCCCTCGCCGCCGCGGTCCCCGGAGCCGCGATCGTGCAGTCGAACGACGTGCCGGCGCGGCGGGCCGAGGGGCTGGCCACCGAGGGGGACGAGGTGATCGCGGGGGAGCCGCCGGCCGAGGCGCGCTTCGCCGAGTCGGGACTGCTCTTCCAGGCCGAGATCACCGGCGGACAGAAGACGGGCTTCTACTGCGACCAGCGCGAGAACCGCCGGCGGGCCGAGCGCTTCGCCGCCGGGCGCACGGTGCTCGACCTCTTCGCCCACACCGGCGCCTTCGCGCTCTACGCCCTGCGGGGCGGTGCGGGCAAGGTGGTCTGCGTCGAGTCCTCGGCGCCGCATCATCGAGCGCGGGCGCGACCACGTCACCTTGAACGGCTTCCCCACCGAGCGCATCGAGTGGGTGAAGGCGAACGTCTTCGAGGACCTGCGCCAGCGGGAGGAGCAGTACGGACTGGTGATCTGCGATCCGCCGCCGCTGGTGCGCAAGCGCCAGGATCTCGACGCCGCGGCGCGCGCCTACAAGGATTTGAACCGCCTGGCCCTGTCGCGGGTCGAGCCCGGGGGGTTCCTGCTGACCTTCAGCTGCAGCGGCGCGGTGGACACCAAGCTCTTCCGCCAGATCTTCTTCGCCGCCGCCATCGAGGCCGGGGTGCGCGTCGACCTCCTCGAGCCGCTCGCCGCCGCGCCGGATCACCCGGTCGCCATCACCCACCCGCAGGGGGAGTACCTGAAGGGCTGGCTGGCGCGGGTTCGCGGGCCGGTGATCTAGGGAAAAGCAGGACAATAGGGACACCAAGGGATCTGTCGTCCCTGCGGTCGCTGATGTCCCTGTTTTTTCTTCCCGGCGGGCTCCTGGGCGAAGATGCCCTGGAAAATTCTCTGGAAACCGGGCGTGAGACCAGGATGCGGGCGAATTTGCTTCGCCGCCGCGTTTTTTGGTTTCCCGGCCCCTATTTTTGCCATCCGGATGGCCATCCTGGTTTCCCGGCCGGTTTTTGAGCTTCCCGAGCGCGCATCTTTCTTCCTGAAGCGCCATCCTGGCTTCTTGGGCCGCCATCTTTCTTCCCGGGCCGTTATCCTGGGATTTCGAGCCGCATCTTCGTTCCGGAGAGCTTATCTTTCTTCGTGAAGCCTCATCCCGGCTTTCAGGACCGCCATCTTCGCTCGCGGAGCGGGATCTTGCCGCAAATCATATAGTTCAAGATCTATAATGAAGCGGCCAAGCAAGGAGGACAAGGAGGATCTGCCATGAACAAGAAATCCAAGAAGCTCAGCCTCAGCCGGGAAACCCTGCAGACCCTGAACCGGGACCGCCTCTCGGAGGCGGCGGGCGGGGTCAGCAGCTGGCCGGGACCCTGCAGCTGCACGTGCTATACGTGCAACGCCGCCTCCGGACAGAGCCAGTGCATCGAGTGCTCCACCACCGGCTAGGGGGCATTTGACAGCACTCCATGCCTTTGTTACCCTTCCTCTCCCCCGGCGACCCCGCCAGGGAAGGGAATGGAACAGGCCCATAGCTCAGTTGGTTAGAGCGCTACGTTGACATCGTAGAGGTCAGCGGTTCAAGTCCGCTTGGGCCTACCAAGCTTTCAGGAGTAAAGTTCGGCGCCAGATCGATAGAGAAGCCCGGAGATCGTACCCAACTGGTGAACCGAAATTCAGCCTCATGCCCAGGCGCTTAGCTCAGCTGGTTAGAGCGCTACCTTCACACGGTAGAGGTCAGCGGTTCGAGTCCGCTAGCGCCTACCAACCCCCCCGCTCGTGACCTTCACCGGCGCGGGCCGCGGCCCGAGAGAGAACCTCATATTTCAGAGATCCCGGATGGTCTAATGGAGACCATGACTGAAGCTATCGAATCTGATCCTCCCCGACGGCTCCGTGCGCGCGGTGCCCGCGGGCACCACTCCGCTCGCGGTCGCCGCCTCGATCGGCCCTCGTCTGGCCAAGGATGCCGTGGGCGCCGAGCTCGACGGCCGCAAGGTCGACCTCCGCCTGCCTCTCCAGCAGGGGGGGAAGTTCCGCCTGTTCACCACCAAGAGCCCGGAGGCCGGCGAGTTCATCCGCCACAGCGCCGAGCACGTGCTGGCCGACGCCGTCAAGCGGCTCTGGCCGGAGGCGGAGTACGACGCCGGCCGCCAGGACCACAGCGAGAAGTTCCAGTACGACTTCCGCTTCCCGCGCCCCTTCACCCCCGAGGACCTCGAGAAGATCGAGGAGAAGATGCGCGAGATCGTCGCCGAGGGGAGCGCGTTCGAGCGCGTCGAGGTCACCCGCGAGGAGGCCGAGCGGATCTTCCGCGAGCTCGGCGAGACCCTGAAGGTCGAGCGGCTCAAGGACATCCCCGAGGGGGAGACGATCACCCTCTACAAGGACGGCCGGTTCACCGACCTCTGCCGCGGGTCCGCACGCGCAGAACCTGTCGCAGATCGGCGCCGTCCGGCTGCTCGAGGCGTCCGCCGTCTACTTCAAGGGGGACGAGAAGAACGAGCGCCTGCAGCGCATCTACGGCACCGCCTTCCTGACCCAGAAGGAGATGGACGAGTACGCGGCGGCGCAGGAGGCGGCGCGGGCGCGCGATCACCGCCGGCTGGGCCAGGAGCTCGACCTGTTCAGCTTCAATCCGATGGCGCCGGCGATGCCGTTCATCCACCCCAAGGGGGGCTCGATCTACGTCGCGCTGACCGACTACGTGCGCGAGCTCAACGCCCGCTACGGTTACGGCGAGGTGATCACGCCGCAGATCCTGGACGCCGAGCTCTGGAAGATCTCCGGGCACTGGGCCAACTACGGCGAGAACATGTTCTTCACCGATGTGGACGAGCGGCAGATGGCGGTCAAGCCGATGAACTGCCCGACCCACTGCCTGATCTTCGGCACCCGGCTGCGGTCGTACCGCGATCTGCCGATCCGCTACGCGGACGTCGGCCGGCTCCACCGCTACGAGCGCAGCGGCGTCACCAACGGGCTCTTCCGCGTGCGCTCGTTCTCGCAGGACGACGCCCACGTCTTCTGCACCGAGGAGCAGGTCGAGGAGGTGGTGCTGGCGGCCGCCGAGATGATCCTGGAGGTCTACCGGACCTTCGGCTTCGAGGAGGTGCGGATCGAGCTGTCGACCCGGCCGGAGAAGCGGGTCGGCTCGGACGAGCTCTGGGACCGGGCCGAGGGGGCGCTGGCGCAGGCGCTCGACCACCAGGGCCTGGCCTACCAGGTCAACCCCGGGGACGGCGCCTTCTACGGACCGAAGATCGACTTCCACGTGCGCGACTCACTGAACCGCAGCTGGCAGCTCGGCACGGTGCAGCTCGACTACCAGATGCCGCGGCGCTTCAACCTCTCCTACGTGGGGGCGGATGGCGGCGAGCACGTGCCGGTGATGATCCACCGCGCCATGCTAGGCTCTATCGAGCGATTCATGGCGATCCTGATCGAGCAGACGGCGGGGGCGTTCCCCCTGTGGCTGGCGCCGGTGCAGGCGGTGGTCCTGCCGATCTCGGAGAAGTTCGCCGAGTATGGCGAGGCGGTGCGCCAGGGGCTGGCCGCGTCCGGCGTGCGGACGGAGCTCGACGCGCGCAACGAGAAGCTGGGCTATCGCATCCGCGAGGCGCAGGTGCAGAAGGTGCCCTACATGCTGGTGGTGGGGGCGCGCGAGGCGGAGGACGGGACGGTCTCGGTGCGCCGGCGCGCCGGCGAGGATCTGGGGGCGATGCCCACGAACGACTTTCTGGCGCGGGTGCGCGACCTTTCAGCGGCGCGCAGCCGCGAGCTTTGAACACTCTGGTCTTTGAACGGACTCATAGGAGAACGAATCTGAACACGAACCGACGGGCGCAAGCCCGACGCTCCCAGGGGGTGAGCTAAACATCGACAAGACGACGCGGATCAATGAGCGCATCCGGGTTCGCGAAGTGCGCCTGGTGGAGGCCGACGGCGGCCAGGGCGGCATCGTGCCGATCGAAGAGGCGCTGCGGCGGGCTCAGGAACTGCAGCTCGACCTGGTGGAAGTGGCTCCGACGGCCAAGCCGCCGGTCTGCCGGATCATGGATTTCGGCAAGTTCCTGTACCAGCAGAAGAAGAAGTCGCACGAGTCGAAGAAGAAGCAGAAGATCATCCACGTCAAAGAGGTCAAGTTCCGGCCCAACATCGACGAGCATGACTATGACTTCAAGCTCAAGAACGCCATCCGGTTCCTGGGCGATGGCGACAAAGTGAAGGCGACGGTCCAGTTCCGGGGGCGCGAAATGGCGCGCCAGGATCTCGGCCACAAACTCCTCAAGCGGTTCCAGGCTGACCTGGGGGAGCATGGAGTGCTAGAATCGTCGCCCGAAATGGCGGGCAACCGGATGCACGTCATCTTTGGTCCGCCGCGTCACAGCGGACCCAAGAGGGCCGAGTCCAGCGAGACGGCCTCTTAAGTACGGATTTTACCAGGGTACGGGGCAAGCAAACGGGCGGGACGCAGTCGTCTCCCGCCCCCAAGGGAAGAAAGGAGACACCCTTGCCGAAGCAGAAGACGCACAAGGGTGCCGCGAAGCGTTTCAAGGTCACGGGAACCGGCAAGGTGACTCGCCACCAGTCGATGCACAGCCACATCCTGACCAAGAAGACCACCAAGCGGAAGCGCAAGCTGCGCAAGTCCGTGGCGGTCTCCCCCGCGTTCGCCGGCACGATCAAGTCGATGCTGCACAACACCTAGGGCGAAGCCCACAAATCCACGACGGCTGCCGGCGGGAAGGACCTGCCCCCGGAGCCGCGGCCCCCGGCGACTTGGCCATGACTTGGCCATGACTTGGCAATAAGCCGGCCGTGCGGGCCACCGACCGCTCCCCCCATGACGGGCACGGAGCAGAAACGAGGTTCTAAAAGATGGCTCGTGTAAAGCGCGGTACCAAGCGCCACCAGAAACGGAAGAAGATCCTCAAGCTCTCCAGCGGCTTCTGGGGAACCAAGTCGAACGCCTACCGCATGGCCAAGCAGGCCGTGGACAAGGCGCTGGGATATGCCTATCGCGACCGGCGGCAGAAGAAGCGCCAGCTTCGCAGCCTGTGGATCGTGCGCATCAATGCCGCCGCCCGCCTGAACGGGCTCTCCTACAGCCGTCTGATCGCCGGCCTCAAGGCCGCCGGCTCGACGCTCGACCGCAAGGTGCTGGCGGACATCGCCGTCACCGATCCGACCGGGTTCGCCGGCCTCGCCGAGATGGCGAAGACGGCGCTGGGCTCGCAGTCCGGCGCCGCCGCCGAGGGGTGAGGCGGCGTTTCGCCCTTAAGGAGTAGGACGCCGTGGAGATCGAGTGGCTGGACAGTCTGGAAACCCGGGTGCGCGACGCTGTCGCGCGCCTGGGTGATCTCACGGAGGAGAACCGTTCTCTGCGGGACCGCGTCCGGGACCTCGAAACCGAGGTCTCGGTCCTCTCCATCCCGCCGGCCGCGCCTGAGGGGGACGGCGATGTGGACGTGGACGAGGAGCTCGCAGCGCTCCGCGTGCGCGTCCGTGGACTGGAAGGGGATCTCGCCGCGGCCGAGACCGAACGCGCCGAGGCCGCCGCGGCGGCCCGGAGCTGGGAGGTCGAGCGCGACGAGGTGCGGCGGCGGGTGGAAGCGCTGACCGAGCGGCTGGCGGGGTTGGCGGAAGGGTAGGGTCGTCCTTACCGGTCCGCCCCCACCGCCTCCGCCATCCCTTTCACCCCATCCCTTTCCATCAGCCGCAGCAATTCCTCGTTGATCCGCCGCGGCAGCCCGGGCCCCTCGTAGACCAGGGCGGTGTAGACCTGCACCAGCGAGGCCCCGGCCCGGATCCGCCGGTAGGCCTCCGCGCCGGAATCGATCCCCCCGACGCTGATCAGCACGGCCCTCCCAAAGAGCGCCTTCGCCACCGCCTCGAAGATCCGGAAGCTCTTCTCGCGCAGCACCCGGCCGGAGAGGCCGCCGAAGTCCCTGGCTCCCGGGAGCAGCGAGTAGTCGATCGTGGTGTTGGTGGCGATCACGCCGGCCGCGCCGGCGTCGACGGCGATCTCGCTTAAAGCGCACCGCCGCGCCGGGCTCCAGGTCGGGTGCGATCTTCACCAGGATCGGCTTGGAGGTGATCCCCTTCGCCAGCCCGAAGAGGGCGCGGAGGAACTCCTCGTTCTGCAGGTCGCGCAGGCCGGGCGTGTTGGGCGAGGAGAGGTTCACCACCAGGTAGTCGGCGAGGTCGTGGAGGCCGCGGATCAGCGTCTCGTAGTCGTCGAGCGCCCGCTCCGGAGGGGTCGCCTTGTTCTTGCCGAGGTTGACGCCGAGGGGAGAGGGGGCAGGGTAGACCCGCGCCAGGCGGCGGCGCATCGCCGCCATGCCGGCGTTGTTGAAGCCGAGGGCGTTCTGCAGGCTGCGCTCGGCCGGATGGCGGAAGAGCCGGGGGCGCGGGTTGCCCGGCTGCGGGAGGGGGGTGACCGTGCCCACCTCGGCGAAGCCGAAGCCGAGCGCCGGAATGGCGCGCACGGCCTCCGCGTTCTTGTCGAAGCCCGCGGCGAGCCCCACGGGGTTGACGAACTCGCGGCCGAACAGGGTCTGGCGCAGCGGGGCGGCATTCTTGAGATAGCGCCGGGCGAGGATGCCGGCGGCTCCCGGCACCGCCTGGGCGGCGCGCAGGGCGCCGAGACCGATCTCATGGCTCGTCTCGGGATCGAGACGGAAGAGCAGGCGGAGGAGGGTGGGGTAGACGGACACGGAGGACGCATTGTACCGTCCGCGTGCCAGGACGGCACGAGGTTGACCCCTTTCCTGGCTGTTTTGACACTGTGGTATATTGACGCTGGCCAAACCGCTGGCATTACGTCACTTGCTGGCCGGGTAGGCACTACCGACGGATGGGATGAACTATGCCTCTGCCCGCATCAACCACGATTCAGGTTGAGATCTTTGGCGAGGTGTACACCGTTCGCGGCAGCGACGAGAACGGGTACCTCCAGGAGCTGGCCGACCTCGTGGACCGCAAGATGCGGGAGGTGGCCGAGCACGTGAAGGGCGATACGGCCCGGATCGCGATCCTGGCGGCGCTCAATCTCGCCGACGAGCTGTTCCAGATTCAGAGTCGGCAAGAAGGGGAACGGGTCGAGATCAGGGAGAAGGTAGCGGCGCTGACGGAGGAATTAACTCATGCCCTGGAGGGTTGAAACAGGGCGACGGCGTCAGCTAAAAATATTATGGAACAAGGGTTAGCATCCCCCGTGTGGTTCGCGATGGGTACTACGATTGTAGAACCAACATTCTTTCTACGGGAGTCTTTTACTCGTGGGCCTGTGCCAGCCTCGCTTTCGACGAGGACGCTAACGGCTCACGAAGCGGACACCCACCTGTTGCGTTAGGTTCTAAACGCACGGGCCCACACGGCCCCGCGGGGGATGCCCTTTTACCTTCCTCCTCTTAAGCGAGGAGGCCTTCCCAGATCTCGCCGGGTTCCCTTGTGCATATATAAGGGGCAACCGGTGAATACCGAAATCATCATTCTGGCCGTGGCCTTCCTGGCTGTCGCGGTCTTGGTCCTCGTCTTTGGCTGGCGCTCCGTGCGCCACGAGAGAAAGCGCGTGATCGACGCCGCGCAGCGCGAGGCCGCCCAGGTCGTCGACGACGCCCGGCGGCAGAGCGAGACCCAGATGCGGGAGGCCGAGATCGCGGCGCGGGAGAAGCTCCTCCAGGCGCGCAGCGAGTTCGAGAAGGTCTCCCGCAAGCGGCGCGCCGAGCTCGAAGCGCAGGAGCGCCGCCTCACCCAGAAGGAAGACAGCCTCGACAAGCGGACCGAGGATCTCACCCGCCGCGACAAGGATCTCTCGCAGCTCGACCGCTCGCTGGTCACCCGCGAGAAGAGCGTCGAGAAGCGCGAGGCGGAGCTCGAGCGTTTGTTCGCGGAGGAGCGGATCAAGCTCGAGCAGATCGCCGGCCTCACCGCCCAGCAGGCGAAGGACGAGCTGGTGCGGGTGATGGAGGGGGAGGCGAGGATCGAGGCCGCCCATATCGTCAAGCGCATCGAGGACGAGGCCCGCGAGCAGGCCTCCCGGCAGGCTCAGCGGATCATCGGCATGGCCGTCCAGCGCGCCGCCTCGGACTACGTCTCCGAGACCACGGTCTCGGTCGTCATGCTCCCCAACGACGAGATGAAGGGGCGGATCATCGGCCGCGAGGGGCGCAACATCCGCGCCCTGGAGACGGCGACAGGGGTCGACCTGATCGTCGACGACACCCCGGAGGCGGTCATCCTCTCGGGCTTCGATCCGTTCCGCCGCGAGGTCGCCCGGGTGGCGCTCGAGCGGCTGATCGTCGACGGCCGCATCCATCCGGCGCGCATCGAGGAGATCGTCGAGAAGGTCAAGGCGGAGTTCGAGCAGAAGATCCTGCAGGAGGGGGAGGCGGCGCTGCTGGAGCTGGGCATCCCCGGCATGCACCCGGAGCTGATCAAGCTCCTCGGGCGGCTGCGCTACCGCACCTCCTACGGCCAGAACGTCCTCCAGCACAGCCGGGAGGTCGCCTTCCTCGCCGGCACCATGGCGGCCGAGCTCAAGGCCAACGTCGCCGTCGCCCGCCGCGGCGGCCTGCTGCACGACATCGGCAAGGCGATCGACCGCGAGATGGACGGCACCCACCTGCAGATCGGCATCGACCTGCTGCGCAAGTACGGCGAGACCGAGGAGGTCGTCCACTCCATGGCCTGCCACCACGGCGACTACGACCCGCAGACGGTCGAGGCGGTGCTGGTCACCGCCGCCGACGCCCTCTCGGCCGCCCGCCCCGGCGCCCGCCGCGAGGTGCTCGAGACCTACGTCAAGCGGCTGGAGAAGCTGGAGGAGATCGCGTCGAGCTTCAAGGGGGTGCAGAAGACCTTCGCCATCCAGGCCGGCCGCGAGATCCGCATCATCGTCGACAGCGGCAAGATCGGCGACGAGCAGGCGCTCTGGCTGTCGAAGGACATCGCCCGCAAGGTCGAGCAGGAGCTGACCTACCCCGGCCAGATCAAGGTGACGGTGATCCGCGAGACCCGGTCGGTCGAGTACGCCCGGTAGGGGATCGCGCGATGAAGCTGCTCTTCGTCGGCGACGTCATCGGCAAGCCGGGCCGGCGCGCCCTCCAGCACCTGCTCCCCCGGCTGGTCGACCACCACCGCGCGGACTACGTGGTGGTCAACGTCGAGAACTCCGCCGGCGGCTTCGGCGTCACCCCGGACGTCCTGCGCGAGATCGCGGAGCTGCCGATCGACGTCTACACCACCGGCAACCACGTCTGGGACAAGAAGGAGGCGCTACGAGCTGCTCGAGCGCGAGCCGCGCCTCCTGCGCCCCGCCAACTATCCCGACGGGGAACCCCGGCAAGGGGCTGCACCTGGGGGAGACGGCGGCCGGCATCCCCGTCGCGGTGATCAACCTCGAGGGGATGGTCTTCATGAGCAACCTCGACTCGCCCTTCCACAAGGCGGACCGAGCTGCTCAAGAGGCTCGACCCGAAGATACAAGGTGATCCTGGTCGACTTCCACGCCGAGGCGACCAGCGAGAAGCAGGCGATGGGCTTCTATCTCGACGGCCGGGTGAGCGCCGTGCTCGGCACCCACACCCACGTCCCCACCGCCGACGAGCGGATCCTCCCCAACGGCACCGCCCTGCAGACCGACGCCGGCATGACCGGCCCCTACGAGTCGGTGATCGGCATGCGGGTCGACAAGGTGCTCAAGCGCTTCCTCCTCCAGACCCCCTCCTCCTTCGAGGTCGCCAAACGCGACGTGCGCCTCGCCGGCGCCCTCGTCGACGTCGACGAGGACGACCGGCAAGGCGCGCGGGATCGAGCGGCTGCTGGTGCCGGACGACACGCAGCTCTGAGTCGCAGGGCTTAGCGGCCGTTCGCGTGCTTCTCGGGCCAGCGGACGAAGTAGCCGTCCATCCAGCTGATGTCCTGGTCGAACTCGGAGGGCTCGAAGCCGTCAACGCTGTAATGGCTGCCGGAGAGCTGGCCGTCCTTGCCGGCGCTGCGCAGCGCCATCACGACGATCGCGTTGGAGTCCTTGGTGTTGAGCCGGAACTCGTAGGGGTGCCCCCAGCCGTCCTCGGCCGGGATCGCGGCGATGTACCTGGGGACCAGGACCGCCGCCAGATCCTCGCGGGAGATCACCGGCACCCGCTCGAAGTCCACCTCTTTGGTCTGGCTCTCCTGCTCGGCCTTCTTGTGGGACTCCGGGCTCCGCCGCGGCGCCACCTCCGCCTTGTACCAGTTCCACATCGCCGTCCCGACGTTGCGGATGTCGACGATGGTTCTCTTCTGGGCCACGAGGTCGGGGCTCTCCGCTGCCCCCTGGGCGTGGGAAGCGATGGGGAGCAGCAGCGCGAACAGCAGAGCGAACTGAATGCGGACGATCATGTCTCTTCTCCTTTGTGGAAACCATGGCAGGGTTCCCTGCCGGAGAAGAGTGTATCACTAGTGTATTACAACACCAATACGGTTCATGGCTTCAGGAGCAGGATGTACCCCTCCCGGGGCTCGGCGTCGCGGGCCACCTCGACGAGAGGGGGGAGGTTCTTGAGCCGCGAGAGGTCGTCCTTCGGCGCCAGCAGCCAGGCGCGCCCGGGGCGGGCGAGGTAAGCCCGGAGCTTGGCCTCGCTGTCGAGCTCCTCGCAGAACCGGCGGGTCTGGAAGAGGAAGGTCGAGTCGAGGCGCGGATAGATCCCGTAGGGCTCGTCCGGGGCCATGCGGGAGACCAGGACGCTGGAGAGGCCGCGGGCGGATTTGAAGACGTCGAATCGGGGGAGGGCGAAGAGCGCGACGCCGAGGCCGGTCAGGGCCATGCCCGCGGCCAGCGCGGCGACGGCGCGGGAGAGCCGGCCGGATCTGGACAGCCACCAGGCGGCGATGGCGCCGGCGAGGAGCGGGAGGAGGATCGCCATCAGCCCGTAGACGAAGGCATTCCCTCCGAGCGCGGCCACCTCCGGCCGCCTGCGGGCCGCGACCGGCAGGGCGGCGATGGCCAGCAGGACGAGCCCGGCGATCACGCCGAGAGGGATGACGACGCCGCGCCGCCAGCGGGGCCACGCGGCGGCGGCGAGGTCGAGCCCCGCTCCGGCCAGCAGGGCCAGCGCCGGGTACATCGTCAGGATGTAGACCGACCGTTTGGCCGGGGAGATGCTGAAGAAGACCAGGGTGACCACCGCCCAGCAGAGGCAGAACAGGAAGCCGGCGCGGGCCCGTTCCCCCACCAGCCGGTCGAGCGCCCGGCTCGACTCCTCCAGGATGGCGGCGGGCCGGGCCTCATCCGGGCCGGTCCCTTCCGGCCGCACGAGCCGTTTCCAGCCGGCGACGATCGCCACCGGCAGCAGGAAGGACCAGGGGAAGAACTCCCCCGGCAGGATCCCCAGGTAGTAGTAAGGGGGCGCGAAGTGGTGCCAGGGGTTGGCGTAGCGGGTGACGTTCTGCCGGAAGACGATCTGCCGCAGGTAGTCCGGCCCGGCGTCGAGCCCGGCCGGCACCAGCCAGGCGAGCACTACCAGGGCCCAGAGAAGGAGGCCGCGTCCGATCCGCAGCCGCTTCAGCTCCTCCCTGTCGCGGGTGACGGCGAGGAAGGCGAGGATCGAGAGCAGCGGTGGCAGCAGGCCGACCGGCCCCTTGGCCAGGGTGGCGAGCCCCGCCGACAGAAAGAAGAAGTAGTAGAGCCCCGGCCGCCGCTCAGTATATCCGCGCGCCCAGAACCAGACCCCCAGCGTGACCAGGCCGGTGAGCAGCATGTCGATCTGTCCGAACCTCCCCTGCCAGATCACCTTGAAGCAGGTGGCGAAGGCGGCGGCGGCGATCCAGGCGGCGCGGCGGCCGAAGAAGCGGCGGCCGATGGCGTAGACGAGGAGCAGCGAGCCGATGGCGGCGAGGGCGGAGGGGAGGCGGGCGGCGGTGGCGTCGAGCCCGCCGGTCAGCCGGCCGAAGAGGGCGATCGACCAGAAGAGGAGCGGCGGCTTCTGGCTGTAGATCTGTCCGTTGAGGTGCGGCACCGCCCAGTGGCCGAGCAGCGGCATCTCGCGCGCCACCTCGGCGTAGCGCGCCTCGTCCGGATTCCAGACGTCGTGCCGCCCGAGCCCGGGCAGGAACAGCAGGGCCCCGAGGACGGCGAGGAGCAGGAGGTCCCGTCCGCCGCGGGGCGGGGCCGCCGCGCTCATGGCCGCGCTCATAGGGAAGAGGCGGCGCGCGCGCTCTGGCGCATCAGCCAGAGATTGCGGCTATAGAGGAAGAGCCCGGGGATCTGGCCGACGATGATGACGCTGTCCCGCCGGTGGATGCCGTAGACGAGCACGATCATCCCCCCCGCGAGGCTGAGGAACCAGAAGGCGGTGGGGATCACGCTGGTCTTCTTGCGCTCGGAGGCGAGCCACTGGATGACGAAGCGCATGAAGAAGCAGGCCTGCCCCGCGAATCCTAGGGCGGTCCAGGCGTTCCAGATGAATTTGTGGTCCAAACTTCGATCTCCTCGGACAGGTTGGGGTCGATCCAGCGTTTCTGCATCCAGCGCACCGCGAACAGGTCGGCCAGCGCCCGCCAGAGGCGGTTGCTGATGTTGTACTTGGGCTGGCCGTGGAGCCGCGGCCGGTGGTTGACCGGGATCTCGGTGGCCCGCGCCCCCGCCATCTTGAGCAGGGTGGGGAGGAAGCGGTGCATGCCGGTGAACAGGGGGACGCGGCGCAGGTGCTCGGCGCGGCAGGCGCGCAGGGTGCAGCCGACGTCGGTGACGTTGTCGTGGGTGAGCCGGTTGCGCACCCGGTTGGCGATCCGCGAGGAGGCCTTGCGCACCCAGGTGTCCCGCCGGTTGGCGCGCACGCCGCTCACCACGTCGTAGCGGTCCATCAGGGCGAGGAGCCGCGGGATGTCCGCCGGATCGTTCTGGAGGTCGGAGTCGAGGGTGACCACGATGGCGCCGCGGGCGAAGCGGAAGCCGGCGCCGAGGGCCGCCGTCTGCCCCGAGTTGCGCCGCTGGTGGAGCACCCGCACGGCGCGGTCCTCGCGGGCCAGCCCGCGCAGCACCTCGCCGCTGCCGTCCGTGCTGCCGTCGTCGACGTAGATCACCTCGTAGGGGCGGCCGAGCGACCGCATCGCCCCCTGCATCTCGGCGGCCAGCAGCGGGAGGTTCTCTTCCTCGTTGTAGACCGGGATGACGACGGAGATCTCGGGTGTCGAGAGATCCTTCTGGGAAGGCGGTCGCATGGGGGGTATCTTAATCGACGGGCCGCTTCTTGAATCGGGCGCTCATCCGGTGTTATATCCAGCCGCGTAGCTGTGCAAGACGGCGTCCATGGGTGTGTGGGGCGCGGAAAGACAATTCAATTCCATCATGAAATCCCTGCGGATCGAGGCCCTCGGGCCTCTGCTTGTCCTTTTTTCTCTCGCGGCGGTCCTGTTCGCGGCCCCGCCCTCCCGGGCCGCGGAGCCCGACCTCATCACGTTCAACGTCGGGCCGCTGGAGATCCTGGACCCGGAGACGCGTCTCCAGATCGGCGCGGAGATCCGTTTCCCCCCTCAGCGGATCCGCTGGCTTCCGAGGTTCATCCCGGAGCTCTCGCCGGTGGCCGGCGGCCTGTTCGCCAGCAAGGGCACGCTCTACGTCTATGGCGGCCTGCGGTACGACCGCCCCCTGGGGAGATCGTGGTTCCTCAGCCCGCAGATCGCGGCCGGCCTGTACAGCCACGAGCAGGGGATCGACCTCGGCGGCGCGCTCGAGTTCCGCTCGGGGCTCGAGCTCTCGCGCGAGTTCCGCGGCGGCCGGTCGCGCGCCGGCCTGCTGCTGTTCCACCTCTCGAACGGCCACCTCTACTCGCACAACCCGGGCACCGAGGGGCTGGTCCTCACCTATAGCCTGCGACCGTGAGGGCTGTGTTATTCTCCCGGCCATGGCGGTAGATCCCGAGCTGTTGGAAATCCTTGTCTGCCCGAAGTCCAAAGGGGAGCTGGAGCTGATCGAGCTCCCCCGCGAGCTGCGGGGTCCGTTGGTCGAGAAGTACCGCGAGCACTTCCGGGACGAGGAGCCGGTGGTGGAGCAGGGGCTCTACTGCGCCGCCTCGGGCCTGGTCTATCCGATCGTCTCCGACATCCCGATCATGCTCCTCGAGGAGGCGCTCCCCGCCTCCGCCGTCGGGCGCTGAGGCGCCGCCGGAACCGGTCCGCCGCGCCCGCCGTGGCTCCCCTTTTCGAGGCTTCCGACTCCCGCGCCGAGCGGACCGGCTACTGGCTGTTCCTCTCGCATCTGGCGACCATCTTCTCGATCGCCGCCTCGGAGATCCTGCTCGGGGTGACGCTGCTCGCGCTCCCCTGGACCCGCCGCCGCTCCGTGCGCTGGAGCGTGCTGGCGCCGATGATGATCCCGGTCGGCCTCTATCTGCTGACGCTGATCGGCTCCTGGCTCGCCTCGCCCGACCCGCGGTCGAGCGCGCGCGGCCTGACGGAGATCTTCACTCTCACGACCTTCCTCGCCGCCCCGTTCCTGGTGCGCGGCGAGCGGCAGGTCCGGCTGGCGATCGACACCCTGATCGTCCTCGCCGCCCTGCTCGCCTGCGAGGGGCTCGCCCAGTTCCTCTTCGGCTACGGCGACATCGACCGGCGGATCCGCGGCCCGTTCTCCCACTACATGACCTTCTCGGGCTTCCTGCTGGTCTGCGACCTGCTGCTGCTGGCCTCGATGCTCTACACCCGCCGCTGGCGGACCCCCTGGCGCTGGGCGGCGCTGGCGGCGATCAACGCCGCGCTGCTCGGCAGCTACACGCGCAACGCCTGGGTGGCGCTCGCCCTGTCGCTGACCGTGATGATCGCCTTCCGGGTGCCGCGGCTGCTGGCCGCCTACGTGCCGGCGGCGGTGCTGTTCATCGCCCTGGCGCCGGTGCCGATCCTGCACCGGGTGATCTCGATCGCCGACCTGCGCGACGCCTCGAACTACGACCGGCTCTGCATGCTGGAGGCGGGGCTCACCATGGTCCGCCAGCGCCCCGTGTTCGGCGTCGGGCTGGACCTGGTGAAGCGCTACTACCCGATCTACCGCGCGCCGGCGGCGCCGCGCTACGAGGTCCCCCATCTCCACAACAGCCTGCTGCAGCTCGCGGCCGAGCGGGGGCTCCCGGCCCTCGCCTCCTACGTGGCGATGACCCTGGTCGCGGCGGTGGCGGCCTGGCGCTGGTTCGTCCGCGAAGGGGGACGCCGGGGTCCGCGGGCCGACCTCTACGTCGGCATGATCCTCGCTCTTCTCGCTTTCAACCTGGCGGGGCTGTTCGAGAACAACTGGGGGGATACCGAGGTGCAGCGGCCCGTCCTCTTCCTGCTGGCCCTTCCGTTCTGCCTGCACGCCGCGCGGGGCGAGACGCAAACCCCGCCGAGTCAGTGATATATAGGTACCAACGTAGATCCCCGCGGGCACACCCGTTGCAAAGCCTGCTGAATGCCGACGGGGGTTGCCCTGGAAACCACGATGTTTTGACGCGGATGATCTCAAGAGAGGACGGCCGGCCTTGCGTCTCGATCAGTTGCTGGTGGAGCGAGGGCTGTTCCCCAGCCGCGAGCAGGCGCGCCGGGCGGTGATGGCGGGCACCGTGGAGGTGGAGGGGCGGCGGGTGGACAAGCCGGGGACCGCGGTCGCCGTGGAGTCCCGCCTGGCGGTGCTGGCGCCGAAGGAGCCTTTCGTATCGCGGGCGGGGCGGAAGCTGGCGCATGCCCTCGACCACTTCGGCGTCGATCCGGCGGGCTGGGTCTGCCTCGACGTCGGCGCCTCGACCGGGGGGTTCACCGACTGCCTGCTGCAGCGGGGGGCGGCGCGGGTCTATGCCGTCGACGTCGGCTACGGCCAGCTCGACCTGCGGCTGCGCAACGACCCCCGGGTGGTGGTGATGGAACGGATCAACGCCCGCAACCTGGCGCCCGACGCCCTGCCGGAGCCGTGCGACCTGATCACCATCGACGTCTCGTTCATCTCGCTGCTCAAGGTCGTCCCCGCCCTGCTGCCGCACCTGGTCTCCCGGCGGGGCTCCTGCTGCCGATGATCAAGCCGCAGTTCGAGGCCGGCCGCGGCGCCGTGGGCAAGGGGGGGATCCTGCGCGACGAGGCGGTCCGCGCGCGGGTGATCCGCGAGTGCGCCGAGGGTCTCGCGGCGCTGGGCCTGGCGCCGCTCGGCGTCTTCGACTCGCCGGTGGCCGGCACCGGCGGCAACCGCGAGGCTTTCGCCCTCTTCCGCGAAGGGGAGCGCATGAACCCGCCCGGCTTCCAGCGCGTCGGCATCGTCGCCAAGGTGGGGAGCCGCGAGGCGATGCACACCGCCCACGAGCTCTCCGAGTGGCTGCGCCGCCGCGGCCTCGAGGCGGCGCTCGACGAGGCCACCCTGCGCGACCGCGGCATCGCGGAGGAGGCCGCCTACGACCCCGCTGCTCCCTGGGACCTGGTGGTGGTGCTCGGCGGCGACGGCACCCTGCTGGCGGCCGCGCGGTCGCTGGCCCGCGGGGTGCCGATCCTGGGGGTCAACCTCGGCAATCTCGGGTTCCTTACCGAGGTCGGCCGCGGCGAGCTCTATCCGGCCCTGGTCAAGGTGCTGGAGGGGCGGTTCGCGATCGAGGAGCGCTCGCTGTTCGACGTCGAGCTGCGGCGCAGCGGCGGCCCCCCCTCGCGTTTCCAGGTGCTCAACGACGCGGTGATCACCAAGAGCGCGCTCGCCCGCATCATCGAGCTGACGCTGCGTGTGGACGGCCATCTGATCGCCCGCTTCCGCGCCGACGGCCTGATCGTCTCGACGCCGACCGGCTCGACCGCCTACAACCTGTCGGCCGGCGGGCCGGTGGTCAATCCGCTGCTGCCGGTGGCGGTGCTGACGCCGATCTGTCCGCACGCGCTGTCGCTGCGCCCGATCGTCGTGCCCGACGCCGGGCCGATCGAGGTGACGCTGGAGACCCGGGCCGAGGAGGTCTACCTGACGCTCGACGGCCAGGAGGGGACGCCGCTCGGCTACCGCGACACCGTCCGCGTCACCCGCAGCGCCGTCCGGGTGCAACTCGCCAAGGTGAGCGCGCGCAGCTTCTATGACAGTCTGCGCGGCAAGCTCCGCTGGGGCGGCCTCTCGGGGGCGTCCGACGGCGACCCCTGGAGCGAGCCCGGGGGCGGAGGAACCCCGGCTTGAGCGCCGAGCCGGATCCCGCCGCGCCGCGCCGACGGCCGGGGCGGGTGCGGCGGTGGGTGGTGCGCCCCTTCTTCTGGGCGCTCCTGCTGCTGGTCGCCTTGGGCGCCGGCTCCTGGTTCTTCGTGCAGAGCCAACTCGCGCGCGAGAAGGTACGGCAGCGGCTGATCGCGCCGGTCTCGACATTCCTCGGCCGCAAGGTCCAGATCGGCTCGATCGACTATTCCTTCTTCCCGCCCGAGATCGAGCTGCGCGACGTGGTGGTTCCCGGGCCGCTGCCCACCGATCCGCCGGTCCTGCGGGCGCCGCTGGCGTCGCTCCGGGTGGCGGTCAAGGATCTTCGCGGCAAGGTCTTCGACATCGAGGAGATCGAGGTCTTCCGGCCCCAGGTCTACCTCCAGTTCAACCCCGACGGCTCGAGCAACCTGCCGAGCTTCCGCTTCAGCCCCAGCAGCGGCCCGAAGCGGTTCGACGTCCGCATCGGCCACATCCTCGTCCAGGACGGCACCCTGCGGATCAACGAGCGCAGCCTGCCGTTCCACCTCGACGCCAAGGCGATCTGGGGGCGGGCGATCGGCCGCGCCGAGCGCAGCGGCGAGGGGGGGAACCGGCTCGACCTGCTGGCCACCGCCCAGGAGGTGGTCGCCACCCTGCCGCGGGCGAAGCCCTACGCGTTCACGCGTGTCGGCGAAGGGGAGCGTGATCCCTGAGCAGGGGAAGGTGCGTGATCGCCAGCGCCCGCCTCGCCGGGCCGGACCTCACCGGCCGGGCGGACGGCTTCGTCGACTACCGGCCGGCGAGCCGGCGGGTGGAGCTGAACCTCCAGGCCGACGGCGCGGTCCAGTGGGTCAACCGCGTCGGCTACGCGGAGCAGCCGCTCGCCGGGAAGGTGGCGGCGGCCGCCCGCTTCGTCTGGACGCCCGCGGGGTGGAGCTATGGCGGCACCGCGAGCTCGCCGCGCTTCGCCGACACTCGGCCGCGTGATCGAGGAGATCCGGGCGAAGTTCACCGGCAACCGTGACGGCGTCGACGTCCAGCTCGAGCGGGCGCGCTATGCCGGCGGCTCGATCCAGGGGCTGATCTCGGTCGACACGGCGCAGAAGGGGCCCGGCGTGCCGGTCGCGCTCGACCTCGATCTCGCCGGCCTCTCGATCCACCAGCTCCTCGCCGACCAGTTCCCCGGCGAGGAGCTGCCGATCGTCGGCGGCCTCTCCGGACGGACCGGCGGCACCTTCGAGTACCGGTTCAACAGCGAGCGCGTGCTCGCCGGCAGCGGCCGGGCCGCCCTGCAGGTCCGCGGCACCAGCGAGACCGGGCTGCCGGTGGCGGGGGACCTCCCCATCGCCATCGACCGCGGGGTGATCTCCGGCCGCGCCCTCCATCTGACCCTGCCGGGCCAGGACGTGACCTCGTCCGGCTTCACCTACGATCTCCTGCGCGGCTCGGGGCAGCTCGACTTCCGGCTGGCGAGCCGGGACGTGGGGCCGCTGGGGCCGGTGCTCCTGGGGCCGCCGAAGAAGGGGGAGGAGCCGGACTTCTGGCTCCCCACGGTGGGGCACGGCACGGCCGAGGGGACGTTCAAGTTCGCCGGCAAGGATTACTCGCTGCGGCTGGTGCTCGACCTCCAGGATGTGGTGGCGCCGGTGACGGCGGCCGACACGGTCCGCGGCTCCTTCTCCCTGAGCCCGCGGGCGCTCGAAGACCTGCGGCTCGACCTCACCCGCGGCGGCGGCGCCCTGCTGGTGACCGGCCGCGTGCCGCTGGCGGCGCCGGGGCGGAAGGTGGCCTCCCAGCCGTTCAGCCTGGCGATCGACGCCGCGCAGTGGCAGGCCTCGGGGCTCGCCTACCTTCTGGGGCCGGAGCTCTCCAGGCAGTTCCAGGGGGAGCTCTCGGGCCGGGTCGATCTCGCCGGCACCCCCGAGCGTCTGACCGGCCGCGTCGACGCCACGGTCGCCGGCCTCGTGGCCTATGGCTACCCGCTGGGCAAGGCGCGCGCGGCGATCGCCTTCGACGGCGGCCAGATCACCGTCGAGCAGGGGGCTGTGGAGACCCCGGCGGGGACCGTCTTCGCCCGCGGCAGCTTCGACCAGACGACGGAGGCGATGAATTTCACCGTGCTCGCCCCGGCGCTCGCGCTGGCCGCCGATCCGCTCCGGCGCGTCCTGGGCGGCGAGCTCGCCGGCACGATGAGCGTCGAGGCCGCGGCCTCGGGCACCCTGCGCCAGCCGCAGGCGACCGTCTCCATTCGCGGCCGGGACCTGGCGCTCCAGGGGCGATCCCTCGGCCAGCAGGGGGAGACGACCGCCGTCGCCACCTGGGACGGCCAGCGGCTGGACGTGCGCGGGTCGCTCCTGGGCCTCGCCTCGTTCCAGGGCAACGGCCGTCTCGACCGCCAGGGGGCCGACGTGGCGATCGACCTGCGCAGCGACAACCTGGGGACACTGGCGCGCGCTCTGGTCGCCCAGCCGCTGCCGGACTTCACCGGTTCCCTGGTGGGCACCACCGCCCTCACCGCCGATTTCGGCGCCGGCAGCTGGCACGCCGCCATCCGCCTCCCCGACCTCCGGCTCCAATACCAGGGGCGGACGGTCGCCAGCAAAGAGCCGGTGGTGGCCGAGCTCTCTCCGCAGGGCGCCGACGTCAAGTCCTTCTACCTGGTCGAGCCCGGCACCGAGAACGAGCTGGTGGTTAGCGGCACGGCGGGCTTCGCGGCGGACGTGCCGCTGCGGCTGAACTTCCAGAGCACCCTGGCGGCGAACTGGGCCGGGCTCTTCCTGCCGGCGGACTACCGGCTGGAGGGTGCCGTCGACCTCCTCGGCGCCGTGCGCGGCACCGCGAGCAATCCGGTGCTGAGCGGCGAGGGGGAGGTGCGGGGCGGGCGGTTGATCGTGCCGTCGTTCGCGCAGTCGATCGACGACGTCAACGGCTTCCTCTCCTTCAACCGCGACCGGATCTCGATCGACGGGCTGCGCGCCCGCCTGGGGAACAACGGCACGCTGCAGGCCACGGGCTCCGTGGACCTGCCGCGCCCGGGGCGGGGGGTCGGCTATCGCCTCAACGTTCTGGCCAGCGACGTCAGCCTGCGCTTCCCCGAGTTCCTCAACAACCGCGGCGACGCCAACCTGTCGCTGATCTCGAGCGACGGCGGGCGGGTGATCCAGGGGGACATCCGGCTCGAGCGCTCGCTCTACGTGCAGGACATCAACGTCGACCTGATCCAGCTGATCCAGGGGCTCTTCCAGCGCCAGCGCCTCGAGCTCGCCGAGACCGGCACCTTCGAGACCACCACCCAGCTCAACATCGGGATCAGCGGGCCGTCCGACGTGCTGCACGTCCGCAACAACGTCGCCAATCTGCAAGGAGACGTGCGGCTGGACGTCCGCGGCACCCTCGCCCGGCCAGTCATCTTCGGCGACGTCAGCATCGATCCCGGCGGCACCCTGGTCTACAACGACAACGAGTATCAGGTGCAGCGCGGGGCGCTGACCTTCAGCAACCCCAACCGGATCGATCCGGTGATCGACCTCGTGGCCACCACCGAGGTCCAGGGCTTCAACATCACGCTCAACCTCGGCGGCACGCTGGAGCACCCCGACATCCACCTCGCCTCGGACGCCAACCTGGCCGATCTCGAGATCTTCTCGCTGATCGCCGGCAGCCAGCGTCCGACCGCGAGCCCCCTGACCCCCGTCACCCCCGCCGACCAGCAAGCCCCCGCCAGCCAGCTGGCGCGCCAGTTCCTCTACGATCAGGCGGCCGGGGCCATCTCCAAGCGGGTCGGCACCCTGTTCCGCTTCGACCGCTTCCGGATCGATCCGGTGGTGCAGGCGGGCCAGCCGGTCTCCGGGGTCGGCATCACGGTGGGCAAGCGGCTGTCGAAGGACGTCTTCATCACCTACTCGACCCTGCCGACCACCGGCCAGCAGTACATCGCCCAGGTCGAATGGCGGGTTCGCAACAACCTCACCCTGGTGCTCACTCAGGTGGGTGACGGCACCTACGCCATCGACGCCCAGTGGCAGCGGCGCTTCTGAGCATGGCGAGGAGATGGCTCGCCCTTGCCATGGTCCTTGCCCTTGGGGCGAGCGTGCCGCTCCGCGCCCAGGAACCGGCCCAGGAACCGGCGACGACCGCGCCGGAGCCCGTGGAGAACGCCGGACCGCTGGTCACCGCGATCGAGATCCGCAGCGACGCTCCCCTTCCCGCGGAGCAGGATTTCTCCAGTCTGATCGAGGCCGAGGTGGGGGAGCCGCTGACCGAGGAGCGGGTCCGCCACACCCTGCGCAATCTGCAGGCGAGCGGCACGGCGTCCGAGACCGAGCTCTACACCCGCGACGATCCGGAGCGGGGCGGGGTCGTCGTGATGATCGTCTTCCGCGCCGTGGTGCAGGTAACGGAGGTCCGCGTCACCGGTAAGCTGGGACTCTCGCGCGATGCCCTGCGGCGGGTCATCCCCCAGGGGAGCTCGCAGCCGCTCTCCGACGACAAGGTGCCGCAGGGGGTCAACGAGCTGAGGAATCTCTACGAGCGCAACGGCTACTTCCACGCCCGGGTCCGCGTCTTCGTCGAGACCGACCCGGTACGCCGCCGCGCCGTCGTCACCTACCGCGTCAACAGTGGCCCGCGCGCCAGCGTGAGCACCATCGCCTTCGACCACCCCGTGGCCCCCTTCCAGGCCGCAGAGCTGATCAAGCAGTTCCGGCTCCAGCCCGGCAAGCCGTTCAGCCAGCGCGTCGCCGACGAGGGCGCCGAGCGGCTCCAGGGCTGGCTCATCGGCCGGCAGTACGGCCAGGCACGGGTCGACGCGCCGGTCGAGGCGCGGGAGGAGGAGAGCAACACCGTCAAGCTCACTTATCCGATCGCGATCGGTCCCAAGATCGTGCTCGTCGTCAAGGGCGCCGACGAGAAGAAGCTGCGCCGCGAGGGTCTCCTCCCCTTTTTCGGCGAGTCCGGCTTCGACGAGGCCCTGGTGCTGCAGGCCCAGAGCCGCATCAAGACCTGGTTCCAGCAGCAGGGGCATTACGACGTGCGGGTCGACACCGCCGAGAAGCAGACCGACGCCGAGCTCGTGCTCACCGTCACCATCACCCCGGGCCCGGTCTACACGCTCCGGCAGATCGTCCTGCAAGGGAATGCGGAGGTCCCGGAGAAGACGCTGCGGCCGATCCTCAAGACGTCCGAGCCCAATCTCCTGAGCCGGGGGAGCGGCCGGCTGGTGCAGTCGGATCTCGACGCCGACCTCGAGAACCTCCGGCGCTACTACGCCCTCGCCGGCTATACGCAGGTGGTGGTGGGCCCCGCTCAGGTCGAGCGCGTGGACCAGGACCTGCGGCTCGTCATCCCGATCCAGGAGGGACCCCGCCAGCGCGTGGTGAAGATGGAATTCCAGGGGATCGCGGCGATCGACCTCGGCCCGTTGCGCAAAAAACTGCCGCTCCAGGAGGGGGGAGGTTTCCACCCTGTCCTCCTCGACAGCACGCTGGACGCCCTCCGCGCGGCCTACGCCGCCAAGGGGTACACCCGGGCCCAGCTCTCCGCCCGCGAGGACTGGAACCCCGACCACACCCTGGTGGACCTCACCATCGAGGCGCTCGAGGGGCCTCGCCAGATCGTCGACCGCATCCTCGTGCGCGGCAACCAGCGCACGCAGGGGGACGTGATTCAGCGGACGATCGACCTCGACCGCGGCGAGCCGGTCAGCCAGGCCACGCTCTTCGAGACCGAGCGCAGCCTCTACCAGCTCGGCATCTTCTCCCGCGTCGACGTGGAGTTCGTCCCCTCCGGCCTCGAAGAGACCGAGCGCGACGTGCTGATCCGGGTCGAGGAGGGGAAGCCGCGCAGCGTTCTCTACGGTATCGGCTGGGACTCCGAGGGCGGTGTCCGGGGCTCGCTGGCGTTCACCGACAACAACGTCTGGGGGAAGGCCTACAGCCTGCGGACCGACCTGCGCTGGAGCCAGCGCGACAAGCGCTTTCACGTCCTGTTCAACCAGCCCTACCTGGGCGCAGCGGCCGGTCTCGCTGACCTCGACCGTCTTCTACGAGCAGGAGGCGCCGCGCGACCGCCCCTACGAGGTGACCCGCTACGGGGCGCGGGCCGAGGCGGTGCGGGTCTACGGCAACCGCCGCATCAGCGTCGGCATCGACTCCCGCATCGTCGAGCCGAGCGTCGATCCCGGCATCGCCTCGAACGAGATCGAGCGGCTCGACCAGCCCTATCAGGTCACCAGCCTCGTGCCGACCTTCTTCTGGGATCGCCGCGACGACCCGCTCGTCGCCCACCCGCGGCTGGAGCTCGCTGGCGCAGGTCCAGTACGCCTTCCCGGTGCCGGCGTTCCGCACCGACACCGAGTTCCTCAAGCTCTTCGTGCAGCAGACCGGGTACTACAGCCTCGGGCGCCCGGGGGTGCTCGCGGCAAGCGTCCGCGTCGGCACGATCGCGCCCTTCAAGGCGATCCCCACCTCGGGCGGAGTGGTGCTCCCCTTCCCCAGCCGCAACGTCCCGATCGCCGAGCGCTTCTTCGCCGGCGGCGACGCCACGCACCGGGCCTACGGACGGGACGAGCTGGGCATCCGCGGGGAGACGCTCATCGTCAACCCGAACGGCGGCGGGTACGTGCCGGTGGGTGGGGACGGCCTGCTCCTCTTCAACCTCGAATACCGCTTCCCGGTCTTCGGCGATTTCGGCGGCACGGTCTTCTTCGACAGCGGCAACGTCTGGGCCGACTGGCACTCGATCTCGCTGGGCGAGCTCAAGAACGGCATCGGCCTGGGAGCGCGCTACAACTCGCCGATCGGCCCCATCCGCGCCGGCATCGGCTTCAAGCTCAACCGCGAGCCCGGCGAGTCGGGCTACGCGCTGTTCGTGAACATCGGGAATCCGTTCTAGGGTACGGGGTCCCGTGCGGTTGACCCTCCGTCCGGCCGCGGCGTAGACTTCCACAGGTCGCACACGCGTCCATCCTTCCCTGCGCCTGGGGTGGCCTCCGCGCCACCTCCAGCGAGAAAGCCTGCCGATACCTATGACCAACGAGACCCCCTTCGCTTCCATCGAGGAGGCGATCGAACGATTCCGCCATGGCGAGATCGTCATCATCGTGGATGACGAGGACCGCGAGAACGAAGGCGACCTGGCCATCGCGGCCGAGAAGGTCACCCCCGCGGCGATCAACTTCATGGCCAAGCACGGGCGGGGCCTGATCTGCCTCGCCATGACCGAGGAGCGCTGCCGCGAGCTCGACCTGCCGCTGATGGTGGAGGACAACACCTCCACCTTCGGCACCGCCTTCACCATCTCCATCGAGGCGCGCGGCAAGGTGACGACCGGCATCTCCGCCGCCGACCGCGCCGCCACCATCCGCACCGCCATCGATCCGGCGACCCGGCCGGAGGATCTGCTCCGTCCGGGGCACGTCTTCCCCCTGCGCGCCCGCAAGGGGGGCGTCCTCAAGCGGGCCGGGCAGACCGAGGCCTCGGTCGACCTCGCCGCCCTCGCCGGCCTGACGCCCGCGGGAGTGATCTGCGAGATCATGAACGACGACGGCACCATGGCCCGCGTGCCCGATCTCGACAAGGTCGCCCGCGAGCACGGGCTGCTGATGATCACCGTCTCCGACCTGATCAGCTACCGGCTGCGCCACGAGACCCTGGTGCGCAAGGTCGCCTCGCCCAACCTGCCGACGATCCACGGCGACTTTCGCATCCACGCCTACCGCTCGGACGAGACCGGCGACGAGAACGTGGCCCTGGTGATGGGGGAGATCGAGCCCGAGGAGCCGACCCTGGTGCGCGTCCACAGCCAGTGCCTGACCGGCGACATCTTCGGCTCCTGCCGCTGCGACTGCGGCCCGCAGCTCGACAAGGCCCTGGAGCGCATCGCCACCGAGGGGAAGGGCGTGCTCCTCTACCTGCTCCAGGAGGGGCGCGGCATCGGCCTGCTGAACAAGCTGCGCGCCTACGAGCTCCAGGAGCAGGGGCACGACACCGTGGAGGCCAACGAGCGGCTGGGCTTCCGCCCCGACCAGCGCGAGTACGGGATCGGCGCTCAGATCCTGCGCGATCTCGGCGTGCGCAAGATGCGGCTGATGACCAACAACCCCAGCAAGTACATCGCCCTCAACGGCTATGGGCTGGAGATCGTCGAGCGCGTCCCGCTGGAGGTGCCGCCCACCGATTCCAGCCGCGCCTATCTGCGGACCAAGCGCGAGAAGCTCGGACATCTGCTGAAGCTCGTCTGATCGCGGGTCGATGAAAATTCTCCTCGTCACCTCGCGCTACCCCTGGCCGCCCCGGCGGGGGGACCAGATGCGGGCCGTGCAGATGCTCGACTTCCTCTCGGACGAGCACGAGGTGACGCTGCTGGCGCCGGCCCCCGGCAAGGACCAGCCGCCGCCGCCCGCCGAGACGCGCTACCGCGTCGAGCTCTACCGGCCCGGCGGCCTGGCGATCTTTGCCGGCATGGCGCGGGCGATCGTCAAGCATCTGCCGCTGCAGACCGGGCTCTTCTATCAGCCCGACCTGGGGAAAAAGCTGCGGGAGCTGGCGCCGGAGCACGACCTCGGCATCCTCCAGCTCGTCCGCCTGGCGATCCACGTCAACGATTTCGGCGGCACGCCATTCGTGGTCGATCTGATCGACAGCCTGTCGCTCAACTTCTCGCTGCGGGCGGCGGTGGACCGCTGGTGGCTGGTGCCGCTGCTCAAGGCCGAGGCGCGACTGCTCGCGATCGCCGAGCGGCGGCTGGCCGAGCGGTCCGCGCGCATGCTCGTCGTCTGCGAGCGGGACCGCCAGGCGCTCGCCAACCGGCTGCCGCCCGAGCTCGCGGCCAAGGTCGCCGTGGTGCGCCTGTCGGTGCGCGACCGCAAGGTCGACCCCCCGCTCGACCGCGAGAAGCTCTGGCGCGAGGGGGACAAGGGGCCTGTCCTGGTGTTGACGGGGAACCTCGGCTACTTCGTCAACGCCGACGCCGCCACCTGGTGGCTGCGCGACGTCTGGCCGCAGCTCCGCCACTTCCGGCCGGACGTGCGGCTGGTGGTGGCCGGCGACCGGCCGTCGCCGGCGCTCCGCCGGGCGATCGAGGGCGCCGGGGCGCGGCTGATCGAGTCGCCGCGCGACATGCGCTCGGTCATCGCCCAGGCGACGATCTCGATCGCGCCGATGCGCTGCGGCTCGGGCGTGCCGATCAAGGTGCTGGAGGCCTGGGCGGTCGGGGTGCCTGTGCTCGCGACCTCCTGGGCGGTGGCCGGCACCTCCGGCCGCCAGGGAGAAGATTTCATCCTGGTCGGCCAGCACCCTGTCGAGTGGGTGACCGCCATCACCGATCTCCTGGAGAACCCCTCGGCGCGCCGCTGGCTGATCGAGAACGGCCGCCGCCGCCTCGCCGCCGACTACTCCCGCGAGACCGTGCGGCAGCAGGTGCTGGACGTGATCCGCGCGGTCGCGCCAGCGTCGGCGGCGCCGGAAGTGACGGTCCCAAGTGAGGCCGCGCGGCCGGCGTAGTTCCCCTTTTCCTCCGCGGCCCGTTTTTTGCTTCTCCTCCATGCCTGGACTTGCTGCGTCCGGGGCTTGCCATCGTCTCTCTGGGAGGAGTCGTCGAATGTGTGGCATCGCGGGGATCTACAATTTCCGTTCGGGGAGGCCGGCGGCTCCGAGTGAGCTGCGGGCGATGGGCGCCTGCCTGGCCCACCGGGGGCCGGACGACGAGGGCTTCTATGAGGAAGGTCCGCTCGGGCTCGCCCATAAGCGCCTGACCATCCTCGACACCTCGCGACGCGGGCGCCAGCCCATGTTCACCGAGGACGGGCAGCTCGCCATCACCTTCAACGGCGAGGTCTACAACTTCCTCGAGCTGCGCGCCGATCTCGAAGCTCGCGGGCACACCTTCCGGACCCAGACCGACACCGAGGTCATCCTCCGCCTCTACCAGATCGAGGGGGAGGGCATGCTCGCGCGACTCAACGGCATGTTCGCCTTCGCGATCTGGGACCGCCGGACGAAGCGCCTGTTCATCGCCCGCGACCGCCTCGGCATCAAGCCGCTCTACTTCACGTTGAACGCCGGACGGCATCGTCTTCGCCTCCGAGATCAAGGCCCTGTTCGCCGTCACGCCGGAGCGGCCGAAGGTCCATCTGGAGATGCTCGACGCCTACATGAGCGTGGGCTATGTGCCCACCGAGCAGACGCTCTTCCAGGGGATCGAGAAGCTGCAGCCGGGCTGGTGCATGACGGTCGACCGGGACGGCCCCCGGCTGCGCCAGTACTGGGACCTCGAGCCCGCGCCCGAGGAGATGAGCGAGGAGGAGTGCATCCGCCGCTCGATCGGACTGCTGCGCGATTCGGTCCGCCTCCAGCTCCGCAGCGACGTCCCCCTCGGCGTCTTCCTCTCGGGCGGCGTGGATTCGAGCGCCGTCGTGGCGCTGATGCACGAGATGGGCATCCGCGACATCCGCACCTTCACCGTCGCCTACGACTTCGGCCCTGAGTTCGACGAGACCCGCTACGCGCGGCAGGTGGCCGAGAAGTTCGGCACCATCCACCGCGAGATCTTCGTCACCCCCCAGGAGTTCCGGGACTTCATCCCGTCGCTCATCTGGCACATGGACGAGCCGGTCACCGAGTCGGCGGCGGTCTCGCTGTTCTTCGTCTCCAAGCTGGCGCGCGAGGACGTCGTCGTGGTGCTCTCGGGCGAGGGGTCGGACGAGGTCTTCGGCGGCTATCCGATCTACAAGTACATGCAGACGCTGGAGCGCTACCGCCTGCTTCCCGCGTCCGTGCGCCAGGGCATGATCAACCCCATGCTCAACCGGCTCGGCGGCAAGTGGAACAAGTACACCGAGCTCTCCAACCAGCCGCTCGCGCAGCGCTATACAGGGGTTTCTTTCTACGAGACGAGCCCCAAGGACGCGCTCTACCGGCCGGAGGTTCGAAACCTTTTCAACGGCAGTGCCATGCCGGGCCTGGTGAGCCGTTACTACGACAAGACGGAAGGTCTCGATCCGTTGCTGCGCATGATGTACCTCGACGTCAAGAGCTGGCTGCCGGACGACCTGCTGATCAAGGCCGACAAGATGACGATGGCGACCTCGGTCGAGCTGCGCGTGCCGTTCCTCGACCACCGCGTCGTCGAGCTTGGAGGCCGCATCCCGCCGCGCTACCGGGTCAAGGGGTGGGAGACGAAATACATCCTGAAGAAGGCGATGGAACCGTACCTGCCGAAGGAGATCCTCTACCGCGGCAAGATGGGCTTCCCAACGCCGCTGGCCCGCATGTTCCAGGGCGAGCTCCGCGATTACGTCGCCGGGGTGCTCGACAGCGACCGCTTCCACGATCGCGGCTATTTCCGTCCCGAGGCGGTGAAGTCGATGGTGCGCGAGCACGCGGCGGGGGAGCGGGACCACCACCGGGTGCTCTGGCAGCTCCTGGTGCTGGAGGAGTGGCACCGGAAGTTCATCGACGGCGAAAAAACACCGTAAAGCTCAAGCGGGCTGCTGCACCATCGCCTGACTCTGCCGCTCCGGCTCCGCCGCCGCGGTCTCCGCCAGCTTCTCGCCGGCTTCCGGTTTTTTCCGTCCCAGCACGGCGAGCATGTGACGCGCCTCGTTGTCGAGCGTCACGTCCCTCAGATCGGTGTAGCCCTCGCTCTTGAACAGCTCCATGATCTCCGGCACCGTGTGGCGGTACTGGAAGCGCGGGCTGTAGTTGTCGAACATCTGGACGGCGCGCTCGCGGGCGGTCGCCTTCGGCGGCGCGGGCTGGCGGCGGAGGAGGTGCATCAGCCGGGAGAGCGCCGCGTGCACCGGGGTCGCCGCGTAGCAGAGGCCGTAGAGCATTCCCATCGGCAGGCGGGTGGTCACCGCCCGCAGCGAGACGTTGACGGCGTGGATCCACCGTGGCCGCAGGCGGTAGAGCTGCACGTAGAGCTTGCCGCCCGGCTTCACCGCCGTGCTGATTGAGCGGAAGGCGCGGTAGGTGCTCGGCGTGTGGTGGAGCACGCCCGAGGTGTGCACCAGGTCGAAGCTCTTCGGCAGCAGCGGGAACTCCAGGATGTTCCCCTGCAGGTAGTGGACCCGGTGCGAGACGGCGAACCCCTTCTCGAACAGGCGCCGGCGGGCGTGCTCGACGCTGCGGCTGAAGTCCATCGCCACGATCTCCGGTCCGTATTCGGCCACCGACCGGGTCAGCTCGCCGTTGCCGCAGCCGCCGTCGAGGACGGTCGAGCCCCGCAGCTCCTCGGGGGTGGTGCCGAGGTTGTAGAGGAACTCGCGCTTGCGCAGGCCGGCGTCCTCCTTGAACCAGGTGGCGTCCCCCTCCTGGTAGAGCGTCCACTGCAGGCCGAAGCTTTTCGAGCTGCGGCGGTCGCCGCCGGGCACCCCCGCCGGCAACTCAGACGACCTGGGCACGCCGGCGAGGCCGTGGCGGGCGAAGAAATCGGGGTACTCCTCGCGGGCGTTGCGGATCATGCGCGGAATGCCGTCGATGATGGGATAGACCAGCCCGCAGGCGCAGGCGAGGGCGCCCTCCAGGATCTCCTCGCGAAAGCAGGAGTTGCAGTCCGGCGGCGGCACGATCTCCCGCGGCTGGGCGACGCCGTGCCGGCCGCAGTAGAAGGAGCAGGCCGGCGAGGAGACCGCCGAAGGGATTTCGACCTGCGCTTGCTGGAGAGTGTCGAGCCGCGGCCGTTCGCCGCAATTGGGGCATAGGATCCAATCCAGCAGGCGTTTTTTCATCGTCGGCCTCCCCGCTTGCGCGGGCCTCCTCGCGTCGATCGTTTAGATAAGGGGCCGCCGGCTGCGCGACCGCGGGAAAAACCAGATACAACGAAGCGGACCAGATGCAACGGCCGGGCCATGCCGGACCGCTTCCCCTTCCCGGAGAGATCTACGGCGCGCTTCTTGCACCTCCCCGCGCCGCAGGTGAACCGTTACCCGGGTGGTTTTCCTACACCCACAATCGTCGGAGGAAACGATGGGGATGAAAGCCCTGGCCATATATCGAGATCTGTTGCGAATCACCGCCACCGCGGCGCTGTTCGCCCTGCTGGGGGGGCCGGCGGTCGCCCAGACCACCACGCGCACGGATCAGGACGCGCCGAACGCCTACGCGATCGGCATCGGCGACGTGCTCGAGATCTCCGTCTGGAAAAACCCGGACCTCTCCACCACCGTGCCGGTGCGTCCGGACGGCCGTATCTCGGTGCCGCTGCTGGGGGACGTGCAGGCGGCGGGCATGACGCCGCTCGCCCTCAAGCAGTCGCTCACCGATGGCTACAAGGAGTACGTCACCGCGCCGGGCGTCTCCGTGGTGGTCAAGGAGATCCACTCGCGAAAGATCTTCGTCACCGGCGAGGTGGCCCACCCCGGCACCTTCGACCTGGAGCAGCGGATGAAGCTGATGCAGGCGCTCGCCCTGGCGGGAGGGCTCACGCCCTACGCCAAGGGTAAGGTGGTGGTGCTGCGGGACAGCCGGGACGGCCGGCAGGAGAAGCGCTACGAGGTCGACATCAAGGCCATCGTCAAGGGCAAGCGGCCGCAGGACAACATTCTTCTGTTCCCCGGTGACACCCTGGTCGTGCCGTAGGCTCTCGCCTCCCCTCTCCCCTCCCCGCTCTGTCCTCTGTGCCACTGCCGGTTGGGCTCGTCCCGCCCGGCCCGGCTTATTCGATGGTGACGAAAAGGTTTCAGAAATGTCTCCGCCGGGGGATGGCTGAAGCGCGATGTTCAGCAGCATCATCCACTTACAAGCCGATCTAATTGATAAACGGTTATAAATCGGTCGCAGCCGAGCGGAAAAACCTACACGCGGCGGTGGAAGAGTTGGTTCCGGGGGCGGTGGAAATGCGGCGCCAGCACTGGCGTGGCCATGAAACGCTCCGGACTCTCCAGGGACGCTCTACTGGCACCCCTCTTGCACTTTAGACAGGTTGCACAGGTATTGATGGATCGAAATAGATCCTGAGCGGCCGAAAAACGGTGGAGTGATGAAGTATCCCGTAGACGGCTTTGCGACGGCTGAGAACTGGTATTCAAAGACAAGACGCCAGCTCTGGCTCAGATAGGAAAGCAGACGAGGAACACTGTATGAAGAGGCTGGCGGTAGCGGAGTGGAAGAGGCTGAGCCTTGCGGGGCTGCTGCTTCTGTTCCTGCTCGCCCATCCCGCCAGCGCGCAACAGGGGCGGCTCAACGTCGTGCTCGAAGGGGAAGCGGGGGTCCGGAACGACGGCAACTACGGCGAGCAGCAGGATCCGGCCCTGCGCCATGACCGGACTCTGGGCCGGGCGGGCTTCAACCTCCAGCTCTCCTACGCGCTCCAGCGGCTGAGCCTCGCTCTCGGCTACTCCCCCTACTACGACTGGGGCCTCAACCGCGACAGCTCGGGGATCTCCGGCACTACGCACCGCCTCGATTTCGGCCTGGTGGGGGACCTCAACCGTCAACTGCGGCTGAATGTCCGCGAGAGCCTGCTCTCGACCCCGGACGTCGATCTCTACGCCCCTGTCACCAACACCGAGACGACAGTGGTGACACAGCGGGGCAATCAGTTGAGCCATACCCTGGATGTCTCTCTGGATCAGACCCTCAGCCGGCACGGCCTGCTGCTGATCGGGGTGACGCATTCGCTGCGCCGGTACCAGGAACCCGGCCTCTCCGACTCCGAGACGATCGGCGGCCGCCTGGGCGCGGGCTTCGACCTCACCCGGGGGGGCCGGATCGAGGGGAATCTGGGAGTCTCGCGGTACGGCTACGGGAACGGCGGCGACGCCGACGCCCGCACCCTGGGGGTGGCCTGGGCGAGCAGCCTCGGCCGGGACAACCACCTGCGGATCGAGGCCGGCGCCTACTCCGTGGACTCGACGCTGCGGAGCTCCAGCGATCCGGCGGCGCGCGCGCGGCAGAGTGATAACGGCTGGCGGGGGGGACTCCAGTTCGCCCAGGACCGGCGGCTCTTCCACTGGTCGCTGGGCGCCAGCCACGACATCTCGCCCGGCGCCGGTCTGGGCCGCGCGGTGACGGCGGACAACGCCTTCCTGGGGCTCTCGACGGCGGTCGGCCGGCGCCTGACGCTCGGACTCGACGGCAACGTCTCGCGACAGCGCGAGCTCGCTCGCGAGGAGACCGGGTCGGCGCTCGGCGATTCCCGTTCCTCTCTGACCGAGTTCGCCGCCGGCACGGCGCGCGCCGGCTGGAGCTTCTCTCCGGCGTTCCGGCTGGAGGGGGGGTACTCCCGGATCTGGCAGCGCGCCCGGGTGGAGCCCTTCGCCAACCTCTCTTATGCCCGTTATTACATGAACCTGGCTTTCCGGATCCACGACTCTGGGGAGACCCCGCTACGCCCGGAAAACCTGGGGAGGCCGACCGATGAAAAATCTCACGATCAGTGATCTGGTCCGGGCCGTCTGGCGGCGCCGGATCTGGTTCCTTGTGCCGCTCGTGCTCGGCGTCGTGGCGGCCGTGGCGGCTCTGCAGGTGCTGCCCCGCACCTACCGGGCCGTGACCACCGTGCTCGTCGAGCCGCAGAAGGTGCCCGCCGACTACGTCAAGCCGACGGTGACCAGCAGCATCGAGGAGCGGCTGCGCACCATCGAGCCGCAGATCAAGAACCGCGACAACATGGAGCGGATCATCCGCGAGATGGATCTCTACCCCGAGCTGAAGGGCAAGGCCTCCATGGACCAGGTGCTCGACCAGGCGCGCCGGGACCTCACGGTGCGCCTGCAGGGGAACACCTTCTACATCTACTTCGTGGGCCGTGATCCGGTGAAGGTCGCCCGCACCGCGAACCGCGTCGCCGAGGTGTTCATGGACGGCAACCTCCGGCTGCGCGAGAACCAGGCCCAGGGGACCTCCACGTTCCTGGAGGCCGAGATGGAGAAGACGAAGCACCGGCTGGAGGTCCAGGAGGGCAAGATCGCCGCGTTCAAGCGCCTGAACATGGGAGACCTCCCCGAGCAGCGCGACACCAACCTGCGCGGGGTCGAGCAGCTGCAGACCAAGCTCGAGATCAACATGGACGCGCTCGACAAGGCCGAGACGCGCCGGCTTCTGCTGCAGGGGCAGATCGCCGAGCTGCAGCGCCAGCGGTCCACCACCCGCCGCTCGACCCCGGCGGGGCTCGGAGGAGGCCCCTCGGCGCCGGAGCCGCCGTCGCGCCTCGACCAGCTCCGGGCGCAGCTCGCCGAGCTGCGCGCCCGCTACACCGACCGCCACCCGGACGTGATCCGGACCCAGGCGGAGATCGCCCAGCTCGAGGCGCTCGAAAAGGCCCAGCCGGCCCGTCCGTCCGCCCCGCCGGCGTCTCCGGGCACGGCCGTCGCGGAGATGGAGGACGATAACGCGGGTCGCCCCGACCCCATGCTGAAGGCCGAGATCGCCTCGATCGATCTCGAGATCCGCAATCTCAAGAACGAGCGCGAGCGGATCCTGACCGACACCTCGCGGGTCCAGGGGCGGCTCGAGGCCGTGCCGCGGGTGGAGCAGGAGCTGCTGTCGCTGACCCGCGACTACGACAACATCAAGAGCTCCTACGAGTCGCTGCTCGACAAGCGCCTGAACGCCCGGCTCTACGAGAACCTCGAGAAGAGCCAGCAGGGGGAGAGCTTCACGATCCTCGAGCGGGCGCAGCCGCCGAACGCCCCGTATGGCCCCAACAAGCTCCTGGTGCTGGGCCTGGGGCTGATCGGCGGCGGCCTCGCCGGTCTGCTCGCGGCGCTGCTGCGCGAGCGCTCCGATCCCACCTATCTCGATGCCGAATCGCTTCAGCAGGCCTTCCCCGGCCTGCCGCTGCTCGCCACGATCCCCGTTTTCCAGAGCGCCGGGAGCACCTCTCGGACCAGGAGGAGATGAGAGCCATGGATGCCCCGCTGAGGACGACCGAGAGACCGCCGCGGATCCCGCGCGACGTCGTGCCGTCGCGCCGCGTGCAGCTGCGCGATGACGCTCCGGTGATCAATTACATGGATCCGCCGTCGTTCCCGGCCGAGCAGTACCGCAGCCTCGCCGTGCAGGTCGAGGAGCGCATCAACCCGCTCGGCACCTGGGGGTACACGCTGACCGTGTCCAGCCCGGAGGAGTCGGCGGGCAAGACGCTGACCAGCATCAACCTGGCCCTCACCCTGACCCGCGGCGAGGAGCGCCGCGTGCTGCTGCTCGAGGGGGATCTCTGGCGGCCGCAGCTCCACACCTACTTCCTCCCGGAACGGCCCGACCGGCCGGGCTTGCAGCAGGTGCTCGAGCGGCGCACGACGATCGGCGACTGCGTGGTCACGCTCGAGGGGAGCAGCCTCGACGTGCTGCTCGCCGGCGCCTCGGGGGTAGCCGGCGACCTGATGTCGGGCCGGCGCATGTCGGAGGTGCTCAACGAGGCCCGCTCGGCCTATGAGGTGGTGGTGATCGACTCGCCGCCGATGACTCTCCTCGCCAGCGCCCGCTCGCTCGCCGCCCGCTCGGACGGCGTGGTGCTGGTGGTGCGGGCGGGGCAGACCAAGCGGCACGACATCGAGAAGACGCTCGCGGCCGTCGGCCCCGAGAAGCTCATCGGAGCGGTGCTCAACTGCGCGCCGATCTCGTCGCGCGGGTATCGCGAGTATTACTAGAGGATTGCGGCGATGATCCGACTGTTCAATCGTTACTGGGCCGTGCCAGCGCTGGTGTCGCTGGTCGTCGAGGGCCTGCTGCTGCTGGCGGCGGTGCCGCTCGCGATCCAGGTCCGCCTCGGGATCGGCCCGGGCACGCCGCCGCCGGAATCCACCGTCCTGCTCGACGCCTGGACGTTCGCGATCATCGGCCTGCTCTGCCTCTATGCCAACAGCCTCTACGACTTCGGCGAGCGGCTGTCGAGCCGGGAGCTGCTGATCCGGCTGCTGCGGGCCTTCTCGATCCTGGCGGTCGCCTCCTGGGCCCTCTACTTCGTCGTCCCCATGGTGCAGACGGGCCGCGGCGTCTTCGCCCTGGCGCTCGCCTTCGGCATGTTCTTCGTGCTCGCGTGGCGGGTGGTGCTGCGCTGGATCCTGCGCTCGGAAGGGTTCGCCGAGCGCGTGCTGATCATCGGCGCCGACAACAAGGCGATCGACATCGCCCGCGAGACCCTGGCGCGCCGGCACCTGGGCTACCGGGTGGTCGGCTTTCTCGACGACGATCCGAGCCTGCAGGGGGTGAGCATCCTCAACCCCCGCGTCATCGGCACCACCGCCCAGGCCTGCGAGCTGGCGCTCCAGCACGGCGTGACGCGCGTCATCGTCGCCGCCATGGACTACCGCGGCCGGCTCAGCATGGACGCGCTGCTCACCTGCAAGACCAATGGCATCCGCGTCCAGGAGGGATCGAGCTATTACGAGCAGCTCACCGGCAAGATCATGATCGAGGGGCTGCGCAAGTCGTGGCTGATCTTCTCGGACGGCTTCGTCGTCTCGCGCGGCACGCTGTTCGCGAAGCGCCTGCTCGACCTCGTCGTCGCCACGGTGGGGCTGATCTTCGCCCTGCCGTTCATGCTGCTGGTCGCGCTCGCCGTGCGGCTCGACTCGCCGGGGCCGATCTTCTTCCGCCAGGAGCGGTTGGGCCGCGGCGGCCGCGAGTTCACGGTCTGGAAATTCCGCTCCATGCGCACCGACGCCGAGGCTGGCGGCGCCCGCTGGGCCGTGGAGGGCGATACGCGGATCACCCGCGTCGGGCGCCTGATCCGCAAGACCCGGCTCGACGAGCTGCCGCAGCTCTGGAACGTCCTGGTCGGCGACATGAGCCTCGTGGGACCCCGCCCCGAGCGCCGGATGTTCGTCGACCAGCTCAAGGAGCAGTGCGAGTGGTACGAGCAGCGGCTCGTCGTCCGGCCCGGCCTGACCGGCTGGGCGCAGGTCAAGGCCCCTTACGCCTCGACTTTCGAGGAGTCGATCGAAAAGCTCAAGTTCGACCTCTTCTACATCAAGAATCTGTCGTTGTTCCTGGACATCTCGATCCTGCTCTCCACCGCCAGGATCGTCCTGCTGGGACGAGGTGCCCGATGACCGAGCCGGCGATCCCGAACGACGCGGCGGCCTCCCCGAAAGCTCCCGCGGACCTGCTGCGGCTCGCCGCGCGTCCGCGCGCCGGCCTGCGCATCCTCTATCTCTGCCACCGCGTGCCGTACCCGCCGGACAAGGGGGAGAAGATCCGGGCCTTCCATCAGATCCAGGCCCTGGCGAGCCGCCACAAGGTCAGCCTGCTCTCGCTGGCCGACGGCCCGCTGCCCGATCTGGCGCCGCTCGAGGCGATGTGCGAGCGGGTCGAGGTGTTCCCGGTGAACCGGTCGGCCGCCTATCTGCGCGCCGCTCTCGGAGCGCCGTGGCCGCGCCCCTTCTCGCTGTCGTTCTTCCAGTCGAGAGAGCTGGCGGACCGGGTGCGCGAGCTCGCCCGCCGCGAGCACTTCGACGTGGCGGTCGTCTACAGCTCGGCGATGGCCCCTTACGCCGAGCTGGCGCCGGACGTGCCGGCGGTGCTCGACATGGTGGACGTCGACTCGGCGAAATGGGCGCAGTACGCCCGCTTCGCGCCGCTGCCGCTGCGGCCGGTCTACGCCCTCGAGGCGCGGCGCCTGCGGCGCTACGAGGCTTCGCTCGCCAGCCGTTTCCAGCGCGTCCTGCTGGCCACCGGCAACGAGACCCGGCTGTACAAGGCGAACGCCCCCACGGCGCGGGCGGCCACCGTCCTCAACGGGGTGGACGTCGACTTCTTCCAGCCGTTCGACCTGCCCAAGGCGGACCATCCGACGCTGGTCTTCACCGGCCAGATGGATTACTTCGCCAATGTCGACGGGGTGGTCCACTTCGCGCGCCATGTTTTTCCGCGCCTGCGCGCGCGCTACCCCGAGATCGAGCTACTGGTCGTCGGCCGCGCGCCGGTGGCGGCGGTGCGCGACCTCGGGGAGCTGCCGGGGGTCCAGGTGACGGGCGCCGTCGGCGATGTCCGTCCGTTTCTCGCCCGCGCCTGGGTGTTCGTCGCGCCGCTGCGCATCGCCCAGGGAGTCCAGAACAAGGTGCTGGAGGCGATCGCCTCGAACCTGCCGGTGGTCTGCAGCGAGCGGGTGCTCGCCGGGCTCGCCGACGGCGGTTTCCGCAGCGGCCGGGACGTGCTGGCCGCCAGCTCGGACGAAGGGATGGAGCGCGCCGTCGCGACGCTGATCGACGACGAGCGCGAGCGCGGGCGCCTGGCCGAGGCCGCGCGCCAGCGGCTGCTCGCCACCTACCGGTGGGCGCCCAATCTGGAGGCCTTCGAGGATCTGGTCGGGTCGGCGGCGCGCCCTCCGGCGGGCTCGTCCCTGCCGCCGGGGCCCCGGCAGGCCGAGGATGCAGCGCTACCGACGGCCGCGGCGCGGGGGGCGCGGCGTGCGTGACCTGATCATCGTCGCGCTGGTCTTCGCCTCGCTGCCCGTCATCGTCTTTCGCCCCTACTTCGGGCTGCTGGTCTACGGCTGGCTGGCCTACATGCGGCCGCAGGACATGGCGTGGGGCGCCTCCCGCGTCCTCCCGCTGTCGCAGATGGTGGCGGTCGCGCTGGTGCTCGGGCTGGTCGTCTCGCTCGGCCGCGAGCGGTGGCTGGTGCTCAAGGTGCAGACGGTGCTGCTCATCCTGCTCGGCGGCTGGATCAGCATCACCGTGGTGACGGCGGTGCTGCCCGAGGTCTCGGGGGTGATGTACGGCTACTACTGGAAGGCGATCGTGATCAGCATCCTCACCACCGGGCTGGTGAGCGACCGCCGGCGCTTCCGCCTGCTGGTGATGCTGATCGCCTTCTCGATCGGCTTTCTGGGCGCCAAGCGCGGCCTCGTCGGCCTGCTGCGCGGGGGGATCCGCTTCAACGATGGGCCGGGCGGCTTCATGTCGGACAACAACAGCTTCGCCCTGGTCCTCAACATGATCCTGCCGCTGCTGGTGGCGATCATGATGACCGAGAAGCAAAAGCTGCTGCGGATCGGAGCGGGTGTGGTCGCCGCCCTCTGCGCGGTCACCGTCCTGTTCACCTTCTCGCGCGGCGGCCTGCTCACGCTCGCCGCCATCGCGCCGCTGATGATCTGGCGTTCGCGCCACCGGGTGGCGGTGACATCGATCATCGCGGTCGGCTTCGCCGGATTCCTCCTCCTGACCTCGGACCAGTTCACCCAGGCCTATGTCGAGCGCGCGCAGACGATCTCCGACTATCAGGACGACCAGTCGGCGGTGGGGCGGCTCAACGCCTGGACGACCTCCTGGCGGGTGTTCCTCGACTACCCCGTCTTCGGCGTCGGGCCGAACAACCTCGAGGTGGTTCACCGCAACTACTCGCCCGATCCGGAGCGCTTCCGGGTGTCGCACAACGCCTACCTGCAGATCCTCTGCGAGTGCGGCCTGCCGGCGCTGCTGCTGTTCCTGGGCGCGATGGGCGCGACGGTCTGGGACCTCAGGCGCACCCGCCGGGAGACCAGGCTGCCGTGGGTCGCGGTCTACGCCCGCATGTTCCAGATCTCGATCCTGGCCTACTTCATCGGCAGCATGTTCCTCAGCACCGCCTACTCCGAGCTGCTCTACCAGCTGATCGCGATGAGCGTGAGCCTGGCCGTGATCGCGCAGGCGGAGGCCGCGGCGGAGACCGCCGCCGTGCCGGCCCTCGCGCTTGGCGAGCCGTGGTGGAAGCGCCCCCTGCCGTCGCCGGCCTCGCCGGCCGTCGCGAGGAGGGCCTGACCATGTGCGGGATCGCCGGCCTTTTTAATTACGCTGAATCCGAAGCCGTGCGCCGCGAGGAGGTGGCGCGCATGGTGGCGCCCCTGCGCCATCGCGGACCGGACGACCAGGGGGTCCACCTCGCCGGCACGATCGGGCTCGGCCACACACGGCTGTCGATCATCGACGTCGCCGGCGGCCATCAGCCGATCTTCAACGAGGACCGGACGGTCGCGGTGGTCTGCAACGGCGAGATCTATAACCACCGCGAGCTGCGCCAGGGGCTGGAGGCGCGGGGGCACCGCTTCGCCACCCGCTCGGACTCGGAGGTGATCGTCCATCTCTGGGAGGAGCTGGGCACCGGCTGTGTCGAGCGGCTCGCCGGCATGTTCGCCTTCGCGGTCGCCGACTTCCGCCGCCGTACGCTGCTGCTCGCCCGCGACCGCATCGGCAAGAAGCCGCTCTTCCTGGCCGACAACGGCCGGCGGCTGGGCTTCGCCTCCGAGCTCAAGTCGCTGCTCGCCGCCGGCCTCGCCGGTCCCGAGGTCGACCCGGAGGCGCTCGACCTCTATCTCGCCTATGGCTACGTGCCGGCGCCGTGGACCATCTTCCGCGGCGCGACGAAGCTCCCGGCCGGCCACCTCGCCGTCGCCGACGAGCGGGGCGTGCGCGATCGAGCGCTACTGGGACGTCCCCACCGAAGAGGCGCAGGACGCCGGCCCCGGCGCCGACGAGCGGCTGACCTCCGAGCTCGAGCGGCTGCTCTCCGTCTCCGTGCGCGACCGCCTGGAGAGCGACGTCCCCCTGGGCGCCTTCCTCTCCGGCGGCATCGACTCGGGGACGATCGTCTCGCTGATGAGCGAGGCGATGCCGGATCG
The DNA here is from genome assembly GCA_963792575.1 of uncultured Acidobacteriota bacterium. Lineage (GTDB taxonomy): Bacteria > Acidobacteriota > Thermoanaerobaculia > Multivoradales > UBA5704 > DATARR01. The sequence continues at coordinate 91,520 of CAWBWZ010000003.1, forward strand.
CGTGCGCACCCATACGGTCGGCTTCGCCGATCGCGCCTCGGACGAGCGGGAGGACGCCGCCGCCGTGGCGCGCGCCCTCGGCGCCGACCACGTGGCGACCGAGGTGCGGCCCGACCTCGCGGACGTGCTGCCGCGGATCGCCTGGCACCTCGACGAGCCGTTCGCCGATCCGTCGGCGGTGCCCACCTGGTACGTCTCGCGCGAGACCCGCCGGCGGGTGACGGTCGCCCTCTCGGGGGATGGCGGCGACGAGCTCTTCGCCGGCTACGGCGAGAAGTACGGCATGCACCTGATGGAGGAGCGGCTGCGCTCCTTCATCCCCGGCGCGCTGCGCCAGGGCCTCTTCCCGGCCCTCGGCCGGAGCTGGCCGCGCTCGCCGGGCCTGCCGCGGGCCCTGCGGCTGGGCGGCCTCTTCCGCAACCTGGCGGTCGACGCGCCGCGCTCCTACGACCTCGACCGCCGGCTGATCCCGCCCCACCTGGAGGCGCGCCTCTTCGGCGAAGGGCTGGCAGAGCGGCGGCGGCGTTTTGATCCGTTCGCCGCCATCGAGCCCCATCTCGCCCGCGCGCCCAGGGAGCCGCTGGCCCGCGCGCTCTATCTCGACCTCAAGACCTGGCTCGCCGACGACGGCCTGGTCAAGGTGGACCGCATGAGCATGGCCCACTCCCTGGAGGTGCGCTGCCCGCTGCTCGATCACCGGATCGTCGAGTTCGCGGCTCGCCTGCCGGCGCGGCTGAAGCTCGCCGGCGGCACCACCAAGGTCCTGCTGCGCCGGGTGGCCGAGCGGCGGCTGCCGGCCGGGATCCTGGCCCGGCCGAAGCGCGGCTTCGCCCCCCCGATCTCGCGCTGGCTGCGCGAGGACCTGCGGGACTTCTCGCGCGATCTGCTGCTCGGCGCCGGCGCCTTCGGCGGCGGCCTGTTCGAGCGGCGGGAGGTCGAGCGGCTGCTCGACGATCACGCGGCGCGCCGGCTGGAGGCGGGCTGGGCGCTCTGGACGCTTCTGATGCTCGAGGTCTGGGGGCGCGAGGTGGCGCGCGCGGCGACCGCGGCGACCGCGCCGCCGGTGTTCGATCTGGAGGAGGTGCCGAGTGCGGCCGGCCTCTGAGCGCATGGAGCGGGGAGGCGGGCCGGTGCTGCGGGTGCTGCTCCTCAGCACGGTTTTTCCCAATGCCGCGCAGCCGCACCACGGCGTCTTCGTGCGCGAGCGGATGCGCGGGCTCCCCGCGGACGTCGAGGTCCGCGTGGTCGCTCCGGCCCCCTGGTTCCCGCTCGTCTCCGGCCTGCGCCCGGGCTTCCGGCCGGCGATCCCGCGCGAGGAGGTCCAGGAAGGGGTCCAGGTGCTCCATCCGCGGTTCCTCTCTTTCCCGAGGTTCCTCAAGTCCCTGGACGGGATCCTGATGTTCCTCTGCACGCTGCCCACCCTGCTCCGGCTGCGCCGCGAGTTCCCCTTCCAGGCGATCGACGCCCATTTCGCCTACCCCGAGGGGCTGGCGGCCGTGCTCGCCGGGCTCGTCCTGCGCGTGCCGGTGGCGATCACGCTGCGCGGTACGCTGCCGCTGGTCGCCGTTTTCCGGCTGCGCCGGCCGCAGCTCCGCTTCGCCCTGCGCCGGGCGGCGCGGGTGATCGCCGTTGCGGAGTCGCTGAAGGCGGATGCGGTCGCCCTGGGCATTCCGGCGGAGAAGGTGCGGGTGATCGAGAACGGGATCGATCCCGAGCTCTTCCGGCCGGTCGACCGCACCGAGGCGCGCCGCGCCCTGGGGCTTCCCAAGTACGGGCCGCTGCTCGTCTCGGTGGGGACGCTCTCGGAGCGCAAGGGGTTCCACCTGGTGCTGGAGGCGATGGCGAAGCTGGGAAAACGCTGGCCGACGCTGCGCTTGGCCATCGTCGGCGCCGACGGCGCCGAGGGGGCGATGGAGAACGGGCTGCGCCAGCTCGCGGCCCGGCTGAAGATCGCGGACCGGGTGGTCTTCGCCGGCTCCCGCAAACGCGAGGAGCTGCCCGTCTGGTACGGCGCCGCCGATCTCTCCGTGCTGGCCACCGCCCACGAGGGGTGCCCGAACGTGGTTCTGGAGGCGCTCGCCTGCGGCACGCCGGTGGTCGGCACGCCGGTGGGGAACATCCCCCAGCTGCTGGAGTCCCCCGAGGCCGGAGTCGTGGTCGAGCGGACGGTCGATTCGATCGCGGCCGGAATCGATGCCGCCCTGGAGCGCGGCTGGGACCGCGACCGGGTCCGCGCCCGCGTCGCCGCGCGCAGCTGGCGGGTGGTGGGGGAGGAGCAGGCGGAGGAGCTGCGGGCGGCTGTCGGGCGCGCCGGGGAGGTGTCCGAAGGCGCGCCCAGCGCACCCTACGGCGCCGAGGAGGTCCGGCCGTGAAGATCCTCTACCATCACCGCACCCGCGCCGGCGACGCGCAGGGGATCCACATCGCCGAGATCCAGCGCGCCTTCCGCCTGCGCGGCCACGAGGTGCGCGAGGTGGCGCTCGTCCAGGCCGGCGCCGAGGCGAAGGCCGACGCCGAGGGGGGGAGGCCCGCGGCCTCGCCGGCCTCGCCTCTCGCTCCCGCATGCCGGCCGCGGTCAAGGAATCGCTGGAGCTCGCCTACAACGCGGTTGCCTACCGGCGGCTGTCGCGGGCCCTCCGCGACTTCCGGCCGGACTTCGTCTACGAGCGCTACGCGGCCAACACCTTCGCCGGCCTCGCCGCCGCCCGCCGCCACGGCGTCCCCTTCGTGCTGGAGGTCAACTCGCCGCTGGCCCAGGAGAAGGCCGAGCACGACGGCCTCTTCTTCCGCGGCGTCACGCGGCGGATCGAGCGCCGGCTCTGCACCGGAGCGGACGTGACGATCGCCGTCACCCGCGTCCTCGGCGACATCCTCGAGGCCCAGGGGGTCCCGGCGGGGAAGATCGTGGTGATGCCCAACGGCGTCCGCCGCGAGTTCGGCACCGACGGCGACGGCGCCGGCTTCCGCCGCCGGCTCGGCATTCCGGGCGAGGCGACCGTCGCCGGCTTCATCGGCTGGTTCCGCGCCTGGCACGGCCTCGAGCAGCTGATCGAGGTGGCGGCCTCGCCCGAATGGCGCGAGGCGGGGATTCATCTCCTGCTGGCGGGCGACGGCCCGGCGATGCCCGCCCTGCGCGAGATGCGCGCCGCCTCGCCCGATCTCGAACGGCGGGTGGTCCTCTGCGGCCCGGTGCCACGCGGCGAGATCGCGTCGGCGCTGGCGGCTTTCGACGTCGCCGTGCAGCCGGCGGTGACCGCCTACGCCTGCCCGATGAAGATCCTGGAGTACATGGCCGCCGGCCGCGCCATCGTCGCGCCGGGGTCGGCCAACGTCCGCGAGCTCCTTAACCCTGGCGAGACGGCGCTGCTCTGCCCGGGGGGCGCCAATCCCAGCGGCGAGGACCTCGGCGCCGCCGTGCTGGCGCTGGCCCGCGATCCGGCCCTGCGGGCGCGGCTCGGCGCGGCGGCCCGCGCCAGCCTCCTGGAGCGGGGCTACCTCTGGGAGGAGAACGCGCGGCGGGTCGAGGAGCTGGTGACCGTGGCGACCCAGCGGCCCGCGGCGGCCGTGGATGTGGCGAATGGAGAGGTGACAGCGTGCTGAACGCGTTTTCGGTCGACGTCGAGGATTACTTCCAGGTCAATGCCTTCGAGCGCGCGATCCCGCGCGACTCCTGGGGCTCGTTCGAGCCGCGGGTCGAGCGCAACACGCGGCGCCTGCTCGATCTCTGCGACGAATACGGGGTGCGCGGCACGTTCTTCACTCTCGGCTGGGTGGCCGAGCGCTGGCCGGACCTGGTGCGCGAGATCCGGGACGCCGGTCACGAGCTGGCCACCCACGGCCAGGACCACCGCCGGGTCACGTCGATGACTCCCGAGCAGTTCCGCGAGGATGTCCGCCGCTCCAAGCGGACCATCGAGGACGTCGCCGGGGTGGAGGTCATCGGCTACCGGGCGCCGAGCTACTCGATCGTGCGCGAGACGATGTGGGCCGTCGACATCCTGGCCGAGGAGGGGTTCCTCTACGACTCCAGCATCTTCCCGATCCGCCACGACCATTACGGCATCCCCGACTTCCCGCGTTTCCCGCGGCCCGTTGGTGGCGGCAATAGCAGCGGCAGCACCCTGCAGGAGTTTCCGATCTCCACGATCCGCGTCGCCGGCACCAACCTGCCGTTCATCGGCGGCGGCTACCTGCGCCACTTCCCGATGCCGTTCATCCGCTGGGGGATGCGCTGGCTCAACGAGCGCGAACGGCGCCCCGCCGTGGTCTACATCCACCCCTGGGAGATCGACCCCGGCCAGCCGGTGCAGCCGGTCGGCGCGATGACCCGCCTGCGCCACTACCGCAACCTCGACCTCGCCGAGGGGCGGCTGGCCCGGCTCTTCTCCGAGTATGCCTTCACGACCTGCCGGGAGATTCTGGCTTTATGAGGGAAATAAATTGACAGCTGAGCCCCTCGTCCTGACCGAGACCGGTACTGAGGCCAATACTGAGCCTCCCTTCCGGCCCGTGGCCGTCCCGTCGCCGGTCGCCGTCGAGACCCTGCGCGCCCACCGCGAGGCCGAGTGGGACCGTTACGTGCGGAGCGCCGCGGGGGGACCTTCTTCCATCAGCTCGGCTGGCGCTGGCTGGTCGAGCGGACCTTCGGCCACCGCGCCCACTACCTGACCGCCCTGCGCGAGGGGAGCATCGTCGGCGTGCTGCCGATGTTCGAGCTGAAGAGCCTGCTCTTCGGCCACTCGCTGGTCTCGATCCCGTTCGCGATCGGCGGCGGCCTGGTGGCGGACGACGACGCGGCGGCCAGCGCCCTGCTCGCCCACGCCAAGGAGCTCGCCCGCGAGCGGAAGGTGGACTATCTGGAGCTGCGGTCGGAAACGCCGCTGGACGATCCGGAGCTCGCCGGCAAGGACCTCTACGTCACCTTCCGCACCGACCTCGCGCAGGGGGAGGAGGCGCTGCTGAAGCGGATGGACCGCAAGCGCCGGCAGATGATGAATTACGTCTCCAAGGCCCCCTTCGAGCACCGCGTCGCCGGCATCGAGGAGCTGCCGCTCTTCTACGAGATGTTCTGCGCCAGCATGCGCCACCACGGCACGCCGGTCTATCCGCAGCGGTTCCTGCGCGAGATCCTCGACCGCCATCCGGCGAACACCAATCTCTTTTTCGTCTATCACGAGGGGCGGCCGGTCGCGGGAGTGCTCAACCTTCTGTTCCGCGACGTCGTGATGCCCTTCTACGCCGGAGCGGACCGCGCCGAACGGCCGCGCGGCGTCGACGACTACCTCTATCTCGCCATCATGCGCTGGGGGCGGGAGAACAGCTTCCGCACCTTCGACTTCGGCCGCAGCAAGCGCGAGACCGGAGCTTACAAGTTCAAGGCCCGCTGGGGCATGGACGAGGTGCCGCTCGGCTACCAGTACTACCTCGTCAAGGCCCGCGAGCTGCCCAACGTCAGCCCGGCGAACCCGCGGTACCAGCGGGCGATCGGCCTCTGGCAGAAGCTGCCGATGCCGGTCACCCGCCTGCTCGGGCCGTCGATCGTCAAGCGGGTGCCTTGAGGATTTGCCATGGACGTGAGCATCGTCATTCCGCTGTACAACGAGGAGGAGAGCGTCGAGGCGCTCTACCAGGAGGTCCGCGCCGCCGCCGAGCGCCTGGGCAAGAGCTGGGAGCTGCTGCTGGTGGACGACGGCAGCCGCGACGCCACGCCGGTGAGGCTGCGGGAGATCTGCGCCCGCGACCCCCGCGTGCGGGCGGTCCGCTTCTCCCGCAACTACGGCCAGACGGCGGCGCTCCAGGCCGGCTTCGACCAGGCCCGCGGCCAGGTCGTCGTCACTCTCGACGGCGACCTGCAGAACGATCCCAACGACTTCGGGCTGCTGCTGGCGACGCTCGACGAGGGGTACGACGTCGTCAGCGGCTGGCGCCGGGACCGCAAGGACAAGATGATCTCCCGCCGCCTCCCCTCGATGGCGGCCAACTGGCTGATCGGCAGCCTGACCGGCACCCGTATCCACGACAACGGCTGCACGCTCAAGGCCTACCGCGCGGAGGTCGTCAAGCGCGCCCGCCTCTACGCCGAGATGCACCGCTTCCTGGCGCCGATGCTCTGCCTCTCCGGCTGCCGCTACAAGGAGGTCGTGGTCAACCACCGGGCTCGCCAGTTCGGCAGCAGCAAGTACGGCATCTCGCGGATCTGGAAGGTTTTCCTCGACCTGCTCACGGTCAAGATGCTGCTCGGCTTCACCACGCGGCCGGCGAAATGGTTCGCCGTGCTGGCGCTGCCGTTCCTCGCCGGCACGCTGCTCGCATTGATCGCGAGCGTCTACGTCTACCTCAATGTTCCGCCGGGCGGACGTTATCCGCTGGTGTTTCCTTCGATCACCATTCTCTGCGCCTTCGCCTTCGCGCACCTCACGGTCGTCGGCCTGTTTTCCGAGCTGGTGGTGAGCCTGGGCGACTTCAAGGAGACGGAGGCGGTGCTCGCCTCGGCGCCATCAGGAGAGTTGCATCATGAGACAGGGGCGTACGCGTAGCGATCCCGACATATCCGTGGTGGTCCCCGTGGTCGAGCGCCACGGCGACCTGGCGCAGCTCCACGCGGAATTCGCCGCCGAGCTCGCGCGGCTGGGCAAGACCTGCGAATTCCTGTTCGTGGTCGACGACCAGATGCGCGAGGTGGTGCCGGCCCTGCGCGCCCTCCAGGAGCGCGCCCCGGAGGTCGTCATCATCCTTCTGGGCGGCCCGTTCGGCGCCTCGGCGGCGCTGACCACCGGCCTCGACCGGGCGCGCGCCGAGATCGTCGTCACCCTCGCTTCCTACTTCCAGGTCGAGCCGAGCGGGCTCGCGGCCGCCTTGGCCGCCCTCGCCGAGGGGGTCGACATGGTCGTCGCGCGGCGCTACCCGCGCATCGACTCGCGGTTCAACCGCCTGCAGTCGCGGCTGTTCCACGGCATCATCCACCGGCTCACCCACACCGACTTCCACGATGTCAGCTGCGGTTTCAAGGTGATGAAACGCCGGGTGGCGCGCCATCTCAACCTCTACGGCGGGCTTCACCGCTTCATTCCGCTGCTGGCGGTCCATCGCGGCTTCACGGTGCGCGAGATCCCGGTCCCCCAGCGGCAGGAGGACCGCCCCACCCGCTACTATGGAACGCCGACCTATCTCGGACGGCTGCTCGACATTCTCAATATTTTCTTCCTCACCAAGTTCACGCGCACGCCGCTGCGCTTCTTCGGCCTGCTCGGCGCCGCGCTCTTCTCGCTCGGCTTCGTGATCGATCTGATCGTCGCGATCGAAAAGATTTTCTTCTCGACCGGCCTGTCGGACCGGGCGCTGCTGCTCCTCGGCATGCTGCTGATGGTGCTCGGCGTGCAGACGCTCTCCCTCGGCCTGGTCGGCGAGATCATCATCTTCACCCACGCGCGGAATGTCCGCGAATACAAGGTCGCCGAGGTGATCAGCAGCCCCGCGCGGCCGGAGCTGGCGCGGGTCGGCGACGGACGGACCGGCCTGGACGGCGCCCTGCAGGCGTCCTGAACGAAAGGAAACGACGACGTGTGCGGAATCTGCGGTGAGTGGAACCTCTCAGGCGTCGATCCCAAGTCGCTCGAGCGGATGAACGACGCCATCGTCCACCGCGGCCCCGACGACCAGGGCGCCGTGCTGCTGGGCGAGGCGGGGATCGCGATGCGCCGCCTTTCGATCATCGATCTGGAGCGCGGCCACCAGCCGATCGCCAACGAGGACGGCAGCGCCTGGATCGTCTTCAACGGCGAGATCTACAACCATCGCGAGCTGCGGCGCGACCTGCTGGCGCGCGGCCATTTCTTCAAGACCGACAGCGACACCGAGGTCATCCTCCATCTCTACGAGGACCGCGGCGAGCGCGTGGTCGACGATCTGCGGGGGATGTTCGCCTTCGCCATCTGGGACTCCCGGCGCCGCAAGCTCCTGCTGGCGCGCGACCGCTTCGGCCAGAAGCCCCTGTTCTGGCGCTTCGACGGCCGGCGCTTCCTCTTCGGCTCCGAGATCAAGACGATCCTCGCCGCCGGCGGCCCCGACGGCCGCGCGGCCGGAGCTCGACCTGCGCTCGCTCGACGAGTACCTGACCCTGCGCTTCATCCCCAGCCCGCGCACCCTCTTCCAGGGCATCCGCAAGCTCCCCCCCGCGCACCTGCTGGTGCTCGACGCCTCGCACGTCGAGCCGTCGCGGTCGGGGAACCTGTCGCCCGCGCCATCGATCGAGGTGCGGCGCTACTGGCGGCTGCGCTACACGCCCAAGCGGAGCCATCACGAGGCCGAGATCATCGAGGAGGCCGGCGAGCGGATCCGCGAGGCCGTGGAGTCCCACATGATCTCCGACGTGCCGGTGGGGGCCTACCTCTCGGGAGGCATGGATTCCAGCCTGGTGGTGGCGATGATGGCGGAGATGCGCGGCGAGCCGATCCAGACCTTCGCCGTCGGCGTCGACGACCAGCAGTTCAACGAGCTGCCCTACGCCAGGATGGTCGCCGAGCACTGCGGCACCCGGCATCACGAGGAGATGGTCTGGCCCGACATGGTCGAGCTCCTGCCGTCGATGGTCCACCACCTCGACGAGCCCTCGGACCCGATCGCCGCCTGCATGTATCACGCGGCCTCCCTCGCCTCGAAGCACGTCAAGGTGGTGCTCACCGGCGACGGCGGCGACGAGATCTTCGCCGGCTATGACCGCTACTTCGGCTTCCGCTGGGTGAACCTCTACGCCGCGCTGCCCGAGGGGGTCCGGCGCTATCTGCTGGGGCCGGCGGTCTATGCCATGCCCGACAGCTCCGCCTACAAGAACATCACCCAGAAGGCGCGCTGGGTGCACGACCTCTCGTTCCACGAGGGGGGGCGGCGCTATGCCCAGGCGACCGCCTTCTTCCGCTTCGGCCAGGAAGGGAAAGGGGGGCTCTACGCCCCCGACGTCGCCGCCCGCCTGGCGGAGAACGATCCCATGGAGTCGGTGATCCGCGGCTTCGACGAGGCCGAGGCGCGCAACGACCTCGACCGCATGCTCCAGGCCGACATCTCGACCCGGCTGCCCGAGCACTCGCTGATGCTCTCCGACCGCATGACCATGGCGCGCAGCCTGGAGGCCCGCTCCCCCTTCCTCGACCACCGTCTGGCCGAGTTCGTGGCGACACTGCCGGCTAGCTTCAAGATGCGGGGGAAGACCCTCAAGTACCTGCTGCGCCGGGTGGCCGCCCCCTACCTGCCGGAGACGATCCTCAAGCGCCCGAAGCAGGGGTTCATGTTCCCGCTCGGCTACTGGATGAAAGGCCCGCTCCTGCCGGTGCTGCGGCACCTGCTGGCGACCTCGACGCTGATCGAGGAGGGGATCTTCCGCCGCGAGCCGATCGAGCGCCTGGTCGCGGAGCACGTCGCCAACCGCGCCGACCACCACGTGCGGCTCTGGATGATCCTCAACGTCGAGATCTGGTACCGCATGTACGTGCGCGGCGAGAGCATGGAGGACCTCAGCGGCCTGCTGCGCGAGCGGCTCGGGTCGAAGGCCTCGGCGGCTTGAAGCCATGGCGGTCGCCTCACCCAGTCCCGCCGCGGATCCGCCCGCACCGCGCCGCGGCGGGCTCCGGCTCGCGTTGCGCCTGGGCGTCTCGGCGGCCCTGGTCGCCTGGATTCTGGCGAAGACTCCGTTCCGCGAGGTGGCCGCCGCGTTCCGCTCGGCGGACCTGCGTTTCGTGCTGCTGGCGCTCGCGCTCAATCCGCTCGGCTACCTCGCCAGCGTCCGCCGCTGGCGCCTGCTGATCCGCGCCCAGGGCGGCGACGCGCTGCTCGCCGTCCTCGTCCGCTCTTTCCTCGTCGGCGTGTTTTTCAACAATTTCCTCCCCTCGACGATCGGCGGCGACACCGTGCGCGTCGTCCAGACCGCCCGCTCCGGGGTGGGGCGGGCGAAGGCGCTGGCGATCGTCTTCGTGGACCGTTTCGTGGGCCTGCTGGCGCTGATGCTCTTCGCCCTCGGAAGCCTCCTGTTCGCCGGCCGGCTCACCGCGCGCGATCCGGGCCTCTATGCCTGGGTGATCGGCGGCGCCCTCGCCCTGGCGCTCGGCGCCGGGCTTCTGTTCCTCCCCTCGCGGCGGTCGGCGCGGCTGCTGGCGTGGCTGGGGGAACGCCTGCCGGAGCGGTTGCGCCCGCTGTTCGCCAAGGCGACGGCGGCGCTGCTCGCCTTCCAGGGGCAGGGGGGCGTGCTGGCCCGTGCCTTCTCCTGGTCGGTGGTCCTGCAGACCGCCGTCGTGCTGAACGGCTACCTCCTCGCGCGCGCCCTGCACGTGCCGATCCCGCTCCCGTACTTCTTCCTGATCGTGCCGCTGGCGCTCTTCGTGATGATGGTGCCGGTTTCGATCAACGCCATCGGCGTGCGGGAGAACATCTGGGCCTTCTTCTTCGTCACCTTCGGCGTCCCGGCGGCGGCTGGCGTGGCGGTCGCCTGGCTCGACTACGGCCTGGTGATCCTGCAGGCGCTGGTCGGCGGGGCGGTCTACGCCTGGGGGCGGCGGAGCGCGGTCGCCGTTCAAGAGCAGGTGACCGCGCCATGAGAATCCTCCTCCTCGCCCCGCACCCCTTCTTTCAGCAGCGCGGCACGCCGATCGCCGAGCGGATGCTCCTCCAGGTGCTCGCCGCCGCGGGGCACGAGGTCGAGGTGCTCACCTTCCCCGAGGGGGACGACCCCGGCGTCCCCGGTTGCCGCGTCCACCGCGCCGCGGCCCCCGCCTGGGCGCGCGGCGTCCGGCCCGGCTTCTCGCCGAAAAAGCTGGTCTGCGATGCCGGGATGCTCTGGAAAGCCCTGTGTCTGATCCGGCGGCGCCGCTATGACGTCGTCCACGCCGTCGAGGAGTCGGCCTTCATGGCCCTGCTCGGCAAGTGGCTGTTCGGCGTCCCCTACATCTACGACATGGACTCCGGGCTCGCCCAGCAGATGGTGGACCGTTTCCCGGCGCTCGGCCGCGTGCGCGGGCTCCTCGACTTCTTCGAGCGGCGAGCGGTGCGCGGGAGCTGCGGCACCCTCGCCGTCTGCGGCTCGCTCGAAGCCCAGGCGCGCGCCTTCGATCCGCGCGGGCTCGTCGCCCGCCTGGAGGACGTCAGCCTCCTCGGCGAGGAGATCGATTCGAACCTTGAGAGCCTGGATCTGCATCCGCCGGAGTGGACGGGCGATCCGCTCGTCCTCTATGTCGGCAATCTCCAGGTCTATCAGGGGATCGACCTGCTCCTCGCCGGCTTCGCGCGGACGGTGGCCATGGTCCCGGCGGCGAAGCTGATCGTCGTCGGCGGCACGCCGGCGGAGATCGGGCACTACTGTCAGGAGGCCGCCAGGCTGGGGATCGCCGCCGGTGTCCATTTCGCCGGTCCCCGTCCGGTCGAATCGCTGGGTCGCTGCCTTCAGCAGGCGACCGTGCTGGTCTCCCCGCGCATCCAGGGGACCAACACGCCGATGAAGGTCTACTCCTACCTGGATTCAAGGGTGCCGCTGGTGGCGACCCGGCTGCCGACGCATACCCAGGTGCTCGACGACGAGATCGCTCTTCTCGTCGAGCCCGACCCCGAGTCGCTGGGGAGGGGGCTCGCGCGGCTGCTGGAAGATCGCGATCTGCGGGATCGGCTCGCCGGCAACGCCCGCCGGTTCGCGCAACGAGAGTTCACTCCCGAGGCCTTCCGCCGGAAGCTCCTTGGTTTCTATGACGCCGTCGCGAATCGCATTCTGGAGGATGGGAACGATGGACAGACCACGGGACTCCAAGCTCGAACCCCGGGCCGTAGCTGAGGCCCTCGCCAAGGCGCCGGACAGCGCCGCGCTCCAGAGCGCGATCCTCCCTCTGGATCTGGAGAAGCTCACCAGCAACGACGTGAGCCTCCTCTCCCGTACCCTCCAGGCGCGCCCCGAGACGCCGGACATTCGCCTGGGCTATCTCGCCAACTTCACTCTCGATCCGCTGCCGCGCTGGGTGGACCTCCATTTCGCCCGCGAGGGGTGGCGCGCCGCGCATTATGTGGGCGGCTTCGGCCAGTACGTGCAGGAAGTGCTGGGCGAGAATACCGGCCTCGCCGCCTTTGCGCCCGATCTCGTGCTGCTCGCCCTGTCGCTCCGCCTGCTGCGCCCCGAGGCCTGGGCCGCCTTCGCCGCGCTGTCGCCGTCCGAGCGCCGCGATCTCAAGGAGGACGTCGCCGCGCACGTCGAGTCCTGGGCCCTCGCGGCCCTGGAGCGGACTCCGGCCACCCTCCTCGTCGCCAACTTCCCGGTGCCCGCCCAGCCTGCTTTCGGCGTGGCGGACCTCAACGCCGAGTACGGCGAGACCGAGTTCTTCCTCGATCTGAACCTCGACCTGCTGCGCCGCTTCAAGGGGCATCCGCGGGTGCAGATCTTCGATCTCGACCGCCTGGCCTCCCGCTTCGGCAAGGACCGCGTGCTCGACCGCCGCATGTACTACCTGGCGAAGATGGAGTGGAGCCCGGCCTTTCTCGGTTGCGTGGCGGCGGAGCTCGTCCGGCACGCCCGGGCGGCGCGGGCCCAGGCGCGAAAATGCCTGGTGCTCGACCTCGACAACACTCTCTGGGGGGGCGTGGTGGGGGAGGAGGGCCCGGCCGGCGTCAAGATCGGTCCGGGGGATCCCGAGGGGGAGGCCTTCCTCGATTTCCACCACCGCCTGAAAGCGCTCCAGGCCCAGGGGGTGCTCCTCGCGGTCTGCAGCAAGAACAACCCCGACGACGTGGCCGAGCTGTTCGACAGCCGGCCGGAGATCCCGCTCCGGCTCGCCGACTTCGCCGCCGTGGAGATCTCCTGGGAGCCGAAGCACGAGGGGTTGAAGAAGATCGCCGCCGCGCTCAACATCGGCACCGACAGCCTCGTCTTCGTGGACGACAACCCCGCCGAGGTGAGCCTGATCCAGCAGATGCTCCCCGAGGTGAAGACCGTGCTGCTCCCCCCCGATCCGGCCGAGTACGTCGCCGTGATCGACCGGCTGACCGACTTCGAGCGGACCGCCGTGCTGGAAGAGGACTCGAGGAAGACCGCCCAGTACCGGGAGAACCGCGAGCGCGAGGCCCTGCGGACTGCCTCGGGGGAGCTCGGAACCTACCTCGCGAGCCTGCGCACCGAGCTCGCGATCACCCGCGCCCGGCGCGACGACCTGCCGCGCATCCACCAGCTGTTCACCAAGACGAACCAGTTCAACCTCACCACTCAGCGCTACACGCCGTCCGAGGTCGAGCGCTTCATCGCCTCGCCGATCTGCGAGCTCTGGGTGGCGCGGGGGCGCGACCGCTTCGGCGACCTCGGGGCGATCGGCGTCGTCCTCCTCCGGCGCGACGGCCGCATCGTCTACATCGACAGCTTCCTGATGAGCTGCCGGGCCATGGGGCGCGGTATCGAGACGGCGATCATGAACCACGTCAAGCACCGCCTCCTCGACGAGCCCGGCCACCTGGAGCTGCGTGGCCGCTACCTGCCGACCGCCAAGAACAAGCCGGCCGAGACCTTCTACGAGGACCAGGGCTTCCGTCTCCTCGAGCGCCGCGACAGCGGCGAGAAGCTCTACGTCCTCCGCCGCATCGATACGCGCGAGGTCCCCTGCGAGTGGATCGAGGTGGTGCAGGACGCGATGGCGCTGGGGTTCCGGTAGAATAAGCCTCTCTGAGCAGTCCGGGAGAGAGAGGCGCCTCTGGGCAATCGCGAGTGGCCGTCATGGTGGGAATGGGAGCTGGAGCTCAGTCCGCACCTGCTGAAGCGGATGATCGACCGTCAGTTCTCGGAAGTTGATCTTCGGCGTATGCTGGAGTATGCAACCGATCTTCGCGAGGATACTGTGGAAGGCCGGTGGGTTGCGGAGGCAAGGCACCAGCGGCAGTACTGGGAGGTTATTCTGGAACCGGACTTTGTCGCCCGAGTGCTCGTTGTCATTACCGCGTATCCTTTGAGGTCTTAGCAATGAAAGAACTTTATCTGGAAGTCACTTTTCGGCACGGCCGCCCGATGGCTGCCTACCTCTACCTGCCTCGACAGGCCGAGGAAAAGAGCTCCTGGACGAAGCGAATCGAGCCCGGTATGGTGGTTGACTTCGGCCCAAGCGGAAATCCGATCGGTATCGAGATTACAGCGCCGGGTCAGATCACCCTCTCGGCCATCAACGATGTGCTTGCAGAGTTGGGAATCCCGCCTGCGACGGATGCGGATCTGGCGCCGTTGCTGGCGGCATAAGCTGGTCTTCTTCCAAGCAAGCGCGCTCGCGGCGCCTTGGGCACCTGTATCTATAGATGCCTGAGGCCGCCTCTTCTGGCGGAACTCGGCCAATCGAGTCAAGGAGCCCCGCATGACCTTGAGAAAGCTGTTCCTCGCCGCCGCCGCGTTCGCTCTCACCGCCACCGCCGCCCACGTCGCCACCGCCTCCACCTGTCCGCCACCCCGGCAGTACAGCGGCGCCTGCATCGATGTGGTCGTGTGGGCCAAGAGCCCCGCGGGCGATCTCTGCTGCATGTACCCGAATCCCTGTTCTGCTCCGGCCGGCTGGACGATCTACTACGGCCCCGGCTGCACCAACGGCGGCATCGAGCTCTGATCCTCCCATGGGCGGGGCTCCGGCCCCGCCTTCTCGGCCAGCGGTACACTTCTTGCTCTCCTCCCAAGATACCGGCCTTCACGGCGGTCGTCGTTTTGAAAGGAGGGGTGAGAGATGAGCCCTCTCGATCATGGATTTCGCGGTGGCAGCCGCCGCCTGTTCGTCGCCGTCGCCATGGCCGTGGTGGCCGTTGCCGGATACTACGGAAGCCGCAGCTACAGCCCTATCGCCGCCGAGGTGCTTCCCCTCCGAATCACGCCGCAACAGGAGGTCGCCATCGGCCTGCAGGCGGCGCCCGCGATGGCCCAGCTGTATGGCGGACTCTCCTCCGATCAGCAGGCCCAGCGGCACGTCGACCGCATCTGCCACGATCTCGTCGAGAAGACCGACGCCAAGAGCACGCCCTATGATTTCGATTGCCATCTGCTCGCCGACGAGCAGACGGCCGGCGCTTTCGCCCTGCCGGGAGGGCAGGTCTTCCTCACCTCCGGACTGCTGGCGAAGCTGCGGAACGACGAGCAACTCGCCGGTGTTCTCAGCCACGAGATCGGCCACGTGGTGGCGCGCCACGGCGCCGAGCATCTCGCCGGCGCCCGGACCGCCGGGCTCGTCCGCTACGATCCGAACGACCCGGCGAGCCGGCGGAACCCCGCTGTCGCCGCTCTGATCGGCCAGCTTACCCATCTGCGCTTCAGCCGGAAGGACGAGCAGGAGGCGGACCGGATCGGCGTCCGGCTGATGTCCGAGGCGGGGTACGACCCGCGCGGCGCGGCGCAGGTGGGGCAGATCCTGCGGGCGGGTTGTGGTCCTGAAAAAAACGGTACAGAGCAGTGATCGCGTTGCGGCCGGCGGTCGCAAGATCACGCCCGCGGAATAGAATGGGGCAATGATGTGGTCCCTCACCCCGCGCATTCCATGGACAAGGCTCGCGGCGGCGGCGGGCTTCGTGTCGCTGCTCGCCGTCGCGGCGCCGCCCGCGCACGGCTGCTCGATCTGCCGTTGCGGCGATCCGACTTTCAACGCCCTGGGGACTGACGTCTATAAGGAGGGGGCGTTCCGCGTCTCCCTCGACTGGGAGCGCTTCGACAAGGAGCAGGGGATCCTCCCCGGCGAGGAGGGCGCCGCGGCGGCGAAGCATGATGGGCACGACGGCGAGATCCTCGGGCGCGAGACCGTGGTCGAGAATCGCTTCACCACCGCCCTCTCCTACACCTTCGGGGAGCGGGCCATCGCCGTGGCGCGGATTCCGTGGAGTTCCCGGCACGCCGGCGTAACGAGCGGCGAGCTCGACGGCGCCAGCACATCGCGGGATCTGGCCGATCCCGAGATCTATGCCCTGGTAAGGCTATGGGCCTCGGATTTCACCGGGGGTCTGGGCCGCAGAACCTGGATCTCAGCCCTCGGCGGAGTAAAGACCGCCTGGGGGAAGAACGATCTCGCCCAGGGAGGAGAGCGGCTGGACGAGCACCTCCAGCCGGGTACCGGCTCGACCGACTGGTTCGGCGGCCTCTCCGGGCTCTACCTCCTCGACCACACCTCGTCGCTCTTTGGATCGGTCCAACTCCGCCGGACGGGGGCCAACGACTTCGGCTACCGCTACGGCAACACGGCCCTGGCGAACTTCGGCTACGAGCGCAAGCTCGGACGGATCTGGGACGCCGCCGTCGAGCTCAACTTCCGCGCCGCCGGCCGCGACGAGATCGACGCCGGCGGGTTCCTCGATCCCAACACAGGGGGGCGGCTGCTCTACGTCAGCCCGCGGGTGATCGTCGACCTCGGAAAGGGCCTCGTCGGACGCCTCGCCGTCCAGGTGCCCGTCTACCGGGACCTCAACGGCGATCAGCGGGAGCGGGCGGTGGCGAACGTGGGGTTGACGTACCTGTTCTAGACCCGCACGAACTCGTAGCCGTAATGGGCCACGTTGGAGCCCGCGGGCCGGGTTCCGCCGCTGGAGCCGGAGACGCCGTTGCCGGTGGTTGGACCGTTGGGGCGGCGGAGCTGCTCCTGCCCGAAGAGGCGCTTCAGGAACTTCATCGCCTCCTCCTCGACCAGCTCCGCGGAGAGCTGGGAGAGAGGCATCTTTTCGATCAGCAGGCCGAAGCCGATTCCCTCGTGGAGGATCTTGACCACCTTGGTCGAGTCGTCGCCATAGAAGAGGAGCGAACGGTCGTAGTCTTCCCAGCGGTCCAGCTTCACCTTCAGGCCGGCCGCGGTCGAACGATGGAAGATCGAGGCGGATTCGACCTTGCCGACCATCGCGTCCTTGATCTCCTCGAGCACGGGGAGAATGACGGATCGCGCCACCAGCTTGAACTGCTCGCGGAAGGCGTCGTTCTGGCGGAGCACCCCCTCGGGGCGCAGCCGCTTCTCCTCGATCATCTCCTCGTGTCCCTTCAGCAGCATCTGCAGCCGTTCTTGATTGGCCTGGTTCATGGTCTCTTGACTCCCTTTTATAACCGGTCTGGAACCACTGCCAACTTCATGCCAGCAGCCGGGGAGTCCCTGATATACACTTCCGCCCCGCCATGCCCAGACGTACCGATCTCCACTCCATCCTCGTCCTCGGCTCCGGCCCGATCGTCATCGGTCAGGCCTGCGAGTTCGACTACTCCGGCACCCAGGCCTGCCGCGCCCTGAAGCGCGAGGGGTACCGGGTGGTGCTCGTCAACTCGAACCCGGCGACCATCATGACCGACCCGGAGTTCTCCGACGCCACCTACGTCGAGCCCCTGGTTCCGGAGGTGGTCGAGAAGATCCTCGAAAAAGAGCGGCCGGATGCCCTCCTTCCTACCGTCGGCGGCCAGACCGGGATCAACCTGGCGATCGCGCTCGACGAGCGCGGCGCTCTCGCCCGCTACGGCGTCGAGGTGCTGGGAGCGTCGATCGCGGCGCTCCGCCTGGGCGAGGACCGCCTCCTCTTCAAGCAGGCGATGGAGGAGATCGGCCTCAAGGTGCCGAAGAGCGGCTACGCCGGCACCCTCGAGGAGGCGCGGGAGATCGTCGCCGAGGTCGGCTACCCGGTGATCATCCGCCCCAGCTTCACCCTCGGCGGCGAGGGGGGCGGCATCGCCTACAACCGGGACGAGCTGGAGGAGGTGGTCGCGGCGGCCCTGCAGGCGAGCCCCTCCCACCGCGTGCTGATCGAGCAGTCGGTGCTCGGCTGGAAGGAGTTCGAGCTCGAGGTGATGCGCGACATGGCCGACAACGCCATCGTCGTCTGCTCCGTCGAGAACTTCGACGCCATGGGGGTCCATACCGGCGACTCGATCACCGTCGCCCCGCAGCAGACCCTCTCCGACCGCGAGTACCAGGCGGATGCGCGACGACGCCTTCGCGGTGATCCGGCGCGTCGGCGTCGCCACCGGCGGCTCGAACATCCAGTTCGCGCGTCGACCCGCAGACCGGCGATCAGGTGGTGATCGAGATGAACCCGCGCGTCTCGCGCAGCTCGGCGCTGGCCTCCAAGGCCACCGGCTTCCCGATCGCCAAGATCGCCGCCCTGCTCGCCGTCGGCTACACGCTCGACGAGATCCCCAACGACATCACCGGCAAGACCTTCGCCGCCTTCGAGCCGACGCTCGACTACACGGTGGTCAAGATCCCGCGCTGGGCCTTCGAGAAGTTCCCCGAGGCCTCGCCCACCCTCGGCACCTCGATGAAGTCGGTGGGCGAGGTGATGGCCATGGGCTCCACCTTCAAGGAGGCGCTGATGAAGGGGCTCTCGGCGCTGGAGCTCGACGGCAGCCCGGCCTCGCGCGAGCGGCGGATGTCCGACCCGGTGCGGCTGCGGCAGCGGCTCGCCGTTCCCAACTGGGAGCGATTGTTCGCCGTCTTCGCCGCCCTGCGCCAGGGGTGGACGCCGGAGGAGGTCTCCGGGGCTTCGCACATCGATCCCTGGTTCCTGCGCGAGATCGCCGAGATCGTCGATCTCGAGGCCGAGCTCGCCTGCTGGGACCTCGCCTCGATGCCCAAGCTCCTGCTGCGCCGCGCCAAGTCCTTCGGCCTCACCGACGCCCGCATCGCGAGCCTCCTCGACTGCCCGGAAGAGGATCTCGCCGCCGCTCGCTCCCAGGAGAAGGGGTGGCGGCGCGTCTACAAGCGGGTCGACACCTGCGCCGCCGAGTTCCCGGCGACCACCCCCTACCTCTACTCGACCTTCGGCCAGGAGGACGAGAGCGAGCCGGACGACCGGCCCAAGGTGGTGATCCTGGGCTCCGGCCCCAACCGCATCGGCCAGGGGATCGAGTTCGACTACTGCTGCGTGCACGCCGCCTTCGCCCTGCGCGAGATGGGCTACGAGACGGTGATGGTCAACTGCAACCCGGAGACCGTCTCGACCGACTACGACACCTCCGACCGCCTCTACTTCGAGCCGCTCACCCTGGAGCACGTGATGGCGGTCCTGGATCGCGAGAAGCCGCTGGGGGTGATCGTGCAGCTCGGCGGCCAGACGCCGCTGAAGCTCGCCCGCGGCCTCGCCGCCCGCGGCGTGCCGATCCTCGGGCACTCCGCCGGACGCCATCGACCTCGCCGAGGACCGCCGCCGCTTCGGCGACCTGCTCGCCGAGGAGGGGATCCTGCAGCCCGAGAACGGCAGCGCCACCTCCCTCGACGAGGCGCCGCGAGGTGGCCGAGCGGATCGGCTATCCCGTCGTGGTGCGGCCGAGCTACGTGCTGGGCGGCCGGGCGATGGCGGTGGTCTACGACGGCTCGACCCTCGAGCGCTACATGGAGGAGGCGGCGGGCGTCTCGCCGGGGCACCCGGTGCTGATCGACCGCTTCCTGGAGGACGCCTTCGAGGTCGACCTCGACCTGATCTCCGACGGCAAGACCGCGGTCGTCGCCGGCATCCTCCAGCACATCGAGGAGGCGGGCATCCACTCCGGGGATTCGGTGGCGGTGCTGCCGCCGTACAAAGTCTCGCCGGAGGATCAGGACCGCATGCGCGACATCGCCCGCCGGCTGGCGCTGCGGCTGGGCGTCGTCGGCCTGATGAACGTGCAGTTCGCCTTGAAGGACGGCCGGATCTACGTCCTGGAGGTCAACCCGCGCGCCTCGCGCACGGTGCCGTTCATCGCCAAGGCGGTGGGCGTGCCGCTGGTCAAGATCGCCGTCGGCGCCATGGCCGGCCAGCACTCTGCAGGAGCTGGGCTTCACCGCCGAGCCGCGGGTGCCCGGGGTGTTCGTCAAGGCGCCGGTCTTCCCCTTCCGCCGCTTCCCCGGCGTCGATCCGGTGCTGGGGCCCGAGATGAAGTCGACCGGCGAGGTGATGGGGGAGAGCCTCACCTTCGGCAACGCCTTCGCCAAGGCCTGGATGGGCGCCGGCCACGTGCTGCCGCTGGAGGGCACCGCCTTCCTCTCCGTCCACGACCGCGACAAGCCGGGCCTGCTGCCGGTCGCCCGTCGCCTGGCGGAGCTCGGCTTCGAGCTTGCGGCCACCGCCGGCACCGCCGGGTACCTGAGCGGCCAGGGGCTCGCCGTGCGCACCGTGCTCAAGGTCCACGAGGCCCGCCCGCACATCGGCGACCTGCTGATCAACGGCGAGATCGCGCTGGTGATCAACACCCCCCTCGGCCGCGAGTCGCACGAGGACGACGGGGTCATCCGCCGCACCGCCCTGAAGTACGACATCCCCTGCATCACCACCCTCTCCGGAGCGATGGCCTGCGCCGAGGGGATCGCCGCCCTCAAGCGCGAGGGTTTGAGCGTGCGGTCGCTGCAGGAGATGGTCGCGACTTGACGCGCAAAGGGCATGGGATCAAGCTGATCGCATGCCCGTGATGGTCCAGATCCGCAACGTTCCCGACGAGCTCCACCGCAGACTCAAGGCCAGGGCTGCTCTGGCGGGCATGTCGATCTCGGAGTATCTCCTGCGGGAGATCGAGCGCTCTCTAGAGCGACCCACGAGAGAGGAACTCCTGCGGCGGCTCCAGAGCCTTGAGCCGGTCGAGCCTCGCGAGCCGGCGGCTCTTGCTGTGGCCGCCGAGCGCGAAAATCGGTGATCGTCCTCGATGCCTCTGCCGCCGTCGAGGTCCTTTTGCACGTGATCCCGCCTCACTTCGCGAGGAGCTGGCGGACATACTGCGAGCCCGAATGGGGGCGCCCCTTGGTGAGCCGGAAGACGCGCTCGGTGGAGGCGAGCCAGCGCAGCGACACCGACACCTGGGGGACCTCGACCTGCTTCTTCAGCTTCCCGCCGAAGCGCCGGTTGATCTCCTCGGCGATCTCCCGCGGTCCGAAGGGCTCCCGCGCCCCCTTGCCCTCGATCACCTTGACGACGAGCTTGTTGATCGAGACCTTGCGTCCTGGCGGCAGGCTGTCGTCGGGAGGTGGAGGCGCGGCCGGACGCCGGCCGGCGAGCTCCGCGGCGCTGGCCGCACTGGCCTTGAACGCCTCGAAATGCTGGACGAGCCGCTCCAGCTCCGCCGCATGCCGTTCTCGCGAGCCGCGATGAAACGTCTCGCGCTCGGCATGGAACGCCTCCTGCTCGCGCTGCTCGGCGATCTGCGCCTCGAGGCTCGAAAGGATCGCCGCCACCGACAAAACCGTCTCCATGACTCCTCCCGGGAAAAAAATGTCGCAAGTTTAGGCTGTGAGGTCAGTCGAGTCAAACGATTTGCGGCATAAAGAGAGAATTCCGCCGTAAGCCGGGGCCGGCAAGCGGCATTTCTCGACCGGCAAGCGGAGATTTTCGAGAAATATGCCGCAAGCCGGGCCCGGCATGCCGTATGCCGGGAGCGGCAGGCGGCAAAATTACCGTTTTCTGCCGCAAGCCGGTCGGTACAAGCGGCAGAATCCTGGAAAAATGCCGCATGCCGGACCCGGCGGACGAGCTGAAAAGGAAAATCCGCCGCGTATTGCCCTTCTCGGGCCTCCCTCTGGAGTTTTTGGGGACGTCGTACGAGCTCCGGAAGAGATCCGTCGACCTTTCCGGAAGGACCGAAAACGCCCCCCGCGGGTGCTTGAAACGTTTCAGACGCCCCTCGAAGACGTTGACGGGACAACCTGGGAGCTTCGACTCCGCGCTGGAGACCCGCCACAGGCTCCGCGATCGCCTGCACGACAAGCTCTTGTCCCCCTCCCTCGCCCCGGAGGGGCGAACTTTGAACAGCCCGGGGTGGCAACCCCGGGCTGGCAGGCCGACACTTCTCCAAGCCCGAAGGGCCGGCCGAAACTTCAGCGTTCGGCCGGCCCTTCGGGGCTCGACGGATCGGGTTCGCCCATACCTGGGGTTGCCACCCCAGGCTGTTCAAAGGCCGCCCCTTCAGGGCGGGTGAGAGATTGGGAGGGATTCCAACCTGGCGCAGCGTGAAGACGACGATGATCTATACCCCACGTCCTCAACCGTGGGCGGCCAGGGAACTCAGAGTCCCGTGTACACGCTCTGCCCCGCGGCGACTTACACGACAGGCTCTTGTCATGTAAGACACCTGAGCCGCACGGAGGAACTCTGGGAACGAAGGACCTTATGGCGTCCTCCTCCAGATTCCGGGTGGTGCTTACCGACATGAGTCCGTACGTATAACTCGCTGCCGCCCCCAGAGAAAGCTTGCTTACCGACAGCCCTGAATGTCGCCCAAGAGCTGATCATCGGACTTTCGACTGTCGTGTAAGCGGCCCGCCCTCTCTCCTGAGACGCGGACGCTTACACGACAGGAGCCTTCCCTTGACGCCAGCGCTAGCCTCCCCTACTCTTAAGGAAAGCTAAGGAATTCAGAGGTCATTACTCAATAGCCATGCTTCCATCTTCGACTAGGGCGGGAGCTGGATGTCAATATGGAAGCCTGGAGCGGCGGGTTGAATACAAGGTTATACAGCCAGATTGGACAGCTCGGAGAGGGAGTTAACGATTGCCTCCTATCGAATCATTAGTTCAAGCGGCCCAGAAAGAGGTGCTCGACTCCTATAGAAAGGAGTTCGATCAACTGACCTCTACCTTTCGGGATCTTGACGGGAAGGCCCAGGGGACAGCTACCGTGGCGGGTGCTTTCTTAGCTGCCGGGCTGGCCCTACTGAATCGGCCAGCAGGGCTGGGTGAGCTATGGGCCAAGGCTCTTTTACTTCTTGGGGTCGCAGGCCTTATTGGCGCAGTCGTGACCTCAGTCCAAGCCCTTCGAGTCCGAAAGGTAAGGAGCTGCCCTTCGGGAGAGGACGTTGCATATCTTCTGGAGGTATTGAAGAAAATTCCTGATGAGAATGAGCTTTCCGGGAGGCTGATATACTTTTATGGTGACGAAGCGGATTTGTGGCGATCCTGTATTCAGGACCGAAGGATGACCAATGAACGGAAGGCGGTCTTCATCTCGGCTGCCCAGCTCTTGCTCTTGCTGACAGCCTTAAGCCTTACAACTCTCATTACCGGCTTGATTTTCGCAGCTTGATAGAGGACCTGTTGATGCCAAACAAGTGCATGGCGGATGGCTGTGTAGCAGAAGCAGAAAGGTGGAGCAGCTATTGTAAGTGGCATAGGCCAGATTCTGGCCTTTTGGAGACGAAGGCGCGAGACTGGGCTTTTGGTTCCTTAGGCAGTGAACTTCCCGCTTCTGATGGGACGAAATGTGACCGCGCTTTGGATCGGCCTCGCAGCGACGATGATCTATGAGAGCCGCATAACACGGGGCTTGCAGCGGATGCCTGACGGCACCGCTGAAGCCCGGAGCGTTATGCGAGAAGCGGAGTGCAAGCCTATGCCAAGAAGACCGATTGATCCACGTAGGCCGACTGAGGACTGGGAGGGAAACAACATAGCCTTGGCGTGCCCAGGCTGTGGAAAAGTCTACGTTGTAAGTGGCCTGATACATAGACAAGGACGGGCTTGTCCTATTTGTGGCGAATCCACCGGGCGTGTCACGATAGATGGCCAACATGCTGAGGTTGAATGGCACCTGCCCAATGATTAAGGGGAGCACCATGACCAAAAAAATGCTTGGATTATTCGCGTTGGTTTCCCTGTGCTTGGCCTTCACGAGCGGCTACATGGCTGCGGCAGAAAAGGCGACCCAGCCCAGTTCCGGATACAAGCTCCTTTACTTCCCAGCGGATAGAATCTCGCCATTAACTGGTCCGCAGGGAATCTCAAGGGATGTTCTTAAGGGGTGCGCACCGATATCAATTAGCTCCTATCCCGATCCCAAAGATGGCGGCCTTCTCATTCTGTGCAAGGGATGAGAAGGCTGTGATCTGGGGTGATACGGTGGTAAGGTGGGCGCATAACACAATCGGTCGAGCGGACGGATACCATGCTGTCGCACGGCACCGCCGCTCACCTCCAGCCGTTAGCCGCAGAAGGGAATGAAAGGAAGGATTGATGCGGAGAATCAGCATGCTCGCAATCATGGTCTGTAATTTGTCTGCATTGCTCATTCCGTGCGCTGCTTTGGCTCAGCAAGAAGTGCTAGCCAATTCTGAATTCCTCAAGGGACCTAATGTGCAAGCGGAGTTCGGGGCCGCGAAGAGGGAAGAATATATCAAGCGTAGAATGTACGAAAACGAATTAATGAATCAGCGGCTCAACTGGCTCCTGGCATCGCAGACGCTCCTTTTTGCTGGCTATGGAACCGTGCTGAATGCCAGTCTTCAGAGACAAGTAAAAGAGCTTGTGGCAAGAACTGCTGTTACTCTTGGGGCCGCCTCAGCGTTCTTAATATGGCTAGGCATCATTGCGGCAATTGGAGCAAGCATTCAACTTACGGAGCAATTCGGGGACAAAGAGTTCTCGAGCGGTCTCTTGGCTTGGACAAACTTGCTGGGTTGGTCTGTACCTTTTTTGCTGCCTATTCTCTTCATCGGAGCTTGGATAAAGCTTCCGACCAGAGGGCTGGCTTCTCAGCCGTCTTCGGATCAGCCAGTAGTGGACGATTCCTCTCGCCCTAAACGAGAGCCACAAAAGAAGCAGAGGGGCGGCTAACCCAGGGCCTCAAGCGGACGGCTGACGCCGCACGCTTAGGCCCAGCAACGTTACTGCGACACGAGGTCGCTTATGAAGTTGTCCTCATCGTCGCTTCATTGATAGAGGACCGCCCGTACCACCGGGTGAACCTAGGGGCCTGAATAAAGAGCGGCCCTGACAACGTACAGAGGCACGCGCGAGTGTGCGGGGCGGGGACCGCGAGGGACCTGCTCTCCTGGCAGCCACAAGCCGGGCGATGGCTAGGTAGTGGGTATGGTAAACACATGTGAACCTGTGCAACGACCGTCATGGCGCAACAAGCTAAAGTGGCTGACAAGCTTGAGCCAAAAGGCATGGAAGTCGGAGGTGGATTTAACGGTGCCACCTCGTGGTCAACAGAACTTCCCGGTCGACAGCAGGTACCTAACCCCACACTACTTCAGAAGCGGAACGTGGTAACCCCGTATCTCTCCCGGAAGGGAAAGCAAGCTGCAAGGCGAGCCGATGGAGGTGCGGGCTTGGGATGTCGGAAAAAGCGAAGGCCGTCCTGTAATGGGGCGAATACGGGTTTCAACGTCACCCGGCACGAAAGTGAGCCCACGTCCGACGGGTCTTTCTCTGCAAGAGAACAGGCAGAATCGTCTCGAAAAGGGAGAGGGCAAAGTGAGGTGACGGCTCAGCCGGACACCGGTGCACTCCCGACTTGGCGAGAAGATTGGAACGCCATCGACTGGCGGAAGATCTATCCGAAAGTAAGACGGCTGCAGGTGCGTATTGCGGAGGCTGTTCGCAAGAATCGATGGGGAAAGGTTGCCTTTCTCCAGCGCACTCTTGTCCGCTCCCTGCCGGCAAGGCTATGGGCGGTGCGAAGGGTTGTTTCGAATCAAGGGAAGCGTACACCTGGCGTTGACAAGATCATCTGGAAGACCCCCAAAATAAGTTCCACCCGAATGTGCCGAGTCGCCAAGCTGGAGACGTCAGCCGCCGAAAGAGCTGCCAAAGAGGTGCCAGGCGATTCCATAGCTTCTTTGCTCTTTGCCGGGAGCAGTCTCTGGCTCTCTGCTGCGAGGTTCTGCCAGGCCGGCCCGTGCAACCGAAGCTCACGAAGTCCGATTGGCAGTCCCTGCTCCAGAGCCTTACCGGCGTAGACCCGTTGAGATGCGAGATCTGCGGGCAAAAGACCCTACGCCTCGTCGAGGAACTGGCACCGGCTCAAGTGTCGAGGGCTCCGCCGCGATGATTTATCTGTCCATGGCTCGATTTCAATGTTTATCTGCTCAGCCGTGGAGTCGGGCTATTGTGTATCTCGCCGGGTCTCTACGGTATAATCGACTCCGCGAAATCGCGGTTCAGGAGATTGAGCATGCGGCAGATCCCTTCGCTGGAAGGTCCTCTGAAAGCCACACGGCGGCTCTCGGGGCTTGTGTGGGGGCCGACAGGGTGGTGCGCGAAGGGCCTGCGAAGGATTGAATATCCATAGGACCGCTCCGGACTGGCCCGCGGCTTCGTTCAACCTGCGTCTATCTGAAATCCTCCCCCGGATTGGCGGTGGACTTCGGGCACTTGGTGGGGAGGACTTCAGATAGACGCTTAATGGTTGGCCGTCGTGCCTGAAAGGGTTGCATGTCAAAGATGGTGAGAGGAGAAGCGTAGAGGAATCGGCTCGCCGGCTCCATAGAATGGTCAATCAATGTCAAGTTGGAGGACACTGCCTTGAGTGAGAAACTTAGGGCTCGTCACGAAACAAGGTACCCTCTTGAGGGATTTTGTTGTATCCTCAGGAGATAATGGGCGATGAGGAGGCGATTCGGCGGCGGTTCGAGCTTCTCGATCCACATCTCGATGAGAGGACGCGGCGTCTGGCGGCCGCTGCGGAGGCTGAGGCGATTGGGTTCGGAGGAGTGGCTAGAGTGGCGCGTGCGACGGGAATTGCTCGACTCACAATCCGCAGAGGTATCAAGGAGCTTAAGGCGACGCCCGAATCGCGTCCCGAAGGCCGCAGAATTCGGCGGCCGGGAGGAGGACGCAAAAGGACAGTCGATACCGATCCGACCTTGAAGGCGGATCTAGAGAAGCTTGTGCAGCCCACCGAACGTGGAGAACCAGACTCTCCCTTGCGGTGGACCTGTAAGAGCGTTCGTCGTCTGGCAGGAGAGTTGAAGCGGATGGGACACCAGACGAGCCATCGCATGGTCGCCGAGATGCTCCACGAGATGGGATATAGCCTTCAGGCCAACAGCAAGACCCTGGAGGGAGTCAGTCATCCGGATCGCGATGCCCAATTCGATCATATCAATCGTCAGGCCCAAGAGTACTTTGCGACAGTCGATCCCGTAATTTCCGTCGACACGAAAAAGAAAGAGCTGGTTGGCGACTTCAAGAATGGCGGGCGCGAGCTATGCCCCGAGGGTAAGCCCGAAAAGGTCAGGGTTCACGATTTTATGATTCCGGAGTTGGGGCGCGCCATTCCCTACGGAGTGTATGACTTGGCGACCAATAGTGGTTGGGTCAGCGTGGGGGTCGACCACGACACGTCGACTTTCGCTGTAGAAGCCGTGCGCCGCTGGTGGAAGTCGATGGGAAGCGAGAGATACCCGCAGGCTCAGCGCTTGCTGATTACAGCCGACGGTGGTGGTAGCAACGCATCCCGAACCCGACTATGGAAAGTAGAGCTTCAGAAGCTCGCAGACGAGCTCGGAATGCCAATCACCGTGAGCCACTTTCCTCCAGGCACTAGCAAGTGGAACAAGATCGAGCACCGGCTGTTCTCCTTCATCAGCCAGAACTGGCGGGGTAAACCCCTCATCAGCCACGAGGTGATTGTCAACCTTATCGCGGCGACCACGACTGCGACGGGCCTGAAAGTTCGGGCGGAACTCGACACTACAGCTTATCCAGTAGGGCAGAAAGTCAGCCAGCAGGAAATTGCCGCCGTCAATCTCCGCCGCGACAGCTTTCATGGTGAGTGGAACTACACAATTTCGCCACAAGAAAAATCTGAGAATACATCATTTGTTTCGTGACGAGCCCTTAGATCGACGATTGGTTGGGTGTGGAAGCTGGTTTTCATGACTTTGCTCCTTTGTGGATCTCTGGCCCGACTCAGCCAGGCTGAGGCTATATTTTCTTGTGAGACTGGGGGAATGACTACCTCCATAAGATCCGGGTTTGGTCCGGATTGCGTTGCGGCTCAGTCTGATCTTGAGTCTGATACGCGCGCCGAGGCCCAGAGGGTATGCCAATCTTCCGGCTACGACAGAATATGTTTTAATAGTACTGTTACGCTTACCAAGGCGTGTGCATGGAACGAAAACCATATGGCGTACAAGGTCGCCGGGTATCGTACATATGGATGCGGTATCTGGGTTGGAAACTAGGTCTTCCTTGACGAGCGTGACGTCGACGATGATATAGAGCTCGATAGTCCCCGGGGTCAACGCTAGGCAGTCGGGGCCCTGGGTTCTCTACTCCTCCGAGCGGCGGAGAGAATGAATGGGCAGAACAGGAGCAAGAAGGGCGGCCAACCCGAGCGCTGCACCGGACGTCAACCGCGCTTCGCGGTCGTCGCCGGTGAGCTTCTGTCGCGTTGCTGCCGTCCTAAAAAGACTCACTAACAAAGTGCGAATTCCTCTAACCAGTATGTCGTCTGTCCTCATCTTATTAGCATCCTCGATCACCAAACTGACTACCATCCTAGTGGCGGTCCTCTTCATTGCTGCGTTGCTAGTTCTTATTACGTTACCTGTACTCGGATTAGTCGAAGGTTTATCCTACCTTGTCCCATCATGGGGAGCGGTTGTCCACTATAGTGCATTTAGCCTGTACAACATTTTTGTAGCGGTTGTACTCGCTCGCTTCGTCTTCCGCGTACACGTACGTCCTCTTGGCATGCCACTGAAGCGAAGGTTGCTCCCGGGAACATTCGCAAGCTTATTAACGCTCTGCCTGCTAATCATCTATACATTCTTCTTTTTAATATGTAACCCAGTCAAGAATCTTGCACTAGGCTTGTCTTTTTATATCACGTTTGGTCTTGCTCTCCGCGATCGCTATTGGCGAGGTGCTGATTCGCCCAAGCCGTATATTCTATTTCTTCGCTGCTTCTTGAGCTTCGCGGATCGGTCTCTATTTGGGACTATATTATCCATAGCGCCTTCAGGAATCCCGGTAGCCCTCTTCACGTCTCCTCGGGAAGAGGTGGTTGTATGGGATCCTTATATGATAGCTTTTTCCGGAGTCAGGCTTTATAAGCCAATTAGAAATCTGCCTCGCTTCTATGGTGCCCATGATAAGACGTGGCCGTCAGAAGTTAGCAAGTTGATTCGCGATGCGGCCTGCGTGGTTGTCGACCTCGGCAAGCTCTCGCCAGCGCTGCGTCTTGAGTTTGGTTTACTTCAGAGCGAGGGTGCACTGGAGCGTACGATCTTTCTTGTCGATTCCGCTTTGCCTGCGCAAGGAAATGAGCTTATATCGCGACTTCAGGGACCGCGTATGTTGGTATATCGTAAGCGATGGGCGAACTCCCTGATTCCAATCCTTTCGGGCGGCTTCGCTTTATTATGTATTGTTATATGGATGGCGTCCAATTTTTTTCCTATGATAGGAGGAATTCCAAGGCTTGACGGCAACTTTAGTACACCCCTCCAGTTGCTTGTTTTCGGCCTGACAGCGGTTTACGCATATGCTTTTTTCTGGAAACCCAGACTTAGTAGGCATGATCGGAGGTTACTCTCACTTATGGTCAGGCAATCCGTACTTCCGCCCCTGCCGTCTCGCTATCCTTAGAAAAACCTCGGCCTCAAAATAGGTTCCACCCGAATAGTCCTCAAAATAGGTTCCCCAAAATGGTTCCACCCAAATATTGCCGGCGTCTCGCTCCGGAACCGATTGCCGCGAGGTCCGGTCCAAGAGAGGCATGACCCAGGACTGGAGAGCCGCCATGAGCGCCGCGTCCGCGTTCCCCTTCTGCCTCGCCCTGCTCCTCTTGTTCGGCGCCCATTCGACGTCTTCGAGCGGCCGGCCGGCCTCGGTGCCCGCGGCGAAGCCGAGGCCACCCCTCGTCTTCAACCCCGTCCGCGAGAGTTACGGCTGGCAGCTTTACCTGGAGGGCCCGGACCCGGACGTGCCCTACGAGATCCTGGTGCGCGACGAGGTCAGCGCCCCTGGGTGGTACCGCCAGGACCTGAGGCGGCGCGTGGACCCGCGCCTCCTCACGCCGGGCCGCCACCGCATCGAGGCCAGGATCGCCGGCCCCAAGGAGAGAGCCTCGGCCCCCCAGACCTTCTGGTTCGACCCCGTCGAGACGATCCCAAAATAAGTTCCACCCGAATGTTGCTGAGTCGCCAATCTGGCGACGTCAGCCGCCTCCCCCTCGCGGCTTGCCGAGCGGGCGGATCAGGTCGAATTGGCTCGGCTTGGAAAAAGGGAATGTGTCGCGGCCCTTTCTGTGCCGGAAAGAGCCTGTGCCGGGATTCGACGTCAATACGGTCACACCCGGGGAGATCAGGTACCCGGGTAGGACTGCGGGATGGTTGAAGTCTTTCGCTTCGGATCGATCTACGAGCTACCCTGGCGCGGGGAACGCCGAGGGGAAAGCCCTGACGAACGGGAGATGAGGCGGAAAGCTGCCGATCGGAAACCGGGCGTGCCGGTCCCCCGATCTCAGCCGATCGGCCGCCTCCCGGAAGGCGGCGACGAATTCGAAGTAGAGCCGGTGTAGCTCCTGCCGCGCTTCTTTGTGGAAAGCGTGGAAACGTGGAGCTGGAGACTTCTTTGTCCGGCTTGGCTCTGTCCTCGGATCCTGCCGGCGGATCGCGTCCGGTCCGAGCGGTTGTTTGCCGCTCTTCTCCCGCTGAGCGCTGGCCGTGTTCTCAATCTTTTGAACCATGCTCTCGATTTGATGGCGGTACTGCTGGGAGGAGAGGTGCTTCCAGCAGGGCAAAGGCACCAGGATGAGCGTCTCTGGCTCCTCGAAGTCCTGCGGCTCGCGCGGCTCGCCTCGCTGCTTCGCCAGGTATTCTGCCGTCCGGTTGATCCAGATCCCTTCCAGCGCCGTGCCGGCGAGGAGGGCTGGGGCGGCATGGACGCCGGGCCACTCGCCCACATGGGAAACGAGGTTTTCCTTGACTCCATTCGAGAGCACATAAAAAAGCCGGTCGACCTGTGCGGTCTCTTCGTTGCTGATCACAATGGCCTGATAGCGGCGGGACCAGACCTTGTCCTTCCAACCGGTGAGCCGGGCCACCTCGCGGGCGAGCTTGGAATTGAACAGACTCATGAAACTGGCGAGTTGATCGGCATCCTGAACCTGAAGCAGTAGGTGATAATGGTTGGCCAGGAAGGAAAAAGCCACGACACCGACTTCGTAGCGGCGGCCGGCGCGCGCCAGGGCGCCGATGATGATGCGGTTGAGTTGGGGGGTAGGCGTCAGGAGGAGCCGGCTCTGGATGGTGCGGGTGGTGACCTCGACCAGAGAGCCGTTGTCTGGAATGAATCGGAGGAGTCGGGCCATGGCGTGGCTCAAGAGGGCAAGGGTTGGGCCAAGATGAACCGATCCGGCAAACTATTGCAATCGCATGGGTTAGCGGCAGCCAGCGATTGTGCCGCGGCGCGGCGTGTGTCAAAGGATCTAGCGGGGTAGAGGCCACGGGAAGCCTGAAAAGCCCGTGGGATCTCACTTTGCGTGCATGTCAAAGGATCTGGACACGCGCGCGATCTTTTGCGGTGCCCCTGAATTCTTTGAATGGCCAGGGTCTCAGGAGGGCATCTTGGACTAAAATGTTCGACTGGCACCTTTTGGGCTGGCCCCGGCGGACGAGCTGAAAGGGAGAATCCGCCGCGTATTTTCCTTTTCGGGCCTCCCGCCCTGGAGGGGCGAACTTTGAACAGCCCGGGGTGGCAACCCCGGGTTGGGCAGCCGACAATTCTCCGAGCCCCGAAGGGCCGGCCGAAACTTCAGCGGTCGGCCGGCCCTTCGGGGCTCGACGCATCGGGTTCGCCCATACCTGGGGTTGCCACCCCAGGCTGTTCAAAGGCCGCCCCTTCAGGGCGGGTGAAAGATTGGAAGGTATTCCAACCTGGGGCTCAGCGATCGCACAGCATCTCGCAAAGCGAGGATTACCTATCCGCGCGGATCGCCAAACACCATCGGCGTCGACCTATACTGGGGAACCTTCGAGAACGTAGGGTGCCAATCCAAGGTGTTCTTTAACCGATGAATGTGGGTTTACGACGACAAGGCGAAGGGTAACACTATTGAGCAGGGACGACTCGGAGTGGTAAACGAT
Source organism: uncultured Acidobacteriota bacterium (assembly GCA_963792575.1). Lineage (GTDB taxonomy): Bacteria > Acidobacteriota > Thermoanaerobaculia > Multivoradales > UBA5704 > DATARR01. Next base: position 123,289 of record CAWBWZ010000003.1, read on the forward strand.
GTCACTCTCGAACGCGACCTCAGAAGGGTAATACTTAGCTTTATCGATTCATTCCTCGGAGAACGGCCTCTGATCAATGAGAAGCACTAAAAATCGCGCAAGCAGGTGCTGTCCAACCCCACCGATTGAGTGGACGGAAACCGCAAAAGCGCCTCACACGCGACACCGAGGCGCACACGGAGAATTGAACGATGACGAAGTATCTTATTTCCTTCCCTGGACCGGCGATGGACGTTCCCACCGAAGAAATGGCCGCCGTCAGCGAAGCAGCACACGGCGTCATCCGCGAGGCAAAGGAAGCCGGCGTCTATGTGTTCGGTGGTGGCATCAACGAAGAAGTCGCGCCACTAATGGTCGCCGCCAATGGCACAGTCACGAACGAGACCTACACACAGACCAAGGAGTTCGACGGCGGATTCTGTGTCCTGGAACTCCCGTCTCGCGAAGCAGCCATCCAATGGGCTGCGAAAATCGCTCAAGCCTGCCGTTGCTCGCAGGAACTCCGCGAGTTCCAGTATGACCCCGAGAGTTGATCGGCAAGGCCACAAGGTTAGCTCAAACGTTGTACGGCCTGAAAAGCGCTTCCAAGCCAAGGCCCGCAGAAACCCCTCTCCCGGGGATCGGCGAGCGGGGGAGAGGGGCAGGTGAGAACGTGGGCGCTCCCCTACTGCGGTGGGGGGCTGATGCGAGTGGCGAGGAGGGTTCCGGCGTCTGCCAGGATCATGCCGGCTCGGAGCATAACGCGCAGACCGCGCAGGAAACCACATTCCCCTGGTCGCAGGCCAGGCAAGCGCGAATACAGGTGTCGATCGGCATCATCTTTGGCTTCAGTCCCGCCGCCTCCGACCTCGTCCGGCGGTCCGAGGCGTGTGTCACCGCAACGCCGGCTACGAGAGTCATCATCATCGTGATTTTCAGCCACTGCTTTACCATGTGCGTATCTCCTTTTGTATGTGCGGGCGCCTCTGCCCGCTCTTGAGTCTAAAGAAGAGATCGCAAACCATCGGCGAAACCCGACACCGGCCAGTAAGAGGTGGCCAGGCACTGTGCGCCAGGTGTACTCTTTGAGCAGCGCGGCCCGGAGCGTGGTACGATGGAGCAAACAAAGACAGGCCGTCCAACCCAAGTCGCTCAAGGGGACGGCTGGCACAGTTTCAAGCGATGGCGGCCTTTGGTTGGTGTCGCTTCGAGGAGCGGAGGAGGCTTTCATGGGCCGCTCGCTTAGCTCCCAAACGTTCGGCGGCGACCTTTAACCTATCGTTTATGGGAATGCTATGTCGCGAAATGACTATTTGAAAGCAAGCTCCATCCTTTTCTGGCTGGTTGTCCTGATTGCCGCCGGAATCATCTTTATTGGTGTTCGATTTATTGTTGCGCCGCTTGTCGGTGCAATCGGATTCGGTGTGCCGGCCGCAGAAAATCAAACCTTCGCCTATTTGTGGGCTAAGGGAACACGCGACATCGTCTCCGGCTTGTTCCTGATAGTACTTTTATGGTTAAAGGTCAGCCGGCGGGTGCTTGCCGCTTTCATCTTCGTTGCTTCCCTAATCCCGATTGGTGATGCGCTTAATGTTTACGCAAATGTCGGAGCTAGCAACTCGGTGGCGTTAGCGATTCACGGGGGAACCGCATTATTTATGATTATCCTGGCAACATTCTTGCTCAAAGGGGATTGATGGCGGAGTGATTCTTTGATGCGGATTCAGGAACGAGGGAGGGACTTATGACGAGGGTTCTGTTTGTTGGGGAAGATCCAGAAACTGTAGATTTTTCTGACCCTGCTCTGCCGCCAGGCATGAGCGTAGAGAAGATTCGCGCCGGCATTGAGGTTGCCATGAAGGAGTTCGCTGCTCGAGGATGGGAAGCCGATCTAGGCTTGATCCGGCCTGACGAGAGCGCTGGCCCAATAGTGGAGCGCCTGTTGGGCTCGAAGCCCTATAACTGTGTCGTAATCGGCGGCGGCGTCCGTTTACCGGCTCGGCGCCTGCCAATATTCGAAGCCGTCATCAACGCCATTCACAAAGCCGCCCCAGGCGCTACGATTGCCTTCAATACCCGGCCTGAGGATAGTGCCGATGCTGCCGCCCGATGGCTCCGGTCGGAATAGGTGCCGCCATCGAGCACTGGGCTCCGAAAGCCACCCATGTTGTACTCCGGCGCCAAGGGAACAATGACGCCTGATGAAAGAGACGTTCGGCGGATTTGAGGCGGAACTGGTGAGCACGACCGGGAGAATGCGATGACAGTGAAACCCGATAGCAGGAAACTTACGCCGGAGGCCCAGCTCCGGGCCTACATCGACAAGCTTGATCCGAAGAATCAGAAGCTTTTTCGATCGGTCCGGGCTGCTGTGCGTAAGCGATTCCCGACCGCCAATGAGCTGGTGTACGACTACAGTTATGCCCTCGTCATCGGCTATTCGCCGGCGGACGGAGGGATCGATTCCATCGTGGCGATCCGCGCATCTGCCACCGGTGTATCTCTGTACTTCAGTCAGGGACCTCAGCTGCCCGACCCGAAGCGGCTTCTGCGGGGATCGGGAAAGCAGACTCGCTTCATCCAGGTGGAGGCGGCCAGCCAGTTGGCACATCCAGACGTGGAAGCGCTGATCGCAGCTACGATTGATCAGGCGAGGGTTCCATTGCCATCCCAAGGGAAGGGCAGTCTCATCATCAAATCGGATGGTGCGAAGAAGCCGCCACGCCGGAAGCCGTCGGAGTGACGGCGGGATTTGATGAGACCCCCCGCCGCTGCTGAGCTTTGTCGTTAGCACCCACGGAGCTTGCGTGTCGAGCCTGAATCCACCCGAGGAGGGGCAATGCGCCAAGAGAAAGTCTTCGCAATTAAGTTCTCGAGCTTGTATCCACTGTACGTTAAGAAAGCAGAATCCAAGAACCGTTCGAAAGAAGAAGTCGATCAAATCATCTGTTGGTTGACGGGCTACACCCAAGAAGGACTACGGCACCAGATCGGATCTGAAAACGACCTTGAGACTTTCTTCGCCCAAGCACCAGAGATCAATCCGAATGTCTCGCTGATCAAAGGCGTGGTGTGCGGCATTCGAGTGGAGGAAATTGAGCACTCGCTTATGCAGAAGATTCGCTATCTGGACAAGCTCATTGATGAGCTCGCAAAGGGAAAGGCACTGGACAAGATTTTGCGGCAATGACTCGTCCCGCCTGCTCACTCTGAAGTCGCGATGGGCTTCTTGCCCCGGAACAGCCCGCGCGTAACGGCCAGGGAAGAGAGCCGGAGCATGTGCTCTTCTTCTTCGGGGAGCAGGGAGCCTTTGGCGAGCGCGGCCGCGAGGGCCTCGACCTCCTTTGGGGTGCTCGGCGAGGCCAGGAGGCCGTCGAGCTCGGGGCGGCTGAGCGCGAACCGGTAGTAGTCCGAGACCTCGGGAAGTGGGGCGCCCGCGAAGGGGAGCCCCAGGCCGGGCAGCATCTCGGCGGTGACCTTGAACATGGTGCTCTTGAAATTGAAGATCCGGCCGGTGCGGCCGGACGGCAGGAGGGGAAACAGGTCGGTCCGCGCGCCAGGATGGGCGGTGTTGTAGCGCACGTAGAGGATGTCGAGGAGATCGAGCGTGGCGGCCGTCACGGCTACGCGGCGGTTGTGGAAGGTGGCTCCGATGGACCGTGTGCCGCGAAATCGGATGTCGCGGGCGGTGGTCATCGGGTCGAGGCGGGAGTGTAAGCTGGCCGGGCTCGACACCGCGCCCGCGATGATCAGATCGACCCGATCGAGGCCGGCGACCGCGTCGATCACCTCCTGGACCTGAAAGGCCTGGAACAACGGCTGCTCCAGATAGGAGACGACGCCGACGACGATCTCGTCGCGCACGCCGCCGCCGCGGGCGAGAAGGGTCTCCAGGCCGCGCCGCATCCCCTCGTATCTCGGCCAGTGCAGGTCCGCCGAGAGAAAGAAGAAGTTGATGCCGGCGTCGAAGGCCGCGGGCACGGTCGCAGGCCGCGGGACCATGCCCAGGCAGACCGGGCTCACGTGCAGGCCACTCCGGCCCAGCGGCAACCGGTAGGTGAGGCAGGGAAGGGGACGGCGCGCCGGCACCGGACTCATTCTTCGAGGGTACCAGAAGCGAGCCAGGAGGACGGTGTCCGGCCGCCCTGGGTGGGGGTGAGATCTTCAAATAGCGGATAAAATCCTGCCATGGAACCCCCGCGCGTCAATCCGATCGGAATCCTCGAAACCCCGCCGGACCTGGTCTCCTCGCCCCGGAGATTCTCCCGACGGCTGCGCCTGCTCGCCGGGCTCCTGCTGGCTCTCTTCTTCCTGGGCACCGTCGTCACGACCGTCGTCAGCTTCGGCCGGTACTGCCTGACCACCGACGCGACGGACACCCGGGCTCTGCGCTCCAACGGCCCCGATCGTTGAGAGTGAACACGAAAGGAAAAGCGATGAAGATCCTCCGCGTCCCGGTCCTGATGTGTATGGCGTTGGTCGTGGGAGCGCAGGCCTGGGCCCAGAGTCAGGCGCCCGCTCCTCTCTCCAAGCGGGAGCGCATCAAGCTCTGCGAACAGAAGAGGAACGTTCCTCTGGAGCCCGCGGAATCCGAGCCTTTGAAGATCGATGGGAGCGAGGGGGAGGTCAGCAGGCCCACGATTATTCATCAGGTGCCGCCACGCGCTACCGGATCGCGAGGGGTGGTCGTGATGGAATCGGTCATCGACCAAGACGGATGTGTGCGTCAGGTCAGGGTCGTCCAAAGCGCGGGAAAGCGTCTTGACACCGCGGCGGTCGACGCCATCGAGCAGTGGGTTTTCCTGCCGGCAATCCGGGACGGCCGGCCGGTGAGGGTTTTCTACGTTTTGACGATCACCAGCCGTTGAGAGCGGAGGATAGTGCTCAGACAGAAGGCTTGGTCGTTCGAAAGAATCGAAAATGGCGCCCCTTGAAGGCGTGGCGAGCTCTTACTTTCCATCCGTCGCCCGCCCGAAGGCCCTTTGTAGCAGGCTGAGCCGTTCTTCAGGCGGATGAGTCCGAATACCCTCCTGAGACTCCAGGTACCACCCCGCCATCATGCAAAGCTCGTAAAGCCTGACATGCTCTTTTCGCGATCTCGGAGGCGTAGCCGGCGTAAGCCTCCAGGAGGCGATCGAGTCCGCCAGCCATCTGGAAGGGCCGCCTGGCACCTCGTGTGGCACCTCGTGTGACGATCGCCAGGTCGTACGCTGGATCGCCGAGACGGGCCTGTTCCCAATCGAGGAGGCCCAACGGTTCCCCTGGTGCGAGCCTGATGTTCTGGCCGAGAAGGTCGCGATGAATGAGGACGGACGGTTCGGACGATGGGAGATTTTCCAGGGCCCAGACATGGACGTCGCGCAGGAGCGGCTCCTGTCGGCCTTCCAGAATGGAAAGCTGCCCAAGGGCATGCTCCCTCCGCGTCTCGTAACCCGCCATTTTCCAGTCTGAGGCTTCCGTGAGGGCGAGGGCGTCGACATCGACGGCATGTACCGTGGCGGCGACATGGGCCACGACGTCCCAGGGCCGGAGGCTTGCCTGCCGCCCGGCCCGGAGATCGAGAGGAATTCCATGGACCACGGTTTCGATGAGGGCGGGCCGTCCGGCATCGGAGACCAGGCCCAGGATCTTGGGAATCCTCAGGGGCAGGTCCAGAGCGGCGAGGCGGGTGAGCAGCCCGGCCTCGAACCGGGCGCGCTCGTCGAAGGAAGGCTCCGCGTCCCGGCGAGGCAGCAGGACGACATAGTCTCCGCTGATTCCAAGAGGATCGGGACGAAGGCCGACCTCCGAGATGAAGGCCTTCCGGCACAGACCCTGACCGATGTAGGTGACCCAGCCGATGTCGATATCGGCCGTATTGCCCGCTCTGCGCGCGAGGAGATTGCGGAGAAGCCGCTTGGCTCGAGCCCAGTCGGCTCCACGGGCTTCCGCATCGGCCGTGGTGCTCTCCCGGAGTTCCTCCAGAGTGATGCCGTAGGGGGCTCCACCGGAAGTGAAGCCGGCGGCCCAGATGAGCTGCCCGCCCCACTCGACCACCACCTCCTCATCCTCGTCGAATTGCGGCTCACTCTCCGCGCTCGATGCCTTCCCCAGAGGACTGCGGGTTGCCGGGGCAGAGGGGCGGCACCGTCTTCGAGATTTCCGTCCCATCGAGACGGAAGATTAGCAGGGCTTGTATCTTGCTCCAAGAACAGAATGCCGGCTGAAGGAGATCTCCCGGAGGTGTGCTCCTTGACGAACCGTGCCCGTGCCATGTACGGTTTCCTGTACGCAACAGGAGGTAGCTGACCATGGACTCGATCTCTTACACCACAGCGCGCGCCAACCTGGCCAAAACCATGGACCTGGTTTGCGAGAGGCATGACCCCATCATCATCACCCGTAGCGGCCAGGAGGCGGTGGTGATGCTCTCCCTTGAGGACTTCAACTCTCTCGAAGAGACGGCTTACCTCCTGCGCAACCCCAAAAACGCAAAACGCCTCCTTGAGGCGATCGCCGACCTGGAACGCGGTCAGGGTACGGAACGAGAGCTTGCCGAGTGAAGCTCATCTTCGCTGAGCAGGCCTGGGAAGACTACTTGTACTGGCAGAAGACCGGCCGTAAAATCCTGGCAAGGATCAACAATCTTATTCAAGAGATCAGGCGTGAGCCGTTTAGCGGCATCGGTAAGCCAGAGCCGCTGGGGCACGCCCTGGCGGGCTACTGGTCACGCCGCATCAATGACGAGCACAGGATCATCTACAAAATACAGGACAACGCCGTTCTCCTGGCTCAGCTCCGCTTCCACTATTAGCCAAGGGCTCTATCGAACGGTTCCGTCCTGCAGCCGCACCATCGCGGCGCTCACGTCCCAGAGCCGCTTCGCGAGGGCTTGGTCCCGGGCCAGGGGGGCGGGCGCCACGGCGACACCTTTCTCGAAATACTTGCCGGTGACTCCTTCGAGCTCAGGCGATGCCGCCAGTTGGACGATGGTGGCTCCGCCTTTTTCGGCGCTGATGAAGAACGGCCGGTACAGGATCTGGATCAGGGGCTTCGCCCAGGTCGGGGCGCCGGACCAGATGTTGGTCGCCACGGAGCCGGGATGCAGGCTGTTCGAGGTGACGCCCGTCCCCGCGAGGCGGCGCGCCAGCTCGGCGGCGAACAGCACGTTGGCGAGCTTCGAGCGCATGTAGGCCCGCATGATCGAATAGCCGCCGCCCTCGAACCCGAGGTCCGCGAAGTCGAGCGTGCCACGCCGGTGGCCGACGGAGGCGACGGTGACCACCCGCGCCGGGGCGCTCCGCACCAGGAGATCGCGCAGCAGGTTGGTCAGCAGGAAATAACCGAGGTGATTGACGGCGAAGGTCATTTCGATGCCGTCCACCGTCAGCCGCCGGCTCTTGTTCACGCCGCCTGCGTTGTTGACCAGCACGTCGAGCCGGTCGAAACCGCGGAGGACATCCGCGGCGAGCGCGCGGATCGAGGCCTGGGAGGAGAAATCGCAGAGGAGGTGCGACACGTCGCGCGAGCCGCTCCGCGCGATGACGCCGGCCACGGCGGCCTCCGTGCGGCCCGGGTCGCGGCCGACCATGACCACTCGCGCGCCGCGGCGGGCCAGCTCTACCGAAGCTTCGAGCCCGATGCCGCTCGTCGCGCCGGTGATCAGGATGGACTTGCCTTGCATGTCGGGTTTGCTCACGTGGGGATCTTACTTCAGCCGTGGGCTCGTTACCCGCCCGGTGGGGCACCCTTCAAGGAGAGAGCCGGTCTCTCGCCTTTGAAAGGAGAACCCATGGAGCGCATGAAAAAGATCTTCCTCCTCACCCTGCTGCTCGGCCTGCTCGGGGCGATCGAGAGTTACAGCGTGGGGAGCCTGTGCTATCAGGTGAACAACACCCCCTGCTCCGGGGAGGGGAGCAAGCGGACGTGCTATCTCGTGGCCGGCAGCCAGCCGTTGTCCTGCTATTGCCGGAGCGGCCGTTGGGATTGCCCGGTCGAGCCCTGAGGTGATCGCGCGAACCTGGCACGGCCTGGTGCCCGCCGCGAAGGCGGGTGCCACGGTGTTCAGGTCTCGTTTTCTTCGAGCCAGATACGGACGGCCCGGGAAAAATCGCTGAACGTCAGCTGATCGCGATTCAACTTCATCGCTTTGCAGAGGTCCGGAAGGACGCGCTGGAAGCTCCTGTACCGGCCGTAGATGTAATCCCCTCCCGGAATCGTCATCGCCTTGGATTCCGTCGACAGCCAGTCGCGAACGTGGCGGATGATCTTCCCTGAGTTGTTGGAGTGACTGACGATGTCCTGTCCCGCGATATCGGAGATGAACTTCTGGTACCGGTGCGCGCTTCGGTCCATAACGAGAAGTCGCTTGTCGCCAAGGTGATCCGAGCCATACCGCCAGCATCCCAGGTCCAGCCCGAGCTCCAGAGGCATGTTGAACCGGGGTAGCCTGCCAAGGCTCAATTCCGTACGCGAGATGTCATGAATCCCGTAGCGGCAGCTCGAGATGATGTCCATGATCTTGTAAAGGCGGTTCTGGCCGGCGTTGCTGGCTTCCAGCGCACACCTGGGTGTGAAACCGGCGATCTGAACGGCGAAGACAGCCGCGTCAAGCAGACGCTTATAGTCATCGTCGAAGGGGCAGTTGATAAAAACGTTCTGGCCGTAGTCGCTCGTCGCACCAGCCATATATCAACTTGAGCTGATGCGGAGAAGCTTAGTCATGCCGTGTCCGGCTGAGCCGGGCTGGCTTCTTGGCCAAGGTGCGCACAGCGTCCCGGATCTCCGTGTCGCTGAGACGGCCGGGTGTATCCACGCTGCGGAAGATCTGTCCATTGGGGCCATGGACTAAGAGCTCCACTCCGGACTGGCTGGCGATCTCCTGGGCCTTGTCGATAGCCTCTCGCTTGGTGTGGAACACAGAGGTAACCTGTTTGCTGCCCTCACCTTTGATGGCCCACCCCTCGCCGTGAGGCACCACATGCTGGTTTTTGCCGGCCATAAAACCTCGTCCTCGAAAGAGATCTGCCTCGGCAGAGACTCCTGGACCATTATACGCGGCGTGTCCCCATATCGCCAGGGATGAACTCTTCGATAGCATAGCCTTCCAGAGACCCTGAACCAGGAGGAACGATGAGCGACACCCGGATCGAAAAAGACAGTCTCGGCGAGATCGAAGTTCCCGCCGGGGCGTATTACGGCGCCCAGACGGAGCGGGCGCGGCGCAATTTCCCCATCTCGGGGTTGACGCTGCCCAAGCGGTTCATCGCGGCGGTGGCGATGATCAAGGGGGAGGCGGCGATGGTGAACGAGGAGCTGGGCTCGGTGCCCGGCGAGATCGCCCAGGCCGTCCGGCAGGCGGCGCAGGAGGTGATCGACGGCAAGCTCGACGGCCAGTTCCCCCTCGACATCTTCCAGACCGGCTCGGCCACCTCGACGAACATGAACGTCAACGAGGTGCTCGCCAACCGGGCGGTCGAGCTGCTCGGCGGCAGTATCGGTTCGAAGACAGCCGGCTCGAAGAAGGTCCACCCCAACGACCACGTCAACAACGGCCAGTCGAGCAACGACGTCATCCCGACGGCGATCCACGTCTCGGCCTACCTCGCCATCGTCGAGGAGCTGGAGCCGGCCCTGAGGATTCTGGCGGAGTCTCTGGACCGCAAGGCGGTGGAGTTCGACAAGGTGGTCAAGATCGGCCGCACCCATCTCCAGGACGCGGTGCCGATCCGGCTCGGCCAGGAGTTCTCCGGCTATGCCCAGCAGGCGAAGAACGCCCTCGCGCGGCTGGAATCGGTGAAGCCCCGTCTCGCCGAGCTGCCGCTCGGCGGCACGGCCGTGGGCACCGGCCTCAATGCGCCGCCGGAGCTGCGCGCCGAAGGTGATCGCCCGGCTCGCCGAGCGGACCGGCTCGCCGTTCGTGCCGGCTCCCAACCGTTTCGAGGCGATGGCGGGCAAGGATGCCGCCGTCGAGACCTCGGGGGTGCTGAAGACGATCGCCGCCTCGCTGACCAAGATCGCCAACGACATCCGCTGGCTCGCCTCGGGTCCGCGCTGCGGCATCGGCGAGATCACGATCCCCAGCCTGCAGCCGGGGAGCTCGATCATGCCGGGCAAGGTCAACCCGGTGATCCCGGAGGCGGTGCTGATGGTGGCGGCCCAGGTGGTGGGCAACGACGCGACGATCACGATCTCCGGCATGGGGGGGAATTTCGAGCTGAACGTGATGATGCCGGTGATCGCCTACAACCTGCTGCAGTCGATCGAGATCCTGGCGAACGCCTCGCGCCTGCTGGCGGAGAAGTGCGTCGACGGGATCCAGGCGAACCGGGAGCGCTGCGAGGAGCTGGTCGAGCGCTCGCTCGCCATGGTGACCTCGCTGGTGCCGAGGATCGGCTACGACGCCGCCGCCGAGATCGCCAAGGAGTCGGTGAAGACCGGCAAGACGGTGCGCGAGCTCTGCCTCGAGAAGAATGTCCTGCCGCCCGACGAGCTGGCCGAGGCGCTCGATCCCTGGGCTCAGACCGAGGGGGGCATCCACGCCGGCGCTGGCGGGGGCGGGTAAGAGGCCCTTATCTCCGCGTCCGCCGGTAGACCTCCATCAGTACCAGCAGGGAGAGCCCGGCGAGGAGGACGGTCGCGCCGAGCAGCATGTCGGCGCGGGTGAGCGCCGCGTTGCGCAGCAGGGCCAGGGCGTTCAGGGCCAGCCCGAGCACGAGCACGGTCAGGACGGTCCGCTCGGTCCGCGTGCGGGGCGGCGGCGCGGCGACAGGTCGCGCGACGGGCGGAGCGCTCTCCTCTGCGCGGACCGGCGGCCGCAGGTCCTGGGTCCCGTCAAAGGCGGGCCGCGACGGTGCTTTGCGGGATGCCGGATGCGGCAGCCGTGGACGCGGAGCGGCCCGTCGTGGGGCGGGATGAGAGCCGGCAGGGGAGACCCGTCTGGTTTCGGCCATTTGTCAGTGTTCCGTCTCTAGATGACGGCGGGCGCGAAAACATTTCACCGGTCCCAATGAAAAAGGACGGGCCCAGGGGAGAGCCCGTCCTTTGGATCCCTGAAGCCCGGTCAGTTGATCTGAACGTGAAAGCCGCCGCCGCTCTGCATCAGAGTCAACCGGTCGGAGGGGGATTTCGCGGTCGCGGTGATCCCTCTCCCCTGGATGAAGAAGTAGACCGTCCAGGGCCCTTCGGATTTGGGGTTGTAGGAGACCTGGGAGCCGGCTGCCAGCACGGGCCAGCTGACCGCATCCTCCATTCTGAACTCCTTGTGAGGATGGTGGCCCCCGGCGGGGGAACCGCCACCCCCTCCCGAGACCTGGTACTTCGTATCCTGCCCGGTCGTGTTGTTGATATCCATGGAACAGATTCCTCCCAAAACAAACCCCGTGACAAAGGGTCGACGGGGCGAGTTCGCCGTGGATCAGCTTTTTCCTTCCCTCACGACTTCGATGTTCAGGGGAGAGAGGTCTTCGGGCTCACCGCTTGGGTTGAGGCCCCGGGCCTGGATCTCGTAGGTTCCCGGCGGGAGACGGTCGGCCGGCAGATCGACCACGAGAGCCCGGACTCCGTCGAGCTTCACCGGCTCGAGCCCACCTTTCTCCCAGACGGTTTCGGCCTTCCGGTTCCGCAGGGTGAGACGGAAGGATTTGAGATCCTCCATCCCTTCCACGCCGATCTGCAGCTCGACGACGTCCGTGCCGGTGCGGACCCGGAGCTTCTGCGCGGCTTCCGCTCCGCGCAAGGACATCAAGGCGAGCTGGAACACGGCCTTCACGGGCTCCGGCTTCGGCGCCGGCGCTCCGCGCGGCGCCTCGGGCGCGCGCGGGCTCGCCGGAGCGGGGCGCTCCTGGGCGACCCAGGGCGGGGTCTCGCCCCCGTGGGGCCGTTCCAGGGCGAACCAGGAGAGGCCGGCCGCGGCGAGGAGGGCCGCCGCCAGGGCGGCCCAGCGGAACGCGGGGCGTGCCGGCACCGCGGCGGGCCGCGCGAAAGGGACGACCGGAGCGGCGGCTCGCTCGGAGCTCCCGGCCAGGGTGTTCAGGGCGTGGGCGAGTGCCAGGCGCTCCCGCCCCCGGGGAGAAGAGGCGAGCCGCTGCTGGACGCGCTCCCTCTCCGCGGGGGCGAGCTCGCCCCGGTCGCAGGCGGCGAGGAGGTCGGCTTCGACCGCCTCGGACAGCTCGAAGAGCTCATCCTCGGCGAGCAGGCGTTGCTCCAGGCGGTCCGCCTCCTCCTCGGGGAGCCTTCCGAGCAGGTAGCTCCTCAGCTGTTCGTCGTCGGTCGAATTCTGTCTCATGGGATTCAGCCCTCCTCACTCATCTCAAACACGAGTGTCGGGTGCCGGGAAAACATTTCTCGCGAGAGGCGTCTGGATGGGAAAAGATCAGTGGCTCAGACAGGCATGGACGCAGGTCTCGAGCTTCTTGCGAAGCCGGTGGACCCGGATGCGGAGCGCGTTCATCGGGATGCCGGCCTCGTCGGCGAGCTTCTGCCGGATGCGGATGTTGTTCTCCCCCGGCTCGTTTTTGCTCTGGTGATACCGCAGCACCAGGTCCCGCTGGTCCGGCGTGAGCTGGCCGAGGCACCGGCGGAGGCAGTCGAGCCGGCGGTCGGAGGATTCGCCGCCGTCCTCGAAGCTGGCGGGGGGCCAGCCGCCCCCCTCGGCGATCACGCGCTGCTCGCGGGCCGCTCGGCGCATGACCTCCTTGTAGACCAGGTGGGCGACGCCGCAGAAATAGCCGTAGGGATCGGGCGACCGCAGCTCCACCCCTTCGGCCAGCCGGCGGGCGACGCGGTTGATGGTCTCGTCGGTGAGGTCTTCGGGGGAGCCGCAGCCGCGCCATTCGAAGAGGCGGACCAGCTTGCGGCGGATGGTCTCGTAGATCTCGCCCGCCCGGTCGCGGTCGGGGTTGAGCTGGGTGAGCAGGGCGTCGAAGCCCTCCGGCGTCAGCCCCCGGAGCCGCTCCGCCGGCAGGGTGCCGCCGTCGCCGCCCATGCCGTGCTGCCTCACCGCCATTCCCCCTGGAGGGAGAAGCCGGCCCAGTAGTAGGGGGACTTCCGGCCCGGCGCGCGGGCCATCTCGAGCTGCGCCCGGCGGAGGGCGGCCGCGGGGGAGAGCCCCTGCTGGAGCATGCCGCGATAGAAGCTCTCCATCAGCTCGGCCGTCGCCCGGTCCTCGACGCTCCACAGGCTGGCGACCACGCGGGCCGCCCCGGCGTACATGAAGCCGCGGGTCAGCCCGACCAGCCCCTCGCCGCGGATCTCCTGGCCGAGGGCCGTCTGGCAGGCGGAGAGCACGACCAGATCGGCGCCGAGGCGGAGGTTGTAGATGTCGTTGAGGCGCAGGAAGCCGTCCTGGGTCTTCCCCTTCTCGTCATAGAGGGAGAGGACGAGCTTGGAGAGCTCCGGGCGGCGGCTGTCGAGCACGCCGTGGGTGGCGAAGTGGACATTGCGATACTGGCGGAGCTCGGGGCTGGTGGCCTGTGAGCGCGAGGCCTCGAACCCCAGGGCGAGGAAGCGCTGGCCTGGAGGGACGAGAGCGGCGATCGCCCGAGCCTCTTTTCCCGACGAGAAGAGCCGCTGGAAAGAGCGGCGCTCCTCGCCCCCCTGCCGCTGGTTCGCCGGCCTCTGCACGCCCCGGGTGGTGGACACGAGCTTCATGAGGCCGGGATGGCCGGGCCGGCCGGTCAGTCGTTCGTCGGTGGCCTGGAAGACCGGATCGCCAAAGACCGCCAGGGCTTTCGGCGCCCGGGGCCGGCCGCGGACCTCATGCCGCAGCACCGCCAGCGCCGAGGCTGAGGGGAGGCTCACCACGTCGTGGCGGGTGGCCAGGGGAGCGCCCGATGCGGGGATGGGCAGAGCGGCGAAAGGGATGTACTGGAGAGCGCCGTCGGCGACGATGAGCAGCGGGCGATCGCCCAGGAGCCGCTCGGCGGGAGCCAGGAGCAGGCGGGAGAGATCGCGCCCGACGCGCTCGGCCTCGGCGTCGGCGGCGTCGATGCGGCGCTTCCCGTCCGCCAGGCTCTCGCCGGTCCGCCGCTCATTGCGGGCGGTCACCAGCTCGTAGTAGCGGCGGGCCGCGCGCTCGATCCGCTCTCTCCCCGGCAGCTCGAAGCTCCGGATCGTATCCGGGGTCACCACCCAGAGGAAGCTCCGCTTCGTTCCGAGCGCGTATTCCAGCAGCAAGGCCTTGCCGTCCAGGACCTGGCTCTGGATCTCGGCGACGCTCAGCGGCTGCGGCTGGGTGAGGGCGGCATACCCCGGGCTGCTCGCCCGCAGCTCCGCCTGCACCTGGCTGTAAGCGTCGAGCGTCTCCTCGAGCCTGCGCTCCGCTTCCTCCAGCTTCCGGCGATCGGGCTTCCCTTCATTGCGGAGCTTGAAATGGTACCCGTCGCGGGCGTTCACCTCATCGCGGAGCCGGTGCTCCCGCTCGACCAGCGCCGGGTCAGCCCCCACGCGCACGTCGGCTCCAGACTCGTTGAGGATGTCGAGGAGGCTGCGGGCGCGCGCCCGCTCGTTGACCTGGAGGGCCTCGGCGATCCGTGCCGAGGATGGCGGCGCGCCTGGAGAGGCCATCAGGGTATCGACGTAGATCTCGTAGGAGTCCTGCTTGGCCGCCAGGAACGAGGCCCGCAGCCGTGGATCGAAGACCCGGGTACGGATCGACTCGACGATGTCCACCACCGAGCGGATGCGGTCGAGGGCCTTCGCGAGGTCGCCGGTCTCCCTCTCCACACGCGCCAGGCGCAGGCCGATCTCGGCCTCCCGGGTCCGGTCCCCGCGCTCGCGAGCCCCGGAGATCGCCTTTTCCAACTCCTCACGGGCCGCCGGAAGCTCGCCCAGATCCTGGTGCGCGGACCCCAGCGCGTAGAGCGCGGTGACCTCGCGGTCCGGGAAGCCCCGCGCCAGGGCGAGGGCCTGCCGCGCGGACTCCACGGCCCGGGCCGGCTGTTTCAGCTTCAGGAAGAGGAACGCCTGGTTCGTCAGGGCGTAGGTCTGGTTCTCCGGATCCTTGAGCGTTCGGGAGAGGGCCAGCGCCTGGTCGAAGAATTTCCGGGCTTCGTCGAACCGCTTCAGGCGCAGGAGCGTGCCGCCGATGTTGATCAGGGTCGCCGCCTCGGTGGAGCGCGCCCGGAGCCGCTGATTGATGGCCAGGGCTTCCCGGAGACGCTTCAGGGCGGTCTCCGAGTCCCCCAGGGAAAGATGGATGTACCCGAGGTTGTTCAGGGCGTAGGCCTCGAGCTCGGCGTTCGAGAGGGCCCGCGCCAGATCCAAGGCCTGCTGATAGGACTGGAGAGCCTTCTGCCCCTCCGCCAGTTGATCGTAGGCATAACCGAGGTTGTTGAGGGTTCTGGTCTGAGCCACCCGGTCGCCGGCCTGCCGGGCTTTCTGCAGCGATTCCTGAAGGGATCTCACTCCGCGCGGGAGCTCCCCCTGATCGATGTCCAGCATGCCGAGGTTGCTGAGGCTGGCGGCCTGCGAGCTGAGGTCCCCCACACCCTGAGCGATCGTGAGGGCTTGCTTGTAGTGCTCCCTCGCCTCGTCGGTACGGCCCAGGATCTTGAGCAGCTTGCCCGCGCTGTTGAGCGCCTGGGCCTCCCAGGTCCTCGCCTCCGGGTCGGACTGTTCCCGCCAGAGCGAGGCGGAGCGTAGAAAATCCCTGGCCGCTTTCTCCGCCTTTTCCGGATGGTTGAAGCGGAGGAACCCCAGGCCGGAGAGGACCTCCGCCATTCGCCGGCGCTCCCCGAGGCGTTCCCAGAAGCCGAGGGCCCGTTCCAGCATCTCGTCGTCCGGCGCCGGGTGGAACGCGTCCCACCCCACCCGCACCGCCGCGCTCCGGAGGGCATCCTCGCCTTCCCTGGCGGGACGGAGGGCCGCGACTTCCAGCCGGTACCGGCCGGAGCGCGCCGCTCTGTTCTCCGAGCCGACCTCCAGGAGGTAGCGCCCTGGGACCTCCGGCAGGGCCGCCAGCTCCTCGAGCGAGTCTGCGAGGCCGATGCCGAAGCTGTCCATCCCGGTGACGACAGCGCCCGTGGGATCGAGCAGCCGCACGGCGACGTCGATCCCCTGCTCCTGGACCTTCACCCGCAGGAACTGCCCCACCTGGAGATCGACCGGATAGACGTGGGTCTCGCCGCCCCGCAGCTCCCGCTCCTGGACGAGGCCGCCGGTGAGGGGGGGACCCTGAACGGGCGGCGCCCCCCTGGCCCCGCAAAGCATCAATGCCAGGAGAGGGAAGAGGCCAGAGACGCCGAGCAGGCGCGGCGCGGACCGGCTGAAAACGGGAGAGGGGTTCATCCTTTATTCAATCTAGGCGGCTCACTTGCGCTCGCTCCGGCTTCCCCATCCCCCTCCGATGTTTGGCCCCGGAGTCCTGCGGTCCACGAAACTTGGTTCATTTTACCGGTTTGTCGCCCGGGCATTCCACTCAGGGTAGCTTCGTGACCTTTTTGCGGGACAGACCCATGGGCGTAAATGCGACGGGTTTCGCGCTAAGCTACGTTCGTGCGGAGGGTCCTCCACTGCGACATGGACTGCTTCTACGCGGCCGTGCATATGCGGGACGACCCGTCCCTTGCGCGGCAAGCCGGTGGTGATCGGCGGCCGGCCGGAGAGCCGGGGAGTGGTGGCGGCCGCGAGCTACGAGATCCGGCGTTACGGCGTCCACTCGGCGATGCCCTCCTCGCGCGCCCGGCGGCTCTGCCCGGACGCCATCTTCATCCCGCCCGACTTCCGCCGCTACGCCAAGGAGTCGGAGAAGATCTTCGCCATCTACCGGGAGCTCACCCCGCTGGTGCAGGCGGTATCGATCGACGAGGCCTACCTCGACGTCACCGACCACCTGGGCGAGGCGGGGAGCGCGACGGCGCTGGCCAAGGAGATCCGGCGGCGGGTGCGCGAGGAGCGGGGGCTGACGGTGAGCATCGGCGTCGGGCCCAACCGGCTGATCGCCAAGATCGCCTCGGACTTCGACAAGCCGGACGGCCTGACCGTGGTGCGGCCGGAGAAGGTGCAGGCATTCCTCGATCCGCTGCCGGTGCGGCGGCTCCACGGCGTGGGACCCGCGACCGAGCGGGCGCTCAACGAGATGAAGGTGCTTTCCGTCGCCGACCTCCGCGGCGTGGCGCTCGAGGACCTGATCGGCCGCTTCGGCAAGCACGGCCGCATCCTCTACGAGTTCTCGCGCGGGATCGACGACCGCCCGGTCGAGACCCATAGCGAGCGCAAGAGCCTGGGGACTGAGAACACCTACGCCGAGGACCTGACCGATCTCGCCGCGATGCTGGCGGAGGTCGACCGCATGTCGAACGAGCTGGCGGGCTCCCTCGCCCGTTCCGGGCTCGCGGGTTGCACGGTCACTCTCAAGGTGCGCTATGAGGACTTCACGACCGTGACCCGCTCCCGGACCTTCGCCGCGCCGGTCTACGACCGCGCCGCGATCGCCGCCTGCGCCCGCGACCTGCTCCACCGCACCGAGGCCCCGAAGCGGCCGGTGCGGCTGATCGGCGTCACCGCCTCGAACCTGGTGCGGGAGCGGGTGGAGCAGCTTTCGCTGTTCGAGCTTTCCTGGGACCTTTGAGGCGGAGGCGTGTCCTGGCAAGCCGTGCAATCTATTCACGCCATGAATGATTATCATTCACGCCGTGAATAGATTGCACGGGCCGGCCCTACTTGGGAGCGATACACTGAAGACGATGGACGAAGCCGCTCTCCGCCCCTTCCGCGACTACCACGCCCGCCGCGACCGCGAGTTGCGAGAGGAGAGGGAGGGGCTCCGTCTGGGGGTGCTGAAGCGGGCCCGGGAGGCGGTGCGGCGTTCGGCCCAGCTGTTCCCCGCGATCCAGGCCGTCTACCTCTTCGGCTCTCTTCTTCAGCCTGGACAGTTCCGTCCGGATTCGGATGTCGACTTGGCGATCGACTGCGACGATGTCGAGGTGGAGACCCCGTTCTGGCGGATGCTGGAAGAGGCGCTCGAACGGGATGTCGATCTTGTCCCACGAATCTGGGTTGTCCATAAGGTGGAGTTTGAAGGCGAGCTCTGTTACGAAAGGCAGCAGCTCTGATTCATGAAAGATCCCAACTTACCAGGGCACAGTCGGACGTCTGGCTGAATCGCTGAGCAGCCCTGGCTTTGATGCGCACCCCCCTCCTCCGCCCCGACGACCGCGGCCTGTTCTGCGAGGCCGGGGGGTTCCATATCGATCCCTGGAAGCCGGTCGAGCGGGCGGTGATCTCCCATGGGCATGGGGATCATGCGCGGTGGGGGAGCGGGGCGTACCTGGGGGCGGCGGCGTCGGTGCCGATCCTCCGGCGGCGGCTGGGGGAGGCGGCGGTGATCGAGGGGGTGCCGTTCGGCGAGACGGTGCGGATCGGAGCGATCGCGGTCTCGTTCCATCCGGCGGGGCACATCCTGGGATCGGCGCAGGTGCGGGTGGAGAAGGACGGCGAGGTCTGGGTTTTCTCGGGGGACTACAAGCGCGCGGCGGACCCCACCTGCGAGCCGTTCGAGCCGGTCGCCTGCCACACCTTCATCACCGAGGCCACCTTCGCCCTGCCGATCTACCGCTGGGACCCCGCCGCCGCCGTGGCGCGCGAGGTCTGGGAGTGGTGGGAGGCCAACCGCGAGGCGGGGCGCGCCTCGGTCCTCTTCTGCTACGCCCTCGGCAAGGCGCAGCGGATCCTCGGCGAGCTCGCGCGCATCACCGACCGCACCGTCTACGTCCACGGCTCGGTCGAGCCGCTCAACGATGCCTATCGGAGCGCCGGGGTAGAGATGCTCCCCACCCGGCCGGTCGCCGAGACCACCCGCGGGCAGTCGTTCGCCGGCGAGCTGATCCTCGCTCCCCCCTCGGCCGGGGGCTCCACCTGGATGCGCCGCTTCGGTCCCACCAGCACCGCCTTCGCCTCGGGATGGATGCGCGTCCGCGGCACCCGGCGGCGGCGCGGCTTCGATCGCGGCTTCGTGATCTCCGATCACGCCGACTGGCCGGACCTCCTGAGCACGATCGCCGACACTGGCGCCGAGCGGGTGCTGACCACTCACGGCTACGCCGGCTCGCTCGCCCGCTACCTGAATGAGAACGGAGTCGCCGCGAGCACCCTGGCGACGCCGTTCGAAGGGGAGACGGAGGATTGAAGCGCTTCGCCGCTCTCTATGAGGCGCTCGACCGGACGACCTCGACCAACGAGAAAGTCGCGGCGCTGGCCGGCTACTTCTCCTCGGCGCCGCCGGTGGATGCCGCGTGGGCGGTCTGGTTTCTCACCGGCCGGCGGCTGAAGCGGTTCCTCCCCGGGCGGCTGCTCGCCGGCTGGGCGATGGCGGAGGCGGGGATTCCGGACTGGCTGTTCGAGGAGTCCTATGGCAGCGTGGGCGATCTCGCGGAGACCATCTCCCTGGTGCTGGACGGCCGGGGCCCGGGCGAGCCGGCGCCGGAGATCCCCCTCTCGCGCTGGATGGAGGAGCGGCTCCTCCCCCTGCGCGGCCGCCCCCCCGAGGAGCAGCGGCCCGAGGTGACCGGCTGGTGGCGGGGGCTGCCGCGGTGGGAGACCTTCGTGCTCAACAAGCTGCTCACCGGCGAGCTGCGGGTCGGCGTCTCGCAGACGCTGGTCGAGCGCGCCCTCGCCCAGGTCGCCGGAGTGCCGCAGCCGGTGGTCGCCCATCGCCTGATGGGCACCTGGGAGCCCACCGCGCCCTTCTACGAGAGCCTCTTCTCCCCCGGCGCGGAGGACGAGGAGGACGCCTCCCGCCCCTACCCCTTCTATCTGGCCTCGCCGCTGGAGGCGCCGGTCGAGACGCTCGGCGAGGCCCGCGAGTGGCTCGCCGAATGGAAGTGGGACGGCATCCGCTCGCAGCTCATCCGGCGGGGCGGGGCGGTCCATCTCTGGTCGCGCGGCGAGGAGCTGATCACCGAGCGGTTTCCGGAGCTCACCCGGGGGGCGCTGCCGCTGCTGCCCGACGGCACCGTGCTCGACGGCGAGATCCTCGCCTGGCGCGACGGCCGGCCGCTGCCGTTCTCCGTGCTGCAGCGGCGGATCGGCCGCAAGAAGCTGACGGAAAAGGTGCTCGCCGAGGCGCCCGCCGTGTTCATGGGCTACGACGTCCTGGAGATCGCCGGCCGCGACGCGCGCGAGCGCCCCCTGGCCGAGCGGCGGCAGAGCCTCGAACGGCTGCTGGACCGTGGCCGCCCGTTCCTGCTCGTCTCCCCCCGCGTCGAGGCGGCCAGCTGGGAGGATCTGGCGCGGGCGCGGGAGGAGGCGCGCGAGCGCAACGTCGAGGGGTTGATGCTGAAGCGTCTCGCCTCCCCCTACCGCACCGGCCGCAAGCGGGGGGACTGGTGGAAATGGAAGATCGAGCCCTTCACCGTCGACGCCGTGCTGGTCTATGCCCAGGCCGGGCACGGCCGGCGGGCGAACCTGCTCACCGACTACACCTTCGCCGTCTGGTCCGGGGATGAGCTGGTGCCGATCGCCAAGGCCTACTCGGGGCTCTCCGACGAGGAGATCGTCACCCTCGACGGCTGGCTCCGCCGCCACACCGTGCAGAAGTTCGGGCCGGTGCGGTCCGTCGAGCCGCTGCAGGTCTTCGAGCTGGCCTTCGAGGGGATCGCCCTCTCGCCGCGCCACAAGTCGGGGATCGCCGTCCGCTTCCCCCGCATCGCCCGCTGGCGGACCGACAAGACCCCCGGGCAGGCGGATACCCTGGAAGGGATCCGCCGGCTGCTGGAAAGTGGGGCGACTGGAGGTTGAGGCAGGGATTCCGAAGGCAAACCCGCCCGCAGGGCGGATTTATCCAGCCTGGGGTGTCAACCCCAGGTGGGAGGCGTCGCCAATCTGAAGCTTCACTGGGAGGTGTCGGCCCTTCGGGGCTTAAGGGGATTTGGAATGGCCCTTTCCTGGGGTTGACACCCCAGGCTGGATAAATTTCGCCCTGCGGGCGGGTTCCGCTTCATCAATCCTGGCACGAGCCTTGCTGTATACATAAGTCGGCCAGAGGCGTAAACATCCTAGTGAATCCTCCCATGTGTGCCTCTGGCCTTTGTTGAGCTTCTCCCCGGCTGGATCGGTCCGGCTCGGGTCTTCAGAAGCAAACGGAGGAAGCGAGCATGCTGAGATGGGCCCTGATCTTCCTGATCGTCGCGCTCATCGCCGCCGTCTTCGGATTTGGCGGTGTCGCCACGGGAGCGGCGGGGATCGCCAAGATCCTGTTCGTGCTGTTCGTGGTGGTCTTCGTGATCTCGCTCCTCATGGGCCTGGTCCGAAGAGCCTGACCTCGGCTGCAAGCGGACTGACGTAGATAGCGGCTGGCGCTTTCCGGCGCCGGCCGCCGTAGAATCTATGGGTCCGACTCGAGCCCGAGGTCCCGTCATGCTGGAAGCGATCCGCAAGGAGACTCCTGAAGAGGAGCTCCCCCGTCCTGACATCAAGAATCTCCGCGACGCCCTGCAGGGGGCGTTCGGCATCCGTTCGTTCGCGCTCAGCGGCTTGTTCCTCCTGGCGTGCTTCTACACGCTCTACTTCGGCCGCGCGTTCTTCCTCCCCATCATCCTCAGCCTGCTGCTCAACTTCCTGCTGAGCCCGATCGTGCGCGGCTTGAAAAAAATTCACATCCCGGAAGCTCTGGGCGCGGGTCTGGTGATTCTCAGCCTGCTCGGCCTGCTGGCGCTCGGTATCTTCGAGCTCGCCACCCCGGCCTACAACTGGATCGGGCAGGCGCCGCAGAGCCTGCGCAAGGTGGAGAGCCGGATCCGCGATCTCAAAAAGCCGGTGCAGACGATGAGCAAGGCGACCGAGCAGGTCGAGAAGATCACCAAGGTCGCGGGCGGGCCGAAGCCGCAGCAGGTGCAGGTGACGACGGAGAGCCTGGGCTCCAGGGTGCTCAGCCGGGCGACCGACTTTGTCGCCGACGCCGCGGTGATGTTCATCCTCCTCTACTTCCTGCTCGCCTCCGGGGACCTCTTCCTGCGCAAGCTGATCAAGGTGCTGCCGAGCCGGGCGGACAAGGAGCGGGTGGTCGAGATCGCGCGCCAGATCGAGACCGAGGTCTCCACCTACCTCGCGACGATCACGCTGATCAACGTCGTGATGGGGCTGCTGGTCTGGGGGGCCATGGCGCTGATCGGCGTGCCCAATCCGCTGCTCTGGGGGGTGCTCGCGACCTTCGCCAACTACATCCCCTACCTCGGGGCGATCACCATGGTCGCGGTGCTGGCGATGGTGGGGCTGCTCACCTTCCCCGACCTCCCGCGGGCGCTGATCCCGCCGGGCGCCTTCCTCGGCCTGCACCTCCTGGAGAGCTACCTGCTGACGCCGATGATCCTAGGCCGCCGGCTGACCCTCAACCCGGTGGTGATCTTCCTCGGCCTCACCTTCTGGGGGTGGATGTGGGGGATCACCGGCGCCATTCTCGCGGTGCCGATCATGATGGTCTTCAAGATCCTCTGCGAGCACAGCGAGCCGCTCTCGCCGGTCGGCGAGTTCCTGGGGAACTGAGTCTGATCGCCAGCTGTCTAGATTCTGTCTAGATTCTGCGCGCCCAACGCCGAAGACCGCAAGACGTGCAGCTCGCGGCGCAGGCTGGCCAGGTCCTCTACCTGGATGGCGCCGATCTCTTGCAGGATCGCGTTGTAGGCGGGGCAGGCGCGGCCGCCGGCGATCAGCGAGGTGCGGGTTCCCAGCAGCCGCCGCAGCCGCCGGAGGTCGTCCACCAGCGTGGGGTCGTCGGGCGGGTAGGTGATGCTGAGGGCCACCGCGCGCGCTCCCTTCTGCAGGGCGGCGGCGGCGATCTCCTCGGGGGGGAGGTCCGGCCCGAGATAGGTCACCTGCCACCCCTCGCCGGCGGCGGTGGCGGCGGCGAGCAGCGCGCCCAGCTCGTGCCGCTGGCGCGCCGGAGTGGTGACCACGAGATGCGGCGCCGAGACCTCCGGATGATAGGCGCCCTGCATGCCGCCGAGAAACGAGCGCACCACCGCCGAGGCCATGTGCTCGTGGATCGGGCGCAACGCTCCCTGATGCCAGAGCTCGCCGATCCGCCGCATCAGCGGAACGAGCACCCGCTCGATCAGGTGGGTGCGGCTGAACAGGACCGAGGCGCGGTCGAGCTCGAGCTCCATCTCCCGCACGTCGAGCCGCTGCGCCGCGGCGATGCAGCGGCCGAGAAACGCCTCGGCGACCTCGTCCAGCTCGTCGCCGGCCGGCACCGGTCCGGACGGCGCGTAGGCCGTGGAAGCCGGCTCTGATTCGATCAGCGCCCCCAATTCCTCGTTGGAGAGGTTCGCCACCTGGCTGATCCCCCGGCCGGTGTTGACCACCCGCCGCAGGAGCAGAAGGCGCTCGATGTCCTCATCGGAGTAGAAGCGCCGGCGGGTGTCCGTACGCCCGGGCTCCACCGCGCCGTAGCGCCGTTCCCAGGCGCGGATCAGGTCCGGCTTGAGCCCCGTGCGCCGGGCCACGACGCCGATCGGATGGCGCGGACTGCTGGCGCTCGATGAGTTCGTCGACATCAAGGGGAGACTAGCAACAACGTCTAGAGAGTGTCAAGGAAAGAAGGCGCTGAATAATGGACAAACAGATGACATGTCAGCTTGTCCAGAAAGGCAAAGGAGCTACGGCTCCTCCCCCTCTGGCCCTTCCTCCCAGCGGTCTATCTCCCTGCGCTCCTTCTTGGTGGGCCTGCCGGCGCCCTTCTCGCGCAGGGCGGGGGGGCGGCGCATCAGCCGCTGGAGGGGATCGGCCTCGGGGCGCGGGGGGCTGAGGTCCTCGAAGAGGGTGCGAGCCTCTTCCTTCGAGACCGGCTTGTCCTTCAGCTCCTTGACGATCAGCACGCGGGTCCACTCGCCGATCTCCACCTCGATGCGGTCGCCGAGGACGAGGTTCCGGTGGGGTTTGGGCGCCTGGCCGTTGACCCGCACCCGGTTGAGATCGACCGCGTGGGTCGCCTGGGTGCGCGTCTTGAACACGCGGGCCACATGGAGCCATTTGTCGAGGCGGACGGACATGCCGGAAGTCTATCGTGGGAAAGCCTGGCGCGAGGCCGCCCGCACCGGCAGCGACGCCCGGCGCAGGGCGTCCGCCATCTCGGCGGGGCTGGGGGGATTGCGGAGCAGCGGTGCGTACTCTTCCAGCCGCTGGGGCCACGGCAGCCCCGCCGGCGGCAATACCAGCCCGCCGACCGCCGCGAAGAAGAGGAGATAGCCCACCAGGACCGCACCCACGGCGACCGCCGCCTTGAGCCGGGTTCGCCCCCCGGCCAGGAACGCCGCGAAGCCGATACTCAGGGCGGGCAGGGCGTCGATCAGAAAGCGCTGACCATAGCCACCCGGATTGCTCCACTCCGACCACCAGCCATAGAGCACCGCCACCGCCAGGAACCAGACGGCGGCGATCGCGGCCCATCCCAGCGACCGCCGAGCGATCTCCCGTCCCGCCGCCACCGGCAACCCCACCGCCGCCAGCAGCAGCGCCGGATGGAACAGAAAGAGCCCATGAACCGGCGAGAACAGCACGTTCCAGGGCGAAGCGGCCGAGATCACCCACGTCCCCCCGTAAGGCGGGAGCCACGAGCCGAACAGCCATTCCCACCAGAAGGGGAGCGGCAACAGAGGGAGGATCAATCCGGCCCCAAAGGCAAGAATTCTCCGGGAAGTCCCGGCCCAGGGACGGCCGTCGTTAGCCCGGGATTTCAATCCCGGGCTATGGAAGATCGCCAACAAAGCCGGAGCCGCCAGGGCGACCGATCCATACCGCACCATCACCGCCCCGCCCACGATCGCCCCGGCGGCCAGGGCGAGCCTCACGCTCCCGGTCTCCCGCTGGCGGACGAGCACCAAAAGCAGCAGCGCGGCCAGGGCGAAGGCGGGCGCGTGGGTCATCCCCACCAGCGAGTAGAAGATCAGCGGTCCGCCGAAGAATGTCAGGGCGGTCGCGGCGGCGGCGATCCCCTCGGAGATTCCGATCCGGCGCAGGGCGCGGGCGATCCCGAGCATTCCCAGGAGCGTCGCGGCGTTGCGGGCCAGCACGATCATCGCCGCCGAGAGGAACACCCCGCGCGGCACCCGCCCGGCCGGGGGGAGCTCGGCCCCGTTCGCCATCCATCCCGCCGGCAGCACCCGGTCGAGCGCCCGTCCCGCCAGAAAGGGAAGGGCGTCCAGCGCCAGGATGCCGGGAGGATATTGAAGGACCAGATGCTCCCCCGGCCCGCCCACCAGCCCGTTCATCACGCCGCGGTGATCGTCCTCCACGAAAGGGTCGCCGTCGTCGGCCAGCGACTGGAGCGTGGCGAAGCTCGCCCAGCCGTCACCGCCGAGGCCGCGGTCGAACACCGCCATGTGGAGGGCGGCGAGGAGGAGAACGGCGGCGAGAGGGCGGAGACGGAGGCGCACGCTTGGTAATCTATCCTCATGCGCATCCCCCCCGAAGAGTTCGAGGCCCTGGTCGAGCACGCGCTGGAGGGGCTCCCCGAGGAATTCGCCGAGCTGCTGGAGAACGTGGCCGTGATGGTGGAGGACGAGCCGGACCCCGAGGACCTCGAGGCGCTCGGGATGGAGCCGGACGAGGAGCTGTTCGGCCTCTACCAGGGGGTCCCCCTCGCCGACCGCGACAGCTTCTACCAGGCCGTCATGCCCGACCGCGTCTTCATCTACCGCGGCCCCATCCTCCGCTACTGCCGGGACCGCCGGCAGGTGATCCGCGAGATCCGCGACACCGTGGTCCACGAGCTGGGGCACCACTTCGGGATGGAGGAGGAGGAGATGCCGTACTGAGCCCTCACTCTCCCAACCCTCTCTCTCCCGTCCCCTCCCACCCTCCCGCACCGGGAGAGAGAGGGCTAAAAACACGCTCCGTGTTGCTTTTGACTAACTTCTCCCTCTTCTCCCGGTGAGGGAGGGTGGGAGGGGACGGGAGAAGAGGGCCGGGGTGATGAGGGCCTACAATACCCCCGTGACCCGCTCCCGCCGCCGCCTCGCCGGCCTGCTCCTCGGCCTGCTCCTCACGGTGCTCGCCTCCTCCTTCCTCTACATGTGGGGAATGGCGGCGCTCGAGGGGAAGCCGCGCACCTTCTGGCAGAGCCTGGAGTGGGCGGGCGAGACGCTGAGCACGACCGGCTACGGCGCGGATTCGGGGTGGCGCCATCCGGTCATGGTGGTGCTGGTGGTGGCGGTCCAGTTCCTCGGCGTTTTTCTGGTCTTCCTGATCTTTCCGATCTATCTGATCCCCTTCCTGGAAGAGCGGTTCGAGACCCGGCTGCCGCAGGAGGTGGCGAAGGATCTTGAGGGGCACGTGGTCGTCTACCGCTATGGGCCGGCGGTCGAGACGCTCCTGGAAGAGCTGGCGGGGGCGGACGTGCCGACGCTGATCCTGGAGCAGGACGACTCGGTGGCCCGCCGGCTGTTCGAGAGCGGAGTGCGTATCGTCCATCGCTCCTTGAGCGAGGGGGCGCTGCGGTCGGCCCGGCTGGAGACGGCGCGGGCGATCATCGCCAACGGCACCGACGACGAGAACGCCGCGCTCAGCCTCTCGGCGCGCCAGCTCGGCTTCAACGGCACCATCCTGGCGCTGGTCGAGGATCCCTTCCACCGCCGGCCGATGATGCTCGCCGGCGCCACGGCCGTCTTCACCCCGCGGCATATCCTGGGCGCGGCGCTCGCCGCCCGCGCCTCGGTCCGCATCAACCCGCGCGTGGGGGGATCCAGCAGCTCGGGCGCAACCTGGAGGTGGCCGAGCTGCGGGTGAGCCCCGAGAGCCCGCTCGCCGGCCATACGCTCGACGAGACCGCGATCGGCACGCGCACCGGGGCCAAGGTGGTCGGCCAGTGGATCGGCGGCGAGCTCATGGTGCCCGACGGCTCGGGGCTCCGGCTCGCGCCGGGCGGCATCCTGGTCGTCGTGGGGAGCCCGGAGAGCGTCGACCGCCTGCAGGATCTCGCGGGGGGCGCGGTGACCCTGCGGAAAGAGGGGCCGTTCGTGGTGGGCGGGGGCGGCGAGGTGGGGCGCAAGGTGGCCGAGCTGCTGCGCGCGGTGGGGGAGGAGGTTACGCTGATCGACCGCCATCCCGGCCCGGAGGTGGACCTGGTGGGGAACGTGCTCGACTCCCGGCTGCTCGAGACGGCGGGCATCAAGGATGCCCAGGCGATGATCCTGGCTCTGGACACCGACAGCGCCACCCTCTTCGCCACCGTGATCCTCAAGGATCTGGCGCCGGAAGTGCCGGTGATCGCCCGCGTCAACGAGGCCGAGAACGTGGAGCGCATCCACCGCGCCGGGGCCGACTTCGCCCTCTCGATCAGCCAGGTCTCCGGCCAGATGCTGGCCAAGAAGCTGCTCGGCCAGGAGTCGGTCGCCGTCGACCCGCAGCTCAAGATCCTGAAGATCGTCCCCGACGGCCTTGCCGGCCGCCACCCCGCCACCCTCGCCGTCCGCGAGCGCACCGGCTGCTCCGTCGTCGCGGTCGAGCGTGGCGAGGAAGTCCTCGTCGAGTTCCCCGCCGACTTCCGCTTCAAGCCGGACGACGCCATCTACATCTGCGGCAGCGGCAACGCGGTGCGGCGGTTCCGGGAGGTGTTTCGGCGGGTGTAGATCCGCTTCCGGCGCAACGGGGGCCGATTATTCCGTTCCGCGCCCCGGTTCGCGGCTCATTCGCCTGGCTTCCCGCGTCATTCCCCCCGGCTGGGCGCACATTGGCCCCGGTTGGGGAAACACGAGCCCCTTGTTCTGGCACATTCGCCCTGACAGGGCGATCCTACCGTTCCCGGGGCGCGTCATTCCCCACGGGAGGGCGGATGCAAAATCCTCCGGGCCGAATCATCGCCCCCTCTTCGGAAATGATCCGCCCCGCCAGGGGAATGTCCCAGAGCTCGGGGGCGATAGCGCACGAAGCCAGGGGAATGAGCCAGAACCCGGAGCGGGAAGCGCACGAACCTTCCCGAATGAGCGGCGAGCGTTCCCGCACGTCCCGCGAATCGGGGCGAATGTTCCGGAAGCCCGGGGTGGACTCCCGCGAACGGGGGCGAATGCGCGGGAATCCGGGGCGGATGTCCGCCCAACGGGTGCGAATGCCTCCGGAAGAGAGCCGGATGTCACGCGACCGGGGGCGAATGCGCGCCCCCGGTCTTGCGATAGACCGTAGCCCGCTGCCCCTCTCCGGCGGACTCGATCCGGACGAGGGCTTCCGTCTTCAGCATCTGCAGTACCCGGTACAGGGCGCCGCGATCCGGCTCATA
This sequence comes from uncultured Acidobacteriota bacterium, assembly GCA_963792575.1. GTDB lineage: Bacteria > Acidobacteriota > Thermoanaerobaculia > Multivoradales > UBA5704 > DATARR01. The sequence continues at coordinate 151,451 of CAWBWZ010000003.1, forward strand.
GCCGAGCGCCTCACAGACCTCGCGGCGCGTGAACCGCTCGGGCAGCCGCGGGAACGCCGCGCGGACGTCATCATCCACCTCCGGCCCGCTCCGGCGCCGGGGTCGCTCCGCCGGAGGAGCCGGCGCTGGAGCAGAGACCGGTGGGGTAGCTCCCGAGACAAGAGCCACCGGTCCCACGCCGCCCTGGAGCATCCAGACCAGATCGAGGGCCCGGATCTGGGCCTGATAGGCCGCCTCCACCAGCTCGACGCCGGAGCGGCGCTGCTCTTCGAGGCGGAGCTTGCTGTGTTCATATTCGTCGTGGGTCATGGCGTGCACGATTAGAGCGTAGTGCACGAACGCTGGCAAGCTCTGCCGGACCGGCGTTGAGTTCTCGGAGTCGAGAAAAAGTACCGTAGCGCTGATATCTTCCGCTCAGGACGACATCAGGAGGCCAGGGGGATCGTGGGGACCGATGAGCCGCTGATTCCGAAGCACGGGGGGTACCGGAAGCTGAAGAGCTTCCAGTTGGGGCAACTGATCTACGACGTTACGGCACGTTTCTGCGAGCGATACGTCGACCGCCGGAGCCGAACTTGCGATCAGATGGTGCAGGCGGCGCGAAGCGGAGTGCAAAACATTGCCGAGGGGAGCCAGGCGTCGGGCACTTCGAAGAAAACGGAGCTCAAGCTGACCAACGTCGCGCGGGCCAGCCTTGAGGAACTGCGGCTCGACTACGAAGACTTTCTGCGCCAGCGAGGGTTGCCCCTCTTGCCGCCGGATCATCCGGCGCTGGTGCGCTTTAAGGCGAGGCGCTGCGCGACGGTGGAGGAAGTACGCCTCTGGGTTGAGGACGAACAGGGACGGACACGGACTGGCAGGGACAGACAGGGGGACGGTGTAGCCTTGTCCGTGTTGGTCCGTGGAGGCCGTGTTCCGTCCGTGAGCTCTTCTGTCTTGGTGGCCAACGCGGCTCTCTCACTGCTGAATCTGTGCTGCTACCTGCTCGACCGCCAATTGGCGGCCCAGGCCCAGACTTTCGAAAGCGAAGGCGGCTTTACGGAGCGCCTCTACCGGATCAGGAGCCAGAAGAGAAGGCGCTGAAGTTCACTGCGAACCCATGATGACCATCAAAAAGACAGTGAATGCGCGCGGGCTGTCACGCTTTGCTTCCGGGCCGCACCATAATCTGTAGACAGTATCGTCCTGAAGACTTCAGTTTTGGCTTTTGGGCGTCCTGCCGATTGGGCGAGACGATCCTTGCGTATCCGCAGGCCTTTTGAAACCGAAGTCCCTCCTCCTTGTTGGAGACTGGATTCCTGTCTTCAGCACCCCTTCCCGCCTCGCGGCCCTCCGGCGGCCCAAACCGAAGACTCCCTGCACAGGAAGTGGAGATCCTTCACACCATTGCATTCCAGGAGATTGCTAATGAAAAGAACACTTGTCTGCGTTCTGGCCCTTGCGATTCTCGCCGCCCTGCCGGCTGCCGCCGCGACCTTGCACTCGATTGAGAACGGGATCGACGTGTGGCGTACCCCCGGGGACGGCACGTCCTTCGTCAAGTTTGACAAGTCCCCGATCCCGGCCGGCTTCTTCTGCTCCAAGTCGGCCGCCTTCAAGGGCCGGATCGTCCTTCAGGGCCGTCCGCTGGCGACCGGAGCTCCCGGCGAGCTCGGCGGCGCCGACACTATCGTTCAGCGGCTGGACAATGCCGCTTTCGATGCCAAGGGCGTGGCGACCACCCGCATCCAGCTCCGGGCGCTCCAGCTGGAGAGCGTGGCGCCGGTCAAGACGGCCTGTGGCGACTTCAATGTCCGGGTTTCCCTGAGTGGCACGCAGCCGACGACCGCGATGAAGATCGTCAGGGACAATGAGACCAGCGGCCGCTTCGTGGCACCGCTCAAGGTTCAGTACCGGGTCAGTTTCTCCCCCACCAACGGCGCTCCGGCGAAGAGCCTGGAGCTCGTCCGCAGCTTTACTCTCGCTCCGGCCGCCAATGCTACCTGGGGGGTGATCGAGAAGAGAGGGAACGCCGTGCGTCAGACCAACGTGCTGGTGGACACCGATGGCGACCAGATTCCAGAGACCTATCTTGCCAAGACGAGTGGCAACTTCCAGGCCGGCTGGACTCCGGCCTGGGCGCGGCAGCGGCAGAGTCATGCCATGGAGAAGATGGTGTCGTACTATGACTGCAGCTACTCCGCAGATCCCGAATGCCACCCCGAGGCGCAGGGAATCCATTGCGCTGTAGCGTGCGCCGTGCCCTACGCGGAGTAACCCCGCCTTCCTGATTCCAGCAGCGGCCCGGTAGCTTTGCCGGGCCGCCGTTTCCTCGGATCGACCTTCTTAAATCCTTGCGTGAGAGCAAGGCCCATTTATCCAGCTTCCCGGCACCTTCTTTTTGGAATGCGGACGGTGCTGGTCGTCGATCTGGACCGCCACGACTTGAGGACAGCATGAATGACCGACCGGGAAGCGGCGATTCAGTTCGATCGGGACCCTCTGATGTTCCTCGACGGGGCCTTCCCCGCTTCTGCCGGGGGGCGCCCACCCGCCCGCCGATCTGCTCGACGTCGTGGTCGGCGCGGCGGGACCTGACGCGCCGGCGGCGAGCTCGCGCCGATCCCGCTGAAAGACCTGTATGCCGCGCCGACGCGCGTCGCTCCGCTCACCCACCGCTTCGTCAAAGAGACCTTGCGCATGTGGAGCCCGCCGTCGCTCATGACCCAGCCGGTCCGCACGGACATCGATCACGAGCAGGTGTGCCTCAAGACCGGCCAGCGCTATCTTCTCAGCCCCTATCTCATCCATCACGACCCGCGAAACTGGAAGGACCCCGACACCTTCGACCCGGACCGGTGGATTTCCGACTCGGAGCGGGGGCCCTGCAACGCCGCGAGCTACGTCCCGTTCGGCTGGGCGCCCAAGGCGTGCATCGGAGGCGGCCTGGGCACCACGCTATTGATGATGTTGTGCAATCTCCTGTGTACCCGGTACCGGATTCAACTGGCGGACCCTGAATCGGTGCGGATCACGCTGGCCGCGGCTCCCCTGCCCTTGAATTTCCGCGGCACGATAACCCGGCGCTGATACGCTCTCTCGGCCATCGGTTCGGGTCCCCCAGGCCCAGGCGCCCATGGTAGGGTTATTCCTGGAGAATCATGAGTAGAAGCGCCCATCCCACTCCGTCCGCGGATCGCCTGCCACCGACCACGGAGTCTCTCCTGGACGACAGCGCACGGCCTTATTTTCTTTGGTGGACGGATGCAACCGTCGGCCAGCTCAAGGAGCACCTCGTCTCGCCCGATCCGGAAGAGCGCGCCTACTGGATGGGTGCCCTCCTGCGGGAGGCCAACACGCGGGATATCTGGCTCTTCGTAACCTCCGACGAGATTCGTGCGCTCTGGCCCTTCCTGATCCGATACCTGGGGCGCTCCAGACAGATGTGGGCCTGGCTGTTGAAGCTCCCGCCGCCGGAATGGCCGCCTCTCGGCCAGATCCGTGAAAGCGGTGCGTAAGACTTTCGACCGCCGGGTTGTCCCGGATTTCGTCCTCGATTTCGTCCGCGCTTGCCAGGGGCGCATCCCTTGTCACCTGGGTGGCGGCGCGGCTCTCGCCGGGGTCTATCTGGGCCATCGGACGACCGGAGACGTCGACCTCTTCGTCCATGACGCTGAGGACATGCGAGCCCTCGTCGGATTTCTCCCCGGCGCTGCCGCGGGCTCCGGGATAGCGGTCACTCTGCTGCGCGACGTGGGCCACCTCGTGCGCGCCAGACTTGAGGACCGAGACGGAAACAGTGTTGAGATCGATGTCGTTCATGAGCCCGTCGCCGACATCGCGGCTCCGCCGCCCCCGATCGAGGAGATCGTCGTCGAATCGCTCGCGGATCTCCGGGCGAGCAAACTGACTTGTATCCTCTCGCGCTCCGAGCCTCGCGATCTCGTCGACCTCTATTTTCTCGACCAGGCAGGATTTCCTCCCGAGCGAGATCTGGACATCGCCTTGCGCAAAGACGCCGGTGTCGACCCTGCTGTGCTGGCCTGGCTCCTCGCCCAGTTCCCGACGCGCCCCATGCCTACGATGCTGATACCTCTCACCGCAGAGCAGTTGGAAAAATTCCGAGACGAGTTGGCGGAAAAAATGCGTCGTAGCGCTATCAAGTAAGCCGTTTCGAGATCCGTAGGTGAGCAAGAAATCAAGCCAATGAAACCGCCGCGCGAGCAACCCTCCACATCGATCAACCGCTCGATACCACCCAGCGTGGTCATCCCGGTGCTCTATTACCCGGACGTGCGCGAGGCGGCCGACTGGCTCTGCCGATCGTTCGGATTTGTGGAACGGCTGCGGATCGGGGATCACCGGGTGCAACTCTCTTTCGGCGCGGGCGCCGTCGTCGTGGCCGGACAGCCCGGCGATGCGGGCGGGTCGGGCCACTCGGTCCTGGTGCGCGTGGCGGACGTCGAAGGCCATTGCGAACACGCCCGGCAGCTCGGTGCCCGGATCATCAATCCGCCCACCGACTACCCCTATGGCGAAAGGCAGTACAGCGCCGAGGATCCCGGCGGCCATCGATGGACTTTCTCCCAGACGATCGCGGACGTCGATCCGAAGGATTGGGGTGGGGTGCTGTTCGAGTAGACTTGGAGTGCGGAGGCTTTAGCGCATGGCCAGTGGAACGAGCGACGGGTCTGGTTTCGGTGGGGCTGGAGAGGGTCTGGACGGCCCGACTCAATTCCGTTTCCACAGGTTCGATCGGTCTCATCCGGAGCGCAACGTCAGTGTCGTGGTGTTTCCGCACGGCAGAAATGGCGGCTTGCGGCAGCAGATCGAGGGGACGGCACGCCGGACCGGCCTCGAGCCTCAATACGTCTGGGCGGATGATCCCGGCGAGGAGGGGTTCGTCTCGCGCCTTTTGCGCGCGGATCCCTGGAACGAGAAGGACGCCGGGATGCCGGAGGGGTGCTACCCGGAGGCTACGGGGAATACGACGTATGGCGCGGTCTGCTGGAAGCTGCCGAAAAAACGGGGGCACCTGGAGATTTCATACGTGACCTGGCGCTTCTACGAGATCGGTGACTTTTCGACCAGCATCGTCGCCAAGGTGGTGCCGCCGCTCTACGAGACGCCGCAGGAGCTGGCCGAGTTGACGAAGGCGGCGACGAGGATCGCGAGCCAGCTGACCGCCTGGCTGCGGGCCGAGCCCCCGCCACCGGTGGCTGTGATCTTGCGGAAACGACTCTCGGGATAGGACACAAGCCCTCAGGGCTTCCGCAGCTCCTCGATCTTCCGGTCCCGCTCCTCCTCGAGCCGGCGGCGCTCGCGGTGGTAGGCCTCTTCGTCTTCCTGCCGCTTGGCGTGGTCGTAGACGGACTTCAAGCTGTTCTTGTGGAGGATCTCGAGCTCGGCGATCTTGGCCTCGGCCTTGCGCCGGGTCTCCGCGATCTTCTCCCGCAGCTCGTCGCCGAAGCTCTCCTCGCGTGGGCGCTCGATCCCCTGCTTCTCCATGCGCTCCAGCGCCAGCTCGTACGCGGACTTCATTCCGGATGCCTTGTCTTTGTCTGCCATGCTAAACAGGATAGCATCGGCCCGGATGTAGCGCCAAAGTGGCACTTCGCTGCTGCGGCGAAGCGCCGGAACGTCGCGGATCTCCTGTTTTTTCCTGGGTTTGCGGGCGGATCATCACGGCATCCGTCTTGCTGAATCCTCGTGGGCCATATCTTCTGGGAGGGCTCCCATGATCGAAGCGCAGAACCTGAGTCGCCGCTACGGCGACTTCACCGCCGTGGACGGCATCTCCTTCTCGGTGCGGGAAGGGGAGATCCTCGGGATGCTGGGGCCGAACGGCGCCGGCAAGACGACCACCATCCGCATGATCACCGGCTTCCTGCCTCCCACCGGCGGCCGGGTGACGGTGGACGGCAAGGATCTCTTCGAATCCCCGCGCGAGGCGCGCCGGCAGGTCGGCTATCTGCCGGAGAACGTCGCCCTCTATACCGAGATGCGGGTGAGCGAGTACCTGGCCTACCGCGCCCGGCTCGAGGGGCTCCCCCGCGCCGAGGCGCGCCAGGCGATCGCCACCGCCATCGAGCGCTGCCTGCTCGCCGACGTGCGCAACCAGATCATCGGCACCCTCTCCAAGGGGTACCGCCAGCGTGTGGGCCTCGCCACCGCCATCCTGCACAACCCGCGCGTGCTGGTGCTCGACGAGCCGACGGTCGGCCTCGATCCCGAGCAGATCATCTCGATCCGCGAGCTGATCCGCGAGCTCGGGCGCCAGCACACGCTGCTGCTTTCCACCCACATCCTCCCCGAGGTCGAGCTGCTCTGCGACCGCGTGGTGATCATCGACCGCGGCCGCATCATCGCCGAGGGGACGCCGGCGAGCCTGCGCGAGAGCTGGATGGGCAACCCGGCCGTGCGGCTCGATCTCAAGGGCGCTCCCGAGGACGCCGCGGCGGTGCTCGCGGCGGTGCCGGGGATCGTCGCGGTGCACCCTGGCGCGGATTCCGGGGTCCTGGATGCTCGAATGCGAGCCCGGCGGCCGATCCCCGCGAGGCGGTCTTCCGGGCCGCGGTCGAGCGCGGCTGGGTGCTTCTGGAGCTCGCCCGCGACCGCGGCGCGACCCTGGAGGACATTTTCGTGCGCCTCACCACGCACGACACGGCCGCCGGCGTGACCGAAACGCCGCCGCGGCAGCAGGAGGTGGTTTCGTGAACGGCGCCCTGGCGACTTTCCGCCGCGAGCTGCGGGCCTACTTCTTCTCGCCGCTCGCCTACATCGTCCTGTTCTTCTTCCTGGTGGTGAACGGCATCATCTTCTCTATCTGATCGTCGCGCTGAGCGATCCCCGCTCGCCCGGCGGGCCGCCGTTCAGCTACTTTTTCGCGCGCCACCTGGCTGATGCTGCTGCTCATCGCGCCGGTGCTGACCATGCGGCTGGTGACCGAGGAGCTGCGGTCCGGCTCGATCGAGGTGCTGATGACGGCGCCGGTTACCGAGGGGGCAGGTGATCGCGGGCAAGTTCCTGGCCGCGCTCACGTTCTACGCCTTTCTCTGGGCCCCCACCCTGGCCTACGGATTGATGATCTCGCCTACAGAAGGTGGACTGGGGGCCGGTCTTCGCCGGCTACGTGGGGGTTTTGCTGATCGGCGCGCTGTTCCTGGCGATCGGCATCTTCTCCTCGGCGATGACGAAGAGCCAGCTCCTGGCGGCGATGATGACGGCCGCCCTGCTCTTCCTGCTCTTCCTGTTCGGCGTGTTCGAACAGCTGGTCAACAACGACACGGCCAAGCAGGCGCTCGGCTACATTGGCATCTGGAATCACATCGACGAGTTCGCGAGCGGCATCGTCGACACCCGCCGGCTGGTCTTCTACCTGTCGGGCACCCTGTTCTTCCTGTTCCTGGCCAGCCGGGCGCTCGAAGACAAGAAGTGGAGATGACCGCGATGCCCCACATTTCTCAAGCCGAACCGCCGCACGCTGGTGAAGACGGGGACGCTGTCGGCTGGCGTGCTGCTGCTGGCCGCCCTGCTGCTGATCGTCAACTATTTCGGCTGGAAGTACTACAAGCGTTTCGACTGGACGAGCAGCCAGCTCTACAGCCTGTCGGACAAGACCCGGAAGGTGCTGAAGGGGCTCAAGCAGGACGTCGACTTCATCGTCTTCCTGTCGCCCGATCAGCAGGAGCTCTATCAGCCGACGACCGAGCTGCTGCAGCGCTACGGGGCGGCCTCGCCGCGCGTCCACGTGCGGGTGATCGATCTCGCCAAGAATGCCATCGAGGCCCAGTCGCTCAGCCAGAAGTACGGAGTGGAGACGCAGGGGGTGGTGGTCGCGAGCGGCAACGACAAGCGCATGGTCGCCAGCCAGGATCTCGCCGAGATCGATTCCCAGGGCGGCGCGCCGCGGATCACCGGCTTCAAGGGGGAGCAGCTGTTCACCAGCGCCATCCTCCAGCTCTCGGAGGGGCGGAAGCCGAAGATCCTGTTCACCACCGGCCACGGCGAGCACGCGCTCGACGATCAGGGGGGGCAGGGTTTCTCGGGCGCCCAGGAGCTGCTCGGGCGCGACAACTTCGATCTCTCGGAGTGGGCCTCGCTGGGGCAGGCGAGCGGTGCCCCCGGGCACCGATCTGCTGGTGATCGCCGGCCCGAAGAGCAGCTTCATCCAGCCGGAGCTCGACGCCCTCGCGGCCTACCTCAACAACGGCGGGCGGATGCTGGTGATGCTCGATCCCACGCTGAACCCGGCCGGGGCGGGGCTCGTCGACACCCATCTCGAGGGGTGGCTCGCCCGCTACGGGATCAAGGTGGAGCCGGACATCGTGGTCGATCCCGAGGCGATCCTGCCGTTCTTCGGCCCGGAGACGATCTTCCTCAAGAGCTACGGCGACCATCCAGTGACCAAGGCGTTCGCGGGGGGGAGCGTGCCGGTGCTGGTGAGCCTCGCCCGCTCCGCCCGCGCCGGCAGCGCGCCGGGCATCAAGGTCACCGACCTGGTGCTCACCTCGGCCAAGGGGTGGGGGGAGACCGGCCTCGCCCATCTCCCCGCGGTCAGCCTCGATCCCAGCGACGTGCAGGGTCCGGTGCCGGTTGGAGCGGTGGCCGAGAGCGCTCTGACCGCGCCCGGCAAGCGGGCGATGCGGCTGATCGTCTTCGGCGACTCCGACTTCGCCACCAATCAGCTCCTCCAGGCCAATCAGGACAACGGCCTGCTGCTGTCCAACGCGCTCAACTGGCTGGTCGAGCGCGAGGAGCTCCTCGGCATTCCGCCGAAGAAGACGGAGCAGGTCCGGCTGACGCTGACCGGGGATGAGATCCGCAAGATCTACCTGCTGGCGGCGTTCCTGCCCATCCTGGCGGTGGTGCTGGGAGGCGTCGTGTTCATGCGCCGGCGGAGGTAACGGATGAAGCCGCGCACGCTGCTGATCCTGCTGGCCGTCGTCCTGGCCCTGGGGGCCTTCATCTGGTTCTACGAGCGGAAGCTGCCGTCGAGCGAGGAGCGGGTGACGCTCGGCAAGAAGGTCCTGGAGCTCGACAAGGCGGAGGTGACCGCGGTGGAGATCGACTCCCCCAAGGGGAAGATCCGCCTGGAGCGGACCGGCGGTGCTGCTACCCCCAAGGCAAAAGAGGGGGAGGCGGCCGCGGAGGCGCCCGCGGTCGAATGGCGGATCGTCCAGCCGCTCGCCGCCCGCGCCGATTCCTTCGCGGTGGACCGCCTGCTCGACGGCCTCGCCGCGCTGGAGAAGACCCGCACGCTCGACGACGTCGATCCCAAGGCGGTGGGGCTGGACAAGCCCCGGGCCGTGGTGCGCCTGACCACGAAGACGGGGGAGAAGGTGCTGCGACTCGGCGCCGAGGTGCCGCCCGGCGGCAGCCTGATCGCCGCCGTGCCGGGGCAGAAGGGCGCCTACGTGGTGGGCGACGCCATCCTCTCCGAGGTGGACAAGGGGGCGGGGGAGTGGCGGGACCGCCTGGTCTTCCGCGGCGACCGCGAGAGGATCCGGAGCATTACGTTGAGCGGGGGCGCGGGCGGGCCGGTCGTCCTCGCCCGCCGGGCGGACGGCTTCTGGATCGAGCGTCCGTTCGCCGACCGCGCCGACCACGACCTGGTGGACGGCCTGCTCTCGGACCTGACCGGGCTCACGGCCGACCGCTTCCTGGACGGCTCGCGCCCCCTCTCGGCGCTGGGGCTCCAGCCGCCGCGCGCGACCGTCGACGTGGCCTTCTCGGGGGTGACGCCGCCGGTGCGGATCGAGCTCGGCACGGCGGTTATGACCGGGGAAGCTGGTGCGGCGGCCCCGGAAGGGCAGCCGAGCGGCGAGGTGGGCTACGCCCGCGCGGGGGATGTCACGTTCGAGGTCCGCACCCGCCTGGGCGAGTCGGCCCTGCGGGCGCCGGCCGACTGGCGGGCTCTCCAGCTCTCCGCCTTCGAGGTGCACCAGGTCGACTCGGCCGCGGTGCGCGACGACCGCACATCCCTGGAGCTGACCCGCGCCGGCACCGACTGGAAGCGGGGGGGCACCCTGATCTCCTATCTGCCGGTGAGCGATCTCCTGTTCGCCGTGATCGGCGCCCGCGCCGAGCGCCTGCTGACCCCTGCCGAGTCGCAGAGCCTGCACGCCGGCCTCGCCAAGCCGTTGTTCACCTTCGAGCTGCGCACCAAGGACGCCGGGAACGAGACGCTGATCCTCTATCCGCCCACCCCGTCCGGAGTGCCGGCCCGGGCGAGCGGCCGGGAGGTGGTCCTGCTGCTGCCGGCGGACGCGCTGCAACAGATCCAGGCCAAGGTGAAGGCGGTGCGGGAGGCGAAGGCGGTGAAGCCGGAGGGGTGATTGGAGCTTTTTTCCTCCCCCTTCAGGGGGAGGCCAGGAGGGGGCCGCCCCAGACAAGGCAGCGCTCCGGACTCCGGAACACCCCCTCCTGACCTCCCCCGTTCCGGGGGAGGAAAAAAGCTCCCTACGGCGGCGGCCCCTCGTTCTCCGCTCCCCGATTCTCCATCCGCTCCTGCCGCATCCGCTTCTGCCGCAGCCTCTCCATAGGCCCAAGCCGCCGCCCCCCGGGCCCACCCCCGGGAGTGCTGATCCCGGCTCCCGGGCCGGGCACGCGGAGGCGGCCGATGATCTTCAGGTACTCCTCCTGCTGCTCCGGGTCGAGCAGGTCGCGGGTGGCGAAGACGTTGTTCACCAGCGACCTTTCGAGGGCGAGGTAGATCCGCGCCGACTCGTTCAGCAGTCCTTCGACCCGCTGCCGGTCCGGGGTGGGGCGGCTCATCTCCCGCCGCAGGTCGCGGTGGGCCTCGTTGAGCCGCAGGCGCAGCCGGGTGGTCTCCTGGTAAAGATTCCACTGGATGTCGAGGAACCGGCGCCGCGGCTCCCCCTCGAGCTTGAGGCGGTCGGCGAGGCGGGCCAGCCGGGGGACCGGGTCGGCACCGGGCTTATCCCCCGGGTTGCCGGCCTCCATCGGCGGCCGGGCCGCTTTCCCGGCCAGGAGCGCGGTCCGGCGCGCGCCGATGGCGGCGAGGATGCCGAGGTTGAGCCCCACCGAGAGGAGGAGGGCGATGACCAGCCACCAGCGCCTCATCGCTGGATCTCCTCTCCGGCGTCCGGCGTGACCGCCACCGTGTCGTCCACCACGTCCCAGTACCCATCGGCGAGGCTGTATTCGGTCGCTTCGGTCGCCGCCAGCGAGGAGACCGGCGCGGGCTCCGGGGCCTTCTCAGCCGCCGGCCAGCTCCTGCCCACCCCGGCGCCGAGCGCCGCGCCCGCGAGCAGGGCGGCGGCGGCCGTGGCCCGCACCCAGCGGGGGGCCGCCGTCCAGGAGAGGGCGGGGGCGGGCTGGCTCCGCGCGTGCGCCATCACCCGCCCGGCGAATCCGGCCGGCACCGGCGAGGGCGGCGGCAGGGCCAGGCCGCTCCAGGTCCGCTCGAGGAGGTCGAAGGCCGCGGCCAGCTCCGGCTCCCGCCGCAGCCGCGCGCGCAGCTCCCGCGCCTCGTCCGGCGGCAGCTCGCCGTGGAGCAGGCGGATCAGTTCTTGTTCGCTACCGCGTGTCATCGTTTCCTCTCTCCGGGTGGAACCCCCGAGCCGCCGGCTTCCTGCGCCGCCTCGAGGCGCCGCATGGCCCGGACGAGCCGGCTTTCGACGGCGCCCTCGGTGATCCCCAGTACCGCGGCCGTCTGTTGATAGGACAGTCCCTCGAAACGGATCAGCACGACCACCGCGCGCTGGTTTTCCGGCAGCTTGCCGATCGCCCGCCGCGTCGCCTGCCAGCGGTGGCGGGCCGCCAGGGTGGCAGCGGGGTCGGGAGCGCGGTCCGGAGGATCGAAAGCGGGGAGGTCCCGGTCCCCCGGATCTTCCCAGCGCAGGAAGCGCACCAGCTTGCGCCGCCGCAGCCTGTTCAGGCAGTGGTTGACCGCGATGCGGTAGAGCCAGGTGTAGACCTGCCCCCCGGGACGGACGTCCCCCGCCTTGCGGTAGGCCTTGAGGAAGACCTCCTGGGCGGCGTCGCGCGCCTCTTCCGGGTCGCTGAGCAGGCGCTCGCAGAGCCGCAGCAGCCGTTCCTGATGGCTTTCGACCAGGGCGGCGAACGCCTCGGCGTCCCCCGCGGCCACCCGCGCGAGCGCCTCCCAGCCGGGATCGAAGGCCGTTGCCGCTGCGGGATCGATCGCCACCTGGTGACTGGAACCCCTGGCGTGGAAGAACCCTGCGGGGGTACGGATCAGGACGGGGGAGGAGGCTGCCGCCGCAGGCGCCGCAGGCAGGCCCGGCGGAGGGTGGCGAGCAGCCAGATCTCGCGGCTGTCGATCTTGTCCCAGCGGTAGATGGCGAGGAGCAGGGTCTCACGCAGGAGGTCCGCAGCCTCCCGCTCGCTCAGATGGAAGCGCGAGAAGATGCCGTCGATCTCGATCGCCAGGGTGGCGGCGAGGGCGGTGATGGATTCGACCGCCTCGGGCTCCCCAGGAGCCTGGCGGGTCTGGTGGAAGTCGGTCATGGCAAGATTGGATACGGTCTCAATTTTAACAGAAGGCATCGCCGCCGCGAACCGTGACAAAATCCCGCCCGTGATCGTCGACCGCGTAACCCGATTCCTGACCTCCCCGCAAAGCGAGCCGTTCGAGGAGCAGGCGCTCGCCGCCTTCGCCTGGCAGTTCGAGCGTGTCGAGCCCTTCCGCCGCCTGTGCGAGCGGCGGGGGGTGAACCCGGGGACGGTGACCGATTGGCGGCAGGTGCCGCCCGTCCCCACCGCCGCCTTCAAGACGCTGACGCTGGCCGCCGCGCCCGCCGTCGAGATCTTCCGCAGCAGCGGCACCACCTCCGGAAAGCAGGAAGGCGAGGAGCGGCGCAGCATCCATCATCAGCCGTTCCCGGACCTCTACCGGGCGGTGATCGACGCCTCCTTCCCGCGCTTCTGCCTGCCGTTCGCGCCGTTCGCGGACGCCGGCGGCAAGCTGCCGATCCTCTCCCTGATCCCATCTCCGGAGCAGCTCCCGGATTCGAGCCTCTCCTTCATGGCCGGCCACATCCTGGCCCGCTGGGGGAGCCTGGAGAGCGCCACGGCCTTCGGCCCCCGCGGGGTCGAGGCGGCGCCGGCCCGCTCGTGGGCCGGGGCGCGGCAGCGCGAGGGGAGGCCCGTGCTGGTGCTCGCCACCGCCTTTGCCCTCGCCCAGTGGCTCGACGGGCTGGAGCGGCTGGGGCTCAAGTTCCGCCTTCCCGCGGGCTCGGCGGTCTTCGAGACCGGCGGCTTCAAGGGGCGCGCGACCGAGATCGCCCGCGAGGATCTCCTCGCCCGGCTGCAGTCCTGGACCGGCGTGCCGGCCGCCTCCGTGGTCCGCGAGTACGGCATGACCGAGCTGACCAGCCAGTGCTACACCGGCTCGCTGCTGGGCGAGGACCCGGAGCTCTTCCGGGCTCCCCACTGGGTGCGCGTCCGCATTCTCGACCCCGAAACCCTGGAGGAGGTCCCCGCCGGCACCCCCGGCCTGATCTGCGTCTTCGACCTCGCCAACCTCGGCTCGGCGGTTCACCTGCTGACCGAGGACCTCGGCGTCGCCGAGGAGGACGGCTTCCGCCTGCTCGGCCGCGCCGCCGGGGCCGAGCTGCGGGGGTGCTCGCTGGTGGTGGAGGAGCTGCGGGGAGCGTAGACCGAGATGCTACAGTCATAGGTGGAAGGAGACCGTGCATGCTGCTCGACTACTTGAGCGCTGCCCTCGAGCGCGCGACGTACGAGAAGATCGAGGACGAGGAGCCGTACTACGGAGAGATTCCCGGCATTCAGGGTGTCTGGTCGACGGCTGGAACCTTGGAGGAATGCCGCCGCAGGCTGATGCAGGCCCTTGAGGACTGGGTCTTCTTCAGCATTTACCGTGGTGATCCGATTCCGCCCATGGGCGAGGTCGTGATCGAGCTGCCCCGCTCGGCATGACGCGTCTTGCCCCGGTCAGCCGTCGCGAGCTGATTCAGCGCCTGCATCGGCTTCGATTCGAGGGCCCTTTCACGGGTGGACGTCACGAATTCATGGTTCGCGGAAGTGTACGTCTCATCTTGCCGAACCCACACCGTCAGGAGATCAGCGCGGATCTCCTGGTCCGTATTCTCCGACAGGCCGGCATCAGCAGAGAGGACTGGATGTCCGTAGGTTGAGCCACTTCCTGCTGCGATGCTCCGCGACGCTTTCCTCCCCGCAACCCTGACGCACTCCCGCGAGCCGGTCTTCCGCGCTGTGGAACGGCCGGGGATCCGCTACAGCGCCGCGCGGTGGAATCCCGAGGCCCTGGGGCGGGTGGTGGCGGCGCTCCAGGAAGGGGGGGCGGCGCTGCGGGAGATCCCTGTCCACGATCTGCTCGCCGCCTGGGGGGACACGGTCGCCACCTTCCTGCGTACCGGATCGCTGGAGCGCCGGGCGCTCGATCCTCCGCTCGGCCGCCTCTGCGAGCTCTCGCAGGACGGCTTGCGGGCTGGACTCGAGGCGGTGCTCGGCGGCGTCCGCAAGGAGCCGGCGGCGGCGCTGCTGGCCCGCGCCCATCCGGCTCCCCCGGAGCTGGGGCCGGTGCTGGCCGTCCTCGCCTCCAACCTCCCTGGCCTCGCCGTCCAGCCGCTGCTCCCCGCGCTGCTGGCGCGCCGGCCGGTTCTGCTCAAATCCCCCTCTGCGGAGCCGCTTTTCGCGCCGGCGTTCCTGGCCGCCCTCGCCCGGCGCGAGCCGCGGCTGGCCGGCGCGTTCGCCGCCGCCACCTGGCCAGGCGGCGACGCGCAGCTGGAGATGCCGGTCCTGGAGGGGGTGGGGACGGTGCTCGCCTATGGCGAACAGGCGGCGCTCGATGACCTCGAACGGCGCGCGCCGGGCAAGGTGGTGGGCTACGGACCGATGACCAGCCTCGCGGTCGTCGCCGCCTCGGCCGACCTCCGCAAGGCGGCGGAGGGGCTGGCGCGCGACGTGGCGCTGTTCGATCAGCGGGGTTGTCTCTCGGTGGTGGCGGTCTACACGGACGGGGACGCGGAAGCGCTGGCCGAGCGGCTGGCCAGCGAGCTGCTCGACATGGCCCGCATCTGGCCGCCGGGGCCGGCTGCCAAGCCGGTTTCAGCGGCGGTCCAGCACGTGCGCTTCGAGGCGGAGATGCGCGGCCTGCGGCAGTTCGCCCTGTCGGTGCGGGAAGGGACGGTGATCGTCGATCCCAGGCCGGAGCTGCGCCCCTCGCCGGGGTTGCGGACCGTGCGGGTCCATCCGCTGGCAGACCTGGAGCGGCTCCCCGGAATCCTCGCGCCCTGGCGCGGCCGGCTGCAGGGCGCGGCGCTGGCTGGAGAGGGGGCCTGGGAGCTGGAGCCGCGGCTGGTGGAGCTGGGGATCTCGCGCCGCGCGGCCCCCGGCGAGCTGCAGTCGCCGGACGCCACGTGGCACAACGGTGGGATCGATCCGCTGGAAGCGCTTGAACGGGCGCGCTGATCGGTCGCGCCGGCTCTATTTTCCCTTGGCCGCCGGAGCGGCGAGAATCCTGTCGAGCGCGACCTCGGGATTGTTCCAGTTGTCGATCCGTCCGATCTCCTTGCCGTTGACGTAGACGATGCCGGCGGGCACGGAGTGGACGCCGACCTTCTTGGCCGCGGGGTCTTCAAGGCTGGGAGGGAGGCCGTAGTACTCGAACTGGATCCTGGGGTTCCGCACCTCGTCCTCGACCTTGAGGAGCAGCGGCACGTGCTGCCGGCAGTGGGAGCACCAGGAGCCGAAGTACACCCGCACGTTCGCCGGCGCGCTCCGCTTCCTGAGATCGGCGATGGCGGCGGCGTTGGGCGTGTAGTTGGCGGCGCCGCGGACGTACTCGGGGAGGTAGGACTTGAGATCGGCGTTCTTCCTCAGGCCCAGCAGAGGGGCCCGGGGGACGAGGACCACCTTCTGGGTCGCCTTCTCCTTCTGGACCGTGAAGGTGATGTTCTTCCCCTCCATCACGAACTGGCCGAGCGGGGCCGCCACGGCGTCGGCGAACAGGTCGATCGAACCGTCCTTCTGCTTGGAGACCTTCATCAGGTTGATGCTCTCGACCCGGCTGGTCCGCGGCGTCAGCATCACGGGGGAAGGCAGCTTCGAGGTGAGGATCAGCAGGGCCGGGATCTTGTCGCTCAGGTAGATCTCGGCCGCCGGCACCGGCTTGCCGTCGACGACGAGCGAGTAGTCGCTGTACATCTGGAAATCACGGAGGGGGCTGGCGGAGGGCATGCCCTGCGCGCCGAGGGGAACCGCCGCCAGCAAGGCCAGGACCGCGAGTCTCATCGGCGTCATTTCCCGCTGACGATCTTGGAGAGCGCCACCTCGGGGGTGTTGAACGCCTCCCCCTCGATGCGGCCGGCCTGGACGCCGTTCACGTAGACGATCGCCGTCGGGATCCCCTTGACGCCCAGCCGCTTGACCTCGGGGTCCTTCCAGCCGTCGGGGGGCTTGGGGATGCCGTAGTACTCGAACTTGACGTTGGGATTGGCGACCGCGTTCTCGACCCGCAGCATCAGCGGCACGTGCTGCCGGCAGTGCGGGCACCAGGAGCCGAAGACGACGCGCACGGTCACCGGCCGGTTGGCCTTCTTCAGTGCGGCGATCGCGGCGGCGTTGGGCGTGTACGCCCGGGCGGTGCGGAGGTACTCCGGGAGGCTGGCGAGGAGAGCCTGTCCGCCGCGCAATCCGGTCAGGGCCGGCTTGGGGTTGAGGCTCACCTTGCGGCCGTCGGTGGTGAAGGTGACGTTCTCCCCCTCCATGGTGAACTGGCCGATCGGGGCCAGCACGGCGTCGGCGAACAGGTCGACCGTGCCGTCCTTCTGCTTGGAGACCTTCATCAGGTTGACCGTCTCGACGTTGCCGGTCCGCGGCGTCAGCATCACCGGGGAGGGGAGCGCCGAGGAGAGGATCAAAAAGGCCGGGATCTGGTCGTTCTGGTAGATCTCGGCCGCCGGCACCGGCTTGCCGTTGATGACGAGCATGTACTCGCTGCTCGGCTGGAAACCCCGGAGCACGCTGTCGGACGGCATGCCCTGGGCGCGCGAGGCGGCCGGCGCGGCCATCAACAGGACGGCGGCCAGCGTGGCGAGGAGCGCGGATCTCATCTGCGTCATTTCGAGGACCTCATGGAAGTGTCTTTGGAAACCGCTGGGGAGAGGGGCGGCAGCCCTGCGAACGTACGGGTCACCCGCCCGTCCCGGACCGTGAAGGAGCGGGGCAGGCGGCGGTAGAGCGGGCGCAGCAGCTCTGGCGGCGCCTCGCGGATCTGGAACCTCGGGCCCCACTTCCAGAAGAAGGCCCGCTGCTGCTCGGCGGTCGACGAGGTGAGCAGCCAGAGCGCCGGCTGGCCGGCGGCGCCGGCGTAGGCGTTCAGCGCGTCGACCGATTTCGTCAGCCCGTCGTCGTCGAGCCTGGCCATCACCACCAGGTTCTCCCCTTGGCGGAGCTCCGGGATCACCGAGTCGAGGCAGACCCGCTGGGCCCCCTCCCCGACGCAGACCCCGCCGACCTGGATGCCCGGGCGCAGGCGCGTGGCCAGATTGTCGAGCGGCAGCTCGGGCGCCTTCCAGGCGAAGATCACCGCCGCCAGCGCGCCGAGGACCGCCACCGCCGTGCGGACCGGCGGGAAGAGCGGCGGCCGCCGCTCGCGCCCCACCCAGGCGAGGAGCAGGGCGGGCCCGAGCAGGGCGAAGTCCTGCCAGAAGGCCTGGGACGGCGTCCGCTGCACGAGATTGCCGAAGCAGCCGCAGGACTCGGCGGCGTCGCGCAGGCCGTGCGCCGCGAGCCACCAGGCGCGGCCGGTGAGGAAGACGAAGAAGGCGACCAGGAGCGTGGCGGGGATCAGCACCCACTTGCGCCGCAGTCCGAGCAGCAGGGCGAGCCCGAGACCGGCCTCCAGGGCCAGCGCGATCAGGGCGACGCCCCAGGCGGGGATCAGGAAGTCGAGCCCTTCGGTCTGGATCTGAGCGACGAACGCCCCGGGATCGATCATCTTGGCCCAGACGGCGAACAGCAGCACGCAGCCCAGGAAGGCGCCGGCGAACGTCCCCACCCACCAGAGGAGCGGGCGGGGGGGCTTCAGCGCCGCGTTCCGCGGCCGCGCCAAGGGGGTCTGGGTTGGTTCCATAGTCGTTCGTTCGTCTCGCGGCCGCTCATCCTACTGGCCCGGGGGCGGCCGTCGCAACTTGACTCTCCCGGGGAGAAACAGGGCGCCGGGCCGGAAAAATCCCCAGCCCATGCCAGCGTCAGGCCGCCTCGTCCTCCCAGCGCAGGTGCCGCCGCAGCTCTTCCGCGGTGGGACCGTTCCCATGGTCGAGGAACCCTTCGAGGGGGCCGGAGTAGAGCAGCTCGCCACCGTGGACGCCACCGCCGGGCCCGAGGTCGATGATCCAGTCCGAGCGCGAGATGAGGTCAGGGCTGTGCTCGACCACGACGACGCCGTCCCCCCTCTGCACCAGCCGCCGGAGCGTCTGGTAGAGCAGGTCGATGTCGGCCAGGTGGAGCCCGGTGGTCGGCTCGTCGAAGAGGAAGAGCCGCTGCCCCTCGGCGGCGGGGCGGTCGAGGAAGCTGGCGAGCTTCAGGCGCTGGGCCTCGCCGCCCGAGAGCGTCGAGGTGGACTGCCCGAGCCGCAGGTAGCCGAGCCCGACGTCGGTCAGCAGGCTGAGGCGCCGGGCGAGCCGCTTCTGGTCGGCGAAGAACACGATCGCGTCCTCCACCGTCAGGTCGAGCACCTCGGAGATGTTCAGGCCGCGGCTGTTCTTGCCGTCGCCGCCTTTCCCGAAGTACCGCACGGCGAGCACCTCCGGCCGGAAGCGGTGCCCCTGGCAGGTCTCGCAGGGCACCGTCACCGGCGCCATGAACTGCATGTCCACCTCGGTGATCCCGGTCCCCTCGCAGGTCGGACAGCGCCCCTGGTCGACGTTGAAGGAGAAGTGGGCCGGGGTGATCCGCCGCGCCTTGGCGTCGGAGGTGGCGGCGAACAGCTTGCGGATCTCGTCGTAGGTCTTGATGTAGGTGATCGGGTTCGAGCGGCTCGACCGCCCCAGCGGCCGCTGATCGACGAGCGTCACGTCGACCACCCCCGCGAGACCGGAGAGGAGGTCGCACTCGCCGGGCTCGACGTCCACCACCCCGCGCGAGCGCTGGTAGGTGCCGTAGACGACGTTCTCGATCAGCGTCGACTTGCCCGAGCCGGAGACGCCGGTCACCGCGACCAGCGCGCCGAGGGGGAAATCGACATCCACGTCCTTCAGATTGTGGGCGCGCGCGCCGCGCACCGAGACGCGGGGGAGGCTGGAGAGCTCGTCCGAGAGCGTCTCCCACCCCTGCTCGCGGCGGAAGCGGGCCATGTGCCGGCGGGCCAGGGTCGGCGGGCGCTCCCGCAGATAGCGGCCGGTGAGCGACTCCGCGCTGGCGAGGATCGTCTCGATCGGCCCCTCGGCCACCACCTGCCCGCCGTGCTCGCCGGCGGCGGGCCCGAGGTCGATCACGTGGTCGGCGCCGCGGATCAGCGTACGGTCGTGCTCGACCACCAGCACCGTGTTGCCGCGCGCCGCGAGGTCGCGCAGCAGGGAGAGCAGCTTCTCGCTGTCCTGCGGGTGGAGGCCGATCGTCGGCTCGTCGAGCACGTAGAGGGTGCTGGTGAGGCCGGAGCCGAGGGCGGCGGCGAGGTGGATGCGCTGCGTCTCGCCGCCGGAGAGGGTGCGCGCCTGGCGGTCGAGGGTCAGATAGTCGAGCCCCACCCGGTGGAGCACCTCGACGCGCTCGGCCAGCTCGTCGAGCAGATGGCCGGCCACCTCGCGCTGCCGGGGCGTCCAAGGGCGCTCGCGCAGCCAGGCGCGGAGCTGCTCGAGGCTGAGGGCCGCGAGCTCCGGCAGCGTCCGCCCCTCCAGCTTGATGGCGAGGGCCTCCGGCTGCAACCGGGTACCGAGGCACTCCGGGCAGAGATTGTAGGAACGATAGCGGGCGAGCAGCACGCGCACGTGCACCTTGTAGGTGCGCTGTTCCAGGTAACGGAAGAAGTCGTCCAGGCTGGACGGGTTCCCGGTGCCGCTCCAGATCCACTCGCGGTCCTTTTCGGGGAGATCCATCCAGGGCACGTCGAGGGGGATCTTCCGCTTGCGGCAGGCGGCGAGGAGCTCGTCGTACAGCTCCTCGTAGGCCGGGGTGTTCCACGGCGCGAACGGGCGCTCCTTGAGGGAGCGCCGGGGGTCCGGGATCACCCGCTCGCGGTCGACGCCGATCACCCGGCCGAACCCCTGGCACTCCGGGCAGGCGCCGAGCGGGGAGTTGAAGGAGAACAGGGCCGGGGTGGGCCGGCGCGCCGTCTCGCCGCAGACCGGGCAGGAGAGCTCGCGGCTGTAGAGGCGCACCCCGGCGGGCCCGCGGGCCTCCACCCGGCCGCCGTTCATCCGGTACCCCTGCTCCAGCGTGTCGAGGACGCGCGCCTCGGTCGCGGCCTTCGCCGTGAAGCGGCCGAGGACGAGCGGCAGGGGATCGCGCCTGGCCGGCCACTTCTCGCCCGGCTCCATGCGCACGACCTCCTCCCCCTGTCCAGGCGGCGCTGGAAGCCCTGGCGGATCAGCTCGCCGAGGGCGTCGTCCGCCCCCTTCTTCGGCCGCGGCAGGCGCACGACCAGGGTGAAGGAGTCGCCGGCCACGCCGGTGGCGAGATCCGCCGCTGCCTCCTCGGGGCTGAAGCTGCGGACCGGGCCGTGCCCGTTGACGCATCCGACCTCGCCCAGATGGGTGAAGAGGAGGCGCATCACGTCCAGCGTCTCGGTGATCGTGCCCACCGTCGAGCGGGCGTTGCGGACGGCGTTCTTGGCCTCGAGCGCCACCGCCGGCAGGATGTTGTGGATGGCGTCCACCGGCGGGCGCTCCATCTGATCGAGGAACTGCCGCGCATAGGTAGACATCGACTCGACGAAGCGGCGCTGCCCCTCGGCGAAGATGGTGTCGAAGGCGAGCGAGGACTTGCCCGCGCCGGAGGGGCCGGTCACCACGGTCACCGCGCGGTGCGGCACCTGGCAGTCGATCCCCTTCAGATTGTGGGTGCGGGCGCGTTCGACCAGGATGGCTGGGTGCTTGGATCTGGGCATCGTTTCCCGGCGGCGCCCGGGATCGGGCGGAGCCGATCATCATAACGCAGGGGGTGGCGGGGCATTCCCGCTTCCATACGATCTTGCCTATCGCAAGATGAGAGGTAAAATGTCTTGTACTTGGAGGCTCTGTATGAGATCAACCGTTTCCGTACGCTGGCAGACCGTGATTCCTCAAGAAGTTCGCGAGGCGCTCGGGATCGAGCCGAACAGCAAGCTGGATTGGGAGGTGAAGGATGGATACATCCTCGTCCATCCTCTCCCCTCGAATCCGGTCCGAGCCGCTCGTGGAATGTTCAAGGACGGGGGACCGTCCGTCGAGGATCTCCTGGCTGAGAGGAGACGAGAGCGGGCAAGCGAGAAGTAGAGCAGCCCGAATAATCCTATGGCCGACTACGTGCTGGACACCTCGGCGTTGCTCACCCTGTTCAAAGACGAGGACGGGGCACAGGAGATTGAGGAAATTCTGAGGGCGTGTGAAGGGGGCCGATCCAGGGCCTATCTTCCGTTCATGAGCTTGATGGAGTTCGAGTACATGGTCCTGAGGGGTAGGGGTCGGATCGCCGTGGACGAGGCGTTGCGCATCCTGCATGCCTGGCCTGTCGAGAAGGTCGAATCGTATCAGGAGTGGGGGAGAGGGGCGGCCCTGATCAAGTCGCGAGGTCGCTTGTCCATGGCTGACGCGTGGAATGCCGCTCTGGCCCTGATGCTCGGTGCTGAGTTGGTCCACAAGGACCCGGAATTCGACGAAGTCCAGGGCCTGAAGCACCGGCGGCTTCCCTACAAGACAAATTGAAACTTCGCCGGGATCAAAGACCCGGCGGGCCGCCGTCCTCCCCGCCGTCCTCCTGCTTTCCGCGATCCTTCTCTTTCTCCTTGCCGCGCTCGCCGTCGCCGTCCCGTCGCCCGAAGACCCGCCGCAGCCAGGTTCGGAAGGTGCGCGGCTGGCGCTCCCCGGTCCTCTGCTCGACGGCTGGCTCCGCGACCTCCTCCTCGTTCCCGGTTTCGTTGGAGGCGACCTGGGGCTCGGGCGCGCCGCCGTGCCGGTCGCAGGTCTCCGCGGGGACCTCCCCCTCGCGGAAGACCTCGGTGATCACCGAGGGGCAGAACTCGGTCGCCAGCTTGCCGGTCGTGGGATCGATCGACGCCGTGGTGACGCCCGGCGGCGAGGCGAAGCTGGAGTAGCCGCCCGGCGGCGCGACCCTGGCCATGAAGCGGATCCAGATCGGCAGGGCGGCGCGGGCGCCGGAGAGGCGGGTCTTGCCGTTGTCGTCGTAGCCCACCCAGACGACCGTGGCCCGCTCCGGGGCGTAGCCGGCGAACCAGGCGTCCCGCTGCTTGTTGGTGGTGCCGGTCTTGCCGGCGAGCTCGCCGGGGATCCCCGCCGCGGCGCCGGCGGCGGTGCCGCGCAGGAGCACCCCTTCGAGCAACGAGGTCACGAGGTAGTCGGTCGCGCGCGAGATCACCCGCACCGGCTTCGGCAGCGGCGCCCCCTGGACCAGCTTGCCGGTGTGGTCGAGGATCGCGACCAGCTCGTGGACCGGCGGCCGCGAGCCGCCGCCGGCCAGGGTCGAGTAGACCGTCGCCATCTCCAGCGGCGTCACCGCGGCGGCGCCGAGGGCCATGGCGGGGAAGGGCTCCATCGGCGTCGTGATCCCCATGTCGCGCGCCAGCTTGACGACCCGCGGCATCCCCACTTCCAGCGCCAGCCGGGTGGTCGCCGGGTTGTAGCTCTTTTCCAGGGCGGTGCGCACGCTGACCCAGCCGTGGAAGCTGCCGTCGTCGTTCTTCGGGCTCCAGACCTGGCCGCCCGAGGCTGGAACCGCCAGCGGCTCGTCCTCCAGAAACGAAGCGGGGGAGGCCTTGCCGGCCTCGAAGGCGGCGGCGTAGACGATCGGCTTGAAGGCGCTCCCCGGCTGGCGCTGCGCCCGGCCGGCGCGGTCGAACTGGCTGGCGTCGTACCCCCGGCCGCCGACGTAGGCGAGGATGCCGCCGGTCGCCGGGTCCATCGAGACCAGGGCCGCCTGCAGCGACCGCCCCTTGCGGCCGCCGTCGATCGTCTTCAGCCCGCTTTCGACCGCCTCCTGGGCCGCCTTCTGGCCCGCCCAGTCGAGGGTGGAAAAGAGCACGTAGCCGCCGTCCTCCAGATCGTCGACGCCGAAGCGGCGCGATGCTTCCAGGGCCGCCGAGTCGGCGAAGTAGGGGGCGCGCCGGCGCACGACCGGCTCGGGCGCCACGGCGATCGGCTCCCGTAGCGCCTGGTCGACGCGCTCCTGGGGGACGAGCCGGAGCTTGGCGAGGCGGCCGAGCACCCAGTCGCGCCGCTGTTTGGCGCGGTCCGGATGCGTGGCCGGCGAGTAGTTGGCGGGCGCCGGGATGATCCCGGCGAGCGTCGCCGCCTCGGCGAGGTCGAGCTGGTTCGCGTCCTTGCCGAAATAGGCGCGCGACGCGGCGCCGACGCCGACGAGCGAGACGCCGTTGCCGCCGCCCAGGTAGATCTCGTTGAGGTAAGCCTCGAGAATCTTCTTCTTGGGATAGCGCATCTCGAGCAGGACGGCCAGGAGGATCTCCTGGGTCTTGCGCGTCAGGGTCCGCTCCTGGGTGAGATAGAGGTTCTTGACCAGCTGCTGGGTCAGCGTGCTGCCCCCCTGGCGGACCCCCTTGCCGCGGAGGTCTACCCAGATGGCGCGCGCGATGCCGGTGATCGATACCCCGGCGTGGCCGAAGAAGGATTCGTCCTCGGCGGCGAGAATGGAGGCGATCAGGTCCGGCGAGACCTCGTCGAGGGTGACCGGCCGGCGTTCCAGGAGGCTGGGGCTGTAGTACGAGGCGAGGAGGGGAGGATCGAGGATCACCGAGTCGGCCGCCGTCCCGCCGCGGCGGAGGGCGGCGATGCGGGTCCCCTCATAGGCAACCTCGACGAGCCCGCCCCCCCGGCTGCCGTCGGGCAGGGGGAAGCTCCGCAGATGAACGTCCACTCCCTGTTTGGTCCGGCGGTAGCGGCCGGCGGGGAGGCCGCGGGAGGTCTTGTCCTCGCGGTACCCTTCGTCGGCGAGGCCGGCGATCAGGAGGTCCGGCGGATAGTTGCGCCCCTCGTAGAGCCGCGTCGCCCGGCCGTAGAGCCGCGACGGCTGGCGGAAGGTGACCTCGTCGAAATGGCTCGACAGCCGCCAGAACGGACGGATGACGAAGATCCCCGCGATCAGCAGCACGGCGGCGATGCCGGCGAGGATCCACCGCGGACGCCACCAGCGCCGCGGAGCAGGCTTGGATTTGCGGACGGCTACGGCCATGTCGAGCTAGAACGTTTCCCGGTCGTCAGGACTTCCAGGAAGAGACTAGCAGGGATTCAGGCGATCATCACCGAGCCCGCCCCGGAACACCGAACCCCGCCATCCTGCTATCATTACCGGCCCTATGATCGCCGTATCCGACCTTGGCAAGTCCTTCGGCCCCCAGACGCTGTTCGAGGGGGTCTCGATTCAGTTCAACCCGGGCAACCGCTATGGCCTCGTGGGGGCCAACGGCTCGGGCAAGTCGACCTTCCTCAAGATCCTCGCCGGCGACGAGCATGCCCAGCGAGGGGCACTGTCGCGATGCCCAAGCGGCTCAAGCTGGGCGTCCTCAAGCAGGACCACTTCCAGCTACGAGCACATGCCGATCCTCGAGGTCGCCATGATGGGCAACCACGACGTCTGGGAGGCGATGGTCGAGAAGGAGCGCCTGCTCGCCAACGCCGACCAGGAGTTCGACGCCGACCGCTACGCCGAGCTCGAGGACCTGATCCTCCGCAACGACGGCTACACCCTGGAGGCGCGCGCCGGCGAGGTGCTCGAGGGGCTCGGCATCCCGACCGAGATCCACCGCCAGCCGCTCTCGACCCTCTCGGGCGGCTTCAAGCTGCGCGTGCTCCTCGCCCAGGTGCTCGCCGCGGACCCGGACGTGCTGCTCCTCGACGAGCCCACCAACCACCTCGACATCCTCTCCATCCGCTGGCTCGAGAAGTTCCTCGCCGAGACCTACAAGGGCACGGCGATCGTCATCTCCCACGACCAGCGCTTCCTCGACAACGTCTGCACCCACATCCTCGACGTCGACTACGGGACGATGATCCTCTACCCCGGCAACTACGCCGCTTTCCTCGTCCGCCAAGACGGGCAACCGGGACCGCAAAGAGGCGGAGATCGAGAAGCGCGAGGCGGAGATCGCCGCCACAAGGCGTTCGTCGACCGCTTCGGGGCCAAGGCGACCAAGGCCCGGCAGGCGCAGAGCCGGCTCAAGAAGATCGAGAAGATCGTCATCGAGCGCCTGCCCCAGACCTCGCGGCGCTACCCCACCTTCAAGTTCAAGCAGAGCGGCCGAGCGGCCGGGAGCGTGCTCGAGGTCGACGGGGATCTCGAAGGCGTACGGCGAGAAGCAGGTGCTCCGGGACGTCTCGCTGACGCGTCGAGCGCGGCGACCGCATCGCCATCATCGGCCCCAACGGCATCGGCAAGTCGACGCTGCTCAAGATCGTCGGTCGGCGAGACCGAGCCGGACGCCGGCAAGGTCGAGTGGGGCTACGAGACCTACCCGGGCTACTTCTCGCAGGACCACCACGAGCTGCCGAAGGGCGAGCAAGCAGAGCGTCGAGGCCTGGCTCTGGGAAGCCGTTCCCGGCGAGCCGATCGGCTTCGTGCGCGGCAACCTCGGGCTGGTGCTGTTCTCGGGCGACGACGTGAAGAAGCCGGTCGGCAGCCTCTCCGGCGGCGAGGCGGCGCGGCTGGTCTTCTGCAAGCTCTCGGTGACCAAGCCGAACGTGCTGGTCCTCGACGAGCCCACCAACCACCTCGACCTCGAGGCGATCGAGGCCCTGGTCGAGGGGCTGAAGGCCTACGACGGCACGCTGATCTTCGTCTCCCACGATCGCTGGTTCGTCTCCCAGCTCGCCGACCGCATCTTCGAGATCTCCCCGCGGGGCATCAACGACTTCCGCGGCACCTACGAGGAGTATCTGGAGCGCCTGGGCGACGACCACCTCGACGCCGAGGCGGTGCTGCGGATGAAGCGCGAGCAGAAGAAGAAGGCCGCCGGCCGCGCCGGTGGTGGACCTCGATCCCGCCGAGGCCCGCCGGCGCCAGAACCGCCAGAAGGAGCTCGCCAGGAAGCCTCGACCTGGTGACCTCCCAGGTCGAGAACGCCGAGTCCCGCATCCACGCCATCAACGAGATGTTCTGCGATCCCACCTTCTTCGACCGCACCCCCGCGAGCAGGTCAAGAAGCTCGAGGCCGAGCAGAAGACCCTCTCCGGCAAGGTCGAGGAGCTGATGGCGGAGTGGGAGCGGATCGAGAGCGAGCGGGCGGAGCTAGGCTAGCGTAGCGCCACGCGCGTCGTCGTTCCCGGCGGGGTGCGCGGCGGCAGGAGGCGGATGTAGCCGCCGACGGCCAGCTTCCAGAACAGCATCAGGGCATCGAGCTGCCCCATCGGCGTGATCTTCAGGATCGACTGGATGTCGTAGGTGCCGTTGATGCGGGTCAGCATGAACCCCTCCTGGGGGGAGAGGTTCGAGGAGGTGAGCTGCTCCATGGTGGCCGTCACCTGGGGGATGGATGCCAGGGTGACGCCGGAGCGCTCGATGTGCTCGCGGGTCTTCTTCTCGGCCTCGGTGAGGGCCTCGTGGGCGTCCGGGTTCTCCGGCTCGAGGGCGCGGGCGGCCCGCAGGTGACGCAGCGCCGCGTCGAACTCCCCCTGGGCCAGGAAGGCGCTCCCGGCGGCCACCAGCATCTCCGCGCTCACTCCGCCGGCGGCGGCGGCGTCCACCGGCGCCTGGCGCCCGCCGCGCAGCTTGATCAGCTTCAAGCGGCCGAGCTGCCACTGGTCGAAGATCAGCTTGCAGGTGAGGTACTCGGTCGAGTGGGTCTGCTGGCGGATCTCCTCGATCGTGCGCTCGTCGTTGATCAGGCTGACGATCCGCTGGTCGCCGGGGCCGAGGCCGGGGATGGTCGAGAGGTCGACGATCGCCACCGGGATGATCTGCTCGTTGGGGATCACCTGGCGGATGCGCCGCCACTCGTCGACCCGCTGGACCCCCTCCATGACGATGCCGGTGACGTCCATCCTCATCGGCACCATGGCGCTCTCGGGCAGGATGTCGTCGAGGAAGCGGAAGTCCCCCTCGGCCCAGGAGAAGATGTCGTAGATGCTCTCCTCGGCCTTGAGGCGGAGCATGCGTGCGAGATCACGCTCGGCGATGGCGCCGTTGTTGACCAGGATCATCCCGAGCAGCATCCGGCTCTTCTCCTGCAGCTCGATGGCCCGGCCGAGCTGCCCCTCGTTGATCAGCCCGTGGCTCATCAGGAAGTGCCCCAGGTACTCCTCGGGCTTGTTCGAGGCGGAGGAGAGGATCAGGCCGTCCTTGAAGAAGATCTTCTTTTCGGTCCGGCCATGGACGATCTCCAGCGTCCCGCTTTTCTTGCTTTGCGAGAGCCACTGGAGCAGCTCCTCGAGCTGCATCGTTCTGAGGTTGCCGACGATGCCCATGATGACTGGGCTGATTATAGTGCTATGTAAATACTGAGTGCTGTGCGAGTACGTCGAGTACGAGGAGATGGCCCGGGCTGCCATTGCGCTGCGCATGGGAGGAGAACCTCATCTTCGGGCCGGAGTCGTCCCCCTCTGACCCTGGTAGTGACTCGAGGAGCCCGGATCGCCATACGCGACTTCCGGCTCGGACTCCATGGCGATGAAGATGAGTTGTGCAATTCGCCTGCCTGCTTCGAGGACGAAGGGTTGAGGGCCGAGGTTCTGGAGCTCCAGGGTGATCTCCCCCTGGAATCCAGGGTCGCACCAGCCGGCCAGCGAGTGGTTGATCCACAGCCGGCCGAGGGTGGATTTGAGCTTGAGATCGCAGGCCACGTCGCGCGGGATGCGCACGTACTCCAGGGTGGAGGCGAGCACCACCTCGCCCGGGAAGAGCTTGATGTGGGGCGCCCGGAACTCCTCGGGGTCCCGGGTGGGACAGATCCAGTGGTCGGAGACGCGCACATCGTAGCTGGCCGCATTGACTTGTGACTCCTCGAACGGGGTGACCCCGTTGTTCTTTCCCCACTCCCGGATCCAGCGGTCCGGCTTGATCATTCGGACTCTCCCAAAGACGGCTCTCCCAAAGGCGGCAAGGTGTAGGGGCACCCTACAGGAAGCGGACCGGCGTCGTCACCTGCTCGCGGTGGATCGTATCGACAAACCGGATGATTTTGCGCGAGAGCGACATGAAGAGGGTCGAGGTGCGCGAGCCGCCGCCGAAGAAGCGGACCCCCCGCAGCAGCTCGCCGTCGGTGACGCCGGTGCAGCTGAAGAGGATCTGGTCCCCCGGGGCGAGGTCTTCGGTCTTGTAGATCTTGGAAACGTCATGGAAGCCCAGGGCCCGGAGCCGCTCCTCCTGCGCTTCCTTCTTCTCGTTGTCGGCGTCCTGGGGCTTCAGCCGCGCCTGGATCTCGCCGCCCAGGCAGCGCATGGCGGCGGCGGTGATCACCCCTTCGGGCGCGCCGCCGGTCCCCATCACCGCGTGCACGCCGGTGCCGCGCACGGCGGCCGAGATGCCGGCCGAGAGGTCGCCGTCCGAGATCAGGCGGATGCGGGCGCCGGCCTCGCGGATGTCGGCGATGAGCTGGGCGTGCCGCGGCCGGTCGAGCACCACGATGGTGAGGTCGCTCACCCGGCGGCCGAAGGCGTTGGCGATGTTGCGCAGGTTTTCGGCCACCGGGGCGTCGATGTGGGTGACGCCGCGGGCCGTCGGGCCGACCACCAGCTTCTCCATGTAGACGTCGGGAGCGTGGAGGAGGCCGCCGCGCTCGGAGGCGGCGAGCACGGTGATCGAGTCGGACGAGCCGGTGGCGCAGAGGTTGGTCCCCTCCAGCGGATCGACGGCGATATCGACCTGGACGGCGCCCGGCTTGCCGCGCAGGGCCCCCAGCTCCTCGCCGACGAAGAGCATCGGCGCCTTGTCGCGCTCCCCCTCGCCGATGACGACGCGGCCGTCCATCTGGATGAAGTCCATCTCGCGCCGCATCGCCTCGACCGCCACCTGGTCGGAGTACTTGCGCTGGCCGAAGCCCATGGTCTTGGCGGAGGCGATGGCCGCCTCCTCGGTGACGCGGATGAAGTCCTGCTCGAGCAGGTGATCCATCACCGCCGCCATCAGCGGGCGCTCCCGGCGGCCGCGACCGGCTGTTCCTTCGGCTTCGGGGCTGGCCGCTCCGGCGCGTTGTAGGCCGGAATGCCGGTGATCGCCTCGCCGATGATCAGGCCGTGGATGTCGTGCGTCCCCTCGTAGGTGTAGACCGACTCGATGTTGAGCATGTGGCGGATCACCGGGTAGTCGTCCACGATGCCGTTGGCGCCCAGGATCTCGCGGGCGAGCTTGGCGCACTCGCGGGCCAGCCAGATGTTGTTGCGCTTGCCCATCGAGATCTGGAAGGGCTTGAGGCGGCCGTTGTCCTTGAGTCGCCCAAGCTGGTAGGCGAGCAGCTGCGCCTTGCTGATCTCGGTCGCCATCCAGGCGAGCTTCTCCTGCACCAGCTGGTGGCAGGCGATCGGCTGGCCGTTGAACTGGATCCGCTCCTTGGCGTACTCGAGCGCCGTGTACGTAGGTCTCCATTGCCGAGCCGATTCCCCCCAGGCGATGCCGTAGCGCGCCTGGTTGAGGCACATCAGGGGGCTCTTGAGCCCCGTCGTGCCGGGAAGGATGGCGTCCCCCGGGATGCGGCAGTCGTGGAAGCCGAGCTCGGAGGTGGTGGAGGCGCGCAGCGAGAACTTGCCGTGCTGGTCCGAGGAGGTGAACCCGGGGGTCCCCTTCTCGACCAGGAAGCCGCGGATGCCGTCGTCGGTCTTCGCCCAGACCACGGCGACGTCGGCCAGGGTGCCGTTGGTGATCCACTGCTTGGAGCCGTTGAGCACCCAGTCGTCGCCCACCCGCTTGGCGGTGGTGCGCATGCCGCCGGGGTTGGAGCCGAAGTCGGGCTCGGTGAGGCCGAAGCAGCCGATCGCCTCGCCGGTGGCGAGCCGGGGGATCCAGCGGTCCTTCTGCTCCTGGGAGCCGAAGGTGTAGATGGGGTACATCACGAGCGAGCTCTGCACGGAGACGAAGCTGCGCAGCCCCGAGTCCCCGCGCTCCAGCTCCTGCATGATCAGGCCGTAGGCGACGCCGTGCAGCCCGGGCAGCCCATAGTCGGAGATGCTGGCGCCGAAGAGATTGAGGGCACCCATCTCAGGCACCAGCTCGAGGGGAGTGCGGGCATCCCGGTGGCACTCCTCGATGATCGGCTTGACTTTATCGTCCACGAAGGCGCGAACCGTGTCGCGCACCAGTCGCTCCTCTTCGGTGAGGAGCGCATCCAACTCCAGCAGATCGACGCCTGGAAAGCGGCTCAAGGGGTCTCCTCCTTCAGTATGCGCTCGCAGTACGCGCTCGGAACTTACGTGCGGAATGGGTGAGTCATGGCGGTCAGGAAACCGCGCACGATAGGATACCACGCGACCGGAGACCGCCTTGACCGACCCTTTTCAACCAGCGCCACCGCCTCCCCGCCCCCCGCTCTGGCTGACCGCCCTCGCCACCCTCACGGGCAACCTCTTCCTCCTCGTGGGGTCGGGCGTCCTGGCGATCGTGACCATCCTGGTCTCCTGGATCCCGCGCGGGGTCTGGGCGTTCGCCGTCATGCGGATCTGGGCGAACGGCGTGCTCGCCGCCAGCCTGATCCGCGTCGAGGTCCACTGCTCGCCGGAGCTGGAGCCGGGGAAGAGCTACGTCTTCCTCGCCAACCACCAGAGCCTGTTCGACATCCCGGTGCTGCTCGCGACCTCCCCCGGGCAGCTGCGGATGATGGCCAAACGGGGCCTGTTCCAGATCCCCATCTTCGGCTGGGCCCTGAAAGCGGGGGGCTTCATCTCCGTCGACCGCGCCGACCGCAGCACCGCGACCCAGAGCTTCTCCCTGGCGTTCTCCCGGCTGCGCCAGGGGACCTCGGTCCTCCTCTTTCCCGAGGGGACCCGCTCGCTCGACGACGCGCTCCTCCCCTTCCAGCGCGGCGGCTTCCTGCTCGCCATGAAGAGCGGCCTGCCGATCGTGCCGGTCGGCATCCGGGGGTCCCGCGCCGTTCAGAGCCGGGGAGCTTCGCGATCCACCCCGGCACCGTCGCCGTCACCTACGGCGCGCCGATCGATCCCGCCGCCTACGGCATGCGGCGCAAGCGGGAGCTGATCGCCGAGGTGCGGCGCAGCATCGCCGGGCCCGCCGGGCTGCGGGTAGGGGAGGAGGGGGAGGACGCCTGACCGGTGGTACGCTGTCCTCTTGGAAGGAACTGACGCTATGACAACCGATTTGGAATCCGCGGTGTGGGAGGCCCTGAAAGGGGTGAAGTTCCCGGGCATGAGCCGGGACATCGTCTCCTTCGGCTTCGTTCACCAGGTGCAGGCGAGCGCCGGCTCGGTGGTGGTGGACCTCCAGATGTCCACCCACAATCCGGCGGCGGGCGAGAAGGTCCGCGACGAGGTGGAAAGGACGCTGCGCGCCCTCCCCGGGGTGGCGGAGGCGCGGGTCAACATGAACGTGGTCAAGCCCGCCGCCCGCGAGGAGGCGGCGTCGAAGGCGATCGCCCAGGACACCAGCCTGATCCCCAAGGTCCGCCACGTGGTGGCGGTCGCCAGCGGCAAGGGGGGCGTGGGAAAGTCGACCGTGGCGGCGAACCTGGCGGTGTCGCTGGCCCAGCTCGGCCACCGGGTCGGCCTCCTCGACTCGGACATCTACGGCCCCTCGGTGCCGACGATGTTCGGCATCACCCAGAAGCCGCGGGTGATCGGCAACCGCATCTATCCGTTCGAGAAGTACGGCATCATCCTGATGTCGCTCGGCTTCATCCTGGAGATCGATACGCCGGTGATCTGGCGCGGCCCGATGGTGATGCGGGCAATCGAGCAGATGCTGGGCGACGTCGAGTGGGGTGAGCTCGACTACCTGATCCTCGACCTGCCGCCGGGCACCGGCGACGCGCAGCTGACGGTGACTCAGCGCATCCAGCTCGCCGGCGCGGTGATCGTGACCACCCCGCAGGACGTGGCGCTGATCGACGCCCGCAAGGGGCTCGCCATGTTCCGCAAGGTCAACGTGCCGGTGATCGGCATCGTCGAGAACATGTCTACCTTCGTCTGCCCGCACTGCGGCCACGCCACCGACATCTTCAAGCGCGACGGCGGCCGCAAGACCGCGGAGCTGCTGGGCACGGCCTTCCTGGGCTCGATCCCGCTCGACCCGCAGATCGTCCTCGGCGGCGACGCCGGCGTGCCGATCACGGTCGCCGATCCCAAGGGGCACCACGGCGACGCCTTCCGGCGCGTGGCCGAGTCGGTCGTCGCCGAGGTGGCGCGGCAGGAAGAGACCAAGCACAAGCTGACGATCGTCTAGATGCCGACCGCACCCTCCGTAGCCCTGATCGCGGACGCCCACCTGAGCGGCCCCGGCGGCTCCGCCGGTCCGCTCGTCGCCCAGCTCCAGGCCCTCTCCGATCAGGGGTGCCGGCACTTGGTGCTGATGGGCGACCTCTTCCAGGCCTGGGTGGGGTTCAAGAGCTTCGAGACCGACGACGTCCGCGCCTTGGTTGCCGCGCTGAGGGACCTTCGCGAGCGGGGGATCAAGGTCGAGTACGTCGAGGGGAACCGCGACTTCTTCCTCGCCGGCAGCCCCTATGACGACGCCTTCGACCGCATCGCGCTCGAGACCGCCTTCGAGGTGGCGGGGGTCCGTTACCTCGCGGTCCATGGCGACGGGCTGAACGACGAGGATTGGAAGTACCGCTTCTGGCGCTGGCTGTCGAAGAGCGCGCCGGTCCGCTTCCTGGTTGGGACCATCCCCGGCGCGCTGGCGAACCGCCTCGTCCACTTGACCGAGCGGCGGCTCTCGCGAACCAACTTCAAGCACCGCGCGGTCCTCCCCGAGGCGGCCATCCGCGCCTACGCCGAGCGGCGGCTGGCGGAGGGGTACGACGTGCTGCTGCTGGGGCATTTCCATGAGCCGCGGGTCTGGCAGGTGGACGGGGGGGAGGTGCGGCTGCTGGATGCCTGGTTCAGGAGCCGGGCGGTGGAGTGGCTGCCGCCCGGGCATCAATGCCCGGGCTACGCTTCAAACGAAAAGCCGGCTGAAGCCGGCTCGAACGCCACTCCTTGAATCGAGCCGGCTTCAGCCGGCTTTTCTTTTCCTGTGTAGCCCGGGCATTGATGCCCGGGCGCTGCGCTAAACTCCCCAGTCCCATGTCTGTGCGCGTCACCATGCTCGGCAGCGGCACCTCGACCGGGATTCCGGTGATCGGCTGCGCGTGCCGGGTCTGCACCTCCGACAACCCGAAGAACAAGCGGTCGCGGCCGGGGCTGAAGCTGGAGATGGGGGACGGGGTCGTGCTGGTCGACACGCCGACCGACCTGCGGGCGCAGGCGCTCCGGTTCGGCCTGCCGCGGGTCGATGCCATCCTCTTCACCCATTCCCATGCCGACCACATCTTCGGGCTCGACGACGTGCGCATCTTCAACTTCCGCCAGCAGGCCGCGATCCCCTGCTACGGCTCGGCGGAGACCCTGCGCGCCATCCGCCGGGCCTTCGCCTACGTCTTCGAGCCCGGCCAGGAGGGGGGCGGCAAGCCGCAGCTCGACCTCGTCGAGGTGCGCGAGCCGTTCGAGGTGCTGGGACGCCGGTTCATCCCCATCCCGGTCTGGCACGGCGAGATGGAGGTCTTCGGCTACCGGATCGGCGACTTCGCCTACGTGACCGACTGCAATCAGATCCCGGAGACCAGCCTGCGGCAGCTCGAAGGGGTGGAGATCCTGGTCCTCGACGCCCTGCGCCATCGCCCCCACTCGACGCACTTCTCGGTCGAGGAGGCACTGGAGATCTGCGGAGCGGATCGGCGCGCGCCGCACGATCCTCACCCACATGGCCCACGAGGTGGATCACGACGATCCCCGTCCCTCCGGGAGTGGAGTTTGGCTATGACGGACTCGTCTTCGATTTCGATTGAGCTGCCGACGGAGCCCTTCGCGGTGCCGGCCGGCCGGCGGGCCCGGGGGCGCGTGCGGGTGCCGCCGTCGAAGAGCATGACCCACCGCTATCTGAACCTGGCGCTGCTCTCGGGAGCGCCGGTGGTGATCGAGCGCCCGCTGGTCGCCGAGGACACGCGCCTGTTCCTGGCCGGCCTCGGCCGTTGCGGCTTCGCGGTCGAGGAGGAGCGAGGACGAGGTCCGCCTGACGCCCGTCGGGCGGCCGGACGGCGAGGTCGAGGTCTTCTGCGGCAACGCCGGCACCATGCTCCGCTTTCTGGTCGCCACCCTCACCGTGGTCCCCGGCCTCTGGCGGCTCGACGGCGTCCCCCGCCTGCGCGAGCGGCCGGTGGGGCCGCTGGTCGAGGCGCTCCGGCGTCTCGGCGCGCCGCATCGAGTACCTCGCCGCCGAGGGGTACGTCCCGCTGCGGATCGAGGGGGGCACCCTGCGCGGCGGCACGACTACCCTCGACGCCGGCGAGTCGAGCCAGTACCTCTCGGCCCTGCTGATGGCGGCGCTGCGCGCGCCGTCGGAGGTGGTGGTGGAGGTCCCGACCCTCACCTCGCGCCCCTACGTGGACGTGACGATCGCCGCCGCGGCGGCCTTCGACGGCCACGTCGAGCGGTCGGGGCCGCGCGCCTACCGCGTCCGCCCCTCGACGCTGCGCGGCGGGCGGGCCCGGGTCGAAGGGGACTACTCGGCCGCCTGCTACCCGGCCGCCGCCGCGGCGCTGACCGGCGGCGAGGTGATCCTCGACGGCCTGTCCCCGACTCGCGACAAGGAGACCGCGAGTTCATGGATCTCCTCGCCGAGATGGGGGCCGAGATCTTCTGGAAGGGGAGCGATCTCCGCATCCGCGGCGGCGAGACGCTGCGGGGGATCAAGGCCGACCTCTCCGGCATGCCCGACCAGGTGCCCACCCTCGCCGCCCTCGCCCCCTTCGCCGAGGGGGAGACGCTGATCCACAACGTCGCCCACCTGCGGATCAAGGAGAGCGACCGCCTGGAGGCGATGGCGACCGAGCTCAAGAAGCTCGGCGCCGACGCCCGCGGAGGGGCGCGACAGCCTCTGGCTCCCCGGGCTCTGGGCCGGCGCCGAGCCCCCGGGCGAGACCGGTGCACATCGATCCTCGCGGCGACCACCGCATCGCCATGAGCTTCGCCCTGGTCGGCCTGCGCCGCCCGGGGGTGGTGATCGATCATCCGGAGGTGGTGGCGAAGTCGTACCCGGGGTTCTGGCGGGATTTTTTGAGGATGATCTAGGGAAAGCAAAACGGACGAACACGGACTGACACGGACGGACACGGACCAAGAAAGGTGTCCTTGTCCGTGTTCGTCCTGTTCGTCCGTGTTTTGTTTTCCCGCTTTCCACTACAATCCTCCTCCAATGTCCTCTTTCTCGGAGACCCGCCGGGCGGCCGGTGTCGTCCATCCGTGTCTCGCCTCGCCACCGCGGTCGATCGCGCTGGCCGAGGCTCGGCTCACGGACCGCCGCAAGGTGGCGGCGCTGCTGGAGGCGGCGGGGCTGCTGTCGCTGCTCGACCGCGCCGGTTGGCGGCTCGCCGAGGGGTGGGGCGGGGCGGGCATCTCGCCGGCGGACCGGCTGGTGGTCGGCGCGGAGGGCGCCGCTCCCGGCCGCTCGTCTCTCCCCTGCCAGGAGATGCTGCTCGACCTCGCCGGGCGGCTGTTCGGCGCGGGGGTGGTCATCGGGCGCTGGGAGGCGCGGCGGGCTGTCCGCGCGCTGATCGACCTCTGGCGGCAGGCCCCCGCTGCCGTGCCGCCGGACGAGGCGGTGGCGGCGATCCTGGAGACCGCGCCCTTTCTCTGGGAGCGGCCGGAGCTGGCGATGGCCCGCGAGGCGCTGGCGGGGGAGATCGTGCGCGAGGACGGCAGCGTCCGGCCGTGGATCGCGGGTCCGCGGTCCTTCCGCTCCCGCGTGCTCGGCCAGGGGCGGCCGGCGATCGAGATCGTGGAGCTGCTGGCCACCGCGGGGGCGCGGACGCTGTGGAACGGCGAGGAGTCGGGATCGCCGCGCGAGCTGGCCGCGGCGGGGCGCTGGCGGGCGGCGTTGGCCGCCTGGGAACGCCAGCCGCCCCGGGACGATGAGGAGCGGGTCGAGCGGGCCACGGCCCTGGCGGCGCTCGGCCGCCGCGAGGCCACCCTGGAGGCGCTGGCCGGCATCGCCTCCGCCGCGGCTCGGGTGCTCGCCATTCGCTGTCAGCTCGAGCTCGGCCGCCTGGGCGCGGCGCGGACCGCCCTGCGCGGCTTCGAGGAGGCGGCGCTCGCGCCGGCCGAGGTCGCCGAGCTGGCGGAGATCGCCTCGCGGGTCTACGCCAGCCATGGCAAGCCGGAGCGCGCCGGCTACTGGATCCGCCGGGCGCTCGACGAGACCTCAGGCGACCCGCGGGCGGCCCTCCTCGCCCGGCTGGCCGCCGCCGGCGCGGCCTGGGACCGTCAGGACGCCGACGCGCTGGAACGCTTCCTGGCGGCCTCCCGGGGCGCGCTGGACGATCCCGACCTCGCCTGGCGCTGGCACCAGCTCCATGCCCTGCAGACCGGCGGGGCCGGCGACCTGGACGGCGCGGCGATTGCCGCCGAGCGGGCGATCCGCGCCGGCCGCCGACGGCTGACCCGGCGCCAGGCCGCTGGGCTCTGGAACGACCTCGGGCTCGCCCGCGCCCGCCGCGGCGACCTCGCCGGGGCCGAGCGCGCCTTTCTGCACGCCGCGTGGCTGGCGGCGGGGTGCGATGGCCCGGGCAAATCGACCCTCTCGCTGTACAACCTCGCCGAGATCCGGCTGCGCCAGGGGCGTACCCAGGGGGTGAGCGAGATCGTCGCCCGCTCGGAGAGCGAGAACCGGCGCTCCGGCAACCTGCGCGCCCTCGCCATGGACGCCGAGCTGTGGGCCCGCTACGAGCTGGCCCAGGGTCGGCCGGCGGCGGCGCTCGCGATCTGCCGCGGCGCGCTGAGCGACCTCGCGCGCCAGCGGCTCGCCGGGCGCCCCGAGCTCCGGCTGCTCGCCGCCCGCGCCCTGGGCTGGCTCAAGATGCCGGAAGAGGCCGCCGCCGAGCTCGCGGACGTGCCGGCGGAGACCCTCGGCGAGCTGGAGCCCGAGGAGCGCCCGGCCGTGCTGGCGCTGGCCGGCGACTGCGAGGGCGCCCGCCGCGAGGCGGCCGGCACCCCCTTCGCCCCACTCTGGGAAGCGCTGCTCGGCGGCGGCCTGCCGCCGGTCCGCGACTGGGAGGCGCTGGCGGCGCTCGGCCCCTACCGGGCGGCGCGGCTGGTCTACGACCTCGACCTCCTCTCCCCGGGCTCGGCGCCGCCGTCGTGGCGCCGGGAGGCGATCGCCATCTTCCGCAAGCTCGGCGCGGCGGCGCTCGCCGAACGGCTGGAAGCGCGGGACGGCGGTCCATGGGCGGTGGTCGCCCTGCTGCTCCAGGGCTTCGCGGGCAAGGAGGCCGTGGAGAGCGTGGAGGAGCCACCGGCGATAGCGGGGGGGCCGGCGGGGGACGATCTGGTAAGGAACGATCTGGTGGGGGAGAGCCCGGCCCTGCTCGCCGCGATCGATCGCCTGGACCGGCTGGCGCCCGGGGGACTGCCGGTGCTGATCCTGGGCGAGAGCGGCACCGGCAAGGAGCTGGCCGCGCGCCGGCTCCACCGCCGGAGCGCCCGCGCCAGCCGGCCGTTCGTCGCCGTCAACTGCGCCGCGCTCTCCGAAACCCTGTTGCTCTCCGATCTCTTCGGTCACGTGCGCGGCGCGTTCACCAGCGCCGAACGCGATCGCAAAGGGGTGTTCGAGGCCGCTCACGGCGGCACGGTGTTTCTCGACGAGATCGGCGATCTACCGCTCTCGGCGCAGGGGCTGCTGCTGCGCGTCTTGCAGGAAGGCGAGATCCGGCGGCTGGGGGAGAGCGAGGCGCGGCGGGTGGATGTCCGCGTGCTCGCGGCCACTCATCGCGATCTCGCCGGCATGGTGACGGCGGGATCGTTCCGGCGCGATCTGTTCTTTCGCCTGCGCGTCGGCTGTGTAGAGATGCCACCGCTGCGCGACCGCGGAGATGATCTGTTGCGAATCGCCGATCACCTGCTCGATCGTCTCGATCGGCGCGATCGCGGCCGGCCGCCGGCGCGGCTCAGCCGCGAGGCGCGGGCGTGTCTGCTCGCGCACCGCTGGCCCGGCAACGTGCGCGAATTGGAGAATGTGCTTTCGGTGGGCGCCGCGCTGGCCGGCGGCGGCGTGATCGAACCGGCGCACCTGGAGCTCCCGGCCGCGATGGGGAGCGAGCCCGCGGGCTCCTATCATCAGCAGGTCGACGCGCTGCGCCGGCGGCTGGTCGCCGAGGCCCTCGAGGATTGCGCGGGCAATTACACCCGGGTCGCCGGCCGGCTCGGCGTCTCGCGCCAGGCGGTTTCCTATCTGATCCGCCAACTCGGGCTCGAGCGGAAAAAGTAAACCGAAGGATCAGGCCACAGGGCTGTAGAAAGCCGCGCGATCGCCGCCGAGGCTGGCGCGCAGCCGCTCGGCGATGCGCTCGAGCCCCTCGCGATCGATGTCGTCGAAGGCGGCGGGCTGATGGGAATCGATATCGAGCACGGCGACCAGCTCGCCGCGCGGATCGAAGATCGGAATCACGATCTCCGAGCGCGCCCCCTCATCACAGGCGATGTGCCCCGGAAACTGATGGACGTCGGCGACCACCTGCGGCGCGCGCTCGCGGGCGGCGGCGCCGCAGACGCCGCGATCGAACGGTATTTCGAGACACCCGAGCGGTCCCTGATAGGGACCGACGCGCAGCAGGCGCGGCGCCACCACGCGATAGAAACCCGTCCAGCTGGCGGCGGGCAGACGCTGGTGAAGGATGCAGGCGCAGGTGGACATCGCGGTGATCGGGTCGTCGACGCCTGCGAGCACGGCGCCGAGCTCCTGCAGGGCTTCGCGGTAGATCTCGCGCTTGGCGGTGGTGGGTTCTTCGTTCACGGTGGCGTTCATGGCGGCGATTCTACTTGAATCTATATCTGAAGCTTTCACTCAAACGATCCCCCCGATCCCGGGGTGTTTCAGGTCCGGAGTGACGGCGGGGAACAAGATTCGCCGTCCGCGAAGTTTAAAAAAGATGGGCGTCGCTTGTGCTGATCGATGCGGAATCTCTCCCGGGGACTCCCCTTTCCATCCCGAACGTCCGGAATTCGCTCCTTTTGAGGACATTTTTCGTCGGAACTATTGACATGTCGCCTTTCCTTTTTGATAATGAGTGCGGTTTTTTTGATCGAAGGCTTACTTCACTCCCTTTCTGATAGCGCCACGAGGAGGCAAGAAACATCATGGCTGAAACCGAATCCCCGGATTCAAGGCTCTACACTCTCTCTGAGATTTCTACCAAGACCGGCATCTCGATGCCGACACTGCAGAGATACAAGAAGCTTTACCAGGACCGCATTCCTTCCGAGGGGCAGGGGCGCAAGCAGCGTTACCCCGAGAGCGCCCTGCCGGTTTTCGATGTGCTCAAGAATGAGAACGCGGGCAAGCGGGGCCGTCCGCGCAAGGATCCTTCGGCTCCCCGTCCGGAGCGTCCGGCCGCGAGCAAGCGCCGTCCGGGCCGTCCCGCCCGCGCCGCCAAGCCCGCTCCCGCCGCCGCGCCAGCCAAGCGCGCCGGAGGCCGCAAGGCCGCTACCGTGACGCGCGGTGCCGCCGCCGCGAAGCGGACCCCGGGACGCAAGGCCGCCGCGACGCCGACCGGCCGCCGTCCGGGCCGTCCGGCCAAGACCGCGCAGAAAACCGCGCAGAAGCCGGCTCAGAAGCCTGGAAATCTGATGACTCTCACCCAGATCAGCGAGACCACCGGCATTTCGTATCCCACGCTGGTCCGCTACGTGCGCATGCATGCCAATCGTCTGCCGAGCGAGGGCAAGGGGCGCGCGCGCCGCTTCTATCCGCAAGCGGTGGACGTGTTCCGTCAGCTCCGTTCCGAGAGTGGCCGCGGCGGACGCAAGAAGGGTAGCGGCGCCGCGAAGCCCGCTGCTTCCACGGGCCGCGGCCGGGGTCGCGCGGCGGCGCCGCAGTCCACGGGCGAGGCCATC
Organism: uncultured Acidobacteriota bacterium; assembly: GCA_963792575.1. Taxonomy (GTDB): domain Bacteria; phylum Acidobacteriota; class Thermoanaerobaculia; order Multivoradales; family UBA5704; genus DATARR01. Next base: position 191,644 of record CAWBWZ010000003.1, read on the forward strand.
AGCGGTGCGATCGGCCAGCGTCTCAAGCAGCTCGAGAAGACGCAGCAGAATCTCGAAAAGAGGTTCAAGGGCTTCGTCGACAGCCTGCAGAAACTGTTCCGCTGATCGATCCGCTCATCGCGTTTTTCAACAAACCCTGGCTTCACCGCCGGGGTTTTTGTTTTTACAGGGCTTTTACGGCGCCGTCAGATGATCCCAGCCCAGATCCGGCAATGGCGAGCGTCTGCCTTCCCGCAGCAGTGTCACTCCCTTTCTCTTCGTGATCCTTCCGATACGCCGGGCCCCTTTCTCGGGCGGCTCGATCCCTTCCGGCAGCGTGAACAGCAGGACGTAGTCCTCGCCGCCGCCGAGCGCGAGCGCGAGGGGATCGGCGCCGATCGCCGCGCAGACTTTGGTGAAACGTTCGGCGAACGGCAGCGCTCCGGCGTCGATCTCCGCGCCGGCGCCGCTCGCCTTGCAGAGGCGATGGAGATCGCGCGCCAGGCCGTCTGATACATCCATCGCCGCGCCTTCCTGCTGAGCTCCGAGCCAGCGGCCCAGCGCCAGCTGCGGGCGCGGTTCGAGATGGCGGCGGATAGCCTGACGTATGGCTTTTTGCAAAGAAGGGCTTGCTTCTTTCAGCTCGCCACGTTCGATCAACATTCGTCCCGCCGCCGATTCGCCGATCGTTCCACCCAGCCAGAGCGCGTGTCCGGGGAGCGCGCCACTCCGGTGAAGCCAGCGTGCTCCCTCGGGTTTCGTTCCGAACAGGGTGAGGCTTGCCGTGAGCCGTTCGGGATTGCGCGCCAGGTCGCCGCCCGCGAGAGTGAGCTCATGGCGGCGGCAGGCCGCGAGGAGCGCGGTGAAGAATCGGCGGTGATCGAAACCGGGCGGCGCGGCGAGAGCAAGGAAGGCGTAGGCGGGGGTGGCGCCCATCGCCGCGAGATCGGAAAGGTTCACCGCCAGCAGGCGCCGCGCCACCACCGCTGGATCGAGTTGCGGGGGAAAATGAACGCCGGCGATCTGGTGATCTACGGTGATCGCGAAGGGGCCTCCCGCCGGCAGGATCGCGGCGTCGTCGCCGATCAGCGAGGCGCCGGGCTGTTGGCCCAGGCGGCGTCGCAGCCAATCGATCAGGCGGTCTTCGCGATCGAACGGAGAGCGGCTCACACCGTGGCGGGCTGCGGCTGCTCGCTGGCGATCTCGGTGGGCTGGCCGTCGGGCGTCACATCGGGCTGCCGGACGTCGGGATCGATCAGTGCGAGCTTCAGCACGTCGTCCATGTGATCGACGAAGTGGAAGGTGAGCCCGTCGGTGATCGTCGCCGGGATGTCGGCGAGATCGCGCCGGTTGAGCTTCGGAACGATCACCTGCTGAATGCCGGCGAGCTTGGCGGCGAGCACCTTCTCTTTCAGGCCGCCGATCGGCAGCACGTCGCCGCGCAGCGTGATCTCGCCGGTCATCGCCACATCGCCGGTTGATCGGCTTGCCGGTGAGCACGGAGAGGATGGCGCGTGCCGATCGTGATGCCGGCCGATGGGCCGTCCTTGGGGATCGAGCCCGCGGGCACGTGGACGTGCAGGTCGTGCTTGGCGAAGAAGTCCTCGCCGATCCCGTGCGTGGCGGCGTAGGCGCGGGCGAAGGAGACCGCCGCCTGCGCCGATTCCTTCATCACGTCGCCGAGCTGGCCGGTGAGCAGGAGCTGCCCCTTGCCGGGCACCGCCACCACCTCGATGAACAGCAGGTCGCCGCCCACCGACGTCCAGGCGAGGCCGGTGGCGACGCCGACGCGGTCGCGGGTCAGCAGCTCTTCCGAGAAGTGCTTGCGGGCGCCGAGGAACTCTTCGACCTTCGCCGGATCGATCACCATCCGCTCGGTCTCGCCGCGCGCCACCTTCACCGCCACCTTGCGGCAGATCGCCGCCGAGCTCGCGCTCGAGATTGCGCAGCCCCGCCTCCTTGGTGTAGCCGGAGATGACGTCGCGGACCGCGTCGTCGGTGAACTCGATCTGCTCGTCGGTGAGGCCGTTCTCCCGGGTCTGCTTGGGGATCAGGTGGAGGCGCGCGATGTGCAGCTTCTCCTCCTCGCGTGTAGCCGGTCAGGCGGATGATCTCCATGCGGTCGAGGAAGGCCGGCTGGATCGGCTCCAGCATGTTGGCGGTGGCGATGAACATCACCTGCGACAGATCGTAGGGGATGCCGAGGTAGTGATCGACGAAGCTGAAGTTCTGCTCCGGATCGAGCACCTCGAGCAGCGCGGACGACGGATCGCCGCGGAAGTCGGCGCCGATCTTGTCGATCTCGTCGAGCATGAAGACCGGATTGCTCGTCCCCGCCTGGCGGATCCCCTGGACGATGCGGCCGGGCAGCGCGCCGACGTAGGTGCGGCGATGGCCGCGGATCTCCGCCTCGTCGCGCACGCCGCCGAGCGAGATGCGCACGAACTTGCGGCCGAGCGAGCGGGCGATCGAGCGGCCGAGCGAGGTCTTGCCGACGCCCGGCGGGCCGACGAAGCAGAGGATCGGGCCGCGGGTGTCCGGCTTCAGCTTGCGCACGGCGAGGTATTCGAGGATGCGCTCCTTGATCTTCTCGAGATCGTAGTGGTCCTCGTCGAGCACGTCCTGCGCGTGCTTCGAGATCGAGGTCGTCCTCGGAGGCGATGCCCCAGGGGAGCGCGGTCAGCCAGTCGAGATAGGTGCGGATGATCTGCGTCTCGGCGCTCTCCGGATGGCTGCGCTCGAGCCGGCGGATCTGCCGCTCCAGCTCCTCGCGCGCCTCGTCGGTGAGCTATCTTGTCGTCGGCCAGGCGGCGGTAGTTGGCGATCTCCTCGGCCAGCTCCTCCCCCTCGCCCAGCTCCTGCTGGATCGCCTTGAGCTGCTGGCGCAGGAAGTATTCGCGCTGGCTGCGGTCGATCTCGCCGCGCGCCTGCGAGGAGATCTCCTGCTGCAGGTTGAGCACCTGGATCTCGCGCGCCAGCAGATCGCTCACTTTCTTCAGGCGCTCGATCGGATCGATCGTCTCGAGCACCGCCTGCGCCTCGCTCGAGCTTCAGGTCCAGGTTGCTCGCCGCGAGATCGGCCAGCCGCCCCGGATCCTCCAGGTTGGCGGCGATCACCATCACCTCGGCCGAGATCCCCTTGCCGAGGGTGACGGCGCGGTCCAGGCTCTCCTTGACGCTGCGCACCAGGGCCTCGATCTCCATCGACGGCGCGGCCGGGCGCGGCTCCTCGATGCGCTCGATCTTGGCCTGGAGATAGGGCTCCATCTGGCTGATGTGCTGCACGCGGGCGCGCGACAGCCCCTGCACCAGGATGCGGATGCGGCCGTCCGGCAGCTTGAGCATCCGCATGATCACCGCCGCGGTGCCCACCTCGAAGAGGTCGGCCTCGCCCGGGTTGTCGGCGGCGGCGTCGCGCTGGGCGACCAGCATGATCACGCGGCTCTCCGCGAGCGCGCGGTCCACCGCCAGCACGCTCTTGTCGCGCCCCACCGAGAGCGGCAGGATGATGTACGGAAAGACGACGGTATCCTTGAGCGGCAGGACGGGGAGAACGTCGGGAATCTTGATGGCCTCTTCCTGCGGTCTCTCCTGGCGGTCGACTACTCATTCCGCGGTCTTCCTCAGCCTCCAGAATATGCAATACCCGAGCCTCCTGCCGCTTGTCCTGGATCTTCGGGAACTCCAGGATCAGCAGGCCGTCCTGCAGCCTGGCCGTCCCCTGGTGGGTGTTGACCGGCGACAGGACGTGGATCTCGCGGGTGAACCGGCCGTGCCCGCGCTCCAGGCAGTGGAAGCGGACCTGTCGGGCCTCGGGCAGGGCGGTCGACTTGGTGCCGGAGATCACCACCCGCGTTCCGCGCACCTCGATCTTGAGGTCGGCGGCGGCGAAGCCGGGGAGCTCGGCGAGGATCTGGACCACCGCCGGGCGTCTCGACGACGTCGATCGGCGGCTGCCATTCGCCGAGCGGCAGGTCGTTCTCGCCGATCTGCATGCGCCTCCTGGAACAGGCGGTCGAGCTCGGCCTGGAAGCGGGAGACAGGAACAGGGACTCGTAGCGGGCGGCCATCTGGATGCTCACGCCTCCGTGGATTCCTTGCTCGGCTTGAGCAGCGTATTTGACGACGTCCATGAAGGCGTCGATGTCCTCGAACCGGCGGTAGACCGAGGCGAAACGGACGTAGGCCACCTGGTCGAGCTCGCGCAGGCGCTCCATGACGAAGGCGCCGATCTCGTGGGTGGAGATCTCGCGGTCCTCGCGCTCGTTGAGCATCGTCTCGGTCTGGTCGACGATCGATTCCAGCGTCTTCAGCGGGATCGGCCGCTTCTCGCACGCCTTGAGCAGGCCGCCGAGGAGCTTCTTGCGGCTGAACTCCTCGCGCGGTGCCGTCGTGCTTGACGACCATGTAGGGGATGTCCTCGATCTGCTCGTAGGAGGTGAAGCGCCGGCCGCAGCTCAGGCACTCCCGGCGGCGGCGGATGGTGGCGCCGTCGCGGCTCTCCCGCGAGTCGACCACCCGGTCGCGGTTTTCGGAGCAGAAGGGGCACCTCATCGCGCCCGCCGGCCCTCTCACTCCTTGGCGTTCAGGCGATGTTGAGGCGCAGGAGGAGCTTCTCCAGGCTCGCCGGCGTCCTTGATGTCGACCGCCAGATCGCGCACGGCGTCCATCACCCGGTGCTGGTCGTCCTCCACCTGGAAGCTGACCAGCACCCGGCGGGCGCGCTGGAAATCGGCGCGGCTTGAGGGTCAGCTCGATGTTGCGCGACAGCTCGCCGCGGCCGTTGCCGGCGCTGAGCGGCGGCTGGAGCCGCCGGGCGCGGCGGGCACCGCCGGGCGCGGCGGAGTCACGATCGGCCGCGGCGCGGTCGTCTGCCGCGGGGCGGCGGCCTCGCGGCGCAGCTTCTCGAGCTCTGCCCAGCACGTCCATCGTGCGCGGCGGCCTGGCGACCGGCGGCGCCGTCGGCGGCGCGGCGGCGGCCGGCCGGCCCGGCGGGCGGAGCCGGCGCGCGGCGGGCGGGCGCCGGGGCGTACGAGCCCGGCGGTGGCAGCCGGCTGCGGCGGCGCTGCGGCGGGCGGCGGCGCCGGGCGGCGGCGGCCGGCGCTCGCGGCCGGTGCCGCGGCCTTCGGCGGGCGCGGCGGCGTCGCCGGGCGGCACCGCCGGCGGCCGGCTCGTTGCGGCCGAGCCGCTTCTTGAGCGACATCAGGGTGAACCGCGAGATCCCCTTGAGGGTCTCGAACACCCCCATGCCGGTGACCGCCGAGCTCTCGAAGAACGGCCAGTTGTGGCGGTTGAGCGCGCGCGTTCATCTCGTCGACCGAGCAGATGTCGGCGAGGTCGCGCTTGTTGAACTGGAGGACGAGGGGGAGGGTGTCGACCGCCAGCCCCATCTCCGCCAGGTTCTCCTCCAGGTTGCGGAACGACTCGATGTTGGTCTGCAGCATCGCCCGCTGGGAGTCGGCGACGAAGACGACGCCGTCCACCCCCTTGAGCACCAGCTTGCGGGTGGTGTTGTAGAACACCTGCCCGGGCACCGTGTAGAGCTGGATGCGGGTGTTGAAGCCGGCGATCGAGCCGACGTCGATCGGCAGCAGGTCGAAGAAGAGGGTACGGTCGGTCTCCGTCTCCAGCGAGACCATCTCGCCGCGCGATTCCCCGGTGGTGTGCTGATAGATGTAGTGGAGATTGGTCGTCTTGCCGCAGAGGCCCGGGCCGTAATAGACGACCTTGGCCGCCATCTGCATCGTGCTGTAATTGAAGAAAACCATAGGGATTGGGCGCGGACTGAAATGGACTCGGAGCATAGCACCCGTGGCCGGGGGTGCGTCAATCGCAGCGGGATCTTCACGCATCTCTTCGCGAAGTGGCCGTGAACCCTCGCGCGCCTTCAGACCTCTGATGCGGGATTTCCGACCCGCGGGTCGCGGAGCTGGACCCGTGGGCCGGGGTGCCGGACCCGCGGATTGCGCAGCCGGGCATGCGGGTCGGAGTCCTGGACCCGCGGATCGCGGAGCTGGACCCACGAATTGAAGCCCCGGACCCGCGGATCGCGGAGCTGGACCCACGGGTCGAGGTTCCGGGACCACGGGTCGCGGAGCCGGATTCGCGGGTCAGGGTCCTGGACCCTTGGGTCGCGGAGCTGAATTCGCGGGTCGCGGAGCTGGACCCCTGGGGCGGAGAGCTGAATTCACGGGTCGCGGAGCTGGACCCCTGGGTCAGGGTTCTCGACCCGCGGGTTTTCCTCTATATAGAGAGGATCATTCTCCAGGCTCGTCTCTCCCGGTCTGATGCAGGATCTCCCCGAGGAGGAAGATCGCCAGCGGCAGCTTCCCCGGGGTCAGGCCGCCGAGGGCGGCGAGGTGCTTGCGCAGGGTCTCGCGGTCGTCGCGGGTGACGGGGCCGGTGATGGCGGCGGCGAGAGGCTGCCCCTCGTCCAGGGTACGGGCGGCGGCGGCGAGAGCCCCCCGGGCGAGCTCCAGGTAGCCGCGGGTCACCTGTTCCGGCAGGCCGATCCCGCCGGCGATCTCCGCGGCGGCGGCGAGCAGGGTCACCACCCCGCCGGCCGCCAGGGTGGCCGCGAAGTGATAGAGGGGGCGCGCCTCGGCCGGCACCTCGGCCGCCACTCCCCCCCACGCTCCGGCCATCCGGAAGGCCAGCTCCCGCGCCTCGGGGTCGCCATCGACGGCGAAGAAGACCCCTCTTCCCTCGGCCGGATCGGGGAGCGGCTGGGGGAAGGCTTTCAGGGGGTGCAGCGAGCCGATCTTCGATCCCGCGGCTTGCAGGGGGGCGAGCGCCTCGGCGTCCAGGCTTCCCGAGGTATGGAGGGCGACGCGCGCCTGGGGGCGGCCGGCGAGCCGGGCCGCCACCTCGGCGACCGCGCCGTCCCCGACCGCGATCAGCAGGAGGTCCTGGTCCGCCGTGTCGAGATCCGCCAGCGCCAGGCGGAGAGGTCCGCCCGGCCAGGCGGGGCCGCCCGCGCGCCGGCCCGCCACCGCCACCAGCTCCGCCCCGGCGGCCACCGCCCAGCGCGCGAGGCTCGATCCCACCTTGCCAGGGCCGGCGACGGAGAAGCGGAGACCCGCGAGCGGCGTCTGCATGAGGTTACGATAACAGAGAAGTCCCCTTTTCTCAGTGGTTTGGACGCAGCGCGGCTTGACAGGGAAGAGCCGGAGGGGTACCATGCGTTAGCACTCTCGTGTTGAGAGTGCCAGCCTTTCGGGACCACAAAGCCATGCCGGACGCCAGGGATCACGGAAGTTTGAGCCCGCGGGATCGCGAGATCCTGAAGGACGTCATCCTTACGTACATCCTGAACGCCGAGCCGGTCAGCTCGCGTTCGGTGGCCAAGCACAACTTCGGCCTTTCGGCGGCGACGATCCGCAACGTCATGGCGGACCTCGAGGAGTGGGGCTATCTGATGCAGCCGCACACCTCGGCGGGGCGGGTGCCCACGGCGGCGGCCTACCACCTGTTCATCCAGTCGATGATGGAGACGCGCTCGGTCCCGGCCAAGGAGCGGCGTTACATCCAGGACAACTTCAAGGGGGTGACGGCGGACGCCGACCATCTCCTGGGGACCGCGTCGCACCTGCTCTCCGAGCTGTCGAGCCAGGTGGGGGTGGTGGTCTCGCCGGCCATCGGGGAGACGGTGCTCAAGGCGGTCGACTTCGTCCCCATCGCCGGCCGCAAGATCCTCTGCGTGGTGGTCTCCTCTACGGGGTTCATCGACAACAAGGTGATCGAGACCGAGGAGGAGATCCCCCGCGAGGAGCTGGTGCGGATCTCCAACTACCTGACCGAGAACTTCGCCGGCCAGACCCTGCGCGACATCCGCGAGCGGCTGGTGCGCATGATGGTCGAGGAGAAGGCGCAGATGGACCGCATGCTGGCGCGGACGATCGAGCTGGCCCAGGCCGGCCTCGCCTCCGACGGCGCCCAGGGCGTGATGGTGGACGGCACCTCGATGCTGCTCGCCAAGCCCGAGCTCGCCGACGTCCAGCGGGTGCGGCGGATGTTCGACGCCTTCGCCGACAAGGCGCGCCTGGTGCGCATCCTCAACCGCTGCATCCAGGGGGGCGGCGTGCGCGTGCTGATCGGCGAGGACAGCGAGCTGACCTCGGAGCTGGAGTTCAGCGTCGTGGCCGCGCCGTACGGCGTCGGCGAGCGGCCGCTCGGCACGCTCGGCATCGTCGGCCCGTCGCGGATGGACTATGAGACGATCATCCCGCTGGTCCACTTCCTGGGCGAGACGCTGAGCCGGGCCCTGGCCGACACCTTCTCGGGGGACGAGCGGCGCCCTGAACGGCGATAATCCAGCCTCATCCTGAAGACACCACTCCTTTATCCATAGACCGAGAGCGAGGACTGCGATGGCAGACAATATGAAAAACGCGGGCGACGCCCCCGAGGTGGCGCTCGATCTGGACGATCAGACGACCGATATCGAGGCCGCCATGCGCGACGCGGTGGCGGCGGTGGAAGGGGTGGAGTCCGGCGCCCGGGGCGAGGCTCCCCCGGCTACTGGCGCCGCCGGCACCAGCAATGCCAGTGGCACCGACGATCCCGCGAAGCTGCGCCAGGAGGCCACCGATCTGCGCGACCGCCTGACGCGCACCCTGGCCGACTTCGACAACTTCAGGAAGCGCGCCGAGCGCGACCGCCAGGAGCAGAAGCGCTACGCGCTGTTCGATCCGCTGCGCGAGTTCCTGACCGTGGCCGACAACCTCGACCTGGCGCTCTCGGCCCAGGGGCCGGCGGAGGATCTCAAGCGCGGCGTCGAGATGATCCACCGCCAGATGATCGAGCTGCTGCGCCGCTTCGGCGTCACCGAGGTGTCCGCGGTGGGGCAGCCGTTCGATCCCACGGTGCACGAGGCGGTGGCGCGCGAGGAGAGCGCGGAGGTCAAGGCGCCGACGGTGTCGGCCGAGCTGCGGCGCGGCTACAAGCTGCACGACCGGCTGCTGCGGCCGGCGATGGTGAAGGTGGCGGTGCCGGCCGAATCGCCGGCGCCGGTCACTGGCGGCGGGAGCGGGGAGGAAGGGCCGGCGCTGTAGCCCTACGCTTCAGGGCGAAATAGGAATCCCTCCGATCCGGTTTCCTCCACCCGAAGGGGGGAGGCCAGGAGGGGGCGCCCCAGACTCCGGAACGCCCCCTCCTGACCTCCCCCGGTTCCCGGGGGAGGAAACAAGCGCAACACGTTTCACTTACCGGTGGGGGCGCCGCGGCAACACGCGCGGGGAAACCACGTACAATAAGGGCAACTTTATCGGCTCCTGAAATTTCGGCGCGAATACGGCTCCTCATATGAGCAAGATCCTGGGCATCGACCTTGGCACGACCAACAGCTGCGCCGCGATCGTGGAGGCCACCGTGTCGGTGGTGCTCGCGAACCGCGAGGGGAGCCGTACGACCGCCTCGATCGTCGCCTTCTCGGAGGAGGGGGACCGCCTGGTGGGGCAGATCGCCAAGCGCCAGGCGATCACCAATCCGGAGAACACGGTCTACGCCGTCAAGCGGCTGATCGGCCGCAAGTTCCGCGACTCCCAGGTGGAGCGGGCGCGCGGCGTCCTCCCCTATACGCTGGTCGAGGCGGTGAACGGCGACGTCAAGATCGAGATCCGCGACCGCCAGTACAGCCCGGAGGAGATCTCGGCGCTGGTGCTGCGCGAGATCAAGGAGTTCGTCGAGGAGCAGCTCCAGGAGGAGGTGCGCGAGGCGGTGATCACCGTCCCCGCCTACTTCAACGACTCGCAGCGCCAGGCCACCAAGGACGCCGGCAAGATCGCCGGCCTCGACGTCGTCCGCATCCTCAACGAGCCGACCGCCGCCGCCCTCGCCTATGGCCTCGACCAGCCGACCTCGGCGACGGCGGCCAGCACGATCGCCGTCTACGACCTCGGCGGCGGCACCTTCGACATCTCGATCCTCCAGCTTTCGCAGGGGATCTTCGAGGTGCGCTCGACCTCCGGCGACACCTATCTCGGCGGCGAGGACTTCGACCAGCGGATCATGGACTGGCTGATCGCGGGGTTCGCCGACGAGACCGGCATCGACCTGCGCGAGGACCGCATGGCCCTCCAGCGTCTGAAGGAGGCGTCCGAGCGCGCCAAGTGCGAGCTGTCGGCCACCGAGGAGACGTCGCTCAACCTGCCGTTCATCTCGGCCGACCGCTCGGGGCCGCGCCACCTCGCCCGCACGCTCACCCGGATGGAGTTCGAGGATCTGGTGCGCGACCTCGTCGAGCGCACCGAGGGCCCCTGCATGGACGCGCTTTCCGGCGCCGGCCTGCGGGCCGACGAGATCGACGAGGTGCTGCTGGTGGGCGGCCAGACCCGCACCCCCCTGGTGGCCCAGGCGGTCGAGCGGATCTTCGGCAGGAAGCCCAACCGCGAGATCAACCCCGACGAGGTGGTCGCCATGGGCGCCGCCATTCAGGGGGGGATCCTGCGCGGCGACATCAAGGACCTGGTGCTGCTCGACATCACCCCGCTGTCGCTCGGCGTCGAGACGCAGGGCGGGCTGTTCACCAAGCTGATCGAGCGCAACTCGACGATCCCGACCAAGAATACGCAGATCTTCACCACCGTGGTGGACAACCAGAGCACCGTGGCCGTCCACGTCGTCCAGGGGGAGCGCCAGCTCGCCGCCGAGAACAAGTCGCTCGGCCGCTTCGAGCTGGTCGGCGTGCCGCCGGCGCCGCGCGGGGTACCGCAGATCGAGGTGACGTTCGCCATCGATTCGAACGGCATCGTCAACGTCTCGGCGCGCGACATGGCGACCAACCTCTCCCAGAGCATTCAGATCAACCCCGCGGGCGGGCTCTCCGAGACCGAGGTCCAGCGCCTCGTCGACGAGGCCGACCGCAACTCGCAGGCGGACGTCGAGCGGCGCGAGATCCGCCAGCTCAAGAACCGTCTGGAGGGGCTGATCTACAGCAACGAGCGGGTCTTCGGACAGTTCCGCGACATGCTCCACGAGGAGGACCGCAAGCGGATCCACGAGGCCCTGATGCACGCGCGCATGGCGCTCAACAACGAGAAGCGCGCCGATCTGGAGGCCGCGATCTACGATTTGAACACCGTCTCCCGCACGCTCTCCGACGTGATGCTCACCCGTGCGAGCGGCTCCGGCCAGGCGAAAGGTTAGAAGGAATGGCGAAACGCGATTACTACGAAATTCTGGCGGTCGGCAAGACCGCTTCCGCGCAGGAGATCAAGTCGGCGTACCGCAAGATCGCGGTGCGCGACCATCCGGACAAGAACCCCGGCGACAAGGAGGCTGAGGAGCGCTTCAAGGAGGCGGCCGAGGCCTATGCCGTCCTCTCGGACGCCGACAAGCGGGCGCGCTACGACCGCTTCGGCCACCAGGGGGTGTCGGGAGCGGGTGCCGGCGGCTACGACCCGACGATCTTCGCCGACTTTTCGGACATCCTCGGCGATCTCTTCGGCTTCGGTGGCGGCGGGCGCCGGGGGGGAGGCCCGGCGGGGATGACTCGCGGCGCGGACCTGCGCTATGACCTCACCCTCAGCTTCGAGGAGGCGGCTTTCGGCACCGAGACGACGCTGAAGATCCCGCGTCTGGAGACCTGCCCCAAGTGCTCGGGCGCGGGGAGCGCCAGCGGCGCCCCGCCCGCCGTCTGCCAGGCGTGCGCCGGCCGCGGCCAGGTGCGCTATACCCAGGGGTTCTTCACCGTCGCCCGCACCTGCCCGCAGTGCCAGGGGGAGGGCCGGGTGGTCACCGATCCCTGCACCGAGTGCCAGGGGGAGGGGCGGGTGGAGGAGGAGCGCTCGATCACCGTCAAGATCCCCGCCGGGGTGGATACCGGCGCCCGCCTCCGCCTCTCGAACGAGGGGGAGCACGGCCGCCGGGGCGGACCGGCGGGCGACCTCTACGTGGTGCTGCAGGTGCGGCCGCACAAGCAGTTCCGCCGCGACGGCTCGACGGTGCTGTCGCGGGTGTCGATCAGCTATCCGCAGGCGGTGCTCGGCACCGCGATCGAGGTGGATACCCTGCACGGCAAGTCGACGCTCGAGGTTCCGGCCGGCACCCAGCACGGCCGCGACTTCCGCCTCCGCAGCCAGGGGATCGCCCGGCTGGAAGGGGGCGGCCGGGGGGATCACGTCGTCACCGTGGAGGTGGCGGTGCCCAACCCGCGCGACCTCTCCCCCGAGGAGCTGCAGATCCTGCGCCGCATGGCGGAGATCGGCGGCCACCCGGTCAAGGAGGAGAAGGGGGTCATGGAGCGGGTGAAGGGGCTGTTCGGGTAGGAGCGGTCTTTTCCTCCCCCTTCAGGGGGAGGCCAGGAGGGGGTCCCAGCCCCGCAGGGGCGCCAGGAATTAGCCCGGGCCGTGAGGCCCGGGTTTCGGGAAATCCCAGGATTCAGAGCCCCGCAGGGGCGGCAGGAGATTCGTCGCGCCGACGGCCTGTCGCCCCTGCGGGGCTGGAAAACGACCATGCCCCACCTCCGACGCATCTACGTCCTGCCTCCCGATCTGGAGGAAGCCGCCATCGCCGTGCTCTGGATGGCGGGTACGCTCGGGGTGCAATCCGCGACCGCCGCCGACGGCCGGCTGCGCCTGGAGGCGTGGTTTCCCCTTGCGACCGATCCGGTCGAGATGCTTCCGGGCGTCGAGCTGGAGGTCGAGGAGACGGTTCCCGACGCCGACTGGTTCGCCACCTGGCGGGAGCGGGCCCAGCCCTTTCCCGTCGGCCGGACCCTCTATCTCGATCCCCGCGAGCCGGAGGACGCGCCCCCCGAGGTCCCCGAAGGCCGGCGGCTGCTCCGGTTGCCGGCCCGCGCGGCGTTCGGCACCGGCAGCCACGAATCCACCTCGCTCGCCCTGGAGCTGCTGGAGGACGCCGATCTCCAGAACCGGCGGGTGCTCGACGTCGGCACCGGCACCGGCGTGCTCGCCTTCGCCGCCCTCCTCTTCGGGGCGAAATCGGTGGTCGGCTTCGACGTCGATCCGGCCTCCCCCTTCCACGCGCGGGACAACAGCGCCTTGAACGGCCTCCATCCGCGCCTCTTCGCCGGCCGCCTGGCGGCGCTCCGCGAGCGCCCGCGCTTCGATCTCGCTCTGGTCAACGTGGTCCCCGAGCAGATCCTCCCCGAGATGCCCGATCTCGCCGGCCTCCTGCTCCCCGGCGCCGAGGCGATCCTCTCCGGCATCCTCGCCGAGCGCGGCCGGCAGGTGCTCGACCGCATGCGCGGGCTGGGATTCGTGGAGCGCGACCGGCGCGCGGCGGGGGATTGGGTGGCGTTCCGGGTGGGGCGGTAGGCCGTACAATACCCCGCACCATGATCACCCACCTCGTAGAGCCCGCCGCCTTCGACCTCCCGGCCATCAAGATCGAGGGGGAGTCCTATCAGCACCTGTTCCGGGCGCGGCGGGTGGCCGTGGGGGAGGCGATGCGGGTGGTGGATGGCCGGGGGCGGGCGCGGTGGGGGAAGGTGGAGAGGGTGGACCGCACCTCGGCGACGGTGGCGCTGGGGGAGCCGGCGCCGGACAACGAGCCGGCGTTCCAGCTGGAGCTGATCGTTCCCACCTGCCGGCCCGAGCGGGCCTCGTGGCTGATCGAGAAGGCGACCGAGCTGGGGGTCTTCGCCATCCGCTTCACCAACATGGCGCGGGCGCCGCGCGAGCTGGGCGCGATGACCTTCGACCGGCTGCGACGGGTGGCCGTGGCGGCCCTCGAGCAGTGCCACCGCTCGCGGCTCCCCGAGATCACCGGCCCCCATGCCTGGAGCCAGGCCGTGGGGCTGGCCGGCCCCGAGGTCCGCTGGTTCCTGGATACCGAGGCCATCGGCGATCCCGGTTTCCAGGGCGGGACGGGGCTGATCCCGCGGGCGGGAGCCCGGGTGGGCGCCCTCCTGGTCGGCCCGGAAGGGGGGCTCGATCCCGCGGAACGGCGGGAGCTCCTCCTCGCCGGCTGGCGCCCGGCGGGGCTGGGCGAGCGCACCCTGCGCCTGGAGACCGCCGCCACCGTCGGCGCCGCTTTTCTCCTGCTCGGCGCCCACGGCCCCTCCAGCGATTCATCGCCAGACATCTAATTCAGAAATTGACCGGCCCCGGCCGTTCGGCTAGCATCATCTTTTCCGTCGTGACCGTTAAAGGAGGTCCCCCGTGTCCAACCCCTTCGCCGGTGTCCGCTGGATCTGGAAGAACGGCCAGCTCATCGACTTCGAGAAGGCGACCGTCCATGTGCTGAGCCACGCGCTCCACTATGGTTCCGGAGTCTTCGAGGGGATCCGCTGCTACAACACGTTGCAGGGCTCGGCGGTCTTCCGCCTTCCCGAGCACGTCCGTCGCCTGGAGAATTCGGCGAAGGTGTACCGCATGCCGATCGCCTTCACCACCGACGAGCTCATCGAGGCCTGCTGCGAGACCATCCGCGCCAACGAGCTCGAGTCGTGCTACATCCGCCCGATCGCCTTCCGCGGCTTCGGCAATACGATCGGGGTCAATCCGCTGCGCAACCCGGTCGAGGTGTTCATCGCCTGCTGGCCCTGGGGCAAGTACCTGGGCGAGGAGGCGGAGAACGGCGTCGACGTCTGTGTCTCCTCCTGGCGGCGGATCTCGGCCGATTCGATGCCGGCGGTCGCCAAGGCGACGGGCAACTATCTGAACGCCCAGCTGATCAAGATCGAGGCGGTCACCAACGGCTATGTCGAGGGGATCGCGCTCGACGCCCGCGGCTTCGTCAGCGAGGGGTCGGGCGAGAACGTCTTCATGGTGCAGGACGGGACGCTGCTGACGCCGCCGCTCGCCGCCTCGGTGCTGCAGGGGATCACCCGCGACACGGTGGTCAAGATCGCCCGCGATCTCGGCATTCCGGTGCGCGAGGAGCAGATCCCGCGCGGCCAGCTCTACACCTGCGACGAGCTGTTCATGACCGGCACCGCCGCCGAGATCACGCCGATCCGCTCGGTGGACCGCAACCCGATCGGCCACGGCTGCCCGGGCGAGATCACCCGCCGCATCATGGCCGAGTTCAAGGGGATCATCAGCGGCGAGATCGCCGACCGTCACGGCTGGCTCTATCCGGTCCATTCGGTCGAGTCGCGCGTCCAGGCTACGGCCGCGGCGCCGCAGGCTCTGTAAACGTCTGAGCTGTAGGAGGCTCCCGAAATGAACATCAACGACCTGCTCAAGATCGCGGTGGAGCGGAAGGCTTCCGACCTCCATCTCAAGGTCGGGAGCCACCCGGTGATCCGTATCGACGGCGACCTGATCCCGCTCGGCGACCTCAAGCGCCTGATGCAGGAGGACACCATCGCGATGGCGTTCTCGATGATGAACGCCCGCCAGAAGCAGCGCTTCAAGGAGGAGCTCGAGCTCGACATCGCCTACTCGGTCCCCGGGCTCGGCCGCTTCCGCTGCAACGTCTTCCAGCAGCGCGGCGCGGTGGGCCTGGTGCTGCGCGTCATCCCGGCGCGCATCCAGAGCATCCGCGAGCTGATGCTGCCGCCGGTGCTCGAGAGGATCTGCGAGGAGCGGCGGGGCATGATCCTCTGCACCGGCACCACCGGCTCGGGCAAGTCGACCAGCCTCGCGGCGATGATCGACTACATCAACTCGACGCGCACCGAGCACATGATCACGATCGAGGACCCGATCGAGTTCCTCCATCGCGACAAGAAGTCGATCGTCAACCAGCGCGAGATCGACGTCGACACCCACTCCTTCGCCGGCGCCCTGCGCGCCGCCCTCCGCCAGGACCCCGACGTCATCCTGGTGGGCGAGATGCGCGACTACGAGACGATCGAGACCGCGCTGCTCGCCGCCGAGACCGGGCATCTCGTCTTCTCGACCCTGCACACCCTGGACGCGACCGAGACGATCAACCGCATCATCTCGGTCTTCCCGCCGCACCATCAGAAGCAGATCCGCATCCAGCTCTCGCAGGTGCTGAAGGCGGTCATCTCGCTGCGCCTGGTGCCGCGCGCCGACGGCATGGGCCGCGTGCCCGCCGCCGAGGTGCTGATCTCGACCGCCTACATCCGCGAGTGCATCGAGAACAAGGAGAAGACCAAGTACATCCGCGAGCAGATCGCTCTCGGCACCAGCCAGTACGGCATGCAGACCTTCGACCAGTCGCTCTACCAGCTTTACAAGAGCGGCCTGATCACCCTCGACGAGGCGCTCAAGCGCGCCACCAACCCGGACGAGTTCCGGCTCAAGATCCAGGGCGTGCAGTTCACCGCCGACATCTCGCGCGACCAGATGGACGAGTCGATCCAGCTCCCCGGCGAGGGAGATTTCATGAGTGGCGGGGATCTGTCGTTCGAGATCGAGCAGAATTAGTTTTCCCTCAAGGATTGGTTCCGTAGGGGCGGCCCTGTGTGGCCGCCCTCGCCCTGAAAGGGCGAAATTTGAATAGCCCGGGGCTTCAGCCCCGGGTTCGCAGGTCCCAAGAATTTCCCAAGCCCCGAAGGGCCGGCCGAAATCCGGGCGCCACCCCTACCTGGGGTTAAAACCCCAGGCTATTCAAATTCCGCCCCTGCGGGCGGGAAAAAACAGACAAACATGCCCCCACCCACCCCCTACCAGAAAGCCCTCCAGCTCCTCGCCACCCGCGCGCATTTCCGCCGCGAGCTGGAGGCCAAGCTGCGCCAGCGCGGCTATCCCGGCGAGGAGATCGAGGCGGCGCTGGCGAAGCTGACGGAGCAGGGGTATCTGGACGACCGCGCCACCGCCCGCGTCTTCGTCGAGTCCCGCCAGGGGCGGACCAGCGAGGGGCGGTCGCGGCTGCGGGCGGAGCTGATCAAGCGCGGGGCGCCGGACGACGCCGTCGAGGCGGCGCTGGCCGAGCTCACCCCGGAGGACGACTTGCCGGCGGCCCGCGACGCCGCGGAAAGCTGGCGCCGCAAGGGGGGCCTCGACCCGCGGGCGCTCGCCCGCCATCTGGAGCGCAAGGGGTTTTCCCGCCGTGCTATCGTCAGCGTTTTGAACGGCGAACTGGACGATCTGGGAATCGACGACGGATCATGAAGAGCGCAGACATACGAGCAGGCTTTCTCGAATTCTTCCGGGAGCGCGGGCACCGCATCGTGCCGAGCGCGCCCCTGGTTCCGCAGGGCGATGCCACCCTGCTGTTCACCAATGCCGGAATGGTCCAGTTCAAGGACAACTTCCTCGGCCTCCAGAGGCCGGAGTCGCCGCGCGCCGCCTCGTCGCAGAAGGTGATGCGCGTCTCGGGCAAGCACAACGACCTCGAGAACGTGGGGCCGAGCCCGCGCCATCACACCTTCTTCGAGATGCTGGGCAACTTCTCCTTCGGCGACTACTTCAAAGAGGACGCCATCCGCTTCGGATGGGACCTGGTGACCCGCGTCTGGGGGATCCCGGCCAGCCGCCTCTTCGCCACCGTCTATGAAGAGGACGACGAGGCGTTCGACCTCTGGGTGAAGCTGTCCACCCTGGGCCCCGAGCGGGTCCACCGCTGCGGCAAGAAGGACAACTTCTGGGCGATGGGCGACACCGGCCCCTGCGGTCCGTGCAGCGAGATCTTCGTCGACATCCACCCCGAGCTCCCCGAGGTCAGCTTCGAGGAGGGGTCGGACTCCGGGCGTTACGTGGAGATCTGGAACCTGGTCTTCATGCAGTACGACCGCGACGCGGCGGGGACCCTGACGCCGCTGCCCAAGCCGTCGATCGACACCGGCATGGGTCTGGAGCGGATCACCTCCGTGCTCCAGGGGGTGCCCTCGAACTACGACACCGACCTCTTCCAGCCGATCCTCGCGGCGGCGGCGGAGCTGGCGCATACGAAGTATGGCGCCGACGCCGAGAAGGACGTCTCGCTGCGGGTGATCGCCGATCACCTGCGGGCGGTCTCCTTCCTGCTCGCCGACGGCGTGATCCCGGGCAACGAGGGGCGCGGCTACGTGCTGCGCCGCATTCTCCGCCGCGCGGTGCGCCACGGCATGCGGCTCGGCTTCGAGGAGCCGTTTCTGTTCAAGCTGGTGCCGGTGCTCGGCGAGGTGATGGGCGGCGCCTACCTGGAGCTGGCGGCGACGCGGCAGGCCTCGATGGCCACCATCAAGGCCGAGGAGGAGAAGTTCCTCTCGACGGTCGCCAACGGCGCCCGCCAGGTGCAGGAGGAGATCGAGCGGCTGCGTCCGCAGGGCGTCACTACCCTGCCCGGCGCCATGGTCTTCCGCCTCTACGACACCTACGGCCTGCCGCTGGAGGTGATCCGCGAGATCGCCGAGGAGGAGCGCTTCCAGATCGACGAGGCCGGCTTCAGCGAGGCGCTCGAGGCCCAGCGCGAGCAGTCGCGCAAGGCGACGGCCGAGGTGCAGAACCGCCTCGCGGCCCTGCGCGAGGTGCTGCGCGGCCACGCCGACCTGACCGCCACCCACTTCGAGGGGTACGACCGCACGGAGATGACCGACACTCCGGCCGAGGTGGTGCGGCTCGCCACCTGGCGCGAGGGGGCGCCGGTGCGGGTCTCCACCCTGCAGAAGGGGCAGGTGGGGGTCGTCATCCTCGACCAGACGGTGTTCTACGCCGAGTCGGGCGGCGAGGTGGGGGATACCGGCGACATGATCTGGGACGGCGGCCGCGCCCGGGTGGTGGACACCCAGAAGGATCAGGGGGGGATCTTCTTCCACTTCGTCGAGGTGGAGGAGGGGAGCCTCGCCCGCCACACCAAGGTGCAGCTGCGGGTGGACCACGACCGCCGGCTCTCCATTCAGCGCAACCACACCGCGACCCACCTGCTGCACGCGGCCCTGCGCCAAGTGCTCGGCAAGAGCGTGCGCCAGGCCGGCTCGCTGGTGGCTCCGGACCGCCTGCGCTTCGACTTCACCTACCACCGCGGCATGTTCCGCCAGGAGTGGGAGCAGACCGAGGACCTGGTCAACGAGTGGATCCGCCGGGCGGTGCCGACCGAGTTCGTCTGGCGCAGCTACCAGGAGGCGATCGCCGCCGGCGCCATGGCGCTGTTCGGCGAGAAATACGGCGAGCGGGTGCGCACGGTGAACGTCCCCGGCTTCAGCCTCGAGCTGTGCGGCGGCTGCCACGTGCGCAATTCCGGGGAGATCGGGCTCTTCCTGATCGACTCCGAGCGCGGCGTCGCCTCCGGAGTGCGGCGCATCGAGGCGGTGACCGGCACCTACTCGCTCGACGAGGTCCGGCGCCAGCGCTCGACCTACGGCGAGCTGGTGGCCCGGCTCGGCATCCGCTCGGGGGACTACGACCAGCAGCTGCAGAAGGCCGACCAGCTCCGCCAGCGGCAGAGCGAGCTGGAGTCCGAGATGCGGAAGCTGCGCATGCAGCTCGTCTCGGGATCGGTGGCCCCCGCCGGAGGGGACGAGGAACTGCTGGTGGACGGCATCCGGGTGCTCGCCCGCGAGGTGCCCCCCGCCCCGGCCAACGAGCTGCGCGACATGGCCGACGCCCTGCGCTCCAAGCTCGGCTCCGGCGTGGTGGTGATCGGCACCCGCGGCGACGGCAACGTCAACCTGGTCATCACGGTGAGCAAGGACCTGACCGGGCGCGTCAAGGCGGGCGAGCTGGTCAAGCGGCTCTCGGCGATCGTGGGCGGCGGCGGCGGCGGCCGTCCCGACTTCGCCCAGGCCGGCGGCAAGGACCCTGAGAAGCTCCCCGAAGCGCTCGCTGCGGTGGAGGCGGCGGTGCGCGAGCAGCTCGGACAGTGAGGCAGGGCTTGCAATCTTTCTCTATCTGAATAAGATAGACCCCAGTTGTAAACCAGCTCGATCGCTTGCACCAGGGTCGCGGCACCTTTACCGAAGGGTCTGTCGTGATGAGAAGGGGCATCCCTGCCCTCGCCTGGATGATCCTCGCGTCCGTTCCCGCGCTCGCCTCGGCGGGGGGAAACGTGAAGGTCGTCGTCGGGGCGAGTGGCCGCATCGTCATCGTCAACGAGAACGCGGTCCAGCGTACGCGCCGGCTGTCGACGAAGCTTGTCGCCCTGCCGGACACCAATCTGGAGCCGATGATCGCGCGCCACAGCGACAACCAGAATCTCGATCCCCGGCTGGTGCGGGCGTTGATCCAGGCCGAATCCGGCTACAACGTCCGGGCGGTCTCGAACAAGGGCGCGATCGGCCTGATGCAGCTCATGCCGGGCACGGCGAGCGAGCTCAACGTCAACCCCTACGACGCGGACCAGAACATCCAGGGCGGCACGATGTACCTGCGGCGGATGATCGACCACTTCGCCGGCAAGGTGGAGCTGGCGATCGCGGCCTACAACGCGGGGCCGGGAGCGGTGGAGAAGCACCGCGGCATCCCCCCCTTCGCCGAGACCCGCGACTACGTAAAGCGGGTGCTCGCCCTCTGGCGCGGCGCCGACTTCAACCTTCCCGCCGCCGCCGCCACGATCATGCTGCCCGGCAACACCCGCAAGCCCTATCTGATCCGCGGCCCCAACAACCGTCTCGTCCTCACCACCTCCCTGAGCGGTTCGAAGTAAGTTTCACTCTGAGTTTCGCCTCGCGGGGCGGCGGCATATAGAATGCCCCCCCGGCGGACCTCTGTTCGCTCGCTCCCCTGAAAAGCAATGCTGAACCTGCCCAACCTGCTCTCGATCTTCCGCATCATGCTGGTGCCGCCGCTCGTGGTGGTGCTGCTGACCAAGTTCGAGGGGAAGGAATGGTGGGGGCTGGGCCTCTTCCTGCTCGCCGCGGTGATGGACTTCTTCGACGGCTACCTGGCGCGGCGGCGCCAGCAGGTCACCCGCCTGGGGACGCTGCTCGATCCGGCGGCCGACAAGATCCTGATCTCCGCGGCGTTCATCTCGCTGGTCGAGCTCGATCCGCACATCGTGCCGGCCTGGATGGTGGTCGTCATCATCGCCCGCGAGTTCGCGGTGACCTCCCTGCGCGGCTTCGCCGCGGCCGAGAACCTGGTCATCCCCGCGGGGATGTCCGGCAAGATCAAGACGGTCGTGCAGATCGTCTCCATCGCGCTGCTGATCATCCACAGTCAGATCAGCCGGCTGTTCCCCCACCTGGCGCCGTTCTCGCTCTGGGTGACGGTGGCGATCACCGTCTACTCCGGCGCCGAGTACTTCGTGCGCTTCGGCCGCCTCATCCTGGACGGGGCCCTGGACGCTCCGCCCCCTTCAGCTGGGAAATAGCGCATGAAACGACCTCTGGAGCGCCTCGCGATTTTCGCGCGGCACCGTTACCGGCTCATCTTCGCCGTGTTCGGCCTGCTCGTCGCGGTCTCGGCCGTGCTGATCCTGCGGCTGTCGTTCGACACCGACATGCTGAACCTGCTGCCGCGGCGCGATCCGGTGGTGAAGGCCTACGTCGACACCCTCCAGGATTTCGGCAGCCAGACGTTCCTGCTGGTGGTGGTCAAGGTGCCCGAGGGGAAGGTGCTGGAACCTTACGAGTCGCTGGTCGACGACCTTGCCGGCCGGCTCGCCAAGGTCCCCGAGCTCCGGAACGTCCAGCACCGGATCGGCGATCCCATCGAGCTGCTCGACACCTTCTTCCCCAAGGCGCTGCTGTTCCTCGACGAGCCGGCGCGCGATCAGCTGGCGGCCAAGCTCCAGGACGAGGGGATCCGCCAGCGGGTGAGCCAGCTCCGCCGGCAACTCTCTACGCCGCAGGGGATCGCGCTCAAGGAGCTGGCCCGGCACGACCCCCTGGGGCTCTCCGAGATCTTCCTCGGCCGCCTCGAGAGCTCGCGGGGGACGCTCAACGTCGACTGGACCAGCGGCTACTACCTCTCCCGCGACCACCGGCTGCTGCTGATCCTCGCCGAGCCGGTCAAGCCGCCGCAGGACATCCCGTTCAACGAGCGGCTGGCCGCCTCCGTCGATCGCGCGATCGCGGAGAGCCTCTCGCACTGGAGTGAGATCGCCGGTCCCGAGGGGCCGCCGCGGCCGGTGGCCGACGCCGGCGGGCCGCACATGATGGCGGTGGGCGACGCGGCGCTGATCCGCAAGGACATGATCATCAACATCGTCACCTCGGCGCTGGGGGTCTTCCTGCTTTTCCTCTTCGCCTTCCGGCGTGTGGGAGCGCTGCTCTACGCTTTCGTGCCGCTGCTCTGCGGGCTGGTGCTCACCTTCGGGTTCGCGGCGGCGGTGTTCGGCAAGCTGAGCTCGATCACCAGCGTCACCGCCGCCCTGCTGATCGGGCTGGGGATCGATTTCGTGATCGTCTCCTACGGGCGCTACGTCGAGGAACGGCGGGGGGGCGCGAGCCTGGAGGCGGCGCTCGCCGCCATGTGCGGGGCCACCGGACCGGCGGTGGTGGCGGGCGCGACCACCACGGCGGCCACCTTCTACGCCTTCACCTTCACCGACTTCACCGGCCTGCGCCAGATGGGGCTGCTCACCGGCACCGGCATCCTCCTCTGCATGACCTCGGTCCTCGTGCTCCTCCCCGCGATGCTGGCCTGGAGCGAGGATCATCACCAGAAGCGGCGGACGGCGCCGAAGCTGTTCCTGCACAGCTTCGGAACCAACCGCCTGACCGCGCTGTGCATGCGCCACCCCGTCGTAGCCCTGGCCGCCGGCGCCGGGCTGACCGTGATCGGACTGGTGCTGGCCTCGCGGATCCAGTTCGACGAGAGCATGAAGACCATGCGGCCCACCGGCAACCGGGGGATCGAGGTCGCCGTCGAGGTGGGGCAGCACTTCGGTTCAGGGTTCGACTCGATGATCGTCACCCTCTCGGGAAACTCCCTGGAGGAGGTGCTCGCGCTCTCGGACCGCGCCGCCGCCGGCGCCAAGCGGCTGGTAGGCGAGGGGGTCCTCTACGGCTTCAGTGGACCGACCTCGCTGATTCCCCCCCAGGCGCAGCAGCGGAACGCCCTGGAGTGGCTGGCGAGGAACCGGGAGGGGGACCTCAACCTCGCGCGCATCAAGGCCACCTTCGCGGCCGCGGCCGCGGAGCAGGGGCTCCGGGTGGACTCCTTCGCGTCGGGCTTCGACCTTCTGGGCCGGGCGGTCAGCCTGACCAAGCCCATCGGCCCCGAGGACTTCGCGGGCACGCAGCAGACCAAGCTGCTCCTCGACCGCTATCTGCAGAAGAAGGACGGGGTCTGGAAAGCGGCCGTCTATCTCTATCCGCCCGCCAACCGCTGGCGCCGGGAGGCGCCGCCGCAGGCCTTGCGCCTGGCCGAGGAGCTCGGTCCCCAGGCGCGCCTCTCCGGCGTCAACATGGTCAACCAGCGGGTGCGCGCGATGGTGCTGCACGACGCCTGGATCGCCGGCTTCCTCGGCTTAGGGCTGGTCACGGTCATCCTCTGGATCCACTTCCGCAAGGTCCGTTCGGTGCTGCTGGCGCTGATGCCGCTGCTGGTCGGGATCACGCTGATGCTGAGCGGCATGGTCCTCTTCGGCATCCAGATGAACTTCATCAACATCTTCGTGACCACCATGATCATCGGCATCGGGGTGGACTATGGCATCTACATCCTGCACCGCTATGGAGAGGTGCGGGACCTGCCGGACGAGGAGTGCGCGCAGGCCCTCCGCGAGACCGGGAAATCGGTGGCGGCGGCCGCGGCCTCCACCATCGTGGGCTTCGGCTCGATCATCTTCTCCCACTACTCCGGCCTGCGCACCACCGGAGAGGTGGCCATCCTGGGCGCCCTGTGCACCTCCCTGGTGGCGATCACGCTGCTGCCGGCGTTCCTGATGTGGCGGCACAAGCGGCGGCCGGCGGCTGGGAGGGCGGCGGCTTAGGCTCTGTTGATCGTCGGGGCGGGGGCGCACCAACGGGCACAGGCCCCGACGTTCTCTCAACCTTATCTCCCCAACTCCACCAGCGCCCACCGCGGCGGGCAATCGAAGCGGACCGGCATCACGGACATCCCTACTCCCGAATTGATGTAGAGCGTCGTCAGCCCGCGGTCGTTGGGGGCGGCGAACTCGAAGCGCCCCTGGTCGTAGAAGGCGCCGAGGGAGGAGCGGGTGGTCAGGGCTCCGAAGAAGGGGATGCGCACCTGCCCGCCGTGGGTGTGGCCGGCGAGCACGACGGGTAAGCCCCGCCGCGAGGCCTCGCGCACCACGTCCGCCATGTGGGAGAGGATGACCACCGGCGTCCCCGGCGGAACCTGCGGACTGCGGGCCAGCGCCATGTCGAGACGGGTCCCCCGCGTGCCGACGCGGAACCCCTGGGGCGCGCGGGCGCCGGGAGGCAGGGCGAGCGGCTCGTCGAGCAGCACCTTGCCGGCGCGATCCGCCACGCGGAGGTTGCGGTAGACCACCGTCCCGCCTCCCGAGGCCCAGAGCCCCACCGTCCCCGCCGTCACCCGGTTGGGGGAGCGGTCCTCGGCCTCGGCCTGCCAGCGCGACGGCTCGGCCCGGTCCGCCGGCCAGAGCTTGGCCCGCGCCAGCACCCGGCCGGGCTCGACCTCCGTTCGCACCTTCAGGCGGTACCAGATTCCCGGCTTCGGACGCACCCCCGTGTCGTTCCGTCCGGAGAGCGCGGAGCCGTGCTCGAACAGCGCGAAGGTGCCCCCCCGCCCCCAGCGCGATTCGTCGCGGCTGAACTCGATCATCCGGTCTTCCCCTGCCACGTAGCGGCTGTGGAGGGAGATGCCGACGCCGGTCTCCTCGTCGTCGATCCGCGCGTCGCAGGTCACCTCGTAGCCGCTCCAGGAGAGCGGTCCGCCGGTGTCCGAAATACTGGCGGGCGCTGGAATCGTAGTGGCTGTAGAAGTTCCGGTAGGGCTCTCCGAGAGTGGCGCCGTAGAGACGGGAGCCGTCCACCGTCACCGGCCGGAAGGGAGAACGCCAGCGCCAGGCGAAAGCGTCGTTTCCCACCTGGGTGTTGAGGCCGAGGAGCAGGAGGCTGCCGTCCGGTCCGATCCGGCGCCCCTCGTTCGACAGCCAGTCGAGGCCGGCGCGCTGGAGCAGGCCGACCAGCTCCCCCTGATGCTCGCTGTGCCCCTGGACGGCATAGACGGGGGCGGTCCGGCGCAGGGCGGCGATGAACGCCGCCACCGCCGCGGCGTTCCTGGTGAAAGCCGGCCCCGGCACGTCATGGATCAGGTCGCCACTGATCACGATCGCGTCCGGCCGGGCGGCGGCCACTTCCTCCGCCAAGCGGTGGAGGAGCGGCATGTCCCCCCGGATGTGGAGGTCCGAGAGGTGGGCCACCCGCACTTTGGGGACCGGCAGGTCGATCCGCACGTCGTCGCGGAAGAGCAGAAGGCGGGGCTCGATCCAGCAGGCGTCGACCACCCCCAGCAGCAGAGCGAGGAAGGCGCCTGCGACGATCCGCCGCTTGAAGATCCTCCTCAAGCCGGCCGGATGCGGTGGACCCGCATCAGGTTGGTCAGGGGGCGCTCGCGCACGGGGTGCCCCATGAGGATGATGATGCGATCGCCGGGCACGACCAGCTTTGCCGCCAGCAGCTCGCGCTCGACGACGTTGACGATGTCCTCCAGGCTCCCCACCTCGAGCTCGGCGACAAAGGGGCGCACGCCCCAGACGAGCTGGATCTGGCGCGCCACCCGGGCGTCGGGAGTGAAGGCCATGATCGGCGCGGGCGGCCGGTAGCGGGCCACCAGGCGGGCGGTGAAACCGCTCTGGCTGAAGGCCACGATGCGGCGGACGCCGATCTGCCCGGCGGCGTAGACCGCAGCGGCGGAGACGATGTCCGTGACGTCGAGCGAGGGCTCGGCGCCGGGCACCGCGGAATCGGCGGCACCGGCGGGATCGAGCGCGAAGGTACGCCGGGCGTGGACGGGCCCCAGGGGCTGAAGCTTGGGCGGCTCATTGTTCTGGCGGACGTAGTCCTCGGCCTCCTGGATGATCTGCGCCATGGTCTCGACCACCAGGACGGGGTACTTGCCGGCGGCGGTTTCGCCCGAGAGCATCAGCGCGTCGGCGCCGTCGAAGACGGCGTTGGCCACGTCGGTCGCCTCGGCGCGGGTGGGGCGCGGCTGCTCGACCATCGACTCCAGCATCTGGGTCGCCACGATCACCGGCTTGCCGGAGAGGCGGCCGGCGGCGACGATCTTCTTCTGCAGCACGGGGACGGTGTAGAGCGGCACCTCGACCCCGAGATCGCCGCGGGCGACCATCAGGCCGTCCGCCGCGTCGGTGATCTCCTCGAGCTTCTCGATCGCGGTCTTGCGCTCGATCTTGGCGATGATCGGAATCCGCCCGCCGGCCTCCGACACCACCGCGCGAACCGCCTCGACGTGCGCTGCCTCGCCGACGTAGCTGGCGGCGAGGAAATCCGCCTCCTCGGCGACGGCGAAGGCGATGTCGGAACGATCCTTCTCGGAGATCTCGAAGGGGAGGTCGGTGTCCGGCAGGTTGATCCCCTTGCGGGTCTTCACCGGGCCGCCGTTGATGACTCGCGCGCGCACGCGGTCCCCCTGCTTCGACTCGATGCGCAGCTCGATCAGGCCGCCGTCGATCAGCACCCGCTCCTGAGGCTGCAGGTGAGCCAGGATCTCCGGATCGACCGGCAGGTCGACGTCGGGCGCCTCGGGACCGAGGATCACCTCCTGATTGGGCTTGAGCTGGCGCGGCTCGTCGTGAATCGTGCCGAGGCGATAGCGAGGGCCCATCAGGTCCAGCACCACCGGGATGTGGCAATTCTCCTCGGTGGCGACGTTGCGGACGCGGCGGAGGGTCTCGCGGTGCTGTTCCTGCGTTCCGTGGGAGAGGTTCAGGCGAAACAGGTCGACCCCGGCGCGGACGAGCCCCCGCAGCACCGTCTCATCCCGGCTCACCGGCCAAGGA
>CAWBWZ010000004.1:0-55000 GCA_963792575.1 uncultured Acidobacteriota bacterium
AGTGAACAAGTACTTGGCACTACAGCAACGCAGCATATTGACTAGTTGCCATACACAGAGCAAACTTAGCGTCGCATATACGCCGCCCCATCTGGGCAAGGAGGCTCCATGAGAAAACTCTCAGTAGCGCTCATGTTCCTGGCCGGAGCGATTATGTTGCCTGCGCTCCTGGCCGCCGAGGACATCCTGACCCTCTGCGGCTGTCCCCCGAATGCCTGCCCGTCCGGGTACACCGAGTTCGCTTCGGGAACCACTCCGCTCGCCACCGGTTGTACCGGAGGGTGCGCCCCTGGTGTCACTCCCTGGTGGCGGCAGTGCACCCGTTGCGGGGATGGCACCTGCCGACCAGGAGTGGAGAGCAATTCGAACTGCGCCACGGACTGTTGCGGCCCGAACACTTCCTGCAATCAGGTGCGTCCCACCACGACCAACGAGTACTGCCGCAGGTTCAAGACCGACAGCGGGTCCTGGGGCAACTGGCAGTGGATCACTCCGACGAGCTACAACTCGCTATGGTGTAGCGATCCGGTCCACCATCTCTGCCACAGCCACGCCCAATGCTCGACCACCGAATCGATCTGCGCCGATGTCGTCAACGAGCCGCACTGGAAAGTTTTGCCGGCTTCCTGCCCATAGGCCGGCCGGTCTCCGGCTGATCGAGCCTCACCGCCGCATTCGGGCGACGCTCGAAAATTCCGCCCGCCGCAGGGCCTGTGTAAAGAGCCGGGACGAGAGCCAGAGAAACGCGATCGAGGCGGCCGTCCCGAGCGGCAGGGTCCAGACGCGCGCCGCGGCGAGGCTGTCGTAGGGCAGGTAGGCCGTGAGCAGCGCCGGGCAGAGATACAGGAGCAGGCGCGCCTTGCCCTGGAAGGCGGCGGCCGAGGGGAGCGAGGAGAGCGTGAACGTGGTGAATACCAGGAAGTCGCTGAGCGCTCCGCCGCGCCGCATCCAGAGCGAGGCCGCTCCACCGAGGGTGAACAGGGCGGCGAAGGTGAAGAATGCCATCGGCACGCACGCGAGGCCGAGGAGCGCGCGCCACGGATCGAACCAGGCCGTCACGCCGAGGAGCACGAGGCCGAAGAGCACGTCCGCCAAGGCGACGACGCTCGACGCGGACGCGGCGCCCACGAGGAGCGGCGGCAGCGGCAGGCCCAGAAATGATTCGATCTCACCGTGTTCGATCGCGAGCGCCAGCCGGCGCAGGCCGTCGAACCCCACGCCGATCGCTCCCCAGGCCATGATCATCGCGCCCTGCTGGCCGAGGTAGGGGACGAGCGAGCCCGGGCTGAGCTCTCGCAGGAGCAGCCAGAAGGCGGAGAGCTGCAGGCCGTGAACGATCAGCATGCAGACCAGCCCCACGGCCGCATCGGCGAACAGAGAGAGGTCGGCGCGCAGCGTGCGCGAGATCGCAACCCCGAGGAAGAGCGCGGCCCGCCGGAACATCATCGGAGCATCATCCTCCCGCCACCTGCAGGCCACGCCACGCCAGCCGAAACGATACGTGCGCGGCGAGCGCGAGCAGAGCCATCCAGCACGCCATACGCACGAGCCAGAGCCCGGTCGCCATGCCGTGGGCGTGGCCGTACAGACAGAAATAGGCGGGCTGGAAGACGAAGTCCGAGAACGGCAGGTACCGCATCCAGCCGAACCCACCCCGCCCGTCGCCGAGCAGCGGATACAGACCGCCGCCGAGCGCGAGCAGGCTCTTGGTGACGACGAAACGCAGGCTGTCCGATTTGCCGACCCGGATGTAGAGGCCGGCCATCACCTCGGTCGCCAGCGCATCGGCCAGCGCGAGGAGCGGCAGGACGAGCAGCCAGCGGAGCGCGAGGGCCGGCTGATACGCCGCGTCGGTCAGCGCCAGGAAGACCTGCACCAGCCCGCCAACCACGAGGAGCTGTCCGGCGGTGCGGCCGAACCCCTGGGCCACGCCCTGCGCCCGCCACGAGAGCGGGCGGGAAAGAGCCGGCTCGAACCCGAGCACCAGTGAGCCGATCCCGAAGCGGTTCAGACAACTGTCGAGGATCGTCTGCGTGAGCAGGAAGTAGGCCAGCGCCGGAAACCCGTCCCCGGCGCCGGCCCCCTTGTGCAATCCGTTCCACAAAGCGGTCAGGGCCACGACATAGACCGGCAGGGTCAGGCAACGCATCAAGATGGGCGCCGGATACTGGACCAGCTCGACGAATTCATAGCGGGCGAGCAGCAGCACCGCGCGCGCCGCTGCGAAGCGCCTCACCGCCCCTCCCCCATGTACCGGGCGAGGCTCTCTTCGAGCGAGCTCGCCTGGCTCTCGAGCGTCGCGGTCGGCCCGTCGAAGACGAGCTGTCCCTGGGCGATGAGCAGCGTGCGTTCGCAGAGCGATTCGATGTCGCCGGCGTCGTGGCTGGTGAGGAGCAGCGTAATGCCGGAGGCGCGCGTCCAGCCGCGCAGCAGCTCGCGCAGCGCCCACCGGGTGGGAATGTCGAGGCCGAGCGTCGGCTCGTCGGCCAGCAGGACGGCCGGACGGTGCAGCACCGCCGCCGCCATCTCGCAGCGCATGCGCTCGCCGAGCGAGAGCGTACCGCCGCGCCGGCCGAGAAAACCCTCCAGATCCAGCTCCCGCGCGAGCGCCGCGATGCGCTCCCGGCGTTCCGCCGCGCGCAGCCCGTAGATCGCGCCGATGATCTCCAGGCTCTGCCGCACCGTCATGTGCGACCAGAGCAGACTGCGATTGCCGGACACGAAACCGAAGCGCATCGCCGCTTCCGGCGTGCCGCTGCGATGGCCGCAGATCGAGGCCTCTCCGCGCGTCGGCGTCAGCACGCCCGAGAGCAGCCGCAGCGTGGTGCTCTTGCCGGCGCCGTTGGCCCCGAGAAAGGCGGCCATCTCGCCGGGCTGCACCTCGAACGAAATCCCACGCACCGCCTCGACGCTTTCCACGACACGCCCGCGCCAGTTGCGGCGCTCATAACATTTATAAAGGCCGTCTGCCCGGATCGCCGTCATGTTCCGCTTCCCCCTCCTCCCCACTGCGCGCGCGACAGGGGCCGCGCCTGCAGCACGAACAGCCGCTCGCCGGCAAACGAAAACTCGATGTCGAGCGCCCACTCGCCGAGCGTCTCCTGGAGCCGCGCCACTTCTCCGAGGAGCCGGCCGCTCTGCTCCGGCGTCAGCCAGGTCTCCCCCGCCAGCGCGCCGCCATGGAGCGGTCCCTGCGCGCGGCGGGGCCGGATGTGACCGGAAACCAACGCCTCGCAGAGGCCGGGCGTGGTCTCGACGATCATCTCGCCGGAATCGGGACGCCGGGGGTCGATCGTAAAGACGACCCCGGACACGGTCGCATCGACCATCCGCATGACGAGCACCGGCAGCTCGAAATCCTCCCCGCCGCCCGCCCCTCCGCTCGCACGGTCCCTCCGCTCACGCTGGATCTCGTCGATCGCCCGCGCCACGTCCGCGGTCGCCACGCCGAGCCGGGTGGTGAAACGGCCGGCGTGGGATTGATCGTCGCCGTCCTCGCAGTTCGCCGAGCTGCGCACCGCCCAGCGCGCGTCCGCATCGCCCGCCGCCAGGAACGCCAGCTCGCCCTCGATCGCCGCGACCGGCGCGGGCCGATCGCCGCTGACGTAATCGGTCACCAGAAAACCTTCAGGTACCGGATGGCCCGCCTGCAGCAACCGGTGCAGCACTCCCGCCTTGCGTCCGGTTTGATCGGTTTCGGGCCAGGCTCCCTGGCCGAGCCGGTGGAGCGGGCGATCTACTATTGTGCAAGGTGCGGCGGAATCGATGATCTCCACCGTCCCGCGCCAGGCATCGACGACCAGGAGATCCCCTTCTTGAATGATGGCCGTCGCGCCTGCCACGCCGGTGACGCAGGGAACGCCGAGCTCGCGCGCGATGATCGCCGCGTGCGACGTGATGCCACCCTGATCGGTCACGATCGCCGATGCCTTCCGCATCACCGGCACCAGGTCCGGGTCGGTCTCGACACTGACCAGCACGTCGCCATCGCGGAAGCGCTGGCGGAGCGACTCGTCATTGCGGACCGCCAGCACGGCCCGTCCCCGCCCGCGGCCCGGGGAGACCGGAACGCCGGCAAGCTGCCCCCCGGCACCGGTCGGAACCTCGACCACCGCCTCCCGGCAGGCAAGCGACGCCTCCCCGACCAGAAGGAATTCCTCGCCGTCGTGGATGACGAACGTCATCGATGCGGCGCGCTGGCGATAGTGCGCCTCGTCGTCCACCCGTCCGCGATCGAAACAGCCGAGGACCTCCTCCGGTGTCATGAAGCGGAAGACGGCCTCGCAGGTGTCCAGCCGGATCGCGAGCTCGCGGAGCATGGCATCGAGAAACTCGAAATTGTGGAGCTGCACCATCCGGCGCAGCACCTTGGTGTTGCCGAGATCCGCATACGTCCGGAACAGCGAGATCCCGTCGTCGTCGAGCCCGATGTCCCGCTCCAGCCGTGAACGCTCCTCGAGGGACGCCTCGCGGCGCTCGATGAGCCTCCGCTCGCGCTCGCGGCGGGCGTCGTCGGCCACCAGCTCGACCAGCCGCTCGAGGATGTCGTCCTCTGAAGCGCGCCGGCGCAGGGAGAATCCGTGATAGGCGAAGACGCCGCTGCTCGCCGACACCTCGCGCGCGAGCCGCAGCACCGGCGCGTCGAAATGCAGCTTCGCCCGCGCCGGGTGCGCCGTCACCAAGGCCTTGAGCGCCGGATCGTCCGCGATCGCCATCGCCGCGCGTACCAGCCGCTCCTGCTCCGCCCCGAAGATCGAGGGTGCATCGGTCACGGTCAGGGTATTGAAAATCTCGAAGAGCGTCTCGCGGGAAACGTTTTTTTCGAGCAGGAGCCGGATCAACGCCTCGGTCAATCCCTTGCCCGCGGCCTGCAGCGCCTCGGCCGTCCAGCACGGCTCGTAGAGCTTCAGGTGCGCCTCAAGTTGTGCGACGTAGACGGCCCGCAGCTCGGACAGCGACAGACGGCGGAGCGCCTCGGGCGTCCGCAGAGGAGACAGAATCGCGTCGAGCCGGGCGGCGGCCTCACGGATCGCTCCCGGGATCGATTCGCGCCAGGGACGGTCGCCGAAATACCGCTCCACGAGTTGCGCGATGACCCCGCGGTTTTCCTGCTCCTCGTAGAAGAAGCGGGCATCGAATCCATCATGATAGGAGAGCACCGAGCGGCTTGCATGGCCGGCGAAGGACGCCATCGAGCCGCACGACACCCGCAGGAACAGAACGTCCGTATGGAAGTCGTCGTCATGGTTCTGCGACGCGAAATCCCAGCGGTGGCGGCTCAGCAGGTCGCGGGTGGAGCCGGGCAGGTCGAGCCAGCGCTCGACGATTCTCATCCGATCAGCCTCATTCGATCACCGGGCGCATTCGGTCACCTGCCGGATCCATTCCGATTTCGTCAGGTGCGTCGGCTCGCACGCCACTCCTTCGCGTTCGAGCTGCCCGCGGAGAAGATCGCAAAGCTCGACGTGGACCTCCGCGATCAACGACTCGCTCGGCAATGCCGCCGGGTCCGGCGCCGCGGTCTTGGGCAGGAGCGTGCTCCAGTACTCGACCTCGATCTGAGACAGCTCGGCGGGCAGGCCGATTGGTTTGGCGTGGTCGATGCTGACCCCGAAAACCACGCCGTACTGGCGATGAACGCAGACCGCGCGTGCCTTGCGCTTGTAGAACGGACGCAGCCCCGTGATCCGCGCCGGCATGCCATGACGGGCGCCGAAGTCCTCGACCACCGCCTCGAAAGCAGCCGGGCTCCACTCTTCGAGCTTCATGCTGCGGAGCAGGATCCCGTTCCTTTCTCCCCGGGTTTCCTTGACCTTGATCGCCGGCTTGCGCTTGTCATTCTTCCTGCCGAGCCGGACGACGTAGACCTCGGCGCTCCCCGCGCGCAGAAGGAAGTGCCGCTCATACGAGAGGCTGCGCGAGAGCGGACCGAAGGAAAACGCGTTGCCGGGCAAACCTTCCAGAAGATCGCCGAAACGGTCGAGCGGCAGGCCGACGTTGATCTTCGCCTCGCACTCGACGGAATGCCAGAACGCGCTTTTCGCATCGAGGATCTGCAGGTCGGGATTCACCTCGGTAAATTCGGCCGTGGTGCCGGAATGGACGACCAGGGCATTCTGGATGGGCGTGCCGAGCGCACCGCGGGCCGCCTCGGACAAGGGCAGAACATGAAAGCCGGACATCGGCAGGGCGGCCAACTCCTATAAGCCTCCTTCAGAGGTCCGTGGATAAGCCCACGATCAAAGAGGTGCCCGCGGGTCTCTTTTGCGCGCCTCGGCTGCTCCGCTGATTGGCATCCATTCTGCAATAACAATAGCCCATGAAGAAGAAACTGAAGCAGTTTTACGACATGGTTGAAGACATCGATACGGCGATGTTCACGACACGCCGTCGAGACGGGCATCTTGTCTCACGGCCGATGGCGAACCAGGCGGCAGCCAACGGCGCCGATCTTTGGTTCGTCACCTCCAAGGACACCTCAAAGATCGAAGACCTGGAATACGATCCTCACGTCAACCTCTCCTACTACAAGGATCGCACTCGCGAGTGGGTCTCCGTCTCGGGCCTCGCGAAGATTTCGACCGATCGCCGCAAGATCCGCGAGCTCTACCGTCCGGACTGGCGCGCCTGGTTCGGCGACGAGGGAGGCGAGCACGATGGTACGGCCGATGATCCACGCCTTATCCTGATCGGCGTCGACATCGAAACAGCGACCTTCATGGAGGTCAATAAACCTCAGCCCGTCGTTCTGTTCGAGTTGGTCAAGGGCCTGGTTACCGGCAAAGCACCTGAGATCGGAGAGACACAGGTCGTGACCAGAGCGGAAGCTGACGAGAAAGCGAGTCGACGCAAACCAGCCAAGGCCAAGTGAAGCAGCTCCTGGGGAACTCCTGTTCGAGGCATCGTTCCGAAGCGGAGATATACTTCCAGCCGCCACATGCCAGAGATCCGATATCTCCAGCCGGTCTCGCCCGCAGCGGCCACCGGGCTGGTGGCTGAAGTCTACTCCCAGGCGCGGCGGGAGTTCGGGTTGCTGCCGCCGATCCCTCTCCACTCTCCGGTGCCGCGGCTGCTAGCCGGCGCCTGGTGCGTGTTGCGGGAGACACTCGTAACCGGTCAAGTCGCGAGACCGGTCAAGGAGGCCCTTGCGGCGGAGATCTCGCGCCTCAACCGCTGCCCTTATTGCATTGACGCCCATACCCTCATGCTGGAAGCGGCCGGAGAGCGGGACGCCGCCCAGGCGCTCGCGGGCAGGAAACCCGGCGTGTTGCGCGACGAAAGGCTCCGCGAGGTCGTGGCCTGGGGAGCGGCGCACCGTTCTCCCGGAGCCGCTGCGCTGTCACGGCCGCCGTTCCCGGCCGCGGATACCAGCGAGATGATCGGTACCGCGATGGCGTTCCACTACATCAACCGTATGGCCCACGTCTTCCTGCCAGAATCGCCATATCCCCTGCCCTCGATGTTTCATTGGGCCAAAGGGTGGGTCAGGAAGCTCGCCGCCGGCCGTTTTGCGGCGCTCGTCTCGGTCCGTCGCGTGCCGGGCGAGTCGCTGGCCCTCCTGGAGCCCGCCGATCTGCCGGCCGACCTCCCCTGGGCACGGGGGAATCCCAGCGTGGCCGGCGCCTTCGCCCGCTATGCCGCAGCCGTGGACGCCGCGGTCCAGGACGCACTGCACGAGTCGATACGGGAGCGGGTGTTGGAACGGCTCGAAGCCTGGGATGGCACCGATCCGGGCCTCGGGGGTCTGGACCCGAAAGAGCTCGACACCGCGCTTGCCGGGGTTCCCCCGGAAGAGAGGCCCGCGGGCCGCTTCGCCCTTCTCACCGCGCTCGCCTCCTACCGGGTGGACGACGCCGTTGTAGCCGCTTATCGCGTCCGGTATCCCACGGACACCCAACTGCTCGGTGCGGCCGCCTGGGTGAGCTACGTTTCCGCCCGGCGGGTGGGACAGTGGCTCTGGGAAGCGCTCCCCGCTGGCCATCGCTGACTGCTGAGCGGCGGGCCGGATCTTGGGCTTCCTGTAACGCCACCTTGGAGGAGACTTTGGCCCGGATCGTGTTTCTCACCGTCCGTCTGGGGTACAGGCGGCGGGGAATCGGTACGGCCCTGCATCACGAACTCAAGCCCATATCACCAGGGAAGTAGCCTTCGTGGGCGGTACGCGTTGCTGGATAGCAGCAGAATTCCTTCCCGGAAGCGCTTGGGGGCTGGTGCCTCCCGCGGCCTTCCCTGTGTCACCGCCGTGTCACTGAAGGCGCGGATTCGGGGGAGGCAGGAAGTCTGAAGTTGACGGGAATTGGCGTCGAGAAGCGGTCGCAAACTCTTGAACCGAATGACGGAAGCGCATGGGAATCGAACCCAACCCCCCCGTACCCCGTACCGCAACCGGCACGGGACAACGTTTTTGAAGACCGGATGATTCCCATGCCTTCCGTCCTGGTATCTCCTTGGTTCTTCATGGCTTAGCAGCCCTGAAGTAGAACAACTTTTATTTGCTTTTAAGACCAACCCTCGTTAAGCTTAACCAGAGATGTCATATACTTCTGTCCACTATCGCCAGCGAGAAGAAAGGGGAACATTGATGGACGATTACATCCCTCGCGAACAGGAAGATAAAAGCGAGCAGGAAGCCTCCAACGTTGCGCCCCAAGAATCCAGATCTGGACAGAAATGGTGGGAAAGCAAACTCATCTTGACTTTTATCGCCCTAGTAGTTCCGCTGCTGGGGCTGCTATTCAATTACACAAAATATCTCAGCGAGGAAGCGCAGGCTCAGCGACGACAAGATAATGAAATCCAAATGCAATATTTGACGCTCGCAACGCGAACCGATGCCGGCCTGCAGCAACAAAAGATGATACTTAGATTTCTAGCAGCCATTGCTTCCGAGAAGAAGGTCCGAGACTGGGCCAGCCAAGAAATCACAGCCACCGCCAGCGTAGAGGAACAAAAGGCCAAAGACACTCAGAAATTAGAGGCTGAGTTCCAAAGCCTGCTTTCTGAAATCAGAAAAATCAGTACTGGAACGACGGCAACGCATGATACTTCCATACAAGTCAACAAGCTGTTACGCTTAGCAGAAATCAATCGCAACGAAATAGATCGATTGCGCAAGCAGATCGACAATCCTGCCGCACCCGGCTTACCGCAAAGCTCCAAGGATCGATTCCACTGCCTGGCAGGTACCGTCACGGCTCAAGGGAGTGCTGGTTCAGGAGAAACGAGGGTCGCTCAGTGTCAATCTTCTATTGCGCCGGACGGGACTCCTCCAAATGGGGTTCTGGAGCTAAGCGGCCTTTCTTATTCGTGGATGTCCAACGGTACTCCATGCAGCTGCACGGTATCAGCATCCGTCGACTGATTGTCATAGCCAGCTGTGGATTCGATCACCGACTCCCGATGAGGACAGATTGGCATACTACCCTCAGCCTCGACCTTTTCTGCAGGTATCAACCACAGGTTACCTATTTGTTGAATAAATTTACCAGTCGAATCTAAATCTCCTTTCTCAAGGAAGCCCCAGAACTTTGAACCCTGAATGACAACAAGATGCTTGGAATGCATCGGCAAAACTCTGCGCGACAGAAGTTTCCCTTGAGCCGGATCGATCTTGAAAACTTCCCAATCTACCGCAAGATTGCGCACAGCCCTCATCACAACATAAAGGAAATGCTCCGCTGCATATAGGCCAACTGGCATAGTCGATTTTGCAGAATCCTCAAGTACTTTGGCTGTATTCGGTGACTGCAGCAGGCCAGGCCTCTTGTAAGCTTCGTCAAACTTGTAAACAGGATAAGGGCCCCGACTCGCTACATTAGCATCTACGCCATAGATGACTGGCAGATCTTCCATCGCCAGAAAATACGCACGCTCTTCAATTGAGGCCAGATAAGGAGAGCCGATCAGATAGAATCCTGTCTTAGGATCTGCCAGATCAAACGTAAGCGTAGGAAATACTTCAAAGGCGCCAAGGTCGCTAAGCGGCGCCCTAAAGAGGCCAGATTTAAAAACTTCATTTGGAAATAAAATATCGGAAAATCCAAAAATGTATTTACCAGCCACAGTCCAGTTATTGAGCGAGGTCACAGCCCCTTTTGAACCACGCGCACCCGCCGTCACATCAAATTGCCAAACTGTTGTGTTCTCATCATTTTGAAGCGACAAAAGATTTTGCCCGTACTCGAGGATGTAGCCTTTATCCATAAGCCTTAACGTAGACGGAGCTACAATAGGAGACTTGAAACGCTCAAAACGCGTAATCTCAGCCGCCCTCTTTCTTTGCGGGAACTCATATCGCAAAATCATATCCTTGGGCGTATCCACGAGAAATAAACTGTTATCTGCAGTTAAAACGCCAGAGAAGGTCCAAGAGGGAACAGGATCAAGCTTATAAGTTGAGCAAATATCTGTCGCAACCCCATTCACCGATACCAGCGACGTGGAACTTGGGATTAGAGAGCCACTGGCGAGCTTAGGTTCCTGGCCAGAACTTAGACAGGAAGATTGACTCGCTTCAATTTTTTTTATTAATTGCCGCACGTGGTCAGCGAGACTTTTTTTGCCCTGCTCTTCATAAATAGATAATAATGCCTGCAATGCTCCCATATTGCTGGGCTCCAGATCAACCAGCTGCTTATACCAGCCAATAGCCGCACCAAGGCCAGCACTACGGGCAGCATCACTCGTTGCGCTCAGCGCTTGCTGCTTAGAAGCAAGGCCCAAGAAATGGAGACATGCAGCTTGAAGTTTTGAATTCTTGCCTTGCTTAGCCTTATCAAGTGTCTCTACGAAAATCGTCTTTGCCTTTTCAAATTCCCTATTCGCCAGAGCGTCTTCGGCGACTTCGTTACACTCTGGTCCACGAGATACACTTACGCCTCCCCCAGAGCCTCCATCGTCACACGGCATTCGGGGCGCACCGGTACAATGAAGCCCTGCCCCCATAGTCCCCCAGGGATCTTCGCTTTCCATGCCATACGAATAGTTAACGAACACGATCGAAGTTGTAAGTGAAAGGATGATTATAGTTCTGAACAAAACGGATTGCATCATAATCCCCCAGTCCTTGTTGGCTATTCGGCTAGCCTGCATCTTTGCTTATTCTACCGTACCTTAGCTGCTTGGTTACCGTTATCTGCGTTTTACATGGGCGTAGCGGCAAGCTACGTCAAAGGTCAGGGAAAAGAACGGGGGCTGGTGCCTCCCGCGGTTTTCCCTGTGCCACCGCCGTGTCACTGAAGGCGCGGATTCGGGGGAAGCAGGAGGTCTGAAGTTGAAGGGAATCGGCGTCGAGAACCTGTCGTAAACCATTGAGCCGAATGGCGGAAGCGCATGGGAATCGAACCCACCCCCCGTACCGCAACCGGCACGGGACAACGGTTTTGAAGACCGCAGAAGGCACCAGCCCCCGAGCGCTTCCGTGGAGGGGATTCTAGCCCATCCAGGGGCGGTGATACGCTTCCGGCATGAACCGCTCGATCCTGATTCTTCCCGTGCTTCTCCTCGGTCTCGCCGCCTGCGGCAACCGGGAGGCCGCTCCTCCCGCCGTCGCCGAGACCTCCACCGCCCCGCAGGCCTCTGCCGCCGCTCCGGCGACGAGCGGGGATGCGGTTAGCTCGATCTCCCCCCATGCCGGTCTCATCGATCCGGCTCCCAACTCGCAACAGGCGGCCGGGGCGGCGGGATCGATCGACTTCGATCTCCCGAAGGCTTGGCAGTCCCAGACCCCGTCGTCGAGCATGCGCCTGGCCCAGGCCACGATCCCGGGACCGGGCGGCCCCGCCGATCTGGCGGTCTTCTTCTTCGGTCCCGGCGGCGGCGGCCCGGTCGACGCCAACATCGACCGCTGGGTGGGTCAGGTGGAGGGAGCGGCCAAGCCCACGCCCGAGACTTTCGAGACCAACGGCTACAAGGTGACCTGGGTCGACGTGAAGGGAACCCTGAAGCCGAGCGGGATGGGGATGGGGCCGAGCACGGCGGTCCCCGACGCGCGGCTCTACGGCGCGGTGGTCGAGGGCCCCGGCGGCCCCTGGTTCTTCAAGGCCCAGGGCCCGGACTCGACGCTCGGTCCGCAGCGGGAGGCCTTCGTGGCCCTGCTCAAGAGCGTCCGGAAAAAGTAAGGGCGGGGGAGCCCCCGCCCTTGCGACCCTGATCCCGCGAGCCCAGGATCAACGGCCGGAGGAATCGTCGTCGTCATCTCCGTCGTGGTCGTGGTCCGGCTTGGCGTCGTGCCGGCGGTCCCGATCCCGGCGGTCGTGGTCCTTCCGGTCCTTCCTCTCCTGGCGCTCGATCGCCTTACGCTCCTCCAGGGTGCGGCGCAGCTCCTCCCGCACCCCCAGCATCTCGCGCTCGACCTCCTCGCGGACCTCGCGCTGGATCTTCTCGATCTCGTCCCGGTTCTCGGCCCGGAACTGCTCGCCCATCCGGGAACTCTCCCGCTTCATCTCGGCGCGGAGCCGCGCCATCTCCCGGCGCTGCTCCTCGGTGGGCTTCATCATCTCGGCCATCTCCCGGGCCTGACGCCGGATCCGCTCGCGCTCTTCGGCCGTCAGCTTCCCCTCGTGGCGCATCGCCTTCACCTGCTCGTCGATCTGGGCATGGAGACGGGCCATCTCCTCCTCGGAGGGACGCATCTGCTCGCCGAGCCGGCTCATCTCCTCGGTCAGCCGCTGCATCTCGGGGCTGAGGGCATGGAGGTGGGCCGACTTCTCGGCCAGCTCGCGGGAGAGCTTCTCCAGGCGGGGCTTGAGGTTGCGCTCGATCTCGCGGCCTCTCCGCTCCATATCCCGGGACAGCTTCTCCTGCTCCTCTCCGGTCAACTGATGGTTCTCGGCGAGGGCCTCGAGCTGGCCGTCCAGCCCGGAAAGGGCCGCCTGGAGCGATCCGTCCACGATCTCGTCGAGATCTTCCGGCTCGGAGTTGAAGTCGAAATCGAAGTCGAAACGGGGCTCTTCCGTATCGTAACTTTCGTCATCATCGTCGTCGTCGGCCGTGGCCTTCTCGTGATCGCGGTGACGAATCTCGTGCCGCTGCTTCTCCTCGGCCATCGCGAGGCGCGTGGGCGAGTCGGTGGCGTCGTTGATGTCGATCGTGCTGGTGCCGGTCGCGGCATGGGCGGCCGGCGCCGCGGGCTGGGCCGGCGGTTCGGAGCGCGAGGCGGAGACTGCGGGGGCGGCGGCGGCGACCACGATCACCAGGACGCCCATGGCGGCGGCGAGCCAGGCCCGGCGCGTCGGGTTCTCCGGAGAGCGGGTGTCGTCGAGCAGGCGGCGGATGCGCTGCCCGAGACTGGACGGCCGGTCCGCCATGCCGGGCACCGGCAGCGCCGGAGTCCCCACCGACCAGCCGGCGACCTCGGCGAGGCAGCCGGCGAGCGAGAGCGGACGGCCGGTGCGCGCCACCGCCCACTC
Organism: uncultured Acidobacteriota bacterium; assembly: GCA_963792575.1. Taxonomy (GTDB): domain Bacteria; phylum Acidobacteriota; class Thermoanaerobaculia; order Multivoradales; family UBA5704; genus DATARR01. The sequence continues at coordinate 13,410 of CAWBWZ010000004.1, forward strand.
GTCGCTCAGCATCTCCGAGATCTCCCGCAGGCGGCGGCGGGCCACCCAGTTGAGCGGCTGGAAGAAGAGGGCGCAGGCGATCACCTGCCGGAGCACGAGCCAGAACGGATCGCGCCGCGCCAGATGGGCGAGCTCGTGGGCGAGCATCCCTTCCTGCTGCTCAGCGGTGAGGCCGGCGAGGGCCCGCGGCGGCACGCAGATCTCGGGCCGGCGAATGCCGAGCGCCACCGGCACCGGCACCCGCGACGAGCACGAGAGGCGGACGGCGCCGCCCAGCCCGGCCTCGGCGGCCAGATCGCGGAGCTGCGCGTGGATCGTTCCCCCCACTATGCGCGGGCGGCTCCGCAGCCGCTGTCCGAGCCGCAGGAACGAGCGCCCGAACGCGGCGAGCAGGACGAGCGCCCCGAGGGCCCAGACGCCCAGGATCAGGGCGGCAGCCGAGGGGAACGTCCGGACCGGCGCCGCGGCCGGCGGGGAGGACAGGGCTTCAACTCTTGCGCGCACTGCATTGGATTTCAAGGCAGGGGCGGGGATGGCGCCCACCCGGGAGGGGACAAGCCCTTCCCCTACATTTACGACATTCGTGGTGGCGTCCACGCTCGCGGTCGCGGCGACGCCGCCGAGGTCCGCCAGCTTCCACTGGCCGGCGAGCGGCTGCCAGCCGGCGGCGAGCTGGATCGACGCAGTGCAGAGCGCTCCCACCAGGGCGAGCTTCCAGACCGTCTCCTCGGCCGCCACCGACCACCGGGAGAGCGGCTTCGAGACCAGCCAGGCGAGGCCCAGCAGCAGGGTGCTGTGCAGCAGATAGGTCAGCATCCAGGCGATCACGATCATGAGCGTTCCTCCTCGCGTCCCCGGGACGCGATCAGCTCCCGGAGCTGGGCGAGCTCCCGCGCGTCGATCTCATGCTCCGACAACAGGTGATTGACCAGGGCGGTCACGTCCCCCAGAAAGAGCTGCGACGTCAGGTCGGACACCATCGAGCGGCGGACCTGATCTTCGCTCACCAGGGGGCGATAGATAAACCGGCGGCCTTCGGCGCGATGATCCACCACGCCTTTCTTCTCCATCTTGGTCAGCATGGTGGCGATGGTGGTCAGGGCGAGGCCGCGCTCCGCCTCGAGCGCCTCGTGGACCTCGGCCACCGTCGCCTCCTCGCGCTGCCACAGGATCCGCATGATCGCGAGCTGCAGATCTCCGAGGTGGTGTGACGTCTCTGCTGCTTCCATGATTGCTTCCTCCGCATCAACTACCAGGATAGTACTACCTGGGTCGTTGTTCGTCAAGAGGAAGGTACGGAAGAAGTTGGGGAAGGTTTCAGCAGTGCCGCGGCTTCCTGAAGTCCCTGCGAGGGGACTGAACGTCCCCTCGAGAGGGGCGCTCGGGCCCACGATTGGGCCGGCAGCGCCCATCTTTGGGCCGGACCGCCCCTCCAATGGGCTGAATGGCCCCTTCAAAGGGCTGGATGTCCCCCCGAGGGGGACCGACCGGCCCATCAATGGGCCAGCGCGCCCCCGCAATGGGCCGGCCGGCCCCTTACGAGATCTCGTAAGTCCCTCGAGGGGGATCGTCCGGCCCAACGCGGGGGCGGCCCGGCCCAATGATGGGCGCTGCCGGCCCATTGATGGGCGCTGCCAGCCCAATGATGGGCCAGACCAAAAACTCCGAGGGCCGGAACGGCGAAGTCCTGGGCCCTCAACGCGGAAGCGAGGGGCATCGCCGCCCGGCCGAGGGCCCGGGCGCCGGAATCCTGGGCGCGACCGGCGGTCGCGAGGGGCGCCGCGACAGAAGAATGGGCGGAGCCAAAAACGCCCGTGAGAGTAGAATCAACGGGTCTCATCAAGCCTTGCCGGGCGGACCCGGCGGAAGGGGGCCAGATGCGGTTCGATGTACGCAAGTTCGCGCTTCTCCTGCTGCTGGCCGCGCCCGCGGCCCAGGCCCAGCTCTGGAGTGGACCCGGGGCCGTGGAGGTCCAGGCCGAGGATCAGAAGGGGCACGACCTCGCGGGCGCCCGGGTGCTGCTGGTGTACACCGCGCTCAATCCCAAGGACGGCCCGCCGGCCGTGGAGACCGACTCGCGGGGGCGCGCCAATGTGGGCGGCCTGGCCGAGGGCGCCTGGCACGTGGAGGTCAGCCACGATGGGTTCATGACCTACATGGCGGAGATCAACGTCCGCAAGGGGAAGCCCGAGCTGGTGGACGCCACCCAGTTCCGGGTTCCCGGAGGCGGGACGAGCCTGATGCGGGTCAAGATCTCGCGCGGAAGTGCGACGGCACCTCCGGCGCGGGCCTCGGCTCCCTCACCGGCACCGACACCCATTCCTGCGCCAAGACCGGCTGCTCCAGCCCCGGCACCCGTGGAAGCGCCTCCTGCTCGTCCGGAGCCCAGCCGTCCAGAGCCCAGCCGTCCCGAACCCGTGGCTCCGCCGGCGCAACCCGCTCCCCGGCCTCAGGTCCAGCCGACGCCGGAGCCGCCCCGGCCGGCGGCGCCCAAGCCGCAGCCTCCGGCGCCCGCCGTCCCATCCACGGCTCCAACTCCGGTCCCGGCGCCTCCGACGGCGGTTCCGGCCCCACCCTCCGCAGCTCCCGCGGTCGACGCCGTCCGGGTGCGAACCGCCAAGGACCGTACCTGCGTCGAGTGCCAGCCGGGTGAGACGGCCCTGTCCACCGAGCGGGTGATCCCCCCCGGCGGCGGTCCCGGCTGCGGGGACATCGCCGGGCGGCTGAAGGGGGGCGAGGTACCCTCCGGTCTGCCTGCGAGCTGCAACGTGCTGCGGATCACCCTGCCGGCCGGCACGCGTTACACCGCCTACCGCTACGAGGTCCAGGACGGCAACGACTATCTCGACTGCGCCACCGGCCAGGCGTGCCCGAACAACACCGGCCGCTGGCCGATCGACCCCATCCTCATCCGCAACCCGCAGGGGACGATCATCCTCGCCCCCTTCGAGAGCGGCCCGGCCGAGGGCGAGCGGCGCGCGGTGCTCACGGTCTACTTCACGGCGGGGAAGAAGTAGTGGGGGAAGATCTGGCGAGGGGCTCGGGTTGAGCACGAAGCTGCTCTCCCGTATCGAAATTCTTCGAGCCCTTGAATCTCTTGCGGAAGAGTTATCCCCTGAATCTCCCGTGGAGATCATTGTCGGAGGAGGCGCCGCTCTCGTTCTCCTCTACAACGCACGCGAGGCGACCAAAGATGTTGATGCCCTCGCGTTGATGGCTGTCGAGCCCGCGGCAGTCCGGGCGGCCGCGGTAAGAGTTGCTGCATCGGCAGGCCTCCCGGAAGATTGGCTGAACGAAGGTGCCAAAGGATACCTACACGGCCTTGTACCCGGCGAGGTCCTGTTCGAAAAACTCTCGTTGACGGTACGTGCCGTTGCTCCCCAACAACTCCTGGCAATGAAACTCAGCGCTTGGCGAGACGATATCGATATCGCGGACGCTCGCTTGCTGCTCTCCAAGCTTGAGGGTACTAACCCAACTTCCACAGCCTCCGGCCCCAAAGTGGACGATCTGGGCGTCTTCGGGGCCGTAAGTTGTTGATTCTTGGAGAGGCAGAATCCCGATTCCAGAAATAGTGACGAAACCAGGACTTTCGAGTTTCTGATATAGAAGCTCATGACCCCCGTCAAAATTTGGCGTCCAAGGCGGAATAGTGACGAAAACCTACCACAGATCGTTACGCCTCAACACTTTACGCTGCAAAGCGTGGAAGTTGGGCTAATGAGCAGGTATGGCGCTCGGTCGAGCCGTACCTTGTCCCTGGACGGGAACTAAAAGCCCGTTATGCTTTCGACGATTTATGGGAAGTGGAAAATGGACCTTCTTGACCTGGTAAACGCCCTTCTGTCCTACGACGCCCTGACGGCGCGCCAGTGGCTTGCGGACGCCGAACGGTCTGGCTTTGCATGGTCCAAGGTGCCGGCGCCATCAGGCCTCAATCCCACGGCGTCCGCCCTGGCTGCCGGAGTCACCGAGCTCCTGGCTTCCCGGGCCGGCCAGCCTCCACCCGCGTGGACTGCCAAGATCCCAGCGGCTCCCCAAGGGGTATTCCTTGTCCGCGCGGCGGAGACCATGCCCCGTCTGCGGGCTCTCTGCGAACAGGAAGGACCTGAGCCGTTGCGGCGCCGCCGTCTCTTTGCGCCGCCCGAGTTCCTCACCCACGCCTGATGCGCCGCAAGCGCAGATTCTCGTTTCCTCCCCACGAATTCTGATCCGCCCCTGGCGAGGCGCCGATGGCGGCTGGCGGATTACGATCGGCGCCGGGAGATGCCGCGGAGAATTCGCGAGCGCGCAACCGGCATCCGCGAGGGCACGGCGGCTCAGGCCTTCAGCAGCGAGATCCGCCTCCCCGTCCAATCCGGGAAGAGCTTCGCGTCGTCCCTGACGCCCAGGTGCTTGCCGGCCAGCTCGCAGAAGACGGCGCGGAAGTCGGTGGTCACCGGCAGGTCGCGTCCTTCGTAGAGCGCGCCCTCCGCGAGGCCGGGGAAGGAGCCATGGACCTTGCCGCCGTCGACGGCGTTGCCCACCACGAACAGGCAGGAGCCGTGGCCGTGGTCGGTGCCGCCCGAGCCGTTCTCGCGGACGGTGCGGCCGAACTCGGTCATCGTGGTCAGCACCACCCGGTCCTGACAGGCGCCGAGATCGGTCCAGAAGGCCTGGATCGACTGCGCCAGGTCGCGCGCCTGGCGGCTGAAGGTGGCGGCCTGCTGGACGTGGGTGTCCCAGCCGCCGGACTCGGCGAAGGCGATCTCAAGTCCGACGTCGGACTTGACGAGCAGCGCGATCTGCCGCAGGGCGTTGCCGAGCGGCGTCTTGGGGTAGTCGGCCCCGTCCGCCGGCTTGTAGCGCTGGATCTCGGCCGCCGAGAGCATGTGGACCGCCCGGAAGGTCTCGCCGCCGGTGTCGCGCAGCAGCCCCGGGGAGGTCTGCTCGTAGAGCGCCTCGAAGCCGTGGCCGGCGGCGGCGGCCGTGCGGTCCGCACCCGGGAGCTGGACCTTGAAGTCGGCCAGGTTGGTGACGGCGATCGCCGGCTCGCCGCCGTAGAGCGAGCGCGGCAGGGACGGCGTCATCGCCACCGCCCGGAAGGGGGAGCCCTCATGGCCGAGGAGCCCCACGGCGCGGTTGAGCCAGCCGTCCGGCGTCCCCTTGCGGCCCGGGGTGCCGGTCTCCATGAAGTCCTGGGCGTCGAAGTGCGAGCGCGTCGGATCGGGCGAGCCGACGGCGTGGACGATGCCGAGCCGCTTCTCCTTCCAGAGCGGCAGCAGCGGCTCGAACGCCGGATGGAGGCCGAAGCCGGTGCCAAGGTCGATCAGCGCCCGGTCCCCCTCGGCGCGGGCCCCGCTCATGGCGAGGCGGGGGCGGAGGGTCTTCAGGATGGCGCCGTCGATCGGCGGCACGGCGGCGAGGCCGTCCATGGCGCCGCGCTGGAAGATGGTCACCAGAACCTTGCGCCGGCGCGACGGGGTCGAGCCGGAACCCGAAGCGGCCATGGCCGCGCGGGCGAGGAATCCCGGCCCGCCGCCCACGCCCAGGGTGAAGAGGGCGATGCCCCCGGATTTGAGGAAGAGTCTGCGGGTCAACATGGCCTATGTCCTTCTCGTAAGAGTTTATCGTTGTGACCGTGGCCGTAGATCGTCTGCCCCGATTTTTCCTCCACCCGGAACGGGGGGAGGCCAGGAGGGGGGCTTTCCGGAGTCCGGAGCCGCTCCTTGTCCGGGGCGCCCCCTCCTGCCTCCCCCTGAAGGGAGAGGAAAAGGACAGCTCACCGCCGCTGGAACTCCGGCGATCCCAGGATCACCCCCACCACCTGCTCCAGCGGCGTGGGCGCGTGGCGATCGACCGGCTCCCTGGGCTCGTCGCCCAGGCGCCCGCGGACCTTGATGGTCCGTGGCATCCGCGTCCCCATCTCCGGGCTGGCGTCGAGGAGATCCTCGTCCGGATCCCCTTTCTTCGCGGTCTTGCCGGTGTCCTTGGGCGCGGCCTGATCCACTCGCTTCGCGAGGTTGGGATCGGCCACCATGGGGGTGAGGAGCTTCAGGGTGGCCGTGAGGTCGCGGCCCGGCATCAGGAGGGCCGCGTAGGTGCGCAGGGCCTCCTCGCGGGACGCGGGCTCGCGCCCGCCGTTGAGGGCGGGCAGGTCGAGGCTCACCCCCTTGACGCGGTTGGCGGCGAGTTGGAGGCCGAAGTTCATCCGGTTGAGCAGCGAGCCGGTGTTCACCCAGGCCTCGGCGCGGTCGGGATAGCCGGTCGGCGCCTGGTAGGCGTAGAGCGGCTGGCCCATGCGGTTGATCCACTTGAGGAGCTCGCTGCGGATCGCCGACGTCGCCGCCGGTGGCCCGCAGCGCCGAGGCGGCGAGCTCGAAGGGGGACTTGATCTTGGCGCCCACGGCGTCGCGGCTCCAGAACTCGGGGGACTCGGCGATGGCGGCCACCAGCCGGCGGATGTCGCCGCCGGTCTTCAGGTAGACGTCGGCCAGCCGGTCGACCAGCGCCTGCGGCGGATGATCGGAGACGAAGCGCACGGCGATCTTGGTCGGCGATGTGCCGGGCGGTGGCGCGGTGGGCGGCGAGCAGGTCGAGCACGGCCTCGCCGTCCTCGATCCCCCGGCCGGCCGGGAAGCTGCGTGCCGAGGATGGTCTTGGCGGCGGCGTCGTGCTGGTCGGCGCGGAAGAGGAAGTCCCCCTCCTGGTGGAAGCCGAGGCCGCCGGCCCGCTCGGCGCGGGCGAGCCGCGTCTCGGCCGCCTCGCCGGACCTTGGGCCGCACCGGCAGGATCGTCCAGCCGGTGAAGGCGCGGGCCACCTCGACGACGTCCTTCTGGGTGTAGCCGCCGTCGACGCCGAGGGTGTGGAGCTCCATCAGCTCGCGGGCGTAGTTCTCGTTGACGCCCCTGCTGCTGCTTGCGCTTCCGCGAGCGCGCGGCGTTCTGGCGCGCCGCGGCATCCCCGGCCGCTGGCGGACGCGTCGCCGCTGCCGCCGGCGCCGCGGCCGCCGAGCGGGCCCGCTCGGCGTGCGGTCCATCTCGTCCTGCATCGTGGTCGGCTCGTCCGCCGCCGCCGTGGACTGGGCGTTGTCGAGGTAGACCAGCATCGCCGGGCTCTTGGCGGTGGCCTCCAGGAGGTCGCGGAAGCGGCCCAGGGCGTGCGGGCGGATGGCGTCCCGCTCGTAGGAGAGGAGGATAGGGGCGGGCCTTGTTGTCGGTCAGCGAGACGTTGAAGTGGTTGTACCAGAAGTCGGTCATCACCTCTTCGAGCTGGTTCTCGGACTCGACGGCGCGCACCAGCTTCTGGGTCATGAGCTGGCCGAGCAGCTCCTTCTCCGGGCGGTACCCCTGCTCGGCGGCGAAGGCCACCACCTTGTCCTTGAGCGCGGCGCGCTGCTCTTCGTTCTCCTTCTTCTTGAGATCCCCCTTCTTGACGTCGTCTGGGGATGACTCCGGCCTCGCCTGGCCTGGGCGAGGACGAGGCCCGCCGGCGGATAGGTCTTGAAGATCTCCGCGGTGGACATGCCGAGGGCCGGCAGCGCGCGCAGGTCCTCCTGGACCTTGGCGTCGGGGAGGTCGGCCGCCGAGCTGGCGCTCCAGCCAGCGGTCGAGCCCCATCTTGACGACGGCGTCCACCTCGCCGGGCCGGGGGCCGAAGGCGAAACGGTTCAGCAGGTGGGCCGCCGCCTGGTTCTCGGTCAGCCCGGCCTGCTTCCAGGGCATGTGAACGGCGAGCGGCTTCTCCGGTTCGCTATGGGCCACGCCGGCCCAGACCGCGCAGACGGCGACGGAGGCGGCGATCAGGACGGCGGAAAGGTTGGGTTTCATGGACGGCTCCTTTGCGGGTGTGTCATCGGCTGCATTGTGGGGTGAAACCCGGGAGAGGGGGATTTCCTGCGGGTTCGCGGCATCTAACGCCCGCAGGGCGGCAGTTATCCAGCCTGGGGTGTCAACCCCAGGTGGACTCGCCCAACCAACCCAAACCCCGAAGGGCCGACACCTCACCTGGGGTTAACACCCCAGGCTGGATAACTGCCGCCCTGCGGGCGATCCAAATAGGCCGCAGACAAGATCCCTCTCGCCAACTGTGTGACACCTGTAGTACACTATCCGTAGACTCAGTCGGGAGTTCTGAAACGCTGAATGCGCCCGAGCATTCCAAGGGGAGAGCCTTGCTCCGATGATCGAGCTGGAGGGGATCACCAAGACCTATGCGGACGGCCTGCAGGCGCTCAAGGGGGTGTCGCTGCGGCTGGACGAGGGGATGTTCGGCCTGCTCGGCCACAACGGGGCGGGCAAGACGACGTTCCTCTCGATCCTGGTGCTGGCGCTGGAGCCGACGTCAGGGCGGCGGGTCTATGACGGGCTGGACGCCGCGTCGGCGCAGGCGCGGGCCGGCGATCCGGCGGCGGATCGGCTTCCTGCCCCAGGACTTCCATCCGATCGGGCATCTGACCGGGCGGGAGTACCTGCTCCACTGCGCCCGGCTGCGCGAGGTGCCGCTCGGGCGCGCGGCGCTCCGCCGCCGGGTGGCGGAGCTGCTGGAGGCGGTGGGCCTGGAGCGGGCGGCGGACCGGCGGGCGGGCGAGTACTCGGGCGGCATGCAGCGGCGGCTGGGGATCGCCCAGGCGCTCCTCCACTCGCCCCGGCTGCTGGTGGTGGACGAGCCCACGGCCGGGCTCGACCCGGAGGAGCGGATCCGCTTCCGCAAGCTGATCACCGAGGTCGCCGCCAGCACACGACGGTGCTGCTCTCCACCCACATCGTGGAGGACGTCGAGGCGACCTGCCCGCGGCTGGGGGTGATCGCGCGGCGGGCCGGCTGCTCTTCGACGGCGCGCCGACCGAGCTGCTGCGCCGGGCCGCGGGCCGGCTCTGGCAGATGCCGGCGGGGGAGCCGCTGCCGGCCGGAGCCGTGGAGGTCACCCACCGTGCCGACCGCCAGGGGGGGATCGAGCGGGTGGTCTACAGCGAGACGCCGGTGCCGGGCGCGGCGGCCCGGCGGCCGACGCTGGAGGAGTCCTACGCCGCCTTCCTCGCCCTCCAGGGGATCGCGGCGCCTCGCCGAGACCACGGAGGACGCGGCGTGAGGCTCCTCCGCCGCCTTCGCCGCGCACGAGCTGCGCACGCAGTGGCGGTCGCTCCGCTTCCAGGTGCTCGCCGCGGTCTACGCCGTCGCGGGCTCGGCTGCCCGCGGCGGCGATCTCGCTGCGGCACGATCCCGGGGCGCCGCGATCGGCGGCGCCACCTACGCCGGCGGAGACGCTGGAGGTCCTGCCGGTGCTGGCCGCCGTGCTCGCCTTCCTGATCTCGCTCGACGCCATCACCCGCGAGCAGGACGAGGGCGCGTGGTCGACCGTGACGCTGGCCGGGATGTCGAGCGCCGGCTACCTGCTGCGCCGCTGGCTGGCCCTGCAGGCGCTTCTGCTGCCGCTGACGGCGGTCCCCCTCGCGTGGCGGCGGTCCTGGCCGGCGGTGGCCGACGGCCCGCGGCGCGGTGCTCCGCCGGTCCCTTCCTGGGGCCCTGGCTGATGCACGTCGCTCCCATCGCCGCTGACCTTCTCGGCCCTCGCGCTCGGCGTCGGCACGATCGCCGGCGGCGCGCTCAACGCCTTCCTGCTCGGCGGCTTCGCTCTCCTGCTCGCCCCGACGCTGATGAACGTCCTGCTCGGCCACTTCGGCATCCGCCTGGGCTCCCCCTGGAGTGGCTGGACCTGCGCCATCTCTCGCGGTCGGTCGCGCCGGCGGCTGATCAGAGCCGACGCCGACTCCTGGTCGCACCCGTTCCCGATGCCGGTGAGCGAGACCCCCTACGACGCCGGGGTCGCCGGTCGCGCAGTACCTCAGCCGGGCGGCGGTGCCGGTGGCGCTGGCCGCCGTCGCTGCTGGGCCTCGCCGTGCGCTATCTGCGCCGCACCCGGCCGGACGTGCGCCCGCAGCGGATCCCGCCCGACGCATCCGCTGCGGAACTTCCTCGTCACCTTCGCGCGGCTGCGGGAGCGCTACGCCCCGGATCCGGCGCCCGGCCCGGGCGGACCTCCTGGCGATGGGGCTCGCGCTCCTGCTGGCCGCCGGCGCCTCGACGCTGATCGTCGGCCACGTACGACGCTACGAGGCGCTCGGCCGGATGCGGTTCGCCGCCGAGCACTCGCAGGGGCCCGGCTCCCACCTCGGCCGACGTGGTGCCCGGCCACTGGCGCGTGGAGGGGGCGATCGGGCCCGGCCGGCGGGTCTCTCTGGCGGTGACCGCCGAGCTGCGCAACCTGGGGGCGGCGCCGCAGGGGCACCTCGCCTTCGAGCTCAACCCGCTCCTCCGGATCGCCGGGGCGAGCGCCGGGGAAGGGGGGCTCAGGCTGTCGCGGTCCTGGAACCGCCTGGCGGTCGAGCTCTCGCCGCCGATCCCCGCCGGCGGCCGCCGCGAGCTCCGCTTCCGGCTTACGGGTGAGCCCCAGGAGCCGATGATCGCCCCGATGCTCTTCGAGTATCCGAGCTTCCATACCCGCTTCGGCCGCCACCTGCAGCGCGCGGTTCGCCCGCGATCTCCTCGATTTCTCCGGCAGCTACCGGGTGCCGGCGATCTCGGCGCGCCGGGTCCGGCTCACCGCCTCCGACCTCTCGCCCATCCCCCGCTACCAGCCCTGGAAGCTGGACGACGAGGGGAGCGTGCCGGCGGAGTCCTACACCCCGCAGGCGGACGTCACGATCGCGCTCGCGGCGCCGCCGGGGCTCTTCCTGGCCGACACCTGCGGCGGCGTCCTCCGTTCCGGGCGCCTCGCCGGCGGCTGCCGGCTGCCGCTCTCGGAGCTCGCCGTGCTGGGCGGCTCCAGCTATCGCATCCTGCCCGCCGCCCAGGGGCGGCACGACCGTCGCTCTCTACCCGGCCCACGCCCGGCTCGGGGCGCTCCACCTGCAGTTCCTCCAGGGGAGCACGCGCCGGCTCTCGGAGGCTTGGCCCGGGCTGGCCGACCTGCGCCGGATGGTGGTGCTGGAATGGTCCGGGGACCGGGTCTTCGACCCCGATCCGATCGGCATCGCCTGGGCCACCCGCTGGCGCGGCGCCTCCAACCTGCCGCTGTCGGTGCAGGGGAACCTCGTGCTGCTCAGCGAGGGGGATCTCCTGCAATCCGACACCGTGCTGAAGCCGGAGTGGTTCGTGGCCGAGTTGGTGGCCTCACGCCTCTCGCGCCAGCGCCCGTTCGCCCAGGACGATTCGGTCCTGTTCCATCGCCTCTTCCGGGAGCTCGCGCTGCAGCGGCTCGGCTTGGGATCGGAAAGCGGAGCCACGGTGGCCGGCCTCAAGCCCGGCCAGGGGGGGATCGATCAGCGTGCCGCCGCCGAAGGATTCCTACAGCCCGATCTACTGGGGGAGCCGCTTCCCCGCCCTGCTGATGGGCCTGCGCCACCGGATGGGGGAGGAGGCTCTGCAGCAGGCGATCGACGAGTTGCTCGCCCGCCAGCAGGACCAGCACCCGTGCACCCGCCAGGAGCTGCTCGCGGTCCTCGAGCGCCACGGCGGCCCGGATCTCCCCCGCTTCCTGCGCGACAACTTCGTGGACGGCGGGCTCGCCGAACCGGTGCTCGAGGGGGTGCAGTTCCGCCAAGGAGCCGACGGCTGGCGCGTCACCGGCAGGATGCACAACCGGGGGAACGCCCAGGCGCTCTGCAAGGTCGAGCTGACGACCGATCTCGGCCCGGTGCTGGCGCTGGTGAGCGCCGAGCCGGAGAAAGACGGCCTCTTCGAGCTGCGCACCACGCGCCGGCCGCAGGCGGTGCTGCTCGATCCCGACAAGCAGTGCCACCGCCTGGTGCCCAACGGCGCGCCGGGGGACCGGGTGTTCTTCCAGGAGGGGAAATGAGGGACCTGCTGCGCTCGTTCCGCCTCTCCCTCGGGCTCCTCCTCGGCCGCCGGCTCCTCCTGTTCGCGGCGATCGACGTGGTGGTGGTCGGCTGGCTGGTGCTGGCCATGCTCCTCGAATCGGACGGGGACGGGCGCGACCTCTACCGCTATGCCTTCCTGCTGCCGTCGCTGATCCTCGCCCTGCCCGCCCTCGCCGGCATGGTGGACCTCGAGCGGCGGGCCGGCTGCCTCGACCTCGCGCTCTCGGCGCCAGCCGCCGAGGCCTACTTCGTGCGGCGGGCCGGCGCCGTCTGCGCGGTGGTCGCGGCGCAGGGGGTGCTGGTGATGGGGTTCGGCTGGCTCTTCCTCGACCACGGTTTCCCGCTGATCCCGCCGCTGGTCCAGATCGTGGTGATCAGCCTCCTCCTGGGCGCCGTGTCGCTGTTCTGGGCGGTCCGCCTGCGCACCTCGGGCGGGGTCTGGCTCGCCTCGGCGGTCACCGTCGGCGGCTTGAGCCCCTGGTTCTTCTCCAGTCCCATCCCGCCGCGCTTCGGAGCGGTCTACGGATCGCTCCTGCCCGGGGCCGACGAGTCGCTCGCCTGGCTGGGCAGCCTGGCCGTCCTCGCCGCCGGAGCGGCTCTCTTCTATCTCTATGCCCGCCGGCGCCTGCGCCGGCCCGAGCGGATGCTCTCTTGACGGAGGATGTTATGAAGCTTTCCCGATCGCTCCTCGCTCTGCTTCTGCTCACCGCCTGCCGTCCGGCGGCGGAGCCCCCCGAGGAGCCGTCCCCCCTGCCGGTGAAGCTGGAGAAGGTGGCGCGGGCGCCGTTCCAACCGACCCTCGTGCTGCTCGGCGTGGTGCGCCCGGCCCAGGAGGCGGAGGTGGTCCTTCCCTCCTCCGGGCGGCTGCGCTACCCCGACCGGTTCCGCTCAGGCCTCTCCTCCGGCGTGGCGGTGCGGGCCGGCGAGGTGCTCGCGCGGCTGATCAACACCGACACCGAGTCGGGGCTCGCCGAGGCGAAGCTGCATCTGGCGGCGGCGAGCTCGGAGCTCGCGCGCTATCAGCGGGCCTTCGACCTCGGCATCGCCTCGGCGGCGCAGCTCGCCTCCTACAAGGCGGAGGCCGACCTCGCCAATCAGCGCCTGACGGCGGCCCGGCGGAAGCAGGGGACGCTCGACCTGCGCTCGCCGGTCTCGGGGTGGCTCCTGGTGCAGCGGCAGTTGCCCCCCGAGACGGAGGTGCAGGCCGGCATGGTGCTCGCCCGCGTCGCCGCCGGCGGGCCGCCGCGGGTCGAGGCGCGAGCGGCGGCGGGGGACCGCGCGCGGCTCCACTCCGGGCTCGGGGTGCGCTTCGTCCTCCCCGGCACTCCCGGTGCGGCCGGGCGCGGAGTGCTGCGCGAGATCTCCCCCGAGCTGGAGGCGGGGGGCACCGCGCCGGTGGTGGCGGAGGCGACCGCGGGCGCCGGCCTGCCGGCCTCGGGCGAGGGGGTGGAGGTGCACGTGGAGCTCGACCCGCGGCCGGACGCGCTGACCGTGCCCGAGGAGGCGCTCGTGGTCTCCGAAGGGGGGAGCGCCCTGTTCGTGGTCGAGGGGGGAGCGGCGCGGCGGCGGCCCGTGATCACCGGCGCGCGGGGAGAGGGGCGGATCGAGGTGGTTTCCGGCCTCTCGGCCGGCGACAAGGTGGTGGTGAGCGGTGCCGCCCTGCTCTCCGACGGCGTCCGGGTGGAGGCGGTCGAGGAGCCCGCGGAGAAGGCCGGGGAAGGCAAATGATCCGCCGCGCCATCGAGCGGCCGGTCTCGACGCTGCTCGGCGCCCTGACGGTCGTCGTGCTCGGGGTCTTCTCCCTGCTGCGCCTCCCCGTCTCGCTGCTGCCGGCGCTGGAGCGCCCCGCTCTGGAGATCACCGCCACGGCGCCGGGCAGCGCCCGCGAGGAGCTGCTGGAGCGGGTCACCCGGCCGCTGGAGCAGCGGCTCACCGCGGTCTCCGGAGTGACCGCGGTCCGCAGTTCGACGGGGGACGGCTTCGCCCGCGTGCGCGTCGAGAGCGAGTGGCAGACCGACCCGGACCGGCTGCGGATCGACGCCGAGCGCCGGCTCTCCGGACTGGAGGCGCCAGGAGTGGCGCTGGCGGTCGAGCTGGTGGCCGGGGACCCCGAGCCGATCGTCGAGGTCGCCGTCTTCGGCGGCGCATCAGGAGATACATCGGGCGCCGCGCGCACCGCCTTCACCCGTGAGGTGCTGGTGCCCGAGCTCGCCCGTCTCGATGGGGCGGGGAGGGTCGAGACGCTGGGCCTGGCGCCGCTCCACCCGGTGGTCTATCCGCGCGCCGCGGCCCTGGCCGCCCGCGGGCTCACCCCCGCCGACCTGGTGGCGCGCCTGAGGCCGGTGGGCACGGCGGTGGCCGCCGGCCGGGCGCGGGCCGGCGCGGCGGTGCGCCCCCTGCTGGTGCGGGAGGACGCCTCCTCGCTCGACGCCCTGCGCGCCCTGCGCCTCCAGGGTCCTAGGGGTGAAAGCGTGCTGGGCGACGTGGCCGGCGTGTCGCTCGAGGAGGTGCGCGACGGCAGCTTCTTCCGCCTCGCCGGCCGCGAGGGGACCCTGGTGCGGGTCTTCCGCGCCCCGGAGGCGAACGCGGTCGCCCTCGCCGCCCGGGTGCGCGAGCGGACGGCGGAGCTGGGCAAGCGGGCCGCCGCCGGGCTGCGCGTCCAGGTGGTGGCGGACCGCAGCGCCGAGGTGGCCGCGGCGTTGCGGACCATGGGGCTGGCGGCGCTGATCGGCCTCGCCCTCGGCGTCGCCGTGCTGCGGCTGCTGCTCGGGAGCTGGCGCCCGACGCTGGCCCTGGCGGTGGCGGTGCCCGCCTCGATGCTTGCCACGTTCTCCGCCTTCCACCTCTGCGGCGTGCCGCTGGACGTCGTCTCCCTCGCCGGCCTCGCCCTCGCCGCCGGCATGCTGGTGGACAGCTCGGTGGTGGTCCTGGAGTCGATCGCGACCGCCCGCGCCCGCGGCGAGTCTGATCCCGAGGTGGCGCCCGAGGTGGCGGGCACGAAGCAGATCGCCCTGCCTGTCATCGCCGGGTTCCTCGCCACCGCCGTGGTCTTCCTGCCGCTCGTCTATCTCCAGGGGCTGGCGCGCGCCTTCTTCGGCGCCCAGGCGTTCGCCATCGTCGCCTCGCTCGCCGCCTCGCTCCTCTTCTCGCTGACGGTGACCCCGGTGCTCGCCCGCGACCGGCGGGCGGGCGGCGAGCGGGGGCGGACCCCCGGCCGCGTGGCCTACCTGCGCCTGCTCGACGGCGCCCTTGCCCGGCCGGCGGCGCCGGCGCTGGCGGCGCTGGCGGCCACGGCGGTGGCGCTGCTCGCCCTGGCCGTGCTCCCCCGCGAGCTGGTGCCGGACGCCGAGACGCGCGACCTCGTGGTGCGCTACCGCCTCGCCCCCGACCTCGCGCCCGAGGCGGCGCGGCGGCTGGGCGGGATCGTCGAGGCGCGGACCGCCGCCGTCCTCACCGGAGCCCAGGCCAGCCGCCTGGCCTGGCAGTCCGCCGAGACCGATCTCACCGCCGGCGACGCCGAGGAGACCGGGAGGATCGAGCTCCGCTTCGCCGATCCGGCGAGCGCCGCCCGGGCGCGGAAGAAGCTGCGCGCCGCCCTCTCCCGGCTCCCTGACGTCGAGGTCTGGGTGGAGCCGCGGACCAGCGCCTTCCTGCAGTCGATCGAGCGGGCCGGCCGGCGCCTGGAGGTGGTGGCCTCGGCCGCCACCCCGGAGCGGGCCGACGGCCCTCGCCCGCCGGGTGGAGGAGCGCCTGGGCGGCGCCGCCGGCCTGCGCGAGGCGGGCCTGCGCCGCGGCCGCGACCGCGCGGCCCTCCTGCTCTCCTGGGACGTGCCCCGCCTGGCCGCCCTCGGCGCCGACCGCGACCAGCTGGAGCAGCAGGTGCGCGCGGCCCTGGGAGAGCAGAACGCCGGCCGCGTCCGCATCGATGGCGTCGAGCCCGACATCGTGGTGCGCCCCACCGAGCAGGAGAACCCGGCGCTGCTGCCGGTCCTGGCCACCTCGAAGGCGGACGGCCCGGGCGTCCTCCCCCTGGGGGCCCTGGCCCGGTTCGACGCCGGCGCGCGGCCGCCGGTGCTCGAGCGGGAGGACGGCCTGCCGGCGGTGCGCCTGGCCTTCGACGGGGCCCTGGGGAACCGCGATCCGGAGGCGCTGCTGCGCGGCGTGGCGCGGGCGGCGGACGAGCAGGTCGCCCCCGGCGGCCAGGCGCTGGAGCTGCGGCGGGCCTTCGGCCAGCTCCGGCTCGCGCTCTCCCTCTCGCTCCTCCTGGTCTTCCTCACCGTCGCCGCCCTCTACGAGTCGCTCACTACGCCGCTGGTGGTGATGACCACGGTGCCGGTCGCCCTCGGCGGCGCCCTCGGCCTGCTGGCGGCGGCCGGACAGACGCTCAACGTCCTCTCCTTTCTGGGTCTCATCCTGCTCGCCGGCATCGTGGTCAACAACGCCATCGTGCTGGTCCACCGGATCGAGGACCACCTCCGCGCCGGCTCCCGGGTCGACGCGGCGGTCCGCCAGGCGGGCGCCGAGCGCTACCGGCCGATCCTGATGACGACGCTGACCACCGTGGCCGGCATGCTGCCGCTGGCGCTCCTCGGCGGCGAGGGGGTGGAGCTGCGGCGCTCCCTGGCGCTCGCCGTGATCGGCGGCATGACGCTCTCGACCTTCGCCTCGCTGCTGCTGGTTCCGGTCCTCTACCGATTCATCCACAGAAACCGATGAACGGCCGACCGCTCGCCCGCCTGATCGCGACACTGGCCCTGCTGGTGCTGGGGGCCTTCGCCCTGGCGCGGCTGCCGCTCGACTACCTGCCACAGCGCAGCTTCCCGGAGCTGACGGTGGGGCTCGCTCTCGGCGAGGACCGCGATCCCGGGGAGGTGACCCGCGAGTGGATCGAGCCGGTCGAGAGCGCGGCCCGCTCCCTCGGGCAGGTGAAGGGAATCACCGGCGAGGTGCGGACGGACGGCGCGGAGCTCACCGTGCGCTTCGCCCCCGGCACCGATCCGGAGCGCAAGGCGGCACGGCTCGACTCGGAGCTCGCCCGCCTGCGCGCCGGACTCCCCGCCGGATCCAGCCTCTGGATCGATTCCGACGACGACGAGGAGGACTTCCATGTCTGGCTCTCCGGCATGCGCGACGAAGCCGGAGCCCGAGCTGCGGCCGAGGCGCTCCGCGCGGTACCGGGGGTACGGAGGGTCGAGCCCTTCGGCCTCCGCGACGAGGAGATGCGGATCGAGCTCGCGGCGACCACTCTCGATCCCTGGAGTGTCGCCGGCGCCGTGCTCGCCGAGGTGCGGAGGTCGCTGCGCGTGCCGGCCCTCGGCTGGAGCCGCCAGGGGGACCGCCTGCGGCCCGTGATGCCGGCGCCCGGATCCAGCCTCGGGAGCCTGCCGATCCCGGCGGGCGCCGCCGCCGTGCCTCTCGGCTCCATGGCCGCGCTCCACTCCCGCAGCCAGCCGGCGCGAGCCGAGCTGCGCTTTCGCGGCGCGCCCGCCCGGGCCCTCTTCGTCTATCGCGCGCACGGCGCGGCGCCGCTCGCCCTCGACGGCGCCCTGCGCCGGCGGCTGGCCCACCTCCCCGGCGGCATGCGCGGCGAGATCGGCTGGAACCGGGCGGCGCCCCTGCGCGCGCTGGTCTGGCGGCTCGCCCTGGCGGGCCTCCTCGCCTCGGCGCTGGCGGCCCTGGCCGGCGCGCGGCTCGCCGGCCGCTGGGGCGCCCTCTCCCTCGGCCTGGCGATCCCCGCGGCCCTGGCCGCCGCCGCCAACGCCTTTCTGCTGGCGGGCGTCGCCCTGAACGTCGCCACCCTGGTGGCCCTCGCGGTGGCCGCCGTCTCCCTCCTCCCCCTGGCCGCCCTCCGCCTCACCCGCCGGCCGGGCGCCCGCGCCTGGGGGTGGACCGCCGCCGCCGCCGCCGCGCTGGTGCCGGTGGCGGTCTCGCTCGCCGCCGTCGAGCTGGGGCCGCTGCTCTCCGAGCCCGCCCGGGCGCTGCTGCTGGCGGCGGGGTCGGGGGTGCTGGCGGTGATGCTGCTGCCGGTTTCCCCTCTCCCGGCGAGGGGGAGCAGGAAGGGACGGGAGCGGGGGGTCCTCCGCTCCGCCCTCCGCGACCCCGGCACCGTCGTCCTCATCGCCACGACCGCCGTCTATCTGGCCCTCACCCTGTTCGGCGGCGTCCTCCTCCCCCGGCCCGGGGATCTGCGGCCGGACCAGGGGAACCTGACGGCGATCCTCCGGCTCCCCCAGGGAACTCCGCTCGCGGAGACCGTCCGCCGGGCGGCCAGACTGGAAGAGGCGCTGGGGAAGGCGGAGGAGGTGGAGCGGTTCTGGGTCTACGCGGTGCCCGGCATCGCCCGGGCCACGGCCGAGCTGCGGCCGGCGGGGCGATCACCGGAGCGGCGTCGGCTCCTCGCTACCCGCCTCCGGTACGAGGCGGGCCGCTTCGGAGCGCTGGAGATCGCCTCCGGCCTCCGCTCCGCGTCCGGACAGGGCGGCGGCTTCCTCGACGACCCCGAGGACCATCCGTCGACCGACGAGGAGGCAACCACCTACCGCGTCATCCTGAGCGGAGCCGACTTCACCGCCGTGCGCGCCGGCTACGACCGCCTGCTGGCGCGCCTGGGGACCCTGAAGGTGCGCCGCCACTGGATCACGGGGTGGGGGGACCCGACGATCCATCTCGTCCTTCGCCCCCGCGCCGGCACCACCCCGGACGAGGCGGCGGCGATCGCCGGCCGGTTCCAGCGGGCGAGCCTGCCCCCCCGGCCCTCAAGCTCTCCGCCCTCCTCCCCGGCGGGGCGGAGCGCTCCCTGACCGTGGTCCCCGCCGGCACTCCCGAGGACTCCGACCGCGCCGTCCCGCAACTGGCCGATCTGCTCGCCCGGCCGGTGCGCGCGGGCGAGCGGACGGTCACCCCCGGCGCCGGGCTCGCCCTGACGGAAGAGGCCGTCTACCCGCGGGTCACCCGGCAGTCCGGGCGGTTCGTGGTGCCGGTCGAGATCAGCCTTCTGCTGTCCGGCGAGGAGGTGCGCAAGGAGAAGCGGAAGGAGATCGACCGCAGCCTCCGCCAGCTCCCCCTCCCGGCCGCCTGCGTGCTCGAGCTGCCGCCGCTGAAGCCGCGCCTCTGGGAGCGGCAGCGCCTGCGGCTGATCGGGCTCGGCCTCGCCGTCCCCCTGCTCCTCTTCGCCCTCGCCGCCTGCCGGTTGGGCTCGCTGGCGCGCGGGCTGGCCGCGCTTTCAGCCCTGGTCATCGGGCTGATGGCCGCCCTGCCGCTCGTCGCCACGCGCCTGGAGCGGATCGACGAGCTCACCCTCTTCGCCCTCGCCGCCGCCCTGGCGCTGGCGCTCCCCTCGGCGGCGGCCGCCGCGGCCGCTCCCGCAGCGCCGGGCGGGCGGCTCTATCGGTCCCTGCTCCGCCAGTCCCCCTGGCTGCTGGCGGCGGTGCCGCCCATGGTGCTCGGCCTTGCGGCGCCCACGCTGGGCGCGGAAACGGGCGCCGCGGCCTGGGCCGTCCCCCTGCGGGCGGCGGCGGTGGCGGGGGGCTCCTCGCTCGCCGCCTCCCTCCTCCTGGTGCCGGCCCTGCTGCTCGCCGGCCGCCGCTGGCGCGAGCGCGATCCGGAACGGGAGCGGCAGCGCCGCCGGCCGCCGGCCTGGAGCGCGCCGGGGGAGCCCCGGCTCGAGGTGCGCAGCCTGACCAAGGTCTACGGGGGGAAATTCACCGCCCTCTCCGGCGTCAGCTTCACCCTGGAGCCCGGCATCGTCGGCCTGCTGGGGCCGAACGGCGCCGGCAAGACGACCCTGCTGCGCGTGCTCACCGGCCTGCTCGAGCCCACCCGCGGCAAGGTGCTCTATCGGGGCGTCACGATCACCCCCGACAACCTCGCCGAGTACCGGCGGCGGATCGGCTTCCTCCCCCAGGAGTTCAACGCCTATCCCGGCTTCACCGCCGAGCAGTTCCTCGACCACTGGGCCCTGGAGCGCGGCCTCTCCGACCCGCGGCAGCGGCGGGCCGAGATCGAGCGCCTGCTCGCCGCCGTCGGCCTCGCCGAGCACGCCGGCCGCAAGGTGCGGGACTATTCGGGTGGCATGCGCCAGCGGGTGGGGATCGCCCGCGCCCTGCTCGCCGCGCCGCCGATCCTGATCGTCGACGAGCCGACCACCGGGCTCGACGTCGAGTCGCGCGGCCGCTTCCGCCAGATCCTGCTCGAGCAGGCAGCCGAGCGCGTCGTCGTCTTCTCGACCCACATCGCGAGCGACGTCGAGGCGGCCGCCTCTCGCATCCTCCTCCTCCACCGGGGCAAGCTCCGCTTCGACGGCCCCCCCGAGGAACTGGCCGCCCGCGCCCACGGCCGGGTGTTCGGCGCCCTGGTGGCAGACGCCGATCTGCTCGAATTCGGCCGCCGCTACCGCGTGACCTCCCGGGTGCGCGTGCTCGAGGGAATCCAGGTGCGGGCGATCGCCCGGCCGGACGAGGATCTCGCGGGGGCGCCCGTCGAGCCCAATCTCGAAGAGGCGTATCTGGCCGAGATCGACCGCGTCGAACCCTGACCGCGATCGGTCGTCTGATCGCGATACGTCATAATCCCCGGATGCCCTCGCGAAGCTGGAAGATCCGGTTGCTGAGCCTCTATCCCCCCTACCTCGGGGCGGGCGTGCGCGTCAAAGCCTCGCCTGACCTGCGCACTTTCGAGGTGCGAATGAAAATCCACTGGTGGAACCGCAACTACGTGGGTACCCATTTCGGCGGCTCGCTCTACACGATGTGCGACCCCTTCTTCATGCTGATCCTGGTTGAGGCGCTGGGGCCGGGTTATGTCGTCTGGGACAAGGCGGCGACCATCCGTTTCCTGCGTCCCGGCCGGGGGACCGTCCATGCCACCTTCCACATCCCCCTGGTGAAAATCGAGGAGATCCGCGCCTCCGCCGACACGCGGGGAAAAATCGAGCCGGTTTTCCATGTGGCCGTACTGGATGACAAAGGTGAGGTGGTGGCCGAGGTCGAAAAGCTGCTCTACGTCCGTACCAGGGACCGCGTTAAAAGCGGCCTTGTAAAGCCCGAAGGCGACCGCTAAGCTACCGCCGCATGCCGAGACCCACGCTTGCCGCTCTCCTGCTACTGCTCGCCGCCGCCCCCGGCCT
The DNA here is from genome assembly GCA_963792575.1 of uncultured Acidobacteriota bacterium. Taxonomy (GTDB): domain Bacteria; phylum Acidobacteriota; class Thermoanaerobaculia; order Multivoradales; family UBA5704; genus DATARR01. Next base: position 34,392 of record CAWBWZ010000004.1, read on the forward strand.
GGCCGACACGTTGCTGACCGTGCGCAGCTCGATCGAGGGGCTCAAGATCGCCCCGGCGCAGGGGGGGCCGATCCACATCTGGATCGGCGGCGACAAGGGGGACAAGCTCCGTCGCGACGAGGGGGACGCCTCCTACATCCTCCGGCTCGACCGCGGCAAGCTCTACGTGATCAATCACGCGGACCGTACCTACAGCGAGCTCCCCCTCCCCATCGATCCCCAGAAGACGCCGGCCGCGGACGCGGCGCAGGTCAAGGCACAGGTGACGTCGACCGGCGAGACCAGGAAGATCGGCAGCTGGAACGCGCGCAAGTACCGGGTGGACATCTCGAGCCCGGCGGGATTGCATCTCGACACCACGATCTGGGCGAGCACGGAGATCGCCTCCTCGGCGGCGCTCACTCGCCTCGCCGTCAGCCTCGCCGCCCTGCAGCCGGGCTCTGGGGACTGGGCGCGCAAGCTCGAGCAGATCGACGGCTTCCCCGTGGCCCAGGAGGCGAATGTCACCATGGGCACCAGCCATTTCAAGACTCGCGAGGAGCTCGTCTCTGTCGAGACGAAGGATGCCCCCGCCGGCGCCTATGAGCTGCCCGCCGGCTACACCGCCCAGCCCTGGGGCGGCGCACAGCAGTAGGTTTATTTTCCCTGCGAGATCTGCCGGCGCAGCAGCTCGTTCTCGAAGGCCATGCCGACCTGCGCCGTCGCCAGCTCCAGGATGTCGATGTCTTCGATCGGCTTCTCGCTGTCACCGTTGTCGGTATAGATGACCGAGATCACCCGCTGCGCTCCGAGCACGGGGAAGATCACCACCTGCCCGTTGCGGGGCGGGCCGACCATGGAGCGGAAGGGCTCGGGGAGCTCGGCCTCGTCGAAGGAGACGCTCTGCACCTCGCCGGTGTCGAGGCTGTGGGCGAGGGTGCTGCCGAGGTTGAGGGGAACCTTGAGGCCGCGCGTCACCTCGGCGAGTGGCCGCCCCTTGGGGTCGGTGCCGAAGGCGCCCAGCGACACCAGGTGGTCGCGCTTGACCAGGAAGAGCACCGCCCGCTCGACCGACTCCGAGATGATGTGCATCAGGTTGAGTGCCACAGTGGCCGAGATCAGCCCCGAGCGCAGGTCGCCGAAGACCCGGCGCAGGCGGGCGACGCCCGACTTGGTGTCCGGCCGCGGCGTGCCGCGCACCAGGTCGCGCCGGCTCTCGATGACGTTCTCGACGCAGGCGACCACAGCCTCGACGTCGGCCGGCAGCGCCGCCAGCATTCCCGTCTCATAGACCCGGGCGAACCCCGTGCCCGGGTCGACCAGGGCGACGAACGAGGCCCGCGGCGCCGAGCGCCGCAGCGCCGCCGCCTCCTCCAGGGTGACGCCGCCGCGCCGCAGGTCGACCAGCACGATCGGCGGCGGCTCGCCGGGCTCGGCGATGCCGGCTTGGTCGAGCGGTACCATCTCCATCCCCGCCACCTCGTGCACGAGCGCCTCGGCCAGTTGCTCGGCGAACGGCACATCCAGGGAGACGATCTGCAGCCGCAGTTGCTCGGCGGCGTGCCGGGGGGTGGCCTCGCGCAGCTCGAACTCATCCGGCTCGGCCACGGCCAGCGCCGTGCTGACGGCGGACGCTGTATCGAGCACCGCCGGATGTGTCGAGTCTCCGGCCTCGTAGCTGCCGCCGTGCGCGTGCCGCGCCTCGGAGACCGCCGGGGGAGGGTTGTCGCGGTTGCGCTCGTCGAAGATCCGCGCCGCCTCGAGCAGCACCATCTGGGTGTTGATGTCGGCGTCCGGCAGCACGTCGCTCGGATAGAGCGCGATGTCGTCGATCGGCCGCAGGTCGTCGATCGCGAACTCGAAGGTGCCGGTGTCCCAGACCATCACCTCGGAGACCGCCTGCTCGATCTGCTCGGCGATCATCCGGCGCAGCCCCTCGGCGTCGATGGTGCCCGAGGAGACCAGAATCTGCCCGAGCGAGCGGCGCTCCCGCTCCTCGTTCTGCGAGCGGATGGCGCTTTCGAGGATGCCGCGGTCGATCATCCCCGAGGTGATCAGCAGATCGCCGAGCTTCGGGGTGCGCGGCGCCTGGGCGGAGACCAGCCGGCCGCCGTGGAAGCCGATCATCGAGCGCTCGTTGCCGCGGAGGAGCAGCAGCGTGCCCGTCCGCCGGCCGAGATGAATGAACTGCATCACATCGGCGACGGAGACGTCTTTCAGGCTGCCGGAGATTCCCAAACCTACTCCCCGCGAGCCAGCTTGACCAGGCTCTCGAGCGTGCGGAGCTTGCGGTCTTTGGTGGCGAACAACCGGGCGGCGAACATCGCCGACGCGGCATGGGCGGAGAGGAGGTCGAGCAGGTCGCGGTCCTCGGCCCGCAGGATCGGCTTGTGATCGAGCAGCTTCAGCACCACGAGGGCGCCGACGATGTCGTTCTGCACCCGTAGCGGCACCGCCGCCAGGACCTGCGATTCGGCGGTCGGCCCGAGCCGCAGCACGCCGTCGCGGAGCGTCTGATCCACCATCGGGTCGCCGCCCTGGTAGGTCTCGCCGTCGTAGAGCGGCAGGACGCCGTCGTACATCCCCTCGAGCAGGGCGATCTCGTAATCCACCCCCTCGTCGCGGCGCAGCAGCAGCACGAACTGAGCGGCGCCGAGGAGGTTGATGGCGATCTCGGCGATCGTCGCCTGCACCTCGGCCGGCTCGAGCGTGGCGTGGAGCTGGTAGGTGGCGACGTAGAGGTTCATCAGCCGGCCGCCCTGGTGCTCGGAGTCGACCAGGCGGGAGGCGAGCTCCTTGACGTCGGACTCGGCGGTGGCCAGCCGGCGCTCCAGCTCGGCGACCCGTTCGCCGTCGCTGGCGCCCTCGCTGCCGTCGGAGGCGCCGCGCAGGTTCGACTCGACCACGCGCACCAGCTCCCCCGCGCGCTCGAGCGTCGAGCGCAGCTCGCTGACCAGATCGAGCCCCACGCCGGGCGCGTCCAGCCGCGACTTCGGCGCTTCGGTGGCGTTTCTCTCGCTCAAGCGGCGGAACCCTTGGTTTCCAGACGGGAGATGACGTCGAGGATCTCCTCGCTGTGGAACGGCTTCTTGATGTAGGCGTCGGCCCCGGCCTCGATGCCGCGGGCCGTATCCTCCTCGCGCCCCTCGGTGCTGATGATCACCACCGTCACGTCCGGCCGCGCGCCGTCCGAGCGGAGCTGGGCGAGGAACTCCAGCCCGTTCATGTTGGGCATGTTGATGTCGAGCAGCACGAGATCGACGTCCTGGTGCTCCCGCAGGCGATCGAGCGCCTGCCGGCCGTCCAGCGCGTAGACCAGCGGGTACTGACGCAGCATCACCTCATACATCTTATGCATCAACTTCGAATCGTCGACGACGAGTACTTTCCTTGGCTGCACGGCGCTCTCCCGGAAGGAATCCCTGAATTTTAGCGCAATTGGGGGGCAGACTGAGGTTTCAGACAGCGAGGCCTTCATCGGCCACCGCCAAACCCCCACTGTCTGGATATCGAATCCCCGCAGTGGAGTGTAGCCAAAGGGGCATGGCGTTTCAAGGAAAGGCGCGGCCGGGCATCTGTCGGGATAGTCTTTGCCGCGATGGCGAACGATTCCGACCACGGTGCCCGGCTGCGCGGCGGGCTCATTCTGGCCGCCGGCGCCGCCCTGCTTCTCTATGCGCTCTGGCCCTGGCTGCCCGTCCCCGGCCGACCGGCGCCGCCGCGCACCGTGGTCTTCTACGGCTTCAGCATTCTCGGCGAGGCGATGAACCAGGCCGTGCTCCCCGAGTTCGCCCGCCAATGGCGGCAGCGGACCGGCGAGCGGATCGAGTTCGTCACCTCCTTCGCCGGCTCGGGCACGATCACCAACCAGCTCATCATGGGGGTGCCGGCGCAGGCGGCCCTGCTCTCGCTCGAGCTCGACGCCGAGCGGCTGGCCAAGGCCGGCGTCATCGCCCCCGGCTCCTGGCGGCGCCTCCCGCACGGCGGCGTGGTCAACCGGACACCGTTCGTGCTCGTGGTGCGTAAGGGGAACCCGCTCGCGATCCGCGACTTCTCCGACCTCGCCAGGCCCGGAGTGCGGGTGATCCACCCCGATCCGCTGACCTCGGGCGGCGCCAACTGGGCGCTCCTCGCTGAGTACGGCTCGGCCGCCCGCCGCTTTCCCGATCGACCGCGCGAGGCGGGCTTCCAGTCCCTCCTCGGCGTCTGGCGCCACGTCACCGCCCAGGCGGCCTCGGCGCGCGCCGCCCGCACCCAGTTCGAGAACGGCTTCGGCGACGTGCTCGTCACCTACGAGCAGGACGTCATCAAGGACGCGGCGAAAGGCACACTGCCAGGGGAGATCGTCTATCCTCCCAGCACCGTGCTGTCGGAGCACACCCTGGTGATCGTGGAGCACAACATCGCCCCCTCCGAGCGCCCGCTGATCGATGCCCTGGTCGCCTTCCTCTGGAGCGAGCGGGCGCAGGCGCTGTTCGTCCAGAACGGCTTCCGCAGCGTCGACGAGCGGTTGAACGCCGCCAACCCGCGCTTCGGGGTGATCCGCGACCCGTTCCTGGTCGGCGACTTCGGCGGCTGGAAGCGGGTGAAGAAGGAGATCGTGGACGGAATCTGGAAGGACCGGGTTCTCAAGGAGGTGGGCAGGTGATCGGCAATGCCCCCGGCCAGCGCTCCCGGGCCGCGATCCCGGTCAGCCTTCTCGTCCTCGTCCTGCTGCCGCTGATCCTGATGCCGATCGCGGCGGTGTTCGTCTTCGCCCTCAAGGGGGGCCCGGGGGAGTTCTGGCGGGCGTTCACCAACGAGGACGCGCAGTTCGCCCTCCGTTTCAGCCTGCTGATCGCCTTCTTCACCGCCGTCATCAACGCCGTGCTCGGCACCTGGGCGGCCTACGTGCTGTCGAAGTACCGCTTCCGCGGCGAGCGGCCGCTGGCGATCGCCATCAACCTGCCGGTGGCGATCCCGACCGTGGTCGTCGGCACCTCCCTGCTGCTGCTCTGGGGGCCGATCGGCCTGTTCGGCAAGATGCTGGAGCCGCTCGGGCTGCAGCCGATGTTCACCCCCGCCGGGGTGCTCCTCGCCCACCTCTTCGTCACCTTTCCCTACATGCTGGGGGCGGTCAAGCCGCTGCTCGACGAGCTGGAGGTGACCTACGAGGAGGCGGCCTACACGCTGGGAGCGGGCAAGTGGCAGACCTTCCGCTACGTGATCCTGCCCGCGCTGCGGGGGGGCCTGTTCAGCGGCACCCTGCTCACCTTCGCCCACTCGCTGGGGGAGTTCGGGGCGACGGTGATGGTCTCCGGCAACCTCCGCCTGCGCACCCAGACGGCGCCGCTCTACATCTTCGCCCAGTTCGAGGCGGGGCACGTGGCCGAGGCCAACGCGGTGGCGGCGGTGCTGGCGGCGCTGTCGTTCGTCATCTTCTTCTTCCTGTTGCGGTACTCAGGGAGCGCGAAGCGCTGATGTCGATCCGTCTCGAACAGCTCGCCAAGAGCTTCGGCGGCCAGCCGGTGGTCAAGCCCACCTCGCTCGAGGTGCGCGACGGCGAGCTCTTCGTCCTGCTCGGCGCCAGCGGCAGCGGCAAGAGCACGGTCCTGCGCATGGTCGCCGGGCTCACCCCCCCCGACTCGGGGACGATCTGGCTGCACGACCGCGACGTCACCCACCTCCCCCCGCAGGAGCGGGGGATCGGCTTCGTGTTCCAGAACTACTCGATCTTCCGCCATATGAGTGTCGGCGAGAACATCGAGTTCCCGCTGAAGATCCGCAAGGTGCCGCCGGCCGAGCGCGCCCGGCGGCGCGAGGAGCTGCTCGACCGCGTCGGCCTCGGCGGCTTCGGCAACCGCTACGCCCACCAGCTCTCCGGCGGCCAGCAGCAGCGGGTGGCGCTCGCCCGCGCCCTGGTTCACGAGCCCTCGGTGCTGCTGCTCGACGAACCGTTCGGCGCGCTCGACGTCAAGATCCGCTCCCAGCTCCGGCGCAACCTGCGGGAGGTGCAGCAGCAGCTCGGCGTCACCGCCATCCTGGTCACCCACGACCAGGAAGAGGGCTTCGAGCTCGCCGACCGCATCGGCCTGATGGAGCGCGGCGAGCTCCTCGAGGTCGGCGAGCCCGAGGGGCTCTACGCCCGGCCGCACACCCTCTTCGGCGCCACCTTCCTGGGAGCGGGGACCGTGCTCGTGGGAAGGGCGCGGGAGGGCGCGGCGCGGATCGGGCCGCTGGCGCTCCCCATCCCCTCCGAGGTCGAGCACGAGGAGGACGAGCGGGTGCGGGTGCTGGTGCGGCCCGAGCAGGTCGAGATCTCGGCCGCTCCGCCCGAACCCGGGGTGCGCCTGCTTGGCCAGGGGACGATCGTCGAGCGGAACTTCCTGGGCGCCCTGCGGCGGGTGCGGGTGCGGCTGCCCCCGATCGCCGGCACCCGCCAGGCGGCGCCGGCGGTCTACGGCGAGGAGGGGCTCCTGATCGACGCCGTCCTCCCCGCCGAGGCGGATATGGGCGGACCGGACGTCTGGGTGAGCCTGCGCGGCTGGCACATCCTGGCGCCGCCGCAGCCGCGGCTGCTGGTCTGCGACCTGCCGGACCAGGGGAGCCCGGCGCCGCTGCCGCTCGCCCGCACCCTGCTGGGTCCGCTCAACGCCAAGGTCTCCCTGCTCGCGGTGGCCGCGAGCGCGGACGGCGTCGAGCCGCTGCGCGCCACGTTGACCGAGCGCGCCGTGGCCGGGAGCCTCCCCGATTCCGAGGCGGTGGTGCGGCGCGGCGATCCAGCCGCGGAGATCGTCGCCGAGCAGCGGCAGAGCCTCTACGACTTCACCCTTCTCCAGTTCCCCACTGGCGGCCAGGTGGAAGTCCTGATGGAGCTGCTGGAGAGCCTCGCGGCGCCGCTCCTGGTGGCGCAGGGGGAGCCGGCCTCCTTCCGCCGCATCCTGATCTGCACCGCGGTGGGCGAGCCGGGCAAGGCGGACGTGCGGGTGGGCGGCTGGCTGGCCCGCCGGCTCGGCGCCGAGGTGACCCTGCTCCACGTGCTCCCGGAGGGCGCCGGCGCCGCCCCCTGGGTGAACGCCCACCTGAACGCCGGCCTCGCCACCCTGCGCGCGCTGGAGGTGCCTGGCCGCTCCACCCTTCGCCCGGCGCGCACGCCGCTGCAGGGCATCCTGGCCGAGGCCGCTGAGGGGGGCTACGACCTCATCGTCCTCGGCCGCCACGCCCGCCAGCCCGGCGAGCGCTCTATCCGGCACGACGTCACCCTGCAGATCCTCGCCGACTCGACGAAGTCCGTCCTGATCGTCCCGCCGGACGAGTAAATCCCTCAATAACTCTCTGGATTCAGTTCAGGAAGACGAAGGAGAAACTGGTGGAGCCGATCGGGATCGAACCGACGACCTCTTGAATGCCATTCAAGCGCTCTCCCAACTGAGCTACGGCCCCACAGGAGCGCGGATTGTACCGAGTGAGGGTGGGGGTGTCAAACCAGACCCGCGGCGGCCTCAGCCGGCGCTTCCTGGACAGAGGCACCGAAGCCGAGCCGGCGGGCCAGCTCGGCCTTGAGCGCCGGGATGCCTTCACCCGTTGCCGCCGAGACCCAGAGCGCGCCGCTGTCCCGCGGCTCCTCGGCCGGGACGAGGTCGCTCTTGTTGAACACCTTGATCACCCGCTCACGATCGACCCCCAGCTCGTCCATCACCGCCTCGGCCACCTCCGCCTGCTCCTGCCAGCCGGGATGGCCGCGGTCGATGACGTGGAGAACAAGGGCGGCCGCGGTGATCTCCCCCAGGGTGCTGCGGAACGAGGAGACCAGGTGATGCGGCAGCTTGCGGATGAAGCCGACCGTATCCGCGAAGACCGCCGTGCGGGCGCCATCCACCGAGCCGCGCCGGAGCTTGGCGTCGAGGGTCGCGAACAGGCGGTTCTCGGCGAGCGTGCCAGCGGCGGTCAGCTTGTTGAACAGGGTCGACTTGCCGGCGTTCGTATAGCCAGTGAGGGCGACCAGCGGCGCGCCGTCGCGGCCATGCCGCTGGACGCCGCGGGTGCGCTCGATCTTCTCCAGATCCTGCTCCAGCCGGCGGACGCGGGTCCGGATGACCCGGCGGTCCTGCTCGAGCTGGCTCTCACCCTCGCCGCCGCGCGTGCCGACGCCACCGCCCTGGCGGGAGAGGTGGCTCCACTGCCGGGTCAGGCGGGGGAGCATGTACTTGAGGCGGGCGAGCTCGACCTGCGTGCGCGCCTCGCGGCTCTGCGCCCGGAGGTCGAAGATGTCCAGGATCAGGGCGCTGCGGTCCATCACCGGGAGCTTGGTCAGCTCCTCGAGATTCTTCGCCTGGCTCCCGGAGAGATCGTCGTCGAAGATCAGCAGGTCCGCCCCCAGCTCGCGGGCGGCGGTGGCGACCTCCTCAGCCTTGCCCTTGCCGATGGATGTCGCCGGGTCCGGCGCCTTGCGCGCCTGCACGGCGCGGCCCACCACCTGAGCGCCCGCCGTATCGGCGAGCTGCGCCAGCTCGTCCAGGTGCTCCTCGACGACATACCCCGGCTGGCCCGGCAGGATGAGCCCCACCAGAAACGCTCGCCGGGAGCGCGGAAACTTGGTCTCTTCCAGGTTGTGCAATCTTTTCCAGTCCTTGCGGTACTCTATGAGAAATCGGGATTTCGGGTCCAGCCCGGCCCGACGGTTTCAACACCGGAGCTACTTTATGAATTCCCTGAATGACCCGAGCGAGCCGGTCCCGGCCCCCCCCCCGGCCGTCCCGGCGAAGACCACCGGCACACCTCTCGGATGGCCCGCCAAGCTGGGGCTCGCGGCTCTCGCGGTCTGCGCTCTCGCGGCCCTGTTCTGGCCGCGGGGGGACGGCGCCGTCCAGGAGCCGGGCGGGTCCCTCTACGACTCATCAGGCCGGACGGCCACAATCGGCCAGCGCCTTGCCCCGGTCACCCTCGTCCACTTCTGGGCCACCTGGTGCCCGCCGTGCGTCCAGGAGGCGCCGAAGCTCCAGCGGCTGATCCGCGACTTCTCCGGCCATCGCGACTTCGCGGTGCTGATGGTCGCCGTCGCCGACTCCTCGGACCGGGTCAACACCTTCCTGGGACCAGGCTCGCCGATGGTGCTGTTCGATCCCAACTGGAAGGTGGCGAACCGCTACGGCACGGACAAGCTGCCGGAGACCTATCTGGTGATCCGCGGACAGGTCGTGCGCAAGTGGGTTGGGGCGACGGACTGGGACGACCCCGCCCTGAGGGCGGAGATCGCCGCGCGCCTGAAGAGTGCCGACAAGACCGCTTCGCTCCGGCTCCCCTAGAAGTGGAAGGCGACCCCCGCGTGGGCCATGCCGAAGAACTGCGCCTCATTGAAATCGACATAGTGGCCCGAAATCTCGGCCTGGATACCCACCCAGCGCCGGATCGGCAGCTCGCCGGTGAAACCTACGGAGACTCCCCACGTGTCCTTCCGGGATTCGTCGCCGAAGAGTGTGGTCCCGCTCAGCCGGTAACCGCCCAGGGCGACAAAGACCCCCGACTCGTAGAACGACTCGCTATAGCGGTACTCGCCGCCGATGGTGACGTACTTCATGTCCGCGTCGCTCAGCGAGCCGAAGAACTGGTCCTTGTCGAGCCCGAGCTGGCCAACGCGCAGCACCAGGAGGGTGCGCGGCTCGGTGACCATTCCAAGGTTGACCTGGAAACCGGTGTTGCCCAGGTTGCTCCCTGGAGAGGCGTCGAACGACCCGCCGATCCCGCCGAGAACGCCCACGGTGTAGTTGTAGAGCTCCTGCGCGCCGCCGGCGGCGGGGAGCACGAGCAGCGAGAAGCCCAGCAGAAGCCTGCCGAGCAGGCGATGATTCCGGATCAAAGTCCCCTCCTTCGCGTCATGTCCGACTGATTCCGGCGCCCGGCTCTGCCGGGGGCGCCCGGTTCCTGAGAGTATATCGTCACGTCTCCAGGCGCTCCCATTTCTCATGTCCGATCCCTTATACGCGCCAGACTCCCCTCGTGTCACGCCTGGAGAGCGTCTGCTCGATCGGCTGGTCCACGCGCTGCTGCCGGCCCCGTGCCTCGGCTGCGGAAGGCCGCTGCCGGCGCGGGGCGCTCCTCTCGGCCTCTGCATCGTGTGCCGGGCGGCGCTCGCGCCCCTGCCGCGGGAAGCCTGCGCGGTCTGCTCCCGGCCGCTCGCCGCCTATGCCCTGCCGGCGGACTACCGGTGCGGCGCCTGCCGGCGGAACCCGCCCGCCTTCGACCGGCTGCTCGCGCTCTGGAGCTACCGGCCGCCGCTCGACGCCGTGGTGCGCGGGCTCAAGTTCGGGCGTCTGGACTATCTCGGGCGGCACCTGGCGGCGGCACTCGCCGCGGGGTTGAGCGACCGGCTCGCCGGCTGTGACCGGGTCGTCCCCGTGCCGCTCCACTGGCGCCGCCGCCTGGCCCGCGGCTACAACCAGGCGGAGCGGATCGCCCGCCCCCTGGCCGGCCATCTCGGCCTCCCCTGTCTGTCCGCGCTCTCACGCCGCCGCGCCACGCCGCCGCAGAGCCTGCTCGGCCGGGATGACCGCCTCGCCAACCTCCGCAAAGCCTTCCAGGTCCCCGGCCCCGAGCGTGTCCGCGGCCTCCACCTGCTGCTGGTCGACGACGTGGCGACCACCGGGGCGACCCTGGACGCCGCCGCCGCCGCGCTCAAAGACGCCGGAGCGGCGACCGTCACCGCGCTGGTCGCGGGACGGACGCCGCTCGAGCCGGCCGCGAGCGAGCGGCCGGGAGTCTAGGGCCAGGGCGTCTACGGAATGAAGCGCCGGCCGTAGATCGCCTGGGAGCCGGCCTGCCAGATCACCACGAAATTGCCGGCAGTGCCGATCGTCGCGATATCGGGGTGGCTGGCGGCCGTCGGGTTGTCGGGCCCGGAGACCACCTCGAAGTCCGGGCTGAGAGCCGCTCCGGCCGCGCTGAAACGGCGTCCGTAGATGCCGACCAGCTGAAGGCTCACAGACGACTGCCAGACGACGACGAAGTTCCCCTTCGCATCATGGACGATCGACGGGTTTTTCTGATCCCTCGTCGTCGTGACGTTGACCCGGAAGGCTTTGCCGACCGGGCGGCCGAGGCGGCTGAAACGCAACCCCAGGATGTCGGCCCGATCCACCGCCGGCGTCTGATCGCTGTGCCAGACCACCACGAACGTGCTGCCGCTGCCGCAGGACACCGCCGGTTGAGCCGAGGTGGCCGTGGGGGGGGCGACCACCGTCTCGGCGGTGCCGGTGGGGGCGCCAGCGGCCGTCAACCGGCGCAGCGACACCCCCTTCTGGTTGGACTCGAAGAGCGGAAAGCCGTCGACGCTGGTCCAGACCACCACCGGTCCGCCCGCGGTGTCAACACAGACATCCGGACGGTCGCCGTTGACCAGCCCGGTGCTGATCTTGACCTGAGTACCAACCGGCGCGCCGGTCGCATTGAGCTTGCGCGCCAGGATCTGCGGCGTCGTCCCGGGGAAGCTGCCCCCCGCCGGCAGCAGGTTGGCCCAGACCACGATGTAGCCGTCCTTGGTCGCCGCGACCGCGGGATTGAAATCGGCCGGGATGGTCGGCGTCCCCGGCGGATCCTGGCTCACCTTGAGGATGGGTCCGATCGGCGCCCCACTCGCCAGATAGCGCCGGGCCTTGATCTCGCTGTTGCCATTGGCGACCTCCGACCAGACCACAATGAAATTGCCCTGCGCGTCGCGGGCCACCGCCGGGTCGTATTGATCCGGCGCCAGCGCCTTGTTGACCAGGAAGTCAGCCGCTCGCGGAGCCCCCGTGCTGGTGAAGAACCGCCCGGTGACCCCATTCGGATCGGACGCGCTCGCCCCTTTCCAGACCGCCAGGAAGGCGCCGGTGGCGGAACCGGCGACCGCCGGCGCTTGCTGAATGCAGGTGGTGCACGAGCCGACACGGAACGGCGCGCCCTGCGCCGTGGGACCGGCCCAGGCCGAGACGGAGAGGCCGAGCGCGAGCGCTCCTCCCAAACAGGCGATTGCTTTCCCCATTGAAGCTTCCTTTCTATACCAGATGTGCAATGCGTCTACTTTACTACGGACCAACCGGTCCCGGCGTTTAGGACATTCCGCGGTTTCCTCGCCGCGGCCCGGGGTGTCCAATGGAAAGAGAGGAGATTGCCATGAACCTTTCGCATCCCGGCCTGAGAGATCCCCGCCTCTATCAGATCCTCGTCCTCGCGTCTCTGCTGGTCTATGGCGTGACCTGTCTGGATCTGGAGATCCCTCCCGGCCGCGCGCTCCTCCTGCTGGCGGCCGCCCTGCTCACCCAGTACGCCTGCACCCGGGCCTGGCGGCTCCCGGCCTTCGATCCGCGGAGCGCCCTGATCTCGGGGCTCTCGCTCTGCCTGCTGCTGCGCACCAACTCCGCGGCCCTCGCGGTTCTGGCGGCCGCGGTGACCATCGCCAGCAAGTTCGCCCTCCGCATCCGCGGCAAGCACATCTTCAACCCCACCAACTTCGGCATCGTGGCGACGATGCTCGCCACCGGCGGTGTCTGGGTCTCGCCCGGCCAGTGGGGGAACGCGGCGTTCTTCGCCTTCCTGCTCGCCTGCCTGGGCGGGCTGGTGGTCAACCGTGCGGCGCGCAGCGATGTCACCTACGCCTTCCTGGCGTTCTATCTCGCGATCCTCTTCGGGCGCGCCTTCTGGCTCGGCCAGCCGCTGGCCATCCCTCTCCATCAGCTCGGCAGCGGCGGTTTCCTGATCTTCACCTTCTTCATGATCTCCGACCCGCGGACGACGCCCGATTCGCGGGCCGGCCGTATCCTCTTCGCCCTGCTGGTCGCCCTCGGCGCGGGCACCGTCCACTTCGTCCTCTACCGGCCCAATGGACTCCTGCTGGCGCTCTTCTTCCTCGCCCCCACCGTCCCGCTGATCGACCGGCTGCTCCCCGGCAACCGCTATGCCTGGCACCGCGTGAAAACCCTCTCCCCACCCTCTCTCCTCGAAGAAAGGAGATTCGCATGAAACGGCTCCTCACCACGGTCCTCACAATCGCCGTGCTGGCGATGGCCGCCCGCACCGCCCTCGGCTTCTGCGGCTTCTACGTCGCCAAGGCCGACACCAAGCTGTTCAACCAGGCTTCGCAAGTCGTCCTGGTGCGCGACGGCGACCGCACCGTCCTCACCATGGCGAACGACTTCAAGGGGGATCCGAAGGAATTCGCCATCGTCATCCCGGTTCCGACCTTCCTCCAGAAGGAGCAGATCCACGTCGCCGAGAGGGCACTGCTCGACCACCTCGACGCCTACTCGGCCCCGCGGCTGGTCGAGTACTTCGACGGCGACCCGTGCCAGCCGGTCTACCCGATGGCGGTGCAGGCTCCCGCCATGGAGGGGGGCGTCGTCGGCGGCAGCCGGAGGGAGGATCGCGCCAAGAGCCTCGGCGTGACCATCGAGGCGAAATACACGGTGGGCGAGTACGACATCCTGATCCTCTCGGCGAAGGAGAGCCAGGGGCTGGAGATCTGGCTGACCGAGAACGGCTACCGGGTCCCCCCGGGCGCCTCGCGGGTGCTCGGCAGCTATCTCAAGCAGGGGATGCGGTTCTTCGTCGCCAAGGTGAACCTCGGCCAGCAGTCGAAGCTCGGCTTCACCTACCTGCGGCCGCTGCAGGTAGCCTACGAGAGCCCCAAGTTCATGCTCCCCATCCGCCTCGGCATGGTCAACGCCGCCGGCCCCCAGGAGCTGTTCATCTACGCCCTCACCCGCAAGGGGCGGGTCGAGACCACCAACTACCGCACTGTCCGCCTCCCCTCGGACGCCGAGGTCCCCCTGTTCGTCAAGGATCAGTTCGGCCCCTTCTACAAGGCGATGTTCAACCAGCAGGTCAAAAAACAGGAGATGCGGACGCTGTTTCTCGAATACGCCTGGGACATGGGCTGGTGCGACCCCTGCGCGGCCGATCCGCTCTCCGCCGACGAGCTGCGGCAGCTCGGCGTTTTTTGGAACGAGCAGAACCGGAGCGAGCGGGCGGGCTCCGGGTACGCCTCGCCCGGCTCGCAGAACGTCTTCCTCACCCGCCTCCACCTGCGCTACGACTCCGCACACTTTCCCGAGGATCTGGTGTTCCAGGAGACCGCCGACCGCGAGAACTTCCAGGGGCGCTTCATCCTGCGCCACCCCTGGACGGGCAAAGCCACCTGCGAGGCGGGACAGGCTTATCGCCGGGAATTGCCGAGGCGATACGAACAGCAGGCCGCGACCCTCGCCACCCTCACCGGCTGGGACGTCGGCAAGATCCGCGGCAAGATGAACCTCAAGGCCGGCGCTACCCAGGGAGCTTCGAAGGACGAGCCCTGGTGGAAGCAGATCTGGACGGATTGAAAAGGGATCTAGGCGCGCTCCCGCGAGCCTCGCTGGGGCGCGCCGTAGGCCCGATCGAGCGCCAGCACCGCCGTCTCCGCATCCCCGAAGTAAAGACCCTCATCAAGCGTCTGGCTCGCCAGTTCCAGATTGGCGGTGACCGCGGCTCCGCCACCGCGCAGGGTGGCGTTCTCCAGCGCCAGATCGATCTGAGCCTCGATCCGGGCGAGGTCGCTGTCGACCTGCTTCAAGGTCTGCTCGCCGAGCTCCAGGTTGCTCATCCGCTGCCGCAGGAGCTTGAGGGTCGCCTGCCGCGACTCGCGCAGAGCGGCGGTGCCGCCGCCGGCGGCCCCGGCCTCCAGATCGGCGATCCTGCGCTCCAGATCGGCCTCGCTGGTCTGCAGCCGCGAGGACTCCAGATAGTGACGGGCGACCAGGAGCTTGAGGTAGATCCAGTTCAGCCGGTCGAGGGCGTCGCGCTGGCTCTCGACCTCGAACGCCTCCGCCTGGTTCTCCCCGGAGAGCTGCAGGATGCGGGAGCACTTCTGCTCGACCGCGGCGAGGCGCTGGCGCGAGGGCGGCGAGAGCTTCTCGACCAGCTCCTCGCGCCCCTGCCCGGCCTGGACCGGGGCCCCCTGCCGCCGCGCGGCGTCCACCGCCCGCTGGAAACGCGGATGGGTGGCGACGGAGGCGAGATAGGCCGCCTCCAGCCCGGCGCCCAGCAGCCAGAACGCGGGATGGCCGAACCCGAGGATGCCGAGGCCCAGCGCCGCCAGGGCGTTGACCGGCAGCCGGCCCAGCCCCGGCAGATCGGGGCCGAGCCAGAACGCTCTTTTCAGGTAATCGAGCACCAGGAGATCTTACCGTCTAGCGAGACCCGGCCGACCGCTGCCACCACTGAAGGAGATTGTTGAGCACCTCGGCCCGAGGCGGATCGCACATGGTGCCCAGATCGACGCTCAGCCCGAACGCCTTGTAGGCGATGAACGGGCTGCCGGCGAAGCGGACGGGGACGGCGGGGTTCCCCGGCCGGAAACCGTGGACGAGCGCCTGCCGCTGGATCGGCTCCGCGAGCAGGAAGTCGAGGAACTTCCCGGCCGCCTCCCGCTGCTCCGGCGCGCTCCAGGGGGCGTTCAGGACGTAATAGGGGTTCTCGCTCCACAGGTTGCGCGACGGGTAGACCACGCGCAGGGTCCCCCAGCGGCCCTCGGCGTTCTTCAGGTAGTCGATGGCGACGCTCTCGTAGACGACCAGCCCGTCGTAAGCCGAGGGGCCTTTCAGCACCATCTCCCGCATCATGTTGCCGGTGCTGTTGGAGAGGCCGCTCACCCCGCGCTCGAACGCCTGCGCCCAAGCCTGGAACCCGGGGTCGAGGATGTCCTTGAGCGTCAGCTCGCGGGTCTTGCCATAGTAGTCGTAGGCCATCAGCACCAGCGTCATCAGCCCGCTGTTCGACTGGTTGGGGTGGGTATGGCCGAGCTTGAACAGCCCCCACTCCGGCTTGCCGGCGATCGCCTCCCACCCTCCCGGCTCGGCCAGGGCCTGCGCCAGCGTCTTGAAGGAGACCTCGCCGTACTTCCTGACGAAGGCCTCGTGCCGCTCCCCCCACATCACGAAGACCATCGGCGAGAGCGCCAGGTTCTCCTCGCGGGCGATCGGCGGGTCGCCGCCGCGCCGGACCTGCCACTCCTGCAGGAAGATGTCCTTGTAGAGCGCGCTCGCCGGGCTCCAGACGTGGATGCGGGCATCCCCTTCGAGCACTGCCTGCGCCCCCTCGAGCGAGCCCATCGGAATCAGGTTCACCTTGATCCGCCGGCCGTCCGGGGTCTTGGCGAACTCCGCGGCCGCCCACTGCAGCCAGCGCTCCTTCTCGGTGCCGTACGCGATGCCGATCTCGACCGCCGAGCCATCTGTCGGGGACGGGCTCGCGGCGGCCGCGGCTCCCGAGTTGCCGGCCGGATGGCGGACGAAGAGCCTGTAGGCGCCGTAGAGGCAGCCGGCGACGAACAGGAAGACGACGATCTTGCCGGCGGCGGTCAGTCGGGGTTGCGCGGGTTCGTTCATGGAATCCTCAGAAGAAAGTCGAGATCTCCCGGAACACCGTCCGGATGTTCGAGGGGTTCCCCTCGTAGAAGCGCGCCTGGGTGGCGTCGGCGATCGCCTTGAGGACCTGCTTTTTGGCCCCGCTCCCGTAACCGATCGTGAACACCCGGATCCCCTGCGACTCGCTCGCCGGACGGATCTGGCGCAGCAGGTTCTCCAGGCTCAGCCGGCTGTCCGTGTCGGCGCCGTCGGTCAGCACGACGATCGCCGCGATCTGGCCGGGGTGCCGCCGGATCTCCTCGAGCTTCCGCGCGTAAGCGGCGGAGATCGCGTCGTAGAGCGCCGTGCCGCCATCGGGGAAGACACCCTTCAGGCTCTGCAGGACCTGCTCGCGGGCGGCGCCCAGATCCGCCCCCTCCACCACCCAGCCCGGCTGATTGTTGAAGGCAAGGAAGGAGAAGGAGTCCCGCGGGTCGAGAAGATCGACGAACTGCTCGGCGCCGGCCTGCGCGTTCTCCATCCGCCTCTCCTCCCGCATGCTGCCAGAGCGGTCGAGGACGAGTGTGATGTCCGAGTGCTTCTTGTTCTCCCGCCAGAGCTTCAACACGGCGTCGATGACCTCGCTCGAAGGGACCTCGAGCGTGGTCTGCGGCTGTCTGGGATCGACTCCATGGGCCGGATCGATCGGGGCGCTCAGCGGCACCGCGACCTCCGCCGGGCGGAAGCCGAAACGCAGGGCGGCTTCCTGCTGCGGCCGCTGGAGAAGCCAGTCGACGTAGACCTTCGCCGCCTCCCGGCGCTCGGGGGTGACCCATTCCCGCTCCACGATGCCGACCGGGTGATCGCTCCAGAAGCTCCCCTCCCGGGGATAGATGGCGACGATGGGAAAGGGGAGGCGGTACTTCGGATCGTACGATTCGGTGACCATGTTCTCGTAGAGCACCGCCGCCGAGAGGTACCCAGGCCCCCCCTCGAACATTTTCTTGCCGAAGAAGCCCGTCGAGCTGCCGTAATGGACGATGGCGCTCTCGATGCCGGCCACGGTCTGGGCCGTCGCCGGCTTGTGGATGTCCTCCAGCGTGAGGTTCGCCACCCTGCCGGCGCCGGCATAGGCCTCGGCCAGCAGCGAGATCAGGCCGCTGTTGCTGTACTCGGGATGGGTGTGGCCGAGCTTGAACGCCCCCCACTCGGGATGGCCGTGGACGGCCCACCCCCGCGGGTCGCGCGCCAGCGCCAGGATGTCCCCCCAGCCCACCGGCTTGCTCCCC
Source organism: uncultured Acidobacteriota bacterium (assembly GCA_963792575.1). Classification (GTDB taxonomy): domain Bacteria; phylum Acidobacteriota; class Thermoanaerobaculia; order Multivoradales; family UBA5704; genus DATARR01. The sequence continues at coordinate 51,991 of CAWBWZ010000004.1, forward strand.
CAGCCGATCGCCTCGGCCATCGGCCGCCACATCGCGATCACCACCGGCGAGAGCACCAGGTTGCGAGTCTCGCCGATCAGGTCCTTGCCGGTACGAACCCGCGACTGGGCGTTTCCCAGCTTGAGGAAGGCCGCCGAGGCAGGGCTCGTCAGATCGGCCTTGCGGACGCCGGCGAGCAGGTCGTCGATCAACTCACCCGATCCCTGTGCGACAGCCTCGACCTGGATCACCTTGCCGGCGGCGGTGCGGTGCTTCCCGGCGTTGAACCGGGCTGTCACCTCGCGGATCCAGTCCTCCTTCTCCGAGCCATAGGTGAAGAGAAGGTGGAGCACACCGACGTCATCTGCCGGGGCGGACGGCGACGAGACCGCGCCTTCGGGACGCTGTCCACATCCCATGACCCAGAGCGCCAGGATCAGGATCGCTGTGGAGACACCTCGGACCTCTCGCGTCATTCGGAACCCCTCCGACTCGCCGGTGATGCCCGTGAGTCTAAGGACCGATACGCGAAAAAACAGGCCTGGTTAAGGCTTTCGCCGAAACGTCACCCATCCGTCACGAAAATGAAACAGTCCGGTAGATGCAGCCGGCCACGAGCAGGGACGGCGAGGAAACGCATCCAGGGATCGTACGCGAAGTACGCTGAGGGACAAATAAAACAAAGGCCCTTGGAGTTAACCAAGGGCCTTTCGAAAAATACTTCCCGGCGGCGACCTACTCTCCCACACACTTGCGCGTGCAGTACCATCGGCGCTGAGGGGCTTAACTGCCGTGTTCGGAATGGGAACGGGTGTTTCCCCCTCGCCAGAGCCACCGGAAAACTTGAACTGTGAAAAGAACAGAAGATCGATTGAGATCTATGCGATCCTGTTGTCAAGCGGATGGCAAACTGAATCGGGTCAGAGCGATGGGATCCGCCGGGACAAGAGCTGGAGCTCAAGTTCGTAAAACGAATCAATTGGTCAAGCCGAACGACCGATTAGTACAGGTCAGCTCAACGCCTTGCGGCACTTACACCTCCTGCCTATCAACCTGGTAATCTTCCAGGGGTCTTCGGGGAGACCTCATCTCGGGGGGGGCTTCCCGCTTAGATGCTTTCAGCGGTTATCCTTTCCGAACATGGCTACCCAGCTGTGCCGCTGGCGCGACAACTGGTGCACTAGAGGTTCGTCCATCCCGGTCCTCTCGTACTAGGGACAAATCCCCTCAAGTCTCCTGCGCCCACACGAGATAGGGACCGAACTGTCTCGCGACGTTCTAAACCCAGCTCACGTACCACTTTAATCGGCGAACAGCCGAACCCTTGGGACCGGCTTCAGCCCCAGGATGTGATGAGCCGACATCGAGGTGCCAAACCTCCGCGTCGATGTGAACTCTTGGCGGAGATCAGCCTGTTATCCCCGGCGTACCTTTTATCCGTTGAGCGATGGCCCTTCCATACGGAACCACCGGATCACTAAGGCCTACTTTCGTACCTGCTCGACTTGTAGGTCTCGCAGTCAAGCTCCCTTATGCCTTTACGCTCTACGGCTGGTTTCCAATCAGCCTGAGGGAACCTTCGCGCGCCTCCGTTACAATTTGGGAGGCGACCGCCCCAGTCAAACTACCCGCCTGACAATGTCCAGGATCCGGATCACGGACCTCTGTTAGAACTCCAGTACGCTAAGGGTGGTATTTCACCGTTGGCTCCACCGAAGCTAGCGCACCGGCTTCACAGCCTCCCACCTATCCTACACATAGCGCACCGGGGTTCACTGCCAGGGTGCAGTAAAGGTGCACAGGGTCTTTCCGTCTACGTGCGGGTAACCGGCATCTTCACCGGTACTACAGATTCGCTGAGCCCCCTGTAGAGACAGCTCCCAGATCGTTACGCCATTCGTGCAGGTCGGAACTTACCCGACAAGGAATTTCGCTACCTTAGGACCGTTATAGTTACGGCCGCCGTTTACCGGGGCTTCGATTCAGAGCTTCGCCTTGCGGCTGACCCCTCCTCTTAACCTTCCGGCACCGGGCAGGCGTCAGACCCTATACGTCGTTTTCGACTTTGCAGAGTCCTGTGTTTTTAGTAAACAGTCGCCTGGGACATTTCACTGCGACCGCCAGATGCTTCAGGGGCGAACCCTTACACATCCAACGGCACACCTTCTCCCGAAGTTACGGTGTCAGTTTGCCGAGTTCCTTTACAGGGGATCACTCAAGCGCCTTGGGATTCTCTCCCCGTCTACCTGTGTCGGTTTACGGTACGGTCGGCCTGGACTCTCCCTAGAGGTTTTTCTTGGCAGCATGGAGTCACCCACTTTATGGCCCGAAGGCCTCGACATCACGCCTCGGCGTTGAGGAAGGGCGGATTTGCCTACCCCTCCCGCCTACACGCTTGAACCTGCACATCCAATGGCAGGCTGGGCTATCCTTCTGCGTCACCCCATCGGTGATAACGATTCCGTGCCGGTACAGGAATATTAACCTGTTTTCCATCGACTACGCCTTTCGGCCTCGCCTTAGGGACCGACTAACCCTGAGCGGATTGACCTTCCTCAGGAAACCTTAGACTTTCGGCGAGCGTGGTTCTCACACGCTTTATCGCTACTTGTGCCGGCAGGGTCTCTTCCGTACGCTCCACCAGTCCTCTCGGTCTGACTTCAACGCCTACAGAATGCTCCTCTACCACTCCAACCCGAAGGTTGAAATCCGCAGCTTCGGTGATCAGCTTGAGCCCCGTTGAATTATCGGCACGGAGCCACTTGACCAGTGAGCTATTACGCTTTCTTTAAAGGATGGCTGCTTCTAAGCCAACCTCCTGGCTGTCTGGGCGTCTCCACATCCTTTTCCACTTAGCGGATACTTGGGGACCTTAGCTGGCGGTCTGGGTTCTTTCCCTCTCGACCACGGAGCTTATCCCCCGTAGTCTGACTCCCGTGGTACACATCTGCGGCATTCGGAGTTTGATTGGATTCGGTAAGCTTGTAGGCCCCCTAGTCCATTCAGTGCTCTACCTCCGCGATGCAATCCA
>CAWBWZ010000004.1:60000-218986 GCA_963792575.1 uncultured Acidobacteriota bacterium
GGCGCCTTGTCGGCGATGCTCAAGGCCGCCTTCTCGAAGACGATCTTGCGGGCCAGGGAGTAGCCGTTGGTGTGCAGCCCGGACGAGGGGAGGCCGACCAGGACGTCCCCCGCCTTCACCCTCGAGCCGTCGAGCACTTTCGGGCGGTCGACGAGGCCGACGATGAAGCCGACGAGCTCGTAATCCCCCGGCTGGTAGAAGCCGGGCATCTCGGCGGTCTCGCCGCCCAGGAGGGCGCAGCCGTTCTCCCGGCAGCCGTCGGCGACACCGGCGACCAGCTCGACCATCTTCTCGGGCTCGAGGACGCCGGCTCCCAGGTAGTCCATGAAGAAGAGCGGCTCGGCCCCCTGCACCAGGATGTCGTTGACGCAGTGGTTGACCAGGTCGCGGCCGACCGAGGAGTAGTCCCCGGCCATCTTCGCCACCACCAGCTTGGTCCCCACCCCGTCGGCCGAGGCGACGAGGACCGGCTCGGTCATCCCCGGCAGCTCCGGCCGGAACAGGCCGCCGAAGCTGCCGATCTCGGTGAGCACCCCGGGGGTGAAGGTGGACTTCGCCAGCTGCTTGACGCGGGCGAGCCCCTTCTCCTGGGCGTCGATGTCGACGCCGGCCTGGGCGTAGGCGCTGGTCTTCTTGGTCTCGCTCATGCCGCTCGGGCGGAGACTATAGCAGCCGGCGCCTCCTCGCCACCGCCCGGCATCGCGATCAGCCCGCTCGACGCTGAGATGGCGGTGAGCGCCACGGCTTGTGTCGGGCTATGTCGGGCGACATATCGATCCGCCGGCCGACGTCGGCGGGCCTCGCGGAGGTGGCTCCAGGGGCTGGCCGCTCTCGGAGTGAACGCTGGCAAACCCTTTGCACCAGGTGTTTACCGTTCGAGCTTATAGATCACGATATCGAATCATTAAAAAGGAGATTTTATGTTAGCCGCGAGCGAGCAGCCCCTCTCCACCGCATCGACGCCAGAGCCAGCCACCCTGACCGCCACTTTGATTTATAATTCGACAGCGGAGCCAGGCTTGCAATTCACCTTGAATACCAACACCGGACACCCCTTTCTCTTTATCGAGGAGGCGGGCACAACGTTCACGGTAGCTCTGGAAAACGCTACTTTCGCCGCAACCCCGGTCACCTTTCTCTCTGATCACAACCATTTCACGGTCACCCCCATCAACAGCCAGCAGATTTCTATCCAGGTCAACGAAGCGCCAGCGCATTATTTTATTCCCTGGGCCCTTTCTTTCAACGTCGACGCTGGCGGCGTGAACGGCATCAACTCTCCGACGCTCTTCCTGGTCCTGCCGCCAAACGCGGCCAACTCGACCAGCATCGAGCTTCAATACACGGCCGGCGACGGCAGCTTTGCCCTGGACTCGACGATCTTCCTGGCAAGTCTCGAGGTTCTGATCAATTGCATCGTGCCGTTCGACATCACGTTCAATCTCATCGCCGACGCAAACGTGACGTTCAATGCCTCCACACCCATCCTTGGGCCGGCATGGCTGACTCCCACCGCCGCCTCCGGCACGGAGCTGACGGTTTCGGTCTCGTCCAACTCCGGCAAATTTTCCAGCTTTCAATTCGTCCTCGATGTCGGGAACGTAACGGTCACCTCCCCCGACCCCATCATCATCAACGCCACCATCGGCGACGGCTAGGAATCGGGACGCGGCCGCAGCTCGGCGGCGAAGGCGGTATCCGAACGCAGGGGATCGAACCAGGGGAGGGCGAACAACCTGGTTGCGATCCCCTGCCGCAGGGCGCGGTGGGCGTTGTAGAGGGCCCCGTTGCGATCCCCCAGCAGGGTGTAGATCAGGCTGACGTCATAGGCGACCTGCGCCCCCTCGGGGCCGACACGAAGCATCCTCTGGACCGACTCGACAGTGCCGGGACCGTCCTTCAGATGAGCCTGGGCCTGGGCTCGCGCTGAGAGGACCTGCCAGTCGGCGGCGTCCAGCCCCGCCTGGCGCACGACCTCGCGGTAAACCGGCGCCGCCGCTTCCGGGCGCCCTGCGAGGGTCACCGCATCGGCCAGGTTGAGGAGGGTGAAGGGGTTCCTGGGTTCCAGGGCCAGGGCTTTCCGGAAGCTCGCTTCCGCCTCGCGATAGCCGCCGAGGTATATCTGGGCTGTCCCCAGATTGGAGAGCTCTCCGGGCCGGGGGAAGCGCTCGACGAGACGGGAATAGAGCGCGACGGCCCGCCGCGGATCGCCATGCAGAAGCTCGATCTCCGCCAGCGTGCTCAGCCCTTCGTAGCTCTCCGGATAGTTGGCGAGGAGCTGCTCGGCATCGCGCCGGGCGGCGTCGAAGTGGCCGAGGGATTTTTCCATCTCGGCGGCATGGAACAGGTTCCGCCAGGACGGATACCGGCTCACCCCCTCGCGCATCAGCGCCAGGGCCTTCTCGCTCTCCCCCCGCTTTTCGAGCAGCCGGGCGCGGCGGACCAGGAGGCCGGGGTCGCCGGGCTGGAGCCGTTCGAGCCCGGCGACAGCCTCCTCGGCGCGGTCCCACTGCCCACGGAGCAGCGCGACGCCGAACTGGCCGGTCAGCGGGCGGGGGTCGGCGGGGGCGATCTGCTGGGCCTGCCGCAGGAGCTCGGAGGCGCGGTCGAGGTCCGCCGGGTCCTGGCGGATCTTGTTGCGCTGCTGGCGCACCTCGGCCTCGAAGACGTAGGCGTCGAGGAAGCGCGGAGAGCTCGCCCGCAGGGCCTCCAGCCGCGGGAGCAGCGCGTCCGCGGACAGGGTCTCGCCCGCGCGCTTGGCCTCGAAGGTCCGCCGCAGGCGCAGGTACTGCGTGTAGTCGGCGGGGCGGACCTCCAGGGGCGCGGCGCCGGGGCGGCGCGCAAAACCGGGGTAGGCGTCGGCGAGATAGCCCTGGACCGCCTCTTCCACCAGGTAGGGCCGGTCCGCGTCGACGCTGAAGCTGCGGCTGCTCCAGAGCGTCTGGCCGTCGCTCCCCCGCACGCGCTGAAGGGAGATCTGGCAGCTCTCTCCGGCGCAGTCCAGCCGCGAGGTGAGGATCTCCTGGACGGCGAGGGCGCGCGCGATCTGGGCCGGCGAGCCGGCGACGTCGTCCCCCTCGACGGCCGGCGCGATTCCCGAGAAGCCCAGGAGGGAGCGCAGGAGGGAGTTCCGCAGGCTGGACGCGAGGAGCTGGGACTTCTCTCCGGCGCCGCCGCCGATCTCCGGCCGCCGCACGACGACCCGGACCGGCGCTTCCGGCTTCCGGACCGGCGCCGGGCCCGGCCGCTTCACCTGCCAGAGAAGAGCGGCCGCCAGGACAGCCAGCAGGGCGAGCGCGATCCCCCAGCGCAGGGCCGGCCGCCGGGTGGCATAGCCGTGAGAGGAGGGCTCGGGCGTGGGAGGAGAGCCAGCGACCGGCGGTTGCAGGGCTATCCGCGGCATCCCCCTTCGACCCAGGTCTCGCCGGCGTCCGTGATCTCACCCCACGGGCCCTCCAGCGCCGCCGCCACCTCCCGGGCGCTCTGCGGCCGGCGGGCCGGATCTTTCTCCAGAAGCCGGTCGACCAGGGCGGAGAGGGGCGCCGGAATCGCCGGATCCACCTCCCGCAGGGGGTGCTGCCGGTGGGTGCAGATCCGCGTCAGCGTCTCCAGCGTCGAGCTCGCCTCGAAGGGGGACACGCCGGCTCAGCATCTCGTAGAGGAGAAGGCCGAAGGAGAAGAGGTCGGAGCGGGCGTCGAGCGGCATGGCCGCGCGCCTGCTCGGGGGACATCGAGCGGAAGGTCCCGATCACCCGCTGGTCCTGGGTCAGCGAGGCCTCGCCTTCCAGCCGCTTGGCGAGGCCGAAGTCGAGGATCTTGGCCCTGCCCCTCCGGGGTGATCATGACGTTCTCGGGCTTGAGATCGCGGTGGATGAGCCCGTTCGCGTGCGCGGCCGCCAGCCCCTCGGCGATCTCGCGCCCGATCCGCACCGACGTGTCGGCACCGGCAGCGGGCCGCGGGCGATCCGCTTCGCCAGGGACTCGCCTTCGACGAGCTCCATGACGATCGCGTCGCCTTCCTCGGACTCGACGATGTCGTGGATCTGGACGATCGACGGATGGGAGAGGCGGGCCGCGGCGCGGGCCTCGCGGCGGAAGCGCTCGCGGGCAGTCTCGCTCGCCGGCCGATCCGGGCGGATGAGCTTGATCGCCACCCAGCGGTCCAGGCGCTCGTCGTAGGCCTGATAGACCTCCCCCATGCCGCCGGCCCCAAGCCGCTCCTCGAGGCGTGTAGGGTCCGATCGTCGGGGGACGCGTCCCCATCGCGCTTCCTCCTCTAGAGAAGGCCGAGCTGTCCCATCCGGCGCTGGAGCCCCCGCCTGGAGACTTCGAGCGCCTCGACCATGGCGTCGAGGTCGCCTCCACACGCGCGCGCGGCAGGACTCGATCTCCTCGCGCGAGAGATCGGCCGCCTTGCGGATTCGCTGGCTTTTCTCGATTCTATCGTAGAGCGAGCCGCGGGAGATGCCGAGCTGCGCGGCGGCCCGCTGGATGCGCCAGCGGTTGGCCGCGCAGGGCGGCCAGGAGCTCGTCGTCGCGTGACGTCCTCCGGGCTGCGGTAGCGCTTACGCGCCGGGCTGGGACGCTCGATCGGCGACGGCGCCCGTCGGACCGCTGTCCGGGCCGGCGCCGCCGCGCGGGCCGCCTCCTGGAGGAGGCGCTCGGCCTGCAGCCACATCCCCGCGTCTCCCGGCGTCGCGGCCGGCGATGACGAGCTGGCGGACGGCGTTCCTGAGCTGGCGGACGTTGCCCGGCCAGTCGTAGGCGGCGAGGCGGGCGACCAGGGTGGCGGGGATCCAGGGGCGCCCCTCGGGCGGCGATCGTCCAGCCGGCCGGCTGTCGCCCAGCTCCGCGAGCTCCTGGCGGAGGAAATGGAGGAAGAGCCGCCCGAAGTCGTCCCGCCGTTCGCGCAGAGGCGGGATCGCGGATCTCGTAGCCGGCGAGCCGGTGGAGGAGCGGGGCGCGGAAGCGGCCGGCCGAGACCGCGCCCTCCAGGTCGGCGTCGGTGGCGGCGACCAGGCGCACGTCGACCCGGCGGAGCTCGTCGCTCCCCACCGGCTGGATCTCGCCGGCTCTCGAGAGCGCGCAGGAGGAGGGCCTGGACCTCGGGCGGGGTCTCCCCCACCTCGTCGAGGAAGAGCGTGCCGCCGTCGGCGCGCTGGAAGATAGCCGTCGCGCTTGCGGTCCGCCCCGGTGTAGGCGCCGCGGGCGGCGCCGAACAGCTCGGCGGCGGCCAGGGTGGCGGGGATCGCCGCCATGTTGACGGCGAGGTAGGGTCGCGAACGGCGGCGGCCCGCATCGTGGAGGGCGCGGGCGACCAGCTCCTTGCCGGTGCCGGTCTCGCCGCGCAGCAGCACCGGCACGTCGAGCGCCGGCGACCCGCTGGATCTCCCGGCGGAGCGCGATCATCGGCGCGCTCTCGCCGGCGAGGCCGAAATCCCGCGCGCCGGCCACGCCGACGGGATCGAGCCGTGAGAGCAGGAGGACGATCCGGCTGGCGAGGAGCAGGACCACCCCGCGCTCCAGGCGCGCCGGCGGGATCTCCAGATCGCCGGCGACCGCCGCTCCGTCCGCCATCACCGCCGTTCCGCTCCCGCCGCACTGCAGGCGGACGCCGCCCGGCCCGGCGCCGGGCCCGAACTGGATCGGCCGGCGGCTCAGGTAGGGATCGGCCAGCGGGCGCAGCAGGACGCCCCCCGGCGCGGAGAACGCCGGCTCCGTCCGGGACAGGATCTCCTCTCTCCCGGCGGCCAGGCCGGCGAGCGCCACCCGCTCTCCGACCCGCCCGGCGTCCGGGTGATGGAGGATCGTCAATCCAGGAATCAGGAGAGAGCCGGCCGGAAGAACGCTCCCGCTCTCCGTCCGCGTATCGGCCTGCAGCTGTAGCCGCAAGACCTCGCTGTCGTTTGGCACGGAGCGAAGTTTAGCGCCTTGTGGATTGGGCTACCAGAGGCGCGCGGGCGTATCTCGCCAAAGAGCTGCTTTTCAGACCAGGCCTGGACTGCCGGCCGGACAGGAACGGCAGCCCTGGGTGGGTCATGCGAAGACCGAAGTGCCGGCGACCAGGCGGTCCCGGAGATCGGCGAGCATTACCTTCTCAGTCAGACCAGCAGCCCAGGCTGGCCGGAGCTGGAAGTGCGGTTGATCGACGATGGACGTCCAGTTCCCGCCCCACTCGAGCCCCAGGTCTGTGCCCAGCACACCCACGGCCTTGTACTTGACAGAGTCCGCAAGGTACTTCTGTCCCTCGAAGACCCCGACGTCGAAGGCGATTCCGAAATTGTGATTCGAGTACCCGCCGCGGGCGTTGGTGACTTTCGACCCGGGCTTTGTGCGCCCCTGGGCATAGAGCTCATCCTGCTCCGCGTAGGTGCGCAGGCCACTGATGATCTTGATGCGAATGCCGTTGAGCGCGGCCTTCTGAACCAGAGCCCGCGCAACCGGCTGAACCTCACGCAGCAGAGTGGCGATGTTCTTCTCGCTCCGATCATCGACGGCTTCGATCGCCTCGCCCGGAGGTCCGCCAGCCACCGTGGACTTGACGATCTGAGCGTAGATCGCTCCCCAGGTCTCCGGTCCAGCCCGTCCGTCCGCCTTTAAGCCCAGCTTCTTTTGGACCGCGGCGATCATCTCTTCAATTTTCATCGGGACGTTCCTTTGCGATACCGATACGTAACGATATGTCTATGCGATCTCTCCTGTCAGCGCTGCTCCAATTTTACCCCGAACGCGAACCCCTCAACAAGACCTGGGGCGCGGCCGTCCGTTTGACTCATGGCAGCAAATTCAGCTATATTTTCGGGGTCCATCATCAATTCCCTGGAGAAGAAGGAGATCATCCGATATGCCCTGACTCGCCATGCAATCGTCTGCCGTCAAGGATTTTTTAATATTTTTTATTCAAAAAGGAGATTGCCATGTCCGCCTATGTGCTTTCGTTCGTGACACGAAAGACCGTACTGTTTGGCCAGATCATGTTCGTTGCGGTGACGATGTTTCTGGCGCCAGCTTTAAGCGCCCAGTCTGATTCGCTCACCCTCAGCAAAACGGTCTCCGAGAAACAGCAGGCGACCGCCTCGACCTACTGGACGCGCGAGAGGATTGCCGCCGCGCCGGCCTTGCGCCTGCCGGTCGACCGCGGGCTGGAGCTGAGGGATACCGCGGCCTCGATTGAAGAGGAAGCCACTGGCCCGATGGGCAGCGAAGCGCCCGGCATGGCCGACCCTGACGCATCCCGGATCGCCCGCGCGGCCTATGCGCAGGATTGGGCAGCCTTGGACAAGGAACTCGCGGACGCCCCTGCCATCGATGAGCTGGCCGATGACCTGGCGGGTTCGGATGGCGTCTACACGTCTTACGATGTCAATACCAATACCGCGCTGTGGCAGATCTATCCGCATTTGTGGTCTGGCAAGTTGACCTTCACCACCGCCAGCGGAGGCGCATCCTGTTCGGCGACAGTCATCAGCGGGAACAACATCGTAACCGCGGCCCACTGCATCTACGACACGACAGCCAACGTCTTCTACAGCAATTGGGTTTTCACGCCCGCCTACCGGAACGGCAGCACGCCCTATGGCACGTTCACGGCGAAGACCTGCACGATCCTGACGGCATGGAGCAGCTTGTCGGGCAACTTCAACGTCAGCACATGGCCGCGCTATGACGTAGCGGTTTGCACGATGAACAACAACTCCGCGGGGCAAACCCTGAACGGCGCTGTCGGACGCGCCGGCCGGCTGTGGAACGCCGGCAACAGCCAACTGGTGTTCATCAACGGTTACCCGGCGCGAACCTACACCGACGCCGCCATCGGCAACGGACCGGCTCAGTACTTGCGGAGTTGCACCGCCGAAACGTTCCTGAAGGCGACCGAGACCTTGGGTGGGGGCTGCAACTGGGGCCGCGGCATCAGCGGTGGCTCATGGCTCATCGGCTACAAGCCGTTCGTCGTTTCCGGCCAGGTCAACAGCGTAACCTCCGGCTTGGTCATCGGCCAGCAGAACCTGTACGGCGCTCGGTTCAACAGCAACAACATCGTCGTCGTGTGCAATGCCCGCGGCTGTTGACCGGTAGCAATCCTTGACCGCGGACACGAACAGCATGGGGCCTGTGACCCCTCAGACCAAGGAGGTTGGACGGATGTCCAGGCACCTGCTGTCGATCGCATTGGCGGTATCGTCCATAGGGCTCGCGACCACACCCGGATGTGTTGGCCGCCAAGCCACCGATGACAGGGCAGCGAGCCCGGTCCAGCAGCCAACCGGGGCGAAGCCGAACGCGGGCGAGGCCACTCCAGGGCCCGAGAACACAATGTCGCATCATGGGACCACCTACACCGATCCGACCTATGGTTTCAGCATTGACCACCCGAAGGACTTCGTCCTCCAGTCGCAGGATGTTTCCAAGCTGGCCCGGTTCACCCCGGCCCCGCTCGCTTCAATTTTCTTCATGAACCCGGCCATGGCCGCGGGCGGGCTGGCCGGGATCGAGCCACCAGACCTGGAGGTACGGGTCTATCGGGCCGGGGCGGTGGATTCCCTGAAAGACTGGCTGCTCTCGGCGCACCTTGCCTCTTCAGAAAACATGACCGCCGCTCGGCCCTTCCGGAACCCCGGCCTGAAAGGCCTTCGGGTCTGCCCATCGACGATGATCGCTCCGGGTTGTTCCGTCTACGTCCTCAGCAGCAACCGGGTGTACCAGTTGACGGCCATCTCGCTGGAAGGCGAGGCCATGATCGAGACCTTCTCACCGTAGGCCTTGACGGCGAGCGAGGAACGCCTCGATGTCCGCAAAGGTGAGGCGCCATTCGGAGAGCCGCTCGCCATCCTCGGTCACGGCGCGGTACTCGCCGACGAGTTGGTACGGTGCACGGCTGAGGTCGGGTGCCGGGCCAAGCACCGCGAGCCGGTCCGGGTGCAGGAACTCCTCGTGCGCGAGCACCGCCGCTCCGTCCCGCCACATCGGCCACCAGAACTTGAACGCCGTCGTGAAGAAGGCCGTCGATGGTGCGCCGGCGGCGAGCCGCTCGGCGGCCTCACACCACTGCCGCTCGTAGTCCGCGCGGGACCAGCCCACCCGGCGATAAATCGCCGGGCTACGAACAGCGCCCCCTGAAGGGGGCTTGAAGCCGGATTCATCCGGCGCTGCTCCTAGGCCGGGCATTTATGCCCGGGCAGAAGGCCGTCGCGGCTGACTTTCCAAATACCTTCTCAGAGGGTGTTTGGAAAGGGGTGCCCCTCCACTGTAGAGACGCCCCGTGGGGCGTCTCCAGGGCAGCGAACGTCGGCCATGCTCCCTTGGACGCCCCCGCGGGTGCTCTGTGGCAATGAGGATCTTCCTCTCCGCCTCGGAGACGCCCCACGGGGCGTCTCTACAGTGAGGGTGCCAAACGGAATCGCCACTTTCCAAATACCTTCTCAGAGAATTGTACACCGGTCCGGCCATGCCGGTAGGACTACGCCTTGCGTACCGGGTAGCGCAGGTGTGTAACGCCGACGCCCGGGATCACCGTCGGGTTGCCAAGGACGGCTGGCGTGCCGGCGAGGTGGTCGAAGAGTCGAACTCCGGAGCCAAGAAGAACCGCCGCGATGTCGACGTGGATTTCGTCGAGGAGGCCAGCATTCAGGCACTGCTGGATGGTGTCAGCGCCGTGGACCCCAACGGACTTCCCGGCGGCGGCGGCTTTGGCCTGGTTCACGGCGCTCTCGATGCCGTCGGTCACGAAGTGGACCGTCGAGTTGGGTCGCGGCCATCCGGCGGGGATGTGGTGGGTCAGTACGAATGCCGGTCCCCAAGCGTGATTTCCGCCCCAGCCCTGGGCGACTTCGAAAGTGCGTCGACCGGTGAGCACGGCACCAAGTCCGGACGTGAGACCGCGAAGGTGCTCGGCGCTCGGCCCGGACACCTTGAACGTCATGGGGTCCGACCCTCCGGTGTGGAATTCGACGTCCCCCGAGGTGAAGTACCAGTCGAACACTTCGGCCACGCCATCGTTGAGGTCGGCGACGTAGCCGTCGAGCGACATGGACATGATTGCGACAACCTTCGACATTGCGATGTTCCTTTCGAGGGGTGGCGTCGAACTATCCGGTCTTCAAAGGCCCGGCGACCTTGTAAGTACTGAGGATGATGCCGGACGGCATTGCTTTCGTGCTGACGAGCTCGAATGAGCGTGGCGGGGTTCCCTCCGCAAAGAAGCGCTTCCCCGTGCCCAACAGGACCGGATAGACGACCAGCAGGACTTCATCCGCAAGCCCATGTTCGAGCAGCGTCGATGTCAGCGTGGAGCTACCCGAGAGGATAAGGTCCGGGCCGTCCTGCGACTTGATGCGGCGAACGCCCTCGACGATGTCCGGTCCAAGGCCCTCGAACGGGCCCCATTCAAGACTTTCCGGACGGTGGGTAGCGATATATTTTGTTGCCGCATTGAGGCCGTCCGCCATCGGACTGCTCGGCGCCTTTGGCCAGAAGCCCGACCAGATATCGTAGGTGCGACGGCCAAGCAGCAGATCGAAGCTCTCGCCATGCGCGGCGAGGATTGCATCCCGGCCAGCGGGGGTCCGATAGGGCGCGGTCCAGTCGCTGTAGGGGAAATCGCCGTCATCGGCGGAGTGCTGGATCACGCCGTCCAGCGAGATGTGTTCGATGATTTTGAGCTTTCTCATTTGAGTCTCCGTGTTCTGGGGTGTCAACACCCAGGTCTCGACTTCAGCCATCCGCTCGAACGCCCGGGTTGGCCGTACCACTATTGGGTGGGGCCCAACCCAGCACGCCTAACTCTGATCTCAAGGTTCCTGCCAGCAAAGATAGCCGTAGCTATAGAGGTAAGCATCTTCACACTCTTGGCAAGTCAGCGTTTGCCAACCACAGGTAATAGAATGAGCACTCGGATCAGTTGAACAATAGGACGACGAAGTACACGTTATATACCACCTCGCTGAGAAAGGCGGGGACGGACAGGTATAATCGGAGCGGCAAGTCGTGCCACCGCCGCTCGCAGAACAGCCACTGAAAGCCCCATCACACCGAACACCATTGGTCACCACTTCACAGATACTCTGCCCATAACACTCAGCCGGCGCTCCTCCATTGCAGTTATTAATGGTCAAGCAATTAGCAGAGCATCTCACTGAGATCAGCGCAATAATAAGAGCAATAATTGCAGATCTGGCTTGACTCGACATTTCAGCACCCTCCTCGCTGTCTTATGTCCGCTCGGTTGTTGAAAGGCTCATTTTTCAGGTTGCCCGACAGGCTCCTAGGTCAGATCTTGGCATTTCCCTCCTGCAACCCGTCGCTCCGATCGGGGGTAGGCTTGCGGCATGGCGCCCAACGACCCAAGCTCAGTGACGGCGGCCACGAGCTGCGCCGATTGCCACCACAACGGCCCGCCGCTGTTCGCTGCAGCGTTTGGTTGGACTTCGGTTCATTTTGAAGAGTCAGCCACACCAAGGCTGGCTTCAGCGTCTGTAAGATACTTGTCGATCCGGCTTCTCTCTTTCTGAATGAAATCGAGGATCGTCGAAACTGCCTGACGCCTCTCAGAGTCCTTACCGAGTTGCGCTTTGCGCCAGCGCGCGATGGCGTCGTGTTGCAGCCTTCGCGCTTCGTTTGCGGCTCTTTTGTGGACATTGTGGAGCCGACCGCCTGGAAACAGCGCATCAATACCTACACAGAATGCCGAAATTACCCCGAGAACGATCACAATGACCCCAAATCCTAATGACTCAAAAGCCGCGACACTCACAGAACAGGCAATAGCCGGAATCTTGAATGCCCAAAAGCGCATGAAGTCTCGCTTCGCTTGATCAGCGTTGTGCTTCACCCAAGCTTCAAGCACGTCTACTTGTTCTTGAATCACGTCGTCCAAATCAATGGGAGAAGCGGGAACATCTTGTCTGCTTGATTCGGCCTCGCTTGAAGCCTTGGCTTCCAGAACTGGCTTTGAGGGAGACGGTGTAGGCTGTGTCGGCGAAGATTCACCGCCTTGGCTCAAGGCTTTGGCAACATTGGTTAAGTCGACACCCGCTTCTGTCTTAAGGCGATCCGTAACACGTGAGGCCGTCTCACTTTGTCTTTTTACTCTTCCCGGGCTTGGGAGGATTTCGCGCCTCCCGTCGTCAGCGAACAAACCCTCTTCCTTCGCAATCCTTGCTGCTTTATTGAGGATGTCGTCGAAGCTTGCCATAGGTTATCCTTTTGTTTGCCCAACGCTGCTCAAGGTGAGCGGCGGCGCCGCACGATAGGGGCGGTGTCCGTCCGCTCGACTGCCTGGGGTGGCCTCATGCTCCGCAATTATTGTTGGCGGCCCTACTAGTTGCATACGTTGCCCACAGAACCGGGGTCACAGCTGCAGACACTTCCGATCGGCAGAGCCGGTTGGTTAAAGAATGGCCCGCACTTACCGTACGGAGTGCAGCAACTTCGCCCCATCTGAGGAGCCGCATCATTGGTCGGCATTGGAATTCCGGCGCAGTTAGCCACTCTCTGAGCCCGCTGGA
This sequence comes from uncultured Acidobacteriota bacterium, assembly GCA_963792575.1. GTDB lineage: Bacteria > Acidobacteriota > Thermoanaerobaculia > Multivoradales > UBA5704 > DATARR01. Next base: position 72,504 of record CAWBWZ010000004.1, read on the forward strand.
GCATAGGGCCATAGCGGGGATTGACAGGCTCGTTTTGGCGGGAAATGAAATGGCGAATCGCTGTGTTAAGAATTTGGCGGCCATTTTCTACGTCGCGGAGCTGTTGCGCCGCCCAGCAGTCCGCGCGGGCCTCGTCTGCCGTCTGAAGCGCTATGTGACCGAATTCATGAACATAGTAAAAGTGACCAACGCCAGGCCATTGTGCATTTAGCTGATTCGCCGCTACCTGACAATATATGATCGCTGGTCCTGGTCTAGCGACTGCAATGTCCCCTCCGGTAGCAGCGCAATTCTCAACTACGGGAACTTGGGCCAAGGCACCGCTAGGTGACCATTGCGCGACGGCAGCGCTTAATCCAGTGGTTATGCCCACAACAAAAGCGAGAACAAGAATCGAAACTCTTCTGTCCATTGCCCTCTCCCTATGATTGCATATTTATCCCTATAGAGTGCCGGCCAACTCCGCGGAAGCTTACCGGCGGCGCCAGCCGTCCGGTGCAACGCTCAGGTTGGGCGCTGCATACCAAGTCGTCCACCCGCCGGTCCGCTCCAGACGGGGGTCGCCGGCCAGCCACGCCCTGAACTTTACCACGCCGGGACACTACGGCGTCTCGCGCATGCCCAAAGCTATTCCTTGGATGCTCGATACTCAAAAACGAAGGCCACCACCACAGCAATCCCGACGACAAATATGGCCAAAGGCAACTTCGCTGCCTGTGGCGGTAAACAGATGTAGATGAGCGCTACGACGACAAATGACGATCCCACGCAAAGCTACAGTCGCCACCACAGAAGTAGCTCCATAAAATGGAGCAGTAACTCTAGTACATCCCACATTTCGCGTCGTCACCTCCAGGAAACCCGATGGTGACGGGCCCAAGCGGAACCGTCAGGGTTAGGCCGTGGTTCGCCCTTCCCATAGCTTCCACACTTGCTCACCAATTGATTGGTACCGCGACTCCTCTCCCGCGGTATCGGAGCCAAACCAGCGCACAAACTCCGCGTGCACGACACGCGTAGCATCTTTCGCCGAAACGCAATGCCGTAACTGTGGAAGGATGGTTCGTGCCTCCGGATCATATTCGTCGGTGTTCGACTCGAAGTTAAGGCCTATGGGATCTGAGCGAAATAGCAACATAGACAGCTCGTCGAATAGCCGACCGTACTCAGAGCGAAGACGCTGCTTCTCAGCTTCGATTTCGTCGCGAGTCATAGCGCTGCCTTACCTCTGAGATCGAGTTGTCGACAAGTTGTTCGAGCACTGACTTGTCGAGATCATCCAGTCGCTTGAAGTACAGGCAAGACTTGCCCATCTTGTGCTTGCCAAGCTTGGACAACAAGGACCTCTGTCGGTCTCCTTCAGCCACCAGGTAGACCACCAGTTCGCGGCCGCGGATAGCGAAGCCAGCCAAAGGAGCCTCACCTGTGCGCCCGCTCTCGTAGGTGTACCGGTAGAAGCCGTAGCCAACGATGCTTGGCCCCCACATCTTTGGCGGTTGCCGAGTGATCTTCTTGAGCAGGGCCATCAACTCCTGGCAGTCGGCGTGCTGCTGCTCATTGGCCCTTGAGGCGATGTAGTCCTCAACGCTGGCGTCAGTGGGCTTTGTCTTGTTCTCGGCCATCGAGGTATACCCTCCAAGAGACGGTCCTTTCGTAGCCGAAGGTACTCCGAGTGTCGCCCAACGTTGATGGCAGTGAGCGAGCGGAAACCGCGCTTTTTGCGGTTTCCGTCCGCTCGACTGCCCGGGTTGGCCGCACTACCAATACGTTGCGCTATTCGTTTGCAGCTTCTCCTCTGCAACGGCTGCTCCAATTCTACCCCGAGCACCGAGCCAAGAACGGGCGCGGTGGCTGTAGGCTGAGGGAGCCGCTGTTGGCCTCAACACCAAACTTTCCACTGAACCGGGGCAGGTCCACTCACTCACCTACCTCTAAAACTCTTCCACCTCTTTGGAGCCTTCGGGCAGCTTGCTTATGCTACGTGATGTTACAGTTTGCGCACGTGATACAGCTCCTGCAGCTAAAGGTTGGACAATTTAAAGTACCCCAGCAATCGGTTTCATATGTTCTGCAAGCAGCGAGGGCACTGCCAGCTCCTCCCAGAGCTCCTTCAAAACTTGATGAATCCAGGCCACGAAGTGTCTCCTTGGAGAGCACGAGCTTCTTCTTCATGTCGATCTCCTCTTAACTGCGGTTCGAGTTGAACTTAAACGCTTTTCAGAGCGCTCCACCTCTTCCCCAGTGCAGTGCCACCTGACTCTAGCCGAGATTATCTCCGCTATAATCTGTGGCTCCACCGTCCTGACTTCTTCCTTCCTATCCTACGGCGCTACTCGGCCGCCGTTGATCATGTTGGGCTACTACTCTTAGCGATTTAAAGAGCACCGATGGTGAGTACTAGCTTCCGGCTCTAGAGCAACCTCATCGACGGCCAACATTTGACAGCGGCGCCGCTAGGCGTCCACTTGACGGAAGGGTTAGACGTCATCTTTCGGCGCCAGCGGGATGAGTACTTTGTCCAGCGGGGAAGTCTCGCAATTGAGCTGACGAAACCTCACATCATGGAATACGACCCGCAAGAGATATGCGTCGGTTTCAATTGTGACCTCATGCATTGACTTTCCAAGGCGCGCCGTCCATTCGGCAGCGATCGCTGAACCCTCAACGTAGACCAGCCCAGGGTACGCGAGAGTCCACTTCGTGCCCCAAACATAGCCGTCCGGTTCGCCAGCGGCCTCCCACGCTTCGTAGTCAATGAGGGTATCTTCCCATGATCGAGGCCAAACGTCATCTCGAACACGAGTTTCTGCACTTGCAAAAACGCAGTGAGTGAAAGTGCATTCATGGGTTCCGGCGCCGTCTCCGCTGGCGCCAAACTGAACGACGACGAAGTAGTCGCGCATGTATGGAGCAAAGCCATGCGTGATGACACCGAAATCCAGTTCCGGCAAGTGCTCCCTCAGCTTCTCTTGGACGGTCATGGCCGGCGCAATTCTTGCGATGCCTAACGTTGATGCTGCTAACCGGCGGCGCAGCCGCCCGGTTGAGCAGCCGAGTTATGCGCTCTCTTGATTTTTCCGTCCAGCCCTCTACTTCGCTTTCTGATCATCAGGTAGCCTCCGACCGCAGAGTAGCAAAGGAACGATTGAGAAGAGTTCCCATAGCAAACCCCAATGCAAGGAAGAGAATTAAGGCGCGGCTCGCCCAGATAAAGAAGTATGTATACACCGCGATCGACATGAGCGCAACGAGAACGAGAACGACAAACGGGAAGCCATTAGTGCCCTTGAGCCAATCTACGAAACGCGAAAACCCGAAGCCAGCCACCGCCGAGAGAGCCGTCACCACAAGGAATCCCAGTTCGAGCCTGTAGTCGGGCATAATACCGATGAAGGTATCGCCTCTACCTTGGCGCCAAAGAACAAAAAGAACGAACAAAATCAAGCCTACCCAACGCGCGGCGCGAGCAGCCTTCTTCGCACCTTCTGTGGCGGGCTGCTCAGGCAGTTGAGCGAAGCCGTAACCGAAGAGAAGGAGCAAGATAAGCGGTACAACAGCCCACTCGATCACACTCGTAAGCGCCGAACCGATATCTACCATGCTCTAGTTTTCCTCTCTCCCCATTGTTCCGTTATCCAAGCGCCGAGTGAAGACGTTTACCGCACAACGCCTTTGTGCCTAAGCGCGCGGCCTCAGCCGTCCGCAGCTTTTCTTATCCGGGACATCCTGACTCTCACGAAATTTGGATAATTCTTCCTCATGCTCGCTCATCACCGAAACTGAATAGCTATCGCTGAGGCCAGAGGAACAAGAGAACAAATAGCATGGCTTTCTTCATTTTCTGCCTCACAGCCCTGGTTCGTCGGCGGCGCATCCAAACCAGTGCCTGCTCGGGAGCGGACACCTCATTTAGGTTTAAGACTTGAGAGAATTTTATAGCGTATTGTGTTGTTGTCCGCCGACTCAATGACGAGTCGTGTTAGCCGGAATGAAACCTCCGTCGAGCCATCTGTAGCAAGCGTGTAAGAGAGCTCTTGCTGGAACGCAGGGCGAACCAAGTCATCGATGTACTCCCGGTACAACAGCCTCACAACGTTTGCAGAAAGGCCTTGGTAGAGGAGTTCGTACCTATAACCCTTTCCGGCCGGCGCCATCGCCGGGCCAGTGCTAAACTTAGTCTCTATTTTGAGCGGAGCCCATTTGATCCGTGCCGGTGGCCCCTCGGGGGCCCGCCATGCGTCGAATCTACTGTCCTTATTGCGGTCCTTAAGACAGATGCGACTTGACGGCACTTGACCATCAACCCGAAGAGTAGGCTTGGCCGTGCAATACACTGTCAGGCCCTCCTCTTGCGCGGCAATCAGGGGATCCTCTGGGCCAAGCGTCGCTTTCGCCAAGAGCACGTCGATCGTCAGCGGCTCCTCTAGCTGCGCTCCTTGCCACTCATCGTAGTCGAATGTCTCATATATGACTTCGCCAACCGCTCTCTCCGATGGAGTTTGAAGAGTCGGACGCTCGCCGACCCTCCTATTCACCAATGGAGAGGAAATGGGCATCGAGGCACAGCTTGATAGGACGAGCAGGAGCACCAAGGCTGCGATCTTGTTCATCGGGCAGTCTCTCTTATCTTTGAGTGTAGCTCTAATCGATTTTGGCCGGCGAACGTTCGACATGAGCGGCGGGCCAAAGGGCGCGAAGCGGCCTTTGGGACGTCCGCTCGATGGAGGGGTTAGACGTCACCGTCGGGTGTCGGCTTGAGCGTGGGGTTAGGCCTCGGCGTCGGGTCCTCCGAATGCCTAGCTGACCCACGCATCCCGCACAGCGCGAATGTGACGCCAGTCGGTACCGCAGCAGCCACCCAGTACATTGAGTTGTGGTAAAGCACCTTTGAGGCCACGGTACCGTTGAGCGAGGTCCTTCGGATTTCCTATGTCCAGCTCGGTTGATTCGTCGAGTTCAGCGTGGCTCTTGGTCGAGGCGTTGGCACGTAGACCGCGGATGCGCGCAATCCACGGTTCGCCGGCGCTCAGGGCATTTTCGAAGTGCGTCGGATGCGCGCAATTGATGGCGAAGTAAGCCGGCGGCGCAGACGCGTCCACTTTTTCTATGGCATCACCCAGTGCCTCTCCACTTGGCAGTAGGCCGTCTGTTTCAACAGTGAATGAAATGGCCACTGGCAATCCCACACGGTGCGCTGCCATGGAGATGCCCAAAGCCTCGGTCGACGTGGTCATGGTGACGGCTGCGAGCATGTCGACCCCGCCCGCGGCCAGCGCCGCAGCCTGAGAGTAGTGATAACCGGCAGCATCTTCCACGCTGTTGGGTGCCTCAGCAATGTAGCCGTCTCCCCGCGGACCGATGATTCCGCTGACAACGATTGGCCCACTGAGGCGCGGCGCCCAGCGCGAACGCATCGAGCACATCATCTGCGCCGCCTGGGTGTTGAGTTCTCTCAGACGCGCGGCATTCACGCCCAACAAAGCGCCCCAGTCGGAACTGGCACGCCACGTAGGTGTTTCAAGTATGAAGCCAGCGCCGGGCGTCTCAGCGCAGAGTTCCAAGTACGGGACGTAGTAACTTTTCAAGCGCTCCCGGCCAAGCTCGTCTTCCAGTAACGTGAACGCCGCGAAGTGCGGCAGTTCGATCTTGTCGATGAAAACGAGCGAGGTCTCGAGGCCACCGTCGCTCAAGAACATTCCTCCAGCGAGCTGGGGAAGTGCACTAGCCATGCTCCGACTCCTCCTTCAACAGTTGCTTCTACCTATTGGTTCGACGATACGCCGATGGGCGACTCTTGGGTGAGGCCCGGGTTGGGCGCTCTCCTGTGGGGCGTCTCCTGTCCACGTAGCAGGGGCATCGGATACGCGCCGCTGTTGGGCTGCGTTCCCAACTGCTAACAACCTGATCATTCGTTGACCCCTGCTTCCTCCATGTCGGTGCACAGGAAAGTGCGCCCGTCTTGCCCCTGGGTCAGATATACTGGCTTTTCGTTCCGCAATATATCCACAACGCTGAGCAGGAGGGATACAGACATATTCACCACGAACACTTGTCCCTCAGGTTTGTCCGGAGGAATCTCCTTCTCCGAATGGTGGAATCGGATTTGGCACCGATTATTATTCGTACCGAGCACGTTGATCCACGCAGGGTACTCAGCGGGACTACCTGCGACATTCACCATATATTTCGCGATTTCGACTTTCCAAGCCATCGCCTTTCTCCTGCCATGTCAGTGGAAGATTATGTTTAATGATTTGGTTATAGCAGTCATCGCTCTCTCCTAGAGCACGGTGATCGCACAACGCCAAAAAGCTCACCGGCGGGCGACGCACGTCAGTGCGTTGACCGTCCGGTAGCGTGGGTTAGGCACCAACTGACCTACCCCGCAGCGGTAACCTGCCTGCGCCTAGGTCACGCCTGAACTCCCGCTCGTACTCTGTCATCGCTTCCTGAAGTGGCCCAATGAACGCTGTATCGGGAGCGACCTCGGAGGTGGAGGCGAACCTGAACGACGTAAAGCACTCCTCGATCCTAAGAGCCGCGCCTACCACCGGATCGCTGCCATACGCCTTGACTTGGTCGAGAGCAGCTTCAAATCGGTGCGCAAGTCCTCCTGAGTCGGCAGTTCTGATACATTTCTCCATGTCCGCATAGCTTACGCCGAACATGAGCCCCATCGGCAGAGGTGCCCACGCCTCTTCCCGCTCCCGTGCCGCCGAGTAGAAAGCAAGATATGCTCGCTTTCGCTCGTCTAGAAGGTCAGCACGCCGAGGTGCCCAAAGGAGGCGCCATGTCGAGAGAAACCTATGAGTAAGCCCAGCAGGCCCAGCCATGCGGGAAGGTTATTGGCGAACAGTTGAGCGATCATCACTGTTCCTCCTGAGCGCCTAACGCAGAAGGTGAGCGAGCGGGAACCGCGCTGTTTGCGGTTTCTGTCCGCTCGACCGCTTGGGTTGGCCGCCCCCATTGCAAGCCTCTGCGAGGCTCAACGTCCCGCTCCAATAATTGTTGCGAAATTCCGACTAATCATATTGCGACGTCCCATTGAAGTTGTCGCGGCCTGACCATCCAGTTGTGCCGTTCGGGGGTTTGACTTGAACCCACGTCTTGGACTTTAGTTCGCCCTGACATTTATAGTTATTTACTACGTACTTCTCTTTCCCGTCCGGGCTCTTAACGTACTCGCCGCGTTCGGATATCTGAAACTCAACATCGCCGTGCTGGATACTCACAAAGCCTTCACCATCATACATGAGAATGAAGAACGTGTCGCCAGGGTGGAACTTCGTCGGCTGGCAGCCGGGATTAAGAAGACAATCTACCCGATCCCCTTCGTCCTCGACAATGAATGTGCAAAGCGGCAGATGCGTGATGACCGTTTGCGCCGCGATGCCCTTGACGCGAGTACCCTTTGCGAGTTCGACGACAACCGCTGATTTCTCGTCTGGTTTCGCCCAGAGCGTTGTCGCTTTTTTTGTCGTCCAGATCTTGAAGTCGCAGCCACCCTCACCCGGGCAGCCAGGCTGCACGATATACACCTGTTTGCCCAACATTTCCTGCGCCGGCTTCTTCGTAGTCTGCGCCGCGGCAGCGAGATCGATGGCTATGGCGATGGCCAGCAAACCTGCTACTGATTTAAGCATCTGCGCCTCCTTCTCTTCCAATCTATTGCATAACGGCAGGAGAATATTTTCAGTCACGTACCGATATGGCGACGGCCAACGCTGATGCCGATGAGCGGCGGCTTGCCGTCCGCTCGATCGGCGGGGTTGGCCGCTGGGCCGCTTAGCCCGGCTCATTCCAGTACACTACCTTGACAAGCCGACCTTTTCTGAAAACGAAAGAGATTCCAGCTTCGAAGTCGCAGCTACAGCTACTTTGATAGACAAAGGTTACAAGGCCGTCCCCGCTCTTTTCTCTTCGAGCAGGTTGGCCCATTGAGGAGAGAACCGCTTCCTCTGTCGAGCCGAAAGCGAGGCCTGCGTGCAAGAAAGGTGGCTTCAGATACGGCGAAACCGCTTCTGGCCGTTGGCGGGCGCTCAGCGGAAGTACATTACCCTCGATCACCTCTAAATCGCCAACTACGGTGTCCGTGTAGTAAACGGCATGAAGGGTAACGGTACCTTTCGCGTCTCGGTAGTAAGAGCCGCCTGTGTCGCCTTCCTTCGAAACAAATATTCCTGGGCCATAGAGCTTCAGAACGTCCCCCTTGACGCTAGAGCCCGCAAGGACTCCTCCCCAAAATGGTGGCAGGCACGTTGGCGCCGGGGCTTGGACCGCTTGGGCGGCTACTAAGAAATACATCCCGATAATCATCGGCAGCATTGGTTTTCTCCAGGAGAACGCCTACGCAGAGCCTGCATGCCTCTCAGTTCAGGACGGCCAACGGGATGGCGGTGAGCGCGCTGTTTGCGGTTGCCGTCCGCTCGACCGCCGGGGTTGGCCGCTCCTGCCTAGACATTGCGATATTCGTATGCAGCTTCTCCTCTTCCGCGACTGCTCCAATTCTACGCCGAGCACCCACGCTATGGCTAGAGACTGCCGTTAAACGGATGTGCCAGTTTGGTGCCAAGGCGCAGCGAAGGCACCAAGCTGGCTCGGGCTGTACCACGTACGCCTCCCTGCCGGCGCACGTCATATCGAGCCTCACCGGAACCGCGGAGGATGTAAATGTGTCCCCCGCCTCTGCACGAGCATCCCTGCTGGATCAATTACTATCTGCGCGCGCATGGACAAGAAGCGAGCGCATCTGGCGCTCCGTAACACGCCTCCATAGGCCCGTGCGCCACAACGTGACGTCACAACATCTTCCAGATGAGTCCACTCTAAACGTGACCTGCTTTGAGGAAAAGGCTGGGAGCTCGATGTCTCTCTTATACTCGTGAAATTGCCTCATTTTCTGCCAAGCTATTCGCGGATACCACTTGGGTTTGAAGAAGATCGTCTTCATCAACAACCCGCTCTCTTTCAACCATTGAATCTCCTCAATGATTCCAGGTTGAGTACCAGGCACAACAACTATGGCGGCGGCTCGGTCGGCCAGCTTACGAAACCGATCGCTCCACTCAATATCGGTTGTGGTCACATGCCCCGCCCCCTCCTGTCCATCCGGAAACCCAATGCCAATCAAGACAATGTCTAAGGAATTAAAAATCTCTAGCAGAAAGTGCTCGAAATTCACCTTCCCTGTCTCTAAAAAGAACGTCTTGAAGCTGCCAGTCCCTATTTTCCATTCGCGGATCGTTTTCTCTAGAGCAAACGGACGCAAATAGAGCGCAAAGGGTTGGATCTCGCTGCCAGCCTTGAGGCTTGCCACTTGGCGTTCGATTTTTGCTGCGAGTCGTTCCGCGATTCTGTCCCGCTGTTCCTGCTCTATTCTTCGTTCGATGCGCGCATAGTGCATTGCTATTGCGCCGATTACAGCCGCAACGCCGACGAAAACAACGCTAAGGAGAATTCGATCCTGGGCGTGCTTGAGGAAATCAAGTAAAGAATAACGGCCAGTCCCGCCATATTTTTTCCAGAAGCTTACGTCTGATGTGTACTCAAGCCATTTTATTCCAATAAATACACCAGACTGCGCCGCTTCAGCAAGACAAAGGCCGGCCACGACGGCAGTAAATTTGACTCGTTTAGAGTACATGACTTATATAGGAGCTATCCGAATTCATCCCCCTAAGGTCGTAACGCGGCGTGCCGCCTGCGGACGCGGAAACGGGACACTCTGAGGAGACATGTTTTCTTACGACGGCAGCAACGCTTTTGCCCCTCACCGGCTGACGGCAAAGCCGGAAGTCCGGTGCAGGGGCCTGGGTTGGGCGACTCTCCGAAACGATCTTAAAGACAGCTGTTTGACAATTGTGGATCTCTGTTTGGGCCTGCCTAGGGTACGACTTCGTAGCGAATCAGGGCACTGGCTGTTGACTCTCTCTGGCCTCGAGGGAACAACGCAAAATTGGCCGCGATGAGCCCAGGGCGTAACTGCTGGTCAGGATCGTCTAGCAAGATGGCGAAGCGGAGTGACGCCTCACCTTCCTGCCCTTCGACGTCGGCTTGGACAAGAAGCGGATCCGTTAAGAGCGGTAAACCGAAAGGCAGCGGGAGCACGATTACACTAATCTTGCCGCCAGCAGGCTGTGCAAGTGTATAACGGAACCGGGCAATCACCTGTATCTCCCCGCCAAGCTGCACGCGCGTGCCTTCTGGAGGGTCCACACTAAGCAGGACGAGCGTATCACGCCGAACGGCTGGCTCCGTCGGAGAAGATGATCCCCCCCCGCAACCGAAGGCTAAAGCGGTCATCACCACCAAGGTGATTCGTATCGCTAGAGTTCCGCGCATAGCCTCTCCCTGACATCAGTCAAGAATGGATTTCGAGCTAATCATCGACCTTGTAAATGGTGCCCAACCTTGTATTCAACCCGCCGTTCCAGGCTTCCATATTGGCATCCCGCTCCCCACCCTAGTCGAAGATTGAAGCATGGCTATTGAGTAATGATCTCTTACTTCCTTAGCTTTATTAAAGACGCCTTAAATAAACCACCCCAGATAAGGAAGCAGCCTGTACGGCCCGGAAAGCCCCTCCTGACCTCCCCCCGTTCCGGATGGAGGAAAAAGCTGGGCTTCGCCTGAGCCAGGTGCCGAGGAAAAGCCAGGCTGCCCTAGACCGCCTGGGAGCCCCTACCCCGGGTGCTGCTTGGAGTAGAGCGCCTCGTGGGCGGCTCCTCCCGGTCGGACCTGGTGGAGCTCGCCGGTGTCGCGCAGGCGGCGGAGGACGACCGAGACCATGCGCGCGTCCACCGGCTTCTTCAGACTGTCGCGGTAGCGGCGGTTGGTCTCCTCGGCCACCCGGCTGGCTCCGAAGGTCTCGTCCTCCCCGAGACGGTGGACCGCGCGCGCGATCAGCTTGCTGGCCATGATCCGCTTGCCGACGAATTCGCGGAGATCTTCCGGCGTCTCCTCCCCCGCCGGCCCGGGGTCCATGCCGGCCAGATCCGCCGCCGGCAGGGCGGCCGTCTTGAATGACTCGAAGTGCTGCCGCACCTTCTCCAACTCGCAGGCGTGCGCGGCGCTCTGCTCGCGATGATGGTTCTCCTGCTGCTTGTGGAACGCCACTTGCTGCTCGTGATGCGCGATCCTCGCCTCCAGCCTGGCCAGGACCTCCGCCACGGAAAAGGCCGTGCTCATCCTTCGCTCCTCCTTGAAATCCAGCGCTCAAGACTCCTGCTGTGCCCGCAATGTCGCGGCATCTCGCGCCACGGGAGCCAGCACTGCGGCAACCGGCAGCTATCCCGGGGAAAATACCACGCCGCCCGCGCAAGAGCACGCAAATATGACGCAAAACCGGCAATTCTTGCGACAAAACCCCGTGCCGCGGCTGATTGCGAGCACAACGTGGCGCACAGTGCGCGTCCAGAGCCCTCCTCGCGGAGAAGCAGCCGCAAGATGGACTCACAGAGATGCAGACACGGACCGACAACGGCGCGACGAGAGCCTATTCGGCGCAAAACCGCAGCATTTCGCGACGATATCTTCAGACATTGATGCGATATCAAGACACGTCGCACCACATACAAGCACGTCGCGACAGTACGAAGCGATCTCGCGACTCTTCGATGCCACTTTGCGGCGATTGAAACCGATATCAAGACGATGTCACGTTGCGTCGCGGCAACGCAGCGCGCCGTCGAGCCGGATGCGGCGACACTGCCGCATTGCGGTGCGACATCGCGGCGAACAAGGGTGCGGACAGGGCGGCGCACCGGGAGGACGGGCGTTGTAAGGATACGTTGCGGCAATGTACCGAGACAACGCGCCAAGGGGAGCTTACATCGCGGCAATGTAAGGAGACATTGGCCGGAGGCGAGCCGGTGTCGCGTCGATCCGCGCCCGGCTCGCGGCTCCCCGCGTCCGGATCGCGGCGGTTCCGCCCGACGACGCGACTTGGCGAGCCACCGCCGGGGCGGCTCGCCGCATGCTAGGATTCCCGCGAGAATTTCAGGACTTCGAAAGGGAGGGCCATGTCGAACGAGCTCCTCTTCGGGCTCTACATCTTCGTCCTGGCGGGCTTCCTCGGCCACTACGTCATCTCGAAGGTGCCGCCCCTGCTGCACACGCCGCTGATGGCGGGCACCAACGCCATCTCCGGCATCTCGCTCGTCGGCTCGCTGGTCGCCGCCGGCGGCGGCTACGGCACGGCTGCGCACCGTCCTCGGCTTCGTCGCCGTGACCTGCGCCACCATCAACATGGTCGGCGGCTTCCTGATCACCGACCGCATGCTGCGGATGTTCAAGAAGAAGCGCCCGGCCGAGCGCCAAGGTGATGCAGCCATGATCGTCTCCCGTCCTGACGTCTCGCCTACCTCATCGCCTCGGTCTGCTTCATCCTGGCGCTGCAGGGGCTGTCGTCGCCCGACGCACGCGCGGCGGGGCAACGCTCATCGGCGCGATCGGCATGCTGGTCGCCGTCGTCGGCACGCTGCTCCTGACCGGAGATCATCGACCTACAAGTGGATCGCCGCCGGCCTGATCATCGGCTCGCTCATCGGCGCCGCGATGTCGATCTGGATCCCGATGACGAAGATGCCGGAGCGGATCGCGCTCTCGCACGCCTTCGGCGGCCTCGCGGCGGCCCTGGTCGGCGTCTCGGAGTACCACCACCGGATGGCGACGGAGCGATCGACCGCTTCACCATGGCGGCGCTCGGGCTCGAGGTGCTTCCTCGGCTTCCTCACCTTCACCGGCAGCCTGATGGCGTTCGGCAAGCTGCAGGGGTTCATCACCGGCGCGCCGGTGACCTGGAAGGGGCAGAACGCCTCGAACATCACGATGTTCTTCGGCCGCTCTGGTGCTGCTCGTCCTGCTGGTGATCGACCCCAGCCGCAGCGTCCTCTTCTACGCGATGGGCGCGCTCGGCCTGCGTGGTCGGCGTGCTCGCGGTGCTGCCGATCGGCGGCGCCGACATGCCGGTGGTGATCTCGCTGCTCAACTCCTACGCCGGCCTGGCCTCGGCCGCCACCGGCTTCGCGCTCGGCAACAACGTGCTGATCATCGCCGGCGCGCTCGACGGCACCTCGGGCTTCCTGCTCTCGATGATGATGAGCAAGGCGATGAACCGCTCGTTCGCCAACGTGCTGTTCGGCGCCTTCGGCAGCACCGGCGAGGCGCCGGCCGCCGGCGCCGGCCGGCGCGGCCGGGCGCGCACTACAACCTGGCGACGGTGGAGGACGCGGTCGGCGTGCTCGACGCCGCGCAGTCGCGTGATCGTGGTCCCCGGCTACGGCATGGCGGTGTCGCAGGCGCAGCACGCGGTGCGCGAGCTCGCCGCAGGCGCTGGAGGCGAACGGCGCGCGAGGTGAAGTACGCCATCCATCCGGTGGCCGGCCGCATGCCCGGGCACATGAACGTGCTGCTCGCCGAGGCCAACGTCCCCTACGACCAGCTCTTCGACCTCGACGAGATCAACGACGAGTTCGCGCGCACCGACGTCGCTCTGGTCGTCGGCGCCAACGACGTGGTCAACCCGGCGGCGCAAGACCAACCCGGCGAGCCCGATCTACGGCATGCCGGTCTTCAACGTCGAGCGAGGCGCGCGCCGTGATCGTGCTCAAGCGCAGCATGAACACCGGCTTCGCGGGGATCGAGAACGAGCTCTTCGTCCAGCCGAACACGATGATGGTGCTCGGCGACGCCAAGAAGACGCTGCGCGAGTTCATCGCCGGCGTGAAGGAGGAGGCGGCGGCGTAGGGCCGCTCGCTCGTACGGGCCCCTTTTCCCGCCAGGCGGGAATCGGGGCCTGTCATTTCGCTGATTTCACGCAATATAAATATTATCGTTCGCTTCAAAATCGTTTCGCGGCACGCGGCCGATGTAATGTCGCCTGTAATACCTTTTCTCTATGCTCCCCTCCAATCAAACCGGCACGCGGCATCCGAAGGTGCCGGCTTTCTTGTGAAATGACTCGCAAGCGAGACGGGAGGAGGAGATCACCATGGCGAATACCAAGGCAAGCATGGATCGATTGATGGAGATCGACGGCGCCATCGGCTGCTGCATGGCGGACAGCAGCAGCGGCATGGTCCTGGCGCAGGCCGGCGGCGGGGCGGCCTTCAATCTTGAGGTCGCCGCGGCGGGCAACACCGAGGTGGTGCGGGCCAAGCGGAAGACGATGAAGGCTCTCGACCTCAAGGATGGGATCGAGGACATCCTGATCACTCTCAGCCGCCAGTATCATCTGATCCGTCCGCTCCGCAGCAACGACGCCATCTTCCTCTACCTGGTCCTCGACAAGGGGAGAGCCAACCTCGCGATGGCCCGTCACGTTCTCGCCGACACCGAGAAGGACGTCACGTTCTAAGCCGGCCACGCACGCTGTGAATCGGAGCTACCGCCCGTCATCCGGCTTCGCGGAGGATGCCTCGACATGGCGCGCATGACCGCGGAGCAGGACGCCCTCGTCGTCCGCCTGGTCTATGACGGTCCGCCCCGCTCGGGGAAGACGACGAGCCTCGCCGCGCTCGCCCAGGGCATGGCGCAGCCGGTCTTTTCGCCGGCGGAAGCGGAGGGGCGGACTCTGTACTTCGACTGGCTGGAGTACACCGGCGGCAGCTTCGACGGGCTTCCCATCCGCTGCCAGATCCTCAGCGTGCCCGGCCAGCGGGAGCTGGCGCCGCGTCGGCGGGCGCTGCTGGCCGAGGCCGATGCCATCGTCTTCGTGATCGACGGCACGCCCGAGCACCTGCCGGCGGCCGCGGAGCACCTGCGCGACCTGCGATCGTTCGTGGCTTCGCGGCCGTCACCCCGGCCGGGAGTGGTGGTGCAGGCGAACCATCGGGACCGGCCGGATGCCCTGCCGCTCGCGGCGCTGCGCGACGAGCTCGGACTGGAAGAGCTCGCCCTGGTCGAATCGGTGGCGACGGAGAGCCAGGGGATCCGCGAGGCTTTCGTGCTCGCCGTCCGGCTGGCGATCGACCGCGCCCGCGAGCTGCTGGCGCGGTCGGCCCTGCCGGCCGGTCCCGGAGAGATGGACGATCCCGACGCCCTTTTGGCATGGCTCCAGGCCGCCGCGGGCGCCGAGCCGGAAGGCCCTCCACCCCCCCGGCTGCCGGACAGTGATGCCCCCGGCGGCGGGATCTGGCCGTCCGTCGACGGGAGGATGATCCTGCATTCGGCGGCTACCCCCGGCGCCGTGCCGCGGCAGGGAAGCGACGGCTCCTGGCGCCTGCGGACGGATACCTGGCAGTTTCACTCGGCGGCCGGGCACGAGTTCGAGCGGCTCGAGGACGCCCGGCGGGAGATGCGCGGCTGGGTCCGGAAGCACGCCGAAGCCGCCAGCCGGCTCTCGTCACAACGCTGTATCGCGCTGGCGGAGACGGGCCTGGGAACCTGGCGGCTCTGGCAGGTCGTCCGCGCCGAGGAGTCTTTGCGGCAGCGGCTCGAGGCGGCGTTGCGGGAGTCGGCTCCCGCCGAGGCGGCGGCGCTGCTGCGCGCCTGCGCCGACCGGCTGCTGGAGGCCCGCGGCGCGTTCCGGCCGGCGCCGCCGCTCCCCTGCCGCCTGGAGCTGATCGGCGAGCGGCGGGAGCGCCCCGTCTATATCGGCCTGCTGCCGCCGCCGGGCTGGGAGCCGCCGGTGGGAGAGCTCGCGCTCACCGACGCGGAGCTGGTGCGGCGCGAGATCCAGCCTCTTGCCGATGAGGCCCAGACGGCGGCCCTGACCGGCGCCTGAGGGAGACGGCCGCCCCTTCGGGGCTGGCCCCTCACTCCCCCAACCCCCTCTCTCCCACCGCACTCCCCCCAACCGGGAGAGAGGGGGCTCAAAACCTTCTTCGAGCTAACTGCTCCCTCTTCTCCCGGTCGGGGGGAGTGCGATGGGAGAAGAGGGCCGGGGTGATGAGGGGCCAGCGCCTCAGCCAAGGCAATCTGACAGAGCAGAGGCAAGCCCGGGTTAATCGCCGCGGTCCGGGATCTCGCCGAGATCCGCCAGCCCGCTCAGCAGAAAGGGCTCGTGGCTCCGCATCGACAGGCGGCAGAGGGCCAGGTTGGCCTCGCTGGACACGGCGAGCCAGTGGCAGTGATCGCCGCCCAGCAGGCGGATGAGCAGATAGGCCCTGGCGGTGGTGATCAGGATGTCCTCGGTCTCCCCCCAGGCGGCTCCGAGGCTCGCGACCGCCGCGAGATGGCTTTCGACGACACGCGCGTAACCGCTGGCGGCCAGCCGTGGCGTCGACGGCGGGATCCGCGGAGCGGCTGCTGACCGACGATCCGTCCTTCCGGCGGACGATGCTGGTGGCGATGAATCCCTCGAGCTCCGCGCAGAAGCGATCGATCAGCTCTTCGAGGCCGCCGCCGGCCGCCGCCGGCGGCCTCCAGCGCCGGCGAGCGCATGAGGTGAACGCGCAGGTTTTCCCAGCCCAGGATCTCGGCGGCGGCGCGCCCCCCTCGCGGTCCGCGGTCTCGGCGGCACGGATCTTCCCGCGCGCGAAGGAGAGGACGCCGGTCCGGCGTCGCGAGGTCACCGTCAGGGAGCAGGTCTCCCGGCTCCCCATCGCCCATTCGATCAGGTGGCGCAGCGTCAGCCCGCGCAGGGTGCCGCCCGCTCTCGCGCCGGCGCGCCGCGGGCCGCCCGCCGCCCGCCTCAGATCGAGATCGCAGCTCACCGGCAGGGCCGCCGCCCGCAGGGCGGGGAGCGATTCGAAATGCCAGTCGTCCCAGGCACGCAGACCGGCGAAGGCCGGCTCGCCTTCCAGGCCGTCCATCCCGGCGTGGACGAGGGTGGCGCCGTGGTGGGCCAGGATCCCTTCGCGCTCTCCATGCCGGACCCGGATCCCTCCATCGGGCTGGCAGGCCGCGGCAAGGCGGCATACGTCGAGCAGGTCGAGGTCCCCCTCAAGGTGGGACAGCGCGCCTGGACGGTCGGCGGCGAGGCTGGCCTGGAGGTCGTCGAGGTCGAGCGGCTTGGAGAGCAGCCCGGAGGCCCCGGCCTCCAGCACGGCCCGGCGCAGGTCGCCGGTGGGCACGGACGCCATCCCGACGATCTTCAGCTCGGGCCGCAGTTCCCGCGCCGCGAGGAGGAGCCGCAGGCCGTCCATTCCCGGCGGCGTGACGTCGATCAGCAGGCAGTCCAGACCGTCTTTGCCGCCCAGGATCCGGAGCGCCGCCTCGGCGCTGTCCACGCCCGCCGGCTCGCAGGGAACCGGAGCGGTGCGCAGGAAATCGGTGATCCGGCGCAGGGCCCCGGGATCGTCGTCGACGACGAGGACCCGCCGCGCCGGACTGGGCGCCGGGTCCGGCGGCGGGAGAGCGGCCAGGGCCCGCGCCTTCATGCCCCCCTCCCGGGCGCGCCCAGCCATCGGCTCAGCGGCTGCCGCAGCCGCCGCCACTCGTCCTCCAGCACGGCGGCGGCCGTCCGCGCCTCAGGCGCCGAGGACGCCGCCTCGACCCTCTGGGCCGCGGCGAGGAGCCCTCCGGCCCCCACCGTGCCGGCGGTCGAGCCCAGCGCGTGGGCGGCCAGCCGGGCCGCCGCCAGATCGTCGCGATGCAGGGCCTCCGCGAGAGCGCTCAGGCGCTGGGGGGTGAGCTCGAGCAGCAACCCCCCCAGGCACCGCAGCAGCTCCTCGCCGCCCAGCTCCCACACCTGCCCCACGGTATCCGCCGCGAGGAAAGGAATCTCCGGAATCATGCCGCGCCCCCTCCCCCTCTTATCCGGCCTTCCGGACGAATTGCAGCATTTTCTGACCGGGACTATTTTCGATCACGTTCATTAAATACATTGCCCGAACCCTCGATCTGAAGAGGATCTCACGCCGAGGTTACATCACGAATTACATCGGCGGCGGCTGTAATGGGAAATGTAAGGCGCCGCGGAGTATCCTGCGTCCTCACCGCGATGAGGAAAACCTTCGGACACCGGGCGACGTCAGCAGACCGTGCTCTCGCCGGCCCGCGGGGACGGGAACGAGTAGCCGACGCCACGCTCGGTCACGATGTACCGGGGCACTCCCGGCTGCGGCTCGATCTTGCGCCGCAGGCGGTGGACGTGCACGCGCAGGGTGTCCTCGAAGACCTCCTGGTTGGGCCAGATCCGGCCGATCAGGTGAGCGTTGGACTGCGGCCGGCCGGCGCTCTTCATCAGCAGGTAGAGGAGCTTGCTTTCGATCGGTCCGAGCTCGACCTCCTGGCCGTCGAGGATCGCCCGCTGGTGGACGAAATCGATGCTGAGATGGCCGTCCACCGCCGTCACCGGCTCCAGGCCGTAGGCGGGCTCCCCCATGCGCCGCAGGACCCGCTTCGCGCGCGCCACCAGCTCGCGGGGATCGAACGGCTTCACCATGTAGTCTTCCGCGAAGCGCTCGATCGCGTCGATGAGGGTCTCCTTGGCGCTCACCGACGTCAGGATGATCAGCGGCACGTCGCTCCACGCCTTGATCTGGTGGCACAGGTCGAACCCGCCCATGCCGGGCATCAGCAGGTCGACCACCACCAGGTGCGGCAATCCCTGGCGGTGGAGGATCTCCATCCCCGCCTCGCCGGAGCTCGCGGCCCACACCTCGAACCCGGCCCTGGCCAGCGCCTTCTCGACGACCAGCAGGGTAGCGGGGTCATCGTCGACAGTCAGTACTCTGTAGTTCATCCGTGCACTCGGAGGGAGAGTATATCCGTGCTCCGGGGCCGGAGCTTCCCATGAGCGGGACCCTGGGGCTGGCCTGCCTGGCCCTGGCCCTCCTCTTGCTCGCCGCCACCGCCGTGAAGACCAGGCGGCTCGTCCGCGCCCTGCGCGAAAGCGAGATGCGCTACCGCGACATCTTCGAGAACGGCCTCGGCTTCCTCTGCACGCACGACCTCGACGGGCGCTTGCTGAGCATCAATCCCGCGGCCGCCGGGGCGCTCGGCTTCGCTCCAGAGGAGCTGGCCGGCCGCGACCTCTCCATCCTGCTGGCGCCGCCCGCGCGCGAACGGTTCGCCAGGTACCTGGCCCGCATCCGTCACGGCGAGCAGACGGAGGGGATGATGCGGCTGATCAGCCGCCAGGGGGAGGAGCGGTGGTGGATGTACCGCAACGTGCTGCACTCCCCGCTCGCCGGGGCCCCCTACGTGCTCGGTTTCGCCTTCGACGTCACCGAGTCGCGGCGGAACCGGGAGGCTCTCGCCGCCAGCGAGCGCAGGCTCCGCCAGTTCCTCGAAACCTCGGGGGACCTCATCCAGAGCCTCGACGCCGAGGGGAAGGTGGAGTACGCCAACCGGCGGTGGCGGGAGGTCCTGGGCTACTCGGAGCAGGAATCCCGCGAGCTCAGCCTGTCCGGCGTCGTGGCGCCCCGCGAGATCGAGCACTGCTCGGCGCTGTTCGAGCGGTTGCGGGCCGGCGCGGCATCCTCCTATCCGGTGGAAACCGTGTTCCTGACCCGGGACGGCCGCGAGGTGCACGTCCAGGGCACGGTGAGCCCGAGCCTGGAGGGCGACCGCCTCATCTCCTGCCAGGGGTTCTTCCGCGACGTCACCCGCGGCAAGGTGCTGGAGGAGCAGCGGCGCGCCTTTCTGGATCAGATCCAGCGGCAGAATCGCGAGCTTGAGATGCACCGCCAGGAGGCCGTCCGCGCCAACCGCCTGAAGAGCGAGTTCCTGGCCATGATGAGCCACGAGCTGCGCACGCCGCTCAACGCCATCCTCGGTTTCTCCGAGCTGCTGGCCACCGACCCCGAGCGCCCTCTCGCCGACAAGCAGAGCTTCCACCTCACGTTCGTCCGCCAGGCCGCCGAGCACCTGCTCTGCCTGATCAACGACATCCTCGACCTGTCGAAGATCGAGGCGGGCCGTCTCAAGCTGTCGCCCGAACGGTTCCGCGTCGCGGGCCTGCTGCCCGAGATCCTGTCCACCCTCGGCCCGCTGGCGGCCCGGAAGAGGATCCGATTCGACCAGCGCGTGCCGGAGGAGCTGTCGGTCTTCGCCGACCGTCTCCACTGCCAGCAGATCCTCTTCAACCTGCTGAGCAACGCGGTCAAGTTCACACCCGCCGAAGGTACCGTCAGGGTCGCCGGACAGAGCGAGGGGAGCTTCTCCCTGCTGACGGTCAGCAACCCGGGCTCGCCCATCGAGGCGGCGGAGCAGGAGACGATCTTCGACGAGTTCCAGCAGGCCCGCGGCCGCGCCGGGATCCGGGAGGGCACCGGCCTCGGGCTCGCCATCGTCCGGCGTCTCGTCGAGCAGCACGGGGGCAAGGCGTGGGTGGAGAGCGCGCCCGGCACCGACACCACGTTCGCCGTGCTGCTGCCGGACCTCCCGGAGCTCCTCGCCACCCCGGCCACCCCGCCGAGCCTGCCCCGGGCCCAGCGGGCGTCCGGCGAGCCGGCCATCCTGCTCGTGGGCGACGACGAGGCCGCGCTCGACCGCTGGGCCGCGGCGCTCCGGCAACAACGGTTCAGCGTGCGCGCCGTGGGCTGCGGGAGCGAAGCGCCGCCGTTGATCGAGAGCGTCGCGCCGCAGTTGGTGGTGCTCGACCTCGCGAGTGCCGGCGGCCGCGGCTGGCAGCTCCTGCGCGAGCTGGGGAGGCGGGAGCCCCCCTCCAGCCTCTTGATCCTGGCGCTCGTGCCGGACCCGGCGAGCCAGCGGCCGGCCTTCCTCTCCGGAGCCCATGGCTGCCTCGTCCTCCCCATGGACGACGCGTTGCTCGTCGAGGCCTGCCGGCGCCGCATCGAGCCCCTCGACACGCCGCGCGGGGTGCCGGCCGTCGAATCCGACCCGGAGCGGCAGTGGATGGACACCGAATGCCGGCTGCCCGAAGCGGCCGGCCGACCCGAGGAGAGGAGCGCCCGATGAGCAAGCACATTCTGGTCGCCGAAGACGATCCCGCCAGCGCCACCCTGCTCACCGAGCTCCTCACCCGCTGGGGTTACGAGGTGACGGTGGCGTCCAACGGGCGGGAGGCGCTCGCCCTGCTGGCCGCCCGGCCCGCCGATCTGCTGTTGCTCGACCTCCAGATGCCCGTCCTGGACGGCTTCGCCACTCTCGCCGAGGTGCGCGGGAACAGCGATCTGGCTCACCTGCCGGCGATCGCGCTGACCGCCTTCGCCATGCGCGAGGACCACGACCGGATCCTCGCCGCCGGCTTCGACCTCTATCTCACCAAGCCCGTCCGCTTCAAGGAGCTGGAGCAGGCTATCGCGGAAGCCCTGGCGAACCCCCGCGGCGGCGCGGGCTGAAACCTCCCCCACCTGATTCAGGCGGTGCTGGGCGGCGCGGCGGGGGGTTTAGGCAAGGCGCAGGACACGGACACTCACGGACGAGCACGGACAAACACGGACAGCAGGGACGAAGAGGGCACGGTTCGGGGGCGGTGTTCGTCCGTGAGTGTCTGTGAGTGTCCGTGTTCTCCGTGTTCTCCGTTGACCTTTCCCCCACCCGGCGGGCCAACTCTTCGGCTACAGTGAGCGCCGATGAGCGCCTCTTCACAAGCTGCGGCTCCCACCTCCTGGTGGTCTTCCACGCGTTTCGCCTGGGTGGCGTTCGCGCTGACGGTCCTCGGCCTGCTCGCCGGGGGCGCCGCCTGGCTGGCGGGGTTCCAGCGCGCCGCCGACCATCTCTGGCAGGCGACGATCATCCTGGTCCTGCTGCCGCTGGCGCTCGACATCATCGCCAGCCTGCGCCGGCGCGAGTTGGGGGTGGATGCCATCGCGCTCCTGGCGATGGCCGGCGCCCTCGCCTTCGGCCAGAACCTGGCCGGAGCCGTGGTGGCGCTGATGCTCTCCGGTGGCGAGATGCTGGAGATCTACGCCGGAGCCCGCGCCCGCAAGGAGCTGTCGAGCCTGGTGGAGCGCGCGCCGCGGGTGGTCCATCGCTATGAGGACGGCCGGCTCGCCGATCCCCCGATCGAAGAGGTGCGGCCGGGGGACCGGTTGCTGGTCAAGCCGGGGGAGATCGTGCCGGTGGACGGCGTGCTCCTCGGTCCGGACGCGGTGCTGGACGAATCCGCCCTCACCGGCGAGTCCACGCCGGTGGACCGGCGCTCCGGCGACCGGGTGCCCAGCGGCAGCCTCAACGACGGCGGCCCGTTCGATCTGCGGGCGGTGGCCACGGCCGAGCGGAGCACCTACGCGGCCATCGTGCGGCTGGTGCAGGAGGCGGAGGCCTCGCGCCCCCCCTTCGTGCGCATGGCCGACCGCTATTCGCTGGTCTTCCTCCCTCTGACGCTGATCCTCGCCGGGCTCGCCTGGAAATTCTCGGGGCATCCGGTCCGCGCCCTCGCCGTGCTGGTGGTGGCGACCCCCTGCCCGCTGATCCTGGCGGCGCCGGTGGCCTTCATCGCCGGCATCTCCCGGGCGGCCCACCGGGGGATCATCATCAAGGGGGGCGCGGCGATCGAGGGTCTCGCCCGCGCCCGCACCCTGCTGCTCGACAAGACGGGCACCCTGACCACCGGCATCCCCACGATCGCCCGCGTCGAGACGTTCGACAGCCTGCCGCCGGAGGAGCTGATACGCCTGGCGGCCTCGCTCGATCAGGTCTCCCCCCATGTCCTCGCCGCCGCCATCGTGACCGCCGCCCGCGACCGCGGCCTGCCGCTCACGTTTCCCACCGGCGTCGCGGAACAGCTCGGCTCCGGGATCGAGGGATCGGTGGACGGCCGCCAGGTGGCGCTGGGCAAGGCGAGCTGGGTCAAGGAGCGGACGGGCGGCGGCGGCCCGCTGGCCGCGCGCCTGGAGGAGCTGCGCCGCGCCGTTTCCACCGAGGGGCAGGTCAACGTCTTCGTGGCTGTGGACGGCCACCCCGCCGGAGCGATCATTCTCGCCGACCCGATCCGCGAGGACTCGGCGGCCACTCTCGCCAGGCTCCGCGGGCTGGGCATCGAGCGGGTGGTGATGGTGACCGGCGATCACCACACGGTGGCCGAGCGGGTGGGGCGCGAGCTGGGGGTGGACGCGGTGATGGCGGAGTGCTCGCCGGCACAGAAGGTGGACGCGGTGAAGGCCGAGAGCGCCAAGGGGCCCACGGTGATGGTGGGGGACGGCGTCAACGACGCGCCCGCCCTGGCCGCGGCCACGGTCGGGGTCGCGATGGGAGCGCGGGGCGCCACGGCCTCCTCGGAAGCCGCCGACGCCGTGCTGATGCTCGACCGCCTCGACCGCCTGGTGGACGCCCTGGCGATCTCCCGCCGCTCGCGGTCGATCGCGCTGCAGAGCGTGGTCGCCGGCATGGGCCTGTCGATCGCCGCCATGATCGTGGCCGCCTTCGGCTATCTCCCGCCCCTGGCCGGCGCCCTGTTCCAGGAGGCGATCGACGTCGCCGTGATCCTCAACGCCTTGCGGGCCCTCGGGCCGGGGAGGACGTACCGTGTCGCAAGTAATTAACATCTATTGTGACGAGAGCTGTCACCTGGAGCACGATCGCCAACCAGCAATGGCATTGGGCGCTGTATGGTGCTCCCTCGATCACGTGCGGTCAGCGACCGAGCGCATTCGGGAGATTAAAGCGAAACACGGTCTGCCACCCAGGGCGGAAGTGAAATGGACCAAGCTTTCGCCTGGCAATCTGCCCCTGTACTTAGACTTATTAGATTATTTTTTCGATACTGAGTCGCTGAATTTCCGCTGCCTGGTAGCACACAAGTTGGAATTGCGGCACGGCGATTACGGCCAGACGCATGATGACTGGTACTACAAAATGTACTTCACAATGTTGCAGGTGATACTGGAACCCCACGCCTGCTTCCGTATCTATCTGGACATCAAGGACACGCGAAGCGCCGCCAAGGTGCGTCACCTACATGATGTCCTGGCTCATAACCTATATGACTTCTCTCGGGACATCGTAACAAGGATGCAAACCGTGCGCTCGCACGAATCGGAGCTACTACAGATCGCAGATATTTTGATCGGAGCGCTGTCAGCAGCTAATCGGGAGGAAATCGAAAGTCTCGCGAAGAAGGCACTCATCGAACGGCTTCGGCGGAGGTCCGGCTATTCACTAACACGCAGCACGCTGTTACGCGAGAAAAAATTTAACGTGTTTCACTGGCGAGGGACGAGCTAGATGCCGATCTGGCTTCCCCCAAAAATTTATTTGTCTGCCTTCGGAGGTGATTGGGCTCGTTATGAAGATGCTCTGTATGCTATTTTTTGCAGAGATTTCAAGGCCGAAACAATCTACTTCCGGGGATGTCCGCTGAAGTTGAAGCGGCATCCGCTGGCAGACGGCAGAGAGGCTACCTTTTGGCACTTTACGACCGAGGGTAGCGTCGAGTCCCAGCGTAGGCCAGATCTTCAGCGCTGCGAGAGGATCGGGTGGCCACGACCGATTATCGAGCATGCAGACGACCCGGCCCTTAAGGTTTGGGAAAACGAGCGGAAGGGCGAGCGGCGCGCCTGCCTGTGGCTCGAGAGGGAAAACTACTTGGTCGTGCTGGCGGTCAGAGGGAGTTACGTCTTGCCCTGGACTGCTTACCTCGTCACTCGAGAACATCAGAAGAGGAAGCTTCGGAAAGAGTTCGAGGCAGCCCAAAAAGGCTGATGCCGCCCCGGGGGACGGCATCGTTACTCCTTCTACACACGGTAGATGAGCTAGCTGGAGTTTAGCTCCACCCTTCGAGCCCGTCAACCCCAGGCCGGCCGGAGCCACTGCTCTACCGACAGGCCATTCAACTACGGAGGAGGCAGTAAAATTCCCGGCCGGGACGGGGATTGACCGCTCAGGACTGCCGGACTACACTCCCATCAGCCTCATTCACCATGCGTGAAAAGAGATCTTTCGCCATCTGTAGAGGCGGCGATTGCATTTAAGATGACGAAATGTCGGGCGAGCCAGCGACTGCCGGCCTCATGAACATCCGCCCCGCCCAGCCCGCGGACGCCGCCGCCGTGGCCGATCTGGCGACCCAGCTCGGCTATCCCACCTCTCCGGAGGAGGCCGAGGGCCGGCTGCGCGATCTCGCGACCCAGCCGGAGAACGCCGTCCTCGCCGCCGAGGTGGACGGCGTGGTGATCGGCTGGATCCAGGTTGTCGGCGCCTACCGGGTCGACAGCGAGCCGTATGCGGAGATCGCGGCTCTGGTGGTGGACGCGGCGCACCGTGGCGGCGGCATCGGCGCCGAGCTGGTCGCGGCCGCGGACGGCTGGGCCGTCCGGCACGGATTCCGCACGCTTCGGGTGCGGAGCAACGTCGTCCGCGAGCGGACCCACGCCTTCTATGAGCGGCTCGGATTCGCGCGGACGAAATCCCAGGTGGTCTTCGCGCGACCGACCGGCCGGTGAACGAGCAGCCGTTCTTCCTCGATCGCCTCTTCGCCCCCGATTTCAGGGCCGGCCGGAGTGTCCTCTGGCCGCGCTGGATCTTCCTCCGCTGCCTCGGACTGATCTTCTTCTCGGCCTTCTACTCGCTCGCCTTTCAAATCCGGGGGCTGATCGGATCGCGCGGCATCCTGCCGGCGGGGGCCTATCTCGAGGAGGTCGTCGCGCGGGTGATCCCCGGCCTCTCCCGTTTCTGGCGGGCGCCGACGCTGCTCTGGCTCGGCTCGGGCGACGCGGCGCTGACGGCCCTGGTCTGGGGCGGGCTGATCGCCTCGGCGCTGCTCGTCCTCAACGTCTGGCCGCGACTGACGATCGCGATCTGCCTCGTCCTCTTCCTCTCTTTCATCAGCGCGGCGCAGGACTTCTCCTCCTATCAATCGGACGGCATGCTGCTGGAGGCGGGGTTTCTGTCGCTGTTCTTCGCGCCGCGCGGCGTGCGGCCGGGGCTCGGGATCGATCATCCGCCGTCGCCGGCGAGCCTCTTCCTGCTGCGCTGGGAGTGGTTCCGGATCTATTTCGAATCGGGGATCGTAAAGCTGCTGAGCGGCGACATCCAGTGGCGGAACCTCACCGCCATGGATCACTATTACGAGAACGGTCCGCTCCCCTCCTGGCCCGGCTGGTACGTGCAGCAATACCTCCCTCACGGCTACCATGCCGCGACGGTGGTGGCGACGCTGCTGCTGGAGCTGGCCGTGGTCTGGCTGGCGTGGCTGCCGCGCCGGTTCCGGCTCGCCTGCTTCCTGATCGTGACCCCGTTCCAGATCGGGATCATCGCGACCGCCAACTACGCTTTTCTGAACTATCTCGTTCTGGTGCTCGGCTTCCTGCTGCTCGACGACCGGGCGCTCGCCTGGGTGGGATTCCGGAGGCCGGCGGCGGTCGAGGCGCGGCCGGCGCCGCGCTGGCGAACGCTCGGCGCGGCGGCCATGCTGGCCTGGATCTTCTACGCGACGCTCGTCCCCTTTTTCCTCTCGCGCGGCCCCGCCTTTCTCGCCGCTCCGGCCCGCTGGCTCGATCCATTCCGCATCGCCAATCGCTACGGCCTCTTCGCGGTGATGACCCGGGCCCGCTACGAGATCGAATTCCAGGGGAGCCGCGACGGCACGGCCTGGATCGCCTACCCCTTCCGCTACAAGCCGCAGGACCCCGCCGAGCGCCCGGGAATCTACGCTCCCTATCAGCCGCGCTTCGAATGGAACCTCTGGTTCGCCTCGCTCGGCTCCTGGCAGGAGTACCCCTGGGTGCTGAACACGGAGGTCCGGCTCCTCGAAGGGAGCCCGGACGTGCTCGCTCTCTTCCGCCGGGATCCTTTCAACGGCTCCCCCCCGTCGCAAGTGCGGGCGGTGCTCTGGCAGTACGAGTTCACCACGCCCGCCGAGAAAGGCAGAACAGGCGACTGGTGGAAGCGGCGGTTGCTCGGGGTTTATGCGCCGGGGGTGCCGTGAGGGGAAAGAGCAACACGGACGAACAGGGACGAACACGGACAAACACACACAGACAGGGGACTTCTGTCCGTGTTTGTCCTTGTTTGTCCGTGCTTGTCCGTGTTCTGCCCTAAGCCCCCTGCCCGCCCCAGATCTCCGTCAGCACCCGCTGGAAGTTGCCGCCCAAAATCAGCTCGATCGCGCGGTCGTTGTAGCCGCGGCGGATCAGCCCCTCGGTGAGGTCGAAGACCCGGCGGGCGGGGGGGAGGCCGCGGACGTCGTAGCGGGCGAGCACGCGGCCGGTTTGCGGATCGAGGGCGTCGAGATCGACATCACTGCCGAGCCCGACGTGCTCGACGCCGACCAGACGGGCGATGTGGTCGAAATGATCGAGCACGTGGTCGAGCGTGGCCGGGCCGCGGCCGCTGACAAAGGCGGCGACGGCGGTGACACCCATGACGCCGCCGCGCCCGGCCATCGCGCGGATCACCGTGTCCGATTTACAACGGGGATTGGCCGCCAGCGTCCGGCAGTTCGAATGGGTGATCAGCACCGGCTGCCGGGAGACGGCGAAGGCGTCCAGGCAGGTGCGCTCGGAGCAGTGGGAGACGTCGACCACCATGCCCACCCGGTTCATCGCCGCGACGATCTCGGCGCCGAAAGGGGCGAGCCCGGTGTCCTGGGACTCGAAGCAGCCGCTGCCGATGCGGTTGCGCGCGTTGTAGGTGAGCTGCGAGACGCGCTGCCCCAGGGCGTGGAAACTGGCGACGTCGGCCGCCGTGCGGAAATGGTCGGAGTTCTGGAAGCCGACCAGGATGCCGATCTTCCCCTCGTCGCGGACCCGCTGGAAGTCGCGGCCGGACTCGATGCGGACGAGGTAGTCCGGACGCTGCTGGAGCAGCCGGTTCCAGCCGGACAGCCAGTCGAGGGAGGCCTCGTAGGGACGGGGATCGTTCGGCTCGACCGCGGGGTGGAAGACCTTGACCCCGGAGCCGCGCAGCTTCTGGAACTCGGCCGGGCCGAACTCGGCCGGCTGCCGCTGCCAGGCGTAGAGCTTCGGCCAGTCGAGGGTGAGCAGGCCGAGCATGTCGATCACCATCGACCGCCCGACCAGCTCGACGGCGCGGGAGGAATACTTGACCGGAACCCGGTCATCGGCGAAGAGGCTGAACCTCCCCCGGTTGACCATGGGGCCGGCGAGGACGCTAGCGCCAGCGAGGGCTCCCGCCCTCAGGAACTCACGGCGATTCAACTGCCCAACACCCCTTATTGTTGGGCAGCATTGTACACCTTGCCCGGGCTCGCCGGGAAGGTGTGCAAACTTTTCAGGACAGCGCTTTTATCGGATCAGCTACCGCATCCGCTCGAAGCGGAGCCCCGGATCGGAGCGGAGCTGCTCGAGGAAGGCGCCGATCTCGCGGGCCAGCTGGGCGGTGGCCCGCTCGCGCTCGGCGGCCTTCTGGAAGAAGAGCAGCGCGGCGAGGGCTTCGCGCGGGACGTCCTGGGCCTGGAAGATCTGCGCGATCTCGAGCGACAGCGCCTTGACCTCGGCGAGCGCGCCCGCCTGAGCGTAGAGCGCGGTCAGATCCAGGGTGATCAGCGCCGCGTCGTAGGCGAGGCCGCGCGCGGCGAACTCCTGCCGCAGCTCCTGGAAGAGCTCGCGGGCCTCCTCCACGCGCCCGACGCCGGCGGCGATCCGCCCTTCGGACCAGCGCACGCGGAGCAGGTCGAGCGGATTGCCGAGCTCGCGGCAGAGCGCCTCGATCTCGGGGAGCATCAGCAGGGCCTCGCCGTACTGCTCGGTGCTGGTCAGGCTGCACAGGAGATTGTGGCGCAGGCAGAGGAACAGGCGGGGATCGCGCTGCGCGTCCACCAGAACCTCGGCCTGGTGGAGGAACTGGATCGCCTGCTCGGGCTCCCCCATCTCGGCGTAGCCGATCGCCTTCTTGATCAGCGCCCGGCCCGCCAGGTGACAGTCCCGCAGCTCGGCGCGGCAGGTGTCCATATGGATGGCGAAAATCCGGTCGAGCATCTCGAAGGCTTCCGGGAAGCGGCGCTGAGCGATCCGCAGCGAAGCCTTGTGGTCGAGGATCAGCGGCTCATAGCCGAGGAGGTCGCCGACACCGGCCACCCCCGCCTCCCACCAGGATTCGGCGATCGTGAAGGACTCGTCCGCGTTGCGCAGGTCGCCCAGGACGCGCCGGGCGTTGCCGTCATGCGCCCAGGCATAGCCCCGCAGCTGGTAGATCCGCCGGCTGTCGAGGGACCCGCTCTCCTTGAGCAGATCGGCGATCACCACGGCCAGCTCCGCCGATTCGACGGCACGGCCCGGAGCGACCATGCTCAGCCGCACACTCTCCTGGCAGAGCAGCGCGCACAGCGACCCATCCACGAAACGCCGGTAGGCGCGGATCAGGTGGAGCTGATCCTCAAAACGGTATGGTCTGAGCTCGGCCAGAAGTTCCAGTGCGGCCTGAGACTTCGCCGGAGCATTTACGAGAGTTGCCATGATGGTTGATTCCTTGCTCGTGCTTAACTCAACGACCCCCAACTCAACTAACCCAGAATCTAGGGCGCTCCACTCGGATCCAGCCCTATGCCAGTTTCGCTATTCGAGGTTCCCGAAGCGCTGCCGGGGCTCGCCGAACCGGAGGGGTCAAGCCCTATGCCGGTTTTCAACAAAGTTGAAAGCAAATTCCATACCGCGCTGAAGGATCCCGCCTCGGGGATCGACCTGCTCGCGCTCGCCCGGGAATTCCGCGTATCGCGCAGAACCGGAGCCGTACGGGCCTGAAGGAGCCCCGGAGCCAGGAGAATTGTCAGGAGAGCGATCATCGAGATCTGTCGAGCGAAGGTGCGCATGTTGCTTCTCCTTTTTGCTGCGGCCGCCCTCTCGTTTTCCCCTCCCTCGCCAGCGCCTCGCAGCGAAAACCAGAAATAGCAAAATGTGGGCCAACTCTCGGAAATCCTTGCGGGAGCTGGTTTTTGCCAGATAAATGACGAAATTTGACACATCTCACAGTAGTCGTTGAAAGAACCGTCCAGACCCGGGACCTCTGCTCGGAACGGGGCTTTTTTCGCGGTGGATGGCCGCTGGAGAGAGGTGCGCGCGGGCCGGCGGCGGTGCGGTCCGGGTTGCAAAGTCCGTCCTTCCAGAGCGAGGAAGGCAGGATTTTCTACATGCGGCCGCTTTGGCGCCGTCCTCAATAAAGAGCGCCCGTGGCCTGCGACCTCACCCTCGATCCCTCTCCTGAAGGAGAGGGAGGGCCCTACGGGCAACCTGTCTCGCAGTCGTCCCCCTTCTCCTTCAGGAGAAGGGGATAGGGGTTGAGGTCGCAGGCCACTGAAACCTGCCTCGCCGGGGCGATTTTGAGTCTTGCACCACGCCGGAGGTTGCAGTACAGTCCCGAGCTTGTGACGACTTTCACAATGTCCCTTGAACCGCAGCCGGTGGTCGGATATGGTCGCCGACTGGGACTCTAGGGAGGGTGGCTCCCCATGCAGATCTTCCATCGCAGCAGTAACACGATCGCCAAGGTCAGCATCTTCGGGGCGGTCTTCTTCCTCGGCTTGCTCGGCTGGGTGCTCTACACCCTGATGGGCGCGTCCGGGTACGTGACCGGCCAGTACGTGGTGAAGCATCAGCCGGTGCCGTTCAGCCATGAGCACCACGTGCGCGGCCTGGGCATCGACTGCCGCTACTGCCACACCTCGGTGGAGCGCTCCGCGTTCGCCGGCATCCCGCCGACCGAGACCTGCATGAACTGCCACCGGCAGATCTGGACCAACGCCGAGCTGCTGGAGCCGGTCCGGGCCAGCTACCGCGACAACGTGCCGGTGCAGTGGACGCGGGTGAACGACCTGCCCGACTTCGTCTACTTCAATCACACCGTCCACGTCGCCAAGGGCATCGGCTGCGCAGCCTGCCACGGCCGGTGGACCGGATGCCGCTGATGTTCCAGAACGCCTCGCTGCAGATGCAGTGGTGCCTCGACTGCCACCGCAACCCGGCCAAGAACGTGCGGCCGCGGGAAGAGGTGTTCAACATGAACTGGAATCCGAGCGATCGCGCGAGCTTCCTGAAGTACATGCCCTCGCCGCGCGAGGCTTCGAACCCGCACTGGGAGCCCGCGGCGAAGGACGTGGCCCGGCTGCAGGCGAAGCTGGCGAAGGACTACGACGCTCAAATCGTTGACGAGCTGCTCGACGTGCCACCGCTAGGCACGCGAGCCTGGGCAGGAGATCCGCGGCCAGAGCCGACGGACAACAACGAGAGCGAGCGAACCTGATGGACAGCGTCAACGCCAAAGGCAAGTGCGGAGCCCAGGGGGCCCCCCAGCCGGGACCGGCCCGGCTCGACGTGGAAGAGGTGCGGGAGCGGCTGCGGACCAAGCAGGGGCCGGAGTTCTGGCGCAGCCTCGAGGAGCTCGCCGGCACCCCCGAGTTCGAGGACCTCCTCCACCGCGAGTTCCCCCGCTTCGCGTCGGAGTGGCCGGAGCGGCGTGTCGCGCCGCGGCTTCCTGCAGCTCGCGGGCGCCTCGCTGGCGCTGGCCGGCCTGACCGGCTGCACCAAGCAGCCGCTCGAGAAGATCATCCCCTACGTCCGGCAGCCGGAGCAGCTCATCCCCGGCAAGCCGCTCTACTTCGCGACCGCCATCACCCACGCCGGCTACGCGATGGGCGTGCTCGCCGAGAGCCACCAGGGGCGGCCGACCAAGATCGAGGGGAACCCGGACCACCCGGCGAGCCTCGGCGCGGCCGACGCCTTCGCCCAGGCCTCGGTGCTGACCCTCTACGATCCGGAGCGCTCGCAGGCGATCCTCCACAACGGCCGCGCCGGCACCTGGAGCGGCTTCGTCAGCGCAGATGGGCGAGACCGCGCGCCCGCTGGCCGGCGGCCAGGGGCTGCGCATCCTCACCGGCACGGTGACCTCGCCGACGCTGGCGGCCCAGATCGCCGACATCCTGCGCGCCAATCCGCAGGCCCGCTGGCACCGCTGGGAGCCCGCCGGCCCGCACCAGGCGCGCGCCGCCGCGGTGCGCGCGTTCGGCCGGCCGGTCGACACCCGCTACGACTTCACCAAGGCGACAGGTGGTGCTGTCGCTCGGCGCCGACGTCCTCTGCGAGGGGTCGGCCGGCGTGCGCTACGCCCGCGACTTCGCCGAGGGGCGGCGGGTGCGCGCCCACCACGACACGATGACCCGCGTCTACACGGTGGAGAGCTCGCCGGTCGGCCTCTCGGCGCTGGCCGACCACCGGCTGCAGCTGCCGCCGGCGCAGGTCGAGGGGTTCGTCCTCGCCCTCGCCCAGGCGCTCGGCGTCGCGGCCGGCAGGGGCGCGCCGCCGCTCGCCGACCCCAAGGCCCAGAAGTGGGTGGCCGAGGTCGCCAAGGATCTGCAGGCGAACCGCGGCGCCTCGCTGGTGGTCGGCGACGAGTACCTCTCGCCGGCGGCGCAGGTGCTGGTCCACGGCATCAACGAGGCGCTCGGGCAACGCCGGCTCGACCGTCTTCTATCAGGAGCCGGTCGAGGCCGATCCGGTCGACCACGTGCAGTCGCTGCGCCGAGCTGGTGCGCGACATGGACGCCGGCCAGGTCGCGGCGCTGCTGATCCTCGACGGCGTCAACCCGGTCTACACCGCGCCGGCCGACCTGCCGTTCAGGGCGGCCATGGAGAAGGTCGCGGCTGCGCGTCCACCACGGCCTGTTCCAGGACGAGACCTCGCAGCACTGCCACTGGCACATCCCGGCCGCCCATGAGCTCGAGAGCTGGGGGGACGCCCGCGCCTTCGACGGCACGGTGACGCATCCAGCAGCCGCTGATCGAGCCGCTCTACGGCGGCAAGACGGCCGGCGAGCTGCTCGCCGCCACGCTCGGCAACCAGGCGGACGCCACCAGCTACGACCTGGTCCGCCAGTACTGGACCTCCCGCCTGCCCGGCCTGACCGCCGGCCTCGCCGCGGCCGCCCAGGACACCGCCGGCGGCGGCAGCAACGCCACGCTGCTCGGCTTCGACGGCGCCTTCCCCTTCCCCGGCGCCCCCGGCGTCGGCGGCAAGGCCGCGCCGAGCGCTCCGCCGATGACAGCGGTCAATCCGCCGCGGCGCACCGGTCGGCAGCACGGCTGCGAACAGCGCCGTGGCCACCGGCACGGCCCCGGCAGCCGCGGCCGGGACCGCCGCCGCCACGGCCGCTCCCAGTATGGCCACCAACTCCGCGTTCGAGAAGGCCTGGCGCGAGGCCCTGCACGCCGGCCTGATCCCGGCGACGGCGGCGCCCCGCGCCACGGCGGCGTTCAACGGCGGCGCGGCGCAGCAGGCGGCAGGCGAGATCCAGGCCGCGCTCGGCCGCGTCAAGCCCGGCGAGATCACGCTCCTGCTGCGCCCCGATCCGACGATCTGGGACGGCCGCTACGCCGCCAACGTCTGGCTCCAGGAGCTGCCGAAGCCGGTCACCAAGCTGGTCTGGGACAACGCCCTGGTCCTCGGACCGAAGACCGCCGAGCGGCTGAAGCTCACCTGGCACGACACGGTGGAGGTCGCGGTGGGCGGCCGCAAGATCGAGAAGGCCGCCGTCTGGGTGCTGCCCGGGCGTGGCGGAGGACACCGCCATGCTCACCCTCGGCTACGGCCGGGAGCTCGCCGGCAAGGCCACCGGGCTGGGCTTCAACGCCTACCCGCTGCGCACCACGACGCGCTCTGTGGGGCGCCCCGGGGGTCACCCTCCGCGCGCCTCGGCGGGCAGTACATCGTCGCCTGCACCCAGAACCACCACGCCATGCGCGGCACCATCGAGCACGAGGACGACGTGGCCACCGAGCAGGCGAAGGCGCGCCACGTCATCCGCAGCGGCACCCTGGCGGAGTTCCAGCGCGAACCCGGACTTCATCAAGGAGGAGCGCGAGGCGCCGGCGGCCGACGAGACCCTCTACCCGCCCGCACCGTTACGAGGGGCACGCCTGGGGCATGGCGATCGACCTCAACGTCTGCACCGGCTGCAGCGCCTGCGTCGTCGCCTGCCAGGCGGAGAACAACATCCCGGTCGTCGGCAAGGAGCAGGTGCTGGCCCGGCCGCGAGATGCACTGGCTGCGCGTCGACCGCTACTTCGCGGGCGACCTCGACGAGCCCGACGCTTCACTTCCAGCCGGTCGCCCTGCATGCAGTGCGAGAACGCGCCGTGCGAGGAGGTCTGCCCGGTGGCCGCGACCGTGCACAGCGACGAGGGGCTGAACGACATGGTCTACAACCGCTGCGTCGGCACGCGCTACTGCTCGAACAACTGCCCCTACAAGGTGCGCCGCTTCAACTTCCTGCGCTACAGCGACTAGGACACGCCGGTGCTCGAAGCTGCTGCAGCAACCCCGACGTCACGGTGCGCAGCCGCGGCGTCATGGAGAAGTGCACCTACTGCGTGCAGCGCATCGAGCAGGCGCAGCATCGACGCCAAGCGTCGAGGACCGGCCGATCCGCGACGGCGAGATCGCAGACCGCCTGCCAGCAGGCCTGCCCGACCGAGGCGATCGTCTTCGGCGACCTGAACGACCCGAACAGCCGCGTCGCGAAGCTGCAAGGCCGAGCCGCGCAACTACGGGCTGCTCGACGAGCTCGAACACGCGGCCGCGCACGACGTATCTGGCGCAGCGTGCGCAACCCGAACCCGGAGCTCGAGCCGGCGCCGGCGCTGAGCGACGCGGCCGACAGGCACTGAGCATGGCCATGCCGCAACCGGCGACCGTCGAGCCGCCGAGCCGCCGATCATCGCGCCCGGGCACACGATCGGCATCGATCACCGACAAGATCGCCGACGTCGTCCTGACGCAGGCGCACGCCGATGGGCTGGTTCGTCGGCGTTCGGCGTCGCGCTTCTCGCTGCTGCGGATGCTCGCTGATCGGCGGTCACCTGGCTGCTCGTCAAGGGCATCGGCATCTGGGGCATCAACATCCCGGTCGGCTGGGGCTTCGCGATCATCAACTTCGTCTGGTGGATCGGCATCGGCCACGCCGGCACGCTGATCTCGGCGATCCTGCTGCTGTTCCAGCAGGAGTGGCGCACCTCGATCAACCGCTTCGCCGAGGCGATGACGCTGTTCGCGGTGGCCTGCGCCGGCCTGTTCCCGCTGCTCCACTCGGGCCGGCCGTGGCTCGTCTACTGGCTGTTCCCCTATCCGAACACGATGGGCCTCTGGCCGCAGTTCCGCAGCCCGCTGATCTGGGACGTCTTCGCGGTCTCCACCTACGTCACGGTGTCGCTGCTGTTCTGGTACGTCGGCCTGATCCCCGACCTGGCGACGCTGCGCGACCGGGCGAAGAACAAGGCTGCGCGCAGCTGCTCTACGGCATGCTGCGCGCTCGGCTGGCGCGGCTCGGCGCGGCACTGGCACGACTACGAGACGGCCTACCTGCTGCTCGCCGGGCCTCTCGACGCCGCTGGTGCTCTCGGTGCACACGGTCGTGTCGCTTCGACTTCGCGATCGGCATCGTCCCCGGCTGGCACACGACGATCTTCCCGCCCTACTTCGTCGCCGGCGCCGATCTACTCCGGCTTCGCGATGGTGCTGACGCTGGCGATCCCGCTGCGCGACGGTCTACGGCCTCGAAGGACTTCATCACCGATGCGCCACCTCGAGAACATGGCGCAAGGTGATGCTGGCGACCGGCCTGATCGTCGCCTACGGCTACATGATGGAGCCCTTCTTCGCCTGGTACAGCGGCAACACGTACGAGACGCTTCATGATCCGCAACCGCGTCTTCGGCCCGTACTGGGCCTTCTACTGGGCGCTGATCTTCTGCAACGTCCTCATGCCGCAGCTGCTCTGGTTCCAGCGGGTCCGCACGTCGCCGCTCTGGCTGTTCCTGATCTCGCTGGTCGTCAACGTCGGCATGTGGCTCGAGCGCTTCGTCATCGTCGTCACCAGCCTGCACCGCGACTTCCTGCCCTCGTCCTGGGGCATGTACCAGCCGACGATCTGGGACTGGGCGACGTTCATCGGCACGCTCGGCCTGTTCCTGACGCTGTTCTTCCTGTTCATCCGGTTCCTGCCGATGATCTCGATCTTCGAGATGCGGACGATCGTGCCCGGCAGCGAAGCCCGGCGATGAAACCACGGAGGTGGTGTGATGAGCGCGCTCCGCGACCCCCTGCCGCCGATCTACGGCCTGATGGCCGAGTTCGCCTCGGCCGACGCGCTGGTCGACGGCGGCCCACCAGGTGCACGAGGCGGGCTACCAGAAGGTCGACGCCTATTCGCCCTATCCGATCGAGGCGGTCTCCGAGGCGCTCGAGCTGCCGCGCTCGAAGGTGCCGCTGATCGTGCTCATCGGCGGCCTGCTCGGCGGCCTCGGCGGCTACATGCTGCAGTACTGGTCGCAGGTGATCGCGCTATCCGATGAACATCGGCGGCCGGCCGCTCCACAGCTGGCCGCGCCTTCATCGTGCCGACCTTCGAGTGCACGATCCTGGTCGCGGCGCTGTCGGCGGTGATCGGCATGATCGCTGCTCAACGGGCTGCCGCAGCCGTATCACCCGGTGTTCAACGTGCCGCGCTTCGCGCTGGCGTCGCGCGACCGCTTCTTCCTGGTGATCGAGGCGGACGATCCGAAGTTCGATCCCGACGCCACCCGGAGCTTCCTGGCCGGCCTGAACGCGAGCGAGGTGTCCGAAGTTGAACACTAAGACCATCACTCCGCTCCTGGCGGTCGCGGCCTGCCTGCTGGCCACCGGCTGCCGGCAGAACATGCACAACCAGCACAAGGTCAAGCCGCTGGGCGAGAGCACCTTCTTCGCCGACGGCCAGGGCGCGCGCCCGATCCCGGCCCACACGGTGCGCGCGCGGCGACCTGCGCGAGGGCGTGGCCTTCACCGGCCTCGGCGCCGACAACAAGCCGGCCGCCCAGCTGCCGCCCAGATCCGCTCACCCGCGAGCTGCTGGTGCGCGGCCAGGAGCGCTTCAACATCTACTGCTCGCCCTGCCACGGCCGGCTGGGGGACGGCAACGGCATGATCGTGCAGCGCGGCTACAAGCGGCCGACCTCGTACCACATCGAGCGGCTGCGCACGGCGCCGATCGGCTACTTCTTCAACGTGATGACCGACGGGTTCGGCGTGATGCCGACCTACGCGCCGCAGATCCCGGTGCGCGGACCGCTGGGCGATCGCCGCCTACATCCGCGCGCTGCAGTACAGCCAGAACGCCAAGCTGGCGGAGCTGCCCCCCGCCGACCAGCAACGCGTCCAGGCGGAGCTGGCGAATCCGGCGGCCGCCGCCACGCCTGGGGACCACAAGCCATGACGACCGACTCCATCCGCCGGCCTTCCACGGCCTCCCCGGCGTTCGCCGCTCCGGCCGACGTCGACCGCCTGCAGACGTCGGCCTCATCGCCGGCGTCGTCGGGCTGGTCGCTCAGCGGGATCGGCCTTTTCGTCTCGCCCGACTACTTCTTCCGCGGCTACCTGGTCGGCTGGGTCTTCTGGCTGGGCATCTCCGCTCGGCTCGCTGGCGCTCTGCATGCTCGGCCACCTGACCGGCGGGGACTGGGGCGCTGGTCAGCCGGCGGATCCTGGAGGCCGCCTCGCGCGTCGCTGCCGTTGCTGGCGCTCCTCGCCATCCCGCTCTTCTTCTTCGGGATGCAGACACCTCTATGAGTGGGCGCGCCCGGAGGCGGCGAACGACGCGGTCCTGCAGCTCAAGAGCGCGTACCTCAACCCCACGGGCTTCTGGATCCGCGCAGGTGATCTACTTCGCGATCTGGATGGGGCTCGCCTTCTCGCTGAGCCGCCTGTCGCTGCGGCAGGACCGCGAGAGCGACCCCAGGCTGGCCCGCCGCATGCGGGTGATCTCGGCCCCGGGCTGATCATCTACGTGCTGTCGCTCACCTTCGCCTCGGTCGACTGGCTGATGTCGCTCGAGCCGCACTGGTTCTCGACCATCTACGGCTTCTACCTGGTCGCCAGCCAGGCGCTCGCGGCCTTCGCGTTCCTCGATCGTCATCGCCGTCTGCCTGTCGCGCGGCGAGCCGATGGCGGGGGTGATCCAGCCGCGCCACTTCCACGACTGGGGCAAGCTCCTGCTCGCCTTCGTGATGATCTGGGCCTACTTCTCCTTCTCGCAGTTCCTGATCATCTGGGCGGGCAACCTGCCGGAGGAGATCGCCTTCTTCCTGCCGCGCATCCGCGGCGGCTTCGGCTGGGTGGCGCTCGCCATCGTGGTGTTCCACTTCACGGTGCCGTTCGCCCTGCTGCTGTCGCGCGACCTCAAGCGCAACGGCAGGCTGCTGGCGATGGTGGCGGCGCTGCTGCTGTTCATGCGCTGGGTCGAGCTGTTCTGGCAGGTCGAGCCGGCGTTCCACGGCCCCCATGGCGAGGGCGCGGCGCATCACGCGGTGAACAACCCGGCCTTCTTCTGGCTCTATCCCGCGGCCGCGCTCGGCATCGGCGGCTTCTGGCTCTTCTTCTTCGCCCGCGAGCTCAAGTCCCGGCCGCTGCTGCCGGTTCAAGACCCCTATCTGCCGGAGGCGATCGCTCATGGCCACCACCACTGATCCCCACGGCCGCAAGCCCGGCACCGGCCTCCATGGCGAGGGCGCGCTGGACGCCAAGACCGACACCGGTCCGGGGGACGGGACCGCCGTCCAGCAAGGGGTGGCGACCGGCGACTTCGACCGCGAGATCAGCGTCCGCCGCATTCTCTGGTCGGGAGTCTGGCTGACCGTCGGCACGCTGGCGTTCGCCCTGCTGATGTGGTGGTTCCTCCACGGCATCAAGGCTTTCGAGGACCACAACGAGGTCCAGGTGGCGCCGATGATGGCGCAGAACCCGCAGCAGCCGCCGCCGGGGCCGCGACTTCAGGACGACCCGGCCAGGGACATGCTCAAGATGCGCACCGGCGAGGACGCCCTGCTCGATCGCGCCGGCTGGGTCGACCAGCAGGGCGGCACGCTGCGAGTGCCGGTGGACGTGGCGATCGACGCCATCGTCCAGCGCGGCGTCGCGCCGTTCCCCGCCGCCGGCGCCGCGCGGCGCTCCGGCCGCGGCCATGACCCAGACACCGATCGAGGCCCGCCGCGGCGCCCACGGCCGCGGCCCCGAAGCCGCCGGTCCGGTGAGCAGAAAGAAGAAGGTAGCAAAACGTTGAGCGCGATTCCTGGACTCACCCTCACGGCCCTGCTGCTGGCCGCCGGCGGCCTGACCGCCGCGCCGGCCGGCGCCGAGTCGAGCATCGTGCCCGGCAACACCATGCCGGGCCCGCTCAAGTCGGTGCGCTACGACCAGCGGCTCGGCGAGCAGGTGCCGCTCGACCTGCCGTTCCGCGACGACGCGGGGCGGCCGGTGAAGCTCGGGGACTATCTCGGCGCCCGGCCCGCCGTGCTGGTCCTCGCCTACTACCGCTGCCCGATGCTGTGCGACATGGTGATGCAGGCCGGCCGAGCGCGGCCTGAAGCCGCTCGTCGCTGACGCCGGGCAAGGATTTCGACGTGATCGTGGCGAGCATCGATCCGACCGACACGCCGGAGCGGGCGGCGATGAAGAAGCGCGACATCCTGGAGCGCTACGCGCGGCCGGGCACCGAGGCGGGCTGGCACTTCCTGACCGGCCCCAAGGGCTCGATCGACCCGCTCGCCCGCGCCGTCGGCTTCCAGTACGTCTACGATCCGAAGCTCGACCAGTTCGCGCACGCCGCCGGCATCGTGCTGCTGACCCCCGGGGGGAAGGTCTCGCGCTACCTGTTCGGCATCGAGTATCCGCCGCGCGACCTGCGGCTCGGCCTGGTCGAGGCGTCCGGCGACAAGATCGGCGGCCTCGTCGACCAGGTCCTGCTCTACTGCTTCCACTACGACCCCGTGATCGGCCGCTACAGCGTCATCACCATGAGACTCGTGCGCGTGGCCGGCCTCGCGACCGTGATCGGCCTCGTCCTCTTCGTCCTGCTCCTGCGCCGGCGGGAGACCGCTCAGCCCGGGCCCTTGGGAGCCGCCTGACATGAAATCGACGTTCCCCCTCTTCCCTGATTCGGCCTCGTCGCTCTCCAGCCACGTCGACGCCCTGTACATCATCTGGGCGCTGGTCAGCGTCTTCTTCACCATCCTGATCGCGGGCCTGATCGTCTTCTTCATGGCCCGCTACCGCCGCAGCGATCCCGAACAGGTGGGAGTGGAAGAGCGGGCGGCCGTCTGGCTGGAGATCCTCTGGTCGGTGGTGCCGCTCGGCGATCATGCTGGCGATGTTCGCCTGGGGCACCCGGGTCTTCTTCCAGCTCTACCGGCCGCCGGCGGACGCCGTCGAGTACACCGCGATCGGCAAGCAGTGGATGTGGAAGGTCCAGCATCCGGAGGGGCAGCGCGAGATCAACGAGCTGCACGTCCCGGTCGGCCAGCCGATCAAGATGAAGCATGGCCTCCGAGGACGTGATCCACAGCTTCTACATCCCGGCCTTCCGCGTGAAGCAGGACGCCGTTCCCGGGCCGCTACACCACGCTCTGGTTCAAGGCGACCAAGCCGGGCGACTACCACCTGTTCTGCGCCGAGTACTGCGGCACCGAGCACTCGCAGGATGATCGGCAGCGTCGTCGTCATGGAGCCGCGCGACTACGAGACCTGGCTGGCCGGCGGCGTCGGCCGGCAAGTCGATGGTCGCCTCCGGCGCCGAGCTCTTCACCTCGCTCGCCTGCGTCACCTGCCACCGCGCCGTCCCCCGGCGTGACCCAGCGCGGCCCGAACCTCGAAGGGGTCTACGGCAGCCAGGTCAAGCTCGCCGACGGCCAGACCGTGACGGCGGACGACAACTACGTCCGCGAGTCGATCCTCAACCCCGCCGCCAAGGTCGTGGCCGGCTACGAGCCGATCATGCCGACCTTCCAGGGGCAGGTCACCGAGGAGCAGCTCACTGCAGCTCATCGCCTACGTCCGCTCGCTCGGCTCCACCGGCAGTGCGCCGGCCGGCGGCGGTACGGGCGGCACACCCGCCGCCGGTACGGCTCCCAGCACCGCTCCCAGCACGGCCGCCAACACGCCGCAGACCCCGGGGCCGGCGGCCCCAAAGAAGTGAGATCAATCATGGATACGACCGCAGTCGCACGCGCACCCCATCGGCACCCCGGAGACCGCCTACGAGCGGCCGAACTACCTGAACGCGGAGTACGGCTGGAAGTCGTGGCTGCTCACGCGCGACCACAAGCGCATCGCGCTGCTGTATCTGATCTCGGTCACCTTCTTCTTCCTCTCGGCGGCACCTTCGCCGCGCTGATCCGCCTCGAGCTGCTGACGCCCGAGGGCGACCTGTTCGGGCCGGACACCTACAACAAGCTGTTCACGATGCACGGCATCATGATGGTCTTCTTCTTCCTCATCCCGTCGATCCCGGCGGTGCTCGGCAACTTCCTGGTGCCGCTGATGATCGGGGCGAAGGACCTGGCGTTCCCGCGGCTCAACCTGCTGAGCTGGTACATCTACATCCTCGGCGGCCTGTTCACCCTGTACGCGATCGTCAACGGCGGCGTCGACACCGGCTGGACCTTCTACACGCCGTTCTAGCACGCACCTACTCGAACACCAACGTGATCGCCGACCGGCGCTCGGCATCTTCATCACCGGCTTCTCGTCGATCCTCACCGGCCTCAACTTCATCGTCACCATCCACCGGATGCGCGCGCCGGGCATGACCTGGTTCCGGCTGCCGCTGTTCATCTGGTCGACACTACGCGACCAGCCTGATCATGATGCTCGGCACGCCGGTGATCGCGATCACGATCCTGCTGGTGGCGGCCGAGCGGCTGCTCGCACCTCGGCATCTTCGACCCGGCGCTGGGCGGCGACCCGGTGCTGTTCCAGCACCTGTTCTGGTTCTACTCGCACCCGGCGGTCTACATCATGATCCTGCCGGCGATGGGCGTGGTCAGCGAGCTCGATCGCCGCCTTCGCCGCAAGAACGATCTTCGGCTACCGCTTCGTCGCCTTCGCCAGCGTGGCCATCGCGGTGCTCGGCTTCCTGGTCTGGGGCCACCACATGTTCGTCGCCGGCCAGTCGGTCTACGCCGGCGACTGGTCTTCTCGGTGCTCTCGATGCTGGTCGCGATCCCGTCGGCGGTCAAGGTCTTCAACTGGACGGCGACGCTCTACAAGGGCTCGATCTCGCTGCGAGACGCCGATGCTCTACGCCCTCGGCTTCATCGGCCTGTTCACC
This sequence comes from uncultured Acidobacteriota bacterium, assembly GCA_963792575.1. Classification (GTDB taxonomy): domain Bacteria; phylum Acidobacteriota; class Thermoanaerobaculia; order Multivoradales; family UBA5704; genus DATARR01. The sequence continues at coordinate 114,379 of CAWBWZ010000004.1, forward strand.
ATCGGCGGCCTGACCGGCCTGTTCCTGGCGACGCTCGGCATCGACGTCCACGTCCACGACACCTACTTCGTCGTCGCCCACTTCCACTACATCATGGTCGGCGGCACGATCATGGCGCTACCTGGGCGGCCTGCACTACTGGTGGCCGAAGATGACCGGCCGGCTGTACCCGGAGTTCTGGTCGCAAGCTCGCGGCGCTGCATCATCTTCGTCGGCTTCAACCTGACGTTCTTCCCGCAGTTCATCCTCGGCTACCTGGGCATGCCGCGCCGCTACCACGCCTACCCGCCGGAGTTCCAGGTGCTGAACGTGCTGTCGACCGCCGGCGCGTCGATCCTCGGCGTCGGCTACCTGCTGCCGATCTGCTACTTCACCTGGTCGCTGCAAGTACGGCCGAAGAGCGGCGCCAACCCGTGGGGCGCCGTCGGCCTCGAGTGGGACACCCCCTCGCCGCCGCCGACCGAGAACTTCGACGCGACGCCGGTGGTGACCCACGGCCCCTACGAGTACACCCGCGAGGAGGTCCACAACCGTCTGACCCAGGAGAAGGAGGCGACCCTTGTCTAGCACTCCGTCGGTGGACCGGCACGAGCACGGGCACGGCGGGGCGCACGGCAACCGCCACCCGGCCCATCAGTTCGACACGATGGAGCAGCAGAGCGAGGCCTCCACGCTCGGGATGTGGGTGTTCCTGGTCACCGAGATCATGTTCTTCGGCGGCCTGTTCACCGCCTACATGGTCTACCGGCACATGTACCCGGAGGCCTTCGCGGTGGCGAGCTCGACGCTCAACGTGCCGCTGGGGGCGATCAACACCGCCGTCCTCATCTGCAGCAGCTTGACCATGGCGCTGGCCATCCGGTCGGCGCAGGTCAACCAGCGCAAGAGGATCGCCTTCTGGCTCCTGCTGACCATGGTCCTGGGCTCCACCTTCCTGGGGGTCAAGGCGTTCGAGTACAACGACAAGTTCGTCGAGCACCACGTGCCGGGCCCCAGCTTCAACTTGGTGCTGGAGGATACCAAGGAGGCCGCCGAGGCGGCGGCCCAGGACCCCCTGTACCAGAAGCATGCCGAGATCTTCTTCTCGCTCTACTTCATCATGACCGGCATCCACGCCACCCACATGATCATCGGCCTCGCCATCCTGGCGGTGCTGGTGTTCTACTCCCGGCGGGGGAAGTTCGATCCCGAGTACTACAACCCGCTCGAGGTGACCGGCCTCTACTGGCACTTCGTCGACATCGTCTGGATCTTCCTGTTCCCCCTGCTCTATCTGCTGGGCGCCCATACCCACGGTTGACGGGGAGAATGCATCGCGGAGAACGACCCATGGCTGAGCATCACGTAACCCCGGTCAGCACCTACATCTTCGTCTTTCTCGCCCTCCTGGTCGGCACCGGCCTGACGGTGGCGGCCTCCCTGTTCGACATGGGCTGGGCCAACACTCCCGTCGCCATGGCGATCGCTATCACCAAGGCCCTGCTCGTGCTCTATTTCTTCATGGAGCTGCGCCACAGCACGCGGATGACCGTCCTGACCGCCGCCGCCGGCTTCTTCTGGCTGGTCCTGATGCTCAGCACCTTCATGATGGACTACGGCACCCGCATGTCGACCGTGCTGCCGGTGCCAGGGAAGTAGGCCTACCTCGATCCCCACTCTCTTTCCATCTTCCGGCAGCACCGGTGAGGAGAAAGGGATGGGGGAGGTGGCGGAATTTCATGGTGGATTTCCCTTCCCTGAATAGCGTAGCCTACTGATGCATGCACTTCGAGTGGGACCCGGCCAAAGCCGCCGAGAACCTCAGCAAACACGGGATCTCCTTCGAGGAAGCGTCGACCGTATTCTTTGATTCTCTGTCGGCCACCGGCAGGGACCCTGACCACTCTCAGGCGGAAGGACGTTTCGTCATCTTCGGTCTTTCCTCAGCCGGCCGCCTTCTAGTGGTCGCTCATACGGAACGAGGAGAGCGGATCCGTATCATCAGCGCCCGGGAGGCAACTCGCGCTGAGAGGAGACTCCATGAAGAAGGATAAACCTTTGGTAGAAGACGATCTCCGGCCAGAATACCGTCGCTCCGACTTCGGCGAGCTCGTCCGCGGGAAATACGTCGAGCGTCTCAAGAAGGGCTCCAATGTGGTCGTTCTCGATCCACGCGTCGTACGTGCCTTTCCTACCTCCGAGGCGGTAAACGATGCGCTGCTCTCCTTGCTGGACCTCGCGAAGAGATCCGCGCGCCGTTGATGCTGTAGCCCCCATAGGATACATCGATGCTGGCACCGGCTCCCTCGACCATTGCACTGCTGGCTCTGCTGCCGCTGGTGGCGTGGCGGATCTACATGCGCTTCCGCAGGATGATCGGCCGCCAGCGGCTATCGCGGGTGCGGCCGTGGATCACCCTGGCCATCTTCTCGACCGTGCTGGTCCTGCTGGCTTACGCCGCGCGCGCTCACGTCGAGCGCCTGGGGTGGCTGGCCGCCGGCTTGGCGGCGGGCGGGCTTCTGGCCGCCTACGGACTGCGCCTCACGCGTTTCGAGCCCACGCCGCAGGGCCTGTTCTACACCCCGAACGCCTATCTGGGCATCGCGCTCTCGCTGCTCTTTTTCGGTCGCCTTCTCTACCGCGTGACCGAGGTCTACGCCATCACCACGGCGGCGAAGCCAACCCCTCCCGCCTTCGGGAGCAGCCCCCTCACCCTGGCCACCTTTGGGCTCATCGCCGGTTACTACGTCACCTACGCAGTCGGTTTGATGCTCTGGCGGAACCGTGAGCTGCGCGTTCAGCCCTCGCGGGAGCCCCTGGCGACGGATTCCTGACCCTCGCAGGCGTGCCGCTATACGTTACCGTATAGAGATGTACGTCGAAGTCAGGCCATTGCGTGCAAGTTGCCGCAACGTCTCGGCCTGCCCCTGTCGAGACTGCACGTCCCAGATATCCGCGCTGAGGTGCTCCGGCACCACCATATGGCGATGGCTCGCCGCCGACGCCATTCGGCCTTGGAGCCACCGTTCGTGGATCTTCCCCGCGACCCTAAGCGCCGCACCCGGGAAAGCGTTAACAGCCGTTATAAGTGATGTTACAACCACAACTATTACAAGTAACACAACTACCGTCGGGACCGGGACAACTATCGGTTGGAGTTGAGCACCCGCCAGCACCACAAGTGAAACGTGTTGCCCCTCCATAGACACCGTCCAAGTCACGGGCGCTCAGCACGAGGACAGTTTCCTTGTTGAGTTTGAGCTTTGCATTTAGCTTTTTTCTCATCTTGAACCTCCGTGGGCTCCTGTTTGGTTTGTTCTGGCGGCATGAGATCCGGGCACATTCCTAGGGTATAAGCGATCTTGCTTTAAAAGCAAGCTCGTCTTGTTCCCGCCTCTGCACCATCAAAAAAGGACCGCCGGCCCGTCGGACGTCTCAAGTCCCTGTCGTCGGCCTCAGCCCCGCCGTCCGCCGGTCTTCCGCCGCTCCTCGCCATCCCCCGGCCACCGCTAGCCCCAATGCTGTTCATTCAAGGTGCTCTGAACGTAGGGGAGGGGCTTGTCCCCTCCCTCGCCCGTGGGGCGAAATTTATCCAGCCTGGGGTGTCAACCCCAGGTGGGGAGGCACCCGAAATCCAAACCCTGTAAGGGTGGCCGATTCCCACCCAATCGGCCACCCCTGCGGGGTTTGGGCTGGTTGCGCCAGCCCACCTGGGGTTGACACCCCAGGCTGGATAAATCCCGCCCCTACGGGGCGAAGGAGGGGACAAGCCCCAATACGGTTCAATTAAGGAGCTCGACTCGGAATTCGACTCTCTGGCGAGAAGATCCCTGGCGAGGTGGGCGGATCGGGTAGGAACTGAGCTTCTTCTTTACGCCGCGAGGGTTGCGGCGCCCCCGACTGGAACTGACCCGCCCCAAGCCGATCTCTGCGAGGAGCTGACATCGAAGCGATGGCCACTGCGCAGGGGGGGGCGGCCACCAGCTTGGGCAGCTTGAGGCGGAGCACGCGGACGGCGTGAACGAAGGACAATTCGTCCGGGTCTCGGCCAGCATGGCCAGCGGCTTCGTGGAGGAGTTGTCGCACCACATAGTGCGCCAGCAAGAGGCCGTAGAGTTCCTGGAACACCAACTCCGGTCCCTTGCTGCGCAGCACCACGCGGCGACCTCGTAGCTGGGTTTTAAGCTCCGCGAAAGCCAACTCGATTTCCCAGCGCTCTTGGTACAAAGCCGCCAGTTCTACCGCTGGCGCTTGCTGGGGGTCTAACAACGTCGTCAGCAGCCGGTACTTCGGCTCGCTCCCTTCGACACCTTGCAGGCGATAGTCCACCACCCGGACCCAACCCCCCCGCCGGTCGGTCTCACGATCATACGGGCGGGGATAGATCTTGCTCAGATAGGAGCCATCCGGGAGCCGCTCGAACACCGGCAGGCACACCTGAAAACTCACCCGCCACAGCAATTGTGCGCCCGTCTGGTGCGCCTGCTGCCACAGGGCAAAGCCAAAGAAACCCCGATCGGCCAAGCACAGCATCTGCGGGTGCAGCCACGTCACTACGCGCCTCGCCAACTGTCGTTCCGACGTCCTACACCCACCTATCGCCGCCCCAAACAGCACATGAGTCCCGGACTCGGCCAGACAGACGAAGCGCAGTTGGGGAAATCCGCTACGGCCCCGCCCTGAACCAGGACGACCAAAGGTCGCTTCATTGTCGGGGGTATCGGCCACCTCCAAGCTCGTCCCATCCATGCTGACCAAGCGAAAGCCGCGGTACCAAGCTCCCTGAGTCTGGGCCGTAGCGATCGGCGTGACCGTCTGCTCATACAGCTGGCGCAAGGGCTCGACACCCAGACGAATCCGGGCCTGCGAGAGCCCCGCCCGGCCCGCCCATTGGCTCGGCACTGACTGGCCGAGCCAACTCAATCCCTCCAGGAGCCAACTCAAGACCGCTTCCGAGGAGATTTCCATGTACAGCGTCAGGGCGATGACGTAATACACCATCAGCCGAGCCGGTAATTGCCGGTGCCGGCGACTCTGCCGACCCGTGGCCTGTAACACCTGATCGACCCGCTCGGAAGGCAGCTTCGCCATCAGGACGCCCAGACTCAAACAGTCGCTCAACCTCACGCCCCCGGGCAACTGCGACGGTTTTCGCGCCATCGGGCTCTCCTTTCTCTCTGGAGAGAAAAAGGATAACCGATGGCGACGATAAATGACTAACTTGACGGTATTGGGACAAGCCCCTCCCCTACGTACGTTAAATGAACGGTATTGCGATTAGTCGTTTACCCTCTTGAACTCGGAGAACGCGCGGATGGTTCCCTTGCCGGCGAAGAGATCTGTGGGTCGTTCGGGCTTGTCTGGCAGAGCGAAGCAAATCCGCAGCGTGTCGCCATCGAGCTCATAGATGCCTAGGTAGACCACCCCCTTGTACGGGCCGGCCGTCACCTCAATGTCAATCGTCTTGGGGTTCTTCGTCGGGTCGATCCCTTTGACAGCCCATTCGACAACGGCCTTGTCACCCCGTCGCATGGTCCACTTGCCGGCTGCGTCTCGAATCCAAATGATCCCATCCAGGTCGCCTGCGGACGACTTATATCCGTTGTTCTCGGTGGCAATTGGCTTCCACGTGCCGGCCAAGGCTCTCAGTTCCTTCGTCAAGGCAGCTTCCAGCGGGGCGCCGGAAACACTGGGCGAGCCGAGACCCGCCAACAGTAAGAAAAGGAACAAGAGAATCGGGGCATTTCGGGTCATAGCTAGATTAGACACAATGCTGCCGCTCATGCGCAAGGACGGCCACGCAGGGCCGCCCCTACGAGCCCTCATTTTTAGGTTGACGGCGTACTAGATACCCGGCGGCACAACCCGCCCCAGCAACCGCTCCGCCGCCCCTTCCCCCTCGGCGATCGAATCCGGGAGACCGTAGGCGCCGAGCGGCCCTCCCGCGAATTCGAGACCGGGATGGGCGCCGAGCCTTTCACGCAGGCGCGCCACCAGCGCGGGGTGGCCGACCCGGCGCTGCGGCATCGCCGACGGGTGGCGCCAGACGCGGCTCCAGAGCGGAGGCTCGCCGATCCCGAGGAGCGGGGCGAGGAGGTTTGCCGAGAGCTCCACCAGCTCGGCGTCGGGACGGCCGATGGCGTCCGGGTGCAGCGCTCCGCCGAGGAACACCCGCACCACCATCTGGTCCGCCGGGGTCCGCTCGGGGTACTTGACGCTGACGAAGCTGGCCGCCACCACCGGCGAACCGGCGGTGCGGGGGACGAAGAAACCGTGGCATCCGGGATCCCGCGTGACGGCTTGTCCGCGCCAGGCGAGGTGCGCCGTGACGGCGGAGGCGTAGGCGATCTGGCCGAGCTCGCCGGCGAGCGCCGGATCGAGCCCGGCGAGGAGCGCCGCCGCCGCGGACGCCGGGAGGGCGAGGAGGACCGCGTCGGCGGCGAGCGGCAGCTCCTCGCCGAGATCGAGAAGGAAACCCTGGCCGTCGCGGACGAGCGCCCGCACTTTCCGGCCCAACCGCAGCGACCCCTCCGGCAAGCGGGCCACCAGGGCAGGGACGATCTGGCCGAGACCGCCGTCGAGCGTGGCGGCCGGAGGCGGCGGGCTCTTCCCGGCGCTGGAGCCGCGAGAGGCGGGCGGCGGGTGCTGGCCGCCGGCGAACCGCGGAAACGTGGCCGCGAGGCTCAAGCTTTCGGTATCCGCCATGAAAAGCCCGCCCACCACCGGCTCGGAGATCCGGCGGTGGAGCTCGTCGCCGAACCGCCGCCGTACGAAGGATGCCACGCTCTCATCGGCGGACCCGGAAACGCGCGGCCGCACCCAGGGCTCGGCGAGCGCGCGCAGCTTGCCGTGCCACGACAGGAGGGGCGAGGCGAGAAGCGGCCGGGCGCGGGTGGGGGCCGCGAGCGCGAAACCCGCCGGCAGGGGGAGGAGGCGGCCGTCGTCGAGGATGTCGATCCGCCCCGCCGGCTTGAAGACGAGGCGCCCGCTTAAAGCCAGCCGCTCGCAGAGCGCGAGGCCGGCCGGTTTGTGCGTCACCATCGTGTCGGGGCCGTGCTCGAGGAGCGCCCCCTCGCAGCGCTCGGTCGCCAGCCACCCCCCGGGGCGATCCGAGGCCTCCAGAACGACGACCTCGAGGGGAAAGCCGCGCTCGGCGGCCTGGCGGGTCAGATGGTGGGCGGCGGCGAGACCGCCGATCCCGGCACCGACGATCACCACCCGCGGCAGGGAAGGCGGCATGCTCAGGAGACCGCTTCCCCGTTCAGCGCGGGAAGCCAGGTCGAGCCCTGGGTGGCGATCTCCACCACCGCGTCGGCGAAGCGGTCGCCGGCGTTGAGCGCCGGCACCACCTGGAGCGTCTCGCCGCCGTTCTGGCGCCAGATCTCGACGCCACGGATCGCCAGCTCCTCGAGGGTCTCCAGGCAGTCGGTCACGAAGGCGGGGATGATCACCGCGTGACGCACGCCCCGCCGCGCCTCGGCCGCGAGCACCTCGTCGGTCGCCGGCGAGAGCCATGGCGAGCGCCCCAGGCGCGATTGAAAGCAGACGATCACCCGCTCCTCCGGTACGCCGAGGCGCTCGGCCAGCAGGCGGGCCGAGGCGTGGCACTGGGCGCGATAGCAGTAGCGGTTCGCCGGCCCCACCGCGGCACAGCAGTTGGCGCGCGCGAGGCAGTGGTTGCCGGACGGATCGCTCTTGCGGATCTGGCGCTCGGGCAGGCCATGGAAGCTCAGGAACACGCGCTCGGGCGCCGATTCGAGAAACGGCCGCGCCAGCTCGGCGCGCGCCGCGAGATAGGCCGGGTGGTCGTAGAACGGGGGGATGATCTGAAGGTACGGCGTATTCCAGCGCCCGGCCGCGAGACGCAGGACGCGCTCGATCGAGGAGCCGGTGGCGGCGGAGCTGTACTGAGGATAGAGCGGCAAGATCACCAGGCGGCTCACCCCGGCCGCGGCGAAGCGGTCGAGAGCGCCGGCGATCGCGGGCTGGCCATAGCGCATCGCCAGCTCCACCTGGACGGCATCCCCGAGGCGCGCCTGGACCTTCGCCGCCAGCGCCCGGCCATGAACCAGGAGCGGCGAGCCCTCGGGGCCCCAGATCTTGCGGTAGGCCGCGGCCGAGGCCCGCGGCCGGCGCGGCAGGATCACCAGCTCGAGCAGCAGAAAGCGCAGGGGGGCCGGCAGGTCCAGCACGCGCGGGTCGGAGAGGAACTCGCGCAGGTAGCGGCGCACCTCGGGCGGACGCGGAGCATCCGGCGTTCCGAGGTTGACCAGCAGCAAACCGACGCGTTCCCTCATGGCAGCAGAGAGCGGAGAGTACCACGGCCAACTTGCCGGCCGGCCCGCCTTGACCGCTCGAAACTCGGCACGGTAGACTCTGCTCGCCAAAAAAAGTACGGAACTAGAGCCGCTCTTCCAATCGGGGGTCACCTGAGTGTCGAGCATGATACGGCGAACGGTGCGGGGTTAAGGCGTGGCGCAGGTCTTCCCGCGATGGGTCAATGAGCTGCCGCTACGCATCGCCGTGGGCGGCGCTGTCCTCGGCGCCCTGGTGGTGGCCGGCATCTGGTACTACTTTTCCCCTCTTTACACCGACGTCGGCTACCAGCCGGTGCAGCCGGTGGCCTACAGCCACAGGCTCCACGCCGGCGAGCTCGGCATCAACTGTCTCTACTGTCACGCCACCGTCGACCGCGCCCCGGTCGCCGTGGTGCCGCCGACCCAGGTCTGCCTCAACTGCCACCGCGTGGTCAAGCGCGACTCTCCGGCGCTCGCTGTGATCCGCGACAGCGCCGCGAGCGACCGGCCGGTCAACTGGGTGCGGGTGCACAAGCTGCCCGGCTTCGCGTATTTCGATCACCGCCCCCATCTGCGCGCCGGCGTCGGCTGCGCCACCTGCCATGGGCGCATCGACGAGATGGACGTGGTGGCGCAGGCGCAGCCGCTGTCGATGAGCTGGTGCCTGGACTGTCACCGCAATCCCGACCCTTACCTGAGACCTGCCAGCGAGGTGACGAACATGGACTGGAGCCCGCCCCGCGATCAACTCCAATCCGCGGCTCGCATCAAGCAGGCCAAGAGGATCCTTCCGCCCACCGACTGCACGGGGTGCCACCGGTGACGCCGCCGACGGAGCCGCAACCGCAGGAGCAGCCGCGGGAGCACTGGCGCAGCCTGGAGCAGCTGGCCGGCACGCCGGAGGCGCGGGCCTTCGAGGAGCGCGAGTTCCCGGTGGGAGCGTCGGAGCTGCCGGAGGGGATCAACCGCCGGGAGCTGGTGCAGCTGCTGGGAGCGTCGATGGCGCTCGCCGGGCTCACCGCCTGCCGCCGGCCGGTCGAGAACATCGTGCCTTTCGTCACGCCCCCCGAGGAGCTGGTGCCGGGCGTCCCCAAGCGCTACGCCACGACCATGCCGTTCGGCATCGGCGGCTACGGCCTGCTGGTCGAGAGCCACGAGGGCCGGCCGACCAAGATCGAAGGCAACGAGCTGCATCCCGCCACCGCCGGCGGCGCCAGCGCCCAGATGCAGGCCGCCATCCTCGGCCTCTACGACCCCGACCGCTCCGAGCATCCGCTGCAGAGGAGCGCCCCCAAGGCGCGGCCGGAGCAGAAGACCTGGGCCGATTTCGTGGCGGCCTGGAAGTCCCGCGAGGGCGCCTACCTGGCCTCCGGCGGCGACGGGCTGGCCGTGCTCGCCCCGGCCGCGGCCTCGCCGACGCTCTTCCGGCTCGCGGGCGCCCTGCGCCAGCGCTTTCCGAAGCTGCGCTGGGCCACCTGGGAGCCGGTGAGCGATGAGAACGCGCTCGCCGGCGCCGCCCTGCTGGCGGGCAGGCCGCTCGTTCCCAGCTACGACCTCAGCGCCGCGCGGGTGATTCTGAGCCTGGACGCCGACCTGCTGCTCGCCGAGAGCGGCGCCGTGGCGCACGCCCGCGGCTTCGCCGCCGGCCGCCGGCTCGCTTCGGAGAAGGAGGCGATGAACCGGCTGTGGGTGGTCGAGAGCGCCTTCACCACCACCGGCGCCATGGCCGACCATCGCCTGCCCTTGCCGAGCGGCCGGATCGGCGCCTTCGCGCTGGCCCTCGGCCAGGCTCTGGGACTGCCGGTCGCGGCGGGTGCCGGGGAGATTCCGGGCGTCCCGCAGAAGTGGATCGCGGCGCTCGCCCAGGACCTCAAGGCCAACGCCGGCCACGGTCTGGTGGTCGCCGGCCGGGATCAACCGCCCGCGGTGCACGCCCTGGCGCTGGCGATCAACGCCGCGCTCGGCAACGTCGGCACCACCGTCCTGCTGCGCGAGCCGGTCGACGTCCTGCCGCCGAGCACGCCGGACCTGGCGGCGCTCGCCGCGGCGATCCGGGGCGGTGCGGTCTCGACGCTGTTCATCCTGGGCGGCAATCCGGCCTACGATGCGCTGGCCGATCTCAAGCTGGATTTGACCAAGGTCCAGACCGTCGTCCATCTCGGCCTGCACGAGGACGAGACCGCGGCGCAGGCGCACTGGCACCTCCCCGGGACCCATTTCCTCGAAGCCTGGGGCGATTGCCGGTCGGCGGACGGCACCGCGAGTGTCATCCAGCCGCTGATCGCGCCGCTGTTCGGCGGCCATAGCGCCATCGAGCTCGTGGGCCTTCTGGCCAGCGGCGAGGACAAGCCGGGCTACGACCTGATGCGGGAGACCTGGAAGGGGCTGCTGCCGCCGGCAGCGACCGCGGAAGCCTTCGACGACGCCTTCAGCAAGGTGCTGCACGACGGCCTCCTGGCCGGCAGCGCGATTCCGCCGGTCGCGGCGCAACTGGGGGCGGTGCCCGCCGAGGCGCTGGCGCAGTTGGCGCGTCCCGCGGCTCCGGGCCTCGAGCTGGTGCTCCGGGCCTCGCCGGCGGTGCACGACGGGCGTTTCGCCAACGTCAGCTGGCTCCAGGAGCTGCCCGACGCGGTGACCAAGATCACCTGGGGCAACGCCGCCCTGCTCGCTCCGCGGACCGCCAAGCAGCGGGGCCTGGAGAACGAGGACGGCGTGCGAGTGAAATTGGGCAGCGCGGAAGTCGAGCTGCCGGTCTGGATCGTGCCCGGACAGGCCGAGGAGACCGTCGTCGTGCACCTGGGATATGGCCGGCGCGCCGCCGGCCGGGCCGGCACCGGCGTCGGCGCCGACGTCTATCCGCTGCGCACCAGCGCGGCGCCCGGCTTCGCCGCCGGGGCTTCCCTCGCGGCTTCCGGCCAGAGGCACCGCATCGCCCAGACCCAGGATCACGGCACCATGGAAGGGCGCCCGGTGGTACGCGAGGCCTCCCTGGAGAAATGGCGCCACGAGCCGCACTTCGCCGCCGAGATGGTCGAGACCCCGAAGAGCGAGCCGCCGCTGTGGAAGCAGCACAGCTACGAGGAAGGCCAGCAGTGGGGCATGGCGATCGACCTCAATTCCTGCACCGGCTGCAACGCCTGCATGATCGCCTGCCAGAGCGAGAACAACGTCCCCGTCGTCGGCCACGAGCAGGTGCGCCGCGGCCGCGAGATGCACTGGCTGCGCATGGACCGCTACTTCTCCGGCTCGCCCGAGCAGCCGGAGATGGTGTTCCAGCCGATGCCCTGCCAGCAGTGCGAGAACGCCCCCTGCGAGCAGGTCTGCCCGGTGGCGGCGACCGTGCACACCGCCGACGGCCTGAACGCGATGGTCTACAACCGCTGCATCGGCACCCGCTACTGCTCGAACAACTGCCCGTACAAGGTGCGGCGGTTCAATTTCTTCAACTTCACCAAGGACACGCCCGAGCTGGTCAAGCTGGCGGCCAACCCGGACGTGACCGTGCGCTCGCGCGGCGTGATGGAGAAGTGCACCTACTGCGTGCAGCGGATCCAGGCCGCGCGCAGATCGACGCCAAGATGGCCGAGCGCCCCTTCGCCGACGGCGACGTCCGCACCGCCTGCCAGCAGGCCTGCCCCACCCAGGCGATCACGTTCGGCGACATCCGCGATCCCAAGGCCGAGGTCAACGAGCGCAAGGCGAACAGCCGCAACTACGTCCTGCTCGCCGAGCTCGGCAACAAGCCGCGCACCAGCTACCTGGCGCGCATCCGGAACCCTCACCCCGACCTGCTCGACAAGCCGGGCGAGGCATGACCGCCGTGCGACGACTCTTCCTCGCGCTCGTCCTGCTCGCCCTCTCCGGCTGTGCCCGCGGCTGCACCTCCAGCCGGCCGCCGATCCACCTCAATCCCAACATGGACGTGCAGCCCCGCTACGAGCCCCAGGCGGCGAGCGCCTTCTTCTATAACGGCGCGGAGATGCGGCCGCCGGTTCCCGGCACCGTCGCCCGCGGCGAGCTGCGCGACCACGGGCCGTACTGGACGGGCAAGGAGGCCGGCGGCGCCTTCGTCACCACGGTTCCCCTGCCGGTCGACGATGCCGTGCGCGAGCGCGGGAAACAGCGCTTCGAGATCTACTGCGCCGCCTGCCACGACAAGGGGGGCGACGGCAAGGGCATCCTCTTCGAGCGCGGCAAGGTGCCGACGCCGTCCTTCCACACCGAGAAGCTGCTCCAGATGCCCGACGGCCAGATCTTCGACACCATCACCAACGGCTTGGGCCTGATGCCGTCGTACCGCTATCCGATCCCGGTGCGCGACCGCTGGGCGATCATCGTCCACCTCCGCGCTCTCCAGGCCCATCGGCTCGAGCGCTCCGGCGGCACCGTTCCGGCTCAGGTCCAGCCGGCGCCACCCGCGCCCACGCCATCCGCGTCGACACCGCCCGCGCCGACACCGCCCCAACCCGTGGCGCCCCAACCGGCGACGCCCCAGCAGGTGAAGCCATGATGAAGAAGGGCCTCGCCGCCTTCGTCGCCGCGTTGCTCGGTTTCGCGGTGATCGTCGGCACTGCCACGTTCCTGATGCGCCGCGAGTACCACGCGCCGTACCGCCCGCCGGCCGGGGTGACGCAGGAGACCCCGCGGGAGCAGGGGATCGCCGACGAGAGGGCCGAGGTGGAGAAGCGCGACAAGGAGAAGCCCTACCAGGAGGTCGAGTATCGCCAGTTCCCGAAGATCGGCAGCCGGGTGGCGGTCTGGATCGCGGCGCAGCTCCATCTGCTGTTCGCCGCCTTCGTGCTGGCCGTGCCGATCTTCGCCCTGATCATCGAGGTCATCGGCTATCAAGCACCAAGGACCGGCGCTACGACCGGCTGGCCCACGAGTTCACCAAGCTCCTGTCGGTCTCGTTCTCGCTGACCGCGACGTTCGGCGCGATGCTGACCTTCATGCCTGATCATCCTCTACCCGAAGTTCACCAACTACCTGATGAGCGTGTTCTCGCCCACCTTCCTGCCGTACGTCGTGCTCTTCTTCTTCGAGGCCTTCTTCCTCTACACCTACTACTACGGCTGGGGGAAGTTCTCGCCCGCTGGTGCATCTGCTGGCTCGGGCTCGGCCTGAACGTGGTGGGCACGGGGATCATGCTGATCGCCAACGCCTGGCTCACCTTCATGATGTCGCCGTCGGGCGTCTCCGAGAAGGGCGCCCTGATCAGCACCTGGGACGCGGTCGACAACTACACCTGGATGCCGATCAACGTCCACCGCATCATCGCCAACATCGCCTTCGGCGGATCGGTGGCCGCCGCCTACGCCGCCTTCAAGTTCCTCGGCGCCAAGACCGACGAGGAGCGCGCGCACTACGACTGGATGGGCTACATCGGCAATTTCGTCGCGATCAGCGCCTTCCTGCCGCTGCCCTTCGCCGGCTACTGGCTGGCCAAGGAGATCTACGCCTACTCGCAGACGCTCGGGCTGACGATGATGGGCGGCGCCTTCTCCTGGCTGTTCATCATCCAGGCGGTGCTGATCGGCAATCTCTTCCTCGCCGCCAACTACTACCTCTGGCTGGGAATGGGCCGGGTCGAGGGCGCGCAGCCGTTCCAGAAATTCATCAAATATCTGCTCGTCGCTGATCGCCGCTCTGCTTCGTGGTCTGGGCGACGCCGCGCTCGATCATCGCGACGGTCTCCGAGGTCCGGGCGATGGGCGGCTCGGCCCACCCGGTCCTGCGGTTCCTGGCGTGATGTCGGCCAAGAACACCGCCGTCAACATCCTGATCCTCACGACCTTCATGAGCTTCCTGCTCTACCGGCGCACGCGGCAAGATCGCCGACCGTGGCCGTGGGCGAAGGCGGGCAACGCGGCGCAGCTCGCGATCTTCGCTGGTCGCCGCGTCGATCGTCATCTTCCTCGGCGTCTACGGCTACTTCGTCGAGGCGACGGTGCGCATCGGCTCTCGGTGCCGCAGGTGCTGCTCGGTGCTGTTCGCGATGGTGTCGATCACGGTCATCGACGTCTTCCTGTTCCGCGACGCCACGCAAGACCGGCGAGGTGCGCTGGGGGCAGATCGCGCCGATCTCGCAATACGTGCTGATCTTCATCGCCGTCACCTTCACCTGGCTGATGGGTCTCATGGGCTACGTGCGCTCAGGGCTGCGCCAGCACTGGCATGTCTACGGCGTCATCCGCGACAACTCCGTCGACGCCTTCACGCCCACCCTGGGGTTCGCCACGCAGGTCGTCTCGGTCTGCGTGCTCCTCTTCTTCCTCCTCATCGGCTTCGTCTTCTGGCTGGCCAGCCTGACCGGCAAGAAGGATTGGGAGCCCAAGCCGGGGAAGGGCGCGAAGACGGACCTGCCCGAGCTCGAGCCGGTGGGAGCCGCCGAATGAAGGTGCCGGTCGGCCTTCGCATCGCGGCGCTGGCGGTCGCCACGACCGGCTTCTACACCTACGTCGGCCAGCTGGTGCCGCAGAAGGAAGTGCACCCGCCGACGGAGGTGGCGATCAGCAAGGACATGAAGCCCGACGAGATGGCGAAGGTGGGGCGCGAGCTCATGGAGGGCAAGGGGCTCTGCTTCACCTGCCACACCATCGGCAAGAAGGGTCCCCTGCGCTTCCCGGATCTCGAGGGCGTCGACACCCGGGCCGGGAGCCGCGTCCCGGGACTCTCCGACGTCGAGTACATGGCCCAGTCGATCTACGAGCCCAGCAAGTTCATCGTGCCCGGCTTCAACCCCGGCATGCCGGTGATCAACAAGCCGCCGATCGGCTTGACCGACGACGAGATCCTGGCGGTGATCGCCTATCTGCAGACGCTCGGCGGCAAGACGACGGTGACGATGCAGACGAAGCTTCCGTATCAGGCGGGCGGCAACGGGGAACCGGCAGCGGGCACCGTCGCGCCGCCGGCGGCCGGCCCGACCGGAGGGCCGGCGGCGACCACCGCGGCCGCTCCGGCACCCCAGAACGCCGGCCAAAAACCCGAGACGCCCCAGGACCGGGACCCGGGCAAGCCGCCGGGCAAGCCGCAATGAGCAATCGACTGTCCAGGAGACCGAGGAGAATGACCCGATGACTCTGCCGATCGTCTGGTGGGTGGTCCTGCTGCTCCTCGCGGTGCAGGCCACGCTCTGGAAGCTCCGCGCCGGGACGTTCCTGTGGACCCTGGCGAGCTGGTTCTCGATCTACCTGTTCCTGCATTTCGGGTTCACGGTCCCGGTGCCGCAGTCGGTGATCTCGCTCTACCTGGGCATCACCACCCTGGCGACCCTCGCCTACGTCACCGCGGACCGCCAGCGGCTGCGCAATTTCACCGCTCCCCTGGTGCGCCTGTGCATCGAGCCCGGGCGGCGGCCGGTGCTCTACGGCGTGGCGATCCTGCTGCCGGCGCTGGCGGCCTTCGGGACCTGGCGGAGCATGAACGTTCCGCTGGAGGCGCCGGCCTTCGGACGCACCATCCACCCGGCGCCGCCCGACTCGATCACCGTGCACGACAAGCCGCTCAATCTGGTGACGCTCGACAACCCCTACCGGCCGCTCGAGAAGAGCGATCCCCCGGCCTTCGCCCGCCACCTCGCCAACGGCAAGCGGGTCTTCTACCAGAACTGTGTCTACTGTCATGGCGACGCCATGCGCGGCGACGGCATGTACGCGCACGGCCTGAACCCGATCCCGACGAACTTCGCCGAGGGCGGCACCCTCGCCCTGCTCCAGGAGTCGTTCCTCTTCTGGCGCGTCAGCAAGGGAGGCCCCGGGCTGCCCGAGGAGGGCGGTCCCTGGGACACGGCCATGCCGGCCTGGGAGAAGTTCCTCACCGAGGAAGAGATGTGGGACGTGATCCTGTTCCTCTACGACTACTCGGATCAGCGCCCCCGGGCGCGCGAGGTGCACGAGTGAGCCGTCACGGGATCCTCGCCGTCCTGCCGGTGCTCGGCGCTCTTCTGGCGCTTCCCGCCCTGGCTCAAAATGGCCAGAAGGTGCCCGGCGGACCGCTCTACCAGAAGCTCTGCTCCCAGTGCCACGGCGAGAAGGGGGACGGCCTGGGGGTGGCGGCGCCGCGCCTCCAGCCCAGCCCGCGCGACTTTACCGCCGGCAAGTTCAAGGTCCGGCGTACGCCGAGCGGCGCGCTGCCCACCGACGACGACCTCGAGCACATCATCCGCGTGGGCATGCCCTACACCTCGATGCCGGCCTGGAATCAGCTCTCCGACGCCCAGATCTCCGAGCTGGTCGCCGCGGTCAAGTCGTTCTCGCCGGATTTCGCCAACCCGGAGAAGAAGCCGAAGGCGGTCGCCATCCCGAAGGCCCCGGACTTCTCGCAGGAATCGGCGAAGAAGGGCAAGGAGGTCTACGCCCGCATCGGCTGCCCGGCCTGCCATGGCCAGCTCGGGCGCGGCGACGGCACCTCGGCGCCCGCGCTCAAGGACGATTGGAACCATCCCATCCGGCCCGCCGACCTGACCAAGCGCTGGACCTTCCGCGGCGGCCCGACGCGCGAGGACGTCTACCGCACGTTCACCACCGGCATGAACGGCACCCCCATGCCCTCCTTCGCCGAGTCGCTCTCCGACGCGGAGCGCTGGCAGCTGGTCGACTTCATCACCTCCCTCGATCGCCGCGACGCCCCGGGATACGCCGAGCTGCTCCAGGTGCAGTCGACGCCGGACGAGATCGACCTCGCGCGCGGCAAGGAGCTCTTCGTCTCCGCCCCGCCGGCGTACTTTCCGGTCATCGGCCAGGTCACCGAGCCGGGCCGGGCCTTCCACCCCTCCGCCAACGGCGTGACGGTGCGGGCGATCTACAACTCGCGCGAGATCGGCTTCCTCGTCACCTGGCACGACATGCGGGCCGACGTCGCGGGGCACAATGCCCCCGGCCTGGTGGTGCCGCCCGCGGAAGACCAGGCGGAGGATGCCGCGGCCGCTGCGCCGGCGGGCGCCGCCGCCGGTGGTGGCGATGTCTGGGGCGATGAGGCGGCGCCAGCACCGGCGGCATCGGCTCCGGCCACGGAAGGCGCGGACGGCGATGTCTGGGGCGAGGAAGGCGCGGCCCCGGGCGCGGCCGGCTCTCCCCAGACCGAGTTTTCCGACGCGGTGGCGATCCAGCTTCCCAATCAGCTGCCGACCGGCGCCAGGAAGCCGTACTTCCTCTTCGGCGACGACCAGAACCCCGTCGATCTCTGGTTCGTCGACCTGGCGAAGAAGGTGGCCACGCGCTACAACGGCGCCGGCAGCGGCAATCTCTCCCTGGTCGAGGGCGAGGACGTGAGCGCGGTCGCGAGCTACGACCAGGGCGAGTGGTCGGTGATCTTCAAACGCGCGCTGCGCGGCAGCGGCGGCGTCACCTTCGCCGAAGGCCAGTACGTGCCGGTCGCCTTTTCGCTCTGGGACGGCGCCCAGCGCGAGCGCGGCAACAAGCGCGGCTTGACGCGGTGGGTGTATTTGTACACCATGACGCGGGAGACTCCATCGCCCCTCTGGCCGATGCTGCGGGCCGCCGCCGCCGTGCTGGCCGTCGAGCTTCTGTTGATCTTCTGGGTCCGGCGGCGGCAGCGCAACCCCTCGATACCGTCGAGCCAATCGAGCCAAGACAGAGAGGTTTCTCATGTATAGCAAGATCTACGTTCCGGTCGACAACTCCGACTTCTCGAACCGGGCGATCGCCAGCGCCGTGGCTCTCGGCAAGGCGTTCGACTCCGCGAAGCTGGTGGGCTGCCACGTCTACGCCGCCCGCATGCACGACTACCGCTTCAAGCAGATGGAGTACACCCTCCCCGAGGAGTACCTCGACGAGGTCGAGCTCGAGCGGCAGCGCAAGATCCACGACAGCCTGATCACCATGGGCCTCAAGCTGATCTCCGACAGCTATCTCGACGGCATGCGAGCCTCTGCCGCGACCAGGGGCTCCCCTTCGAGCCGCGGATGATGGACGGCAAGCATCACACCGAGATGCTGCGCGACATCTCAGAGCGTCGGACTACGACCTGGTGGTGATCGGCGCGCTCGGCATCGGCCGCGTCACGCGACAGCGAGATCGGCTCGGTCTGCGACCGCGTGGCGCGCAGCAGCCGACCGCGACGTCTGGGTGGTCAAGCACTGCCGAAGCAGGACGAGCCCGAGCGCGACACCATCCTGGTCGGCATCGACGGCAGCCCGCAGTCGTTCGGCGCGCTCATGACCGCGATCGAGCTGGCCGAGCGTTCGGCAAGAAGGTCGAAGCGATCGCGGTCTACGATCCCTACCTCCACTATTCGGTCTTCAACGGCATCGTCAACGTGCTCTCCGAGAGGCGGCGAAGGTCTTCCGCTTCGAGGAGCAGAACCAGCTCCACGAGGAGATCATCGACACCGGCCTGGCGCAGATCTACCAGTCGCACCTCGAGGTCGCCGAGCGGATGGCGCTCGAGGCGGGCGTCCTGGTGAAGAAGACGCTGCTCGACGGCAAGGCGTTCCAGAAGATCCTCGACCACGCGCGCAAGACCAACCCGTGGCTGGTCGTCGTCGGCCGCATCGGCGTCCACAGCCCGAGGCGGACGAGACGGGGCTCGGCAGCAACACCGAGAACATGCTCCGCCGCTGCGCCGTGCGACGTCCTGCTCTCGACGCGGCTCGAGGTATCCGCGCATCGACGTGCGCGCCGAGGAGAGCATCCGAGTGGACGCCCGAGGCCGAGGAGCGCATGACGCGCGTGCCCGAGCAGGTCAAGGGGATCGCGCGCACCGGCGTCCTGCGCCTGGCGCTCGAGAAGGGGCATTCGCGTGATCACCAACGCGGTGATCGACGAGGCGATGGACCGGTTCATGCCCAAGCAGTCGAGAGACCTGACGTTTCAGCTCGCCGAGCGCATGGCGCTGGAGCTCGCCGAACGCCAGCCGGTCGCGGTCTGCAGGAGCTGCGGCGTCGCGGCGAGCGAGCCCGACGCGGTGCGTTGCGGCGTCTGCGGCGGGCAGGACCTGGAGCGGATCGACCGCGAGATGCTCGAACGGATCGCCCGCGCGGAAGGCGGCCTGACCGAAGAGGTCACCTACGACGGCAAGAAGCTCAAGTGGAGCGAAAGCGCGAAGCGGGCCCTGTGGACCTTGAAGGACGCCTACAAGCGCCGCCGCGCCAAGGCGCGCATCGAGAAGACCGCCCGGCTCCGCAAGCTCCCGACGATCACGCTGGAGCTGGCGCAGCAGGTGGTCGAGGAGGAGACCGGCGTGCCCCTCGACTCCGGCATCGCCGCGGTGGGCAACGCGGACGCCGCGACCTCGGTCGAGGAGGCTCCGGAGATGGAGGCCTCCCCGCGAGCCGCGGCGGTCGAGGAAGCTCCCGGACAGGGAGAGAAGAATCTGATCGCGCGGGACCCGAAGAACGTGCCGCTGCTCTCGGCCTGGCCATGGCACGGCGAGGCCGTCGAGCGCATCCTGCGCGTGCCGTCGGGCTTCATGCGCAACCGCACGCAGGACCGCATCGAGGCCCTGGCCACCGAGCGCGGCACCGACGCCATCAGCCTCGCCCTGGTCGAGGACGGCATCGCCATCGGACGGCAGATGATGGAGGAGATGCTCCGCAACCAGGAGGCGGCGAAGGCGGGCGCCGAGGCCGGAGCGAGCCTGCCGGCGGATGCGAGCCATGGAGCGACGGCCGGCGAGCCGACGACCGCGGCGGCCGAGGAGCGCAAGCCGCCGATCAATGAAGTCGGGTCGCCGTCGGCGCTCCAGGCGCGCCGGGCAGGGCCCCACCCGCAGCTGGAAGGTAGTTGACCGCCTATCGCTTCTGCCGCACCGACGACATGGGCCTCCTCGTGGAGGCCCATGAGCGTTGCCGGGGTCCGGAGGACGCGGGCGAGCCGGCGCTCGACCGGGACGGATTCAAGCGCCTCGTCCGCGACCTCGATCTCTGGTGCAGCAGTTGTATGGTCGCCTCCGAAGGCCGCGATCCGGTCGGAGTGCTGTTGGGGGCGAAGCGCGCCGAGGCCACGCTGGTCTACGCGTTGCGGGTGCACCCCGAGCACCGCCGCCGGGGGCACGGAAGGCATCTCTTGACCTCGCTCGGCCAGAAGCTCGCCATCCTCGGTCCGCCGCGGCTGGTCGCCGAGGTCCCCGCCGATCGCGAGGCGGCGCGCGCCGCCTTCGCCGCCTGCGGCTGGACGATCGGGAGCCGCCTGACCGACTGGCGCCGCCAGGTTTCCGTGAACAGGGCCCCGAGCGGCGCGCGCGAGGCGCTGGCGCCGGTGAGCGTCGCGGATCTCGAAGCCGCCGGCCTCCTGGCAACCGGCCCGCGCTGCTGGCAGCGGGATCTGCCGGCGCTCGAAAAGCACAAGGAGCGCCTCTCCGGCCTCGCCTTCCACTCGCCGGACCGGATCGAGGCCTGGGCTCTCTGGTCGCTGGAGATCCCTCCTCCCACTGTAGAGACGCCCCGTGGGGCGTCTCCTCCAGAGGTGCCCGAGGGAACGCACGGACGGATCGATGGCGCCACCGCAGGAGACGCCCCACGGGGCGTCTCTACAGTGGAGGGCGCGTCCCTCCTGGCCGTGGGGTGTGCTCCCGGCGCCCTCGGACGGCTCGGCCTTTCGGTGGTGCTGGACGAGATCGGCGCCCCCCTTCTCCTGCCGCGGGCCACTCCCGAAGAGCTGGACGCGGACCTCCTCGCGGAGCTGGGTTTCGAGAGCGGCCCGGAGCACCTCCTGTTCACCAGCCAGGCACAGGCCGCAGTAATCTCTCCGCAAGGAAAGACCATGAGGACGTACTCCCAGATCCAAGGTGACGGCGGCTCGGATGTCGCCGAGCAGATCACCGAACTCGAGGCGGCGATCGCGCGGCGCATGGCCGGCATCCGCCATGTGGTGGCGGTCGGCTCCGGCAAGGGCGGCGTCGGCAAGAGCACGCTCACCCGGCAGCTTGGCGCCGTCCTCGCGGCCGCGGGCAAGCGCGTGGGCATCCTCGACGCCGATCTGAACGGGCCGAGCCAGGCGATGCTCAACGGCGTGCGCGACGTGCCGCCGCTCCCGGGCGACGAGGGGCTCCTGCTGCCGGTGAGCCGCGACGGCCTGAAGGTCCTCTCGGTCGGCAGCCTGCTCGTCGAGGGCGCGGCGCTGACCTGGCCGAGCGCGTCGCCGCGGCATACGCATGTCTGGAGGGCCACCCGCGAGCTGGCGAAGCTCGCGGAGCTGCTCGCCGCGGTCCACTGGGGGCCGCTCGACATGCTTCTGGTCGACCTGCCGCCGGGCCCCGAGCGCACGGCGCAATTCGCCGATTTCCTCGGTCCCCAGGCCGCGGTGCTGCTGGTCTCGATCCCCTCCGCCCTGGCGCGGGGGGTGGTGGCGCGCTCGGTCAGCGCGCTGAGCGTCCTGCCGAACCGCCTCCTGGGCCATGTGGAGAACATGAGCGGCTACGCCTGCGCCGGTTGCGGCACCGTCCGTCCACTGTTCCCCGAGAGCCGCGAGGCGGCCGAGCTGGCGCTGCCCTGCCTCGGCCGTATACCCTTCGACCCACAGCTCGCCGCCCTTTCCGACGAGGGTCGCGCGATCACCGAGCTCGCCGAGGCAGGCGCGGTCGCCGCGGCGCTCGCCGAGGTCGCCCGCAACCTGATTCACGCCCTGGAGGTGCCATGAAGTTTCTCTGCGTCCCCTGCGATACCCCGATGCGCCTGCGCGCCACCGAGGAGAGCGAGCCCGGCTCGCTCGCCGTGGTCTACAGCTGCCCGGCCTGCGGTTACGAGATGGCGATGCTGACCAATCAGCACGAGACGGACATGGTGCGGTCCCTGGGAGTGCGCATCGGCCCCGCCGCGGCGGCGGCGATCGCCAACCCCGGCACGGCGGTCTCGGCTGCAGTCCCGGCGGCGGCCTCGGCCGAGCCCGGCGCCAGCCGCTGCCCGTTCTCCGCCATGCTCGGCGGGACCACCCAGCCCGGAGCCCAGGCCGCCGCGCCGGAAGGTCCGGAGTGGACGCCGGGAGCCCTGGAGCGCCTGGAGGGGATTCCCGAGATGGTGCGCCCGATGGCGCGCGTCGGGATCGAGATGGTGGCGCGGGAGAACGGACACCAGGTCATCGACGAGACGGTGCTCGCCGACGCGCGGGCGCGGTTCGGGATGTAGACCCATGGCGGAAGCCGTCTCCAGAGACACCGCTGCGGTGGCTGCGGCGGCCGCGGCGGCCTTCGCCCGCCCCTACGTGGTGTCGTGGAACCTCACCTACCGCTGCAACCTCGCCTGTGAGCACTGCTATCTGGACGCCGGCCCCGGCAAGGTCAAGACCCCGGCCTTCGCCGATCGCAGCGAGCTGTCGACCGAACAGTGCTACCGGGTGATCGACGAGATCGCCGCCTTCGCGCCCGAGTGCGTGACCATCCTGACCGGCGGCGAGCCCCTGCTGCGCCGCGACATCGTCGAGATCGTCCGCTACGCCGTCGCCAAGGGCCTGTGGGCCGTCGTCGGGACGAACGGCGTCAAGATCACCGAGAACCTGGCGCGGATTCTCGAGGCCGAGGGCGTGCGCGGCCTGGCGCTGTCGCTCGACGCGCTCGATCCCCAGCGCCACGACGCATTTCGCCGCGTGCGCGGCGCCTGGGAGAACACGGTCGAGGGGGCCAAAATCCTCACCCGCGTGGGCCTGCCGTTCATCGTGCAGACGACGGTCGGCGCCCACAACCGCGACGAGCTCGAGGCGATCGCCGCCTTCGCCCACGACGAGCTCGGCGCCAAGGTCTGGAACCTCTACTTCCTGGTGCCGAGCGGACGCGGGTCCTTCGTCAGCGACCTCTCCCCCGCCGAGTACGACCAGGTGCTGGCCCAGCTCGCGGAGATCCAGCGCCGCTGGGCCTCGAAGATGCTGGTCAACGCCAAGTGCGCCCCGCACTTCGTGCGCACGCTGCTCTCCGCGGACTCCCCGGCCCCGTTTCCCAAGAGCTTCGGCGGCGGCGCCGGCGGCTGCCCGGCGGGCACCCACTACCTCGGCATCCGTCCCAACGGGGACGTCACCCCCTGCCCGTATCTGCCGCTCTTCGCGGGAAACCTGAGCGAGACCGGCCTGCGCGAAATCTGGGACTCCTCGGAGCTGTTCACCCGGATCCGCCAGCGCGACCATCTCGGCGGCCGCTGCGGCCCCTGCGAGCTCAGCTCCCTGTGCGGCGGCTGCCGCGCCCGCGCTTACGGCATGACCGGCGACGTGATGGCCGAGGATCCGCTCTGCACCCACCAACCCGGCACGCTCCAGTCGGCCGTCGATCGCCTGCGCTCGGCCGATGTCGCCGGCACCGAGTACGGCCAGCCGGCGACCCCGGCGACCGCCCCCCTGCGCTGGGAGCCCGAGGCCAGGGAGCGCATGCAGCGCATCCCGGCCTTCGTGCGCGGCATGGTGACCCGGGCGGTCGAAAGCTGGTGCGAGAAGAACGGCGTGGCGGTGGTCACCGCCACGGCGCTCGAGGAGATCCGGGCCCGGATGCCGACACCGAAGGTGTTCGGGATGAAGGCCGCGGCGCCGAAGCAGCCGCCCGCGAGCGATTGAAATCGCGCTCTCCCAGCTTCCCCAGAGCTCCGATCAAAACCGGCCCAACGGGCCGGTTTGTCAGACGCGCTAATTGAAGATGTCGTCTTCCCCGCTCGACGCCTGCGCCTTCACCTGCTCGTCCATCCACTTCTGAAGCTCGGCCGGCTCCTGGATCGTTGCGAAGCCGCGCATGCGGTAGTGGCCGAGGCCGCAGAACTCCCGTTGGAGATCTCCAACTAACTGTCGTCCGCCCCGCTCGACGCCGCGGCTGCCACTTGGAGGAGGGGAGGACCGGGTAGACCTCCGATCCACAGCTTGCCCAGGACCTACGCCTCCCATTATAATGGATACCGTGATACGCTTCTTCGCTGATCAAGGGACCCAGGACGTATTCGATGGCATCAACAGCAAGGAAACTCGCGCAACCTGCCCCGCAAACCTGTGGGACATCGCGCGGCGCAAGCTGGATCAGATCAATCGGGCTCGGGACCTGTCCGACTTGGTGGCCCCCCCTGGGAACCGGCTGGAGCGCTTGAAAGGCGATCGCGCTGGCCAGTACAGCATCCGCATCAATGATCAGTACCGCGTCTGTTTCTCCTGGAAGGATGGTTATGCCGACGAAGTCGAAATCACGGACTACCACTGAGACCCCATCCGGAAAGACGGCGCCCCCGGGCCGGAATCGTTTGGTGGCACGGCGGCTCCCCATTCATCGCCCACCGACGCATCCGGGGGAGATGCTTCTGGAGGAATTCCTCAAGCCGCTTGGCATCAGCCAGTCGACCTTCGCGATCCGTCTGGGAGTCTCCTTTCCGCGGCTCAATGAGATCATTCGGGGCAAGCGTGCCGTCACCCCCGACACGGCCCTCCGCCTCGCCCGAGTTCTCGGTATGTCAGCCGACTTTTGGCTGGGCCTCCAACAGGACTGGGATCTCTGGCACGCGCTGCGGAGCGAGGCCGCGGCTCAAATCGAACGGCTCGAGCCCCTGCGCCTCCCTGCGTAGGACGCTCCCTGCGGTCCCTTCGGCGTCTTCCGGGAAGCCACTCGGAGAGCCAACCCCGCTCCGCGAGCGCCGTAGCGTAGGACGTGAACCGCGCGAGATCGTGACGAACCGGTCGCGGTTCGCCATGAAACTGGCCCCCGCCGTGAGGGGGCCAGGGTTAGGGGGATTGGGGGTGGGGCGAAGCCGCCCCCTAATTGAAGATGTCGTCTTCCCCGTTCGACGCCTGCGCCTTCACCTGCTCGTCCATCCACTTCTGGAACTCGTCCGGCTGCTGGACGGTCACGAAGCCGCGCATGCGGTAGTGGCCGAGGCCGCAGAGCTGGGCGCAGGCGATCTCGTAGACGAAATCGGGTTTGCCGAGGCGCTTGCGCATGTCGTCGGTGGTGATGGTCGGCACCCACCAGACCGGGATGACGATCCCGGGCACGGCGTCCTGCTTGATGCGGAACTCGAGGACGTTGAAGCTGTGGATCACGTCCTTGCTGCTCAGATAGACGATCACCGGCTTGCCCACCTGCAGGTTGAGCTGATTGACCGTGGTGACGTCATCCTTCGCCGCCGGATCGCTGCGGTCGAGGCCCAGCGGGTTGCTCTGGACGTCGATCTTGTCGATCGCGGTCCGGCCGAAGACGCCGTCCGGGCCGGGATAGTGGACGTTCCAGGCGAACTGCTCGCCGACCACCCGCACCACGAGCGCGTCCTTCGCCGCCGGGAACCGCGCGACGCGATCCCCCCAGAGCGGGATCGACAGGCCGATCAGCAGGACCGCCTCGGCCAGCGCCACGACGCCCTCGAGCCAGCTCGAGGCATGGCTGGTCACGCCGGTGTAGTTGGCCACCGGATTCCTCGCGCGGCGGAAACGCCAGAGGGCGATGATGAAAAAGGAAATCCAGCCGACGAACAGAACCGCCATCAACCAGTGCACCCAACTGAGGGCGCCGTCGATCTGGGCTCCGTGCGCCGAGGCGTTCAGGGGAAGCCACCGTTCCATCATGTCAAAGAGCTCCGCTGGAATTGGGCCCACTCCGAGGTGATCTGCTCGATCTCGGCCTGTCGAGCGCGGCTACGCAGGTAGAAGAAGAACTTCGCGAAGGCACCGAGCACCGCCACGGTGACCGCGAGGAGCAGGAAGACTCCGAGGCGGGCCCCGCTGACGAGAGGCGAGCCGCCGTCCGCGGCGCCGTAGCAGACGTTGCAGGCCTGCGCGGGAACGGCGCTGAGAGCTCCGAGAAGGACCACCGCCAGGCCCACCACACGGCCCGTTCTCATCGCGGCCGCCTCGAATAGCGCAGGAACCAGGCCTCGTAGACGACCAGCCCCAGGCCCACGGCAAAGGCACCCAGGCCACCGAGGAGGCGCGGCGCTCCCGAGAGCGCGGAGGCATTCAGGACCCAGGCGCCGACCAGGAACGCCAGGGCCGTCGCGCAGGCGATGAAAACGATGTGAAAGCTCTTGAGGTCCATGGCGCGATCAGTTGTGGATCGGGTCGAAGTGGGTCCACAACGGCAGCAGCAGCACGGTGAAGAAGCAGAGGACGGTGAACCCGAGCACCCAATAGATCAGCTTCCGCTCGGAGAGCAGGTGCATGAAGTAGCTGGCGACGAGCGCCCCCTTGATCAGGGCCACGATCAGGGCGATCGTGACGGCGACGGGGATCGGCAGATGAAGCCGCGAGATCGCCACCGTGACGATGGTGAGGACCATCAACGTGGCGAAGATCAGGATGTACGTCCTGACTTGACGGTCGATATCGGCGTGGTCACCCATGGCGAAGGCTCCTGAGATCTCTAGAGCAGGTAGAGAACGGGGAAGAGGAAGATCCAGACCAGATCGACGAAGTGCCAGAACAGCCCGGAGTTCTCCACCCGGTTGGTGAAGTGCTCGGGATCGGTCTTCCAGAGCTTGGCGCCCGGGCCCCAGAGATAGGCGTTCACCGCCATGCCGCCGATGACGTGCAGCCCGTGCAGACCGGTGAGCAGGAAGTAGATCGCCAGGAACGTGTTCTTGCTCGGCAGCAGGCCATGGTGAAACTTGGTCGAGTACTCGATGTACTTGATGGTCAGGAAGCCGAACCCGGCCAGCACCGTCAGGCCCTGGAACAGGCGAAACTTGCCGAAGTCGTTACGCTTGAGCGACGCCCAGGCCATCACCATGGTGACGCTCGACGAGATCAGCACCACGGTGTTGACCGTGGCGAGCGGCACGTTGAGGATCGAGTCGCCGCGCGGCCACACCGCGGCGCCGATGCGCAGCATCAGGTAGGTGGCGAACAGGGCCCCGAACAGCATGACCTCGGAGGCCAGGAACAGCCAGATGCCGATCTTGCCGTTGTTGAGCCCGGTGTCGGGCCGCTCCGCGACGGTATAAGGAATCTCCATGGCGCCCCCTCAGGCCTCCTGCTGTGCCGACTGGTACTGCGGCGTGAAGTCCCCGGCGGTGTCCCGGCACGCTGTACTCGTAAGGCCCGCGGTACGCCGCGGGGGCGGTGATGAAATTGCCGTGCGGCGGCGGCGACGGCGCCGACCATTCCAGGGTCGTCGCATCCCAGGGGTTGTCCCCCACCTTCTCGCCGCGCTTGATGCTGTAGAAGAAGTTGAAGATGAAGGGGATCTGGAAGATCGCCAGGCCCCACGCCGAGAACGACATGAAGACGTTCCAGTGGAGTGACGGCCTTGGCGAAGTCGTAGGTGGCCCCGCCGTCGTAGAGGCGGCGGGAGACGCCCGCCAGCCCGACGATGAACATCGGCATGAAGATGACGTTGATGCAACACCAGCGACGGCCAGAAGTGGAGCCTGCCCAGGCGCTCGCTCATCTTCCGCCCGGTGGCCTTGGGGAACCAGTAGTAGATGCCGGCGAAGAGCGCGAAGATCGTGCCCGGCGCCACCACGTAATGGAAGTGGCCGATCACGTAATACGTGTCGTGCAGCGGGATGTCGGCGACGCCGAGAGCCCGAGCGGCAGGCCGGTCAGGCCGCCGATGCCGAACATCGGCAGGAAGGCGAGCGCGAAGAGCATCGGCGTGTTGAAGCGGATCGATCCGCCCCACAGCGAGATGAGCAGCGCAGGTCAGGATCACCACCGACGGGATCGAGATGATCATCGTGGTCGTCTGGAAGAACGCCGCCATCGTCGTGCCCATGCCGGTCATGAACATGTGGTGCGCCCAGACGATGAACGACATGAAGCCGAGGAACCAGAGCGAGTACACCATCGATCTTGTAGCCCCAGAGCGGCTTCCGCGTGTTGTTGGCGATGATCTCGGCGACGATGCCCATGGCCGGCAGGATCAGCACGTAGACCTCGGGGTGCGCCAGGAACCAGAACAGGTGCTGCCAGAGGAGCGGGTTGCCGCCGCCGGTGTAGGCCAGCGACCTGGCCGCTGACCACGAGGCCGGTCGGCAGGAAGAAGCTCGATGCCGGCCAGCCGGTCCATCAGCTGCATGAATCGCCGCGGCCTCGAGCGGCGGGAAGGCGAGCAGCAGGAGGAACGACGGTGACGAACTGCGCCCAGACGAAGAACGGCAGGCGCATGAAGGTGAGCCCCGGGGCGCGCAGCTGGATGATGGTGGTGATGAAGTTGACCGCGCCCGAGCAGCGACGAGGTGATCAGGAACGATCATCCCGATGAGCCACACCGTCTGGCCCTGGCCGGCGAGGACCGACGAGCGGCGCGTAGGACGTCCAGCCCGACTGCGCCGCGCCGCCGGGGACGAAGAAGCTCGCGAGCATCGTCACGCCGCCGAGGAAGTACGAACCAGTAGCTCGCCATGTTGATCCGCGGGAACGCCATGTCGGGGGCGCCGATCTGCAGCGGCAGCACGAAGTTGCCGAAGCCGCCGACCGCGAGCGGCACGACGCCGAGGAAGACCATGATCGTGCCGTGCATCGCGCCGAGCTCGTTGTAGAACTCGGGCAGCATCGATCCCGCCCGGCATGCGCGCCTCGCCGAACAGCTTGCCGATCAGCGGCAGCGCGCGCGCCCGGGATAGGCGAGCTGCCAGCGCATCAGCATCATCAGCGAGAAGCCGAAGAACAGGAACAGCAGACCGGTGACCGCGTACTGGATGCCGATGACCTTGTGGTCGACCGAGAACACGTACTTGCGCCAGAAGCCCAGCTCGTGATGCTCGTGGGGCTCACCGTGCTCGTGCACGGCGTCGTGAGCGGGCGCGACATCGATGGTGGCCATGGCTTCCCTGGTGGCTCCTTGAGGGTTACGCGGTCATTCGGGCCGTCACTTGGCCGGCGGCGCGAACGTGAAATTGGCGGCGGCCGGCTTGGCGGCGGCGACGGTCACCGTGGCGGTCTGGGTCCCCAGCTTCTCGTGCCAGGCGGTGATCTCGTAGGTGCCCGGCGGCAGGCCCGAGATCGTGAACTTGCCGTCCGTGCCCGTGACCGAGAAGAAGGGGTTGGCGAAGACGCCGACGTAGGCGGTCATCCAGGGGTGGACGTCGCACTTGACCAGGAACATCGCCCTCTTCCTTGCCGAACTTGGTCGTCCGCCGTCAGGCGGTTGGCCGGCATCGCCATGTTGAACGGCGTGTTGACCTTGGGCAGGGCGTGCACGTTGTGCAGCAGGCCGTCCGAGTTGCGCAGCTGCTAGGTCTGGCCGACCCGGATCCCGAGCACGTGCGGGTGGTACTGGCAGCCCTTCTGGTCGATCACCACCGGCGTCGCCGGAACCGGGAAGGAACCCTGGCCGGGAGCCCTTCGACCCGCACCATGACGTTGCCCATGGTGTTGCCGGCGCCGAGCACCAGCGCCTCGCTCGGCACCGGAGTCGAGTGCTTGGTCTTGCAGACCGGGTCCGCGTCCATGGCGATCGGCTTCAAGGTGGGGACCTTGCCGGTGTAGGTGATGGTGCCGGTGATGTCGCCCGCGAAGGCGGTGCCGGCGGAAAGGGCGGAAAGGGCGAGCGAGACAGCCAGGCCGGTCAGGGCCGTGAGGTACTTGGGCATTGGAGAGCTCCTCTCAAACATTCTCGAAGGTGAGCGATTCCGGCAGGCGCGGGTCACGCAGCGGCACCAGCGCCTGCCGCTTGAGCGCGCCACCGAAAGCCGCCAGAAACAAGCCGCAAGAGCCGATCAGGGTCGTGGCGTCGAGCAGGGTGGGAACCATGCCGGCCGGGTGGAGGTTGGGCATTACCAGCCAGTATAGATCAAGCAGATGCATGGCCAGCAACCAGAGCGCCACCACCGCGAGAGCCGTGGGGCTCCGCTTGACGGTGCGCGGCAGGAGGAAGAAGAACGGCACCACGAAGTGGCCGAGGGCCAGGGCGGCGCTGGCGAAGCTCCAGGAGTGGACGCTGCGATGGGCGAAGAAAACGGTCTCCTCCGGCAGGTTGGCGTACCAGATGAGCAGGTACTGGGAAAACGCCATGTAGGCCCAGAAGGCGACAAAGGTGAAGAGGAGCTTGGCGATGTCGTGCTGGTGCTCGGCGCTCACCACCCCGGCCAGCAGGCCGGTGCGCCGCGCGGCGATCACCACCAGCGCCAGGAAGGCGAAGAAGGCCATGGCCGAGCCGGCGAAGAAGTAGAGGCCGAAGATCGTCGAGTACCACTCCGGGCTGAGCGACATCAGCCAGTCGAAGGCGAAGAAGGTCACGGAGAGGCCGAACAGCAGCAGCGCCACGGGGCTCGCCCGCCGCATCCGCCGGGTGAGCTCGTGATCGCCGGTGACGTCCTGGAGCCGCGACAGCCGGCCAAACCAGAGCGCCAGGGCCGACCAGACGACGAAGTAGGCCACGGTGCGGATGACGAAGAACCTGACGTTGAGATAGGGCTGCTTGTGGAGGAGCAGAGGGTCGAGCTTCACCGCCTCGGCGTGGCTCCAATGGAAGAGGTCGCCCATGCCGAAGAGCAGCGGCACGAAGAGCAGCGACAGGAAGGGCAGCGTCGCCATGGCGTTTTCGGCGATCCGCCGCACCACCACGCTCCAGCCCGCCTGCGTGGCGTGCTGGACGAGCACGAAGAAGAGCCCGCCCAGGGCCACGCTCAGAGCGAAGAGCGCGCCGACGAGCCAGGAGTGCCAGAGCTGGCGCCGGGCCGCCTCGCTCGCCAGGCCGAGGGCCAGGCTGCCGCCGAGCCCCACCACCGCCAGCACCAGGCCGATCGCCGGCAAGCGGCGCCAGGAGTGCCCGGCCGGCAGCCAGAGCGAGGCCCCGCGCAGCACGGCCGGCCCGTGAGAGGAGGGCGCGGAGGGATGTCCGAGGTCGCTCATGGCGTGGCTCGCTTGACGGGATCAGAGGAGCTCGCCACCAGCTCGACCTCCTTGGCGCCCAGCCGGCGCAGCAGGTCGACGGTCTGGCCGGCGTCGAAGCGCGGGTCCCAGGACTCGATCGAGATGAAGAAGCCGTCGTCGCTCGCCCGTTCGAACCGGGCGGACGCGAAGAGCGGGTGATGGAGCGTCGGCAGCTGGTTGAAGGCGAACATGCCGAACACGGCGCCGAGCGGCGCCGCCCAGCACCCCCAGCTCGAAGGTGATCGGGGATGAAGGCCGGCCAGCTGAAGAAGGGCTTGCCGCTGATCACCAGCGGGTAGGCGATGGTGCTCACCCAGCCCTGCAGGCCGCATGCCGGTGGCGGCGCCGCCGAGCCCCGTCACCAGAGACGACCCACGGCAGACGCGAGGCTTGAGGCCCATGGCGCGATCGAGCCCGTGGACAGGGAACGGCGTGTGCGCGTCCCAGCGGGTGTAGCCGGCGTCGCGCACGCCCTCGCAGGCGTGGTAGAGCTCGGCCGGGGTGGCGAACTCGGCGAGCGCGCCGAAGAGCTCGCCGGGCGGCAGGCTGGGGCGCGAGCAGGCCCATCAGGCGGTTCCTCCGCGGGCGAGATCGAGCGCCCCCCGGCGGCCGGCGCGTGCTCGATCTGCGGCGCCTCGTGAGGGTGGGCGATCGCCTGCGGCAGCACGGTCTTCACCTCGGCCGTGGCGACCATCGGCAGGAAGCGCACGAAGAGCAGAACAGCGTGAAGAACAGGCCGAAGCTGCCGATGCAGGTCGCGATGTCGACAGAGCGTGGGCGTGAAGTAGCCCCAGCTCGACGGCAGGAAGTCGCGGTGCAGCGAGGTCACGATGATGACGAAGCGCTCGAACCACATGCCGATGTTGACGAAGATCGACAGCACGAACAGCGACCGGGATGCTGGTGCGCACCTTCTTGAACCAGAAGAGCTGCGGCGACGATCACGTTGCAGGTCATCATCGTCCAGTAGGCCCAGGCGTACGGGCCGAAGGCGCGGTTCATGAAGGTGAAGCGCTCGTACGGCGTTGCCCGAGTACCAGGCGATGAAGAACTCCATCGCGTAGGCGTAGCCGACCATCGTGCCGGTCAGCGAGCATGATCTTGGTCATGTAGCTCGAGGTGCTTCATCGTGATGATGTGCTCGAGGCCGAAGACCTTGCGGCGTGATCACCATGAGCGTCAGCACCATCGCGAAGCCGGAGAAGATGGCGCCGGCGACGAAGTACGGCGGGAAGATCGTCGTGTGCCAGCCGGGGAGCTGAGCGAGGTCGCGAAGTCGAACGACACGATCGAGTGCACGGAGAGCACCAGCGGCGTCGCGAGGCCGGCGAGGATCAGGTACGCCGTCTCGTAGTGCTGCCAGTGGCGCGTCGAGCCGCGCCAGCCGAGGGCGAAGCATGCCGTAGACGATGCTGCCGGACCGGCGTCGTCGCGCGGTCGCGCAGCGTCGCGAGGTCGGGGATCAGGCCGACGTACCAGAAGAGCAGCGAGACGGTGAAGTAGGTGCTGACCGCGAACACGTCCCAGAGCAGCGGGCTGCGGAAGTTCGGCCACATCGCCCATCTGGTTCGGGATCGGGAACAGCCAGTACGCCAGCCAGACGCGGCCGACGTGGATGCCCGGGAAGATGCAGCGCGCAGATGACCGCGAAGATGCGTCATCGCCTCCGCCGAGCGGTTGATCGACGGTGCGCCACTTCTGGCGGAACAGGAAGAGGATCGCGCGAGATCAGCGTGCCGGCGTGGCCGATGCCGACCCAGAAGACGAAGTTGGTGATGTCCCAGGCCCAGCCGACGGGGTTGTTGAGGCCCCAGACGCCGATCCCCTCCCAGAACAGCCAGGCGATCGCTGACGCCGAGCAGGCCGAGCATCGCGAGGGAGATGAGGAAGCAGATCCACCAGCCGCGAGGGGCCCGGCGCTCCATCGGCCGCGCCACCGCCTCGGTGATGGCATGGAACGTCTGGGCGCCGAGGATCAACGGGGCACGGTGGTCGACCGGATCGGATTCGGAAACGGCCAGACCCGTCGAAGACTCGACGGTCTGGCCGGGACGGCCTGCGATCGGATTGCTCTCGCTCTGCGTTCCGCTCATCCCTTGCTCGTCGCCGTATAGGGCGTCTACTCCCAGGGATTCCGACCTTCCGGTTCGCCCGGGCCAGATTGTGGACCTGCTCTTCTTAAGGCCGGCATCATGCCATAAGCCACGTTCCGGTGCTAGGGGTCTTTCAAGCGCGGGGGGAGCGCCGGCGTGCTGCAGGTGCCGGGGAAGCAGAGGCGAGGCTGCCTTTCTTCAGCAGACGCCCCACGGGGCGTCTCTACATTGGCTGCCGCACCGCCGGTACCACCCCACTGTAGAGACGCCCCGTGGGGCGTCTACAACTTGGCGAGACGAGGATCTACTTCAGCCTGAACACGATCCCCACCCGCTCCCCGTCCGCCGGCAGCGGCGCGCCCTTCCTGACCCGGAAGCGGGTCGTCCCCTTCACCCAGTCGCGCACCGTATATCTCGCGTTCCCCACCTTGCTCCCCGGACAGGAGTAGAGGCAGACCACGCACCCCGACTTCCACTTCGGAATGTTCGCCCGGTGGCCGCCGAACCGCATATCGAAGCCGCGGCCGCCGGGATCCTCCAGGATCTGATCGAGCGTGAGCGGCTCCGGCCGTCCCGGAACCCTGATCAGGATCTCCACCGGCGGCCCCGCGATCACCTCGTCGGGCGCCTTCGACGCCGCATCCTTGCGCTCGTCCCAGGTCGCCATCCCCAGCGCGTCGCCCGGCTTCGCGCCCAGCTTCTCCAGCGCGTCGAGCACCTGGGTGTCGGTCACCTCGGCCTGGAACAGCGCCGCCATGGCGGCCTTGCCGTCCTTCCAGACGATCAGGTGATAGCCGGGCATGCCAGCACCCAGCAGCTCGCGCTCGAACGCCTTGCGCGACACCGTGGCGGGAAACTCGACCTCCCGGCCGCCTGCCGCGAACCGGTCCCGGCTTAGGGGAGCCCATCCCCGTGGCGAGCCCCCAGGCGAGGAGGGCGCCGAAGATGCCGAGGATGATCAGATGGCGGGTGTAATTGTAGGGTTTCATGGCTGGTTTCCTTCCGCCGGATAGCGTAGCCTCCCCCCGCCATGAAAGCGAACCAGACCCTGCTCGACCTCCTGCTCGAGGTCCAGGCGCTCGACCGCGTCCCGCGCAGCGGCTACGTGCTGCGCGGCGTCGCCGACCCCGAGAGCGTCACCGAGCACACCTGGCACGTGCTGCTGCTGGTCTGGATGCTGGGCGCCGCGGATCGAGGGGATCGACGTCCACCGGGCGGTGGAGATCGCCCTGGTGCACGACCTCGCCGAGCTGCGGATCGGCGACCTGCCGCGCACCTCCTCCCGCTACTTCCCCAACGGGGCCAAGAACGCGGCCGAGGCCGCGGCCATGGCGGACATCCTCGCCCCCGTCGCCGAGCGGGCGCTCCCCCTCTACGAGGAGTACCAGCAGGGCACGACCCCCGAGGCCCGCCTGGTGAAGGCCTGCGACAAGCTCCAGCTCATGCTCAAGGTGGCGGTCTACGAGCGCTGGGGGACCGGCGCGCTCGCCGAGTTCTGGGACAACCCCGACAACTTCCCGGACGGCGGCTTTCCCGCCGTCAAGGAGCTGTTCGAGGCGTTGCGGGAGCGGCGGAACGCGGGCGCCCGCCTGTAGGGGCGGCCCTCCGCCCGGGCGCAACGCCGCCGTCTTCGCCTACTCCGCGTCGTCCAATTCGATCCCGCGCCGCGACATCAGCCGGCGCAGGCGGTCGTAGAGGTTCTTGCCGAGCAGCGACTGGGCGGTCGAGGTGACGTCCTGGATGACCACCCGCAGATCCTCCGAGCCGCTCCAGTGCTTGCGGGCGTAGGGCTCGAGATCGCCGCCGAAAGCCTGCGCCAGCACGGCGGTCCGCCAGCACCAGGTCGTCCAGATAGCCGGCGGCCCCAGGAACGCCTCCGGCAGGAGATCGATCGGCAGGATGAAGTAGGCGAGGGCGCCGCCGATCATGGCGCGGGCCGAGCCCGGCACCTCCTTGTCGAGCGCCAGCCGCGCGAGCAGGATGAAGACGTCCGGCACCAGCAGCAGCCCGCGGACCGCGTCCTCGGTGAGCTTGGCGCCGCGCTTGCCGCTGCGCTTCTCCACCGTCTCCAGGATCCGGTCGCGCAGCCGGTCGTAGAAGCTCAACAGGCCGCTGCTCGGCAGATTGGCGCCGCTCCCCAGCGCCTCCTCGGCATCCCGCTCGGCCTGGTCGGAATCGAAATTCTCGAAGTCCTCCGCGACAGCGGCATACATCGGGTCCGCGGCGGGGCGGGGCTTCGGGTCGTCGGGCGTCGAATCTTTGGCCATGATGGTCTCCGGGGACAGTCTATCCTTTCCAGGAAGCACTTCAATCCCCGTGCCATGGGGGGGTGGGGGCTTCACCAGATCGTGCTGGTTGAAGCCGCCTGCCCTCCGAATCCTCACCCTCGGTCCCTCTCCCGGGGGGAGAGGGAGGGCCCTGCGCTCAAGGCCATCGTCTCATCAGCGGGCCCTCCCTCTCCACGGAGTGTAGAGGGACCGAGGGTGAGGATTCGGAGGGCAGACCGTCCCAGAAGGGCAAGACAGGGATGTATGTAAGAGGATGGCCTCCCGGCCCTCCCACCCTCCCTACTCCTCCGCCCCTCCCTGCTCCCCGTCCTCCGCCTCCGGCTCTCCGGCCTCTCCTGTCCAATCCATCCCCAGGTAGTACCGGATGCGCTGATAGACCAGCTTCTGGAAGAAGAAGTTGTCGGTGAGGATCAGCACCGAGCTGTGCCCCGACACCGTCCCCACGAGATCGGGCCATTCGCCGTCCGCGATGGCCTGCTCCACCAGTGGTCCCGCGCCGGGATCGGTTACCACCAGGAGCTGATGCGGCCCGGCGGCGTTCATCTTGCGGATAAAGGGAACGACCTTGCGGAACGGGGAATCCTCGCTCTGGGTCCAGGACGGGATCATGTACTGCCCCTGGGCCCGCACCGCCCCGATATCACGCAGGTCGCGGCTCACATTCGACTGGGTCGCGGAAAACCCCCGGTCCCGCAGCCGGTTTACCAGGTCCTGCTGCTGCTCCACCGGCTCTTCGTGCAACAGGATCTCCCGGATCGCCTGACGGCGCCGTT
The DNA here is from genome assembly GCA_963792575.1 of uncultured Acidobacteriota bacterium. Classification (GTDB taxonomy): domain Bacteria; phylum Acidobacteriota; class Thermoanaerobaculia; order Multivoradales; family UBA5704; genus DATARR01. The sequence continues at coordinate 150,526 of CAWBWZ010000004.1, forward strand.
CCCGGGTCTCACGGTCTGACGGCATGCAGTCCCCTCCTGTCCATGCGTATAGATTCGCACCATATTCCGAAAAATCTCAAGACACCCCTTGACAAGAGCCTTCACTGCGCTCATCTTATGTACATCGAACGAGCCGTAACCCAATCGGGCCGCCTACGACTCTGGCATGGGAACCAGTGGCGGCACAGGGAGCTTCACCGAAATCGAGTTTCCGGATGCCAATCAAGGCTCCGGGATTATGCGGGTCTGAGGACCCCAAAGCAAGGAGAAAGACCATGGCAAGAGAGACGACGTATGCGGGAATGTTGGGTGACTGGCAGCGCCTGCTGGGGACGCTGGAGGCGAACAGCGCCGAAATCCCCCAGCTCGAGCCCTTCCGGCTCAAGCTGATCGGGCTGATGAACCAGGCGCTGGACGTCAACAAGCGGCAGGCGGAGCTCAAGGCGAGCAAGCAGGCCGCGTCGAAGCAGATGCGGCAGCTCGCCAACGACGCACAGCGGCTGGCGAGCGGGGTGAGGTTCATGCTCAAGGAGCACTACGGCATCCGGGACGAGAAGCTCACCGCCTTCGGCCTGCAGCCGTTCCGGGGCCGCACCAGGAAGCCCACCACCCCGGAGGAGCCGCCGGTGCTCCCGCCGCCCACCGCCTAGATCCCAATCGCTGATTGCCAGCTTCAGGGGGCGTGCCCGTCACGCCCCCTCTTTTTTTGCCCTCCCCGCCTCCCTACCGCACCCCTACGGCCTCCACCTCCGGAAAACGATTCGTCGTAACGATACGGCGTCTTATCTCCAGCTACGACGGACCGTAGCAGGCGCAGGCGGATCGTCGTACCGGGAGGCAGACCATCGTAAGGGTACGGCGGCCTGCCTCCAGCTGCGACGGACTGTCGTAGCTGGAGATCAAGCGCCGTACACAGAGGCAAATCGTCGTACCGGGAGGCGGATCGTCGTAACGATACGGTGCTCTGCCTCCGGCTACGACGAACCATCGCACGCGGAGGCGGATCGTCGTACGCGGAGGCAGACCGTCGTAACGATACGGCGCTCCGCCTCCGGCTACGACGAACCGTCGTACGTGGAGGCGGAGCGTCGTACCGGGAGGCGAACCGTCGTATCGATACGGCGGTCCGCCTCCAGCTGCGGCGGACCGTCGTACACGGAGGCAGACATCTCCCTGGCGAAGGCGGTAGAGACGTTCCCAGGTCCTGAACGACATCCTCGGGAGGCCACGGGGACCGCGGGACGTCTCCGCCGGAGGGCATACCGTCACCCAGGGCAATGCTGACCGGGGCATGCCAAAACCATCCTGGCTCTCAGGCGCCTACCCAGGCGCGGCGAACCGAACGTCCTCCGCCCGCGCGCCACCGCCGGCGGCGCGGAGCAGCCGGGCCCCTTCGTCGGCCAGGGCGGTACGGTCCCGCCTGGAAAGGGGCGCGAAGGGCTCCACAACCAAGCTCGCTGCGCCCTTCCGGCGGTCGATCTTCCAGGTTCCGCGGACGAAGCCGTCGACGAGCACGGCCCCCTTCATGAAGACCAGCGGGCGGTGGGGATCGGCGATGACCCGGGTGCGGTCGTCGTGGGAGAGCAGAAGATTGTCGTACTCGGGCAGAAAGCGCGGCGGAGCCGGCGTATCGGGATCGGGCCGGGGCGCGTCGGGCAGATCGAACAGCTCGGCGCCGCGCTCGTCGCGGAAGGTGAGAAGGCCGGGCCGCAGCCGCTCGACGGCCTCACGCAGCCCGGTCAGGCCGGACCAGACCTGCACATCCTTGACGGTCGCGGGGCCGAACGCGCCGAGGTAGCGCAGGATCATCGCGTCCGGCCGGCTGTCTGTGCCTGCGGGACGCCCAAGCCAGGCCTCGGCCGAGGTGTGAGTGGCCTGTCCGCTGGCACCCCAGAGGCCGCGCGGTGGCACCTGCACGAGCGGCACCCCCGTGCGCACTGCCATGGCGAGGGCATCGGGATCGTGATCCGGCCACCGCTCGCGCAGCAACGGGCCGAGCTCCGCGAAAGTGAGCGGCCGCTCCTCGACCAGCACCCGGCCGGCGGCGGCGACCTGATCGATCTCCGCACCTTGCAGACGGCGACCAAAGGTGCCCTTGAGGCTCCGGTCCAGCACCGTCTGCACCACGGGGCGAAGAGCCAGGCAATCGTCGCCGGTGACCAGATGGATCGTCGATCGCATCAGAACGATGCGAACCACCTCCCGGCGACTGATCAGATCAGCGAGCTCGTCGAACCGGAAGCCTTCCAGCCGCGACCACAACCCGACATACGGCGCGCCCGGCGACTGCGCCTGCAGCCCCACCAGACGCTCGACGGCCTCGAGGGCTGGCAGCTTCGCGCGCCGCAGTAGAAACTGCCGCTCAAGAAGAGAGCGGTTGAGCGCGCGCGGCCCCAGCACGCTACCCGGTCCGCTGTCGATCTGCTTCGGCATGAGCCTCCTCGCCCGAGATCCGTCAAGGCCGGCGAGGATAGCGGATGACGCCGCTAGTTTTCTCGTATAACGTTCCGGTGGCTGAAGGAGCCCGAACACACGGAGAAAGGGCGCGATGCGATGCATATTCTGGAGCATCTGTTTCTAGTCGGCGAGTTCCCCGGGCGAGCCCGCCTGCTGTCGGGGCTGACGCTTGAGCAAGTCACGCTATGCCCGCACGGCGCGTCGCACTCGATCTACGAGGAGCTGTGGCACGTTGTGGCGTACCAGCAGAGTATCATTCAGCCGGGCGAGCCGACCCGCGACGTGTACCCGAGTGTGGCGCCGGAGCACGAGCACCAATGGCACGACTTGGTGCGAGTGTTCCTGGACGGCGCTGGCGCTGCGGCAGCGATGGGGCAGGCGCCTGAGCGGTTGGCGCTCGAGGTAGAGCCGGGCGTGACAATGGCCGACGAGCTGAACAGTGTGGCGGTACATAACGCGTATCACCTTGGTAAGATCGTTGCGTTACGGCAGCGGATCGGCGCGTGGCCGCCCACGGGAGCGCCGGACGGGGCGTAACCGCGGGCGCGATGCTACTCCGCCCAACTGCGGCCCAACTCTGCGCTGCACCGGACGTGGAGCCGCAACTTGGCGGAGGTGCATATGAGACTCTTCGGGCCTCGGGCCAACCGGCACATCTTCAGGGACTTCCTCTCGCTGACCGGCTCGTACGACAACGGAAAGGTCTTGGTTGACGCTGCGGACCGGCGCTGTGTGGAGTTGCTGAATCAAGCGCAGGACACGATGAACCAACACAAAGAGGAATACGAACGCTCGGCGGCCGAAAGTGTGTTCAATCAGATCTTCGAATGGCGCTCTAGAGTTCTGAAACGGTAGGAACCGACCGGCCGAGCAAGCGTTAGACAGCGCTTATTACAGGCGGACCAGAATATTCGGCTGGCACCTCTTTGAGAGGAGATAAGAGCGATGGCAAGATTTGAAACTGCCAACTCGGTCCAAGCCTACTTTCTGTTCTTCGGGTTGCTCTATATCCTCATGTATCATGACCCCTCCCAAGGAGGACACGGAATCGTCTGGCTTTCTCTGCTCGGCTTGCTCCAGGGTATCTTTTATGTAGCCGTCGGCCTGGCCTTGCGCCCTCTCCTGAGCCGTGCGACCTGGCTGATCAGCTCAGTGCTGGTAGCGCATCTGTCCTACTGCGTCTTGTACGCTTTTTCCCGCCTGTTCATGCATAAAGGGCAAGATCCTCCCGCCGAAGTGATCCTCAAATTGCTTACTGCGATCTTTTTAATCTTGTACGTTCTCAGAAATGTCGAACGACTCGCGGCAGTGAAGCAGAATGGAGCCGAGGAAAATGGCCGTGTGGCACCGGCAAGCACAGACGCCTGAGCGGATCCTGCGCACCTTGTTTCTGGCGCTCGCGTTCGTCATCGGAACGGCCTGCGCCGAAGAGGCTCCACGGCCTTCGCAACGGGTCGGCGGCGGCTGTGACGGCTGCGAGCTCATGTTCGAGGGGATGCCGCGGACGCTGGACTGGCGGACGGCGATCGCCGGCGGCGACGAGGCGGGAGAGCCGCTGGAGATGCGAGGCGTCATCTATCGCAGCGACGGCAAGACCCCCGCTCCCGGCGTGATCCTTTACGTCTACCATACCGACGCGAAAGGGTACTACTCGCCCGCTCCCGGCCAGACCCAGAGGCGGCGGCACGGACATCTGCGCGGCTGGATGAAGACGGACCGGATGGGCCGCTACGAGTTCCGTACCCTCAGACCCGCTCCATATCCGAACCGCGAGATCCCCGCCCACATCCATCCTGTCGTCAAAGAGCCGGGAAAGAACGAATACTACCTGGATGAGTACGTCTTCGCCGACGACCCGCTCCTGACCCGGGAGAAGCGCGGCAAGTTGGAGAACCGTGGCGGCTCGGGCATCGTGGAGGTCTCCAGGAACAGGAACGGCGTCTGGGTGGGCCGGCGAGACATCATTCTCGGACGGAACATCCCACACTACCGATAGGCCCACTCATCCACCGCGGGGCGCCGTGTCGTAGAGAGACCATGAACATGATGCGTGGATTCTTCGTGGCTCTCCTGTTGGCATCGATGGGTTGCAGCGCCGGGCAGCGGGAAGCTCGCCTCCCTTTGCGGGCTCCTTCGGCGCAGCGAATGTTCGGCGCCGGAGGGGAGACGCTGCGTTACCTGGTCCTCGGCGACAGCACGGCCGTCGCCGAGGGGGGCGACTATGAGCAGGGGATCGCCGTCGAGACCGCCGGGCATCTCGCGCGGGGCGGCCGTGGGGTCGAGCTGACGAACGTGGCGGTTTCCGGCGCCAGAGTCCATGACGTCTTGACCGAGCAGCTTCCCCGTGCCGATCTCGTTCATGCCGATCTCGTGCTCGTGGATGCCGGAGCCAACGATGTCATCCATCTCACCCGCTCCGGCGCGGTCGCGCGGGACCTCGAGCGGATCGTGAAGACGCTCCTGCAGGCGAACTGCAAGATGAAGATCGTGGTCACCGGTTCGCCCGACATGAGCACGCCTCCCCGAATCCCTCGCCTGCTCCGGGGCTTGGCAGGCCTGCGCTCTCGCGCTGTGAACCGGATCGCGAAGGAGGTCGTGAAACGGCATGAGCTCACGTTCGCGCCGATCGCGGAGAGGACAGGGCCCATTTTCGCGCGCGACCGCTCGCTCTTCAGCGCCGACCGCTTCCATCCAAACAATCGTGGTTACGCTGTCTGGATTCCGGTCCTGAACGAGGCCCTCGGTCAGGCTCTGGCAAACCAGCCCGGCCATTGCTCTCCTTGACCTTCCAGCCAGTGAGCCCTGAGCTTCCGGGGCCTTCAGGGGGGGCAATCTTGGGCTAGAATATTCGGCTGGCACTTCTTTTACTTCTTTAGGAGGGCTACACATGAGAAGGAAGCAGTCGTTACGGTGCGTGGTACTTGCGCTCGCGGCTTTACTGCCGTGGGCTTCCGTGCGAGCGCAGACTGCGAAGAGGGAGGGAGACGCCGTCAGCGCGGCCGTCAAGGCCGGCAAGCCCTTGCCGAACTTCCCGCTGCGCTACCGCGGGGCCGGCCGGTTCCTGCACACCGAGATTCCGTCGTTCCAGCTCGTCGCCCGCTACACCTTCGACATGGAGGCAGGCGTCAACCGCGAGACGGCGACGTTCATCGATCGAGAGATCGAGATCTTCAACGTCTACGACATGGATCCCAGCGACGGCGTCGATCCCGATCGCGAGTACTTCATCGAGCGCGATCAGCAGACTGGCCAGCTGCACTGCACGCTGAACGTGCCCCCACTCCCCAACGTGTTCAGCCGCGCCTGGTGGCTGAGCAACAACATGGTATACGTCGGCACCGAGATGGTGAGCGGCTTCCAGGCCGACTGCTGGACCGGCGCGGTCCCGGGCATCGGTCTCCCGGTCAAGCTGTGCAGCCGCGCCGACAAGTATCCCGAGTTGGCGCTGCTCCTGAAGAAGCTCGGTCCCTTCGAGTTCTACGACTATTTCGGCGTGTCGCTCGAAGGCGAGAACGCGCCGCCGCCGGCGTATTTCAAGCTGCCTCAGATCTGCAAGAAGCTCTGACGCGACTCGCTGCGCCGCCACCGCTTATGCCCGTCACAAGCCAAATCGAGAATGTCAAACCAACCCGCTCACCTCTACTGGCTGATCCTTGGTTGCGAGGTGGCTTTCTGGCTACTGCTCGTGCTTGCGCTTGCCGTTCGCTACCTGTTGCAACGCAAGCAGCTCAGCCGTGCCCTGCTGTTTGCGTTGCCTGTGGTGGACCTGCTGCTGCTCGCAACCACAGCGCTGGACCTGCGGGCCGGTACCCCAGCCACATTCGCTCACGGCCTGGCGACAGCCTACGTGGGTTTTACGATCGCCTTCGGCAGTGTCCTGGTTGGGTGGGCTGATCAACGGTTCGCCCACTGGTTCGCAAGCGGTCCGCCGCCGGTCACCCCTCCCAAACGCGGCTGGCCCGCGGTTCAATATGAATTGGTACTGTGGCTGCGCTCCATCGTCGCCTGGATCATCACGGTCGCGCTCTTGAGCGCCCTGATCGCCTATGTCGATAATGAGGCCATCTCGCGGGAGCTTTACGACTGGTTCCGCATCGCATTCGGCTCAGTCATTCTCTGGTTCGTGTTCGGCCCAATTTGGAGCTTGCTATTCTTTCGTCGCCGGGCACCGAAGCGCCCCATACCAGAATCCGGTCCGCGATGACCCGCAACCCCGCCGCACGGCTCCTGGCGCGAGCCCTTTTTGTCGCGGCCGTCGCGCTGGCCATCGACCTCCTGGCGCGCGGGGGCTTGTCGGTTCTCGAGCGCCGCGGGGTGCGGTATCAACCGATCCTCGGCGACCGGTTGAGCGCTGAGAATCGCCAGGCGATCGAGGATTTCCTGGGAGGGCGCGAGTCACCTTTCCAACTCGACAGCGTCCTGGGGTGGACTCTCCGGCCCGGTTTCCGTTCGCCGAAAGTCGCGGTAGATGCGGCCGGTCGGCGCCGCGCCCCCGACCGGCCGCCGCCGGAGAGCAACGCCGTGCGGCTCGCGGCCTTCGGAGACTCCTTTACCTTCGGCGGCGACGTGGTCGACCATGACTCGTACCCCGAGGCGCTCGCGCGCCTCGATCAGGGAGTTGACGTCGCCAACTACGGTGTGCCGGCCTACGGGCTCGACCAGACGTTCCTGCGGTACCTGAAAGAGCGCGAAGCGGCACGTCCCCAGGTGGTGATCATCGGTTACCTGTCCGAGAACATCTGCCGCGACGTCAGTGTCTTTCGGCCGTTCTACAACCCGAACACGGTCTTCCCCCTCGCGAAGCCGCGCTACCTGCTGGACGGCCGCGGCCTGAGGCTCCTCCGCAATCCGCTACCGACCCCGGAGAGCTACCGGCGCCTGCTGGCGAACCCCGCCGATTCCCTCGCCGAACTGGGCCGGCACGACGCTTATTACCGCACGCGCCCCCACGCCAGGCCGTGGGACCGCAGTGCAACCGTGCGGCTCGTGAAGCTTGCCGCCGCGCAACTGTCACCCGCGAGCCGCGACGGGTGCTATGGTGCCGGCGAGGCCTTTTCGATCACCACTCGCCTGTTCAGCCTGTTTTACGAAACGGCGCTTCGGGACGGCGCACAACCCGTCATCCTGATCTTCCCCACTCGCGAGGAGGTGGCCAGCTGGCGTAGCGACCGCCGGAAGCATTACGCGCCGCTGCTGAGCTTCCTCGGCGACAAGGGTTACCGGGTCGTCGACGCGATGGAAGTGTTCGATGGAGCCGGCCGCAACCTCTCGATCGACGAGATCATCCCGGCGCATCTAAGCCCGCTCGCCAACACGCTGGTGGCCGAACACCTGCGGCAACGCTTGCAAAGCTTCAGCCTGATCCGCAGTAATGGCGCGAGAGGAGGAGGAGTATGATGATGTTCGCGATCAAAGCCGAGGTTAGCGATCCGCGGGCGGAGACGTTCACGTTCAGCGCGCAGAAGACGATGTATGGTGGCAAGCACATCGCCAAAGGCGATACGATCTTCGTCTTCGCGAGCGAGAACGAAGGCGGGCCAGGTCTCATCGCGAGCGGCGTCGTCACCTCGGCCGAAGCGATCGCAAAAAAACCCGGGATCGCCCGGCAAACGCCGCGCGTGAGCATCACCCTCAGACGCACCGCGCTCGTGAAGCGGCGCCTGGGTCGGAGCGAGCTCAAACTTTTTTCCGACTGGAATGACGGTCGACCCGAGACCGAGCTCAATTTCAAATTCTATCGGCAGGCAACAAACAAGATTATCGGCATCTCGAATGAAGCGGCGGCGTTCCTCGGCGGATTCTTGGAGAGCATACATGGACAGGCCAGCTAACCAGCGGTGGCTCCGGATGGCACTGTTGTTTGCCATCGTGTACCCCGTCGTGGGCATCGCGTTCGCGGCGTAAACGCCCCCTCAATGCACCAGTTCATCGTCGTCACCGGCCTTCCTGCAAGCGGCAAGTCGACCGTCGGCGCAGCCGTTGCGGGACAGCTTGGCCTTCCCATGTACGACAAGGACCAGATTCTCGAAGGCTTGTTTGAAAGTCTCGGGGTGGGCGATGCGCGATGGCGAACACGGCTCAGCCGGGATGCCGATGAAATCCTTCAACGGCAGGCGATGGGTTCTCCGGGCGCCGTCATTGCGTCCTGGTGGCGCCACCCCCTGTCGCTGGTCGAATCCGGAACATCGACCGACTGGCTTGCCTCTCTGCCGGGCACAGTCACGGAACTTTATTGCAGTTGCAGCCCACAGGTCGCGCTCGAGCGTTTTGTCGGGCGGCAACGGCACGCTGGTCATCTCGACAGCACGAAGTCGCATTCGGAGCTACGCGCACGGCTCGAGCAGTCAGCCGGGCACGGACCGCTTGGCATAGGGCGCCTGGTAACCGTGTATACCGAGCAGCCGCTGGAGCTGAGCGCCGTGTTGCAGGAGATCGATCCAACATGGTCTACTCCTTCCGTCGAGCGGACGTCACCTTTGACGAAGGATTCGCCGCACCATCCTATGCCAGCCATCATCACCCGGGAACGCCCGGATACGCCCGATGCGATCAGCCTGATCACTGAGCTGGAAAACCATCTGGCCGCTCGTTATCCGGCCGAAAGCCGCCATGGGTTCAGCGTCGAGAAGTTGCTGGCCGACGACGTGGCGTTTTTCCTGCTCCGCACAGATGGAACTCCCGCGGGTTGCGGCGGTATAAAATTGATCGGCAGTGAGTATGGCGAGCTCAAGCGGATGTATGTGCGGCCACAATTTCGTGGCTCGGGGTTCGCGAAGTTGATACTCTCTCATCTGGAAGCCCATGCCCAGGCTCACCAGATCCCCTTGCTGCGCCTGGAAACGGGAATTCAGCAGCAGGAGGCCATCGGACTTTACGAACGGTGGGGCTTTTACCGGATTCCCCCGTTCGGTCCCTACACCGACGATCCCCTCAGCCGGTGCTATGAGAAGAAGCTCACGGCATGAGCCTCACAGGAGCCAACATGAACGACCTTCAGCTCACGCAAGTGCCGGTCGTGAAGACCGGGATGCTCATCCGCAAACCGGTCGCGGAGGTCTTCGAGGCCTTCGTCAATCCCGATATCACCACCCGGTTCTGGTTCACCAAGGGCAGCGGCAGGCTCGAGGCGGGCAAGCAGGTTCAATGGGATTGGGAGATGTACGGCATCTCGATTCCGGTGACCGTGAAAGCCATCGAGCCAGGCAAGCGCATTCTCATCGAGTGGCCGGGGCAGGGCGGCCCCACCACGGTGGAATGGCTCTTCACGTCCCTTGCAGAGGGCTCGACGTTCGTCAGCATTACGAACAGCGGCTTGACCGGCGACGGCGACGAGCTCGTGAAACAGGCCACCGACTCGACGCAAGGGTTTACATTGGTGCTCGCGGGCCTCAAGGCGCTGCTCGAGCACGGCGTCAGGCTGAATCTCGTGGCGGATCGTTATCCCAAGGGTATCGCGGAGCACTGACCCATGACCATGGAGGATTGGCGAGACGCCCCCGTCTTCGGGGTGCGCATCGAGGCCCAGCGCTATACGGTCCGGCCGAGCGTGTACGGTCTGATTGAGGACGGTCATGGCCAGATTGCGGTCGTGCGCACGCCTCAGGGCATCACTCTTCCCGGGGGCGGAATCGAGGAGGGCGAAACGACGGCGCGGGCGGTCGCGCGCGAAGCGCTCGAGGAGTGCGGGCTCGTCGTGCGCGTGGGCTCCTGGGCGATACGCGCCGTGCAGTTCATCTACTCGGAGTCGGAGCGGACTCACTTCGAGAAATGGAGCACGTTCGTCGACGCCACGGTCGAAGCGGTCGCGGGGCCGGGAACCGAGATCGACCACGAGCTGGTCTGGATGACACCCGGGACCGCGTCCGAGGTTCTGCTCGCGGAGAGTCACCGCTGGGCGGTCAGGCGCCGGCCCGCCGCAGCCGCCGGACGCCGAGGGTGAAGAGCAACCCGGCAAGCGCGAGGAGCCCGGTCCACGAAAGGGCTGGCACCTCGACGAGCTCCGGCAGAGCCTCGACCGAGCCGAGGTCGACCGCCGCGCCGAAGATCCGCGCGAAGCCGCGCTGATCGGTCGCCGGCGGGCTTGGAATCACCGGGTTGCCGGCATCGATCACCGGACTGCCGGCGAGCGGCCGGTGGGTCAGGGTCGGGCCGCCGTTGCCCGCGAGCGGACCGAGGAGGGGGTCGGCTCCGATCAGGTTGCTGGCGCCCACCAGGATCGAATCCCCAGGCGCTTCGATCAGGCTGTAGTTGGCCGTGAACGTCACCGGCGGGCCCGAAAAGATGGCGGACAGATCCTGGGGGGCTCCGTTCGCGACGATCGCGTGATCGAGCTGGACCGCGGCCGAAGGATTGCTGACCGCAAGGCCGCCGCCTTTCCTGCCCGCCGTATTGTTCGAAACCGTCGTCAGGCGCAGAAGCAGGGAGTCCCCCCCGAGTCCGGTGAAGGAGATCCCGCCACCGTATCCGGTCGCCTGGTTGCCCGAGATCGTGCTGTTGACGATCCGCAGGCTGCCCTGATTGGCATAGATCCCGCCGCCAAACCCGGCCTGCTCGAAGCCTGGTCTGCCGGCGATGTTGCCAGGAAATAGGTTCCACCCGAATAATCCCAAGTAGCCAAGCCCGAGGCGTCGGCCAAGATCCAGAGTGACCTGCTCAGCGGACAGACCAAGCCAAATTGAGCTCGGCTCGGCACTAGGGAACGTATCAGGGGCTTCTCTCTGTGACAAAGAGTCTGCATCAGGTTGCGAGGCCACATGCGTTCACACCCGGGCGATGTAACGCCCGAGCCGGACCGCGGGATGGTTGTATCTTTCGCTTCAGATCTACGGGTTACCCTGGCGCGAGGAACGCTGCAGGGAGAGCCCTGACGAACGGGAGATGAGGCGGAAAGCTACCGATCGGAAATCGTGCGTGCCGGTCCCCCGATTTCAGCCGATCGGCCGCCTCCCGGAAGGCGGCGACGAATTCGAAGTAGAGCCTGTGGAGCTCCTGGCGGGCTGCTTTGCGGAAAGCATGGAAACGCGGGACTGGAGACTTCTTCGTCCGGCTTGGTTCTGTCCTCGGATCCTGCCGACGGATCGCCTCCGGTCCGAGCGGTTGTTTACCACTCTGCTGCCTCTGAGCGCTGGCCGTGTCCTCGATCTCCTGGATCATGGACTCGATTCGATGGCGGTACTGCTCGGAGGAGAGGTCTTCCCAGCAGGGCAGCCGCTCCAGGATGAGCGTTTCAGGCTCCTCGAAGCTCTGCGGCCCTGCCGTCTCGCCTCGTTGCTTCGCCAGGTATTCTGCCGTCCGGTTGATCCATACTCCCTCCAGCGCTGTGCCGGCGAGGAGGGCTGGCGCGGCATGGACGCCGGGCCACTCGCTCACGCGGGCCACAAGGTTTTCCTTGACTCCATTGGAGAGTACATAGAAGAGTCTGGCGGCCTGGGCGCCCTCTTCGTTGCTGACGACGATGGCTTGATAGCGCCGGGACCAGACCTTGTCTTTCCAGCCGGTGAGGCGGACGACCTCGCGGGCTAGCTTGGAATTGAAGAAGCCCATGAAGCTTGCGAGCCGCTCGACGTCCTTGACGCGGACCAGTAAATGAAAGTGATTGGCGAGAAATGAAAACGCCACGACACCGACTTCATAGCGGCGGGCGGCGCGCGCCAGGGCACCGATGATGATGCGGTTGAGTTGGGGGGTAGGCGTCAGGAGGAACCGACTCTGGATGGTGCGGGTGGTGACCTCGACCAGAGAGTCGTCGTCGGGAATGAATCGGAGGAGTCGGGCCATGGCGCGGCCCGGAGAGGGCAAGAGTCAGGCCAAGGCGGTCCGCTCAGGCAAAGCATGGCAGTTGCGGAGGTTAAGGCTGATCGACGTTTGTGCCGCATTGCGGCGCCTGTCAAAGGATCTGGCGGGGCTGAGGCGAAAAAGTATCCACAATGCCCGTGGAATCTCACTTTGCGGACATGTCAAAGGATCTGGACACGCGCGTGATCTTTTGCGGTGCCCCGGAGTCCTGAGCTTCCGGGGCCTGCAAGAGGGCAGTCTTGGGCTGGAATATTCGGCTGGCACTTCTTGTAGGCTAGAATATTCGGCTGGCACTTCTTGTAGGGGTTAGGCCACATGTTGGAACTCGCCACCATCAATGTACTGCTTGACGAGCAAATGAGTTGCTATGCGGTAGAGGTCATACCGAGGAGAGTCATTCTCGACGTAGACAATCTCCGCGGCGTAGACGCTCGCACCTTCCGACCTGTGCGCGGCAAGTACTTCTTGTACGGCTTCAAGGATTCGCGCCTCGTCGAGTGAACCATGAAAGCAAATTCCTTCTGCGGGCTGCCTGACCAACTTAGGCGTGACGGGCTCGAGCGCGAACCTCACGCCTACGAGAACATGCGATGGACCTGTGATGTAAGAGACAAAGTGGCGACCGTCTTTAACAATGAACCCTGGCATGTGGTGGTGTCTCGATGGGGCCTTTTAGGCGGCTTGGACCGCTTGGGCGGCTACTAAGAAATACATCCCGATAATCATCGGCAGCATTGGTTTTCTCCAGGAGAACGCCTACGCAGAGCCTGCATGCCTCTCAGTTCAGGACGGCCAACGTAATGCCGATCGGTGGCCGAGCCGGCACCTCGCAGGCCCTCGAACCACAAGAAGCTTACCCGCCGGCTCGGTCCACTGCATTGGTGGGTTATGCCGCAGCCGAGCCGCCTACCCGACGGGGACGAAGTCCGGCGGGCCGGAATACCAGGACAGCAGGACACAACCGCCGGACGAGCCGTGCGGGCCGTGCGGGGACCCCGCCTTGGCGACGAAGAAGCTGCCCGGCCCGTAACTCACGCCGTCTTCGACGAGGTCCCCTTCGACCACGAACACCATCTGGTCGGCGTGTGTGTGGCTGTGTGCCGGGATCGAACTCCCGGCTTCCATCCGCATCATCCCCGTCATTCCGCCAGTCGACTCGACCTGCTGGAGCATCTTCATCGAGACGCCGGGCCAGCCCCCCTGCGACCAGGGGAGGGCGGACGTGTCGATCTTCAACTGGTACATGCGAGTTCCTCCTGTGGCATAACCATTTTAGTCACCGTCTAATAACCGCGGCTCTGACTCCGCCATTACGACACTTCAAGAGCCTGGAGACGCTGCGGCGCGCGGTGGCATCCTTTTCTTATATGACTCTCCGGATTCAACTTAGAGGAAGCTTACCGCCAAGCCGTAATCACGTCAATGCACTCGGGTTGTCACATAGCCAGTTTTCCTAGAGTCGGTCCACCGGGCTCTCCCGGCCCGTTGGGCGGGTTTTGAAAGGAGCTCTAAATAGGGTAGTCGCCGGCGGTAGGCGAGGGAAGCCGTGAACGCCCACTCATCCACCGCGGGGTGCCGTGTCGTAGAGAGACCATGAGCATGATGCGAGGATTCGTCGTGGCTCTCCTGTTGGCATCGATGGGTTGCAGCGCCGGGCAGCGGGAAGCTCGCCTCCCTTTGCGGGCTCCTTCGGCGCCGCGAACGTTTGGTGCCGGAGGGGAGACGCTGCAGTACCTGGTCCTCGGCGACAGCACGGCCGTCGCCGAGGGGGGCGACTATGAGCAGGGCATCGCCGTCGAGACCGCCGGGCATCTCGCGCGGGGCGGCCGTGGGGTCGAGCTGGCGAACGTGGCGGTTTCCGGCGCCAGAGTCCATGACGTCCTGACCGAGCAGCTTCCCCGGGCCGATCTCGCTCATGCCGATCTCGCGCTCGTGGATGCCGGCGCCAACGATGTCGTCCATCTCACCCGCTCCGGCGCGGTCGCGCGGGACCTCGAGCGGATCGTAAAGACGCTCCTGCGGGCGAACTGCAAGATGAAGATCGTGGTCACCGGTTCGCCCGACATGAGCACGCCTCCCCGAATCCCTCGCCTGCTCCGGGGCCTGGCAGGCCTGCGCTCGCGTGCTGTGAACCGGATCGCGAGGGAGGTCGTGAAACGGCATGAGCTCACGTTCGCGCCGATCGCGGAGAGGACAGGGCCCATTTTCGCGCGCGACCGCACGCTCTTCAGCGCCGACCGCTTCCATCCGAACGATCGTGGTTACGCGGTCTGGATTCCGGTCCTGAACGAGGCCCTCGATCAGGCTCTGGCAAACCAGCCCGGCCATTGCTCTCCCTGACCTGAAATAGTTTCCCTTGTGGCGGATATCAGCCCTGTCAGGACGAGGGCTGATACTCGCCAGCGCTTGAGGAGCAAATTTTTAGCAGAGCCTGGTTCCGCCGCCCCCGCACCCAGTCCCGCAGCTGGCTATGCCGCTGCAGCAGTTCGTGTAGGTGCAGTCGGTGTTCGCTGAGATCCCTCCTGCTGCCTGTTGCAGGTGGCCGCGGTCGAGTGAGAGTAATGTCTCGCGGTTCAGCATGAACTTCTTGAGGCTTTTCTTCACGTTGTCCTCCTTCGGATTTTTGAGGCCTCCGATGACGCAGACCCATTTTCAAGAGTGCCCGCCCGTCTGAAAAGCGAGCCCGGTCAGGTCTCTCCCGGGAGGCGGCTCATCCTTTGAGCCGCGGCGTACTACGGGCCACCGGCAGTGGGCTGACTGGGCTAGAATCTCCGGCGGGCACTTCCCTTACCTCTTTCAGGAGGCTACAGATGAGAAGAGAGCAGTCGTTACGATGCGTGGTGCTTGCACTCGTGGTTTCACTCCCGTGGGCTTCCGCGCGAGCGCAGACCGCGAAGAGTGAGGGAGACGCCGTCAGCGCGGCCGTCAAGGCCGACAAGCCCCTGCCGAACTTCCCGCTGCGCTACCGCGGGGCCGGCCGGTTCCTGCACACCGAGATTCCGTCGTTCCAGCTCGTCGCCCGCTACAGCTTCGACATGGAGGCAGGCGTCAACCGCGAGACGGCGACGTTCATCGATCGAGAGGTCGAGATCTTCAACGTCTATGACATGGACCCGAGCGACGGCGTCGATCCCGATCGCGAGTACTTCATCGAGCGCGATCAGCAGACTGGCGAGCTGCACTGCACGCTGAACGTGCCCCCTCTCCCCAACGTGTTCAGCCGTGACTGGTGGCTGAGCAACAACATGGTCTACGCCGGCACCGAGACGGTGAGCGGTTTCGCGGCCGACTGCTGGACCGGCGCGGTCCCGGGCATCGGTCTCCCGGTCAAGCTGTGCAGCCGCGCCGACAGGTATCCCGAGCTGGCGCTGCTCCTGAAGAAGCTCGGCCCCTTCGAGTTCTACGACTATTTCGGCGTGTCGCTCGAAGGCGTGAACGCGCCGCCGCCGGCGTATTTCAAGCTGCCTCAGATCTGCAAGCACCTCTGACGCGACTCGCCGCGGCGCCACCGCTTACACCCGTCACAAGCCAGATCGAGAATGTCAAACCAATCCGCTCACCTCTACTGGCTGATCCTCGGTTGCGAGGTGGCTTTCTGGCTGCTGCTCGCGCTCGCGCTCGCCGTTCGCTACGTGCTGCGACGCAAACAGCTCAGCCGCGCTCTGCTGCTTGCGCTGCCCGCGGTGGACCTGCTGCTGCTGGCGACCACAGCACTGGATCTGCGGGCCGGTACTCCAGCCACATTCGCTCACGGCCTGGCGACAGCCTACGTGGGTTTCACGATCGCCTTCGGCGGTGTCCTGGTGGGGTGGGCTGACCAACGGTTCGCCCACTGGTTCGCAAGCGGTCCGCCGCCTGTCGTCCCTCCCAAACGCGGCTGGCCCGCGGTTCAATATGAATTGGCGCTGTGGCTGCGCTGCATCGTCGCCTGGATCATCACGATCGCGCTCTTGAGCGCACTGATCGCCTATGTCGATAATGAGGCGATCTCGCGGGAGCTTTACAGCTGGTTCCGCATCGCATTCGGTTCCGTCATTGTCTGGTTCGTGTTCGGCCCGGTTTGGAGCTTGCTGTTCTTTCGTCGCCCCCGATGACCCGCAACCCCGCCGCACGGTTCCTGGCGCGAGCCCTTTTTGTCGCGGCCGTCGCGCTGGCCGTCGACCTCCTGGCGCGCGGGGGCTTGTCGGTCCTCGAGCGCCGCGGGGTGCGGTATCAACCGATCCTCGGCGACCGGTTGAGCGCCGGGAATCGCCAGGCGATCGAAGATTTCCTGGGAGGGCGCGAGTCACCCTTCCAGCTCGACAGCGTCCTGGGGTGGACCCTCCGGCCCGGTTTCCGTTCGCCGAAAGTCGCGGTGGATGCCGCGGGCCGGCGCCGCGCCCCCGACCGGCCGACGCCGGAGAGCAACGCCATGCGGCTCGCGGCCTTCGGAGACTCCTTTACCTTCGGCGGCGACGTGATCGACCGTGACGCGTACCCCGAGGCGCTCGCGCGTCTCGATCCGGGAGTTGACGTCGCCAACTACGGTGTGCCGGCCTACGGGCTCGACCAGGCGTTCCTGCGGTACCTGAAAGAGCGCGGAACGGCACGTTCCCAGGTGGTGATCATCGGTTACCTGTCCGAGAACATCTGCCGCGACGTCAGTGTCTTTCGGCCGTTCTACAACCCGAACACGGTCTTCCCCCTCGCGAAGCCGCGCTACCTGCTGGACGGCCGCGGCCTGAGGCTCCTCCGCAATCCGCTGCCGACCCCGGAGAGCTACCGGCGCCTGCTGGCGAACCCCGCCGATTCCCTCGCCGAGCTGGGCCGGCACGACGCGTATTACCGCACGCGACCTCACGCCAGGCCGTGGGACCGCAGCGCAACCGTGCGGCTCGTGAAGCTTGCCGCCGCGCGGCTGTCACCCGCGAGCCGCGACGGGTGTTACAGTGCCGGCGAGGCCCTTTCGGTGACCACTCGCCTGTTCAGCCTGTTCTACGAGACGGCGCTTCGGGACGGCGCGCAACCCGTCATCCTGATCTTCCCCACTCGCGAGGAGGTGGCCAGCTGGCGTAGCGGCCGCCGGAAGCATTACGCGCCGCTGCTGAGCTTCCTCGGCGGCAAGGGCTACCGGGTCGTCGACGCGATGGAGATGTTCGATAGAGCGGGCCGCAACCTCGCGATCGACGAGCTTATCCCGACGCACCTGAGCCCCCTCGCCAACACGTTCGTGGCCGAGCTCCTGCGGCAACGCTTGCGGGGATTCGGCCTGATCCGCACAGCCATGGAAAGTAAGGGTGGGAGATAAAAGTATGATCTTCGCGATCAAAGCCGAGGTTGGCGATCCGCGGGCGGAGACGTTCGCGTTCAGCGCGCAGAAGACGATGTATGGTGGCAAGCACATCGCCAAAGGCGATACGATCTTCATCTTCGCGAGCGAGAACGAAGGCGGGCCGGGTCTCATCGCGAGCGGCGTCGTCACCGCGGCCGAAGCGATCGCCAAAAAGCCCGGGATCGAGCGGCAAACGCCGCGCGTCAGCATCACCCTCAGACGCACCGCGCTCGCGAAGCGGCGCCTGGGGCGGAGCGAGCTCAAGCTTTTTTCCGACTGGAACGACGGCCGGCCCGAGACCGAGCTCAATTTCAAATTCTATCGGCAGGCAACGAACAAGATTATCGGCATCTCGAATGAAGCAGCGGCGTTCCTCGGCGGATTCTTCTAACGCGGCCGGGTCTTCACGAGGGCCCCGTAGGGTAGAATCATCGGCTGGAGCCTCTTTTGGCGGGGAACGAGAGGAGAAAAGGTCATGATGACGCGCCTGGTGCCCAAAGTATTCTTCGACCATATGAGCGAAGGGCTGGACCTTTTCGTGGCGGGTCTGGGATTCAAGGTGCTCTACCAGGATGCCGAGCTCGCGGTGGTGGAAAGGGACGAGGCAAAGGCATACGTCGTCGAAAGCCCGGAGTACGCGGCGAAGGATCGGCCCGAGATCGCGATCGAGACCGACACGATCGGCGAGCTCTACAGTGAAATTTCATCGAAGCGTCCAGACTTGCTGCATCCGAACTCAAGGCACGTGACGAAGAAGCCATGGGGCGCGCAGGAGTTCGCCGTTCTGGACAAGACTGGCGTTTGCGTGATCTTCCGTCAGTGGTAGCAGGGGACGGGCGAGCTCACCAGCGGTGGCTCCCCGATTCAGGCGAGGCTCTCGCCTTTCGGAAGTTATAGCAGCCCCGTTCGGTCCCTGCACCGACGATCCCCTCAGCCGGTGCTATGAGAAAAAGCTCACGGCATGAGCCTCACAGGAGCCCACATGAACAACCGTCAGCTCACGCAAGTGCCGGTCGTGAAGACCGGGATGCTCATCCGCAAACCGGTCGCGGACGTCTTCGAGGCCTTCGTCAACCCTGAAATCACCACCCGGTTCTGGTTCACCAAGGGGAGCGGAAGGCTCGAGGCCGGCCAGCAGGTTCAATGGGATTGGGAGATGTACGGCATCTCGATTCCGGTGACCGTGAAAGCCATCGAGCCAAGCAGGCGCATTCTCATCGAGTGGCCGGGGCAGGGCGGCCCCACCACGGTCGAATGGCTCTTCACGTCTCTTGAAGATGGCTCGACGTTCGTCAGCATTACGAACAGCGGCTTGACCGGCGACGGGGACGAGCTTGTGAAACAGGCCACCGACTCGACACAAGGCTTTACGTTGGTGCTCGCGGGCCTCAAGGCGCTGCTCGAGCACGGCGTCAGGCTGAATCTGGTGGCGGATCGTTACCCCAAAGGTATCGCGGAGCACTGATTCTGCTTTGTCAGATTCCCTTGGTTGAGGCGCTGAGCCCTCATCACCCCGGCCCTCTTCTCCCAGCCTCCCCCCCTTCCCGACGGGAGAAGAGGGAGAAGTTATTCAAAAAGTGAACTGGCTCGCCGCAGCCGCCGGACGCCGAAGGTAAAGAGCAACGCGGCAAGCGCGAGGAGCCCCATCCGCGACAGCGCCGGCACCTCAACGAGCTCGGGCCGCCCCTCGACCGAGCCGAGGTCGATCGCCGCGCCGAAGATCCGCGCGAAGCCGCGCTGGTCGGTCGCGGGCGGGCTTGGAATCGCCGGGTTGCCGGCGTCGATCACCGGACTGCCGGCGAGCGGCCGCTGGGTCAGGGTCGGGCCGCCGTTGTTTGCGAGCGAACCGAGGAGAGGGTCGATTCCGATCAGGTTGTTGGCACCCACCAGGATCGAATCCCCAGGCGCTTCGATCAGGCTGTAGTTGGCCGTGAGTGTCGCCGACGTGCCTGAAAAGACGGCGGACAGGTCCTGGGGAGCTCCGTTCGCCACGATCGAGTGATCGAGCTGGACCGCGGCCGAGGGATTGCTGATCGCAAGGCCGCCACCTTTCCTGCCCGCCGTATTGTTCGAAACCGTCGTCAGGCGCAGAAGCAGGGAGTTGTTCCCGAATCCGCCGAAGGAGATCCCGCCACCGTATCCGGTCGCCTGGTTGCCCGAGATCGTGCTGTTGACGACCCGCAGGCTGCTCTGATCGAGGTAGATCCCGCCGCCAAACCCGGCCTGTTCGAGGCCCGGGTTTCCGGCGGTGTTGCCGGAGATCGTGCTCGAATCGATCGTCAAGGCCGCCCCCAGAAGAGGGACGGCGATCCCTCCTCCGGCCTCGAAGCCTTGGTTGCCGGAGATGGTGGAGGAGGAGATCGTGCTGTCCCCCGTCAGGGAATCGACGTAGAGACCGCCACCGGTCCGGGCCTGGCCGCCGGAGAAGGAGCTTCGTTCCACGATGAGCTGTCCCGCGACGATACAGAGATTGCCGCCGAACGAGGGGCCCAGGTCAATGGCCTCGCCGCCGGTCAGCGCGCTGTCCATGATCCGGAGGGTCCCCCCGCCATCGCCGAAGAAACCGACATTGCCGCCACAGCCGGCCAGCGGAGGATCCTGCGCGAGCCCGGACACGCTGTCGGAGATCACGCTGTTGAGGATGGTGAGGTTCTCGCTGTCCGCGAAGACCGCCCCGCCGGCCCCCGTGGTCACCGAGCCCCGGGTCAGCGTCAGGCCGGACAGGGTGGCGTCGATGGGCACGGCGGCCGCGGTGTTCTCGACGTGGAAGATCCGGGAGTGGTCGCCGGCGTCCACCGTGAGCACGGCGGCGCCGGGGCCATTGACGACCAGAGAGTCCGTGATCCGGATCTCGCCGGAGGTGAGCATGATCGTGCCGGTGAGGCCGGGCGCGAACGAGACCGCGTCGGCCCCCGGGGCCGCGTTGGCGTCGAGGACGGCCTGCCGGAGGCTGTTCGGCCCGGAGTCAGACAGGTTCGCGGCCGTGAACGTGGCCGCCGTGGCTCCACTGGTCAGGCCCAGAAAAAGCACCAGACCCAACCGGAGCGCGGGAGGAAAGGGGCGCCTGGGGTCTTTTTTCATTATGACATTTTAACATAAAACTCCAGCGCCCAACCCCTCAAGCCTCTCCAGAATTTTCTCCTTTTCCGATCACCAGCACCTTGTCCACCCGGCGGCCGTCCATGTCGACCACCTCGAAGCGGCGGCCGGCCCACTCGAAGTGATCGCCGGCCTGCGGCACGCTCCCCATCCGCGCCATGACGAATCCGCCCAGCGTCTGGAACTCTTCCAGTTCCTCGGCATCGGCGGCGGGAAGACCCAGGATCTCCGGCAGCTCGGAGACGGAGAGCATGCCGTCCAGCAGCCAGGAGCCGTCCTCCCGCCGGACCGCCATGGGGTCGTCCTGCTCCGGCGTGGGCAGCTCGCCGACGATGGCGCGCAGCACGTCGTGCAGGGTCACCAGGCCCTCGATGCCGCCGTACTCGTCCATCACCAGGGCGAGATGGCTGCCGGTCTCCCGCAGCCGCTCGAGGGCGCGCAGCGTCGACACCCCCTCGGGCAGGTAGAGAGGCTGCTTGAGCAGGGTGCGCAGGTCGGGCTGCTCGCCCGCGGCGACCCGGCGCCAGAGGTCCTTGACGGAGACCAGGCCGAGAACCCGGTCCGGCACGTCCTCGAAGACCGGGAAGTAGAAGTAGGGGCTGTCGGCGACCCTGGCCCAGCTCACCTCCGGCGGATCGTTGACATCCAGGGCCACCATGGCGGACCGGGGGGTGACCAGCTCGCCGATCCGGCGCTCTCCCAGGCGGAGGACGCGGGCCACGATCTCCTGCTCCCCGGCTTCGAACACTCCCGCCTGGGTCCCCTGCCTCATCAGCGACTTGAGCTCCTCTTCCGTCACCGGCGGCTCGTTGGAGGGGCGGATCCCCAGGAGCCGGACGATGAGCCGGGTGGAGCCGTCGAGGAGAGTGACGGCGGGGGCCGAGACCCTCGACAGGAGCTTCAAGGGGCGCGCGAGCGCCGCCGCGATCGTCTCGGGAGCGTTGAGGCCGAGCTGCTTGGGGACCAGCTCGCCGAGGATCAGGGAGAGGTAGGTGATGGCGACCACGACGATGCCGATGGCGATCGCCCCGCTGTAGGGCGCCAGGCGGGGAAACCGGGCGATCCAGACCCCCAGCTCCTCCGCCAGCGTGGCGCCGCCGAACGCGCCAGCCAGGATGCCGACCAGGGTGATGCCGATCTGGACCGTCGAGAGGAAGCGGCCGGGAGCGCTCGCCAGCTCCAGCGCCGCCCGCGCGCCGCGGTCCCCCGCCTCGGCGCGCTGCCGGAGGCGGACCTTGCGGGCCGCGACGAGGGCGATCTCGGACATCGCGAGCACCCCGTTCAACAGGGTCAGAAGGATGATCAGAATAATCTGGGTGCCGATTCCCATTCTTTGAATTACCGTCCAGCCAGGAAGCGCGCCAGGTACGGCGCGGTGCGGCTCTCCGGCGATCGGGCGACCTCGGCAGGCGTTCCGGACGCCACCACGCGGCCGCCCTCGTCGCCGGCGCCGGGGCCGATGTCGATCACCCAGTCGCTCCCCGCGACGACGCGCATGTCGTGCTCGACGACGATCACCGTGTTGCCCGCCTCGACCAGCCCGTCGAGCTGCGCCATCAGCTTCTCGACGTCGGACGGGATGCAGGCCGGTCGTCGGCTCGTCGAGGACGTAGAGCGTGTTGCCGCGCTGCGATGCGCTGCAGCTCGGTCGCGAGCTTGATCCGCTGCGCCTCGCCGCCGGAGAGCTCGGTCGCCGGCTGGCCGAGCCGCAGGTAGCCGAGGCCGACCTCGCGCAGGACCTCGAGCGAGCGGCAGCACCGTGCGGCTCGTCGGCGAAGAACTCCCAGGCCGCGTCGACCGTCATCGCCGAGCACCTCGGCGATGTTCTTGCCGCGGTACTTGATCTCCAGCGTCTTCGCGTTGTAGCGCGCGCCGTGGCAGGTCGGGCACGGCGCGTAGACGCTGGGCAGGAAGAGCAGCTCGACCATGACGAAGCCCTCGCCCTCGCAGGTCTCGCAGCGGCCCTTCGGCGACGTTGAAGGAGAAGCGCCCGGCGTCGTAGCGGCGGGCGCGCGCCGCCTTGGTCGCGGCGAACAGCTTGCGGACGTGGTCGAACAGCCCGGTGTAGGTCGCGAGGTTCGAGCGCGGCGTGCGGCCGATCGGCTTCTGGTCGACCCGCACCAGGCGCTTGATCGCCTTCCATGCCCGCCGCGATCCGGCCGCCGCGCGGAGCCACGGCGCGCGCGCTCCAGCTCCTCGCCTTCCTCCTCCTCCGGCGGCGATCGATGGCCGAGGTGCTCGCGCGACCAGCTCGACCAGCACCTGGCTCACCAGGCTCGACTTGCCCGAGCCGGAGACGCCGGTCACCGTGGTGAACACGCCGAGCGGAAAGGCGACGTCGAGCTCGTGCAGGTTGTTGCGCGTGACGCCGGCCAGCCGCAGCCAGCCCGCGGGCTGCGCGCGGCGTCGCGGCTGCGGAGCGCCTGCGTTTCCGAAGAGGTAGCGCCGCGTCTGCGGACGCCTCGACCTCCGCGAGCCCGGCGGGCGGGCCGCTGTAGAGCACGTGGCCGCCCTGCTCGCCCGCCGCCGGGCCCGACGTCGACGATCCAGTCGGCGTGGCGGATCACGTCGAGCTCGTGCTCGACGACGAACAGCGAGTTGCCCGACGCCTTCAGCCGGTCGAGCGCCGCGCAGCAGCGCCTCGGTGTCCGCCGGGTGCAGCCCGGCGGACGGCTCGTCGAGCACGTAGACCACGCCGAACAGGTTGGAGCGCACCTGGGTCGCGAGGCGCAGGCGCTGCAGCTCGCCCGGCGAGAGCGTCGGCGTGCTGCGCTCGAGCGACAGATAGCCGAGCCCGAGGTCGAGCAGCACCGCGAGCCGCGCGACGAGGTCCTGCGGCGATCCGCTGCGCGACCAGCGCTTTCTCCGGATGCTCGCGCGGCCAGCTTCGCCAGGCCGGCCGCCGTGCCGTCCGCGTACGGGCGCAGGAGTGCCGGCCAGCCGCTTCAGCGGCAGCCGCGAGATCTCGGCGATGTCGAGGCCGGCGAACGTCACCGACAGCGACTCGCGGCGCAGCCGCTTGCCGTGGCAGAGCGGGCATTCGGTGCTCACCATGTACCGCGACGACGCGCTTCTTCATCGACGCGCTCTGCGTGGTGGCGAAGGTGTGCAGCACGTAGCGCCGCGCGCTCGGTGAAGGTGCCCATGGTAGCTCGGCTCCTCCTTGCGCTTGAGCGCGCGCCGCGCCTCCGCCGGCGTGTAGCCCGGCGTAGACCGGCACGGTCGGCTGCTCGTCGGTGAAGAGGATCCAGTCGCGGTCCTTCTTCGGCAGCTCGCGCCACGGGCGGTCGACGTCGTAGCCGAGCGTGATCAGGATGTCGCGCAGGTTCTGCCCGTGCCACGCCGGCGGCCAGGCGGCGATCGGCGCGCTCGCGGATGGTGAGCGAGTCGTCCGGCACCATCGAGCGCTCGGTCACCTCGTAGACGCGGCCCAGCCCGTGGCACTCGGGCAGGCGCCCTCCGGGCGTGTTCGGCGAGAACGCCTCGGCGTCGAGATGCGGCTGGCCGCGGCGGATAGTCGCCGGCGCGCGAGTAGAGCATGCGCAGCAGGTTGGAGAGCGTCGTGACGCTGCCGACCGACGAGCGCGTGGTCGGCGAGCCGCGCTGCTGCTGCAGCGCGACCGCCGGCGGCAGGCCGTCGATCTCGTCGACCTCCGGCACGGCCATCTGGTGGAACAGCCGCCGCGCGTAGGGCGACGACCGATTCGAGGTAGCGCCGCTGCGCCTCGGCGTAGAGCGTGCCGAAGGCCAGCGACGACTTGCCCGAGCCGGAGACGCCGGTGAACACGACCAGCGCGTCGCGCGGGATCTCGACGATCGACGTTCTTGAGGTTGTGCTCGCGCGCCCCGCGCACGCGCACGAATCCCACGGTTCCTTCTTCCCTGGCTTGTCGCGGATGAGAATCCTGGTGGCTTTTCATAGCGGGATGACCGGCCTCACTATATGCCTTGTAGTACGCTGGCCGGCATGAACCACCACCGGGCCGCGCGAGGCTTGGCGCTCTGCCTGCTCCTGGCCCTCGGTTGCGCGGGGAAAAGCGGGCGAGCCGGCCGGCCCCGCCACACTGGGCGCCGGACTGCGGTCGATAGACCCCCTCGGGCGCGAGGACAGATTCCGGGGAGCGGTCCTCGAGGATCTCGAAGCGGCGGGCCCGGCCGCCCGCGCCGGGCTGCGATCCGGCGATCTCGTCCAGGCGATCGACGGCATCCCGGTGGACGATCCCTGCGGCCTGGAACGCGCGCTCCTTCAGCGGCATCCCGGGCAGGAGGTGAAGCTCGTCCTTCGGCGCCGCGGCGAACGGCTCGACAAGACCGTCGCGCTCGCCGGCGCCCTCGATCTTTATGGACCGGCCTGCGACAGTGGCCGGGCGGCGGCCTGCCATCGCCTGGGGGTTCTCTATGCCACCGGCGCGGGCGTGCCGGCCGATCCGGAGCGGGCGGCCGGTCTCAACCAGAAGGCTTGCGACGGCGGGAACGCCGGCGGGTGCGCCGATCTGGGCATCTTCCGTCTCCAGGCGAACGACGAGGCTGGAGGCGCAAGGCCTCTTCCACAAGGCCTGCGATGGTGGCAGCGCCGCCGGCTGCGCGCATCTCGCCTTCCTCTACGCCACCGGCAAGGGCGGTTCTCAGGATGACAAACGCCAGGACGACGCCCGCGCGTTCGACCTCTACCAGAAAGCCTGCGAGGGGGGAGATGGGCCCGGCTGCTACAACGTGGGTCTCCATCTCGAGACCGGGCGCGGCACGATCAAGAACCCCAGCCGCGCCCTGATCGCCTACCAGAAAGCCTGCGATCTGGGGAGCTTCCTCGGCTGCACCAATCAGGCGTTTTTCTATGAGAGAGGCCTGAGCACTCCCGCCAGCCCGGTGCGGGCGGCCGCCCTCTACCGCCGGGCCTGCGCGGGGAGCCCCTGCGAATCCGGGGATCCCCAGGGCTGCTTCAATCTCGGGGTGCTCCACCGGGACGGCCAGGGGGTCGCGCTCGACAAGGCCGAGGCCGCCAGGTATTTCGAACGGAGCTGCGACGGCGGCAGCACGCCCGGCTGCGCCAATCTCGCCGATCTGCTCTTCGCCGGCGATGGGGTCGCCAGGGACGAGAAGCGGGCCACGGAGCTGTTCCGCCGGGCGTGCGACGGGGGGCACACCGTCTCCTGCCGGAACATCGCCGTTCTGGAGACTGGAGAGACCGGCTCGAAGGAGACCACCCGCGCGGCGGCCCGTCTCGAGACGTCCTGCCGCGGCGGCGAGGCGGCGGCGTGCCACGAGCTGGGCGTGCTCTATGACGAAGGGCGCGGCGTGGCGATGAATCCGGCCCTGGCCGCCGGGCTTTACGAGAAGGCCTGCAAGGGGGGAGAGCCCCAGGGGTGCGTCAACCTCGGAGTGCTGGCCGCCACCGGCACGGGCGTCCCCCAGGACGACGTCCGCGCTCTCGATCTCTACCAGCGCGCCTGCGACGCCGGCCTGCCGCGGGGGTGCTACAACCTGGCGGCGCGCTACGCCGGGGGCCTGGGCGTGGTGAAAGACCCTTACCGCGCCCGCGATCTCTACGGCAAGGCGTGCGAGGGCGGGGATGCGCTGGCCTGCCTGAGCCTCGGCGCCCTGTATGAAGCGGGAGAGGGCGTGCTCCAGGACACCTACCGCGCCCGCCAGCTCTTCCGCCGCGCCTGCGACGGCGGCAACGCGGAGGCCTGCGCGCGGCTGGGAGCCCCGCGGCAGTAATCGCGGCCATAATCGCGGCAGTAATCAACAGCAACTCACTACCTCAAGGAGGTCAAGCCGATGAAAATCCATTTCCTGTCCGCCATTCTCCTCAGCACCGTGGCGCTCCTGACGCCGCTCGGCCGCGCCGGTGCCGCGCCGGCCGAGATCAAGGGCGCGGCGATCCTCGAACACCCCTGCGGCAAGGTCGCCGTCAAGCAGATGGGGCTGGTCCATGCCGGCAAGATGGAGGAGGCCATGAGGCTCGGCACCCAGGAGATGCAGGACAAGTGGAAGGGCACGCCCGCCGACGACCGCAAGATGATGTCCGAGATGATGAAGGAGATGTCGAAGACCGCGGCGCAGCTCTCGGCGGACATCAAGGCTGGCGGGGTCCTCACCGTCGACGGCAACAGCGGCACGCTGACCGTCAAGCGGGAGCACAAGGACGCCAACGGCAGCAGCACGGAGACGTGGACTCAGCGCTACGGGATCGACGGCGCCAGGTGCCTGATCGCGCCGTAGGCGTCAGCTCGCGGGAGCCACACCGTCAGGGAGTCCCATCCGCTTCAGGATCTCCGTGAAGCGGGGCTCGCCGCGCAGGACGTCGAAGCGGGGGTCGGCCTTGAGCCAGATCAGGGCGCCCTCGCGGTGCGCCTGGGCTCGCTCCAGCCAGGCCAGCGCGGTGGCCTTGTTCCCCAGGGCCGCGTGGATGCCCGCGACCTGCGAGGCCATGGGAAGGCCGCGATCCGCCAGGCGCTCGAGCTCCGCGAGCACCTTCTCGGCCTGCTTCCGCTGCCCGGCCAGGGCCTCGAGATAGGCCCCGGCGGACTTGAGATTGGCGTCCTGCGGGGAGAGCTCGCGGGCGCGGGCGAAGGCGGCCCGGGCCTCGTTGAACTGCCCCTGCTGTCCGCGGGCGCGGCCGATGAAGTACCAGGCCGTCTCGAGGTTGGGATCGAGCCGCGCGGCTTCCGTCAGCTCCCCCACTGCCTCGTCATAATGGCGCGCCCAGTAGAGACGGTAGCCGAGCCCGGCGCGCACGTGGGCTTCCCGGGGCTGGAGCTCGACGGCCCGGCGCGCCTCCCGCACCGCTTCGCCGGAACGGCCGGTCGCCTCGAGCACGATCGCATACCAGAGATGCGTCGTCGCGCCCTGGGGATCGATCTCCAGGGCGCGGCGGAGCTCGGTTTCGGCGCCGGCCCAGTCCCAGTCGCCGTGCAGGCGGGCAAAGCCGAGGACGGCGTGCGCGGACGCCAGGCGATCGTCGAGAGCCAGCGCGCGGCGCGCCGCTTCCCGGGCGCCGAGGTAGTCGTAGAGCAAGGCGCGCGCTTCGGCCAGGCCCGCGAAGGCGGGCGCGAAGGTGGCATCGGCGGCGGTGGCCCGCTGGAAGTCCTCGACCGCCGCG
This sequence comes from uncultured Acidobacteriota bacterium, assembly GCA_963792575.1. Taxonomy (GTDB): domain Bacteria; phylum Acidobacteriota; class Thermoanaerobaculia; order Multivoradales; family UBA5704; genus DATARR01. The sequence continues at coordinate 178,290 of CAWBWZ010000004.1, forward strand.
CGCAGGTCGGCGGCGGTGCGGCGGGCGAGGTGCTCCTGGCCCTGCGCAAAGGCCGCAGCCGCCGGAGTGGGCGGCGCCGCCTCGGCGGCCGCCGCAGCCGCCGAGGCGATCGCCGGTGGGATCCAGAGCCCGGCGATCAGCAGTGCGCACCCGGACTGGATGGCAAGATTTCGCATTTGCCAGCAATTATAGTGCTCTTTATCAGGAGGGAACGGCAGTGCCCGAAAACCCGAGACAGATCATCGCGCTGGGCGGCGGCGGATTCTCCATGGAGCCGGAGAATCTGGCGCTCGACGAGTACGTGCTGCAGCAGGCGCGCGTTTCGCGGCCCGCCGTCGCCTTCATCCCGACCGCGAGCGGCGACGCCGAGGCTTACATCATGGACTTCTACCGGGCATTCTCGGGTCTCCCCTGCCGCCCGTCCTATCTCTCGCTCTTTTCCCGGACCCCGGATCTCAGAGAGTACCTGCTGGCCCAGGACGTGATCTACGTCGGGGGCGGCAATACCAAGAGCCTGCTGGGCGTCTGGCGCGAGTGGGGGCTGCCGGAAGTGCTGCGGGAGGCCTGGGCCGCGGGCGTCGTCCTCGCCGGCGTCAGCGCCGGAGCCGTCTGCTGGTTCGAGCAGGGGCTGTCGGACGCCTATGCCGAAGCGCTCCGTCCGCTCCAATCCCTCGGCCTCCTGGCCGGGAGCTGCTGCCCCCATTATGACGGCGAGACGGAGCGCCGTCCCACCTACCACGAGCTCGTGCGGACCGGCGGAATCCCTCCCGGGCTGGCCATCGACGACGGCGCCGCGGTCCATTTCGTGGGCGATGACCTCCACCGCGTCGTCGCCTCGCGGCCGGGGGCGACCGCGTATCGCGTGCGGACAGAGAACGGAGCGGTGCGGGAAGAAGCACTGCCGGTTGAATTTCTTGAGCCGGTGCCGGGTCATCCGTGAAGGGATGGCGGGGCGTATATTGGAAAGCGGCTCAGGAGAGCGCAGCCGCAAACACTACGCATTCTCAGGGAGGGTGGAAATGGTCAAGCTCGCACTGCTCGTTCGACTCGAAGCCAAACCGGGAAAAGAGGCGGAGGTCGCCGATTTTCTCCGCTCGGGCCTGCCGCTGGTTGAAGAGGAGCCGGCGACGATCGCCTGGTTCGGCATCCAGCTGGGCCCCACGACCTTCGGCATCTTCGACGCGTTCCCCGACGAGGCGGGCCGCCAGGCCCATCTCTCCGGCAAGGTCGCCGCCGCCTTGATGGCGAAGGCGCCCGATCTGTTCGCGCAGCCGCCGGTCATCGAGAAGGTCGAAGTCCTCGCCGCCAAGCTCCCCGGTTAACCCGCGGTCCTCTTCTCAAACAAAAAACAAACAGGCGCCAAGGGCTGACAGCCCCTGGCGCCTGGCATGGCGTCTCCGGCGGACGGTGACCTAGTCAGCCATCCGGCGGCGCCTCATCACCGCGAGGGCCATCATCGCCAGCGCTGCCGCCAGAGCCAGCAGGCCGAAGTCCGACAGGGTCGGAATCGGCGGCGGGGGCGGACCGCCGACCACCACGATGGGCGTCGGGTTGCCCGTGCCCGGGGTGGCGGGATCGTCGGTCTGGGCCGTCGCGTCGTTGGTGCCGTTGCCATCGGAGTCGTAGGAGATGGTCCCCTGGTTCGAGATCGTGCCCGAGGCACCGGCGTTGATGGTGGCGGTGATGGTGATGGTCACCGTGCCGGCCGCCGGGATGGCCCCGTTCCAGGTGACGGTGTTGGTGCCGACGGTCGCCACCGCGGTGCCGCTCGTGGCGGTGGCGGAGACCAGGGTGAGCTGCGCGGGCAGGACGTCGATGAGCTCGTTGCCCGGATTGTCGGCCTGCGCGCCCGTGCCGCTGTTGGTGAGCGTGATGGTGTAGGTCACGGTGCTGCCCACGGTGAACGTTCCGGCCGCCGTCTTGGTGCCGGTGACGTTGGCGCCCGGGGCGGCGTTCACGGTATCGGTATCCGTGGCGCTGTTGTTGCCGGGGGTGGGATCGGTGACGCCGGCCGGCGCCGTCACCGTGGCGGTGTTGGCGATCGTGCCGGTGGCCGCCCCCGAGACCGCGCAGCTCGCCGTGTAGGTGACGCTGCCGCCCGCGGGCAGGTTGACGGTGCCGTTGATGTTGCCGGAGCCCGCCGCCGTGCAGGTGCCGCCGCCGGCACCCACGCAGGTCCAGGTGCAGGTCAGCGTGGCCGGGAATGTGTCCGTCACCGTGGCGCCGGTCGCCGCGCTCGGGCCGGCGTTGGAGGCCACGATCGTGTAGGTCGCCGAGCCGCCCGCCGTCGCCGAGGTGACGCCGTCCGTCTTGGTGATGGAAAGGTCGGCGCTCGCACCCAGCGCGTCGGTGTCGGAGGCGCTGTTGTTGCCGGGGGTCGGATCGGTGACGCCGGCGGGCGCCGTCACCGTGGCCGTGTTGACGAGCGAGCCGGTGGCCGCCGCCGAGATCGCGCAGCTCGCCGTGTAGGTGACGCTGCCGCTCACGGGGAGGTTCACCGTGCCGTTGATGTTGCCGGAGCCGGCCGCCGTGCAGGTGCCGCCGCCGGCGCCCACGCAGGTCCAGGTGCAGGTCAGAGACGCCGGGAAGGTGTCCGCAACCGTCGCGCCCGTCGCGTTGCTCGGGCCGGCGTTGGACGCCACGATCGTGTAGGTCACCGAACCGCCCGCCGTCGCCGAGGTGACGCCGTCGGTCTTGGTGATCGAAAGGTCGGCGCTGGCGCCCAGCGTGTCGCTGTCCGTGGCCGAGTTGTTGCCGGGGGTCGGATCGGTGACGCCGGCCGGAGCCGTCACCGTCGCCGTATTGCTCAACGTGCCGGTCGCGGCTCCGGAGATCGTGCAGCTCGCCGTGTAGGTGACGCTGCCGCTCGCGGGGAGGTTCACCGTGCCGTTGATGTTGCCGGAGCCGGCCGCCGTGCAGGTGCCGCCGCCGGCGCCGACGCAGGTCCAGGTGCAGGTCAGAGACGCCGGGAAGGTGTCCGCAACCGTCGCGCCCGTCGCGTTGCTCGGGCCGGCGTTGGACGCCACGATCGTGTAGGTCACCGAACCGCCCGCCGTGGCCGTGGTCACGCCGTCCGTCTTGGTGATCGAAAGGTCGGCGGTCGCCCCCAGCCCGTCAGTGTCCGTCGCAGAGTTGTTGCCGGGGGTCGGATCGGTGACGCCGGCGGGCGCCGTCACCGTCGCCGTATTGACCAGAGAGCCGGTGGCCGCACCCGAGATCGTGCAGCTCGCCGTGTAGGTCACGCTGCCGCTCGCGGGGAGGTTCACCGTGCCGTTGATGTTGCCGGAGCCCGCCGCCGTGCAGGTGCCGCCGCCGGCGCCCACGCAGGTCCAGGTGCAGGTCAGCGAGGCCGGGAAGGTGTCCGCCACCGTCGCGCCCGTCGCCGCGCTCGGGCCGGCGTTGGAGGCGGTGATGGTGTAGGTCACCGAGCCGCCCGCCGTGGCCGTGGTCACGCCGTCCGTCTTGGTGATGGCAAGGTCGGCGCTCGCGCCCAGCGTGTCGCTGTCCGTGGCGCTGTTGTTGCCGGGGGTCGGATCGGTGACGCCCGCGGGCGCCGTCACCGTGGCGGTGTTGCTCAGCGTACCGGTCGCGGCGCCCGAGATCGCGCAGCTCGCCGTGTAGGTGACGCTACCGCCCGACGGCAGGTTCACCGTGCCGTTGATGTTGCCCGAGCCCGCCGCCGTGCAGGTGCCGCCGCCGGCACCCACGCAGGTCCAGGTGCAGGTCAGCGACGCTGGGAAGGTGTCCGCCACCGTCGCGCCCGTCGCGTTGCTCGGGCCGGCGTTCGACGCCGTGATCGTGTAGGTCACCGAGCCGCCCGCCGTCGCTGTCGTCACGCCGTCCGTCTTGGTGATGCTCAGGTCGGCGCTCGCCGCCAGCGTGTCGCTGTCGGTCGCCGAATTGTTGCCGGGGGTCGGATCGGTGACGCCGGCCGGAGCCGTTACCGTCGCCGTGTTGGAGAGCGTGCCGGTCGCGGCGCCCGAGATCGTGCAGCTCGCCGTGTAGGTGACGCTGCCGCCGCTCGGCAGGTTCACCGTGCCGTTGATGTTGCCCGAGCCCGCCGCCGTGCAGGTGCCGCCGCCGGCACCCACGCAGGTCCAGGTGCAGGTCAGCGACGCCGGGAAGGTGTCCGCCACCGTCGCGCCCGTCGCGTTGCTCGGGCCGGCGTTCGAGGCGGTGATCGTGTAGGTCACCGAGCCGCCGGCCGTGGCCGTGGTCACGCCGTCGGTCTTGGTGATCGAAAGATCCGAGCTGGCCGCCACCGTGTCGCTGTCCGTGGCGCTGTTGTTGCCGGGGGTCGGATCGGTGACGCCGGCCGGAGCCGTTACCGTCGCCGTGTTGGAGAGCGTGCCGGTCGCCGCCGCCGAGACCGCGCAGCTCGCCGTGTAGGTCACGCTGCCGCCCGCCGGCAGATTGACGCTGCCGTTGATGTTGCCCGAGCCCGCCGCCGTGCAGGTGCCGCCGCCGGCGCCCACACAGGTCCAGGTGCAGGTCAGCGACGCCGGGAACGTGTCCGCCACCGTCGCGCCTGTGGCGTTGCTCGGACCCGCGTTGCTAGCGGTGATGGTGTAGGTCACCGAGCCGCCCGCCGTCACCGTCGTCACGCCGTCCGTCTTCGTGATGGACAGGCCGGCGCTCGCGGCCAGCGTGTCGGTATCCGTCGCGGTGTTGTTGGCCGCGTTCGGGTCGCCGGCGACACCGGCGACTGTCGCCGTGTTGACCAGGGTGCCGGTCGCGGAAGCCGAGATCGAGCACGTGGCCGTGTAGGTGGCCGAGCCGCCGGCCGGCAGGGTAACCGGGTCATTGATGTTGCCGGAACCGGAAGCCGTGCAGGTGCCGCCACCCGCGCCGGCGCAGGTCCAGTTGCAGGTCAGGGAGGCGGGGAAGGTGTCGGCCACCGTCGCGGTCGTGCCGGCCGGACCCGCGTTCGAAGCCGTAATGGTGTAGGTCACGCTGCCACCGGGGGTGGCGGTGGTGACGCCGTCGGTCTTGGTGATCGAGAGGTCGGCCACCACCTCGTCGGCGCCGATGGACGGCGCCGTTGCAGAGCGGGTCTCATTGTCGATGTCGGTGGTCACGCCGGCGAGCGGAATACCCGCCGAAGCCAGAGGGCTCGTCGGTGTCAGGTGCAGATCGGTCGCGGTCAGGAACGGCACGGCCCCGGTCGAGGCCTGCGAAGCGTTGTCGTTGGTGCCGGCAGGCGACAGCGTGCTCGTATAGGCGGCCTGAGCCGGCAGGGTGATGAAGAAGTTGGTGCCCGCCGTCGTTCCGGCCTGCCCGACTCCTTGCCGCGCCGCGTCGGTGCCGAAGAAATAGGCGTTGTTGTTCCAGGTCAGGTTCATCGCCGACGTTCCGCCGGACGGCAGGAAGACGGAAACGTGGGCGATCGACGTGGTGCCGCCGGTGATGTTGTTCGCGAAGATGTTGTCGCGGACGTCGCAGCCGGTCTGCGCCGTGGTGCTGATGGAGAACGCGGCCGACAGCAAGGACGTCGTCGCCGTTCCCGTATGCGGGCCGAACAGGTTGACCGAGTTGTTGTAAACCTTGTGTCCCGTACCGGCTCCCAGCCGGATTCCGACCACTCCGAAGTCAGGAGTGAAGGCGGCGCCACCGGTCATGTTGTGGTTGACGTCGCTGACGAAGTTGTTCTTGATCACGTCGTCGTTGCCGGCGACGACGTCGATGCCGAAAGCTCCGAAGGTGCCGGTGTTGTTGTTGATGATGCCCTGGATCTTGTTGGCCTGCACCGTCACTCCACCGCTCCCCACGGTAATACCGCGAAGCCCGGTGCCACCGGTCGTCGTGAGATTGGTCACGGTATTGCCGGCGATGTTGTTGCCCGATGCCGCGAGCCCCGAGGACTCACGGATACCGAACGGTGCGAACGCGGTCGTCAGGGTCATTCCGAGATTGTTCACCGTGTTGCCGGAGACCGTGGAATTTCCGGTTCCGGTGGCCAACCAGATACCGGTGTCGTTCTCACCCTCGGCGTTGCTGAAGTTGCCCACGGTGTTCTGGCTCACCGTCGCGCCAAGGACGCCCTGCATGTAGAGGCCGACGTTCCGGATGGCGTTCGCGCCGCTGGTATTGAGCGTGTTCTGGGTATAGATGAGGTTCGAGCCGCCCTGCGGGGTCGTGCCGCCGGTCGCGAACACGCCGACGAAGGCTCTCTGCACGTCGTTGTTCTGAATCGTGATGTTGGAGAAGAGGCCCGCGTTGCCGAGGACCGTCGCATCCGAGATGACGACCGCGGAGCTGGTGTTCGCGCCGTTGATCACGACGCAGTTCTTGAGCGTGTCATTGGTCACCGGCGTGGTGCCGACCGAGCCGAACAGGATGACGCTCGGTGACGTGACGCTGGTGTTGGTGATCGTCAGGCTGCGGTCCGTGCCGACGCCGCCGATCGAGCCGTCGATCGTCACCCGGCTCGCACCGTTCATGCGGATCAGGGCGCCGTTGAACGCGCCGGTGATCGCCCGCGCCGCGCCGGTCGGGTACATCCTGACCGTGAAGTTGCTACCCGCCGGCTGCTCGGAGAGCGCGTTCAGGCCGTTCGTGCCGTCCTCGCCCACCACCAGGTCGCCCGCGATCTGGATGTCGATGTTGCCGGTCGCGACGCCGTCGTTGATCGCCTTGAAGAGGCCCGTGGCGCCGGTGAGCGTCGCGAAGTCGCAACCCGAGGCACAGACGGTCTTGGCACCGGTGATCGGCGCGGCGATCAGATAGCTGTTCGGCGTCGTCGGCGGTGTCGCCGCCGCCGGCGGGTTGGGCGTGAAGCCGCTCGCGCCCGCCACCGGATTCGTGATGACGTTCGGCGTCGCCGCGCCGTCCTGGGCCGCGACGTAGTACTGGATCGTGTCGCCGATCGCGACGCTGCCGCCAGCCACCAGCGAATAGTCGATCGTGAAGTTGTAGACCCCGCCACCGGCGGACGTCGCCTGGGTCGCGGCGAAGGCGCCAGCGTTGCCCTTGCGGTAATAGATCACTGGCAGCCCGATGCCGGCGGTCGGCACGCCGCTGCCCGCGTCGGTGATCGTCGCCGACAGCGGGCGGTTGGAGGTGCTGGTGGTATTGCCGAGAGGCGTGTACGCGATGATCGGCGGGGCGAGGTCGATGCCGTTGAAGTTGCCCGCGTCCGCGCCGATGTCCACCGGCGTCAGGCCGCTGCGGGTCTGGCCGTCGAAATCGTCCGTCACGCCGACGTCCGCGCCGTTGCTCTCGATCACCGTCGGGTTGGTCGGATGGATGTGGAGATCGGGGACCGCGTTGGTCGGATCGTTGTACTGCGGGTTGCCCTCGATGCTCGCCGAGTCCTGGCCGACCGCCGTCCTCCAGGCGACGAGGTTGGCCACGTCCAGGGAATTGAAAAAGCCGAAGACCGCGCCGGTGCCGTTGGCGAAGTAGACGTTGTTGTTCATCGTCAGGCCGGTCGGGTTCGGAGCCGTGCCGGCCACCCGCACGGCGTAGTTCTTGCCCGTCGCTCCGGCGTTGCTTCGCGCGTTGAAGAAGATGTTGTCGCGGTAGCTGCGCACGACGGTCACCTGGGTGCTGGCGAACGCGTAGGAAGGGCCGACTCCCGCGGTGGGGGCGCCGCCGACGTACACGCTGTTGTGGAAGATGCTGTTCGTGCCGGACGCCTCAAAGATGCCGTTGATGCCGCCGGTCGTCGAGCCGGTGCCGATGGCGTTCGCGATCCCGGCTCCGACCGCGATCATGTTGTTGCGGTAGAGGGTCGTGCCGCCGGCCACCCGGATGCCGTTGACCTCCGCGGCCGTGCTGTTCGTGGCCACGGTCAGTCCGGAAATCGAGTTTCGTTCGACCAGGTTCGCGGTGGCGCCGTTGAACTGAAGGCCGGTCACCACGGACGCCGCGGCCGCGTTGGTATTGGTCAAGCTCGAAATGGTGTTGCGCGACAGGGTCGAGCTCGGGGTCGTGCCGGTGATGCTGATGCCGATCACCGACGCCGTGGTGGTGGTGCCGGTTCCGATATTGGTGGTCAGATTGCGGACCACATTCGACGTGAGGACGGCCGGCGCATTGCTGGTGAACATCCCCAGGACCTGGGACGCCGTCCCGGTGGCGGTCAGCTGGATCGAATTGGCGACCGTGCCGCCAACCGTGTTGGTGGTCGCGTTCCACGTGACGGTAGAGCCCGTGAAACACCGCATTCCGATCAGCAGGAAGGTGCCGGACGCTCCGAGGTTGGTGGCCGAGATGCCGCCGACGGTGTTGTTGTTCGAGGTCCAGGCATTCGAGGTGAAGTTGTGAATGCCGTAGACGTCGGTCGCCGTGGTGGTCGTCGTCGAGAAGACCAGGGAGCCGGTGGCGGTCTGGCTGCCCACGGTATTGCCGTTCGAAATGAGGTTGCCTTCCTGGAGCAGGATGGCGGTGAAGGGGCTGCCGGTCGTCGTTCCGGATCCCGTGACACCGGTCATGCTGACCGCCGCCACCGTGTTGTTGTTCACGTTGGTCGTGGTGCCGGCCACGATGCCGTTGAACAGGATGCCGATGAACTTCGCTCCGGTCCCCGCTCCGGTCAGGGTATAGACGCCGGTCTGCGTGTTGGAGGCGAAGCCCACGATGTTGCCGGTGATCGTGAAGCCCTGCGCTCCGCTGGTGGCCGTCGCGTTGCCGATGTTCATCGCGTTGTGCAGCGCTCCGGTGGTCCAGGTGCGCGTGCCGGTCTGGTAGAACCGGTTGTTGGTGATCGACCAGGTATTGCAGCCGCCGTTGGTCGCGACACCCGCGCTGGTCACCGCCGCGGCGAAGTAGTCGAAGATGTTGTTGTTGTTGATGACGATGCCGCTGTTGCCGATCGCGGTGGTGGTCGTCGAGCCGTTGCCCAGGATCGCCTTGGAGGGCAGGTTCGCGCCGACCGGTCCGATGTTGTTGTTCGAGATCGTATTGTTGTCGTTGCCGTTGGCCGTCACGGCGTCGGTGGAAAAGAAGATCGTTCCGCCGTTGGTCGCGACCGACGAGGTGCTCGCGCCCTGAAGGTTCGAATTGGTGACGACGTTGTTGGTGGCACCGCTGATGAAGCGGATCGTCGACGTGCCCGCCGTCGCCGAAACGGTGGTGTTGGCGATCGTCAGCGAATTGCCGCCGGTGTTCAGACCGTCGATCGTGACGTTGTCGGCGCCGTTGAGGTCGATCAGTGGCGACCCCGCGGCGATCGCGCCCGAGATGGTGCGGGCGGCGCCTCCGGAGGGACTGATGCCGATCGAGGTATAACTGGCCGCCCCGGCGCCGCTCGCGTTCAGCACCGCGGGCGCCGTCTCGGTGGTGTCGCCGACCAGGGCGATGCCGATCGTGCCCAGGTGGGTGCCCGCGTTGATCGCATCGAAGGCGCCCTTGACCGTCGTATAGCTCGCGGCGAGGGTGCCGCCCGTGGCGGTGACGTTGACCTGCGCCGACGCGCTGGAGACGCCGACCAGCGCGAGAACCAGCAGGCTCGCGAGCACCGCCGAGCGTGGGTTGAGGGAGACGGCGAGCTTCGTTCTCATGCTGATCCTCTTTCTGGAGTCCGCAGAAATTTCCCCGCAGGCGCCCGACCGTTCTGAATCTGCAGCAGGGTCGGAGAAACAAATTTTCAGCTAAGGCTTGAGCGTCAACTCTAGCTGAAGACGCCGCGAGCCGCAACTGGAATTTCCCGCAACGAAAAAGCGCCAGGGATCCGTGGATCCCTGGCGCCGTTCGTCAAACCCTGCGTCTCAGACCGGGGCGGCCGTCGTCCTGACCGGCTACCCCTGAGGCAACCCGCTCAGCCGGCCTGGCCGGTCCGGCGGCGCCTCATCACCGCGAGGGCCATCATCGCCAGCGCCGCCGCCAGCGCCAGCAGGCCGAAGTCCGACAGGGTCGGAATCGGCGGTACCACGCCACCGCCGATCACGAAGGTCGTCGGGTTGGCGCCGCCGGTGGTCGCCGGATCGTCGGTCTGACCCGTCGCGTCGTTGGTGCCGTTGCCGTCGGAGTCGTAGGAGATGGTCCCCTGGTTCGAGACCGTCCCCGTGGCGGCGGCATTGATGGTGGCGGTGATGGTGATCGTCACCGTGCCTGCTGCCGGGATCGCACCGTTCCAGGTGACGGTGTTGGTGCCGACGGTCGCCACCGCGGTGCCGCTCGTGGCCGTGGCGGAGACCAGCGTGAGCTGCGCGGGCAGGACGTCGATGAACTCGTTGCCTGGATTGTCGGCCTGGGCGCCGGTGCCGCTGTTGGTGAGGGTGATGGTGTAGGTCACGGTGCTGCCGGCGGTGAACGTGCCGGCCGCCGTCTTGGTGCCGGTGACGTTGGCGCCCGGGGTCGCGCCGACCGTGTCGGTATCCGTGGCGCTGTTGTTGCCCGGGGTGGGATCGGTGACGCCGGCGGGCGCCGCCACTGTGGCGGTGTTGGCGATCGTGCCGGTGGCCGCCCCCGAGACCGTGCAGCTCGCCGTGTAGGTGACGCTGCCGCCCGAGGGCAGGTTGACGGTGTCGCCGATGTTGCCGGCCCCCGCCGCCGTGCAGGTGCCGCCGCCGGCCCCCACGCAGGTCCAGGTGCAGGTCAGCGTGGCCGGGAAGGTGTCCGCCACCGTGGCGCCGGTCGCCGCGCTCGGGCCGGCGTTGGAGGCCACGATCGTGTAGGTCGCCGAGCCGCCCGGCATCACCGAGGTGACGCCGTCCGTCTTGGTGATGGAAAGGTCGGCGCTCGCCCCCAGCGCGTCGGTGTCGGTGGCGCTGTTGTTGCCGGGGGTGGGATCGGTGACGCCGGCGGGCGCCGTCACCGTCGCCGTGTTGACCAGCGAGCCGGTGGCCGCCGCCGAGACCGCGCAGCTCGCCGTGTAGGTGACGCTGCCGCCCGAAGGCAGATTGGCGGTGTCGTTGATGTTGCCGGAGCCCGCCGCCGTGCAGGTGCCGCCGCCGGAACCCGCGCAGGTCCAGGTGCAGGTCAGCGAGGCTGGGAAGGTGTCCGCCACTGTGGCGCCGGTCGCGTTGCTCGGACCGGCGTTGGAGGCCACGATCGTGTAGGTCACCGAGCCGCCGGCCGTGGCCGTGGTCACGCCGTCCGTCTTGGTGATCGAAAGGTCGGCGCTCGCCGCCAGCGTGTCGCTGTCAGTGGCCGAGTTGTTGCCGGGGGTCGGATCGGTGACGCCGGCGGGCGCCGTCACCGTGGCGGTGTTGCTCAAGGTTCCGGTCGCCGCCGCCGAGACCGTGCAGCTCGCCGTGTAGGTGACACTGCCGCCCGACGGCAAATTGGCGGTGTCGTTGATGTTGCCCGAGCCGGCCGCCGTGCAGGTACCGCCGCCGACGCCCACGCAGGTCCAGGTGCAGGTCAGCGACGCCGGGAAGGTATCGGCCACCGTGGCGCCGGCCGCGTTGCTCGGGCCGGGGTTGGAGGCCGTGATCGTGTAGGTCACCGAGCCGCCCGGGGTGGCCGTGGTCACGCCGTCGGTCTTGGTGATCGAGAGGTCGGCGCTCGCCACCAGCGTGTCGGTGTCCGTGGCGCTGTTGTTGCCCGCGTTGGGATCGGTGGCGCTGGTGACGGTCGCGGTGTTGCTGAGCGTGCCCGTGGCCGACGCGTTGACGGCGCAGGTCGCGGTGTAGGTGACGCTGGAGTTGGCCGGCAGGGCCACCGTGGCGTCGTTGATGTTGCCAGAGCCCGCCGCCGTGCAGGTGCCGCCGCCGGAGCCCGCGCAGGTCCAGGTGCAGGTGAGGATCGCCGGGAAGGTGTCGGCGACGGTGACGCCGGTCACCGGGTCGGCGCCCGCGGGATTGGTCGCGGTGATCGTGTAGGTCACCGAGCCGCCGGCCGTGGCCGTGGTCACGCCGTCCGTCTTGGTGATCGAGAGGTCGGCGACGAGCGCGCGGCAGGCGGTCACCGTGACGTCGTCGACCGCCAGACCGGCGAAGTTGACGGTGGTGTCGGAATCCAGGTGGAACTTCAGCTCGGTGTTGAGGCCGGCCAGGCTGTCGGCGCGGCGGGAGAAGATCCCCCAGCCGGCGCTCGCCCCGATGTTGACCGTCGGGTTGCCGGGAGGATCGGTCATTGTCGCATCCAGCCATTCGAAGAGCCGCACCGGCGTCGCGCCGCCGGCCTGCTGGTAGTCGACGGACATGTGATCGAAGTTGGCGCTCTCCATCTGGTAGCGCTGCGCCCAGGTGACCACGACCGGCGGCTGCAGGCCGGCCAGGTTGATGTTCGGCGACAGCAGGTCCTGGTTGCTGGAGACATTGTAGGTGCCGGTGAGGTCGGTCTTCCAGCAGTTGACGCCGCTGTTGCAGGTGGTGAACGCCGCGATCGGGTTGGCGGTGGTGGTGGCCGCCGTGGCGGGCGTGCCGAGCTGCCACTCGTCCGCGGTGCCGGAGTGCGTGAAGCCGGCGGCGCCGCTCTCGAAGTCGGTGGTGAATACGGTCGTCGGCGTGAAGCCCGCCGCGCAGGCGGGCGGCGGCGGGGGCTCGCAGACCCGGATGCTCCAGGAGGTCAGCGTGCCGCCGTTGGCCCCCGCGGTGTCATCCCGCAGGTCGAGGGTCCAGGTGCCGCCCGCGTTCTCGCCGTCGAACCAGCCGAGGCGATAGTTGAGCTCCGGCTTGATCTGGAGCCCCTTGAGGGCCGTGAAGGTCGGTGGAGCTCCCGCCTCGTCGTCGAAGGTGATGTCCATCTGTGCCTGTCCGCCGGTGGCCGCGGCACCGATGTCGGTGAACAGCCCGTTGTCATTGCCGGCCGGCGAGCGCAGGTGGGCGTCGATGTCCTGCATCAGCGCATGGTTGAGCACGATGCTGACGTCGAGGTCGGCGATCCGCGGGTTGCCCGGCACGGTGATGGTCGAGCTGACGAGCCCCGTTCCCGGTCCGATCGTCTTCGGGACGTCCGTGCTGGTGTACGTGGTGCAGTTGACCCCCTCGTTCGTCGCCGGGTGCACGCTGACGCTCAGGTGATAGGTGGCCGTCGGGCCGCCCACCGCGGCCGAGGCCGAATCGACGAACGCGAAGTAGGTGCCGGCCGTCTTCACCGTGATGAACAGCGCCTCGGAGGGGATGTTGGGGTTGGGCGTCACGTCCCCCGTGCCGGCGTCGTCGATCACCAGGATCTGGTTGCTGGCGTCGCCGAAGAGGGCCACGCCGAGCCGGCCGTTCCAGGATACGCCGTCGCGCTCCGGGTCCAGATCGAGCGCGAGGTAGACGGTGTCGCCGGCATTCAGATTGAGGCTGAACCAGTCCTGCTCGGTGGCCGCGGCCGGGTTGCGCGTGCCGCTCACCCAGCCGTTGGCCGGCAGGGGGTTGGCGGTGGCCGGCGTATCGTTGCTCTCGACCTCCGGCGTCGGGCTCCCGCTCTGCACCCGGAGGTGCAGCTCGTACGGGCGCTCCGTCGTGGTGCCGGCGGTGAAGTCGTTGACCTTCAGGAAGTACGTCCCGGTGGTGGGGATGGTGGCGCCCGCGATCGAGGAGGACAGCCCGGCGAAGGAGCCGTTGTCGTCGTCGAACTCGATCACGGTCGTGCCGTCGGACGCCAGCAGGGTGAGCTGGCTGTCGGTGCTGCTGCCGGCCGAGAAGGCGGTCATCGTGGCCGCGTAGATCCGGTCTCCCGCGTTGGCGGTGAAGGAGTAGAAGTCGATGTCGCCGTTCGGGAAGAGGTTGGCCGCGGACGACCACGTTGGTGCCGGCGATCGGGCTGGCGGTCGCCGAGGTGCCGTTGGGCTCCACCTCGCCGAGATAGCCCTGCCCCGCCCAGGCGGCTCTCTCCATTCCGCTCGCGAAGAGCGCCAGGAACGCGAACGTCAACCATCCACTCATCCGACTCCGCAGGAAACTCGATACCATGGTGCTCTCCTTGTCAGGCTACCTACCCAGGCAATCCGCGAGACGTACTAAGAGGCTGCTGAACGGGAATAAAAGCTCTGGACTTTGAAGAAGAGTAGTGCAAAACCTGCGGGGCGGCAACGCGGTTCCCCCATATAGGCCCCGGGTTTTACAGTTTTTACAGACGAAAGGCAGGGTGCGCGTCTTGATCGAGCTGATCCCATTCACCGCAGCGGATATCGACCGGCTCATCGGCTGGATCCCCTCGCTGGAGGCGCTCCTGGTCTGGACGGCTTCCAGCTTCGGGTATCCGCTGACCCGGGAGCACCTCCAGGGCCACCTTCGCGACAGCGCCGCGCGAGGGGACCGGCTGATCTACAAGGCCGTCGATCCGGAACTGAGGGAAACGGTGGGTCATATCGAGCTGGGCGCTCTCGATCCGCGCAACCGCTCGCTGCGGATCGGCCGGGTGCTGATCGATCCTGCCGTCCAAGGGCGCGGCCTGGGAGCGGAGATGATGCGCGCGGCGCTGGCCCGCGCCTTCGAGGAGCACCGGGCGCACCGGGTCGAGCTCGGGGTCTTCGACGTCAATCCGCGCGCGATCCGCTGCTATGAGCGGGTGGGGTTCCGGCGCGAAGGGGCGCGCCGCGATTCCTTCAAGGCCCCTGAAGGCTACTGGAGCGAGATCACCATGAGCATCCTGGATTCCGAGTGGGAGGCTCTGGAAAACTAAGACCTAGAACATGTACGCCAGCGCGAACGCCGATCTGCGCGCCCATCATCATCAGGTACATGTGCTTCCAGGACGGGTGGTTCTCCGTCGTCGGTGAGCGAGTCGGGATCGCGCAGCAGCAGCCAGACCGTGTAGGCGCCCCAGAGCGTGAAGAGCACGCCGAAGGCGGTGAGGATCCCGGGTTGCCGGTGAGGATGGGGTGCGACGGGTTCTGCGGATCGCGCAGGTAGGCGCCCAGAGGCACGAAGAGCCAGGGGAGGACGAAGAACGGCGCTGATGATCCACGCCGCCTTCTTCGGGCCGTAGAGGATCGGCAGCGTCCGGCAGCCGCCGGCGCGGTCGCCCTCGATGTCGGCGAAGTCCTTGGTGGAGGCGGCGCCGAGGAGGAAGAGGCCGATGACGCCGCCGATGTACCAGGGCTCGGTCGAGCCGACGTGGGCCACCATCGCCCAGCCCGCCACCTTGAGCAGGACGCCGCGCGGGATCGCGATCGTGAAGTTGGCGAGCATGCCGCGGACCTTCGTCCGCCCGAGCTCCGGCGCCGAGTAGATGAAGGTGAAGAGCAGGCCCGCGAGATAGATGAAGAAGGTCGCGTGCTGCGACGACCGGCGCGGTCAGCTTCTCCTGCAGGGTCGTCGTAGGGATAGGGCACCACCAGCCAGGTGGGGATCAGCGCCAGGGCGTAGAGAATCCAGGAGAAGACCCAGGCCTCGCGCACGCGAGAGCGCGCCGGTGACCAGCGGCCGGTTCGGCTTGTTGAGGCGGTCGATCTCCAGGTCGTAGATCTGGTTGATGGCGTTCGAGGCCGCGTTCATGAAGCTGGCGCAGAGCGAGCCGAGGACCACCGTCAGCACCACCGCCAGCGTGACGCGCGCGGGCGGGGTCCGGGTTGTGCACCGAGCCGAAGGCGCAGATCGCGCCCGAGACGATGCCGCAGCAGCGGCGGCAGCAGCGTGAACGGCCGCGCGAGCTGCGAGTAGAGGGAGAGCTTGGACATGGAGATCCTCAGAGCGACCCAGGCGGCGAAGGCCGCCGCGACCAGCGCGCCCACCAGGGTATTGAGGAAGTTGAGCGCCTCGTTGTCGAGGAGCTGGCGCTTTTCGAGCGCGGCGCCCACCATGCTCTCGAACGTGGTGCCGACGAAGGCGGCGACGACGACGACCGGCACGCCCTTCCAGCGAGAACAGCCGACGCGCCGCGCCGAGCGCGGCGATCACCAGCGAGGCGAAGATCCCGGCGAGCGTCCCCTCGAGCGAGACCGCCCCCTCGGTGCCGCGCGGCACCGGGCGGAAGGTGGTGACGAGGAAGGTGCGGCGGCCGAGGAGCTGGCCGATCTCGCTCGACGCGGTGTCGGCGGCGGCGGTGGCGAAGGCGCCGGCGAAGGCGAGGGCGAAGAGGACGGGATAGGGGGTCGCCGCCGCGAACAGGGCGCAGGCGGTGGCCACGCCGGCGTTGGCGAGGGCGTGCCGCGCGCCGCGCCGCCCCTTGTCCTCCTGCGCGAGCTTGGCGGCGGCCTTCTTGCGGTAGCCGAGCTTGGTGGCCGGCGCTGCCGATGACGAAGAAGGCGAGCAGCAGCAGGATAGCCCCGCCAGTCGAGGAAGGCGTAGATCAGCGAACCCGACCAGGAAGCCGGCGACGACGCCCGAGCGGTTCACCGTGCGCGCCGCGTAGGCCAGGCCGGCGAGCGCGCGCGTTGACGGCGGCGGCGAGCAGCGAGCCGCAGCGGCAGGCCGGGGTCGGCGAGGAAGGCGCCCCAGCGCCCCTGGGTGAGCACGAGGCCGAAGCAGGAAGAGCGCCGGAGACGCAGCGGCACGCCGAGGTTGTCGTCCAGCCCCTGGGGGAGCGATTCGAGCGCGGCGGCGAGCAGGGCGGTGGCGAAGCGGCCGCGAGGGCGAAGCCAGCCGACGCCGAGTACCGGCCCGGCGCCGTCCAGACGAGGAGCACGGCGGCGGCCAGGGTGCCGAAGAGGACGTAGGCGAGCGATCCCATCCAGCTCTTCGCGCGGGTTCCAGGGGAGCTTGCCGCCGGCCGAGCGACATGCCGACGACCGAGGCCATGCCGTCGCCGAAGGCGAGGATCCCCCAGGCCGCCGCCGCGACCTCCAGACCGCTGCCAGAAGACCAGGACCAGCAGCAGCACGGCGAGCGGATAGAGGATGATGCCGATCGAGGCGCCGGACGTCCACCTCGTGCTCGCCGCCAGAGCTTGCGGCCGCCGATGCGCGGCAGCAGGAAGAGGTTGAAGCCGAGGGCGCCGGCGGCCAGGATCGCCGCCCAGAGGGGGCCCAGGTAGCGCAGGGAGAAGGCGATCAGTGCCCACGCCCATGTGGACGATCTTGCGCGCCAGCTCGCCGCGGGTCAGCGCCATTAGCGCTCTCCCCATCTGGTCCGGTCTCTCTCTGAGCCAGGCGACCGTCGCGGCGAGCCCCTCGGCGAGCGGCGCGCCAGCGGTAGCCGAGCTCCGTCTCCGCCCTGCGCCGAGCTGTAGGCCCAGTCGTGCTTGTAGATCTCGACCAGGTCGGGGGTGAGCTGCGGGGTGGTGCCGCGCAGGCCGGCCCAGCGCCTTCTGCGCCGCGCCGGCCGCCTTGGCGACCGCGTCCGGGAAGCGCAGCGTGGGGATCTTGGCGCCGGTGCGCCTGACCGATCAGGGCGGTAGAAGTCGCCGAGGGTCACGTTCTCGCCGCCCAGCATGTAGCGGCCGCCCGGCGTGGGCGCTTCCAGGGCGAGGGCGACGCCGCGGGCGACGTCGTCCACGTAGACGTAGTTCCAGCGCCGGTCGGGGCTGCCGATCAGGGCCGGCAGGCGGCCGTGGACGAGGTCGAGGATGTGGCGCACGACGATGTTCCCCTCGGTCATCTCGCCCGGGCCGTAGATCACCCCGGGGTAGACCACGCTGAGCGGCGCGCCGGCGGCGATCGCCTTGCGGGCCATGCGGTCGGAGAGGGTCTTGGTGCGCTCGTAGTCGTTGATCCAGGCGCGGTCGCGCGGCTCGGCGGACTCGTCGAGCACCGCCGGCCGTCGGTCGGCCCGAGCGCCATGAAGCTGGAGACGTAGAGCATGCGCTCGACAGATCCCGCCTCCTCGGCCGCGGCGAGGACGTTCTCCAGGCCGCCGACGTTGATGCGGTCGAACTGCATGGCGCGGGGCGAGGATCTTGACCAGGGCCGCGGCGTGGATCACGGCGTCGCACCCGGCCAGCGCCCGGTCGAGGCTCGGGCGGTCGGTGACGTCCCCCTCGGCGAACTCGACGCCGGCCGGAAACCGCTCGCGCGAGGAGCCGCCGGCGCACCAGCAGGCGCAGCGTGTGCCGCCCCGAGAGCTCGGAGACGATGCGGCGGCCGAGGAAGCCGGTGCCGCCGGTGAGGAGGACTCTGTTCATAGCGGGGACGCACTATATCAGGAGCCCCCCTGGGGAGGCTTTGGGCGGTCGCTTGCGGCGCTCGCCGGGGCAGTGATAGACTCTTCTTAATTACAATAGAATCATAGCTATAGAGGATAGCTGCCCATGCCGAACGAGACTGGGAAGGACTCTTCTTCAGCTGCCGGGAAGGCCACTTCTTCCTCTGAAGATACGCAGAACACTCGATACTCGCGTACTCAAGCGAGGTTCTCGGTGAT
Organism: uncultured Acidobacteriota bacterium; assembly: GCA_963792575.1. Lineage (GTDB taxonomy): Bacteria > Acidobacteriota > Thermoanaerobaculia > Multivoradales > UBA5704 > DATARR01. The sequence continues at coordinate 196,412 of CAWBWZ010000004.1, forward strand.
CGCCGTCGTGATCGCGCTACCGGCCCTGTGGCTCACCTACCTTCAATTGAGGGACCGGCAGAACTTTACCCCCGAGCTCGAGAAGCAATATGCGGCGATCCTTCGCCAAGGCTACCAGAACGACCTCAAGCTCGACGATGGGGAAAAGGCGCGGCTCGACGGATTCATCGAGAAGAACCATCTGCGCGGCCCCTCCGTCAAAGCGACGAGGCATGAGCTGATGACGAAGATCGAAGCGGCCTTCCAGAGCATCGAGCGCGGGTTGGCCCTGGCCGGGGAAAAACGCTTCGCGGCGGCGCGGCGGGAGTTCGCGAGCGCGACGGCGAGCGATCCGGACAATTCCGCGGCGTGGGCCGACCTGGGAGCCGCCAATATGGAATTAGGACGGGCGGACGAAGGGAGGAACGCTTACGACAAAGCCCTTCTCCTCGCTCCGGACGACTGGCGCACCCATTATAACTTTGGGCTCTTTTTCGTCAGGGTGAAGAACCCGGAGGCCGCTCTTCAACAGTTCCGCCAGGTCTTTCCTTCCCTCTCCAAAAATGCGGGGCCAACCGGTCAGTGGCGGGAGCAGGTCCTGAACGACGCAAAGACAAATCCTCTCCTGGCAACTCTGCGCGATGACCGGCGCTTTCAGAACCTGCTCAAGGAAGCGGAGAAATGAGAGCCAGATCCCTTCTGCCGCTCCTCTGCACCCTGCTGCTCCCCTCGACAGCGGCGGCCGAAAGCTCCGCCTGCAATCAGGCGCGCTCCATGGTCGAAGAGGTCAAGGCAATCTACCTGGCGGGACATCCCGACCATCACGCCGTGCTCGAAGAAGATGGCAACCGCGCACGACCTCTGCCCCTCGCTGGGCGAGGCGTGGAAATACGCCTATTGCAGCGCCGTCGCGCTCGGCGACAAGAAGGCATCGATCTACAAGAACCGGGCCGCCTTCAATGGGGTGGCGAATCTGGACTGTGGCGGTGGCGTGGCGGCGGCGCCGAAGCGCCCGCTCGGCTTCGTGAAGAACAAGTACGCGCTGCTGGTGGGGGTGAGCCAGTTCAAGGACCCGAAGATCCCCGCCCTTCAGTTCGCGGCCAAGGACGCCGTGGACCTGGCGGCCTTTCTGCGCACCGAGGCCCACTTCCCCCCCGAGAACGTCTACCTGCTCACCAACGCGGAGGCCACCCGCGCGAACATTCTGATCAAGCTCAATACGATCCTGCTCCAGGCGCAGGAGGACGATCTGGTCCTCCTCTTCATCAGCAGCCATGGCTCGCCCAACCAGCAGGACAAGGGATTCGGCGGCGTCGGGTACATCGTGACCTACGACACCTCGCTGCAGAGCATCTTCGTGGACGCCATGGGGTATCAGGACTTCGCCGAAAAAGCCGCCTTGATCAAGGCACGCCGCAGGGTCACCTTTCTCGACACCTGCTACAGCGGCCAGATGAAGGCGGGCGGCAAGGGGCTCGACATCGACGAGGGGGTCGGCGCGCAGACGGCGAACCTGTTCCTCTCGGGAGAGGGGGCGTACGTGGTGACCTCGAGCAAGGACAACGAGCGCTCCTGGGAGAGCGAGCGGCTGCACAACGGATTTTTCACCTATTACCTGATCAATGCCTTGAAGCAGGGAAGCGAGCCGCCGACGATCCGGCAGGTCTTCGATTCCCTCTCCAAAGAGGTGACGGCGGCGGTGGCGCGGGAGAAGAATGCTCCCCAGAAACCCACAGTTGCTGCCGCGGGAAGCGACGGAGGATCTGCGGATCGGAGTGATCCCCAGGTCCGGCGACGCCCAGCAGTGAAATCGCTTGATGGGAGGTATGCCATGCAAACCCAGATCATTCGCCGCTCTCTCGCCCTCGGCGGGATCGCTCTGTTCCTGGCGGCTTCCTCGTTCGCGGGCGAAGGGTTCGGAACTTTCAAGAAGCGGATGGCCATGCTCGAACGGATCACGCCGCCGGCCGTGCGGATCGACGGGACCAGGATCGCCGTCAAGGCGAAGGACAAGACCGGAGACAAGAGCGGCCTGGCCGACAGCCTGGCGAGCCTGCTGGAGAGCAAGGTCCTCAATGGCGATCCCCGGCTCAGCGCCGCGGCCAGCAGCCCGGACACCCTGATCGAGGTCTCCGTCGTGGAGAATCAGGGGACCGACAAGTCGGAGATCCGCACCGAGTTGCGGATGGTCGACGACGACGACGACAAGGACACGAAAGGGAACAAGGGCGCGAAGGGGAACCGGAAATACAAGGCCGCGAAAGGCCAGGTCCGCTACCGGGTGGTCAAATATCACATCAGGGTCGCCTACAAGGTGCAGGATGTCCGGTCGCACAAGAACCTCTACGCGGACACCCTCTCCCTGACCCTCGGCGGCGACTTCAAGGATGGCGAGGGCGCGCCCGAGCTCTCGGCGCTCAAGGGGGAGGGGACCGAAAAGGCCGCCCACGACATCGCGGTGCGCCTGACCCCCTCGATCGAGCAGGTCGGCGTGCTGTTGCCGCGGGGATCGCTGGACGACATCGCCAACTTCGCGGAAGCCAAGCTCTGGAACAAATATCTGGAAGCGCTCGAGTCGATGCCCGCCAAAGCCAAGGGGGAGGACGAGTCGTATCGGCAGTATGCCCTCGGGCTCGGGTACGAGGCGCTCGGCTATGCGGCCGAGGATTCGGAGACCGCACTCAAATATCTGCAACAGGCTTCGATCCATTACAACAACGCGCTCGACGCCAATCCGAAAGAGAAGTATTTCTGCCTTCCCTACGATCGAACCAACTTCAATCTGCCGTTCCTGACGGTCGGCGAGAAGCTGATGACCAAGCAGAGCTTCGCCGCCCCACCGGAGAGAGTGCGGGCGGCCCTGCTGAAATACCAGCAGACCAAGGAGCAGGCCGGTCAGCCCACCCAGATGGCCGCGAAGGGGGGAAAGTCGCTCCCCGCGCCCGCCGGTCAGGTGGCGGCCCTCGACAATGCCGCGGTGATCGACATGGCAAGGGCCGAGCTGGGCGACGACGTGATCCTCACCGCGATCGCCGGCGCGGAACAGACGAGCTTCGACGTCACGCCGCACGGGCTGATCGAGCTGTCGCAGGCCAAGGTCAGCAAGAAGGTCATCCAGAAGATCCAGACGGTCGCCACCCGGCAGAGGAAGCCGTAGGAGGCTCATCGCATGAAACCGACACTGTGCTCTCTCTTCGTCCTCCTCTGCGCCTGCGCTCTGAGCGGTCAGGACGCGGTCAATCCGCCTGACCAGCAGGGAGCCAAAGAGCTCTTCTGGAAACAGCAGATGGAAGCCGGCGAAGAGCTCGTGGTCTCTTCGCCGGAGAAGTCCGGGCATCCGCCCAAGCCGCCAAAGCCGGCCAGGCAGCTCTTGTCCTTGCGCTATTGGATCGAGCTCCGCGGCCCGTCGTCCAGCGAGGGGGACATGGTGACCGAATCACGGACCTTCAAGTCCGGCGAGAAGATTCGCTTCTATTTCAGCAGCAGCACGGGAGGATACATTTCGCTGGCTCAGCGCAACAAGGACGGTACGCTGAAGCTCCTGTTCCCAAATGTCGCGAAAGGCCTTGAGGACACCAGCATCAAGCCGTTGGTCGACCGGACTCTGCCGAGTGAAAGCGCGTGGTTCAAGTTCGACGACAAGCCTTCGACGGAACGGATCGTGATCCTGTTCGCGGCGAGCGCGAAGAAGTTGGAAGCCCTGATTCAGGAAGCCGTCCACTCTCAGGTTCCAGAGAGAGCCGTGGTGGGGCACCAGGGGAGCAAGGATCTCGTCCTCGAGGTCGAAGAGACCGCGCCGACCAAGGTCGGCACCTATCTGATCAGCCGGGATGGACGGCCGATCCTCCAGGACATCGAGCTGAAGCACCAATGATCACCGGCCGCTGAAGGGGGGGCGCCGGCGCCCGGCCGGGATCAGGCCCGCTGCACGGCCTCGTTCCAGAGGTCGGTCAAGGCGTCGTCCAGCGTCCGCCGCGGCTCCCAGCCGAGGGCGCGGAGGCGGCCGGCGTCGCCGGAGAGATAAGGGATGTCGAACGGGCGGGGGGGATAGACCCCCTCCTTCACCTCGGCCGGGACGCCCGCGATGTCGCGGAGGCGATCGAGGGCCTCGCGCATCAGGACGGCCTTGCCGCTGGCCAGGTTGTAGATGCTCGCCGCGGCTCCCCTTCTCGGCGAGCAGGCGGTAGGCCTCGGCGCCGTCGTCGACGTGGACGAAGTCGCGCGCGGTGGAGAGGTCGCCGACCTCGAGCACCGGCGGCCGCTCGCCCCGGCGGATGGCGGCGAGCTGCGAGGCCCAGGAGGCGAGCGCGAACTTGGGGGCCTGCCCCGGGCCGATCAGGTTGAACGAGCGGACGATCACGGCGCCGTGCGCCAGGGCGAGCCGCTCGGCCGCCGCCTTGGTCAGCGCGTAGGGGGTCTGCGGGCGCCACGCGGCGGGACTCGGGGATCGGCTGCTCGCTCTCCGGCACCTTGCCGTAGACGTCGGCCGCTCGACGCGATCACCACCGGCGGGTTGCCGGCGGCCGCGGCCACGGTGAGCACGTTCTCGGTCCCCGCGACGTTGACCCGGAAATAGTCGGACATCCGCTGCCAGTCCCACGACTCGCCGATGTGGGAGAGCCCCGCGAGGTGGACGATCGCGTCCGGCGCGGCCTCCCGCACCGCCCGCTCCAGGGCGGCGCGGTCGAGGAGGTCGGCCTCGGAGAGCGTCCACGCCTTCCAGATCGGGGCGGGCGTCGACGATAGGTGCCGCTCACCCGGTCGCCCCGCGCGAGGAGATGGCGGGCGAGCCGCGAGCCCACGAAGCCGCCGATGCCGGTGATCAGGACGTGCATCAGTTGCGTCACACGTGCACCGTCAGGCGTGGCGCTGCTGGCGCTGGGCGAGCGTCTTGCGCCAGTAGTCGAGCAGATCGCTGACGCGTCTGCTCGAACGGGATGCGCGGCTCCCAGCCGGTGTCGGCGCGGAACTTCGAGCTGTCGCCGATCAGGATCTCGACGTCGGAGGGGCGCAGGCGCTCCGGATCGACCTCGATCCTGCACCTCGACCTTGCGAGTGCGAGAGCACGAGGTTCAGCATGTCGCGGATGCGAGATCCCATGGCCGGTCGCGATGTTGTAGACCTCGCCGGGCTTGGCCTTGGTGACCGCCAGCCAGTAGGCGCGCACCATGTCGCGCACGTCGGTGAAGTCGCGGATGGCGTCGATGTTGCCCACCCGGATCACCGGCTCCTGCATCCCCAGCTCGATCGCCGCCACCTGGCTGCAGAAGTTGGAGGTGACGAAGACCTGCCCGCGCCGCGGCCCGGTGTGGTTGAAGCCGCGGGTGCGGACGGCCTTGATGCCGTAGCTCTGGAAGTACTGGTAGCCGAGGTAGTCCTGGGCGACCTTGGAGACGGCGTAGGGGGAGAGCGGCCGCAGCGGGTTGGTCTCCTTGATCGGCGTCTCGTCCGGCAGCACCAGGCCGTACTCCTCGCTGGAGCAGGCGATCTGCACCACCGGGTCGAGCTTCAGGGCGCGGATCGCCTCGAACAGGTTGGTCTGCCCGGTGACGTTGGTGACGATGGTGTCGTTGGGCGCGTTCCAGCTCGCCGGCACGAAGCTCTGCGCCGCGAGGTGGAAGATGAAGTCCGGCCGGGTGACCTCGAGCGCGTGGTGCATCGAGGTGTAGTCGCGCAGGTCGGCCTCGACGAGCTTGATGTGCTGGTCGAGATGCTCCACGTTGTCCATGCGGCTGCGCCAGCGGAAGGTGCCGAAGACCTCCACGTCCGGATGCTCCGCGAGCAGATATTCCGCCAGGTGGGACCCGGCGAAACCGGTGATGCCGGTGATCAGTGCCCTCATCGATTCCTCACTTTCCGCGATTGCCGCAGCCAGGCCAGCGTCTCGACCAGACCCTCTTCCCAGGGCTCCACGCGCCGGCCGGCAAGATGTTCGAAGCGCCCGACGTCCAGGACCGAGTAGGCCGGACGGGGCGCGGGACGGGGAAATTCCGCGGTGGTGACGGGGACCACCTCGACCGCGCCAGACCACAGGCGGGCGATCTCGACCGCGAAAGCGTACCAGGAGACGGGCTCCCGGTTCTGGAAATGCACAACCCCGGTGGTCTCCCGACGAGGGCGAGGTCGAGCAGCGCGCGGGCGAGCGACGCCGTCGAGGTGGGGCACCCCTGCTGGTCCGCCACCACCCGCAGCGGCAGCCGGCCGGCTTCGATCAGGCCCACCATGGCGGCGACGAAGTTGGGCCCGCCGGGGCCGAAGAGCCAGCTCGTCCGCACCACCACGGCGCGGTCGCAGGCGAGCGCCCGGCGCTCCCCCTCGAGCTTGCTCTGGCCGTAGACGGAGAGCGGCGCCGTCGGCGACGTCCTCGCGGTAGGGCTCGCTCGCTTCCCCTTCCAAGCGGCCGTCGAAGACGTAGTCGGTGGAGACGTGGACGAGCCGCGCTCCCGCCCGCTCCGCCAGGGCGGCGGCGTGGGCCACCCCCTCGCCGTTGACCGCGAACGCCAGCTCCCGCTCGGTCTCGGCGGCGTCGACCTTGGTGTACGCCGCGCAGTTGACCACCACGCTCGGGGCGGAAGCGCTCCGCCCAGCCGAGCAGGCCGTCGCGGTCGGTGACGTCGGCCTGAGCCCGCGAGAGCCCGAGCGCCGCCCAGCCACGGGCGCGCGCCGCGGCCACCACCGAAGCCCCCAGCATGCCGGTGCCACCCAGGATCAGGCACCGCATCTAGCTGATCCCGACCTCCGAGTTGTCGCCGAGCATGAAGCGGTAGGCCTTGGGCTTGAAGTCGGTCTTGACGATGCGCACGTTGCGGCCGATCAGCGAGCCGTCGATGCGCAGCGGGATGTCGCGGATCTCGGAGTCGGCGAGGACGATCGAGTTCTCCATCTCGCAGCGCACCAGCGTGCAGCGCTCGCCGATCGAGGTGTAGGGGCCGACGAAGGCGTGCTCCAGCCGGGCGCCGTCGCCGATCACCACCGGCCCGCGCACCAGCGAGTCGATCAGCTCGACCCCCTCGCCGATCTGCACCCGCCCCTCGATGCGGCTGCCGGCGTCCGACTGGCACCGAGACTGCCGCCGGCGCGGCACCTCCAGTCCCTTCGAGCACGATGCGGTTGGCCTCCAGCATGTCGTCGAGCTTGCCGGTGTCCTTCCACCAGCCGCGGACGATGTGCGGGTGGACGTCGAGGCCGCGGTCGATCAGGTCCTGGATGGCGTCGGTGATCTCCAGCTCGCCGCGGGCCGACGGCTTGATCCGGCGCACCGACTCGAAGATCGTGGCGTCGAACATGTAGACGCCGACCAGCGCCAGGTTGCTCTTCGGCTCCTTGGGCTTCTCGACCAGGCGGAGGACCTTGCCCTCGGGCGTCAGCTCGGCGACGCCGAACTGCTCCGGGTTGGGCACCTCGGCGAGCAGGATCTCGGAGTTGCAGCCGAGGCTGCCGGAACTCCGTCGACCAGGCTCGGCGATGCCGCCGGCGATCAGGTTGTCGCCCAGGTACATGACGAACGGCGAACCGGCGAGGAACTCCTCGGCGATCAGCACGGCGTGGGCGAGGCCGAGCGGCGCGTCCTGCTCGATGTAGGTGACCCGGGCGCCGAAGCGCGAGCCGTCGCCCACCGCGGCGCGGATCTCGCTCGCCGGTGTCGCCGACGATGATGCCGATCTCCGTGATCCCGGCGGCGACGATCGACTCGATGGCGTAGAAGAGCACCGGCTTGTTGGCCACCGGCACGAGCTGCTTGGCGGAGGTGTAGGTGAGCGGGCGCAGGCGCGTGCCCTTGCCTCCCGAAAGGATCAGGCCCTTCATCGTGTCTCCGGCGTCCTCCTGGCGGTCTAGGGCTGGATGGTCGAGCTGCGGCTGTTCAGGTCGAGGAACGTGCCGACGTTCTTGAGACGAGAGCGAGAAGCGGATCTCGCGGTCGTTCGCGCAGCCCCAGGGCTCCGAGCTTGGAATTCCCGCAACTCGAGCCGCAGCCCGTAGCACTGGGAGTTGTAGTTCATCGTGGCGCTGGTAATACTGCAGGAGCTGCTGCTCGAAGTCGTAGTTGACCTGCCCCTCGAGCCGCATGTGCCACGCCCGGGATCGTTGAAGGCGCCGCTCAGCCGCATCTGGTTGCTGCTGCGACTTGCCGGTCTCCGGGCGCGTAGCGGGTGAACCAGGTGGCGGCCACCTGAGTTGCCGGCGCCGAAGCCGTAGCTGCCGGTGAGGCCGGTCGCGGAGATCCCCTTGAACAGGGTGTCGTAGCTGGCGGTCACCGTCAGGCTGATCCGCTCGGTCGGGTTGAACCGCAGCAGCGTGTCGAGCGGGCCGGCGCTGCTGGTCAGCGTGCCGTCGGCGCGACCGCTGCAGCGGCTGCGTTGTTGTCGAAGCTGTAGTTGCGGGCGATCTCGAAGAGCAGGATCTCGCGGGCGACTCCGGTTCTCGGTGTTCGGCTTGCCGAGCAGGCGGTTGTCGAGCGCGATGCGGCCGGCGTTCGTCGCGAACTGGGTGTCGACCTCGTCGAACCGCGGGATGGCCTGGACATCCTGGTCGTCGACCTGCCCCTGGTAGGTGTAGGTGAAGCGCGGCTCGATGACGTGCTTGAACTTGCCGAGGTTGCCCAGGTTGCCGTTGAAGATCTTGCGAGAACGAGGGACCGACGATCTCGGCGCTCGCCGAACGGGAAGGCGCGGGTCAGGGCGTTGCCGGTGAACGCCGTCTGGGTCTGGTTCAGGCTGTCGCCGTACCAGGTGAGCCGCTCGCCGCCGGTCACCGCCAGGGTGAGCCAGGGGAAGGTCTTCATCGGCAGGGTGACCTGCGGGAAGAGGTCGAAGCGGCCGTACTGTCCCTGGTAGGCGTTGGGCTTGTCGACGTCGAGGTACGACGCCGAGCTGGCGACCTCGAGGTAGAACGGCGTCTTGGCGATCTGGGTCGAGCGCAGGCGGTACTGGAGCTCGGGGAGCTGGCGCTGGATCAACGTGTCGTCGGTCAGCTGGTTGCCGAAGGTCTCGCGGCTGTCGAGCAGGAGGTTGAGCGAGGTGCGGCCCCCAGTTGCCGGTCGACGAAGGCGCGGCTGTCGATGAAGCGCAGGGTGTTGCGGTCGAAGTCGCGCTCGAAGTCCCGGAAGAAGTTGAAGTCCGAGTAGTCCTGGTACTGGATGACGGCCGCGCATGCCGAGCGGCAGGTCGTTGGTGATGTGGTTGAGCTCGAGCTTCCAGCGCCACGGTCCCGGGACTCGGGATCGTAGATCGGAGTAGCCGATGAGATCGCCCTTGGTGCCGGCGGTCGGGGCGTAGCGGAACTCGTTGCCGAGGCCGAGGAAGCCCTTGGTGTAGGTATCCAGGTGGAACGTGGTGTCGTAGCTGCGGCCGAGCGTCTGGAAGTAGGCGAGGCCGAGCTCGGCGCCGCGCCGCTCGGAATAGCCGATGTTGGGGACCAGGAAGCCGGAGCTGCGCTCGCTCTTCGCCGGCCAGAGCAGGTAGGGGTAGTAGAGGACCGGCAGCGTCTTCGCCCGCATCGTGGCGTTGCGCACGTGGGCGTAGCCCTCGACCTCGACCGTCGCCCGCGCCGAGCCGGAAGCTCCAGTCGGGAACCGGCTGGGTGCAGGAGGTGAAGACGCCGTCCTTGATCACGTAGGTGTCGTCGCCGGTCTTCGTCGATCTCGGTCGCCGGTGAAGTAGTAGTCCGGCGCGACCTGGGCGGTGGCGTGGCGGAGCGTGCCGGTCTTGCTGTCGAGGTTGAACGTCGAGCGAGATCGCCCGCCAGCCGCCGCGGCCCCTGGTCGAGGATGACGTTGCCGAGGGCGATGACGGTCTTGCGTCTGGAGGTCGATCTCCGCGCTGGTCGGCCTGAGGTCGATGTCCTGGTACTTGAGCTCGACGTTGCCGGAGAGCACCGCGTAATCCTCGCGCTTGTATTCGAGCGTTCGCGGCGCTGCCGGCCGCGCGCAGCCGCCGCCGCTGCTCGGTGGGAACTTGAGCTGGAAGTCGAGGCGGTCCGGACCCGCTCCGGGCGGCCCTGCCGGCGCCGCGGGGGCGGCCGGGACCGCGGGCTTCGGCGCCGTCGTGCCGGCGGCCGGCGGGGTGGCTCCTGGAGCCGCAGCCCCGGGGGTCGCGGCGGCCGGAGCCGCCGGAGCGGACGGCGGCGAATCGCGGAGCTCCGGACGGCGGCGGCGTTCCTGGCGTGGGAGCCACGGAGCCGATCGGACCCGCGGGCACCAGCGGTGGCTGGTCCTGGGGATGCGGGCTCTGCGGCCTGCTGCGCCGCGGCGGGCAGGCCCATGTAGAAGGCCAGCAACAGGGCGGCCGAGGAGGTGGTGAGTCGGTTTCCGTGCATGAGCGCGGCGGTTAGTCTACGCGCTCGACGATCATCGCGGTAGCCTCGCCGCCGCCGATGCAGATGGCGGCGCAGCCCAGACGGGCGCCGCGCTCGCGCAGCGCGTGCAGCAGCGTGACCAGGATACGGGCGCCGGAGGCGCCGATCGGATGGCCCAGCGCCACCGCGCCGCCGCGGACGTTGACCCGGTCGGCCGGCAGCTCGAGGTCGCGCTGGAAGGCCAGGGCCACGACGGCGAACGCCTCGTTGATCTCCCAGAGATCGATGTCGGCCGCCTTCAGCCCGGCCCGCTCGAGCACCTGCGCGGACGGCCCCCGCCGGCGCGGTGGTGAACCACTCGGGCTTCTGGGCGAGCGTGGCGTGGGCCACGATGCGGCCGAGCGGCTTGACGCCCCGGCCGGGCGGCCTCGGCGGCGGTGGTCAGCACCAGGGCGGCGGCGCCGTCGTTGATCTTGCTGGCGTTGCCGGCGGTCACCGTGCCGTTCTCCTTCTGGAACGCGGGGCGCAGAGTCGAGATCTTGGCGAGGTCGACCTTGAACGGCTCCTCGTCGCGGTCGACGACGACCGGGTCCCCCTTCTTCCCCGGGATCTGGACGGGGACGATCTCCTCGGCGAACAGCCCCTTCTCGCTGGCCTCGCGGGCGCGCCGGTAGCTCTCCAGGGCGTAGGCGTCCTGCTCCTCGCGGCCGAACTTGTACTCGGCGGCGCAGAGTCTCGGCGCAGCTCCCCATGTGGAGGTCGCCGTAGGGGTCCCAGAGCCCGTCGTGGATCATCGAGTCGATCAGCTTGCCATGGCCCAGGCGGAGTCCGTCGCGCACGCCGGCCGCCAGGTAGGGGGCCTGGCTCATGCTCTCCATGCCGCCGGCCACGACGTACTTGAAGTCGCCGCAGCGCAGGTCGTTGGCGGCGATCATCGCCGCCCGCATGCCGGAGCCGCAGACCTTGTTGAGGGTGATGGCGCCGGTGGCGACCGGGCAGCCGGCGGCGATCGCCGCCTGGCGCGCCGGGGCCTGCCCCTGGCCGGCGGTGAGGACGCACCCCATGTTGACCTGCTGGATCTCTTCAGGCGTCAGGCCCGCGCGCTCGATGGCGGCGGCTATCGCGCGCGCCCCGAGGGCGTGTGCGGGAAGGCTCGACGAGCGCACCCTGGAAGGCTCCGATCGGGGTGCGCACCGCGCTCAAGATAACGACGTCGTCCATGACCTCTCCTGTAAAACACTTGGGGGGAGTTGCTGGCCGCTGCGCGGCCTGCGGACCGGGACCGCGATCCTAGCACATGACTTTCCCGGCGGATCGCGCCCGGCCATCGACAACGGTACAATGCGCCCAGGCATGCGTTTCCTGGGCATCGATTTCGGCGAGAAGCGGATCGGGCTGGCGATCTCCGACCCGGACGGACGGCTCGCCGTGCCGCTCAGCACGCTGGAGCGGCGCAACGACCGCTCGGCCCTGCGGCAGATCGCCGAGATCGCGCGCCAGGAGGGGATCGAGCGGCTGGTCCTCGGCGAGCCGGTGGACCTCTACGGGCGGCGCGGCGAGATCGCCGGGCGGGCCCGCCGCTTCGGCGCCCGGCTGGCCGAGATGACCGGGCTCCCCGTCGAGTGGGTGGATGAGACGCTGACCAGCGTCGAGGCGGCCGGGCGGCTGCGCCAGGCCGGGGTCGACACGCGGCGCGAGCCGGGGCGGATCGACGCGGTCGCCGCCCAGATCCTGTTACAGGACGCCCTGGACCGGGACGCCCGGGGCTGACCGGCAGGCCTGAAAAAGCAAGGAGACGCGGTGGCACGAGGGAAAGGGAAAAACGCGGGGCGCGGCAAGTCGGGGAGCGGACGCAAGGTCGGGATCGGCCTCGGCATCCTGCTGCTCCTGCTGATGGTGCCCGCCGGTCTCGCGGCATGGTCCTGGCTGAAGCTGCAGCGCCCCTACAAGGGCTATGCGGGGACCGCGAAGACGGTCTCCATCGCGCCCGGCACCGGGGTGGCCCAGATCCTCCAGACCCTCGAGCGCCAGGGGGTGCTCGCCGACGCCAAGCTCGCCCGCGCCTACCTGATCTTCCAGGGGGAGCCCAAGATCCAGGCCGGCCAGTACCGCTTCAGCGGCGAGCTCACCACCGGGGCCGTGCTGCGCAAACTGGTGAAGGGGCAGATCGTCAACCGCGCGGTGACGATCATCGAGGGGCTCACCCTCGAGGAGACCGCCGAGCAGCTCGCCCGCGAGGGGTATGGGCGGCGCGAGGTCTTCCTCGACCTGATGCGCTCGCCGCGCCTGATCGCCAGCCTCGATCCCGACGCCCCGGACCTCGAGGGCTATCTCTTCCCCGAGACCTACAGCTTCGCCGTCGGCGCCGGCGAGCGGGAGATCGTCGAGACCCTGGTCAAGACCTTCCGCCAGCGCTTCGAGCGCGACGTCCGCCCCCGCCTCGCCACCGGCTCGCCCGGCCGCAGCATCCGGCAGGTGGTGACCCTCGCCAGCATCGTCGAGAAAGAGGCGAAGGCGTCCGCCGACCGGCCGCTGATCGCCGCCGTCTACCGCAACCGGCTGGACCGCCGGATCGGCCTGGCGGCGGACCCCACCGTCATCTATGCCCTGAAGCGCGTCGGCCGCTGGAGCGGCAACATCCACCGCGAGGACCTGCGGATGGATTCCCCCTACAACACCTACCGCTACGCCGGCCTCCCCCCGGGGCCGATCTGCTCGCCCGGGCTCGCCAGCCTCGCCGCCGCGGCGGCGCCGGCCAATGTTCCCTACCTCTACTTCGTCAGCCGCAACGACGGCACCCACGTCTTCGCCCAGACCCTCGCCGAGCACAACCGCAACGTCGAGATCTGGCAGCGCAAGTACTGGCGCGACCGCTGGGCCGCCGAGCGGCGCGAGCGCGAGGCCGGCGGCCGCTAGCGAGCTTCCTCCGCATTTCTTTATTGACAGTTCCCTATCTCTGGTGTATCAAAGCGGGTAGGAACAGTCCACAACAGTACTGCTGCGCCGCCTCTTCACAAGTGGAGGGCCGCTTTGAATGGCGGCGCGCCGTCCGAGAGGAGGCATCTGATGAATATCCCGGAGGAGTTTGGGAAGTATCTGCTTCTCAAGAAATTGACCGAGGACCCGCTCGGCGAGACCTTCCGCGCCGGCCGGGCCGGCGGCAGCGGCATGGAGCAGGTGGTCCTGCTCCGCGTCTTCAACGGCAAGGGGCTCGACGGCGAGAAGCTCTGGGCCCGGGTCTCGGGGCGGGGCGCCGTCCAGGAGATCCTGAAGAGCCCCAATATCGGCAACGGCGTCGATCTCGGCCGCGTGCGGAGCTTTCCCTACACGGCCTACGACTACATCTCGGGCAAGAGCCTCGCGACGGTCTTCGCGCAGTCGGCCCGGCAGCACTCGCCCATCCCCACCGACCATGCCCTGCTGATCGCCGAGCGCCTCGCGCTGGCTCTCGCGGCGGCCTACGAGAGCCGGGTCCAGGACGAGCGGCTGCTGCACGGGTTCCTGGTGCCGCACCTGGTGATGATCTCGAACGAGGGCGAGACCCGCCTGCTCGGCTTCGAGGTGGCTCCCGGCCTGCGCGATCTCGCCGCCGCCGGCTGGCAGGAAGCGGCGCTGCGCCCCTATCTCGCGCCCGAGGCCCTGAACGGCAGCCCGATCGGCCAAGTCCGACGACGTCTATTCGCTGGGCGCCATCCTCTTCGAGCTGCTGACCGGCGAGCGCCTGCCGGCGGCGCCCGGCGAGGGGTACGCGGCGTTTTACGCGGGCATCATCGACGCCGCCCAGCTCCCCAACGAGGGGACCGCGCTGCCGGCGCCGGTCGCGGCGCTGCTCAAGAAGAGCCTGGCGCCCCGCGAGCAGCGGATCGCCGACGCGGTCACCTGGCACAAGACGCTGTCGAAGCTGATGATCGACGGCAGCTTCAGCCCGACCACCTTCAACCTCGCCTTCTTCATGCACAGCCTCTTCCGCGACGAGATCGAGCGGGAGAGCCAGGAGATCCAGGCCGAGAAGAAGCTCGAGCTGCCGCAGCGCGCGCCGGCCCCGGTGCCGGTGCCGGTCGCCGCTCCGATCGCCGCGGCGCAGGATCTGCGCGAGACGACCGGCGTGCGCGAGGCCACCTGGCCGGGGACGCGCGCCCACTCCGCGCAGGCGGCGGAGCCCTCGAAGAAGCCGCTCTGGATCGGAATCGCCGCGGCCGCCGTGATCGCCCTGGCCGCCGGCGGCTGGTTCCTCTTCGGCCGCGGCGAGACGCCGGCCGCAACGGCGCCCGCCATCCCGCCCCCCGCCCAGGTGGCGTCGATGCCGGGAGGCCTGCAGCCCGGAGCCTCCCCGGCCGCGGGCACGGCCAGCCCGACGCCGGAGGAGCTCCAGGCGCAGATCCAGACGATGTTCGAGGCCCGCAGCAAGGAGATGGAGGACAAGCTGAAGGGGCAGTACGACGACCGCATCAAGCAGCTCCAGCAGCAGCTCCAGGAGAGCAAGAAGGGCGAGCCGGCGAAGATGGACCGGATCGCCGAGAAGGTCGGATCCGCCGGCCCCGGCGCCGGTGGAGACCCGCGCCGTGCCCAAGCCTGAAACCGCCGCGCCGCCGCAGGTCACCCCGCCGCAGCCCAGCGCGCCGGCTCCCGCGGTCGAGAAGCCGGCGCCCGCTCCGGCCCCGGCCAACCCCGACTCCGGCTCAAGCAGCGGTCGCCCAGGCCGCAGGCGCAGGTGCAGCTGGGAGACCTGGTGCAGCCCGGCGCCGGCGTGGCCGCGCCCAAGCTCGCCTCCAACCTCGATCCCCGCTACCCGCCCGCGGCGAAGCAGCTCAACCGCTCGGCCCAGGTGGACATCAAGGTGCTGGTGGACGAGCGCGGCAAGGTTCTGGACGCCGACCGCATCGGCGGCAAGGCCGGCTTCGGCTTCGACGAGGCGGCCATCGACGCGGCCCGCCGGGCGGTCTTCCAGCCCGCCACCAAGGACGGCGTCCGGGTGAAGATGTGGACCACCCTGCGGGTGAACTTCAAGCCGATGTAGGAGAGGACCCTCACTCCCCCAACCCCCTCTCTCCCGTCCCCACCCCCCTCCCTCACCGGGAGAGAGGGGGCTTAAGAAGGAGTTTTTGTTCTTCTCCCTCTTCTCCCGGTGAGGGAGGGCGGGAGGGGACGGGAGAAGAGGGCCGGGGTGATGAGGGCCCGCAGACCGAGGACGCTGCCCCTCCGGAACGCAAAAAGGGCACCCCGCGGGGTGCCCTTTTCCTTTGGAACGCGGGAAGGGGATTAGAGGTCGGCGGTCTTGAGGCTGGCGACCAGCTTCTGGATGCAGGGCTTCATGACCTTGTCGAACATCCGGTCGTCGTCGCACGCCGCCGCCGACGCCGAACGACCGATACCCGGACGCTGCTCTCCTCCTGGCTCGCCTCGTCGGCCCAGGCGATCTCGCCCGTGCTGGTGTCGATGAGGCGGGCGTTCAGCGCCGCCACGAACTTGCGCTTGCCGGCGAAGACGCCGCCGCCGCCGCCGCTGACGTCGGTGTTGCCGTACTCGGTCACCGCGCCGGTCAGCAGGTAGTTGACGCCGAGGAGCTTGCCGACGCGGACGGCGGTCTTCGGATCGACGTCGCCCGAGAGGGTGAGCCCCTTCTCCTTCATCAGGGCCTCGAGCTGCTCGCGCTCGACGACGCGGAACTTGCCGCTCTTGACCAGCTCGGTGACGAAGACGTCCTGGGCCGCTGCGGCGCCGCCGTGGTACCACCACTGGTTGTCCGCCTTGTTCTTGAACTCGAGGACGGCGATACGGGGCTTTGTCCAGCCTTGGCCGCCGCATGGATCAGGCCCGGCGCCGCGAGGATCGCGAGCAGCAGGGCACCGCAAATGGCGAGAGACGAAACGCGCTTCATGATAGTAGCCTCCTTCAAGGGAAAAACCTGGTTCCCCGATTTTACCCGGAGAACGCTCGTCCGCCACCAATCCCCTCAGCCGGCCTCCTCGGCGGAGAGCTCCTGCGCGTCGACCACGCAGAGGGCGGTCATGTTCACGATGTCGCTCACCTCGAGGCCGCTCTGCAGGACGTGCACCGGCCGGCCCATGCCCAGCAGGATGGGCCCGATCGCCTCGCGCTCCGGCCAGCCGCCAGATCAGCTTGTAGGCGATGTTGGCCGACTGCAGCTCGGGGAAGATGAGGACGTTCGCCGCCTGCTTCAGGCGGCTCCAGGGGTAGCTCTCGTGGAGGATCCGCTCGAAGACGGCGGTGTCGGCCTGCATCTCGCCGTCGATCTCCAGCTCCGGCTCCAGGCGGCGAGACGATCTCGACGGCGCGGCGCACCTTGCGCGCCGACGGATGGCTGTTCGAGCCGAAGTTCGAGAACGAGAGCATGGCGACCCGCGGCACGACGCCGAAGCGGCGGGCGAACGCGCACGGTGAGCAGGGCGATCTCGGCCAGCTCCTCGGGGGTGGGGTCGATGTTCACCGTGGTGTCGGCGAGGAAGAACAGGCGGTCGCTGGAGGATCAGGACGTAGGCGCCGCGAGACCCGCCGCACGCCGGGGCGCGTGCCGATGATCTGGAGCGCCGGGCGGATCGTCTCGGGGTAGGACTGGGTGAGCCCGGAGATCAGGCCGTCGGCGTCCCCCGTCTCGACCATCATGGTGCCGAAGTAGTTGCGCTGGCGCATCCGCTTGCGCGCCTCGACCAGGGTCATCCCCTCGCGCCGCCGCAGCTCGTGCAGGCGCTGGGCGTAGGGCTCGAAGTTCTCGCAGCTCTCGTTGTGGATGATGGTCGATCCGCTCCTCCGGCAGGTCGAGGGCGCGCAGCCGGTCGGCGATCACCTCGCGGCGGGCGAGCAGGATCGGGATGGGCGATCCCCTCGTCGACCAGGATCTTGGCGGCGCGCAGGATCTGCTCGTGCTCGCCCTCGGGGAAGACCACCCGCCTGGGGGCGCGCTTGGCGCCTGATCGAGGATGCCGCGCATCAGCTCCAGCCGGCGGGAGATCAGCGTCTCCAGCCGCCGGTGATAGGCGTCGAAGTCGGCGATCGGCACCCGCGCCACCCCGCTCTCCATGGCCGCCCGCGCCACCGCCGGCGGCACCCGCAGCAGCACGCGGTAGTCGAACGGCTTGGGGATCAGGTACTCGCGGCCGAAGCGCAGCGATTCGAGGCCGTAGGCGCGCAGCACGCGCGTCGGGCACGTCCTCGCGGGCCAGCTCGGCGAGGGCCTTGACCGCGGCGAGCTTCATGGCGTCGTTGATGTCGGTCGCCCGCACGTCGAGCGCGCCGCGGAAGAGGAAGGGGAAGCCGAGGACGTTGTTGACCTGGTTCGGATAGTCGCTGCGGCCGGTGGCGACGATGGCGTCCGGCGCGGGCCGCCCGCGCCTCCTCGTAGCCGATCTCGGGGTCGGGGTTGGCCAGCGCGAAGACGATCGGGTCGCGGGCCATCGACGCGGATCATCTCCGGCGTGACCACGCCGCCGACCGAGAGGCCGATGAAGACGTCGGCGCCGACCAGCGCCTCGGCCAGCGTGCGCGCCGGGGTGTCGGCGGCGAGCAGCCGCCTTGTAGGGGTCCATGTCCTCGGTCCGCCCCTGGTAGACCACGCCGGTCTTGTCGCAGAGGACGATGTTCTCCCGCTGCGCCCCGAGCTCCAGGTAGAGCTCGGCGCAGGCGAGGGCGGCGGCGCCGGCGCCGGAGAAGACGATGCGGACCTCCGCGATCTTCTTGCCGGCGAGCGGCGAGCGCGTTGAGCAGCGCGGCGCCGGAGATGATCGCCGTGCCGTGCTGGTCGTCGTGGAAGACCGGGATGTTCATCTCCGCCTTCAGGCGGCGCTCGATCTCGAAGCACTCGGGGGCCTTGATGTCCTCGAGGTTGATGCCGCCGAAGGTCGGCTCGAGGAGCTTGACCGTGCGGATGAACTCCTCCGGGTCGTCGGTGGCGACCTCGATGTCGAAGACGTCGATGTCGGCGAAGCGCTTGAAGAGGACCCCCTTGCCTTCCATCACCGGCTTGCCGGCGAGGGCGCCGATGTTGCCCAGCCCGAGCACCGCGGTGCCGTTGCTGATCACCCCCACCAGGTTGCCCTTGGCGGTGTACTCGTAGGCCATCAGGGGATCCTGCGCGATCTCCAGGCAGGGGTAGGCGACGCCCGGGGTGTAGGCGAGCGAGAGGTCCCGCTGGGTGGCGGTGGACTTGGTGGGGACGACCTGGATCTTCCCCTTCCGCCCCTGCGAGTGGTAGTCGAGCGCGTCTTCGCGGCTGATCTTCTTGGAGCTCATAGAGGGGATGGATCTTACTAGATCCCCCGGACCCAGGGCGTTGCCCTGGGCTAAGGGAGCCCGGGCCTTTGGCCCTTCCACCCAACCGGAATTTGTTTGAGGCCCAACGGGCCGCCCTTCTTTAGCCCAGGGCAACGCCCTGGGTCCCGGGGGATCTGTGGCCCGCCCGCAGGGCGGAATTTATCCAGCCTGGGGTGTCAACCCCAGGTAGGGTGCATCCAAGGATTCCCAAGCCAAAAACAATTCAAACCCCTTCAGGGGTGGCCGACCGGGTTGCGATCGGCCACCCCTGAAGGGGTTTGGATTTTGCGGGCTCTCCCACCTGGGGTTGACACCCCAGGCTGGATAAATTCCGCCCTGCGGGCGGCCCGCCTCAGCTAAGCTCCCCCCCATGATCGCCGTCCCCGAAGGTCCCACCCTCCTGCTCGTCACCCAGCCCGACCATGCCCATTTCTCGGGAGAGCTGCTGTCCCTCTGGCGCGTCGGCGGCCTGCCGGACCATCCGCGCCGGGAGGACCTGCTGTTCGCCGCCCGCGAGCATGACAACGGCTGGCGCGAGGCCGACGCCGCCCCGCGCTGGAACGCCGCGAGCGGCCGGCCTCATGATTTCATCACCCTCCCCCGGCAGGAACGGATCGAGATCTGGGAGCGCGGCACCTGCCGGTTCGCGACGGAACGCCCCTACGCGGCCCTGCTGATCACCCGCCACGCGCTCAACCTCTTCGGCGGCCGGCGTGGCGAGGAGGGGTGGGATTCGTTCCTGGACTTCCTGAAGGACTTCGAGGGCAGCCTGCTCGAGGAGACCGGCGCCGGACGCGAGGAGGTGGAGGCCGACTACCCGCTGATCGACCTCGCGGACCTGATCTCGCTCACCGCCTGCACGCGCAGGAGCGAGCCGGTCGAGCGGCACGGGATGCGGATCGTGCCCGCGCCCGGGGTGGATGCTGGCACCGGCGGCATCGGCCTCGCTCCGTTCCCGCTCGCCGGGGCGACCACCTTCCGCGTCCCCTGCCGCCGCGTCCCGTTGCGGGAGTACCGGGGGGACGCGGATTTCGGCGGCGAGCTCGCCGCCGCCCGCTGGGAAGAGATGACCGTGCGGCTCGCGGAAGCCGTCAACCCGGAGTCTTGAGCTCCGGCAGCTTCGCTCCCGGCGGCAGCACCATCTGCTCGAAGACCCGGCGATAGAGGAGGAGAAGGTCGGTGAACACCTGGCTGAAGGCCTGGTCGGTGGTGTCGGCCAGCAGCGTGTTGCCGTTCTGGAGCGGGGGCATGTAGAGCGGCTGTTCGCGAGGCTCCTCGGCGGCGGCCGGGATTTCGCCTCGCTCGCTCCCCTCCCCTTCTTCTTCGGCGCCGGTCTCCTCTTCGGCCCGCGCCAGGTCGGCGGCCCGCCGGTCCACCAGATAGAGGGTGTAGAAAAACTCGAAGTAGCCCACCTTCAGGGCGTTGAGCACCTTCTCCAGCGAGTCCAGCTTGGGCAATTCCTTGCCGTTTTCGTATTTGGAGAGCTGGCTCTTGCCGATTCCCGCCTCGCGGGCGACGCGAGCCTGACTCTTCCCTCGGAGCTCGCGCAGGAGGCTGAGCGTCCGGCCCAGGTTGACGAACATGGCCATGCGCGAAATGTATCGGCTGGACGGTACGCATTGCAAGCACAAGTTACTGAAAGGAATGAGCTTACGTTCACAGTCAAGTTGCTGGTCACGGCTACTTGAAGACCGATACGGCGGCTTGTCGCCGAGATCCGTAACGGACTCCGGCAACTTGTTGCGCCTGTAGAGATCTAACGGCTCAGCGCTTGCGCTTGGCGCCCGGCCGGCGCCGGGCTCCTGGTGCCGGCGCTTTTGGCGGGGCGGCGGCCGGCTCGGCGCCGGAGGGCCCGGGCCTGGGATGCTTCGGGAGGACACGGAAGAGGACGACAAGATCGCCGACCTCGAAGGCGCCCTGCGCCACCGGACTCGGCTGGTGGAGGGTCGTGTCGACGAACGATTCGACCCGGCTCAGGACGTCCTGGATCTCCTGCGGCCAGTTCCCCTCCCCCTCGGCCTCGCCGGGAGCGGCGCCGGCCTGCTGGCGCTCGACCGCCAGCGCCTCGGACTCGACCATGTCGTAGCGGCGGAAGAACTCGCGCCGGCTCACCCCCTGGGCCCTCAGGATCTTGGCCAGCGTCGAGAGCGTCGCCTCCTGGCGGCTGTTCTCGATCCGCGACAGCTGGCCGCGCCCCAGCTCGGCCGACTTGCCGAGATCCTCGAGCGTCAGGCGCTTGTCTCTCCGCAGCCGGCGGAGGGTCTCCCCGATCAGGGCGAACATTTCCACGTCCGGGAATGTATCCGCACCGGGGCGCGATCATCAAGATAAGTCCTTTCATTTGAGGAATTTGCAGATCGATCCGATGTTACCTCTGACGGCGACATCTTTTCTCGCCGCGTCATTCATCGTTCCGATCCCCCTCCTGACGGGTAAGAAAAGGACGCTCTGCGGAAATCTGCCGGGCCGCTCGCGTGGATGGGCCGTGGACAGGAAACGGCAAGCGCGAGCGGGGGCCCGAACGAGTTCTTGCGTGTTACCCTTTTCGCGCGATGGAAGCCCAGCCTCGTATCGATCCCGCGCCCGAGGGCGCGGCGCAGCCCATCCGGGTCCTGATGCCCTCGCCGATCGGGCCCCTGGGCGTCGAGATCCTGGGCACCGCGGTGACCCGCGTCGCCTTCGATCCGGCCGAGCCGGAACGCTCGTCGTTCATGCCGCTCCACCAGCTCGACGGCTCGGACTTCCTGGACGAGGTCTTCGGCCGGCTCGCGGAGTACTTCGCGGGCGCCCGCCGCCGCCTCGATCTGGAGTTCGATCTCTGCGCCTCGGGCGTCGACACCTTCGCCCGCCGCGTGCTCAAGGAGGCGGCCAAGATCCCCTATGGCAGGACCCGCACCTGCCGGAGCCTCGCCGAGACCCTGGGGCGGCCGGACTGCGGCCCGGAGATGGTGTCCATCCTGCTCGGAAATCCCCTGCCGATCGTCATCCCCTGCCACCGCGTGCTCGCCGAGGACGGCGGCGCCGGCGAGTACGTGGGGGGAGCCCGGCGCAAGCGCTGGCTTCTGGAGATGGAAGCCGAAGGCGCCGAGCCGATCTGACCCGGCCTACCCCCCGCCCGGGCATCAATGCCCGGGCTACGCAGGAAACGAAAAGCCGGCTGAAGCCGGCTCAAAACACAACGCGATCCTTGAGCCGGCTTCAGCCGGCTTCTCTTTTGGAGCGTAGCCCGGGCATTGATGCCCGGGCGGGCTGTCCATCCCGGAGACCACAATCTTGACAAAATATGGACAAGACGATTACTCTCTCGTCCATGAGCCGCAAGACCGCATCGATCAAGGGAGATCGCGTCACCATCGTGGGCGCCGGGCCAGGGGGGCTCGCCGCCGCCATTCTGCTCGCCGGAGCGGGCCTCAAGGTCACCATTCTGGAGCGCCTCGAACGGGTCGGCGGGCGGACCTCGATCCTGGAGGGGGACGGCTTCCGCTTCGATACGGGGCCCACCTTCTTCCTCTATCCCAAAGTCCTCGAGGAGATCTTCGCCACCGCCGGCTACGACCTGCGCCGGGAGGTGGAGATGGTGCGCCTCGATCCGCAGTACCGGCTGACCTTCGGCGGCGGCGGCGAGCTGCTGTCGACGTCGCGGATCGACGAGCTGGACCGCCAGGTCGCCGCCCTGTCGCCCCAGGACCGGGGCGCCGTCCATAATTTTCTGGACGATAATCGGGACAAGTTCGAACGCTTCCGCCCCTGCATCGAGTCGCCGTTCCTCAGCTGGCAGGACGTCGTGAGCCCCCGCATCCTGCGCCTGCTCCCCAGCATCCGCCCCTGGCGCTCGCTCGACCAGGAGCTCGCCGCCTACTTCAGCGACCCGCGCGTCCGGCTCGCCTTCTCGTTCCAGTCGAAGTACCTGGGGATGTCGCCCTTCCAGTGCCCGAGCCTGTTCTCCATCCTCTCCTTCCTCGAGTACGAGTACGGGGTCTTCCACCCGATCGGCGGCTGGCGTAGATGAACTGAACGAATAGATGTAGCACATAA
>CAWBWZ010000005.1:0-343808 GCA_963792575.1 uncultured Acidobacteriota bacterium
ATGTATTGCTAGGCGTCCTGATGGGCATAGCCGCCGGCGATGCTCCAGGCCGGCGTGAGCTGGCCGTTGATCCCGATCTCGTAGCCGTTGGTGCGCTGGCTGCCGGTCTGCACGATCCGGGTCGGGATCGTTGGGATCGGTCGAGCGGGTGTTCGTGCGGTCCAGCCGGTAGACGGCGGTGGTGAGGGACAGCCGGCTCCGACGGCGTCCCACTTGGCGCCGATCTCGTAGTTGTTGAATTTCTCCGGCTTCACCTGCTGCGTGATCGTCGTCAGCGAGGAGAACTGATCGCCGGAGCTGGGCAGGTACGACACGCTGTAGCTGCCGTAGAGGGAGAGCGCGGCGATCGGCTTGACGATGATCCCGGCGCGCGGCGAGACGAGATCGTCGGCCCGGCCCAGCTGGTCGCCGTTGCGGTTGTTGTGGTACTCCAGGTCGAAGCGGTCGAAGCGCAGCCCGGCGACCAGCTGCAGGTGGGGCGACAGCTCGATCTGATCCTGCGCGTAGAGAGCGGCCACGTTGGTCGTCAGGTGATTGTCGGCGTCCGTCGCGCTCTGCCGGAAGGTGACCGGCGTGTCGATCGTCGGGCTGCCGTAGGGCACCAGGATCGACGTCGCGGTGTTGTTGAAGAAGCCCGTATTGCGGAAGTTGTCGGTGAGCTGCCGGCCGACCTCGGCGCCGGCCAGCAGCGTGTGGCGGACCGATCCGGTCTCCAGGGCGATAGGTCAGGTCGGTCTGGTTGAACAGGTTCTGGCGCTGCGTGGCGTTGTTGTAGGCGGTGAGGGTGACCTTGCTCTTGTCCGCCGTGACCGCGCCCGGCACGAAGTTCTGATAGCAGCGGTCGTAGTCGCCGAAGAGCGTCCGGTTGCGGAGGGTCAGCGCGCCGAAGCGATGCTCGACGGCGACGGAGCGCCAGGTTGACGAGTCGCCCGCACGTGGCTGTCGTCCGGGATTGCCGTAGAAGGTGTCGATGTCGACATCGGCCGGCCGCCCCTGGAACGAGGTGATGCCGCGGTCGGCGACCCGGGTGTCGCGGAGATGCTCGTAGCCGAGCGTGATCTTCGTCGCCTCGCCCGGCATGATGGTGAGGGTCGGCGCGACGCCGGAGCGCTGCAGGTCGACGCCGTCGCGGAAGCTGCCGGAGTCCTCGTAGAGCCCGTTCAGGCGCAGCGCGAGCTTCTCGCTGAGGGGCTGGTCGAAATCCGCGGTGAGCGCGCTTGTTGCCGTACGAGCCGCCCTGCAGGTCGACTTCCCGCAGGGTGCCGAACCCGGCCTCCTTGGTCACGCGATTGATCACGCCGCCGCCGCCGCCGCGGCCGAAGATCATGGCGTTCGGCCCCTTCAGGGCCTCCACGCGATCGAGGTTGTACAGGTCGCGGTAGTACTGCACGTCGTCGCGGACGCCGTCGACGAAGAAGTCGGCCGAGGAGCTGTTGCCGCGGATGACGACCTGGTCGCGGTTGTTCTCCCCCTGGTGGAGGGTGATGCCGGGGACATAGCGCACGACGTCGCCGATGCTGGTCATCAGCTGGTCCTGCATCAGCTCGCGGGTGACGACGGTGACCGACTGCGGCACGTCGCGCAGCGGGGTCGGCGTCTTCGTGCCGCTGCTGATCGTCGGCACCTGGTAGCCGTTCTCGGCGCGCACGGTGATGGATTCGTGGACGCCCGCCTGCAGGACGAGGTCGAGGGGAGGGTGGTCGTCCGGCGTGAGGCTCACGTGCTGCACGGTTTCCGCGAACCCTTCCACCTCCACGCGCACGGCGTAGCGGCCGGTGGCGAGCTCGAGGACGAACTGCCCCTCGGCATCCGTGACGGCGGTAACCGGGCCGGCCGGAACCGTCGCGCGCCCCTCCGTCTCGGCGGTGACGCGGGCTCCGGAAATCGGCATGCCGGCCGGATCCAGGACTCTGCCGTGGAACCGGATCCGAGCGGCGGGGGCCGGCGCGGCCGCGGCGGGCTCCGGGGTGGCGGCCCCGGCCGGAGCGCGAGACAGAAGACATGCGGCGGCGAAGACGAGCAGCAGCGGACGCAAAGACACGCGGGGCTTCTCCATATAAGATGCCTCCTGGCAGAAGGCGCTCCTGCGGACGCGAGTCCTCAGGCCGCCGGTTGCTGGCGGAGGTCCGGCCCCGGGGTCAACTGAGGTCCGGGCCTCCGCACTTTCTGATCTATTGAGACATGTTCTCAATAGGATATGCTTAATCGTGGACTAGAACGGTCCTGATTGTCAAACCCCCTCACGCAAGGGGTCTTCGGGGCTGGAAAGGGACGGAGGCTCAGCCTCCGGGAGGAGCGAGAGAAGGCAGGCTCCTGAGGGGGTGTCCGGAAAGTGGCGGTTCCGTTGGCCCCCCACTGTAGAGACGCCCCGTGGGGCGTCTCCGAGGCGGAGAGGAAGATCCCTTTGCCACGTGCACCCGTGGGGGCGTCCAGTGGAGCACGGCCGATGTCCGCCGCCATGGAGACGCCCCACGGGGCGTCTCTACAGTGGGGGGCGGCGGCTCAAGAGCCTTCGGATCGATCAGTATTTAGATCAAGTATTTAGATCAATACTCGGCGAAGGCTTCGTCGGGATAGCAGTACAGCCAGCGCTCCCCGGGCTCCGCCGAGGCAATCACGGGGTGCCCGGCCGCTCGCGCGTGCTTGCTGGCGTGGCGGTTGGGCGACGAATCGCAGCAGAGCGTCGTGCCGCATTGCTGGCACGTCCGCAGGTGGACCCAGCGGGCGCCGATCTTCACGCACTCCTCGCATTCGTGGCGTTTGGCGTGGACGACCGTGGTGATCGCTTCGAGATGAGCACAGGTTCCGTCAGACATCGTCGTTTCCTCCTATTCGTGGAGCACCTGATGGACGAAGGCGACCGCGATCGATCCCTCGCCGACCGCGGAGGCGACGCGCTTGATGTTGCCGGCCCGGACGTCGCCGACCGCGAACACGCCGGGGAGGCTGGTCTCGAGGAGATAGGGCGCCCGGGCGAGCGGCCACCGCGCGGCGTCCAGATCCTCCTTGGACAGGTCCGGCCCGGTCTTGATGAACCCCTTGGCGTCGAGCGCGACGCAGCCCTCGAGCCAGCTGGTGCTGGGCGTGGCGCCGGTCATGACGAAGACGTGGCGGATGTCGTGGGTCTCGATCGGTTCCGACCTGATCGTCCCGCCAGCTCACGCGTTCGAGATGATCGCTCCCCTCGAGGGCCGACGATCTCGGTGCGCGTGCGCAGGACGATCGCCGGATTGTCCTCGATCCGCCGGATCAGATAGCGCGACATGCTCTCCGCCAGCCCGTCCGACCGCACCAGCACGTGCACCCGCCGGGCGGTCTGGGCGAGGAACACCGCGGCCTGGCCGGCCGAGTTGCCGCCGCCCACCACGATCACCTCTTCGCCGGCGCACAGCTGCGCCTCCATGAAGGTCGCGCCGTAGTAGACGCCGGCGCCTTCGAATTGCGAGAGGTTCGGCAGCGACAGTTGCCGGTACTCGGCGCCGGTGGCGATGATGACGGCGCGCGCCGGCACGCGCGGACCGTCGTCGATCTCGATGGCGTACGGCTTGCGGTCGCAGGCGAGCCGCCGTGCGCCCTTGGCGATCATCAGCTGGGCGCCGAACTTCTGCGCCTGCGTGTAGGCGCGGCCCGCCAGCTCCTGGCCCGAGATGCCGGTGGGAAAGCCGAGATAGTTCTCGATCTTCGAGCTCGACCCGGCCTGGCCGCCCGGCGAGTTCGCTTCCAGCACCAGGACGTCGAGCCCTTCCGACGCGCCGTAGACGGCCGCCGCGAGCCCGGCGGGCCCGGCGCCGACGATCACCAGGTCGCGGACCTGCGCCGGGTCGATCGCGTCGTTGAAGCCGAGGCAGTCGGCGATCTGCTCGTTGGTCGGGTTGCGCAGCACCAGCTCGCCGCGGCAGATCAGGACGGGCACGTCCGCGGCGACGACGTGGAACTGATCGAGCAGCGTCTGGACGTCCGGGTCGCGGTCGAGGTCGATGTACGCGTACGGATGGCCGTTGCGGGTCAGGAACTCCTTGATGCGCAGCGTGCCCGGCGAGTGGATCGAGCCGATGAGCACGACGTCGCCGATCCCGTGCGCGATCAGCTCCACCCGGCGCAGGATGAACGCGCGCATGAAGATCTCGCCGAGCTCGGCGTCGGTCTGCACGAGCGCCAGCATGCTGTCGCGGTCGAGCTCGATGACCTCGCCCGGCTCGGCCACGCGCGCCTGGAAGAGCGAGCGGCGGCCCGAGAGCATGTTGACCTCGCCGGTGAACTGGCCCGGTCCATGGGCGGCGACCAGCGTCTCGGTGGCGCCGGAGGGCCGGACGACCTCGAGCCGGCCCGCGGTGACCACGAAGAACGGCACGGGGTGCTCTCCGGCCTCGACCAGCACCTCTCCCCGCCGGACCGGACGCACGGACCCGTGCGCCGCGATCCGCGCGATCTGCGCCGGCGTCAGCGTCGGAAAGGTCTGGCCGGCAGGCGAGTTGAGCAGGCTGGGCAGCGCGGGTTCGGCCATGGTGTCGTTTCCTCATCAGCCGCCGGCACGTTCTTGAGCCGGCCGCCTCTTTTGGGGTAACCTAGCATCACTTTTTCTGGATGCGAGGTTCGGGTCGTGAAGACGTGGATTCGCGGATGCGTTTGCGCCGTTGTCTGCGCCATAGGTCTGGCCATCATGCCGCTGGCCCCAGCTGCGTTCGGCCTGGACGGCGCGCAGGCCGCGACGCCCTGGCAGGACGAGTGGCTGACCCGTTTCAACTGGGAGCGGGCGCGCGGTGGCGTGCGTCCGCTGCTGCCTTCGCCGGTCCTGAACCAGGTGGCCCAGCAGCAGGCGGAGGAGCTGGCCAGGGACGGCCGGCGGCTGCGGCCGGACTCGGCCGCGGCGGTCGCGGAGCGGCTGCGGCGGGTGGGGTACTCGGCCCACGACTGGCGTGAGGACTTCCTGCAGGCGCAGGCGCCTCCCGAGTCCGTGCTCTTCACCCGCAGCTCGAGCCCCGAGGCGGCCATGGACGGGCACTTCCGCGACCTGGGGATCGGCGTCGCCGTCGCCGGCGGCGTCACGCACTATGTCTTCCTCTTCGGCTGGCACCAGGGGGACTACTTCGCCGCCGCCACGGCTCCGCTCGCCGACAAGGCGAGAATCGCGGCGGAGATGCTGGCGCGGGTCAACGCCGTCCGCCGGAACGCGGGGCTGCCGCCCTTCGCGCCCAATCCTCTCCTCGACAGGATCTCCCAGGAGCACGCCGAGGACATGCTGGCGCGCTCCTACTCCGGGCACCGGACGCCCGAGGGCCTGGGCCCCTCCGACCGCGCGCGGGCGGATGGCTACAGGGTCGGAATCGGCGAGAACATCGTCGAGCAGCGCTTCTCCGTCGAGGAGGCCCTGGAGGCCTGGCTCGGCAGTCCGGGCCACCGCCGGAACATCCTCGACCCCGGCTGCCGCGAGATGGGCCTGGGGCTCGCCGTGGGCGGCGGCTACGACGCGGCTCCCGGCGGCTACCGCGTGGTCTGGGTGCAGAGCGTCGGGCGGGGGGAGTGAGGGGGCGGAGCGGCTCTACCAACCGCTCCGCCAATTGCGCGCGTAGCGCGACTCCTGGGCGGGCCTATGAGAATGGGGCCATACCCATCACTCGGAAACGCACCCATAGCACTGCGAGCCTCCACATGAGCCGCACCCCGACCTGCATAGGCTCCACTCCGTCCCAACCCTCCCCTGGGCGCGGAGGAGCTCGTCGGAGTTGAGGCGCTGAAGAGTCTCAACAGACAAGCGCAATTTCTTCGAGTTCTTTTTCATTTTTCGCCTCCTGGATCAGTGTGCCTTCGATGGCGGGTGTGAGGAACGCATAGCCATCTGTGCTTTTGATTATACTCCGGCTGATCGATCCATTCTACCGTCGCATGGGTGAAACTCTCGCCGGCGTTTCGCGTACACAGCCCCAGCTTCCCCCACAGCCGTTTTTCGCGCGCCTCGAGGCGCGGCGTGCGTCGCGTCGTGGCAGCGCGGGGCGGCGGCGGGAGCGTATTGAATTTGATAGGAGATTCCCATGCGCAAGATCTTCACCACAATCGGAATGACCACGGCTCTCGTCGCCGCCTTCACGGCCGGCACCTTCCTGGGCGGCAGCCCGGCGAAGGCCACCAAGACCATCATGGCCACGACGCCGGTGACCCTGATCGCCGACGAGGGGCCGGCCCGCTCGCTCGCCCTGGTGCACGTCAACTCCACTTCGGTGGAGAGCTTCCCGGGCTGGGTGGAGGTCTGGCTCTACGACGAGAACGGCGTCCATCGCGCCACGCCCGTCCGTTTCAAGATGACCAACAGCGGGCAGCGCATCGCTGCCGATTTCCCGGGTTGTGACGCGAATTATGTGATCACCGACTCGGGCGGCCACATTACCAACGGTTGATCGCGGGAAGCAGCGGCGAGGCCGGGGGAATACCCCGGCTCTCGCTTTTACCGCGCCGCCGACGTGCGCACGTACCGCCCCAACTGCGCCTGGGTCTGCGCGGCGGCTGCGGTCTTGCCGAGGGCCTGCTGGACGCGGAGCAGGCCCTGGAGCGAGTGGGTGCGCCCGGGAGCGCGGGTGAGCGTCGATTGATACGCCTGCTCCGCCTCGGCGTTGCGGCCCAGGGCGAGGAGCTCGTCGCCGAGCAGCTCGGAGGTCGGCTTCTGGATGGCGGGCGGGCCGAACTCCAGCGGCAGCGCGCTTTCCGCGTCCGCCGCCTGCCGCAGCAGGGCGATCCCCTCGTCCTTCTTGCCTTCCCGGATCCGTTCCAGCGCGTCGATCTGCCGCACCACGATCTCCACATTGCGGCGATCCGCCGTGAGCTCCTCTTTCTTTTCGATCCGCGCGAGCAGCTCCCGCTGCCGCTCGCGGAGCCGCGCGGCGGCGGCGTGGAACGCTTTCAGATCGCCGTTCGCGGCCGCCAGCGCCTCGCCGTAGGCCAGCAGGAACCGTGCGTCGGCGTAGCGGTCCGCCGGGATGGCGACGGCGTCCGCGGCGTCCCACCGGCCGGCATCGATCAGGTGGAACAGGCGCATCTCCGCGTAGTACGGCACGATCGACCGGTCGGGGTCGGGATGATCTGAAAACTGATCGGCCGCCATCTGCCGGCAGGCGTCGAGCTGCCGCTTCGCCTCGTCGAGACGCCTCTCCTGCAGGAGGGAGTAGTGCAGCCAGCTGGGGTAATGGCCGCAGGTCTTCGGCGTCTGCCCGCGGTCCGCGCGGTGCTGGTTGACGACGCGCATCGCCTGCTCATTGGCGGCGATGACGTCGTCCCAGAGGCCGAGCGCGACGAAAATGTGAGAGGTCATGTGCAGCGCGTGGCCGGCGTTCGGCGCCACTGCGCCGTAGAGCCGCGCCGCCCGCACGCCGAGCGGGGCATGGATCGGATCGTCGTAGGAATGGATCAGGTAGTGCAGCACTCCCGGGTGGTGCTGGTGAGTGGGGAAGACCTCCTCGAGCAGCGCCGCCGACCGCATGTAGATCGCGAAGTCGCGCCCCTCGTGCGCCGTGCCGAGCAGCGAGAGGGCATAGAAAGCGGTGGCGTCGACGTCGTCCGGATAGCGCTGATGGAGCGCGGCCATGGCGTCGGAGAACAGGAAGTCGCGCTCGTTCTTGGTGCCGTTGCCGTAAAGGACTTCCACGGTGCTCAGGTAGCCGCGCTCGCGCTCGGTCTTCGCCTTCGCCGCCCGCGCCTCGGGAGTGGCGCCGAGCCGGTCCAGCACGGCGCGCGCCGCCGGGAGGTCCTGCTGCATCCAGACGGGATGGGTGAAGGTCATCGCCTCGCCCCAGTAGGCCATGGCGAAATCGGGATCGATCGTCTGCGCCTTGCGGAACTGCTCCGCCGCGTCGGGGTACTCGAAGTTGTGCAGCAGCGCGAGCCCGCGCAGGAAGGTTTCCTGGGCTGCCGCCGCGCCGGAGTTGGCGAAAGACACCTCGCCCACCTCGCTCTGCGCTGCGGCGGGAACGTTGGAAAGACAGAGGCAGAAGACGAAGGAACCCAGGATTCGGCGCATGGCAAACCTCCCTGGGCTGGCATTCTACCCTGGCGGCTGTAACGTTCTCCGCCCTCGCGACTCTCTACAGGCAAAGGAGGACGACCCGATGCCTGTAACGCAATCGAACCCGAATCTGGAATCGCTCTACCGCCCCCTCTGGCTGACCTATGGACTGGTCCCGCTGCTGGCGGGGCTCGACAAGTTCCTCAACCTGCTCGCCGACTGGCCGAAGTACCTGAGCCCATGGATGGCCAACCTGCTGCCGGTCTCACCGCAGACATTCATGCACGCGGTGGGGATCATCGAGATCGCGGTGGGCCTGCTGGTGCTCACCCGCTGGACGCGGATCGGGGCCTGGATCGCCGCCGCCTGGCTGGTCCTGATCGCGGTGAATCTGGTGACGATGGGCCTGTTCGACATCGCCGTCCGGGATCTCGCGATGGCGGTCGGCGCGTATACGCTCGCCCGCCTCGCCGAATTGCGTCAGGAAGCGCCCGTGACGATGCGCGAGCCCGGGTTGCGGGCGAGCCGGGCGTAGACTGAGAGCCATTCGGAAAGTCATGACGATGAGCCTGCCAGCCCTCCAGCCCGCCGACGCGCCCCCGACCCTCTCCGACGAGGAGGTCGTGGCGCGCGTGCTGGCGGGGGACACCTCGCTCTTCGAGATCCTGATGCGGCGCTACAACCAGCGGCTCTTCCGCGTCGCCCGCGGCATCCTCGCGGACGACGCCGAGGCCGAGGACGTCATGCAGGAGGCCTACGTGCGCGCCTTCCGCGAACTCGCGGGCTTCCGCGGCGAAGCCCGGTTCTCGACCTGGCTCACCCGCATCGCCTGCCACGAGGCGCTGGCCCGCGCGCGGAAACGGCGGCGGCTGGTGGCCATCGGGGGTGGCGAGGAGCCTCCGGAGCCGCCGTCGCGGGATTCCGGTCCGGAGCGGGACCTGGAGAACCGGGAACTGCACGCCGTCCTCCGCGACGCCGTGGAGCTCCTCCCCGATCCGCTGCGGGCCGTCTTCTGCCTGCGCGAGATCGAGGGGCTCTCGACCGAGCAGACCGCCGACGCCCTCGATCTCTCGGTAGAGAACGTGCGGGTGCGCCTGCACCGGGCCAAACGCGGCCTGCGGCAGACGCTCGACGACCGGATCGGCCGCGAGGTGCGCCGGCTCTACCTGTTCGACGGGGCCCGCTGCGACCGGGTGGTCGAGAGGGTCTTCGCCCGCCTCCGGCCCGCCGCGGATTGATCGTCAGGCCGGGCTCGAAACCACCGCCGGCTGCAGCATGCGGAGGGTGCCGGCGGTGGCGTCCACCTCGACCTCGATCCCCACCGGCAGGGTGAACTGCTTTTCGATGTGGCCGATCATCGCCCCGCTCCAGACAGGGACGCCCAGGGGCAGGAGGTGGTCGCGGAGCACATCGGTGACGGTGAACGAGCCGAAGCTTTCGCCGGGAGAGCACTTGGTGCAGTTCCCCCAGATCACCGCCCGGGCCTTCTGCAGGATGCCGGCGAGCCGGAGCTGGGTGAGCATGCGGTCGATCCGGTAGGGCGCTTCCTCCACGTCCTCGATGAAGAGGATGCAGCCGTCCCAATCCGGCAGATAGCCCGATCCGACGAGGCTGGTCAGTACCGTCAGGTTGCCGCCGAGCAGCCGCCCCCGGGCGGTGCCGGGACGCAGCGTCTGCACGCGGTTCTCGACCACCGCCAGGTCGTCTTCCTTGATCTCCTTCAGATTCTCGAAGGTGACCGCCTCCCCCTCCTGGAGCACCCGTTTCATGAAGCCGACGTTGAACGGGTTCCATTGCGAGGTGCCCACCGGCCCATGGAAGGTCACCAGACCGGTTTTGGCGTGAAGCGAGAGCAGGAGGGCGGTGATGTCGCTGTAGCCGAGGAGGATCTTGGGGTTGCGCGCGATCATCGGCCAGTCGAGCAGCGGCAGCAGGCGGGCGCACCCCCAGCCGCCGCGGACACAGTGGATCGCCCGCACCTCGGGGTCCGCGAACATGGCGTTGAGATCCGCGGCGCGCTGCTCGTCGGTGCCGGCGAAATAGCCGTGGCGCGCCAGCAGGTTGGCCCCGCGTTTGGTCTTGAACCCGAGCGCGGCCAGGGATTCGGCCACGATCTCGACGTTGAGCGGCTCCCAGATCGCGCTGGCCGGGTCCACCAAGCCCACGATATCGCCGGGCCGGAGGCGGGCCGGACGGACGGTCTGGGGCCGGGTGCCGGCAGGAGAGATCGCGGTAAGAGAGCGGGGGAGGGCGCCGGCGAGCGCCAGCGCGGCGGCTCCGGCAAGGACCTGGCGACGGGAGGAATCCATGGCGAAGATGCTACCGCAGGTCCGTTGGTTATACTTGCCGCCCATTTCCTCAGAGGGTGTTTCGAACGTTAGTCGCGACGCCCTAGACCCGGGCATGAATGCCCGGGCTAAGAACAGCGCCGGATGAATCCGGCTTCAAGCTCCCTTCAGGGAGCGCTGTTCCTAGCCCGGCGATTCATCGCCGGGCGGGGGAGGAGGCTTTCGAGACACCCTCTCAGAGAGGAGCCCGCGATGTCCAGCGACCCGGTAGCGAGTGTCGAAGCGGCAGTGCCCAAATACTCCTGGTACGTGCTCTTCGTCCTCACCGCGATCTACGTCCTGAACTTCCTGGACCGGCAGGTGATCTACATCCTGTTCACGCCGATCAAGGCGGAGATGCACTTCACCGACCTGCAGCTGGCGCTCCTGGGGACGACCTCCTTCGTCATCTTCTACACGCTGCTCGGGGTTCCCTTCGGGCGCCTCGCCGACCGCGTGTCGCGGACGAAGCTGATCGCCTGCGGGCTCGCCGTCTGGAGCCTCTTTTCCGGCCTGACCGGCTTCGCCGACAGCTTCTGGACCCTCTTTTTCTGCCGGCTGATGGTCGGGGTCGGCGAGGCGACGCTCGGGCCGGCGGCGCTCTCGCTGCTGAGCGACTACTTTCCGCCCCGCATGCGCGCCACCGTCCAGGGGATCTATGCCTCGGGGATCGCGCTCGGCGGCGGCCTCGCCTTTTTCCTCGGCGGCTGGATCGGGCAGAGCTATGGCTGGCGGTGGGCGTTCTACCTGCTGGGCTTCCCGGGGCTCCTCCTCGCCGTCATCGCCTTTTTCCTGCGCGAGCCGCCGCGCGGACGCACGGAGGTCGCGGCCGTCCGCTATCGGCCTGAGGACTGGAAGGTTCTGTTCCGCTCCGTGCCGCTGCGCTACCTCTATCTGGGGTATGCCATCTTCGGGCTCGCCGCCAACAACCTCGGCATCTGGGGGGCGGCCTTCTTCGTGCGCGTCCACCATGTGAGCCTGGCGCAGATCGGCGTCGCGGCGGGGATTCTGGGGGTGGTGGTCGGCATACCGATGACGATCCTCGGCGGCTACCTGGCGGACCGCTTCCGCCGGTCGGGTCCCGGAGGGCGCATGGCGTTCATCGCCTGGTCCGCCCTCGCCTCGATTCCGCTCTGGCTCGGGCTGCTGTTCGTCAACCAGATCGGCGTGGTGGTGCTCCTCAGCATCCCCCTCTACGGGCTCGCCCTGATGTGGGTCGCCCCGGCGACCGCGGACCTGCACGAGATCGCCGGTCCGCACCTGCGCGGGCTCGGTATCGGCATCTTCTTCTCGACGGTGAACATCGTCGCCTACGGCCTCGGAGCCCCGCTCATCGGCAAGCTCAACGACCGGCTGGGAGTCACCGCCAACCCAGAGAACATGCGGCTCGCGCTGCTGATCTGTCCAGCCGCGTGCGCGCTCGCCGCGATCCTGCTCTGGCGCGGCAGCCGGGCGCGGGTGGCGAGCGCCTCATAGAAAGGTTTTATCGAAGAACCCGGAAGGCCAGATCTTCCAGATCCTGTATGTAAACTTTTCGTAACCGGGCTCCGCTCCGCGGCATCACGATTGACTTTCCCGCCCGGCCGGGGTAGAAGCGACAGCAGTTTCTTTCGTCAGCTGTCGTTCCAATTCATTTGCGGCCAGGCGCCGATTGTTGAAGAGCTCGGGCTCCAGGCGCTCGCCGCGCGGATTCGCGGAGGTCGTCATGAAAGGCAAATGGACGTGTCTCTTCACGGCCCTGGTCCTCCTAGCGCTCGGCGTCGGGCCGGCGCGGGGGCAGGAGACCGGGGGTATCGCGGGGAAAGTCACGCGGCCCGACGGCGCGGGCCTGGCCGGGGTCACCGTCACCATCGATCCCCTCGGCCGGTCGGCACAGACCGATGCCACGGGCTCGTACGTCCTGGACGGCGTGCCGCCGGGCACCTACGAGGTCACCTTCAGCCTGAGCGATCACTCGACGGCCGACTCGGCCATCGTCGTGGCGGCCGGAGCGACGCGGACGCTGGACCAGAAGGTCGACTGGGATCTGAGCTTCGCCGAAACGATCACCGTCTTCTCGGTGTCGCGCAAGGCGGAGCGGATCACCGAGGCCCCCGCCGCGGTGACGGTGGTGCCGTTGGAGGACATCGCCCTCAAGGCGCCGACGGGGCAGGTCCCCAAGCTGCTCGAGTTCACGCCGGGGGTCGATTTCACCCAGAGTGGCCTCTACGATTTCAACTTCAATGTGCGCGGGTTCAACAGCTCGCTGAACCGGCGCATCCTGACGCTGATCGACGGCCGGGACCCCTCGGTGCCGTTCCTCGGCTCCCAGGAGTGGGCGGCGGTCTCCTTTCCGATGGACGAGCTGGCGACGGTGGAGCTGGTGCGCGGACCGGGCTCGGCGCTCTACGGCGCCAACGCCTTCAGCGGCGTCCTCAATATGACGACGCGGTCGCCACGGGGGAACGAGGGGGGGCAGGTGCGGGTGACCGGCGGCGAGCTGGGCACGGCCCGCGGCGATCTCCGCTACGCCGGCGAGCTGGGGGGCGGCTGGTACGGGCGGCTGACCGGCAGCTACCAGCAGAGCGACGACTTTACCCGCTCGCGCAACCAGAAGGTGGAGTACTCGACGATCTGCACCTCCGCCGCGCAGACCAACTGCCTGCGGCGGGAAGCCCGGCCGCTGGCTCTCGACCGGGCGAAGGTCGGCTACGGCGGCCTGCGCTTCGACCGCTACTTCGAGAACAACCGCGCGCTGACCCTCGAAGGCGGCACCGCCAGCCTCGAAGGCCCCACCTTCGTCACCGGCATCGGCCGGGTCGAAGTGACGGACGTCAACCGCCCCTGGGGACGGTTGAACTTCAACACCCTGCACTGGAACGTCCTGGGCTACTACGACAAGCGCGTGGCCGAGAAGCAGGTGGCCCTCTCCTCCGGCGCCCTGCTCTTCGAGGACTCCTCGAACCTGCATGGCGAGATCCAGGGCAACACCGGCTTCGCGGGCGGCAAGGGCTTCCTGGTGGGCGGCGTCGCCTACCGCCAGCAGAAGGTGAACACCGCCGACAAGACCGGCTTCCAGACGTTGATGGATTCCGCCAAGGACGAGCACACCCAGGCCGTTTTCGGCCAGGCCGAATACAGCTTCACCGGGTCCGTCAAGGCGGTGGTGGCCGCCCGGGTGGACGACAGCACGCTGCACGACACCCAGTTTTCCCCCAAGGCTTCGCTGGTCTGGGGCGTCACCCCCACCCAGACGCTGCGCTTCACCTATAACAAGGCTTTCCAGGTTCCCAACTACTCGGAGTTCTTCCTGCGCGCTCCGGCCGGCGCTCCCATCACCGCCTTCGCGCCGCTGGAAGCCGCGCTGGCTCCGCTGCTCGGCGGGCAAACCCTGGGCCTCGCCAGCATCCCCCTCCTAGCCCGTGGCAACAACAATCTCGACGTCGAGAAGATCACCAGCTATGAGGGCGGATACAGCGGCATCTTCGGTTCCAAGCTCTACCTCACGGTCGACTATTACCGGAGCCGGATCACGAACTTCGTCACCGACCTGCTGCCCGGGGTCAATCCGGCGTTCGGGCCGTACGTTCCGCCGTCGTTCTTGCCGGCGCCGGTGGCGCAGACGGTCCTCAACACCCTGCGCGGCGGCCTGGGGCCGAACTTCGCCGGCCTGACCACCATCAATGGCAGGCCCGCCCTGGTGTTCTCCTACGTCAACTCCGGCGTGGTGGACACCCAGGGGATCGACGTGGCGTTCAACTACTACGTCACCGACCGGGTGGTGGCGGATGCCAGCTACTCCTGGTTCGATTTCAAGGTCAAGTCGAAGAACGCGGGCGACCGGCTCCTGCCCAACGGGCCGGAGAACAAGGTATCGGGCGGCCTCTCCTACCGCGGCGACCGCTGGAACGGTACCGTCAAGGCGCGCTGGGTGGACGGCTTCCCCTGGGCGGCCGGCGTGTTCGTGGGCGACGTGCCCTCCTACACCGTGGTGGACCTGGGGGTCAGCTACAAGATTTCCAACAACTGGGGGATCGGCCTCGACGTCAGCAACCTTTTCGACAAGGAGCACTTCGAGTCCTTCGGCGGCGACCTGCTGAGCCGCCGCGCGCTCGGGCACGTGTCGTACTCCTGGTAGGTTGCTACTTCGGCCACTCGGTCAGGGAGACATAGCCGTCCCGGTTGCGGTCCAGTTCCTTGAACCGCTCCACATAGGGGTTCTTCGGCGCGGGCTTGTCCTGCGCGGTGGCCCCAGCCGGGACGGCAAGGGTCAGCGCGATCAGGAAGATGGGGAAGAAGCGGTGTCGGTGCTGCATTGGAGCCTCCTGCTGCCCGGCCGGGCCCGTGAGGGCGAGCCCGGCCTTCAAGCCTCAAAGCTGCAAGGGAGGTACCAGGCGAGGCGCTACAGGCAGTATTGCGGGACGCCGGGGTAGGGGGAGAAGCAATGGGTCCCGGGGCAGCACACCACGTCCGTCGTATACCGGGGATCGCACAGATACCCGTAGGGCGTGCAGCTCTTGGAGCTGAACCGCCGGGCCGGGTTTCTGGCGACGGAAGCGGGCGGGGTGCCGATTCGAGAGACACTTGAGTCCTGGCTGATACGGGCGACGATCTCGGCGTCCGTGATCGGTTTCTCCAACCCCATGGCTACCAGAGGCACCATGAGTCCGAGGACGAAAAGAACCGCGAGAATGCCAAGCTTGCGCTGCATGCGGTAACTCCTTTCCTTCTGCGGGTTCCCCGGAATCGGAGAGCCCGATGGACCAAGGTCGGCTTGCTTCCACGGTAGGGCAAGAGTCTGGAGCCGTCAAGCGTTCTGCGGAGAATGTGGCAGGAGGGACCGCTCAGAG
This sequence comes from uncultured Acidobacteriota bacterium, assembly GCA_963792575.1. Taxonomy (GTDB): domain Bacteria; phylum Acidobacteriota; class Thermoanaerobaculia; order Multivoradales; family UBA5704; genus DATARR01. The sequence goes on from CAWBWZ010000005.1 coordinate 15,147, forward strand.
GAGGGCGGCGTCGGAGCGCCGCCCTTGTTGATCCTGGCTACGAGCACCAATACCCGGTCGAGTTCGGGTTGACCTTGAAGCAGGTCGTTGAGCTGGGGTTCGTGGTGGTGCCACAAGCCTTGCAACGCCAGTAGTTTCCCGAAGCGTCCCGATACACGTCATAGCAGGTGCCGGAGGGGAAGGGGTTCCAGCACCCCTGGAAAACCCACCCGGACTGGGCATGCACGGCGAAAGCGGACAAGCAGAGGGCGGCCGCGAAGCCAAGAGCGCGGAAATAGCGTGTCTTCATGGTAAACCTCCTTCACGCGTCACAGTTCCCGAGTCGGCCGCGAGCAACCGCGGCCTTCACCTTCAAGGTGCCCCCAACCCCTTGCAGAGAGCCATGATACGTTCCCAGGCGGCGCCTGCTCGCGACGGGCGCGGAGGAGGATGCAGATGGAACGCGTCAACGGGCTTCACCACATCACGGCCATCTCCGGGCCGGCTCAGGAGAACCTGGACTTCTACGCCGGCGTGCTCGGCATGCGTCTGGTCAAGAAGAGCGTCAACCAGGACGACCCGGGCACCTACCATCTCTTCTACGCCGACGCCGAGGGGCACCCCGGCTCCGATCTCACCTTCTTCCCCTGGGCGCAGATGGCGCCGCCCCGAATGGGCCATGGCCTCGCCACCGAGGTGGGCCTGGAGATCCCGGCGGGCAGCATCGATTTCTGGGGGGCGCGCCTGGAGAAGTACGGCGCGCGCCTGGGCGCGGTCGAGACGCGGTTCGGCGAGAAGACCCTGCCGGTGGTCGATCCGCATGGGCTCCAGCTCGCGCTGGTCGAGGGCACGGCCCGGCCGCGGATCGGATTCACCCCCTGGGACGGCGGTCCGGTGCCGGGGGAGCGCCAGATTCGCGGGCTGTATGGCGCGCAGGTCTGGGAACGGAACGCGGATGCGACCGCGGAGTTTCTGACCAGCGTGCTCGGCTTCCAGCGCCTGGGTGACGAGAACGGCTGGACCCGCTACGGCTTCGCGGACGCCGCCGGCGTCATCGACGTCCGGGAGACGCCGGAGGCCCGACGCGGCTCCTGGGGTGTCGGCAGCGTGCATCATCTCGCCTGGCGGGTCGCCGACGACGAACGGCAGCTCGCGATGCGCGAGCTGTTGGAAGAGGTGGGAATGCAACCCACGCCGGTGATCGATCGCTTCTGGTTCCACTCGGTTTATTTCCGGGAGCCGGGGGGCGTGCTGTTCGAGCTGGCGACCGACGGCCCCGGCTTCGCGGTGGACGAGGACCCGGCGCACCTGGGCGAGACGCTCGTGCTGCCGCCGTGGCTCGAGCCCGCGCGCGGCCAGATCGAGGCTGTGGTGCCACCCCTGCGGCCGCCCGCGTAACCGGCAGCGCGGAGCAGGTTCCGGTGCGAGTCCCCGATGTCAGGGACCCGCGGCTGGAAGGCCGGTTTGCTGGAAGACAGGTTACGAGCTGGCCCGCGGACACCAGTAGCCGATGTTGTGGAGATTGCTGGCCTGATAGCAGGTCGTCGGACCGGGGTTCTGGGTCGTGCCGCAGGCGCCGCACTCCCATTCATTTCCGTTCGGATCCCGGTAGACGTCCTTGGCGCCCACGCAGTTGGGATAAGGGGACCAGCAGCCGACGCGGGTCCAGCCGGTAGTGGCTCGCGAATCCGTGGCGAGCAGGGTCAGGAACAGGGCGGTGGAGAAGAGGACGGCCTGGGTCAGACGTCGATGCATGTTGATCTCCTTCTCAAAACGGCAGGATCGGAGCAGTGGCCTCTCAGAAAGCCTCCGCGCAAGGCTCTCCGGGGACCGGCATCCGATGCCGCCGGTCGTTCATAGATACCAGTGCATGTTCTTGTTCAAGGCGGGACTCCGCTACGGCGAGCCCGGATACTCGCGGCGGAGCTGATCGATCACCGCCATGCGCTGGTCCCGATTCTCCTTGACGATCGTGAGGTCCGGGCCGGGCTTGAGGAAGTCCAGTCCCTGCTCCTTGCCCAAGGCCAGGTAGTCGCTGATGGCGACCCGGTAGATGCGGGCGGGGTCGAGGGCCTTGCCGCCGATCGCCCAGGCACCGCCGTCGCCGATCGACACGTTGGCCGTCTGCAGGAAGGCGCCTGTGCCGTGGCTGGCGATCCCCTGGTCGAGGGCGCGGGCGAGGAGGCTGCCGCGAATGTCCGCCGTCAGCACCTGGCCGCCGAAGGGGAGGACGCGGATGACGTCGTACTGGGTGACCGGGCCCGCGGGGAGCACGTCGTCGATGCGGATCGAGCCGCTGTTGTAGACGGCGAGCTCGCTCCCCTGAGCCTCGGCCAGGAGGGCGCGGGCGACGAGGTCCGTGAGCTCGGTGGTGCGGTTGCGGACGCTGGCCTCGCGGCCGTCGAGCGCCACCGTCGTCACCGCCACCTGTTCGGCGGGCTCGAAGCCCTGCTGGCGGAAGCCCGCGAAGGCCTTGTTCTCCCACTCGGACACCACCGCCGCGACCTTGGGGTCCTCCGGGATCTCATCGGTGACGATCACCAGCTGGGAGTCGACCTTCAGGCCGCGGTGGGCGGGATCCCACGTCAGGCGATGGACGTAGACCGTGCGGACGTTGGCGTCGGCCTTGAGGATGGGGGTGAAATCGGCGCCGCGGAAGGCGCGGATGTTTTCGTGCTCGTGGCCGCCGAGGATCAGGTCGATCTCCGGGATGGCCTCGGCGAGCGCCTGATCCTGCGAGAAGGCCAGATGCGTCAGGCCCACCAGGACGTCCACCTGCCCCCGCAGCGCCTCGGCCTCCCGGCGGAATGCCGAGACGGAGTCGTCATATTTGACGAAGGGGGCCAGATTGCTGGCCAGGGTGGCGCCCACGACTCCGATGCGTACGCTGCCGCCCGGTCCCTGGGCGGTGAGAATGACGTGCGGGGGCACGCCGGGAAAGGGGCCGCCGCTCGCCCGCGTCACGTTGGCCGAGGTCCAGCGGAAGCGCGACTCGGCGAGGCGGGCCAGGAGCTGATCTTCCTTGATGTCGAACTCGTGGTTGCCGAAGGTGGCGAGATCCAGCCCCGCCGCGTTGAGCACCGACACCATCTGCCTGCCGGCCAGGGACTGCCCGTCCACCTTGGCCGTGCCCAGCGCCGAGGGGCTCACGAAGTCGCCGGCCAGAACGGTGAAGGTGTTGGGGTTCTCGGCCAGGAGGCGCTGGCGGAGCGTGGCCACCCGGGCGAGCCCGCCGCTCTTGCCCCCTTCCACCGGGCCGATCTCGTACACGTCGTTGAACTGCAGAATGGTGAACTCGACGACCGGGCTCGCCGCCGGCCGGGCGGCGGAATGAACCACGGAAGGGCTAGGGGCGCTGGCGCAACCGGCGGCCAGAGCGGCCAGGAGGACGATCGAGGACAGAAACGCGCGGCGGTCGAGCATGTCGGGGCTCCTTCGAGGAATCCTTGGAGAGAGGGATCTTACAGGCTCCGCGGCGCCACTCTCATACAATCGGCTCATGGAACCGCTCAACGTTTTCGAACTCGAAGCGATCGCCCGTGAGAGACTCTCGCGGGAGGCCTACGACTATTACGCGGGGGGCGCTCACGACGAGGTCACCCTGCGCGAGAACCGAGCCGCCTACGACCGCGTCGCCATCGCCTACCGGGTGCTGGTGGACGTCTCGCGCCGCGATCTGACCACTTCGGTGCTCGGCCAGCCGGTGGCGATGCCGGTGCTCGTCGCCCCCACCGCGTTCCACCGCCTCGCGACTCCCGAGGGGGAGCTGGCGACCGCCCGGGCGGCCGGAGCGGCGGGGACGGTGATGATCCTCTCGACCCTCTCCACCACGCGGATCGAGGAGGTGGTGGCCGCCGCCTCCGGACCGGTCTGGTTCCAGCTCTACGTCTATCGCGACCGCGGCGCCACCGAGGGGCTGGTGCGGCGGGCCGAGGCGGCCGGCTGCCGCGCGCTGGTGCTCACCGTGGACGCCCCGCTCCTCGGGCGGCGGGAGCGGGACGTGCGCAACCGCTTCCGTCTGCCGCCCGGCCTCGCCGTGGCCAACCTGCTGCCGGAGGGATATGGAGAGATGCCGCCGGCCGCCGCAGATTCCGGGCTCGCGGCCTACGTCGCCTCTTTTCTCGATCCGGCGCTGACCTGGCGGGACGTGGCCTGGCTGCGATCGATCACCGAGCTGCCGATTCTGGTCAAGGGGATCGTCCGCCCTGACGACGCCCTGCGCGCGGCCGAGGCGGGCGCCGCCGGCGTGGTGGTGTCGAACCATGGCGGACGCCAGCTCGACACCTCGCCGGCCACCCTCGACGTCCTGCCCGAGGTGGCCGGTGCCCTGGCGGCCCACGGACACCGGATCGAGGTGCTGATGGACGGCGGCGCGCGGCGGGGAACGGACATCCTGAAGGCCCTCGCCCTGGGGGCCCGGGCGGTGCTCGTCGGCCGGCCGGTGCTCTGGGGTCTCGCAGCGGAGGGGGAGGCTGGCGCAGTCTCCGTCCTGCGCCTCCTCCGCGACGAGCTCGATCTGGCCATGGCCCTGGCCGGCGCCCCCACCATCGCCGACATCACCCGCGACCTGGTGCGGTACATCCCGAGCCGGGCCTGAAAAGAAAAAGGCGGGGTTTTTCAACCCCGCCTTCTTCCGTTGGTATCCGCCAGGGGTCAGGGGTTGTGGCTGCTCCAGGCGTTCAGGTTGCCGCTCTCGAAGCCGTCGTTGAACAGGACGTTGGCCGCCGAGCAGGTGCTGGCCGTGCCGACGTTGTTGAGGGTGACGGAGTCGACGAACCAGCCGGTGGCCTTGGCGCTGCTGTCGTCCCCCTCGTGCCAGCGCAGCTTGGCGTCGGCCGCGCCGACGAACGACGCGAGGTTGACGGTCACCTGCGTCATCGCGCCGATCGTGCCCTGGCACCACGCCCGCTTGCCGAGGATCGGGTTGGAGAAGGCGGTGTTGACGGTGCCGTTGAAGCCGCCCGCCGTGAACGCGGCGTCCGGAACCACCGACCAGGTCGCGCCGCCGTCGATCGAGATCTCGAGTGTGCCGCCGTCGTAGCACTGGGTGCCGGCGCCGTTGGTCTCGAAGGCGAAGGTGTGCCAGAAGGAGAGCGTGGAGCTCGCCTGCGGCACGAACGTGGGGGTGACCAGGACCCGGTCGGAGACGGTGGTCTGGCTCGAGGAGAACCAGGAGTGGGTCGGCGTCTGGGACTGGGTGGTGGAGAGCACCCAGTCGACGGCGCCGGCGATGGCGTTGTGCGCCCAGCCCGGATTGTCGAAGCCGCCGCCACCCTCGAACGTCTCGATGAAGTTGCCGACGGCGATCGGTCCGGTGGGCGCGGTGCTCTTCTGCACCGTATTGCCATCCTCGATTCCGTTCGAGGTGTCGACCGCCCGCACGACGTAGTAGTAGGTGGTGCCGCTCGCCAGCGTCCCGGAGTTGTCGGTGTAGCTCGTGCCGGTGACGCCCGTGGCGATCCGGTTGCCGGCGCTCGGCACGAAACCGGACGAGGCCGAGCGGTAGACGTTATAAGTGATCGGGCCGCCGCAATTGGCGGTGGCCGCCGACCAGGAGAGGGTGATGCCGCAGGAGGCGGCCGCGTTGTTGCTGGCGCTGGTCAGCCCGGCGAAGGTCGGCGCCAGCGTGCAGGACCCGGTGGCCGTGGCCTGGACGCAGCTCGACGGGACGGATTCGCAGGCGCCGGTGGAATCCCGGCCGGTGACGTGGAAGGCGTACGTCGTGCCGCCGGAAACGGTGGTGTCGTTGAACGGCGAGGCGGCGACGCCGGGGCCCACCACGGCGAAGGCACCGGGCGAGGCGCAGGTTCCCGGGGCGCGGTAGACGTTGAACGTCGTCGAGGAAGGCGTGCCGTCGGCCCAGGTGACCTGGATCGTATTGGGTGCCGTCGCCGTGGCGGTGCCGATGGCCGGCGGGCCCGGAGCCGTGCAGGCGGCGACGCCGTCGATGCCCGTGGCGCCGGTATTGCCGGCGTCGAGCCAGTTGGAGAGGCGGGTGCTGTCGGTGCCGCCGCCGGTCCAGGAGACGCTGAAGCGGCCATAGATGTCGGAGAGGTTGTCGCCGGTGGCGCCGCAGGCGGAAGCGCCACCGTGGAGCTGGCCGATGAAGCGGCCGGCGGCGTTGTAGAGCGGCGAGCCCGAGGAGCCGGGCTCGGTCACTCCCGGCACGGTGAACGGTCCCGGGGGATCGGTCGCCCAGTGCACCCAGAGATGGGTGCCGTCGCCCGGGGTGGGCGGCGGAGTGGCGGCCCAGCTGCTGGGCACCATGTCCGTCAGCGAGTAGGTGATGCGCTTCTCGTCGGTGTTCGGATGATGGATGCCGGCGCAGGGGGCGCCGGCGTTGCAGGTGACGTTCCCGGTCGAGCGGTCCCAGCCTTCCCAGAAGTGGTTGTAGGCGGGCACCGGCGGATCGTCGAGCTCGACCAGGGTGAAGTCGGACGCCGCGGAGGCGGCGCGGAAGAAGGAGCCGGTATGGAACTGGGTGAGCTGGCCGTCACCCGCCTGCCCGCTCGCCGCGCTGCCGGGGGTCCGGCAGAACGAGTTCTGGTAGTTCCAGAAGGCCACCAGCGAGGCGGCGTTGCCCGAGTTGATGCTGCAGTGGTTGGCGGTGATGAAGTACATCTTGTGATCGTTGGCGGTGTCGTTGATCAGCGACCCGGTGCAGAAGGTCGAGCCGCCGGTCGAGATCACCGCCACCGCCTGCATCTGCACGCGCCAGGGGTCGCTGGGATCGAGGCATTCGACGTCCAGGTTGCAGCTTCCGGACTTGACCAGCGGGGTGGTGCCGAAGCCCCGGTAGCCCTGGTTGATGGAGGCCAGCTCGAGCACCACCTTGTCCCTCTCGCTCGCCGGCACCGTGAGCTCGACGATCAGGTCGTCGGTGAGCACCGGCGGCGTCCACAACTGGCCGTGCGCCTCGTTGTCGTCGAAGGTGAAGGGGCGCAGCATCTTCTTGCCGTCGGCCGAGTAGAGGAGCAGGCGGCCATGCGGCGGCATCTGGAAGCGCGAGAAGCCGAGGTTGAGGGAGGTCGTCCCCTCGCGGCCGACGATACGCAGCCGCCACAGCATCCCGCCGCCGGGCAGGCTCTCCCAGGTGCCGCGAGTGGCGGGCGTGATCGAGACCGCCTCAGGGATGGCATAGCGCGGCGGCAGTCCCTGGCGGTCGTTCGCCTCATCCTCCGCGGCGATCGCCACGAGGTCCATCTGCGACGCCAGCAAGGAGTCGATCCGATTGACGTCCGTCACCGCATACTGGCTCGCGGTGGACGCGACATTCTGGGCCGCCAGGCTGGCGGCGGTGCCTAGCAGCGTTAAGGCGAGAGCGATCCGCAACGCGTACGTCTTCATTAAGGTCCCCCTGTAGACGTGGCTCGGGCTATTACCCCTCTTGTATCGCTATATTAGCAGAATACTAGACAAGAAAAGGGCGGGGTCTTTCGACCCCGCCCCGTTCGCTGCGAGCTTGCTGCCTGGCGGAGCTTACGGGTTGTGGCTGCTCCAGGCGCTCAGGTCACCGCTCTCGAAGCCGTCGTTGAACAGGACGTTGGCCGCCGTGCAGGTGCCCGCCGAGCCGACGTTGGTGAGGGTGACGGAGTCGACGAACCAGCCGGTGGCCTTGGCGCTGTCGTCGTTCCCCTCGTGCCAGCGCAGCTTGACGTTCGTCGCGCCGACGAAGGACGCGAGATTGACGTTGACCTGGGTCATCGCGCCGACCGTGCCCTGGCACCAGGCCCGCAGGCCGCCGATCGGGTTGGAGAAGCCGGAGTTGACGGTGCCGTTGAAGCCGCCCGCGGTGAACGCGGCGTCCGGCACGACGGACCAGCTCGTGCCGCCGTTGATCGAGATCTCGAGCGTGCCGCCGTCGTAGCACTGGGTGCCGGCGCCGTTGGTCTCGAAGGCGAAGGTGTGCCAGAAGGAGAGCGTGGAGCTCGCCTGCGGCACGAACGTGGGGGTGACCAGGACCCGGTCGGAGACGGTGGTCTGGCTCGCGGAGAACCAGGAGTGCGTCGGCGTCTGGGACTGGGTGGTGGAGAGCACCCAGTCGACGGCGCCGGCGACCGCGTTGTGCGTCCAGCCCGGATTGTCGAAGCCGCCGCCACCCTCGAACGTCTCGGTGAAGTTGCTGACGGCGATCGGCCCGGTGGGGATGGCGCTCTTCTGGACCGTGTTGCTCTCCTCGAGGCCGTTCGAGCTGTCGACCGCGCGGACGACGTAGTAGAAGGTCGTGCCGCTCATCAGCGAGCCGGAGGCGTCGTTGTACGACGTGCCGGTGACGCCGCTGGCGATCCGGTTCCCGGGGCCCGGCGTGAAGCCGGACGAGGTGGAGCGGTAGACGTTGTAGGTGATCGGTCCGGCGCAGGCCGGCGTGGCCGCCGACCAGGAGAGGGTGAGGCCGCAGGTCGCGCCCGCGTTGTTGGTGACGCTGGCGAGACCCGCGAAGGTCGGCGGCAGCGTGCAGGCGCCGGTCGCGGTGGCCTCGACGCAGCCCGACGCCGCCGATTCGCAGTTGGCGGTGGCGTCGAGGCCGGTCACCTGATAGGCGTAGGTGGAGCCGCCCGAGACCGTGCTGTCGGTATGCGGCGAGCCGGCCACCGCGGTGGCGATGCGGGTGAAGGTGCCGTGCGCGGCGCAGGTGCCGACCGCCCGGTAGACGTTGAAAGCCGTCGAGGAGGGGGCGCCGTCGGCCCAGGTGACCTGGATCTGGTTCGCGCCGGTGGCCGTGGCGGTGCCGATGGCCGGAGCGCCCGGAGCCGTGCAGGCGGCGTCCGCGATCTTGGCGGTCCAGATCTCCTCGTTGCCGCCGCTCCGGCGGTCGGTCCAGGAGGGGAAGAACTGGCCGGCGATGCCCGACAGGCCGTTGTAGTCGCCGTACTGGTTGCCCTGGTCGCCGCCGACCGACTCGTCGGTCTGGGCGGAGGTCACCTTGACCGGCGCGAACCAGGTGACGCCGTCGTCGAAGGAGGACTGGTAGTAGACGTCGGTCTTCTTGCGGGTGGCGTCGGCGACCGTGTCGTAGTACATGAGTCCCAGGGCGCCGGTGGTCTCGTCGACCACCATCCACTGGTTGTACTGGTCGTTGAGCGAGGCCTGGTTGTTGATCATCACCGCCGGCGACCAGGTGGCGCCGCCGTCGGTGGAGCGGGAGAACCAGATGCGGGTCTTGCAGGTGGACGCCGCGTTGGAACCCGGCTCGTTGGCCGGCCGCGGTGCAGCCCGCGGCGCCGGTGAGGTCGGTCCAGGTGGCGTAGACCAGGTTCTTGGTGGCGGTGCGGTAGGCGCCGCCGGAGATGTAGATGAGGATCCGGCGGCTGTTGAAGGACGGCACGCCGATGTCGAAGCTGTCGAAGGTCGAGCCGATCTGGACGGGCGTGCCGTAGGAGACGCCGCCGTTGGTCGACTTGACCACGAAGATCTTGCGGTTGGTCGTCGTCGGCCAGAAGCCGAACACGTCGCCGTTGGCGTTGGTCTTGACGTCGGCGCCGATCGCCGTGCCGGTCGACTCCGCGCCGCTCACCTGGATCGGCGTCTGCCAGGAGCCGGCCGGGCCGGTGCGCCGGTTCATGAACGCCGGCAGGCCGTTGTGCCAGATGACGTAGATGTTGTCCTTGAACGCCGACGTCGCGCTGTGGTCGACCCACATGATCTGCTTGTCGGTGCTCGTCTGGGCGCCGGAGAACGTGGCGTCGAAGGTCCAGGTGGCGCCGTTGTCGGTCGACTTGTAGGCGCGCATCATGAGCACCGAGCCGGCGCGAGTTGATGCCGATCGTGGTCGACCAGGCGGTGCCGTCCGACGTCCAGTCGACGGTCGGGTCGGAGTGGAAGGCGTCGCCCGGCTGCAGCGACAGGCTCGACTGGCCCCAGGTCGTGCCGCCGTTGGTCGAGAAGAACTGAGCCTGGGTGCCGGTGCCCGAGATGTTGTTCGAGGCGGCGATGATCTTCGTCGGATCCCAGTAGTTGACCCGGATGTCGGACTCGCTGCGCGGCGCGCCCGGAGAGCCCGAGATCTTCTGCTCGAGGCTGATCCCGGCCGTCCGGGTGGGCGCGTCCTCGTCGAGCTCGGGCAGCACGTCCTTGGTCGGCGGGCCGGCCCGGAGGTCCTGGTGGGTGGTCATCCACTCATGGACCTCCTTGAGGACCAGCGGATAGCCGCCCGTCGGGTCCGACGCCGAGTAGACCATCTCCGGATGCGCGTGACGCCAGAGCACCCGCAGCCAGAGCGGGACGCGGATCTGGTCCTTCGCCTCTTCGGGGCGCAGCACCGAGAAGTCCTGGTTGGCGGCGATCAGCCCCTCGAGCGCGCTGTGGGGTATCACGGCGTCGGCCCGGAGCTGCTGGCCGAGGCTCGGCCAGGAGGGCGCTTCAGCGCCCCGCGCAGCAAGGGGGAGGATGATGGCGAGGGCCAGCAGAAAGGACAGCGACCGCTTCTTCATAGTGTGGGCTCTTTTCTTGGCTTGTTTCTAAACGGGCGATCACACACGCAGCGAGTTTCTGAAGGGGAGGGGGCTTCCACATAACCGGAGATTGAAGCGGGTGGAATGGCTGTCTCGGTTCGCCGATGGGAACCGTCCTGCGCCGCCCCATTTCTGTTCCCTGGCCGGATGGCCTGGGTTGTACCCCTTACGAATACCCCTATATATAGCAGAAGCCGCGATGCTTTGCGACCCCGGCGGTCGTAAACTTCCCGTAAACTCAACGGCGATGGCCGAAGCCCCCATGAGACCGCTCCGGCTCGCCCCGGTCGCCCTGGAGACGCGGGCGCTCCCCGGCGGCGGCCTGCTGCTGCGCTCGCGGCACGAGCTGCGCCCCTATCCGCGCTGCCTCGGGCTGCTGCTGCGCCACTGGGCCCGCGCCGCGCCGGACCGCGTCTTCCTCGCCGAGCGCGAGGGAGAGCAGGGAGGCTGGCGCCGCGTCACCTACGCCGCGGCCCTCGACCTCGTCGAGCGGATCGCCAGCTCCCTGCTGGAGCGCGGCCTCGACGCCGGCCGGCCGGTGGCGCTGCTCTCCGACAACGGCGTCGATCACGGCCTGCTGCAGCTCGCGGCCCTGCACGTGGGGATCCCCGCCGTGCCGGTGTCGCCCGCCTACTCGCTGCTGGCGGAGGACCATGCCCAGCTCCGCTACATCCTCGAGCTGATCCGCCCCGGCCTCGTCTACGCCGCCGACGGCGCCCGGTTCGCGGGCGCCCTGAAGACCGCGGCCGCGGCGGCCGGCGCGGCCGAGCTGGTGGTCAGCGCGAATCCGCCCGGCGGGCTCGCGGCGACCCTCTTCGACGCCCTCCCCGCGGCGGCGCCGGGCCCCGGCCTGGAGGACCGCTTCGCCGCCGTGGGTCCCGACACCGTCGCCAAGATCCTCTTCACCTCCGGCTCGACCGGCAAGCCCAAGGGGGTGATCAACACCCAGCGCATGCTCGTCTCCAACCAGCAGGCGCTCGCCCAGGCTTGGCCCTTCCTCGAGGACCGGCCGCCGGTGATGGTGGACTGGCTCCCCTGGAGCCATACCTTCGGCGGCAACCACAACTTCAACCTGGCGCTGCGCAACGGCGGCACGCTCTACGTCGACGGCGGCAAACCGGCGCCCGGGCTGATCGAGACCACCGTGCGCAACCTGCGCGAGGTGCCGTCGACCTTCCACTTCAACGTGCCGCGCGGCTACGAGATGCTGATCCCGTTCCTCGAGCGGGACGCCGTCCTGCGCGAGACCTTCTTCCGCGACCTCGACGCGCTCTTCTACGCCGCCGCGGCGCTGCCGCAGCACCTGTGGGAGGCGCTGGAGCGGCTCTCGGAGCGGGCGATCGGGCGGCGGGTCGCCATGCTCTCGGCCTGGGGCTCGACCGAGACGGCGCCGAGCTCGACCCAGATCCATTTCCTGATCGAGCGGGCGGGCGTCATCGGCCTGCCCGGCGCGGGCACCGAGATCAAGCTGGCGCCCGTGGATGGAAAGCTCGAGCTGCGGGTGAAGGGACCCAACGTGACCCCCGGCTATTGGCAGCGCCCCGAGCTCACCCGCGAGCTGTTCGACGAGGATGGGTTCCTGCGCACCGGGGACGCCGGCAAGCTCGCCGATCCGGACGATCCTTCCCGGGGCATCCTCTTCGACGGCCGGCTGGCCGAGAACTTCAAGCTGACGTCCGGGACCTGGGTCCACGTCGGCGAGCTGCGCCTGGAGGTGATCGCCGCCGGCGCCCCCGTGGTGCAGGACGTGGTGGTGACCGGCCACGACCGGCGGGAGGTCGGCCTGCTCGTCTTCCTCAACCCGGCCGGCTGCCGCTCGCTCTGCCCCGGCGTGGCCGAGGACGCGCCCCTCCGCGAGCTGATCCGCCGGCCCGAGGTGGGAGGCCGGCTGACCGCCTGCCTGGCCGCCCACAACGCCGCCCACCGGACGAGCAGCCGGCGCATCGCCCGCGCCCTCCTGCTGGCCGATCCTCCCTCGATCCAGGCCGGCGAGATCACCGACAAGGGGTACGTCAACCAGCGCGCCGTGCTGGAGCGGCGGGCCGGGCTGGTCGAGCAGCTCTATGAAGGCGATGCCGCGGCGGACAGGATCGTGCTGGCGGAGACGGGCGCCTGAAAGGTCAGCCCTGGCGCGGCCCAGGAGGTCGCCGCTTCCGCCCATGCCTTCGCCGGGAGCGCCCCGGCGTTGGCGGCGATCCTCCCGTTCTCCGGCGCGCCGGCCCTGGAAAGCGCCGTGACGCTCCCCGAGCCGGGCGCTTTGACGGAAGGGATCGCTGCTCTGACGGCCGGAGTACCTGCTCTGGCCCCCGCTTGGGCCGCTCCGCCCCACGCTTGGGCCAGACGATCCCCGGGCGGGGACGGTCCGGCCCAAGCGTGGGCCAGGCGGCCCCCGAAGAGGGACGGTCTGGCCCAGGCGTGGGCCAGAGCGCCCCAAGCGTGGGCCAGGGCATCCCCGTCGGGGGACCGTCTGGCCCAAACGAGGGGCGGGGCGGCCCAAGCGGGGGGGATGCCGGCCCAAGCGTGGGCCGGAGCAGCCCAAGCGTGGGCAGAGGCGCCCCTCCCCCCGGGCATGGCGGCGAGTGGGCTCTGTTTGGAAGGCTCGGCTCCGAGGTTCATCGCGAGGTTTTCCTCCGTGCGTCGAGGCGAGCTTGGGTCATGCGCTCGCGCAGGCCACCTTCCTTGAGAAAGGCTTTCTCCAACTGCCGGAGCTGTCGGTCGAGAAGGAAGTTGCTCACACGGATCAAGCCGATGATCACATTCCCGGCGATCGCCGGGTCGGGGTTCTCGATGCCTTTGCGGAACGTCGCGTAGGTCGCGTCCGGGATCCTGTTCAGCTCGCGAAGACGGAGCGTATAGGCGTGCTCCGGGGACCATTCCTGAAGACCGCGCACTCGCAGGAAATCGCGGTAATCGGCCAGCAGCTCTTCAAGACTGGCACGGGCCACGTTGGTCAGCTTGATCTCGGTCTCCTTGGAAGTCGCCGAGGCCATGCTGCCTTCGATGATGTTCTGCTTGCCCGAACGAGCCGCTTGAATCATCTGATCATGGGTGCGGCTCCGTTTGTCGACAAAGTGATCGCAAAAATAAACCGTGGCGTCGTACACAATCTCCGCCTTCTGATAGGAGAGCAGCTTTTTGTAGCTGCCGTGCGGCGGAATGAAGCCCTGGCTCATGGCGAGCTCCCGGAAGAAGAAAAGGACGTAAAGGACTGCAAGGACTGCAAGGACTGCAAGGACTGCAAGGACTGCAAGGACTGCAAGGACTGCAAGGACTGCAAGGACTGCAAGGACTGCAAGGACGCCGAAGGATACCCCACCGGTTGCGCGATCCCCAGAGGGTCTTTTTGTGTCCTTGTCGTCCTTGATGTCCTTTACGTCCTTGGTTTTTCTTGCCAGGCCTCAATAAAGCCCGGCGACTCAGCTCTTGGCCAACGAGTTCTTGTCGGCAAGAACATCTACGAAGCCGCGCCCACGCCGGGGGAGGGCTGTCGCGGTGGCGGCGGATGTGGCGGTCGAGGCCGAGGTGGTCCTCCTGAAGGGTCTGTCCGCGCTCTGCCCCCCCGGACACCTCGGCGCGAGGCCGGCCGGAGGCCGGCTGCCGGAGTTTTGTCCCCCTTTCCCCTCGGTGAAGCACCCATGCTTCTGGGAGGCATTGCGTATCGGCAATTTGCCAACCATCGATCAGAATTGAATAAGTTAAGTGTAGGCCAAGGGCTCCTGAGCGGAGCTCAACCCATCCCTGGAGAGATTCTTGATGGAAAGCATTTGGCGAGACTTGCGCCTGGGGCTGCGGCAGTTGGTGGAGGACAAAGGGTTTGCCATCGCCGCGCTGCTCACCCTGACCCTCGGGATCGGCGCTACAGCCACCATCTTCACGGTCGTCAACGCCGTGCTGCTGAAGGCGATCCCCTATCACGACTCGGGCCGGCTGGTCATGCTCCAGGGCAGCCAGAAGTCGGATGAGTCGGGGGAGGTCAACCCGTGGCCGATCTCGCAGATGGATTTCGCCGACTGGCGCCAGCGGAGCACGGCTTTCTCCGACATGTCGATGTGGACCAAGTTCGCCTACAACCTGGAGCAGGGTCAGCAGTCGCAGCGGCTCTGGGGCGAGCTGGTCAACGCGAACTACTTTTCCATGCTGGGGTTCAAGCCGCAGCTGGGCCGCTTCTTCACGCCGGATGAGGACGCGAGGCCGCTGGAGCAGTATGTCGTCGTGCTCGGGTACAACCTGTGGCACTCCACTTTCGGCGCCGACCGCGACGTGCTGGGCCGGAAGCTGCAGCTCAACGGCAGGACCTATGAGGTCATCGGGGTGGCGCCGCAGGGTTTCCGTGGCCTGTCGGACGTGGCCGACCTCTGGGTGCCGTCGATGCTCCCACCGATGCCGATCTTCCTGACCACCCGCTCGATGCGCTGGGTTTCCGGGGCGGCGCGTCTGAAGCCGGGCGTCACGGTGGAGCAGGCCCAGCAGCAGCTGAGCGGCGTCACCGCCGGCCTGGCCAAGGAGTTTCCCGAGAACGAGGGGCTCGGCGCCCTGGTGACGCCGTTCGACAAGTACTGGCTCGGCGATACGCGCAGCGGTCTGATCGTGCTGACGGTCGGCGCCTGCCTGCTCCTGCTGATCGCCTGCATCAACGTCGGCAGCCTGCTGGTGACCCGGGCGGTGGCCCGGCAGCGCGCCTGGAGCATCCGGGTGGCGCTCGGCGCCAGCCGGCGGCGGATGATCCGCCAGTTGATGACCGAGAGCCTGCTGCTCTCGCTGCTCGGCGCCGCCGCCGGGCTCCTGCTGGCGCAATGGGCCATCCGCTCGCTGGTCGCCTTCAGCGGCGGCCAGTTCCCGAGCTTCGTCCACATCTCCATGGAGCCCGTGGTGGTGGCCGCGATCGTGGCTCTGGCGCTGCTCTGCGGCCTGGCGTTCGGGCTGGTGCCGATCCTGATCAGCTTCCGCTCCGACCTCACCCAGAGCCTCGGCCGGGAGGAGAAGCTGCAGTCGCGCGGCAAGGGCTGGCACCGGTTCCAGAGCGCGATCGTGGTCGCCCAGGTGGCGCTGGCGCTGATCCTCTCGGTCAATGCCATCCTGATGGCCAAGAGCTTCAAGCAGCTGACCAGCCAGGACGTCGGCTTCAAGACCAGCGATCTGCTGACGTTCCGCATCGACATCCGGGATCCGAAGTACTTCACCGATCCGGTGGCCGCCAAGCTGCTGCGCGAGAAGTATCTGCCCCGGATCGCCGCGGTCCCCGGCGTGCAGGAGATGGCGATCGCCGATCCGACGGTCCCGCCGGATGACGTGGCGGGCGGCTACGTCACGGTCGAGGACCACGACAGCGACACTCCGGGCGGCATGTATACCGCGATCATGCACGCGGTGACCCCGTCCTACTTCGACCTGCTCTCGATCCCGATCCTCAAGGGGCGCGGCTTCGACATGCAGGACGTGCAGACCAATGTGGTGGTCGTCAGCAAGAACATGGCCGAGCAGTTCTGGCCCGGCAAGGACCCGATCGGCAAGCGCCTCAAGATCGGTCCCCGTGCCAAGGCGGAGGCGCCCTGGCTCACCGTCGTCGGGGTCGCGGCGCCCGTCCAGCATAGCGGGTACCAGAAGGAGGAGGGGGTCGCGGCGCCCGACATGTACCTGTCGATGCTGCAGTTCGTGCGGCGCCCGCTGACCGCGAACTTCCTGGTGCGCCCGAAGCCGGGGGTCCCGGTCGAGCAGTTGCGGAAGGCGCTGCACCAGGAGATCATGGCGATCGACCCCGAGCTGCCGGACTACGACATGGGCACCCTGGAGTCGCGGCTCGCCAAGCAGACGAGCAAGGCGAGGTTCGTGGTCATCCTGATCAGCGCCTTCGCCGGGCTGGCGCTGGTCCTGGCGGCCGTCGGCATCTATGGCGTGACCTCGTACAGCATCACCCAGCGGACGCGCGAGATCGCGATCCGGATGTCGCTCGGGGCCGACCGCGGCAGCATCCTCCGCATGGTCGTCGGCCGCGGCGCGGTGCTGGCGGCCGTGGGGCTGGTCCTGGGCCTGGTGTCGGTCTTCCTTCTCGGCCGGCTCCTGGCCGACGTGTTGTATGAGACCAGCATCACCGATCCGCTGGTACTGGGAGGTACCTCTCTCGGCCTGTTCCTGGTGACGCTCGCGGCCAATTATTTCCCGGCGCGGCGAGCGGCGGTCGTCGACCCTGTCATCGGTCTTCGGCTGCAGTAGGCGAGGCGATGAAGGACTCTCTGTCAGGCCCCAGCCGGGCCGCGCTGATCCGTTTGCCGCGGCGCGATCTCGCCGGCGATCTGGAGGATCTGAGCCCTTCCGGCGAGGAGCCCGCCGGCGAGCTGGCGCCGCTCTCGCACGGCCAGCGCTCGCTCTGGTTTCTGCACCATCTCGCGCCGGCGGATTCCACCTACAACATCGCGGCCGCGACCCGCCTGCGCGCCCCCGTGGACGCCGCGGCGCTGGAGCGCGCGCTGCGGGCGCTGGTGGACCGCCACGCCGCCCTGCGGACCACCTTTCCGGTCCTGGACGGCGAGCCGCGCCAGCGGATCGCCGGCCGCCTGGACTTCGCGCTGACCCGCGAGGAAGCCGCGGGCTGGAGCGAGGAGCGGCTGCGGTCCCGGCTGGCCGAGGAGGCCTGGCGCCCGTTCGATCTCGAGCGGGGACCGCTGCTGCGGGTCACCCTGTTCACGGGCGGCGACAGCGGCGGTGGCGGCACGGTGCTCCTGCTGGTCATCCATCACATCGTCGCCGACTTCTGGTCCCTCGCGGTGCTGATGCGCGAGCTGCCGGCGCTCTACCGCGAGGCGGCCGGCGGCGGGCCGGCGGGGCTCCCCGCCGCGAGCCTGGAGTACGCGGAGCACGTCCGGCTCGAGCGGGAGGCCCTGAGCGGCGACCGCGGCGAGGCCCTGCTGGCCTACTGGCGGCAGCGGCTGGCCGGGCTGCCGACGCTGGAGATGGCCACCGACCGGCCGCGCCCCGCGGTCCAGACCTACCATGGCGACGTCCACCAGCTCCGGCTGCCGGCCGACCTCGCGGCGGCCCTGCGGGCGGCGAGCCGGACGCGGCACGCCACGCTCTTCATGACCCTTGTCGCCGCCCTCCAGACGCTGCTCAGCCGCCACACCGGCCAGGAGGACCTGGCGATCGGCTCGCCGCGGGCCGGCCGCTCGCAGTCGAAGTTCGCGGGCACCGTGGGCTATTTCGTCAACCCGGTGGTCCTGCGCGGCGACCTGGCCGGCGATCCCAGCTTCGCCGAGCTTCTGGAGCGCACCAAGGCGTCGGTCGCCGCCGCCTTCGAGCATGGGGACTACCCGCTGCCCCTGCTCGCCGAGCGCCTCCAGCCGGTGCGCGACGCCAGCCGGACGCCGCTGTTCCAGGTCTCGTTCGTGCTGCAGAAGGAGACGCGGGGGGCCGAGGGGCTCACCGCCTTCGCCCTCGGCGAGGAGGGGGTGGAGCTGGATCTGGGGGATCTCCAGCTGGAGTCGCTCGCCATCCGGCGGCCGCCCGCCCCGTTCGACCTCCAGCTCCACTGCGTCGAGCGGCACGGGGGCCTGAGCCTCGCGCTGCAATACAACACCGGCCTGTTCGACGCCGCGACCGCCGCTCATCTGATGGACCGCTTCGCGGTGCTGCTGCGGTCGATCGTCCGCGACCCGGACCTGCCGCTCTCGGCGTTGGCCGTCCTCCCCGAGGCGGAGCGCGGCCAGCTCCTGGCCTGGAACGACACCGCCGGCCCCGGCTGCGAGCTGAACGTCTTCGAGCTGTTCGCCGCCCAGGTGGCGCGGACGCCCGGGGCGGAGGCCGTGGCGTTCGAGGGGGAGCGGCTCACCTACCGCGAGCTGCACGACCGGGCCGTGGCCCTCGCGCACCGCCTGGTGGCGCTCGGGGTGGGACCCGAGGTGCTGGTGGGGGTGGCCGAGGAGCGCTCGCTCGAGCTGCTGATCGGCCTGCTCGCCGTTCTGGCCGCCGGCGGCGCCTACGTGCCGCTGGAGCCGAGCCTGCCGGCGCAGCGCCTGGCGATGGTCCTGGAGGATGCCCGGCCGGCCGTCCTGCTCACCCGCCCCGCCCACGCCGAGGCCCTGGGGCTCGGCGCCGGCGGCGCGCGCCTGGTCTGGCTCGACGGCGTCGCCGAGCCGCCGGAGCCGGCCGCCGCGGCCGATCCCCTGCCCCGGGCGGATGCCGACAACGCCGCCTACGTCATCTTCACCTCGGGCTCGACCGGGCGGCCGAAGGGGGTCGTCAACCGCCACCGCGGCATCGTCAACCGCCTGCTCTGGATGCAGGACGCTTTCGGCCTCGACGCCGGCGACGTCTTCGTGCAGAAGACCCCGTTCGGCTTCGACGTCTCGGTGCCGGAGCTGTTCGGTCCGCTGATGCTGGGGGCGCGGCTGGTCGTGGCAAGGCCCGAGGGGCACAAGGACAGCGCCTACCTGGTCGATCTGGTGCGGCGGGAAGGGATCACGACGATCCACTTCGTCCCCTCCATGCTCCCCTTCTTCCTCGACGAGGAAGGGGTGGCGGGGTGCCGGACGCTGCGCCGCGTGCTGGCCAGCGGCGAGGCCCTCCCCTGGGAGGCTGAGCAGCGCTGCCTGGAGGTGATCCCGGCGCCGCTGATCAATCTCTATGGGCCGACCGAGGCCGCCGTCGAGGTGACCGCCTGGTTCTGCCAGCCGTCACCCCGGCCGCGCCCGGTGCCGATCGGCCGGCCGATCCTCAACACCCGGATCCATATCGTCGGCCGGCGGCTGGAACTATCCCCTTCGGGCGCGGTGGGGGAGCTCGCGATCGGCGGCGTGCAGGTCGCCCGCGGCTATCTCGGCCGCCCGGAGCTGACGGCGGAGCGCTTCGTCCCCGATCCGCACGGCGGCGAGCCGGGCGCCCGCATGTACCGCACCGGCGACCTCTGCCGCCATCTGCCGGGCGGCGAGATCGAATATCTGGGGCGGCTCGACGATCAGGTCAAGATCCGCGGCTTCCGCATCGAGCCGCGCGAGATCGAGATCGCCCTGACCGCCCATCCGGCGGTGCGCGAGGCGGCGGTGGTGGTGCGCGAGGAGAAGGGGGCCGAGCGGTCGCTGCTCGCCTGCGTGGTGCTGGCGGCGGTGGAGCCGGACGCCGCGCCGGCCGCGCCGGCCGCAGTGGCCGCGATGCTGCGCGATCACTTGGCGGCCCTGCTCCCCCCCTACATGGTGCCGGTCTTCGCCTTCGGCGGCGAGCTGGACCGCCTGCCCAACGGCAAGCTCGACCGCCGCGCCCTGTCGCGCTGGCTGCCTGTGGCCGTGTCGGCGCGCGCCGTCACCGCGCCGCGGACGCCGCTCGAGGAGCTGCTCGCCGGGGTCTTCGCCGAGGTGCTGGGGGTCGAGCGGATCGGCGCCGACGACAACTTCTTCGAGCATGGCGGGCACTCGCTGGCGGCGATGCGGCTGCTGGCGCGGGTCCGCGAGGCGGTCGGGGTCGACCTGCCGCTGCACCGCGTCTTCGAGACGCCGACCGTCGCGGAGCTGGCGCGGACGATCGAGGGCGCGGCCCGCAGCGACGCGCCGCCGCTGGTCCCAACGTCCAGGACGGCGGCGCCATTGCCGCTCTCCTTCGCCCAGCAGCGGCTCTGGTTCCTCCACCAGCTGGAGCCGGCGAGCGCGGCCTACAACATCCCGGCGGCGATCCACCTGCGCGGCGCGCTGGACCCCGCCGCGCTCGCCGCCGCCCTGAGCGAGGTGGCGCGCCGCCAGGAGTCGCTGCGGACCCGGTTCGCCGCCGGGCGGGACGAGCCGGTGCAGGTCGTCGATCCGCCGGCGCCGGTCGCCGTGCCGCGGATCGACCTCGCGGGCCTGCCTGCGGGCCGGCGCCTGGAAGAGGCCCGCCGGCTGGCGCGCGCGGAGGCCCTGATCCCCTTCGACCTCGGCGTCGGGAGGCTGCTGCGGGCGTCCCTGGTCGGTCTGGATGCCGATGAGCAGCTCCTCCTGCTGACGATGCATCACGTCATCAGCGACGGCTGGTCGCTGCGGGTGCTGGCGCACGAGCTGGGGGAGCTCTACGGCGCCGCGGCGGCGGGCCGGCCGTCACCGCTGCCGGAGCCCGGCATCCAGTATGGCGATTACGCGGTCTGGCAGCGCCGCTGGCTGCAGGGCGACCTGCTGGCGGCGGAGATCGCGCACTGGCGCACCCGGCTGGCGGGCGCGCCGCCGGTGCTCAACCTCCCCCTCGACCATCCGCGCGCGGCGGTGGCGAGCGACCGCGGCGGCAGCCGCGCCGTGGAGCTCCCCCCCGAGGGGCTGCGCGATCTGCGGACACTGGCGCGGCGGCACGGGGTGACCCTGTTCATGGCCGTCCTGGCCGCCTTCCAGGCCCTGCTCTCCCGCCTGAGCGGCGACGAGGACGTGAGCGTCGGGACGCCGGTCGCCGGCCGCGGGCAGATCCAGACCGAGGGTCTGATCGGTTTCTTCGTCAACACGCTGGTGATCCGCACCGACCTCTCCGGCGAGCCGACCTTCGCGGCGCTGCTGGCGCGGGTGCGGGAGGCCGCGCTGGCCGCCTACGCCCACCAGGAGGTGCCGTTCGAGAAGCTGGTCGAGGAGCTGCAGCCGCGGCGCGAGCTGAGCGTTTCGCCGCTGTTCCAGGTCTCTTTCACCCTGGACGACGAGGCACGGCCGTCCCTGCGGCTGGGGGAGATCGAGGGGGAGCTCTGGCCGGCCGCGCAGGAGACCGAGAAGTTCGACCTCAGCCTGACCCTGCGGACGGGCGACGAGGGGCTCGCCGGTACGCTCGGCTTCCGCGAAGACCTGTTCGAGGGCGCGACGATCGAGCGGATGGCCGGGTACTTCCCGCGTTTGCTGGCAGGGGTGATGGCCGATCCGCGCCTGCGGCTGCCGGATCTGCCGCTGCTGAGCGAGGCGGAGCGGGAGCAGCTCCTGGTGGGCTTCAACGACACCGGGAAGACCACGGGCCCTGACGTCACCCTGGCCGAGCTGTTCGCGGCGCAGGCGGCGCGGACTCCCGAGCGGATCGCGCTGGTGGCGCCCGGCGGCGTCCGGCTGACCTACCGCGAGCTGGACGAGCGGGCCGGCCGGCTGGCGCTCCGCCTGCGGGCGCTGGGGCTGGGTCCCGAAGTGCTGGCGGGCGTGCTGATGGACCGCACGGCGGAGCTGATCGTGGCGCTGCTGGCGATCCACAAGGCGGGAGGCGCCTATGCGCCGCTCGATCCGAACTACCCGCGGCAGCGCGTGCTGCTGATGCTGGAGACCGCGCGGGCCAGGGTGCTGGTGACCCGCCGCCATCTGGCCGAGACTCTGGGCGAAGAGCTGCCGGCCGGGCTGCAGACCGTCTTTCTTGATCCAGGCTGGGAAAACGAGTCTGTGGAGACCGGGGAGTTTCAGCCGGCCCTGCCGGACAACCTCGCGTACCTGATCTTCACCTCGGGCTCGACGGGGGTGCCGAAGGGCGTCGCCATCCAGCACCGCAGCGCCGTGGCGATGGTCCGCTGGTGTCACCAGATGTTCGGCGCCGAGGAGTACGCGGGGCTTTTGGTCTCGACCTCGATCTGCTTCGACATGTCGGTGTTCGAGATCTTCGCGACGCTGGCGGCGGGCGGCAAGCTGCTGCTGGCGGAGAACGCGCTGGCGCTGCCGGATCTGGAGGCGAAGGACGAGGTGGTGCTGGTGGACACGGTGCCGTCGGCGATGGCGGAGCTGCTGCGGCTGGGGCGCCTGCCGGCGTCGATCCGGACGGTGAACCTGGGCGGCGAGCCGGTGAAGGCATCGCTGGTGCGGGACCTCTACGACAAGCTGCCGAACCTTGAGCGGGTGGTCAACCTCTACGGCCCCTCCGAGGACACGACGTTCACCAGCTACGCGGTGCTGCCGCGCGGCGACCAGCATCCGCTGATCGGCCGTCCGTTGACCGGGGAATCGGCCTACGTGCTCGATGGCGAGATGCGGCCGGTGCCGCTGGGCGTCCCGGGCGCTCTGTATCTGGGCGGTGAAGGGGTGACGCGCGGCTACCTGGGGCGTCCGGAGCTGACGGCGGAGCGCTACATCCCGAACCCTTATGGCCCGGCGGGCTCGCGCCTGTATCAGGTGGGTGATCTGGTGCGCTATCTCCCCACGGGGGAGCTGGACTTCCTGGGCCGTCTCGACCATCAGGTAAAGGTGCGGGGGTTCCGCATCGAGCTGGGGGAGATCGAGTCGGCGCTGACCCGCCATCCGCAGGTGCAGGACGCGGCGGTGCTGGCGCATGCCGGACGTGCTCGGCGGCAACCGCCTGATCGCCTACGTGGCGACGGAAGCGGAGCTGCCGGCGAGCGAGCTGCGGGCGTTCCTCAAGGCCGGCCTTCCCGATTACATGGTCCCCTCGGTGTTCGTGCCGCTGCCCGAGCTGCCGCTGACCCCCAACGGCAAGATCGACCGCCGGGCGCTGGCCGCGCTGCCGCTGCATGGGGAGAGCAGCGCAACGGAAGACCGGGCTCCCCGCGGCTACGCCGAGGAGGCGCTGGCGGGGATCTGGAGCGAGATCTTCGGCCAGGCCGTGGGGGTGAACGACAACTTCTTCGACCTCGGCGGCCACTCGCTGCTGGCCACCCGCCTGGTCTCGCGGGTGCAGGAGGCGCTGGGGGTCGAGCTGCCGCTGCGCCGGCTGTTCGAGCGGCCGACGATCGCCGGCCTGGCCGAGAGCGTCGAGGCGGCGCTCGGCGTCGGCGGAGCGGTGGAGGCGCGCATCGAGCCGGCCCCGCGCACCGGTCCGCTCCCGCTCTCGTTCAGCCAGGAGCGGCTCTGGTTCCTGGATCAGCTGGACCCCGGCAGCGCGGCCTACAACATCCCGGCGGCCGTCGAGCTGTCCGGGCCGCTCGACGTGGCGGTGCTGGCGTGCGGCCCTCGGCGAGGTGGCGCGGCGGCACGAGGCGCTGCGCACGACCTTCCCGAGCCATGGCGGCGAGCCCTACCAAGCGATCGCGCCGGCCGGTCCGCTGCCGCTGCCGGTGATCGATCTCGACGCCGCGGCGGCCGCGGCCTTCGCCAGGAGCGAGGCGGTCCAGCCGTTCGACCTCGTCGCCGGTCCGCTCCTGCGCACCACGCTGCTGAGGCTCGGCCCGGAGCGGCACGTCCTGCTGCTGACGATGCACCACATCGTCTCCGACGGCTGGTCGATGGAGATCCTGCTGCGCGAGCTGGTGGCGCTCTACGAGGCCTTCGCCGAGGGCCGGCCGTCGCCGCTGCCGGAGCTGCCGGTGCAGTACGCCGACTTCGCGGTCTGGCAGCGGAAGTGGCTGGGCGGCGGGGCGCTGGCGCGGCAGCTCGACTACTGGCGGCGCCAGCTGGCGGGCGCGCCGGCCGGTCTCGACCTGCCGACCGACTTCCCGCGCCCGGCGGTGCAGACGCTCGACGGCGCCACCCGTCTCGGCTGAATTGCCGCAGGGGTGCGGCGAGCTGAAGGCGTTCTGCCGTCGCGAGGGGGTGACCCCGTTCATGCTGCTGCTCGCCGGGTTCGACGTCCTGCTCGCGCGCTACTCGGGGCAGCGAGGACGTGGTGGTGGGCTCGCCCGTCGCCAACCGCAACCGCGCGGAGACCGAGGGGCTGATCGGCTTCTTCGTCAACACGCTGGTCTTCCGGGCGGACCTGGGCGCGGCGCCGACCTTCCGCGACCTGCTGCGGCAGGTGAGGGAGAGCGCGCTGGCGGCGTTCGACCGCCAGGACCTGCCGTTCGAGACGCTGGTCGGGGAGCTGCGGCCGGCGCGCGATCTCTCGCGGTCGCCGCTGTTCCAGGTGCTGCTGTCGGTGCAGACGCTGAGCCGGGAGCTGCCGGGCATGGGGGGCGTGAGCCTCTCGCTGCTCGAAGGGGATCTCGCCACGGCGAAGTTCGACCTCTCGCTCTTCGTCACCGATTCGGAGACCCGCCGCTGCGGATGACGGCCGAGTACAACACCGGCCTGTTCGAAGGGGCGACGATCGAAAGGCTGCTGGGGCATCTCGGGACGGCTGCTGGGGGCGGCGGTGAGCGAGCCGGAGCGTCGGCTGGCGGGATCTGCCGCTGCTGACGGCAGGGGAGCGCGAGCAGCTCCTGGTGGGCTTCAACGAGACCGGGCAGACCACGGGTCCCGACGTCACGCTGGCCGAGCTGTTCGCGGCGCAGGCGGCGCGGACCCCGGAGCGGGTGGCCCTGGTCGCCCCCGGCGGCGTCCGGCTGACCTACCGCGAGCTGGACGAGCGGGCAGGCCGGCTGGCGCTCCGCCTGCGGGCGCTGGGGCTGGGCCCCGAGGTGCTGGCCGGCGTGCTGATGGACCGCACGGCGGAGCTGATCGTGGCGCTGCTGGCGATCCACAAGGCCGGAGGCGCCTACGCGCCGCTCGATCCGAACTACCCGCGGCAGCGCGTGCTGCTGATGCTGGAGACCGCGAAAGCCAAGGTGCTGGTGACCCGCCGCCATCTCGCCGCCGAGCTGCCGGCGGGGATTCAGACCGGTCTTCCTCGATCCGGGCTGGGACGACGAGCCGGTGGCGACCGGGTCGCTGGCAGCCGGCTCTGCCGGACAACCTCGCCTATCTGATCTTCACCTCGGGCTCGACGGGCGTGCCGAAGGGCGTCGCCATCCAGCACCGCAGCGCCGTGGCGATGGTCCGCTGGTGCCACGAGATGTTCGGCGCCGAGGAGTACGCGGGGCTGCTGGTCTCGACCTCGATCTGCTTCGACATGTCGGTGTTCGAGATCTTCGCGACGCTGTCGGCGGGCGGCAAGCTGCTGCTGGCGGAGAACGCGCTGGCGCTGCCGGATCTGGAGGCCAAGGACGAGGTGGTGCTGGTGGACACGGTGCCGTCGGCGATGGCGGAGCTGCTGCGCCTGGGGCGGCTGCCGGCGTCGATCCGGACGGTGAACCTGGGCGGCGAGCCGGTGAAGGCGTCGCTGGTGCGGGACCTCTACGACCATCTGCCGAACCTCGAGCGGGTGGTCAACCTCTACGGCCCCTCCGAGGACACGACGTTCACCAGCTACGCGGTGCTGCCGCGCGGCGACCAGCATCCGCTGATCGGCCGTCCGCTGACGGGTGAGTCGGCCTACGTGCTGGACGGCGAGATGCGGCCGGTGCCGCTGGGCGTCCCGGGCGCGCTCTATCTCGGCGGCGAAGGAATCACGCGCGGCTACCTGGGGCGTCCGGAGCTGACGGCGGAGCGCTACATCCCGAACCCCTACGGCCCGCCGGGCTCGCGCCTCTACCAGGTGGGGGATCTGGTCCGCTATCTGCCGACGGGGGAGCTGGACTTCCTGGGCCGGCTCGACCACCAGGTGAAGGTGCGGGGTTTCCGCATCGAGCTGGGGGAGATCGAGTCGGCGCTGACCCGCCACCCCCAGGTGCTGGACGCGGCGGTCCTGGCGATGCCGGACCTGCTCGGCGGCAACCGGCTGATCGCCTATCTGGCGACCGAAGAGGAGCTGCCGGCGAGCGAGCTGCGGGCCTTCCTCAAGGCCGGCCTGCCGGACTACATGGTCCCCTCGGTGTTCGTGCCCTTGCCTGAGTTGCCGCTGACCCCGAACGGCAAGATCGACCGGCGGTCGCTGGCCGCGCTGCCGCTGCAGGGGGAGAGCGCGGCGGAAGACCGCTCGCCCAGCGGCTATGCCGAGGAGGCGCTGGCCGGGATCTGGAGCGAGATCTTCGGCCATCCAGTGGGGGTGAGCGAGGACTTCTTCGACCTCGGCGGCCATTCGCTGCTCGCCACCCGGCTGGTCTCGCGGGTGCGCGAGGCGCTCGGGGTCGAGCTGCCGGTGCGCCGGCTGTTCGAGCGGCCGACCATCGCCGGGCTGGCGGAGAGCGTCGAGGCGGCGCTCGGCGTCGGCGGGGCGCTGGAGGCGCGCATCGAGCCGGTGCCGCGCACCGCGCCGCTCCCCCTCTCGTTCGCCCAGGAGCGGTTCTGGTTCCTCCAGCGGCTGGAGCCCGGCTCGGCGGCCTACAACGTGCCGGCCGCGGTGGAGCTCGCCGGCCCCCTGAACGCGGGCGCCCTGGCCGCGGCCTGGACCGGGCTGGCGCGCCGGCAGGAATCGCTGCGCGTCACTTTCGAGGAGGCCGGCGGCGCCCCCCGCCAGCGGATCGCGCCGGCTCCCGCCGGCGCCCCCCTGCCGCTCGTCGACCTCGCGGCCCTGCCCGCCGCGGCCGGCCGCGCCGAGGTGGAGCGCCTGGAACGGCAGCAGGCGGCCACGCCGTTCGATCTCGAGCGCGGTCCGCTGGCCGTCGGGCTCCTGGCGCGCCTGGGCGAGGAGAACCACCGCTTCCTGGTCAACCTCCATCACATCATCGCGGACGGCTGGTCGATCGGGGTCCTGATCCGCGACCTCGGGGCGCTCTACGCGGCGGCGGCCGGGTTCTCTTCGGTACTGCCGGAGCTGCCGGTCCAGTACGCCGACTTCGCCGCCTGGCAGCGCCGCCGGCTCTCGGGCGAGGCGCTGGCGGCGGAGCTGGCCTTCTGGCGCCGGCAACTGGACGGCGTGCCGCCGCTCGAGCTGCCCACCGACCGCCCGCGCCCGGCCCTGTTCAGCGGCCGCGGAGCCGCCTGCCCGGTGGAACTGCCGGCCGGGCTCGCCGCCGGCCTCGGGCGGCTCTGCCGGGAGGAGCGGGTGACGCTGTTCATGGCGCTGTACGCCGGCTTCTCCCTGCTGCTCCAGCGCTACACCGGGCAGGCGGATTTCGCCGTCGGCACGCCGGTGGCCGGCCGCACCCGCGCCGAGACGGAAGAGCTGATCGGCTGCTTCATCAACACGCTGGCCCTGCGCGCCGATCTCGGCGGCGAGCCGGCCCTGGCCGGCGTCCTGGAGCGGGCGCGGGAGACCACGCTGGACGCCTTCGCCCGCCAGGAGCTGCCGTTCGAGCGGCTGGTCGGCGAGCTGCAGCCCGAGCGCGACCCGTCGCGGACGCCGATCTTCCAGACCATGCTGGCGCTGCAGAACGCCCCGCGCGCCACGCTGGAGCTGCCGGGCCTGACCCTGAGCCTGCTGCCCGGCGAGGCGCGCACCGCGAAGTTCGACCTCACCCTGGCGCTCCAGGAGGAGGACGGCGGGCTGCGCGGCGAGATCGAGTACAGCACCGACCTGTTCGACCCCGCCACCGTCCAGCGCCTGGCCCGCCACTACGAGACGCTGCTCGCCGCGCTCGCCAGTGGCAGCCTCCAGCGATCCCCGGGCGAGCTGTCGCCGCTCACCGCCGCCGAGCGCGCGCAGCTCCTGGTGGAGTGGAACGACTCGGCCTTCCCCGTGGAGGAGGCCACCCTCCACGAGCTGTTCGCGCGGCAGGCCGCACTCCACCCCGAGCGGGAGGCCGTGGTCTGCGGCGGGGAGGTGCTCACCTACGCCGCTCTCAGCCGGAGCGCCGGCCGGCTGGCGCGCCGCCTGCGCGCCCTCGGGGTCGCCGCCGAGGAGCCGGTCGCGCTCTACTTCGAGCGCTCCCCGGCGGTGCTGGTGGCGATGCTGGGCGTGCTGGAGGCCGGCGGCGCCTACATGCCCCTGGACGTCAGCTATCCGCCGGAGCGCCTCGCGGCGCTGTGGGAGAACGCCGGCCGGCCGCTGCTGCTGACCGAGCGTCGCCTGGCGCCGGCGTTCGCCGATCCGGGGAGCGTACTCTGCCTGGACGAGATGATGGAGGAAGGCGAGGCGGCCGGCGCCGCGCCGGCTCGCTCGCTGGGCCCCGGCGGACTGGCCTACGTGCTCCACACCTCGGGCTCGACCGGCAACCCCAAGGGGGTCTGCTGCACCCATCGCGGCGTCCTCAACCTGCTCGCCGACTTCGCGCGCCGCCGGCCGCTGGCGGCGGGCAGCCGCGGCAGCCTGTGGACCAGCCTGAGCTTCGACGTCTCGGTCTACGAGATCTTCTCGCCACTGCTGGCCGGCGGCGCCGTGCACATCGTTCCGGAGGAGATCCGGCAGGACGCGGAGCGCTTCCTGGAGTGGCTGGAGCGGGAGCGGATCGAGAGCGCCTACGTGCCGCCGTTCATGGTGGTGGCGCTGCGCCAGCGGCTGGAGCAGGCGCCGGAGGCGATCCCGCTGAGCCGCCTGCTGGTGGGGGTCGAGCCGATCCCCGAGCCCGAGCTGACGCGGATCGCCGAGCTGCGCCCCGGGCTGGCGGTGATCAACGGCTACGGCCCGACCGAGGCGACGATCTGCGCCACCCTCTACGACGTCGACCGGCGCCGGACCCGCTTCGGCAACCCGCCGGTGACGCCGATCGGCCGGCCGGTGATCAACAGCGCGGTCTACCTGCTCGACCGCTGGCTGGCGCCGGTGCCGGTGGGGGTGCCGGGCGAGCTGTGCGTCGGCGGAGCGGGGCTGGCGCGCGGCTACCTGGGGCGCGCCGCGGCGACCGCGGAGCGGTTCGTCCCCGACCCCTGGAGCGCGGCGGGCGGCGAGCGGCTCTACCGCACCGGCGACCTGGTGCGCCGCCGTGCCGACGGCAACCTCGAGTTCGTCGGCCGCATCGACCACCAGATCAAGCTGCGCGGCTTCCGCATCGAGCCGGGGGAGATCGAGGCGGCCCTGCGCGCGCACCCCGAGGTGGGCGAGGCCGTGGTGGCGGTGGTGGGCGGCGAGGGTGGGTTGCGGGAGCACCGGCGGCTGGTTGCCTATCTGGTGCCGGCCGGCGACCGTGTGCTGAGCGACGCCGAGCTGCGGGAGCACCTGCGCGACCGGCTGCCGGCCTACATGGTGCCGGCCGCTTTCGTCATCCTCCCCGAGCTGCCGCTGACGGCGAGCGGCAAGCTCGACCGCAAGGCGCTGCTCGCCCACCAGCCGCCGGCGAGCGCCGCCGCGGACGCCGTGGCGGCCCGGACGCCGGCCGAGGAGCTGGTGGCCGGCATCTTCGCCGAGGTGCTCCAGGTCGAGCGCGTGGACGCGGAGGCGAGCTTCTTCGCCCTCGGCGGCCACTCGCTGCTCGCCACCCAGGTGGTGTCGCGGGTGCGCCAGGTCTTCGGGGTCGAGCTGCCGTTGCGCGCCCTCTTCGAGGCGCCGACCGTCGCCGGGCTGGCGGCGGAGATCGCCGCCCTGTCCGCGGCGGGGCGCCGGACGGAGGCGCCGCCGCTGGTGCGCGCCGAGCGGGTGGGCGCCGCTCTCCTTCGCCCAGCAGCGGCTCTGGTTCCTCGACCAGCTCTCGCCCGGCTCGGCGGTCTACAACATGCCCTATCCGCTCCGCCTCGAGGGGGCCGCTCGACCCGGGCGTCCTGCGCGATGTCCTGACCGAGGTGGTGCGCCGGCACGAGGCGCTGCGCACCACCTTCCCCAGCGCCGAGGGCGAGCCGCTGCAGGCGATCGCGCCGGCCGGTCCGTTCCCGCTGCCGGTGGTCGACCTCGCGGGCCTGCCCGCGCCGGTTCAGGGCCCGGCGGCGGCGACGCCTGGCGGGGAGCGAGGCCGCGCGGCCGTTCGATCTCGCGTCGGGGCCGCTGTTCCGCGCCACCCTGCTGCGGCTCGGTCCGGAGCGAGCACGTCCTGCTGCTCGACCATGCACCACATCGTCTCCGACGGCTGGTCGATGGAGGTGCTGCTGCGCGAGCTGGTGGCGCTCTACGAGGCCTTCGTGGCGGGGCGGCCGTCGCCGCTGCCCGAGCTGCCGGTGCAGTACGCCGACTTCGCGGTCTGGCAGCGGCAGTGGCTGAGCGGCGAGGAGCTGGAGCGGCAGCTCGACTACTGGCGGCGCGCAGCTCGCCGGCGCGCCGGCCGGTCTCGACCTGCCGACCGACCGCCCGCGCCCGGCGGTGCAGACGTTCGACGGCGCCAGCGCCGCTCGGCCGAGCTGCCGGCCGCCCTGACCGCGGAGCTGCAGGCGCTCTGCCGGCCGCGAGGGGGTGACGCTGTTCATGCTGCTGCTCGCCGCCCTCGACGCTCTGCTCGCGCGCTACTCGGGGCAGGCGGATCGTGCTGGTCGGGCTCGCCGATCGCCAACCGCAACCGCGCGGAGACCGAGGGGCTGATCGGCTTCTTCGTCAACACGCTGGTGCTGCCGCGCGGATCTGCGGCGCGGCGCCGACCTTCCGCGACGCTGCTCGCCCAGGTGCGGGAGAGCGCGCTGGGCGCCTACGCCCATCAGGACCTGCCGTTCGAGACGCTGGTCGAGGAGCTGCGCCGGAGCGCGACCTCTCCCGCACCGCCGCTGCTTCCAGGTGATGCTCTCGGTGCAGAACCTGCGCCGCGAGCTGCCGCGGATGCGGCGGCCTCACGCTCTCGCCGCTCGAGCGCCCGCTCGACACGGCGAAGTTCGACCTCTCGCTCTTCTTCGACCGACGGCGCCGGCGCTGCGGATGACGGCTCGAGTACAACACCGGACCTGTTCGAGGCGGCGACGGTGGCGCGCCTGGCCGGGCACTTCGCTAACCTGGCGGGCGCGCTGGTGGCCGCTCCGGACGCGCCCCTCGCCGAGCTCTCCCTGCTGGCGGCGGCGGAGCGCCACCAGATCGTCGGCGAGTGGAACGACACGCGCGGCCCCCTTCCCCGCGACGACCCTGCTCCACCAGTTCTTCGAGGCCGCCGTGGAGCGCGATCCGGAGGCGCTCGCGGCGGTCTGCGCCGGCGAGGAGCTGACCTACGCCGAGCTCGAGGCGCGGGCCAACCGCCTGGCCCACCTGCTGCGCGATGTCGGGCATCGGGCGCGGCGCGCCGGTGGGGGTCTGGGTGGAGCGCTCGCTCGACATGCTGACCGCCGTCCTCGGCATCCTCAAGGCGGGCGGCCACTACGTCGCCCTCGACGACTCCTGGCCGGCCGCCCGGATCGAGTCGATCCTCGCCTCGACCGGCGCCCCGGCGATCGTCGCCGGCGGCGGCCTGCTGTCCGCGGTCGAGGAGATGCGCTGGCGCCTGCCGGCGCTCGCCGACGTCGTCTGCCTGGCGGTCGCCGAGCCGGAGCCGCCGGCCGAGGCGATCGACCCGGCGGCGTGCGCGAGCTGTGGGACTACGTCGCCGAGCGGGCGGTGGACCGGGTGACGGCGGGCGGCTTCGTCAGCGCCTTCACCGGCCTGCCGTTCAGCGAGGCCGAGGTCGACGAGTACCGCGACCGCGTGCTCTCGCCTCGCCGCTCCCTGGCTGCGGCCGGGGGCGCGGGTGCTGGAGATCGGCAACGGCTCCGGCCTGCTGCTCTGGGAGCTGGCCTCGCGCGTGGCCCACGTCACCGGCGTCGATCCCTCGCCGCTGACCCAGGAGCGCAACCGCGAGCACGCGGCGCGCGAGGGGTACGGCAACGTCGAGCTGCTGACCGGCTTCGCCCACGAGCTCGGCGAGCTGCTCGCCGGCGGCGAGCGTTTCGACCTCGTCCTGCTCGCCAGCACCGTCCAGTTCTTCCCCGGTCCGCGCTACCTGGAGCAGGTGGTGCGCTGGGCGCTCGGCCGGCTCGCTCCCGGCGGCGCGCTGCTCATCGCCGACGTCCTCGACGCCCGCCGGCGGGACGAGCTGCGGCGGCGATCGAGGAGCGGCGCAGGCGGGGATCGACGGCACGGCCGCGGCGCGGCGGCAGGAGCTGTACCTCGACGAGGACCTGTTCGCCGATCTCGGCGCCGCCCTGCCCGGGGTGGCGGCGGTCGCCGTCCACCACCGGAACGCGGGCTTCCCCAACGAGCTGCGCTTCCGCTACGACGTGCTGCTCACCCGCGCCGCGGAGCCGGACGCCGCAGCGCCGCCGGCACGCGCCGCAAGCGCCTGTGGACCGGCTGGCACGTCGACCGCGGCCCGGCCGGGCGCCTGCCGGCGGTGGCCGCGCCGGACGACATCGCCTACGTCATCCACACCTCGGGCTCGACCGGCGAGCCGAAGGGGATCGTCGTCCAGCACCGGCCGGCCGCCAACCTGATCGACTGGATCAACCGGACCTTCGAGGTCGGGCCGGACGACCGCGTGCTGTTCATCACCTCGCTCTGCTTCGACCTCTCGGTCTACGACATCTTCGGGCTGCTGGCCGCGGGCGGCACGGTGCACGTGGCCACCGGCAGCAGGAGCTCGGCGACCCCGACCGCCTGGTGCAGCCTGCTGCGCGACGGCGGGGATCACGCTCTGGGATTCGGCGCCCGGCGGCGCTGGTGCAGCTGGCGCCCCTGTTCCCCGCCGGCGCCGGACCCGGCGAGCCGGCTGCGCCTGGTCCTGCTCTCGGGCGACTGGATCCCGGTGACCCTGCCGGACCGGGTGCGGCAGGCCTTCCCCGGGGCGCAGGTCGTGGCCCTGGGCGGCGCCACCGAGGCCACGGTCTGGTCCAACTGGTTCCCGGTCGGGGCGGTCGATCCGCGCTGGCCGAGCATCCCCTACGGCCGGCCGATCGCCAACGCCCGCTACCACGTCCTGGACGCCGGCTTCGCCCCCTGCCCGATCGGCGTCCCGGGCGACCTCTACATCGGCGGCGACTGCCTGTGCTCGGGCTACGCGCGGCAGCCGGAGCTGACCGCCGCGGCCTTCCTGCCCGATCCCTTCGCCGAGCACGCCCGGGAGCGCGCCTCTACCGCACCGGCGACCGGGCGCGCTACGGGGTCGACGGCAACCTGGAGTTCCTGGGGCGGCTCGACCAGCAGGTCAAGGTCCGCGGCTACCGCATCGAGCTGGGGGAGATCGAGGTGGCGCTGGCCCGCCATCCCGGGGTGCGCGAGGCGGTGGTGCTGGCGCGCGAGGACGAGCCGCGGCGACCAGCGGCTGGTGGCCTACGTGGTGCCCGGGCCGCTGCGCGCCGGCGCTCGCCGCCGCGGAGCTGCGCGACGCGCTGCGCCAGCGAGCTTCCCGAGTACATGGTCCCCGCCGGCCTTCGTGATCCTCGACGCGCTGCCGGTGACCGCCAACGGCAAGCTCGACCGCCAGGCGCCTGCCGGCGCCGCCGCTGCAGCGCCGAGAGCGTCGAGGACTCGCGGCGCCCCGCACGCTACGTCGGAGGAGGTGCTGGCGGGGATCTGGTCGCGAGGTCTTCGGCGCGCGCGGGTGGGGGTGAGAGGACACTTCTTCGACCTCGGCGGCCACTCGCTGCTGGCGACGCAGGTGGTCTCGCGGGTGCGCGAGGCGTTCGGGGTCGAGCTGCCGCTGCGCCGTCTGTTCGAGCAGCCGACGGTCGCCGGGCTCGCCGGCAGCGTCGAGGCGGCGCTGGGCGCCGGCGGCGGCCTGGCGGCGCCGCGCATCGCGGCCGGCGCCGCGCACCCGGCCGCTGCCGCTCTCGTTCGCCCAGGAGCGGCTCTGGTTCCTCGATCAGCTCTGCAGCCCGGCGGCGACGCGGCCTACAACATCCCGGTGGCGCTGGAGCTCTCCGGCGCCCTCGACACCGCGCCCGCTGGCGGCGGCGCTGGCCGAGGTGGTGCGCCGCCACGAGGCGCTGCGCACCACCTTCGCGAGCGCCGGCGGCGAGCCGTATCAGGCGATCGCGCCGGCCGGCCCGTTCCCGCTGCCGGTGGTCGACCTCGAAGGCCTGCCCGAGGCCGGCGCGGACCGCGGCGGCGCCTCGCGGCGGACGAGGCCGCGCGCCCCTTCGATCTGGAACGCGGGCCGCTGTTCCGGACCACGCTGCTGCGGCTCGGCCGCGAGCGGCACGACGTGCTGCTGACGATGCACCACATCGTCTCCGACGGCTGGTCGACGGACGTCCTGCTGCGCGAGCTGGCGGCGCTCTACGAGGCCTTCGCGGCGGGGCGGCCCTCGCCGCTGCCGGAGCTGCCGGTCCAGTACGCCGACTTCGCCGTCTGGCAGCGGCAGTGGCTGAGCGGCGAGGCGCTGGCGCGCCAGCTCGACTACTGGCGCGGCCAGCTCGCCGGCGCGCCCGCCGGGCTCGACCTGCCGACCGACTTCCCGCGCCCGGCGGTGCGGACGTTCGACGGCGCCACCCGCTCGGCCGAGCTGCCGGCAGAGCTGTCGGCGGAGCTGAAGGCGTTCTGCGGCCGCGAGGGGGTGACGCTGTTCATGCTTCTGCTCGCCGGCTTCGACGTCCTGCTCTCCCGCTACTCGGGGCAGGAGGACGTGCTGGTGGGCTCGCCGATCGCCAACCGCAACCGGGCGGAGACCGAGGGGCTGATCGGCTTCTTCGTCAACACGCTGGTCTTCCGGGCGGATCTGGGCGCGGCTCCCACCTTCCGCGAGCTGCTCGCGCAGGTGCGGGAGAGCGCGCTGGCGGCCTACGGCCACCAGGACCTGCCCTTCGAGACGCTGGTCGAGGAGCTGCGGCCGCAGCGCGACCTCTCCCGCACGCCTTTCTTCCAGGTGCTGTTCTCGGTGCAGACCCTGCGCCGGGAGCTGCCGGGCATGGGCGGTCTCGAGCTCGCGCTGGCCGGCGGGGATCTCGCCACGGCGAAGTTCGACCTCTCGCTCTTCCTCACCGATCTGGAGCCCACCCTCCAGGCCACGGCCGAGTACAACACCGGCCTGTTCGAGGGGGCGACGATCGAGCGGCTGCTGGGGCACCTCGGGCGGCTGCTGGGCGAGGCGGTGAGCGAGCCGGATCGCGGCTGGCGGGATCTGCCGCTGCTGACAGAAGGGGAGCGCGAGCAGCTCCTGGTGGGCTTCAACGCGACCGGGAAGACCACGGGTCCCGACGTCACCCTGGCCGAGCTGTTCGCGGCCCAGGCGGCGCGGACCCCCGAGCGGATCGCGCTGGTCGCGCCCGGCGGCGTCCGCCTGACCTACCGCGAGCTGGACGAGCGGGCGGGCCGGCTGGCGCTCCGCCTGCGGGCGCTGGGGCTGGGTCCCGAAGTGCTGGCCGGCGTGCTGATGGACCGCACGGCGGAGCTGATCGTAGCGCTGCTGGCGATCCACAAAGCCGGGGGCGCCTACGCGCCGCTCGATCCGAACTACCCGCGGCAGCGCGTGCTGCTGATGCTGGAGACCGCGCGAGCCAAGGTGCTGGTGACCCGCCGCCATCTCGCCGACGAGCTACCCGGGGAGATCCAGACCGTGTTCCTCGATCCGGGCTGGGAGAACGAGCCGGTCGAGATCGCGGAGCTTCAACCGGCGCTGCCGGACAACCTCGCGTACCTGATCTTCACCTCGGGCTCGACGGGCGTGCCGAAGGGGGTCGCCATCCAGCACCGCAGCGCCGTGGCGATGGTCCGCTGGTGCCACGAGATGTTCGGCGCCGGGGAGTACGCGGGCCTGCTGGTCTCGACCTCGATCTGCTTCGACATGTCGGTGTTCGAGATCTTCGCGACGCTGTCGGCGGGCGGCAAGCTGCTGCTGGCCGAGAACGCGCTGGCGCTGCCGGATCTGGAGGCCAAGGACGAGGTGGTGCTGGTGGACACGGTGCCGTCGGCGATGGCGGAGCTGCTGCGCCTGGGCAATCTGCCGTCTTCGATCCGGACGGTGAATCTGGGCGGCGAGCCGGTGAAGGCGTCGCTGGTACGGGACCTCTATGACAATCTGCCGAACCTCGAGCGGGTGGTCAACCTCTACGGCCCGTCCGAGGACACGACGTTCTCGACCTGGGCGGTGCTGCCGCGCGGCGACCAGCATCCATTGATCGGCCGTCCGCTGACCGGGGAGTCGACCTACGTGCTCGATGGCGAGATGCGGCCGGTGCCGCTGGGCGTGCCGGGCGCGCTCTACCTCGGCGGCGAAGGGGTGACGCGCGGCTACCTGGGCCGCCCCGAGCTGACGGCGGAGCGCTACATTCCGAACCCCTACGGCCCGGCGGGCTCGCGCCTTTATCAGGTGGGCGACCTGGTGCGCTATCTGCCGACGGGGGAGCTGGACTTCCTGGGCCGGCTCGACCACCAGGTGAAGGTGCGGGGCTTCCGCATCGAGCTGGGGGAGATCGAGTCGGCGCTGACCCGCCACCCGCAGGTGCTGGACGCGGCGGTGCTGGCGACGCCGGACGTGCTCGGCGGCAACCGCTTGATCGCCTACGTCGCAACGCAAGCGGAGCTGCCGGCGAGCGAGCTGCGGGCCTTCCTCAAGGCCGGCCTGCCGGACTACATGGTCCCCTCGGTGTTCGTGCCGCTGCCCGAGCTGCCGCTGACCCCCAACGGCAAGATCGACCGCCGGGCGCTGGCCGCGCTGCCGCTGCTGGGAGAGAGCGCGGCGGTGGACCGCGCGCCCCGCGGCTACGCGGAAGAGGTGCTGGCCGGCATCTGGAGCGAGCTCTTCGACCGGCCGGTGGGGGTGAACGACAACTTCTTCGACCTCGGCGGCCACTCGCTCCTCGCCACCCGCCTGGTCTCGCGGGTGCGCGAGGCGCTGGGGGTCGAGCTGCCTCTGCGCCGCCTGTTCGAGCAGCCGACCGTGGCCGGTCTCGCCGAGAGCGTCGAGGCGGCGCTCGGCCTCGGCGGCGGCCGCGCCGAGGCGGCGCGCATCGAGCCCGTGCCTCACACCGGGCTGCTGCCGCTCTCGTTCACCCAGGAGCGGCTCTGGTTCCTCCAGCAGCTCGAGCCCGGCTCGGACACCTACAACATGCCGGTCGCGGTGGAGCTCTCCGGGTGGCTGCGCGCGGGCGCCCTGGCGGCGGCGCTGGCCGAGGTGGTGCGACGGCACGAGTCGCTGCGCACCACCTTCGTGGAGGTCGACGGCGTGCCCCACCAGCGGATCTCGCCGCCGCTCTACGTCGTCGCCCTGCCGCTGGTCGATCTCGCGGCCCTGCCAGCCGCCGCCCGCCTCGCCGAGGCGGAGCGCCTGGAGCGGCGGCAGGCGGCCCTGGGGTTCGATCTCGAGCGCGGGCCGCTGGTCGACGCGCTCCTGGTGCGCCTGAGCGAGGAGAATCACCGCTTCCTCCTGAACCTCCATCACATCATCTCGGACGGCTGGTCGATCGGCGTGCTGGTCCGCGAGCTGGGGGCGCTCTACGCCGCTTCCCTGGAGGGGCGCCCCTCGCCGCTGCCGGAGCTGCCGATCCAGTACGCCGACTTCGCCTCCTGGCAGCGCCGGTGGCTCGCCGGCAACCAGGCGCCGGAGCTCGCCTACTGGGAGGCCCGCCTGGGCGGGGAGGTCGCTCCCACCGAGCTGCCGACCGACCGGCCGCGGCCGGCGGTCCAGACCTTCCGCGGCGGGCGCCGGCAGATCGTGCTCGGCGCCGACCTCACCGCGCGGCTCAAGCGCTTCGGACGCGAAGGCGGCGCGACGCTGTTCATGACCCTCCTGGCGGCCACCCAGGCGCTGCTCTCCCGGCACAGCGGCGAGCACGACGTGCCGGTGGGCGCCCCGGTCGCCGGCCGCCAGTGGATCGAGACCGAGGATCTGATCGGCTGCTTCCTCAATACCCTGGTGCTGCGCACCGACACCGCCGGCGGCCCGAGCTTCCGCGAGCTGGTGGCGCGGGTGCGCGCGGTTACGCTCGAGGCCTACACCAACCAGGGCGTGCCGTTCGAGGCGGTCCTCGCCAGCCTGCGCCTGCAGCGCGATCTCTCCCGTTCCCCGCTGTTCCAGGTGCTGTTCAACATGCTGAACCTGCCGGCGACGGATCTCTCCCTGCCAGAGCTGGACCTGCGGGCCCTGACGCCGGCCGAGGTGCCGTCGAAGTTCGACATCACCTTCTATGTCTCCGAGGTCGAGTCGGGCGTGCTGATCAACCTGGTCTACAACGCCGATCTCTTCGACGAGGCGCGTATGGCCGACGTGCTGGCGCAACTCGAGACGCTGCTGGCGCAGGGCGCCGAGCGGCCGGACGAGCCGGTCGATCACCTCTCGCTGCTGACCGCCGGCTCGCGGGCGCTGCTGCCCGACCCCACGGCGCCCCTGGACGCGGGCTGGATCGGCGGCGTCCACGAGCTCTTCGCGGCGCAGGCGGAGCGCGCTCCGGAACGCCCCGCGGTGAGCGACGGCGGCGCCGTCTGGAGCTACGGCGACCTCCTCGCGGGGTGCCGGGGACTGGCGGGCTGGCTCGCGGCCCACGGGGTGCGCCAGGGCGATCCAGTCGCTATCTTCGCCCACCGCAGCGCGCCGCTCGTGCAGGCGGCCATGGGGGTGCTCACGGCCGGCGCGGCCTTCACCGTGCTGGACCCCGCCTATCCGGCGCCGCGGCTGGTCGAGACGCTCGCCCTCGCCGCGCCCCGCGCCTGGATCGCCCTGCGGGCCGCCGGCCCGGTGCCCGGCCCGTTGCGGGACTGGCTGGAGGCGGCCGGCTGCCCCTGCCTGGAGCTGCCCGCGGGCGCCGCCGCCCTGGAGAGCGTCGCCCCCTTCGCCGCGGACGCGCCGCGGGTGACCGCCGGCCCGCAGGACGTGGCGGTCATCGGTTTCACCTCCGGCTCGACCGGCGGGCCCAAGGGGATCCTCGGGCTGCACGGGTCGCTCTCGCACTTCCTGCCGACGTTCTGCCGCGAGGTCGAGCTCTGGCCGGACGACCGTTTCTCGATGCTCTCGGGGCTCTCCCACGACCCTCTCCAGCGGGACATCTTCACCCCGCTCTTCCTGGGCGCGGCGATCGTGGTGCCGGATCCCGCCGACATCGGGATCGCCGGCCGGCTGGCGGAATGGATGAACCGCGAGCGGGTGACGGTGGCGAACCTGACCCCCGCGCTCGGCCAGCTCCTCACCGAGCTGCCGCCGGGCGGCGAGACGGTGGTGGTCCCCAGCCTGCGCCGCGTGGTCCTGGTCGGCGAGGCGCTGACGCGCCGGGACGTCGCCCGGCTGCGCGCGATGGCGCCCGGCGTCACCTGCATCAACCTCTACGGCTCGACGGAGACCCAGCGCGCGCTGGGCCTCCACCGGGTCTCCCGGGAGGAGTCCGAGGCCCTCTCGGAGCGCGCCCGGCAGGTGCTCCCCCTGGGGCGCGGCATCGAGGACGCGCAGCTCCTGGTGATCAACCGCGCGGGCGGGCTGGCCGGGATCGGCGAGATCGGCGAGATCGCCATGCGCAGCCCGCACATCGCCCGCGGCTACCTCGGCAACGAGGCGCTCACGGCCGAGCGGTTCCAGGTCAACCCGTTCACCGGCGAGCCCGGGGACCGGATCTACCGCACCGGCGACCTCGGGCGCTACCTGCCCGACGGCGAGGTGGCGTTCGCCGGCCGCGCGGACTTCCAGGTCAAGCTGCGGGGCTTCCGCATCGAGCTGGGGGAGATCGAGGCCGCGCTGGCCCTCCATCCGGCGGTGCGCGAGGCGGCGGTGCTGCTGCGCCCGGACCTGCCGGGCGGCGGCGGGCTAGTGGCCTGCGTCGTTCCCGCCGCCGGGGGATGGGCCGGCGCCGCGGAACTGCACGAGTACCTCTGGCAGCGCCTCCCGGCCTACATGGTGCCGTCGGCGTTCCTCTTCCTGGAATCGATGCCGCTGACCCCCAACGCCAAGCTCGACCGCGGGGCCCTGGCGCGGCTGCCGGTGGAGGCGCCCGCCGCCGGGAGCGGGCCGCGCGCCCCACGCTCCCCGGTCGAGGAGATCGTCGCCGGCGTGGTGTCGGAGGTGCTCGGGCACGAGGGGGCCGGGCCGGACGACAATTTCTTCCAGCTCGGCGGGCATTCGCTGAGCGGGGTCCAGGTGGTCTCGCGCCTGCGCCAGGCGCTGCAGGTCGACCTGCCCCTGCGCGTCCTCTTCGAGGCGCCGACGATCGCCGGCCTCGCCGCCGAGATCGAGCGCCGGCGCCGGTCGGACGCTCCGGAGCGGCCGGCGATCGCCGCCTTCCGGCAGGACCGCGGCGCGCCGCCCCCGCTCTCCTTCGCGCAGGAGCGTTTCTGGGCGGGGCGCGAGCTCGAGGCGCGGACCCAGGCTCCGGCCATCATCACCATGCTGGTGGGGGTGGAAGGGGAGCTCGACGTCGACTGCCTGCGGCGGGCCTTCCAGGAGATCGTCGACCGTCACGAGGTGATGCGGACGAGCTTCGGGGAGGGCGCGGAAGGGCCGGTCCAGGTCATCCACCCCGCTCTCCCCGTGCGCATTCCCGTCGTCGACCTGCAGGGGATCGCGCCCGCCGGCCGCATGGCGGAGATCCAGCACTGGAGCGGCCTCGACCGGCGGACGCACTTCGACTACGAGCGCGCGCCGCTGTTCCGGCTCACCCTCTTCCGCTGCTCCGGGCAGGAGAACGTGCTGCTCTTCATCGTTCACCACATCGCCTTCGACGGCTGGTCGCGGCCGGTGCTGGTCGGCGAGCTCGCGGCCCTCTACAACGCCTTCCGCGAGGGGCGCCCCTCCCCCCTGCGCCCGCTCGCGGCCCAGTATCAGGACTTCGCGCGCTGGCAGCGGCGGACCGTCGCGGGGGAGGCCCTGGCGCAGGAGGTGGCGTTCTGGCGGGAGCACCTCCAGGGCGCCCGGTCCCTCGACCTCGCGGCCGGCCGGCCCCGCCCGGCGCGCCGCAGCTTCGAGGCTGGCATGGAGACGTTCCGGGTCCCGGAGGAGCTCGAGAGGAAGCTCGAGGCATTCGCCGCGGAGCACTCCGTCACCCTGTTCATGACGCTGCTCACGGCCTTCAACGTCATGCTCCATCACGAGACCGGAGCGAGCGACATCGTCATCATCTGCCTGTTCGCCAACCGCAATCAGGTGGAGATCGAGAACCTGATCGGCAACTTCTACGCCGGGCTGCCGTTGCGGACGCGGCTGGCCGGCGTCCGCGGCTTCCGCGAGCTCCTGCTGCGGGTGCGCGACGTGACGCTGGCGGCGCACGAGCATCCGGACATCCTCTACGAGCCCGTGTTCGAGGGCATGGACTTCCAGGACAGGGAGGACCGGGGCGGCCTGGAGACGTTCCGGGTCCTGTTCCAGCTCGCCAAGCTGCCGGCCGCCGGGCAGGTCCTGTCCGGCCTCACGCTCACCCGCCTGCCGGTCGAGTCGGCCGCGATGCGCAAGGACCTGAGCCTCTTCCTCTCGCAGTCGAACGGGCTGGCGGGGGGCTTCAGGTACAGCCGCGACCTGCTCGACCGCGAGCGGGTCGTCCGCATGCGCGACAGCTACCTCCAGATCCTGGCCGCCATCGTCGCGGACCCGGATCGCCCGATCGACGAACTCGCGGAGAGCTCCGAAACCCTGGTACCCGCAGGTCAGGCGCGAGAAAGCCTGGGAGAGGCACTATGAAGAGAGTGGCGCTGGTAACCGGGGCGAACCGTGGGATCGGGCTGGAGATCTGCCGCCAGCTTGGCGCAGCGGGCTATTCCGTCGTGCTCACCGCCCGCGACCCGGAGAGAGGCGCCAGGGCGCAGCGAGGGCTGCGCAAGGAAGGGCTGGACGCCCACTTCCATCCGCTGGATGTGACGGATCCCGCCAGCGCCGGCCAGGCCGCCGCCTTCGTGGCCGCCGAGCTCGGCCGGCTGGACGCGCTGATCAACAACGCCGCGGTCGCCCTCGATCCCGAGGAGAACCTGGAGACGGTGGACCCCGACGTGATGCGGCGGACCTTGGAGACCAACGTCACCGGGGCGCTCAACTGCTGCCAGGCCTTCCTGCCGATGATGAAAAAGCAGGGCTATGGCCGCATCGTCAACGTCTCCAGCGGGCGGGGGTCGTTCTCCAAGCTGGCCGCCGGCGGGCCGTGCTACCGGATCTCGAAGACCGCCCTCAACGCGCTGACCGTGATCCTCGCCGACGAATTGAAGGAGACCAACATCCTGGTCAACGTCATGACCCCCGGGTGGGTGCGCAC
This sequence comes from uncultured Acidobacteriota bacterium, assembly GCA_963792575.1. Classification (GTDB taxonomy): domain Bacteria; phylum Acidobacteriota; class Thermoanaerobaculia; order Multivoradales; family UBA5704; genus DATARR01. Next base: position 57,025 of record CAWBWZ010000005.1, read on the forward strand.
CCGCCTCGGCGGGCTGAAGGCTCCGCGGTCGACGGCCGAAGGAGCCGAGACCGCCGTCTGGCTGGCGATGCTGCCGGACGATGGCCCGCGCGGCCAGTTCTTCAGGGACCGCGAGGAGTTCCCATGGTAGGGGAGCGGCCCATGACGGTGGTCAAGGTCGGCGGCAGCCTGCTCGCAGGCAAGGGGGATCTCCGCCGGGTCGCCGCCGCCATCGGCGACAGGCGCCTGGACGGCGGGCCGCTGCTGGTGATCGCGTCGGCTCTCAAAGGGGTCACCGACCTGCTGGATCAGGCGGCGACCCAGGCCCGGGACCGTCATCTGCACAACGGCCACCTCGGCGAGACCCTGGAACGCCTGCGCCGGCGCCACGTCGAGATGGCCGCGGACGTCGCCGACGACAGCTCCGGCCTGAACCGGGTCCAGGAGGGGCTCGTCGAGGTGGAGACGCTGGTCGCCGCCATCGGCACGGCCGGCGAGCTCCCCGACACGGCCTACGCCCGGCTCCTGTCTTATGGCGAGCGGCTGAGCGCCATCCTGCTGGCGGCCGCCATTCAGGCCACCGGGCACGCGGCGAGGCCGGTGGCGGCGGAAGAGGCGGGTCTGCGGGCCGAGGGGCCGCCGCGCGCGGGATCGTGCGATCTCCAGGCGAGCGCGCCGGGTTTCCAGCGCCTGCGGCGCGACCTGCGGGACCGGGTTCTGGTGCTGACCGGCTTCTACGGCGTCGGCGTCGACGGCGGCGCCGTCCTCTTCGGGCGGGGGGGCAGCGATGACACCGCCTGTGCCGTGGCGGCGGGCCTCGACGCCGGCCGCCTGGAGCTCTGGAAGGACGTTCCGGGGCTGATGTCCGCCGATCCGCGGGAGGTCCGCGGCGCCCGGGTGATCGACGAGGTCTCGTTCGACGAGGTGGCGCAGCTGGGGGCCTATGGCTCCCGCGTCGTCCACCACGGCTGCCTCGAGCCCCTGCGCGGGAGCTCCACCCAGGTGTTCCTCTCCACGATTCCGGGCGGCGGTTCCGCTTCCGGGACCCGGCTGGTGGAGAGGTTCCAGCGTGGCGCCGCCAGGGTGGTGGCGCTGGCCTCCCGCAGGGGCGACAACGGCTCGCCGGCCCTGGTCGGCGTGGTGGGTGACGGCGTCGCCGACCACCCGGAGATCCGCTCGCGCGTGCTCGCCTGCCTGATCGCGGCGGGCGCTCGCGGCGACCTGATGGCCCAGCCGTCGGGGCGCTCCGGCCTGAGCTGCACCGTCCATCCGGACGACCTGGTTCCGGTCCTCAGCGGCTTGCACGACAACTTCTTCGCTTCGCCGGAGAGATTCCAGCCATGATGAAAGATGGAGTGTCCCTGCCCGAGATTTCCATGGAGCCCGTGGCCGAGCCGAGCGCTTCCGGCGGAGAGCTGGTGCGTTTCTGGAACGAGTCGCGCCTGCGCGCCGACCAGGCGAAGTCCACGTCGGTGCGGTCGGCTCCGAAGATCGTGCCCTGGCGCGCCGCCCTCGAGGACGTGCTGAAGGTCGGCTATGGCGTCGAGAACCAGTCCCGCTATATCGCCGGCTCCTGGCAGCGGGTCCGCCGGCTGACCACGCCGTCGGCGGGCGCGCTCTACCCGTTCGAGGTGTTCGCCGGCGTCGTCGGCGAGGGGAGCTATCTGTGGGACGTCGACAAGGCGCGCCTCGTCCCCTGTGGCCTGGAGCCGCTGACGCACGAGGATCTGACCACGGCCGGTTTCACCGCCCCGCCCGGGCAGCGCCTGGAGGCCCTGCTCATCCTCGTCGCGCGCCCCTGGCTGAGCATGAAGAAGTACTACCAGCGGGGCTACGCCTACTGCCATCTCGATGTCGGCCATCTGGCCACCAACCTGGCGATCTACACGGCGGCGCTGGGGCACGACTCCACCCTCCACCTGCGCTTCTCCCACACCGCCCTCGCCGAGCACCTGAAGCTCGGCGGCCTCTGCCGGGAGCCGCTGGCGGTCCTCTCCTTCGCCGCCGCCCGGCCGGCCGCCTGCCCGGAGCCGGCCGCCGGGCTCGCGCCCCTCGCGGGGGTTGAGGCCACCGCCCTGGATCTCCCCGGGGAACTGGAGATCGGCTGTTGGGAGTCGCTGCGTGGCATCCTGCCCTTCGGCTTTCCGGCCACGCCCTGTCCGGCCGCCAGCGCGCCGCTCCTGGTCGAGCCGGCCGCGGTCCCCGAGGAAGCCGTCCTGCCGCTTCCGATCGGCCGGGCGCAGCCCTCCGCGGCGAGGGAATGGCGGGCGGCGATCCTGGGACGCCGCTCGGCGAAGGGCTTCCGCGACGAGCCGTTGAGCGCCGCGCACATCGGCGAGCTGCTCGGCGCGCTGCGGGACGAGGGTTTCCCCTCGGACTTCGCCGGGGACGCCTCGGCGCGGCTCGGCGTGCGCCTGGTGGCCAGGAACGTCGAAGGCCTCGAGGGGGTCTTCGCCTATGCTCCGCGGAGCCACTCCCTGCACCAGCTCGCTCCGCGGACGGACGATCCCCGGCCGGCCTGCATGCACCAGGAGATCTCCCGCGACGCGGCGGCCCTGGTGATCCTGCACGCGCCGATCTGCCGGCTGATGGACCGCCAGGGGTACTCGGCGTTCTCCGAGCTGCACATCCAGGCCGCGGAGCTGGCCCAGCGCCTCTATCTGGCCGCCGCCCGCATCGGCGCCGTGGGCATGACCTGCATCGGCGGCTTCGACGGCCACGAGTGCGCGACCCTCGCCCGGCTCGAGGACGCCGACGAAACCCTCTACGTGATCCTGCTCGGCATCCCCGACGAGGCCGCCGTCAAGTAGGACCGGCTCAGCGTGGCATTCAGCCATGGCTACACCGCCACCCAGGAAGGCTGATGAACCACTCTGCTTCTGGATCACCCCGCGTTCGCGCGGCGCTTCACCCCCGAGCACCTGGAGCTGCGGGAGCATGCCCGGCGCTACTTCCAGGCCTCCAGCCTGGGGGACTGGCTGACCGGACCCCGGCGGCCACCTCGCGCAAGTCGCAGTGGGCGGAGCTCGGCCGCCAGGGGTTCCTCGGCGTCTCGTTCCCCCGCGAGCTGGGGGGCAGCGGCCTCGGCCTGCTGGGGGCGCTGATCCTCAGCGAGGCGACGTCGCAGCTCGGGGACCTCGGCGTCTCCCTCGGCGTCCACTGCCAGACCGAGATCACCGGCCAGTGGCTGGCGACCGCTCACGGCGAGGAGGTGCGCGACCGCTATCTCCCCGAGATGATCGCCGGCCGGCTGGTCGGCTGCGCCTGCGACACCGAGCCCGGCGGGCCGATGGCGTCGACGGCCACGCGCGACGGCGGCGAGCTGGTGGTCAACGCCCGCAAGCTCTACGTCGTCAACGGCGACAACGCCGACCTCTGCTTCGTCACCCTGCGCCTGGACGGCGAGATGGCCACCGTCCTGGTGGAGAAGGAGCGCCCCGGCGTCCGCGTCCTCAAGGTCTTCGACAAGCTCGGCACCCGCGCGATCGATTCCGCGATGATCGATTTCGAGGCGGTCCGGGTGCCGGCGGCCAACCTGTCTCTGAAGCGCGGGGTCCGGCAGTTGATGCACTGGAACAAGGTGATGACGGTGGCGCGCTTCCTGATGTGCGCCGACGCCTGCTTCCTCCATCAGCTCCTGCTCGAGCGGATCCTGGAGTACGGCGGCGAAGCGGATCGTCGACGGCCGCGCCCTGGCGAGCTGGCCGATCAACCGGCACGCCATCGCCCAGGCGGCGGCCGACCAGGAGCTGATGCGGGCGGGCCTCCTCGACCGCTGCGAGCTGCTGGAGAGCAACCGCAACGCGGTGGCCGAGGTCGCCGCGCTGAAATGGTTCTGCGTCGACCGCACGGCGCGCTTCGCGGCCCTCTGCGCCGAACTGCAGGGGGGCGCCGGCTACATGCTGGACAGCGAGTTCCTGAGCGCCCAGGCGCAGGTCCTGGGCCTCAAGATGGCGGGAGGGAGCCTGACGACCATGAAGGCGATCGCCGGCCAGGCGCTCGCCTACCGGGAAGAGCTGGAGGCGCTGGCGTGATGGAATCCCTGGCTCGCGGCCCCATCCAGGACGCCATGGCCGATGGCCTCGCCCGCCACGGCGGACGCCGGGCGATGGTGGGCGGCGCGCGAGAGCCTTCACCTACGAGGAGCTCGGCGGCCGCATCCAGGCCGCCGCCCGCCGGCTGCGCGAGAGCCTGCCCGCCAGCCCCGGCGCGGCCCCGCGGCACGTCGGCTTCTGCCTCGGCAACCGCCCCGAGTACGTGGTGCTCTACTTCGCGACGCTCTACGCCGGCCATCTCCCGCTCCTGCTCGACGCCAACTTCAATACCGGCGAGATCGAGTCGATCCGCGGCGACTGCGGTCTCGACGCGCTGGTGGTAGAAGGCGCCAGGGCCGAGGGGCTGGCGGAAGGCGAGCCGGTGGCGTTCGCGGACGGCGTGGTCCTCCTGCCCCTCCCTCGCCCCGGCGAGACGCCCTTCGCGCCGCGGCCGGCGACCCAGGTCTGCCGTTTCACCTCGGGCAGCACCGGCCGGCCGAAGTGTCTGGAATTCAGCGGCGACGCCGTGGTCTCGGCGGCGCGCAACTGGGTCCTCGGCACCGGGATGACCGGCGAGGACCGCACGCTCTGCCTGGCCGCGCTGTCCAACGGTCTTGCCTTCAACACCTCGCTGCTCTCGACCTTTCTGGCCGGCGGCGAGCTCCACTTCCTGAAGGGGGTGCCGCTGACGCGCCCGGTGGCGAACCGGATCGCGGAGGCCGGGATCACCCGCCTGGTCGCCTTCCCGACCCTCTACCGCAACTTCGTGGCTCCCGGCGGCCCGGAGCGGTCGGCGATGGCCAGCCTGAAGCACGCGATCTCCGCCGGCGCGCCGCTCTGGCCCGATGTCCGCGAGGAGTTCCGCTCCCGCTACGGCCTCGACATTTCCGATTACTACGGGATCGCCGAGACTGGCCCCTGCACCTTCGAGCGGCACGCGGACCACCACGCCGGGCTGGGCGAGCCGCTGCCGGGGGTGGAGATCCGGATCGCTCCCGGCCCGGACGGTCCTGACGGGGCGGACGGCGAGGGCGCCGGCGAGGTGCTGGTGCGCACCTCGTCGATGGCCAGCGGCTACCTCAACCATCCGGGGATGTTCGAGGCGCGGCTGGACGCCGACGGCTTCTACCACTCCGGCGACCGCGGGCGGATCGCCGGCGGCCGGCTGTACCTCGTGGGCCGCACCCAGGACCACATCAACGTCGCGGGGCGCAAGATCGATCCCACGGAGATCGTCGCCGTCGTCTCCGCCCTGGACGGGGTGGCGGACGCCGTCGCCTTCCCCGACGAGGACCTCAACCGCGAGGCGCTGGTGCATCTGGTGGTCGTCGCCAGCCGCCAGGAGCTGACCCGGGCGCAGATCACCGAAGCCTGCCGGTCGCGGCTCGCGCCTTACAAGGTCCCCGGCCGCATCAGTTTCATCGCCGAGATCCCGCGCACGGGGATCGGCAAACCACGGATCGCCATGCTGCGCGAACAGCTTACGAAAGGAACGGTGGGATGAGTGACGAAGATCAGTTGGCGATGAAGAAGCGGGTCCAGCGCCTGGTCTACATCGCGGCCGGAGGCAAGATCAAGGAGGAAGAGCTCGGCCACTACGGGACCGATCTACGGAATCTCGGGCTCGACTCGCTCGGCTATCTGAACCTGCTCGAGGGCCTGGAGAGGACGTTCGGCGTCGTCATCGACCTCGACCATGAGGAGGACCACAGCTTCCTCCACACCATCGACAACATCGTGCGCTTTGTCGAGACGCAGCGGGGCAAGGCGGCGTGATCGACCTGATGGACGCCCAGCGGGCGCTGGTCGAGCCGGGCTCCGCCCGGGAGCAGGTCGAGAGCCTGATGTCGCGGCTCCCCGCCGCCGAGGCGTGCGCCGTGGTCGAGCATCTCTTCGGCGTCCTGCCTCTGCTCGACGGCTTTTTTCGCGCCGGGGCAGTCGAGGCGGCGTCCAGCCCGCGGCTCGGCTCGCTCGGGCTCTTCACGCCGACGCCGGAACCCGGGTGGGCGGCGGCGGCGGTCGCCGGGGAACCCGCGGGCGAGGGGTTGCTCCTGCGCGGCGAGGTCCGCATCCCGGGCCCGGACTCCGGCGGCTCGATCGTGCTGGCGCGGCTGGCGGGCGGGGAGCACCGGCTGGCCTGGATCGATCACGGCGCGCCGGGCGTCGAGCGGCGCGGGTCGCGGACGGGCGGAGCGGTGCGCGACGGCTCGCCGTGCTGGCTGGCGCTGGAAGGCGTCGCGGTCAGACCCGGACCGGGTCTCGCGGCCGGTGACTCCGGCACCCGGCTCCGACCTCTTCCGGCACCTCGAAAGCTACGCGGGCGTCTGGGCCCTCGCCGCCTCGATCGTCGCCCGCGACGGGGTCCGCGCGCTGCGCCGCGCCGCCCGGCTCAACGGCCACCAGGGGACGGCCTTCAGCGCCTCGCAGACGGTGGCCATGGACATCGCCGGGGTGGAGATCGAGATGGAGCTGACCCTCGCCGCGGCGCAACGGTATCTGGCATCCGGGGAAGAGAGCGGCGCCCTCTCGCCGTGGCCGCCGCCGCCGCCAGGACCCTGGCCGCGGTCGCCGCGCGGACGGCCGAGCTGCGCGACCTGGTGGGACTGGAGATCGACGGCCCGCTGGCCGGCGGCTCCGCGGCGACCCTGAGCGCCTTTCTCGGCGGACCGCTGATGATCGAGAGCGAGCTCGCACGCGCCCTCGGCATCCGCGACCTGCCGGCCCGGGAGATGGGGGGATGAAAGTGGCTCTGGTCGGGTACGGCAAGATGGGGCGGGTCGTCGAGGAGCTGGCGGCGGCGAAGGGCGTGGACGTCGTCGACCGCTTCACCCGCGACCGCCCCCTGCGCGCCGACGAGCGCCACGCGGCGGGCGCTCGCCGGGGTCGCGGCGCTCGTCGACTTCTCCGTTCCCGAGGCCGTGCCCGGCACCGCGCGGGCCGCGGCGGAGCTCGCGCTCCCCCTGGTGATCGGGACCACCGGCTGGCAGGACCGGATCGACGAGGTCCGGGCGGCCGTCGCCGGTTCCGGCATCGGCGTCGTGCGCGGCTCGAACTTCTCGCTGGGCGTCAACGTCCTCTACCGGGCCGTCGAGCAGGCCGCGCGGATCCTCGCCAGGTTCGACGGCTACGACCCCTTCATCCACGACTGGCATCACCGGTTCAAGCTGGACAGCCCGTCGGGCACGGCGCTCGAGATCCAGCGGCGGATGGCGCCGTACTACGGCGCGCGGGAGATTCCGATCACCTGTCTGCGCGCCGGCTACGTCCCCTCGGTGCACGCGGTCGGCTTCGACTCGGCGGCCGACACCCTGCACTTCGAGCACCGGGCCCGGAACCGCCAGGGGCTCGCCGAGGGCGCCCTGCTGGCCGCGAAATGGATCACCGGCCGTTCGGGCTTCCACGAATTCGGCGAGGTGATGGACGACCTTCTGGCCGCGGGGCCGCAGCCATGATCGTGCCGCCGGCCCTCTTAGGAGCCTTATTGAGCATGACAACGCCCAGTTCTTCCCAGACCGTGCCGTTCGACTCCGGACGCTGGCAATGGAACGCGACCGAGAGCCGGGTGGAGGAGCATCTGGGGCGCCAGAGCCTGTTGCTCAAAGGCGGCACCGCCACCGTCGCCGACGCGCGCTTCGCCAGCGGCGCGATCGAGTTCGACGTCGCGTTCACCGGCGAGCGCGGATTCATGGGCGGCGTCTGGCGGGTCCAGGACGCCAAAAACTACGAGGAGTTCTATCTGCGGCCGCATCAGTCGGGGAACCCGGACGCCACGCAGTACACCCCGGTCTTCCACGGCATCGAGGGGTGGCAGCTCTATCACGGCGCGCGGTACACGGTCCCCATCACTCATCGCTTCAACGAGTGGACGCACGTCAGGATCCTCTTCGCCGACAGCCGCGCGGAGATCTACGTCGGCGACATGAAGAAGCCCGTGCTCTTCGTCGACGGGGTCAAGCGGGGCGCCGAGCCGGGCAGCGTCGGCGTCACCGTCGGGGACTTCGCCCCCGCCCACTTCTCGAGCTTCTCCTTCCAGGCTATGGACTCGCCTCCCATCCAGGGGAAGGCGGGCGTCCCGGAGCCCGTGCCGCCGGGCGCTGTCCCCTCCTGGTGGATCTCTGACACCTTCCCGGAGGGGGCGCTGGAAGGCAAGGACTCGCTCGGGCCCGAGGAGATGGCGGCCCGGCGCTGGACCCGCCTCGAGACGGAGCGCTCCGGGCTCGCCAACCTGGCCCGCTTGCAGGGGATCAAGGCGCGCCAGAACACCGTGTTCGCCAGGAAAGTCCTGGTCTCGGACCGGGAGCAGATCAAGCAGCTCGACTTCGGGTTCAGCGACCGGGTCCGGGTCTATCTGAACGGCAGGCTGCTCTTTCGCGGCAATGACACCGCCCGCTCCAGGGACTACCGGTTCCTGGGCAGCATCGGCTACTGGGACACGCTCTACCTGCCACTCAGGAAGGGTGAAAACGAGGTTTTGTTGGCCGTCACTGAGGAAGTGGGCGGCTGGGGTATCCAGGCGAAGCTCCCGGACGTCGCGGGAATCGTCTTGCAGGATTAGAGGATTGCAACTTTTTTTCTCGGAAAGGACTGGCCATGATCGACATCACCAACGATCCGACGCAGCAGCAAGCGCTCCAGGAGGGGCCGGAGCCCACGAACGGGACCGGCAAGCCGGACCTGTCGCGGAAAGGCTTCATCATCACCTACCCGATGTTCCGTTACTGGAACAAGGAGGCGGTGCCCGAGGGCTTGAAGCCGAAGCCGCTGAACCTTTACGTTCATACGCCGTATTGCATCCAGCGCTGCGCCTACTGCTACTTCAAGACCACCACCCTGAAGGACAACCGGCTCCAGGAGATCGACCGCTACGTGAACTCCGTCTGCCAGGAGATCGAGCTGGTCTCGAAATATTACGACCTGAAGAACCGGCCGATCGAGACCGTCTACTTCGGCGGCGGCACGCCGACGCTGCTGACCGAGGACAACATCGACAAGCTCTTCTCGGCCCTGCGCGCGAACTTCTCGCTCGGCGACGCGCAGATCACCTTCGAGGGGGAGCCGGTCACCCTGACCGAGCGCAAGGCGGCCCTGCTGAAGCGCAACGGCGTCAAGCGCATCAGCCTCGGCATCCAGTCGTTCCAGGAGGAGGTCGTCTTCCTGACCGGGCGCCGGGACACGGAAGAGCAGACGGTGAAGGCGATCGAGCTCGCCAAGGGCACCGGCGCCGAGGTCAACATCGACCTCATCAGCGGCCTGCCCGGCGAGACTCCCGAATACTGGGCCTACTCGGTGAAGCGGGCGATCGAGTCCGACGTGCACAACATCACCATCTACAAGCTCGAGCTCTACGCCAACACCCCGTTCTACTCCGCCGACAAGAAGAAGGAAGTCACCCTGCCCAGCGAGGAGGACGAGCTGGGGTTCTTCCAGTACGCCATGGCCGAGCTGGAAAAGCACGGCTACAAGCCGGTCAACACCTTCACGTTCGCCAAGAACGGCGCCTATGACCAGCAGAACACCCGCAGCAAGTGGGAGGGCAACGACAACTGCGCCGTCGGCGTTTCGGCGTTCGGTTCCCTCGGCCGGTGGAACTATCAGAATACCAGCGACATCAAGGGCTACACCGAGCTGGTCGAGAACGGCGAGCTCCCGGTGGTCCGCGGCTACAACTGCCACCACCCTGGACCTGATGGTGCGCGACGTGGTGATGGGCATCAAGCTCGTACACCTCAACCATCTCCGGTTCCGCCAGAAGCACGGCGTCGACCTCTTGCGGGCCTGCGCGGGCGAGCTGGCCGAGCTCGAGCAGGAGGGTTTCCTCACCGTCGGTCCCGAGAACGTCTCCCTGACCGATCACGGAATCATCTACGGCGACTACGTCGGCAGAATCCTCGAAGGCTCCCTCAAGAAGTTGGGCGGGACGAGCTCCGGAAGCCGGGCGCGCGTCCTCTTCTAGAATCTTGCATTCACCAGCTTCGAAAGAAAGGACCGGAGATGCAGTCACAAACCGTAGTCGAAAAGATCAAGCGTATCGTCGTCGAGGACCTGGACGTCAACCTGAGCTATGAGGACCTGAACGAGACGGTCCCCCTCTTCGAGGAGGGGCTGGGCTTCGACTCCGTGGTGCTCGTCGAGCTGATCAGCTTCATCGAGAAGCGCTTCAACATCGAGATGGGGGACGAGGCGCTCAACATGGACACGTTCCAGAACCTCGGGTCGGTGGCCCAGGTCATCACCCGGCAACTGGCGGAACAGCACGCGACCTAGGGGATCCATGCGCCGTCCCAACTTCTTCATCGTCGGGGCTCCGAGGTGTGGCACCACCTCGATGTACGCCTACCTGTGGCAACACCCGGAGATCTACTTTTCGGTCCACAAGGAGCCCCAGTTCTTCGGCAGCGACCTGACCCCCCTGGCGGGAGCGATCCGGGAGGAAGAGCTCTACCTCCAGCTCTTCGCCGGGGCCGGCGACGAGCCGCGCCTCGGCGAGGCCTCGGTCTGGTATCTGCTGTCGGAGAAGGCGCCGTACGAGATCGAGGCGTTCTCACCCGGCGCGAAGATCATTGCCCTGCTTCGCGATCCGGTGCGGATGGCCCACTCCCTCCACTCCCTCTACACCCGTTCCGGCAACGAGGATCTGCCCACCCTCGAGGAGGCCCTCGCCGCCGAGCCGGAGCGCCGTCAGGGGCGCGCCCTGCCCTCCGGGGCCTATTTTCCCGAGGGGTTGATCTACACCGACGTCGTGCGCCATGCCGCCAAGGTGGAGCGGTATTTCGCCGTGTTCGGACGCGAGAACGTCCATTGCATCCTTTTCGACGACCTGGTGAACGACACCGCCGCGGTCTATCGGAAGGCCCTGGAATTCCTGGGCGTGGATCCGGAATTTCAGGCTGAGCTCGATCACCGGAAGGCGGGCCAGCGCGCCCGCATGCTGGGGATCCGCCAGTTGCGCCGGACGCCGCCGGAGGTGATCCAGCGGATGCAGTTCGATCACATCAAGCTGCACGACGCCGCGCCCCGCAACCCTCTCTCGGCGGATCTCGCGGCCCGTTTGCGGGAGCTCTTCGCCGAGGATGTCGCGCGCCTCGGCGCCCTGCTGGACCGCGACCTCAGCGCGTGGTCGGCGTGAACCGCGACCGCTCCACAATCAGGCGCTGATGGGTGCCGGTGCTGATGATGCCGTCGGGGGCCGCGACCGCCACCTCGAAGCTGAGCAACCGGCGTTGAGTAACCTTTTCCAGCCGGATGCGGACGGTCACCTCCTCGCCCGCCCGGGCGGTGCCGACATGGCTGACGTCGACGCGGGTGCCGACGGTGGTCTGCCCCTCGCCGAGCAGGGGCTGGACGGCGGCGAGGCAGGTGTCCTCCATCAGGGCGATCATGCGGGAGGTCGAAAGGATGTTGTCGATATGAGGCGGGCTCATGTCCGGAGTGACCGTGTAGGCCGCCTCGTGGGACAGACCGGGTTGCAATGTGGGAGCAGACATGACGACGAGTAATCTATCCCAGACAGCCGTCTCTGGAGGCCCCGGACGGCCCGGCGCTGATCCGCTGGCTCGCCAGCGAGCCCGCGGTCCGTGACCGGGTGATGGCCGACGGCCGCCACACCGTTTCCTACGCCGAGGCGGCGGTTCTCCTCGACCGCCTCGACGAACGCTTCGCGCGCCAGGCGCTGAGCCCGCGCCGCCCTGTGGCCCTCGAATGCTCGCAGAGCGTCGCCGGTGCCCTGGCGCTCCTCTACGTGCTGAGCCGGGAGCAGGACGTGGTGCTGCTGCCCGAGTTGGGGGAGCCGTCGAAGGAGTCCGGGACTCCCCGCTTCATTCCCAGCTTCTGCACCCACGTCATCACGGCTGCGTCCGGTAAAGGGCCGGATGCCGAGCTCCTCGACAGCTTCGAGATCGCGGTCAACCCGGATCTTGCCGACGAGCCGGCGGTGGCCGATTTCCAAGGCCCGGACCTCTACCTGCGGACGTCGGGCAGCACGGGGAGCCCCAAGCTGACTCGGATGTCGCATCAGAGATGGCTGAACAACGCCCTGGCCTGCGTCGAACGGTGGGGGCTCACCGGCGACGACCGGCTCACCATTCCAGTGCCGATCTTCCACAGCTATGGCTTCGGAGCCGCCTTCCTCCCGGGGCTCCTCGCCGGGGCCGCGATGGACGTCGGCTCGGGCGGCAACATCCTCCGCTATCTGGAGCGCGAGGAGCGTTTCCAGCCCAATGTCGCCTTCCTGACCCCGGCCCTTTGCGACATGTTCCTGAGCGTGCGCAAATCGCCCCGCCCCTACCGGCTGGCGGTGACCGCCGGCGACAAGATCAAGCGGGAGACCATGGCGGGCTTCGAGCCGCGCTTCGGGCCGCTGCTCAACCTCTACGGCAGCGCCGAGATGGGCGCGGTCTCCGCGGCGTCGCCGGACGACCCTGCCGGCAGCCGGATCGCGACCGCCGGCTATCCGCTCGCCGGGATCGAGCTGAGCGTCCAGGAGGTCGGGTCGGAGCTCGAGGCCGCCGTGGGGGAGGAGATCGGCCTGCTGCAGTGCCGGCAGAAGAACGGCTCGGCCGGGTATCTGATGAGGGAGGAGGAGAGCTGGCGTTTCCAGCCCCGCGCGGACGGCGAGTGGTTCGAGACCGGCGACCTGGCGCGGATCCGCGACGACGGCTACGTCGAGGTCCTCGGCCGCTCCGGGCTCAGCGTCAAGCGGGACGGCCTGCTGGTGGTCTTCGCCGACGTCGAGGCGGCGGTGGAGAAGGTCGAGGGGGTGCAGCGTGCCGTGCTCGTAGCCGCCGGGGAGAGCCGCCGCGGCAGCCGGTTGGTGGCCGTCTGCCTGGCCGCGCCAAAAGGGGAGGCGCCGCGGCCCGAGGCGGTGCGCCAGCGGTGCTTCGAGCTGCTGCCGCTCTACGCGGTGCCCGACGAGGTGGTGATCCTGGATTCCCTGCCGCAGACGCCGAGCGGCAAGGTCGACCGCCGGGCGATCCGCGATCTCATCGCGAACCGCGGCCAGCAAGAGAGCGGTGGATGATCGGTCAGCCCCGGCCCGCCGCCACCCAGGCGTCGGCGCGGGCGCTCAGCTCGTAGAAGAGCTTGAGCTTGACGATGCTGTATTCGAGGAGGTTGGTGCGCTCGGCGCCCAGGCGGTGCTTCAACCCCTCGTAGCTCACGCACTCGTCCGGGTGGGCGCGCATGTAGTCGCGGAAGTTGAGCGCCGTGCGGATCCAGGGGTTGTCCGCGGCGCAGAGATGGACGATCAGGGCGTGCCCCGGCGCCGACACGTTCCACAGCCAGACCGCCTCGTGATCGACCGGGCTGACGCCGAAATTCTCATAGCCGGCGGTGGCCAGCATCGCCAGCCCGGAGGGCATATCCCGCACCGCCACCAGCAGGTCGAGGATGCTCTTCGAGGCCATCCCCGGGATCGACGTGCTGCCGATGTGCTCGATCGCCGTGACCTGCCCCTCCAGGAGCGTCCACAGGCGGGCCCGCTCGCCGGCGAAGAGGGCGGGCCACTCGGGATTGTAGGGGCGCACGGCCTGGACCTCCGGCGCCAGCGCCGGCATCCGCAACTGCTGCCAGCGCCGGAGCTTGCGCTCGACCGGCTCGCGGACCTCGTTGGTGACGGTGGCGTTGAACTCCCGGATCGCCTTGGCGATGCGCATCACCTCGCGCATCCGGTCGCCGCCGGCCGCATCGGCCATCAGGCTTCGAACTCCGGAAAGAGGCGGAAGATCACCCGCTCGCGGGTGCGCACGAACTCCTTGAGCTCGGGGGTGTAGTAGGTCTCCCAGCGATCCCCCTCCGGCCGCTGCCAACCCTCGTCAGGGAGCACCTTCTCGTGGGAGAGGATGAATTCGAGGTCCTCGGGTTGGTGCCCCATGCGGAGCAGGAAATCGTGGAGCCCGCGCCGCAGGTTGGCGGTGCGCAGGAAATGGATGTCGAACATCTCCTTCGCGAAGTCGGCGCGCTCGATCGATTCCTCGTCGAGCTCCGCGTACACCCGCCGCGCGTCGCGGCAGAAGAAGCGGATGAAGTTCTCGGTGTGCCAGCCGAGCTGGCGATCGGCGGGGAAATTATGGTTGACGAAGCCGGTGGGGGCTTCGTTGTGACAGTTCACGAAACGGGTGTTGGCGAGGTTGAGGAACTCTTCGAAAGAGATGTCCGGGTAATGGGGGTACATCTCGCGCATCGCGTCGGCGCCGCAATAATCCCCGGGATAGAGCTTCCACCAGCCGAAGTTGTATTGCGAAACATAGCGATCGTATGGGCTGCGCACCGTCGACAGCAACGGTTTGGCGCGGTGCTCCTCGGCGATGTCGCTGCAGGTTCCATGCTTGTCGACGTTGACGAGCTGGTCCCCGTAGAGGCGTGAGAGCATCTTGGTGACGAAGGTGCCTCCCGTTTTCGGGAGGTGGATGAAAACGAAATCAGGGGTAACGATCATGGGTCTTGTAACTCCCGGCCGCCGCCGGGCCGAAAAGGTTGTAGATGCTTGCTTGGGGCGCCGTCCTGTGGCGAGGCAGTATAGCCACCCCTCTCACCTCTGTACAGGTGCTCATTCCCGGGGTTTGCGAGCCGGCGGCTCGATGCCCAGCCAGGCCGCCATCCGGGGGGCGACGTCGGTGGCCTGGACCGTGCCGCCGTGGCCCGGCTTCACGCCCGCGCCGATCGCCAGGTAGATGGCCTGCATGTCCGGATGAGTGTTGAGATAGCCGTGCGCGCCGTAGCCCTGCGGCGGAGCGGAAGCCTTGCCGCCGGGCAGGGCGCGGAACATGTACCCCTCGCGGGCGAAGAGGATCAGATCGCCGCTGTTGGGAGAGTCGAGGCCGATCCGGGCGGCCTCCCGCCGGGTGAGGATCTTCTCGACCGGGGCCTCCCCGTTGACCCGCCAGTCCGTGTAGCGGCTGGCGAGGGTGGCCAGGACACGCTCGCCAGCCTGGGCGTCCCCGCCGGCGTCGAGGTAGATGTGGGCCGCGCCGCCGTCGGCGATCGCATAGGCGGCGGGCATGGCCGCGGAGCCGCCCCCCTTGTTCCCCTTGGCCAGCAGCCCGAGTTCGGCGAGGGGAGCGTTGGGATCGATCGACGTGTGGACCGGCGCCATGCCGTGATCGCTCACCACCACCACCGTGGTGCGGGTGAGATCGATCCCGGCGAGGAACTTGCCCAGCTCCGCGTCGACCATCCGCCAGACCTCCGTGCGCGCCCGCGCCAGCTCGTCCCGCCGCTGCGGCGAAAAGGTGGGCTGGCGGGGGTCGAGCAGCAGGAGCCGGTGGCCGGAAATGTCGAGGACCGGCAGGTAGCACATGAGGAGGTCCCAGTCCTCGCGGGACGCGGCCAGCCGCATGACGCCGCCCAGGAATCCCGTCATGCGCTCGGCCTGCTCGGTCCAGGTCGCGAGATCGATCCCCGGCTTGCCCAGCCAGCTCTCCCCCAGGCTGCCGCTATCGGGCGGGCCGGGCCAGTAGAGCTCGCGCTGCCGGAGCGCCGCGGCGAAGTCGGCGGGGTAGGCCTTGGTCTCGTAGATGCCGTCCAGGGAGATGAAGGCATGCGAGAGGTCCGGCGCGAAGGTGAGGAGCTTGAGCCACGAGTAGCCGCTGCCGGTGGGCAGGGGCCAGGCCACGTGCTTCCATTCGCCGATGCGCGCGGGGGTCGTGGCGTGGCGGGTGCCGCCGGCTGGCTGGCTGACCACCGCCACGCTGTCGTAATCCTCCTTGCCGTCATCCGTGCTGTCGAGGGCGAAGACCTCCAGGTCCGGCGGCGGCGCACCCTTCCCCTCCGGGCCGAGCGCCACGTGGGCCACCATCAGCGGCGAGTGGCTCGCCAGCCCTTCCCGCTCCGGGCCCGGCGGCGCCGGCTGCCAGTCGGCGCGCTCGAAGGTGATGAGCAGCGGCCCGATCTCGGTGTTGCTGTGATTGTTGTAGACCATCCCCAGGTCCGCGACCCGCCGCGGGCCGCGGCCGTCGGCCCCGGGCCAGGTCAGCACCCCCGCCCGGCGACCCTGGCGATGGACCGCCTCCCAGAGCGTCTCGGTGCCGATCGCGGCGTCGAAGCCGTTCGCCTTGTCCATGAACGGCGAGCCGCCCGGATGGTACTGGTTGCCCACGATCCCGGTCGCGGACGGCGGAAAGCCGGTCGCCAGGCTGATGTGGCTGGTCGAGGTGAGCGTGGGGTCGACGGGGATCAGGGCATCGGCGACCTCCCCCTCGCGGAAGAAGCGCTCGAAACCGCCCTTCTTGAGCATGCCCTGCCGGTAGAGCTCGTGGAGCGTGGTGGTGCCGGCGCCGTCGAGGCTGATGAGGATGACGCGGCGCGGCCGCGCGCTCCCCGCGGCGGGCGGACCCGCGGGCCGGGCGGAAGGAGCGCCGGAGCAGCCGGCGAGGCTCAGTGCCAGCAGAAAGATCGGCAGACGTCGCGAACAGGACATGGAACGGACCTCCAGCGGTTGCCCGATTTGACGCCGGCAGTTTACCGTGAAACCCGGGCAAGCACGCCCATGTAGACTTCCCATCGTGCCCGCCCTCCGACTCTCCCGCCGGCTCCCCTGGGAGCACTCGAAGAACCGGCTGACGCTGGCGATGGAGGAGCGGTCGGCGCGCGGATTGCCGGTGATCGATCTCACGGAGACCAACCCGACGCGGGTGGGGCTTTCGTATCCGGAGGAGGAGCTGGCCGAGCTCCTCCGCCGCGGCGCGAGTCCCGAGTACCCGCCGCATCCGCTGGGGATCCCCGAGGCGCGCGAGGCGCTCGCCGCCGCTCTCTCCCGTCCCGGAGATCCGGTCTCGCCGGAGGATCTCTGCCTGACCGCCTCGACGAGCGAGTCCTACTCCTATCTGTTCAAGCTGTTCGCCGATCCCGGGGACGAGGTGCTGACCGCCGCCCCCTCCTATCCCCTGCTCGACAGTCTGGCGGCGCTGGACTCGCTGGTCCTCCGCCACGTCTACCTGGAGCCCGGGCGGCGCTTCGATCCGGAGAGGATCGAGCTGGCCGGGTTGGAACGCACGCGGCTCCTCGCCCTGATCCACCCGGGAAACCCGACTGGCCGCTTCCTGACGGCTCCGGAGCAGGACGCCATCGCCCAGCTCTGCGCTTCCCGGGGTCTGCCGCTGATCTCGGACGAGGTCTTCGCCGAGTACTCGCTCACCGCGGAGCCGCGCGCCGGTCCGGCCGCGGCCTCGGGAGAGGCGCTCGCCTTCTCGCTTGGCGGGCTTTCGAAGAGCGCCGGGCTGCCCTCCTGGAAGCTGGGCTGGATCCGCGTCGGCGGCCCTCCCGGCTGGCGCCGGCGGACGGTCGCCGCGCTGGAGATGGTGGCGGACACCTATCTCTCGGTGGCGACGCCGGTGCAGCGAGCGCTCGCGGGGGTGCTGGAGCTCGCGCCGCGCATCCGGGCGGAGATCCTCGGCCGGGTCCGCGGCAACCTCGCCGCGCTCCGCGCCGCGCTGGCCGGGGTGCCGGCCGTCGAGCTGCTGGAGCCCGAGGGGGGCTGGGCGGCGGTGCTCCGCGTCTCCCTGCCCGCCACCGACGAGGAGCTGGTCCTGGAGATCCTCGAGCGCGAGGGGGTGCTGGTTCACCCCGGCTACTACTTCGATTTCGCGACGGAGGATTTCCTCGTGCTCTCGCTGCTGCCGGAGCCCGGCCGGTTCGCCGACGGGGTGGCGGGCCTGGCGAGGTTTCTGGGTCAGTAAAAGGACGTAAAGGACGACAAGGACGGCAAGGACGGCAAGGACAAGAAGCCCCCGGGCTCGGCTTTATCCTGTTTGTCCTTTACGTCCTTGCTGTCCTTTACGTCCTTTGTTTTCTACAGCCTGCTGGAATGCCGCAGCCAGCCGTTCCCGGAGCTCTTCCAACTCGCTCTCCGGATAGGGCACGGCCGCTCCCGAGCCCCAGACCGGACCGGGCCAGGCGGGATCGGCCGCGGAGCGGGCGACGACGTGAACGTGGAGCTGCGGCACGATGTTGCCGAGGGCGCCGACGTTCAGCTTGTCCGGCTGGAAGAGGCGGGTCAGCACCTCGCCGGCTCTGGCGATCTCCTCGATGAGCGCGGCCCGGTCCACCGGGGACAGCTCGTGGATCTCCCGCGCGGGCTCCCGCTCCGGCACCAGGATCAGCCAGGGGAACCGGCGGTCCTTCATCAGCAGCACGCGGCAGAGCGGCAGGCGGACCACCTCGCGGGTATCCCGGGCGAGCGTGGGGTGGAGGGCGAAGGGGGGCATGGCTTCGTCACCCGCTATGATAGCGCCATGGACGCCGTGACCGCCTCGCAGGACGCCGCCAACCTCACTCCAGGCCGTTTCCGCGTCAGCGAGTTCGTCCGCTGGAGCGACATCGATCTGGCGGGCATCATTTGCTATGGCGCCTACGTGCGCTTTTTCGAGATCGCCGAGAGCGAGCTGTTCCGCTCCATCGGTTTCCCTTTCTCGAAGCTGTTCGAGCAGTTCGACTTCTGGCTGCCGCGCGCCCAGCTCCATTTCGAGTTCCGCAAGCCGGCGCTGCTCGACGATCACCTCGACGTCGAGATCTGGGTCGCGAAGGTCGGCACCTCGTCGCTGCGGCTCCAGTTCGAGGTGCGCAAAGGGAACCCGGAGCGCGACCTGACCGCCGAGGGGTACGCGGTGCTGGTGGCGGTGGCGCAGAGTGACCTGCGGCCGATCCCGCTGCCGCCGGAGTTCGTCGCGGCGCTCGTTCCCTACCGCGCTGAATCCGCGTCGCTCAGCGCAGAAGAAACCGCGCCGTGAGCACCTTCCCCTCCTCCTCCTGCCGGTACTCGAGACGGTCGGCCAGGCGGGCGATGGCGCCGAGGCCGGTGCCGATGCCGCCGCGGCGGAGGATCAGGGCGGGATCGATCGGCCCCTGATCGTCGTTGCCGTCGATCATCGCCATCTGCAGGTCGCGGATGGGGGGGCCGACGTCGTGCGCCTCGATGAGGATCTCGCCGCGCGGCGGCACCTCCGGATCGTGGGCGAGGCGGATCTCCCCCCGGATGCCGTGCTTGACGATGTTCGAGGCGAGCTCGGAGACGACGATCGCCAGCTCCGTGGCGCGCCGTGTGGCCATGCCGAAGCGCAGGGCGAACCGCCGCGCCTGGCTGGCCGCCACGATGGCATCGCTACGCCCCTGGATGGCGAAGGCGCGGGTCTCGACCGGCATGGCTCGACGGCGACTACCCGGCTGAAGCCAACCGTGACTCTTCGCATCCAGGGGTGGGTCCCACCCCCGCTACGCCTCGGCCGTAAGCTTGCGCGCGAGCTGCGAGTGCTGGTGCACCACGAGCTGCTCGGTCTCGCGCAGGTAGAGCTGCAGGGCGTCGCGCAGGCTGCGCAGCGTGCGGATGCCCGTCAGGTCCACCCCGATGTGGGTCAGGGTCTGGGCGATGCCGGGGTTGATGCCGGAGACGATGCACTCGGCGCCGAGCAGGCGCACCGCGCGCGCCATCTTGATGAAGTGGTCGGCGGTCTTGGTGTCCATCACGTCGATGCCGGTGATGTCCACGATCGCCATCCGCGCCTGCTTGGCGACGATCGTCTCGAGCAGCGTCTCGGTCATCTCGGCGCTGCGCTGGCTGTCGACGATGCCCACCACGGGCAGGCAGAGAACGCCGGCCCAGACCTCGATGATCGGCGTCGAGAGCTCGCGGATGGCGGCCTGCTGCATCTCGATGGTCTCCAGCTTGGCCTCCAGCTCGCGGTTGATCGACTCCTGCTGGGCGAGCGTGCGGTTGAGCTCGGACTTCGCCTCGCCGAGCTCGCGGACGAAGATCGAGAACGCCGTCTCCAGCTCGGAGAACTCGTCCTTGATCTCGCCCGAGCGCTGCAGCAGGTTGAGGCAAGAGTCGAACTCGTCGACGCTCGCGTAGGAGAGCGCCTCGATGACCGACTGCAGGCGCTCGGAGGTAACGATAACGTGAGGATCCTCACTCTGGGCCATGCTTTTCTTCCTCGCCAATCAGATTTATGAGCGAACAATCTACTGAACGAACATCGCGCGCCGGGAGGCGAGCCAGACTCGCGCCTCTTCCTCGGTGTCGAAAAACGCGATCGGGTTCAGTTTCGAATCCTTGCGGAACAGGTTGATGGCAGTGATCACCAGCTTGGTGACCACCTTGGCCTTGAGCGGCGCCTTGATCACGGCCATGCCGCGCAGGGGAATTTCCTTCAGCGTCTCGGCGACCGCCTTGCGCCCCTCGGGAGCGATATTGTCGAGATCCTCGGCGTCGATCACGAAGAAGAGCAGCTTCCTGTCCTCCGCCATCGCGATCTGGCGGCGGAGGAGCTCGAAAGAATCCTCGGTGGTGACGGCGCCGCCGAACTTCATGTAGATGATGTCCGGTTCCTCGAAATAGGTAATGTGCTTGCCGGCGATCCAGTTCGACCGGTCCGACCGTTCATCGCGCGCGATAGCCATCAGTTTCCCTCCATGAAAAGCAATTCATCAGGCGCCGGCGAGCAGCGCCGCGTCGCCAAAACCGAGGATCAGGGCGGTGGCGTCGTCGTGATCCTTGCCCCAGTGCTCGACGATCCGCCGCGCCACCGTCTCCGGCGGCCCCGGCAGGCAGGCCTTGAGGTTGCCACGGCTGGAGATGCCGTCGCTCATCAGGCAGTAGATGTCGCCAGGCTTCATCGCCAGCGACATCACCTTGGAGGACCGCATGTTGTGGCCGACGATCCCGGCGAGGCAGAAGACGCTCGGCGCCTGGCCGTTGAGCGACTGCACCTCGATGTTGCCGATGCCGCAGAACTCCCCCGCGCCGCTATGGTCGATCTTCATCAGGCCGACGGCGGCGCCGCGCGTCGTGCGCAACTCCTGGTGGACCTTCACCATCAGCGGACCGACCCCCAGGTCCGCGAACTCGCGGATCACCTCGACCGCGCGCTCGGCGGCCACCGACGATTCGTAGCCATGGCCGAGGCCATCAATCACCGCGGCGAGGGTTTCCCCCTCCCGTTCCTCGACCACGAAGCTGTCGCCACAGATCGACAGCCCCTTGTACGGACGGCTGAAACCACCGGTTTTCAACGTTCCCCCTTGAACATGCAGGTCACGGTGGTGCCGATGCCGAGGCGGGTATCGAGCTGGAATTCGTCCACCAGCTTCTTGACCGCGACCAGCCCTTTTCCCATTCCGCGCTGCGATTTGTAAGTGCCTGCCCAGATCTCCTCGAGCTTGGCCGGCGGGATGCCGGGCCCCTGGTCCGATGCGATGATCTGCAGGCCCATGATCCCTTTGTCGTCCTTGAGCGAGCGCAGCTCGACCGTGCCCTTGGTGGCGTAGAAGATGATGTTGCGCGCCAGCTCCGAGACCGCCGTCGCCACCTTGACCGAGGCGAACTTGGAGAGGCCGATGCGCACCGCCTCGCTCCACGCCTCGAGGCGCGCCGTGGCGATGTCCTTCTCCTGCTCGATGGCGAGCTTCTTCGGCGCCATCACCACGCCGGCGGTGCTGCTCGGCCCGCTGCTGGCCCCCGGGCCGCCGGGACCGGGGGTCAGGGCGCGGGCGCACGAGGCGATCAGCTGCGCGCTGTTGCTGCGCGCGAACAGGCGGATCGAGTTCTCGAGCTCCTGCAGGATAGTGGCCCGGTCGCCGGGGGTGAGCTGCTGGACCGGAGTCGTCGCCAATCCCCCCAGGCGGTTGAAGATGCTCCGCTGAGTGATCGACGAGATCGTCCCCGTGAGGATCGACCCGATCTCTTTCTCCACGGTCTTCATTGCAGCAGTTCGAGCCTCTCCATCGCGAGGTCGAGGTTGAGAGCGGTGTGGACTGAATCGAGCTCGACCCCCATCTCGATCAGCGTCATCGCCACCGCCGGCCGGATCCCCACGATGAAGCACTCCGCGCCCATGAACCGCACCGACTTGCCGATGTCGTTGAGGATGCGGGTGATGTAGCTGTCGATGATCTCCACCGCCGAGACGTCGAGGATGACGCCGCGGGCGTTGACGACCCGGACACGGTCCATCAGCGACGCCTGGAGGTCCAGGGCGAGACGGTCGTGCAACTCGGTCTGGATGCTCACCAGCAGACAGTTGCGAATCTGGATGATCGGTAGCTCTTGCTCCACGGTGCTCCGTTCCCCGAGGTCGGCGATGAAACCGGCGTCTTACGGCGGGCACAGGGAGGACCAACGATGGAGGAACCCTGAAGGGGGGCCCACCCTCGAGCCTTGCCGTGCCTAGCCTTCGACGTCGGAAGTTCCCGGAGTTTTTAGCATATTGCTACCACAAAATCTACGGGGGGGCAGGAGAGAGGGGCTCTACGGGGAGGGTTCAGGGGGGAGGCAGGGCACGGACGCACGGACAAACACGGACCTCCACAGACCTCCACGGACACCAGGAACGAAGAGCTCCCGGCTCCGTGTTCGTCCGTGTGGGTCCGTGTGGGTCCTTGAGTCCGTGTTCCGCCGAGTCCGTGTTCCGCCTCAGGCGTACTGGCGCAGCCGCGGCGGGATGTTGTCCCAGGACGAGGCATCGGTCGCCGTGGCCTTCGGGCGGGCCGATGCCGGGCCGTGATGCGCCGCCTGGGCCACGCCCCAGAGCACCAGGACCAGCAGGACGAGCCCGGCGATCCACAGCCGGACGCCGCGCTGCTTGCGTTCCAGATTGATCTTGGCCACGGGGTGCCTCCTTGTTTTCCCTTGAGGGGGGAGTTACCGGCCCGGGGCGCCAGCCCATGAGGCGATTCCGGGAGCAGGTTCAGGGCTGGCGTCCGGACGCTGATGTGTCAATCCCTCGCCTCCGGGCAAATTCCCTCTGCAAAGAGCAGGCCCGCTCCGGAGAAACAGTGGTGGGGCCGCGGCGTATAGAGTCCGTAGCTCAAAGGAGACCGACAATGAAAAGCTTGATCATGCGGGCGATCCTCTCGGGGCTCGTGCTGCTCGCTCTGGCCGGGGCCGCCGTGGCCCAGGCTCCACCCGCCTCGCCGGCCTCCGCTCCTAGCGGGGGAGCGGAGCGGTTCGATGCGCAGGCGGCCACCGACGCCTACATGGCGACCCTGAGCCCGGAGAAGCGGGCCCGCTCGGACGCCTACTTCGAGGGCGGATACTGGCTCACCCTCTGGGACTTCCTCTACGGGCTGGGCGTCGCCTGGATCCTGCTCGGCACGGGCCTCTCCGTCCGCATGCGCGATCGCGCCGAGCGCCTGACGCGCTTCCGGCCGCTCCAGACCTTCCTCTACGCCCTCCAGTACATCCTGGGGACCGCCCTGCTGTCGCTGCCGCTCGGCGATCTACGAGGGCTTCTTCCGCGAGCACCAGTACGGCATGTCGAACCAGACCTTCGCCGCCTGGGGTGGCGAATGGCTCAAGGGGATGGGGCTCGGCCTGGTGCTGGGCGGCCTCGCGCTGACCGCCCTCTACGGGGTGCTCCGCAAGGCGCCGCGGACCTGGTGGCTCTGGGGAGCGCTCGTCTCCCTGCTCTTCCTCGTCGTCGGCATCGCCCTCGGGCCGGTCTTCATCGAGCCGATCTTCAACAAGTACACCGAGCTGCGCGACCCGGCCCTGCGCGATCCGATCCTGTCGCTGGCGCGGGCGAACGGCATTCCGGCGGAGCACGTCTACGTGGTCGACGCCTCGAAGCAGACCAAGCGGGTGAGCGCCAACGTCGCCGGCCTCTTCGGCACCACGCGGATCGCGCTCAACGACAACCTCCTCCGCCGCACCTCGCCGGCCGGCGTCAAGGCGGTCATGGGGCATGAGATGGGGCACTACGTGCTCCACCACGTCAGCAAGAGCATCCTCTTCTTCGGCGTCGTGCTGGTGGCCGGCTTCGCCTTCCTGCGCTGGGGCTTCGACCGCGCCGCCGCCCGCTGGGGGGAGAAGTGGGGGCTCCGCGGCGTGACCGATCCGGCCGGCCTGCCGCTGCTCGTCGCGCTGTTCTCGCTCTATGGCTTCGTTCTGACCCCCATCATCAACACCCACATCCGGACGGGGGAGTCCGAGGCCGACATCTTCGGCCTCAACGCCGCCCGCGAGCCGGACGGCATGGCCGAGGTGGCCCTGCAGCTCAGCGAGTACCGCAAGCTCGACCCCGGGCCGGTCGAGGAGTGGGTCTTCTTCGACCACCCGAGCGGGCGGAACCGGATCGCGATGGCGATGCGGTGGAAGGCGGAGCATCTGGGGGATCGGTAAAAACATAGAATCCCCCCATGCCCCCCCTCCGCCTCCACATCGGCAGCGGCAACGTCCGCATCCCCGGCTGGACCAATGTCGACGTGCAGCCGCTGCCGGGGGTGGACGTGATCGCCGACGTCACCCAGGGGCTCGACTTCGCGGGGGCCGAAGCGGTGTTCTCGGAGCACTTTCTGGAGCATCTGGCGCTGGACGACGCTCTGCGATTCCTCCTGGAAGTGCACCGAGTGCTCGCGGTGGGGGCCTGGGTCCGCCTCTCGACGCCCAATCTCGACTGGGTCTGGCTCACGCACTACCGGCTGGAGGGGGAGGCGGCGGCGAAGCGCGCGGCGGCGCTGGCGATCAACCGCGCCTTCCGGGGGTGGCGCCACCAGTTCCTCTGGAACGGCGAGATCCTGGCCGAGGCGCTCGCCGCCTGCGGCTTCGAGGAGATCCGCTGGTGCCGGCGGGGGATGAGCGAGGTCCCCCTCTTCCGCGATCTCGAGCGGCACGACACCTACGGCGATACCGACGGGCTGCCGCACATCCTGATCGCCGAGGCCCGCAAAGGGTCCCCCCGGCCGGAGCGCCTGGAAGCGCTGCGGGCGGCGGTCCAGCGGGAGTTTCTGGATCACATGAAGGATTAGTTACAACCAATACCCTCGCGCCAGCGTCCGGTACTCCTCCACCTGCCGGCGCTGCCACGCCTCATCCCTCCCCAGCTCTCCGGCGAGCAGCGCGGCCACCGCGGGCGCGATGGCGGCGCTCGCCCGGGCGTCGAGCAGCAGGGAGCGGGTACGGCGGGCGAGGACGTCCTCGACGGAACGGGCCATCTCGTGGCGGACGGCCCAGACCACCTCGCAGGCGCGGTAGGGGAGGTTGGCGTGCAGGGGCTCGCCGCCGCCGGGGAGCTCGGTGGCGAGGCGGGCTAGGGCCGGGGCGTCCGCGCCGTAGATATCCTGGCCCTCCTCGGTCCAGCCGTGAAGCCGGAGCTCCGCGGTGGGGGAGGGGCGCTCGTCGAGGCCGGCTACCAGGGCGGCATGATCGACGGTGTCCTCGCCCATTCTGCGGTAGGTCGTCCATTTGCCGCCGGCGATGGTGACCAGGCCGGCGGGGGAGACCAGCAGGGTGTGGTCGCGCGAGAGGGCCGCCGTCTTCGCCACCGCCCGGTTGCCGCGCACCAGCGGGCGCAGGCCGGCGAAGATCGAGAGGACGTCCTCCGGCCGCGGGTCGTGGGTCAGATAGCGCGCCGCGTGATGGAGGAGGAACTCGATCTCCTCCGGCAGCGGCCGCGGCTCCAGCGAGGCTTCGGCCACCGGCGTATCGGTCGTCCCCACCACCACCCGGTCGTGCCAGGGGACGGCGAAGAGCACGCGGCCGTCGTCGGTGTGGGGGACCAGGATCGCGCTGCCGCCGGGCTGGAAGCGGCGGTCGAGCACCAGGTGCACCCCCTGGCTCGGCGCCAGCAGCGGCGGGCTCGCCGGATCGTCCATCCGCCGCAGGCCGTCGGCGAAGATGCCGGTGGCGTTGATCACCACCCGGGCGCGGACCTCGGCCTCCTCGCCGGTCTCGGCGTCGCGGACCCGCGCGCCGCGCACCAGCTCCCCCTCCTTGATCAGCCCGATCACGGGAGCGTAGTTGACCGCCACGCCGCCGAGGTCGGCGAGGGTGAGGGCGAGGGTGGTGGCGAGGCGGGCGTCGTCGAACTGGCCGTCCTGATAGACCACGCCGCCGCGCAGCCCCTCCGGCTCCAGGGTGGGGATGTGGTCGAGCGTCTCCTCGCGGGAGAGCAGATGGGAGGGCTTGAGCCCCATGCGGCCGGCGAGCAGGTCGTAGAGCTTGAGGCCGGCGCCGTAGAAGGGCGCCTCCCACCAGTCGTAGCTGGGCACCACGAAGGGGAGGTCGCGCACCAGGTGCGGGGCGTTGCGCAGCAGCCGCCCGCGCTCGCGCAGAGCCTCGAGCACCAGCGAGACGTTCCCCTGCTGGAGATAGCGCACGCCGCCGTGGACCAGCTTGGTGCTGCGGCTGGAGGTGCCCTTGGCGAAGTCGTGCCCCTCGACCAGGGCCGTCCGGTAGCCCCGCGCCGCCGCCTCGACGGCGGCGCCGAGGCCGGTCGCCCCGCCGCCCACGACGAGGACGTCCCAGGGCTGCTCGCCGGGATCGAGGAGCCGGGCGAGCATGTCGGGGCGGTTCACCCTTCCTCCCACCCCTTCGCCCGCTCCACCGCCCGGTTCCAGCGCGCCCGCAGGGCCGCGGCCTGGTCGCGGTCCAGGGCGGGCTCGAACCGTCTGCTCCACCTGCCAGCGGTCGGCGATCTCGCCGGTGTCCTTCCAGACCCCGGCGGCGAGGCCGGCCAGGTAGGCGGCGCCGAGCGCGGTCGTCTCCGGCATGCGCGGGCGGACCACCGGCACGCCCAGCAGGTCGGCCTGGAACTGCATCAGCAGGTCGTTGGCGGCGGCGCCGCCGTCGACGCGCAGCTCGGCGACGGGGACGCCGGAGTCGGCCGCCATGGCGTCGAGCACGTCCGCGACCTGGAAGGCGATCGCCTCGAGCGCGGCGCGGGCGATGTGGGCGGCGGTGGTGCCGCGGGTGAGCCCGAGCATGCGTGCCGCGGGCGTAGGGGTCCCAGTGCGGCGCGCCCAGGCCGGTGAAGGCGGGCACGAGGTACGACGCCGCCGGTGTCCGGCACGCTGGCCGCCAGCGCCTCGACCTCGGCGGCGGCGCGGATCAGCCCCAGGCCGTCGCGCAGCCACTGCACCACCGCGCCGGCGATGAAGACGCTGCCCTCCAGGGCGTACTCGGTCCGCCCGCCGATCTTCCAGGCCGACGGTGGTGAGCAGCTCGTGGCGGGAGGCGACCGGCCGGTCGCCGGTGTTCATCAGCAGGAAGCAGCCGGTGCCGTAGGTGTTCTTGGCCATGCCCGGGCGCGAGGCAGGCCTGGCCGAAGAGGGCCGCCTGCTGGTCGCCGGCCACGCCGGCGATCGGGACCGGCGGCGCCGAGCAGCGCCGGCGAGCGTCTCGCCGTAGACCTCGCTGGAGGAGCGCACCTCCGGCAGCATCGCGCGCGGGACGTCGCAGAATCGCCAGCAGCTCGTCGTCCCAGTCGCCCGGTGTGGATGTTCGAAGAGCAGGGTGCGCGAGGCGTTGGTGACGTCGGTCACGTGGAGCGGCGCCGCCGGTCAGCTTCCAGATCAGCCAGGAGTCGACGGTGCCGAAGGCGAGCTCGCCGGCTCCGGCGCTGTCGCGGGCGCCGGGGACGTGGTCGAGCATCCAGGCGAGCTTGGTGCCGGAGAAGTAGGCGTCGAGCACCAGGCCGGTCCGCTCGCGGAAGAGCGGCTCGCGCCCCTCGCGCTTCAGCCGGTCGCAGACGTCGGCGGTGCGCCGGTCCTGCCAGACGATGGCGTTGGCGATCGGCTGGCCGGTCGCGCGGTCCCAGAGGACCGTGGTCTCGCGCTGGTTGGTGATGCCGATGGCGGCGACGTCGCCGGCGGCGAGGCCGGCGCGCTGCGCAGCGCCTCGCGGGCCACGGCGAGCTGCGACGTCCCAGATCTCCAGCGGGTCGTGCTCCACCCAGCCCGGGCTGCGGAAAGATCTGCTGGAACTCCCTCTGGGCGATCGGCGACCTCGGCGCCGGCCTCGTCGAAGACGATGGCGCGGGAGCTGGTGGTGCCCTGGTCGAGGGCGAGGACGTAGGGCATGACGGAAGAGTAGCAGTACGATAGGCGCTCTTCGAACGGGTCAGGGAGGTCCCATGCACGAGCACCGCGTCCGCAGGAAGGTCGAGTACGTGGATACCGACATGAGTGGCATCGTCCACTTCTCGCGCTTTCTCGTCTACATGGAGAACACGGAGCACGCGTTCCTGAGAGCAATCGGGACCGACGTCCATTTCCAGGATGAGGGGCGGGCGATCTCCTGGCCGCGGGTGGCGGTCTCCTGCGACTATCAGGCCCCCGCCCGTTTCGGCGACGAGCTGGAGATCCACCTCCGGGTGATCCGCAAGGGGGTGCGATCGCTGACCTACGGCTTCGAGATCTCGCGCGGCGGCGAGACGCTGGCGAAGGGGCGTTCGACCTGCGCCTGCTGCGTGATGGACGACCCGGCGGGGATCCAGGCGATCCCGATCCCCCGCGCGATCGCCGAGAGGATCGAGGAAGCGCACCACCGCGAGGGGGACTGACCGGACGCGGGGCTCGCCGCGCCCACGCTTGGGCCGCTCTGGCCCAAGCGAGGGGGGCTCTGGCCCAAGCGAGGGGAGCTTCGGCCCAAGCGAGGGGAGCTCTGGCCCAAGCGAGGGGAGCTCTGGCCCAAGCGAGGGGAGCTTCGGCCCAAGCGAGGGGAGCTCTGGCCCAAGCGAGGGGAGCTCTGGCCCAAGCGAGGGGAGCTTCGGCCCAAGCGAGGGGAGCTCCGGCCCAAGCGAGGGGAGCTCCGGCCCAAGCGAGGGGAGCTTCGGCCCAAGCGAGGGGAGCTCCGGCCCAAGCGAGGGGAGCTCTGGCCCAAGCGAGGGGAGCTCCGGCCCAAGAGAGGGGAGCTCCGGCCCAAGCGAGGGGAGCTCCGGCCCAAGCGAGGGGAGCTCCCACCTAAGAGAGGGGAGCTCCCGCCCACGCGAGGGGAACTTTCGCCCAAGCAAAGGCGCGGTCGTGTCCTAACGCAATGGGGTGCGGTCGCTGACCTACGGCTTCGAGATCTCGCGCGGCGGAAGCTTCGGAGCTCAACCCTCAAGGCTCCAGGTCGTGTCCGAACTCCATGTGGACGGTGGGCCGCCATATGTGAATACCCGGATATCGTTGACGCGACAAAGATTCTTCCTTAGATTAACCGATGTCGCCGAAGCGAATAAAATGAATTGGTCGAAGCAGCCATCACGGTATGCTGAGGTAAGCCCATGGCCAGCGGATCGAAACAATGTATTGTCACATTGTCCATCTTTGATCGATGCCTGCTTTTCGCGATCGTCCTTTTATTGGGTGCTCACGCGGTCCAGGCGCAAACGAATGTCCACATCATCTTGACGCAACCGTGGACTCACACGGGAATCTCGGTGAACGCCGGCGAGCGGCTCACCATCCATGCCAGCGGAACCATGGACTGGTACACGGGCGGGTGCCCCAGTCCCGGCGCCTGCACCTCAAGTCCTAACGGTGTGGCCTGGAGCCAGTGCTCCGCCATTACCCCGGGTTTTCTGGTTCCCGGCATTAACTGCTGGTCGCTGATCGGGAGGATCGGGGGGGGGCCGCCCTTCGCGGTGGGCACCTCGCTCACCCTGACAGCGGCCGCGAGCGGGGCGCTGGAGCTGGGTGTCAACGACAACAACTACGTCGACAACACGGGTTCCTGGGTGGCCACGGTCACCTCCGGACCGGCGCCCTTCAGCATCGTTTCCCCGATGGCCGGCCAGAATTTCGTCCTGTCGGAGAACAGCGGTACAGCCGCCCCGCCGGTGCCCTTCCAGGCCGGTGGGACGGCTGGCGGAGTGAATTGGACCGTCATGCTGGAATATCAGACCAGCGGCATGCGCCCGAACCCTCCATTCCGATTGACGCGCACGTTCCAGACCGCGGCCGACGGACGGGCGGACCAGACCTATGCCAGCCAAGGAGGTAAAGTCACCGTCACCGCGCAGACACAGGGGACAAGCGCGCAGACTCGCCAAACCACGTTCGAGGTCACCGGCACCCGCGTCCTGGGAGATGCCATCACTACCCGGCTGTTGAGCCTTTACAAGGGGGCTACCCCACGCCTGATGACGGGAGTCGCGCAGGTCGAGAGCACCTACTTCCAATTCAAGCGTCGGGTGCTCTATGGGACTGCGGCCTTCTGGCCGATCGAGAGCGCGTCCGACGGTGGGAGCCACATCGGCCTCATGATGATGCCCACGGTGGACAACCTGCAGTACGCGTGGAACTGGCAGGTCAACACCCAGGCCGGTGTCAACTTGTTCAACGCCAAGTTGGCGACCGCGCGGCGCCTGATGACCGCGATCATCAAACAGCATTCGGGGCTTCGTAAGTTGACGCCTGTCGAATTGGAGCGCATGGCGCTCGTCCTTTACGGGCCCGCGGCATCCGCCGATCACGACGAGCAGTATTACGCTCCGGTCCGGTCGAGAGACGGGTGGATCTGGATTGTGAACAATACCGGCAATCCGAGCGGCGTCGCCTACGCCAACAGCTGCATCAGCTCGATCCACCAACAATAGGAGCCTGACGACCATGACACAACGAATCGCATCTCGGATCTGTCTGCTCCTGGGCCTCGGGATTCTCGGCAGAGCCGGCGCGGGGCTCGCCGCGCCGCCAGTCCTCGATCTCGGTGCTCTCGCCGGGCGGTCCTCCGCCGTCGACGCGTTCCTGCACGCTCACGCCGGCGAGGCATACGAGGAGGCGACGCTGGGCGATTTCCGCGTGCTCGATCTCGACGACGACGGCAGGGCCGACCTGATCGCCACGGTCGACTACTCGGGCCGCCGCTTCTTCAACAACCTGTTGATCCTGCACGACGACGGCGGCCGGCTCACGATGCAGAAAATCCGCGTGTGGAACATGGAATCCCTGGATGGAGCCATCCAGGACCTCGACGGTGACGGACGGGTCGAGATCCTCCTCCGGCAAAACCTCACACCTTATCTCGGCGCGCGTCCCACGGCCGCGTGGACGGCCGTCTTCAGCTTCGACGGGAGCTCGTGGGTCGACCAGAGCGCGGCGTTCCCGCAGCTCTACGATGCGCAGATCCTCCCAGGGATCGAGCGCGAGCTCGCGGCGTCTGCGGCTAACGACTCAGGCATCGCGCGAGGCGACTCTCAAAAAGACCTCCTCACCATCGAGCGGGACAAGGTGCTCCGCGTCCTTGGCCGCTCTCCCGCCGCGGGGCTCGACTGGGCCTTGAACCTGTCTGGCTCCGAAGATCCGGTGCGCCGCATCTTTGCCCTCTCCGTCCTCGCCGATATGGGGGGACCCACGGCGGCCTCGGCGTTGAAGGCGCTGGGTAAAGACCGCGACCCCGAGGTGACCTCCTACGCGCTCGCCGCCGTCGCGCGTAGCGCCCGGGGAGTGGTCCCCTAACCTGGCTTCTCACGTAGATGTCTGAAAGGCTGTCTCTAGTGGTGATTCAGGCGTCCAGGAAGCCAGCAATCTTGAAGCTGCCAAGATAGGATGTCAGGGCTGGGTGATCATCAAGGGTAGGCTTCCGTTCGAACCTGGCACGAAGCGTCGCCCGGCTCCCCGCCCCGAGCTGTCGTAGCTGGAGGCAGACCGTCGTACCGCGCGCAGAACCGTCATATCGATACGACGGACCGTCGTAGCTGGAGATAAACCGTCGTACGCGGAGGCAGAACGTCGTAAGGTACGACGGTCCGGTTGCCTGCACCTCGTCGTCCTTGACTATCGTCTCGAACTTCTCCTTGTTGGTGGGCCTTCGTTTAGGCCTCGTGGGGGGATGCGTTTCTGCTCGACGAGGGCCATCAGGGCGAGAGGATCGAGGAAGCACACCACCCCAAGGGGATTGACCGGACGTGGGGGCTCTCCGCGCCCGGGCTTGGGCCGCTCTGGCCCTGCCTCTTGAGCTGTATACTTGGCTCTGCACTGGAGGATCCGCGGTGAAGATCAAAGTCGTAGTCCATGAGGCGGAGGAGGGAGGGTATTGGGCGGAAGTTCCGGCCATTCCCGGCTGCGCCACGCAGGGAGAAACGTTTGAAGATCTCCTGCACAACCTTTACGAGGCGGTCGAGGGGTGCCTCTCGGTCGATCTGGAGGTATCCGAAGGGACGGGACGCGACCGGGTTATTGAAATCGCTGTATGAAAACGCTCACCGGCAAGGAGCTTTGCAAGCTGCTGGAGGGCGAAGGGTAGTCACTGCTGAGAATCAACGGGAGTCACCACATCTACGGTAGAGCGGGAAGCCGCGTGCGGCTTTCCGTCCCAGTCCATGGAAGCCAAGTCTTGAAAATCGGTCTCCTCAGGCATCTGCTCAAGCAGGCGGGAATCTCCGAAGACGATCTCCTGTAGCCTCCTGCTCCCCCGCGAGATCGCCGAGAGGATCGAGGAAGCGCACCACCGCGAGGGGGACTGACCGGACGCGGGGCTCGCCGCGCCCACGCTTGGGCCGCTCTGGCCCAAGAGAGGGGAGCTCTGGCCCAGTAGCAGGGCGGTCCGGCCCTGTCCTAACCGAAATCCAAACCCTGTAAGGGTGGCCGCAGGCTGCCACCGCCCCTTCAGGGCGAGGGAGGGGACGAGCCCCTCCCCTACATAAGATGCCTTAAATGAAGGTTGTGTCCTGACTCAATGTGGGTGTGAACAGAGGTCAGCAGGTCCCGCAGGAACCGATACGGCGGGTCGCGCAGGTTTCGGTGCCCGTCGTACAGAGATCGGAGGTCGTAGTAACTCCCCCCGCCACTCCCCCGAGATCCTCCAGACTCCGCAACGTCTCCTTCGCCAGCACCAGCTTCTTCGTCTGCTTCTTCATGATGTCTCCACGGGTAGTGCCAGGGACCCGCCCCCGGCCAGGGCATTCTAGTTCATCCTGAAGTGCTGCCTGGCTCAGTATGGGGGCGGGGAGTGCTCGCTCCCCACCCCGAGCTGTCGTAGCTGGAGGCAGACCGTCGTATCGATACGACGGACCGTCGTAGGTGGAGATGAACCGTCGTACGCGGAGGCGGAACGTCGTAAGGATACGACGGACCCTTGCTACACCTCGTCGTCCTTGACCAGCGCTTCGAACTTCGCCTTGTTGCTGGCCTTCATGTAGGCCTCGTGGGGAGTGATGCGCTTCTGCTCGACGAGGACCATCAGGGCGTCGTCCATCAGCTGCATCCCCTGCGAGCGGCCGCCCTGGATGATCGAGGTGATCATCGGCGTGTTCCCCTCGCGGATGACGTTCGCGAGGCCCGGGGTCTTGAGGAGGATCTCGTTGACCGCGCAGCGGCCCTTGCCGTCGGCGGTCTTCAGCAGGAGCTGCGAGACGACGCCGGAGAGCGACTCGGCGAGGGTGGTGCGTAAGAGGATGCGGTCGCTGACCCGCGGCTTCGAGGTCTCGCGTGGCGGCGAGAAGCTGTCGAAAGGGCGTTCAACCTGCGCCTGCTGCGTCATCGAAGATCCCGCGGGGATCAAGGCGATCCCGATCCCCTGCGAGATTACCGAGAGGATCGAGGAAGCGCATTACCGCGAGGGGGACTGACCGGACACGGAGGCTCTCCGCCCCCACGCTTGAGCCGGTCCGGGGCGGAGTTCCGGCCATTCCCGGATGCGCCACGCAGGGAGAGACGTTCGAGGATCTCCTGCACAACTTTTACGAGGCGGTCGAGGGGTGTCTATTGGGCAATCTGTAGCAGTCTGAACTCCTGAGTTCAATCTTCGCTCTGGTACATACCTTGCCTAGAGAGCGATGAGTGCTCCGCGAAATAAGGGCTCAGGACTTCGTAAGCATGTGCGAGTTTATTCCGTCGTTCATCCATGTCGAAGGGAATGACTGGATGTCGAATCACTTCTTTCCAATATTTTGACAAGCCGTCGGGTTTAATTGATCTGTGTTTTTGCCTTGCGGGAAACCATTCAACCGCAACAGGCCATATGGAGGACCTGCGCCCAGGACGAGGCAGCATTTCTTTGTCTATACATGTCTTCAGGCATTTCCCATGGGCCAGAAAACTCCAGGTGCCATTAGTCCATTCAAGCCTGAGGTCGCCATGATCCAGTAGATCGCCCTGCCGAGAAAGGCCAAGTAAATGCTTGCCATATTTCTCTGTAACAAGGAAGCGAGAGCCTCTCAGCTCAAGAGGCTCAAGAATCCCTGTCGAGAGGAGAGATCCCAGGTCGTTGTCTTCTCCATAAACGAAAGTGCCTTCGATCATGCAAGGGCTAGAATGGTGGATTTCAATTTCCTCGGCAAAATTTACAAGAACACTATCAGCTTTAAGCTGAAGAAAGTTCCAGGCATCCGTTACTGATACTCCCATCCTGGTGATCAGCCAGGGATGGAAAGTGACCATTTCCATCCATGATTGATTAAACCGTCCTCGTAGATAGTCCAAAATTGATGCCACAGGAGGGGTTGTTGGCGTGTTCAGAAGCATGCCAGCGAGAATGCTCTCGCAGGCTATTCTCTCGACCTCATTGACGAAGGAAGGGTCTTGTACAAGTTCGACTCTTTTCAGGTCAAGAGGAAGTTTGCCGTCTGGGTCCAGTACGACTGTGGGCGGCGATGCAAGGCTGAGTTCTCCGCGACCAAAATTGTGCCAATCTGACCTGTAACGGTCCATGATTTTGATGCCATTGCAAACTAAGGGGCTATGGCCTCCCTTAGATTCTACTGCACCCACATAAACGGCGTCGAACTCTTGTGTCTGAGCCTCGTACCAGCCAGTTGGAAGTTGTTCAGTGGTTTCTGGTAAGGAGAGCTTCTGAGTCAAGGGAGTCTTGTCTGGTCCCTTGAACCGAAGAACCTTCGGATTATCGAAGCAATACCAGTCCCACTCGTCGTCACGAAGAAAAATGTCATTGAGTGGTACTGTAATGGTTGTGCCCACACTCAAACGTTCGTCATAGCGCAGTTCGATCAGTTCCTTGTCTAAACGAGTACGAAATGTGATCCCACTTTTGGCGCTGATATGCCGTGTAGAGATCTCGATCTCGTTACCTAGGAGGAATGAGGCGAGGACTCCTATGCCAAATCTTCCTGAGCGCAATACTCTCGAACGAGGACGGCCCGGTCTTTCATGGCGCTCGAATTCACGCTTCCAAGCATAGCTATTTCGGAGGGATGCGCCGATTTTAAGGAAATAATCGCGAGCCACCTCTGGTGTCATGCCAATGCCCTTGTCGCTCACGATTAACGTGTCCGGTTCGTCTATCTTGTTGCCCTTCAGCCAAATCTCGACGTCACCTTCTTGTTCGAGAGATGGAGCGACATCCTCTGGATGATGCTTCCTCCATTCCTGCAACTCTCGGACAGCATCTACCGCATTTTGCACCAACTCGCGGATTCCGATTTCCGGTCGATCACCATAAAGTGGGCGGACTAAGAGGTTCAACATTTCGGCATTTGCCACTTCGAAGTTGACTTTCGAAGGGAAGAAGGGTGCGCGTTGCCGGAATGACGCTGTCTCTAAGTTTGACCGAACACGACGAATAGATAGCCCCAATCTTGAGAGACGCTTGTCGCGTCCGTAAACTTCTCCGAGTACAGACCAGGATGCATCGAGTTCTTCTTGGATTCCTTTTATCCATTCTTGCAATCTAATAAACGTCTCGGCATCTTCGGGGTCAGCTTGAATTTCAATAGATTCAGGATCATCATGGGTACGCGTTATATTTTTGACGGCCTGATGAGTCTTGTGCTCTTTCTGTGATAGAGGGCTGGCGATATTCTTGTATCGCGGCACAATGGGTGATGTGCGGTTTGGCTGGATCTGGAGATAGTCGGATACGCGCAGGACAGTCATCAAAAAAATTGCATGAATCTGCTGGTATTCGCGTCGATGATAACGGTCGCTAAGATAGTCCAAGCAGTCCCGTACTGGCATTCCGTGGCTGCGCGCAATAAGTCCGGCGATGTCTATTTTTTCCTTGCCGAATAGTTGATTTGGCTTGATTGGGCTTTGATCAGGTCCAGGAACCCCGAAAACTGCGAATTCATGAGCCATTCTGGGGTGATATATGCGAATGAACTCGCCAATCAACTTGCGATCACTTTCCTTCAAATCTCCATAACGCCTGAAGGGATCGGAAGTAAAGGCAAGTGGAGTCCCCGATGTGCTTCTTCCGAAAACCTGGATCAACTTGTGGTCGTCCCAACGCTGAGCATCAAAGAAAAACTCCTGCCAAAGTTCGGGCCAGGAAGCGGTGTCGAGTCCCTCGATTCGGTGAGATGCGAAGCTCCCTCGGATCAATTCCCAAAATCCAGCAGGGCTAAGATGCAAGGCCGCATCGTGGAGAAGGACGGCTAAGATGAGGACTGCAGCATCTTCGGGTGAGAGAATTTTTTGTGTAGCTGGAGGCATAATCTCGCCAGCAGTGGTGAGAACCTCCGTTATATGGTCAATTCCATGATCGGTATAGTCAGGGAAGAAAGGCAGTTTACTCTCTTTGAGCCAAGAATCAAACTCAAAGACAGTAGCATCAACGGCTGCTCGCATAGCGCGGGCCTTCGTGAGCTTGCGATCCAGAAAGCCTGGATAGCTGAGATGCATCGTCATCAACTATGCTAAGCTTAAATAAGTTGGCAAATCTGCCTACACCTCGTCGTCCTTGACCAGCGCTTCGAACTTCGCCTTGTTGCTGGCCTTCATGTAGGCCTCGTGGGGGGTGATGCGCTTCTGCTCGACGAGGACCATCAGGGCGTCGTCCATCAGCTGCATCCCCTGCGAGCGGCCGCCCTGGATGATCGAGGTGATCATCGGCGTGTTCCCCTCGCGGATGACGTTGGCGAGGCCGGGGGTCTTGAGGAGGATCTCGTTGACCGCGCAGCGGCCCTTGCCGTCGGCGGTCTTCAGCAGGAGCTGCGAGACGACGCCGGCGAGCGACTCGGCGAGGGTGGTGCGGATCTGCGACTGCTCCTCGGCGGGGAAGGCGTCGATCAGGCGGTCGATGGTGTTGGCCGCGCCGTTGGTGTGGAGGGTGCCGAAGACCAGGGCGCCCATCTCGGCGGCGGTGATGGCGAGCGAGATCGTCTCCAGGTCGCGCATCTCGCCGACCAGGATGACGTCGGCGTCCTGGCGGATGGCGGCGCGGAGGGCGGCGCCGAAGCTCTCGGTGTCGGCGCCCACCTCGCGCTGGGAGAAGACCGAGCGCTTGTTCTGGTGGACGAACTCGACCGGGTCCTCGATGGTGACGATGTGCTTCTGGTAGGTGGTGTTGATCTTGTCGATGATCGCCGGCCAGCGTCGTCGACTTGCCCGAGCCGGTGGGGCCGGTGACCAGCACCAGCCCCTGCTGGAGATGGGCGAGGCTGTCGATCGCCTTCGGGAGGTTGAGCTCCTCCAGCGGCACGATCTTCTCCGGGATGATGCGGAAGACGGCGCCGCAGCCGTTCTCCTGGCGCAGGAAGTTGGCGCGGAAGCGGGCCACGCCCTCGAGGCCGTAGGCGAAGTCGAGGTCGCCGCACCCGGAGTACTCCTGCCACTGGGCGTCGGAGGCGATCTCGCGCAGCAGGGCGAGGAGGTCGGCGTCGGAGAGCACGCGGCCAGCCGGCGACCGGCTCCAGCGAGCCGTGGACGCGGATGCGCGGCTCGAGCCCGGCCGCCAGGTGGAGGTCGGACCCCTTGTGGTCCTGCAGGTAGTGGAACAGCTGTCGATGCGGGCCATGGGATCAGGCTCCTCCCGCGAAGCGCTGCGGGTCGTCGGCGTTGCGCGCGCCTCCTCGCGGGTGATCACCTTGGTCTTCACCAGCTCGGCGAGCGAGGCGTCGAGCAGGCACATGCCCGTGCGAGGCGCCGGTCTGCAGCACCGATTTGATCTGGAAGGTCTTGTTCTCGCGGATCAGGTTGCCCACCGCCTTGTTGGCCATCAGGATCTCCAGCGCCGGCACCCGGCCGTTGCCGTCGGCCCGCGGCACCAGGCGCTGGGAGACGACGGCGCGCAGCGACTCGGAGACCATGGTGCGGATCTGGTCCTGCTGGCTCGGCGGGAAGACGCCGAGGATGCGGTTGATCGTGCGGATGGCGTTGTTGGTGTGCAGGGTCGCGAGCACCAGGTGGCCGGTCTCGGCGGCGGTCAGCGCGAGCGAGATGGTCTCCAGGTCGCGCAGCTCGCCGATGGCGATGACGTCGGGGTCCTCGCGCAGGGCGCCGCGCAGGGCGCGGGCGAAGGAGCCGGTGTGGGGGCCCACCTGGCGCTGGTTGACCACGCACTTCTTCGAGGGGTGGATGTACTCGATCGGGTCCTCGATGGTGATGATGTGGTCGTGCCGGTCCTCGTTGATGATGTTGAGCAGCGCGGCGAGGGTCGAGGACTTGCCGCAGCCGGCCGGGCCGGTGAGCAGCACCATCCCCTGGTGATAGTTGGCGAGCCGGGCGAGCGAGCTCGGGGAGCCCCAGGCCCTCCAGGGTGGGCGGCTGCGGCGGGATCACCCGGAAGACGGCGTCGACGCCGCGCTGCTGCCGGTAGGCGTTGCTGCGGAATCGCCCCTTGCCCGGCAGGGTATAGGCGAAGTCCACCTGCCCGCGATCGCGCAAGGCCTCCAGCTGGCCGGGGTTGAGGATCTCGGTGATCAGGCGCTCCGCCGTCCGCGCGGGGAGCGGCGCGCTGTCGAGATCGGACATCTGGCCATTGAGCCGCATCTTCAGCGGGGAGCCGCTGTGGATGTGGAGATCGCTGGCGCCGGCGAGCACGGCGCGCTCGAGCAGGCGGTCGAGAGCGCGCGGGGCGTCGAGATCGACGGCGGCCCCGGCCGCCTTGGGAACCGGAGGCGGAGCCGGAACCGCGGGCGGCGGCGGGGCCGGGATGGCCGGGGCGGCGCCCTCGGCCAGGGAGGGCATCGCCTGGACCTCGAGCGCGGGCATCGGCTGGGCTTCCAGAGCCGGCGCGGCGGCGGCCTGCGCCTGCTGCTTGGCAACGTACTCGCGCTGCACCGACAGGATCTGCGCGACCTGGCGCGGGTTCAGATAGCCCTTGTCGACCAGGATCTCGCCCAGGCTGGGCTGCCCCCCGCGTTGGGCCTGGAACTCGGAGGCCGCGAGGAGCTGCTCGCGAGTGACGAGCTTGTAGTGCAGGGCAATCCGCCCAAACAGGAGATCATCCGAAGCTGGAACCATTGCTGGGGAGGGTAGTGGAGGGGGCGGGGGGGCGTCAACGGTCCGGAGGGAACGCTTGGGCGAAGTCCGGTACACAGATCTTGCCGGTCGGAGCGCTCTGCCGATGGGCAATCATGCCCCCATTCCTCCCCCGTCCCGCCCGGAACCCCGGCCGGCACCATGGAACTGTTCTAGAATCGCGCACTGCGATCAATTCTGAAGATACGGCGGTAGCCGCGCCGAACGGAGGTCACGAGAGTGGACCAGACTGGAACCAGAGGTACCGTCGAACTGAAAGAGCGGCCGGCCGGGTGGGGGCTCATCCTTGCCCTGTTGCTGTTCGCTGGCACGCTGCTGCTGTTCACCTTCCACGCCGGTCCTCCCGCCGCGAAGCCGGCGTCGGCTCCCCCGGCGGAGTTCTCGGCCGGGCGGGCGGAGGCGGTGTTGCGCGATCTGCTCGGCGACGGGGCTCCCCATCCGGTGGGCTCCCCGGCCAACGCGCGGGTGCGCGAGAAGATCCTCGCGCAGCTCCGCTCTGTGGGCTACGCGCCGGAGGTTCAGGAGGCGGTCGCCTGCTTCTCGGGAAACTGTGCCCGGGTGCGCAACGTGCTGGCGCGCCTGCCCGGCCGGGAGCCGGGGAAGTCGGTGCTGCTGATGGCCCATTACGATTCGGTGCCCAGCGGTCCCGGCGTCAGCGACGACATGGCGGGCGTCGCCGCCATCCTCGAGGTCGCGCGCATCCTGAAGGCAGGGGCGCCGCCGCGCCACGGCGTCCTCCTGCTGCTCAACGAGGGGGAGGAGGCGAATCTCCTGGGCGCCCAGGCCTTCGTGGAGCGCAGCCCGGCGATGGCCGAGGTGGGAGCGGTGGTGAATCTGGAGGCCCGCGGCACCTCGGGGCCGAGCCTGATGTTCGAGACCAGCGGCGCCGACGCCTGGATGGTCTCCGCCTTCGCCGCCCGGGTGCCGCGCCCGTTCACCAGCTCGCTGTTCTCCACCATCTACCAGTACATGCCGAACAACACCGACCTGACGCTGTTCAAGCAGCGCCAGGTGCCGGGGTTGAACTTCGCCTTCATCGAGAATCCGACGCAGTACCACTCGCCGCTCGACAATCTCGTCGACGTCTCGCCCGCGAGCCTCCAGCACCATGGCGACAACGCCCTGGCGGCGGTGCGCGGGCTGGCGGAGGCGGACCTCGCGAACCCGCCCAAGGGGCGGGCGGTGTTCTTCGACCTGCTCCATGTGATGGTGGTGCACTGGCCGGCGGGCCTCTCGCCGCTGCTCGGGCTGCTGGCGCTGGGGCTGACGCTCGCCGCCGCGTTCCTCGCCCGCCGGCGCGGCCTCGCCGTCTGGGGCGGCTCCTTCATGCTGGGCCTCGCCTCCGCCCTGGCGGCGCTGCTCTTCGTGCTGGTCCTGGCCATCCTCTTCCAGATGTTGATCGCCGGGGCCTTCCCGTCCCCCTGGGTGGCCCATCCCGGACCGGCCATCGCCGTCTTCTGGCTGCTCGCCTTCGGCGGCGGCCTGGGGATCGCCGGCCTGATGGGGCGGCGGGTCAGCCTGCCCGGGCTATGGGCGGGCGTCTGGGTCTCCTGGTCGCTGTTCGGGCTGCTCTTCGGCATCCTGCTGCCGGGGATCAGCTATCTCTTCGTGGTGCCGGCGCTGGTGGCCGGAGTCTGTGGTCTGGCGCTCGGCGGCTCGGCGGCCGGCCGCACGCTCGCGGCGGTCCTGCCGGCGTTCGCGGCGGCCCTCCTCTGGTTCTCTTTCCTGGGCTCGCTCTACCTGGGGCTCGGGCTGATGGGGCTGGTGCTCACCGCCGTGCTGCTCAGCGTGATCTTCAGCACGCTGACCCCCCTGATGGCGGGAGCGGCTCCGCTCTGGCGGCGCTGGCTCCCGCTGACCGCCCTGGCGCTGGCGGTGGTCTGCCTAGTGTGGGCCCGCATCTCGCCGCCGTTCTCGCCGGCCTCGCAGCGACCCCTGAACCTGGTGGCGCATGAGGACGCCGTTTCCGGCGAGACCCGGCTGGTGCTGGATGGCAGGGGGCCGTTCCCGCCGGCGATGCTCCAGGCCGCCCCCTTCAGCCGGACGCCGGCGCCACCCTACCCCTGGTCGCCGCCCTTCGCGCGCGCCGCGGTCGCGCCGGTGCCGCCGCTGGGCGCGCCCGGGCCGGAGCTCGCGGTGCTCGCCGATTCGGTCGCCGACGGCAAGCGCCATCTGCGCCTGCGGCTGACCTCACCGCGTGGCGCCCGGGTGGCGACGATCTACTTTCCCGCCCAGGCGCAGGTGGAGGGGATCCAGATCGACGGCGAGAACGTTCCGCTCGGGATGGGGGGGCCCGGGAAGGGTGGCCAGCGTGGGCCGTCGCGTCCGCAGCGAGGGTGGCGGTCGGTCACCTACCACACCGTCCCGTCTGAGGGTGGCGTGCTGGACGTCGTGCTCGGCTCCACCCAGCCGAACGACTGGTACGTGGTCGACCAGACCTACGATCTGCCGGCTACCGCCCAGGCGCTGGCCGCGGCCCGGCCGAAGACCGCGGCCGCGATCCAGGACGGCGACCGCACGATGGTGAGCCGGAAGGTGACGATCTAGGGGGGGCTACGGTCAGAGGATCCCTTTGCGCGGCGTTGGCCCTCATCACCCCGGCCCTCTTCTCCCAGCCTCCCCCCCACCGGCCGGGAGAAGAGGGAGAAATTAGCGGTACGGGTCTGAAAGCCCCTCTCTCCCGGCGGTTGGGGGGGGAGGCTGGGAGAGAGGGGTTGGGGAGTGAGGGCCAGCCCCGAAGGGGCTTTCTACTGGCCAGCCTTGGCCGGGCTGATCGACTCGACTTTGATGGTCTTGCCGTCCAGCACACCGGTAACCCGCACCTCCTGGCCGAGGTTGGCCTTGGCCAGGTCCTGCTTGTCGAGGCTGTAGATCTTCTTGTCGTCGGTGCTATAGAAAACCAGTTTGCTGCCCTGCGTCAGGCACTTCTCGGCGCACGCCTTGTGGTCGGCGCTGGCGCCCTTGGCCCCACAGTGCTCGTCGGTCACCCAGCCGGTCCAGGTGCTCTGGGCGCTGGCCAGCACGGCCATCAGGGCCAGCAGGGTAAAGAGCAAGGCGATTGTCTTCTTCATGGGTATGTCTCCGTAAGATTGACAGGTCCGCATGGAGCCGCGGACTGTCATCTGACCAAGGATCTTAGCACCAGCTTCCAGGGAGTCGAAGATGCCGACCTACCGTATGACCCTCGAGTACGAGGGGACCCGCTATCACGGGTGGCAGGAACAGAAGAACGCGCGCTCGGTGTCGGGGGAGCTGCGGCGGGCGATCGAGGAGGCCGGCGGGACGGTCCGCGAGCTGGGCGGCTCGGGCCGGACCGACGCCGGGGTGCACGCCCTGGCGCAGGTGGCGCATCTGCGGCTGGCGCGGCAGGTGGACCCCGAGCCGTTCCGGCGCGCGGTCAACGACCGCCTGCCGCCGGATGTCCACATCCTCTCCCTGGCCGCGGCGGCGGACCGCTTCCACTCCCGCCATGACGCGGTCTCCCGCTCGTACCTCTACCAGATCTCCCGCCGGCGCACGGCGCTCGCCAAGCGCTTCGTCTGGTGGGTGAAGCGCCCGCTCGACGAGGGGCGGATGGCGGAGGCCGCCGCGCTGCTGGAGGGGAGGCACGACTTCCGGCTGTTCTGCGAGCGTCCCGGCCGAGCAGACGAGCACACTGGTGGTCGTCGAGAAGATCGAGGTGGCCACCGCCGGGGCGCTGATCCTGGTGCGCCTCTCCGCCTCCCACTTCCTCTGGAAGATGGTCCGCCGGGTGGTCGGGACGCTCGTGCAGCTCGGCGCCGGGGAGCTCGACCGGCGGGAGTTCGAATCCCTGCTGGCCGCGAAGGTGCCGAAGTCGGGCAAGGGATTGCCGGCGGAATGGACGGCGCCGCCTTCCGGATTGTTCCTGGAGCGAGTATCGTATAAAGGCGATCCGCCGGTGGGTCCAGTGGAGCCCGTCATCGCGGTTTCGGAAGACGGGTAGCGTGGACCGGGCACGAGGAGCACGATATGACGATACGCCAGAGGGTGACCGTTTTGCCGGGAGGCACGATCGAGATCCATGATCCTCAGCTCCCGGATGGAGCCGAGGCGGAGGTTCTTGTCACCGTTGAGGGTCAGGAAGAGACTCTGTCGCTCGGAGAGTTCGAGCCGGATCCGAGCGTTCCGCCATTCTGGGAAAGAATCCAGCAACTCGGAGCGAGCATTCCTGATGAGGAGTGGGAAAAGGTGCCAAGGGATCTTGCGAAGAACCTCGACCACTATCTTTATGGGGCCCCCAAGGAACAGGAATGAGAGTAGTTTTCGCGGATACCAGTTATTGGATCGCTCTGCTGAATTCGCGTGACTCCCTCCACCATAAGGCATCCACCCTCTCGACCTTCTTACGACGTACCCAGATCGTGACGAGTGAGATGGTTCTCGCGGAGTTCCTCAATGACTTCAGCGGGCGGGGCCCGTATTTCCGGAAAATTGCGGTGGGACTGGTAGAAGATCTCCGTCGCGATCCCCAGATCGTCATCGTCTCCCAGACGAGCCCTCAGTTTCAGAACGCTCTGTTTCTCTATGCGGAGCGGCACGACAAGGCGTGGAGCCTCACGGATTGCGCTTCGTTTCGGATCATGGGCCGGGATGGTCTCACCCGGGCGCTCACGCACGACCACCACTTCGAACAGGCCGGCTTTCAGGCTCTCCTGAGAAACTGACCTCTCTGGGCGGAGGATCGCTCCCCGCGATATCCTGCCTCCGCCATGAATCTTCTTCACACAGCCCACGTTCCCGCCGGCGACGGTCCGTTTCCGGCGATCATCACCCTCCATGGCTGGGGGGCCAGCGCCCATGACCTTCTGGGGCTCGCGCCTGTCCTGTTCGACGGCCAGGCCGTGATGCTCTGCCCGCAGGGGCAGGTCGCCGTGCCGTTCGGCGGCGGCCAGTACGGCTACGGATGGTTCCCGCTGCGCGCGGGCCAGCCGCCCGACGTCGCGGCGTTCCAGCACGCTTCGGATGGGCTGCGGGGGTTCGTCGACACGGCGCTCGAGCGCTATCCGATCGATCCGCGGAAGGTCGTCGTCGCCGGCTTCAGCCAGGGCGGGATGATGGCCTACGATCTGGCCCTGAGCGACCCGACCCGCTTCGCCGGGCTGATCGCCCTCTCTTCCTGGTTCCCGCCGCCGCTGGCCGAGCACCTGCCGAAGCGGCCCGAGCACGAGGGGTTCCCGGTCCTCGTCATCCACGGCACGCGGGACGACCGGATCGACGTCGAGCGCGCCCGCGAATCGCGCGAGGCCCTGCGCCCCTACGGGGTGGCGATGACCTACCGCGAGTTCGACATGGGGCACGAGATCCGTCCGGACGCCCTGAAGGTCGTCCTGAAGTGGCTGGACGAAAAGGTGATGAAGAAGGAGTAGGGGGACTGCAGGGACTTCAGGGACCCTGAGGTCGCTGAACGTCCCCTGCCGTGATGTCTGTCGCTTACGCGGTCGCCATCATCTCGGCCGGCTCGGCGGGCAGCTCCTCGGTGCCGAACATCACCTTGCGCAGGCGGTCGAAGAAGTCGGTCCAGAGGCTCCACATCTCCTCGGCGTTGGTGACGATCGCGTCGATCTCCTCGGGAGAGAAGTCGGGCTCGATCGCCTCGTTGACCTGGGCGACGTGGTCGGGCTCCTGCAGGATGTGGATGTCCACCCAGGGGAGCTCCTTGACGCCGCTGACGCGGCGGACGGCGTTGCCGATGCCGGCGACCATCGCGAGGTCGGCGACCTCGGTGCCGTAGACGAAGCCGAGGGCGCTCAGGCGGTCGCCCGAAGCCTCCTTGTAGCGCTGCACCAGGCGGGCGGTCTCCTCGAACGGCGCCGCCTCGGAGACGGTCGCGGCGTCGAAGCCGGCCTCCTCCATCGTGGTGACGTAGATCCGCTCGTGGGCCCGCGCGGGATCGCCCTCGCCGAGCTCCTGGTAGAGGATCTTCGAGATCGCCGTCTTCATCTCGAGCATGGGCACCTGATCGATGGTGCGC
Organism: uncultured Acidobacteriota bacterium; assembly: GCA_963792575.1. GTDB lineage: Bacteria > Acidobacteriota > Thermoanaerobaculia > Multivoradales > UBA5704 > DATARR01. The sequence goes on from CAWBWZ010000005.1 coordinate 101,875, forward strand.
GAGAGGAAGTGCGGGAAGTAGTGGAGCGGGTGCCACCACTGGCCGAGGAAGATGCCGACCTTCTCGCGGTCCAGGCCTCGGAAGACCGCACTTCCTTGAAGAAGGGGTGATGGATCAGCTCCTTGCGGAGCGGATTCTGCTTCCAGCCGTTCGGTGATTCCAGTGCCGAGCATGAGCTCTCCTTTCTTACTTCTGACGTCCAGGAGTCAAATATCTTTTTGATCCAGATCAGCCTGGAGCTGGTAAGTGTATAAAAGTGAAAAACGCCTCCCAGGGAGCAGAAATTTGCCTCACTAACTCTGTGCGGCTCGCGTTCCGGGACGGGACAGTGAGTGACATGACGATCCCGTCACGTTGTCTCGGGGGGAGGAAGATCGGACACCTTATTTACGGTTGTGAAAGTTCGCCTGCGATCGCGTGGTCTCTAAGTCTGCCCGTCTTCGCTTAAAAATTATTAATGATAAATCTGGGTTGCTTGAAGGTTGCGAAGGTTTTCGGGGAGTTGTCATCTCCGTGGAAATCGCGCGATCCAGGAAGAGGAGAGCGATGATCGAGCCCACGGCAGGGGTCGGAGGCCGGCGTGACCACGGTCGCGGGGCTGCTGCGCGCGCGTGCCGCGGAGCGGCCGGAGCAGGTGGCGTTCACCTTTCTGGCGGACGGCGAGTCCGAGGGGGGGCGCCTCACCTACGGGGAGCTCGACCGCCGGGCGCGCGGCGATCGCGGCGCGCGCTCGCGGCGTCGGTGCCGCCGGGGGAGCGGGCGCTGCTGCTCTATCCGCCGGGGCTCGACTTCATCGCGGCCTTCTTCGGCTGCCTCTACGCCGGGGTGGTCGCGGTCCCCGCCTATCCGCCGCGCCCGAACGACCGCTCGCAGCCGCGGCTGCGGGCCATCGCGCGCGACGCCGAGCCGCGGGCGGCGCTGACCACCGCGGCGATCCTGGCGGGGGCTGTCGAGCCGCGCGGGCTGCTGGCCGTCGCGCCGGAGCTGGCCGGCGCTGCGCTGGCTCGCGACCGATGCCCTGAGCGCGCCGGGCGCGCGGCGGAGGCTGCCGCCGCCGACGAGCCGGAGCCGGAGTCGCTCGCCTTCCTGCAGTACACCTCGGGCTCGACGGCGGCGCCCAAGGGGGTGATGGTCACCCACGCGCAACCTGCTGCACAACGAGCGGATGATCGGCGCGGCCTTCGGGCAGGGCGAGGAGTCGGTGGTGGTGGGCTGGCTGCCGCTCTACCACGACATGGGGCTGATCGGGAACGTGCTGCAGCCGCTCTACGCCGGCGGCGCGCTGCGTGCTGATGTCGCCGGTCGCGTTCCTGCAGCGGCCGCTGCGCTGGCTGGAGGCGATCACCCGCTACCGGGGCACGACGAGCGGCGGCCCGAACTTCGCCTACGAGCTGTGCGTGCGCAAGGCGACCGCCGGAGGCGCTGCGCGGGGCTCGACCTGTCGAGCTGGCGGGTGGCGTTCAACGGCGCCGAGCCGGTGCGGGCCGAGACGCTGGAGCGCTTCGCCGCGGCGTTCGCGCCGTGCGGCTTCCGGCCGGCGGCGTTCTACCCCTGCTACGGCCTGGCCGAGGCGACGCTGTTCGTGACCGGCGGCGAGCCGGCGCAGTGCCGCGTGCCGCGCGGTGGACGGGCGGAGCGGCCGCTGGTGAGCTGCGGCCACGCCTGGGTGGGGCAGCGGATGGTGATCGTCGATCCGGAGACCGGAGCCGAGCTGGCCGCCGGGAGCGGAGGGCGAGATCTGGGTCGCCGGGCCCGAGCGTGGCCGCCGGCTACTGGAGCAATCCGGAGGCGACGGCGCGCGACTTCGAGCGCCTTGCCTGGCCGACCGGCGAGGGGCCGTTCCTGCGCACCGGCGACCTCGGCTTCCTGCGCCGGACGGCGAGCTGTTCGTCACCGGCCGGCTCAAGGACCTGATCATCCTGCGCGGGCGCAACCACTATCCGCAGGACCTCGAGCTGACCGCCGAGCGCGCCCATCCGGCCCTGCGGCCGGCGGCGGCGCGGCGTTCTCGCGTCGGAGGATGCGGCGGCGAGGAGCGGCTGGTGATCGTCGCACGAGGTGGCGCGGCGCCGGAAGGACGGGATCGGCGGCGATCGCCGAGGCGGTGCGGCGGGCGGTGGCCGAGGAGCACGAGGTGCAGGTCAGCGAGGTGGTGCTGATCCGCCAGGCGGGGCTGCCCAAGACGTCGAGCGGCAAGGTGCAGCGGCGCGCCTGCCGGGAGCTCTATCTCGACGGGAGAGCTGCCGGTCGTGGGGCGCAGCGCGCTGGCGGCGGCCGATCCGGCGCCGGAGATCGGCCGCCGGGCTGACGCGCGAGGCGCTGGCGGCCCTGGCTCGCCGGCGGAGCGCCGGGCGATGCTGGCCGCCTATCTGCGCGAGCGCGCCGCGGCGGCCCTCGGGGATGCCGGCGTCCGCGATCGTCCGACGCAGCCGCTGACCGCCCTCGGGCTCGACTCGCTGGCGGCGGTCGAGCTCAAGGGGGGCGTCGAGGCGGCGCTGGGGCTGCCGCTGCCGCTGGCCGATCTGCTCCAGGGGATCGGCGTGGCGGAGCTGGCGGCGATCCTGCTCGCCGGCCTCGACGGCGAGCGGCGACCGGCAGGCCACCGGCGAGGCGCCGCTGCGCGCGCTCTCGCTCGCGGATCGGGGAGACTCAGCCGCTCTCGCCGGGGCAGCGCGGGCTCTGGTTCCTCCACCGGCTGGCTCCCGAGGGGGGCGCCTACAACATCGCCGTGGCGGCGCGCGACTCGGGGGCTGGACGCGGCGGCGCTTCGCGCGCGCCCTCGCCGGCCTGGCCGACCGCCACGAGGCGCTGCGCACGGTCTTTCCCATGGCCGGGCGACGAGCCGGTGCAGCGGGTGCTGCCGGACCTCGCTCCGGACGTCGAGATCGAGGCGGTGGAGGCGGGGCTCGTCTCCGCGCGCCTGGCCGCGGAGGCCTGGCGGCCGTTCGATCTGGAGAGCGGGCCGCTGCTGCGGGCGCGGATCTTCACGGCGCCGGACGGGGAGACGGTCCTGCTCGCCGTCCACCACATCGTGGCCGACTTCGCCTCGCTGGCGGTGATGGCTCGCGACCTGCGGCGCTCTACCGCGGGGAGGCGCTGGAGCCGCCCGGCGCTGCGCTACGCCGACTACGTCCACTGGCAGGCGGAGGTGCTGGCCGGCCCGCGCGGCGAGCGGCTCGTGGGACTACTGGCGGCAGCAGCTGGCCGGCGTGCGCGACCTCGACCTGCCGGCCGACCGCCCGCGGCCGCCGGTGCAGACCTGGCGCGGCGGCGCCCGCGCGGCGGCGATCCCGCCGGAGCTGGTCGGCCGCCCTGCGCGAGCTGGCGGCCCGGCCGGGGCGCCACGCCTGTTCATGACGCTGCTCGCCGGCCTTCCAGGCGCAGCTCGCCCGCTACACCGGGCAGGAGGACTTCGCCGTCGGCGCCCCGGTGGCGGGGCGGCCGCTGCCGGAGCTGGCGGGGCCTGGTGGGCTACTTCGTCAACGCCCTCGCCCTGCGGGCCGACCTCTCCGGCGAGCCGGCTTCGGCGAGCTGCTCGAGCGGACGCGGCGGCGCGGCGCTGGAGGGGCTGGAGCACGGCGATCTCCCGTTCCCCCTCGCTCGCCGAGCGGCTGCGGCCGGTGCGCGACCCGGCCCGCTCGCCCCTCTTCCAGGCCATGCTCGTGCTCCAGCAGGGGCGCCCGCGGATCCGCCCGGGCTCGCCGCCTTCTCGCTGGGGGAGGCCGGAGCGCGGCTGGAGCTCGGCGGGCTGCCGCTGGAATCGGTGCGGCTGGCGGAGCGGCGGGCGCAGTTCGATCTCACCCTGCGCCGGCCGAGCGACGGCCGCGGCGGGCTCGGCTCTCGCTGGAGTACAACGCCGACCTCTTCGACGGCGCGACCGCCGAGCGCATGCTCGGGCATTTCCTGAACCTGCTCGCGGGGGCCGTCGCGGCGCCGGAGGCCCCGGTCTGGCATCTGCCGCTGCTCTCGCCGGCCGAGCGCCGGCAGGCGGTCGGGGGATGGGACGCGACGCCGCGCGAGGACCCGGACTGCCTCCTGCACCAGCTCTTCGAGGCCCAGGCGGCGCGCACGCCGGACGCCGAGGCGGTGGTGGCGGGAGAGCGCGGCTGACCTACGGCGAGCTGAACGCGCGGGCGAACCGGCTCGCCCACCGCCTGCGGCGGCTCGGGGTGGGGCCGGAGGACCGGGTGGGGGTCTGCCTGCGGCGGTCCGAGCGGATGATGGTGAGCCTCCTCGCCGTGCTGAAGGCGGGGGGCGCCTACGTGCCGCTCGACCCCGCCTACCCGCGCGAGCGGCTGGCGCTGATGCTCGAGGACTCGGGGGCGCGGGTGGTGATCGGCGAGGCGGCGACGCGCCCCGCGCCTGGCGGCGGAGAGCGGCGCCCGCTGGCTCGACCTCGACGGCTGGACGCTGCGGCGGAGATCGCCGGCGGGAGCCCGGAGAACCCCGAGCCGGCGATCGGCCCCCGCAACCTCGCCTACCTGATCTACACCTCGGGCTCGACCGGCCGCCCAAGGCGGTGGCGGTCGAGCACCGGAGCCCGGTGGCGCTGATGCGCTGGGCGCGCGGGGTCTTCGCCGCCGGGGAGCTGGCCGGCGTGCTCGCCGCGACCTCGATCGGCTTCGACGTCTCGGTGTTCGAGATCTTCGCTCCGCTCTCCTGGGGCGGGCGGATCTTCGTCGCCGAGAACCTGCTGGCGCTGCCCGGCCTGCCGGCGGCCGGCGAGGTGCGGCATGGTCTACGGCGCGCCCTCGGCGGTGGCCGAGCTGGTGCGCATCGGCCAGCTTCCCGTCCTGGGTGCGCACGGTCAACCTCGGCGGGCGAGGCGGTGCCGCCGGCGCTGGTCGACGGCGCTCGCCGCGGCGGCGCCCGGCGGCGCGCATCCTCAACCTCTACGGCCCCACGGAGGACACCGTCTACTCGACCTTCGCGCGGCTGGAGCCGGGGCGCCGCGGTCGACGATCGGCCGTGCCGGTGGCCGGCACCCGCGTCCATCTGCTGGACGCCGCGGCGAGCCGGTGCCGGTGGGGGTGCCCGGCGAGCTGTTCCTGGCCGGGGCGGGGCTGGCCCGCGGCTATCTCGGCCGGCCGGAGCTGACCGCCGAGCGGTTCGTCCCCGACCCGTTCGCGGCGGGCCCGGCGCCCGCCTCTACCGCACCGGCGACCTCGCCCGCCGGCGGCCGGACGGCGAGCTCGAGTACCTCGGGCGGATCGACCACCAGGTGAAGATGCGCGGCTTCCGCGTCGAGCTGGGGGAGATCGAGGCGGCGCTCGCCCGGCATCCGCGGCGTGCGCGAGGCCGTGGTGGTGGCCCGCGACGACGGCGACCGCGGGCAGCGGCTGGTGGCCTACGTCGTGCCGCGCGGGCGTGCCTGCCGCCGGAGCTGCGCGGCTTCCTGCGCGAGCAGCCTGCCGGAGTACATGGTCCCCGCGGCCTTCGTCGGCCTCGACGCCCTGCCGCTGTCGCCCAACGGCAAGGTCGACCGCCGGGCCCTGCCCGATCCGGCGTCCGGCCCTGGCGGAGCCGGCGCCAGCCGGCGCCTTCCGGACCCCGGTCGAGGAGATGCTCGGCGGTCTGGCGCCGAGGTGCTCGGCGTCGAGCGGGTGGGGCCGGACGACGACTTCTTCGCCCTGGGCGGCCATTCGCTGCTCGCCACCCGGCTGCTGGCGCGGGTGTCGCGCCTGTTCGGCGTCGACCTGCCGGTGAGCAGCGTCTTCCTCCATCCGACCGTGCGCGGCTCTGGCGGCGCGGATCGCCGAGGCCTCGGAGGCGCTGGCGGCGCCGCCGGTCCGGCCGGCGCCGCGCCCGGCCGGCGGCGCGCTGCCGCTCTCCTTCGCCCAGCGCCGCCTCTGGTTCCTCGACCGCCTGGAGCCGGGAGCCCGGCCTACCACCTGCCGGGCGCCGTGCGCCTGTCGGGCCCCCTCGACCTCGCGGCCCTGGAGGCCGCCCTGGCCGGGGTGGTGCGCCGGCACGAGGCGCTGCGCACCGTCTTCCGCGCCGAGGGCGGCGAGCCGGTGCAGGTCGGCCCGCGGCTCCGGCGGCCGGCCTGCCGCGGGTCGACCTCGCGGCGCTCCCCGCCGCGGCGGCCGCCGGCGAGGCCGGCCGGCTGGCCGACGTGGTGGCGGTGGCGCCGTTCGACCTCGCGCGCGGCCCCCTCTGGCGCGCGCTCGCCATCCGCATCGCCGCGGACGAGCACCTGCTGGCGATCACCCTGCACCACATCGTGGCGGACGGCTGGTCGATGGAGATCCTGGTCGCCGAGCTGGCCGCCCTCTACGAGGCGTCCGCCGCCGGTCGCCCGTCGCCGCTTCCCGCGCTGCCCGTCCAGTACGCCGACTGGGCGGTCTGGCAGCGGGCCTGGTTCGCCGACGACCGGCTGCGCGAGAGGCTGGCGGCGGAGGTCGAGTGGTGGCGCCAGCGGCTCGCCGGCTCGGCTCCGCTGGAGCTGCCGGCCGACCGGCCTCTGCCGGCGTCGCGCTCGGGGCGCGGCGGCACGCGGGCGGCCAGCCTGCCGGCCGCGACGTCGGCGGCCCTGGAGGGGCTCGCCCGGCGCGAGGGGGCGACCCCCTTCATGGTCCTGCTCGCCGCCTTCCAGGCCCAGCTTGCCCGCTACACGGGTTCCTCCTCGGTGGCGGTCGGCTCGCCGGTGGCGCACCGGGGCCGCGCCGAGGTCGAAGGGCTGATCGGCTTCTTCGTCAACATGCTGGTGCTGCGCACGCCCGTCGATGGCGACCCCGGGTTCCGGGAGCTGCTGGCGCGGGTGCGCGAGGTCTGCCTGGGGGCCTACGCCCACCAGGACGTCCCCTTCGAGCGGCTGGTGGAGGAGCTGCGGCCGGAGCGCCAGCGGGGGCGCAACCCCCTCTTCCAGGTCGTCTTCCAGCTCGAGCAGCCGATCGCGATCGAGCGTCTGGGCGCGGCGGCCGCCGAGGTGCGGCGGCTGGAGACCGGCACCGCGAAGTTCGACCTCACCCTGAGCCTGGTCCGGGAGCGCGAGGGCTTCGCGGCCGTCCTGGAGTACGACGCCGGTCTCTTCGATCCGGCGACCGCCGACCGCATGCTGGGCCACTGGCGCGCGCTCGCGGAGGGGATCGCGGCCGCCCCCGGGGCCCGCCTCTCCGAGCTGCCGCTGCTCACCGCCGTGGAGGCGGCGCAGATCCGCGCCTGGAGCGGCGCGGTGGTGGAGTCGCCGGGGTACCCACGCCAGGCCACGATCCACGGGCTGTTCGCCGAGCAGGCCGCGCGAGCGCCGGAGGCGGTGGCGCTCGACGGCCGCCGGCGGGCGGATCTCCTACGCCGAGTCTCGACGCGCGAGCCAGCCGCCTGGCGGCGCGGCTGAGCCGGGAGGGCGCCGGCCTGGAGACGCGGATCGGCCTCTACGTCGAGCGCTCGCCGGCGCTGGTCACCGGCATGCTCGGCATCCTCAAGGCGGGGGGCGTTTACGTGCCGCTCGATCCCGCCTACCCCGCGGAGCGGCTGGCATGGATGGCGGCGGACGCCGGGCTCGGCCTGCTGGTCGTCGAGGCGGGCCTCGCCGGCTCGCCGGCGCTGCCGGCCGGGATCGCCCGCGTCCTCGTGGACGCCGGCGGCGAGCTGGTGGAAGAGGGGGAGGATGGAGAGGGCTGGGCTCCGCCCCCGGCCGGTCCCGGTCTGGCCCCGAAACGCTCGCCTACGTGATGTACACCTCCGGCTCGACCGGCCAGCCGAAGGGGGTCGAGGTGACCCATCGCGCCGTGGTGCGGCTGGTCCGCGGCGCCGACTACGCCCGTTTCGGCCCGGACGAGGTCTTCCTCCAGCTGGCGCCCGCCTCCTTCGACGCCGCGACCTTCGAGATCTGGGGCGCCCTGCTCAACGGCGCGCGCCTGGCCCTGCTCCCCGGCGGCGCGCCGTCGCTGGAGGAGCTGGGCGCGGCGGTGGCCCGCGAGGGGGTGACGACGCTCTGGCTCACCGCCGGCCTCTTCCACTCCGATCGTCGAGAGCCGGCCGGAGGCGCTGCGCGGGGTCTCGCAGCTGCTCGCCGGCGGCGACGTCCTCTCGGCCCCGCCACGTCCGGCGGGCGCTCGCGGCGCTCCCCGGCCTCACCGCTGATCAACGGCTACGGCCCGACCGAGAACACCACGTTCACCGCCTGCCACACGATGCGGGACGCGGCGGCGGTGACCGATGCCGGTCCCGATCGGCCGCCCGATCGCCGGCACCACGGTCCACCTGCTGGATGGCGATCTGCTGCCGGTGCCGGCGGGGGTGCCCGGCGAGCTGTACGCGGGGGGCGACGGCCTGGCCCGCGGTTATCCCGGCCGCCCGGAGCTGACGGCCGAGCGTTTCGTTCCCGACCCCTTCGCTACCGAAAGCGGGCGAGCGGCTCTACCGCACGGGCGACCTCGCCCGCTGGCGGCCGGACGGCGCGATCGAGTTCCTCGGCCGGCGGGACCAGCAGGTGAAGATCCGCGGCTTCCGCGTCGAGCCCGGCGAGATCGAGGCCGCCCTCGCTGCGCCACCCGGAGGTGGCGGAGGCGGCCGTGGTGGCCCGCGAGGAGGCGGGGGGCAAGGCGCTGGTGGCCTATGTCGTGCCGCGGGCGGCGGCGAGCCCCCCTGCCCGGGGATCTGCGCGAGCACCTGCGGGCGCTCCTCCCGGAGCACATGCTCCCCTCCCGCCTGATCGCCCTCCCCGAGCTGCCGCTGACCGCCAACGGCAAGGTGGACCGCCGGGCACTCGCGGCGCGCCTGCCGGAGGAGGCGGCCGGAGCCGCCGACCTCACCCTCCCCCGCACCCTGCTGGAGGAGCGGCTGGCGGAGATCTGGAGCGAGGTGCTGGGGGTCGCGCGGGTCGGCGTCCACGACGACTTCTTCGCCCTCGGCGGCCACTCGCTGCTCGCCATCCGCGTGCTGGCGCGGATCCACGACGTGCTGGGCGTCGACGGTGTCGATGGCCGATCTGTTCGCGGCGCCGACCGTGGCCGGGCTGGCGGAGCGGCTGGCCGTCGGCAGCGAGGAGATCGCCGCCATCTCCTGGTCGCCCGGGCTGCCGCCGGCGTCGCCGGAGCTCCGCGGGGGCTCCCGGCGGGACTCCGGCGCCGCGGAGCGGCCGCGCACGCCCCTGGAGGCAGCGGCTGGCGGAGATCTGGAGCGAGGTGCTCGGGGTCGGCGGGGTCGGCCTGCACGACGACTTCTTCGATCTCGGCGGCCACTCCCTGCTGGCCCACCGGGTGACCCTGCGCGTCGCCGAGGAGACCGGGGTCGACCTCCATCTCCAGACCCTGTTCGAGGCGCCGACGGTGGCGGCCCTGGCGCGCCACATTTCGGAGGAGATCCCGGCGGAGCTCTGGAGGAGCCCGCGGGCGGCGCCGCGGCGGAGCGGGAGGCGGAGCTCCCGGCGCTGGCGGAGCAGGCCTGCCCGCTCTCCTTCGCCCAGCAGCGCCTCTGGCTGCTCGACCTGATGGAGCCCGGGAGCGCGAAGTACAACGTGCCGGTCGCGGTGCGGCTGGACGGCGGCCTGGAGACCGGCCTGCTGATCCGCGCGCTGGCGGAGATCGTCCGCCGGCACGAGCCGCTGCGCACGATCTACACCCGGGTGGACGGCGAGCCGGTGCAGGCGGTGGTGCCGCCGGCGGCCTCCGGCCTCGCCTTCGCGCGGGTGGACCTCGGCGGCCTGCCGGCGCCGGCGCGCGACCGGGCGCTGCGGCAGGGCTTGAACGCCGAGGCCGCGCGGCCGTTCGACCTCGCGCGCGGGCCGGTCGTCCGTTTCCTCCTGCTGGATCTCGGGATGGACCGGCGGGCCCTGATGGCGACCTTCCACCACATCGCCACCGACGGCTGGTCGATGGCGATCTTCTTCCGCGAGCTGGCGGTCCTCTACGCCGACTTCGCCGCCGGCCGGCCTTCCTCCCTGCCGGAGCTGCCGGTGCGCTATGCCGACTGGGCGGTCTGGCAGCGGCAGGCCCTGGCCGGCGGCGCCCTCGACGCGCAGCTCGCCTACTGGCGGCGGCAGCTCGCCGGCGGTGCCGGTGCTGACGCTGCCCGCCGACCGGCCGCGCTCGGCGGCCACCGGCGACCGCGGCGCCAGCCGGCGTGGTGCCCCTGCCGGCCGATCTGGCCGGCCGGCTGCGCGGCCTGGGGAGCGGCGAGGGGATCACGAACTTCATCGCCCTGCTGTCGGGCTTCGCGGCGGCCCTGGCCCGCCTGAGCGGCCAGGACGATCTCGCGGTGGGCCTCACCTCCGCCGGGCGCAGCCGGCTGCACACCGAGGGGCTGATCGGCTTCTTCGTCAACACCCTGGTGGCGCGCGCCCGGCTGGAGGACGATCCGCCGTTCGGGGCGCTGCTGCGGCGGGTCCGCGATACCGTGCTGGCCGCCCAGAAGCATCAGGACGTCCCCTTCGAGCGGCTGGTCGAGGAGCTCCAGCCGGAGCGGGTCGCCGGCCTCACCCCGCTCTTCCAGGCGGCCTTCACCTACCTGGCCAGCCCGCTCTCGCCGGTGCCGATGCGGGGTCTCGCCGTCGAGCTCCTGGACGTCGAGGTGGGGGTGGCGAAGTTCGATCTGACGCTGTCGGTCTACGAGAGCGGCGGGCGCCTGAACGGCTGGGTGGAGTACCGCACCGGGCTCTTCGATCCCGCCACCGTCGAGCGCTGGATGGGGCACCTGCGCGTCCTGCTCGAGACGGCGGTGGCCGACCCCTCCCGCCGGTTGTCGGAGCTGCCGCTGCTCTCGGCCGCCGAGCGCTGGCAGGTGGCGGGGGAGTGGAACGCGACCGCTCTGCCGCTCCCCCTGGAGCGCTGCCTGCACGAGCTGGTCGAGGCCCAGGCGGCGCGCACGCCCGACGCTCCGGCGGTGGTCGCCGAGGACGGGGAGCTGACCTATCGCGAGCTTGACACCCGGGCGGAGCGCCTGGCCCGCCGCCTGCGCCGGGCTGGGGGTGGGGCCGGAGGTGGCCGTGGGCCTCTTCGCCGAGCGCTCGGCGGCGATGGTCGTCGGCCTGCTGGGCATCCTCAAAGCCGGCGGCGCCTACGTGCCGCTCGATCCCGGGTACCCCGCCGAGCGTCTGGCCGGCATGCTCGCCGACACCGGCGCGCGGGTGCTGCTGGCGCCGGAAGAGCTGGCCGGGAAGCTGCCGCCGCACCGCGCGCGGGTGCTCTTCCTGGACCGCGTGGACGAAGATGGGGAGGGCGGCGGTCCGCTCGCCGCGCCGCGCGCCACCGCGGCCAACCTCGCCTGCGTGATCTTCACCTCGGGCTCGACCGGCCGCCCCAAGGGGGTGATGTTGCCGCATCGCGGGCTGGTCAACCGGCTGCTCTGGGCGCAGGAGACCTACCGGCTGACCGCCGCCGACGCGATGCTGCTCAAGGCGGCCTCCGGCTTCGACGTCGCGATCTGGGAGTGCTTCGCGCCGCTGATCGCCGGCGCGCGGCTGGTCGTCGCCCGTCCCGGCGGCCACCAGGACGCGGGCTATCTCGCGCGCGCCATCGTCGAGCGCGGGGTGACGGTCGTCCATTTCGTGCCGTCGATGCTGGATCTGTTCCTGCTCGAGGAGGCGGCGGGGGAGTGCCGCTCGCTGCGCCAGGTCTTCTCCGGCGGCGAGGCGCTGTCGCCGGCGTTGCGCGAGCGCTTCCTCGCCCGCTTCCCCGGCGTGCCTCTGGACAACGAGTACGGGCCGACCGAGATCTCGATCGACACCACCCGCTGGGTGTGCGCGCCGGGGCAGGACCCGCGGCGGGTGCCGATCGGGCGGCCGATCGGCAACACGCGCCTCCATCTGCTCGACCGCGCTTCGCGGCAGGCGCCGATCGGCGTTCCCGGGGTGCTGTACGTGGGCGGCGCGGGGGTGGCGCGCGGCTACTCTGGACGGCCGGAGCTGACCGCCGAGCGGTTCGTTCCCGATCCTGAAGGGCGCGGCGGGCGGCTCTACGACACCGGGGACCTCGCCCGCCGGCTGCCGGACGGCAACCTCGAGTTCCTCGGCCGCGCCGACCAGCAGGTCAAGGTGCGGGGCCTGCGCATCGAGCCGGGGGAGGTCGAGACGGCGCTGCTGCGGCATCCGGGCGTGGCGGCGGCGGCAGTGGGAGCGGACGCCGGGGGAGCGCGGCTGATCGCCTGGGTGGTCCCGCGGCCGGGAGTGCCGCCGGGCGATACCGCGCCCGCCGCCCTGCGCGACTTCCTGCGCGGCCAGCTGCCGGAGGCGATGATCCCGTCGCTGTTCGTGCCCCTGGAGGCCCTGCCGCTGACGCCCAGCGGCAAGCTCGACCGGCGGGCCCTGCCGGCGCCCTCCGAGGCGGCGGTGGCCGCGTCCGGAATGGCTGACGAAACCTCCCCGGCCACCCCGGCCGAGGAACTGCTGGCGGGCATCTGGGGCGGCCTGCTGGGGATCGGGGAGGTAGGGGCTCACGACGACTTCTTCGCTCTCGGCGGCCACTCGCTGCTCGCCATCCAGGCGATCTCGCGGGTGCGCGAGGCCTTCGGCGTCGAGCTGGCGCCCGCCGAGCTGTTCGCGGCGCCGACGCCGGCCGGCCTGGCGCGGCGGATCGCGCAGCTCCGCGGCGAGGAGCGCTCCGCCGTGCCGCCGCCGCGGCCGGCGCCGCGCGATCCGGCGGGGGAGCCGCTCTCCTTCGCCCAGGAGCGGCTCTGGTTCCTCCAGCAGCTCGAGCCGGAGAGCTCCGCCTACAACGTCCCCGGCGCGCTCTGGCTGCGCGGCCCCCTCCGCCCGGAGCTGCTGGCGCGGGCCCTGGGGGAGATCGCCCGGCGCCACGAGGCGCTGCGCACCGTCTTTCGTGAAGGTCCAGGCGGCGTCGCCGCGCAGATCGTCCTGCCGCCGTCCGCGGCACCCCTGCCGGTCGTCGACCTGCGCGCGCTGCCGCGTCCCGGCGAGGAGGCCGGGCGGCTGCTCGCCGGCGAGGCCCGGCTGGCCGTTCGATCTCGCCGCCGGCCCGCTCGCCCGCACGCTGCTGCTGCGCACCGGCGGCGAGGAGCACCTGCTCGCGGTCGTCCTCCACCACGTCATCTCGGACGCCTGGTCTCTCCGCATCCTGCTGCGCGAGCTGGCGGCGCTCTACCGGGCGTTCGCCGCCGGCGAGCCCTCCCCCCTCCCCGAGCTCCCCCTCCAGTACGCCGACTTCGCGCGCTGGCAGCGGGAGCAGCTCGTGGGGGAGCGGCTGGAAGGGGAGCTGGAACACTGGCGGCGGGTGCTCGCGGAGGCTCCCGAGGTCCTCGACCTGCCGGCGGACCGCCCGCGCCCGGCGGCGCCCACCTTCGCCGCGGGGCGCAGCCCGGTCGTCCTGCCGGCCGCCCTGAGCGCGGATCTCCGCGCCCTCGCCCGCCGCCATGGGTGGACTCCGTTCATGGTCCTCCTCGCGGCCTTCGACGCGCTGCTCGCCCGCCACACCGGCCAGCGCGACCTGGTGGTGGGCGCGCCGGTCGCCAACCGCAACCGCCTGGAGACCGAGGGGCTGATCGGCTTCTTCACCAACACCCTGGCCCTGCGGCTCGACCTCGCGGGGGACCCCTCGTTCCGCGCCCTCGCCCGCCGCGCCCGCGCCGCGACCCTGGAAGCCTACGCCCACCAGGACCTGCCGTTCGAGCGGCTGGTCGAGGAGCTGGCGCCGCGCCGCGAGCGCGGGCGCAACCCGCTCTTCCAGGTGATGCTGGCGCTCAACGACGTGCCGTCGCTCGCCCTCCTGGAGCTGCCGGGGCTGGCGGTGGAGGGGGTGGAGATCGCGACGGAGGAGGCGAAGTTCGACCTCACCCTCTTCCTGGCGGAGGGCGCGGAAGGCTTCGCCGGCCACCTGGAGTTCAGCCGCGACCTCTTCGATCCGGCGACCGCCGACCGCCTGCTGGGGCACCTGCTCGTCCTGCTCGGCGGGGCGGTCGCCGCGCCGGAGACCCGCCTCTCCGGGCTGCCGCTGCTGCTGCCGCCTGGAGCGCGAGCAGATCATCGCCTGGAGCCGGCCGCCGCTGCCGCGCCGGCAGCCGCTGGTGCGTCCACGAGCGGATCGCCGGGTTGGCCGCCCGCCAGCCGGAGGCCGAGGCGGTGGTGGCCGGCGACGGCGAGGGCGCGATCCTGACCTACGGCGAGCTGCTGCTGCGGGCCCGCCGGCTGGCCGCCCATCTGCGCGGGATGGGGGTCGGTCCGGACGTGCCGGTGGGGATCTTCCTCGACCGCTCGCTCGACCTCCCGGTCGCCATCCTCGGCACGCTGCTGGCGGGCGGCGCCTACCTCCCGCTCGATCCCGGCTATCCGCCGGAGCGGCTGCGCCTGATGCTGGAGGACGCCCAGGTCTCCGTGGTGCTCAGCGCGCCGGGGCTCGCCGGCGCGCTGCCGGAGGGGGGCATCGGGTCCTCCTGATCGAGGAGGGGCTCGCCGGGCCGGAGCCGGCGCCGGGACCGCTCGCCGCCGTCGACCCCGGCAACCTGGCCTACCTGATCTACACCTCCGGCTCCACCGGCAGGCCGAAGGGGGTCGCGATGACCCACGGCGCCATCTCGGCGATGCTCGACTGGCAGCTGCGCACCTCGCGGGCGGGCGCCGGCCGCACGCTGCAGTTCGCCGCGCTCTCCTTCGACGTCTCGTTCCAGGAGATCTTCTCGACCTGGTGCGCGGGCGGGGCGCTGGTGCTGGTCGCCGACGACGCGCGGCGCGATCCGCCGGCGCTGCTGCGGCTGCTCGCCGGGCAGCGGGTGGAGCGCCTGTTCCTCCCCTTCGTCGCGCTCCAGCAGCTCGCCCTGGCGGCGCGGCCGGGGGACGCTGCCCACCCGACCTGCGCGAGGTGATGAGCGCCGGCGAGCAGCTCTACGTCACGCCGCAGGTGGCCGCCCTGTTCGCGGCGCCTGCCCGGCGCGGCGCTCTACAACCACTACGGCCCGTCGGAGACCCACGCCGCCACCTGGCTCGCCGCTGGCGGGGGAGCCCGCGGGGCTGGCCGGAGCGCCCGCACGGTCGGCCGGCCGCTCGACCACGCGCGCGTCTTCCTGCTCGACGCCGACCTGCGGCCGGTGCCGGTGGGCGTGCCGGGGGAGCTGTTCGTGGGCGGCGCGGGCCTGGCGCGGGGCTACCTCGGCCGGCCGGAGCTGACGGCGGAGCGCTTCCTGCCCGATCCGTTCGACGAGGTGGACGGCTGGGAGCCCGGGGCGCGGCTCTACCGGACGGGCGACCTCGCCCGCTGGCGCCGCCGGCGGCGAGCATCGAGTACCTCGGCCGCGGCGACCACCAGGTGAAGATCCGCGGCCAGCGCATCGAGCTGGCCGAGGTGGAGACCGCGCTCGCCCGCCATCCGGCGCTGAGCCAGGCCGCCGTGGCGGTGCGCGGCGCCGGCGCCGGCTCGCGCCGCCTGGTCGCCTACGTGGTCTTCCGGGAGGAGATCCTGCGGGGGCGCCGAGCCCCCCGCGTTCGCCGAGCTCAAGGCGTTCCTGGCTGGCAGCCTGCCGGACTCGATGGTGCCGTCGGCCTGGGTCGCGGCTCGAGTCCCTGCCCCTGACCCCCAGCGGCAAGGTGGACCGCCGGGCGCTCGCCGGCGCCCGAGGTGGAGGGGGAGGACGATCCCTCCCGCGCGCCCCGCGATCCCGCCGAGGAGCTGCTGGCGGCGATCTGGAGCGAGGTCCTGGGCAGCCGGCGGGTGGGCATCCACGACGACTTCTTCGAGCTCGGCGGCCATTCGCTGCTCGCCACCCAGGTGGTGTCGCGGGTGCGGGAGGCGTTCGGCGTCGAGGTCCCCCTGCGCCGCCTGTTCGAGGGGCCGACCGTGGCCGAGCTGGCGCACGCGCATCGAGGCCGCCCTCGCGGCGCCGGCGCGCCGGCCGCCGCCGGGCCGATCCCGCAGGGCGCCGGCGGGACGGCGCCCTCCCCCTCTCCTTCGCCCAGGAGCGCCTCTGGTTCCTCGACCGGCTGCAGCCGGGGAGCCGGCCTACAACCTGCCGCTCGTCCTGCGCGCTGCGCGGCGAGCTCGACGCCGCCGCGCTGGCCGCCGCCTTCGGCGAGATCGTGCGCCGGCACGAGGTGCTGCGCACCGTCTTCGCCGAGCGCGACGGCGAGCCCGTGCAGGTGGTGCTGCCGGCGCGCCGACCTGGGCGCTGCCGGTCGGTCGACCTCGCCGGGCTGCCGGCGGCGGCGCGGGAGCGCGAGGCGGCGCGGCTCGCCGGCGCGGAGGCGGCTGGCCGTTCGACCTCGCCCGCGGCCCGCTGCTGCGCGCCACCCTGCTGCGGCTCGCGGGCACGCGAGCACGGGCTGCTGCTCGACATCCACCACATCGTCTCCGACGGCTGGTCGCTGGGGGTGCTGGTGCGGGAGCTCGGCGCCCTCTACGCCGCCGCGCGGAGGGGCGGCCGTCGCCGCTGCCGGAGCTGCCGGTCCAGTACGCCGACTTCGCCCTCTGGCAGCGCCGCTGGCTCGCCGGCGAGGCGCTCGACGCGCCAGCTCGCCTACTGGCGGCAGCGGCTGCGCGGCGCTGCCGGCGGTGCTCGAGCTGCCCGCCGACCGCCCGCGCCCGGCGGTGCCGACGCACCGGGGGGCCGAGCACCGCTTCGCTCTCGACGGCCGGGCTGACCGCGGCGCTCGACGCGCTCGCGCGGCGCGAGGGGGCGACGCCGTTCATGGTGCTCGCGGCGTCGATGCTGGCCCTGCTCTCCCGCCTGACCGGCCAGCGCGACCTGGCGTCGGCACGCCGATCGCCAACCGCAACCGCGCCGAGACCGAGGGGCTGATCGGCTTCTTCGTCAACACCCTGGTGCTGCGCGCCGACCTCGCGGCGGCGCCCGGCTTCCGCGACCTGCTGCGCCAGGTGCGCGAGACCACCCTCGGGGCCTACGCCCACCAGGACCTGCCGTTCGAGAAGCTGGTCGACGAGCTGCAGCCGGAGCGCGACCCGGCGCGGACGCCGCTCTTCCAGGTCATGTTCGCCCTCCAGAACACGCCGCTGCCGGCCGCCGACCTGCCCGGCCTCGCCCTCGCCGCCGAGGAGCCGCCGAGCCGCAACGCCAAGTTCGACCTCACCTTCGCCCTGGTTCATGACGGCGACGGGCTGGCGGCGGCGATCGAGTACGCGACCGACCTCTTCGATCCGCCGACGATCGCGCGCTTCGCCGGCCAGTGGCGCCAGCTGCTCGCCGGCGCGATCGAGCGCCTCGACGCCGCGCTCGCGGCGCTGCCGCTGCTCGCCGCCGGCGAGCGGCACCAGGTCCTCCAGGAGTGGAACGACACCGCCCGCGCCTGGGGGGACGACCCCGCCCTCCACCAGCTCTTCGAGCGCCAGGCCGACCTGCGGCCGGAGGCGCCGGCCGGGATCTGCCGCGGGGAGACCATCACCTACGGCGAGCTGGAGGCGCGGGCGAACCGCCTGGCCCACCGCCTGCGGGCCCTGGGGGTGCGCCGCGGCGAGCCGGTCGGGCTCTGGATGGAGCGCTCGCTCGACCTCCTCGCCGCCGTGCTCGGCATCCTGAAGTCCGGCGGGCTCTACGTGCCGCTCGACGCCGCCTGGCCGGCCGAGCGGGTGGAGTCGATCCTCGCCGGCACCGGCGCCCGCGTGCTGGTCGCCGGCCCGGCGCTCCTGCCGGCGGTGCCCGAGTGGTCGCGGCGCCTGCCCGCGCTCGCCCACGCCGTCGTCCCCGGCGGGGCGGAGGAGATCCCCTTCCCGTCGACCCGGCCGGTATCCTCCGACGGCGCCGGCGGCGCGGACGACCCCGCCTATCTGATCCACACCTCAGGCTCGACCGGCGCGCCGAAGGGGATCGTCGTCCGCCACCGCTCGGCGGCGAACACCCTGCGCTGGAACAACGAGACGCTGGGGATCGGGCCGGGGGACCGCCACCTGTTCGTCAACTCGATCTGCTTCGACCTCTCGGTCTACGACCTGCTGGGCATGCTCGGCGCCGGCGCCGCGGTGCGGGTGGCCACCGAGGAGGAGCTGCGCGACCCCGAGCGGCTGGCGCGGGTGCTGCGGGAGGAGGGGATCACCACCTGGAACTCGGCGCCCGCGGCGCTGCTGCAGCTCGTCCCCTTCTTCCCACCGGCGGGGGAGGGGGGCGATCTGCGGCGCGTGCTGCTCGCCGGCGACTGGATCCCGCTCTCGCTGCCGGACCAGATTCGCGAGTCCTTCCCCGGCGCGGAGATCGCCAACTTCGGCGGCGCCACCGAGACCAGCGTCTGGTCGAACTGGTATCCCGTCGGCGCGGTCGACCCCACCTGGGCGGGGATCCCCTACGGCCGGCCGATCGCCAACACCCGGTATTACATCCTCGACGCCGGCCTCGCCCCCTGCCCGCCCGGCGTGCCCGGCGACAACTACATCGGCGGCGGCTGCCCGGCCCTGGGCTATGCCGGCCAGCCGGCGCTCACCGCCGAGCGGTTCCTCCCCGACCCCTTCTCGCCGCTGCCGGGGGCCCGCATGTACGCCACCGGCGACCGCGCGCGCTTCGGGCCGGACGGCACGATGGAGTTCCTGGGCCGGGTCGACTTCCAGGTCAAGGTGCGCGGCTACCGCATCGAGCTCGGGGAGATCGAGGCGGCGCTGCTGCGCCACCCGCGGGTGCGCGAGGCGGTGGCGCTGGCGCGCGAGGACGTCGCGGGGGAGAAGCGGCTGGTCGCCTATGTGGTGCCCGCGGGAGCGCCGGCGCCGGCCGCGGGCCGAGCTGCGCGAATCCCTGCAGAAGGTGCTGCCGGAGTATATGGTTCCCTGGTCGTTCGTGATCCTCGACCGCTTGCCGGTCACCGCCAACGGCAAGCTCGACCGCCAGGCCCTCCCCTCGCCGCAGGCGGCCGCGGCCAGGGCCACGGAGGGGGAGGGGGAGGCCTACGTGGCGCCGCGCAACGAGCTCGAGCGGGCGATCGCCGCGGTCTGGCGCGAGGTGCTGCAGCTGGAGCGGGTGGGGGTGCACGACAACTTCTTCGAATCCGGCGGCAGCTCGCTGCTGATCGTCAAGCTCGCACGGCCGGCTCCACGAGGCGCTCGGGCGGGAGATCCCCGTCATCGAGCTGTTCCGCCACACGACCATCGACGCCCTGGCCCGCAAGCTCTCCGAGGCGCCGCCGGAAGGCGACGCGCCGGTGGAGGAGGCGAGGGCCGGGCAGGCGCGCGAGCGGGCGCGCTCCCGCCAGGATTCGCTGCGGCAGCTCCGGGAGGCCCGCGCGGGCCGCCGCGGCAAGACGGATTGAGGACGAGTGACCGAAAGGAAGAGTTCCCGATGAGTGAACCTACAGACACCTCCCCGGCCCAGGGGATCGCCATCGTCGGCATGGCCGGCCGCTTTCCCGGCGCCGGCTCGCTCGAGGAGTTCTGGCGCAACCTGCGCGACGGCGTCGAGTCGATCTCCCGCTTCACCGACGAGGAGCTGGCGCGGCGGGGATCGATCCCGCCCTGCTCGCCGATCCCGCGCTACGTGCGCGGCCAGGGGGTGCTCGACGGGGTCGAGCTGTTCGACGCCGCCTTCTTCGGCTTCACGCCGCGCGAGGCCGAGCTGATGGACCCGCAGCACCGGCTCTTCCTCGAGTGCGCCTGGGAGGCGCTGGAGGACGCCGGCTACGATCCCGACCGCTTCCCGGGGCGCGTCGGCGTCTACGCCGGCGCCGGCACCAGCACCTACCTGCTGTCGAACCTGCTGCCGAACGCCGAGGAGCTGCGCCGCGGCCGGCACGCTCCAGGTGCTGCTCCTCAACGACCACGACTTCCTCGCCACCCGCGCTCTCCTACAAGCTCGAACCTGCGCGGGCCCAGCGTCCGGTGCAGACCGCCTGCTCGACCTCGCTGGTCGCCGTCCACCTGGCCTGCCAGAGCCTGCTCGCCGGCGAGTGCGACCTGGCGCTCGCCGGCGGCGTGTCGATCGGCGCGCCGCTCACGGAGCGGCTACCTCTACCAGGAGGGGAGCATCATCTCGCCGGACGGCCACTGCCGCGCCTTCGACGCCGCAGGCCGGCGGCACGGTCGACGGGGAACGGCGCCGGCGTCGTGGTGCTCAAGCGCCTGGCCGACGCGCTGGCCGACGGCGACACCATCCACGCCGTGATCCGCGGCTCGGCGGTCAACAACGACGGCGCCGCCAAGGTCGGCTTCACCGCGCCCAGCGTCGAGGGCCAGGCGGAGGTGATCGCCGAGGCCCTGCTGATGGCCGGCGTCGAGCCGGACACCATCGGCTACGTCGAGGCCCACGGCACCGGCACGCCGCTCGGCGATCCGATCGAGGTCGCGGCGCTGACCCAGGCCTTCGCGCAGGCCGGCGCACGGCGGCGGCTTCTGCGCCCTGGGCTCGGTGAAGACCAACATCGGCCATCTCAACGCGGCGGCCGGCGTCGCCGGGCTGATCAAGACCGTGCTCGCGCTGCGGCACCGGCACGATCCCGCCGAGCCTCCACTTCGAGACGCCGAACCCGCAGATCGACTTCGCGCGAGCCCGTTCTACGTGCCGACCGCGGCCCTCCCCTGGGAGGCGGGCGGACGCCCCGCGCCGGGCCGGGGTCAGCTCGTTCGGCATCGGCGGCACCAACGCCCACGTCGTGCTCGAAGAGGCGCCCGAGCGCGGAGCCCGCCGGCCCGTCGCGCCCCTGGCAGCTCCTGCCGCTCTCGGCGCGCACGCCGGCGGCGCTGGCCGCGCCAGGCGTGCCCGTCTGGCGGACCATCTGGAGGAGGGCTCCGGTCTCGATCTCGCGGACGTCGCCTGCACCTTGCAGACCGGCCGCCGGGCCTTCGCCCACCGCCGCGCGGTGGTCTGCCGCGACGCGGCCGGGGCGGTCGCCGCCCTGCGCGATCGCGGGCGCGGCGCCGCCGGCGGTCTTCGACGGGCCGGGGCAGCGGCCGGTGGTCTTCCTCTTCCCGGGCCTCGGCGACCAGTACGTCGGCATGGCGCGCGAGCTCTACGACGCCGAGCCGGTCTTCCGCCGCCGAGGTCGACCGCTGCGCCGGAGATCCTGCGCGCCGCACCTGGGCGTCGACCTCCGCGAGGTCCTGTTCTCGGCCGGCGCCGCGTCCGAGCGGAGCCGGCGAGCGCGCGGAGCGCCGGACCGACCTGCGGGCCCTGCTCCGCCGCGGCGGGGAGCCTGAGAGCGCGGCCTCCCGCGCGGCTCGCCCGCACCGAGCTTCGCGCAGCCCGGCCTGCTTCGCCGTCGAGTACGCGCTGGCGCGGCTGCTGATGGCCTGGGGGATCGCGCCGCAGGCGATGATCGGCTACAGCCTGGGCGAGTACGTGGCCGCCTGCCTGGCCGGCGTGCTCTCCCTGGAGGACGCCCTGGCCCTGGTGGCGCGGCGGGCGAAGCTGATCCAGGAGCTGCCCGCCGGCGCCATGCTCGCCGTGCCGCTCGCCGAGGCCGAGGTCGCGGCCGCTGCTCGACGAGCGCCTCGCCCTCGCCGCCACCAACGGCCCGCACTTCTCCGTCGTCGGCGGCCCCGAGGAGGCGGTCGCCGCGCTCGAGGGCCGGCTCGCCGGGCGCGGGGTGACCTGCCTGCGGCTGCCCACCACCCACGCCTTCCACTCGCCGATGATGCGGCCGGCCGTGGCAGGCGCTCACCCGGCTGCGCCGGCACGGTGCGCTGGGGGCGCCGAAGATCCCCTACCTCTCGAACGTCACCGGCACCTGGATCACCGCCGCCGACCTCCGGACTCCGGCTACTGGGCGCGACACATGGTCAGCCCGTGCGCTTCGCCGAGGGGCTCGCCGAGCTGCTGCGCGAGCCCGACCGCGTCCTGGTCGAGGTCGGGCCGGGCGGCACCCTCTCGGCACGCTGGTGCGCCAGCACCCCAGGGAGGCGCCGGACGGCTCGCGGTGGGGACGCTGCGGCGGGCGAGCGAGGAGGGCTCGGATCTCGCCCTGCTGCTCGACGCTCTCGGCCGCCTCTGGGTCGAGGGCGTGCCGTCGACTCGAAGCGCTCTTCGCCGGCGAGCGGCGGCATCGCGTACAGCTGCCGACCTACCCCTTCGAGCGCCAGCGCTACTGGATCGATCCACCGCGCGGCGGCATGACCCCCGAGGCGGCCGCCCCGGTGTCCACTGGCACCCGCGCCGAATTGGCGGACTGGTTCTGGGCGCCGGTATGGAAGCAGGCGCCGCTGGCGGCGCCCGCCGCCGCCGAGGGGGAGGCGCCTGGCTGGTCTTCCTCGACCGCGGCGGCCTGGGCGGCCGGCTCGCCGAGCGGCTGCGGCGCGACGGGCGGACCGTGTTCACCGTCGCCGCCGGTGCCGGCTTCCAGGCCGAGGGCGAGGCCGTCACGATCGATCCGGCCCGCCGGCAGGACTACGACAGCCTGGTCCAGCATCTGCGCGCCGGGGGCGGGGAGCTCCCCGCCAGGGTCCTCCACCTCTGGGGGGTGACCGGCACCGAGCCCGGCTTCGACGAGGCGCAGGCGCGGGGCTGCTCAGCCTGATCTTCCTGGAGCAGGCGGTGACCGCCGCCGGCGGCGGCAGCTCGCCGGTGCACCTCGCCATGGTGGCCGACGGCCTGCACGAGGTGGCCGACGGCGATCCGGTCCATCCGGGCAAGGCGACGGTCCTCGGCGCCGTCAAGGTGATCCATCAGGAGTCGCCGCGGCTGACCTGCGCCTGCATCGACGTCGTGCCGCCTCCCGCGGGCTCTCCCAGGGAGGAGCGGCTGATCGATCAGCTCCTGGCCGAGGCGTGCTGGCGGCCGACGGCCGGCTCGACGGCGCGGTCGCCTACCGCGGCCGGCGGCGCTGGGTGCGCTCCTTCGAGCCGGTCGGGCTGCCCGGGGGGACGGCGGCCTCGCCGCCTCGTCGCCGGGGGCGCCTACCTGGTCACCGACGGCGTCCACGGCCGGCGGCGCGGCCCTCGCCGAGCTGCTGCTGCGCTCGCTGGACGCGCGGGTGGCGCTGGTGGTGCCGCCGCAGTTCCCGCCGCCGCGAGCGCTGGGAGGGGTGGGAGGGGCTGCCGGCGGTGCCGCCGGGGGCCGGACGTCCTCGGCGCCGCGGTGAAACGGCTGTCCGCCCTCGGGGCGGAGGAGCGGGAGCGCCTGCTGCTGGTGCGCGCCGAGTCCGATAAGCCGGGCGCGGTCCGCGCGGCGCTGGCGCAGGCCCGCGCCGCGCCTCGGCCCGCTCCAGGGGGTGTTCCACACCGCCGGCGCCTTCACCGGCGGGCTGATCCAGCTCAAGACCGCCGAGGCCCTGCGCGCCGCCGTCGATCCCGCGGCGCTGGGCGCCGAGGCGCTGGCTGGCGGCCCTCGCGGCCGAGCCGGAGCCGCCGGCCTTCGTGCTGCTGATGTCCTCCACCCTGGCGTTCACCGGCGGGCTCGGGCAGCTCGACATCGCCGCCGCCGGCGCGTTCCTGGACGCCCTCGCCCGCCGGCACGCTGGCGACAATGCCGTTCACCGTCGCCGTGCACTGGGACCCCTACCAGTGGGACGGCTGGCTGATCGCCGCCGCGGCCGGCGGCGTCGCCGGCCTGCAGCCGGCGGAGATCGCAGAGAACCTGGAGGCCTGGGCGTCCCGGCCGAGCGCGAGCGGCGAGGCGCTGCGCCGGCTGCTCGCCTCCACCCTGCCGCAGGTGATCGTCTCCTCGCGCGACCTGCCAGCCATGATCGCGGAGGCCGACGCGATCACCGCCGACACCCTGTTCGCCCAGATGGCGCCGATGCACCGCGGCGAGAAGGCGCAGCGCCCCGGGCTCGCCACCGTCTATGCCGAGCCGCGCGACGAGCGCGAGCGAGCAGCTCGCCGCCCTCTGGGAGGAACTGTTCGGCATCGCGCCGATCGGCATCGACGACAGCTTCCTCGAGCTGGGCGGCCACTCCCTGCTGGCGATCCAGATGGTGACCCAGATCCGCGCCCTGTTCGAGGCCGACCTGCCGGTGACAGCGCTGTTCGAGGCGCCGACCATCGTCGAGCTGGCGAGCTGGTCGCGGCGGGCGCAGGGGGAGGAGAGCGCCGAGGATATCGAGGCCCTGCTGGCGCTGATCGAGGGGCTCTCGCCCGAGGAGGCGGCCGCGAAGCTGGCGGAGATGGGGGCCGGCGCTGTGAGCCTCGCCGAGCGCCTCTCCGCGCTCACCCCGGAGCAGCGCGCCCTGTTCGAGGCGCTGCGCCGCAAGCAGCAGGGAGCCAGGCCGCGAAGCCGCCTCCTGCCGCCGCCGGTGCGCCGGGTCACCGGCCCCGACCGCGGCCGGCGACTGGCCGCTGTCGATCGACCAGGAGCGGCTCTGGCGCATGCACCGGGAGAACCCCGCCCTGGTCTCCTGGAACGTCGACGCCGCCAGCCGCATGCGCGGCGAGATCGCGTGCCGGCGCTGGCGGCGCGCCCTGCGCGAGCTGATCCGCCGCCACGCCGCCTGGCGCGCCACCTTTCCCGGTGGTCGGCGGCCGGCCGGTGCAGCGGATCGTGGAGTCGGCCGAGCTGGACTTCGCGCTGATCGACGTGGCGGCCCTGCCGGCGGAGCGCCGCGAGGCCGCCGGGCGCCGCGCCCTGTTCGACCGCACGCGGGCGGTCTTCGACCTCGAGCGCGGGCCGCTGGTGCGCGCCGCCCTCGTGCGGACGGCGGAGCGGGAGCACCTCTGCCTGCTCACCGTGCACCACATCGCGACCGACTGGATCACCTTCCAGATCGCTTTCCAGGAGCTGATGGCGCTCTACGACGCCGCCCGCGCCGGAACCTTGAGCCCGCTGCCGGAGCCCGCGCTGCAGTTTCCGGACTACGCCGTCTGGGAGCGCGAGCGGTGGAGCGGCGAGACGCTGCGGGAGTACGCCGAGTTCTGGCGGCGACCGAGCTCGCCGGCTTCCCGCTCGCGCTCGACCTGCCCGGCGACCGGCCCCGCCCGGCGGTGCAGAGCCAGCGCGGCGGCATGATCCCGTTCACCTCCGGCCCCGGGCCGGCCCAGGCGGCTGCGCGCCCTCGCCCGCCGCGAGGGGGTGACGACGTTCATGGCCCTGCTCGCCGTCGTCGACGCCCTGCTCTTCCGCCTCACCGGCCGGGAGAAGCTGGTGGTCGGCTCGAACAGCGCCAACCGGCCGCGGCCGGAGCTGGAGCCGGTGGTCGGGCTGTTTCCTGACCCAGGTGCCGTTCGCCGTCGACCTCGCCGGCGATCCGACCTTCCGCGAGCTGCTCGGCGCGGGTCAGGAAGTCCTCCCTCGCCGCCTACACGCATCAGAACCTGCCGTTCGACAAGCTGGTGGAGATCCTGCGGCCGGAGCCCGATCCGAGCCGCAATCCGGTGGTGCAGGTGCTGCTCCTCGTCCTCGCCGGGCAGAGCCACGGCGGCGGCGACAGCGTCGACTCCGAGGCGGTCGCCGCTGTTCGACGGCAACTCGCGCTGGGACCTGATGTTCGGCCTCTACGACTACGACGACCTGGGGTTCTCCGGGCCGGTGGAGTTCAACGCCGACATCCTCGGATTCTTCGACCGTCGAGCGCTGGCTCGGCCTGTTCCGCCGCATCCTCGACCGTGTGGTGGCCGACCCCGACGCGCGGCTGTCATCCCGCCATCCCTGCCGTCCCTCGCGGAGACCGCGTGAGCGTCGCCGATCGCCTCGCCGCCCTGACTCCCGAGCAGCGGGCCCTGTTCGAGGCGCTGCGGGAGAAGCAGCGCCAGGCCGCGCGCCTCCAGCAGCCTGCGCCGCCGCCGCCGATCCGGCGGGTGAGCGGCGCCGACCGGCGAGGGGGACTGGCCGCTGTCGCTCGACCAGGAGCGCTTCTGGTTCGTGGAGCAGCTCTACCCCGGACGGGCGGGGCTCAACATCGTCGCCGCCACCCGTATGCGCGGCCGGCTCTCCGTCCCGGTGGTAGCCGCCGCGCTGATGGAGATCGCCCGCCGCCACGCCGCCTGGCGCACCACCTTCCCGGCCGTCGGCGGCACCCCCGTGCAGCGGGTGGCCGCCGCCGGCGGGCCGCGGCTCGCGCTGATCGATCTCACGGCGCTGCCGGCGGAGCGCCGGGAGGCCGAGGCGGCGCTCCTGGTCGGTGTGGACGCGGCCGCCCCCTTCGATCTCGGAGCGCGGTCCGCTCGTGCGCTCGAGCCTGCTCCGCCTGGGCGCGGAGGAGCACGTCTGCCTGTTCACGATCCACCACCTGGTGACCGACTTCATCTCCTTTCAGATCGCCTGGGGGGAGCTGGCCGCGCTTTATGACGCGCTGCCGGCCGGCCGCCAGGCCGCGCTGCCGGAGCCGCCGGTCCAGTACCCGGACTTCGCGGTCTGGCAGCGCGAATGGCTGCGGGGGGAGGTGCTGGAGGACTTGGTCGCCTGGTGGCGCGAGCGGCTGGCCGGCTTCCCGCTGGCGCTGGAGCTGCCGACCGACCGGCCGCGTCCGGCGGTGGCGCGGATGCGCGGCGAGCAGCGCCGCGTCGGCGTCCCCCGCGAGCTGTCCGAGGGGCTGCGCGCCCTCGCCCGCGAGGAGGGTGTGACGCTCTTCATGACCGTGCTCGCGGCGGCCGCCGCGCTGCTCTGCCGCGACTCCGGCCAGGAGCGGCTGATCCTGGGCGCCAACAACGCCAACCGCAACCGGCCCGAGATCGCGGCCGTGCTCGGCTGCTTCCTCACCCAGGTGCCGTTCCCGATCGACCTGACGGGAGATCCGGGCTTCCGCGAGCTGCTGGCCCGGGTCCGCCAGTCGGCGCTCGGCGCCTACGCGCACCAGGATCTGCCGTTCGGCCAACTGGTCGAGGCGGTGCAGCCGGAGCGGGACACCAGCCGCCAGCCGCTGGTCCAGGCGCTGGTCCAGGTGATCGACGGCCAGATCTCCGAGGCGTCGCTCGCCGGCATCACCCTCGAGCTGGTCGACTCCTACGATGGCAACGCCCGTTACGACCTGATGCTGACGCTGTTCGACTACCCCGAAGGCATGTCCGGCTCGCTCGAATATGACGCCGATCTCTTCGAGGGCGCCACGATCGAGCGCCTGTTCGCCCGCCTGCTCGCCCTGATGGCCGCCGCGGTGGCCGGCCCCGATCTGCGGCTCGCGGCCCTGCCGCTGCTCTCGGCGGCGGAGCTCGACCAGCTCCGGCGTGACGAGCGCGCTGCCGCCTTCGATTTCGGACCGGCCGCGGGGCTGTGCGTCCACGACCTGATCGCCGAGCGCGCGCGCCTCGCCCCCGAGGCCATCGCGGTGGTCTGCGGCGAGGAGCGGTTGAGCTATCGCGAGCTCGACCGGCGCGCCGAAGCGCTGGCGCGCCGGCTGCGGACCCTGGGAGTCGGCCCCGAGGTGGCGGTCGCGCTCTGCGTCGAGCGGTCGGCCGGGCTGGTGGCCGGCATGCTCGGCATCCTCAAGGCCGGCGGCGTCTACGTGCCGCTCGAGCCGGAGGACTCGGGGGCGCGTCTGGGGTTCGTCCTCGCCGACTCCGGCGCGGCGGCGCTGGTGACGCAGGCGGCGCTCGGCGCCAGCCTGCCGGCGTCGGACACCCCCCGCGTTCTGCTGGAGGACCCGGAGGAGCTGGACCTGCCCGCGCTGCCCGGCCGTGCCGCGCTGCCGGACAACCTGGCCTACGTGATCTACACCTCCGGCTCGACGGGCAGGCCCAAGGGCGTGGCCGTGACTCACGCGGCCCTGGCCGGGCATGCCCTGGCCTGCGCGCGGGTCCATGGGATCGCGCCGGGAGACCGCGTGCTCCAGTTCAACTCCGCCAGCTTCGATCCCGCGATCGAGCAGATCTGCTCGGCGCTGATCTCCGGCGCCACCCTGGTGGTGCGCGGGCCCGAGCTCTGGGAGCCGGAGGGGCTGACGGCGCGCATCGCCGCGCTGGAGCTGGCGGTCGTCGACCTGCCCACCGCCTACTGGGCGCGCTGGGCGGCGGCTGAGCACCGGGACGGGGTGCCGCCGCGGCTTCGCCGCGTGATCGCCGGGGGCGAGGAGATGCGCGCCGGGAGCGCGCGCCAGTGGCGCCGTTCGCCGCTCGCCGGCGTGCCGCTGATCAACGTCTACGGGCCGACCGAGGCGGTGATCTCCGCCACCCTTTACGAGGTGCGGCCCGATGAGACCGGAGCGGTGCCGATCGGCCGGCCGCTGCCCGGCCGCGCCGCCCGGGTGCTCGGCCGGCGGGGGAGCCGCCAGCCGGCCGGCGTGCCCGGCGAATTGGCCCTGGGCGGGCCGCTCGCCCGCGGCTATCTCGGCCGGCCGGAGCTCACCGCCGAGCGTTTCGTTCCCGACCCGTTCGGCGAGCCCGGGGCGCGTCTCTACCGCACCGGCGACCTGGCGCGCCGCCGGCCGGACGGCGAGCTCGAGTTCCTCGGCCGCGTCGACGACCAGGTCAAGGTCCGCGGCTTCCGCGTCGAGCCGGGGGAGATCGAGGCGGCGTTGCGGGCTTATCCGGAGGTCGCACAGGCCGTGGTCGTCGCGCGCGGGAGCGGCGAGAAGCAGCTGATCGCCTACTGTGTGCCGGCCGGAGATGCCGCGGCCTGCACGGCGGCCAGCCTGCGCGAGCACCTGGCGGCCCGCCTGTCCGCCTACATGGTTCCCGCCGCCTTCGTGGTCCTGCCCGAGCTGCCGCTAAGCAGCGCGGGCAAGGTGGACCGCTCGCGCCTCCCCGCGCCCGAGCACGCCGCCGGAGACGGGGGGGAGGCGCCGCGCACGGCGGCCGAGGAGATCGTGGCGGGGATCTGGTGCGAGGTCCTGGGAGTACCCCGGGTCTCCCGGTCCGCCAACTTCTTCGAGCTGGGCGGGCACTCCCTGCTCGCCACCCAGGTCGTGAGCCGCCTGCGCGCCGCGACCGGCGCCGAGCTGGCGCTGCGCGAGATGTTCCAGGCGCCGACGGTGGCGGCGCTCGCGGCGGTCGTCGCGGTATCGCTCTCGGCGGCGCTCTCGACGGGATACCAGGCCGCCGCGCCGCCGATCCGGCCGGTGCCCCGGGATGCCGGCCTGCCGCTCTCCTTCGCCCAGGAGCGCCTCTGGTTCCTGGACCGTCTGGCGCCGGGCAATGCCGGTTATCACATCCCGCTCGCCCTCGCCGCCCACGGCGAGCTCTCCCTGCCCGCGCTGGAGGCGGCGCTCGGCGCCATGGTGCGGCGCCACGAGGCGCTGCGCACCACCTATGTGGCGCGGGGGGACCGGCCGCTCCAGCGGATCGCCCCGCCCACCTCCTGGACGCTTCCTCTGGTGGATCTCTCGGCGCTGCCGGAGGCGGCCCGGCGCGTGGAGGCGCGGCGGCTGGCGGACGAGGAGGTGGCGCGGCCGTTCGACCTCGAGCGGGACTCCGTGCTGCGCGCCAGCGCCCTCCGTCTCGCTCCCGATGAGCACGTGCTGCTGCTGGTCGTCCATCACATCGCGGCCGACGGCTGGTCGCTCGGCGTGATGGTGGAGGAGATCGTCGCCCTCTATCCACCGGTCCCGCGAGCGCTCCCCGCGCTCGCCGTCCAGTACGCCGACTTCGCCGTCTGGCAGCGCGAGTGGCTGCAGGGCGAGGCGCTGGAGCGTCAGCTCGCCTACTGGCGCGAGCGGCTCGCCGGCGCGCCGGCGCTCGACCTGCCGACCGACCGGCCGCGGCCGCCGGCGCAGAGCTTCCGCGGCGCCACCCGCATGCACGCGATCGGCGCCCCGGCCGCCCAGGCCCTGGCGGCCCTGGCGCGGCGCCACGACGCCACCCTGTTCATGCTCCTGCTCGCCGCCATGCAGACCCTGCTCGGCCGCTACGCCGGCCAGGACGACGTGGTCCTCGGCTCGCCGATCGCCAACCGCACCCGCGCCGAGATCGAGCCGCTGATCGGCTTCTTCGTCAATACCCTGGCTCTCCGCGGAGACCTGGCGGGCGATCCGCCGTTCGGGGAGCTGGTGGCGCGGGCGCGGCGCGCGGCCCTGGAGGCCTACGCGCACCAGGACCTCCCCTTCGAGCGGCTGGTCGAGGAGCTGCGCCCCGAGCGGCGGCTGTCGCACAACCCGATCTTCCAGGTCATGTTCGCGCTCCAGAACACGCCGCTGCGCGCCATCGACCTGCCCGGCCTCACCTTCTCGCCGGTCGATTTCGCCTTTCCGGCCACCCGTTTCGACCTCGAGGTCTTCTTCACCGAGACCGCGGGGGGGCTCGCGGTTCAGCTCACCTATGCCACCGACCTGTTCGACGCCATCACCATCGCGCGCCTGGAGGGGCATCTGGACACCCTGCTGGCGGCGGCGCTCGCGGACCCGTCGCGGCGGCTGTCGGAGCTCCCGCTGCTGCCGGCGCCCGAGCGCCATCAGCTCCTGCTCGGATGGAACGACACCGCGGCGGCGATCCCGAACGAGGACCTGCCATCCCTCTTCGCGGCTCAGGCGCGGCTGCGGCCGGACGCCGTGGCCGTCGCCTCCGAGCAAGGGGACCTCACCTACGCCGAGCTCGATCGCCGGTCGTCGCGGCTGGCGCGCCGGCTCGCCGCGGCCGGGGTCGGCCCGGAGGTGCGCGCCGCCCTTTTGGCGCAGCGCTCGCCGGCGATGATCGTCGGCCTGCTGGGCATCCTCAAGGCCGGCGGGGCCTACGTGCCGCTCGATCCGTCCTATCCCGCCGACCGGCTCGCCTGGATGCTGGCGGATTCCCAGGCGCGCGTCCTGCTCGGCCAGCCGGAGCTGCTGGCCGAGCTGCCGGAGGAGATGGAGGGGACGACGGTCATTCCGCTGACTGTCGATCCCGAGGCCTTCGAGGGGCCGGAGCCGCCCGGCCCGCTCCCGGACGGCCTCGCCTACGTGATGTACACCTCCGGCTCGACCGGCCGCCCCAAGGGGGTGGGCGTCACCCACCGCAACGTCGTGCGGCTGGTGCGGGAGAGCGGCTTCGCCGATCTCGGCGCGGACCAGGTTTTCCTGCAGCTGGCGCCGATCTCCTTCGACGCCTCGACCCTGGAGATCTGGGCGCCGCTGCTCAACGGCGGGCGGGTCGCCGTCTTCCCGCCGCGCCGGCCTTCCCTGGAGGAGCTGGGCGAGGCGATCGCGCGCTTCGGCGTCACCTCCCTCTGGCTCACGGCGGGCCTCTTCCACCAGATGGTCGACGACCGCCGGGAGGCCCTGCGGCCGCTGCGGCAGTTGCTGGCCGGCGGCGACGTGCTCTCGCCGCCCCACGCGCGGCGGGCGCTCGAAGGTCTTCCGGGCCTCACCCTGATCAACGGCTACGGACCGACCGAGGGGACGACCTTCACCTGCTGCTTTCCGATGACCACCCCGGAGCAGGTGGAGGAGCCCTTGCCGATCGGCCGGCCGATCGGCAACACGCGGGTCTACGTCCTCGGCCCGGACCTGCGACCGGTCCCCACCGGCGTCTGGGGGGAGCTCTGCGCCGGCGGCGGCGGCCTGTCGCGCGGCTACCTGGGACGACCGGAGCTCACCGCCGGGCGCTTCGTTCCCGATCCGTTCGCGGCGGAGCCGGGGGGGCGGCTCTACCGGACGGGGGACACCGCCCGTTTCCGGCCGGACGGCCGGATCGAGTTCCTCGGCCGCCGCGACGGCCAGGTCAAGCTGCGCGGCTTCCGCATCGAGCTGGGGGAGATCGAGAGCGCGCTCGTCCGGCATCCGGCGGTGCGCGAGGCGGTGGTGGTGGCGCGCGACGACGGCGGGCCGCTCGGCCGCCGCCTGGTCGCCTATGTGGTGCCGCGGCCGGCCGCCGCGGCGAGCGGCGGGGATGGCGAGGGGCTCCAGCACGTCGACCATCACATCGAACAATGGCGCGAGCTGTACGAGCAGACCTACGCGCAGGGGGCGCCGCCCCAGTCCGAAGGGGATGCCGCCTTCAACCTCCAGGGCTGGAACAGCAGCTACACCGGTGAGCCGATCCCGGCCGGGGAGATGCGCGAGTGGCTGGACGGCACTGTCGGGCGCCTCCTCGCGCTGCCGCACCGCCGGGTGCTGGAGGTGGGCTGCGGCACGGGCCTTCTTCTGTTCCGCGTCGCCCCCGAGGCGGAGCGCTATCGCGGCACCGACTTCTCGGGCGTGGCGCTGGCGCAGGTCCAGGCCGAGCTCGGTCCGGCGCGGCCTGCCGCAGGTCGAGCTGGCCCAGGGGCTCGCCGACGACTGGACCGGCGTGCGGCAGGGTGACTTCGACGCTCGTGGTCCTCAACTCGGTCGTCCAGTACTTCCCCGGGGTGGACTATCTGGTGAAGGTGCTCGCGGGCGCGGTCGCGGCGGTGGCGCCCGGCGGCGCGGTGTTCGTCGGCGACGTGCGCAGCCTGCCGCTGCTCGAGGCGTTCCACGCCTCGGTGCAGCTGCACCGCGCCGCGGGCTCGCTGCCGGCGGCCGAGCTGGCGCGGCGGGTGGGACGCGGGGTCGCGGATGAGGAGGAGCTGGCCGTCGATCCCGAGCTCTTCCTGGCCCTGGCGCGCCGGCTGCCGGCGGTCCGCCGGGTTCAGGTGCTGCTCAAGCGGGGGCGCCACGCCAACGAGCTGACCCGTTTCCGCTACGACGTGATCCTCCACGTCGGGAGTGGAGACGGGGAGACGGAGGGGGACGAGCCGCTCTCCCGCGCCTGGGAGTCGTTGAGCGGCCTGGAGCGGCTTCTGGAAGAGCGGCCCGCGGCCCTGGCAGTCGCCGGCATCCCCAACTCCCGCCTCGCCGGGGAGGTGGCGGCGCTGGAGCTGCTGGCCGGCCGCGAGATGGAGACCGCTGGCGAGTTGCGCACCGAGGTCGAAAGCCGCGCCCGCGAGGCGATCGATCCCGAGGATCTCTGGGCCCTGGCGGACCGCCTGGGCTATGACGCCGACCTCACCTGGTCCGCCGCGGGCGGGGCGGACGGTCGCTTCGACGCCCTCTTGCGGCGGCGCGGAGCGGGCGTTCCGGCCGGCGTCGCGCCGCGGGGGGCCGGGATCGAGGACCTCCCCTGGACCGCTTACGCCAACGATCCGCTGCGCGCCGACCAGGCCCGGCGGCTGGTTCCCGAGCTGCGGCGCGTCCTGGAGTCGGAGCTGCCGGAGCACATGGTACCGTCCGCCTTCGTTCTGCTCGACGCGCTGCCGCTCACCCCCAACGGCAAGGTCGACCGGGCGGCGCTGCCGGCGCCGGAGGGCGCGCCCGAGCCCGCCGGGCGAGTGGGTCGCGCCGGCGACGCCGCTGGAGGAGCTGCTGGCCCGAGTCGCCGGCCGAGGTGCTCGGCGTCGAGAGGGTGGGCATGCGGGACAACTTCTTCGGTCTCGGCGGGCACTCGCTGCTCGCCACCCAGCTCGTCTCCCGGCTGGTCCAGGAGCACGGCGTCCCGGTGACGCTGCAGATGGTGTTCGACGCGGAGGATCTGGGAGAGCTGGCGGACCGCGTCGTCGAGGCTGAGCTCGCGAGCGCCGATGCCGGGCTCCTCGACGAGGCCCTGAGCGAAATGAAGGGTCTCTCTCCCGAGGAGCTGCGGAAGATGCTGGAGCAAGTGGAAGGCACGGCGTGAGTCTCACCGATCGCATCGCCGCCCTCACCCCCGAGCAGCGGGCCCTGTTCGAAAAGCTGCGGGAGAAGCAGCGCCAGGCCGCACCGCGCCGCACCAGCCGCCGCCGGTCCGGCGGGTGAGCGGCCCGGACGGGGAGGGGGACTGGCCCCTGTCGCTCGACCAGGAGCGCTACTGGTTCATGGAGCAGCTCTAGCCGAGCGGGGCGGGGCTCAACATCGGGGCGGCCACCCGCATGCGCGGCCCGCTCTCGCGTGCCGGCCGTGGCGGCGGCGCTCGACGAGATCGTCCGCCGCCACGCGGCCTGGCGCACCGTCTTTCCCGCTGCTCGACGGCGAGCCCGGTGCAGCGGGTGGCCGCCGTCGCGGCGGCAGCGGCTCGACGCTGATCGACCTCGCGGGCCTGCCGGCGGCGCGGCGCGAGCCGGAGGCCCTGCGCCTGGTCGGCGAGGACTCGGCGACGCCTTTCGATCTCGAACGCGGCCCGCTGGTGCGGGCGAGCCTGGTCCGTGTCAGCTGCGGCGCGGACGACCGTGTCTGCCTGCTGACCGTCCACCACCTGGTCGTCGATTTCCTCTCCTTCCAGATCGTCTGGGCCGAGCTGGCCGCGCTCTACGCCGCCTTCGCGGCGGGCCGGGCCGCCGCGGCTGCCGGAGCCGCCGGTCCACTACTCCGGACTTCGCGGTCTGGCAGCGCGAGCTGGCTCCAGGGCGAGGTGCTCGACGGGCTGGCCTCCTGGTGGCGCGAGCGGCTGGCGGGCTTCCCGCTGGCGCTCGAGCTGCCGACCGACCGGCCGCGCCCGGCGGCGATGCGGATGCGCGGCGGGCGCGGCTGCCGGTCGCTCTCGCCGCGAGCTGTCCGACGGCGCTGCGGCGCCCTCGCCCGGCGGGAGGGGGCCACCCTGTTCATGGCCGTGCTCGCGGCGACGGCGGCGCTGCTCCACCGCGACTCCGGCCAGGAGCGGCTGATCCTCGGCGCCAACAACGCGAACCGCAACCGGCCCGAGATCGAGCCGGTCCTCGGCTGCTTCCTGACCCAGGTGCCGTTCGCCATCTCGACCTCAGCCGGCGACCCGACCTTCCGCGAGCTGCTGGCGCGGGTCCGCCAGTCGGCGCTCGGCGCCTACGCGCACCAGGACCTGCCGTTCGGCAAGCTCGTCGAGGCGATCCAGCCCGGAGCGCGACACCAGCCGGCAGCCGCTGATCCAGACCCTGGTCCAGGTGCTCGACGGCCCAGCCCTCCGCGGCGGCTGGATCTCGCCGGCGGTCACCTTCGAGGCGGTGGACGCCTACGACGGCAGCGCCCGCTACGATCTGCTGCTGACGCTGTTCGACCACCCCACGGGTCTCGCGGGCTCGCTCGAGTACGACGCCGACCTGTTCGATCCCGCGACCGCCGAGCGCCTGTGCGAGCTGCTCCTGCTCCAGCTCGCGGCGGCGACGGCCGATCCGGACGCTCCGCCTCTCGGCGCTGCCGGTGCTCACCGCCGCGGCGCGCCACCAGGTCGTCGCCGAATGGAACGACACGGCCCGTCCCGCTCGCCGGGCTGGACGGTGCCGCGAGCGCTTCGCCGCGCAGGCCGCGCGCGACGCCGGAAGCCCTCGCCGTCGCGTCGCGGCGGCGAGGACGCTCACCTTCGCCGAGCTCGACGCGCGGCGCGGACGGCGCTGGCGCGCCGGCTGCGCGCCCTCGGGGTCGGCGCCGGAGTCGCGGGTGGCGCTGCTGCTCGACCGCACGGCCGACGTGCCGGTCGCCCTGCTGCGGCGTCTGGAAGGCGGGCGGCGCCTGCGTGCCGCTCGATCCGGCCTCGCCGCCCGAGCGCCTGGCGGCCCTGCTGGCGGACGCCGAGCCGGCGGTCGTGATCCACCGCGGCGTCCTGCCCGCGCAGCTCGCCGGCGGGCACGTCCTGGATCCTCGGCGGACCCGCCGCCCAGGAGGAGAGCCGCGGAGGCGGCCGCTGCCGCGCGCCCCGGCGACCTCGCCTACCTGATCTACACCTCGGGGACGACCGGCCTGCCGAAGGCGGTGATGGTCGAGCACGGCAGCCTCGCCGCGGTGCTCGACGCCGTCACCGACCGCTTCGGCTTCGGCCCCGGCGACCGCATGCCGCATCTCGCGCGCTTCTCCTTCGACATCTCGCTGCTCGAGCTGTTCGCGCCGCTGCTCGGCGGCGGCGCCTGCGAGATCCTCGCCGCAGGAGGAGGTGCTGGAGCCCGCCGCTCTCCTCGCCGCCCTCGAGCGGGCGACCCGGTTCCACGCCGTGCCCAGCCTGATGCGCCAGGTCGCGGCCGCGGCGCGGGCCGCCGGAGCCGGAGCGCTTCGCCGGGTTGCGGACGCTCTTCACCGGCGGCGACCTGGTGCCCCCCGATCTGCTGGCCGAGCTGCGGCAGGTCTTCCCGTCGGCGGAGATCGTCGTCCTCTACGGCCCGACCGAGGCGACGATGGTCTGCACCTCTCATCCGGTGCCGCACGGACGCGCGGCCGGAGCGGACGCTGATCGGCCGCCCGTTCGCCAACGCCGGGATGCGGGTGATCGACCGCTGGGGGGACGCTCCCCCTGGGCGTGCCGGGCGAGCTCTGGATCGGCGGGCCGGGGTGGCCCGCGGCTACTTCCGCCGCGACGAGCTGACCGCCGAGCGGTTCGTCGAGCGGGACGGCCGGCGCTGCTACCGCACCGGCGACCTCGTGCCGCTCACCTGGCGGACGGCACGCTGGAGTTCCTCGGCCGCACCGACCTGCAGGTCAAGGTCCGCGGCTTCCGCGTCGAGCCGGGAGAGATCGAGGCGGCTCTCCTCGCGCCATCCCGCGGTGCGCGAGGCGGTGGTCGTGGCGCGCGCGGCCGGGGGAGAACCGGCTCGTGGCCTACGTGGTCGGCCGCGGGCGCCGCGCCGCCGGCGGAGGAGATCCGCGCCTTCCTGCGCACGCGCCTGCCGGAGTACATGGTGCCGGGGATCTTCGTGCCCCTCGCCGCGCTGCCGCTCAGCCCCAACGGCAAGGTGGACCGCAAGGCCCTGCCCGCGCCGGAGCCGGCCGGCGAGGCGCTCGCCGGCTCGACCCCTCCCCGCGACTCCAGGGAGGAGCGTCTGGCCGCGATCTGGCGCGAGGTGCTCGGCCTGGAACGGGTGGGGGTCCACGACAACTTCTTCCAGCTCGGCGGCGACTCGATCCTCAGCATCCAGGTGGTGGCGCGGGCCCGCCGGGAGGGGCTCCTCGATCACCCCCCAGCAGCTCTTCGAGAACCAGACGGTCGCCGGGCTCGCCGCCGTCGCCGGCAGCGCGGAGGACCCGGGAGCCGGCGACGGCCGGGCGCCGCGGGCGGGGAGCTTAAACCCCTCCGACTTTCCGCTCGCCGGTCTCGATCAGGCGGCGCTCGACCGCCTGCTCGGCGAGGACCGCGAAGAGAATCAGGACGTCGAGGATCTCTACCCGCTGGCGCCGCTGCAGCAGGGCATGCTGTTCCACAGCCTCTACACGGCCGGCGCCGACCTCTATGTCGAGCAGCTCACCGCCGAGCTCTCGGGAACGCTCGACGAGCCGGCCTTCACCGCCGCCTGGCGGCGGGTGATCGAGCGCCACGCCGTGCTGCGCACCGGCTTCCTCTGGCAGGAGGTCGAGCGCCCTCTCCAGCTCGTGCGGCGGGAAGTCGAGCTCCCCTGGACGGCGGAGGACTGGCGGGACCTGCCGCCCGCGGATCTCGAATCGCGCTGGCGGGATTTTCTCGCCGCCGACCGCGCGCGCGGCTTCGACCTCGGTCGGCCGCCGCTCCTGCGCTTCACCCTGGTCCGCGTGAGCGAGGGGGATCACCGGCTGGTCTGGAGCTCCCACCACCTCCTCTTTGACGGCTGGTGCTTCCCCCTCCTCCTGTCCGAGGTTTTCACGCTCTACGCGGCGGCGGTCTCGGGAGGCGCGGCGGTCCTGCCGCCCCCACCGCGCCCCTACCGCGACTACATCGCCTGGCTCGCGGAGCGGGACGAGGCCGCGGCCGAGAGCTACTGGCGGCGGGCGCTCGCCGGCTTCACGGCGCCCACCCCGGCGCCGTTCGACCACCCGGCCGCCCTGGGCGGAGCGGACGGCAGTCACGCGGGCGACTACTACGAGCGGTCGGTCGCCCTGCCGGCGCCGCGGGTCGCCGCGCTCGAGGCCCTGGCGAGGGGGCTGCGTGTGACCTTGAATACCCTGGTGCAAGGGGCCTGGGCGCTTCTGCTGTCGCGCTACGCGCAGGCCTCCGACGTCGTCTTCGGCGCCGTGGTCTCGGGCCGCCCGGCCGAGCTCACTGGTGTCGAGTCGATGGTGGGGCTGTTCATCAACAGCCTGCCGGTGCGGGTCGAGATCCCGGAGAACGAGGCCGCTTCCTCCTGGCTGGCGCGGCTCCAGGCCGGCCAGTTCGAGCAGAGCCAGTACGCCTGGACGCCGCTGGCGCGCATTCAGGCGCTCTCCGAGGTGCCCGCCGGCGAGCCGCTCTTCACCAGTCTCCTCGCGTTCCAGAACTACCCCCTCGGCCCGGCGGTCTCCGAGCGGCTGGGCGAGCTGCGGATCGGCGAGGTCACGCTCAGCGAGCGCACCAACTATCCGCTCACCCTGGCCGCCGTGGCGCGCGGGAGCCTCACGCTTCGCCTGACCGCCGACCATCGTTTCGAGCCGGCCACCACCCGGCGCATGCTGGTCCAGCTGGAGAACCTCCTGGCCGCCCTCGCCGCCGATCCCGAGAGGCCGCCACGCTCCCTGTCCCTGCTCGGCGCGGCTGAGCGCCACCAGCTGACGGCCGAGTGGAGCGACACCGCCCGGCCGCTCCCGGAGTGGACCGTGCCGGAGCGGTTCGCCGACCAGGCCGCCGCCACGCCGGACGCCCTCGCCCTCGTCGCCGGCGGCGAGGCGCTCACCTTCGCGGCGCTCGATGGCCGGGCCGGAGAGCTGGCGCAGCGCCTCCGCGCCGCGGGCGTGGCGACCGGCTCGCGGGTGGCCCTGCTGCTCGACCGCACGGCGGAGATGCCGGCCGCCCTGCTCGCGGTCTGGAAGGCGGGGGGCGTCTGCGTGCCGCTCGATCCGGCCTCTCCCGCCGAGCGCCTGGCGAGCCTGCTGGCGGACGCCGAGCCCGCGGTCGTGGTCCATCGCGGTCTGCGCCTCGAGGCGGCCCGCCCCGGGGTTCCCGGGGGGAGCCCGGAAGGGGCCCTCCCCCGTCCAGGGCACCTCGCCTACATGATCTACACCTCGGGGACGACCGGCCTGCCGAAAGCCGTCATGGTCGAGCATGGCGGCCTGGCCGCGGTCCTCGACACCTTCGTCGACCGGTTCGGTTTCGGTCCCGACGACCGGATGCCGCACCTGGCGCGCTTCTCCTTCGACATCTCGCTGCTCGAGCTCTTCGCCCCCCTGCTCGGCGGTGGCGCGTGCGAGATTCTGGATGAGGACGAGGTCCTGGAGCCCGCCGCCCTGATGGCCGCCCTCGCGCGGGCGACCCGCTTCCACGCCGTGCCCAGCCTGATGCGCCAGGTTGCGGCGGCGGCGCGGGAGAGCGGGCCGGAGCGCTTCGCCGGACTGCGCACGCTCTTCACCGGCGGGGACCGCGTACCTCCCGACCTGCTGGCCGAGCTGCGGGAGGTGTTCCCCGCGGCGGAGATCGCCGTCCTCTACGGACCGACCGAGGCGACGATCGTCTGCACGTATCACCCCGTGGCGCCGGACGCGCGGCCGGAGCGGGCGCTGATCGGGCGACCCTTCGGCAACGTCGAGGTCCGGGTGGTCGATGCCGGGGAGGACCTCCCTCCGGGAGCGCCGGGAGAGCTGTGGATCGGCGGCCCGGGGGTGGCGCGCGGCTACTTCCGCCGTGAGGAGCTGACCGCCGAGCGGTTCGTCGAGCGGGAGGGGCGGCGGTACTACCG
The DNA here is from genome assembly GCA_963792575.1 of uncultured Acidobacteriota bacterium. Classification (GTDB taxonomy): domain Bacteria; phylum Acidobacteriota; class Thermoanaerobaculia; order Multivoradales; family UBA5704; genus DATARR01. The sequence continues at coordinate 140,962 of CAWBWZ010000005.1, forward strand.
GACCGGCGACCTCGTCCGCCGCCTGGGGGACGGCACGCTCGAATTCCTCGGCCGGACCGACCTCCAGATCAAGATCCGCGGCTTTCGCGTCGAGCCGGGGGAGATCGAGGTCCAGCTCGCGATGCACCCAGGGGTGAAGGAGGCGGTGGTGGTGGCGCGCTCCGGAGCGGGAGCGGACCCGAGGCTCGTCGCCTACGTCGTCGCGGCCGCCGGCACGCCGGCCGAGGAGCTCCAGGCCTTTCTGCGCGGCCGGCTGCCGGAGTACATGGTGCCCGCGGCCTTCGTCGTCCTGTCCGCGCTGCCCCTCAGCCCCAACGGCAAGGTGGACCGCAAAGCCCTGCCCGCGCCGGAGGAGGCGCCCGAGGACCTCGCCGGCTGGACCCCTCCCCGCAACGCTCGGGAGGAGCTGCTGGCCGAGATCTGGCGTGGCGTGCTCGGCCGCGAGCGGGTGGGCGTGCACGACGGCTTCTTCCGCCTCGGCGGCGATTCCATCCTGAGCATCCAGGTGGTGGCGCGGGCGCGCCAGGCGGGGCTGGTGGTGACGCCGCGCCAGATCTTCGAGGAGCAGACGATCGCGGCCCTCGCCGCGGTCGCCACCCCGCTCGCCGCGGCCGAGTCCGAGCCGGGGGAGGTCGCGGGAGAGGTGCCGCTCACGCCCGTTCAGCGCCACTTTTTCGCGCCGCGGCCGGTGGCGCCGCATCACTTCAACCAGAGCCTGCTGCTGCTCGTCGAGACGCCGCTCGCGCCGGCGCCGCTCGCCCGCGCGATCGTGGCCCTGACGGCGCACCACGACGCTCTGCGGCTGCGCTTTGTCGCGGAGGAGGATGGCTGGCGGTCGTGGAGCGCGCCGCGGGAGGAGAGCTCCGCGTTCTCCAGCCTCGATCTCTCGGCGCTGCCGCGGGAGAGGCGCGCCGGCGCGCTCGCGGCCGGCGCCGCGGCGTTGCAGGCCGGCTTCGACCTCGGGCGCGGCCCGCTCTTCCGCGCCGCCCGCTTCGTCTCCGGCGGGGGGGAGCCGGAGCGGCTGCTGCTCGTCGCCCATCACCTCGTCGTCGACGGCGTCTCCTGGCGCATCCTGCTGGACGACCTGGGGACCGCGTACGGCCAGGCGGCGGCCGGCTCGCCCCCGATGCTGCCGGCCAGGAGCACCTCATGGAAGCGATGGGCGGAGCGGCTCGCCCGGCATGCGCGTTCGGCCGAGACCCTCGGCGAGCTGCCGTACTGGCTGTCGGTGTCCGCCGAGGCCGCGGGTCTCGCGCCGCTACCGGGGGACGGCGAGCCGGGAGAGGATGGGACCGGGTCCGTCGCGACCGCGCTCGGGCGCGAGGCCACCAGGGCGCTGCTCGGCGAGGCGGCGGCGGCGTACCGCACCCAGGTCAACGACCTGCTGCTCACCGCCCTGGCGCAGGCTTTCGCGCGCTGGACCGCTCCCGCCACCGGCGAGACCCGCCTCCTCTTCGATCTCGAGGGGCATGGCCGCGAGGAGATCGAGCCCGGCCTCGATCTGTCGCGCACCGCGGGCTGGTTCACGACGATCTTCCCCGTCACGCTCGCGGCCGATCCGGACGCCGGGCCCGGCGAGCTCCTCCGCGCGGTCAAGGAGACGCTGCGCGCCATCCCGCGGCGCGGCCTGGGATACGGGCTCCTGCGCTACCTCGGCGGCGAGGAGGCCGCGCCGCTCGCCGCGGCTCCGGCGCCCGAGGTGGCCTTCAACTACCTGGGCCAGCTCGACGGCGCGCTCGGCGCCTCGGCGAGCTGGCGGCTGGCGCCCGAGCCGGCCGGGCCGGAACGGAGCCCGCTCGCGCGTCCGCTCCACGCCATCGAGGTCAACGCCTGGGTGCTCGACGGCGAGCTGCGGGTGGTCTGGAACTACAGCGCCGCCCGCCACTCCGCGGCGACGATCGAGCGGCTGGCCCGCGACTACACCGCCCTGCTCGGCGGCCTGATCGCGCACTGCACGGCCGCGGACGCGGGGGGGCGGACCCCCTCCGACTTCCCGCTCGCCGGTCTGGATCAGCGCGCCCTCGACGCGCTCGTCGGTACCGGCGCGGCGCTCGACCTCACCATCGAGGATCTCTATCCGCTGGCGCCGCTCCAGGGGGGGATGCTCTTCGAGGGTCTCTACGCCCCGGACTCCGAGCTCTACTTCGAGCACCTGACCGCCGAGCTGGCGGGGCCTCTGGACGCTCGCGCTTTCGCCCGCTCCTGGCAGGCGGTGGTCGATCGCCACCCGGTCCTCCGCACCGCTTTCGCCTGGGAAGGGCTGGCGCGGCCGCTGCAGGTGGTGCGGCGCGGCGTCGAGCTCCCCTGGACGGAGGAGGACTGGCGGCAAGTGCCGCGGGAGGAGATCCCCGAGCGGCTCGCCGCCTGGCTGGCGGCCGACCGCGCGCGCCCCTTCGACCTCGCGCGGCCGCCGCTGATGCGGGCCGCGCTGCTGCGCACGGACGAGGCCCGGCATCTGTTCGTCTGGAGCTTCCACCACCTGCTGATCGACGGCTGGTGCTTCTCGCTCCTCTTCGGCGAGGTGTTCGCGCTCTACCAGGCGGCGGTCGCCGGCCGTGAAGCCTTCCTGCCCCCCATCCGTCCCTACCGCGACTTCATCGCCTGGGTCGAGCGGCAGGACACGACCGCGGCGGAAGCCTACTTCCGGCGCGAGCTCGCCGGCTTCACCACGGCCACCGGCCTGCCTCTCGACCGTCCGGCCCTGCCGGCCGGCGACGAGGGCGGGCCGCGCGAGCAGGAGCTGCGGCTGCCCCCGGCGCTGGTCGCCGGCCTGACCGCCTTCGCGCAAGGGCGCGGCCTGACCCTCAACACCCTGATGCAGGGCGCCTGGGCGCTCACCCTCGCCCGCCACGGCGGCGCGCCGGATGTGGTGTTTGGGACCGTGGTCTCCGGGCGGCCGGCCGAGCTGCCGGGGGTCGAGTCGATGGTCGGCCTGTTCATCAACACGCTGCCGGTGCGCCTGTTCGTCGCTCCGGAGGCGGCGCTCGGCACCTGGCTCGCGGGCGTTCAGGAGCGCCTGCTCGAGCTGCGCCAGCACGAGACCGCCGCGCTCGCCCAGGTCCAGCGCGCCAGCGAGGTCCCCCCCGGCGAGCCGCTTTTCCAGAGCCTCTTCGCCTTCGAGAACTACCCCGTCGACGAGTCGCTCGGGGAGAACGCGGGGGAGCTCGCGGTCGCCGGGGTGACGGTCTCCGACCGTACCGACTATCCGCTCTCGCTCGCCGCGCTGCCGGGGCGCCGTGACCACAACGAGCTCAGCCTGCGCCTGGCCCACGACTGGCGCACCGACGTGACGACAGCGCGCCGTCTTCTCCTCGGGATCGAGCGGCTGCTGGACGCGGTCCTGGAGAACCCCGAACGCCCCTTGAGCGAGCTGACCGCCCTCTCGGCGACCGAGCGGCACCAGATCGTTCTGGAGTGGAACGACACGGCCCTTGAGGCTGTGGAGGATCTCTGCCTGCACGACCTCGTGGCCGCCCAGGCGCGGCGCCTCCCGGCGGCGATGGCCCTCTCCGGCGAGGGGCGGGGGATGGCCTACGCCGAGCTCGACCGGCGGGCCAACCGGATCGCCAACCACCTGCGCGGCCTGGGTGTCGGGCCGGAGGCGCGGGTGGCGATCCTGGTGGAGCGCTCGCTCGAGATGGTGGTGCTGCTCCTCGGGATCCTGAAGGCCGGCGGCGCCTACGTGCCGATCGATCCCGGGATGCCGGCCGAGCGCCTGGCCTTCCTGCTCGCGGACGCGAACCCGGCGCTCCTGCTGGCCGGGGAGGGCATGAGGGAACGCTTGCGGGCGGAGCTGAAGCCGCGGGTTCCGGTCCTCGAGCTCGACGCCGCCCTGTGGGCGCGCATCGACGCCGCGAGCGAGGAGTCGCCGGCGGCCGGGGTCGATCCCGGGAACCTCGCCTATGTCATCTACACCTCGGGCTCGACCGGGCTGCCGAAGGGGGTCGCTGTCCCCCACCGCTCGGTGGTCGCGTATGTGCGCTCCGCCTCGCGGGAGTTCGGGCTGAGGGCCGGCGACCGCGAGTTGCAGTTCTCCGCCCTGAGCTTCGACGCCAGCGTCGAGGAGATCTTCGCGCCGCTCGTCGCCGGCGCCACGGTCGTCCCGCGCCGTGGCCCGGCCGAGGAGCCGGCGCTCTTCCTCGCCGAATGCGCGGAGCGTGGGATCACCGTCCTCAGCCTGCCCACCGCCTACTGGCATCAGGTGGCGGCGGCCGTCGAGGCCGAGGGCCTGTCGCTCCCCCCGGCTCTCCGCCTGATCGTCATCGGCGGCGAGCGGGCCCTGCCCGAGCGCTGGACCGCCTGGAGCCGGGGAGCCGGCGGCCGGGTGCGGCTCGTCAACTCCTACGGGCCGACCGAGGCCACCGTCGCGGCGACGATCCATGAGCATCCGGGGACAGCGGACCCCTTGCACGGCCGGCGGGAGGTGCCGATCGGCCGGCCGATCTCCGGCGTTGAGGCCCACGTCGTCGATCGCGACCTGCGGCCGGCGCCGGCGGGGGGGAGCGGCGAGCTGGTTCTGGGCGGCGCCGGGGTCGCGCGCGGATACCTCGACCGCCCCGGCCTCACCGCGGAGAGGTTCGTGCCCGATCCGCTCTCCGGCCGGCCCGGAGCGCGCCTGTACCGCACCGGGGATCTCGTCCGCCGTCTCTCCGGCGGCGCCCTCGAATTCGCCGGGCGTCTCGACGCCCAGGTCAAGGTGCGCGGCTTCCGGATCGAGCCGGGCGAGATCGAGGCCGTCCTCGCGTCCCATCCCGGCCTGCGGGAGGTGGCGGTGGTGGCGCGGCGCGGAGGGGACGCTCTCCTCGCCGTCGTGGTGGCCGCGGACGCGGCGAGCCCTCCGGCGGCGGCGGAGCTGCGCGCCTTCCTCGCCGAGCGGCTCCCCGCCTACATGGTGCCCGCGGCGTATGCCGTGCTGCCGGCCATCCCGCTGACGTCCAGCGGCAAGCTGGACCGGCGGGCGCTCGAGCGGCTGGAGCTCGCGCGCACCGAAGCCGGGGGCACGCCGCCCGGCACGCCCGCCGAGAAGGCGATGGCGGACCTCTGGCGGGAGGTGCTGGGGGTCGCGGAGGTCCATCTGGAAGATGACTTCTTCGCGCTGGGCGGGCATTCGCTCCTCGCCACCCAGCTCGCCTCGCGCGTGCGCGCCGCCTTCGGGGTCGACCTCCCGCTCCGCCGGCTGTTCGAGCATCCGCTCCTCGGCGACCTCGCCGCCGTCGTGACGGCGGAATCCGGCGCAACCCCGGCGCTCGAGAAGGTGACGCGGCGGCCGCCGGGGCTCGATCCGGTCCCGGTCTCCTCGGCCCAGGAACGGCTCTGGTTCCTCGACCGTCTGCAGCCGGGGAATCCGGCCTACACCATGTTCAACACCCTGCGGGCCCAGGGGGAGCTGTCGCCGGCGCTGCTGGCGGCGGTGCTGAGCGAGGTGGTGCGCCGGCACGAGGCCCTGCGCACAACGTTCCAGGAGCGCGCGGGCCAGCCGGTGCAGGTCATCGCGCCGCCGGGGCGCTGGCCGCTCCCGCTCGTGGATCTCTCGGGCCTGCCGGACGGCGCGCGGCGGACGGAGATGGAGAACCTGATCGAGAGGGAGTCGGTCCGGCCGTTCGACCTCGCGCGGGGACCGCTCCTGCGCTCTCTGGCGGTGCGTCTCGGGGCGGTCGAGCACGCCCTGCTCCTCGCCATGCATCACATCGTCTCCGACGGCTGGTCGATGGGGGTGCTGATGGGCGAGATCACGGCGCTCTACGGGGCCGCTCTCGCCGGCATGGCTTCGCCATTGCCCGAGCTCTCCGTGCAGTACGCCGATTTCGCGGTCTGGCAGCGGGAGCGGGTCGCCGGGGAAGAGCTGGAGCGGCAGCTCGCTTACTGGCGTCAGCAGATGGCCGGCGCTCCAGCCAGCATCGACCTGCCGCTGGACCGGCCGCGTCCGGCCGTGCCCACCTACCGTGGCGGGCACGCGCTGGCGTCGGTCGACGCGGGCGTCACGGCGGGGCTGTCGCGGCTGGCCCGCGGCCGGGAGGCGACCCTGTTCATGGTCCTCCTCGCCGTCTTCCAGACCCTGCTGCTGCGACTCACCGGGCAGGACGACCTGCCGGTGGGCTCGCCGATCGCCAACCGCAACCGGGAGGAGATCGAGCCGCTGATCGGTTTCTTCGTCAATATGCTGGTCCTGCGTGGCGACGCGGCGGGCGACCCACCGTTCCACGAGATGCTCGCCCGCGTCCGGCGCACGACCCTGGACGCCTACTCCCACCAGGATCTCCCCTTCGATCGCCTGGTCGAGGAGCTGCACCCGGAGCGGCAGCTGTCGCTCCATCCGTTGTTCCAGGTCATCTGCGCGTTGCAGAACGCCCCGATGGGCGACATCGAGCTGCCCGGCCTGGCGCTCTCCGTGGTCCAGTCCGAGGTGCCGGCCACGCGGTTCGATCTCGAGCTGCAGGCGACGGAGGTGCCCGGCGATCCGCTGTCGATCTTCTTCATCTACAGCGCCGATCTTTTCGATCCTGCCACCATGGGGCGGATGTGCGGATCCCTGGAGGTTCTGCTGCACGGGGTCGTGGCCGATCCTGGCCGGCGGCTCTCGGAGCTGCCGCTGCTGCGCGCGGGGGAGCGCCACCAGCTCCTGCGCGAGTGGAACGACACTGAAGGCGGGGAGCCGGCGCCGGACGTGGTCGCGCTCTTCGCGGAACGGGCGGCCCAGGCCCCCGGGGCGCCAGCCGTGACCTCCGCGGCCGGGACGCTGACCTACGGCGAGCTCGACCGGCGGTCCACCGGGCTCGCCCGCCACCTGCGCTCCCTCGGCGTCGGTGCCGGCGCGCCGGTGGGCCTCTTCGCTCCGCGCTCGCCGGAGATGGTGATCGGCGCCCTGGCGGCGCTGAAGGCCGGCGGCGCCTATCTGCCTCTCGATCCCTCCTATCCGGCGGACCGGCTGGCCTTCCTGGTCCGCGAGAGCCGCCTGACCGTGGTCCTCGCGGGAGGAACGGAGGACGGCGGCCCGGGCTGGGCGCCGGAGGATGTGCGGGTCGTCCGGATCGCCGCGGCCGGAGCCGGCGATCCGGGCGATCTGACCCTCTGGGAGCCCGCGCCCGCGCTGCCGGAGAGCCTCGCGTACGTCATCTACACCTCGGGCTCCACCGGCCTGCCGAAGGGGGTGGAGGTCTCCCGCGCCGGGCTCGCCAATCTGGTGCGCTGGCACCTGCGGACCTACGGCGTGACTCCGCGGGACCGGGCGACACTGGTCGCCTCGCCGGCCTTCGACGCCGCGGTCTGGGAGATCTGGCCGTATCTCGCGGCGGGGGCCGCGCTCCACATCCCGGACGAGGAGACCCGGCTGCTCCCCGAGCGGCTCCTCGATTCGCTGGCGGCAGACGGGATCACCCTCTGCTTCCTGCCGACGCCGCTCGCCGAGCAGTTCCTCGACGCCGCGGAGCGCGGGCTGCCGGCGGGGCTCGTTCTGCGCGCCCTGCTCACCGGCGGCGACCGGCTGGTGCGGGTGCCGCGCCGGCCCCTCCCCTTCGCCCTGGTCAATCACTACGGGCCGACCGAGAGCAGCGTCGTGGCTACCTGGGAGACGGTGGCGGTCCCCGGGACCGGCCGGCCGCCGGCGATCGGCCGGCCGGTCGACGGCACGGTGGTCCACGTGGTCGACCGCGCCCTCGAACCCGTGCCCGCCGGAGTGTCCGGGGAGCTCCTGATCGGTGGCGTGGGGCTCGCCCGCGGCTATCTCGGGCGGCCGGACCTGACGGCGGAGCGGTTCATCCCCGATCCGTTCGGCGCGGGGAGGCTCTACCGGACGGGCGACCTGGTGCGCCGGCGCCCGGACGGCGCCCTCGAGTTCCTGGGGCGCATCGACCAGCAGGTCAAGATCCGCGGCTATCGCATCGAGCTGGGGGAGATCGAGGGTGCGCTGGCCCGCCATCCGGAGGTGGGGGAAGTGGCCGCCGTCCTGCGCGAGGAGGCCGACGGAGGGCGGCTGGTCGCCTACGTGGTGCCAAAGCGGAGAGAGGCGGCGCCGGACGCCGGCGGGCACGTAGCACAGTGGCAGACCCTCTACGACGAAACCTATGGCCGCGGCCCATCGCCGGAGAGCCGCGAGAACCCGACCTTCAACATTCAGGGGTGGGACAGCAGCTACACCGGCGAGCCGATTCCGGCCTACCGAAATGCGCGAGTGGGTGGACGGCACGGTCGACCGGCTGCTGGCGCTGGAGCACCGCCGGGTGCTGGAGGTCGGGCTGTGGCACTGGGCTCCTCCTGTTCCGGGTAGCGCCTCACGCGGAGCGCTACCGCGGCACCGACTTCTCGGCTGTGGCGCTGGCCCAGGTCCGCGCCGGCCTCGACCACTTCCCGCTGCCGCAGGTGGAGCTGGTCCAGGGGCTGGCCGACGACTGGAACGGCGTCCAGACCGGGGACTTCGACCTCGTCGTCCTCAACTCGGTCATCCAGTACTTCCCCGGCGTCGACTACCTCGTCAACGTGCTGGAAGGGGCGGTCGCGGCCGTGGCGGCCGGCGGCGCCGTCTTCATCGGCGACGTGCGCAGCCTGCCGCTGCTCGCGGCCTTCCATGCCTCGGTGCAGATCCACCGCGCCGCGGGCTCGACCCCCGTCCCGGAGCTGACGCAGCGGATCGCCCGTCACATCGTGGACGAGGAGGAGCTGGTCGTCGATCCCGATCTCTTCCTGGCCCTGGCGCGCCGGCTGCCCGCGATCCGCCGGGTCCAGGTGCTGCTCAAGCGGGGGCGCCACGCCAACGAGCTGACCCGTTTCCGCTACGACGTGATCCTGCATGTCGGCGGGGTGGAGAAGGGTGGGGATCCGCCCCCACCCCGCGCCTGGGAGTCCATGGGTGCCCTCGAGCGGCTCCTGGTCGAGGGGCCCGATGCGCTGGCCGTCTCCGGCATCCCCAACTCCCGTCTCGCCGGCGAGGCGGCGGCCCTGGAGCTGCTGGCCGCGGGCGAGGCGCGGACCGTCGAGGAGCTGCGCGCCGGGATCGACCGGCGCGTCCATGCCCGCCCGGCGGTGAGCCCCGAGGAGATCTGGACGCTGGCGGACCGCCTGGGCTATGACGCGGACCTGACCTGGTCGGCCGGGAGCGGGTTGAGCGGCCGCTTCGACGCCCTGCTGCGGCGGCGCGCGGCCGGCGTTTGGGTCGAAGGGGCAAGGCCGGCGGAGACCGGGCTCGCGGAGCTCCCCTGGAGCGCCTATGCCAACGACCCCTTGCGCGCCGAGCAGGAGCGGCGGCTGGTGCCGGAGCTGCGGCGCTTCCTGGAGTCGGAGCTGCCGGAGTACATGGTGCCGTCCGCCTTCGTCCTGCTCGACGCGCTGCCGCTCACCCCCAACGGCAAGGTCGACCGGGCGGCGCTCCCGGCGCCGGAGCGCCCTCTCGCGTCCGCCGAGGGGTGGGTGGCTCCGGCCACGCCCCTGGAGGAGCTGCTTGCCCAGGTCGCGGCCGAGGTGCTCGGCGTCGAGCGGGTGGGCATGCGGGACAACTTCTTTGCCCTGGGGGGCCATTCTCTGCTCGCCACCCAGCTCGTCTCGCGGCTGAGCCAGGGGCATGGGGTCGGATTGACGCTGCAGATGGTGTTCGAAGCCGCGGATTTTGGGGCGCTGGCCGACCACATCGTCGAGGCTGAGCTCGCGAGCGTCGACTCCGGGCTCCTCGACGAGGCGCTGCGCAAGATGGACGGGATGTCCCCCGAAGAGCTGCGGGCCCTGCTCGGCAGCACGGATCTGAGCGTGGATCTGGAGGGTGAGGCTGAATGAGTGATCCCGCGTCCCCCCAGGACCGCCTCGCCGGGCTCTCGCGCGAGCAGCGGGCGCTCCTGTTCGAGCAGATCCGCCGGCGCAAGGAGCAGGATCGCGCTCCGGTACCGGCACAGGCACCGGTCACCTCCCGGACGGCGCCGCTCTCCTTCGCCCAGGAGCGCCTCTGGTTCCTCGATCTCCTGGATCCGGGCAATCCGGCCTTCAACATGGGCTCGGCCCTGCGCCTGCGGGGCCGGCTGAACACCAGGGCCCTGGAGCGGGCGCTGAACGAGATCGTGCGCCGGCATGAGGGGCTGCGCACCTCGTTCCGCGAGGTCGACGGCTCGCCGGTGCAGTGGATCTCCCCCGGTTTGTGGGTTCCCCTTCCGGTGGTCGACCTGACGTCGCTGCCGGAGGCGGCGCGTGAGTCCGCGGCTGTCGGGCTGACCCAGGTCTCCCTGGCCTCCCGCTTCGACCTGGCTGCCGGTCCGCTCATCCGCACCTCCCTTTTGCGCCTCGCTCCGGACCTCCATCTCTTCCTGCTGGACGTCCATCACATCGTCTCCGACGGCTGGTCCGTCGGAGTGATGAACCGGGAGCTGATCGCGCTCTATGAGGCTTTCTCGACCGGGAGGCCCTCGCCGTTGCCGCCGCTCCCTATCCAGTACGGCGACTTCGCGCGCTGGCAGCGGGATTGGCTGCGCGGGGAGACCCTGGAGGCGCAGCTCTCCTACTGGCGCGGCAAGCTGGAGGGCGCCCTGGCGCCGCTCGACCTGCCGACCGACCGCCCCCGCCCCCCGATCCAGACGTTCCGGGGGGGGAGCCTGCGGCTCCGCATCCCGGGGGCGACGGTGAGCGCGTTGCGGCGGGTGTCGCGGGAAGCGCGGGCGAGCCTGTTCATGATCCTGCTCGCCGCCTTTCAGGCTCTGCTCTCGCGGCTCTCCGGACAGGATGACGTCGTGGTGGGCTCACCCGTCGCCGGCCGCCACCGCGCCGAGACGGAGCCGCTGATCGGCTTCTTCCTCAACAATCTGGCCCTGCGCGCGAACCTGGCGGGAAACCCGGGCTTCCGCGAGCTGCTCCTCCAGGTGAGGGAGACGACGCTGGGCGCCTTCGCCCACCAGGACATCCCTTTCGAGGCCCTGCTGGTGGATCTGAAACCGGAGCGCGACCTCTCGCGGACGCCGGTGTTCCAGGTCTTCTTCAACATGCTCAACCTGCCCGCCGAGAGAGGGCACCTGCCGGCTCTCGAGATCGAGGCGGGGCCGGCCGCCGAGCCGGAGGCGAAGTTCGACTTCACCCTCTACGCGACCGAGTGGGAGGAGGAGATCCTCCTGCAGCTGATCTACAACGCCGACCTGTTCGACGCGCCGCGCATGGAGGAGCTGCTCCGGCAGTACCGGCTCGTCCTGGCGGCGGTCGTCCGGGATCCCGGATGTCGCGTCGAGGACTTCTCGCTGATGACGCCGGAGGCCGCGGCCGTCCTGCCCGACCTCTTCCGGCCATTGATCCTCGGATGGCCCGGGGCGGTCCACGACCGCTTCCTTACCCGGGCCCGGCGGCACCCCGGCCGCCCGGCGGCCGCCGACATCCATGGCGTCTGGACCTGGGGAGATCTCGACGCGGCGAGCGGCCGCCTGGCCGCGCAACTCCTGGCGTCCGGGCTCGGGCTCGCCGAGCCGGTCGCGGTGTGGGCGCACCGGGCCGCTCCCCTGGCCGCCGCCCTGCTCGGCGTGCTGCGGGCGGGGGGAGCGTTCGTCATCCTCGATCCGGCTCACCCCCCGGCTCGCCTGGCTGGGGCCGTGCGCCGGGCGCGGCCGCACGCCTGGGTGGAGATCCCCGGAGCGGGGCCGGTCCCCGCCGAGGTGGAATCCGCTCTCGACGGCGTCCCCCGTCTGCGAGTGGACGGACCCGGGCTGCCGGTGGAGGCCGGCGCACCCTGTGTCACGGTCCATCCCGACGCCCCCGCCTGGATCGCCTTCACCTCGGGCTCGACCGGCGAGCCCAAGGGGGTCGTCGGCTCGCACCGGCCGCTGTCGCACTTCCTGGAGTGGCACGAGCGGACCTTCGGCCTGGGAGAGGCCGACCGCTTCAGCCTGCTCTCCGGCCTGGCGCACGACCCGCTGCTGCGAGACGTCTTTACCCCGCTCTGGGTCGGCGGCGAGCTGCGCGTGCCCTCCCCGGAGCGGATGGGCGAGCCCGGCTGGCTCGCCGGCTGGTTCGCCCGCGAGGCGATCACGGCAACCCATCTCACCCCCGCGATGGCCCGGCTCCTGGCCACGGGGGAGGCGGAGCCGCTGACCGCCCTGCGGCTGGTCTGCTCGGGGGGCGATGCCCTGACCGGCGACGACGTGGCCCGCCTGCGCCGGACGGCGCCGCGAGCTCGCCTGGTCAACTTCTACGGCGCCACGGAGACACCGCAGGCGATGGGGTGGAAGAGCCTGGAGCTGGCGGAGCCCCGGATCTCCCTGGGCCGGGGGATCGACGGCGTCGACCTCCTCGTCCTGGGGCGCTCGGGCCGGCCAGCCGGCATCGGCGAGATGGGGGAGATCTCGATCCGCACGCCTTATCTCGCCCTGGGTTATCTGGACGATCCCGCCGGCACCGCCGAGCGCTTCGCCCCGGCTCCAGGGGATACCGCCGGCGTCCGCCTCTACCGCACCGGGGACCTCGGGCGCTACGAGCCGGACGGAGACGTGGTCTACGCCGGCCGTGCCGACCGTCAGGTCAAGATCCGTGGGTTCCGCATCGAGCCGGCGGAGATCGAGGCGGCGATCGGCGGTCTGGAAGGGGTTCGGGACGCCGTGGTCGTGGCGCGCGAGGAGGGGGGAGAACGCGCTCTCGTGGCCTATGTGGTCCCCGCTCCCGGCACGGCGCCAGGGCTCGCGGCCCGGCTCCGGCCGCTCCTTGCCAGCCATCTGCCGGACGCGATGATTCCGGCTGTCTTCATCGAATTGCCGGCCCTGCCGCTCACTCCCAACGGCAAGGTCGACCGCCGGGCGCTGCCCGCTCCGCGGTGGCAGGGCGCGGAGACCGGCTCGGCGCCCCGCAACCCGGTGGAGGAGGTGCTCGCCGGGCTCTGGGCGGAGCTGCTGCGCCAGGATCGCGTCGGCATCCACGACGACTTCTTCGATCTGGGAGGGCACTCCCTGCTGGCCACTCAACTCGTCTCCCGGGTGCGGACCGCCTTCGGGGTCGAGCTGTCGGTGCGGCAGCTGTTCGACAACCCGACGCTGGAGCGGCTCGCGAGGGTCGTGGCGGCGCAGAATGTCGCCTCCTCGGCCGGGGTGGCCATCCCTCCCCGGCCGCCGCGCCTCGATCCGGTGCCGGCCTCCTTCGCCCAGGAGAGGCTATGGTTCCTCGACCGCCTGGAGCCGGGGAACCGGGCGTATCACATCGCCAAGGCCCTGCGGCTCGTCGGGGAGGTGTCGCCGGCCGCCCTTGAAGCGGTTTTCGGCGAGGTGGTGCGCCGGCACGAGGCCCTGCGCACGACGTTCGCGGAGCGCGACGGCCAGCCGGTGCAGGTCATCGCGCCGCCGGGCCCCTGGCACCTGCCCAGGATCGATCTTCTGGGACTGCCAGAGGAGGTGGCCGCCGCCGAGGCGGGGCGTCTGGCCCAGCAAGAGGTGGCACGGCCGTTCGATCTCGAGCGGGGGCCCCTTCTGCGCGCCTCCCTGCTGTCGCTGGCGGAGGCTGAATACGGCCTGCTCCTGACGATGCATCACGTCGTCTCCGACGGCTGGTCGATGGGGGTGCTGGTCCAGGAGGTCTCGGCGCTCTACGCCGCGGCGGTCGCCGGCCGGCCGGCCGGTCTTCCGCCGCTCGCGATCCAGTACGCCGACTTCGCGGTCTGGCAGCGCGCCTGGCTGCAAGGCGAGCGGCTGGAGCGGCAGCTCGCGTACTGGCGGGAACGGCTGGCGGGAGCGCCGGACTCGCTCGCTCTGCCCATCGACCGGGCGCCGTCCCCGGTGCCCGATCCGCGCGGCGGCCGCGTGCTTCTCTACTTCAGCCCTGAGCGTACCCGGGAGATCCTGGCGCTCGCCCGCCGGCGGGACGCCACGCTATTCATGATCCTGTTCGCCGCGTTTCATGCGCTGCTCGCGCGGATGACGGGGGAGGACGATCTGGTCCTGGGCTCGGCGATCGCCAACCGCGTCCGGGCCGAGATCGAGCCGCTGATCGGCTTTTTCGTCAACGCCTTCGCGCTGCGCGCGGGCCTGCCCGGCGATCCCCCCTTCCTCGAGCTGCTGGCGTCGGTGCAGCGCGCCACCCTGGAGGCCTACGCGCACCAGGATCTCCCCTTCGAGCGGCTGGTCGAGGCGGTGCGGCCTGAACGCCGCCTCTCCCGCAATCCACTGTTCCAGATCTCCCTGGGGCTGCACAACACACCGGAGGCCAGGATCGACGCCTTCCCAGGTGTCGCCTTGACGCCGCTCGAGTCCGTGGCGCCCGGCCCGGTTTTCGATCTGGAAATACACTTCGTCGAGACCGCCGGCCAGCTGTTCGCGGAGATCGACTACCGCACCGACCTCTTCGACGGCGCCACCATCCGGCGTATGGGCGTCTACCTGGAGCGGCTGCTCGCCGGCGTGGTGGAGGATCCGCAGCGCCGCCTCTCCGATCTCCCGCTCTTCGCCGAGGCCGAGCAGCACCAGCTCCTGCGCGAGTGGAACGACACTCGCGTGGAGAGGGCTGGAGCGTTCCGCGGTATCGCCGCCAGGATCGAGGAGCGGGCCCGCCGTTCCCCCCAGGCGCTGGCCCTGGCCTTCGAGGGCCGGGAGATCACCTACGCGGAGCTCGACGCCCGGGCCCGCGGGCTGGCCCGCCGCCTCGCCGCGCTCGGCGTCGGCCCTGAATCGCTGGTCGGCCTCCATGTCGAGCGCTCGCCGGAGATGGTGATCGGAGCGCTCGCGATCCTGAGGGCGGGAGGAGCCTACGTGCCCCTCGATCCCGCCTATCCGGGCAACCGGTTGGCGCATATCGCGGCCGAGACCCGTATGCCCGTGGTGGTGACCCGCGGCGGGGATCTCGGTTGGGCCGGACCGGCCGTCCAGGTCCGCGTGGACGAGGAGCCGGCCACCCACCTCTCTCCGTCGCGGCGCGTCCCGGCTCCCGTCGCGCCGGAAGCCACCGCCTACGTCATCTACACCTCCGGCTCGACCGGCCGGCCCAAGGGGGTCCCCATCTCTCAGGCCGGTCTGCTGAACATGGTCGACTGGCACACGCGGACCTACCGTCTGGCCGCGAGGGATCGGATCGCCCAGGTGATGGCGATGGGATTCGATGCCGCGGTGGGCGAGATCTGGCCGGCTCTCGCGGCCGGCGCGAGCCTGCACATCGCCGGCGAGGAGACCCGGCTCTCCGCCGACGGGATGCTCGCCTGGATGGCCGCCGGGAAGATCGATCTGGCCATCCTGCCCACGGCGCTGGCGGAGCCCTTCCTGGAGAGCGCCGAGCGGCGGATCCCCTCAGGGTTGACCCTCCGGAAGCTCCTCGTGGGCGGCGACCGCCTGAAGCGGTTCCCGTCATCGTCCCTGCCCTTCACGGTCGCCAACAACTACGGGCCGACCGAGGCCGCCATGGTCGCCACCTGGTCGGTGCTGGAGAGCGGGGAGGCCGATTCCCAGCGGCTGCCCCCGATCGGCCGGCCGATCGACAACGCGCGGCTGTATGTGCTGGACCGCTTCCTGCGGCCGGTCCCCGCGGGCATGCCCGGGGAGCTCGCGATCGGCGGCGCCGGGCTCTCGCGGGGGTATTCAGGCCGGCCGGACCTGACGTCGGAGAGCTTCGTCCCCGACCCCTTCAGCGACCTCCCGGGCGAGCGGCTCTACCGGACGGGCGACCGGGTGCGCCAGCGGCTGGATGGCCGCCTCGACTTCCTCGAGCGGCTCGATCAGCAGGTCAAGGTTCGCGGCTTCCGCATCGAGCTGGGCGAGATCGAGCGCCAGCTCGAGCTCCATTCGGAGGTGGGCGAGGCGGTGGTGGTGACCCGCGGCGAGGGGGAGGCGGCGGGGCCCCGGCTGGTGGCCTACGTCACGCGGCGGGAGGAGGGGGAGCCGGCCTCGCATGGCGGGGAGGATCTCGCCCACGTCGACCAGTGGCAGGCCCTCTACGACGACGCCTACGGCCAGGGGGGCGCGGCCGGAGCGCCGGACGAAGCGGTCGATCCCACCTTCGATATCCGCGGCTGGAACAGCTCCTACACGGGTGAGCCGATTCCGGCGAGAGAGATGCGCGAGTGGGTGGAGGGGACCGTCGAGCGCATCCTCGCGCTGCGCCCCCGGCGGGTCCTGGAGATCGGCTGCGGCACCGGTCTCCTGCTCTTCCGGGTCGCCCCGCGCACCGATCTATACCTGGGGACCGACTTCTCTTCCATCGCTCTGGACGGCATCCGCCGCCAGCTCGATGCGTCGGGAGAGCTGTCGCAGGTCGAGCTGCGGGGGGCGATGGCCCATGAGGTGGCGGACGTCGCGCCCGAGAGGCTCGATCTGGTCGTCCTCAACTCGGTCGTCCAGTACTTCCCCGGCGTCGACTATCTGGTGCAGGTGCTGGAGGGGGCGGTCCGGTCGGTCGCGCCGGGAGGCGCGGTCTTTCTCGGCGATCTGCGGAGCCTCCCCCTGCTGCAGGCTCTCCACACCTCGGTCGAGCTGTTCCAGGCCGCGGACGCGATGCCTATCTCCGAGCTGCGGCGCCGGATCGGCCACCGGCTGGCGAACGAGGAGGAGCTGGCGGTGGACCCGCGGCTCTTCTTCGCCCTGGCCGGCCGCCTGCCCGCCATCCGCAAGGTCGAGATCCTGGTCAAGCGGGGGACCGCGCACAACGAGCTGACCCGCTTCCGGTACGACGTGGTGCTGCGCGTGGGCGAGGCCACCGCGACGCCGGCGGATCTCTGCCTCGACGGGCGGGACCGCGATCTGACGCTCGCCGGGATCGAGCGAATCCTGGACGGCGCGCCCGGCGCGCTGGAGCTCACCGGTCTCGCCAACGCGCGGCTCGCCACCGAGACCGCGGCCCTCGACCTTCTCGCCAGAGTCGGAGAGGATGCCTCTACTACCACCGCCGAGCTGCGCCGGGAGATCGCGGGGCAGATCGTTCCCGGGATCGATCCCAATGCTCTCTGGGCGCTCGGCGACCGCCACGGCTACGACGTCGAGCTGCGGGTCGATGCGGTCCAGCCCTTCCGGTTTGGCGCCGCCCTGCGCCGGCGGGGGAGCGCGCCGGCCTCCGCCCCGGCCGGTACCGTGCCGGAGGCCCCGGATCTCCCCTGGAGCGCCCTCGCCAACGATCCTCTCGCCGCCAAGCACGCACGCCGCCTGGCTCTGGAGCTGCGCCGGTTCCTGCGGGACGAGCTGCCCGAATACATGGTCCCCACCTCCTTCGTGCTCCTCGACCGCCTGCCGCTCAACCGTCACGGCAAGGTCGACCGCGCGGCGCTGCCGGAGCCGGAGCCGATGCGTCACGCCGCGGCCTCCGCGCCGCCGCGCACTCCGGTCGAACGCGCCCTGGCCCTGCTCTGGCGGGAGGTCCTGGGAGTGGAGGAGGTCGGCCGTGAGGACGGCTTCTTCGAGCTGGGGGGCACTCGCTGCTGGCGACCCAGCTGGTTTCACGGGTGCGCGACACCTTTGAGGTCGAGCTGCCGCTGCGCGCCATTTTCGAGGCTCCGACCCTCGCCGGCGTGGCGTCCTGGATCGAGCAGGCGCGATCAGTTCCCAACCCGCTGGCGATCGCTCCACCGCTCCTGCCGGTACCCCGCGACCGTCCGCTGCCGCTCTCGTTCGCTCAGGAGAGGCTCTGGTTCCTGGACCGCCTGCGGCCGGGCGACCCGACCTACAACATGCCGACCGCCCTGCGGGCTCGCGGCGAGCTTTCGCCGCTCCTCCTGGAGGCGGTCCTCGGCGAGGTGGTTCGCCGTCACGAAGCCCTGCGCACCACCTTCCAGCTGCGCGACGGCAAGCCGGCGCAGGTGATCGCGCCGCCATCGCGATGGCGCCTGCCCCGGGTGGACCTCTCCGGCCTGCCGGCGGGGATGGGGGTGAGCGAGGCGGAGCGCCTGGCCCAGGAGGAGGCCGTCCGGCCGTTCGATCTCGAGCAGGGGCCCCTTTTGCGCGCCTCGCTGCTGCGGCTGGGACCGGCCGACCATGTCCTGCTGCTCGCCATGCATCACATCGTCTCCGATGGATGGTCGATGGGGGTGCTGGTGCGGGAGATCGCGGCGCTCTACGGAGCCGCCGCGGCGGGCCGGCCCTCACCCCTTCCGGAGCTCCCCCTTCAGTATGCCGATTTCGCGGTCTGGCAACGCGGCTGGCTGGCCGGGGACGAGCTGGAGAGGCAGCTCGGCTACTGGCGGGACCGGCTCGCCGGCGCGCCGGCCTCGCTGAATCTGCCAGCCGACCGGCCGCGCCCCGCCGCGCTGGCCCATCGCGGCGGGCGGGTGATGGCGGGCTGGGATCCGGAGCTCTCGCGCGAGCTGGAGCGGTTCGCCCTGCGCCACGAGACGACACCGTTCATGCTCCTCCTCGCCGGGTTCCAGGCGCTCCTGGGCCGTCTCACCGGGCAGGAGGACGTGCCGGTGGGCTCGCCGATCGCCAACCGCAACCGGGCGGAGATCGAGCCGCTGATCGGCTTCTTCGTCAACACCCTGGTGCTGCGGGGGGACCTTGCCGGCGATCCGCCGTTCCACGAGCTGCTGGCCCGGACGCGGCGCGCGACCCTGGAGGCTTACGCCCACCAGGACCTCCCCTTCGAGCAGCTCGTCGAGGCGCTGAGGCCGCAGCGCACCCTGGCGATGAACCCGCTGTTCCAGGTGATGTTCGCGCTGCAGAACATGCCGGCCGCGACCGTGGAGCTGCCGGGCCTTTCCCTGTCCCCCCTGGAATTCAAAAAGGACACCGCGCGGGTCGATCTCGAGCTGGGCGTCTGGGAGGTGGGGGACTCCTTCCTGCTGGACCTCGTCTACAGTGCCGAGCTGTTCGACCGTCCGACCCTGGAGCGCGCCCTCATCTCCCTGGAGACGCTGTTCCGAGGGGTGCTGGCCGGCGATGGCAGGCGGCTTTCGGAACTGCCGCTGCTGCCGGAGGCTGCGCGCCATCAGATCGTGACCGAATGGAACGACACCCGGCCGGCGAGGGAGCCCCGGATGGTCGTCGAGCGCTTCGCGGCCCAGGTGGCGGCGACCCCGGGCGAGATGGCCCTGGAGGCCGGGGGGGAGCGGCTGACCTACGCGGAACTCGACCGCCGGGCCAACCGGCTGGCCCACCGGCTGCGGCGGCTGGGCGTCGGACCTGAGGTCGTCGTCGGCCTGTTCGCCGAGCGCAACGCGGCGATGGTGGCCGGCATCCTCGGCATCTGGAAAGCCGGGGGCGCTTATCTGCCCCTCGATCCAGGGTCTCCGCGGGAGCGCCTCGCCGATCTGCTGGCAGATTCACAGGTGGCGGTGATCGCCGCCGGCGCGGAGCTCGTCCCGGCCCTCCCGCCCCATGCCGCGCAAATCGCGCGGATTGACGACGAAGGCCTGGCGGCGGAGAGCGCTTTCCCCCCGGCGGGGCTGTCCGGGCCCAGCGACCTGGCCTGCCTGATCTACACCTCGGGAACTACCGGGAAGCCCAAGGCCGTCCTGGTGGAGCATGGGAACCTGGCGAGCACGCTCGCGGCCGGGCAGGGGGCTTTCGCCTATGGGCGGGGGGACCGGATCGCCAGCGTCGCCTCGTTCTCGTTCGACATCTTCCTGCTGGAGTTGCTGGCCCCTCTGCTCGCGGGGGGCACCTGCGTCCTGCTGCCGACGCGCCCGACGCTGGACCTCGAGCGGCTGGTCGACGAGCTGAGCTCGGTGACGATCCTGCACGCGGTGCCGGCGGTGATGCGCCAGGTGCTGATCCTGGCGCGGCTGCGGCGAGCCGCGGCGCCCCGGTTGCGGGCGCTGTTCCTCGGCGGCGAAGCGGTGCCGGCGGACCTCCTGGACGATCTGCGGGAGACCTTCCCCGGGGTGGAGATCTGGGTGCTCTACGGTCCGACCGAGACGGCGATCGTCTGCACTTTATGGCGGATGCCGGCCGAGGGACGGGTGAGATCCCTGCTTGGGCGCCCCTTCGCCGGGGTGGAGATCCAGATCCGCGACGCCGGCGGCCGGCCCGTGCCGATCGGCGTGCCGGGCGAGATCTGGATCGGCGGCGCCGTGGTGGCCCGCGGCTACTGGCGGCGCGAGGAGCTCACCGCGGAGAAGTTCGTCAGCGTGGAAGGCCGGCGCTTCTACCGCAGCGGTGACCTGGCCCGCCGCCTGCCGGACGGGGCGCTGGAGTTCCTGGGCCGCCTGGATCACCAGGTCAAGATCCGCGGCTTCCGCATCGAGCTCGGGGAGATCGAGGCCGCGCTGGCGGAGCAGCCGGGCGTTCGCGAGGCCGTTGTCCTGGCGCGCGACGGCGATCCTGGTGGCGAGCGCAGGCTGGTGGCCTACGTGGCCGCCGGGCTGGAGATCGCCTCGCCGGCCGCCCTGCGCGCCACCCTGGCGCGCCGGCTCCCGGCCTACATGCTCCCCGCGTCGTTCGTCTTCCTCGACGTGCTGCCGCTCGACGCCAGCGGCAAGATCGATCGCCGGGCGCTCCCCGCTCCGGAGGACTCCGGGAGCGGGGCCGAGCGGCCGGCCGTGCCACCGCGCACCCGGCTCGAGCGCTTCCTCGCCGGCCAGTTCCGCGAGGTCCTGGGGCTCCCCGCCGATCGTGAGATCAGTATCGACGACGATTTCTTCGCTCTCGGCGGCACCTCGATGACAGGGGCGATCCTCATCTACCGTCTTCAGGAGGCGTTGTCGGAGGTCGTCCACGTGGTGGCGATCTTCGACCATCCGACGGTGGCGTCGCTCGCGGAGTACCTCCAGGAGCGGCACGCCGGTGCCGGGCCCGCGGGCGTCCTGCCGGGCCGGGAAGCCCTGGTTCCCCTCCAGGCGGGCACGTCCGGCCGCCGCCCGCTCTTCTGCGTGCATCCGGTGGGGGGCGAGGTGGTCGCCTATCGCGAGCTGGCGCGCCATTTAGGCGCCAGCCAGCCCGTTTATGGCCTGCAGTCCCCCGATCCGCCCCTCGAGGATCTCCGCGAGATGGCCGAACGCTACGCCGCCGCCGTCCGGGAGGTCCAGCCGGCGGGGCCGTACCGGATCGCCGGCTGGTCGATGGGGGGAGTCGTGGCTTACGAAATGGCCCGCCAGTTGCAGACGCAAGGGGAGAGGGTAGAGATACTGGCGCTGATCGACTCCATGGCACCCACTCGCTGGGCCGGCGAGCCCGAGCCTGATGAGACGGGGATGGTGGCCCTCTTCGCCTCGGATCTCGCCCGGCTCCAGGGTCTGGCGATCCCGGACGTGGACCTGTCCAGAGTGGACGCGGACGGCGCCCTGGCTCTTCTCCTCGATCTCGGCCGGCGGGCCGGCCTGTTGCCTCCCGGCCTCGAGCCGGGCGAGCTGCGCCGCCTTTTCGACCGCTTCCGGGCCCATCGACGCGCGATCACAACCTATGAGCCCCTCCCCTACGCCGGCCCGGTCCAGCTCTTCCGCGCCGCCGGCCGGGTGGCCGGCATGGCGGAGGATGATCCCACCTGTGGCTGGGACGAGCTGGTGAAAGAGGGGCTGAAGGTCGAGGATCTCCCGGGTGACCATTACTCGATCCTCAGCGAAGAGGTGGAGACGCTGGCCGCCCGGCTCCAGGCGTTGCTGGAAGGGAAGATCGACTGATGGCCGATCCGACCTCCCCCCAGGATCGCCTCGCCGGGCTCTCGCGCGAGCAGCGGGCGCTCCTGTTCGAGCAGATCCGCAGGCGCAAGGAGAAGGAGCGCGCCGCGGCGCCGCCGGACGGCATCCCGCGCCGGCCGCCCGGGCTCGATCCGCTCCCCCTCTCCTTCGCCCAGGAGCGGCTCTGGTTCATCGACCGCCTGCAGCCGGGCCTCAGCGCCTACAACATGCCGCTGGCGCTGCGGATCTCCGGGGAGACCTCGCCGGCGATCTTCGCGGCGCTGCTCGGCGAGGTCGTGCGGCGCCACGAGGTGCTGCGCACGACGTTCCGGGAAGTCGACGGCCAGCCGGTCCAGGTGGTCGCGCCCGCCGGCGGCTGGACCCTGCCGCTGGTCGACCTCTCGGCCCTCCCCGCGACGCTCCGCGGCGCCCAGGCGGAGGCCCTCGCCCAGGAGGAGTCCGACCGGCCGTTCGATCTCGCGCGCGGGCCGCTTCTGCGCGCCACCCTGCTGCGGCTCGCGCCCGCCGAGCACGCCCTGCTGCTCGACCATGCACCACGTCGTCTCCGACGGCTGGTCGATGGGGGTACTGGTCCGCGAGATCACCGCGCTCTACGGCGCCGCCATCGCCGGCGGCGCCGTCGCCGCTCCCCGAGCTGCCGATCCAGTACGCGGACTTCGCCGTCTGGCAGCGCGGCTGGCTTCGCGGCGAGGTCCTCGAGCGGCAGCTCGCCTACTGGCGGCAGAAGCTGGCGGGCGCTGCCGGCCTCGCTCGACCTGCCGACCGACCGGCCGCTGCCCGCCGCGCGCACCTACGCCGGCGCGCGGCTCCGCGCCGCTTTCCCCGCCGGCTTCGCGGCCGATCTGGCGCGCTTCGCCCGCCGGCACGAGGCCACCCCCTTCATGGTCCTCCTCGCCGCCTTCCAGGCGCTCCTGTCGCGGCTCACCGGCCAGGACGACCTCGCCGTCGGCTCGCCGATCGCCAACCGCAACCGGGCGGAGATCGAGCCGCTGATCGGCTTCTTCGTCAACACCCTGGTGCTGCGCGGGGACCTCGCGGGCGACCCCTCCTTCCAGGAGCTGCTCGCCCGCGTGCGCAAGACCACCCTGGAGGCCTATGCCCACCAGGATCTCCCCTTCGAGCAGCTGGTGGAGGAGCTGCGGCCGGAGCGGCACCTGGCGGTCAACCCGCTCTTCCGGGTCCTGTTCGCGGTCCAGAACGCGCCCCTCGGCTCCGTGGACCTCCCCGGCCTGACGCTCTCCCCGCTGGCTTTCGAGACCACGGTGGCGCAGTTCGATTTCGAGGTGAGCTTCTGGGACTTCGGAGAGGGGATGCGGGCGGATATCTCCTACAGCACCGAGCTGTTCGACGCCCCCACGCCGCGGCGGATCGCCGCCCATCTGGAGGCCCTGCTGCGCGGGGTGATGACGGACGCCGGCCGGCGGATTTCGGCGGCGCCGCTGCTCTCCTCCGCGGAGCGGCAGCAGATCGTCCGCGAGTGGAACGACACCGGGCAGGCGGCGGCCGGGGTGCTCCTCGCCCATGAGCTGGCCCACGAAATTGTGGCGTGGCAGGCGGAGCGCTCGCCCGACGCCATCGCCGTCGAGCACGAGGACGACCTCCTGAGCTACCGGGATCTGATGGCGGCGGCGCGGCACCTGGCCGCGGTCCTGCGCGCGGCCGGCGTCGGCCCGGACGTGCCGGTGGGGCTCTGGATCGGCCGCTCCCTCGCCCTGCCGGTGAGCGTGCTGGCGATCCTGGAGGCCGGCGGCGCCTGCCTGCCGCTCGACACCACTTATCCGGCCGAGCGTCTGGCGCTGATGATCGGCGACGCGCGCCCCCGGCTCGTCCTCGCCGGGGAGGAGGCGCTCGCCGATCTGCCGCCCGGGCTCCTCGACGGCGTCGAGGTCGCCATCCTCGACCGGCGGGGCGAGGTCGTCTCCGGGCCGGCCGTGACGGCGGCCAGGACAGCGGTCCGGCCTGGCCCCGAGAACCTCGCCTACATCCTCTACACCTCCGGCTCCACCGGTCGCCCCAAGGGGGTGGCGCTGCCGCACCGGGCGCTGGCCAACATGGCCGCCTGGACCGGCGAGGCACGGCCGGACCGCGGCCTGCGGGTCCTCCAGTTCTCGCCGCTCGGCTTCGACGTCTCCTTCGAGGAGCTGTTCTCGACCTGGGCCTCGGGGGGCACTCTGGTGATGATGCCGGACGAGCTGCGCCGCGATCCCGTCGCGCTGCTCTCCTTCCTGGTCGAGAAGCGGATCGAGCGGCTCTTCCAGCCCTTCGTCGCGCTGCAGCAGCTCGCCGAGATCGCCCGCGGGCAGGGTGGGGCGCCGGCGGACCTGCGCGAGCTGATCACCGCCGGCGAGCAGCTCCGGATCACGCCGGCGGTGGCGGCGCTCTTCGCGGGCGGCGCCCGGCTGTTCAACGAGTACGGGCCGACGGAGACCCACGTCACCACCGCGTTCCTCCTGCACGGGCCGCCGGACCGCTGGCCGGCGCTTCCGCCGATCGGACGGCCGATCGCCAACCACCGCATCCACCTGCTCGACCACGGCCGGCAAGCGGTCCCGATGGGGGTGCCCGGCGAGCTCTGCATCGGCGGCGCCGGCCTCGCCCGCGGCTATTTCGGGCGGCCGGATCTGACCGCCGACCGCTTCCTCCCCGATCCCAGCGGCATGGAAAGGGGCGCGCGGCTCTACCGCACCGGCGACCTCGCGCGCTGGCTGCCGAGCGGCGACCTCGAGTACCTCGGGCGGACCGACTTCCAGGTCAAGGTGCGGGGCTACCGGGTCGAGCCGGGCGAGGTCGAGGCGGCCGTCGCCGCCCACCCGAGCGTGCGCGACGCCGCGGTGGTGGCGCGCCAGGACCCGCCGGGGGGCCTGCGCCTGGTCGCCTACGTGGTCTGGGATGGGAATGGGGATGGCGCCGCGGAGGCCGGGCTGCGCGAGGATCTCAAGGCGCGCCTGCCGGCTCCGATGATCCCCGTGGCCTTCGTCGAGCTGGCCGCCCTGCCGCTCACCCCGAGCGGCAAGCTCGACCGCCGCGCCCTCGCCGGCCCCGCCTTCGCTCCCCAGGGCGCGGAGGCGGCCGCCGGGTACGTCGAGCCGGCGACCGCTACCGAACGGGAGATCGCAGCGATCTGGAGCGAGGTGCTCGGAGCCGGCCGCGTCGGGGCGCGGGACGATTTCTTCGAGCTCGGCGGACACTCGCTGATGGCGGTCCAGATCCTCTCGAGAATGCGCGCGCGCCTCGGGGTGGAGCTGCCCGTGCGCGTGCTGTTCGAGACCCCCAGGCTGGCCGATCTGGCGCGGCGGGCCGACGACGCCCAGCGGGGGACCGGCGCGCCACCGATGACCCGGCTGGGCCTGGCGGAAGCGCCCCTCTCCTTCGCCCAGACCCGGCTCTGGTTCCTCGAGCGCCTGGAGCCGGAGAGCTCGGTCTACACCCTCCCCTTCGCCATGCGCATGCGGGGGGAGCTCGCGCCGGCCACCCTGGCGGTGGCCCTGGGCGAGGTGGTGCGCCGGCACGAGGCCCTCCGGACGACCTTCGCGGAGCGTGACGGCGAGCCGGTGCAGGTCATCGCGCCGGCGCGCCGCTGGACCCTCCCCCTCGCCGATCTCGGGGGGCTGCGAGCGGACGCCAGGGAGGCGGAGGCGCGGCGGCTCGCCGAGGCGGAGCTCTCGCGACCCTTCGACCTAGAGCGGGGACCGCTCTTCCGCGCCGCGCTGCTGCGGCTCGGAGCGGCCGAGCACATCCTGCTGCTCGACGTCCACCATATCGTCGCCGACGGCTGGTCGCTGGGCGTGCTCGTGCGGGAGATCACGACGCTCTACGAGGCCGCCCTCGCGGGCGCTCCGTCGCCGCTGCCGGAGCTGCCCATCCAGTACGCCGACTTCGCCGTCTGGCAGCGGAGCTGGCTGCGGGGGGAGGAGCTGCAGCGGCAGATCGCCTACTGGCGGCGACGGCTCGACGGCTCCCCGGCGATCCTCGAGCTGCCCGCGGACCGGCCACGGCCCGCCGCGCCGACCCGCCGCGTCGGGAGGGTGCTGGCCCCCCTCCCCGCCGATCTCTCGCGGGAGCTGGCGCGTTTCGCTCAAAACAGCGAATCGACCCTGTTCATGCTCCTGCTGGCGGGGTTCCAGGCCCTCCTCTGCCGGCTGACCGGGCAGGAGGACATCCCTCTCGGCTCGCCGGTCGCCAACCGTAACCGGGCGGAGATCGAGTCCCTGATCGGTTTCTTCGTCAACGTCCTAGTGCTGCGCGGCGACGTCGCTGGCGATCCGTCCTTCCGCGATCTGCTCGGCCAGGTGCGGCAGACCACCCTGGAGGCCTACGCTCACCAGGATCTCCCCTTCGAGCTGCTGGTGGAGGAGTTGCGGCCCCAGCGCCACTTGGCGGCGAACCCGCTCTTCCAGGTGGTGTGCACGGTGCAGAACACGCCGATGGGGAGCCTGGACCTCCCCGGCCTCTCCTTCGCGCCCCTGGAGCTCGCGCCCTCCTCCACGCAGTTCGATCTCGAGCTGACCGCCTCGGAGAGCGCGGGGTCGCTCACCCTGAGCTTCCTCTACAGCACCGAGCTGTTCGACGGGCCCACCGTCCAGCGGCTCGCCGGCTGCCTGGAGACGCTGCTCCGGGGCGCCGTGGCCGGCGGCGGCGACCGGCGGCTGTCCGAGCTGCCGCTGCTGGCCGAAGCGGCGCGCCACCAGCTCGTGGTGGAGTGGAACGACACCCGGCCAGAGGGGGAGCCGCGGAGCGTCCTGGAGCGCTTCGCGGCCCAGGTCGCGGCGGCTCCGGACGCGGTGGCCCTGGAGACCGGGGAAGAGCGCCTGACCTACGCCGAGCTGGACCGCCGGGCCAATCGGTTGGCCCATCGCCTGAAGCGGCTGGGCGTGGGAGCCGGTGAGACGGTGGGCCTCTTCGCGGAGCGCTCGGCGGCGATGGTGACGGCCCTGCTGGCGATCTGGAAGGCGGGCGGCGCCTACCTCCCTCTCGATCCGGCGCTCCCGCCGGCGCGGCTGGCCTACCTCCTGGAGGACTCCGAGGTACCGGTGATCGTCGCCGGCGCCGGGCTCGCGGAGACCCTGCCGCCGGGGCCGGCCCGGATCGTGCCGCTCGGCGACAGGATGGACGGCAGCCTGGAGGAGGAGAGCGATCTGCCTCCGGACGGGGTGCCCGGGATGAGCGATCTGGCCTACCGGATCTACACTTCGGGCACCACCGGCGGACCGAAGGCCGTCCTGGTAGAGCACGAGGCTCTCGCCGGCACCCTCGCCTCGACGCAGGAGGCCTTCGGCTTCCGGCCCGGCGACCGGATGCCCTGCATCGCCGCGTTCTCCTTCGACATCTTCCTCTTCGAGCTGCTGAGCCCGCTGCTCGCCGGGGGCACCGCCGTCCTGCTGCCGCTGCGCCCGACGCTGGATCTCGAGCGGCTGCTCGCCGAGTTGGGCGCGGCGACCCACCTGCACGCGGTGCCGGCGGTGATGCGCCAGGTGTTGGAGCTGGCCCGGCGCCGGGGGGTGGAGGCGCCGCGGCTGCGGGGGCTGTTCACCGGCGGCGACGCGGTGCCGGCGGAGCTCCTCGCCGACCTGCGCGCGGCCTTCCCGCGGGCGGAGGTCTGGGAGCTCTACGGCCCCACCGAGACCGCCATCGTCTGCACCTCCTGGCCCGTCCCGGCCGAGGGAGCGGTGAGGTCGCTGCTCGGGCGGCCGCTGGCCGGAGCCGAGATCCACCTCCGCGATGCCGCGGAGAACCTGGTGCCCATCGGCGTCGCGGGGGAGATCTGGATCGGCGGCGCCGGGGTCGCCCGGGGGTACTGGCGGCGGGAGGAGCTCACCTCGGAGAAGTTCGTGCGCCGGGGAGGGGAGCGGTTCTTCCGCAGCGGCGACCGTGCCCGCCGCCTGCCGGACGGCACTCTGGAGTTCCTGGGGCGCGCCGACCAGCAGGTGAAGGTGCGCGGTTTCCGCATCGAGCCGGGGGAGGTGGAGGCGGCCCTGATGCGCCGGCCGGAGGTGAGGGCGGCCGTGGTGGTTCCCCGCGAGGCGGCTCCCGGCGCGGGCCACCAGCTTGTCGCCTACGTCGTGCTCCAGGAGGGCGGAACCACGGTGCCGCCGGAGCTGCGGCGCTCCCTGGAGGCCGAGCTGCCCGACTACATGGTGCCCTCCTGGTTTGTCGGGCTCGCCGAGCTGCCGCTGACCTCCCATGGCAAAGTGGACCGGGCGGCGCTGCCCGCGCCGGACCCCCGGCTGGCCGGCGCGGGTGCCGGCGAGCCGCCGCGCACGCCGGCCGAGGAGGCCCTGGCGGAGCTCTGGGGGGAGGTGCTGGGGCTCGATCGGGTCGGCCGGGACGACGACTTCTTCGCGCTGGGCGGGCACTCGCTGCTGGTGACCCAGCTCGTCGCGCGTGCCCGGGAGGCGTTCGGTGTCGAAATGCCGCTGCGGGCTTTCTTCGAGACGCCCACGATCGCCGCGCTGGCGCCATGGATAGAGCCGGCCGTGGCGGCCGGCCACGCCGCAGGGAGCGGCCCGGGCCGCCGCCCCGCCGCGCGGCCGTCCACGACCGGCGCGCCGCCGCCGCTGGTGCCCAGGCCGGCGGGGGAGCCGGCGCCGCTCTCCTTCAGCCAGGAGCGCCTCTGGTTCCTCGACCGCCTGGAGCCGGGCAACACGGCGTTCAACATGGGCTCATCCCTGCGCCTGCGGGGGCGGCTGGACGCTCGCTCCCTGGAGCGGGCGCTCAACGAGATCGTGCGCCGGCACGAGGCGCTGCGCGCCACCTTCGGCGAGGTCGACGGCCAGCCGGTTCAGCGGGCGCTCTCCATCCTGTGGGTCCCCCTGTTCGTGATCGACCTCGCGGCGCTGCCGGAAGTGGCCCGCGAGGCCGAGACCGAGCGCGTCGCGCGGGCCTCCCTGTCCTCCCCCTTCGACCTCGAGGCCGGCCCGCTGATCCGCACCTCGCTGCTGCGCCTCGCTCCCGACCTCCACGTCTTCGTGCTGGACGTCCATCACATCGTCTCCGACGGCTGGTCCGCGGGGGTGATGGACCGCGAGCTGATCGCCCTCTACGACGCCTTCACCGCGGGGAAGCCCTCGCCGCTGCCGCCGCTCCCGGTCCAGTACGGGGACTTCGCCCGCTGGCAGCGCGAGTGGCTGACCGGCGAGACCCTGGAGGCGCAGCTCGCCTACTGGCGCGGGAAGCTGGGCGGCGGATCTGGCGCCGCTCGACCTGCCCACCGACCATCCGCGCCCGGCGTTGCAGACCTTCCGCGGCGGCACCCTGCGGTTCGAGATTCCGGAAGCGGTGGCGCGCGCTCTGCGGGCGCTGTCGCGCGAGCGGGGGACGAGCCTGTTCATGACTCTTCTCGCCGCCTTCCAGGCGCTGCTCGCGCGCCTCTCCGGCCAGGACGACATCGTGGTGGGATCGCCGATCGCCGGCCGCCGCCACCTCGATACGGAGGGGCTGATCGGCTTCTTCCTCAACACCCTGGCCCTGCGCACCGATCTCGGCGGAAACCCGAGCTTCCGCGAGCTGCTGGACCGGGTGCGGGAGACGACGCTCGGCGCCTACGAGCATCAGGACATCCCCTTCGAGGCGCTGCTGGTGGAGCTGAATCCGGAGCGCGACCTGTCGCGCACCCCGGTGTTCCAGGTCTTCTTCAACATGCTGAACCTGCCTCCCGAGAAAGCCCGGGTGCGGGATCTGGAGATCGACCACGGGCCGGCTCCCGAGATGGAGTCGAAGTTCGATCTGACCCTCTACACCACCGAGACGGCGCAGGCGGTCCACGGCATCCTGGTCTACAACTCCGACCTGTTCGATGCCCCCCGCATGGAGGAGCTGCTGCGGCAGTATCGGGCCGTGCTGGATGCGGCCGCCCGCAATCCGGACGGCCGCATCCAGGAGATCTCCCTGTTGACCCTGAAGGCCGCGGCCGTCCTCCCCGATCCGACCCAGTTGCTGGGAACGGAATGGAACGGCGCGGTCCACGAGCTGTTCCTGGCGGCGGCCCGCCGCCATCCAGAGCGCGTGGCGGTGGCCGACCCCCAGGGGAGCTGGACCTACGGCGAGCTCGCCGATGCCGCCGGTCGCCTCGCCGCGCACCTGCGAGCGGCCGGGGTGGCGCCGGGGGACCGGGTGGCGATCTGGGCCCATCGCAGCGCTCCCGTCGCCTGGGCGGTCCTGGGCACGCTGGCCGCGGGCGGGGCCTTCGTGATGCTCGACCCGGCCTATCCGCCGGCGCGTCTGGCCGGGATCCTGCGCCTCGCCGAGCCCCGGGCCTGGGTGGCGCTGGCGGACGCCGCGCCGCCCCCCCATGAGGTCGAGGAGCTGCTCGCCGGCTGGGAGGCGGAGGGGCGGCTGCTCGCCCGCGCCGTGCTGCCGGGCGGCGGTCCGGCGGCGGCGCGCGGCCTGCTCGCGACGCTCCCTGCCCCCGGAGAGCCCGCCGCCACCGGCCCCGACGACCTCGCCTTCGTGGCGTTCACCTCCGGATCGACCGGCACCCCTAAGGGGATTCTCGGCCGCCACGGTCCGCTGTCGCACTTCCTCCCCTGGCAGCGCGAGCGTTTCAGCCTCACCGCGGAGGACCGCTACAGCCTGCTCTCCGGGCTGGCGCACGATCCGCTGCAACGCGATCTCTTCACCGCTCTCTGCACCGGCGCGTCGCTCTACGCACCCGATCCGGAGGAGATTTTCATTCCGGGCCGGCTGGCGGCCTGGGCGGCGCGACGAGGGGATCACCGTCGCCCATCTGACCCCGGCGCTGGGGCAGGTGCTGACCGAGCCGCCGGGGGATGGGACCGCGGCGGCGCCGATCCCGTCGCTGGGCTATGTCTTTCTGGTGGGGGACGTGCTCACCCGTCTGGATGTCGACCGCCTCCGCCGGCTGGCTCCCGCGGTGACCTGCGTCAATCTCTATGGCAGTACCGAGACGCAGCGCGCCGTCGGCTATCACGTGGTCGACGCCGAGGCGGGCGGGGCCGGCCAGCGGGCGCGGCAGGTGCTGCCGCTGGGGCGCGGCATGGAGGACGTCCAGATCCTGGTGGTGAACGCCGCCGAGCGGCTGGCGGGCATCGGAGAGGTCGGCGAGATCTGGATGCGCAGCCCCCACCTCGCCCGCGGCTATCTCGGCGACGAGGCGCTGACCCGCGAGCGTTTCCGCGTCAATCCATTCACCGGCGACGAGACGGACCGCGTCTACCGCACCGGCGACCTCGGACGCTACCTGCCGGACGGCGAGGCGGTCTTCGCCGGGCGGGCGGACCAGCAGGTCAAGATCCGGGGCTTCCGCATCGAGCCTGGGGAGATCCAGGCGACGATCGGCCGTCTGGGAGGGGTCCGGGAGTCGGTGGTGGTGGTCCGCGAGGAGAGGGGGGACCGCTACCTCGCGGCCTATGTGGTCCCCGAGCCCGGAGCGGCGCCGGATCTCGCCGGCCGGCTGCGGCCGTTCCTCGCCGCCCGGCTCCCCGATTACATGGTGCCGGCCGCCTTCGTCGAGCTGCCGGCGCTGCCGCTCACCCCCAACGGCAAGATCGACCGGCAGGCGCTGCCGGCGCCTCAGCGGCAGGCCGCCGGGACCGCCGCGCCGCGGGGGCCGGTGGAGGAGCGGCTCGCCGGTCTGTGGGCCGATCTGCTGCGTCTCGACCTCGTCGGCGCCCACGACAACTTCTTCGAGCTCGGCGGCCACTCCCTGCTGGCCACCCAGCTCGTTTCGCGCGTGCGCGGCGCCTTTCAGGTCGAGCTGCCGCTGCGGGTGATCTTCGAGGGGCCCACGGTCGCCGACCTGGCGGCGTGGATCGAGCGGACGCGGCGGACCTCCGGGGGATCGGCCGTGGCGCCGCCGGTCGCCCGGGTTCCCCGCGATCACCCCCTGCCGCTCTCTTTCGCCCAGGAGCGGCTCTGGTTCCTGCAGCTCCTCGCGCCGGCGAGCCCGGTCTACAACATGATGGGCGCGGTACGCCTCGCCGGCCGGCTCGACGCCGGCGCCCTCGCCGCCGCCCTGTCCGAGATCCTGCGCCGCCACGAGGCGCTGCGCACGACCTTCCGCGCCACCTCCACCGGCGCCGTGCAGGAGATCCGCCCCTGGGCGCCGCTGCCGCGTACCGTGGTCGATCTCTCCGCCCTGCCGGCAGCGGCCCGTTCCGGCGAGGCCCGGCGGATCGCCGAGGCGGAAGGGGCGCGGCCGTTCGACCTCGAGCGCGGGCCTCTGCTGCGCTCCCTTCTGCTGCGCCTGGCGGACGAGGACCACGTCGCGCAGTGGGGGACGCACCACATCGCCGCCGACGGCTGGTCGCTGAGCGCGGTATTCGTCCCCGAGCTGACCCGGCTCTACACCGCCTTCGTCCAGGGACTGCCGTCGCCGCTGCCCGAGCCGCCGGTGCAGTACGCCGACTATGCCGTCTGGCAGCGGCAGTGGCTGCGCGGGGAGGTGCTCGCGGAGCAACTCGGCTACTGGCGGCGGCAGCTCGCCGGCCTCGCCCCGCTGGAGCTGCCCGCGGACCGCCCGCGTCCGCCGGCCCCTTCCGGCCGCGGCGGCAGCCGGTTCTGGGAGCTCGCGGCAGGGAGCGTGGAGCGGCCTGGGCCGGCTGGCCCGCGCGGGGGACGCCACCCTCTTCATGGGACTTTTCGCGGCGTTCGCCGCGGTGCTCCACCGGGAGACCGGGTCAGACCGGTCTGCCGGTGGGGATGCCGGTCGCCAGCCGCTCGCGGGCCGAGATCGAGGGGCTGATCGGCTTCTTCGTCAACACTCTGGTTCTGCATGGGGATCTCGCGGGAGACCCCGACCTCCCGGAGCTCCTGGCCCGCTCCCGTGAGACCGTGCTCGGTGCCCTCTCCCACCAGGACATCCCCTTCGAGCGGCTGGTGGACGAGCTGGGGCTGCCGCGCAATCCGCACCGGCCGCCGCTGCTGCGCGTGACCTTCCAACTCCAGACTGCTCCGGCGGACGGCTACCTGGAACTGCCGGGCCTCACCCTGCACCCGTTCGAGACGGACGTCGAGACCGCCAAGTTCGATCTGGTGGTCAACCTCTACGAGACCGGCTCAAGCATCGCCGGCATTTTCCTCTACGACGTCGACCTCTTCGACGATTCGACGGTGGCGCGGCTGGCGGGGCACTTCGGCACCCTGCTCGAAGCCTGGATCGACGAGCCGGCTCGCCGCCTCGCCGACCTGCCGCTGCTGAGCGCGGCGGAGCGCCATCAGCTCCTGGTCGAGTGGAATCCGGGCGCCGCGGAGGACCGCGTCCCGATCCCCCTGCACCGCCTCTTCGAGGCCCAGGTGGACCGCGCGCCCGAGGCTCCGGCGCTGTCGGTGGGAACCGAGCGGCTCACCTACGGCGAGCTCGACCGCCGCGCCAACCGGCTCGCCCGGCATCTGCGGGCGGCCGGCGTGCGGCCGGGAGACCGGGTCGCCCTCCTGCTGGAGCGCTCGGCGGGGATGGTCGTCGCCATCCTGGCCGTCCTAAGGCCGGCGCCGCCTACGTGCCGCTCGATCCGGCCTATCCGGCCGAGCGCCTCGCCTTCACCCTGGAGGACAGCGGCGCCTCGCTGCTGGTGACTTCGGGGGACCTGGCGGCGGATGTCCGTGCGGTCCGCCTCGACGCCGAGCGGGAGGAGATCGAGCAGCGCAGCGGCGGGCGCCTGGAGCTCCCCGTCGATCCGGACCTCCCGGCCTACGTCATCTACACCTCGGGCTCGACCGGCCGGCCGAAGGGGGTGGTGGTCTCGCACGCCAACGTCGACCGCCTGCTTCACGGCCACCGAGCCCTGGTTCGGCTTCGGCGCGGACGACGTCTGGACCCTCTTCCACTCCTACGCCTTCGACTTCTCGGTCTGGGAGATCTGGGGGGCCCTGCTCCACGGCGGCCGTCTGGTGGTGGTCCCCTACTGGGAGAGCCGCTCGCCCGAGGGCTTCTACCGCCTGCTGCGCGAGGAGCGGGTCACCGTCCTCAACCAGACCCCCTCGGCCTTCCGCCAGCTCCTCTGGGCGGAGGAGGCGGCGCTCGGCGGCGCGACGCCCGGATCTCGCCCTGCGCTTGGTGATCTTCGGCGGCGAGGCCCTGGAGCCGGCGAGCCTCGCCCCCTGGTTCGCCCGCCACGGCGACGAGCGCCCGCGGCTGGTCAACATGTACGGCATCACCGAGACCACCGTCCACGTGACCTACCGGCCGGTGCGGCCGGCGGACCTCGCGGGCGGCAGCCTGATCGGCGAGCCGATCCCGGACCTCGCCGTCCACCTGCTCGACGCGCACCTGCAGCCGGTGCCGATCGGCGTCCCCGGCGAGATCCACGTCGGCGGCGCCGGGCTCGCCCAGGGCTATCTCGGCCGGCCGGACCTCACCGCCGAGCGCTTCGTCCCCGATCCCTTCTCGGGGCGGCCCGGAGCGCGGCTCTACCGCTCGGGCGACCTCGCCCGCCGCCTGCCGGACGGCGACCTGGAGTACCTCGGCCGCATCGACCAGCAGGTCAAGATCCGCGGCTTCCGCATCGAGCTGGGGGAGATCGAGGCCGCGCTGGCCGCGCAGCCGGGGGTGCGCGAGGCCGTGGTGCTGGCGCGCGACGGCCGCCTGGTGGCCTATCTGGTCGCGGAGAGGCGGCCGATGCCGCCGTCCTGCGGCAGTTCACTGGCCGAGCGGCTGCCGGACTACATGCTCCCCGCGGCCTTCGTCTTCCTGGACGCTCTCCCCTTGACGGAGAACGGCAAGGTCGACCGCCGGGCGCTCCCCGCGCCGGAGGACGCCGGAGCCGCGTCCGCAGAGGCTCGCGTGGCGCCCCGAAGCCCGCTGGAGCGCTTCCTCGCCCGCCAGTTCCACGAGGTCCTGGGGTTGCCGGCGGATCGTGAGATCGGGGTCGACGAAGACTTCTTCGAGCTCGGCGGCACCTCGATCACCAGCGCGATCTTCATCCACCGCCTCCAGCAGGCTCTGTCCGAGGTCGTCCATGTGGTGACGATCTTCGACCATCCGACCGTGGCCGGTTTCGCGGACTTCCTGCGCGCGGAGCACGCCGGGGGGGCGCGGCGGATCGAAGAAGAAGGGGGAACTGCCATTGGCCCCGCCGTGCTGCCCGAGCGCGGTGTGCTGGTGCCGCTCCAGGTGGGCGCGCCCGGCCGCCGGCCGCTCTTCTGTGTCCATTCGGTGGGCGGCGAGGTCGTCTCCTACCGGGAGCTGGCGCGCCATCTGGGCCCCGACCAGCCGGTCTATGGCCTGCAGTCGCCCGATCCGCCGCTCCGGGATGTCCGGGAGATGGCGGCGCGTTACGTCGCCGCCATCCACGAGGTGCAGCCGGTGGGACCCTACCGGATCGCCGGCTGGTCGATGGGCGGCATCGTGGCCTACGAGATGGCCCGCCAGCTGGAGGCTGAAGGGGAGAAAACCGATGTCCTGGCGGTGATCGACGCCGCCTCGCCGGATCGCTGGGTCGGCGAGCCCGAACGGAGCGATACGGAGATGGTGACCCTCTTCGCCACCGCCCTGGAGCAGCTCCACGGCGGGGACCTCGACCTCCCCCCCGGCTTCGAGCTCCCCACCATCGACCTGGACAGCCTCGACGCAGATGCCGCACTCGCCATCGCCCTCGACCTTGGCCGGCAGGTTGGCCTGCTCTCCCCGAACCTCGAGCTGGCCGAGCTGCGCCGTCTGTTCGAGCGCTTCCAGGCCAACCGACGTGCCCTGTCGTCTTACCGTGAGCCCTATGACTACGGCGGCGAGATCCACCTCTTCCGCGCCGCCGATCATCTTGCGATCACGGGGAACGAAAACCCCACGATGGGCTGGGGCGGGTTGCTCAACGGCAGGGTGAGGATTTTCGATGTTCCGGGGGACCACCGGACCATCGTGAAGCGTGGAGCGGAAGCCATGGCGGCCCACCTGCGGGCGCTGCTCGGGCAAGGAGATTGACGCGGCTTGCCCGCTCGGGCCGGTTTCATGTAAACCTCACGTCCGAGAGGAGACCTGATGCGCCCAATCTTTCGCCGCACTGTCCTGTCCGCCGTACTCTCCGCGGGAGCCGCCCTGACCGCCTTCGCGCAGAGCCCGGCACCGCATTTCGATGCCACGGCTCTCGATCGCTCGGTGCAGCCCTGCGACGACTTCTACCAGTTCGCCTGCGGTCCATGGATCGCGAAGAACCCCGTGCCGCCCGACCGTGTCGATCTTCGGCCGCCTCTCCGAGCTGTCGGATCGCAATCAGCACACCCTTCGCGACCTCCTGGAGAAGGCCGCCAAGGCCGACCCGAAGCGCGATCCCATCGATCAGAAGATCGGCGACTACTATGCGAGCTGCATGGACGAGTCCGCCATCGAGGCGAAAGGCCTGGCTCCCCTGCGGCCGCGGCTCGACCGCATCGCCGCCCTGAAGTCGAAGCGTGAGATCGCTCGGGTTCTCGCCGATTTGCAGGCCTCCGGCGTGCCTGCCTTCCTGCGCTTCGGCGCCCAGCCCGACTTCAAGAACGCGAGCCTCGACATCGCGGCGCTGGACCAGGGCGGGACCGCCCTGCCGGACCGGGACTACTACCTGAAGGAGGAGGCGCGGTTCGCGGAGGTGCGCAAGCAGTATCCCGCCCACGTCCAGAAGATGTTCGAGCTCCTGGGCGAGTCGAAGGAGGCCGCGGCCAGGGATGCCCAGACCGTGCTCGAGATCGAGACCGGCCTCGCCAAGGTCTCGCTCGATCGCGTCAAGCGGCGGGATCCCGCGAACACCGACCACAAGATGACCCGCAAGGAGCTTGCGGCGCTGGCCCCGGCCTTCGACTGGGACGGCTACTTCACGGCCATCGGCACGCCCGATTTCACGGCGATCAACGTCGCCTGGCCGGATTCTTCAAGGGGATGAGCCAGCTGCTCGACGCAGCGCAGCCTGGACGACTGGAAGACCTACCTGCGCTGGCACGTCCGTCCACGCCGCGTCCCCGCTCCTGCCCGCGGCTTTCGTCAACGAGAACTTCAATTTCTACGACAAGACCCTCGGCGGCGCCAAGGAGCTGCGGCCGCGCTGGAAGCGCTGCGTCGATCGCTCACCGACCAGCAGCTCGGCGAGGCTCTGGGCCAGCGCTACGTGGAAGCCACGTTCGGGCCCGAAGGCAAGGAGCGGATGTCCAGAATGGTGGCCGCGCTCGAAGCCGCTCTCGACCGTGACATCCGCGAGCTGCCCTGGATGACCGACGCCACCAAGAAGCAGGCCTCGAGAAGCTGCCGCCATCGCCAACAAGATCGGCTATCCCGACAACTGGCGCGACTACTCCAAGGTGAAGATCGTGCGCGGCGACGCCCTCGGCAACAGCGAGCGCGCCACCACCTTCGAGACGGCGCGCGACCGGGCGAAGATCGGCAAGCAGGTGGACCCGTCGGAGTGGCAGCATGACGCCGCCCACGGTGAACGCGTACTACAACCCGTTCGAGAACAACATCAACTTCCCGGCCGGCATCCTGCAGCCGCCGTTCTTCGACAAGTCGATGGACGACGCCGTGAACTTCGGCGCCATCGGCGCCGTGATCGGCCACGAGCTGACCCACGGCTTCGACGACGAGGGGCGGCAGTTCGACGCCCAGGGCAACCTCGCCGACTGGTGGACGGCGGCGGACGCCAAGGAGTTCGAGAAGCGCGCCGCCTGCATCGCCGACGAGTACTCGGGCTTCACCGTCGCCGGGGACGTGCACCTGAACGGCAAGCTGACCCTGGGCGAGAACACCGCCGACAACGGCGGCGTGCGCATCGCCCTGATGGCGCTTGAGGACACTCTCAAGGGCGCAGCCGGCGCCGCTGCGCGACGGCTTCACGCCCGAGCAGCGCTTCTTCCTGGGCTGGGGGCAGATCTGGTGCGAGAACTCCACCGAGCAGATGCGCGAAGCTGCGGGCCCAGACCGACCCGCACTCGCCCGGCCGCTACCGCGTGAACGGCGTCGTCTCGAACATGCCGGAGTTCCAGAAGGCTTTCAACTGCGCCCCCAAGGCGCCGATGGTGCGCGAGAACGCCTGCCGCGTCTGGTGAGCGGCGGCGCCCTCCTGTGGTACATTGTGCGGCGGTTTACCGCACTCGCGGTAGCCGCGCCCTTCCGGGTCCCCATCGTCTAGTGGTCAGGACACCGCCCTTTCAAGGCGGCGACACGGGTTCGAATCCCGTTGGGGATACCATCTCCCTCTCCGAGCGGAGCATCAATGCCTAAACCGGGCCCAGTCTCCTCCTGGATATCGCTGCGCCAGGCGCTGGCCGCCTTTGCGCAGACCGCTCAGGTGGTGGAGAGCGGCCGTCACATCAAGCCTCTGCATGGGTACGTGGCTTCCCGGCTGGTGATCGAAGGGGGATTTCACCCGGAGTCGATCAAGCCCAGGCCGCCGTTCTGGGTCAGGAAGACCGGCAGGCAGAGTCGCCTGTATTACGACCCTGGGATCGAGGCTGGCGGCGAGGCCACGGTCTTTGGCGGCCTGAAGACAAAGAATGTGGATGTTGTCGTCTCGCTGCCGGGATTGGGGCCCTGTCTTGCCGTCTCCCTGAAGGGGATCGGGATGGCGTTCCGGAACCTGACCAATCGCCTGGAGGAGGCGGTCGGGGATTGCACGAACATCCACATGGCCTATCCGGCGCTGGTCTATGGTTTCCTGATGCTGGTGCGGGCAAATCGCGGCGGGCCCATCCCTGAGAGTGGCAGGCACCTCCTGAAGCCTGACGATCGCACCGGGAACGTCCGCGGCGCCGACATCGCCGTCAAGAGCACCGGCGAGCCCAGCGAGATGATCGCCAACTATCACAATGCGATGGTGCGCCTGGCGGGACGATCCGACCTGCGCGACGACGTGAGCCGCTATGAAGCCGTAGGGCTTCTGATGGTGTCGCCCGACGACCACTCTCTCGGCGAGCGCATCGATTCCTATCCTCCCCCGGAGAGTCCGCTGCTCTTTGAGGAGTTCTTTCCGAAGCTGTACCGTCAGTACGACATGCGATTCGTTCTCGGCGCGCCCAACCTCAAGAGACTGACGCAAAGGCACACCTGGGATCCGGAGTCCCCCGCATTTCAAGAGCCCGTCGCCGCCGAGATGAACCCCCGGATCGGTGAGGTCGATGTGGCGGAAGAGGAAGACCCCGCGGAAGAGTGAGCGCCTCCCTGAATAGCGGCGGCATCGACTTCCTTGCGGCCGCTGCGGTTCCCTGCGGCAATGCCGCCGTTTCCCTTGCCGCTCTCGCGGTCCTTTGACGCGGTACTAGAATCTCTCCCAAATGTCGGGAGAGACGGCGAAGGGCCCCATCCTCGTGGCGGGAGGCGGCATCGGCGGCCTGACCGCCGCTATGGCCCTGCGCCAGGCGGGGTTCGAGGTCCAGGTCTTCGAGCGGGCGGAGGAGATCCGCGAGGTCGGCGCGGGGATCGCGATCCAGCCCAACGCCGTGCTCGCCCTGCGGCGGATCGGACTCGACCGCGCCGTGGCCGAGGCCAGTTGCGTCGAGGAGAAGCTCCATCTCTGGACCGCGGACGGCACCCTCCTGGCCTGTCTCCAGCCTCGCGACATCGAGCCCGACGCTCCATTCCTCTCCCTGCACCGCGCCACCCTCCAACGGGTGCTCCTCCAGGCCCTGGGCCGCGAGGGGGTCCACACTGGTTGCGAGTGCGTGGGCTACGAGGCGCGGCCGGACGGCGTCTCCCTCCTGCTGCGTGACGGCCGGCGCGTCGAGGGGGCTGTGCTGGTGGGAGCCGACGGCCTCCATTCGCGCGTGCGGGAGCAGCTCCTGGGTGACGGCGAGCCGTCCTACGCGGGCTACGCGGCTTGGCGGGCCGTCACCCCTGAGGGCTTCTCTCCCCGCCCGGGCGGCAGCTCGGAGACCTGGGGGCGCGGCCACCGCTTCGGCATCGTGCCGATCGAGCACGGCCGGGTCTACTGGTACGCCACCAGCAACGCGCCTCCCGGCGGCCATGATAAGCCCGGCGTCCTGCGCGACTCGCTGCTGTGCGTCTTCGGCGATTGGCACGCGCCCATCCGGGAGCTGATCGCGGCGACCCCGGAAAACGCGATCCTGCGCACCGATGTCCTTCACCGGCACCCGGTCCGCCGTTGGGGAAAGGGGAGGGTTACCCTCCTCGGCGACGCCGCTCACCCCCTGACCCCCAATCTCGGGCAGGGTGCGTGCCTCGCCATCGAAGACGCGGTTGTCCTTGCCGGCTGTCTGCGCGCGATCCCGGACCCCGCCGCCGCCCTGCGCCGCTACGAGGCCCTGCGCCGGCCGCGGACGGCGGGCATCGCCCGCCGCGCCTTTCACCTCGGCTGGGTCGGCCAGTGGCAGAGCGCCTCGCTCTGCCGGCTCCGCGACCGGCTGGTGGCCTGGACTCCGGACGCGTTCCATCGCCTTCAAATGCGGCACCTCTTCCGATTCCCTTATGATGAGTAGGACAAAATCATGAAAGAAAAACCCGGCAGCAGCAACGCGACCGCGGAGTTTCGGCGGGAAGAGGAGCGCGTCGCGGCCCACAGCGGCGACTTCAAGAAGGAGCTCGGCCTCGCC
The DNA here is from genome assembly GCA_963792575.1 of uncultured Acidobacteriota bacterium. Classification (GTDB taxonomy): domain Bacteria; phylum Acidobacteriota; class Thermoanaerobaculia; order Multivoradales; family UBA5704; genus DATARR01. The sequence continues at coordinate 180,896 of CAWBWZ010000005.1, forward strand.
GACCTGGCGCTTACCCAGATCCTGTTCATCGTCGGCCTCCCCTGGATCGGCGTCGCCGCGAAACAAGGGCCGTCGCACATCGTCCTCTGGCTCCTCGCGATGCTCTTCTTCTACATCCCCTCGGCCGCCGTGGTGATTTATCTCAACCGGATCATGCCGCTCGAAGGCGGTCTCTACCAGTGGGCCAAGCTCGGCTTCAACGAATTGCTGGGTTTTCTGGTGGCGTGGAACCTCTGGCTGTTCGCCATCCTGAACACCTCGGAGATCGGGCTCCAGGTCACGCAATATCTGCGCTACATCCTAGGACCGGGCAGCGAGGGACTGACCAGCAGCAGGTGGTTCATCGGCCTCGCCAGCATGGCCTTGATCGGCGCCCTGGTGCTGTTGACGACCGTGGGGCTCGGCGTCGGCAAGTGGGTGCACAAAGCCGGCGGCCTGCTGATGCTCGTCACTTTCCTCGCGATTCTGATCCTCCCCTGGCTGAATCTGGCGCACGGCACCCTGCCGTCCTACCATCCGTTGCGGATCGAGATGCCCGTCCTCTCGATCATGAGTCTCAACCTGCTCGGGAAGATGGGCTTCGGCGCGCTGGGCGGCTTCGAGTACGTGGCCATTCACTCCGGAGAGTGCCGCGATCCGGTGCGTGCCGTCACCCGCTCGGTCTGGCTGGCGGCGCCGATCATCGCCGGCATGTTCATCCTCGGCACGAGCTCGGTGCTGGCGCTGATTCCGCAGAATCAGATCGACCTGATCGCGCCCATCCCGCAGGTGCTGAGCGAGGGATTCCGCTCCCTCAGTTTCGCGCTGCCCATCGCCACCACCACCATCATGGCCCTGCTGTGCATCCGGATCGCGCAGTCGAGCGTAATGTTCGGCGGCAACACCCGCCTGCCGATGGTGGCGGGCTGGGACCGGCTCCTCCCGGACTGGTTCACCCGCCTCCACGCCCGCTACAGGACCCCCGTCAACTCGATCCTCTTCGTGGGAGCGGCCACCCTCGCCCTTGGACTCGTGGGTCTGATCGGAGTGGGCAAGCAGGAAGCCTTCCAGTTGCTCTGGAATGCCTCGGGAGTCTTCTACGCGCTCACCTACCTCGTGATGTTCGCCCTCCCGCTCCTCGGCCTGAAAGGTGTCAGTCCGCGGCCGCCGCTCTGGCTGAAAGCCTCTGCCCTCTCCGGCCTCCTGATGACGCTCCTCTACGTGGCGCTGTCGATCGTGCCGATCATCCCGGTGGAGAGCCGGTCGATGTTCGCGGTCAAGATCTCGGGTTTGATCGTGGTTACGAACGCGGTGGGATTGGGGATCTATCTTGCCGCCGATAGACGGCGCCGTGGCCGCCAGCTCCTGTCCTCTTGAGGGGCTCCTTTGAAGGATGTCCGAAAGCCCCGCGGCCGCTACGCCCCGTCCCCCACAGGGATGATCCACGTCGGCAACGCCCGCACGGCGCTGGCGGCGTGGCTCTCGGCGCGCGGGCGCGGCGGCTCGTTCGTCTGGCGTCTGGAGGATCTCGATCTCCCCCGTGTGGTACCCGGCATGGCCGCGGCGCAGATCGAGGATCTCGCCTGGCTCGGCCTCGACTGGGACGAGGGACCGGACGTCGGTGGTCCCTTCGTGCCCTATACACAGTCCGAGCGCTCGGCGTTCTACGACGCGGCTCTCCGCCGTCTCGTCGCGGCCGGCCGCGCCTTCCCCTGCCGCCTCTCGCGCAAGGATCTCCAGGCCATGGCCTCCGCTCCGCACGGCGCGGAGGAGGCGCCGTACCCCGCGTCGCTCCGGCCGCGCGAGCTCGATCCCGGCTGGTTCGAGCAGCTCTGTGGAGCCGGGTGGCCAGACGCGGCGATCCGTTTTTGCGTGCACGACCGGCCGGTGTCATTCTGCGATCGTGTCCAGGGTCTGGTCGAGGAGCGGGTGGACCTCGCGGTGGGGGATTTCGTGTTGAAGCGGCGCGACGGGCTCTGGGCCTATCAGCTCGCCGTGGTGGTGGACGACCTGGGGATGGAGATCGATGATGTGGTGCGCGGCGCCGACCTCCTCGCCTCGACGGCGCGGCAGATCCAGTTGATCGAGGCCCTCGGCGGCGAGCTTCCGGCCTACGCCCATGTGCCGCTGATGGTCAATGCCCGAGGGGAGAAGCTCTCCAAGCGCGATCAGGGACTGACCCTCCGCTCCCTGCGCGACGCCGGTATCGGCCCCGAGGCGGTCGCCGGCTATCTCGCCCACTCCCTCGGCCTGCTCGACCGCCCCGAGCCCTGCCGGCCGGCCGATCTCCTCCCGGTTTTCGCCTGGGAGAAGATCGGCCGCGCCGACTGGGTGCTGCCGGAGGAACTGGCGAGACACCTGGGAAAACGCCGCGGTTAAGATAAGTCTGGATGGACGATCAGCCGGTACAGATCCGCCCCTACGAGCCGCGGGACCGCGAGGCGGTGCGCGAGATCTGCCTGTCCACGGCCTATGGCGGGGGTGAGGAGGGGGTGATCGAGCCTCGCCTCTTCGTCGACCTGATGATCCGCGCCTACACCGACTTCCCGGCCGGCAGCATCTGGGTGGCCGAGCGCGAGGAACGGGTGGTCGGATATCTGGCGGGCGCGTTCGACGAGAATGGCCTGCATCGCGTCCAGGCTTGGCGGGTGGTTCCATCGGCGGTGGCGCGCTCGCTCGCCCGCGGGCTGCTCTGGCGCCGGGAGCTCTGGCGCCTGCTCGCCGATCTGCCCGGGTTTCTGGCCGAAAGCCGCAAGGCCGAGGCCCCGGACGACGAGGGGTACCCCGGGCACCTGCACATCAACCTGCTCCCCGAATCCCGCGGCCGGGCGGTGGGGGTGCGGCTGGTGGAGCGTTTCTTCGAGGAAGCCCGGCGTCATCAGCTGCCCGGGGTGCGCGCCGTGGTCTACGAGACCAACCAGCCGGCCCGCCGCTTCTTCGAGCGGCTCGGCTTCCACCCCCTCGGCCGCCAGCCCGCCTTCAAGCCGCCGCCCGAGGAGGGCGGCCGCGAGTGGAAGATCGTCTATGGCAAGGAGCTCCAGGGAGAGGATCTGACGGATCTCCGCTAGAATCGCCCGTCGTAGATTTTTCAGGAGACTCCATGAAGAGAACGTTCGCCACCGTCGCAATCCTCGCCCTGGCCCTCTGCCAGATCGTCGCCGCCTCCCCGACCGCCACTCCCAAGGGGGATGCCATCACCAGGGCCAAGGCCTTTTTTAAACATTATGTCGCGCTGGAGCACGCCTTCGATCCGGCGATGGTCAATCTGTATTCGGACAGCGCAGTGATCAAGAACAAGCGATACATGCCGGACGGCAAGATCGTTCCGATGACGGTCCCCGCGTCGAGATTCAAGAAGGCCCTCCAGGATTACATGCCAAAAGCCCGGCAGATCGGCGACGTCAGCACCTACACCAACGATACCTACACCATGGAAGGAAACCGGGTGCGCATCAACGTCACCCGCTACTCGTCGGTGGAGAAGGTCTCGAGTCCCGTGTCGATCCTGGTCGGCCCGGATCCCAGCGGAAAGTGGCTCATCCTCGAGGAAGTGAGCGAGTCCCATCTGAAGCGCTAGTGAAGCCGATCCTCGAAACCCCTCGCCTCGCCCTGCGCGAGATGTCGCTCGACGATCTCGACTTCGTCGCCGCGATGCTCGCACACCCGGAGGTGATGCGGTATTACCCTCAGCTCTACTCGCGGGAGGAGGCCAGAACGTGGATCGAACGCCAGCTTGGTCGCTACGCCCGGGATGGGCACGGCCTCTGGCTGGTCCAGGACCGCGCCACGGGTGAGCCGGTGGGGCAGGTGGGGCTGGCCCTGCAGCTCGTCGAAGGGGTGGAGGAGACGGAGATCGGCTACCTGATCCACCGCCCCTTCTGGCGTCGAGGCCTGGCCACCGAGGCCGCGCTGGGGGTGCGGACCTGGGCGTTCGACACCCTGGGATTGGAGCGGGTCATCTCGCTGATCCGCCCCGAAAACCTCCCCTCCCAGGGAGTGGCCCGGAAGCTCGGGATGGCTCCCGGGAAGCGCGTCCAGTTCCACGAGCTGGAGCACATCGTGTTCGCGGTGCGCCGTCCGCCTACGCCGGCTTGAACGCCTCCTCGACTCTTTCCTTGGCCTCCTCGCTCAGGCCGGGTTCCTCGTCGCGGACGAGCTTCGAGACCTTCTGCCGCAGAGCCGCCATCGCCTCCCTCTCTTCGCTTTCGCTCAAGGGGAACTCGTCCGCCTGCACGGCGACCGGCGGGATCCCGCCCAGGCTCTCGGCGGTGTTGCGGACGGCCGTCGTCCAGTTCCAGCGCTTGAGGGCGGAGCCGAAGGGGAGCATCGCGAGGGCGTCCGGCACGGTCGCCGGGCGGTCGCAGGTCTCGACCTCGAAGCGGAGGTCGCTGCCCGGAGCGCCCACGAAGCGGAAGGCCACCGAACCGGCGAGCGGGTGGCCGGCGACGGTCACGAAGGTCATCGCGGCGCCGGCGATCTCGGCGATCCGCACCTGCACGTTGCCGCGAAACGGCAGGGCGAGCGTCAGCGTTTCTCCCGTCTCCAGCCGGGGAGGGTTCGCGGGCTCGCCGGCGTCGCCCATCGTGCTCTCCGGCACCAGCTCGAAGAAGCGGCGGCGGAACTCGGAGAAGAGGTCGGACGGCGAGCGCTGAACCCCGGTCAGCCGGGCGTGGTAGATGCGCCGCGTCAGCGGGCCGGTGCCCTCGGCGGCGATCTGCTCGGGCTGGCTGGTGGCGAGGCGCCGGAGCCCCTCGTCGAGCGAGGTCGGCTGAATGCCGAGCACCTCGGTCAGCGCGTTGACCTCGCCGGGGCGGACGACGTTCTCATCCAGCAGCATGCCGAGCTTGTTGTCGTCGACCGGCAGCTTGATGCCGAGCAGCGAGGCCGCCTGGGCGCCGAGCGAGGCGAGGGCGGCCGGTACCGGGATGCGCACCGGATCGCGGCCGGTCAGGCGGGCCAGCCGGTCGAGGAGATCGTGGGTCGTCGTGACCTCGGGGCCAGCCAGCAGGAGCACCTGGTGGTCGAGCTCCCGGCGGGTGACCGCGAGGGCGAGCGCCGCGCCGAGATCCTCGGCGTAGATTGGCTGGAACGGCTGATCGCCGGCGTCGATCACCGGCGCGACCGGCGACGAGCGCACGAGCTGAAGCAGGAAGGAGACCACCTCGTCCCCCGGACCGTAGACGTTGCCGGGGCGGCAGATCAGCCACTCGCCGGCAAAGGCCTCGGCCAAGCCCTCAGCCCGGAGCTTGGAGGCGTGATAGGCGGACCGGCCGCGCTCGGCGCCGAGCGAGGAGAGGTAGACGAACCGCTTCACCCCCGCGCGCTCCCCCTCCTGGATCAGGTTTCGCGTGCCGCCGACGTTGACCTGCTCGAAAGTGGACTCCGGCGGGTTCTCCTCGGCGATGCCGGCGATGTGGAGGATGGCGTCGCACCCTTCCGCCGCCCCGGTGACCTCGGACGCCGAGGCGACGCTCCCCTCGTACGTCTCGACTTCGCCGCGCCAGCGCCCGGCATCCGCGGCGGCATGCCGCGAGAACAGCCGCACCGAATGTCCCGCCGCCAGCAGCGCGCGAACCGCCGCGGTGCCGACGACTCCCGTTCCTCCCGTGACCAGCACTTTCATGGATGAACTCCTTGGTTGGTTTTCAGATTGGATTTCAGCGCTGCCTTGGCCGCGTGGTAGCCGCACATGCCGTGCACACCCCCCGAGGGCGGCGTGCTCGACGAGCAGATGAAGACCCGCGGATCCGGCGTCGCGTAGGGTACGAGGCGCGCCACGGGCCGGGTGAAGAGCTGCGCCAGGGTCGCGGCGCCGCCGTTGATGTCCCCCCCGACGAGATTGGGATCGTGGGCCTCGAGCTGGGCGGTGTTCATCGTGTGCCGGGCCAGCACGACGTCCCGGAAGCCGGGGGCGAAACGCTCGATCTGCGCCTCGATCAGCGCCGTGAAGTCCGCCGTCGAGCCGTGGGGGACGTGGCAGTAGGCCCAGGCCGTGTGGCGCCCGGCGGGAGCGCGCGTGGGATCGAACAGGGTCGCCTGTCCCACCAGGGTGAAGGGGCGCGTGGGCTCGCGCCCGTACCAGGCGGCCCCCTCCGAGGCCGCGATCTCCTCCATCGGCCCGCCGAGGTGAACCGTCCCCGCCCGTCGGCACGCCTCCGCCTTCCAGGGGATCGGCTCCGCGAGCGCCCAGTCGACCTTGAAGACCCCCGGGCCGTAGCGGTAGCGGGCGAGCCGCCGGCGGTAGCCATCAGGCCAGCGTATCCCCTCGATCTTCAGGAGCTGGGCCGGGGTGAGATTGAAGAGGTAGGCGCGGGCGCGCGGGAGCTCGTCGATCGACTTCACCAGATGGCCGGTCCGGATCGTCCCCCCTTCCTCGCGGAGTAGCGACGCCAGGGCATCCGGAATCCGCTGGGCTCCCCCCTCCGGCTGCGGCCAGCCCACGGCGTGGCCGGTGACCCCGAGCATCAGCCCGAAGGACGCGGTGGGGATCTGATCGAGCGGCAGGAAGGCGTGGCCGGCGAGGCCGGCGAACAGGGCGCGGGCGCGGAAGCCGCGGAACCGGCTCTTCGCCAGGCCGGCCGCGCCGCGCAGCCCCAGCAGCCCGAAGTGGGCCATGCGGAACGGGTGCCGGGGCCAGCCGAGGGGGCCGAGCAGATCTGGGGAGAGTTCCATCCAGCCGTCCGAGAACGGGCGGAACAGGCGCTCCCAGGCGCGGGCGTCCGCGGGCTCGCCGAAGCTCTCTCCGGTCTCCGCGAACCCCCTGGCGAGGACGGCCGCCGTGCCGTCGTCGAAGGCGTGGGCCAGCGGAAAAGGGGGGTGAATCCAGCGCAGTCCGTGCCGTTCGAGGGGGAGGCTGGGCAGGAACGGCGTCCCCACTGTGAGCGGGTAGATCGCCGAGCAGATGTCGTGGAGGAAGCCGGGGAGCGTCAGCTCGGCCGAGCGCGCGGCGCCCCCAACCGTCTCGCCCGCCTCGAAGAGCTCGACTGAACAGCCGGCCCGCGCCAGTGCGATGGCGGCGGCGAGCCCGTTGGGCCCCGCTCCGACCACCACCGCGTCACGCTCTTCCATGCTCGCCCTCCCTCATCGAGGAGGGCGGGGGTGCAACATCGGTTCCAGGCAGCCTGGCCTCAGACGATCAGACGCAGGGCAGCAGGCGCAGGCCGTTGCGGACCTTCTCCAGAGCGTCCTCGTTCTCCCCGTTCGTGGTCCCGGTCTCGGCGCAGACCACGAGCGTGGAGGCGAGACCCCCGCCGGCCCGCGAGAGGCATCGCATCTCGACCTGGGCCGAGCTCTGGACGACGGCGCTCAAGGTGTACTCCCCCGCGCCATCGGCCCACTTGAAATCCTCGCCGCCGAGCTCGACCGTCGGATCTGCCTTGGCGGCGCTCTTGACCCCCTTCGCGAAGGCGCGGAAGTTCCCCTCCGTCTTGCCGACGTCCCTGGCGGCGATGAGGAGGATCTGCTCGCCGGTCTCGTAGTTGGCGTAGGCCCAATGAGCGAGGTTCGGGTTCTCCTTGGCGAGCTTCTTGTTCAGCTTGTCCTCGAGCTGCGTCAAGGGCCGGAAGCCGTCGGGGTGGGGGAGGTAGAAGCCGAGGGTGTTCTGGCAGATGAAGGCCTTGTCGTCGATGACGCGGGTCTCCGGGCGCTGCCTTTCCTCGGCGGTCAGCGGCGCCGGCGCGAACGTCGTCTTGTCCAGCGCGAGCGTGAGGAAGGAGTGGACCTGGAGGCCCAGCAGGACGAGGAGGACGGCGAGCCCCCCGAAGAGCAGCCACGCCCGCCCGCTCTGCAGGCCGAAGGACGCCGCGAGCGTGACCGCGAAGACCCCGCATAGCACCAGGACCCCCGCCTCGCCGATCCGGTTGGGATTCGGGAAGGCATCGACCATGGCGAAGGCCCGCCCGATGGCCACGAAGAGAAAGGTGACGATCACCGCGTGCAGCAATGCTTTTCCCAAGGAAAAATCAGACATGGTCGCTCCTTGGCTACGTATGACGGACTGGCGGCTTTCCTTTCAATATATCACCGTGATCCTGCCCCCAGCCCCGCCGCCCGCCCGGTGGCCCAGGCCCAGAGGAAGTTGTAGCCGCCGATAGGGCCGAAGGCATCGAGGATCTCGCCGCAGAGGAAGAGGCCGGGGTGGCGGCGGCTCTCCAGGGTGCGGGGATCGATCTCCGAGAGCGCCACGCCGCCGCCGGTGACCTCGGCCTTGCGGTACCCCTCGTCGCCGGTCCAGGGGAGCGGGTGTTCGGCGAGCGCCGCGACCAGCCGGCGGCGCTCTTCGCGGCGGAGCTGGGGGAACCCGCGGGAGCCGTCGACTCCGGCGTCCGCGAGGAGCGCTTCGGCGAGGCGGTCCGGCAGGTGCCGGCGGAGAAGGCTGATCACGGTTCCCGCGCCCTCGCGCAGGAGCCGGTCCCAGGCGGCGGCGTCGAGTTCCGTCCACTGGACGAAGAAAGGCTGCGGCGGTCCGCCGGCCAGGCGGGAGCGCACCGCGAGATGAGAGAGGTCGAGCACCGCCGGGCCGCTGTAACCGCGATGGGTGAAGAGGAACCCGTCGTGGGCCGTGGCGGTCCGCTTTGGCCCGGGAGCGCGGAGGGTCACGGTGCGCGAGATGCCGGCGAGCGGAGCATAGCGGGGAGGGTCGAGCGTCAGCGGCGTCAAGGCCGGATAGGTCGGATGGACCGTATGGCCGAGGCGCCGGGCGATCGCGAAGCCGGTGCCGTCGCTCCCCGTGCCCGGCAGGGAGAGCCCGCCGGTGGCGAGGATCACGGCCGCGGCGGGGATCGCCTCCTCGCCCGCGAGGCGCACCCTCCAGGGGCGGCCTTCCCGGGGAGCCTCGAGATCCTCGACCAGAACGTCGAAACGGATCTCCACGCCGCGCCGCCGGGCGAGGCTCATCAGCCGGTCCCGCACCTCGCGCGAGCTGTTCGAGACGGGGAACAGCTTGCCCGTCTCAGGCTCCAGGGCGAGGGGGATGCCCGCCTCCTCCTCGAAGAACCGGCGCTGCTCGGGAAGCGGCCAGGAGCTCAGGATCTTCAGCAGCGTGTTGGGGGAGGAGTCGGTGACGAACCGGCCGGGATCGACGGCGGAAGGGAGGATGTTGCACCGCCCGCCGCCGCTGACCAGGATCTTGCGGCCGCCGTCGCGCGTTCGCTCCAGCAGGATCACGCGCCGCCGATCTTCTGGAGAACCCGCCGCGAAGATGGCCGCCAGAAGCCCGGCGGCCCCGGCACCGACGACAACGGTGGGGAGGCCGGCTCTGTCGTGAAGCTGCTCAGCCATCCTGGGATCGCTGACCAAGGATCTGAATCATTTCCTCCGGGGAATGGACAGGGAGCCGGGCCTGACGAAAATCGGACTGATTTCTCGTTACGATCGCATCCGCTCCCACCTGCATGGCCGCCTCATGTAGCACGGAGTCTTCGAAGTCGGAAAAATCAGACTCCAAAGCGTTCTCCAAAATGGGACGATTGACGGGAGCAATTTCGAAGAGCGCCAGGAGCTTGTGGACCTCGGCGAGGGCTCTCCGGGCTCCGAGGGCCTTTGCCGCCAGATAGTGAATCGTGGTGATGGTCGTCGCACAGAGATAGCCCGACAGCTCTCCCGCTTCAACTCGCGAGAGGATCTGTTCCGAGGCTTCGGCGAAGGGGGCGCGGTCGAGAAGGAGGTCGAGGACTACATTGGTGTCGAAGAGGACCCTCAACGGTGCCTTTCCTCCAGGTGGCGACGGTAGTCCTCTTCCGTGAGGCCGCTCTCCCGCAAGACTCCACGAAGCGAGCTCACGATGGGCGTCGCCGCTTCCGGTTCCCGGGATGATTCCGGCAACCTTTGGAGGTACTCCGCGATCAGGTCCGAGACGGAGCGCCCGGTTTTTCGGGAAAAAGCCTCGGCTCGTTCGATCAGCTCCCGGTCAAGCTTCAGAGTGAGATCCGCCAGCATCGATCCTCCTCCTCTCTCGGACTGTAAGGCAGTTCTCATAGAGGGTCAACGCGCCGGCTTTCCCAGCGAGCCGACGAACTCCTCCACCAGATTGTTGAACTTCTCGGGCTCGTCGACGAACAGGGCGTGGCCGGACTGGAAGACCACCATGCGCGAGCCGGCGATCGCCGCGTGCATCTTCTCGTAGGTCGCCATGAAGGCATTCTCGGTGACGGCGAGGAGGGTCGGCTTGTCGATCCTGGCGAGGGCCTTGGAGCCATCCCAGGCGAGGGTGCCCACGAACAGGGCGACGGCGGTGTCGGTCGGGGTCTGGAGCGACTCGTCGACGACGCGCTTCAGGTACTCCTCGCTCTGAGGCTTCTTGTACATCGAGCGGACGAAGGATTCGGTCAACGGGCGGCGGTTCTTCTGCACCTGCGCGATGTACTGGAGCGTGCCGGCGACGCGCTGCGGGTCCCCCGGTTCGCCGACGAAGCCGTCCACGAGCACCAGCCCGGAGATCTGGCCGGTGCCGTAGAAGTCGACGTACGCCGCGCACTCGGCGGCCGCCATGGACCAGCAGACGAGCGTCGCCTGGTTGAGCTTCAACGTATCGAGGATCGCATGGAGATCGGCGCCCCGGGCGATCGGATAGCTCCCTTCCGGAGTCTTCGACGACCGCCCCTGCGACCGCGGGTCGTAGGCGACCACGCGATGCGACTTCGAGAAGTAGGCGATCTGGCTCTCCCAGATGTCCGCCGCCATGGTCCACCCGGGGATGAACACGATCGGCGTCCCCTGGCCGGCCTCGAGATAGTGGATCTTCGCGCCGTCGGGCAGCGTGAGGAAGGCATCCTTCACGGCGGGCTTCGCTTCGCAGACGGGCACGGTCGCGAGGAGGGCGAGCAGGGCGGTCGCAGCGAGGGATCTCGATCTCATTCCGTTCTCCTTGGAGGCATCGGGATTCTACCCGCTTCCCGGGGAAGGGTGACTCTTCTCGTCTGGTTACAGCGGCTTGAGTCGAGGGACCGGCAGGTCGTCCGCGGAACCAGCATTTTCAGACGGCAGGACGCAACGGGCAAGGATCTCCCCCCGGAGAGTGCCAGGGGAGCAAGGGAGCCCGGTGGCGCGGCGCCTCTCGACGAGAAGCGCCAAGGCTCCGGCCACGGCCGCCGTAGCCGCAGACGTGCCACTTGCAGCACCGAAGAGATCCAGCGCGCACAAAGGGCTATTGCCGCCGGAGAGAGGGACCGTCGAGACAATGTTCACCCCGGGAGCGGCGAGGTCGGGCTTTCCAGACCCGCGTCCACCCCGGCTCGAAGGCGGCCATGGCCGGAAGGGAGATTTTTTTTCGACAGCTCCGACGGTCAGAGCCGTTCTTGCCTTCCCTGGACAGAGAAGCTCGGCCTCGGGGGGGAGGGCATCTTGTCGAGCTCGTAGTGCACGGACGCTCAGATGCTCGTTGCCCGCTGCCGCGACCACCAGGGCGCCCAGGGCGACGGCGTGGTCCACGGCACGGCAGAGCATGCAACGGCCCTGAAAGCAGGACCAGCCGTGCCCGCCTGGCCATCGAGCCGGGAGCCGGTTCAAGCCCATGCTGATGGACAGGATGTCGGCTCCCAGGTCGAGAGCCGCGTCGATGCCCTTGGCGAGCCAGCCGGGATGGGTCCAGCCGCTGGCGCGCGCCACCTTCACGTCGAGCAGGCGGACTCCCGGCGCGATGCCAGGGTGCTCCGGGCTGCGCGAGGCGATGACACCGGCACAGTGCGTCCCGTGCAGGCCCGGCACGCCGGCCGTCTCCGGGCAGGTGGAAACGGCCGTCGCGACCTCGAGGAAGGGGTGGAGCGCATCGATACCAGAATCCAGCACCGCGATGGTGACTCCACTCCCGGCAAGATCAGCCGGGTGGGCCAACGCCTCCGCCGGCTCGGTCTTGCGAGGCCCTCCCCCAGCCATCTGCTGGCCGCTCACCTCTCCTCCCCACTCGATGAGCTCGACGCCAGCGCCCGGAAGGGCGGCTCGAAGCTCGTGGATGGCCTCTTTCGCGGCTCGGCCATGCAGCGCATTGGCGGCGAGCAGCGGCACGAGCTCCATCCCGGTGACCTGTGCCGCCCGTCTCCGCACGGGCTCCAGCCGCTCCGAGATGCGGTCCCGATACCGCTGCCAGCTTTCTCCGCGCTGGGGAGGCGCCCCTTCGACGGCCAGCAGAATGGACCGGCCAGTAGAGTCAGGGTCTGGCACGACTCAGATCGCCAAGCCTTGGGACGTGCTCAGAACATTGCCGGGATGCAACCCGCACCGACACGGGTCGCCCCTGCTTGAACCTCTCCGGGTTCTCCACCGGTGCTGAGCGGGATGAAGGGGTGGCCGTCGTACCCGGGCAGCAATGAATAGAAAGCGGCGAAGTCGGAGTCCTCCTTGATGGAGCTGGACGCGACGCCCAATATTGGGTCGTGTTCACACAGATTGGTGAGGACCGCGTTGATATCCCCTTCATCCGAGTGGAAGGTGATCGTCTGGGGCCGGCCCTCCGGACGGGGATTGAACCTGGTCAGGACGATCCGGCACTCGTCGTCCTGGATCGGCAGGACCATGCGGACCGCACGGGCGAAGCAGCCTTTATAGGGGGTGACATCGTCGTTCTGGAAGCTCAGCTCCTGAGGCGCGAGGTCGATGCCAGTGGCCTCTCCGGCGGTGATTCGCAGGCTCGCCACCATACCGAGAGGTGGACAGGCGTGCAAGAAACCCGGATGGACCTGGGGTGGCTGCTTGGTGATCATTTTCATCTGGGCGACATCCCAGATCCCGGAATGCAGCAAGACCTGCTGCTCCTCCGGCACGCCGGTGATCTGGATGCAGTGACCGTTGAGCCTCACGACCTGAGTATCACCCCCTGGCAGTTGAAGCTTCAGCCGGGGGTCGTGAGAGCAGGTGGTGACGCCGTTCTCCTCACGCGCATCCAGAACGAGAACGTGCAGGTGTTGGACGCTGTGTCCGTCGGCGCCCCGGGCGTCCGGAAGAGGGTCACTGGGGACGATGGCGCAGAGGCCTCGAAGCTCTAGATTCAGGTTGAAGCTCATCTCATCCTCCTTACGGTTGGGGCGATGATGCACCGCCGATGATCTCGAACCAGGCCCAGTGGAGAGGGAGCGCCGCCTTGCCCCCCTGGGCGAGCCTGGAAAGCTGGGCGCCACGGAGAGCCTCCGCGGGGCTGTCGCCAGCCCGCAAGCGGCCATGAAATTTTGCAAGGACCTCGCGGCTGTGCTCGTCCTCAACCGGCGCGAGACTGGCGAGGACGGCGGGCACTCCCGCCGCGAGGAAGGGGCGAGCCAGCCCGACGATCCCTTCGCTCGCGGGCTCTTCGCTGACCGCGGTGTCGCAGGCCGATAGGGATGCGAGCCGGGTGTGATCCAACCGCAACCCATAGATCTCATAGGAGTAGACGACGCCGGATCGATCTTTTCCAGCCTCTGGCGCCAGGAGCAGTCTCGACAGCTCGGGGAAGGACGGATTCAATACCGCATGGCCCGCGAAGTGAACGACTTCGGGCCCGCGAGCCAACTCGGAGAAGAAGCGCCCCGATGTCGCCTGCGCACCCGTGAAGGTCCGAGCCCGGGGGTATGTGGCGGAGATGAGCGCCGCTTCCTGCCCGGCGCCGGGCAGGATGGGAAACGAAGAAAACTGTCTTCGATCGAACTCTGTGGCGCCGACCACGAGGGCGGTTTCGGGGAGACGGCTGCCAACGAGCCGGTAACGGCGCAAGCATCGCACGTAGACGTTGGCGCTGGGAGCTACCGTCACGGCCAGGTTCTCGATCATGTATCGGCCGGTCTGGGAATCTGTCAGCGCGGCGAACGGGAGGAGGTAGAGATTCCGATCGGGCACGAATACCACTTCGTTCGCGTCGGCGATCAGATCTTGCACGGGATGGATCAAGAGCTGGTGGAGCTCCCGCAACTCCGTGGTGGAATTGCGATCTCCTCCAGCCAGGAGCGAGGCACGAGCCCGTTCGACGGAGAGCTTGACGACTTGGCGGCTCACCGGGATCTGGCGGAAGATCTCCTTTTCGCGGCCCAGGGCCCAGACCAGGATCTGGTTCTCGAGGACGGCATACTTGACCAGAACGGTCCCGGGAGGCAACGCATCGCGGATTTCTTCAGAGGTCAAGAGACGCTCCTTGACAGGAATCCCGGCGCCCGAAAGGGAGGCCGCGGCCAGGCGCTCGAGCAGCTGGCGGGCACGTCCCCGCTCGGAGACCTCAAACGCCGTCTCGGCATCCCGCCGCCCCGCAAGAAAGGCGAGGAACTCGTCAAAGAGCGCCCCCGCCTGGTCCTGGAAGGCAATCCGCAGCCTGGGGTCGAAGGCGCTGTCACGAACTCGTTCGGCTTCCGCGAGAGCGGATTGAAAATCCTGATTGGCGAGCCGCTCATCGCCAAGGATCACGCTCGAGCGGGCGCGGAGAAGGTACGCGATCGGGATCTCGAGGTGATAGTCCGCCGTTTTCAGAGAGTCGATCGCCTCGTTCAGATCTCGCTTGGCGGCGGCCGGGTCGCTGGGTAAGGCCGTCTCGGCGCGAGCGATCAGAATTTCCGCGCGCGCCCGGGAGCGAGGCGTTCTCTCGCTGATCTGCTCCGCGATGCGCAGCGCCTCAGCGAGCTCGCTTCGTGTCTGGTCCGCGCGCCCCAGGCGCAGCAGCGTGCGGGCGCGGCGGAGCCGGGTGGCGGCGATCATCTCGGGATTCTTTTGGCTCAGAGCCCGATCGAGGAGCCTGTCCTGGAAATAAAGGGCCTCATCAGGATATCCCCGTTCAAGGCAAGCAATTCCTGCTTCGTCGAGAAGGCCGGCAATGCTGCGGGGTACCTGCAGGCGAGGCAGGTCCAGCAGGCCACGGTAGAGGTAGGACCAGGCCTCCTCCTGCTGACCCAGGACCCCGAGCGTCAGGGCCAGCTGGTAGTAAATGCCGGAAAGCCGGTCGAGCTCGCCGAGGCGGGCAAAGAGCCGGCGCGCTTCGTGGAACCTCGGAAGAGCCTCGCCGGGCCGGCCGCGGAGCACATCGATGGAACCCCGAATCCAGACGATCTGGCCTTCCAGGCTCGGATAGCGATCCCGGGGGAGGTCGAGTTGGAGATGGCCGAGCCGCTGACAGACGCGGTCGAAATGGGCCTCGTGATATTCGCACGAGGCCAGATAGAGCAGCGCCCAATCGGAAAAGGGGGTCTGGCCGAGCCTCAACTCCCTGGCCGCTCGCTCCAACTGAGGGGCCGCACGATGCAGACTTCCACTCCGATAGTCGTTCAGACCGATCCCGAAAAGCCGATGCCCTTCAACGAGGTGTCTCAGTCGTTCCCCTGAGGGCTCCGCTCGCGCCGCGTCGATCGCCGCGGCCGCATCCTGGACCATCGCGTCCCCGCCGCGCCGCCGCAACGCGGAGCCGACGGCGCGGGCAATGCTCAAGGTGCGTTCCGCCTCCAGCTTACGGCCTGCCGACATCTGTGCGCTCCAGTGCGCGAAGAGCTCCTCCTCTGCGTAGAGCCGGGCCGGCAGAGGAAAGCGGTTGACGACCGTGGCGACAGTTCCGTCGTCTTCAAGCAGGACGGCTTTTTCCATCCGCTCGCGTTCCCGGTCCCAGGCCGCTCTTTCCGCGCGCCTGCCGAGCGTCCGCAGGCGTGCCTGTTCCTCGACCTTCCATCCAGCCTCGGACTCCCGCGCCAAGGCTTCGCTCCAGGCCTGGCGCGCCTCTGCGTCGAGAGGGACCTTTTCAAGCGACAGAGCGCGGTTGAAGCGGGCCTCAGGAAGGCCCGGATCAAGCCGTAGAGCGCGGTTGGCGGCGGAGAGGGCGCGCACAAAATCGAAGGGCCGGTCCCCCTCGCCTGCCCGCGCGATGTAGGCGGCAGAGAGGTCGCTGAGCAGGCGAGCGTCGCGAGGAGCGGAGGCGGCAGCTCGCTCGAGAAGGGGTACGGCCTCCGCCGGCGAACCCGTGAGCAGCTTGAAAATCGCAAGGTCTGTGAGACCTTTCGCGGAAGGCCGCCGCTTCGCCTCGGCCGCGAGCCGCTGCGCAACCCGGCGGACTGTGTTCTGAGCAGCAAGGGGGATGAGTCTGCAAATGGGCTGATAAGGCGCGAAGCTGACCTCGCTGAGCCGCCCTTCTAGGGTCCGCGGGCCCAGGATGGCACTCAGCTCCTGCCGAGGCGAATGAGCATCACAGGCCGCGATCCAAACGGCAACCCCAGCCAGGCAGAATGCCCGAAGAGACCGAAGGAAAATCAATAGAAGACTCGGCGGATTGCGAAAGAGTAGCACTTGGCGCGGGGTCGAACAAGCGAGTCCTCACCGGAAATCGTGGCTGGGCACCGCCACCAGCTCCTTGAGCGACCAGAACTTCTCCCCTTTCACCGAGATCGTTCCGTCCCGCTTCTGGAGGATCCCTTCGACGACGAGGCCGGGGGAGCCCACGATCAGCTTGCGGTGCTGCACTCAGGAGGTCCGGGGGAGATCACGGCCTGCGACATGCCGGTCTCGTCCTCCAGGGTGAGGAAGAGGAGCCCCTTGGCGGTGCCGGGACGCTGGCGGACGATCACCGAGCCGGCGGTGCGCACCCGGGCGCCGTTCGGCAGCGCGTCGAGGCCGGCGGCGGGGTGACCCCCTTCTTCGCAAGCTGCTCGCGCAGGTAGGCGAGCGGATGCGGGCCGAGGGTGAGCTGGACGCCGCTGTAGTCCGCCAGGGTCTCCTCGACCGCCGTCATCTCGGGGAGCGGCGAGGGCTCGGGGTCCGGGAGGCCGCTCGAGCAGCGGGCCGGCCGGGCTTGGCCAGGCGCGCCACCTGCCAGAGGGCGGCGCGGCGGGTGAGGCCGAAGCGCCGAGAGCGCCCCCACCGAGGCCAGGCTCTGCAGCTCGTTCTCATGCAGGTCGCAGCGCCGCACCAGGTCCCCGGCGTCGGCGAACGGGGCCCTTGGCGCCGCTCGGTCTCGATCGACAGCGCCGCCCGGCCGCGCAGCCCGCGCACGAACCGGAAGCCGAGGCGGATCGCCCCGGCCGGCGGCGCCGTCCCCGTCCGCGGATCGCGCTCCCCCTCGCGCAACTCGCGGTCCTCCCAGCGGCAGAGGACATCCCGAGCTCTGCACGTCGACCGGCCGCACGTCGACGCCGTGGCGCTGGGCGTCCTTGACCAGCGTCGCCGGATGGTAGAAGCCCATCGGCCAGGCGTTGAGCAGCCCGAGATAGAAGGCGGTCGGGTGGTGCGCCTTCAGGTAGGCGCTGGCGTAGGCGATCAGCGCGAAGCTCGCGGCGTGCGACTCGGGGAAGCCGTAGAGGGCGAAGGAGGTGATCGCCCTGCACGATCTCCTCCTGCGGCTTGCCGGTGATGCCGCTCGCTCGTCATGCCCCGGCGCGCAGCTTCTCGACGATCGCCTGCATCCGCTCGACCGAGCGCTTCGAGCCCATGGCCCGCCGCAGCTCCTCGGCCTCGCCGCCGGTGAAGCCGGCCGCCACCATCGCCATCCGCAGGAGCTGCTCCTGGAAGAGCGGCACCCCCAGCGTGCGCTCGAGGATCGGCTCCAGGCTCGGGTGCGGGTAGACCACCGGCTGCCGGCCGTTGCGCCGCTCGAAGTAGGGGTTCGCCAGGTTGCCCAGCGATCGGCCCGGGGCGGATGATCGCCACCTGGATGACCAGGTCGTAGAACTGCTCCGGGTGATTGCGCGGCAGCGTCGCCATCTGCGCGCGGCTCTCGACCTGGAAGACGCCCACGGTGTCGGCCTCCTGCAGCATCTTGTAGACCTTGGGGTCGTCCGGCGGCAGATGGGCGAGGTCGACGTGGACCCCCTCGTGGGTGCGGATGGTCGGCACCATCTCCTCCAGGGCGGCCAGCATGCCGAGCCCGAGGAGGTCGACCTTGATGATGCCGAGGTCGGCGCAGTCGTCCTTGTCCCACTGGACGACGACCCGGCCGGGCATCGAGGCGGGCTCGAGCGGCACCACCTCGTCGAGCCGGCCGGCGGCGATCACCATGCCGCCGGAGTGCTGGCCGAGGTGGCGGGGGAGGTTGTGGATGCGCGTCCAGAGATCGGAGAAGTGCTGCAGGCGCCGCTCCTCGGGATCGAAGCCGGCCGCGGCAAGCTCGGCGGCGAACGACTTCTGCTCGCCGTGCGAGGCGTCGTAGCTCCAGTTGCCGAGCTGGCTTGGCGAGCTTGTCGATCTGCTCCTCGTTGTAGCCGAAGACCTTGGCGACCTCGCGGGTGGCCGAGCGGTCGCGGTAGGTGATGACGTTCGCCGTCATCGCCGCGCCGTGCGGGCCGTAGCGCTGGTAGACGTGCTGGATCACCCGCTCGCGCTGGTCGCCCGAGGGGAGGTCGAGGTCGATGTCCGGCCACTCGCCGCGCTCCTCGGAGAGGAAGCGCTCGAAGAGGAGCTCCATCTTCACCGGATCGACGGCGGTGATCGCCAGCGCGTAGCAGACGGCGCTGTTGGCGGCCGAGCCGCGCCCCTGGGCGAGGATCCCCTCGCGCTGGCAGAAGTCGACGATGTCCCAGACGATCAGGAAGTAGCCGGCGAGATCGAGCTTCTCGATCAGGTCGAGCTCTTTCTGGATCTGCGCCTGCGCCCTCGCCGTGAGCGGCCGGAAGCGGGCGCGGGCGGCGTTCCAGGTGAGGTGGCGGAGGTAGGAGGACGGCGTCTCGCCGGGCGGCAGCGGGTACTCGGGGAAGCGGTAGCCGAGGTCGGCGAGGGTGAAGTCGAGCTGTTGCGGCGAGCTCGACAGCTGGCGGCCAGGGCCTCGGGGAGATCGGCGAACAGCCGGGCCATCTCGGCGGCGCTCTTCAGGTGCCGCTCGCGGTGGGCGGCGAGGAGCCGGCCGGCCTCGTCGAGAGTCGTGTGGTGGCGGATCGCCGTCAGCACGTCGTGCAGCGGCTTGTCCTCACGGGTGGCGTAGCGCACGCCGTTGGTGGCGAGCAGGGGGAGGCGGAGCTTGCGGGCGAGATCGATCAGCGCCTGGTTCCGGTGCTCCTCCTCGCGCAGGCGGTGGCGCTGCAGCTCGACGTGCAGGCGGCGGTTGAAGAGGTGGGAGAGCCGCTCGAGCAGGCGCCGGGCGGGGTCGATCCCCCCCTCGGCCAGCTCGCGGGCGAGCGGCCCCTCTTCGCCGCCGGTCAGGCAGTGGAGACCCGCTGCGTGCCCGGCGAGCAGGTCCCAGGGGACGCGCGCCTCCCCCTTGCCCCGGCCGCGCGCGGCGGCGGTCATCAGCTTGCAGAGGTTGCGGTAGCCGGTCTGGTCGGCGGCCAGGAGAGTGAGCCGCGCCTGGATGTCCACCGCGCGGTTCGAGCCGTGATCGGCCGCCCTGGGGTCGGGCACCAGGCCGAGCGGGCCGAAGCGCGCCCGTTTCTGCCAGAGGCTCGGCTCGTCCTCCAGCACCACCTCGGCGCCCACCAGCGCCTTGATCCCCGCCCGCTTCGCCGCCTGGAAGAAGCGCGGCGCGGCGTAGACGCCGTTGGCGTCCACCAGCGCCATGGCCGGCAGGCCCAGCGCCGCCGCCCGGTCGACCAGGTCCTCGGGGAGCGAGGCGCCGTCGAGGAACGAGAAGGCGGAGGCCGCGTGCAGCTCGGCGTAGGGCGGGGGAGTGGAAGAACGCCTCACTGATCCAGGCTAGGCATCAGTGAAGCGTAAGTCAAGGGGGAAGGAAGCTGCAAGGGCGGCCCCATAGGGCCGCCCCTAGACGATCCTGTCGGCCGCGGGCCGGTCAGGCGGCGACTTCGCCCATCTGCTGGCGGCGCTTCTCGTACCAGACCCGCGCCTCCTCCTCCGTATCGCAGAAGGTGAGCGGGTTGGCCTCGGGGCCGCGCCGGAAGAGGTTGGCGGCGGTCAGCAGCAGCCGGGCGAGAACCTTGGCCTTCAGGGGAGCGTTCTTCACCACGGTCCCGCGCAGCGGCAGGAGCTTGACGGTCTCCGAAGCCTCCTTGCGCACAGCCGGGGGGAGGTCCTCCAACTCCGTGAGGTCGATGAGGTAGAAGAAGTAGGGGACCTCTTTCCCATAGGCGAGATGGGCTTCGTTGAGCATCCGGCACTCTTCGAGAGTGACCTTCCCCTGAAGCCTCATGTGAACGATGTCGGGGAGCTCCAACCCCGTCCACTGCTCGCCGCACGCATTTTCCTTGAAGCACTGTTTCGGCATCTCGACTCCTCCTCCGGAGGGAACGCAATCCGAGGCCGCGCACCGGCGCGGCGTGGAGATGATTCCTGAACACCCGTGAATGTTCCGCCGATTATAAGAAGGCCGGAGAAATTGCGCAATCATCGCCTTGGGGGAGGCCCCCAAGGCGGGCACGGAAGGCGGGCTCACCCGACGCGGGTGGGCGTGAAGGACGGCGGATCGCTGGCGGGGAAGGACTCCTTCGAGGCCTGGTCCACGAGGTCGCGGTCATGGTCCCCGGGCTTCACGAGCCGCGCCCCCTCGGGGAGCGGCCACTGGCCCCGGAAGGTCTTTTCGTTGCGGGACAGGGGTCTCGTCCAGTCTTCGTCGAGATCGGCGGTGTTCAAGCCGAGCGGCCCATAGACCGGGCAATGGCCGGTGGCGCCGCGGAACAGCAGCGTCGCGGCCCCGAGCGCGAGCACTCCCGCGAGCGGTGACAGCCGCCGCTCACGCCCCAGGGCGTACGCGGCGATCGCGCCGCCCCCCAGCAGCGAGGCCCAGCGTTCGATTTTTCCCACGTTCTTTTCCATACAGACCTCCTTGACCCCGGAGACACCGCAAGCTCTGTGCCAGCCGGGAGGAAGAGGCGGAGCGCCGCGCCGTCAGGCCGCCGTGAGCTCGCTCCGGCGCTTGTCGAGCCAGGCCCTGGCCTCGGCCTCGGTGTCGGTGAACTCGACGACGTTCTGATTCTTGCCGCCCTTGAACAGATTGACGGCGGTCATCAGCAGCTTGGCGAGGATCTTGGCTTTCAAGGGGGCGCCATAGACCACGGTGCCCCGCAGCGGCAGGACCTTGACCGTTTCGGATGCCTCCCGGCGGACCTGGGCGGGAAGGTTGTCGAGCTCGGAAAGGTCGAGCAGGTAGAACATGTGGTCGCGGTTCCTGCTGTAGTCGAGGTGCTTCTGATTGATCTCGCGCACCTCCACGTTGTCGACCTCCCCGACGAGCTTCAGGAAAAGAATGTCCGGCTCCTCGTACGACGTCGTGTGCTTGCCGATCTGGTGGACCTGGGTCATCGATCATCTCCTCCTCGAAAGGAAAGCCGGGGCACGCTCCGGTATGGCGCACAATTGCGCACGGATACCGGCGCCGTACCCCCGGCGAGACTCATGCTCCGCACTGACGCGATCAACGGATTTCTGCCGAAGGATACCAATGTTTCCATCGCAGGGAAAGACCCCCGGCCTCAAGCTCTCCTGCTATGCTCTTCCGGCCATGCTCCTGCGACCCCTCGACGGCGGGAGCGCCCAAGGAGGCAAGAGCGAATGATGACGGACCCGCGGTATCCGATTGGCAAGGCCGAGATGGAGCGGGACCTCGACCCCGAGCAGCGCCGGGAGCTGATCTCCCGGATCGAGAGGACGCCGGACCGGCTGCGCGAGGCGGTCGCCGGCCTCAACGCCGAGCAGCTCGACACCCCCTACCGCCCGGGCGGCTGGACGGTGCGGCAGGTCGTCCATCACGTCCCGGACAGCCATCTCAATGCCTACCTCCGCTGCAAGTGGGCGCTGACCGAGGACGAGCCCCTGATCAAGACCTACGACGAGGCGCGCTGGGCCGAGCTCCCGGATTCGCGCTCGGTGCCGGTCGAGGTGTCGCTGGCCCTGCTCGAAAACCTCCACCGCCGCTGGGTAGCGCTGCTGCGCGCGATGGCCGCCGCGGACTTCCACAAGACCCTGAAGCACCCGGACCACGGCGTCCTCACCCTCGACCAGATCCTCGGCCTCTACGCCTGGCACGGCGAGCACCACGTCGCGCACGTCACCGCGCTGCGCGAGCGGATGGGGTGGGTGTGACCTCGCGACGAGAGTGAGGAGTGAGGAGTGTCGCCCCTTCGGGGCTGGCCCCTCACTCCCCAACCCTCTTCTCCCACCGCACTCCCCCCAACCGGGAGAGAGGGAGCTCAAAGAAGCAGGATTGTGCTTTTGGCTAACTTCTCCCTCTTCTCCCGGTGAAGAGACTGCCTCGATCTCAGGGTGTCCCAGGCTGTCTCAGTCAATCTTCATTGCTCAGCTAACCCATTGCTATTTATGGGTTTAGTGGTATCATGCTGACCAATGACGTCTCAACGGATCGCACGCTTAAAGACCGATCCTTTTACCTATTTGTAACCTACAACCGTCCCTAGACTAGGCCCGAACCATGAAACTGAAGCTCACGGAAGCCCGGATTCCTTCCCTCCGAACCCTCAAGCCGCAAGAGGATGTCTTTCATGAGCCCACCCCGGGGGCGGGGTTGCGCATCACCCGCAAGGGCCGCAAGACTTGGTTCCTGCTCTACTGTGCTCCGGGTTCTAAGCAGCTGCGACGCTTCTACTTCGGCGAGCACCCGAGCGGCCGGCTCGGTCAAGCCCGCTACCTCTCCCTTAAGGACTTTGAGCGGGAATACTCTATCGTGAGGGGAGACCTAGCCCGGGGCATTGACCCGCAGCTCAAGACGGTGGCCGTCGATCCCGAGACGGCGAAGCTCATCCCCTCCAGCCTTCTCCCGGAGGAACTCCGCAAGATCTTTCCTGAGGGGGTGGTCGAGGGGACGGTCGCGGCGCTCATGGCCGACTACCTCCAACACCACGCCGCTTCCCATCTGACCCCCCGGGGATACCTCAATTATCGTCAGCTCACCCGCTCGTATTTAACTCCTGCCTTCAAGATTCCCGTCCTCCAGTTCGGAGAGGAGGACGTGCGCGCACTTCTTTCCCAGGTCACCCGCAGGGCTCCACAGGCGGTCCGCCATGCCAAGAACGTCCTAAGCTGTGCCTTTGCCTACGGCAGGGAGCACATTCATGGAGTCAAGTCGAACCCATGCCAGGGAGTCAAGGTAACGGTCCCGAAGGTCAAGCGGGACCGCTGGCTCACGGATTCCGAGATCGAGAAGATCCTCGAAGCGCTCCCCCGGATGAGGAACCAGAAGGCGGCAGACATCTACCTTCTGATTCTTGCCTCCCTCTGCCGCCCCGGGGAAGCGGCCGGGATCAAGGCCGAGGACGTCATCACCCTGAACGGGGAGCGGGTCTGGAAGGTAGCCGAGCCCAAAAACGGAAAAGACTTCCTGATCCCCCTGGAAGGCCCGGTCCAGCTGGTCATCGAACGCCGAATCGCCGAGGTGAACGGCACCGGCCCTCTGTTCTGGAAGATGACGCCGGGGGACGATTATCCCCGTCAGCTCAAGGACGCCAACCGAGAGCTTCGAGAGATGACCGGGCTCCAGGACATCCGGCCCCACGACCTGAGACGGACGGCGAGGACCCATGTCTCGGGTTTGGGGATTCGGGACGAAGTCGGAGAGGCCCTGCTAAACCATGCAAAGGAAGCCATCAACGGAACGTACAACCTCTATTCATACTGGCCCGAGAGGAAGGACGCTCTGAGGCTATGGCATCACAAGCTGACTGGCCTCCAGGGCCGTCAGCTAGAGGCGGCCTAAAAGCGCCGGGCCGTTCAGTCGGCGGCTCCCCCTTCGACTCAGCCCAGGCGATGAGCCGGCGGGAGCCGCCGCAGCGGCCCTCGGTCGCTTCGCTCCCTTGCCAAGCCCTAAGCCCGCCTGCGGCGAAGTTAGCTCCTGCTGAGCGCCCTTTTAGTCGTCCTCGCGGTGAGTTCCGGGTTGGCGACTCCACGGCAAGCGGTGAGCGTGACCTGCGAACCCGTAGATGTGGCGTGCGTCCACTGCAGCGTTGGCGCCCGCCAGGGCTTCGCGAATTGCGTTTCGTATCAGTGCAGTGACGGCACCTCGAGGATCTCGTGCTCGGGGTGCGGTTACTGTATCTAGCAGTGACTCCCTCGGGGAGGACCTGGCCACCCGGCTGCCGGCTGCAAGCAGCGCGGAGACGGGCACGGTCCACAGCCATCCCGCGTCGCGGCCATTCGGGATGATCCACCAGCGGCAGATTCAGCCGCCGCCGGCAGCCGACCGCCAGCGGCCCTCACCGTGATCCATTCAATCGTGTTTTCAAGCGGTATGATCCGGGCCCTCCGGTTTGCTGGGTCGATCCCGGATGCGACGACAGGCCTCCATGGAGGCTGGAAGGGAGAGAGCGATCATGCGTAAAGCCGTTCCCGCCATCGTCATCCTCGGACTGGTCCTGGCTTTCGGCGCCTGGGCCACCCCGGTCGCCAGGGCGCAGGATGACGCCGGCCACGGTGGGCCCGTGGTGCCGGTGCTGCTGGGGCTCATCGTCATTCTCCTCGCCGCCAAGATCGGCGGCGAGATGTTCGAGCGGATGGGCCAGCCGGCGGTGCTCGGCGAGCTGGTCTTCGGCATGGCCCTCGGCAGCCTGGGGCTGCTGGGCTTCAACGGCCTCGAGTTCATCAAGACCTCCCTGGGCATCGAGGTGCTCGCGCAGCTCGGCGTCATCGTCCTGCTGTTCCAAGTGGGGCTCGAATCGAACGTCGGGGAGATGCTCTCGGTGGGGTGGTCGAGCCTGCTCGTGGCGGTGCTGGGGGTGGTCGCGCCGTTCTTCCTCGGCTGGGGCGTCTCGGCTTGGCTGCTGCCCAAGGAGGAGACGCTGGCCCACGTCTTCATCGGCGCCACCCTCTGCGCCACCAGCGTCGGCATCACCGCCCGCGTGCTGGACGACCTCGGCAAGCTCTCGGCCCGGGAGTCCAAGATCATCCTCGGCGCCGCGGTGATCGACGACGTGCTCGGCCTGGTGATCCTCTCGGTGGTCTCGGGCACGATCGCCGCGGCCAATACCGGCGGCAGCCTCCGGGTCCTCGACACGATCGCGATCATCGTCAAGGCGGTCGTCTTCCTGGTCGGCGCGCTGCTGGTCGGCGGCTGGCTCTCCCGGCGCGTCTTCCGGCTGGCGGGATTCCTGCGCGTGAGAGGGGTTCTGTTGACGCTCGCCCTCTCGGCCTGTTTCCTGCTCGCCTACCTCGCCGACCGCATCGGCCTCGCCACGATCGTGGGAGCGTTCGCCGCCGGACTGGTCCTCGACGGTGTCCAGTTCCGGGAGCTGGGCGAGAAGACCAAGCACAAGATCGAGGAGCTGATCAGCCCCCTATGCAGCTTCCTGGTGCCGGTCTTCTTCGTCCTGATGGGCTTGCGGGTCGACCTTTCGACCTTCGGTCAGACGGCGGTGCTCGGCTTCGCGGCGGTGCTCTCCCTGGCGGCGATCCTGGGCAAGATGATCTGCGCCGCCGGCGTGCTGGAACGCGGGCTCGACCGCCTCTCCGTGGCGGTCGGCATGGTGCCGCGGGGAGAGGTGGGGTTGATCTTCGCGGGGATCGGCGCCCAGCTCACCCTCCACGGCCGCGCGGTGATCCCGCCCCCGCTGTTCGCGGCGGTGGTGGTGATGGTGATCATCACTACCCTGGTCACGCCGCCGGCCCTCAAGCTCACGCTGGCCCGGGGGGACCGGAAGCTGGGACGGACACCGGGGACGGCGGCGCCGTCTCCGGAGGGGCCGTCCGTGCCTCTGGGGTGACTCCACGGCGGTTGTGATACGAAGAGGCAGACCGGCTGTCCCGGCCATGCCGCTGGTCGAGGAGGACCATGCATTCCGGCACGTGGAGCGACCCCGCCCTGACCATCGCGCTCGCCCTGGCGACGGGGATGATCTCCCACACGCTCGCCCAGCACCTCAACGAGGTGCGACTGGACGGTGTCGGCCGGCATTTCGAGCTCGGCGGCCAGCGCCTTCGCCGCCCACCACCGCGCGGCGTGCCGGTGCAGGAAGAGCAGCAGGTTGAGGCGGCTCGACCGAGCCGACGTCGTCGGTCAGGAAGCGTTTCACGGCATCCGGGAGCGGGGCTTGCGTCACGTTTCCTCGAGCGGGGCATCCCCCCGCGCTCCACGATAGTCCGCTCCGTGCCTGAGGATCTCAATGCCGCCGGCCGCTGAGGGCGCCATGATGGCGGTGAGCCGGTCGCCCGCGCGGAGGACGGTATCCCGGGACGGTACCTCGTCGCGCTCGTCCCGCCGGACGGTGATCAGCAGACAACCTGGAGGAAGGCCCAGGTCGGCTACGGATCGCCCGTCGAAGGGAGCTCCTTCCTCGATCAGGACTTCGAAGACGGTCGCCTGTCCCCCCTCGGCCGGCAGTGGCTGGCCTCGTAGCAGGTCGCGCTCCAGCAAGGCTTCGTAGATCGGCCTGTCGTGAAGCATATCGGCCAGAGCGTAGGCGGTGAAACAGGCCGCCAGCAACGGCAGCATCAGGGGGTAGCTCGAAGTCATTTCAAGGATCAGCACGATGCCGGTGAGCGGTGCGCGAACGATGGCGGTGAACAGCGCCGCCATGCCGACCACGGCGAAGGAGGTCCCGAATCCCGCGGCGGAGGGGAACACCGCCTGGCCCATCAGGCCCACCAGCAGGCCGGCCTGGGCGCCGAGGACCAGCAAGGGAGCGAAGATGCCACCGGCCGCGCCGGTCCCGTAGCTCACCATGGTCAACACGAAGCGCAGCAGCAGGAACGCCGAGAGCGCCTGGAGCCCGATCCTCCCGTTCAGCGTGTCCTGCACCAGCGGGCCCCCGCCCCCTATCGCCTGCGGCGCAAACCAGCCGATCATCCCCACCGCGATGCCTACGAGAGCGGCGGGAAGGCCGAGCGGCCAGCGCGACGTGCGCTCGAACAGGCGCAGGCTGCCGAGCAGCCCACGGTTGAAGACCACGCCCAGGAGGCCGGCCGTCACGCCGAGGATCAGGAACAGCGGCAGGCAGGAGAGCGGCGGCACCGGGGGGCTGGCCACATGGAATACAGGGGACTGCCCGGTCAGCAGGCGCACGACGACGTCGGCCGTCACCGAGGCGACAAAAGCTCCCGTCAAGGCGCCGGGAGCGAAGTCGCGGCGGAGCTCCTCGAGGACGAAGACGACTCCGGCAAGCGGCGCGTTGAAGGCCGCCGCGAGCCCGGCTCCAGCGCCGGCGGCGATCAGGATGTGCCGCTCGCGGGCGCTGCTGCGCAGCCAGCCGCTCACCATCTGGCCCACGGCGCCGCCCATCTGAACCGTGGGCCCCTCGCGTCCCAGCGCGAGGCCGCTGCCGATACCCAGGGTACCGCTGGCGAATTTGACCAGCAGGACGCGCCGCCAGTTCATGCCGCGCAACCGGTGGAGCACCGATTTGAGATGAGGGATGCCACTGCCCGAGGTTTCGGGAGCGAACCGGCGGACGAGCCAGAGCGCGGACCCCGCGCCGGTGCCGCAGACGGCGAGGACGAGCAGCAGGCCCCAGGGGCGCGGCATCCCGTGCGCGGCCTCGAACAGTGCGTCCCGCGCCCGGTCGGAAGCCTCGAGGATGAGACGGAAGCCCGAGGCGACGAGGCCCGCGAGCACCCCCACCAGCATCGCCCGGGGGACGATCCGGCGCCGCCGCTCCTGGCGGCGGTCGAAATCCTGGATCTCGCGCGTGATATCGCTGGCGGTGAGGACGGCGTCTGGCGTGGACACGTGAGAAGCCTACATTGAAGGAGCCGGATAACGAACCACCTGTCGGTCCGGCCGCTGTGATGTAGGAAGAGGCCGGGGTGGATAAACTCCTTGGTTCGAATCCCGGCGTCCGCGGCTACCCGATCTGGAGGCGTCCTTGCGCAGGGATCAACGCCGCCTTTCCGAGGTCCTTGGCTCTTCTCGACGAGGCCGCCGTTGCGGCCCGAGCCGCACGCGTCGCCGCGAAGGTCAGGTTCACCGCGGCGCGCAGAAGCGTCTCGAGGGCTCTCTCGTTCTCGCCCATGACTTCGAGGGTGTAGCCTTTCTGGAGTAACGCTCGCTCGGGTCTGCGGCCTATAGCGTCTCAAGCCCTAAGCGGCAACTAGATGCCCACCGCCCGGGCGCGCGCTGGAACACTGGAAGAACCGAAGACCTCGGCTGCGCCCGCGCTCCACTGCAACCGTAGTTCGGCAGCAGTTGCGGGCAAGGCATAAAGCTTGACAAGCGCCTGAAGCCCGTCGTAGCTCGCTACGATTCGTCCTCACTACGGCAGGCCGCCAATGACTACCACCTTGTAAACGAACATTGCCACGATCGCCGCCACGACAATCCCTGTAGCTACCCGGTACCTCCTGAAGAAGTACGCAACCACGGCCGCCCACGCCCCGAGTGCCGCCATCAGCCCGCCTGTGATGTATGGCGCCACCTCGGCCAGCGCGAGCGTCGTCCCACGCACGTACCGCAGCCGGTAATACTCCGCCAGTGTACGGATGAGCGCCAGGAACAGCGCCGTGATCGCGAGTTCAGACAGCCGCCGCGCCGAGATACCAATCATATGTGTGCAGTATACCTGCGCCGCCCTCCCGCTGACGCTTCACGCAAGGCCGGGAACTCCTCGATCGAGTTCACTTCTGACCCGGCGGCGGCTCTCCGCAGCTCGCAGAAATCATACCGTCGTTATTTCAGACGATCTCAGGATAACGCACCTCGTCTCGCGAGGAGTTCCCTTCCCATGCCGGGAAGTCCGAACAGCCACCTTGTAGAGAGTTGCGGAACCGTCTCTATCTGGCGTAGAGTTACTCTTATAGTAACTCTACGGCGCAGGAGCACCTGCTCCGTTGCTCGTCGATGCCCGAACCGGCCTCGAAAGGGAAAGCTATGTCACGAGAGATCGACCGTCAAAATAGGTTCCTGCGCCGCTTCTACTCGATGGGAGAGGTTGAGGCCATCACGAGCCTATCCCGAGCCACCATTTACCGGAAAATGGCAGAAGGAACCTTCCCAGCCTCCGTGCAGATCTCCAAAGGCCGTGTCGGTTGGCCAACGAGTGTGGTCGATGAGTGGTGCGAAGGGATTTCGGCGTGCCAGGAGAAACACGGGTGAGCCCCACGGGCCAACACGCCCTCGTTCCCCTGTCGCAGCAGGTTCCGAAGCACTTGGCCCGGCCCGTGCCTGCGGCGGGCGTGGCTCTTCCGCATTCCTGGTCCTCCTAGTTGGCCGAGCGACAGCCAACAGCCCGCCGCACAGATCGCGAGCGGATTGCCCGCGAAGCCCTTGCGATCTCGCAGCAGGAGGCGCTTGAGGTCGGAGCCCTCGGGTATATGGCTCGCCTCTTGGTGCAAGCCACTCTGCCTCACAAGGACCCGGGACAAGGCGTTTCCACCTTCGAACGGTCCAACGGCAACTTCCATCTGGTTGTAATGGCGCCGCCCCGAATAGGCCTCCCCTGGGGGAAGTGTCCCCGAGTCCTCCTTTGCTGGTTGGCAACGGAAGCGGTCCGGACTCGCTCCCGTCGCATTGAGCTAGGGTCCAATCTCTCAGCCTTCATGCGAGATCTAGGCCTTATACCTACGGGCGGGCGCTGGGGAACCATCACCCGGCTCCGGGATCAGGTTCGACGGCTGTTTTCGAGTACGATCCGATGCTCCTACGCCGATTCAGGGCGGTTTGAGGACGCCGGGTTCCTCATCGCGTCCCGGGTTTCGCTCTGGTGGCAGCCGGCTGCCGCTGAACAGCCCGACCTCTTTGGCAGCTTCGTCGAACTTTCCTCGGATTTCTTCCATGCCGTAGTCGAGCGGCCTGTCCCGATCGATCTGCGGGTCCTGCGCACCCTCCGTTCGCCGCTCGCCCTCGACATCTACTGCTGGCTTACCTACCGAGCTTCCTATCTCCGCCGCCGAACTGAGATCCCCTGGCCTGCTCTTGCCCTCCAGTTTGGAGCTGGATACGCCGAGCTGAGGATGTTCCGGTACCACTTTCTAAGGCAGCTACGATCCGTCCTCCGGCTCTATCCCGCCGCCCGGGTTTCTGCAACCCCCGCAGGGCTCGTCCTCTCGCCCGCCACTCCTCACATCCCGAAACGACCTCTACCCTAAGGGGTTACCTAGGTTTGTCTATGGGCCGGCTCTCGTGGGCCGTCTTGACCTCATTAGAGGTATTCAACAACAGTTTGTAGCAAAGAGTCCTGCGCTCCACACCATCTGCGGAAAAGCCCGCGGGAAACCGGCTTTTTCCACGCATAATCGCTAACGCCAGTCCCATCGGGTGGTCTTTTCGCTACGCATAATCGGTAACGCTCGCCACGCATAATCGGTAACGCATTCCCTATAGCTTCTTTCCTGTAGTTTTTAAGTCCCAGTAGTAGGCAGGTGGCCGCTTGCGGAAAACAAGCCAGAGAGCGACCGCCGCCGCCACCAAAGTGCGACCGAATCTCCAGGAGTTAGCTCCTTGACCCGGTGAGGGTCAGATTCACATCCGAGTCCTCCTGAGCGTTCCGAAGCGGCGCTCAAGGCGCTGCACGCGGCCCAGAAGGCACTCGCCAACGGTCCTCCAGCGCACCCTCAGGGGGCCAGCGACCGCTACCGTCCGCTCGCGCCAATTCCTCCGGCGCTGGGCAGCGCGCTCATCACACATTCAGCGCCAGCCACAGCGCTGAGAGGCGCCACTCCAAGCAGTCTGAAGAGCGTCCAGCCCCGCTCGCCTGGGCGTCACCCTGCTTCTTGTAGGGCACAGCCCTTCAGAGAACCATTCGAGGTGCCTGCCGAGTTCTTCCGCTCCTTTCGTCCTCGGGACCGTTCAAGCGCCCGCTCTTATACCCGAGGGCGTCCGGCCGCAAGGCCAAGCCCTCCGGGCGCGCTGCGCACGGCCTTGTCGCCCGGCCTCTTCCCTCGGGTCCGCAGGTCGCCATGAACGGTCCCAAGAACGAAAGGAGCTGTCCAATGGCGAGGAAGCACCCGAACCCCGTATCCGTGTCGACTGTGCCCCCACCGTCCGAGCTGCCACCTCCACCGCCCAATGAGGAGATCCAACAAATCCCTCTGCGGGACATTAGTCCCAGCTTGTATCAGCCCCGCCGCTTCCAGGTTCCCGACACCGAGGACATGGACCTCCTCGATCTCGCCCGCTCTATCCGTGCAAAGGGAGTGATCCAGCCCGTCCTCCTGCGTCCCGTCGATGTCGGTTTCGAGCTCGTCGCCGGCGAGCGACGTGTCCGCGCTTCGCGTCTCGACCTCCCGGACCTCGATACGATCGGTCCCGCCCCCGTCTATGTTCCCGCCATCGTCCGCGTGATGACCGCCACCGAAGCCGCGGAGATTACGGTCGAGGAGAATCTCCAGCGTCAGGACCTCCAGCCGCTTGAAGAAGCTGACGGAGTCCACACCCTCCTCATGCTTCACAGGGGAGATCCCTTTGCCGTGGCTTCCCGCCTCGGCCGGCCGCCGAAGTGGGTGGCCTGCCGTGCCCGCATCCACAGCAACCTCTCAGGAGCCTGGAAGGAGATGCTCACCGAACCGGGCAACCCGTTGCGAGCATGGACAGCGGCGCATCTCAAGGAGATCGCCAAACTGGCTCAGGAGGTCCAGGACGAACTCCTCGGCAACTTCCAAGGGATGGACCCCGAGATCACGGTCACCGAACTGACCCGCTACCTCGCCGACCTCACCCGTAATCTGGGCCGGGCTCCTTTTCCCCTCGATGACGACACCCTTCACCCCTCAGCGGGTGCTTGCTCGAATTGTCCTCTGACCACTCTGGCCGCACCACTGCTCTTCGCCGAGCAAGGGGGCGACGCTCCCGCTACGATCAAGGAGGCCCGTTGTTTGAACCGCACGTGCTGGACCGAGAAGTGCCACAGGTCCGCCGAACGCACGGCGGCGAAGCTTCGCGCCGATCACCCCGAGCTCCTTCTCGTTTCCTCCGGCGACGGGCCTCGGGAGGAAATCCCCACGAGCTGGCGCGGAAGCCTCCTGCAGCCTTACCAATATGAGAAGGTCAAGAAGAACACCGAGGGTGCGCATCCCGCGATGGTCGCAAATGGCCCCACGGCGGGTCGTCTCCTCTGGATCAAGTCCTCGCAAGCGATGCCAGGATCGCGGCGGACGTCCGACCTCCCAGAGTCGGCCCCGCCGACTTCGGAACCGGCCGCCGGTTCATCGACGGACCTCCTTGCCGAGCGTCGGGCGAAGCACATGAATCGCCGAATTGCCCGCCTAGCCGAGCTCACCAAGGAGCTGCTCGAAGCCTACGACGCCAGGACCCTCTCGCTCCAGGTCCTCGTCGCACTCGCCCGGATCTTCGGCACGAACCAGAGCCGTAAGGGAGTGTGGCACTACGGCACGACTTCAACCCCCTGGGACGACTTTGAGGCGTTTTGCGGGCTTTTCCCCGAAGAAGCAGCCGCCGAGATCTGGACGATCCAGCTCCAGCCGGTTCTCGCGAGTCGCCTCCAGTACTGCGGTCCTAACGATGCCGGACGGCTCCATCGCGAGATCCTGGAGGCCTTGAAGCTCATCGGAGCCAGCTACGCCGACCTCTACCGCGTCGTGGCGAAGGAACTCCCGGAGCCCATGGCCTGGGCCAAGCTTCCGGGCTACCAGCCCGAGGATCTTGAGAAAGAGCCGCCAGCACCGGCTATGGCGAAGAACGTCCTCTCTTTTGAGCCGCAAGAAAGCGCCCCTGACGAAGGGCTGGCCGACCTCGAAGAGATCCCCGCGTAACTTCAGGGTCCCAGGACGACGGGTTCCACAGGCAGTACCACTCATAGCGTCACTTTCACCGGCCGGCCCTATACAGCGCCGGCCTTACCTTTTCCCTCCCTTCCCGGCCTTTTGGTCAGCTCAATAAGGCCGGTCACCCCTCGCGGCCGCCAAGCGGCGTCCGCCGCTTGGCCCTCTTCCTCGGTCTGGCAACCTCACCCCTCTTTTCCTTATCGCTAGGGTCGTTTTCTCATTCCTTCGCTGCCGGGCGAGCTCCTTTCGTTCTTGCGACCGCCCATGCGACCCGCTTTTGTACCCGAGGGCCGGCCAGCCGCAAGGCCAAGCCCTCCGGGCGCGCTCGCGCGGCCTTGACAGCCGGCCTTTCCACCCTCGGGTCCTGGCAGGTCGTCATGAACGAACCCAAGAACGAAAGGAGCTATCCCATGGCGAAGAAGATCCAGATCGTCACCGTCTACGGCAATCTCGGTGGTGACCCGAAGGTCCACCAGATCCCCGAGAAGACCGGCACCCGCCCCGTCTATGATCCCCCCACTGGTGCTGTCGTCGAGAAGACTTTCACCCGGCAGGCCCGCGAATTCCGTACCGTTTCCCTCGCTGTCAAGACGAAGGAGATGGATGAGCCCCGCTGGATCCAGTGCGTCGATTGGACGAACGAGACCAGGCTCTCCTGCAAGGGCGACCGGGTCCGAGTGGTCGGCCACTTCGAGGTTCGCACTTACACGAAGGACGGCGAGACCAAGCGGCACGAGCAGTTCGTGGTGAAGACTGCCACCCTCGAACGGGCGAAGATTCAGACCGAGGCGGCGTGAGACCGTGTCGGGCTCCCGGCAAAAGCCGGGAGCCCCTCGACCGCGGGGCATCCTCTTCCCGGGGATCTTCTCTCGCGGCCTTCCGCGCCGATTTTCGCCGTCCGTCGACGGCCGTCAAGGTAAGCCCCCTTTGGGGGCGGTCGTCCCGCCCGACCTTGACGGCCGCCGGCGGAACGGCGGCGCTTCGCGCCTGGATTTTTCTTGCTAGGGCCGCGAGGAAGAAAGCTCGCTGGGGTATTTCAGACTCCGCCATAGAAGCGATTCGCACCGCAATTAGCGTTTGTGTCTCAGGAGTCTGCAAGAGCTACAGTTGCTCCCCCGCTAACTCTACGCAATGCAATTCTCGCCTTTGTCCCCCTTGCGGTAGCGTGGCTCACTCTCAGGGTAGTGGACTGTCTGTTCCACGTCACTTCTTACAGGAGAGAAGAGTTATGGATCTGATCGGAGTCATCTTGCTGGCGCTCCTAAACCTGTTTTCACAGCCGCAGGACCTGAAATCGAGTTCCGGCAGAGCACCTGGATTGTCGGCCCCTCCATCAGCGCAGTCGGGTACCGGCGAGTCAGGCCCTGAGTTGGACCCCAACGGTAGGACATAGGGCCGGCCCCTCGGATGACGGCCGTGCGTCGGGTCGCGTACTTCAGTCGTTGCGCCTTTGTCCGACGACCGACGTACGGCCGCTTCTTAAACGGCTCTTGAACCGAAGACGATTTTCCCCTCTTACAACACGTTCGACCCCGGAAGGCAAATCTCCGCTATCTCTCAATTTCGAGCCTGCCAAGAACGCACACCCTCCGCACTCCCGAGCCTCCGCTCGGGCATGACAAGGTGCCATAGGCTGCGTATACTACCGAGCCCATGGACTGCTCCTCTCCGGCTCAGCCTTCGCGCCTCCTCCTGCGGTTGGTGCAGGCTGCCAACGACTCGAGACATCCGGCCGCCCTTAGGCGGAGGAATGGCACTGAGCGTGTGCCCCCAAACGCCGAAGATCAGCCGCATGGACCAGTTAGTGGTGAAGAGCGCCTCGAAGAATATCCTGAAGAGTTTTGGGATCGGCTTCACGATGTCACCGCCTGGTTCGAAGCGGAGCTCCGATTTGCGGACTCTTGGCTAGAGGACGATCCGACAAGCCTTCAAGTCGCGATGATGCTTGGCAACTCCTCTGAGTTGAGACGGGTTGCGATCCTCCAGCGCCTGGTCGAGAAGGCCTATTCTCTCCGTCTGCACAAGCCCGCAGAAGGCTTGGGTATTGTGAACGATGTTCTCACCTGGACTCAAACTGACTCTTCGCGCCTGGTCTCCGTTTTTCGTGCTCGCGCACTGATGGAACGAGGTAACTTCCTCAGGATCCTGGGCGATCCTGATAGCGCATACACATCGTTTGCCAGCGCCTTTGAAGAACTCGAGAGCAGCGGGCCAACCGACCCCCTCGAAGTGGCTCGTTACCAGGAGCTCTTGGGTACTCTCGAGCGCGATTGCGGAAACTATGAGGCCGCAGCAGATCTCTTAAGTAAGGCTTTAACCCAGGTTCGGCGATGGGGAGATCAGTACTCTCTTCAAAGGATACTCATTGCGGCGGCCCTCGCGCATCTCTACAATGAAAACTTTGATGAAGCTGATAACTTGCTGGACGAATCTCTGCGGATTGCGGACCCCGATAGCCTGTTTCTCAGATTCGCTGCGGTGAATAAGGTCCTGAGCTATCTCCATAGAGGTCAGCCACACAAAGCCTACCAAGCCTTTCTTAGAGTGCGCAGCAGGCTGGGGGAGTCATGGTTGCAGGGATTCCCCGAAGATGACCAAATGCGAGTCCTTTGGGTGGAAGGCCAAGTTCTGAATGCCCTCGGATTAGAGGTTGAAGCAGCAGTCCTTCTTAGAAGAGCTCGCGATTACTTTATCCAAGCGAATCGCGGCTATGAGGTCTGCCGTCTCTCAATTGAACTTGCCATGAGCTATGCTGCGCAAAGCCGATACGATGATGTCCGCCGCGAGCTTGCGTTCGCGTTGCCTTTCCTTTCGGCTCAGAAAGGTTTGGATCGGTATGCACACGCCGCGGTTCTCGTGCTGCAACAAAGTCTTCAGAAGCAAGGCCGACTGAAGCAGGAGCAGATCCAGCTGATCGCACATCGACTAGATTCAATCCATAGAGCACCGCTCAAAGTCCAATCACAGTCGCCGTTCGCTGACCTCCAGCTTTAAACTCCCCTCTGTTTCCGTCCATTCGGACGGGCGATCTCCTTCCGTTGTGTGGGGTTCGCTCATGTCTACACCGCTTTGTACCCGAGGGTCGGCTGGCTGCAAGGCAACCCTTGCGGGCGTGCTTCGCACGTCCTTGCGTCCAGCCTCTCTTCCCTCGGGTCTTGGCGGCTCGCCATGAGCGAACCCCACACAACGGAAGGAGACACCAGCGATGAATGACAAGGCCGCAGTTCTGAACCCGAACACTTCCTACACAGCTCTGGACCGTATCCTCGATCGAGTCCTCGACCTTTTCGACGAGTTAGTGGACATTGACCAGATTAAGGAAGATCCCGAGGGTCTCGATCGTCATTTCGCCAATTTGCCGGTTTTGCAACGGCGAATCGCCGCCGCGCTTTGGCTCTTCGGAGACACGCAACGCGCTCTCATGCTCGGATTTCCTCCGGACGCCGACACTCAGCGTGCAACGCTCGAGCTTTGCGCCGGCGACCTACCAGGCCGCTTCATCGCGACCTACACCATCGGTGGCGAAACCTACCAGGAGGAGCGTATGGCGCTCTGTCTGCTTCAGGCACAGACCGAGTTCCACCGCCTGGTTCGTCAACGGTTCGGTTTTCCCGTGCCTGAGATCTCGGTCATGGCAGCCGACGAACCTCAGGTAGGGTAGGCCGTTCCAATTTCCAATTCGGAAGCCGATCCACGGGTGAAGGATCGGCTTCCTCGGGCACAAACCTCTCCGCCCAACCAAGTCTCCCCGCCCCTTTCCTGGGCCGCCTATCTCTTCCTATTGTGAGCCGGTTCCGCCGCCTGTCAAGGAACCCCTTCGGGTCGGCCTACGGCCGATCCTTGACAGGGACCGGATACCGGCACCGCCTCGATCAACGAGGCGGCCAAAAAATTCCCGCCCCCAGGAGAATTCACCCAGCCCTTTGTTAGATCAGGCCGAAGACTGTCAGGTCCTGGATCTCGCCTTCCCGTTGCAAGACCAGGCCCTTCCCTGAGGGCCGCTCCAACTAACTCAGGCGGCGGGTGGTAAAAAGGCCGAAGGTAAGTAGCCTGGTCTTGGCCATGAAAGCAAGGATCGGAAGGTCGACCTGGCAGGGCTGCCTTTTATTAATATAGGCGTTGGCGCCGCCTGACAATGGTGACGCCGGTCACCGGCCGGCCAGGAGCGAAGCGGAGGCAAGAGGACCGATTGATTGACAGGAACCCGCGACCGCGCAGCAGAAGGAGATCCTGGACATGCTCTCGGTATCCGAGGGGCGGCTGCTGATGAAATTGCAGGAAAGGCGCGGTTCCTTCGGCCTGTTCGAAGGCAGTAAGCGGATCGGAGACCACCTTTTTCATCCATCGACCGTGATCTCAGCGCCGAGAAGGAGCTCGTCGGTGGCGACTCTGTCCATGTGTACTACCTCACGCCCACTGGAACAACGCGCGCAAACGCGGAAGCGTTCTCCCCGAACAGGCGAACATCTGTAGTGCCTGCGACGGGCGCTGCCAGCGCGCTGGCAGCGGGTGGCCTCCCGCGCTGCGCTGTGCATGCGAGCGCTCCGCTAACGGCGCTGCCAGCTTTGGAGCGCCGCTCCAGCGGCGGTCCAGCGCCCTAGGGAAGCCGCCCGCAGGATTGTCGAGCGCATGGTCGCGGCCGTGCGCCGCCGGGTGCCCGGCGTCGAGGTCGAGGTCGTCAACTTCGACTGGAACGGCCGGCCGCCGATCCCCGGCCAGCTCGCCCTGATGGCCGACACCGACGTCCTGGTCGGGATGCACGGCGCCGGCCTGGTCCACGCCTCTGGCTGCCCGAGTGGGCGGTGCTGTTCGAGATCTACAACTGTGGCGACGTCAACACCTACGCCGACCTCGCCCGCCTCGCCGGCGCCCGCTACCTGACGCTGCCGGAAACCGACGTCCGCCGCCTGCCGCCCGGCGTCCCGGTCGCCGAGCAGGACCGGGCCAACCCCACCGAGGACGCCTTTGTGGCCCAGGTCGCGGAAGCGGTGCGGCGGGTGCGGGCCGATCCCGCCTCGCCGTTCCGCAAGCCCGCCTCCCGCCCCGCTCGGAGTGGCACCGTGGACCACCGCCAGCGCTCAGGCAGTAAGCAGCACTCTTTCCCCCACCAGCAGCGCCTCACCCAACCAGTGATGCCTTCCGTAGGAGGCTGACAGCCACTGCTCTGACCAACCGAGCCATTGGATGGCTATATGGAGACGGCAACAGTCAAGCGCAAATAGAAACTCCTCTACATCCGGCGCCCAGCCGTTACCAAGCATCAGATTATTGGACACCAGCTTATCGTGATAGGCCAGCGCCATGGCTCGTTTTTCCTTTTCGGTCCATTCCCCCGCAATCAAGGCAGCCAGGTCGAGCAGGCCTGGACCCAAGGCAGTCGTCTCCCAATCGACCGGGCAGACCCGCAATTGATCGGCCGTTTCTTGGATCAGCACATTGTTGCCATAGAGCTCACCGTGAATCAGCGTCACCGGCAGCGCCAGCAGACGCTCGATCACCTGATCATATCTTCCGACCAGCCGATCGAAACGTTGCAGAGCCTGTGTGGGTACCATGGGCTCCATCTGTCGCAAGAACGCCTGTGCCCGGCGCGGCCACAGCCGGTAAAGGTCGCCGTCATAGCGGATCAAGTGGCTCACCGCAGCCAGCTCGCGCAGATCGGGCCGCCGTGCAAACCGGGTATGCATCGCTGCCAGCCATTGGGCCACGCGCCTCCAGGTATCCAGGGCAAAATCGGGCAACTTGACTCCCTGCACTTTTTCCATGAACAGCCAGTAGCGGCCCAACTCGGCGTCGGCCACCGCGCCATAGTACAGCGCGGCACCGGGCAGGTGCGGGACCAGGATCCGGCGATAGGTCTCGATCTCACGCAGGGGGTCATGAAGAAAAGTGGGTTTGCCGAGCCTGCCGGCTTCTGACAGCCCTTGTAGACTTACGTCTTTGAACAGCAGGTGCAAGGTCGCACCATCGTCCAGCTTCACTTCCAGCTCTTCCAGGGCAAAGCTTGAACGATACCAGGCCGGACAGCGTTGCAGTTCCTCGATGGTGCGCGGCGCTCCAAAGTAACGACTCAACACTTCTTCCAGCGCGGTGCGCAGCACAGCCGTATCGATCTTGGTGGTGGTCGCGTCACTGGCTTCGCTCATACGCTTCTTCCAACCTGGTCCAGCAGCCGGCTCAATACCTTGTCGGAGTCAAAATACTCCTCGGCGATTGTGCGCGCCGCCCGGGCTTGGCCAGTGTAATCATGCCGGAGCGCTTCGATCCCGGCGAGCAGATCCTCCACGGTCGCGAAGGCAAATAAGCCCGCGCCCGTCGGCAGAAAGCGGCTGAAACCGGTCTCCTGGGCGAGCACCGGCCGGCCCGATGCCAGGTAACAGACGCTGCGGTCGCTGAACCAGCCGCAGCGAGCAGCCACATAGCCGCTCTTGGCGATGCCTAATTCGGCCTTGGAGCCCTGAATGAAGCGGCGGTAGCGCTGCGGCGATTGCACCACCTCAGCCGGGTCCAGCAAGCGCCAGCCACTCTCATGCAGCGCGACCAGATCGCGTACCTCCTCCGGATGGATGGCCAGCGCGAGCATGAACTGCTCCGCGGTCAGCGTGGGCAGCGCCAGGAGCGGGCGCAACGAGTGGGCCTTCTGACCATAGAGCACACCTTCATGGCGGATCGAACCGTAGCCGCGCCAGTTGGCAACCGTCGTGAGCGCCTGATACTCGACGCGCGTCGCGACTGGCCACTGCGCCAAGACCACCGGCTGGAGCGTCGTGATCCATTCCAACCCGCACGTGGGCACACGGCAATCGGGCCGGCCGATCGCCAGGCCGATCGTCACAAAATGGGTGTGGCCGGCGAAGCGCATATCAATCCCCTCGGCGGCCTGCCACAACTGGTTGAAGGCGGGGTCCAGATCGAGATAGACCCGTACCGGGATGCGGTCGATGAGTGCCTCGTCGGTCAACATGCCGGAGATATTGATGAGCACATCGGCCCGGCCGGCCGCCTCCCGCAACTGTGGATAGGAGAGGCCCACGGTCTGCTGCGTGCCGGCCAGCAACAGGGCCGAAGTCTGCTCGAGCCCGAAATCGGCCATCACTTGGCGGAAATAGGCCGCGTTGGCCGAATGCGCCAGGGGCGTGCCAGCCGGCTGGAGCGCCGCTTCCGCCACCGGCTCGACAAAATAGACCGCATGCCCAAGTCGCTGAAACCCGAGCAGATATTGCAGTACGGCCCAGGTCGCGCCCCCCTGATAGGGGTCGGCGGCGATCATGCCACTCAATAGAATCGTGAGGCGTGAGGGGGTCATGAGCTTCTCCAATTACTTGCGAGTGGTCTTCTCATTAACCACCACCGCAAAGCCATTGACCTGTAAAATCCTGTTTTCCCGGTCAATTCCGCTGATATTACCTCGCAATTCTTCAATTCCGAAAGCCATGGATTCATTTATTTCGATGCTTACCGGTATAAATCCTTCTGGCTCAGAGTATTTTCCCCAGAGCGTCACCTTATCCGCGGCCTTCAGAGCTTTCCAGTCGGCGGCATCGTCTTGTGAGTCTTTGACCTCGATGCTGCCTGGCAGGACCAATTCACGATCGAGGATACGCAATGTGTTGCCTTGGTGGTCAATGCTCTGGACGAAACCCTGAACGATTGCCGTATCCGCCGGGTCTTCGGGGCGGATTTCAAACGCCAAAAACGTATCACCCCCACCCGGTATTCCCTTGGCCCTCAATCTTTGCCCAACTTGAAGATTCTTAAGCCAGATGATGTGAGCCATATTGGCTATTATTGCGCCTGAAACCGCCCATGCATTCTTTAGACGGTCAACTCGATGAAGATACCGTTGATGCACTCGTGCATTCTCCTGGCGTGTCAACTCGCGGTTGCGATGCTCGGCACCGGCCGGTGATCTCAAATACAGCCCCAAAAACTCGTCAAGATGCAGAAACGTCTCGGTTTCAGCCATCCGCAGCCAAAATTCCCAGTCACCGGCGCTCTCGAAGCTCTCGTCAAAGTAGCCATATTTTGTATGTATACATCTTCGCCACATGGGTTGGGGCCCTATAAAACAATAATAAATAAGCCGCAACGGATCAAAGTCAGGCCAGTTGAATCTACCTGCCGGCGTGTGGGTCTCGAAGATCTCGTTCTCGGTATTGGTGATGTATGAATTGGCGTAGACCAAGGTGATATCGGGCCTGGTTTCGAGTTTGGCCACCATGCGATCGAAGGCGTCGCGCTTGTGGCGATCGTCGGTATTGGCGTTGGTGATGTATATGCCACGCGCGGCCTGAATGCCGCGATTCCAGGCAGCATAAACACCCTCGCGCTGAGCCGTGCGGATATACACGATGTTGTCGTAGCGTTGCTGAAATTCACTGACGATGGTTCCTTCGTTCTGAAGCGAGCCACTGTCAACGACAATGATCTCGAGCCGGTCGGCAATCGTCTGCGCCTCCAGATCTTCAAGACAACCCCGGATGAAACGCTCAGAGTTGTAAGCCGATACAATGGCGGAGACGAGCGGAGGCGTTCTATTAGCGGATGTAGGTTGTGCGATGGACATGTCTGCTTTCCTTCCCTGTGGATAGGCTTGCTCTACATCTCGTCGGAGATCAGGCTTGGGAAATGGGCTAATTCCACGAGGTCAGGATAAATTCCGTAAGAAACCAAATCACTTATGTATGTTCTGCCAGTCAAGCCATCCGCTGCCCACCTTATGGGATAAACACTCTCGCAGAGCTTTCTCGCCCCTTTAGCGTTGATGAAATAAGCGCAGGTTCTATTGGCATGGCGCTGGAAATGACAGACCTTGTATTCTCTGTAGACTGGTGGGCCGAAAGGTATTCTCTGGACATCCGTTCTGAAGTTAATGAATTCCCAATCCCCAGGAAATGTAGAGCGCGAATCCAGAACATCCAGGATCTCACTTTTTACCGTGACATCGTCTTCAAGGATTAAAACTTCCTCTATGCCTTCCGCAACGATGCGCTCCCACATTTTGGCATGGGAAAGTGCGCAACCGATCTCGCCAGGTTTCATCTCTCGTTGTATGGTTTTCATGGCTTCCTGTGCGGAATAGTATTTTAAATCTTCTGAGTCCAGGCATTTTCCGTCAACGGCCGGAACTATTTCAAACTGCCAATTCAATTCTTGGAGTTGCATTTCCATGAATTCGCGTCGGCCTCTCGCTCGCTCGAGGTTGAGAACCCAAATAGGAAACGGCCGATTGTTTTTTGTTTCTGACATGAATGCTCCCGCTAGACTTTGCGCTGCAATAATGTGACGAGCGATTTGACACGTTCGTTATAGGTATGTCGCTTGCCGAGTTGGTAGCCATTCTCGGCGATCTGCTCCCGTCGCTGCGGATGATCCAGCGCATATCGTAGTTTATCCCGTAACTCGGCAAGATCTTGGTAGATCAAGCAGTTTTCGCCATCGACAAATCCCAAATCGGTATACTGCGGATTCGCGTTGGTGAGCAGCAACGTCCGGCAGCCCAGGGTTTCAAAATTTCTGTAGTTGATGTCGTCAGCGATATTTTTATTGAAATGTACCTTGTAGGAATTTATGGCATGCACCATATCCGCGCCAATGACGAAAATGTCTCGCTTCAGTTGAAAGGACGCCTCGATGAAAGACAAATAAGGCTCGCGATTCACAATGTTGCCACAGAATCCGACATCATGCTTCTTCTCGATGTCCTGCGGTTGGATGAGCGCATCATTGAAACAATTAGGAAACCAGACGCTGCTTTCCTTGATACGTGCGTCCGCTTCTCCTGCGACAAAGCCTCTTGTCGCCTGCAGCATCATATCGTAGCGGTCCCTTAGATAGAGCTCCCGATAAGGCGTCATGCCTCGCACATGCGCATCAATTACCCACATGATCTTGTACGCTTTAACATGTGTCAAAGAAGGCACCCAGCCAGTCTCATCGTAATTTTCCAGGTTGAAGACGGCGTCATAGGCATTGAGCTCCAGGGTCTTGTCTATGCCGCCTCGCCCGGGATGACCCAATCCCCAGATATCGGCCTCCCAACCCAAGAGCTGAAAAGCGGATTGCAAAGCGAAACATTCGCGAAAATGTCTATTCTTGCTGTGCCTGCCGTTTTCCTGGATGATCAGCACTTTCATGCGCCGCTCGACCCGCCTAAAAATTTCTTTAATTCTTCGAGATGGCCCACTACGGGCTGATCATGTTCATCAAAGACTTGGCCAACAAATTGATAGCCCGCTCTCTCGCTGGGGAACGGCTTCTTGTCAAAGATTGGATCGTGGATCAAGGCGTTATCATGGATGAGTGGATAAATGACCTCCCTCAAGAAATTCTGATCAACTTGATAGAAGTCTCCCTTTTGATAATCTCTGATTAGCTCAGCCATATTTGGTATGAGCCCCTTTTTGCCTCCCCACATTCCACCCAGGATTTTTGTTCCATGCCAGGGATGATCCCGCATGATATGAAATCCCCGATCGCTGTTTTCCCATTCCTTTACCGCGAGCATTTCTCTTTCGCCTAAGCGCGAGTCCGTATCCCTGGAAATCATGACATCAACGAACGGATCACAAGCGGCAAAAAATCTCCAGAACATACCGGTCCAATCCGATCTTTCATTCATGATAAAAATTTCGGTATTGTTCCTGGCGAGCAATCCCTGGATGGCGTGAAGTGGTACGTTCTTGGCGACATAGAATCGGCAAATCCACTCCGGATAGAATCTGGTCGCCAAGTCAGCGTTCTTCAGGGCGCCTATCGTATATTTTGGATTTTCGCCCCAGAGACTAAAAGATATAACTTTTTTCACGAATTCTACCCTCCAATCTCTTTCATGAGCTGGCTCAACACCTTCTCGGAATCGAAGAATGCTTCCGCCAGTTTCCGTGCCGCGCGGCAGTGATGTTCGTAGTCTGCGGAGATGCGCTCGGCACCGGCAATCGCCTCCTGCAAGGTAGAGAATGCGAGCAACCCGTCTCCCACAGGCAAAGTGCGGCTGAAGCCGGTATCCTGTACCAGTGCGGGCTTGCCGGATGCCAGATACCGGACCGTTCTATCGCTGAACCAGCCGCTGACGGTATCCACGTAGATCCCCTGAGCCACGGAGAACTCGGCACCCGACGTCTGTACGTAGCGGCGAAACGCGGCCGGATCCGCGGCGACGGACTTCGGATCGACAAGCTGCCAGCCGTGGCTGCCCAAGGCGATGCGGTCCTGCTCGTCGGCAGGATGAATAGTCAGGGCGATCTCAAATGCCTGACCTGCCCGCTCCGGCAGCTCGATGAATTTCCTGAACTCGTGAACCTTCAGCCCGAACGCCTTTCCGCCATGCTCGACAGGACCATACGGTCCGCGCCAACTGGCGATGGTCGTAAAGCGGACTGGTGCCGCCTCCTCCGCGCCCTCCCGAATTGGAAGAGGAAAGAGAGGACAAACCGGCCACTCGTCCAACACTACCGGCTGGCGTATGTGGCGCCAGACAATGTCCCCGGTTGGGATGGAGCAAACCGGCGTTCCGATATTCTCTCCAATCGTATAATACGAGTCATGACCGCGCAGTTGCCTATCTATCAACCCGGCGGCATGCCAGAACTGGGTAAAACCAGGATCAATATCGATATACACCTTGCGGCGCAGGCGGCACCGAAGCGGTTCATGAGTCAGGTGGCCGCTGATATTGATCAGGGCGTCGGCCTCGGCAGCGAGGTCGAGCAGCTCGGCGTAGGTCAAACCGACGGTTTGCTGTTCATCGGTGTAGAGCAACGTGGCGCAGTTGCTCAGGCCAAAGCTCGCGATCACCTGCTTGAAATAGGCCAGGTTGAGGCAATCCTCAAAAGCCGTCGTCTCACCCGCCGCATTCACACACGCATCCCGTCCGATCTGCTCGACAAAATAGACCTGAAAGCCCAACTTGCGCAAGCCGAGCACCCAATTCAGGCGCACCCAGGCTTCGCCGCCGTTGAGCGGTTTATTGGCGAGCGCACCGCTGACCAGAATGATTGTCATGCTATCCCCAGCT
This sequence comes from uncultured Acidobacteriota bacterium, assembly GCA_963792575.1. Taxonomy (GTDB): domain Bacteria; phylum Acidobacteriota; class Thermoanaerobaculia; order Multivoradales; family UBA5704; genus DATARR01. Next base: position 225,351 of record CAWBWZ010000005.1, read on the forward strand.
TGAGCAGGAGTCCGCGCAACACCTTATCCGAATCGAAATGTTCCTCCGCCAGAGCCCGCGCCGCACGGGCATGGCGAGCATAATCCTCTACGATCTCTTCGACACCGGCGAGCGCCTCTGCCAGCGTGCGGAAGGTCAGCAAGCCGGCGCCAAGCGGGTAGAGGCTCCCAAGACCCGTATCCTGGGCCAGCACCGGTTTGCCGCTGGCTAGATAGCACATGCTGCGTTCGCTGAACCAACCGCTGTTGGATTGCACATACATCCCCTTGGCCACCAAGAGCTCGGCCAGCGACGACTGAATATAGGCCCGGTAGACCTGGGGGTCACGGGTGACAACTTTGGGATCCACCAGTACCCAACCCTCTGTTTCCAGCAGATCGATGTCCTTCTGTTCCGCGGCGTCTATATCCAGGGCCAAATGGAGCGGTTGGCCGCTCAGGCGCGGCAGGGGCGTAAACTGGCGAAACTCATGCACGCGCAGGCCATAGCGCTTGCCCCGGTATTCCAGGGGGCCATAGGGCCCGCGCCAACTGCCGATGCTGGTAAAACCTTCACCCTCTGGATGCACCGGCCACTGCTCCAGCAGCACCGGCTGCCGAATGGTGATCCATGGCAAACCGCATGTGGGAATCGTGCAGCCGGGTTGGCCGATGTTTTCGCCGATCGTCACGTAATCGTCGTGCCCATGGAAGATGTCGGCCAGCCCCAGGTCGCGCCACATCTGACCAAAGCCCGGATCGGTGTCCAGAAAAACCCGCCGCGGCGCCTGGCTCAGGATCGCTTCGTCGCTCAGGTAGCCCATGACGTTCAATAGAAAGGCGGATTTGCGGACGCGGTCCAGCACCTGCGGGCGCGATAGACCGATAAAGCGCTCGCCGCGATTGTAGATCAGCGCATAGGCATCGTGCAGACCAAAGCTGGTCATGACCTCGACCAGGTAGCGCAGGTTCACCGACTGCTCAAGCGGGCAGGGCTGGCCCATCGCATCGACACACATCTCCGGCTCAATCTGGTCGAGAAACAGCACCTCCCACCCCAGCCGCTTGAAGCCGAGCAGGTATTGTAGGAACTGCCAGGTGTGGCCGCCTTGTCGAGGTTTCTGCGCCAGCGCGCCGGCGATGACAACTGTTTCGGACACCATGCCTCCTTATCGTTTCACCAGGATATGCGGCTCCCGGACAATGATCGCCGCCAGACCCTTTACAAAATTGGGTAGCAGACGTACTTCGATAGCATCGCCAAGGACAGCTCGCCAATTAGCCAGCACCTCAGCTTCTTCCTTTCGGCAGGCATCGTCCAGTAACACAATTGTACCTGGGCGGGTGAGCTCCAGGATTTGATACAACGTGCCTTCACGTCCCCCCAGCGGCCAGACTGGGCCATCGATTAGAACCAGATCGACCGGACGCTGGGAGGCAAATTGCCTCCGCCGGAGATGGTACGTTGCCAGCAGCTTACCCGCGGACGTCCGAGCTACCAGGGGAGCAATCTGAAACTTGACATGGCGGTTCAACATACAACCTGTAAATTGCTTTTGCGCAATTTGACTATATTCTGGATCGTGGTCGATAGATGTTACGCGGCAGGAAGGCCGAGATTCGGCACATGCCCAGGCCAACACGCGCGTGGAGAGGCCGGAGCCAAGCTCCAAAATGTGTCGTGGTCTCGCATGCGTCACCAGACTGACAAGCAAACGCAGTGCATCTGGCGCCAATGTCCACGAATCGCTGCGAGGTGGAGGTTGAATCCAGGATAAGTCTACCCCGGCAGCATCCACCAAGGCTCCATGGACTGTATCCCAGGCCGCCGCCACAGCCGCATCATGCTTAGAAATCTTTCGTTGATCGACTTGATCCAAAATCGCCATCCTTCACCTCATATGGGTCGAAATACTAACAAGCACCATCCAGATGATAGATGATACACTGTTCGTCACTCCACATACGTTGAGCAGAAAATTCAAGATGCTGACGAAACTCCGCATAGTGGTCAAGCCACCAGAAGGCGGCACTGGGGAAGACTAGATAGGCCGCACCCCGGGCCCGCAACTGCTCGAGATGCTGGATCGCCGACTCACTATTGCGTGGATGCACATCGGGTAGCAGCCGTCGATCAGGAAAATGCCCGCCTTTGCGTCCGCTCAGATGAAGCAGCGTCGGGTCATACTTATCGACAGTGAGAATCGATGCATCCTGCGGCACAACCCGTTGGATCGTTTGGGCAATTGCCTGTAGCACCTGCTCCCATTCAGGATTGAACAGCGCCAGCTTGCGGATACCCTCGCCATAGCGGGCGCCGGAGAGGTGCGAATACAGTTGTCCGAGTATGGCTTTCGAGTGCTGATAATGGGCGTACTCGTCGCCGCACAGGATACTGCGCAAGAGGAGCCAGCCATGCTGGCTGTCCAAGAGCGCCGGGAAGAGACGCAGCCCTTGCAGCGCGGCGGTCAGAGTCGTTAGCCGCTGTCCTCGCGTGTACGCATCAGCAGCGTTGATCAAGGCTTTGGCGGCCAAGGCGGCGGCAGCCTGTCGCCGCACCGCAGCCGCATCGGGGATCAATGCCCATTGCCGGCGAAAGAGCCGCCGTACCGCGCGGATATCGCACCGTAATCTTTCCCCGCTCTGCCTCGTCGCCGCCGAGCTGCTGCCCTCGTGCTGGCGGTTTTGGGCGAGTGGGGCCGCTGTGTAGGCCAGGTCGGCGTGCAAGGCGATGCGCAACCACATTTCCCAGTCCTCGCTGCTTTTCCCCAACTCGGCCGCGTAGGGACCAGCCCGCTCGTGGCAGTCGCGGCGCACCATCACCGTTGTCCCATTCACATAGTTAGACAAGACGAGCTCGCGGAAGGCCGCTTTCCCCGGCTCGATCACATCCTGGGCAAAAGGCAGCGGCCAGTCCCGCAGGCGCCGGCCCTCGCTGTCGATCACCTCGTAGGCGCCGTGAACCAGCCCTACATTTGGATGCCGATCGAGTACCGCGCTCTGCACCGCCAACATCGGCGGGTGATAGATATCGTCAGAATCCAGCCAGGCGATGTATTGGCCGCGCGCCATTGCCAGGCAGCGATTCCGGTTTTCCGCAATGCCCAGGTTGCGAGCCTGGCGAACGTAGCGCAGACGTTCATCGCACACCTGCGCCGCGATCGCCTGCGTGTCGTCGGTCGAGGCATCGTCGCTGACGATGATCTCGAAATCCTGCAAGGTTTGACCCAGTATGCTTTGCAACGCCTGGCTCAGATAGCGCCCCTGATTGTAGGTCGGCACACAGACACTGACTTTGGGTGAGTGGGTCATTGGTCCTCAAGCACGCTGGAGTGATGCCGGACGGCGGCCGGCCCGGAAAGTACAGCCTTGTACAAATCCATATGCCTCTGGATGAAGAGTGGGAAGGCAAACTCCCGCAATACTTTCTCGCGGCCGGCCTGGCTCAGCGCCTGGCATAGGGCGGCATCGGATAGCAATCGCTTGGCGGCCCGGATCATCGCGCCGTGATCGTCGGCGGGTGTGACCAGACCCGTATGCCCGTCGTCAATTTCCTCCGGGATGCCCCCCACCTGTGAAGCAATCACCGGGGTACCACAGGCCATGGCCTCCAGCACTGTGAACGGCAGGTTATCGGCACGCGAAGGGTGTAAAAAGAGATCGGCAGCCGCATAGTAGCGAACGAGCTCCTGGGTCTCTTTCACGTAGCCCCTGGCGATGACAGGCATTGTGAAATGGTATGCGGCAGCGAGCTGCTCGCTGCCATGCCCCACGATCAGCAAGGTCACGGGCGCTTCCCAGATCGTCTCTTGTAACGCGGATAGCAAGCCGGGCACACCTTTCCACGGCACGTTTAGCCAACTGGCAAGGATCAGGACCAGGCGCTGCTCCTGTGGCAAGCCCAGTTGAGCGCGCGCCGCAACTTTGGATGACGGTCGAAAGATGTCGGTGTCGATGCCGTTCGGGATGTGGACGATAGGAAAGCGGCCTAGCGGGGTTTGTTCCGCCAATCCCTTTAGCCACTGCGAGGGTGTGACGATGACCAGCGACGAGAAGCGGTAGAGGATCCGTTTCAGCCGATGGTAGAACCAGGTATGATCCCATTCCGTCAGGGGCCGTGAGCCCAGTTGTGGACAATTGCCGCAGGCGCGCAGCCAGCGATCGCATTCCATCGAGTAGGCGCAGTTTCCCGTCATGGGCCACATATCGTGAAGGGTCCAGACAACCGGCTTGAGATGAGAGAGCCAGGGCAGGCTGAGTACAGAGAAGTAGAAGGCATGCAGGTTGTGCAAGTGCAGGATCTGCGCGCTGCGCACCGGCTCCCGCAAGCCCAAGCGAAACGAGCTGGGGAACAGCAAGTCCGAAAAACCCGTGCGTTTCGTCAGGCGGTTGGCGCGCTGCTTCTCACCCGGCAAGTAGGGGATGGGTTGCACGAAGTCGGCGTTGGTAACCTTTGAACCGACCAGGAGCTGGGCGTCGACACCGCGTTGCAGCAAACCCTGGCTCAATTCAAAAGCGACCCGCTCGGCGCCGCCTCCCCGATCCTGGGTGTTGATCACGACTACGCGGCCTGGCATGGGTTTGGCCGGTTCATCTGTTCTGTAGGGCGTCATGGTTTCTGCCAACGTTCAATGTAATCGAGCGCTTGAAGATAGAGACGGCCCGCCCAATACCTGCGGGAAGCCAGCAGCCATTCAATATCAGCCGTTGGTCGCATCGTGATGGGGATGCGGCCCGAGCCGATCGCTTCTCTCATCTGCTCGATCTGCGGAGGGTGCGAGGCGGTAAACCGCTCCAACCAACTGGGATAATCATAGACATTGTGAACGCGGTAAGGATTGCGCAAGAGCAAGTAATTCTCTGTAGCCCACTGTTCCGCCTTGTTGCGGCGCGCCCAGGCGGCTTGCCCATAATACCGGCACTTGTCGACCACCTGCTTGGGGAAGAGGAGGGAGTAATGGTAGAGGAGAATCCCCTTCCTGGCCAGGCGCTCGCCGCTGATCCAGTTTACGTCCCGCAAATTGCGGCCTGCAGTGTCGACCACGGTCGGCGGCCGGTGGGTTGTATACTGATAGCCCGCGGCCCACTTGAACAGACGATGATAGATGGCTGCGCCGCGTCGCAAATACCAACCATCCGTAATGTAGTCGAAGCCGCCCCAGAACGTGATCATCTTGAACGATACCGCGGTAACGGTGGGGGTCGCGCGCAGCAACTCCAGCACCGTCCGCATATCATCAGGTTTATAGAACTCATCGACATCCACCTGCCATAGATAGTCGCCGGTTGCGCGGCGCGCATACGCCTGGCTCTGTTCGTGCTTTTCGCCGGGCCAGAACCCATTCGGGTGCCCCTCGCGCTCGGCGGTCACAATGATGAGCTTATCGTCAGGGTCTTCGCGCTCCTTGAACTCCCTCAATGTCCGCAGGGTGTCATCAGTGGAATGCCCGTCATGGGTCGCCACGCTTGCCGCTGCCGGCGCAGCCCCTTCGACGACAATGATTTGGTGCGCAAACGGATATAATCCACGCAGGTTGTAGCGCAGGAAAGGCTCGCCATTCAGCACGATCATGCCGAAGGTAATGCGCGGGAAAACAGATTTCGTCTGCGATGGCATCATCGGTCAGCTTATGGAGGGCCCAGTGTTCGGTGTGCTGAGCGGATTACCCGCCCTTGCGCTGGAAAAGGAGGATCGACATAAAAGATACCTCGCAATTTGTGCACGCGCCCGCCGGACAGATTGTAATCACGAGTCCACAGCCGATCCTGGTACTTGGCCTGCGCGCGATCATCCCAGCGAAAGTGATGAACATTCAGCCATTGATCATGATAGGCCGGCGTGTCGGCGCCGCCAATGATGTCATGATAGCCTAACGAAATCTCCAGGTCACCGCGCGTCGCCATAATTTTGTTGCGCCAGCCACAGAAGATCTCACGCGTACCATAGGGGTATTGGTGACCGATGTTGCCGGTCGGCCAGCAAGGTCGAAGGCGGCCATCCTTGGTGGCCAGCCGTTCAACCCATCTACCCTGGACTACATTGATCTTCGGATCGAGATTGGTAAAGAAGCCTGGCGGATATTCGTGCAGCTCATCGGCATCGGCATAGAGGCACCATTCATCCGGCTGAACGTGCTGGCGGCGAAAGCCGTTAAAGTGATCCTTCCAATGAGGCCTGGAGACCTCAACAAAAGGGACAGCCCCAAAACAGGCCATGATCTCGACAGGATAGCCGGCGAGAAACTGCCTGGCTTCCTCCAGATGGCTACCGTGCAGGCCACATAAAAATCGCTCCACCCCAAGCTCTGCATAGTGTCCCAGAAAATGCGGCAAGTGGTTGAGATGGTAATCTGTGCCGATGTTTACCAGAAGTTTCATGGCGCAAGGAAAGATTCTTTTACAAACGTGTAGTTCAAGTTGGGCTCGACCGCAACGAGGGCGTATCCTATTTCACAGAGACGTGCGACGTATTTCTTTATTTGACCTGGATACTCGTCATCCGCGTCGTTATGAATGGCGTGATACTCAACACATATGATCCCGATGTCCAGCCGATCTTCAACCAGCGAGTCGATGACCCTGTATTCCGCTCCTTCAATGTCCAATTTGAGCAACTGAATCCGGGAGTGACCCATCTCGCGCATGATGGCGGATAATCGTTTGCACGGCGCTTCAAAATATCTGTCGGAATTCTGCAGATTCAATATCGAATGCGACACATGTTCAGCGTTGGCTGGCTCATAGAATTTCAATATTTCTTCAGAGTCCCACAATCCAACCTCAAAAAAATGAAATTGGCTAAGCTGTGCTGCCTGTTTGTGAACATGGAGCTTTGCCCGCGGCGTTGGATCGAATGCAAAGACACTGCAGTTAAAGCGCGCGATCAAGGCCAGGTCAAAGGTGATGTCTTCGCCTGCACCAGCGAGATAACAAACAGCGTCTTCTGAAATGTCAAGCGTCGGTACAATCCAGCCCCCATAAGCTGAGCCAAGTTTCTCCAACCCCTTGATGCTATGTATCTCGGTGCCAGTCAATGTATCTACCGATTTTGATCCGGTAGTTAGACTTTGTGATTTCTCCATTCCCATTGGAGGAAGACACTCGGCCGCCTCCCGCAGCGCCTCCTCGGCTCGTGCAGGGTTGTCGGCTGTGAGAAACAGGTAATGCAGTTGCATGTACTTCGTCACGCCTTCCGGCCAGTCTGAAATCTCTTGGATCCAATACTCGGCAGTCAAAGCAACCTGAGGCGGCACCAGGCGCTTATCGGTAAACTGGTCCTTGCTGGCGATGGAGATTGCGTCCCCCACCTGATTTAACTGCTGACCTCCAGGCGCGCGCAGGTCAAAGACCACGCAGATCTCTTTCTGGTGCAACATCATTTGATAGTGGCGCAGTAGGTGCTGCCGGAAGTCACCATAATGCTCCAGCCACCAGAAGGCTGTACTCGGAAAGACGATGAAGCCGGCTCCTTTGCGCCGTAACGTCTCGAGCTGGGTAATCGCCGCAGCATCATCCACCGGGTAATGTCCGGCGTACTTGCCCTGGTCATCCTGTGGGAAGTGCCATGCCTGCCGTCCCTTCAACTTGAGCACTTTGCCATCCCCCTTGCTGACGACCAACACCGCCCCTCGCTGCGGCACAGTTGCCTCAACCACATCCCGCAGTTGGCGGACAAGTTGCTCATACGGCAACCGCCACGGCGGCGGCGCGGACAATTCTTTCCAATGCGCTGTCGCGCTCTTGGAAGGATCAGCCGGAGGATACGTCGCGAGTTTCGCCAGCGCTTGCCGCGCTCCTTCAATCTCCCCGGCAGTCAAGTAGAGCTGGTAGAGCTGCTCGTATTTCTCCTGGCTATCCGGCCAGCGCGAGATTTCGGCGAGCCAGTTTTGTGTCGTCCAGGTCACCTGCGGCGGGGTGTAGCTGCGCCCGCTCAGTCTGTAGAGCAGATAATCCTGATAGAACTTGATCAACCAGGTCGTCAGGCAAGCGATCTGGCAGAGCCGGCTGAAATTTTCAGGCTTGCCGCGATTCCGCATGACCTCGCCGAGCTTGAGCCATAGCTCACGCCACTGCAGCTTCGTCCGCTTGAATGCTTCCTCATAGCCAAAGAACAGCCGGTGCACATAGGCATGCGTAACCCCCGACCAGTAGACCCGGTCGCGGAAATACGCCTTGGTCATCCGATCCGGGCTGACATAGTGGTGGATATAGGCATCCTCAGCGTAATAGATCGGAATATCGTTGCGATCCAACACCATGTTCAAGAACGTTTCCTCACCAAACTTAAACGATTTTCCATCTGGTCCCAGGTCTGTCCGGTAGCCGCCAAAGTGATCGAACAGCCGCCGGGCATAGGCCGTATTGTGCGCATACAGCGCCATCGGATAGCGACTGCGCACGACCCGCTTCTTCCTTCCATGCTCGCCATAGTTCAGGCCAAAGAATCCGTGTATGTAGGGGGTGTCGAACCAGTCGGGTGGCGTAAAGCCTTGGTCGAAATAGATCTCGATCCGTCCGCCCACCACCATGGCATGATGTTTATTGATGACCTGATTGAAGGTCGCCAGCCAGTCGGGGCAGGCGATCGCATCGTCGTCCAATTGCGCCACGAATTCCAGGCGCGACTTTTCGGCGCCAAGGTTACGCGCGCACGCCACCGCCCTGCGTGTCTCCTTGTAAGAAGAGACGGGCACAGGGGAATTTCCTCGGTAGCGTTCGAGCAGTTGCTCTGTCCCATCGCCGGATGGAGTATAGATGACGACGACCTCGTATTTGTCTTTCGGATAATGCTGCTGAAAGACCGACTCGATCGCCTTGGCGAGCAATCCGACCCGCTCATAGGTCGTAATCACCACCGAGAACGTGTGATACTCCATCTGAGATGTGTTCATATCATCATCCCGGCACCTGACCCGATCCACTCATGACCTCCGCCCCCGCTTGCTCTTTCGGCCGCTCCGGGCGTGTTTGCATATCGTGAAGCTGCTTGTAAAGGCCATTGCGCCGTACAAGCTCGTCATGCGTCCCCTGTTCGACCAGTTGGCCGTGATCGATGACCAGGATCAGATCGGCGTGGTGGATGGTCGATAGGCGATGGGCGATCATGAACGTCGTCCGCCCGATCATCAGCCGTGCGAGCGCATCCAGGATGATCGCCTCGGTCTTCGAGTCGACCGCCGAGGTCGGCTCGTCGAGGATCAGGATCGGCGCATCCTTGAGGAATGCGCGTGCCACGGAGATACGCTGGCGCTCGCCGCCGGAGAGCTGCGCTCCCCGCTCGCCGATCGGGGTCTCATACTGCTGGGGGAGGCGCATGATAAAAGAATGTGCATTGGCGGCTGTGGCGGCGGCAATGATCTCCTCCTTACTCGCTTCCAGCCGGCCATAGCCGATGTTCTCGGCGATCGTCCCCGAAAAGAGCAGCGGCTCTTGCAGCACAAGGCTGATCTGCTCCCGCAGGGACTTGACCGCCAGTTCCTGGATATCGTGGCCGTCCAGGTAGATCCGGCCTTGTTGTGGGTCGTAAAAACGGGGCAGCAGGCTGACCAGCGTGGTCTTGCCGGCGCCGGTCTGCCCAACGATAGCTACCACCTGACCCGGCTTGACTTCAAAGGAAATATTTTTCAGCGTCTCCGGCCGGCCGTCGTACTCGAAATGCACCCCTTCAAAACGAATATGGCCTTGGGCGCGTTGAATCTGCCTGGCATCTGGAGCATCCTTGATCTCGGGTTCGGTGTCGAGCAGATTGAAGGCGACCTGCAAGCCGATAAATCGCTCTTGCAACGAGCCGATGGTGTAACTGATCGTCTTCGAGGGGTTTATAGACCAGCCCGATATAGGACATGACCACGAGCAGTTGGCCGACGGTCAGTCCGCCCTCCAGCACGCGATACGCTCCAAAGGCGAGTACCAGAGCCGTGCCGACCGCCGTGGTCAGGTTGACGGCCAGATTGAACGATGTCTGGCGCACCGTCAATTGCACCCGCGCCTCCTTGGCCTGCTCGCCTTGCTGTTGGAAGCGCTGGTACTCCTGAGGCTCGCGCCCAAACGCCACGATCACCCGCATCATGGATATTGCCTCGTGGATGATCGAAAGTGTATCCCTCTCCAGATCCCTGACTTGACGCAACCGGGCTTGAACATGGGTGGTGTAATAACCGACCGCATAATAGAGAAAAGGCACGACAGTCAAGGAGAGAAGAGCCAACTGCAAGTCCATTCGCATCACAATCCAGAACATTCCGCCAAGTGTCAGCACGCTCTGCACCAGCGGATGGACCGTCTGGAACGGCCCCACGATAGCGCCGGCCTGATTGTTGATGGCGAAGATCAACTGGCCCGAGCGACGCTTATCGTGGAAAGCCAAGGATAGCCGCTGGGCATGCTGGAACAGAGCCGCCCGGAAATCCAGGATCAGGCCTTGTTGGAGCTTGGTCTGCACGTATCCATCCAGAACCTTCAGACCATTCTGGAGCAATATCACGCCTACGCCGGCCAGAACCATGCAAATCAGGAGGGTGTGGCGCCCGGCTGTTGCGAGACCGGGGACCAGTTGCAGCACGGATGGGAGAGGGTGGTCTCCCAAGACCGAATCGATCAGGAGGGTCACCGGCCAGGGCGCCAGCAAGCCCGCCAGGGAGATCAGGATGGTCAAGCCCCCGGAAATGACCGCCTGCCGCCAATAGGGCCGCAGGTAAGGAAGAGTTCTCAGGAAGTCGTGCAAGGTGGGCCTCTTTCCTCAATGGATGGCTGTGCCGGTGGAGGCTTCGTTTTCTCCGCTGGCGGCCGGGGCTCCCGAGTCGTGCAGCGTGTGCAACTGGAAAGCCATGGCCGCCGCACAATCGCCGAAGGCCCGCACTCCCAGCAGGATCGCTAGCAAGCCCAGGAGCACGGCCGGAATCCAGGCATGGTCCAGCGCCGCCAGCGCCGCCAGGAGCACCAGCACCAGGTTCATCGCCAGCCCCGGACCCCATAACCTCGGCCAGAGATGAAACCGCACCAGTTGCCGTCCCTCCCCATGCTCTTCGATCGCCATGAACAACCGCGCGCTGCCCAGGAATCCCCCCAGAACTTCCAGGTCCCAGCGATCGAAGTCTCCCCCTCGGCGCACCACCGCGCCGTGCGCCCTCGTGGTGGCTTCGATCGTCGTCAGGCGCGCTTCGGGAGCCTGCCAACGCTTACTCCAGATGGTGAAGGCTTGTGCTCGTGGGAGGGCAAAATCCGGCCTGCCTCGCCGGCGCCACAGCGTCAGGCCAGATTGCAGGCGCCCCAGCAGGCGCGCCAGCGGCTGGAGCAGATACAGCAGCGCCGTCAGGCCATGCAATCCCAATCGTTGGGCCCGAGTATAGAGCGCATGCGGGAAAGCAGCCTGGGCGGCGCTGGCAACGGCCTCGATCACCAGCGCACCCACCGCCAGGACGAGCACTGGCAGAACCAGCATCAGCGGCGGCCAGAACAGGCCCAGCAACGACAACACCAGCAGCACGCCGACCACCAACAGCCATTCCGGCATCAGAAAGAGCGACCACAGCGTCGTGGGGCCTGAGGCATAGATCGATTGAAACAATTGGCTGCCCCACACGCCGTGATAGACGCGCCAGCGCAGGAAGGACAGGCCGCGCGCCACCCCCTGACCATACGGGTGTGCTTTCCAGTTCACGTGGCCGAACCGGTTGTACTTCTCCGGCCATTTCATCTCCAGGAGAGCTTCCGCCCGGCCATACCCGAGTTGCTGCTTCAGGAAGGCGCGCACGGAGGTCCGACGATGATGCCAGACCATCGCCGCCGGGCTGAAGCCCAAGGTCCAGCCGCGCGCCTGCAGCCGCCAGCACACATCCACATCATCGCCCGCCGCGCGGAACTGCGGGTCGAACCCGCCAATTTCCTGCAGACAAGCCTTCCGAAAAGCCATGTTGCAGCCAGGGATATGCTCTGCCTCGCGGTCGGAGAGCAGCACATGGATGGGTCCGCCCGGGGCATTGAGGACGGCATCGGCAACGAATCCATCGCCAGGTGGCGCGATGTTCGGCCCGCCCACCCCGGCATGGTCCGTACGCATGAACACAGCCGCCAGGTAGCTGAGCCACTGCGGGTCCACGCGAGTATCGTCATCGGTATAGGCGATGATCTCCCCGGTTGCAGCTTCCATACCGATATTGCGCGCCTGGCTGAGACCCACATGGGCAGCACTGATCATCCGAAAGCCGTATGCGCCGGCGATGGCGGCGGTGCTGTCGGTTGAACCGTCGTCGACGACGATGACTTCGTAATTCGGGTAGTCCAGCTCGAGCAGGCTCTCGCAACACGCGCGGATCGTTCGACTGCCATTGTAGCTACACACCACCACCGAGATCCGCGGCCAGGAAGCATCCGGTCGGAAGGGCACTTCCATGAAAGCCTGGCGAACAGCACGCAAGGCCGGCTTCGGATGGCGCTCCCGGCTGGTGAGGCCGAAATCCCAATCGTCGACGTCCAAGCCTCCCCGATGCCACTCGTCGGTCCAGGCATAAACGAAACCACCGGCGCAACCGGCGTCAAACATCGCCCGCACCTGCCAGTCCAGCACCTGGGCCTGGGCCTCCTCGCCGTTTCTGCGGCTGTCCAACCCAACCTCCGCCAGCAGCAATGGCCGGTCCCCGGCGAACGTTTGGAGACGAGCCACATAGGAATCGAACAGATCCTGGGATTCGAGGTAGACGTTGAAGCAGACGAAGTCGATGAACGGTAACTGCAAATACTCGGTGGTCGGATAATTCACATACGTGACCAGGACTTCAGGATCTTCCGCCTTGGCTGCCCGGTACAGACGCTTGAGAAAGCGCTCGACCCGTTGGCGACCATACCAGCGCACAATCGATGCCGGGATCTCATTGCCAATGCCATAGCACAAAACCGTAGGGTGGCCGGCACAGATCCGCACCCCCTCCCGCACTCGATTCTCTATGCTCCGGGCCTGTCTGGGATGATCCAGAAACGTGATGTGCTGCTCCCAGGGCAACCCCACCATGACCCACAGACCATGCTGCTGAGCGATGTCAAGCAGCCACCGCGGCGGCACGGTATACGTCCGAACGGTATTGATCCCATTGGCTGCCATGAGCGCGAAGTCGGCGTCGACGACTTCGCGATTGTGATACTCACAACCAGACTCATCAGGGCGAAACGGTCCGTATGTCACGCCGCGGATATACAACTTCTCGTCGTTGGCGAAGATGAACTTCCCCTGCACGCGCGGACGAGAACCCGTCCTTCCAGTGGTCGACGCAGAGAATAGTGAGGAGCTCGTTACCATTGTGTGCAATTTATCAGAACAGAGCTGCCGAAGCGCTCTGCTCTCCTTTCTCATTGATGGCCGTGGTCCGCGCGACCCTGGTTCCGCCCTGATCGCTCAGCGCCTGGTGCTCCCGGATCCAGGCCGTGGCCCGGCGTAGTCCTGCTGGAGAAGCGAGTGAATCGCTTCCTCCAGAAGGCGGGGCCGACCATAGATCGGACAGAAGCAGCTCACCGGCGGCTTGGGTCTCCATGGTCCCTCGTCTTTCCTTGCTAAGAGATGTGTGACCTATGAGCCTACCGTAGCAGATTGGCAACGCGTTGGGTATCCTCTCTAGAGAGGATAGCCCTGGATGGCAAAGTATGATATCCCCCCCCCCCATCGAGTGGGGGGGCCTTCTGATCGACCGCCCTCCCAATGCTGTACGGGTCGGCGTATCAGTTGCGCCTGCCATTGGCATGACAGCGGCGGTGGAGGTGTTTGTAGGGCGAAAGTCTGGTTCGAGGGGAAAAATAGAGCATAACAGGGTGACTGGGAGGGTGTGTCACATTGTTCCGAGCCGCGGAGGCTCTGACAAGTCTAGAGTAATCTTCGGAAGGCAGTTTGTCCGCGATCTCGTTAGTGTTATTTCAACAATGGAGCCCGAGTGGCTTTATTCTAAAGCAGCAGGGAACATTGCGCAGTTTAAACGACCCGATGCTTACCACAGACTTTCCAAAATGTTCCAATCCGGCGTATTTTTCGAACAGGCGATTGATTTGGGGATTTTTCTGACGGCGAGTTCTCCCCCTAAAGGCTCCGAAGAGGGGACGTGGTGTTGGTTGACCGTATCGATGCTGGACCCGGAGTGACCGGAGTCTCCTTGGGGATTGCACCCGACCTGGCAGGACTTCATTATCCCGAGACCCACAGGGCCAGCCAGAAACGCCCTGGATGGGCTTGGAGGCAAGATCCTCAGCATGTACAAGAAAGAACCCGCTCTCGGCAAAGAAGCCTCAAGCTAGAACAAGGAGCGTATGGCGCTCTGTCTGCTCCAAGCACAGAGCGAGTTCCACCGCCTAGTTTGTCAATGGTTCGGTTGTCCCGTGCCTCAGATCACGGTCACCGCAGCCGACGAACCTCGGGCGTGGTAGGCAGTTCTGATGGCCAAAAGCGAGCGCAAGAAGTACTGGGCCTGGTGCGTGACCAGCGCTGACACGGCCTATTATCGGATCTTCGACAATCGAGCGAAGGGATCGGCTCAGCAGCTTTTGGCGGGATACCGAGGCGCCGTCGTCGCGGATGGTTACGGCGCCTATGAGGCTTTGGCCCGAGCCTGTCCGGGTTTCACTCTGGCGCACTGCTGAGCTCATGTGCGCAGGAAATTCGTCGAGATCGAGTCGCAGGCCGCCCGGCTGACGCAGCGTGCGCGGCTGCGAAGTCGCCGCTCTGTTCTACAGCCTGGTCGAGAATCGAGACGGCTAAGCTCTGCGGCGCCGATCCGAAGAGCTACTTGCTCCGCGCCACCTCCGAAGCCCTGGACCACCCCGGCGCGGTCACTCTTCCCAATTCCTGACCACCTCAGCCTCAGCCAACGGCCCGCTTGAGGCCCACCTTGGGGCAGGGCGAGGTCTTACCTTAGAGTGGCGCTCTGGCTGACCTCGGACGGCCGGCCGCAAGGCCAAGCCTCCCGCTCAACGCCCCTTCCCGTCCTGCCGCGGCCCATTCAGCGTTGGTTAGGGCGCTCGACAATCCTGCGAGCGGCCCTCCTGGGCGCTGTACCGCCGCTCGAAGCGGCGCTCCAGCGCTGGGAGCGCCGTTAGCAGAGCGCTCGCCGGCTCAGCGGAGCGCGGGAGACCACCGCTGCCAGCGAGTCAACAGCGCCCGTCGCCGGCACTTCAGGTGCCCGCCTGGAGAAGTGCGCCATGCGCTCAGGCGGCCGGCACGATCTAGACTCTCCCTGTCCTGCGTCCGCACGGCGCCTCCGAATAGGGCCCTGAGGCCCTCGTCACAGCGGACCGGGCTGGCCGGCACGACTGTCCCAGGGCGGTGAGTCAGAGCCAGCCCCGCCTGCGCACTCGCAGCGCAGGACGTCTCGACGTCAGAACGGTGGCAGCGCATTAGACAGACCGAGCCCGCTCCAGGTATGAATTGCCCGCGAGAGCGAGGTAGTACCCATGGACAGAGTCGCCACCGACGAGCCCCTTCTCGTAAGCGCTGATCACGGTCGATGGGTGAAAAAGGTGGTCTCCTATCCGCTGGCCGCCGTCGAACAGTCTGAAGGAACCGCGCCTTTCTTTTAATTTGCGCAACAGTCGCCCCTCAGACACCGAGAGCAGGTCCAGGATCTCCTCCTGCTGTGCGGTCGGGTTCCTGTCGATCATCGGTCCTCTTGCCTCCGCTTCGCTCCTGGCCGGGCTGTGACCCGGCTGAATTCCCTGATCGCATCCTTCTAACCATTGTGAGCCCGCGCGAGCACCTGTCAAGGCAGCCCAGCGGGTCGGCCTCCCGATCTGTATTCTGATGGCAGGAGCGGAAGCTGACTTCGGGCCTTACCACCAACCACCGGAGTTAGCTGGAGCGGCCCTGGAGGGCCTGGCCCCCACAGCGGGAGCTAGCTGTGTTTTCGTAGGACGAAAACGGGCAGGATGCTCCCGTTGGTCGCACCTGCGCTAGCGCTCGGACTCGCGTCGCTCGCCCCTCGCCTTCAGGACCTCACTCGCCTCGGCGAGCTTCGAGCCTTGAGCTTCTGCAAGCGAGCCTGCATGCTGATGTGCGCCCGCGGCCACTGCTCGAAGCGGTCCTGGCGCGCCTGAAGCCCGACCTCCCCCATGGAGTCGTGCACGGCGCCGTGCTCCACGACTGGCCGGCCGCCGACGGATCTCTCCGCGTCCTCCTCACCCGGCCCATCGCCGAACCCCTGCGCGGGCCCCAGGGTCACCTTCGTCCACGGCAGCGGCTCGCCCGCATCCGCGAGCTGGCCGCGGAGACCGGAACTGCGGTGATCGAGACCGCGGATGTCCACCTTTCCTATTCTCCAAAGAGCGCAGCGCTCATCCGCGAGCGGATCGAAGCCGGCGCTTCATAGCGCCGCTTGCCGCAGCCGCACGTGACCACCTTCGTGGTCTGGTTGGCGTTCGGGCCGGTGCCGGGGGAGGGCAGTTCGAGAACCTTCGCCGCTCTTCTCATGCCCAGGAGGTGATCCAGACCATCCTCCTGCGCCTCGACGAAGTGGTTCGAGCTCACGAGAGCAGGCCACCCTGAGACATGTAGGGACGCCACATTATTGATCCTGGGCGAATGCCGGTCGCTCTGCCTCGCCCCCCTGTAGCTGGTTGGGTCCGTTCACGAACCGCGCTTGTACCCGAGGGTCGGTCGACTGCAAGGCAACCCCTCCGGGGCGTGCTCCCGCACGGCCTTGCGGTCGCCCTTTATCCCCTCGGGCCCTGCCGCTTCATGAACGGACCCAACCAGCTAAAGGAGTCTCGACCATGACTGCAAAAGCCGCCGCCAAAGCATTGACAACTACCCTCCACGGCATTGACGCCAGACTCATCCAGATCGAAGCATTACTAGTTCCAGATGCCGGCTCTTCGTTCAAGATCATCGGGCTCTCGGAGTCTGCGGCGCGGGAAACCAAGGGCCGAGTCCAAGCCGCTCTCCGCCATCACGCCCTCCCCCGCATGGGAACTCTGATCAATCTCGCTCCTGCGGACCTCCCCAAGGAAGTGAACCATCTCGACCTGGCCATCGCCCTTGCCCTCCTCGTCGCTCACGGCCGACTCGATCAGGAAACCCTCGAAAACCGCTTGATCGTGGGCGAGCTCGGTCTCGACGGAAAAGTTCGCAGCGTCCGTGGCGCTCTCGCGATCGCCGACCTGGCCCTCACTCTCGGAGTCCGGGAGGTACTACTCCCCTCGGCCAATATCCGTGCGGCCGCTTGCCTTCCTGGCGCTCACGTTGCGGTACCCGACTTGGGCGCCGCGATGCAACATCTGACCGGCGCCGCCATCCTTCCGCCTGCCTGCCCCACACTGTCCACTGCTCGCACCTCCACCACCGACCTTGCCGAGATCCAGGGTCAGGAGGTCGGCAAACGAGCCCTTGAAATTGCCGCCGCCGGCGGACATCCCCTGCTCCTCACCGGCCCGCCCGGCTCGGGCAAGACCATGCTGGCCCGCCGCCTTCCGGCCCTGCTCCCTCCTCTAGTCGACGCCGAGGCCTTGGCGCTCATCAAGATTGAATCTCTCGTCGCCGTGGAGCCCCAGAACGAATTGAGCCGCAATCGTCCCTTCCGGTGCCCCCATCACGGCGTCAGCACCCGCGGTCTCCTGGGAGGTGGCAGCCCCGCTCGGCCTGGCGAAGCAACCCTTGCCCATCACGGAGTGCTCTTTCTCGACGATATTTGCGACTTCTCACGCTCATCCATCGAGGCTCTCCGCGAGCCTCTCGAGTACCAGGAGGTCCGCATCCTTGCTGCCAACAACTGGACCACGATGCCAGCTTCGTTTCACCTCGTAGCCGCTATGCGCGCCTGCCCCTGCGGCTACCTGGGCGATCCCAGATTCGCTTGCCGCTGTTCCCCCGACTACATCGACCGCTTCCGGTCCCGCATTCCCTCTAGTATTGCCAGCCGCATCGATATCTCGGTTGAGATCCCCGCGTCGACTTGCCAGAACCTGAAGGCCGTAGCTGAAAGCTCCGCCGTGGTGGCGCAACGCGTCGCTGCGGCGCGCAGCATTCAAGCTGAGCGCTTTGGTCGGCATGGCCGTGTCAACGCAGGCATGACCGACGCGCAGCTCGCGAAGCACTGCGAGCTCGATGCCGCCGCCCGCTCGATCTTCGTCAGCGCGTCCGCCCGGTTCGGCCTCAGCAACAGTCAAGGCAATCGCAGCCTCCGGGTCGCCCGAACGATCGCGGATCTCAGCGGAAGCGACGCTATCCGTGCCGCCCACGTGGCGGAAGCTGTCCAGTACCACCACCGCGACAGAATCGTCAACGCCTGAACGGACGTGAGCCTTTCATAAGAGGGCGGAGCTATTCCGCCCTCTCCGCGACTGCTAGGACTTGGAGGGGTGCACTGTTTATGAGGGGCTTTCAGCTCAAGCACTCGCCATTGCTGGGACCCAGGGTCATCCGATCACCGCCTCCACGGGCGGCCCGTTCCTCGTCTGTAGGTCGGCGAGTAGCTTACGGGCCAGCGCCCCGGTGAGTGTCGCGGCTTCGGCGGCCTGCCGGAAGAGTCGGAGGGTAGCGAGGGCCTCTCGACAGACGCCCTGCGCGGCGAAGATTGGAGCCGCCTCGCTGGCAAGCCGCCTCACCTCCAGGTTGCTCCCCGTGTCGGCCAGGAGCACCGCCGCCTCCAGGGTGACCAGAGCCGCGTCGTAAGCGATCCCCCGCGCTATAAATTCGTCCCGCACCCAGCGGAAAGCCTTCACCGCTTCGTCGCGATTCCCCAGTCCGGCAGAGATCCGGCCCTCGAGCCAGCGAAGCCGCACCAGATCCAACTCGTTGCCGAGCCTCGCCGCCAAGTCGTGCACGCCGGGCAGCATTGGCGCTGCTTCCGCTACCCGATTCGTATGGAGCAGATTGTCCAACAGATTGAAACGCTGGCAGAGGAGGAGACGGGGATCTCTCTCGTCCTCCAGGTAAGGAGCGGCCTGCTGGAGAACCTCCACGGCGTGGTCGTAATTGTCCAGTTCCTCCAGGGTCTTGGCCTTCTTGATGAGTAGGCGGGCAGTTGCTCGACCGCTGTCCAGCGCCAGGGCGCGGTCAAGGAGGGCCAAGGCGTCCGGAAGGCGCCGCTGTGCCCTTCGTAAGGAAGCTTCAAGATCCAGAAGCCGGACCACGCTCAGCTGCTCCAGCGCGGGCGGTGAGCTCGCTCCCCACATCTCACTTGAGCGAGCGAACGCCTCCTCAGCTCCATGGAGATCTCCACGTACGCGTCGGGAGTTGCCGACGAAGGCCCAGGCGTAGCCTTGGACCTGGGTCCGCCGGCCGCCAGGTACCAGAGCTGCACATGTGAGGGCCAACTCAGCCAGTTCTTGAGTCTGCTCCGGCTTATCCGCCGCCGCCCTGGCGCTCTCCTCGCACAAGAGAGCGCAAAAAGATGCGTTCCAGAATGCCGGGCACTCCCGCACGACGGCCCGCCGCTCTGCCTCCCCATGCAGCTGCAGCCTGATCCAGAGGAGAGAAGCGGGCTCTTCAGTCACATCCGCCCCTTCAATTGCTCGCGTCGGCCGGAAAAGCTCGGAGGCTAGAGCAGAGGCTAGATCCCTGGTGGCGCTCCCAAGACGTGCGGCGTCTTCGTCAACGGTGGATGCCCGGGTTCCTCCGGAGGAGCGAACCACCCGAATCAAGCCGAGCGCCGTTTCAATAGCGCTCGGGGGTAGGTCCATACCGCGGAGAATCCGGTCGACAGTTCGGGCCGTGGGGATAGTCTTGCCACACTCGTACTCGGAAACCGAGCTGGCTGGCACTCCCGCCCTACGCGCCACGTCGGCCTGATCGAGCACGAGAATGGTGCGGAGGACTGCCAGCGCCAGCCCAACATGCTCGTTGTCGTCGCTCATCTCTGTCGTTCCCTCCAAAGACAAGTTGCCGCATTAGGGGTTCGGGAGGACAAGCAACCCTGAAGACCGATGTAGCATCGGGGTTCAGTGGAACTTTCCGGCCTGCCGACGGACACTTTCAAGCTTGTGAGGGGTTCCCGGGTCGGCCAATGGAGGCCGTTCTCGGACCCTCTGAAGGAGCCAGAGATGTCTAGTAACCGCGCGTATCGTGTCCTCGCCCTCTTTGTCTTAGCGGCGGCGATTTTGACTGCCCCGGGCTGGGCCTCCCCCCAGAGCCGTCGAGCGCCAAGGACTCACACACAGTCTGGTCTCTGGAGCTGGCTAGTCCAGGCTGTTCTCAAGGAAGGATGCACACTCGATCCCGACGGGAGAACGTGCCCGGGGCGCAGATCTGTCAAGCCGGATGCGGGCTGCACGCTGGACCCAGACGGCTGCGCCCGGCCAGCATCAATCTGGACGAGGACTGCACTCTAGACCCTAACGGCCGCTACGTCAGGTAGCCGACCGCCGCCGGGAGGGAATACGCACCGCTCCCCCCTCCCGGCGGTAGTTCTCCTGGCCTGGAGTGAACTGGAGGCCTGAATCTAGGCGTGCCAAGCGCAAAAAGTCAAAGATCTCTTGGGCTGCTTTGGCCGAGAGCGTTTCCTCCTCAGCGGCTCGCCGGAACGCGGCGAGAGCTGCAAGAGCTTCGCGATGGACCCCTTGGGCCTTGAAGAGTGGGGCACTGTGGCGGGCGAGTTCCTTCACCTCTCGGGTACGGTCCTGCTTTGCCAAAAGCGCCGCAAGCTCCAGCGTGATAAGCGCGGCATCGTAGGCGATGCCACGAGTAGTAAATTCAGCCCTTACTAGGCGGAGAGCCTCGGTGGCCTCTTCCACATGCCCGAGCCCGGCAGCTAGTCTCCCCTCCAGCCAGCGCAAACGGACGAGGTCCAAGTCGTTGCCGAGCTGCACGGCAAGCACCCGAAGAGGAGACAACAAAGGAATGGCCTCAGTGAATCGCCCCAGGTGACAAAGGTAGTCCAAAAGATTGAACCGCTGGCAAAGGAGAAGGCGGGGCTCGGTTTCCGCAGTCAAGAAAGGGTCTGCCTGTCGAAGCAGCGCAACCGCCCCCTCATAATCTCCCATCTCCTCCAACGTTTTTGCCTTCTTGATGAGGATGCGGCCCGTGGCCTCCTTTTTGGCGTAAACCAGAGCAAGGTCGAGGAGCGCCAAAGCTTCAGGGAGTCGTCGTTGCGCTCGCCGCAGGGATGCCTCTAGATCGAGGAGCCGCGCCCCGTCAAGAGGGTCCATGGTTGATGCGGCTCCGCCACGCCACAGTTCCGTTGAGCGAGCGAACGCCTCATCTGCGCCCGGCAAGTCTCCCTGCACTCGCCGGACATTGCCTTGAAACGCCCAGACGTATCCCTGAAGGCGCGACTTCCAATGCTCGTCTCCAGGAATGAGAGACGCGATCAACAGGGCGAGGTCGGTCAGATCCCCGGCCCGCTTCGGTTTGTCAGCCGCTGCCTTGACGCTCTCTTCGCACAGCAGCTCACAGAGAGCCCAGCTGCGAAAATCGGGATTCTCCTGCACGATGGCACTTTGCTGGCTCTTGCTGTAGCCGCGCAGACGTTCCCAGAGAAGCGGGGCTCGGCAGCGAGCCTCCAAGAGCGTCACGTCCGCCGTGAGACGCGTCAAGCCAGCGCGGATGAAGTCGGCCACCTCCCGGCCGAATCCTGAAGCGGCTGCCTCGATGAGATCCGGAATCGAGCCACCGGCTCGGGTGGGTGACGCCGCCAGCCGTGCCTCTTCGATGAAAGCGAGCGTACGGGCGATCATGGAAGGCGGATAGCCCATGGCGGTGACGAGCCTCTCCAGGGTTCGCGGAGAGGGCGTCTTTTTACCCCGTTCGTAGTCCGAGAGCGAGGCTGGACGAAGTCCGGCCGCAGCCGCAAGCTCGCCCTGCCCCCATCCCCGCACGATCCGCAGAACCGCTACGGCGGTGCTCGCTTCTGACTCCATAGGCATCCCTCCTCGCTCGTGAAAGCGCGCCTTCTGAGAACTATAGTACTTAGACCCCGCCAAAGTGTGACAGGGAATCGCGACTTTGCGCCACGGCTTACGCAGCCCGGATTCTTGCGTGCCCTAGCGATCTGAGTTCGGCTCTCGCGCAATCCTATCAAGGCCATTAGGGCTCCTGGAATAGAGGCGGCTACTTTTCTCTCCATGATTCCCGAACAGAAGACTTCGACGTCTGCCGGAGGCGACCACCCGGCCATGGAGGAACTCCAGCGCTTTATGACAGGCGGAGTGTCCCGGTTGGAGGCGCGGGCCGTGGTCCGCCACCTACTCCGGGGCTGCCCGGCCTGTATCCGGGAGACTGGCAGGCTCTGGAACCTCGGCGGAGAGCGCCCCGCCACCCAATTGGAGGGAGTGTGGAAGTGACGGCGCTAACCGATGCCCGTAGGCGGCTCCAGAGGGTCGAGGGCGGATTGGAGATCCTCCAGCTAACAATGCTCGGAATCCAGGGAACTCTCCCGGAGCCTGCTGCTGAGCCCGTAAGGCTTCTGGATGTCGAATCGATGGACGCAGCAATGGAACTCCGGGCCGTCATTGCCTGCGTCCTACAGGACTACATAGACCCGGCAATCAGAGACCTACGCGACGCGCTCGTCGTTACGCAGGGCGAGCGCGAAGATTAAATGTTCAGCCGAGTTGGTTTAGCGCTTAAGGTCCTCCGAGAACTCAGCGGGACCAGCCAAGCAGCCTTAGCACGGAAGGCAAAAATCGGGAAGAGTCAGCTCTCGAAATACGAAAACGGAAGAGAGCTTCCAAAGCTGGATTCGTTGGAGAAGCTCCTCGAAGCCTTGAACGTTCGTCCTGTGGTGCTCTTCTATCTGACTGACTTTCTAGATCGTGTAGGGACAGAGGATCACATTCTGGAGCGAGTGCTATTAACGGCAGAGTCCGGAGCGCTGATCAGCAAGGGAGAACAAGAGGGCTTTGCCAAAGTCATTATGGAGGTGATGGGTCTCTTTCGGGCTCAGCTAGAAGCTCGGATGAGAAGCGCTCTCCAGAGTCACCAATCGAGTCGGAGCCCAGTTGACACCTCCCCGCAGGCCGAATGAGGATTTAAGTCATGAGTGAGCGAGTATGTCGATGCCCTGAGTGCAAAGACCCAGCCCAAGAAATGGAATCTGGGAAAGTCGATTTGCTGAAAGCCTATGGGCAGCTATGTATGAACTGTGGCCATTACTCGCCAACCCATGAAGACGAATCAGAGGGGATTTGCTTAAAATTCGCAATACGAGCCGAAAGGAAAGGCATGAGCTTAGTGAGGCGATTCCGGGGACAGCTTAGGGAGAAAGAACACGCCTTCATTGTAGGAGGGGGCTATTTCTGCGGAGATTATCGGCCGCTGCATGATCGGCCTGAGCCGGACAATTCACTCGTGGCGTTTTGGGCTGAGGGGAATCGGCTAGTAAGCCGCGGAGGAAACGAATGAGCGTAAAGCCGCGCAAAATTCATTCAGGGGCGGAAATCGTCCGAGAGACGGGAATCCCGCAGAAGGATTTAGTAATTCTGTTAGAGCACTACGGCGACAGAATCCCTACTCTTATGGACGGGGAACGCCGCAGGTTTCCTCCGGAGTCTATCAGAGAGCTTAAGCGGGCATGGCGTGAATACCACTCCAGTATTGAAGAGGTGCGAGAGCCAGCTAACCAGTGGTTCGGTTCATTGATGGAGGAATTAGAAAGCGTGGGAGAAGAACTCGCAAAGGCGGGGGCCAAGCTGAAGCAGATGCAAAAGGAGCTAAGGCGTAATCCTCCTTTGCGGACGTTCTATATAAATAGTCTTCCGGGGCCCGATTTCGACTTACTCCGGCCTATTGCGGTCCTGGTGGACCCCTCAAGTAGACCGACTCGGGCTTTTCTCGACGATTCCAGCCTCACGGCAGAGGGAGTAAGCGCAAAGGCAGCAGTCATTAATTTGAGAGAGGTAATTATTCGGACTTTCGTCCGGATGGAAGATCAGAACCCATCCGAGAGAGAAGACGAGGCGCAATTCGCTCTCCTTGCAACCCTGATTAGGAGGGGAGTTCATGACGCCGTGCCGAGAAAGAAGAAATGAGAAGGCGCGGAATCATCCAGGAGTTAAAGCTAAGGCTCAAGGCGCGTGAACTACCTCTTATCCTCGCGGGGGGCTGCTGGCAAACGGGTCCCCCGCGCCTTTTTCTTCACGGCCAAAAGAGGAAACATTGGGCGTATTAGAAGTCCCTACCCGAGAGACGGAACGCCTTCGTTTGCGGAGTCTTCGGCAGAGCGACTATGAGGACTATGCCGCGATGAAGGCGGACCCTGAAGTTTTGCGCTATCTGGTGGGAAGCGGAGGGGTACCGTGGGACCGTGGTCGATCTTGGCGTCATCTGGCCTTCCTTCTGGGCCATTGGCAGCTCGTGGGAGCCGGGATGTGGGCGATCGAGCACAAAGAGACAGGCTCATTCCTCGGGATCGTCGGTTTCGGTGCTCCTGAGGGTTGGCCCGGCTTCGAACTGGCCTGGACTCTGGCGCGGCGCTGGTGGGGTCATGGCTACGCTACGGAAGGCGCAAGGGAGGCTCTTTCCTATGCATTCAATGACTTGAAGAGAGATCGCGTTATCAGCATGATCGATCCGGAGAATCGGGCCTCGATCCGTGTCGCCGAAAAGATTGGCGAAAGACTGCTAAGCCGCAGCAACCTTCTCGGTCGGGAGATGCTGTGCTATGGACTTGACCGTGAAACCTATTTGACCCAAGTCGCCGCTCCAAGACTCAGAGTGTGTGGCGCGTAGCGCAGGAGCCAATCCTGATTTCCTGTGAGCGACCTCCCTGATGTAGCCCCGACCTTGACCATCGAGATTCATCGAAGCTTTCCTGGCATGCGAGCGTAACCGACCGGCGTCCTAGACGCTGGTCGGTCGGGCTCTTCCATCCATCTCCTCGGGCCGAGGCCCTGCGGGGATTCCCGTTCGATCCCTTACGCGCCTCCGCGCCAAGCGCTCCGGGCCGCGCGCCATCCGGCGCGCAACGGAGGATCGCTGCGCATTGATTTTTCACTATTCGCGTAGCTGTGGCCGAATTGGTTGATCCGGCCTTTTGCCCGCCTTTCTGAGTCGATGCTTTCTGACGGGGTGGGCGCCGTCAAGGCAGCCCTTCGGGTCGGCCTGCGGCCGATCCTTGACGCCGCCCACCCCGCCCGAGCCTCGCCTTTCAGAAAGGCGGGCAAAAGCACCGGATCGCCCGAAATCGACTGTGTATCGAAAGACGATTACCGTTGAGAGCAAGCCCAAGCGAGAAGGTCAGAAGAGCCGTTCCTTCAGCGTCGAGCTGTTGGCCTACATCCTGGCCAACGATCTCTGGGAGCTTGGCTCAGGAGCCAAGGAACGCTCGTACCGGCCAATCTTCATGGCCTATGCCGGCACTGACCAATCCTCCAGAGCGTTCTCCGCCAACCTGCGATCGGGGCGTTCGGCCGCGGTCGAGGGCACCAGCCTTACCTCGCGATTTGAGATTCCACGTTCCGCCGGCTTCCGCTACGAGACCTTTTCTCAGGCTCGTGCCACCCTTACCCTTTCATACCTTCCCTCGTCCTTCGGCTTTCAGCCCACGAGAGCTGACTGCGATGACATCTCCTTTGTTTGCTTGCCCCCCACCTGGTGGGTGGCCGAGCAGGCGGAGGCGCTCGCTTCAACGATGGGGCAGGACGCTCGCGAGGCTGCAATCGCCGCCTACTTCGTCGCCTACCTCGATCAGCGGTCGCCCCTCCCGATCGCCAATGATCTGGGCTTTCACCTGAAGCTCTACCGCGAAACCCGCGAGCAGCCGTGGTGCCAAGCGAGCTCTGGCACGGAGTGGAGCCCTGGGCAGCTCTTCCACCTCGGCCTCGAGTCCGTGGGTTTCGAGCCCGCCATCTACTGCAAAGTGGACCACTCAACCTTCGCTGAATTCCTCAAGGCGCAGACGGCTGCGCATCTTCCACAGGAGACAACCGACTATGGCACGCCCCGAATCTATCGCCCTCGGCGGGTACTTCCCAACCCCGTCCAGTCTGTTGCCCAGCCTGGCTTCGTTGGTTGAGTTCGAACCCCAGGACAATCTCCATGTCCTGGTCGATCCCTGCGCGGCCGATGGGGCCGCCATCGCAGAACTCCGCGACAAGTGGTTCCCTCGTCCGACACGGGACGCTGCCATTTACGCCGCAGAGATCGAGGAGCAACGGGCGAAGGCCCTGAGGACCCAACTCGGTTCCGATGTAGTACTGCACTGCGACGCCTTTCAGCTTGACATCCAACCTCAGGACGGAGCGTCGCTCCTGTTCTTGAATCCTCCTTACGACGTCGACAAGGTGCATGGCCGACTCGAGCAACGGTTTCTTGAGCGATGGACGGTGGCCCTCCTACCTGGGCACGGCGTCCTCATGTTTCTGGTGCCGTTTTACGCCCTGCAGGCGAGCGCCGGATTCCTCGCACGTAATTTCCAGGACATCCGCGCCTGGCGCTTTCCGGGTCCTTCCTTCGAAGCCTTCCGGCAATGCGTTCTGGTGGCCCGTAGGAGATGCACGCCGCTTCGCGAGAACCCGCTGGATCAGAAACGGATCGAGCGTTGGGCCGCCGATGCCACCCTCCTGCCGGAGCTCCTCGATCTCCCGTCAGCCCCGTACAGGATACACGCCGAGCAGGCTGGTCTCGCGCTCGAAAAAATGCCTCTCGACATCCCGGGTCTGCTGAGCGGATTCCGCCCGTGGCACCGGGCCGGATTCGCCGGCCTCGACCGCGGCGTCGGGAATCTGATCGGAGCCAAGTTTCCCGTCGCCCAGCCGCCGCGCCCGGCCCACATCGCCCTCGCCCTCTCGGTCGGAACCCTGAACGGAAAGACGCTCACGCCGAACTACCCGGGACTTCCTACGATCCTGGTCAAGGGGAGCTTCCAGCGAGACTTCCAGACGCTCGATGAGCGATTCAACTCAGATGGCGAGAAGGTCGGCAGCATCAAGGTCCAAAGGCCCAGGCTCACCCTTTCCATCCTACGCCTCGACACGCTGGAGTTCCTGGAGCTCAAGCCCGGAGCCGTTCCTTCAGGCGCTCAAGACCTGCCGGAGTTCAATAGCGCGGATCTGGTCCAGACCTATGGCGAGAGCCTCGGCCGCTTGATGCGCGAACAGTTCCCAGCGCTTCACGATCCGGCCAACCCAGCACATCAGATCGAGCTTCCTCCTCTCAACCGACACCCCCTCCGCGTGCAGCGCGATGCCATCATCACCGGTCTCAAGCTCCTCACTTCCGGGGAGAACCCCCAGGCCATCGCCGAGGTCGGCACCGGCAAGTCGACCGTTGCGCTCTCTATCGTCGGTGCACTCTCCCCCCGGTTCTTCCGGCATACGGTAAGCGAGCTCAGGCGACTCGGCTTCGATACCTCCCGGCTCGCTCCCGTCCAGAAGACCCTCATCATCTGTCCGCCGCATCTGCTCCAGTCCTGGCGGGATCAGGCCGCCGCAGTTCTCCCTTTCCACCGGGTGGTCGTCATTGAGAGGATCGCGGACCTTCACCGAGACGCTGAAATCTATGTGCTTTCACGCGAGATCGCCAAGCTCGGACACGGCGTCAAGGGTGTCGGTGAGGGTGGGCGGGGAGGAGCAGGCCGCGCCGTTTGCCCGCGTTGCGGAACCCGCCCGGACATGAGCCCCGAGCGCCTTGCCGAAACGCGGGCTTGCTGCATGTCGGTGAGCCGCCATCCGGTAAACGAAGCGGCCCGCATCGCCGAGGACCTCGCGGCCGCCCTTACCGGCACCTACCCTTACGATCCACTGGTCCGATCCCTTGTCTCCGGCCGCCGCATCCTTGCGATGACCCTCCCTCCGGCCTCAGAGGACGACGACGACGAACTGACCGAGGCCACTGCACCGGGACCTCTTCCCAGCGGCGACCGCCTGCGGCCGATCGCCTTCCGGATCTGTGAGCTGGTTGCGGAAGGCTCTTCGATCGACTACCGCTGGCCGGTTGTACTCGATCTCATCTGCCGCGCGGCAGCAGTGGAATCCGAGATCGCGGAGTATCTCCGTGCCCGGGCTCGCCGCCTTCTCAACTGCGCCGCGGCGGCGCTCGAGCAGGAAGCGAGCGAGTACCACGAAGCCGTCTTCAGGCCGCGCCAGCGAGCTGGCCAACTCCTGGAACTCGCCGCCAAGCTCGAGAGACCGTCCTCCGACGAATCGGATCAGCTCGCGTTGCACGGAGCTCTGGAACAGCTCCACGAGCTCGGCCGCTGGCAGGAGAGCGAGCCCTGCGGGGAACCTCTGTTCCAGGCCGCGCCAGCGCCCCGCCGATTTCCTCTCGCCCGCTACATTCTCCGCTACTGCCGGCGGAAGTTCGGGATGCTCATCGCCGACGAGTGGCACGAGTACTCGAATCGGGGATCCGCACAGCAAAAGGCCGCCCATAGGCTGGTCGAGCTCCCCGGCGTCCCTACGATCGCGTTGACCGGCTCGCTGATGGGCGGCTACGCAAGCAGTCTTTTCAGCAATCTTTGGGCGCTGTCGCAGAGGTTTCGCCGGCAGTTCCGGCCTGGTGAGCAGCAGGCGTTCATCACGGCCTACGGCTATCGCAAGATTTACGTCCCCGTGGGCGCCGAATCCCTCACCTCCGAGGTCGTCGCCTACGGCTCGCAAAGCGATCGCGAGCAGACCCGGGAAACGCCGGAGATCCGCCAGATGGGGCAAGCCCCGGGGGTGCTTCCAAGCTGCATTCTCGATCATCTCCTCCCGGTCGCTCTCATCATGCACAAGCAGGACCTCGACGAGGAGCTCCCCCCGTGCGCCGAGCTGCCGGTCGCGATCAAGGTCGCCGAGGATGATGGAATGGGCCAGGAGATGCTCACGGAGTTCCGGCGCCTCCTCACCGTATTGACCGACCAGATCAAGGAGGACCGCTACACCCCACTCGCCGGCGCGCTCTGGGGAGCGATGTCCGAGCTGCCCTCATACCTCGACCGGTGCACTGGCGATCTGACGGAGTTCGAGCTCCGCTACCCGAAAGACATGGGAGGTGCCGTCGTCGCCACCGGGAAGGTGTTCCCCTCTGCCTGGATCACGCCCAAGGAGAGGTGGATTCTCCGCCGGGTTCGCGCCTGTATCCAGGACGGGCGAAACGTCCTTATCTTCCTGCGCCACACCGGCGACTCGGGCCTTCCCGCCCGGTATCTCCGGCTCTTTCGGGAGCACCTCGGCCAGCGCGCGGTCTTCCTGGACGTCAACCGCGTCAAAGCGGCCCAGCGCGAGCGTTGGCTCAACGAAAACGTGATCGAGCCTGGACGCCGAATCCTCATCGCGAATCCCAAGGCCATCCAGACCGGCCTGAACAACCTCGTGGCGTTCAGTCGAGCGATCTGGGTCGAAGGCGTCGATTACGACGCGAGGGTGGTGCGTCAGGCTGGTGGGCGTTTACATCGGATCGGCCAGAAGCTCGACGTGACCATAGAGGTCCCGTACTACGCAGGGACCGTCCAGAAGACCGCGCTCGATCTTGTGGCCCGAAAGGTCAGTGCCTCGCTCCTAGTCGACGGCCTTTCGCTCGAAGGAGCCCTGGAAAGCGCCGGAGCGGGTGACGGGGACGATGAGGCACAGGCGGCCATGGGCATCGGACAGGCTATTTATGAAGCTTGGACCCACTGATCTCATTTGACCGGAGCGCCAGCTCTCCAAGCTTGGTGGGCTGGAGCCTTCTGCGACTGCCACGAGGGCACCGCTCCGGCCCTTTCTTTCTGCAGTCTCGCCGCTAAAGGACGGCCGTCAAGGCAAACCCCTGCGGGGCGGGCCTGGGGCCCGTCCTGGACAGCCGCCCCTTCGAGCGGCGTCGGCGCTACGCGCCATCTTTCGGGAGTCCGAAAGGGCCGGAACGGCGGCCCCCGCGCCTGGCGCGAATGCCTGGTAGCGGTCATCTCAGAGAGGACTTCCTGCCATGGTCAATCCTGATCTTCCAATCGTCCCCAAGGGGTCTGCGACCCAACATCCCGTCGAAGGCCATACCGTCACACGGTACCGGCTTCGATTAATCAAGGAAGACGAGGAGACCGTCGGCGAACCCGACGCGCTCGTACGACCCGCGGAGATGGCAGCGTTCCTCTGGAACAGGATCTTTGACGGCATGGACCGCGAGGTGATGTGTGCTGTCTTTGTGGACGGGATGTCTCGCGTTATTGGCTGGACCATCGCGTACGTGGGATGTCTCTCCCGATGCAATGTCGAACCTCGTGGGCTCGTCGTTCCAGCTCTTCTCGTCAACGCCGCCGGCCTGATCATCGCCCACAACCATCCGACCGGATCGGTCGAGCCGAGTATGGAAGATCACTATTTCACGAAGAGAATGGTGATGGCTTGTGAAGTCCTTGGCCTCAACCTCGTCGACTCCCTGATTATAGGTGAAGGCCAGGCTCGGCCTCGCTGGACTTCCTTGAGAGTGGCTCTGGGATGGTGACGGTGAAACGGATCTTCTACCTCGGTGCCCACCATCCCGACTGGTTGAGCAAGGCCCGAGTGCCGTTGTTTATATCAAGGAATCGCCTCACAGACGGCCGGCTCCGGTCCCCTTTCCTGGAAGATCACGCCGGGAGATGACTATCCCCGCCAGCTCAAGGACGCCAACCGCGAGTTGCGGGAACTCACCGGCCTCCAGGACATCCGCCCCCACGATCTTAGGCGAACGGGACGGACCCATGTTTCCGGGCTGGGAGTTCGGGATGAGGTGGGCGAAACCCTCTTGAACCATGCCAAGGAGACAGTCAACAGGACTTACAACCTGTATTCGTACTGGCCCGAGAGAAAAGAAGCGCTGAAGCTCTGGCATCGGAAGCTCTCGGCGCTGGAAGAGCGAGACCAAGAAGTCGCACAGTCTCGGGGAAGATCCGCCTGAAGGGGCCTGGGCGCCCGCCGGCCGGTTGAGCGCCCCGTCTCGTGGCTCGGTCGGGGGACGAGCGGCTATAGAAGGAGCCCATTTCGGACCATTCACCGCGTTATTAACGCTTGTCTTGGATCAATCTTCTGTGCTATCCTTCATCCTATTCTTAGTGGAGGAGCTTATCATGGCGGCTTGTATATTTTTATACGGGCTTATTTGCGTATCTGTATCGATCGCGGCGACTGGCTTGTTCCTAACACTCATGTCACTCAAAATTTGCCGAACGTGCACTATTCTATTAGTTATATTTATCCACCTACTCGCAGTTAGCCACTCTCTGCACGCACAACAGCTCGATCAACTCGGCTATACACCTCCAAGCGACTATCAGTTGTTTGAGAAAACGTCGCCGCTAGCGATTTCGGCCGCTGCGCTGACGTATTATGCGAGCCAGAAGAAGGAAGCCTATAAGCTTGAAATATTTCCTTTTCGCCTTGGGTGGTTTAACGTTGGCCTTGTCACTGTTTTCAGCCCTGACATCTCTTCACAGAACGGAGGACTAAGTACAGGGCACCTCACCTATGCCCTACCTGCGGGAATCTCTTTGCCTATTCGCACATGGAGAAACACGACCCTCCGACTCGATGCAATGGCGTACCTCGGGGCGTTGGATCAAAAGGAGAAGTTGCCGTCTCTCGTTGAAGTACAAATTCGTTTAGATACGCTCTTGGCAGGTCTATCGCTCGGTTATAGAAAGTTAGACGCTAAGTCCGTCTCGCCTAACCTACAGCGATTCGAGGGCCCATTCTTCGGCGTAACACTTAATATCGGGATGCCTGTTGTCAAATTAGACCGCTCCAAGCCTAGCCCCCTCTCGAAACGCCTCGCCCAATTGAACGCAGGCCCCCCACCCGATCTCTACCTTGTTGCGCGCGAAGATCTCAGAAACAGCAACCTAATTGATGCAACGAATCACTTCGCGCGTTATGTCGAAAAGGATCCATACTCGCGATGGTCCCGTAGCGCCCGAAGCTATCTCTGGTTTCTAGACACGCTGCACCGTCAAAGCAACAGCTGGCGGGATGCCGCTCTATCCATCGCGCAAATGCGTGAGATAGAAGGAGCTGCTATTATTGGCGACAGTTCAGTTCCAGTTCTCTTTGGCCCTGTCTCTACCACTGAAGCAGATAGCTTATATCCGCAGGCCATAGACGATTTCATTAATATTGTGCGAGTCATTAACATGGGTAACAACCCAGGCGTAAGCATAGAGCCCGAAGGGGGAATCCGTCCGAACCTTCCTTATCTTCCTTCCGAGGTAGTGTCCTCTACTCCTGGTCCTATGACTGTGCGGTATCTTCCCGATTCTCTGGCGTCCACACACTTAGGATACCTGCTATTTGAAGCTGACCGAACCCTCAAAGGTCTCGCTCTCGGAAGAGATAATCTCACTGGCGGTACAATCCACACAAACGTGGGCTCTTATAGATCTGTATCTTCTCTCATGCGGGGTGAAGGAGCTTCTCCAGGATACTTTGCCGCTCCCATATTTGTGCCAAAGGAAATTTTAGCTCGTCAAACTACCAATGCGGTTATTATCGACGCCGTAACCATTGGCCTCAAGAGTCAATCCACAAAGCCAGCAGCTGAAGAATTTGTCCAAATCATTGAGCAAAACTTTGCGGCTCTGGCTAACGAAAACCAGGCTTTGGCTCAATTGGCGCGAATCGGGAGAATGGTTGCCATAGCACGCTGGCTGAAGAGCCTTGACCGATCATCTACCTTCATCGCTGGTTGGTCGCCTACATCTTTCCCTAGTCCACACTCTACTCCAACAATTACCGCAGAGATATCATCAATACAGATTGGCAACATGGTCCGGATTGCAATGATTGCGGGTGGCGTCCTCTTTTCAACTCCCACGACCTTTAGTACAGATCCGCCTGATGCGATCCAGCGCTCAAGCCTTGGGCCTCTCGTGCGCGCACTCGAGGACCAACGCCCCCACACCTCGCCGGCCGCTTGGACCTTTGAATTTGAGGGCGCCTCTTACCAGGCAGTACAGCTTCCCGGGGATGGAGCGCCTCAGTGACCCTATTACTCCGGTTACCTCTAATTTGCCTCATGGTGTGTCAAACGGCTTCAATTGTCTATGGCTCGCAGATTAGAATTTACCATACTGACCCTGGCATTTATTTCAATCCGTTGGATATCCCGGAATTACTGCAGTCTTGGAGGGGTCCCGTTATTTCGGGGATTCCTGATGAGCACGGACCTTTCGTACTCTGGGAGAGAACGACGCAACTAACAGTGCCAATGCCCCCGGATCACCTTCTTCCTCAGACAGAGATAGGTTGGAGTGAGTACGAAGAAGCTCTTTATCGTGAGCTGACCACTAGAATTGGTACGGCCCTTGAGCAGAATAGTAGTGTCTTCGAGATTCGTACCCGTCAGAGCATAAGTTTTGCGGGATACCTTGAGAGCCCATGGCTCTATGCCCTCACAACGCCCGATGCGATGCGGTTTTTCGCACCCCAGTCACGTCAGGAAAAGGTCCACCGCTTTACTCGTGCCTTCGCTTCTGCTCTCCAGCGCGTTAAGGGCGATCTTTCAACGCATTATAGTGTCGACATTAGCGGGATCGTTGGTAGCAATGCCGGCCACGCAGTTACTGACGTCCTGGCATCGAACGGCGCCCGACCCTGGGATAGGCTTGTCCTTGTCGACGCACGAGCATATCTTTGGAACGTCGTCGGAGCATACAGACGTCTAAGTGGTAACCTTTCGATCATCAACACCAAAGCTGACGCACCCTCCCTGATAACTATGGTTGGAAATCATTTGGCTGCTAAATCTCTTCAGGTGTTACTTCCGCGCCTTCGGGTATTTTACGTCGATACGGGATCGTTCATTCCGTCGGCCGGACATCTCGGGACTCTGGGAGTAAGGCATGGTGTCATAAGTGCATATGAGGTACAACCGGGGCGCAATCCCAGGAAGCTAAACGTGGAGGCAGGATGGCAAGTCGTGCGAGAAGGCTTAGACAAACAGGGACCATCAAAATCTATATCACCTCGGACTCGGCTACATGCTGCCGCAGCGGATCTAGGTGGCGTACTCTTTGAGACTGGCAATACATATATACTTGATGAACAGGGTAGCCTTCGGCAACTTGTCGAAAGCTTAGAAAGTGCTCGGGGTGAGGAGCTGGGGTGGGATTTTGTTGTTGGCGACGACCGCCTTAGAGCAGTTACCTTGCCATCATCCATTTCGATTGGCCCTTCGCTGGAAAAGGGCAAACATAACAGAAAAACCGGCAGTCTTCTTGCAATAGAGAGCAAAGATGAAGTCATAATTTTGAGAGAGAGAACTTCTGCTGATTCTCGTGAGGGGATCGTCGATTGCATGGTTGGAACTGTTGCTTTATCGGCGTCATCGGCTAAAACGATTGTCGCCAACTCGGTTTGGACTGTTGTCTATAGGATTGAGAATGATCCACCATAGTTGGTTCTTGGCTCGCGATCTAGTCCGCATGTTCTGGTGTTGGAAGAGCGGCCGAGGCATCGGTCTCAAACGACCAGCTTGGCTAGAGGCGAATCAATGGGCAATTAGCTAGCTGAGAGGTTGCCTAATCAAGGGTGGCCCACTTTCAGGAAACCACGCCGCCGCCGATCGTCATTTCCTCCATGGCAAGGAGATGGATGGAACAGGCAGCACCTCAAGAGTGGCGGGCAAAGGAGAGAGCCGCCTCTCCGGCTTTCTCTGTCAACGATCACCCGAATTTCCCCACCTCGATCGCCTAAAAATCCCCCCCTCCTCGGTTGATGTTGTTCTCCTGCCAGACCTCGTCGCCGGGCCTGTAAGGCCTGTGGGCGGCGCCGCTTTTGGCGCCGTCCAAGGAGCTGTGGGAAACGCCGCTTTTGGCGTTTTCCATAGCTCCGTAAGGGTCCATAGGCCATCCTTCTCTTCAGGTGGGCTCGCTGCGTGTCAGTAGGCCTGCCTTGCGCTTCTCCTTGAGCCGGTAGCTCTCCCCCTTGATGTTGACGATCGTCGGGTGGTGCAGCAGCCGGTCCAGGATCGCCGTGGCGATGACCTGGTCGCCGAAGACCTGACCCCAGCCAGCGAGGCTTTGGTTGGAGGTAATCAGGACCGAGCCCCGCTCATACCGTCGCGAGACGAGTTGGAAAAACAGGTTGGCCCCCAACCTCTCCAGGGCAGGTACCCGATCTCGTCGATGATCAGAAGCTTCGGCTGCACCATCAACTTCAGCTTCTCCTCCAAGCGGTTCTCGGTGTGCGCCCGAGTCAGGCTCGCGATCAGCCCCAAGGCGGTGACGAAGGTCGTCCGAAACCCCAGGGCGCAGGCTCGTAAGCCCAGCGCCACGGCCAGATGGGTCTTGCCCGACGCCCGGATGCCCGAGCAGCAGCACATTGTCCGCATCCGCGAGGAAGCGGCCGGTGGCCGCTCGCGCACCACCTTCGGCTCGATGGAGGGCTGAAACTTGAAGTCAAAGCTCTCCAGGCTCTTCTGGAACGGAAAGCGGGCCATCGTCGTCGTCATGGCCGTATGACGCTCCTGCTTGGCGGCCAGCTCGTGTCCCAGCAGCTCGGCGAGAAAGTCGCTATAGGAGACCTCGCCTTTGGCGGCATCCTGCAGAAGCTCAAGAACCGTAGGCCAACACACCGGAAGCGGGAGAAAAGCTCGCCGAAGTCCGGCCACGTACGCGTGAGAAACCGGGATCACGCCAAGACAAAGGTGAGGGCACTGTACAAGTTCCCTACCCGATTCAAGCGTTGATTCGATAGCGCTGACGAAGAAGACAAAGCCCTCCTCCTGGATCGAGGAGCGATCTTCTTCGTTAACACAACCGATCTGCGTGAAGAAAGCTTGCCCACCCAGGCAATTACAAGCGCTCACGCGGGCACCGAACCAGACTGCGAGAGGACCTCCAGGCACGCCGCAGCCTGCACCGGTTGTATGCCCGCGAATCAATTTCCTTTCGCCGTCTTTCTCATAGCTTCGGACATCGAAGAATTCCGAGGGGCTGAGGTTCTCACCCCTCCGGCATTTGCGGGCAGACCCTCCCAAAGGATGCAGCAGTGCCTGGGTTAAGGTCCTACCCTCCAAGCCTTTTGCTGTGACTGCAAGAAGGTGCCGAGCCGCCCCAGAGCCGGCGGACTCCCGTTCGCCGACGTCATCGATCAGTCTGTCGAGTCAGGGGCGGTTGCAAACCCGCTCCCGGGTTGAGCGAAGCTGCGGTTCCCGTCCCTCGTACGCCGAGGTCCCGCCGACGGGGATCTGGTCCGTTGATCTCGTTTGTGTTGCCTCCCCTTTCGTTTCCGGTTCCCCCGCGCATGCGTCTGCCTTTTGTACCCGAGGGCGGCCGAGCCGCAAGGCAGACCCTGGCGGGCGCGCTGCGCGCGGCCTTGACAGCCCGGCCTTTGCTCCCTCGGGTCCTGGCCCGCCGTCATGAGCAGCGCAACCGAAAACGAAAGGAGATTCACCATGTCCGAGACCAACCAGACCAAGACCCCCATCGTCACGCTCTACGGCAACCTGGGCTGCGACCCGCAGCTTCGCTCCACCCAAGAGCGGGTCATTAGCTTCTCCGTCTACGACATTGTCATCGATGGCCCCGTCGAGCGGGAGTTTCGCAAGCCCGGGCGCGAGCTCCATACCTTCTCCCTCGCCGTCAACGCCAAGGACGCCGAGGGTAGCCCGATTACCCGCTGGCACCGCTGCGTCGACTGGCAGGGTCTGACCGTCAAGTACCGCAAGGGCGACACCGTTGCTCTCACGGGGTTCTTCAAGGTCCGCACCTATGAGAAGGACGGCGAAAAGAAGGAGATCCGGGAATTCGTCGTCACCGGCTCCAAGCTGCGGCGCTTGAAGGTCCGCTCGCAGGCCGCCTGATCCACCGCGCCCGCCCGGGCGCTTCGCCCGGGCGGGCTAATCCTCAATTCCCGTTTTTCAAGCCCGGAGGCCTTTAGCCATGAGCACGGCCATTTATCAGCTCGTTACCGATCGCGTCCTCGCCTTACTTCAGCAGGGAGTCGTTCCCTGGAAGAAGCCCTGGAAGACCCGAGGTGGCTCCTCTCGTCCCATCAATCTTCTCAGCGGCCGACCTTACCGAGGCATCAATGTCTTCCTCCTGATTGCACAAGGGTTCGAATCGCCCTACTGGCTCACCTTCAAGCAGGCGCTGCACCTCGGCGGCCATGTGCGCCGGGGCGAACATGGCACGCCTATCGTTTTCTGGCGCGTCGACCAGGAAAGCCCGGAGGCCGGTGACGAAGAAGAGAGCAGCCGCGAGAACCGGCGTTTTCTCCTGCGCTATTACAAGGTGTTCAATGTCGACCAATGCGAAGGCATAACGGTTCCCGGTTCCGCAGCAGATGAAGACAAGCCCCCGTTCGATCCGATCCACGCCTGCGAGGCGGTATACGCCACCATGCCGAATCCTCCCGAGTTGCGCCACGGTGGCGAGCGGGCGTTCTATCGTCGAAGCGATGACCTGGTGCAACTGCCCACGCCCGAGGCGTTCAGCCGTCGTGAGCATTACTACAGCACGCAGTTCCATGAGCTCGCGCATGCAACCGGCCATCCGTCCCGGCTCAATCGCTTCGCCGAGGAGGGCAACGCCGGCGTTTTCGGCTCTCCGTTCTATGCCCGCGAGGAGCTCGTCGCCGAGATGACAGCCGCGATGATCTGTGGCGTTCTTGGCATCGACCCGGTGCTGGTGGAGACCGTCCCTCCTGTGGGCGGGGAGGTGCTCCTCGAGAACTCCGCCGCCTACCTGCAGCACTGGATCGGAGTCCTGGAAGGAGATAGCAAGGCGTTGGTGATCGCCGCGGCGCGGGCTCAGAAGGCCGCCGACTACATCCTGCGGCGAAACTCTCAGGAGGAGGCTCTGGAGCGAGAGGAAGCTGCCTGATTCTGCTGCGAAAAAAAGTGCCCCCCGGCAGGCGGGGGGCTGACAATGTCCGTTCGAAGGTACTTCCCTGGAGGTCGTGACGGACCCACGAACCTCCAGACCCGATCACGGCTAGATCGTTGTCAGGCTGACCTGCCGCTCGGCCAACTAGGAGGACCAGGAAAGCGGAAGAGCTTGCTCCGAAGCCGTTGGCGCTGAGATCTCGATCTCCTGAATCGCCAGATTCGCGGCCAGGTCCGCCTCCCTGCCGACCCCGAGTGGCATCCGGACCTTCGCCTCGCTGGCGTCCAACGCTTTCTCCAGTTATCTGACCTCTCCATGGCGCGAATTCCTACGGACTCGGCAGGAGGAGAGTACGCTGGAGAAAGACCGCACCCTCAGCCCGTGTCACCAAGGCGTTGGGACAGAAACGCCGAGGCGAAACGCCGCAACCCGTCGTGATGCCGTCACGGAAGATCTGCTCGATGTACCGCGCCGCCCAGTTATTCACCGGGACGTCGACAAAGACACCGGAAGGGAACGTGGGTACGTAGCTTATCCCTCGCTTCAGGAACTCCAATAGGACCGCGATCTCGGCCCGGGTGACCAGCGCTCCGGGGCAGAAGAGGCCCGCGCCGCACACCGCTGGAAGCCCCGCCGAAAATCCGTCTCGCGCGAGTTGCTCGATATAGGCCGCCGCCCAGAAGCTCATTGGAACATCCGGAAATACCCCCTGGGCCGGCGGGGGCACGTAGCTTGCCCCCCGCTTGGCCCGCACCAGGAGGACGGCGAGGTCGGCTCGGGTGACTAGCGACTCTGGGCAGAACCGGGCAGGCGACACCGCACACCCGGAGGTCACCTGCGCCACGGCCAGCGCTTCGATCGCCGGCCAGGCCCAATACGAGGGCGGCACGTCGTTGAAGGTCGCGACCCCGAGATTCGTGCTGATCGAGTTGCATCCTGATCCGTTGCATGCCGTATGGGTGAGGCTCTTGAGGCCAGGCCGGTTCCATCGTGTGCTGACGGATGGCCCAGTCGCAGAGGACGGAAGTCCCCCGGAGAAGCTCCACCGAAAAGACGTCGGAGACCCGCTCGCCGTGCTCTGAAACTGCACTAACTGGCCTGGAGCAGGAGTTCCAGGCGAGTACTGAAAAGAAGCGACCGGCGGTGTCGCCGGCGACCACTGATGGATATCGAAGATCGAGCGGGCCGCCCGGTAAAAGTAGGACCCGTAGAACTTGCCCGCGTGAGGCGCCACCAGGTTGAACCCCGTGGGGCTTCCACGATAGTAGTAGCTCCAGTAGTTCACCCGAACCGTTCGTGGCACTCCGTTGTAGATCCCCGCGACGGGGACAGTGACCGTGGGGGTCACGTCGCGGGGCGCTGCGGGGTTGGTCACGTCGAACAGCCACTCCCGCTGTTTGCCGTCGTCGCCCGAACAATAGGCGTCCGTGCCCGCGTAGAGAAACGGAGTGACCCCGTTCGCCCGCGAGAACGTCAGATAGTTGTCCCCGCCTCCCGGCGTCTCCACGATCGCCAGCGGAGCGCCCAGGCTCGCGCAGCCGGCGGCGCTCGTGATACAGCTCACGTCATAGATCGCTGTCTGCGGCCCGGCAGTCAGCGAAGCACTCAGGCGCGCCCCGAGGTAGTACGATGTGCCCTGATTCCAAAGCGCCACGCCCTGGACCGCCCGTGCTTGAGCGCCCCGCAGCCCGGTGAGCTTGACCATGGGGCTCATGGGATTAGCGACGTCGTAGATCTGAAAGCCGCTCGACGATCCAAACGAGACGGCAAGGTAATTCCCCACACCGTGAGTGAAGTAGGGCGTACCGGGGGGGCTGATCTTGCCCGCGAGAGCGCCGTTGCAGGTAGAGCCTGACGGATCAGAAGCATGGTCCAGGCAACCGTTCGCGCTGAGTGCCCGATCCAGGTTGTAGATGTAGACGCCCGCGGGAGCCCAGGAGGCCACAAAGGCGTACCTCGTGCCCCGAAGGGTCGTCGAATAGACTGACTCCGCCGACACGATGTGCTGATAGACGGGAACCGGCGCCTGCTTGTTGCGCAGGTCGAAAACCAGCGTACCGCCTCCATATCCAGCCAGCGCCGCGACCGTATCGTCCGGGGCATCGATGCCGCCAAAGACGATTTTCGAGGACTCCCCTGAGGGAATCTCCGGGAAAGCTTGCCCGGGACCATAGAGGCGGGATGAGACGAAGGTCGGCCTGCTCGGATTTGTGCGCGCGTCCCAGATGCCGATTCCATGTGCCAGGCCCGCGAGGATCCAGCCGTTCTCGACGTCCATACCGAAAAACCAGTTGCGCCGGTAGTAGTACTCGGAGACCTCGTTGAAGTTCGTGGTGTCCCGCTCCGCCGGCAGCGGGTTTGGATCGACCGCCTTGAGCTCGCCGTACAGAGAGGTGGGCCGGGCCGGCGTGAAACAAACGATAGCGTTTCCCTGTCGGATGGTGCCGCACCCGGCACGATCGCAGGTCACTCCCTGAAGCGATAGACAAAGGGAAAAAAACAGGGTCAAGGGAACACCAACACGTCTCATGAATTTGCTCCTTCCTGGGCTCGGCCGTCGCCGCGCGCGCCACATCCGGTTCATCTCGTTATGAACGGTGCGGGCCGTCTGCGACGCCAGCTCCCTGAGCTCGTCGCTGGCCTCCACATCGAGATCCGCCGTAGCCTCGAGCTGGGCCAATAGATTGGATGGGGACAACTCCGACCGGTTCTTCATCTCGTCTGTCCTCCGAGTGCGGTTGGTCTGCCCCGACAGTATACAGCAACTCCTAGAGTTGCTCTATGAAGTTGCCTTTATCGGCCCCGCTCCCGGTCTCGGTCCCCGTAAAGGAATTCCTTGGCCAAGTTGCGACCGAGGCCGAATGCCTGCTGGAGGACCACGCGGGAGATCAGGGTGACGGCGGCACCCGCCAGAAAGCCTCCGAGGACAACGGGACCCACCTCGGCGACCACCCGCGCGGCAGTCCCCACGGACAGGCCAGCCGTCCGGCACCCGTGAGCGAAGCGGGCGAGCACCTCGGTCCGCTCTCTGGCAGTACCCGAGACCATCCGGAGACTCGGAATTCCGAGCCGCTCGAGGCCTACGTTGACCAAGCGCTCGCGGGCGACGAGTACCGCTGCCGCCCGGTTCGCCAACACTTTGTCGACCTCTCGACGCGGTTTCTCCTCTCGCACGGCGGTGCGCGCGAAGCGCACGAGCTCGGCCCGGCTCCGCCGGTATTCGCGAATCGCCGCGCTCCAATTCTTCGCTGGCCCCGCCTCCTGCTGCTGGACAGCGACCGGTCTGGGGCGGCCAACCGTCAATCGGAGCAACCGGTAGGTCGAGACGTCTCCAGCCGCCACGCGGTCGAGGTGATTAGCATCCCGCCGAAGGCCCGGGGAGTGCTCGCGGCGAATCGCGGCCTCGATGACCATCACCGTCCGCCCCAGCTCCTCGGTCCAGCGGACGCCGGCGTTGACCTTGGCCAGGAGTCCAAGTCCTGGCAGGTGCGGACGCGGTACCACGGCCCAGGCGGTCCTGGCGAGTTGGTTCCCCACTTGTCTCTCAGCCTGGCGCAGGTGTCCCCGAAGGCTGCGCGATACGAAGCGCCGTGCTGCAGCCGCGTTTTTCTGCCGTTCGGGGGGCGTCACGGAGCGTCCGCTCCGTCGTCCCCCCCAGAGAGCGGCCGCTCGTTCCACTTCGCGCAGCCGGCCCTCCAGGCGGTCTCGGATACGCCGGTCCTCCCGTGACCGGCCGAGGCTGTCTGCCAGCCGGAGAAGCGCCGTCGATTCACGCTCCCCCAAAATCCCGTTGGCTGCCCGGTTGAATTGCCGCCGCTCTTGCCGGAGGCTAGGGTCAAGGAGATGGGGGGGAAAGCTCGTAAGCTCGCCTCGAATCAGGGGAGCTGACACATACCCCGGTTCACGCCGGAGCAGCCGAGAACGAACGGCGTTCGGCGTCTGCGCAATGCTCCCCAGGCCAGAGAGCTGTTGCCCCAGGCCACGGCGTCCAAGAATGTCAGGCCGCACTCCTCGCACGCCCGTCAGGCGGACGATTTCCAGCCAGAGGGCGGACAGCCGGTCCTGCCTCTCACCTGACCGCAGCCCCTGGGCGTACCTCTGGAGGAGAACGTCGGTCTGCCGGCTCGCCTCGCGTAGCGCTTCGGGCCCGTGGCCCAGGACGATCACCGCTGCGGCGGATTGGGTCTTGGAGGAAACGGCCGCCGCAATCTGTTGGCTCCGGGCTTCGAGTGCCGAAGCCGCAACCGTGGCGCTCCAGGCCCGATCGCCGCTTTCCCGTTCACAGAGCCGCCCTGGCACGGCGGCCTGAACCATTCGCTGGTAAACGTCCTGGTCCCTCGGGCTCCCCTGAACCAGCCAACTTGCCACGGCTCGTCCACCCCCAGAGGCCTCGACGCGGTCCGGTTCAAGACCCACGGAACGAAGCCGTTCCAGATCGCGGGGGCCAAGCTCGACCGCGCGCAGCACATCTCCCTCCTGCGCCAATCCAAACCGTTCTGCCAGGCGCCCAATCGAGTAAGACCGCCCCAGATCCGAGCCCCGCCAGATCCGCTCGCTGGAGGCGAGTTGAAAGCTTGCCCCTTGAAGGTGTCCGTTGCGTGATGTCTTGAGGTGCACCCGGACTCCGGCCGCCTCCAGCCGCTCGACGAAGCCCGGGATCGTGCGGGCGTTCACTCCGGCCGCATCGATCTGCGCCCGCAGCATGATGAATTCCCGGTCCTGAGCGCGCCCTTTCGCGTCATGAGGATAAGTTTGTGAGCGAGAGCGTTCCCCAGACTGCACGGGCTCCAAGCGAAGGTCCACCTCAAGACCCCGCATGACCTCCATCACCCGGAATCGCTCGTACTGATCGGAGACGATCTTCCCGTCAAACGTCACGCGCGACAGCACCAGGTGGAGGTGCTGGCCCGGGACTCTCTCGTTGTTATGGAGGTAGGCAACCCACGGGCAGTTCTCGTATCCCATCTCCGTCCGGACCCTCTCCGCGACCATCAGCCACTGCTCTTCCGTAAGGTGTTCACCCGATCTCGGGCGGACAGGGATATGCACGACCGGGCGCGCCGCGTCCCTCGCGGACGTCACTGCTCGAAGCTGGTAGATGATCTCCCTCTCACCCGGACCGTTGGGGTCGCCTGAAAGCACCGACGACCCCAAGGAACGGTCCCCCAAAGCCTTCTGCGCGCAGTAGCGGACGGTCCCGCCGAATCCCCTTCCTCGAATGACCCTCGCGATCACCGCGGTCCGCCCTCCATCAGTTGGCGCTGGACCTCTGCGAGCTTCTCGTAAAGCTGCCTCAACACCGACTCGAACTGCATTGGGTACCGGCCGGTGTGAGCCAGCCGGACGAGTTGGTTCAGGTTGTTCCCGATCCGGGCCAGATGGCCCGTGATCTCCCGATTGGCAGAAGGAATCCTCGTCCTGGCTGGCCTCCCGAGGGCAGCCTGCCGAAGGTATGTTGAAAGGGGTTGACCGTCCGCAAGTTGCTGAAGCGAGTCGAGGTCCGCCTCCGAAAACCGTACTCGCATCACCCGCGAACGCCGTTGACTTGGCGGCTTTCGTGGACGTCCGGGTTGCCGCCGGACGGGGAAGTCCGAAGGTGGACCTTTGCTTTTGGAGCGTCCCACGGTTACTGGGAAACAGGAAGTGGGGCAGCTTCAAGCCGCCCCACTCTGAATTCCTGGGCTAGCGCGCGCCTCGCGGAGCTCGCCGCTTGAGGAAGACAACGCCCAGAGCCACCAGC
Source organism: uncultured Acidobacteriota bacterium (assembly GCA_963792575.1). Lineage (GTDB taxonomy): Bacteria > Acidobacteriota > Thermoanaerobaculia > Multivoradales > UBA5704 > DATARR01. The sequence goes on from CAWBWZ010000005.1 coordinate 268,730, forward strand.
AACGAGACCATGACGGAGATGCCAACCGACGACAGCGTGGGAATCTCGTGCGGCCCCGGCCCACCGGAGACCGAGACGTTGACCTCGGCATAGTCGTCTTCGTTGTGTGCCCCATTGCCCGGCACCGAATCGACGTCGTCCGGTGTCGCCTCGATCAGCTCGGCTGCTACCGTGTAGGCGCCAGCTTGCCGCGCGAACTGCTTCCAACTGAACGACACGCTGGCGGAGCCGGCCAGATGGGAGACCGAGCACTCAAGGACTGCACCTCCCCCGGACCTGTGGCACGCGGGATCGAACTCGGTGGGCTCGGTACCGAAGCTTGGGAGGGAGACAGCGATCCGCAGACCGTCGGCCGCCGCCGTGCTCGCATTGCGCACGGTGAGGGTGAAAGTGAAGGGGTCGCCCGTTCGCTGAGGCGAACCGTCGACCCCGAGAGCCAACTCGAGATCCGTGCGGGGCTCAGCTGCTGGCGGATCGACGACCAGAGTAAAGCAATCGTTCCCTGCGGGATCATTCGCCCTGGCCGGCTGCTCCGCGCAGGCCGTGTTCGAAATTCTTGCATCCGTAGGAAGGTCCGCCCGTAGACGAACCGCGAAGGCAAAGCTCGACGACGCTCCCGCTTCCACGACACCGACGTGGAGAGCGCAAGACGCGCCCGCATTGCCGTCCGGCGTGCAATTCCAATCCGGAGACGAGCCAGCCGGCTCAAACACCGAATTCTCCGACACGGTCTCCCGCAAAACCACCCCGGTGGCCTCGCGATTGCCTTGATTGCGCAGCGAGAGCGTGAAGACGAGGACCGCGTTGGGGCCGACGGTTCCCGACGTGAGATTCTTCGTGATCACCAGGTCGGGGTTCCCTCCTGGTGGAGTCGAGACGCTGCCGCAGTCGTTGACCGACGGATCGCCGGTGCTCGTCGTGCTGATACACGCGGAGTTGTCGATCGCCGGCGGATTCGGCGGAAATGAGCCTGCCACTTGCACCGCGAAGGTGTAGGTGGCCGAGGCCCCGGCCGCCACGGTTCCAATGCTCAGCGTGCATGCGCTTCCGGCGTTACCGTCGGGCGTGCAGGTCCAGCCTGGCGACGAGCCCGCTGCGCGGAAGCTCGTCAGCTGCGGAACCGTCTCATGGAGAGCGACCTCGGCCGCCTCGCGAGTCCCGCCGTTCGACAGCGCGAGGTGGTAGACCAACAGACTCCCGGGGCTGCCGTCCCCGCTCGCCACCGACTTCGACAGCCGCAGGTCAGGATTTCCTCCCGGCGGTGTGCTGGTGCTGCCGCAATCGTTGCTCGCGGGATCGCCGCCGGACGTCGTGCTGACGCACGCCGAGTTGTCGATCGCTGGCGGATTGGGCGGAAAGGAATTCGCCACCTGTACCGCGAACGAGTAGGTCGCCGAGGCCCCGGCCGCCAAGGTCCCAACGATCAAGGTGCAAGCGTTACCTGCACTGCCGTCCGGCGTGCAAGACCACTCCGGCGAGGAGCCCGCCGCCCGAAAGGTCGTCAACTGGGGGACGGTTTCGTGAAGGGTGACGCCGGCCGCATCGCGGGTGCCGGCGTTGGTGACCGCGAGCTGGTAGACCAACACGCTCCCGGGACTGGCGTCACCGCTCGCCACCGACTTCGACAGCCGCAGGTCAGGATTGCCCCCTGGGGGTGTACTCGTGCTGCCACAGTCGTTGCTCGCGGGATCGCCGCCAGTCGTCGTGCTGACGCACGCCGAGTTGTCGATCGCCGGCGGATCAGCCGGGAATGAGCTTGCCACCTGCACAGCGAAGGTGTAGGTCGCCGAGCTTCCGGCCGCGGCCGTTCCGAGGCTCAGCGTGCAGGAGCTCCCCGCGCTGCCGTCCGGGGTACAAGTCCACCCCGGCGACGACCCTGCTGCACGGAAGGTCGTCAGCTGCGGCACGGTTTCGCGGATGGCGACGCCAGCAGCGTCTCGGGTGCCGCCGTTCGACACCGTGAGCTGATAGACCAGCACGCTTCCAGGACTGCCGTCTCCGCTTGCCACCGACTTGGATATCCGTAGGTCCGGATTCCCCCCCGGAGGCGTGCTGGTGCTGCCACAGTCGTTTCCGGCGGGATCGCCGGTGCTCGTCGTGCTGACGCACGCCGAGTTGTCGATGGCTGGCGGGTTCGCCGGGAATGAGCTTGCCACCTGCACAGCGAAGGTGTAAGTCGCCGAGCTTCCGGCCGCTACCGTTCCAAGGCTCAGCGTGCAGGAGCTCCCCGCGTTGCCGTCCGGGGTACAAGTCCACCCCGGCGACGACCCCGCTGCGCGGAAGGTCGTCAGCTGCGGCACGCTCTCGCGGAGGGCCGCGCCGGCAGCATCGCGGGTGCCACCGTTCGAGACCGCGAGCTGGTAAACCAGCACGCTCCCCGGACTGCCGTCTCCGCTTGCTACCGACTTCGACAGCCGTAGGTCCGGATTCCCCCCCGGAGGCGTGGTGGTGCTGCCACAGTCATTTCCGGCGGGGTCTCCGCCGCTCGTCGTGCTGACGCACGCCGAGTTGTCGATCGCCGGAGGATCCGCCGGGAATGAGCTTGCCACCTGCACCGCGAAGGTGTAGGAAGCCGAGCTTCCGGCCGCGACTGTCCCGAGGCTCAGCGTACAGGAGCTCCCCGCGTTGCCGTCCGGGGTACAGGACCACCCCGGCGACGACCCCGCTGCGCGGAAGGTCGTCAGCTGCGGCACGCTCTCACGGATGGCGACGCCGGCAGCGTCGCGGGTACCGCCGTTCGACACTGCGAGCTGGTAGACCAGCACGCTCCCTGGACTGCCGTTGCCGCTTGCTATCGACTTCGACATCCGCAGGTCGGGATTCCCTCCCGGTGGCGTGCTGGTGCTCCCGCAGTCATTGCCCGCGGGATCGCCGCCGCTCGTCGTGCTGACGCACGCCGAGTTGTCGATCGACGGCGGAGTCGCCGGCAAGGAGCTCGCCACCTGCACCGCGAAGGTATAGGCCGCCATGCTTCCGGCAGCCACGGCCCCAAGGCTCAGCGTGCACGAACTCCCGGCGTTGCCGTCCGGTGTACAGGTCCACCCCGGCGAGGAACCCGCCGCACGGAAGGTCGTCAACTGCGGCACGGTCTCGTGGAGTGCGACGCCGGCGGCGTCGCGGGTGCCGCCGTTCGACACCGCGAGCTGGTAGACCAGCACGCTTCCGGGATTACCGTTGCCGCTCGCCACCGATTTCGCAAGCTGCAGGTCGGGATTGCCTCCCGGAGGCGTGCTCGTGCTGCCACAGTTATTGGTTGCGGGATCTCCGCCGGTCGTCGTCGAGGCACAGGCGGTGTTGTCGATCGACGGCGGATTCGCAGGGAACCTTGCCGCTAGCTGTACGGCGAATGTCCGGTTCGCGGAGCTTCCGGCGGCCAGTGTGCCAACGGAGAGAGCACAGGTCGAGCCCGCGTTGTTGCTCGGGCTGCAGCTCCATCCCGGCGAGGAACTCGCCGGCAAGAAAGTGGACAGACCTGGCACGGTCTCCGTCAGCTGGACACCGGCGGCATCACGGTTGCCGAGGTTGTCGACGGCCAGGTTGTAGATCAGGGTCGTGCCTGGAGTCCCGCCTCCGGACGCTACGCTCTTGGTCATGCGCAGGTCAGGATTCCCGACCGGCGTGCTCGTCGACCCGCAGTTGTTTGCCGGGAGGTCGTCGGCGGGATTGCTCGACGCACACGCGGTGTTGCTGATGGTTGCCGGCGCTCCCGGGGGCAAGCTTGACGTGACTCGGACGGCGAACGTTCGGTTCGCTGACGCCCCGACGCCGAGGCTCCCAACGCTCAGCGTGCACGAGCTCCCGGCGTTGCCGTCCGGAGCACAGCTCCAGCCGGCCGATGAACCCGCCACGTCAAAGCTGGTGAGCTGCGGAACCGTTTCCTGGATTTGGACGTTGGTCGCGCCCCCGTTTCCGAAGTTCGTTACCGAGAGGCCATAGACCAGCGTGCTTCCTGGAGTGCCGTCACCGCTCTGAACCGCCTTCGTGAGGCGCAGGTCCGGCGGAGGAGCGCAGGGGTTCAGCGGCCCTGCGCTCGAATCCACCCAATGCTGGCTTGCGGTCGTGGGAGACGTACGGTCGTTCTCCGCATCGACTGTAATAGGCCCGGAGGACCCGCCAAGGTACACGCCGGATACCCTGAACTGGAAGAAGTAGTTATCGTCCAGAGGATTGCCCACGCGCGGATCGCAGGTATAGCTGAGGACGGCGGTGACATCGCTGGGGTCGTTACCCTGGAGGACGCTGAAGGTGCAACCGTCCGAGAAAATAACGTCGGGCGCGATCGTTCCCGGCGTATAGCGCCAGCGAACTGGCAGGTTGAAGGGTACGGTGATCGTGCCGGTCTCCGGCCCGGCTGGGGCCGAAGCTTGAAACAGCGCGATCCGATAAGTGACCGGCTCGGAACAGTCGATCCGGCCGTTCCCGTTGACGTCCGTCCAGCCGTCGAAATCGATTTGGAAGTCCTGGTCCGCGAAGCTTCGAATGGGGATGAGCAGACAAAAGCCAAGGGCAAGCCCTAGAATCCTTGAACGCATGGATCTCCTCTCGCCTAGCGAGCGTCGAAATCGGCCGGCACGAAGACAAAGAACGACGTTCCGGCCGGTACTCTGATGACAGGTTTGATATCCGTGGCTTGACGAACAACATCCGACGCGGCGCGGGCAAGCTCATTGGCGACCGAGGCCGCCACGATCTGCCGGTTGGAGGCCGCGGCTCCGAAAATCGCGCTCTCCTGCGGCTGGCCGAACTGCGCGGCCGCGCCGATCGCCGAGAGGAACAAGGCTCGTCCGAAGACACCCCAAATTCGCGCGTCGACGCTGCCTCGCAGGCCCCCCGCGCCGTCCCGGCCTGCGCTTCTCGCTCCCTCTAAGGCGACCATCGCCCCGTTCGGCAGCTCGATCGAAAACCAACGGACGACGAGGCGCTTTTGCCCCAAAGCAATGCCCGTGTCGTAACTCCCGAAAACTCGGCTTCCTTGGGGCAAGACGACGCGTCCCTGGGGGTCCTTGGCATCCCCTTCGATCCAGGCTTCGACGGGACCATGACTTTCGGACGAGAGAGCCGTCAGGAGGATCGCGGGCGCCCAGACGACGCGACCGAAATCGACCATTTCCTCAGCCTTCGCGCCAACTGCCGTTGAGGGCTTGTCCTCTTGATTCGTGGCGCCCCGGATCTGCGAAAGCAACGACTTGATGTCCGGCGGAGAAGGAGGGCTTAAGGCAGGCCGAGCCCGCGAACCCGGAGCACCCGGTTCCACGGGCTGATCTTTAGCGGCGCCGAAGAGAATCGGCGCCTCGAGAGCCCTCGCAAGCGAAGACTGGCTCTTGCTTTCCGAGGGCGGTGCTGCCGAAAAGGGGCTCGGCCGGTTCGTGCGGACCGGATAAGGCCGGTAGACGCCGGGCGGCGGCGCTCCGTCGCCGCTCGCCGTCGGCACTGCGCCCAACTCGGCTTCTGCCTCCGGAGACCCTGCGGACGAAGCGGACTCCCTTGGGGTTCCGCTCGAGAAGAGTGGCGACGCGGCCGGCGATGCCGGCGGCGTTCGCGCCGCGAGCAGATCGCGCAACTGCGACCGGCGCAACTCTTGCTCCCGCTGCCTGGCTTGGATCTCCGCAGCGAAGCGTTCCGCATCGCCCCCGGGCTTTCTTTCCAGGAATCGCGGCGCGTTCGGCCTCTCCGGGTTTTCCCGCGAGATAGCGGCCGCTTCTTTCGGACCGCTACCTCGGAAGACCGACACGATGATGCCTCCGACGACGAGACAGAGCACCACACCGACTGCCGCCAGGGACCTGGGCCCTGGCCTGCGCACCTTCGGCTTCAGGACCTCCTCCCCCGAAGTAGTCACTGCGCGTTCCTCCGGACCGTCGTCCGGTCGCGGTCATGGGGGCCGCTCACCAGGACGAGCTCGTCAGGAACAGCCTCGATGACGTAGACGCTGCCTTCCAACCGGAAGGGCACAAGTTCCAATCCCTCTGCGCCCTTGCGGAAGATCGCGGGAGCCTTCTCCGGCACCCTGCCCAACTGGACGTAGACGCGCTTGCCGTCGTCATAAACGAGCTTTGGCTTGATGCCGCGCCAACCCCCCTTCCAGGAGTACTTGAAATTCAGGCTCTGCGGCTTCGCCACGGCGGCCGGCTCGCTGCCTACCGGACCCGGTTGCCCCCGGTCATTCCACGCCTGAGATATCGATCCGTATTCGAAGCGCAGGCGTTTGGGACCGAGCTTTAACCCTTCACCCGGGTTCGTGCAGGTCCGGGACTTCACCAGGACGTCGTAGATCCGCCGGTCTGTGCTGACGATCAGATTCGACTCGATTCCGCACTCCGTTGGTTTGAGCACTACGAGCGGCCTGACACCTCCCTCCTGCGAAAGCTGCACGTCTACCTTCCACCGCTCGCCGTCTCCGAGATAGGTCTTCACGACCCGTTCCCCCGCCTCGAGCTCCACGGCGCAGACCCGGAGCGTCTCGCATTCCAATTCCGGCGCGGTCGTCCCGAAAGGGACCACCGTCACAGCCGGTTCCGCCGCCAGCAGAGCCGGCACCGTGAGCAAGAATGAAAGCCCTACGACCCAAATTGTTTTCGCGTTCACCGGTTCAGTTTCTCCTTTTGACCTGTGCCCAGGTCAGTTGTGTGATGTAAATGCCCACCGGATTGCGACGAAGACGCTCCTCGTCATCCGGTGGATCGATCTTTACCGTCACAAAGCCTTCCCACTCCTCCTCGTGCTCGGAGCCGCCGATCCCCACTGGCAGATACCGCTCCGACCACCGGATACGCCATGTGCTGCGACCCTTTTTGGGTTGGGTGCTATCCGGCATGCGAAAAACCGACTCGACGTCGACCGAGCGCAGGTAAGCCCTCGCCAGCACGCGCGGATCGTTCTTCGCGAAATACGCGTCTAGATATTGCTTTGCCGCTGTTTCCCGATCGGAAAGGTAGGTGTATGCCTCTCCGAACAAGGATTGAAGGATTGTGGCGTCGCTCGTAACCGTCCGCAGGCGCACGATGAAACGGGAGATCTCTCCCATCACGATCCGGTCGTCTACCGTCCTGATCCGCTCGGCAGGACCGAAGGCGACCGGGGTGCCGTGGCGATTGACCTCCACGATATAGGGAGTGATCCTCGCCTTCGTCGCGACCGCGATAAAGGCGAAAACCAAGATCCCATTGATCGCGAGAGATGCCAGCGTGGCGAGGATCCAATACTGCCGCTCGCGCAGCAGATCCCCCCAAAGATGAAAAAAAGCCTGCTGTCCAGCGATCCGCTCTTCGACCGTACTGCCCGGGACAGAGGACTGCCGGTCGACGTGGCCCGTATGGCTACTGGCCCCTCGATACGCTCGGCTCTTAAACATCTGCGGCCAACGCCTCTCGCAGACGCAGGAAGCCTGATGGAGCGGTCAGCGAGTACGCCAGCTCCGACGGGACTTTGACCACCAGCCAGGCGTAGACGATCGCGCCTCCGAGGATCGTCAGCGGCAACCGAAAGCCCTGGTCCGGCGTGTAGGATGTCAGGTCCGTCATCCACTCTACCGTCACGGCCTGTCCCACGGCGACCAGGAGGTACTGCACGAAGATCTGCACTCCTACACGGACGACGGTCACCAGGTAGTTCTCCGCCAAAGGCGCGGTTAGCCGAAAGGGGGCAAAACCCAGAAACCAGATTGCTCCTGCCACGACCAGATAGCTCTTGACCAATGCTTCGACGAGGCGCGCCGAGATCAGCGCGAAACAAACGAGAAGGCCGAGCGCCGACAGGTAGACCAGAATGGAAGCAGGGATCGCCGCAAGGCTGTTCAGGGTTCCCAGCCTGCCGACGGAATAAAGCAGCAGCGTGCAGAGAAAAACGCCGCGGTCGAGGACAAGGGACGGTTGCAATCCCACCATACCCGAGATCGAGGCCCCGGCCTGGTCGAAGCTCAAGATGATCTTCGGGACCCACAGAGTGAAAGAACTGATAAAAGCCCAGAACAGGCCGATATAGATGATCTTCTGCAATAGCGCGGCCGAGAGCTTCCCGACTCCGGCCGAGCCTCCAATGAAGCGAAGAAGTCCCGCCACCAGAGTCACTGCCAACTCCAGCGCCACGAGGGCTGCGAAGAGATTCCTGCTGATGTCGGCGGAATGCTGAATCCAGTCGTGCGACGCCCGTTCATACGTCGAGACGATGCCTGTTAGAATTCCGGAGGACTGTGCGTACCCGGCGGTCGCAAACAGGCTAAAGCCGATGGCCAGAGCGACGATCCTGCGTCTCATCGCTCCATCCAGTCCGGAAGCGCCCGGAAGGCCGGTGAATTATCGTCGTAGGCTCCACCCAAGGCATCCACGACCGACCCTTCAAGAAAGGTCGCGTACGACTCGCGAGAGCGGGCGGCCTCGTTGATCTCATAGGCTCTCGCAACCGCCTCGGCATTGGCTTGCGACGCATTGATCCGCTCCGCGAGCAACGTCTGCTTGGCGTTCCAGGAGAGCAGATCACCGATCGCTTCTAGTACTTCCTCGTGGCCCTGTGCCCCTTCGATTTCGGCCTCTATCGCCGCAAGGCTCTCAAGGTCCGTTTCGTCGGAAGAAGTGATCTCGTGCACGGACTGCAAGGAGATGCGAAGCGTCTCCATGGTCCGGTAGAGGGCGCGCCAGGAATCGTCCGTATAGTTGGTGTAGCGTTCTCCTGCGGGAAACGTCTCGAAGAAGCGTTCCTCCAGTTGCTCCGTGTTGTAGAGCACACCGTCGGCCTCGTTGACCAGAGAGACCAATTGGGAGAACGCCGGAGAGAGATCGCGCCAGGTATGAATGTCGAGCTTCTCGAGCGCTCTAGCCTGATAGGCGATCTGTTCGTACTGGTTATAGATCTGCTCCGCTTGCGCGAAATAGTCCTCAATCGCCTGCGCGTAGCGTTCGATTGCGTTAAAAACCGACACGACAATGTGCGCCGCATCCGTCACTTGAGTCTGAGCCTCACACCGGCCCGAGACCCCGACCAGGAAGAGAAAAAATAGTGTCACAAACGCAACACGCCTCATTCAGATATCCTCCTTTGGTACTCCGCGTTAAAGCTGCTGAAGCGCAGGGCGTCGCCGACACACCCGCACTCACGAAGCCATTCGGAAATCCAGTCCGCGCCAAAGACTCTCTTGATCCGGAGCGCCTCGGCGACGGTCGATTGAAAGGACAGGCCTGGACGAGCGCCCAGGAATGCAAGCTCAGCTCGTCGAAGCCCGAGTTGAAACAAGCGGGAGCCGCGAGGAGAGCTGAAGTAGTAGTCCCGCCGAGGTTCCGCGCGCGCTATGACCTCGATTTCTCGCGGGTTGACCCCGAATCCCTCGTAGAGCTCCCGCGCTCCGGAGGCGACCGCCGCCGGATTCGGCAGGTAAAAGCGCGTGGGGCAGGATTCCCTGATGTTGGCGCCGGCCCCGTGCGAATCGAGTTGCCGCAAGTTCTGCACGGCGAGGACCAAGCTCGCGTTTTTCTTCCGGAGCGACAGGGCCCACTGTTGAACACGGGAAGCCCAGGCGGGATGCATGAGCGCGATCCCGGCCTCATCCAGAATGATCAAGGTCGGCGAGCCGTCTAGGCCCAGTTCCACTTCGCGCAGAAGGCGAAGCAGGACAGGAAGCTTGACCGAATCGTCCAGGTCCATGAGCGGCCGTGTCTCATAGACCTCCACACGCGAGCGCTCACGCCGCTCTGCCCCCTTGCGGTCGAGGAGATAGCCGTATGGGCCATCCCTCGTATAGGCCTTGAGCGCCATCCGGAGCTCGACGTCCTGCACTTGAATCATGAAGTTGAATAGGGATCGTTGCTCGACGGCCTCCTCTCGCAACAGCTCGAGGCCGCGGGCCAGCGCCGCGCGCTTGGCCGGATTGAGGGTCACGTTTTGCAGACCGATCAAAAATTCGACCCACGCCAACGCCCAGCCGAGCTCCTGCGGGTCTTCGAGGTCGCGTAGCGGCTGGAAGTGGATTCCTCCTTCTTCGACCCCGACCAGGCTGTAGCCAACGTCCGGCAACGCCTCGCAAAGAATCCGGCTCGATTGGTCCCGGTCGAAGAGCACTACTCGGGAGTCCGGATAGCGCAGGAAGTTGAGAAGAAGGGAAAGAAGCAGCGTGCTCTTTCCCGAGCCGGTGGGACCCACGATCAAGGTATGGCCGACATCTCGGGTATGGAGATTCAGCCGAAAAGGCGTTGCACCGTTCGTCCTGGCGAACAGCAGCGGAGGTGAACCTTTCGGGAAGAAGGGGCAGGGACACTCCGGCTCTCCAGGCCATTCCGTCGTGAGCGGCAGGAGATCCGCTACGCTCAAGGAGTTCACGATTGGCCGCCGAACGTTGGCGCTCGCAACGCCCGGAAGACTTCCTAGAAAAGCCCCCACCGCGCCAATGGTCTCCAGGCGCCCCGCAAACCCACGGTCGGCGAGCGCCTTGAGCACCTGGCGCGCCCAACTCGACACCTCATCGCGGCTAGGAGAAGCGAGCACCACGACCGAAGTCACGAAGCCAAAGGCTGCATCCCCCGAATCGTTGAGGGCCGAGGCCTCGGCCGCTTCGTCCACCATCACCGCGGCATGCCGGTTCTCAAACCCTTTCGCCGGTTCCTTCCCGGCGAGCAGGCTGCCGACCGAGGGCTCGGCCCAGAACCACTGACGCTGGATCTTGCGGATGAGGCCGGCCGCTTCCGCCGGCGGCAGGGGGATGAACCGGGTCGAGTACCGGAGGGGAAAGGGGAGCTCTCCCAGAATCGAGAGCTCCCCAGGACGTGTCGAGGCCGGCAGACCCTCGACCGAAACCACCGCGAGATGCATCCCGCCGATGTTCGGTTCCCACCCGCCGACAAAGTCCTGGGGGCCCAGGACCGCATCAAGCAGAATTCCCGGCTCGAAGTCCGCTGCCCGCCCTCCGCCGAGCCCCGTCGCGCACTCCCGCAGGTGACCCAATGTCCTGCTGCGCGACAGCGCCTCCACCCTGAGGACCGAGGACAACCGCTCCTCTAGCGCCTTCAGCCGCTCACTGAAAGCCAGGACGGACTTCTCCCAGTCCGAGCGCTGGGCCTCGAATCCCCGCTCGAACCGCAGAGCTACGCGCGTGTAGATCTCGCGGGAAGGAACCTGCGTGACGGTGAGTACCGTTTCCGTGATGAAGTGCTCGCCGGCCTCGGATTCGTAGTCCTCCCGCCGCAGCTGATCGAGAAATGCGGTCAGCCCGTCCGGGAAGGCCCCCTCCGTGGGGTACCCCGAAGCCCGCCGCCGAATGGCGTCGACGTGGACGACGTATTCGCCGGCAAGACCGACCAGCACCGAATTGACCACCATCGACAAGCGTTCGAGGGTCTCGGCGGTCGACGTGCCGAAGTCCGGGCCTTCGACCAGAAAGCAGCTCGACAGGGTTCCGTCCTTATTGACGATGACGACCCGTCCCTCGAAAACGACCCCTACGCCCCACGGCAGCAGATCCATGAACCCGGGAGGCGAGGACTGCTGCCGGGGCCTCCCCAGGACCCAACCTGCCAGTGCCGCACCGGCCCCGAGGCCCAAGATGGAACCGAGGTAATCCATCCCGATCACCTCACGACCGCCGACAACGGCCGCTTCGCCCGCGGCCGCCGCAGCTCAGGCCGGGCGAGATAGAAGCCGTCATACGTGAGCGACTCGGCGAGGACGTCCATCCCCCGCACGTCCTTCTTCCCGAGCCACACCAGCAATGGGTACAGAACCGCCAGATCGAACGCCAGGAAGGCCAGGCTCCAGGGGTGAATGCCGCCAGCCGTGAACTGAGCCCCAAGCACGGCAAGGAGAAAGAGAGCCGGTTTCTGGGGCATGCCCAGGATCAAGGCCGGCCGAATCAGAGACTGGTGTACCCGTTGGCGCCGCACGGTCCAGCCTCAGTGGGACGAACGCCGTTCGCCTTCTTGCATCTCTGGCCCGTCAGCCAGGGTGCGAGTGGTGAAATAGAGGATGACTGCGGCAAAGGCTACTGAGCCGCCTAAAATAAGGAGCTCCGGCCGCCAATCGAAACCCTCCTCGGCTGCGGAGATCCCAAGAGTGTCGAGAATGCCGGGAATGCCGACCAGGAGTGCCCCGCCCGCGATCACCGTGCCAATGTTCTTCATCCAGGGGCGGTCATGGCTCACCATGACGCCCACGATCCCGGCGAAGAACGCGGCGATGATGACGGCCTTGGCCGTGGGCCCGGTCAGGTTGCCGGTGATCGTGTCAAAGGCTTGGTTGAAGGGCAGGGCCTCCCCACCCGCCGCGAATGCTGTTCCTGGAAGCAGGTAGACCGCTGTCCCAGCCGCCACCATCCGGTTCACCCAACGTCGTGCAAACATCGACGATCTCCCGCGCTGAGCCGGCCGCCCTTTACTGGGCAGTCCAGAGGCCTTACCGAGATTGCGATCGGCCTATTCAGTTAGCGCGATAGTTACTCTACATCGAAGGCGCGGGTTCCGCAACTACTGGAGTTGCCGAACTTGCGCCGATAAGGTAGACTGGTGCAAGGAGAGATAACCTGAGATGCCAAGACGCAACGCGCGCCCCCTCCCTAACCTCCCCATCAGCTTGGAAGCACTACCTCCGCCAGAGCCCAAACGGACGAGCCGGGTTATGGTGTCGTTCACCGAGACTGAGTTGGAGATGATCGAGAAGGCTGCCAAGGCGCGAAATGAGCAGCCGGCAGTCCTCTGCCGAACGATCATTCTCACTGCCTTTCAGAACTCGGCCATCAAGGCACTGAACAACCAACCGACACTCCTCTCAATGAGCCCACGGGAGCAGCAGAAGGCGCTTCTTGACGCCTTTTCCGTAGATTGAGGAGCTGAGGTTCGGAAAGTCCGGATTCCGGTGCGTCCGGAGTCCGGGACAGTCCTTTAACGAGGACTTGAGGACGACCAGCCGCCAGGCTGATTCATGTTGGGTTCACAATTCGCACCTCTCGGAACCCCGCACAGGCTCCCGACGAGTGGTGGCTCAAACGCGTTTGTGATTGGGTCCTTCTTCAATCTCCCTGCTGCTTTCGGTACCCCATCAACGTCTGCTTCTGTACCCGAGGATCGGCCGACCGCAAGGCAACCCCTGCGGGGCGTGCTACGCACGGCCTTGACGGTCATGCCTTTCTCCTCGGGTCTGCGACAGCCGTTTGAGAGGACCGAAACCATCTGAGGAGATTGAGAGCATGTTAGATCCCGATGCTGTCCGTGTTGAGATCGTCGGCTGCCTAGCCGGGGCTCCCCAGGTCACCAACCTGCCATCCCACGATGCTGAGCTGGATGCCCTCACGTTTTGTCTTGAAATCGGCGGCTGGTACGGAAATCCTCTCCGCCAGGTCCACTGCGTGGATGTGGACGTCTCCACTATCTCCCTTCGTCAAGACGACCGGGTGAAACTCACGGGCGAATTCCGTAGGAGGAGTATCCTGGTCGATGGACAGCTCCATGAGGTTGAAGAGCTCGTCGTAGACAAGGCTGAGCTCCTCTGGAATGACAGGGAGGTGAAGCCATGAGAACCGGCTGGCGGGAGGCTCTACGCCAGGCGCTCGAGACTATACCCGCGCCCTTCGGCCCAACCCTTGAGCCGGGTGACTTCAACCATCCGCGGTGCCGATCCCACCCACGCCATCTGAACGACGAGCTGGATCACCTCCGCGATCAATTCATGCTGCTCCGATTCCCCGGAGGCTCCCCATTTCGCCAGACGGTTGAGCCGCAGGAGAGCCCCCAAAGGTCCCGCGGCGTGGATCGTACACATTCCACCCCCATGCCCAGTAGCCATCGAGTCGAGGAATGGGTAGGCGTCACGACCTCGCACCTCTCCAACGACGAAGACATCGGGATGACAGCGAACGCCGATCCGCACGAGGTCGTGCAGATCCACCCTCTCCGCCACCGTAACCATTCGGAGCGTATCGCGGGCCGGGCAGACCACCTCTGGCGTATCTTCAAGAATCACCACCCGGACGTCAGACCGGATCTCGACCAACTCGTGCAGAAGCGCGTTGACGAGATTGGTCTTGCCGGATTTCGTAGCTCCCGAAACGATGATGCTGTCGCCGCCCTCGAGCGCCGCCCTGAGAACTCGGTACTGCTCAGGAGACACCGAGCCACGCTCGACCAGCTCGGGGAATGATCAGGATTCTCGCAGGCCGCTTGCGCACCACGAAGCTCGCGCATTCCACCAACGGTGGGACCATGCCCTGGAGCCGGGCTCTTCCGAAGATCTCCTCCGGCAGCTCGGCGGCGATCTCGCAGGCGCTTTCCTCGCCCCCCAGAGAGATCCCCTCCCGCGTCGCCGCGATGTTCAGGAACCCTCGGATGCTCTCCTCCGAGAGGGTGAGGTCGGTTTCCTGCCGCCCCCCGGTTCCGTCCGTTCGCACGACGAGATCGCGGTTCACATAGACTTCTACAACTCCCTCGTCCGCGAACAGATCGCAAACGCGGCTGCCCAAAAACCGTGCCATCGCCGCCGCATACTCAGAATCAGCCATGGACCCGCTCCAGCTCCTCGCCGAGTCGTTGCCGCTCCCGTTCAGGCTCGCGGGATGAATCCTCCGGCCGGCCTTCCACCATCGTTCCACCGGCCAGACCCTCGCCCTCTCTCTTGCCTGGAGCCTCATGCCCTGGCTTTTCCATCGTCCAGCGAAGGAGCAACGGATCGTTGAAGAAGGGACGCTTTTTGACGACGAGCGGCGCCAGACCCGGGATGAAAACGACTGCCTGTTCCCGCCCCAAGCGTCGAAACTCGGACGCGTCCAGCAAGAACCGTCCTTGGAGCACGGTCTGCCTCGATGTGCTGCCTCGGCCGCTCCCCAGGCCGCCAGAGGACCTCGAAGACCTGATCGATCTCGATCGTCTGCTTGCCGGAAAGGTTGGACAAGCGTTCCGCCGTCGCAAGGTCCGTGGGCGCGAACGCAATCTGCACTGCGCAATTTGGGCTGACGGCCTCCTCGCGGCCGAATGCCTGAATGAGTTGCCCCAGGTACTGCACGACGACCAGAAAGACCGCGCCATAGCCTCGAAAGTAGGCTAGGCCCTGCTCGATCTCACGGATGGCGCCCAGAACCGGAAATTCGTCGAGGAGAAGGAGAATCCTCTCCTTCCACTCCCAGCGCCTGGAGGCGTCCCGCTCGAGGATCGCTCCCGCCAGCTGCGAGATCATGATCCTCAGGTGCGGCCCCAAGCGATCCCGCTCGTCCGGTTCAAAACAGAGGTAGAGCGTGATGGGCGAACCTTCGTCACCAGCGGTCACCTCTCGGAGACTGAAGTCCGAGGCTGACACGCTCGTGGCCAGCACCGGATCGGCGTAGATCGAGAGTGCCGCGGAGACGGTCGCAAGCACGCTCGACCGCGTTTGGGCTGACATCTCCAACACGTTTTCCGCCGCGGCTGCGACCGCTGGATGGGTCGCGGTCGGCCGTCCTTTCGGATCGACCCATCCGAACCGCAATTCCGGATCGTGAGGCGCCCGCGCCATTTCCTCCAATGCCTTCTGTCCGCCGATCGTGAAGAGCTGATAGACCTTGGGAAGACTTCCCCATTGTGGGAAGTACTTCCCGTGAAGGAGAGCTCCTACAAGAATCTGGCGCGGAGCTTCGCGCCAGAAGGGGTCCGCATTTGTGGGAGTCGAAGCGATGAGAGCGCCCGCGATTCGCTGCGCATCCCGGACATCGTAAGGATGATCGCGGATCTCCAGCATTGGATTGTGCCGGCTGAAACCCTCGCCCCCACTCGGCGCCCAGCAAAGGACCCGGGAGTTGTGACCCCGCTGGCGGAAACCGCTCGTTAGCTTGTAGATCTCGCGCTTCGCGTCGAGAACCACGAGAGGGCCAGGATGGGCGAGAGCCGTCGGCACGACGACACATGTCGTTTTCCCGCCACCCGGGGGCGCGAAGGCCAGGACGTGCGCGTCTCCTCTGAATCGAAGGTACCCCCCGTCGATGGCTCCGAGGACGATCCCCTCAGCCAGCCTCTCTCCCATCCCGAGATCCTCTCGCTTCCGAACTTCCTCCACACGAGCGAACCTTGCTGAGCCATAGGCGTCCCCCGGACCTGGCAGCCGCCTCCAGGCCGCCTGCAGGCACCACAAAGCTCCCGCGCCGTAGGCTACCGCCACCGTCATCCCCCAAAGGACCGCCTCACGAATCTCCCCCCGGTAGGCCCCGAGGTCCAGCAGCTTGCGCAATGCAAGAGCAAGAGTGACGGGCGAATAGACGGGAGCTGACAGGCCCCAGATCCAGATAAGCCCGGCCAGAGACAAGGCCAGCACCTGCGCCCGTCTCTCCCCCCACAGCTCGCCCAGGCCCAGGCCAAGAACGGCCACGCTTCCGAGCCCCACCCAGAGCATCCGGCTATACCAGGACACGAGAGCTCCCAATTCCGGAGGGTGACCGAACGCACGCCCGAGGCGGAATCCTGCGGCCTCGCCACCAGCCACCGTCGCTCCCACTCCCAACAAGGCTAGATAGAAGAGGAGACGCCGCCGCCTCTCCGAGACCTTTCGTGGAAGCTGATAGAGCTCTTCCGACATCAGAGAGTCCAGACCGGCACGACACCGTCACGAAGCCAGGCCAGGGGCACCGGCCCGAAGACGCAAGAGTCTTGGGATTTCTGGGATTCTCCACGGACGAAAACTTGATCCCGCAGCACCGACCAGACCGCCCCTCCGCACTCCACCTTCCCGGGACCTACCAGGATGATGCGCTTACAGAGCGGCGCCCTCCCTCCGGGGCAGCGGCCAGGAGGGATCCACTTCGCGAGGTCATATCGCCGAATGAGTTCCGGCGGCGGACAGAACGTAACGAGAGCTCCTGGCCGGACCTTGAGTCTCGTGACCCGATAGAGACCTCGCGGGAGGCTCGGCGTCAGGTTGACCGCGAGCAGACTTGAAAGAGCCTTCGGAAAGAGCAGCGTGGAAAGCAGCAACCCCATTCCAAGCAGGGCTGCTAACCCTCCTGGCCACCGCCGGCTCGCCCGAGTGACCAACGACAAGAGCCGTTCCTTGCTTCCCAGGATCGCACCCACGGTCTACGCCGGCAGCTCCGCGGCTTCGGAGCGCTCCTCCGAGGCGGCGAGCAGGTCTTGGCGCGCCGCTTTGCGGCGGCACTGCGTGATATGCCCGGCGACCTTCCGCTGGTCCGTGTGCCAGTAACCGCAGATCTCGCAGGGGGCGTGCTTCGGCGGTGTCAACGGACGAGAGTTCGTGGCGCTCGCAGTGAGCTCGATTTGCCCGCGCACGGCGTCAAGCTCGGCTTCGAGCGCGCTACGCCGCCTCTCCTCCTCGGCGATGCGTCCGAGCAGGTGTGTCTCATAGGTTTCCGGCAACCGGGAGCTCTCGCGAACCACATCGGCCCATAGACACCCGCAAACGCAAAGCGTCGACAGCAGGCCGAGGCCCGCTCCCCAGGCGACCTGGAGTGTACGGGACCCGAGGATCTCCCAAACCGGCATCGCCTCTAGGCCCGAGACCGAGAGAGGGACGATCAGGGCGTTTAGAAGTACCGTGAGTGTCACCCAGAGGCCGGCGAGGCCGCCGTGGCGCTTCGAGACCACGGCAATTCCGATGTAGACCTCGGCGAGACCTACAAGAACGGCCAGGGCGGTAGAGCTAAGCCAAAGCAGAGCCGCCCGAGTCTCTGGCGTAACTTGCTGGCGATCGGCGGCCAGGACGACGAGTCCGAGCCGGGGCACTAGGGCGAGGATAGGAAATAGCGAAATCCAGCGGCCGTGACGGGTCATATTGGTCGGTAGTGTACAGCAACTCTTGGAGCAACTGTATGCTTGGGCGCGGCTCAACATCAAAGGCTTGTTCTCGCCGGGCAAGGAGCCGGACGCCCGTCGTGGTGCTGGGCGCCCGGCTATGACCCCGAGGCTCCGTTCCCCCCGTGGAGGAGCCGAAGGACCTCGCCACCCATTTCTTCGACGACCACCCGCCAGGAGACCGGTGTGGGGCGGCGCCGCAGACGCTCGGGCAATTGGCGAAGTGGTTCCGGGTTGAGACGGGGTGAGCCCGCATGCGATCCTCTTGGGATGAGCTTGGCGTTAAGGTCGCGTCCTTGTACCTACCCGTTACCTATCTCGTGGGAAAAACCAACTAAGTCATGTATTTACCGTCATTTGTGAAGACCCCTCCCCCCTCTCCCGGTTGGGGGGAGTGCGGTGGGAGAAGAGGGCCGGGGTGATGAGGGGCCAACCCCGGGTCAACGGAAACGTGCCGTTCCTCGTAGCACGCAAATTGCAGAATCCCGGCGCCGATCCGGCATCCAGGAATTTCGCCGCGCCGCCGTGGCGCGGGAGCGAGGGAGGGCCTGATGAAAATACACCCAGGAAATCCATATCCCCTGGGCGCCACCTACGACGGCGCCGGGACCAACTTCTCCCTCTTCTCCGAGGTGGCCGAGCGGGTCGAGCTCTGCCTGTTCGACGAGGCGGGCCACGAGACGCGGATCGAGCTGCCCGAGGTCACCGCCCTCTGCTGGCACGGCTACCTGCCCGACGTCGAGCCGGGCCAGCGCTACGGCTTCCGGGTCCACGGCCCGTGGGATCCCGGCGCCGGACAGCGCTGCAACCCCGCGAAGCTGCTGCTCGACCCCTACGCCAAGGCGGTCGAGGGCGCGGTCGAGTGGGACGAGGCGGTCTTCCCCTACCACTTCGACGAGCCCGAGACGCTCGAGGAACGACCTCGACAGCGCCCCGTTCATGCCCAGGTGCGTGGTCACCAACCCCTACTTCGACTGGGGGAACGACCGGCCGCCGCGCATCCCGCTGCACGAGTCGGTGATCTACGAGGTCCACGTCAAGGGCTTCACCCAGCGGCACCCGGACATCCCCGAGGAGCTGCGCGGCACCTACGCGGGCCTGGCGCATCCGGCGGCGATCGACCACCTGAAGCGGCTGGGGGTCACCGCCGTCGAGCTGCTGCCGGTCCACCAGTTCGTCCAGGACAGCCTGCTGCTCGAGCGCGGGCTGCGCAACTACTGGGGCTACAACTCGATCGGCTACCTCGCCCCCCACAACGAGTACGCCGCGGCGGGCGGCTCCACGGGGCAGCAGGTGCAGGAGTTCAAGCAGATGGTGAAGACCCTGCACCAGGCGGGCATCGAGGTGATCCTCGACGTGGTCTACAACCACACCGCCGAGGGGAACCACCTGGGGCCGCTGCTGTCGTTCAAGGGGATCGACAACACCGCCTACTACCGGCTCGATGCCGGACGACCCGCGCTACTACATGGACTACACCGGCACCGGCAACAGCCTCAACATGCGCCACCCGCACGTGCTGCAGCTGATCATGGACTCGCTGCGCTACTGGGTGCTCGAGATGCACGTCGACGGCTTCCGCTTCGACCTCGCGGCGACCCTCGCCCGCGAGCTGCACGACGTCGACCGCCTGTCGGCCTTCTTCGACATCATCCAGCAGGACCCGGTGATCAGCCAGGTCAAGCTGATCGCCGAGCCGTGGGACGTCGGCGAGGGCGGCTACCAGGTCGGCAACTTCCCGCCGCTCTGGTCGGAATGGAACGGCAAGTACCGCGACACCGTCCGCGACTACTGGCGGGGCGAGGACCAGACCCTGGGCGAGTTCGCCAACCGCTTCACCGGCAGCTCCGACCTCTACGAGAGCACCGGCCGCAAGCCCTCGGCGAGCATCAACTTCATCACCGCCCACGACGGCTTCACCCTGCGCGACCTGGTCTCCTACAACGAGAAGCACAACGAGGCCAACGGCGAGGAGAACCGCGACGGCGAGAGCCACAACCGCTCCTGGAACTGCGGCGCCGAGGGGCCCACCGACGACCCGGCGATCATCGGCCTGCGCGCCCGCCAGCAGCGCAACTTCCTCGCCACGCTGTTCCTCTCCCAGGGCATCCCGATGCTCCTCGGCGGCGACGAGATCGGCCGCACCCAGGGGGGCAACAACAACGCCTACTGCCAGGACAACGAGATCTCCTGGTTCGACTGGGAGACCCTGGACGACGGGCTGCTCGAATTCGCCGCGCGGCTGATCGCCCTGCGGCGCGAGCACCCGGTCTTCCGCCGCCGCCGCTGGTTCCAGGGCCAGCCGATCCACGGCGAGGGGGTGCACGACATCGGCTGGTTCCGCGCCGACGGCGAGCTGATGAGCGACGAGGACTGGCGGCACGGCTTCGCCAAGTCGCTCGGGGTCTTCCTCAACGGCGACGCCATGGAGAGCCGCGACGAGCGCGGCGAGCCGATCAAGGACGACAGCTTCTACGTCCTCTTCAACGCCCACCACGAGCCGCAGGCGTTCCGCCTCCCCGACCGCCTCCACTGGGGGGAGAGCTGGCGCAAGGTGCTCGACACCGACAAGCCCTTTCCCGAGAAGGAAGAGGAGATCCACGCCGCCGGCAGCGAGGTCCAGGTGGCCGGGCGGGCGGTGGTGCTGCTGATCCAGGAGGACTGAGGAGTTCCCCCGTTTATTGGCGCTTCAGCAGTAAAAAGGAAAAAGCGGACGCCAGGAATTGCCACGCGAAAAGCGCCGGCACTCCCCTCCCCGGATCGTGCTTTCAGGACTGCGGATCTTTCGATTCAAGCCGTTCCAGCTCGCGGAGCACCTCGTCGGTCCCGATCAGCTCCGCGAACCGGCAGAGCAGATCCGCAAAGCTTTCCGAGTACCCCTCCGCCTCCGCCGCGGCCTGAATGGCGCTGCGCTCGTCGGAGGTCAAACCGGTCCCCTGCGTCGAGGACGGGGGCTCCGGGGGAACGGACGGGTCCCTGGGATGTGTCTCGCGAGCCATCATTGCTTATGCCCGGCAAGCAACTCGTGTGCCCGGTTTTTGTCGGGCCATGCCCTCGCCCTGTAAGGGCGAAATTTGAATAGCCTGGGGTTTCAACCCCAGGTAGGGAGCCCCCCGAAATCCAAACCCTGTAAGGGTGGCCGATTCCAACCCGATCGGCCACCCCCTTGGGGTTTGGGGTTGGTTGGCCGGCCCACCTGGGGTTGAAACCCCAGGCTATTCAAATTTCGCCCCTACGGGGCGAGCCGCGTCCTCCTGCGCAGAGGTCTTGATAGACGCTCTTAGACGGAAATGCCCCTCTCCGCGTACAAGCCTAGGTAACGCCCTTGGGGGCAACCTGGAGGAGGTTTCATGCGAATTCCCCAACTGATCCCTGCTGCGATTCTGCTCACTCTCGCCGTGCCGGCCGTCCAGGCCGCGGGCGTCAAGAAACCGGCCGCCGCGCCGGCCCAAACTTCCCAGGCCGCCCAGCCGGCGCCCTCGGGGCAGCCGTTCGCCAATCTGGACGCCGACCATGATGGCAAGATCTCGCGCGCCGAATGGAAGGGGAGCGACGTCTCCTTCGCCATGCTCGACACCAACGGTGACGGCGTTCTGGGCGGCGACGAGATGAAGCCCTCCAGCCAGGCCGCGCCGGCCGGGCCGACCCCCGCCGACACCTTCGCCCAGCTCGACGCCAACCACGACGGCCGCCTCACCGGCAAAGAGTGGCCGGCCGGGACGAGCGAGTTTGATCGCATGGACCACAACCACGACGGCGCGGTGAGCCAGGACGAGTTCCTCAACCTCGACCGCGAACGGACCCGCCGGGAAGGACTCTTCCGCATGATGGACAAGAACCACGACGGCCGTCTCAGCCGCGCCGAGTGGAAGAGAGGCGCCGAGGATTTCGACCGCCGGGACCGCAATCACGACGGCGTGCTGAGCAAGGACGAGTACATCCCGAGGTAGAAGGGCCGGCGTCCTACTCCGGCTGTCCGAACCGTGGGTACTCCAGATTGGGCGTGTAGGGCGCTTCCTGCGGCGAGGCGGCCGAGGAGCGCTCGATCAGCGAGAGCAGCTCGGGGGTGAGGAAAAGGACGAAGAAGTCGTTGCCGCCGTTCACGCCATAGGCGCGCTCGGCGGACTCCGCCGCCTGCAGCCAGCGATTGAGGATCTGCACCGTCCGCGTCGAGCTGGCGCCCCAGATGCGTCCCGGCTCGCTGCCGAGATCGCGGTTGAAGTCGTCGCGGGTCCAGATCGGGAGCTGGTCGTCGCCGGCGAGCAGGGTGTACTCCACCGTCAGATGATCCACGAGCGGCGGCACGGCCACCCCCTGGCCTTCGAGAAAAGGCCTCACCTCTTCAAAAAAGGCGGCGACCCCGCCCTCGGCCAGCTCCTCGGCATCCACCGCGAACAGCCGCCCCCCCTCGCCGAAAATCCCCGACCACCCATCCTGCAGGATGGCGTGGCGAGCCGGCTTGAGCCGCTCCGGGCTGGTGTAGCGGAAAAATCCCAGGGCTTCGAGCTGGGCCAGCAGATCCTCATGCCTCCCGGGTGGAGGAGAGGGTGGGCTTACAGAGAGGTTCATGCGGGGGAGTCTATCCGAGCCGGACCGCCCGAGCATTGAAACGGCGATTCGGTCCTGATCTCAACAAAGCACCGCACCAACGTGTCTATGCTTCCTGTCTCATCGTTTCTATAGGAACTATAATACGCCGTACCAGGAATCATGGGGATCGAACGGGTCGCGCATCGGATCGATCGCTGGCTGAGGAGGCCCAGATTCAGGACTCCGGGCTCCGGGATCGTCCTGGCGGTCCTGCTCGTGGCCGTCCTGCTCCTCCGGGCAAGTGGCTCCGGCACTCCGCGGGCTCGCCCGCCATACCCCGCGCCGCCGCCGCGGATGGAGCCGCCGGCCCAGGTCGAGATCCAAGCGCCGGTGGAAGCGCCGCCGGCCGAGATCCCCGCCGAGACCGCCGAGCCCGGCTGTCCCAAAGGCTGCGCGGCTCCACCGCCCGGCTGCGACGTCAAGGGGAACATCTCCTTCAAGAGCGGAGAGCGGATCTACCACCTCCCCGGCCAGATCTTCTACGACCAGACGGTCATCTCCGCGGGCCGCGGCGAGGCCTGGTTCTGCACCGAGGCCGAGGCGCGGGCGAATGGGTGGCGGAAGTCGAAACGGTGAAGACCCGGGCCGGAGTGCCTCTGCCCTTGGCTAAGGCTCGTTCGGCGCCCCATCGAGCACCCCTGAAGATAGACCTTAAAGGCAAGCCGCCTTGGGGCTTGAGAAAAAGGAGAACGACATGAAGAGAACACCCAAAAAGCTCACCCTTCAGCGGGAGACCCTGGCCGGCCTCACCCGGAGCGAGCTCGAGCAGGCCGCGGGAGGGTTCACGATCCGCCCCAACGAGTGCCAGTACAGCGGTCGCAAGACCTGCCTGACCTGCGAGGCCACCTGCACGACCAACTACTGCTGACTCTTTCCCAGGCACGGCCGGCGCGAATCCGCCGGCCGTGTCGCCCGGGTTCTTCGAGCCGGCCGCCGGCGGCTTTTCTTCTCCCTCGCAGGCCGGCGTTGACGCCAGCCTCTTCCACACATCGCGCTCGTTCAGCCCCGCAGGGACGCAGGCGTAAAGCCTGGGTTTTAACCCCAGGAACGAGCCACCTCCCATCCCTGTAAGCCCCGAAGGGCCGACACCCCCGGCGGAAGCTGCGGACTGGCAACGACAATGCCGGCCCTGCGGGGCTTGTCGATCCTGGACCTCCTACCTGGGGTTGACACCCCAGGCTGGATAGATTCCGCCCTGCGGGCGGGCACATCCACGACCTCTACGCGAGGGTGTACGTGGCGTGGACGCCGCTGCCTTGGACCGCCGGAACCCGCCCTGGAGGGGCGGCATTTGAATAGCCTGGGGTTTCAACCCCAGGTTGGCAGTCCCCCCATCCCCCCACCCGCCCTGAAGGGGCGGAACCCAACCCTTCCTGAACCGCGGGCTCGTCGCCGATACACATCTCGCCCAATCTTGATTTTTTGCCCCGGAAGGGCAAAGGCATGTAGCCTGGGGCGTCAGCCCCAGGTAGCCGGTCCCACACAACCCTGAGCCCCGAAGGGGTGGAACCCAGCGCTCCTGAACTGCGGGACCGTCGCTGAAGGCGCCGCCCCCTTTTTAGGGCGGTTGGGGGGCGCCAGCCGAGAATCGGCGTAGTAGACTGAAAGCACGACGCGGAGGATAGGTTCATGAGCGCAGTCCGGCTGGAGATCCTGAAGAAACGCTGATCAGCTTGAAGACCGATGTGGAGTCTTTCGGCCAGGATCTCAAGATGCTGGGGCTGTCAAACTCTTCGAATTGGGGAAGCTGTCTTCCGGACGGGCGGCACAACTGGCGGGCATGACGCGAGTGGAATTCCTCCTCGCCTTGCGCCACTTCCAGGTTTTTCCCTTCCAGAACACGGAAGAGGAACTTAGGCAGGACGTTCTCAATGCCTGACCGGCTGGCCATTAGCCACACCTTCCCTCCGCTGTATCTCCATCCCGAGATGACCGCCGGCCGTGCCGCCCTGATCGGCTTGATGCGCCACTATCTCGCGGCGGTGATGGACCCGTCCGTGACACTGCTGGAGATTCACAAGCTCCTGTATTTCATGCAGGAGGCCGGACAAGACCTCCGGTTGCAGTTCCAGAAGGGGCCGTTTGGGCCGTACGCGCGGAACTTGCGCCATGTGCTCAGCCACATTGAAGGCCACTTCATCCAGGGCTATGGAGACGCGGAGGATCGGCCCCACAAACAGATCGAGCTGCTTCCCGGAAGTCTGGACCAGGCTGAGCACTTCCTCGAGAATCATCCGGACACACAGGAGCGTTTCCAGCGGGTGGTCGGGCTGATCGAGGGGTTCGAAACACCCTTCGGGATGGAACTGCTGTCCACCGTCCACTGGGTGAGGACGCATGAGGCCGCCGCGATAGTGGAAGAGGCAGTGGCGAAGACGTACGCCTGGAACGATCGGAAGCGCATGTTCACCCCGGACCACATCCGCTCGGCCTGGAATGCTCTTCAAGAGCGGGGCTGGCTCGGCGGAGCGTAGCCTTTGCTCTGAGGGTGGCGCCCAGGGTCTCCCATAAAGGCAACAGATCTTCGGACTTTCCTGGGGCGGGCAGGGGTTCCTAGAGTCGACCGCCCACAGGGCGGAATCTATCCAGCCTGGGGTGTCAACCCCAGGACCGGGCCCCCTCCCATCCTGTAAGCCCCGAAGGGCCGACACGTCTTTGCCCCTCCGAGGCTCCACTCGGGAAGTCGGCCCCGAGGGGCTTACAGGACGACTGACTACCACGGCCGAGTTGGACAGGTGCAAGGCAGGCCAGGGGGGATTGGTAGATGTGTAGTCTTGCCGGGCTCAGACCTACTATAATCACGGCTTCAACGCGAACGTAACCTCGCGGGATCCACCGGGTACCATCCCGGACGGATTCCTGTGGTCCGAGGAATCGATGGTCCGAACGCCTGAAGACGAAGCCCGAGACACCATCGACGCCGCTCTCGAAGCAGCCGGTTGGGTCGTCCAGGATGCCCGGCAGGCCCAAATCCATGCCGCCCGGGGCGTAGTGCTACGCAACTTCCCTCTCAAGACAGGCCACGGCTTCGCTGACTACCTCATCTATCTGGACGGCAAGGCTGCCGGCGTCGTCGAGGCCAAGAAGGTTGGCGCTACCCTGATCGGCGTTGAGGCCCAGACGGGGAAATACTCCACTGGCCTTCCGGATCACCTCCCGTGCGCCTTCGACCCTCTCCCCTTCCTCTATGAGAGCACCGGCGTCGAGACCCGGTTCACCAACCTCCTCGACCCCGAGCCGCGCAGTCGCCCTGTCTTCCACTTCTATCGCCCCGAGGAACTGGCCGACGAGCTCGCGGGCGATCCCCTGGACGGCTGCCCCTCGAACCTACGCTCCCGGCTCCCATATCTCCCCGAAATCGACTCTCACGGACTCTGGGACGTCCAGCGCCGCGCCGTCCAGAACCTCGAGGAGTCGCTCCAGGCCAACAAGCCCCGCGCTCTCATCCAGATGGCGACCGGCAGCGGCAAGACCTTCACCGCCATCAGCTCCGCCTACCGGCTGATCAAGTTCGGCGGCGCGCGGCGCGTCCTCTTCCTCGTCGACCGCGCCAACCTCGGCCGCCAGACGCTCAAGGAGTTCCAGCAGTACGTCACGCCCGACGACGGCCGCAAGTTCACCGAGCTGTACAACGTCCAGCACCTCGCCTCCAACCAGCTCGACCCCGTCGCCCGCGTGTGCATCACCACCATCCAGCGGCTCTACTCGATGCTCCGCGGCAAGGAGCTCGACGCTGACGCTCGAAGAAGGCTCGCTGTTCGACTCCATGGCCGGACTCGCCCCCGAGCCCGATCCCGGTCGTCTACAACCCGGCGCTCCCGATCGAGGCCTTCGACGTCATCTTCATCGACGAGTGCCACCGCTCCATCTACAACCTCTGGCGGCAGGTGCTCGAATACTTCGACGCCTACCTGATCGGCCTGACCGCCACGCCCTCCAAGCAGACCTTCGGCTTCTTCAACCAGAACCTGGTGATGGAGTACAGCCACGAGCAGGCCGTGGCCGACGGCGTGAACGTCGACTTCGACGTCTACCGCATCCGCACCCGGATCACCGAGCAGGGCTCGACGGTCGAGGCCGGCTTCTCTCGTCGAGAAGCCGCGACCGCCGCACCCGGACCAGCCGCTGGGAGACAGCTCGACGACGACTTCACCTACGCCGCCGCCGAGCCTCGACCGCGACGTGGTCGCGGAGGACCAGATCCGCACGGTCGTCCGCACTTTCAAGGACAAGCTGTTCACCGAGATCTTCCCCGGCCGCACCGAGGTGCCCAAGACGCTGATCTTCGCCAAGGACGACAGCCACGCCGACGACATCGTCGAGATCGTCCGCGAGGAGTTCGGCAAGGGCAACGAGCTTCTGCCCAGAAGATCACCTACCGCACCACCGGGGCCAAGCCCGAGGACCTGATCGCCTCGTTCCGCAACAGCTACAACCCGCGCATCGCCGTCACCGTGGACATGATCGCCACCGGCACCGACATCAAGCCGCTGGAAATCGTGATGTTCATGCGCGCCGTCAAGAGCCGCAACTTCTTCGAGCAGATGAAGGGGCGCGGCGTGCGGGTGATCACCGGCGACCGACTTCCAGGCCGTCACGCCCGACGCCACGACCAAGGACCACTTCGTCATCGTGGACTGCGTCGGCGTCTGTGAGAGCAACCTTTCGGACAGCTACTCCCTGGAGCGCCAACGTAGCTCCTCGTTCAAGCAGCTCCTCGACGCGGTCGCCTGGGGCAGCACGGATCCGGACGTCGTCTCCTCTCTCACCAGCCGGCTGGTGCGCCTCAATCGCCGCCTTGGCTGGCCGGACCGGCTCGAGATCCAGGAGATCGCGGGCGGCACGCCCCTCGCCGATATCCTCGGCAATCTCGTAGAGGCCCTCGATTTCGACCGCCAAGCTGAGGAGGCTCGCCGTGCTTCCAACCTTCCTGCCGAAGCCGATCCGGGGGACGCCGCGCTGAAGGCCGCGGAGCAGAAGCTCCTCAAGGCCGCTGTCGCTCCGCTGGCCACCAATCCCGACCTCCGCAACCGGCTCCTCGACCTCAAGGACCGCTACGAGCGGACTTACGATCACGTGAGCATCGACGAGGTCCGGGAGGCCGGCTTCTCCAGCGGCTCCCGCGAAAAGGCGGAGACCCTCGTCCGTTCCTTCGAGCAGTTTATCGAGGACCACCGTGACGAGATCACGGCGGTCGAGATCCTCTACAGCCGTCCCTACCAGGGACGTCTGCGGCTCAAGGACATCAAGGATCTGGCAAACCTGATCCAGTCTCCGCCCCGCTCCTGGACTCCCGAGCGGCTCTGGGGGGCCTATGAGGTCCTCGCCCGTGACAAGGTCCGCGGCGCCGGAGGCGGCAAGCTCCTCACCGACATCGTCTCTCTCGTTCGTTTCGCCCTCCACTCGGACGAGGAGCTGATCCCCTTCAAAGACCGCGTCGATCAGCGGTTTCAGTCCTGGCTCGCCCAGCAGGAGACCGCAGGCCGCCGCTTCACTCCCGAGCAGTTCCAATGGATCGAGCTGATCCGGGACCACATCGTCGGGAATCTGCAGATGGAGATGGAGGATTTCGATTACGTGCCCTTCTCGCAGAAGGGTGGCCGGGGGCGGGCGTATGAGGTATTTGGCGTGGAGTTGGGGAAGATCTTGGATGAGTTGAATGAGGTACTGGCCGCGTGAGTGATATCTTGCAAGCACTGCCTACAAGTTGGAAATCGGTTTGTCTTGGCGATGTTGCCACTGTAGTACGGGGAGTAACATACAAGAAATTTGATGCCCGGGAACAACCCGCACCTGGTCTCGTCCCGGTTCTCCGGGCCAACAACATAGAAGAATCATTGATTTTTGATGACCTTGTTTACGTTCCTGAGAAATATGTTAACGAAGAGCAGGTTCTCCGACAGGGAGATATTGTCATCGCTGCCTCCAGCGGAAGCCGAAAGGTGGTTGGAAAGGCCGCAATCCTCTCCACTCCCTGGGTCGGCTCATTTGGCGCTTTTTGCTTTGCTTTGCGCCCGTCTCAGGAAGTGAGTCCAAAATATCTTGGATATTACCTTAAGACATCCGCTTACCGGAATAGGGTTTCACGTTTGGCTGCGGGCATTAACATCAACAACTTAAAAGCAATACACTTGCAAGAGACACCTCTGCCATTACCCTCTCGTCCAGAGCAAGACCGAATCGTCACCGAAATCGAGAAACAGTTCACTCGCCTTGACGCCGCCATAGCTTCTCTCGAACATGCCCGGAACGCCCTGAAGAGCTACCGGATGACGATCCTGAAGGCCGCCTATGAGGGGCAGTTTGTTCCGACTGAGGTGGAGTTGACCAAGGAAGAAGGGGTAGCTTGTAAGGTTAGCTACCTACCTGTGGTGGAAATTTCTAATGCAGATCTACCCGCCATACCTGAAGGATGGTGTTGGACCAAAATCGAGTGCCTCGCTCAAAATCACCGCAGCGCGATCTGCGCAGGTCCATTCGGGACAATTTTTAAGGCACGAGACTTCAAGCCTACGGGTATCCCCATAATATTCTTACGTCATGTAAAACCCGGAACCTACCTCACCAATGCCCCGACTTTTATGGATGCCGCTAAATGGCAAGAACTTTTTCAGCCCTACTCAGTCAAGGGAGGAGAATTGCTGATCACAAAGCTCGGCGAACCACCAGGCGTGGCAGCAATCTACCCTCACGGCAAGGGGCCAGCCATGCTGACTCCAGACGTAATAAAGATGGAGCCCAATGAAAATTTAGTTCTGTCAAAATTTCTCATGTACTACCTCAATTCGCCTGTTGCCCGCCGATTTGCTTTCGGAGCGGCCTTCGGCACCACACGACTGAGGCTCACTCTCTCTATTTTTAGAAATATACCCGTACCGCTCCCGTCTATTGGCGAACAGATCAGGATTGTCAATGAATTAGAGCGTAGACTTTCTGTGGTCAAAAACCTGGAAACATTTCTAGATATTAATGGCTTTCGCCGTGCAACACTAAAGCGGGCTATCCTTGATAGTGCTTTCAGTGGGAAGCTTTCTCAAGGAAATTCTAATGATGAGCCAGTCTCTATCCTCCTTGGACGTATACGCCAAAGCCGTGAATCGGCTGCTGATTCTCGGCCTCGAAGAGGCCGGGGCATAAAGCCTGAGGTTTCAACTCCAGGTCCCCAAGCCCAACCCGATTTTGAGTCCCGAAGGGACGGAGGCAGCGATCCCGAATCTGCCTCCGCCCCTTCAGGGCTTCTAGGTGATTTGGATGCCGGTTCCCTGGGGTTGAAACCCCAGGCTTTACGCCCCGGCCCCGTCGGGGCCGAGACATCGGACGGGGACTCTTCGGCGTTGCTCCACCTATCTGGAGATCAGCAGACCTGCGTGGTCTGGGAACACCTCGTCGGAATGGGGCCCCTCCACCGGGATGATGCGATCCGTACTGTGGCCGGATTTCTTCGCTACCAGGGACTCGTCGCTTCTGATTCTCTCCGGAACGGTAGCGTACTCTGGCACGTCATCGCTAATGCGATCGACTTCGGTGTGAAAAAGGGTTTGTTCGATCGCCCTCGGCGAGGAGAGGTCCGGGCACTTCTCCCCGACGCGCGGGACTATTCTCTTGGGCTCTGGAGCCTTTGCCTGCTCGTATCCATGGGCTTCGGGACAATCGACGAGGATCAGGCGCTCCGCGCGGCTGCGGAGGAGGCACGAAAGCGGATGGGTTTGAAATTCGAGCGCCTTCGGAGTGATGGGGTGATCCTCCAAGGCTTGCGAGAGGCGCTCGAGGACGAAGTGAGGCAGGGTCACCTCCGCAGGCAGGGCGGGAAGGTATGGTTGACTCCCGTAGAAGAGCTGGAAAAATTGATGGATTCAGAGCGGGAGCCGCAAACACCATGAGCAATCACTCTCAACAGATCGTGCGAGAAGCTCTGGAACTACTGCAACGTCCTGCGCGACGACGGGCTGTCCTACGGCGACTACGTCGAGCAGCTCACCTACCTGCTCTTCCTCAAGATGGCCCACGAGCGGACGCAGCCGCCGTGGAGTCAGCCCTCGGCCATCCCGGCAGGGTTCGACTGGCCGAGCCTGCGGCAAGAGGACGGCGACGCGCTGGAGGTGCACTACCGCCACATCCTGGAGGAGCTGGGCAAGCAAGCCGGGCATGCTCGGGCGTCATCTTCCGCAAGGCGCAGAACAAGATCCAGGACCCGGCCAAGCTGCGCCGGCTGATCGTCGACCTGATCGACCGCGAGCAGTGGACGAGCCTCGACGCCGACGTCAAGGGCGACGCCTACGAGGGGCTGCTGGAGAAGAACGCGCAGGACACCAAGGGCGGCGCGGGCCAGTACTTCACGCCGCGGCCGCTGATCCAGGCGATCGTGGACGTGATGCGGCCGCAGCCGGGCGAGACGATCTGCGACCCGGCCTGCGGCACCGGCGGCTTCCTGCTGGCCGCCCACGAGTACATCGCCCGCCACTATCCCAATCTCGACCGCGACCAGAAGCGAGCACCTGCAGCTCCATGACGCCTGCGCGGCGTGGAGATCGTGGACAGCAGTGACCCGCCTGTGCGCGATGAACCTGCTGCTGCACGGCATCGGGCCGACGACGGCGGACGGCGAGAGCCGCCGGTGCGTACGGACGACAGCCTGCGCTGCCGATCCCGGCGAGCGGTTTCGACATGGTGCTGACCAATCCGCCGTTCGGCAAGAAGTCCAGCGTCACGGTCGTCAACGAGGAGGGCGAGCAGGAGCGTGAGGCCGCTCGATCGTCGTGCGCGACGACTTCTGGGCCTCGACGACGCAACAAGCAGCTCAACTTCGTCCAGCACGTCAAGACGCTGCTGAAGATCCACGGCCGCGCCGCCGTCGTCGTGCCGGACAACGTGCTCTTCGAGGGCGGCGCCGGGCGAGACGGTCCGCCGCAAGCTGCTGCACGAGTGCGACGTCCACACCCTGCTGCGCCTGCCGACCGGCATCTTCTACGCCCAGGGCGTGAAGGCGAACGTCCTCTTCTTCGACCGCAAGCCGGCGAGCGAGACGCCGTGGACGAAGAAGCTCTGGATCTACGACCTGCGCACCAACCAGCACTTCACGCTGAAGACCAACCCGCTGAAGCGCGTCCGACCTCGACGAGTTCGTCGCCTGCTACCGCGCCGGAGAACCGCCACGACCGGCAGGCCACCTGGTCCGAGGAGAGCTCCGGACGGCCGCTGGCGGTCCTACACCTACGACGAGCTGCTCCAGCGCGACAAGGTGCAGCCTGGACATCTTCTGGCTGCGGGACGAGAGCCTCGAGGACTCCGCCAACCTGCCGGACCCGGACGTCATCGCCGCCGAGATCATCGAAGATCTCCAGGCGGCGCTGGAACAGTTTGCGGCGATCAACGCGGATCTCTCGGGGCGTTAGGGAACGGCCCGAGGAGAGAGTTGTCTCCACAGAGGCCCCTAGCAGTCCGGGAGGTCAAAGAGGTTATTGCGCGTCGTATTATCGCGTTCCGTCCTAAGATACTTGCCTGTCGCTCCGTTTACTACGTGAATCTCTGTCCGCTTGTCGGGCCACTTTACGTGGTAGGTGTGAGTCCTAGACTCGATGTCACGGATGACGTCTTCCTTTGATCTGGGCGACCACAAGGAGCTGGGATTGCAGAGAGCGGTAATATCGCCGTAACGGTCTTTCCGGGTCTGAGTCACTTCACGATCGGCCATAACTTGCCTCCTTTGGATAGAGGACGCCTCGTCTGCCGGATTTGTTTATCCGTAAGGCCGACAAGCTCTCCGAATCCGATGGCGGGAGCGACTCGTGGCGTCGATGGATGCTCGGCTCCATACCCGAACTGAGGCTTAAGGCATCTTCGAGCTAAACAAGCCGTCCTCTGCCGTGTCTCCTTCAGAAACGGGGTGGGGTGCTGGAGCCCCCGCCCAAGGAGGTTTGGATGAACGCTCCTGTGGTTGTCGCTGAATCCGCAATTCCGACTCTGTCCCAGAGTTTCCATCAGTCGATGGAGGACATCGTGGCCTTGGACCTGAGCATGATCAAGCTCAAGTTGCAGGATACAGACGAGGGGCCAGGATGGACGGCTGAGAGATGTGACGCCGTCGAGGTCGACTACAAGAGGTTTCTCGCCCTCAAGAGGGCATACCCGGGAGTGGAGATCGTACCCGACCAGGAGGTTGATCTCTTCTGGCATCAGCACATCCTGGATACCGAGAAATACGCCCAGGACTGCGAGACTCTCTTCGGGGCGTTCCTCCATCATTATCCCTACTTCGGAATGCAGGGGGAGGAAGATTACGCCCGGCTTTGCGCCGCCTTCAACGAGACGCGGTCGCTCTACGAGCGTCACTTCAATGGCAAGGGAAGTTTGTCCAGCTCTGCGAAGTGCCGGACCAAGTGCAAGCCCGTAAAGTGCAAGTAGCCATTTGCTTGATGGGGTTCCGGGTTTGGAGCCGGTTGGCGTTAATTCAGACGCCCGCGACCGGCTTCAGGCTGTCCTCGGTCGTGGGCGCTTGGTCCAGTAGGTCACGAAACGGAGAAGGGATCCTCGACGATAAAGGGGTTCCTGAACCGGACACCCTCCAACTCTCGTCCGTGTTGCAGATCCTCGCTCAAGAGCAATGTCGCTCCAGCCTGCTTGGCGACCGCCCATTGCATGGCATCCCAAAACGAAAGGTTGTGCTGCTCGACGGCTCGCACGGCGAAGCGCAAGCTCGCGGGCGTAGAGGCGACCACTGGGAATAGCGCCTGCCAATCTTCGACCTGGGCTGCCGCTTGGGCCACTGTCAGCCTACCCTTGCGCGTCGTCGCGGCAAAGAACTCGCACAGTGTCTGCAGAGAAAGGAAGCAGTCGTAGCTCAGTGCCCCTCGGCGTACGATCTCGCGCGCTTTCTCCTGACGCTCGCCGGCATCGGCATCGATGGTATAGAAGAGAATGTTGGCGTCGAGACTGATCCGCTCAGCGCTCATGGAGATCATCCCGCGACGGTGCCCGTCCTCCCAGGTGATGGCTCCGGCTCAGGATTCGTTCGAGGGCCGCTTCCTGCTCGGCGCTCAGTGAGCGCTCCCTTGGCGGTAGGGGCGCAAGGAGGGCCACAGGCTTGCCGCGACGGGTGATCACGATCCGCTCGCCGGCCTCTGCTGCCTTCACATAGCGGGTCAGGTGTTGATTGACCTCCCGCAAGCTGACTCGCTGTTCGTTGCCGTCTTCCATTTCAGAAATTGTAGCACGTCCTACATTGTTATCCGAGCTGCCTCCCGGGATGCCGGCCGGCGGTCCCCTCGCGCCGGCCCAGAAGGCCGTCGCTCCCGCCCAAGCCTTCGCCCGGAGCGCCCCGGCTTCGGCTACCTTCCCCTTGTTCTCCGGCGCTCCGGCCCTGGAATGGGCCGGCGCGCTCTCCGAGTGGGGCGCTTTGACGGAAGGGATCGCTGCTCTGACGGACGAGGTAACTGCTCTGGCCCACGCTTGGGCCGCTCCTCCCCTCTTTTGGGCCAGCCGATCCCCGGACGGGGACGGCCCTGCCCACGCTTGGGCCAGCCGGCCCCAGAAGAGGGACGGGCTGGCCCAAGCGGGGGCCAGAGCGTCCCCGGCGTGGGCCAGACCATCCCCGTTCGGGGACCGGCTGGCCCAAGCGTGGGCAGGGCGGCCCCAAGCGTGGGGGATTCCGGCCCAAGCGTGGGCCGGAGCAGCCCAAGCGTGGGCCGGAGCTGCCCCGGCGTGGGGGCAGAGGCTACCGGCCCCCGAGCACCCGGGCGCCGAGGATGCGCCCGACGTGCTTCTGCGCCGTCGGTCCGGCGGCTTCCACGAGCAGCGCCAGGCTCAGCGGCGTGCGCGCCAGGTAGGCCGCGATGTGGCCGCCGACGAGCGCGCCGGGATCGAAGCTGCGGAGACTCCCCACGATCTGCCCATCCTCTTCCAGGCTGTAGCGGCGGGCCGCCGGCTCGTCCCGCAAGCGGTACAGGCTGCTCCGGCCGGCCGCCGGCCAGATCGCCTGGAACAGCAGCGCCGTCTCCCGGCGATGGAAGACCGCCAGCGGCGCGTCCCCTCTCGCGGAGCTCTCCCAGGCATGGTACAGCGCCACCATCCCTTCCTCCTCGATCAGCGAGAAGGGGCCGGAAGTGTCGGCTTCGTGGGCTGTCGCGGGATCGTCGAGCTCGTGAACCGCTTCAAGGTAGGGCTGGCTGAAGGCGTTGAGAGGCTCGGTCCGTTCATCGCTCATGGGTAATCTCCGTTCTCCATTCGTAGGATCGAATCACGGGGCACCAGAATCGCCGTCGTCCATCGCTGGGCGGAAATTGCGAGTTCAGGCGACGCTCGATGACCCGTTTTATAGAACGAAGATTCCTATTTGTCAACTACGTTCTGGAGAGTTCCTTGTGGAGCCTCATGAGACCGTTATACGATCCTGGTGGATGGATCCAGAGACCCAGAGGCTGCTCAATCTCCTGAAGGTGAGCCTGCGGATTCTCGGCATCTCGAACCGGGAGATCGCCCGGCGTCTGGAGATGAGCCCGAGCTATGTGAGCAAGCTGTTTTCGGGCTCGAGCCCGCTCCGGCTGGATCACCTGATCTCGGTCTGCCGGGCGGCCGGCATGGAGCCCGCGGAGTTTTTCTCGCTGGCCTATTCGCTGTCGGCGACGAAACCCTCGGTGACCGCCTCCCGGCTGCGGGAGCTGTTGCAGAGCGTCTCGCTGCCTCCACATCCCGCGAAGGAACCGGAGTTCAGCCAGGAGCAGATCCACGAGATGGTGAGGGAGACTCTGGAGAGGCTGATAGCGCGGAGCAACGGGACGTAGGGGGCGGGCTGATCGGGGCCTCTGTGGCCTCCCCGCCCGGGCATCAATGCCCGGGCTACGCTCCAAAAGAAAAGCCGGCTGAAGCCGGCTCAAAAGCACATCGGGTTCCTTGAGCCGGCTTCAGCCGGCTTTTTGTTTCCGGCGTAGCCCGGGCATTGATGCCCGGGCGGGAAGGCCTCGGTACAGCCCCCTTTACACCTCGTCCCGCGAGGCCTTGGGATTCCGGTCTTCTCTGTGCAGCATGCCGATGACGCGCTGGAGGAGGGGGAGGTTGAGGTAGCGCGTCTCCGCGGCCTTCCGGAGGACCAGGATGGAGGCCAGAAGCTCCCGCCGGATTCGCAGTGCGAGGAAGACGTCGGCGCACTCCAGGACGATGCCCTCGGCTTGCTGGAGGCACCCCTGCTGCATCCAGACCGCGCCGAGCTCCAGCCCGGCGAGAGCCGCCTTGTAACCCAGGCCGGCCGCTTCAAACCCCTCCTTCACCTGCCGTAAGGCCCTCTCGGCGGAATCGAACTTCTTCAGGCCGGCGTTGATGTGCCCGTCCAGCCAGCGCAGCTTCAGCTCGCCCAGGCGCCCCCCGACGTCGAGGCCGCGGCGCCGGAGCTCCCAGAGGGTCCGTTGCGCCTTCGGGTAGCGGCCGCAATCGACGAGGAACCACGCCTGGGACTGCAAGGTGGAGAGGACCAGGCCAGGGTCCCGCGCCTCGTCGATCATCGAGAGGCCCTCTTCGAAGTTCAGGATGGCCCTCTCGGGGTCGCCGGCATAGCCGGCGCAGATCCCCTGGATGATGAGGGACCGGCCGGCAAGATGGGCGTCTCCATGCTGCCGGTAGATGATCACGGCGAGATCCAGGGCAGCGCACGCCAGGTGGAAGTCGCGGCGGGCCGCCTGCTGAGAGGCGGACACGGTGAAGACTCGAGCCAGGAGGATCTCGTCCCGGGTGCCCAGGAGGAAGTGGTCGATGGCCTGTCCGATGGCGCTTTCGGCCGAGTCGAGATCGTCGTCCACGCGGCAGGCGTTCGCCAGCTCCGTCCAGGCGCGGCACCGCAGGTCCGCGGCTTTCCGGGCGCCGATCTCCCTCGCATTCAGGCCGTCGGCGAGCAGCGCCGCGGCCCGGGCGAGCCGCACCATCTGGGGCGGATCGTCATGGCGCAGAGTCCAGCTCCGCTCGAGGAGCGCCTCGAAGAGGGGCAGCCCCACAACCGTGGGGGGAGCGTCGGCGAGGGCCTCCAGGCCGCCCGAGAGCAGAAGGGCGAGGGCCTCCCGCTTGCTCTCCGCCAGGAGGCCGGCCGCGGGGACCCCCGGACGCAGGACGGCGGCGAAGACCCGGTCGATCGGAGCGTCGTAGGCCTCTGGCGGGAACGGCAAGGGAGCCTGGGGGCGGCTCTCGGTCAGGAACCGCTCGGGGAGGTACGGCGACAGCGCCAGGCTGCACTCCTCGCAGCCGCGGAGAAGGTGCAGGATCACGGCCCGAACCCGGCCGGCGGCGACGCCGCCCAGAAGAATTCCTTCCAGCTCCCGCGGAGTGGGATGGTTGTCGTCCAAGAATTTCCCCCCTTGTCTCCGCATTCTCTCACAGAGCGCGTTTCAGCCACCACTCCCGATCGCCGCGGGCAATCGCCGGGCTGCCGGGCTTACTTGACGCCGTCAGGGTTGATCGCGCCCCCTTCGTCCGCATAGCTACCCGGAGGCACCGGAGCCGATCCCAGGGTCGTGCCGCCATTGGAATTGATCGCCCCTCCCTCCTTCTCCTGCCGGGCCGCCGGCTTCGGCGAGGCGCCGTGCGGCAGGAGCGCGGCCAGCCGGTTCCACGCCCGTTCCCAGGCGTCCACCACGGGCGCGCTCCACGGCCGGAGCCCGGCGGCCTGGGAGGGCGCCGGGGCCACTCCGCAGGAGCATTACCAGGACTGCCACGGCCAGGACGATCCGATTGCGCTGAGACATCTTTGATCTCCTCCTCGACCCGTGGAGCGGTCCGGGCCGGCATGGCCCTGGGTGCCCGCGGGCGAAAACATGCCTGCAAAATTAAGTGCCTCCAGTCTCGCGAACGGGGGCGGATTGTTCCCTTCAGGGAACTGATTGTCCCCTTTCCTCCGGCGGCCGTCGATTCCGTGAAAACAGGCTTTCTATTCTGCCTCACGGAACGAAAATTCCGGGGCTTCAGAAAATGTCGTCCGCTCAGAGAAATCAGCGATCCAACGCAAAAGCAACCCAACAGACACCATAAGAAAATTTCGTTGACAAATAGGAATCATCGATAAACCATTAGCACCCATGGAGACGCCAGAGAGCCGCCGGAAGAACCCGAAAGGGGAGCTGAAAAAAGAGTTAGGCGCGCGGATCGTCAAGGCGCGGAAGCGTCGTGGCTGGAAGCAGGCGGAGCTCGCCGGGCGGCTGGGAGTGCAGCGGGAGCGGCTCGGCTCGTGGGAGAGGGGGCGGTCTGCTCCCAGCCTGGAGGATCTGGCCTTGCTGAGCGAGGTGCTGGAGGTCCCCTTCGAGGAGCTGGGGCTCGGCCGGCGCAGGGAGGAGGCGCTCTCCCCCTGGGAGTTGACGGAGCTGGCCCGCCACCTGGCGGCGATGGAACGGCTGCTGAAACCGTGGATGTCGCGGCGGCAGGCTGGAAAGTAAAGGTTTCTTTTCCGGTGTCACTGATCTTCCGGCGCAATCACGCGGCGGATGTTGCGAAGACAAGGAGGTTTCAACGATGAGCACTGAGAAGCAGACGGCGGCGGTGGGCGCCGGGGCGAGAAGGGGCAAGGTGCGCCGGCCGCCTCGCCCGGTGGGGAAGCTCAAGCCGGAGCGGGTTCAGGAGGAGCTGAAGACGATGCCGAACTGGCGGCTGGTGGCGGGCGGCAACGGGCTCTACCGGGCTTGCAGGTTCACCCAGGCCGGGGCGGCGGCGAAGTGGGCCGCGTTCATCGCCGATCTGGCCGCGACGGAGCGCCACGCCGTCACTCTCGGGGTCACCGCCAACCGGGTGACCGTCCTCTTGCAGCGCCCAGGCCGGAACGGCATCGACATGGCGCTCCTCGATTTCGCCCGTCAGCTCGGCTGACGGTAACTCAAAACAAGAAAGAAACGAAAGGAAAAAAATCATGGCAAAGACATCGATCGCACAGGCCATCGTGGCGTGGGAGAACGCGCTCACCAACGCCAAGACGGGCGCCACCGAAGTTCCCGGCATCGAGGGCTATACGGCGCCGCTGGAGCAGATCCTGGCGGAAGCCAAGGCCCTGACGGCCCGCCTGGACATGCGCAACGCGGTGAAGCAGCAGGAGACCCTGGACCGCAAGAACCTGATGAAGAAGGGGAACTTCCAGGTTTCCCGGATCCGGTCCGCGATCAGGGCCTTCTTCGGGCCGAACAGCGAGAGGCTCATCGAGTTCGGAGCGCGCCCGGTGCGCCAGCGGAACCGCAAGAAGCCGGCGGAGAAGGCGGCACCGCCGCAGGTTCCGGAGGGTTCCGGGCCGGCGCCGGGAAAGGAGAACGAGGCCCCCCGAAATCCCACCGCCCTGTAAGCAGTAGACCGTAAGGACCGGGGGCGTGGTTCAGCACGCCTCCGGTTTTTCAGGGAGCGCTCCTATCTTACTCCACCTGATTCATTCCCTTCAGCAGGTGCTGTCGCGGCAGCCGTAGGTGGCGTAGCCCGACACCGAGTAGCCCGTTCCGGTCGCATGGCAGGCCACCGTCGTTACGACGACGAGCTGGCAGCTCCCGCAGAAGGAGTTCGCGTAACTCTTGAGCTGCGTGGTGAGGTTGGTCTGAGCGATCGCGCAGGTCGCGCCGATGGCGGTCGCGGTCGGCGTCGTGTAGCTGCCCGGGCTGTCGCAGTAGGGGCCGCACTTGGTGGGGAGCTGCGCCTTGTGAGAGGCGGCGAGGAAGACCCGCTCCATCGGATCCTCCTGGGAGCAGAACAACGCGAACGGCGCGGCCGAGGCGGCGAAGGAGGCGGCAAGGCTCATCAGGACGAACGCGAGAGGCACGAGACGAAACTTAGGCATCAGATCTCCTTGGTCTCTGAGAGAGACGATATGAATACTTCTATATTGGTGCAAATCATGGGGGAAAGTGAGCCCGGAGGAGGTGCCAAGCTCGGCGCTCGGGCATCCGTGGCCTGCGACCTCATCCTCTATCTCCTTCTCCTGAAGGAGAAGGAGGACGACTTCGGACCGGGTTCACCTTGACGACCTTGAAGGCGCGCACAGCGCACCCTACGCGGATCACCAGTCCTGGAAGGCCCTCCCTCTCCTTCAGGAGAGGGACCGAGGGTGAGGTCGCAGGCCACGGGCGTTCCCCTCAGCGAGAAGAAACCCCACCGCCGCCGCCACGCACCCGCCGTCGCGCAGGATCCGCAGGTGGCCGAGGCCGGGGGCGGGGCGCAGCTCGGCACCCGGCCAGCGGCGGGCGAGCTCGGCGCCTTCCTCGAAGGGCACCTCGCGGTCCTCGGGATCGTGGAGGACGAGGAGCGGCGTGGTCATCCGCGGGGCGACGTCGGCGGGCGCGATGCCGTCGAAGCGCACCTCCAGCCACTCCTCGGCCTCGCGGAGCATGCGGTCCATCACCTCCGGCGAGACGCCGACGCCGGTCCGGAACCGGAACCAGAAGGACTCGAAGCCCAGGGGTGGAGCGAAGAAGACGGCGCGCTCCACCGCCAGCCCGGAGGAGATCGCGTAGGCCGTGCCCGCGGCGCCGAAGGAGTGCGCCGCGACGCCCCGCACGGGCCCGAACAGCGCGCCGGCGCGGCGGAGCGCCGAGGCGAAGTGGACCAGCGAGGAGATGCTCCCCTCCGACTCGCCGTGGCCGGGGAGGTCGATCGCCACCGCCCGGAAGCCCGCCGCCACGGCGGGATCGACGAGCGACGTCATCTGCCCCGCGTGCCCGCCCCAGCCGTGCGCCAGGAGCACGGCGGGCCCCTCGCCCCAGGCGCGGCCCACCACCCGCTGGCCGCCCACCTCCAGCGAGAAGTGCTCGCCGCGCGCCAGCACCGCCCGCTCCTCGTCCCTCACCCGCGCCCGCCGCGGCGTGAAGAACAGCTTGCGCGC
This sequence comes from uncultured Acidobacteriota bacterium, assembly GCA_963792575.1. Lineage (GTDB taxonomy): Bacteria > Acidobacteriota > Thermoanaerobaculia > Multivoradales > UBA5704 > DATARR01. Next base: position 308,873 of record CAWBWZ010000005.1, read on the forward strand.
CACCCGCGCGGCGGCGGCGGGAGCCAGCGTGCTCGCCACCTGCATCCCCGCCCGCAGCCAGGAGGGAGCCGGGATGGGGCGTAGACGACCGATCGTGCTTTTTGCTGAGGAAGGGAGGGCGAGGGTGGCGTCCAGGGGTTGCATGGGGATCTCCTTGCGGAAGCGGAAAGAGGTCAGGGGCGGCCGTGGTCGAGGAGGGTCTCGAAGGCGGCGCGGGCCCGCGCTTCGGCCCGCGGGTCCTCGAGCAGCTTGGCGACCTGCTGGAAGACCATGCCGATGCCGACGAATTCGTAGGCGAACTGGTCGAGATCGAGATCGGCGCGGAAGTGCCCTTCCTCGACGGCCGCGCGGGCGGCCCGGGCGATGGTGTCGTACCAGTCGCGCTGCGACCGCACGAGGAGGTCGCGGATGGGGCCGGGGCGGTCGTCGTACTCGTGGGTGAGCGCCATGAAGAAGCAGCTGCCGCCCCGCGCGTTGCCATGGATCCAGGCGAGGTGGAGATCGAACAGCCGCCGCAGCCGGGGCTCGCCGCGCGGCTGCCGGAGCGCCGGCACGATGACCTCCTGGATGAAGTGGTCGATCGCCCGCTGCAGCACCGCGATCTGCAGCGCCTCCTTGGACCGGAAGTGCGCGAACAGGCCGCTCTTCGACAGGTCCATCCCCGCCGCCAGGACGCCGAGCGAGAGCCCCTCCAGGCCGACCTCGCCGGCCAGCGCGCGCGCCCGCTCGACGATCTCCTGCCGTGTCTGCTCGCCCTTGCTGAGGATCATGGAGAGAAAATAGCACGGTCGGTCGGTTAAGGCAACGGGGGGGGCTCCGCCCCAACCCAGGGCGTTGCCCTGGGCTGAGGGAGCCCGGGCCTTTGGCCCTTCCCCCAGCCGGAATTTGTTTGAGGCCCAACGGGCCGCCCTTCCTCAGCCCAGGGCAACGCCCTGGGTTTCGGGGGGCTTCGCTACGGCACCATCACCATCTGCCGGAAGAGCTCTTCGAGCCCGCGCTCCGGGTGATCGCAGAGGCCGGCGTGGACGGGGGAGACCTGGAGGATCGTGCTGCGCGGCGCGACCAGCCAGCGGAAGCGCTCGCGGATCGTGAGCCGGGCGATCGGGCCCCCTTCCGGGCTGCCGGCGCAGATCCTGGGGATCGCCTCGAGGTGCTGGCGGACCAGCTCGAGGTCGGTGTCCGGCCAGAGCGCCCGCAGCCGGGGCTCGTTGACCTCGACGCGGGCGGCGAGGAAGTCCCGCTCGAGGCAGAAGAGGATCACGCCGGCGTTGATCATCTCCCCGCGCTCGACGCGGGGCACCACCCGGACCACGGCGTAGTCAAACGAGCTGCGCGCGGGCACGCACCGCCTCCTCGACGAACAGGGATGCCACCTCGAGGCGCCGCGTCAGGTAGTCCACATAGCCCGCGCGCCGGTCCGCCGCCGCCCTGGGATCGGGGGACAGCCAGTCGTCCGGGATCTGCTCGACGATCGCCGCGAACAGGGCCTCGTTCAGCCGCGGGCGCAGGCGGCGGTCGGCCTCTTCGATGCGGCTCGCCCAGGGGAGCAGCACGTGGTCGCGGACGGCGGGGAAGCGGCTGCGGGCCGCCTGCTCCATGGCGGTCTCCGCGGCGGGCCAGTTGTGATGAAAGTAGAGCGCGGCGCCGTGGTCGATCAGGTAGAGGACCTTGTGCCACCAGAGCAGGTTGGGGTTGCGCGGCGTGCGGTCGACGTTGGTGACGAAGGCGTCGAACCAGACCAGGGACGAGGCGAGGTCGGCCTCGACGGCGTCGCGGGCGGCGGCGTCGAAGGTGATCGAGCCCGGCAGGTAGTCGAGCCCCAGGTTCACCCCCACGCTGGCCTTGAGCAGGTCGCGGATCTCCGGATCCTCCTCGTTGCGGCCGAGCGCCGGGTCCACCTCCACCCGCACCACCTCGGGCACCTTGAGCCCGAGAGCCCGGCCGATCTCGCCGGCGATCAGCTCGGCCACCAGCGCCAGCGGACCCTGCCCGGCGCCGCGGAACTTGAGCACGTAGAGACCGAGGTCGTCCGCCTCCACGATCGCCGGCAGCGATCCGCCTTCCCGCAGGGGGGTGACGTAGCGGGTGGCGGCGACGGTTCGGATCATGGCGGGGAGCGCGAGGCGCGGCGAGGGAATCCTATCGCAGGACGCCCCAGCCGGCAGGGCGGCTAGGGATTATTCGGAGTCACTTCCGCGACCGTCGCCACCCGCTGGCCTCGGCCTCAGCCTCGGTGCAGAACCACCGCTCGCCGGCGCCGGGCTCGATGGTGACATTGTCGTAGTGCCGCTGGCCCGGGACGTGGTAGACCCGGTCGCCGGTCTTGAGGTTGATGTTCCCCTTGATGAAGCAGCCCGGCGGCTGCGTCTCGCAACCCGAGGGGCAGATTCCGCTGGTGCCGTCCGTGCCGCCGGAACCGGTGGACGGCGTCCCCCGGCCCGTCGCGGGCACGGTGCTCGCCGCCAGGTCGCGGCCCGTCTTCGCCGGATCCTCCTGCTGGCCCGAGGCGCAGGCCGCGCAGACGCAAGCGGCGGCGAGGAGGAGCAGGTCTCTCTTCATGACGGTCTCCTTTGGAGAGAAGTCTGTCCAGCTGTCCCTGATTGTAGCGAAATTACCGATTGGCGCCGCCTTTGCAGTGAGATTTCCACAATATGGAACGCTCTGAGTCCCAGCCCCAGGACCGCCTGCGACGAGTCTCGCTCGTCACCCTCGCGCTGGTCACGGCCGCTCTCTACTTCGCCCGCGAGGTGCTGATCCCGCTGGCGCTCGCGGTCCTGATCACCTTCATCCTCACCCCGTCCGTCCAGCGCCTGCAGAAGATGCGGCTGGGCCGCGTGCCGTCGGTGCTGCTGGTGGTGATTCTGGCGTTCGGGGGGATCGGCGCCGTGGGGTGGCTGATGGGGGCGCAGATCGTCGACTTCGCCGAGACGCTCCCCAAGTATGAGCAGAACATCCGCGCCAAGGCCGCCGCCCTGCGCGGCGGGGGCGCCTCGAAGCTCGACCAGGCGAAGCAGACCGTCGAGCACCTCCAGGAGGAGATCGGCATCGCGTCGCCGAGCGCTCCGACCACGCCGGCCTCCCGCCTTCAGGGGAAGTCGCGCGTCCCCCCCTCGGCGCCGGTGCCGGTCACCGTCGTCGAGCCGCCGGCGACGCCGCTGACGGTGCTGCGGACGACGCTCTTCCCGCTCCTCGGTCCGCTGGGCACGGCCGGCCTGGTGCTGATCTTCGTGATCTTCATGCTGATCCAGCGCGAGGATCTGCGCGACCGCCTCCTGCGCCTGATCGGCCAGGGGCGGCTCAACACCTCGACGCAGGCGCTCGACGAGGCGGCGCAGCGGGTCAGCCGCTACCTGCTGATGCAGAGCCTGATCAACGGCGGCACCGGCATCGCGGTGGCCACCGGGCTCTTTTTCATCGGCGTGCCGAACGCCATCCTGTGGGGGCTGTTCGCCGGCGTCCTGCGCTTCATCCCGTATGTCGGCCCCTGGATCGCGGCCATGCTGCCGATCATGATCTCGCTGGCGGTCTTCCCCGGCTGGGAGAAGCCGTTCCTGACCCTCGGGCTCTTCCTGCTCATCGAGCTGATCAGCAACAACGTCGTCGAGCCCCTCGTCTACGGCTCGGAGACCGGCATCTCGACGATCGGAATCCTGGTCTCCGCCGTCTTCTGGACCTGGCTCTGGGGCCCGGTCGGCCTGCTGATGGCGACGCCGCTGACGGTCTGCCTGGTGGTGATGGGGCGCTATGTTCCCCAGCTCCAGTTCCTGGACGTGCTGCTGGGCGATCAGCCGCCGCTGCCGATCGAGGCCCAGGTCTATCACCGGCTGCTGGCGATGGACGCCGCCGAGGTGGGCACGCTGCTGGAGAGCTGCATGAAGGAGCGGAAGGTGGCCGAGCTCTACGACAAGGTGCTGATCCCGGCCCTGATCCTGGCCGAGCGCGACCGCCATCGCGGCGAGCTCAGCCCGGAGCGGCAGGAGTTCATCGACACCACGATCCGCGACTGGATCGAGGAGCTCGCCGGCCGCACGGTCGAGGACGGCAGCCTGGGCGTCGAACGATCGATGGCCGGGACGCGGCGGACCGGCTGGTCTGCGTGCCGGCCCACGACGTGGCGGACGAGCTGGCGGGGCACATGTTCGCGCAGCTCGCCGTCCGCGGCGGCACGCCGGCCGTGCTGGAGTACGACATGCCGCGCTCGGAGGTGCTGCGCCGGCTGGCCGAGATCGGCGCCGAGCAGGTCTTCATCTCGGCCCTGGCGCCGTTCGCCTACGCCCAGGCCCGCGAGGTCTGCCGTGACCTGCGCGCGCACTTCCCCGGGCTGCGGATCGTCGTCGCGCTCTGGGATCTCCGCGCCGAGGCCGAGCGCTACCGCAAGCGGCTGACGGCGGCGGGGGCCGACGAGGTCGTCGCCTCGCTGGAGGAGGCGGTGCGCGCGATCCGCCTCGACCCGGCGCGGGAGGTCGATCCGGCGGCGGTGGCCGGGGAGCTGGCGAAGGCGTTCCGCGAGGGGGATCTGGAGGCTGCCGAGGCGCTGCTGGGGGAGGCCGAGCGGAAGCTGCCGGTCGAGAGCCTGGCCGTCGAGGTGCTGCAGCCGGCGCTGGAGGAGCTGCGCGACGACGCGGTGGCGGGCCGGGTCTCGGCCGAGCGGGAGAAGCTCTGCGGCGATTTCCTGCGCGAGCGGCTCTTCGCCCTGGGGGACGCGGCGCCGCAGGGGCAGGGGTACCGGGCGCTGGCCCTCTCCGCCTCGGAGGAGGGGGAGGAGATCGGCCTGCTGGTCCTCGCTCTCCTGCTGCGGCGGGCGGGGTGGAGCGTGGTCCATCTCGGCCAGCGGGCGCCGGACGAGGGGTTCGACGACGTGATCGCCTCCGTGCGGCCGCACGCGATTCTTTTCTCGGCGTCGCTCCGCCTGAGCGCCAACCGGCTGCTGGCGCTCGCGGAGCACCTCTATCAAGAGTACCCCGGGCTGCTCTTCGTCCTCGACGGTCCGGGCTTCCGGTCGTCGGCCATCGCCAGGCTGGGCAAATCGGCGATCCGCGTCGGCGACGACGCCCGGGACGCGCTGGCGGCGATCGAGGCCCGCATGCCGCCGCTGGAGATGCCCAAGGCGGCTGAGGAGCCGCCCACCGATCAGGCACCCGGAGCGGCGAGCGCGTAGGGGCGAAGAACCCGCCCGCCGTCGCGCTGACGGCCATGTTTGCCAAAAGTAAAATCAAAACTTAGAATTGTCAGGGTGTATATCCCCCGCGGTCTTGCTCCCACCCTGTCGCAGGCTCTCGCGCAGTTCCCTTCGGCCCTGGTCACGGGTCCGCGCCAATCGGGGAAGACGACCTTCCTGCTGGAGGAGTTCGGCCGGGGAGCGCGGTATCTCACCCTGGACGATCCCCTTGAGCGCGGCTTCGCCGCCTCCGATCCCAATGGGTTCCTGGACCGCTTTCCCGAGGACCGCGTCATCCTCGACGAGATCCAGTACGCGCCCGAGTTGCTGCCTTATCTGAAGATCCGCATCGACCAGGACCGGCAGCGGCAGGGGAGATGGTTGCTGACCGGCTCGCAGCAGTTCCAGCTCATGGCCAATGTCAGCGAGTCGCTGGCGGGCCGGGTCGCGCTGCTCGAGCTCCTCCCCTTCAGCCTTCTGGAGACCCGTGGCATCCGCGGCCCTGAGCTGGCGTCAATTCTCTGGAACGGCTCCTATCCCGATCCGGCCCTGTACCCCGAGAAGAGAGACCTGTGGATCGCCTCCTACATCCAGACCTATGTGGAGAGAGACGTACGGCAACTCCTGCGAATCCAGGATCTGCGGACGTTCGAGACCGTCCTGGCTCTCTGCGCCGCCCGCCACGGACAGGAGCTCAACGTTGCGGACGTCGCGCGGGCGGCGGGGGTGTCGCAGCCCACGGTGAAGACCTGGGTCAGCCTTCTGGAGGCCGCCTACATCGTCCGCCTGCTGCCGCCCTACTTCGAGAACTTCGGCAAGCGGGTGGTCAAGTCCCCGAAGCTCTACTTCCTGGATTCGGCCCTGATCTGCGCCCTGACGCGCCAGCCGGGCCCTGAGGCGGCGCTCGCCGGCGCGATGGGAGGGAGCCTCTTCGAGGGGCTGATCGTCAGCGAGGCCCACAAGGTCTTCGCCCTGCGGGGCAAGCGGCCCGACCTCTACTTCTGGAGATCGCACGATCGCCTGGAGGTGGACCTCGTGGTGCGCCTCCCCAGCGGTCTCGTGCCCGTGGAGATCAAGCTCACCGCGACGCCGACCCTGAAGCACGCCGAGGTGCTCCGCAAGTTCAGCGATCTGGCCGGCGCCAGCGCCGCGCCCGGGGTGCTGGTCTGCAACGTCAGGGAACGGTTGGTGTTGCCGGGAGGCAACGTGGCTTTGCCCTGGAGCGAGTTCCCGGACTGGCTCGGCCGGGAGTTGGACGGAGGATAGAGCGCCGCGGTTGAGAAATTTCCGGCAAGCATGCCATCGAAGGAGATGCCATGACAGAACCAGGATTCATGCTGCGGACGGTGTTCTATCTCGGGGTCGCGCTCTCCCTGGGGTGTCACGGCCACATCGTGCGCCACGCGCCGAACCATTCCGGAGCGCCCTTCGACTTTTCGCGCCATCCGGAATGCTCGCCGGCGGCCCGGCCCGCGGAGCCGCCGGCTCCCGGCGAGGTGGAGATCCGGTATCTGGGGGCGGCCGGCCTCTATCTGCGCTGGGGTGAGGATTCGATCCTCCTGGGGCCTTACTTTTCAAACCCCGGCCTGCTCCGGGTCCTCCTGGGAGCCTGGCGGGCGGATGACGCCGCTATCCAGAGCGGGCTCGCGGGCATCGACGTCCCCGCGGTGGAGGCGGTCTTCGCCGGCCATTCGCATTACGACCACATCGGGGATCTGCCGGCCGTCCTCGGCATGGCGGACCGCGCGCAAGTCTTCGTCAACCGCTCGGGCGTCCACGCTCTCGCCCCGTACGCCGCCGGCCGCGGCACGGCGCTCGAGGATGCCAAGGATTGGGTCTGGCTCACGGGGAAAGGGGGCGAGAGGCGGCCAATCCGTTTCCGCGCCGTGCTCTCCGATCACGCGCCGCAGGTGGATCACTATCTCTGGCAGGGCGGTGAGCTGAAAGACGAGGATTGGAAAGAGCCGTGGAGCGCTCATCGCTTCCACGATCTGAAGGCGGGCCAGCCCTTCGCGCTGGTGATCGACCTGATGGCGGGCGATCTGAAGACTGTGCGCTATCGCATCTATTACCAGGACTCCGCGAACTCGTGGGGGACCGGCGAGCCTCCCCTCTTCGACGGCCGCCCCTACGATCTCGCGGTGCTGTGCATCGCCTCCTATGACAAGGCTCCGGGCCAGCCCGAGTCGATCCTCACCCGGCTGCGGCCGCATCACGTGCTGGTGACTCACTACGACGACTTCTTCCGTCCCCAGAATCGTCCGGTGCGCTTCGCCGGGCTCCTCACCGAGGCCAAGGTCGACCGCTACCTGCGGAAGATCTGCGAAGTGCTGGGCTGCGACGGTTCCTCCGCCGAGCCGGTCAACCCCGTCTGCGGCCCGTCCGGGCCCCGCTGGACAATGCCGCTGCCAGGCGAGTGGATGCGGTTTCCGGCGAGCGTGGGACCCCTTCCCGGTCCCTCGTCGCTCCCCTGATCGAAGATGAACGTCCTGATGCTGTGCGAGTCCCTTGGCCGCCGGGATGGCACCACGGCGGGAGGCCCCGCCCCTCGCCGCTTGACCCGGCAACCGCGAGACGGTATCCTCCCCCTCCTCGCGGTTTGTTCCCGAGCAGGACCGCAATCATGTCGGGGCGTAGCTCAGCTTGGTAGAGCGCACGGTTCGGGACCGTGAGGTCGGAGGTTCAAATCCTCTCGCCCCGACCATTTCACTTCCCTTCAAAGTCCCTCCTCTCCTTCCAGGAGAAATGAGCCATGATCCGAGAGACATCGGTTGGGCTGGGCTGCGTCCTGCTGCTCACGGCGTCCATCGCGGCGGCGGAGCCGGGCGGAGTACGCGACCGGGTGCGGGCCTACCGCGCGGCGCACGAGCGGGAGATCCTGGGTGAGCTCACCGGCCTGCTCGCCCTTCCGAATGTTGCCGGCACTACGGCCACCAAGGTGGCGGACATCGGGCGCAACGCCGACCGGCTGACCGCCATGCTCAGCCGCCGGGGTTTCGCGGTGCAGCGGCTCTCGGCGGGGGAGGGCACGCCACCCGCCCTCTACGGCGAGCTGCGGGTCCCCGGGGCGAAGCGGACGCTGATGTTCTACGCCCACTACGACGGCCAGCCGGTGGACCAGAAGGGGTGGCTCTCCGATCCGTTCAAGCCCCTGCTGCGCTCCGGGCCGATCGGTCCCGGAACCCGGGAGGTGGATCTCGCGTCCGTCTCCGGCCCGCTCGATCCGGAGTTGCGAATCTATGCCCGCTCGGCGAGCGACGACAAGTCCCCCATCGTGGCGATCCTGGCCGCGCTCGACGCCCTCCGCGCCGCCGGGATCGCGCCCTCGGTCAACGTCAAGCTGTTCCTGGAAGGTGAGGAAGAGCAGGGCTCGCCGCATCTGACCGAGATCCTGCGCCGCAACGTCCCGCTGCTCGCCGCCGACGCCTGGATGCTCTGCGACGGGCCGGTGCACCCGACGCGGCGGATGCAGGTCTACTTCGGCGCCCGCGGGGTGACGGGGCTCGAGCTGACCGTCTACGGTCCGGTGCGCCCGCTCCACAGCGGCCACTATGGCAACTGGGCGCCCAATCCGGCGTTGATGCTGGCGCATCTGGTGGCGAGCCTGCGCGACGAGGAGGGGCGCATCCTGATCCCCGGCTTCTACGACGACGTCCGGCCGCTGACCGTGACCGAGAGGCAGGCGGTCGGCGTCATGCCGATGGTCGAGGATTCGCTGGCTGAAGAGCTCGGGCTCGGCCGAACCGAGGGCGGCAGGGCGCGGCTCCAGGACCGTCTGATGGACCCGGCGCTGAACGTGCGCGGGCTGCGCGCCGCCGAGGTGGGGGAGGGGGCCGCGAACGCCATTCCGACCGAGGCGCAGGTCTCGATCGACTTCCGCCTGGTGCCGGACCAGACACCGCGGAAGGTCAAAGAGAGGGTCGAGGCCTTCCTGACCGCCAAGGGGTGGCACCTCGTCACCGAGGAGCCGGACCGCGAGACCCTGCGCGCCTTCCCCAGAGTGGCCCGGGTCGCCTGGTCCCTCGACTACGCCGCGCACCGCACGGACATGAACCTGCCCGTCTCGCGCGCCGTGGTGGCTGCGGTCGAGAGGGCCACCGGCGGCCCGGTCGTCCAGGTCCCCATGCTCGGCGGCAGCGTCCCGATGGCCCTCTTCACCGAAGTCCTGAAAGCCCCGATGATCGGCGTCCCGATGGTCAACCACGACAACAACCAGCATGGCATCAACGAGAATCTGAGGCTGCAGAACCTCTGGGACGGGATCGAGGTGTATGCGGAGCTGATGGCGGGGCTGGGCGGGGACTGGTGAGGCCGTTTCGGTTTTCAAGAATCCGTTTTCCAGCCCCGCAGGGGCGGTAGGAATTAGCCCGGACCGTGAGGTCCGGGAAGGGAAGAGGTTGGATCAAAATTCATCCCAGCCCCGCAGGGGCGGCAGGGAGGAACGCCGCGTTGGGGTTCCTGTCGCCCCTGCGGGGCTCTGGGGTGGTTGGGGTGCGTTGATTCCCGGACCTCACGGTCCGGGCTAATTCCTATCGCCCCTGCGGGGCTGGTACTTCAGGGAGTGGAACGCACCCAAACAAAAAGGGCGGGGATTTCTCCCCGCCCTCACGAGATCACAAAGGCTACCTGGACTACGGCAGCGCAAAGTTGAACGTCGCCACCACGGACTTCATGCCGCTGCGGGTGGTCACCGAGGTTCCCGGAACCGGACCGGTGGGGCCGAGGAAGGGGCCGGTGATGGAGCTGTTCGGGACCTGGTAGTAGGCGAGGTCGAGGGTCAGGATGTCGGTGGCGTGGAAGCCGAGGCCGACGCAGTAATGGTTGACGAAGACCGCGGGCACCTCGACGGTGAGGAAGGTCCGCTCGGCCGGGATCGGCACCTCGCTGTGGTTGTAGCCGGCGCGCACGGCGAACTTTTCGGTCGCCTTGTACTGGAGGCCGATCTCGCCGACCACGATGTCCTTGAAGCCGAGGACGTCCTTGAAGCCGGCGGCGTTCTCGTAGTTGATCCACTTGCCGTCGATGCCGACCGCGAGCTTCTCGGTGGGGGTCCAGCCGAGGCCGACGACCGCCTGCGCGGGCAGGTCGAGCTGCAGGGTGATCTTGCGGTTCGCCCCATAGCTGGCGAGGCCGGGATTGGCTCCCCCGGTGTGCCAGACGAAGTCCTGGAAGCTGGTCTTCGAGTTGTAGGAGGCGCCGAGGGCGAAGGAGGGGCTGAGCTTATAGTGGATGCCGACGCCGGCGCCGTAGCCCCATGCGCTGTCGCCGTTGACGCTCGGGAAGTAGCACGGACCCTGCGGGCCCGAGCAGTCGGGGTTGGCGAAGCCGGCGGGACTGGCTTCCAGGGTGGCCCGGGCGACGTTGAGCGAGACGCCGAAGGAGAAGGAGTCGGAGAGCTTCCAGGCGAGCACCGTCGGCACCTTCAGGAGCTGGTAGCTGGAGTAGACCCGGCCGAACCCGCGCGGCTGCGGCGAGAGGATCGGGTTGGTGGAGTCCTGCGGGTAGTCGGTGCCGAAGCCGGCGAGGCCGAGGAAGCCGATGCCGTAGGCGAAGTTGGAGCCCGGCGTGTGGTGCACCCAGCCGAAGGCCGGGATCAGCGCGGTGTCGCCGAAGTCCTCCGTCTTGCCGCTGAACGTGCCGACCGGGGTCTGCACGGAGCTGGAGACGGCGTTGGTGCCGGTGTTGTACTCGGCGCTGAAGGCGAAGTGGCTGCCATCCTGCTGGGTGGCGAGAGCCGGGTTGAGCAGCAGGCCGCCGAGGGTGTCGATGGGCAGCGCGACGCCGGCGCCCCCCATGGAGCTGTTGACGGCGCCGACGCCGTGGAGCGTGTGGCCGTCGCCGGCGTAGGCCGCCGGGGCTGCCAGGAGGGTGAGGCCGAGCAGCGGAGCGAAGACTTTACGGTTCATGCGGTTACATCTCCCTGAAAGACAACGTGAATCGATGCGCACCCCCGGCGGTCCAGGGGCGTCAAAACAACTCAAGCCCGTGTACGACTAAAGAAAAAGCGAAATTAGTGGGAGGATTGTAGCTCCGAATTGGTTGGGGTTTCAACTGGGGGGTGGCGGAAGAAGCTTCAGGGCGCCGGGCCCTTGCACCTTGCTCCCGGATAGCTAATTCCCTATTCTACGGGTCACGCTCCGTTTGAAAGCGCTGAAAGCGCCGGGCATCGAGTCGGTCGCCGTAGTCGGGAATCCGTTTGCCCGGCCGGGTGGGCGGCTCGCCGGCAGCCAAGGAGAGAGCACGAGGATGGACGCAGAGTCGACCCTTCCCGCCGTCGTACAGGCTGAGCCTGTGGTTGGGGCGCCGTCGGGGCGCTATACCGAGAACGCCATGCTCGGCTGGATCCTGGTCGTCGGGCTGACGCTCGTCGGCTATCTCCTGCTGGCGCTCGGCTCGTCGGCTGGCGCGCCGGGGTGGCCGCGGCATCTGTTCCTCGCCATCGGCCTCGCCGGGGTGGTCTGCTACGGGCTCTGGGTGTTCCCCTATTTTCGCGACCTGGAGCAGCGCCTGCCGGAGGGTCGCGACCGCTGGTCGCGGCTGGAGGGGGAGCTGATCGCCGCCTTCGAGCAGCTCGGCGCCGGCGACCTGGTGCGCTCGATCGATCACACGCAGGGGCTCCCGGAGCGGTTGGCGCAGATCTCGGAGGCGGCCAGCGAGTCGCTGTCGCAGCTCGCCCAGCAGATCCAGGACAGCTCGATCGAGGTAGCCTCGGCGGCCGACGCGGTCAACGAGATCGCCTCCGAGCTCGCCTCGGGCTCGTCGCAGCAGGCGGCGTCGGTGGTCGAGATCACCGCCGCCATGGAGGAGCTGGCGCGCACGGCGTCGCAGATCGCCGAGAACGCGGGGCGCCAGGCGGAGCTCGCGGCGCGCGCGGAGGCGAGCGGCGAGGCCGGCTCGGCGGCGGTGTTCGAGGCGGTCTCCGGAGTGGAGGAGGTGCAGAAGCGGATCTCGGCGATCGCCAGCCGCGCCGACGCGCTCGGCACCCGCTCGAAGGAGATCTACCGGGTGCTCGACCTGATCACCGAGATCGCCCAGGAGACGCACATCCTGTCGCTCAACGCGGCGATCGAGGCGGCGGCGGCGGGCGCGGACGGCCGCCGCTTCTCGGTGGTTGCCGAGGAGGTGCGCCACCTCGCCCAGCGCTCGCAGGAGTCGGTGGAGTCGGTGCGCAACCTGCTCGACGAGTTCTCGAGCTCGATCCGCGCCACCATCGTCGCCACCGAGGAGGGGAGCAAGGAGGCGAGCCGCGTGCTGGAGCGCTCGCGGGCCGCGGCGGCGGCGATCGAGGAGCTGCGCGGCGCCTCGGGGGACACCTCGCGGGTGGCGCGCCAGATCTCGCTCGCCACCCAGCAGCAGAACGCCGCCTCGGACGAGGTGGTGATGACCCTGCGCGAGGTCAGCCTGGTGGTGCAGCGGATGACCGGCGGCCTGAAGAACCTGTCGAGCACGGCCGACCGGCTGAACCAGCTCGGCCTCGAGATCCAGCTCCTGGCGCAGTCGTTCCACCTCAACTCGCCGCGCTCGCTCAAGCACCTGGTGGAGGACTGGGCGCGGCGGATCGAGCCGCTCCCCACGCTGCCGGAGAAGGAGCGGCAGCTCGACGAGCTGGTGCACAACGCGCCGTTCGTAGAGCTCGGCTACCTGATGGCGCTCGACGGCGGCACGCTGGCCCTGAGCTTCAATCAGAACCTGCTCGACGAGCGTCAGCGCTCGCTCGCCGCCAAGGTGCGCGAGACGGACGTGCGCTCGCGCCCCTGGTTCAAGGCGGTGTCGCGGCACTGGCGGACGACCCTGATCCCCCCCTATGAGTCGATGCAGAACTCGGAGGCCTGCTTCACGGTCTGCACGCCGCTGCGCAATGGCGACGGCTCGATCGCGGCGGTGCTCGGGATCGACATCAACGTCACCGGCTGGACGAGGATCTGAGCTGTGATCGAGCCGCTGATGGAGCAGAAGACCGAACGCAAGACCCGGCGCGAGGGCACGCACCTGCTGGTGCGGGCCGGCGAGTATTCGTGCGCGCTGCCGCTCTCGGCGGTGCGGCGGGTGGTGCGGGCGCTGACGGTGCACCCGCTGCCGGGGGCGGCGGGGGAGCTGGAGGGGCTGGCGGAGTTCGGCGGCGAGCCGCTGCCGGTGCTCAACCTGGCCCGCCTGGTCAACGCCTCGCCGGGAGCCAACCCCTCGTATCCGGTGACGGTGGTGGTCTGGGTGGGGCCGGTCGAGGGGCGGGAGATGATCGGCTTCACCGCCGACGCCGCCCTGGAGGTGGTGCACGTGCCGCCGGAGTCGATCGTGGCGGCCAGCGACGGCGGCTTCCTGCAGGGGGAGGCGCCGGTGGGCGGCGAGGTGGTGCGCATCCTCAACCTCGACGCGCTGGGGCGCTGACGGTGAGCGCGCCGCACGCCGCGGGCTATCTGCTGGTGCGCCGCGCCGGCGGCGTCTGGGGGATCGCCAACGAGGCGGTGAGCGGCCTCGCCCGCGATGGCAAGGGGTACCGGCTGACGGTCGGCGGCGAGGTGCTGGCGGCCGACGAGATCCTGGGGGTGGTGACCGGCCTGCGCGTGCTCCCGGCGGCCCCGGCGCTGCGGCGGTTCTGGCCCGAGTCGCCGGCCGGGATGGCGGTGCACGGCGGGCTGCCGGTGGTGGTGGTGGACCCGCTCCGGGTGCCCGGCGCGCTTTGAGATGGAATGAAGGAGAGGAAGCATGACGGACGCGACCGGTTCTGCCGGCAAATCCTTTCAATCACGCCCTGACCGGGATGCTGATCCTCGGCGGCATCGCCGTCTCCGGCCTGGTGCTGCTGATGGTGGTGGAGGCGGGGGGCGGCCAGAACTGGATGTTCAACGCCTTCCTGCTGGTGGCCATCGGCACGCTGGCGCTCTACGCGAAGATCGTCTACCGCTCGCAGCAGAACCTGCGCGAGCGGGTGGAGAGCTCGGAGCGGCGGCGCGAGGGGATCGAGGTCACGCTGGTCTCCGCGCTCGACCGGCTGCGGGCCGGCGACCTGGTGAACTGCTCGCGAAGCGCTCGCGGGCGCTGCCGGGGAGGCTCGCGCTGTCGCTCGCCAACGCCACCAACTCGCTCGACGTGCTGGCGCAGCAGATCCAGTCGAGCTCGATCGAGGTCGCCTCGGCGGCCAACTCGGTCAACGAGATCGCCTCCGAGCTCGCCTCGGGCTCCTCGGAGCAGGCGGCGTCGGTGGTCGAGATCACCGCCGCCATGGAGGAGCTGGCGCGCACCGCCTCGCAGATCGCCGAGAACGCCGCCGTCGCAGGCCGACCTCGCGCAGGCGGCCGAGGAGAGCGGCAACACCGGCCAGGGGGCGGTCGAGGAGGCGGTCGACGGGGTCGAGGAGGTGCAAGAAGCGGATCCGCGGCATCGCCAGCCGCGCCGAGATCCTCGGCACCCGCTCGAAGGAGATCTACCGGGTGCTCGACCTGATCACCGAGATCGCCCAGGAGACCCACATCCTGTCGCTCAACGCGGCGATCGAGGCGGCGGCGGCGGGGGATCACGGGCGGCGCTTCTCGGTGGTGGCCGAGGAGGTGCGGCGGCTCGCCCAGCGCTCGCAGGAGTCGGTGGAGTCGGTGCGCAACCTGCTCGACGAGTTCGCCGGCTCGATCCGCACCACCGTGGTCGCCACCGAGGAGGGGAGCAAGGAGGCCGGCCGCGTGCTGGAGCGGGCGCGCGCCGCGGCCTCGGCGATCGAGGACCTGCGCGGCGCCTCCAGCGACACGGCGCGGGTGGCGCGCGAGATCTCGCTCGCCACCCAGCAGCAGAACGCCGCCTCGGACGAGGTCGTGCTGACCCTCAAGGAGGTCAGCCAGGTGGTGCAGCGGATGGCCGACGGCCTGAAGCACTTCACCGAGACGGCCGACCGCCTGAACCGCCTGGGGCTGATCATCCAGATGCTCGCCCAGTCGTTCCATCTCGACTCCGCCCACTCGCTGAAGCACACCGCCGAGCTCTGGTCGCGCGAGGTGCGGCGCCGGCTCGGCAACTGGGAGGCGATCGAGCGGCTGCTGGAGGATCTGGTGCACCGGCAGGGGTTCGTCGAGTGCCTCTACTTCTACGACGGCCGGCGCGGGCAGACGGCGCTGGTGGTCAACCGCCAGATCGTCGGCGACCGCGACGTGCCGGGCGCTGTGCGCACCGGCGAGGGGTTCTCCGAGCGCCCCTGGTACAAGTCGGCGGTCGAGGAAGGGCACACGGTGCTGACGCCGCTCTTCAACTCGCTGCTCTCGGGGCGGCCGATCTTCACCGCCGCGACGCCCGATCTACGAGGAGGGCGAGCTGGAAGGCGTGCTCGGCCTCGACGTCAACGTCGACAGCTGGACCAAGATCTGACGCTCGGGGCAGCCGTGGACGCGGAGTTCGCCGACCTCATCCCCCTCTTCGTCGAGGAAGCGCGCGACCGGCTGGAGCGGCTGGCGTCGAGCGTCCGCCGCGTCTGGAGGTGGATCCGCAGGCGGTCGTCGAGGCCAAGCGCGAGCTGCACACGCTGAAGGGGGCGGGGCGGATGATGCGGATCGGCGCCCTGGCCGAGCTCTGCCACGCCGCCGAGGAGGTGCTCCACGCCGCCCGCCCGGCATGATCCCGCTGCTGACCCGGGTGGTGGACGAGCTCTCGTCGCTGGTCGAGGCGGTCTCCCGCGGCGCAGAGCCGCCGATCGACGCCGAGCTGGTCGCCCTGCTCCACGCCTCGGTGACCGCGATCGTGGAGGCCGCGCCGGCGCCCGTTGCCGCCGAGCCGGTTCCGGCCGTCGACAGCGGCGCCCGATCCCGATCCGTCCGCCGGTTCCTGAAGTCAAATCCGAGCCCGAGCCGGCCGCCTGCCGAGGCTCCCGCCGCCGCCAGGACCGCGCCGTCCACCGCCGAGCGGCGACGTGCGGGTGGACGTCGCCGCGCTCGACGCCGTGGCCGAGCGGGCCACCCAGGTGCGGATCATGGCGGTGGCCGGCCGGCAGGTGGTCGACCGCATCTACGATCTCGCCCGGCTGGCCGAGGACGGCCTGCACGAGCCGCAGCCGACGCAGGTGCTCGCCGTGCTCGCCACCATGCTGCGGCGGGTGGCGGTGGAGCTCGAAGGGGGGCAGCGGCGGCTGATCCGCTCGGCCGAGGAGCAGCTGGAGAAGATGCTCTCGCTGCAGCTCCAGCCGATGCGCGGCTTCCTGCTCTCCTTCGCCCGCTACGCCCGCGAGCTCGCCCGCTCGCTGCAGCGCGAGGTCGAGGTCGAGCTCGAAGGGGAGGAGACCCGGCTCGACCGCCGGATCGCCCGCGAGCTCGAGGAGGCGCTGCTCCACCTGGTGCGCAACGCCGTCGATCACGGCATCGAGTCGCCCGAGGTGCGCGAGGCGCGGGGCAAGCCGCGGGCCGGCCGCATCCGGATCAAGGCGCTGGCGGACGGCCCGCGGGTGCGCCTGATCATCGAGGACGACGGCGGCGGCATCGACATCCAGCGCGTCCTCCAGCACGCCGTGGAGGTCGGGCTGGTGGACGCCGCGACCGCCGCCGGCATGGGCAAGAAGGAGGCCCTGCGCCTGCTCTTCGCGCCGGGGTTCTCGACCCGCAAGCAGGTCTCCGAGATCTCCGGCCGCGGCGTCGGGCTCGACGTGGTGGCGACCGCCGTCAACCGCGTCGGCGGCGAGGTCTTCGTCGAGACCGAGCCCCGGCAAGGCACCACGTTCATCGTCGAGGTGCCGGTGGCCCGCCGCGGCGAGTCGGTGATGCTGCTGCGGGTCGGCCAGCTCCGCATCGCCCTGCCGGCCGCGGTGGTGCGCCGGGCGACCCGGATCGATGCCCGGCGCCGTGGTCGAGCGCGACGGCCGCACGCTGGTGACGCTGGGCGACCGGCTGGTCCCCTTCGTGCCGCTCGCCCGCCTCTACGGCCAGCCGCCGGCCGACGAGCCAGCTCCTGCTCGAAGGGGTGGTCTCCGGCCAGCCGCTGGCGCATCGCGGTCGACACGGTCGAGGGGGAGGAGGAGGTGCTGGTGCGGCCGATCACCCGCCGCGGCGCCGACCGACCGGCTGCTCGAAGGGGTGGCGCTGCTCGCCTCCGGGGAGCCGGTGGGGGTGCTCTCGCCGTCGATGCTGTCGCAGCGCGAGTATCTGCGGGCCCTGCCGGCGGCGCGGCCGCAGGCGGTGATCCGCCGCGTGCGCGTGCTGCTGGTGGACGACTCGCTGGTCACCCGCGAGATGGAGCGCCGCCTGCTGGAGGACGCCGGCTTCGAGGTGGTGCCGCGCGGGCGACGCCGAGGAGGCGCTGTCGCTGCTCGGCGAGGAGAGCTTCGACTGCGTGGTCACCGACATCGAGATGCCGCGCATGGACGGCTTCGAGCTTGCCGCGCATCTGCGGGGCATGGAGCACTTCGCCCACCTGCCGATCATCGTCGTCTCGACGCGCGACCGCCCCGAGGACCGCCTGCGCGGCCTCAAGGTGGGCGCCGACGCCTATCTGACCAAGCAGAGCCTGGACGCCGGCGAGCTGGTGGATCTGGTGCGGCGGTTGAGCGGGAGCGGGCGGTGATCCGCGTTCTGCTGGTGGACGACTCCCCCTCGGTGCGGGCGGTGCTGAAGCGTTTCTTCCGCAAGACGCCCGACATCCAGGTGGTGGGGGAGGCGGCGGACGGCGCCGAGGCGGTGCAGGCGGTGATCGATCTGCAGCCGCAGGTGGTGGTGATGGACCTCCAGATGCCGGTGCTCGACGGCTACGAGGCCACCGAGCGGATCATGGCGGTGCGGCCGACGCCGATCGTCGTCCTCTCCTCGCGGGCCAACCGCAACCAGATGCAGATCGCCTTCGAGGCGATGCGGCGGGGGGCGCTGGAGGTGCTCCCCAAGCCCGAGGACACGCCGAGCTGGCAGCAGCTCGCCGAGAGCCTGCCGGAGACCGTGCGCGCGGTCGCCGAGGCGCGGACCGTCTCGCCGCCACGCCCGCGGGCGGCGCGCCCGGCGACGCACCCTTCGGCGCCATCATCGCCAGCCGCGCCGCGTCGGCGGAGCTGCGCTGGGTCGCGATCGGCGCCTCGACCGGCGGGCCGGCCGCCATCCGCGAGCTGCTGGACGAGGTGCCGGCGGACGCGCCGGTCGGCTTCCTGATCGTCCAGCACATCGCCTCCGGCTTCGAGCTCGGCTTCGCCGACTGGCTCAATAAGGAGCTGCCGTTCGACGTCCGCCTGGCCCAGGACGGCGAGATGCTGCGCCGCGGCGCCGTGCGCCTGGCGCCGGGCGGCTCCCATCTGCGCCTGGAATCCGGGGGCATGCTGCGCCTCGACGCCGACACCCCGGCCCGGCGCGGCCACCGTCCGGCGGTCGACGAGATGTTCCTCGCCTGCCGCCGAGCACTGCCCGCGCGAGGTGGTGGGGGTGCTGATGACCGGCATGGGCTCCGACGGCGTCGAGGGGCTGCTCGCGCTGCGCCAGGCGGGGGGGATCACCCTGGTGCAGGACGAGGCGAGCTCGGTCGTCTTCGGCATGCCGCGGGTGGCCCTGGAGCGCGGGGCGGCCGACATCGCCCTGCCGCCGCGGGAGCTCGCCCGCGCGCTGGTGCGGCTGTGGACGAAGGGGGAGCGGTGAACCGGCGGGTGCTGGTGGTGGACGACAGCGAGGTGACGCGGGCGATCCTCGCCCGCACCCTGCGCGGCGCCGGCTTCGAGGTGCTGGAGGCGCGCGACGGCGCCGAGGGGGCGATGACGGCGCTGCGCGAATGGCCGGCGGTGGTGGTCACCGACCTCGAGATGCCCACCATGGACGGCTTCCCGCTGCTGCGGCTGCTCAAGGCCGATCCGGCGAGCGCCCACATGCCGGTGCTGATCCTCACCAGCCACGGCGAGGCGGCCTCCCGCTACTGGGGGCTGCGCACCGGCGCCGACGCCTATCTGACCAAGGATCACCGCCCCGGCGAGCTGGTCGAGACCGTGATCCGCCTGGTCGAGGCGGCCAACGCTTCGCCTCACGCCGGCCACCCCGCGGGCGGCCTCGATCCGCAGTCGATCGGGCCGGTCGAGGTGCTGGCGCGGGTGGCGCGCCACCTCGACGCCTCGCTGCTGCAGGCGACGGTGGTCAACACCCTGCTGGAGCACGGCATGGCTGCCAACGACTTCCACGAGGCGGCGCACAGCGCGCTGGAGACCCTCGGCCAGGTGGTGGACGCGCAGTTGCTGGCCGTGGCGGTGGCGGAGCTCGACGCCGGGATGATCCAGATCCTCCTCCAGGACGCCGGTCCGGCAGACCGACGTCGAGGTGCTGGGGGACCTGCTCGCCAAGGCGGTCACCCACGCGCCGGGGACGCCGTTCGAGATCCGCATCGGCGGCGAGCGGGGGGGCGTCGCCGTCGAGCTGGAGCGGGCGGTCTGGCTCACCCTGCCGGTGCGCGACGCCACCGGCGTCCTCGCCTTCCTGCCGCGCGACCCCCACGAGTTCGCCGCCGCGCCGACCGGCGCGCTGGTGGAGGCGCTGACCGGCCATCTGGCGCTGGTGCTCGACAACGCCCGCCTCTCGCAGCGGCTGCACGAGCTCTCGACCCTCGACGGCCTGACCCGGCAGCTCAACCACCGGGTGATCTACGACCGCCTGACCGAGGAGCTCGACCGCGCCCGCCGCTACAAATACCCCTTGAGCGTGGTGCTCTGCGATTTCGACCATTTCAAGGAGATCAACGACACCCACGGCCATCTCGCCGGCGACGCCGTGCTGCGCGAGGGGGCGGCGGTGCTGCGCAAGTGCCTGCGCAGCACCGATCTGCTCGGGCGCTACGGCGGCGAGGAGTTCCTGGCCGTGCTGCCGCAGGTCGATCTGGGCTCCGCGCGGATGGCCGCCGAGCGCCTGCGCGTGGGGCTGGAGAAGAATCCGGTGCGGCTCGCCGGCGGCATCGAGGTGCGCGTCACCGCCTCCTTCGGCGTCGCCGATCGCGACGAGCTGGCGGGCGCCCCGAGCGGCGACCTGCTGGTGTCGCTCGCCGACCGCCGCCTCTACGATGCCAAGGCCGCCGGCCGCAACCGCGTCCGCCCATGAGCCGTGTTTGCCCATGAGCCGTGTTTTTCCATGAGTCAAACGGCGCCCAGCCCGATCCAGCATCTCGTCGTCCTGATCCGCGAGGCGACGGGCAACGTCATTCCGCCCGCCCGCGTCGGCTTCCTCGAGGAGGTGGCGCAGCGGCGGGCCCAGGCGACGGGCTATCACGGCCTCCTCGAGTACGTGCAGGCGCTGGCGACCCACCAGATCGACGGCGAGTGGGCGAACCTGGTCTCGCTGGTCACCATCAAGGAGTCCTACTTCTTCCGCGCGCCGCAGCAGTTCGAGGCCATCCTGAAGCAGGCCCTGCCGGTGCTCGCGAAAGCCCGCGCCAGCTCGCGCCACCTGCGGATCTGGTCGGCGGCCTGCGCGCGGGGGGAGGAGCCGGCGACGCTCGCCATGCTGCTCGCCGACGAGCCGTCGCTCGCCGGCTGGACCTGGACGATCGTGGCGACCGACCTCGACGAGGAGGCGTTGGCCGGCGCCCGGCTCGGGCTCTACGGCGAGCGGGCGGTCTCGCAGGTGCCGCCGCTGCTGCTCGAGCGCTGGTTCAAGCGGCGGGGGAAGCTCTTCGAGCTCGACGCCGGGCTGCGCTCGCGGATCAGCTACCAGAGCCTCAACCTCGCCCACGCGCCGTTCGAGCTCCCCTTCGCCGAGTGCGACCTGGTGCTGATGCGCAACGTCCTGATCTACTTCCGGCGCCCTCTCCAGCGCTGGGTGATCTCCCAGGTCGGGAAGCTGCTGTCGCCCGAGGGGTACCTCTTCCTGGGCGCCTCGGAGACGCTCTGGCAGATCCAGGACGAGCTGGAGTCGGTGGATCTCGGCCCCTGCTTCGCCTACCGTCACCGGCGGGCGCCGGCTGCCGAGGCCGCGCCGAAGCGGACCGTCCCCCGCCGGATCGCTCCCGAGGCGCCCGTCCCCGAGAAGCCTGTGGAAGAGCGCCCGCGCTGGAGCGAGCGGGACTCCCGCGACTGGAGCGCCGCGCGCGCCGCCGCTACCGTGGTGGAGTCCCCCAGGCCGGAGCCGGCCGCGGCGGGAGCCTCCAGCGTTCACGAGCGGCTGGGGGCGGCCGCCCGCGACCTTGCGGCCAACCGCATCGAGGAGGCCGGCAAGGTGATCGCCGCCGCCCTGGCGGCCGACCCCTCCGAGCCCGCCGCCCACGCCCTCGAAGGGTTCCTCCACGACCTCTGCAAGCGCACCGAGGAGGCGGTCGCCTCCTACCGGGCGGCCCTCTATCTCGATCCAGCCCTCTTCCAGGTCCGCGTCCTGCTGGCCGACTGCCTGCTGCGGCTGGGCCATCGCGACCGCGCCGAGCACCAGTTCCGCGAGGTGCTCACCCTGCTCGCCAGGGGCCGCGAAAAGGCTCTGCTCCTCTTCGGGGATCTCCCCCTGCCCGACCGCGAGCGGGCGCAGCGGCGATGCCGGCAGGTTTTGAAGGGAGGGTAGAGGGCTTGGGAATCTTCCCGTCGCCGGTTAGATTGAAAACGTCATGGCGACTGTCCGCGCACCCGCCGTCTCCGGCCTGTTCTACCCCGACGATCCGTACGAGCTGACCGCGATGGTAGAGGGGTTCCTGCGCAAGGGAACTCCCAAGTCGGCTGTTCCCAAGGCGATCATCGCTCCGCACGCGGGCTACATCTACTCGGGGCCGATCGCGGGCAGCGCCTTCCACGCGCTCGCCGCCGCCGCGGCGACCGTCGAGCGGGTGGTTCTCCTCGGGCCGTCCCACTTCGTGCCGATCCGCGGGCTGGCGCTGCCTGGAGATCCCTGGTTCGCCACCCCGCTCGGCGAGGTGCGGGTGGAGCCGGAAGGCGCCCAGGCCGCGCTCCGGCTGCCGCAGGTCCGGATCATCCCCGAGGCCCACGCGCGCGAGCACTCGCTGGAGGTCGAGATCCCCTTCCTCCAGACGCTGCTCGGCAAGTTCAATCTCGTGCCGCTGGTGGCGGGGGAGGCGACGCGGCGAGGAGGTGGCCGAGGTCCTGGAGCGCCTCTGGGGCGGGCCGGAGACGCTGATCGTCATCAGCTCCGACCTCTCGCACTATCTCGGCTATGAAGCGGCGCAACGGGCGGACCGCGACACGGCCGACCGGATCCTCGCTCTGGACGGCCCTCTGCACTCCCGCCAGGCCTGCGGCGCCGTGCCGGTCAACGGCCTGCTGGAGGTGGCGCGGCGGCGCGGTCTCGACTCCGGAGCTGCTCGATCTGCGCAACTCGGCCGACACCGCTGGAGAGCCTTCCCGGGTGGTGGGTTATGGAGCCTTCGCTTTCCATGACCGGCGGGTGAGATCCGGGACATCCGAGCGCGGGCGCGATCCTCCTGCGGATCGCCCGCGCGAGCCTGGCCGAGGCCCTGGGCTTCGGCAACGTGCCGGACGGTGGGCCTGAAGGCTGCTACGGGGAGCCCTGGCTGCGCGAGCCCGGGGCCACCTTCGTGACGCTGCGGCGGCGGGGGGAGCTGCGGGGGTGCGTGGGGTCGATCCTGGCCTACCGGCCGCTGTTCGAGGACGTCTGGCACAACGCCCGGGCCTCGGCCTTCCACGACACCCGCTTTCCGCCGGTGGCGCCGGAGGAGCTGGCGGAGATCGGGGTCGAGCTTTCGCTGCTCTCGCCCCCCGAGCCGCTCCCCTGTGCCAGCGAGGCGGAGGCCCTGCGCCTCCTCCGCCCGGGCGTGGACGGCGTCATCCTCGAGTGCGGGGAGCACCGCGGCACCTTCCTGCCCCAGGTCTGGGAGCAACTCCCCGATCCCCGCGACTTCCTGGACCGTCTCCGGCACAAGGCCGGGCTCCGGCCCGGCTACTGGGCTCCGGAGGTCCGGCTCAGCCGCTACACGGTTCTGAAGTGGGCGGAGGAGTAGGAGCGGCCCGTTTCAGCAGCCTGACATCGGTACGACGACCCGATCGTGGCCGGTGGTGACTCCCGATGACGAGCAGATGCAGGCGCAGTTGCACTGCGTGTAGCCAACCTGGGTCGTGTGGGCAGGGGTGCTGTAATAGTAGATCCTGAGAGGACAGGGCTGTATGCCGGATGCCTGGCCCTGCTGCGGCGTGGCCAGGAAGGTGGCGGCGAGGGTGAGGCAGAGCGAGAGGGCGAACAGCAGGCGGCGGCTGGTGCGCATGGGGATCTCCTTGGCGAAAGGGTGACGGAGGGCTCCGCTCCCTCTCTAGAGGGTGCTGAATCCGCGCCTTCCTGAGCCTGGGCGCGAAGCGCCTGGCAGTTGACACTCCCCGTGGCGGCTGGACATGATGGCTTCTGCGAAGAGGAGGGAGTCATGTTCCGGAAGATTCTGGTCCCCGTCGACTTCACTGACAAGAACGACGCGGCGCTCGACAGCGCCGTCCAGATCGCCCTTGGGTGCGATGGCGAGATTACGCTTCTGCACGTCGTCGAGGTCATCGAGCACATCGACTTCAATGAGATGTCTGATTTCTACCGCGGGCTGGAGACCCGGGCCACGGCGCGGCTCTTCACCATGGAGGAGACGCTCAAGGAGAGCGGCGCGCGGGTCCGCCACGAGGTCCTCTTCGGCAAGCGGGCGGAGACGATCGTGCGCTACGCCGGCGAGATGGCCGCGGACCTGATGATCCTCTCCTCCCACAAGGTCGACCGCGATCACCCCGCCCTCGGCCTGGGAACGCTCAGCTACGGCATCGCGATCGTGGCCCGGTGCCCGGTACTGCTGGTGAAGTAGAAGTAGAAACAGGGACGCACGCGGACCCACGGGGGCGCACACGGACGAAGGCCCTTCTTGTCCTTGTTCGTTCGTGGTTGTTTCTGTTCCAAAATCGAAGATCGCCATGTTCCGGTCCATCGCCGTCACCTACCGCGAAGCCTTCTCGGGGCTCAGCCGGTCCGTCTGGCTGCTGTCGGTCGCCTCGCTGATCAACCGCGCCGGCACGATGGTGATGCCCTTCCTGGTGCTCTACCTGATCGAGAAGCGCGGTTTCACCACGACGCAGGCGGGCCAGACCCTGGCGCTCTACGGCCTGGGAGCGATGGTCTCCTCGTACTGCGGCGGGCTGCTCTGCGACCGCTTCGGTCCGATGCGGATGATGAAGGCGAGCCTGGTGGGGACCGGGCTTTCCTTCATCGTCCTCGGCTATCTGCAGGGGCGGCTCGCGATCTCGGCGATGGTGGTCGTGCTCAGCCTGGTGGGGGAGGTGTTCCGGCCGGCCAATCTGGCGGCCCTGTCGGCGGCGAGCGATCCGGGGGAGCGGGCGCGCAGCTTCGCCCTGATGCGGCTGGCGGTCAACGCCGGCATGTCGGTGGGGCCGACCGTGGGCGGGCTGCTGGCGGCCTATGACTACGACTGGCTGTTCTGGGCGGACGGCGTCAGCTCGATCCTCGCCGCCGGCCTGCTGGTCTTCGCTTTCCCGGGCCGGCATGCCGCCGCGCCGGCCGTCCACTCGGCGGCGAAGGTCCGCGCCGGCTCCCCCTTCCGGGACCTGCCGGTGATGGCGCTGCTGGGGATGATGTTCCTGCTCAACATCGTGACCTTCCAGGTCACCAGCACGTTCCCGCTGTCGTTGCGCGACCTCTACCACTTCTCCGAGGCGTGGATCGGGGTGACGCTGGCGGTCAACACGCTGATCATCATCCTCTTCGAGATGGTCCTGATCCATTCGCTGGCCCGCCGCGATCCGCTGAAGGTGGCGGGTTTCGGCTGTTTCGTGTTCTGCGCCGGCCTCGCTCTGCTGCCGTTCGGATCGAGCTTCGGGTACGTGATCTTCACCGTGGCGATCTGGACGATGGGGGAGATGCTGGCCTTTCCGCTGCTGGTCGCCGCCGTCGCCGATCGGGCGCCGGAGGCGACCCGCGGCGCCTACATGGGGCTGATGAATTTCTCCTTCGCGGCCTCCTTCGTGGTGGCTCCGCTGGTGGGCACCTGGGTCTACCAGAACCTGGGAGCGCGGGCGCTCTGGCTCGGCTGCGGCGCGGTGGGGCTGCTGGTCTGGGCGGGGTTCCAGGCGGTGGCGGTGGCGATCGCGAGGCCGGCGGCGGCCCCTTCGGGGCCGGCCCTCACTCCCCCAACCCCCTCTCTCCCAGCCTCCCCCCGGCCGCCGGGAGAGAGGGGGCTTGAGAAGCTGTCTTCGACAAACTTCTCCCTCTTCTCCCGGCGGGTGGGAGGGAGGCTGGGAGAAGAGGGCCGGGGTGATGAGGGCCAGCGCCGAGCCAACGGAAATCTGGCAGCGCAGATTTACGCCGGCGGCTCCTCGTGCAACCGGAGCTTGCGGTAGCCCCGGTTCCAGTAGACCAGCGGCGGCGCCTCCTCCACGGGCACGTCGCTCGCCACCACCTCGCCGACGTAGATGGTGTGCGAGCCGGCCGGGTAGCGCGCCTGGATCCGGCAGTCGAGCCAGGCGAGGGCGTCCAGCAGCACCGGCGCGCCGGTCTCGGCCTGCGCCCAGTTGCCGAGTTGGAAGCGGTCCTCGTCCTTGACCCAGGCGAAGCGGTTGGAGAGCTCCGACTGCCCCTCGCCGAGGATGTTCACCGCGAAGACCGCCTCCGGCTCCTCCAGCATCGCCCAGGCCTTGTGGCGGTTCTCGATGGTGATCGAGATCAGCGCCGGCTCGGCCGAGACCGAGGAGAAAGCTGAGACGGTCAGGCCGTGGATCCGCTCGCCCGACCGGACGGTCACGATCGTGACGCCGGCGGGAAAGTGGCGCAGGGCCTTGCGGAATTCCTCTGACGAGATCACACGGGTCTCCTCTTGCACTTGCGCGAGCATGTGGGCATCCCCCTCATTGTAAACGTCCCGCGGGAAATCCCGGGGACTTATATGTGGCATTCGACTTGCACCTCCATAGTGCAGTCCGAAGCCGCATTGAGGACAATGCGCTTCGATTTCAAAGCTGAACCCAACCGGCGGCCGCGGCCTCCAGGAGGAACTGATAAATGGGCAAGATCAAGAAGGTCAAGTCGGGCGTGACGGGAATCCTGAACCAGCGCGTGCGCATGGGGCTGTTCACCGTGCCCCTCTGGGTGGTCGGCGCCGTGTTCCTGGCCCGCAGGCTGCGGGACCGCCGCCGCCAGAGCCAGAGCTACGCGTAAGGGGCGGAAACGCCCCCATCCCTTTACTGCGGCCCGGCATCCATCTAAGCTACCTCCCACGCTCGTACGTTTGTGGGAGGCAGCTACAGATGGCGCTGGGAACGTCTTTTGGGAGAGTGTGCGTCTTTGGATTGCTCGGGGTGGCGCTGGCGATCCCCGCGATCGCGCAGGAGCCCGAGGAACCGGCGGCGGATTCGGGGTGGACGTTCCGGTTCGGCCTGGAGGCGCGGGCGAACTACCGGGACAGCGAGGAGAACCGCTTTCAGGTCCCCTTCCCCTTCGAGCCTCCGATGCTTCCGGTGGGCCAGACGCATGGCTTCGAGGAGACGGTCAACGCCGGCTCCCACTTCGAGGTCTCCAACGTGGCGCTGTTCGGCGACCGCCGGCTGGCGCGACCTGTTCACCGCCCACGGCAAGCTCGACCTCATCGACCTCTACGACCGCAACCCGACGTCGACCGGCGACGAAGGTCGACATCGACGAGGCGTGGCTCCGCTTCGGCCGCGAGCCCGAGCCGGCCACCCTGGCGCCGGGTAGCGGGGTCTATCTCAAGTTCGGCAAGATCCCCAAGTTCGAGCGGCAGGACGACCGCCACCTGCAGAGCTACGGCCTGGTCTCGACCGCCTTCAACCGCTTCGAGGAGACCGGCGCCGAGCTGGGCGTCCACCTCGGCCGGCACCTCTACCTGAAGGCGCCGGGCCGCCGCCGGCAATCCGGTCTTCCTGCGCGATCCGAACGCGCTGGCCGGCGACAACGGCACGCCGGAGCTCCTGCGGCCGAATCCGGATCCGGAGCTCAAGAGCGGCATCGTCATCCTCTACAACGCCCACTCCACCAACTTCGACCTCGACGGCAGCTCGGAGACCGGGCGCCGGATGGGCTGGCGCCTGGCGGACGAGGGGGGGCGCAACGGCCTCGACGTGCTCGTCTGGGGGAACGGCGCAAGCTCGCGCGACACGGTGAGGATCCACGGCACCTTCTACGGCGGCGACCTCGACATCCTCAGCGCGCCGGCGCCGGACGGGCAACGGCAACTTCGCGATGACCGGCGACGACAAGCGGGAGGCCGGCGGCAACGTCTGGCTCTACCTGGGCGGCTTCTCCTTCTTCGGCCAGTACGTGGACCAGAAGCTCGCCGGCCTGCCGCGCACCGGCCTGGAGGGGGAGGTGGCCTGGCGCTTCGACCTGCCGCTGGTCTGGGCGGTGCGCGGCCGCCAGCTCTTCCCCTCGATCGCGCCCGCGGTGCGCTACTCGAAGCTCGACAACAACTTCCGCAATCCCGCGCAGACGCCGAGCCCGAGCTTCGCCTGGGACTGGGAGAAGATCGACGCCGGCCTGCGCCTGGGCCTCTTCACCGGGCTCGACCTCACCGTCGAGTACGCCGACAACCGCTTCATCCTGGCCAACGGCGCGCAAGCGGAACAACAACGAGTTTCTGGCGACGCTCCGCTGGCGGTGTGAGGCTGCACGCGATGAGAGCGACTGCGCTCCTCTCGCCTTCGCTCCTGCTCGCTGCTCCTGGCCGTCCCGCCGCGCCCTGGCGCCGACGATCTCCACGGCCACATCCAGCTCCTCGCCAAGGGGGGCAAGGGGCCGGCGCGGGGGAGCGACGTGCGCCAGGCGGTCGTCTACTTCGAGCCGGCGAGCGGCCGCGTCCGGTGAAGCCGCGCCGAGAAGCCGTTCGAGATGGTCACCCGGCGCAAGGAGTTCGTGCCGCGCGTGCTGGTGGTCCCGCGCGGCAGCCGGGTGCGCTTCCCCAACGAGGACCCGATCCTCCACAACGTCTTCTCGGTCTCGACGCCGCAACCAGTTCGACCTCGGCCTCTACAAGGGGGGCCGGGCAAGGAGAAGCGCTTCGAGAAGCCCGGCCTGGTGCGCGTCTTCTGCAACGTCCACCACGACATGGTCGCCTACATCCTGGTGCTCGACACTCCGTACCACACCACGCCCGCGCCGACGGCGAGTTCGCCCTCTCGGGTCTGCCGCGCGGGCCGGGCAAGCTGATCGTCTGGCACGAGCAGGCGGACCCCTGGACGATGGACGTCGAGCTGCCGCAGAAGGGGCCGCTGGCCGTCGGGCTCGAAGATCGTGCGGCCGCTCGTTCCCTCTCACCTGGACAAGACCGGGAAGTCCTACTTCCGCTCCGCGGTGACCGCTACGAAAACCGCTGACCGCGGCCGCAGAGGCGCTGTCGCTGGAGACCCGGATCTTCCTGGTCACCTCGCTGCTCATCGCCCTGCTGGTGGGCGCGGCGGTCGCGGTCACCTCGCTGCTGCTGCGGCGGATCGCCCGCGACGCCGTGCTCGAGTCGCTGCGCGAGCAGCGCGGCGGCGCAGACCGCCTTCCAGGAGCAGCGCTACCGCGCAGCTCCTGCTGATCTCCCGCCTCTTCGCGGCCGACCCCTACTTCAGCGCCTATCTCTCCGAGGCCGCCAGCACCAGCGACACCCGCTCGATCCTCGACCTGCTCAGCGAGCGCCGCAACGACCTGCGGTTCGACTTCGCCATCGTGCTCGATCCGCAGGGGCGGGTGATCGCCCGCACCGACCGCCCCGAGGGGGCGGGCCAGGACCTCTCGAAGCGGCCGCTGGTGGCGGCGGCGCTGGCCGCCGACAACCGGGAGAGCCGCGGGCGTCTGGCGCGAGGGGAACGACCTCTACTACGCCGTGGCGGTGCCGGTCGGTGAAGGATTCACCCCGTTCGGCTACCTGGTCACCGGCTTCCAGATCACCGATCAGGCCGAGGGGGTGAGGGAGGTGCGGCGAGGTCAGCGGCGCCGACGTCGCCTTCGTCGCCGCCGGGCCGCGAGGGGCCGCGCATCGTGGCCACCACCCTGCCGCAGTCGACCGCCCGCAGCCTGGCCGCGGCGCGTCGCCAAGGGGCGATGGATGGGCAGAGCGCCGTGCGCGCCGGCAAGGCGATGCCGCGGACCGAGCTGGAGCTCAACGGCGGCGAGCCCTGGATCGCCGTGGAATCGCCGCTGCGCGACGCCGACGGCGCCGCCGGTGGGCGCCACCGTCGCCCTGGCCTCGCTGGAGCGCGAGCTCGCCGCCTACCGCCAGATCCAGAACGTGCTGCTCGGCGCCGGGCTCGTCTCGGTGCTGCTCGCGCCGTTCCTCTCCTTCGCCTTCGCCCGCCGGGCGCTGCGCGCCGGTGCGCCGGCTGGTCGCCGCCGCCGAGGCGGCCCGGCAGGGGAACTACGACCAGCAGATCGACTCCGACCGCACCGACGAGGTCGGGCGGCTCGCCCACACCTTCCACGAGCTGCTGGCCGACCTGCGCGAGAAGCGCGACATGGAGGAGTACGTCACCGAGCTGTCCCGCAACCTCCCGGAGCCGCGCGGCGGCCCGCGTGCTGCTGGGCGAGGCGCAGAGCCGGGACGTGCTGCTGCTCGGCGTCGAGCTGCGCGGCTACGCCCGCAGCCGGCGGCGGCGCCGACCCGCGCCAGACGCTGGCCGAGCTGGCCGCCGACCTCGAGCGCGTCACCACCGCCATCGCCCGCGGGCGCGGGCAGGTGGAGGTCATCGCGGGGCACCGGGTGCTCGGCCCGTTTCGAGGGGGAGAGCCGGGCGCACCGGGCGCTGGCGGTCGCGGCGCGATCCTGGAAGGCAGTCTTCGGCCAATATCGCCACGGCCTGATCGCTCCGGACGGCGGCACCGGCGGCGAGTCGAGGCGCCGGTGGTCGCGCTGGCCGTCCGGCCGGGCGATCACCGGACCGGTCACCTGGGGCGAGCAGGCGGAGCGGGCGCTGGTGGGGCCTGCCGGTGCAGCAGCTCGAGAGCCTGTTGCGCGAGGCGACGCCGGGCGAGATCCTGCTGTCGCGCGAGGTGCACGACGAGCTGAAGGGGGCCTTCGAGGCCGGCCGGCTACCGGCTGGCCCCGCGCCGCGGCGTGATCAGCGCCGCAGCCGCTCTATGTGATCGGTCCGCAGCATGGCCGCGCAGCTGACCGGCGGCGCGGGCTCGGGTCTCGGCCCCCAGCGGCGCGCGACGCTGACGCCGGCCCGAGCGGCCGCCACCCTCTCCGGCATCTCGCCGGGAGCCCTGCATGGGGCGCGCGCTTCGAGATCCTCTCCGTGCTCGGCGCCGGCGGCATGGGGATCGTCTACAAGGCGCGCGACCGCGAGCTCGACGACCTGGTGGCGCTCAAGATGCTGAAGCGGGAGCTGTGGGGGGACCGCAACCAGCTCGACCGCCTGAAGAGCGAGCTCAAGCTGGCGCGCAAGATCACCC
Source organism: uncultured Acidobacteriota bacterium (assembly GCA_963792575.1). GTDB lineage: Bacteria > Acidobacteriota > Thermoanaerobaculia > Multivoradales > UBA5704 > DATARR01. Next base: position 339,323 of record CAWBWZ010000005.1, read on the forward strand.
ATCCCAACGTGCTGCGCACCTACGACTTCGGCGAGATCGACGGCATCCCCTACATCTCCATGGAGTACGTCCGCGGCGTGACGCTGCGCTACCTGCTCGACCAGACGCGGCCGCCTGCCCTACTCGGCGGGCCTGCGCCTCGGCCAAGCAGCTCTGCGCCGGGCTGGGCGCCGCCCACGCCGTGGGCGTGCTGCACCGCGACATCAAGCCGGAGAACCTGATCCTGGAGCCCACCGGCAACGCCAAGCTGATGGACTTCGGCATCGCCCGGCCGATCGACCGGCTGGCGCCGGGGCAGACCGCAGGCGGGCTTCATCGTCGGCACGCCGCAGTACCTGTCGCCGGAGCAGCTCAAGGGGCAGGAGGCCGACGCCCGGGCCGACATCTATTCGACCGGCATCGTGCTCTACGAGATGTTCGCCGGCGTGCTGCCGTTCGACGGCCCGACGGCGATGGAGCATCATGATCAAGCAGATGCGGGAGCCGCCGCCGGCGCCGCAGCACCCACTGGCGCGAGATCCCGCCGGCGCCTCGAAGCGGCCATCCTGCGCTGCCTGGAGAAGGATCCGGGCGCGCGCTACCGTTCGGTCGCGGAGCTGCTGCGCGACCTCGAGGGGCTGAGCGCGTAGGAGGGAGAGCTGAATGATCGCCGCGGAATCCGGATCGCCCGGCTCCAGCCGTCGATCCGGATCCCGACCGGCGGCTCGCCGAGTACGAGACGCTGCTCGACATCGGCGTCAAGCTCGCCGGCACGCTCGACCTGCCAGACCGTGCTGGAGCTGGCGCTGGAGAACGCCGAGGAGGTCTGCCGGGCCGAGACGAGCTCGATCTGGGAGCTCGACGAGGAGCGGCGGGAGCTCTTCTTCCGCGTCGTGCGCGGCCGGGCGGCAGGCGAGATCCGCGGCCTGCGGGTGCCGGTCGGAGAGGGGATCGTCGGCAGCGTCGCCCGCTCCGGCGAGGCCGAGGTGGTCAACGACGTGGCCGCCGATCCGCGCTGGCAGGGGGACCCCAGGCGAGTTCCAGACCCGCGCCATCCTCGCCGTGCCGCTGCGCGCCCACGGGAGCGTCATCGGCGTCCTCCAGCTCCTCAACCCGGTGGGCCGCGACCGCTTCACCGAGGGCGATCTGCGGCGCATGCGCCAGTTCGCCGGCCATCCTGGCGCCGACCGCTGCAGAACGCCCGGCTCTACGCCGCGCAGCAGCGGCAGTTCTTGCAGATGGTCACCGCCCTGGCCGAGGCGATCGAGAAGCGCGATCCCTACACCGGCGGCCACGTCCGCCGGGTGGTCAGCCTACTCGCTCCTGCTCGGCGCCGAGCTCGGGCTCTGCGCCGTGAGGAGCTGCGAGGACCTGCGGCTCGCCGCCACCCTGCACGACATCGGCAAGATCCACGTCCGCGACCGCATCCTCGGCAAGCCCGCCCCGCTTGACGCCGAAGAGGACGAGATCATGCAGCCGCCACGCCGGTCGACGGCGCCGCGATCGTCTCGCCACCTCGCCAATCCCTGGGTCGTCCGCGGGCGTGCGCAACCACCACGAGCGGATCGACGGCAAGGGGTATCCCGACGGCCTGGCCGGCGACGAGATCCCGCTCGTCGCCCGCATCATCGCCGTGGCCGACACCTACGACGCGATGACCACCAGCCGCCCCTACCGCGCCGGCCTGCCGCCGGAGCGCGCCGCCGCCGAGATCCACGGCCGGCGGCCGGCAGCCAGTTCTGTCCGCAGCGTGGTGGCCGCCTTCCGCAGCCTGTTCGAGCGCGGCCGGTTCCGGCTCGAGGGGGCCGAGGCGAGGGTGTGGCAGCTCGTACGAACACGGACGAGCCGGACTGACACGGACCGGGAAGCCGGCGCTTCGTCCGTGGCTGCTCGTCCGTGTTCTGCCTTGGTCTTCGACCCGTGGTAAAACCCAGCCCATGCTGCGCCTGCGCTACATCGCTCGACGGCGAGGAGCGCGTCATTTCCGCTGGCCGGCGGCCAGGGTCCGCCTGGGGCGGGGGAGCGACAACGACGTCGTGCTCTCCGACGTCTCGGTCTCCCGCTACCACGCCGAGCTCCGCCGCGAGGCGGCGGCTGGTCGGTCCACGATCTCAAGAGCACCAACGGCGTCGAGGTCAACCGGGTGCCGGTCGAGATGGCGCCGCTGCGCGCCGGCGACCGGCTGAGGGATCGGCGTCTTCGAGCTGCTGGTCGAGGAGCGAGGAGCCGACGGCCCGCGCCGGCGAAGACGGTCGAGCCCGAGGATTCGACGGCACCCTCGCCGGCCTCACCAACGCCACCATCATCCGGCCGCTCGCCGACTTCGCCGCCGCGTATCGGCCTGGGCGGCATCGCCGGCGTCGTCGAAGCGCCACGCCGGCGCCGGAGGCGACGGACGACCTGGTCTACGTCCAACCGGATGTTCGGCTTCCTCACCCGGCTGGCCCGCATGCTCATCGTCGCCGAGTCGGTGGACGACGTGCTGCTCGCGGGTGCTCGACATCGCCTTCGAGGCCTTTCCGGTCGACCGCGGGTTCATCCTGCTCTCCGACGATCGGCGGGAGCTGGTCTGCGAGCTGGCGCGGATCAAGGACCGGGTCGCAGTTCCGCCCGACGGGCGAGGTGCCGGTGTCGCGCACCATGCTGCAGGCGGTGATGCACGAGCGGGTGGCGCTGGTCACCTTCGACGCCCAGGCGGACCAGCGCCTCTCGGGCGGCGAGTCGATCCGCCTGCACCAGATCCGCGCCGCCATGTGCGCGCCGCTGTGGTCGGGCGAGCGGATCATCGGCGTCATGCAGGTCGACTCCCCGTTCCAGGTGGGCGCCTTCGGCGAGCGCGACCTCGACTTCCTGACCACCCTGGCCAACTACGTCGGCGGTGGCGGTCGAGCGCATCCGCTACGCCAGCCAGGCCGAGCTCGAGCGCAGGTGCGGACGCGCCTCGAACGCTACCACTCGCCGGCGGTGATCGAGGAGGTGCTGCGCCAGGGGGAGGACGAGGTGGACGCGGCGGCCGCAGAGCGCCGAGGCGACGGTGCTCTTCGCCGACCTCGTGGGCTTTACCGCCTTCTGCGAGAACGCTCCGGCCCGGAGGAGGTGGCGGAGCTCGCTCGACGCCTTCCTCGATCTGGCCGTCGAGGCGATCTTCCGCGCCGGAGGGACGCTGGACAAGTTCATCGGCGACTGCGTGATGGCCTTCTTCGGCGCGCCGGTGCCGCAGGAGGATCATGCCGAGCGGGCGGTGCGGGCGGCGATCGAGATCCAGCGCGGGCTGACGGTCTGGAGCGCCGCGCGGCAGGCCGAGGGCCTGCCCGGCTTCGCGGCCCGGGTGGCGCTCAACAGCGGTCCGGTGGTGGTCGGGGACATCGGCAGCGCCCGGCGCGTCGACTACACGGTGCTCGGCAACACCGTGAACGTCGCCGCTCGTCTGGAAGCCTTCGTCGCCCAGCCGGGCGAGGTCGGTCTCGGCCCCGAGACCTACCGGCTCCTCGACGGCGCCATCCCCACCGAACCGCTCGGCGAGTTTCAGCTCAAGGGGTTGCAGAAGAAAATCACGGCCTACCGGGTGGTGCGGTAAGTCCGGCCCGTGGACGACGGGCCGGACGGTGGGAACGGCTCGGATAAATAGTTCGAAAGCTCGAGAGACTACAGAGGAGACAGGAAAGGCTGGTCTAGCTGGCCGCTCCGCTGCCGCTGCCACCACTGCCGCTTCCACCGTTGCCATTGATGCTGCTGCTACCGAAGTTGGTGGAGAAGAACCCTCGAGAAGGCGTTCTGGAGTACCCAGCGCCTGCTGCGCCGACGTGGAGTCGTTGTAGAAGCTGAACGTCCGGGCGACGCTGGTCAAACCTGAACGTAGTTGAAGATGGTGACCGTGCTGAGAGAGGTGGACGACGACGACCCGCCGTTGTTATTGGAGGCACGGTTGAAGGCCCGCGAGCCACGGAGCTGCTGCACGAGCTGATTCACGTCGGACGTCGAAATCTGGACGGTGTCGAGGCAGTTGCCGCTGCAACCACTGGTGTTCGATCCGTCGGCGTTCGACTGGCTCCAGGTCGCAAGACCGTTGTCATAGACGACCAGGGTGCTCACGTCCGAGCTGGAGGTGACGCCCGACCCGCCCGACCCGGAGCCGGAGCCCGCCCGGAGCCCAAGCCCCATACGGTGTAGATCAGGACCGGCATGGGGTTGTTCGCCCGGAAGGTGGTGTTCCCGCCACGTCCGTTCACCGACCCGCTGCCACCGTTGCCTCCCGACTCGGCCAAGGCCAGCGCCGGAAGGCAGACCAAAAGAGAAAGAACCAAAACTACCAACTTCATCCCACGGCTACGATTCATGTTGTACCTCCTAGATGCTTGAGCCGTCCATGCAGTTGCTTCAGAAAGCAAAACCCAGGCCAGAAAAACGAAAAAGCCAGCCCGGAATCCGGGCTGGCTCCGTCGGGAACACGTGCCGAAGGGTGTCTAGCGGACGCGGGCGGTGGACGCCCTCGAGTGGCGGCTGGCCC
>CAWBWZ010000006.1:0-319286 GCA_963792575.1 uncultured Acidobacteriota bacterium
AAGGACGACCGGCTGCGCCCGCTGACCGACGAAGGGCGCAAGAGGATGAAGCAGGCCGCCCGCGGGCCTGCGGGAGATCGTGCCCGAGATCGACCTGCTGGCGACCAGCCCGCTGACCCGCGCCGCCCAGACCGGCGCCATCGTCGACTCCGTCTACGGCGGCCTGAAGGAGGTGGAGATCGAGGAGCTCTCGCCGGAGGCCACGCCCATCGACTTCCTGCGCTGGCTGCGCAAGCAGAAGGCGGACTGCATCGCCGCCGTCGGGCACGAGCCGAGCATCAGCCTGATCCTCTCCTGGCTGCTGACCGGCAGCGAGCGGCGGATCTTCTCCTTCCGCAAGGGGGGCGCCTGCCTGATCGAGTTCCCCGGCGAGGTCGGCGCCGGCACCGCGACCCTCCTCTGGGCGCTCACCCCGGCCCAGCTCCGCGACCTCGCGGATTGACGGGCCGCTCGATGGGCCCAGGACTCCTCTCCTCGCCCGCCCCGAGGAGGGAGCCCGCCTGCTCGCCCTCTCCTTCCTCGATCAGGCGGCCGCGGCCCGCGCCGCGCCTGGCGGACGCCGCGGACTCCGAGGCGCTCCACGACTTCCGCGTCGGCCTGCGCCGGCTGCGCAGCTGCCTCAAGGCCTACGGCGCCCAGCTGAGCGGAGCGTCCCGAAGAAGCTCGCCCGGCGGCTGAAGCGTCTCGCCGGCTCGACCGGCCCGGGGCGCGACACCGAGGTGCAGATCGAATGGCTGCGCGGCCGCGTCCCCCACCTCACCGCGCACCACCGGGCCGGCGCTCGCCTGGCTGCTCGCCCGCCTCGCGGAGCGGAAGCGGCACGCCTACGAGGATGGAGGAGGAGGTCGCCGGACGAATTCGACAAGCTCGAAAAGGACCTGCGCGCCCGGCTCTCGGTCTACCGCGCCGAGATCCACCTCGACGCCAGGGCAGGACCGCCCGACCCTCGGCCGAGGCGACCGCCGGCGATCCTCGCACGGCCAGGTGGCGGATCTCGAGGAGCGCCTGGCGAGGATCGACGACGCCGGCGACGAGCAGGAGGCCCACGAGGCGCGGATCCGCGCCAAGCGGGTGCGCTATCTGCTCGAGCCGCTGGTGGACGAGATTCCCAGGAGCCACTGCCGGTCGTCAAGCGATTCAAGGCCCTCCAGGAGCTCCTCGGCGACCTCCACGACGCCCACGTCCTGGAAGCCGAGCTCGCCGAGGCGGTCGAGACCGCCGCCGCCGAGCGGGCGGCGGAAGATCTTGGAGCTGTCGCTCTGCCGAAGCCCCCGACGAGAACCTCCTTCGCGCCGAGCGCCGGCGCGCCCGCGAGTCGGGCCTGATCGCGCTCGCCCGCCTGAACCGCGCCCGCCGCGACCGCCTGTTCGCGACCCTCGAAGCCGAATGGCTGGAGGGGAAGGCCGGGGACTTCCTGCGCGAGGTGGAAGGGCTGGGGGAGGAGATGGTGGCGGCGGCGGGGGCTGAAGAAAGGACGTAAAGGACTGCAAGGACATCAAGGACAAAGGACAAATCCGAGTCTCTTCCTTTGTCCTTGTCGTCCTTGCAGTCCTTTACGTCCTTGCAAGTCCTTGTTTTTTCCTAGTAGGCCCCGCCCAGCGTCTGCCCGCCGTCGATCACCAGCACCGCCCCGGTGGTGAACCGGGCGGCGTCGCCGGCCAGGTAGAGCACCGCGCCGGTGAGGTCCTCCGGCTGCCCCATCCGCCCCTGCGGGATGGTGGCGAGGGCCCGCGCCCTGCGCCTCGGGGCTGGCCCAGAGCGCCTCGCTGAAGCGGGTCTGGATCAGGCCGGGCGCGATGGCGTTGACGCGGATGTTCTCGCCCGCCAGCTCGACCGCCAGCGTCCGCGTCAGCATCAGGACCGCCGCCTTGAGGACGCCGTAGACCCCGAGGCCGCCGTGGGGGATGAGGCCGGCCACCGAGGCGACGTTGACGATCGCGCCGCCCCCGCGCTCGCGCATCAGCGGCACGGCGGCGCGGATGGCGTGGACGTACCCCTTCAGATTGACCTCGAAGGTCTTGTCCCACTGGCTCTCCCCGGCGTCGAGGAGCGGCCCGAAGTGGGGATTGGTGGCGGCGTTGTTGATCAGGATGTCGACGCCGCCGAAGGTTCCTTGAGCCCGCGCCATCAGCGCCTGGACCTCCGCCTCGCGGCCGGTGTGGCAGGCGACCGCCAGAGCCTCGCCGCCGGTCTCGCGGATCCGCTGAGCGACAGATTCGACCCCTTCGAGCTTGCGGCTCGCCAGGACCACCCGGGCTCCCGAGGCGGCGAAGGCCTCCGCGATCGCCTCGCCGATCCCCCGGGAGGCGCCGGTGACCACCACGACACGGCCGGCGAATGAATTTTCCATGGCGGAACGATATCCTAGAGGGAAGATTCCGGACGACTTGAAAGGAGAGGAAACATGGCGCGGAGCACTCGCAGCGTTGGAATGCTGTTGCTGGGTATCTATCTCATCCTGGCCGGCCTGGGACTGCTGATCGGGCTGAGCTTCATCTATATGCGGGTCATCGAGGGGCTGCTGGCGCTGATCGCGGGCATCCTGATCCTGATCGGCCGCTGAGCGCGGTATAGACTGCGGGGAAAAGAGGAGGATCGTCATGGCGGTCGAGATCACCGGCAAGTACATCGGCAATCTGAAGACGGAGCTGACCCACGGCCCCTCGGGGATGGTGATCCGGACGGCGGCTCCGGTGGACAACCAGGGGGACGGCAGTTCCTTCTCCCCCACCGACCTCGCGGCGGCGTCGCTCGGCGCCTGCATGATGACCCTGATCGCCATCGTGGGCGAGCGCGACGGGCTCGACCTGACCGGCCTCTCCTTCCGCCTGGAGAAGCACATGGAGTCGAACCCGCGCCGCATCGGTGCCATCCCGGTCACCCTCAACATGCCCGCCGGGCTCAGCGCGGATCAGAAGAAGAAACTGGAGAACGCCGCGCTGACCTGCCCGGTCCACAAGAGCCTTGCCGAGGGGGTCGACAAGCCGGTCGAGTTCGTCTACGCGGACGCGCCGGTGGCGGTGGCGTAGAAGCGCCCCCTACCCCTTCGCCTCGTACCAGCTCTTCCCCCACCCGGCGTCGACCACCAGGGGGACCTTGAGGTCGGCGACGCCCTCCATCTCGGCCTTGACGATCGCCGCCACCGCCTCGGCCTGCTCCTCGGGGACCTCGAGGACCAGCTCGTCGTGCACCGTCAGGAGCAGGTGGGCGCCGGGCTGCTCGTCGCGCAGGCGGCGGTCGACGGCGATCATCGCCAGCTTCAGGATGTCCGCCGCCGTCCCCTGGATGCGGGCGTTGATCGCCATGCGGCGGGCGTTCTCGCGCAGGTTCCAGTTCTTGCTCTTGATGTCCGGCATCCAGCGCACGCGGCCGTAGAGGGTCTCGACCTTCCCCTCCCGCTCGGCGCTCTCCAGCGTCTCCTCCATGTAGCGCTTCACCCCGGGGTACTGGCCCATGTAGGCGGTGATGAACCGGTCGGCCTCCTTGGAGGAGATCCCCAGCTCCTGTGCTGAGGCCGATAGGCGCTCATGCCGTAGAGGATGCCGAAGTTGATCGTCTTCGCCGCCCGGCGCTGCTCGGCGTTGACCAGCTCGGGAGCGACGCCGAGGACGACGGCGGCGGTGGCGCGGTGGATGTCCTCGCCGGCCGCGAAGGCGTCGATCAGCGCCCTCTCCTCCGCGATGTGGGCGAGGATGCGCAGCTCGATCTGGCTGTAGTCGGCGACCAGCAGCACCTGGCCCGGCGGCGCGATGAAGGCGCGGCGGATGCGCTGCCCGAGCTCGGTGCGCACCGGGATGTTCTGCAGGTTCGGATTGGTCGAGGAGAGCCGGCCGGTGGCGGCCACCGCCTGGTTGAAGCGGGTGTGGATGCGGCCGTCGGCCCCGACCAGCTCCGGCAGGGAGTCGATGTAGGTGGACTTCAGCTTGGTCAGCTCGCGGTAGCGCAGCAGGAGCTTGGCGATCGGATAGCCCCGGCGGGCCAGCTCCTCCAGCGTCTCGGCGCCCGTCGAGTAGCTCTTGGTCTTCTGCGTCTTCTTGAGGGCCGGGGAGGCCCATCTTCTCGAACAGGATCACCCCGAGCTGCTGCGGCGAGTTGAGGTTGAACGTCTCCCCCGCCTGCTTGTAGATCTCACCTTCCAGCCCGGCGATCTCGGTGCCCAGCTCGACCGACATCTCCTTGAGATAGCCGGTGTCGAGCAGGATGCCCGCCTCCTCCATCCGCAGCAGCACCGGCACCAGGGGAGCCTCGATCTCGGTGTAGACCTTGGCGAGAGAGCCCGCCGCCAGCTCCTGGCGCCATCGCCTCGGCCATCCGCGCGCGCGATCTCCACCCGCTCGGCGGCGTAGGCGGCGAGCCGGGAATCCCCCACCGGCGGCGCCTGCCCCTTGTCCCAGCCGGCATCCTTGGCGGTCAGCGCCTTGCGGCTCAGCCGCTCCAGGGCCAGCTCGTCGAGGGAGTGGCCGTGGACGGACGGCTTCAGCAGGTAGGAGACCAGCATGGCGTCGAACAGCGCCGATTCGCAGAGCGGACCCGGGCAGAGCCGCAGCACCTCCTTGAGATTGTGGCCGGCGAGGCGGACCTCCGGGCTGGCGATCCAGCCCCTTGAGGCTCTCCAGGGCGGCGTCGCGCAGGCCGTCGCGCCGGAAGTCGGCGTAGATCACCGTCTCCTCCCCCGGCGACGGCCACCGCCAGGCCGAGCGGGCGGTCCTCGCCGAGCACGGCGACGTAGACCTCGCCGCCCCACCAGCCGGCCGGCGCGGTCGGCCCACACCTCGGCGGTGACCGCCTCCTCGGCGATCGGGAACTCCACCGCTCCGGCCGCCGTGGGTCCGGCCGGGCCCAGCTCCTCGACGAGCGAGAAGAACTCGAGCTCGGTGAAAGCCTTGCGCAGCGCCTCGAGGTCCGGCGGATCGCGATGCAGGGCCTCGGGGTCGAGCGGCACCTCCAGATCGGTGTGGATGGTCGACAGCTCCTTCGACAGCCGCGCCTGCTCGGCGTGCTGGAGGAGCCCCTCGCGGTAGGCCTTGCGGGAGACCTCGCCGGCCCGCGCCAGGAGATCCTCCAGCGAGCCGTACTCCTGGATCAGGCTCCTTGGCCCCCTTCTCGCCGATCCCCGGCACGCCCGGGATGTTGTCGATCGAGTCCCCCATCAGGGCGAGGACGTCGGCCACCTTCTCCGGCGGCACGCCGAAGTCCTCGGTCGACCTCCTGCCGGGCCGTAGAGCTTGTTGCGGCCGGTGTGGTAGAGCGAGACGCGGGGCTCGACGAGCTGCATCAGGTCCTTGTCGGCGGAGACCAGCACCACCTGGTAGCCGGCCTCGGCCGCCCGGCAGGAGAGGGTGCCCAGCACGTCGTCCGCCTCGTAGCCGGCGAGCTCCAGGGTGGGGATGCGGTAGGCCTCCAGCACCTTGCGGATCAGCGGGATCTGGCTCTGCAGGTCCTCCGGCATCGGGGCGCGGTTCGCCTTGTAGTCCTCGAACTTGTCGCTGCGGAAGGTCCGCCCCCCTCGAGCGCCACCCCGATCAGCTCCGGGTTCTCCTCGCGCAGGAGCTTCTTGCAGCATGGTCACGAAGCCGTAGACGGCGTTGGTGGGCTCGCCGCGGGAGTTCGAGAGGTTGCGGATGGCGTAGAAGGCGCGGAAGATGTTCGAGTACCCGTCGATCAGGAACAGACGGGGGCGGGAGTCGCGGGGCGGGTCGGGGCTCGTCTCGGTCGTCAGGGCCATGGCGGGGACATTCTATGCCTTCCCATGTCGTGGCCGCCTGGCACGGCTCTCGCTTTCTTCCAGCCACCGAGCAGGCCCTCCGGCGGCCCTACTAAAGGAGAGTGTGATGAAGGAATGGGTATCTCTCGTGGATCGTTTTCGGCCTGATCGCCGGCGCGATCGCCAAGTTCCTGACCCCGGCCGGGATCCGGGCGGCTGCATCGTCACCATCATCATCGGCGTCGTCGGGGCGCTGCTCGGCGGCTGGATCGCGACCCTGCTCGGCTTCGGGGGGTCATGCCGGTTCGACATCGCGCAGCTTCGTGATCGCCATCCTCGGCTCGGTCCTGCTGCTCCTCCTTTGGCGGATCGTCTCAGGCCGAAGAAGATAGCTTCCGGCCGAAGAAGATAGCCGACCCTCAGGGAGCCCAGGGACGGCGCGCCTGCCCGAGCAGGTGCGCCGCCTCGGGGAGGATCAGCGCCTCCATGGCGAGCGCCACCGCCTTGGGCGAGCCGGGGAGGAGGAAGACAGCCCGGGTGCCGACCAGGCCGGCGGCGGCGCGGCTGAGCATGGCCGCCGCTCCCACCTGCTGGTAGGAGAGCATCCGGAAGAGCTCGCCGAACCCCTCGATCGGCTGGTCGAAGAGCGGCCCCACCGCGTCCAGGGTGACGTCGCGCGGCGAGAAGCCGGTGCCGCCGGTCGTCACCACCACATCCGCCTCAGGGTGCGCCAGCATCCGGCGCACGGCGTCGCGGATCGCGGCCACGTCGTCTCGAACGAGAGTAGACTCCACGACCCGGTGGCCGGCGGCGGAGACCCTCTCACGGATCGCGTCGCCGCTGGCGTCGTCCCGCTTTTCCCGGGTATCGCTCACTGTAAGGATGGCGAAGCCCAGCCTGGCGGGCGCGGCGCTGCGGTGCTGCTCGACGCTCATGACTTTCAAGGCTAGCACGGACAGAGCCGGGAAGTGTTCGATTCTGGGACGGCCGCATCCCGGGTCCGGACACTCCCGGCCCATGAAAGAACGCTTAAATTTTTTGGAATCAAAAAGTTACGACGACTGAAACCTTGGCACGCGGGATGCGTAGTGTGACCGGAGAAACGCTATGGGAATGGACATACCTCGGACCGGAGAAGCTCAGAAGCGCCGCAATCGGCGCAACATCTGGATTGTCGCGGGCATCGCGGCGGTCTCGCTCGTCACCTTCGGATTATCGCGGCTCGAGCCGGCGGCGCCGACGGTTCAGAAGGAGACGGTTTGGATCGACACCGTCAAGCGCGGTCCGATGACGCTCAGCGTGCGCGGCCCCGGCACGCTGGTGCCGGAGGACGTGCGCTGGATCTCGGCGCCGGTGAACGCCCGGATCGAGCGCACCCCGCTGCTCCCCGGCGTGACGGTCACCCCGGACACGGTGCTGGTCGAGATGAGCGATCCGCAGCTCGAGCAGAACGCGCTCGAGGCGGAGTCGCAGCTCAAGGCGGCGCAGGCCGACTATGACAACCTGAAGGCCCAGCTCGACAGCCAGCTCCTCAGCCAGCAGGCGCAGGTGACCGCGGTGAAGTCGCAGAGCGAGCAGGCGAAGCTCCAGTCGGAGGCGGACACCAAGCTCTTCAAGGAGGGGCTGCTGCCGGACATCACGCAGAAGCTCTCGCAGCCTGCAAGTCGGAGCAGCTCGTCAAGCAGGCCGTCATCGAGGCCGCAGCGCTACCAGCAGAACGAGCGCTCGGCCGCGGCGCAGCTCGCCGCCCAGCGCGCCCGGGTGGCGCAGATGCAGGACCTCTACGCGCTGCGCAAGCGCCAGGTGGAGTCGCTCAAGGTGCGCGCCGGCATCCCCGGCGTGCTGCAGGAGCTGCCGGCGCAGGTGGGCCAGCAGGTGACCGCCGGCACGGTGCTCGCGCGAGTGGCCCGCCCGGAGAGGCTCAAGGCCGAGCTGCACATCCCCGAGGTGCAGGCCAAGGACGTGAAGGTCGGCATGACCGGCCCAGATCGACACCCGCAACGGCATCGTCAACGGCCGCGTGGCCCGCGTCGCCCCGTCGTCGCAGGACGGCACGGTGATCATGGACGTGGCCTTCGACGGGCCGCTCCCGGCGGGCGCCCGGCCGGACCTCTCGGTGGACGGCACGATCGAGCTCGACCGCGTGGACAACGTGCTCTTCACCGGCCGCCCCAGCTACGGGCAACCCGAACAGCAAGGTCGAGCTGTTCAAGGTCGACCGAGGACGGCAAGACGGCGGAGCGGGTGCAGGTGGAGCTCGGCCGCATGTCGGTCAGCACGGTGGAGATCGTCAAGGGTCTGCAGGCCGGCGACAAGGTGATCCTCTCGGACACCTCGGCGCAGGACGGATACAAAAAGATTCGCTTGAACTAACAGCCTGCGCCGTCCGGCCGGAGCCGGCGGCTGAAGCTTTGGAGGAATTTATGGCCGCATCTTCTGAGTCGCTGATCCACCTCGACGGCGTCACCAAGGTCTTCTTCACCGACGAGGTCGAGACCCACGCGCTGTCCGGGCATCCACCTCGAGATCCGCAACGGCGAGTACGTCTCGATCGCCGGGCCGTCGGGCTGCGGCAAGACGACGCTGCTGTCGATCCTCGGCCTGCTCGACACGCCGACCGACGGCAAGTACATGCTGAACGGCAAGCCGGTCGCCGACCTCTCCGCTCTCCGAGCGCGCGCGCATCCGCAACCGCGAGATCGGCTTCATCTTCCAGGCGTTCAACCTGATCGGCGACCTCACGGTCTACGAGAACGTCGAGCTGCCGCTCACCTACCGCGGCATGCCGTCGACGGAGCGCAAGGAGCGCGTGCAGGAGGCGCTCGAGCGCGTCGGCATGGCGCACCGCATGAAGCACTACCCGTCGCAGCTCTCCGGCGGTCAGCAGCAGCGCGTCGCCGTGGCCCGCGCGGTGGCCGGCGAGCCGCTCGATCCTGCTCGCCGACGAGCCGACCGGCAACCTCGACTCGAAGAACGGCGAAGCGGTGATGGAGCTGCTGCGCGAGCTGCACCGGGACGGCGCGACCATCTGCATGGTCACGCACGATCCGCGCTACGCGCGCTACGCCGAGCGCACGATCCACCTGTTCGACGGCCGCGTCGTCGAGGAGGAGACGGGAGTGCAGCGCGAGCTCGAGAGCCGCGAGCTCAAGCGGAGCGGATTCGAGGTCGTCTAAGGAAATAGGTACCCCGCGCGTCGTTGCGCGGGTGATGTTCGCGCGCCTTTGAAGGCTGCCGCCCCGATTGCGGCAGCCCTTTTTTGTCCCTGCCCTTTGTTCATCCCCTGCTAGAGTTCTCTTGATGAACGGCGTCTCCCCACAAGCCCCGGGTCCTGATCGCCGACGACCAGCCCGACGTGCTCGAGGCGCTGCGCCTGCTGCTCAAGGCCGAGGGCTTCGACACCGAGACCGCCGGCTCGCCGGCCGAGGTCCTCGCAGGCGGTCGACCAGCCGCGACTTCGACGCCGTGCTGATGGACCTCAACTACACGCGCGACACCACCTCCGGCCAGCGAGGGGCTCGACCTGCTCGCGCGGCTGCAGCGCCGTCGACGACGACGCTGCCGGTGGTGGTGATGACCGCCTGGGGCAGCGTCGACGTCGCGGTCGAGGCGATGCGCCGCGGCGCGCGCGACTTCGTCGAGAAGCCGTGGGACAACGCCCGGCTGCTCGCCATCCTGCGCACCCAGGTCGAGCTCGCGCCGGGCGCTGCGCCGCGGCCAGCGGCTCGAGGCCGAGAACGAGATCCTGCGCGCCGACGGCGAGCCCGATCCTGATCGCCGAGTCCGCCGCGATGCAGCCGGTGCTCGAGCTGATCGAGCGCGTCGGCCCGTCGGACGCGAACGTCCTGATCACCGGCGAGAACGGCACCGGCAAGGGCGTCGTCGCGCGGGCGCTCCACGCCGTCTCCGCCGCGCGCCGCGAGCCGCTGGTCACGGTCAACGCCGGCGGCCTCTCCGAAGGCGGTGTTCGAGAGCGAGCTGTTCGGCCACGTGCGCGGCGCCTTCACCGACGCCAAGACCGACCGCGTCGGCCGCTTCGAGCTGGCCGACGGCGGCACGCTGTTCCTCGACGAGATCGCCAACATCTCGCTCGACGCAGCAGGCCGAAGCTGCTGCGCGTGCTGGAGACCGGCGAGTTCGAGCGCGTCGGCTCGTCGAAGCACGCGCACCGTCGACGTGCGCATCATCTCGGCCACCAACGCCGACCTGCGCGACGAGGTCGCGGCCGGCCGGTTCCGCCAGGACCTGCTGTTCCGCCTCAACACGGTCGAGATCCGCCTGCCGCCGCTGCGCGAGCGCCGCGAGGACATCCTCCGCTGCTCGCCGCAGCACTTCCTGCGCGCAGCACGCGCAGCGCTACCGCAAGCCGCTCACCGGCTTCGACGAGCCGGCGCATGCAGGCGCTGCTCGCCCACCCCTGGCCGGGCAACGTGCGCGAGCTCGACCACGCCGTCGAGCGCGGCGTGCTGATGGCGGCGCGGCGACGGGGTCAAGGCGCAGCGACCTGGGGCTGCGCGGCGGCGCCGGCCGCGGCCGCCCGCCTCGCCTGGAGGACATGACGCTCGAGGAGGTCGAGCGGTTGCTGATCCAGAAGGCGCTCGCCCGCTACGACGGCAACGTCAGCCAGGCGGCGAAGGCGCTCGGCCTGTCGCGCAGCGCGCTCTACCGGCGGCTCGAGAAGCATGGCCTCTGAGCGCGCGCGTGCCCGGCGGATCCCGTTCAGCGGCCTGCTGCGCGCCAGCCGCCGCCGGGCGCTCGCCTTCGAGGACCGCATTCTCCTGCTGGCGCTCGCCACCGGCCTGCCGGGACGGCGCTCACCCTGCTCTTCGTCTGGCTCGACCCGCACAGCCTCAGACTCCGCTGGACGCTGACCCTGCTCTCGCTCTCCCTCTGGGGGTGGCTCGCCGTTCGAGCTGCGCGACCGCGTCGTGCGGCCGCTGCAGACGCTCGCCAACCTGCTCGCCGCGCTGCGCGAGGGGGACTTCTCGCTGCGCGCCCGCCAGCCGCCGGAGATCGACGCCCTCGGCCAGGTGGTCCACGAGGTCAACGCGCTCGGCCGAGACGCTGCGCGAGCAGCGGCTGGGCGCGGTCGAGGCCACCGCGCTCCTCCACCGGGTGATGGACGAGGTCGACGTCGCGGTGTTCGCCTTCGACCATCACGGCCAGCTGCGCCTGGTCAACCGCGCCGGCGAGCGGCTGCTCGCCGATGCCGGGCGAGCGCCTGCTCGGCAAGCCGGCGGAGGATCTCGGGCTCGCCGAGCCTGCTCGACGGCGAGGTCCCGCGCATCGTGCCGCTCACCTTCCCCGGCGGCCCCGGGCGCTGGGAGGTCCGGCGCAGCACGTTCCGCGAGCGCGGCCTGCCCCACCACCTGCTGGTGATCTCCGATCTCGTCGCAGACGCTGCGCGAGGAGGAGCGCCAGGCCTGGCAGCGGCTGATCCGCGTGCTCGGCCACGAGCTCAACAACTCGCTCGCGCCGATCCAGTCGATCGCCTGCACCCTCGTCAGCCTGCTCACCCGCGAGCCGCGGCCGGACGACTGGAAGGAGGACATGCAGCGCGGCCTGGAGGTGATCGGCAACCGCTCCGAGGCGCTGATCCGCTTCATGGCGGCCTACGCGCGGCTCGCCCGGCTGCCGCCGCCGCGGCTGGCGCCGTTCGAGCTGGCGAGCCTGATCCGCCGCATCGCCGCGCTCGAGACCCGGCTCCCCGTCTACGTCGAGCACGGGCCGGAGGTGACGATCGAGGCCGACGCCGACCAGATCGAGCAGCTCCTGATCAACCTGATCCGCAACGCGGTGGACGCCGCCCTGCTGACCGGCGGCGGCGTCGGCGTCGGCTGGCGGGCCGACGGCGCGCAGCGTCGAGGTGAGGGTCGAGGACGAGGGGCCGGGCCTGTCGAACACCGAGAACCTCTTCGTCCCCTTCTTCACCACCAAGCCGGGAGGGACCGGCATCGGCCTCGTCCTCTCCCGGCAGATCGCCGAGGCCCACGGCGGCACCCTCACCCTGGAGAACCGCACCCCCGAGCCGGGGTGCGGGCGCTGCTGCGGCTGCCGGTGTAGGGCCCGTTCCTGGCCTCCCCCTGATGGGGGAGGAACAATGCCCCTACTTCAGGTACGCCAGCATCTCCTTGGCCGTCGCGGCGTCGGGATCGTTGGGGGCCAGCTGGAGGAAGGCCTGGAGCTGCTCCTTGGCCTTCTCCTTCTTGCCGTCCTCCTTGGCGTAGGTGAGGCCCAGGACGTAGTGGGCCTTGGCGAACTTGGGATCGTCGGGGCGATCTCGACGACGCGCTCGAAATAGGTCGTCGCCTCCTCCAGCTTGCCGGTGCGGGCCCGCTCGGCCCCCTCGTTGAAGAGGCGAACGGCGGTCTCGGGGTTCTTCGCATCGGCCGCCGCCAGCGCGTCGAGCGCCTCACGGGCCTTGTCGCCGTCCCCGCCTGCTTGAGGGCGTCGTAGCGCGCCCGCAGCCCCTCGACATCGCCCGGCTTGAGGGCCAGGTAGCGGTCGGCGGCGGCCAGGGCCTCGCCGTAGCGCTTCTGGTCGAGATAGACCTCGGCGAGCGCGATCTGAGGCTCCGGCAAGCTGGGGTTGAGCGACGCCGCCTTCTCGAGCTTCGCCGCCGCTGCCGCCATGTCTCCTCCCCGCAGAGAGGTGACCCCCTCGTTGTAGGCCAGGATCGCCTGGTCGGCGCCGGACAGCTCCTTGGGCCCGTCGGCGGCGGCCGCCGCCGGGGCGCTCTTCGGCAGGGTGAAGGTCAGGCGGACCGTGTCCTCCAGCTTGGGCTTGACCGGTCCCGTCGTAGGGGCCGTAACCCGCCTTCTCGATGCTGAGCTGGTATTCCTGGGTGGCGTCGAGGATCAGCAGCATGAACTGCCCCTTCTTGTCGCTCACCTTCTCCAGCTTGTAGCCGGCCCCCGGGCGGGTGAGGGTGACCTTCGCCCCCTCGACCGGCGCGCCCGCCTCGTCCACCACGGTGCCGACGATCCGCCCCTCGCCGACGGCCTGCAGCGCTCCGCTGAAGGCCAGCGCCAGGACGAATGCGGCGAGCGCCGCGCGACGGATGGAAGTCATCATGGGTCGTCTCCTATCTTTCGGTCGATGCAGGTTCGGCCCGGGATTCTAAGCCAAAGCCGTGCCAGATCCTCGAACTGGTCGCAGTAGAAAGCCTTCACGGAGGGGATGATACGATCCCAGTCCTTCGAACAGGGAGGTGCGATGCTGGCTCAACAGATTCCTGAAATCCAGTCCGCGCTGGCCGAGGCCGGCCTCGACGGCTGGTTCTTCGCCTGCTTCCAGCAGAACGATCCGCTCGGGATGTCCCTCCTGGGCCTCACGGGCGAGGGCAAGCTGGTCAGCCGCCGCTGCTACTACCTGGTGCCCCGGGAAGGGGAGCCCAGGAAGCTCGTCCACGCCATCGAGCCGGGCATGCTGGACCATCTGCCCGGCGAGAAGACCGTCTACAACACCTGGCAGGGGCACGGCGAGGGGGTGGCGAAGCTGGTCTCCGGATTCCCCCGGCTCGCCGCCCAGTACAGCCCGAACAACGAGCTGCCCACCGTCTCGCGCCTGGACGCCGGCACCTTCGAGCTGCTGCGCGCGGCCGGCGTCGAGGTGGTCTCCTCCGCCGACCTGGCGCAGCAGTTCGTCGCCACCTGGACTCCGGAGCAGCTCGCCGGTCACCGCCGCGCCAACGTCCACCTGCACCGGATCGTCCTCGAGGCGTTCCACCGCGTGGCCGACTTTCTCCGGCGCGGCGACGAGATCGACGAGTACGCCGTCCAGCGCTTCATCATGGACGCCTTCGAGGTCGCCGGCCTGTGGGCCGAGTCGGACCCGATCGTCGGCGTCAACGCCCACAGCGCCGATCCACACTACCAGCCGGGCCCCGGCCACTCCTCGCCGATCCGCCAGGGGGACTTCCTGCTGATCGACCTCTGGGCCAAGGAGAAGACAGGCGGACAGCGTCTACGCCGACATCTGCTGGATCGGCGTCTGCGCCGCCTCCCCCACGCCCAGGCAGCAGGAGGTCTTCTCCGTGGTGGCCGGCGCCCGCGACGCCGCCTGGGAGCTGGTCAACAGCCGCTTCCCCCATCAGACGGTGCGCGGTTTCGAGGTGGACGACGCCGCCCGCGAGGTGATCCGCAAGGCCGGCTACGGCGACCTCTTCCTCCATCGCACCGGCCACTCGATCGGCATCACCGATCACGGCCAGGGCGCCAACATGGACAATCTGGAGACCCACGACACCCGGGCGCTGCTGCCGATGACCGGCTTCTCGATCGAGCCCGGCATCTACATCGCCGGCGACTTCGGCGTGCGCAGCGAGATCAACGTGGCCCTCACCCCGGAAGGCGCCGAGATCACCGGCGCCGAGCCCCAGCGCGAGCTGCTGCGTCTGCTCGCCTGATCCGGCCTGATGAGCGCTCCCCGGGATCGGCGTCCGGAGGGGGACGACTGGCGGTGCGACCCGCTCGCCCGCCTCCCCCCGTCCGGCTCGCCGGCGAGCTGAGTCCGCCGCTCGCAAGCCTCGACGAGGAGAAGGCGGAGGAACTCTGCGCCGGGATCGCCCGCGCCCTGCTCGGCGACTTCGCCCCCGCCCTGCTGCTGCTGCCCGGCACCGAGCGCCTCCGGGCCCAGGCCCTCCTCGCCCACGCCTTCGCGCTCTTCGACTTCGCGCGGCAGGGGGGCCTGGAAGGGGAGAAGCTGGCGCAGATCAACCGCTGGGAGTTCACCCTGGAAGCGGCCCTGGGGGGCGAGCCGGCCGGCCAGCCCATCGTCCTCCGCATGGCGCGCGAGAACGAGCGCCGGCGCTGGCCGGCGGACGCCCTCGAGGATCTCGCCGCCTGTGCCCGCCACCGTGCCACGCGGCACCGGCCGGCGACCGTGATCGATGCCGACGTGGAGGCCCTGAGCCTCGGGCGGTCGCTCGCCGCCGCGCTGCTCGAAAAGAGTCTCAACGCGGAGGTCGACGCCCTGGCGAGCGCCCTCGTCCGCCTGGGGACGCTCCAGCGCCTGGGCGAGGAGCTGGCGAGCAAGCGCTGCCCGTTGCCGGTGAGCGAGGTCCCCGAAGACGCCGATGGCCGCTGCGACTCCGCGCAGCTCCTCGCGGCCGCGCGCCGGGAGTGCTCGCGGATCCGCTCGCGCCTGCTGCGCGCTCCGCGCGGCCTGGCCAGCCTCCCCCACGGCTACCGCCGCGCCGCCGTCTTCTCCCTCCTCGCCGCCCTGCGCCTGCTCACCGAGATCGAGGACCCCGAGATCGACCTTCTGAAGGCCCCCCCTCGCCTGGCCCTGAGCTCGCGGATCGGTTTTCTGCTGCGCGCGCGGTGGGTGGGGCGGTGAGCTGGCGGACGAGCACGGACGCACACGGACAAGCAAGGACAAAGTCCCTGCTGTCCCTGTTCGTCCCTTGCGTTCCTGTCAGTCCGTGTTCTGCCGCCGCCGCGGTATAGGATTCGCCGCCATGAGACTCCCCCTCCTCGCCTTTCTCCCCTCACTCGTGGCCCTGCTCGCTCTCGCCGCGCCGCTCGCCGCCCAGGAGTTCTCCGGCCTGAAGGACCCGATCGAACCCGACCGGCCGGACTTCACCAACGGACCCGGGCTCGCCGCGCCGGGGCACCTCCAGGTCGAGGGTGGGTACACCTTCACGCGGACCGGCCCCGAAAGGTCGAGCTCCCTGGGAGAGATCCTCCTGCGCTACGCCTTCGACGATCGCTGGGAGGCGCGGCTGGGCTTGAATTCCTATGATTGGATCGACGCCGGCGTGCCCGGCGAGAGGCGGATTTCGGGGTTCGAGGACCCGTTCGTCGAGGTCAAGGTCCGGCTCAACGACGCGGAGGCGGAGCACCGTCCTCACGGCGTCCCCGCGATGGGGCTGCTCCTGCAGACCACCGTCCCCGTGGGAGCGCGCGCGCTGACCGCCGACGTCTGGCAGCCGACCGCCACCCTCGCCCTGGGCTGGGAGCTGAGCTCCACCTGGTCGCTCGACGGCAACCTGGGCTACGCCTACGCGGCGGACGGCGACCGGCGCTTCGGCCAGACCTTCGCCAGCCTCTCGGCCGGCGTCTCGATCAACGACAAGCTGGGCGGCTTCCTCGAGGGCTACGTCCTCTCCCGAGAGAGCTCGGACGGCTCCGCCACCCATTACGCCGACGCCGGCCTCTCCTGGCTGGTGTCGAACGACCTGGCGCTCGACGTCCGTGCCGGTGCCGGTCTCGACCGGCCGCGCCCGAACTGGTTCGCCGGTCTGGGCGCGTCGGTCCGCTTCTGAGCCCTTCTAGTAGATCTCTCCCGGCTTGAGGCCGATGACCTCGCAGGACGTCCCCTGGTCCCCGAGGGCCTTCTCCAGCTTCTCCGGCGTGCCGGTCAGCACGGGGAAGGTCCCCCAGTGGATGGGGATCACCTTGCGGACGGCGAGGAAGCGGCAGGCGCGGGCGGCCTGCTGGGGGTCCATGGTGAAATGGTCGCCGATCGGCAGGAAGGCCAGCTCGGGACGGTACATCTCGCCGAGGAGCTGCATGTCCGAGAACAGCGCCGTATCCCCGGCGTGGTAGAAGGTGAAGCCGCCGGCGAGCCGCACGATGTACCCCGCCGCCGTGCCGCCGTAGAGGGTCTGGTCGCCGTCGGAGATGCCGCAGGAGTGGTCGGCGCGGACCATGGTGACCTGCATCCCGAGCACCTCCTGGCAGCCGCCCAGGTTCATGCCGGAGCAGTTCTCGACCCCCTTCGTGCCGAGCCAGCCGCAGATCTCGAAGTTGGCCACCACGATCTTCGGCTTGTGGCGCTTGGCGAGCTCGACGGCGTCCCCCATGTGGTCGGAGTGGGCGTGGGTGATGAGCATCGCGTCGATCCGGTCGAGCTTCTTCAACGCCTCCGGGCAGGCCGGGTTGTTCTCGACCCAGGGGTCGATCAGCACGACCTCGCCTTCGGGAAGCTCGCAGAGGATGGTGGCATGGCCCAGATAGGTGAACTTCGGACGCGGGTGCTGGCTCATTCCTTCCCTCCCTTGGATGTCATCATCATCGCGGGAGATTCTACACAAGGAGACCGCCATGAACGGCAGAGCGATCGAGATCCTGGTCGTCCCCTACGACGTCGAGCGTGGGGACACCCCGATGGCCCGCGGCCCGCGCGGCCTCCTGGAGCACGGCTTCCCCGGCCGGCTGCGCGAGGCGGGCTGGGAGGAGATCCACAAGACTGAGATCGCCGCTCCCGCCGGCTCTCCGAAGCTCGCGACGGTCGCCGGCATCGCCAGCCGGATCGCCAAGGAGGTGGAGCGGGCCGGCTCGCTCGGGCGCCTGCCGGTGGTCCTCTCCGGCGGCTGCCTGGCCAGCCTGGGGGTGGTGGCCGGCCTGCAGCGGCGCGGGCGCGACGTCGCCGCGCTCTGGATCGACGCCCACGGCGACGGCAATACGCCGGAGACCTCGCCGAGCGGCTACTGGGACGGCATGGCGCTGGCGGCGCTCTGCGGCATGAGCCTGCCGGAGATCCGGGAGGCCGCCGGCCTGACTCCGCTCGACCCCCGCCACGTGATCCACCTCGCCGGACGGTCCTTCGATCCCCTGGAGCCCGGCAATTTCGATCGCCTCGGGCTCGCCCGCGTTTCGCCGGACCGGATCGCCTCGGAGGAGACCCGCGAAAGGCTTCGCCGCTGTGTGGCGGACCGTTCGCTCTATCTGCACGTCGACGTGGACGGGCTCGATCCGCGGGACGCGCCCGCCGTGGGCTACCCCGAGCCGGACGGCGCGCGCCTCGCGGACCTTCTGGACTGCCGCGCCGCGCTCCCTGCGGCCGCCGCCATCACCTTCTCCGCGCTGAGCTTCGATCGCGCCAGCCCGGAGGAGGCGAGGCGGACGGTGGATGCCTGCGTCAGGCTGGCAGGCGCCTTCGCCTGAAAAAGAAAACGGCCGGGGGTTAGCCCGGCCGCTTCGGAGAACAGACCCGCGACGGCCCGGAGGCCGCCGTGCTCAGACCTGGAACTGCTTGAAGAAGTTCTCGCGCAGCTTCGCGTTGAACTCGTGGTCGGTCAGACGGTAGTAGATGGTCTGGGCGTCGCGGCGCGGAGCCACCAGCCCGTAGGCCTTCAGCTTCGCCAGGTGCTGGGAGACGGCCGAAACCGAAACCCCGAGCATCTCCGCCAGATCGCACACGCAGAGCTCTTTCATGTTCTCGAGCAGGTAGAGGAGCTTGAGCCGGGTGGAGTTCCCCGCCAGGTTCATCAGCTCCGCGGCCTCCTCGATGTCCGGCGTCCCCTCAAGGTTCTGCCGGATCTGGGCCATTTCTTTGGATGACATGTTCGGCGCCTCGCCTTTCATTTTCTTACCTCCACGTTTCATACAATGCAATTCCTATCCTCTTACACCCTCCAGCGGTGCACCCACTGGACGGAATGCAAGCTCCCCGAAGACCTGCCGACCTCAATTCTAACAGCGATGTTGAACAATCTCGATTATACTCAGGGTCGCTAGCCAAAATCCAGCCTCCGGAGAATTTTTTTCGGCCGCCTGTCACGCTTTGGTCTCCAGCCGCACCTTTATACACCCTGAACAGGGCCCTCTACCATTTCATTCCTCGCTTGAGGAGATGTTTGGCGGATCCCGCTGTAGAATAGGCCCGAAAGGAGGAGCTGCATGCCCCCGACGAGTCCATCTCCATCGAGTACTGCACGAGCTGAAACTATCTACCCTCGGGCCGCCAGTCTGGCGGCCGAGATCGAGAAGCAAGTTCGGCATCCAGCCACAGCTGATCCGCGGCCGTGGCGGCGTCTTCGAGATCGTCATCGCCAACGACCTGATCTTCTCCAAGAAGCAGCAGGGACGCTTCCCGATGCCCGGAGAGGTCGAGGCCGAGCTCGCGAAGCGGCTCTCCGCCTGACCTCAAAGCGTTGAGCCTCGCCCTTTCTCTCTCCCTTCTCCTCGGCGCCGGCCTCCTCGGGCTGGCGCTGAGGACCGAGGAACGCCGGCGGCGGGCCCCGCCGCTCCCTCCGCCCCTCCCCGCTACTCCTGAAACCACCGTTCTTCTGCCGGTGCGCGACGAGCGGCTCAACGTGGAGGATTGCGTGGCGACGCTGCTCGCGCAGACCGCCGCTCCCGTGGTGCGGGTGATCGACGACGGCTCGACGGACGGCACCGCCGGCCTGGTCGACGAGGAGGGCCGCGGCGGAGCCCCGCCTGACCCTCCTCTCCGCCGGCCCGCTTCCGGCCGGCTGGCCGGGGAAGGTCCACGCGCTCTGGGCGGGCGCGCGGGACGCCGGGACGCCCTGGCTGCTGTCGACCGACGCCGACACCCGCCATGCCCCGGACCTGCTGGCGCGGGCGCACGCCGCGGCGGCCGGAGCAGCGGCTGGACGCGCGTCTCCCTGGCCGGCTTCCAGGAGGTGAGCGGGCTGGGCGAGAACCTCCTGGTCCCGGCGGTCTTCGCCCTGCTCGACGGGCTCCTCGGCGACTGGCAGGCGGCGGCGGACGGCGCCGGTCCGGCGGTCGCCAACGGCCAGTTCATCCTCCTGCGCCGGAATGCCTGGGAGAGCCTGCGGCGGCTTCGAGACGGTCGCGTTCGGCGCCGATCGACGACGTGGCGCTGGTCGCGCGCCTGCGCAACCAAGGCTTCCGCACCGGCTTCTTCCGCGCTCCGGGTCTGCGGGTGCGCATGTACCGCGGCCTCGGCGAGGCGGTCCGCGGCTGGCGGCGCAACCTGGGCGCCCTCTTCAGCCACCTCCCGGGGACGGCGGCCGCCGTGCTCGCGGTTCTCCTGCTCCCCGCCGCCGCCCTGGCCGCCGCCGCGCTCACCGGCCGCTGGGTGGAGGCGGTGCTGCTCTGGACCGCCGGCGCCGCCGCCTCGATGCTCTGCCGCTCCGGCAGCGGCCACGCCCCGGCCTACGGGCTGCTGTATCCGCTCGATGCCCTGCTGCTGGCCTGGGTGCTGCTGCTGGGGGTCCTGGACCGGCGCCGCGGAAAGCTGGTGAGCTGGAAGGGGCGGAGCCCTCACTCCTTGACGGGCCTGCGCCCCGATCTCCCCCTCGTACCAGCACTCCTGCCCCGCCGTCTCCTCCACCGAGACGGCCAGGGCGTCCACCCGCGAGCCGGCGAGGTGGGGGGCGAGGTCGTGCCAGAACATGCGGGCCAGCAGCTCGATCGAGGTGTTGACGAGCGGCAGCACCAGGGTGTCCTCGTGGGGGAAGCGGTAGGCCCGTTCGCCGAAGACGGAGCTCGACCGTCCCGCCCTCGCGCTCCCAGCGCAGCCGCGGGCTCTCGCCCGGGATCAGCATCCGGCTGTCGAGCCGGGCGCAGAGGGCGCGCAGCGCCCGCTTGAAGCTCTCGATGTCGACCAGAAGCCCCTCGCCGTCGAGGTCCCCGCCGGCAAGCTCCACCCTCACCCGGTAGTTGTGGCCGTGGAGCAGCTCGGCGCGCCCGTCGCCGAAGAGGGTGAAGTGGGCGGCGGAGAACTTGAAATCTTCCTTGGCGAGGATCACTCGGTAGCGAGCCATGCGCCCGATTCTACGTGAGGACCCCATGCGGAGAAACCTATACGGGTTGTAACATAGGCGCGATTTCAAACCTCTCGAGGAGGGAACCCTTTGAACCCCACGGCCCAGCGCACCCGGACGGTCCTCGCCGCCTCGCTCTTCCTGACCCTCGCCGACGGCGGTCGGCGGGATTCTCCGCGCCGCAGGTCCTTCGCCCCCGAGGGGACCCCCGTCCACTACATGCCCACGCGGCAGTACGACCTCCAGCACCTGCGCCTCGACCTCGCCTTCGACTGGGACGCGCGGAGCGTCGCCGGCACCGCCACCAACACCCTCGCCCCCCTGCTGCCGGGGGTCGACGCCCTGGTCTTCAACGCCGCCGAGCTCGACGTGCGCGAAGGTCCGGGTCAACGGCGCCGAGCGGCCGTTCTCCCTCGATCCCGCAGGCCGAGACGCTGACCGTGCAGCTCGACCGCGCCTACGGCCCGCAGGACCGCCTGGAGGTGGCGATCGACTACTCCGCCCACCCGCAGGGCCGGCCTCTACTTCGTCGGCCCCGACGCCGGCTATCCCGAAAAGCCGCGCCAGATCTACTCCCAGGGGGAGCCCGACCTCAACCGCCACTGGTTCCCGAGCTGGGACTTCCCGAACGACCGCGCCACCACCGAGATGGTCGCCACGGTCAAGCGCCCGCTCGCGGTGGTCAGCAACGGCAAGCTGCTGGAGGTGACCGACCGTCCCGACGGCCGGCGGACCTATCACTGGCGCATGGACGTCCCCCACACGACCTACCTGGTCTCGGTGGCGATCGGCGACTTCACCCAGGTTACCGACGCCTGGCGCGGCATCCCGGTCGAGTACTACGTCCCCCCCGGCACCGACGAGGCCACCACCCGCCGCTCTTTCGGCGACACCCCGAAGATCCTGGAGTTCTACTCCCAGGCCACCGGCCGCCCCTACCCCTACGCCAAGTACGCCCAGTCCGCCGTCGATCGACTACATGTGGGGCGGCATGGAGAACATCTCCGCCACCACCCAGACCGCCCGCACCCTGCACGACGCGCGGGCCGAGCGTCGACTCGCCGAGCGAGGGGCTGGTCGCCCACGAGACGGCCCACCAGTGGTTCGGCGACCTCCTCACCTGCGAGGACTGGTCGAACGCCTGGCTCAACGAGGGGTTCGCCGACTACTTCACCGCCCTCTACGTGCGGTCGGCCCACGGCGAGGACGAGTTCGCCTGGCGAGGTCGACGGCCTGCGGCGGCGCCTACCTCGGCGAGGCCGAGCAGGACTACCGGCGGCCGATCGTCGACCAGCCGCTACGCCGATCCGATCGACATGTTCGACCGGCCACTCCTACAACAAGGGGGCGCTGGTGCTCCACATGCTCCACTACCTCCTCGGCGAGGAGGGGTGGTCGAAGGGGATCCGCGCCTACGTCGAGCGCTTCGCCGGGCAGACGGTGACCACGCACGACCTCCAGGACGCGATGGAGACGGCCACCGGGGTCTCCCTCGGTCCGCTCTTCGAGCAGTACGTCTACGGCGCCGGCCACCCCGAGCTGAAGGTCAAGTGGGACTACCAGCCGGACACCCGACAGGTGCACCTCGAGATCCGGCAGACCCAGAAGCTCGACGCTCAGACCGGCCTCTTCTCCTTCCCTCTCGAGGTCGCCCTGATGGGCGAGCGGGAGACGGTGGTGCGGCGCGTCCCGGTCGCCGCCCGCGACTTCCAGGACCTCTACATCCCGAGCGACGAGCGCCCCCGCACGGTGGTGCTGGACCCTGAGGGGTGGATTCTCAAGACGGTCGATTTCGCCAAGCCGGCCGCCGAGTGGACGGTCCAGCTCACCGCTCCAGGCCCCTCGCCGCCCGACTCGAGGCGATCCGCGCGCTCGGCGAGCTCGGCGGCGACGAGGCCGTGGCGGCGCTCGGCCGGGCTCTCCGCGAGGAGCCCTTCCACGGCACCCGGCGAGGAAGCCGCGAAGGCGCTGGGCAAGATCGAGAAGGATCCCGCCCTGGAGGCCCTCCGCGGCGGACTGGCCGACAAGGACAGCCGCGTCCGCACCAACGTCCTCGAAGCCCTCGGAGCGTTCCCCGACCACCGCGAGCTGATCCCCATCCTCCGGCGGGCCCTGGAGACGGACGACAGCTACGCCGCCCGTGCCGCGGCGGCCGGCGCGCTCGGCGAGTTCAAGAAGCGGCGCGACGAGGCCGCACCCGCGCTGATCGCGGCCCTCTCCCAGGAGAGCTTTCGCGAGCAGGTCCGCGGCGCGGCGATCAAGGCCCTGGCCAAGATCGATCCCGCCCGCGCCTGGGATCACGCCGTCCGGCTGGCGAAGTACGGCGCCCCTATCGACAGCCGCTCCTCCGCCCTCGAAGCCCTGGTCAATATCCAGAAGGAGGACAGCCACCGCCGCGACGAGGTGCGCAAGATCCTCGAGGGCTATCTCGACGACCCCTACTACTCCCTGCGCGAGAACGCCTACCGGCGGCTCGGCGAGTTGGGGGACCCCGCCGCCATCCCCGCGATCGAGCGCCGGGCGCGGCTGGAGGTCGATGGCCGCCAGCGGCGCAACGCCGAGAAGGCCGTCGAGAAGATCCGCACCAGCGAAGCGAAGGGGCGCGAGGATCAGGCCCTCCGCGACCGCGTCGAGCAGCTCGAGCGGGAGACGGAGGTGCTCAAGGAGCAGATCCGGCGCCCGCCCCCCTGATCCGCGCCGCCTTCTCCGCCAGATCCGCCAGCTCCGAGGCCCTGGCGCTCTTCGGGAGCCCCTTCTGGGCGTCGCGCGCCTGGCGGGCGACCTCGGCGAGATCCACCTGGGAGGAGCCCTTCAGGATCTCGGCGAACTCGGCCGCCAGGGCGGCCAGGCGGAATCCCGGCGAAGCCTTCTCCCAGGAGGGAACGAGCCCGGAGAGGAACACCGCCTTTTCCGTCGCGCCCAGACGCAGCGTCAGCAAGCGGCCGTCCCGGGGGGCTTCGGGCCGGAGCTCGATCTCGTAAAGCGTGGAGATGCCGTTGCCGAGCAGCCGGTAGCGGGCCACGGCCGCGGGGTTGAAGTCCACCTCCACCCGGTTGCCCTGCGGGCAGACGGAAGCAGAGCAACCGGTATCGTGGCTCCCGAAACGGCGTGGGAGCGCCCTCCAGCGGGGGCACACCGCCGGTCTCAAAGCCGTTCAGCACCTCCCCGACGCGGATCGCTTCCGGAGCGGGCAGCTTGCCCTGCAGGAGCGACCGGCGCACCAGCTCGTACGAGGCCGTGCCGGAGTCCGTCTCGAAGGTCGAGAGCCGCTGGGTGGCCGTGTCCTTGAACGGGTTGACCCCGGACAACTTGTGGCGGACGTCGAGGTCGGGCTTCGCCGTCTCGGCCATCGCCATCGCCGCCGTCTCGGCCATCGCCATCGCCGCCGTCTCGCCGGTGATCCGCAGCGGAGAGTCGGCGGCGGCATCGGCCCGGCGCTCCTCTTTCGCCGCGGCCTGAGGAGCGGGAGCCGCGGGCGCTGGCGCGCTCTCGGGGACTTCGACCGCTTGCACGGGGGGCGCGGCCTCCCGCGGAGCGACCGCCCCACCCACGACTCCTCCGGGGACTCCTCCCACGACCCCGCCTTCAACGCCTCCTGCGACGCCTTGCGGGGTGACGTAGCCCAGCGACTTCAGCTCGTCCGTCTCCTTCCTGGAGAGCAGCTTCGGCGGCGGCACCGGCGCCTGCTCGACTCCGCGGGACGGCTCCGCTTCCTGGGGCGGGCGCATCCGCGCCGCGGGAGGCTGCCCGGCCGGCGGCGCCGCCGGGGCCCGATCCGTCCTTTGCAGAAGCGACTTCGAGCCGGCGGTCTCCTGCACGGGGGCCATCGGCGTCCGGACCTGGAGCGCCAGCAGGCCGGCGCCGATCATCGCCACCACCGAGGCCGCCATCAGCCAGCGCTGCCGCGGGGCCGCGGGGCTCGGCGTCTCCACCTCCGGTGTCTCGGTGCCGACCGGGATCGACGGCGGAATCTCGCTCTTGATCTTTTCCAGCAGCCCGGCCGGCGGCTCGAGCTCTTCGCGCTCGGCCAGCTTCCGGGCGATCTCGCGCTCGTTCATGCGGCTCATCGGGCGTCCTCCTCCAGGGCCAGCGCCAGCAACCGGAATGCCTTCTTGAGGCGCTTGCGGATGCCGACCGGCGTGATGCCTTCCTGGCGCGCGATCTCCTTGACCGGCAGGTCCCCCCAGAAGACGGCGGTGACGGTATAGCGCAGCTCCTCCGGCAGGGCGAGGACCGCGCGCCGCAGCCGGTCCCCCTCCATTCCCCTGCCCACCATCTCGTCGGCGGCGGGCGCGGGATCCGGAACGGCCGCCTCGTGCTTCTCTTCGAGCGGCACGAGGCGCCGGGGCCGGCGCAGATGATTGAGGAACGTGGTGTAGGCGATGCGGAACAACCAGGTCGAGAACTGCGACCGGCGGTCGAAGCCGGGCAGCGCGTCCCACGCCTTGCGGTAGGTCTCCTGCGTGAGATCCGCCGCCAGGTCGGGATCGCCGCTGAGCCGGCGCAGCAGAGCGAAGACCCCTTTGTAGGTCCGCTCCACCAGCCGTTCGGCCGCCTCCCGGTCCCCGGCGGCCAGGGCGGCCAGCAGCCGCCCCTCCTCGCCTGGATCCGGCCGGTTCCTCAACTCGCCTCCCGAAAGACTCGTCGGAGCTGCTGTTCGTAGAGCGCTCATCCTACCTGCTTAGACACCCGCGGTGGAGAGAAGGAAACCGGGAGGGTCAGGAGAGGGCGGTTATCCCCGACACCTCCCGCGCCTCCGCCAGCGCCCCCTCCATGCTCTGGTGTACGGAGAGGTGTTCCCGGTGGCCGCGGAGGTCCGACTTGTCGAGAACGCGCAGCGGCTGCTCCTGGACTCCGCCCAGCACCACGAAGATGCCGAGCTGGCGGAGCCGCGCGACCGCCGACTCCAGGCTCACCATGCCGGTGGCGTCGATCACCGGCACCGAGGCGAGGTCGAGCACCACGACCTTGATCCCCGTCGGCACCCGCTGCAGGGCGCTCATCGCCTTGTGCGCCGCGCCGAAGAAGAGGGGGCCGGCCATCTCGTAGATCAGCACGTCCTTCGGAATCCCCTCCTGGGCGATCGGGTGCTGGCTGACCAGCCGCACGTTCGAGACCTCGGCCATGCGGCGCATGAAGAGGAGCGCCGCCAGCAGCACGCCGACGGTCACCGAGACCACCATGTCGAAGATCACCGTCAGGCTGAAGCAGGTCAGGAGGATGAGGACGTCGCTCCGCGGCGCCACCCGCATGGCGTGGGCGAAGTGCTTCACCTCGCTCATGTTCCAGGCCACGATCAGCAGCAGCGCGGCGAGCGAGGCCATCGGCAGGTGGTTGAGGACGGGCGCCAGGAGCAGCACCGCCAGCAGCACGAACGAGCGAGTGGAAGATCGCCGGCGAGCGGCGAGCGCGCCCCCGAGCGGATGTTGGTCGCCGTGCGGGCGAGCGCGCCGGTGGCGGCGATGCCGCCGAAGAACGGGGCCACGAGGTTGCCCACCCCCTGCGCCACCAGCTCGGCGTCGGGGTCGTGCGAGCCGCCGGTCATGCCGTCCGCCACCACCGCCGAGAGGAGCGACTCGATAGCGCCTAGCATGGCGATCGCGAAGGCGGAAGGGATCAGCTCGCGGATCAGCTCGAAAGAGAGGACGAGCGGCCTGCCGTCCGGCCCCGGCAGATGCCAGGGGAGCACCGGCTGCGGCGGGAGCTGTGGGATGCCGTCCTGAAAGCGGCTGAGGATCGTCGCCACCTCGAAGCCGGGCACGAAGCGCTCCAGCAGCGCGGCCAGGATGCCAGCGAGTCCAAGGCCGATCAGCGGCCCGGGCACCTTGCGCGTGACCCGCGGCCAGAGGATGAGGACAGCGAGCGTGAAGAGCCCGATCGCGAGGTCCGGCCAGCGCACCGTGGGCAGGGCCGCCACCAGCGCTCCCACCTTGCCGAGGTAATGATCGGGCATCTTCGCCACCGTCAGCCCGAAGAAGTCCTTGAGCTGCAAGGTCGCGATGACCACCGCGATGCCGGCGGTGAAGCCCGTGGTCACCGGATAGGGGACGAACTGGATCAGCCCGCCGAGTCGCGCGGCGCCCATGATCACCAGCAGGATGCCCGCCATCAGCCCCGCCAGGATCAGCCCGCCGAGGCCGAACCGCGCCGAGATCGGCGCCAGCAGCACCACGAACGCCGCCGTGGGGCCGGAGACCTGCACCATCGATCCGCCGAGGGCGGCGATCACCCCGCCGGCCATGATCGCGGTGTAGAGCCCGTGCTGGGGCGCCACTCCCGAAGCCACCGCCAGCGCCATCGACAGCGGCAGGGCGACGATGCCCACGACGACGCCGGCCAGCAGGTCGGAGCGCAGATCCCTGGTGGTGTAGCCCTGGCGGAGCGCATGGCGGAGCGCGGTCCCGAGCCGCATGGGAAAGGATGGAATGGCTCCGGATTGAGCCTCGTAGCGTCGGGGCATGAACGGCCTCTGGATCGGCGACAGGTGTTTGTCGCGACAGACCCTAGAGGATGGGGTGAGGGTTTGTCGCCGCCCCGGGGGGTGGGGCGGGGGAAAAACAAAGGACGAAAAGGACTGCAAGGACGACAAGGACAAACAGAGATGCCGGGATCCGGATTTCGTCCTTGTCGTCTTTGTCGTCCTTTACGTCCTTTCCTCCCCCTCCCCAGCCAGCACCATCTGCACCACCGTCTCCATGTGCCCCGTCTGGGGGAACAGGTCGAAGAAGACGAGGCTCTCGATCCGATAGGTCGGCTGAAGCTGCCGCAGGTCGCGGGCGAGGGCGGCGGGGTGGCAGGAGACATAGGTCAGCCGGGCGGGCCGGCGCTCGAGCAGGGCGGCGCGCACCTCGCGGGCGAGGCCGCCGCGGGGCGGGTCGACGATCACGCGGTCCAGCCCTTCCAGCATCCGCTTCGCCCAGCTCTCGACGACCTGGTTCACGATCTCAAGGTTGGTCGCCTGGTTGCGCCGCGTGTTGAGCCGGGCGTAGCGCGAGCCGATCTGGTCGGACTCGACGGCGATCACGTTCGTATAGAGGCGGGAGAGCGGCAGGCTGAACAGGCCGACCCCGGAGTAGAGGTCGACCGCCGTCTCCCCCTTCCAGGGGCCGACCGTGACGTCCACCAGCCGCGGCAGCAGCCCGCGGTGCGACTGGAAGAAGCAGCGGGCGTCGTAGGCATAGGTGATCTCCCCCACCTTCGTCGACACCTCGCCGTGCGGCAGCCCCTCGATGACCGGCGCCACGGTGACTGTGCCGTCGTCCCCCGCCGCGAGGTCGATCCGCTGCGGCCCCCCCTCCACCAGATGGGCGGGCAACTCGCGCAGCAGCTCCTCGAGCTCCGGCACCAGCAGCGGGCAGCGGGAGACCGGGATCACGTCGTTCGTGCCGCGGGCGTGATAGCCCACCCGGATGCCGCCGGTCAGCGGGTCGACCTCGGTGTGGAGCTGGGTGCGCAGGCGGTACCCCCAGGGCTCCCCCTTTATCACCTCGACGTCCGCGGGGAGCACGAGGTGGCCGAGATGCTCCAGCGTCTCGCGGACCGCCTGCACCTTGAGGCGCGTCTGCATGTCGTCCTCCAGGTGCTGGAGGTCGGCGATGCTGGAGCGCGTGAGCTCCGGCACGGGGTCAGGCCGGCGGGCCGGTCCCGGTTCGAGGATCTGGACGATCTCCGCCCGGCCGTAGTCCGGCTTGCGCTCGACGATCCGCGCCCGTACCAGGTCCCCCGGCGCCGCGCGCGGAATGAAGATCGGCACGCCCTGGAAGCGGGCGAGCCCGTCGCCCCCCGCCACCAGCTTCTCGATCCGCGTCTCGATCTCGGTGACGTCGATCAGCCGGGTGCCGGGCGGCGGGGACGGCGGCGCGGGAGGCACAAAGGGTATGCGCCCTTCGAGGACCTCCTCGGCGTGTTCCCGGGCCGCGCGGGACGGCACCCGGCGGTCGTCGGCCGTGCGTGGAGGACGCGGGGGGCGGCGATCGTCCCCGCCACGGGGAGGACCGGATGGCCGCCGGTC
This sequence comes from uncultured Acidobacteriota bacterium, assembly GCA_963792575.1. GTDB lineage: Bacteria > Acidobacteriota > Thermoanaerobaculia > Multivoradales > UBA5704 > DATARR01. The sequence continues at coordinate 28,195 of CAWBWZ010000006.1, forward strand.
GTCGCGATCTCTACCCTGATACGGCGGACGAGGCGGACGGCGGTCGTCGCCCCCACGGGGCGGACCCGGTGGGCGGCGGTCGTCCCGTTCGCGGCTCTGAAACGGCGGGCGGCGATCGTCCCCTCCGCGCGGCGGACCTGATGGACGCCGGTCATCTCCTCCTCTCCCCTGGTAGGGCGGACGCGGCGGACGGCGATCATCACCTCCACGGTTTTCTCTAGCAGGATAGGACGGGCGGCGGTCATCCGCTCCACGCGGAGGACCCGAGGGCCGGCGGTCGTCCCCTCCTCGCCCCTGATAGGGGGGACGGGGCGGGCGGCGATCCGGAGCCCCTTCCCTCGGCGGACGGGGCGGACGGCGGTCCTCCGCGCCTCGCGGCGGCCCCTCCGAAGAACGCGGGCTCGCCGGGCCACGGCGATCCGGATCGCCCGGGGCGCCCTGCCGCTGCCAGGGGGCGCGGGAGCCCCCGCCGGCGGTCCGCTCCCGGCTTCCGCCGCCACCCGGCGGCCGGCCTGGGGGGCGATCCGATGGGCGTTTCGGGCCGCGTCCACCGCCGCCCGGCCCCCCTCCGCTCTGTGGTCCTCTCATACTGTCCTTTCCTTCATGCCGCCGCTCCTTCCACGAGGATATGAATCCGGGGCGCCAACTCCGGCAGGCGCCGCTCGATTTCTGCCCGCAATTCCTCGACTCGGAACCGGCGTGACAGGTGATGCAGGACGATGGCCTCGTTCTGGAACTCCGAAGCCTGGCGCTCGATGTCGCCCAGGTAGAGGTGCTTGAACTGCTCCCCCTTGTCCCGGTGCTCCTCGTCCAGGAAGGTGCATTCCAGCATAAGCACCTTGCTGCGGAAGATCCGCGGCTCGATCTCGAAGATCCTCGGCCCGGTGTCGCCACAGTAGGTGAGCCAGATGTCCTCTACGACCTCGCCGGTCTCCACCCCCGCCTCGCGCAGCCGGATCAGCTCCGCCGCCGGCATCCCCGCATAGGTGGGCGCCAGACGCCGCCGCCCGCGCCAGAGATGGTAGCCGAGGCTCGGCACCACGTGGTCCGTGGCGAAGGCCTCCATCACCAGCCCCTTCCCCACCGGCACCCGGTCGCCAGGGGAGAGGGGCACGAGATCGTAACGGTACTGGGCCCGCTCCAGGCGCTCGGCCGCGGCGATGAATCCTCTCAAGTCCTCGAAGACCTCGGCCGGGCAGAACACCCGGGTGTGGACCAGCCGGTGCAGCGAACGCCGGGAGAGCACGTACGGCAGCCCCAGCGCGTGGTCGAGGTGCCCGTGGCTGATGAACACGTCCGCGGCGCCGGCGAGTTGGAGCGCGCCCCGCCCGACGTCGAGCGCCAGTCCCGGAGGGTGGACGCGGAACCAGTTGTCGTCCCCCGCGCGCGACCATCCCTCGATACGGAGGTCACCAAATCTGAGCTCGACGGGTCGCATACAAGATCACAGGGCAGGCCGCCAGGACAGCGTACGGGCGGCGGATCGCGGATCGTGCCGTCAGATCTCCCGATACAGCCAGCGGCGGATCGGCTGCAGGCGGTTCTGCACGCTCTGCCAGTCGGGATCGATGAGCCAGAGGGTCGCCGCCACCGAGGAGAGCAGCGAGTTGCCGTCCTGGGGCGTGAAGCAGAACCCATAGACCTCGCGCTTGTGCCGCACGGCGAGGGTCGGCATCACCGCCACAGTCTGCGACAGGATACGCCCGTAGTACCCATGATCGCGGCCGAAGCTGAAGATCAGGTTGGCGTAGCACTTGTCGGTCACCGCCACCAGCGGGTTGTCGCGCAGGCGCTTCTTGGCCTCTTCGAGCGTGATGTCGCGGTCGAGCTCGAGATTGAACCAGATCGAGTGCATGTACTGCGTATTGAGCTTGACTGAACTCGAGAAGAGGTTGAGGTCGAGGTCCAGCGTCTCGAAGACGTGGTGGGCGTCGCGCGCGTGGTGGGTGCCGAAGTTCGGGTCGTCGTGCTTGCCGACGTTGGGGGCCGGCACGAAACTGTCCGCCTGCGAGATGTCGTTCGACCGCCGCATGCAGACGAAGGTCCCCTTCCTCAGGGCGTACTTGCCGTCCTGGTGGGTGAGCGTCTTGATCAGGGTCGTGATGTTGTGGGTGTTGCAGGAGACGATCTGGAGGAAGCGGTCCTCGCCGGCCACCAGGACCTCGTCGTTGATGCCGCGGGCGTAGGGCTTGCCGAAACCGAACTCGCTCCCCTGGGCGAGGAACCCCTTGGGGCCGCTCAGGTTCTCGTAGAACTTCTCCTTGTTCTCGTTCCCCGCCGGGGTGCAATCGACGATCACCGTCGCCCGCTCCAGGGCCTCGCGGGATTCGAAGCTCACCTCGTGGCCCAGCTTCTCGAACTCCGACCGGACGTCCTCATCCACCGCCAGTTTGGCGCCGCGCTGGATCAGGTGATTCAGCTTCGCCCGATCGGACGCCAGCGGCGTCCGCTTGTGGAAGGTGACCTCATCGATCCCCATCTTGTCCCGGAAGTCGGTAAAGAGACCGAGCAGGGGCTCGCCAATCGTTCCCGTGCCCACGACGTGGACGATCTTTTTCATGGTTCCCTCACGAGAAAACGGTTGAAAGACGAAGCGAAGGAGTTGAAACCCGCGACGCGCGCGAGATTAGCACAGGGCATGCCATGGGGGCGGGCGTCCGTGGCCTGCAGGATTCCGAGGGCCGCCCGCAGGGCAGAATTTATCCAGCCTGGGGTGTCAACCCCAGGTAGGGGGCCGGCCCTTCGGGGCTTCATGGCATGGAGATGGCCCGTTCCTGGGGTTAACACCCCAGGCTGGATAAATGCCGCCCTCCGAGCAGCGCACCGGTCTAAGACGGGTCAACCCCAGGTAGGGGGCCGGCCCTTCGGGGCTTCATGGCATGGGAGATGGCCCCGATCCCTGGGGTTAACACCCCAGGCTGGATAAATTCTGTCTTGCCGATTTCCGCCCTGCGGGCGGGCACTGGTCCAGGTCGGAGACGTCGCCGTCAAAATATTGTAAAGTCTCTATGTGACGTTGACCCGCTCCCTACTCCCCCGCGCTGCCGTCCCCCACCTCGCCGTGCTTGCCGCCGCCCCGCCACTGCGGGTCGCGGCGGGCGAAGGAGTCGATATCCTGCGGCACTTCGACGATCGTACGGGTGACCTTGGGATCGCAGATGTCGTTCTCGCACTCGTAGGTATACACGTTCCAGTCTTCCCGCCGTCCAAAAGACGTAAGTGTCTGATACGTGTTGCAGTTACCGCATTTGATTGAGATGTTGCGGATGTTGACCTTTTCCTCTTCAGCCATGAAAGCCTCCCGCTCGACATCTTGTCACGATGGCTCGGCTCTTGCAGTTTCCGGCCTCGTTATGAGAGTAGCACCACGTCTCCGGGCGTTTCTTGCGTTGGCGGCGGGCCTCCTGGTGATGGGGGCGGGAGCGGATGCCGCGCTTGCCCAGGAGCCGCAGACCCCGCAGTTCCAGGACGAGGTCTCGGTCGGCCTGGTGCTGGTGCCGGTGGTCGTCCGCTCCGGCAGCGGGCTATGCCAAGAGCCTGGACCAGAAGGATTTCCAGCTCAGCATCGAGGGCAAGACCGTGACCATCGAGAGCTTCGAGCGCCGCTCCGACGCGCCGGCGAGCGTCATCCTGCTCCAGGATCTCTCGGGGAGCATGGCGAGCGGCGGCAAGCTCGCGCAGAGCCAGCAGGCGCTGCGCTTCTTCCTCGACAAATCGCTGCCGGGCGACGAGTTCTCCATCGCCAGCTTCGCCGGCGGCATCTTCGAGGTCGAGGTTCCGTTCACCAAGAACCAGGGAGCGCTGCGCGAGGCGAGCGAGCGCTGGGTCGCCTACGGCACGACGACCCTCCACGACGCGGTGGCCCGCATCCCCCAGATCTCGCTCGAGGGGCGCAACCCGAAGCGGTTCGCCCTGCTGATCACCGACGGCGTGGACAACGCCAGCCACCTGACCCCCGAGCAGGCGCGCGCGGTCGTCCAGGAGGCTCAACTCCCCACCTATGTCCTGGGGCTGGGCTCGGGCAACCCCTACGAATTGACCCAGGAAGGGAAGAAGATCTACCGCTACGCCGACGTGCTGAGCCTGCTCGCCGCCGTCACCGGCGGACGCTACTACTCCATCTCCAATCAGGAGGATCTCCAGAAGGCACTGGCTGAGATCCTCGACGATGTCCGGCACCAATACGTACTGGGTTTCTCGACCGGTGACGGAGCGGTGAAGTTCCGCCCGCTCACGGTCGAGATCAAAGGCAAGAGCAGAGAGCGCCGGGCTGTCGTATTCCGGCGTGGTTACAAAGGAACCCCGCCCGCGGGAACCCGCGCGGGCGGCTGAACCGCAACCGGGAACCCCGCTCCCCGCCGGAGGGACGGGTCCCGAGCCAAAGGGAGAATCACCATGAACAGGAAGCCGTTGATCATTGCCCTCTCGTTGACCGCCGCCCTCGTGGGCACCACGGGCTGCGCGACCAAGAAATACGTCAAGCAGGAGACCGGCGCGGTCAATACCCGGGTCGACGAGGTGCAGGGGCAGGTCGAGCAGACGCAGACCCGTCTCAACACCCACGACAAGCAGATCGGTGAAATCTCGCAGACCGCCCAGGACGCCCTGCGCCGCGCCCAGGAGGCCGGCAAGCTCGCCGAGGGGAAGTTCCTCTATGAGACCATCCTGACCGACGACAAGGTGAAGTTCGGCTTCGACACCTCCGACCTCTCCCCCGAGGGCCAGGCCGCCATCGACGAGTTCGCGGCCAAGATCAAGCAGGACAACAAGAACGTCTACGTCGAGATCCAGGGGCACACCGACAACGTCGGCTCGGAGAAGTACAACGAGGAGCTCGGACTGCTGCGGGCCGAGTCGGTCCGCCGTTACCTCAACCAGAAGCAGAGCTTCCCGCTCCACCGCATCAACGTCATCTCCTACGGTGAGAGCAGCCCGGTCGCGGACAACAAGACCCGCGAGGGCCGTTCCCAGAACCGTCGCGTCGCGCTGGTGGTGCTGGACTAGTACCTACCTGTGTAGGGGCGGCCCTATGTGGCCGCCCTGCCCGTCTCTAAGCCCCGGCCTTCTTGATCAGCTCGCGCAGGGTGTCGCCGTCGGCGATCCCGGTCTGCAGGTAGGAGATCTTCCCCTTCTTGTCCACCACCATCAGCGTGGGGAGGCCGAAGACGCCCATCTTGGTGGCCACCGCCTGGTCAGGATCGAGCAAGACGGGATAAGGGAACGGCTTCTCCTTGAGAAACTTCTTCACGTCCTCGGGCGTCTCCCCCACGTTGGCCGCCAGGAACTGAACGCCCCGCCCCTTCAGGTCGCGATAGACCGGCTCGAGGATCTCCGCCTGCAACCGGCAGGGCATGCACCACGTAGCCCAGAAATCGACCACCACCACCTGGCCGGGGAAACTCTTCGGGCCCAGCTTGCGGCCATCCACCGACGACAGCTGGAAGTCGGCCGGGGAGCCGGCAGCCGCGGGTTTCGGGGGAGCCCCATTGGCGGCCTTCCCGGCGCTCGCGCCATCCTTGCAGCTTCCGACAAGAAGAGAAACGAACACGGCAGCCGCCAGAACGGGGCGCCGGGAGCGGAGCACGCGGGAAAGGGTCGTGATCATCATGGCCTCACAAGGATAGAGGATGGCGTTGCGCCCCGAAAGCGGGGGCGTCCACCGGCGGGAACAAAAACGAGGGGGCTGGAAATCCCGGGCGGCGGGCGATGCGGGGATTCACGCGCGGGTGCCGTTGCCGAGCCAGTGTTCTGTAGGGGCGGCCCTATGTGGCCGCCCTGACGGAAGGCGGTCTGTGGTCTGATCGGAGCATCCCTCCACATAGGGCGGCCCCTACAGAACACCGCCGATAAAAACAAAGGGCGGGGATTTCTCCCCGCCCCTACATCAAGAATTTACCGGAGAGACCCCTAACTGCACCCGCTCGTCGACCCGCAGTTCAGGCACTTGTAGCAGCTGCCGTTCCTGACCATGATCGAGCCGCAGTCGTGGCAGCTCGGGGCGTCCTGCTGGTAGAGGAAGGTGGGCTTCTGGATCATCTCGGCGTTGATGGCCTGGGCCACGGTGTCGAGGCGGCCGCCGCCGAGGAGGGGCATGGAGCCCGGGAGCTCTCCCGCCAGATCCTCGCGCAGCACCACGCCCGCCGCGATCTTGTCCTCCCGCGAAAGGAACTTCGAGGCCAGCCAGCGGAAGATGTAGTCGGTGATCGACTTGGCGATCGGGATCTCCGGGTGCTTGGTGAAGCCCGAGGGCTCGAAGCGCGTATGGCTGAACTTGTCGACCAGCGTCTGCAGCGGCACCCCGTACTGGAGCGCGATCGAGATCGCCGTCGCCAGGGAATCCATCAGCCCCGAGATGGTGGAGCCCTGCTTCGCCATCACCAGGAAGATCTCGCCCGGCGTGCCGTCCTCATAGAGGCCGACGGTGATGTAGCCCTCGAACTCGTTGATCGAGAACTTGTGGGTGATCGCCTGCCGCTCGTCCGGCAGCTTGCGCCGCACCGCCCGGCGCTCCTGGAGCGGCAGCACCACGGCGACCTCTTCCTTCTTGTCCTTCTTGGTGGAGAGCGGCTGGCTGCGCTTGCAGTTGTCGCGGTAGATGGCGACCGCCTTGAGGCCCATCTGCCAGCCCTCGACATAGGCCTGCAGGATGTCTTCCGGGGTCGAGTCCTCGGGCATGTTGATCGTCTTGCTGATCGCGCCCGAGATGTAGGGCTGCACCGCCGCCAGCATCTTCAGGTGCCCCATGTAGTGGATGGAGCGGCTCCCCTGGGCCGGCTTGAAGGCGCAGTCGAAGACCGGCAGGTGCTCTTCCTTCAGATAGGGAGCGCCCTCGATGGTGTCGCTCTCGTCGATGTACTCGACGATCGCGCGGATCTCGTCCTTGTCGTAGCCGAGCCGCTTCAAGGCGGCGGGGACGGTGTTGTTGACGATCTTGATCATGCCGCCGCCGACCAGCTTCTTGTACTTGACGAGCGCGATGTCGGGCTCGACGCCGGTGGTGTCGCAATCCATCATGAAGGCGATGGTGCCGGTGGGGGCGAGCACCGAGATCTGGCTGTTGCGCAGGCCGTGCTGGTCGCCGAGCAGGACCACCTCGTCCCAGGAGCGCTTGGCCGCCTGGAGCAGGTCCATCGGCACGTAGGCCGCCTCGATCTTCTTGACCGCGTCGCGGTGCTTGCGCATCACCCGCAGCATCGGCTCGCGGTTGACCTCGAACTCGGCGAACGGTCCCATGGCCTCGGCGACGCGCGCCGACTGCGCGTAGGAGGCGCCGGACATCAGGGCGGTGATCGCAGCCGCGTAGTCGCGGCCGGAGTCGGAGTCATAGGGGAGGCCGCGGGCCATCAGCAGGGCGCCGAGGTTGGCGTAGCCGATCCCCAGCGGCCGGAACTTGTGCGAGTTCTCGCCGATCTTCGGGGTCGGATAGCTGGCGTTGCCGACGATGATCTCCATGCCGGAGATCACCACCTCGCAGGTGTGCTTGAAGCTCTCGACGTCGAACCCCTTGTCGGCGTCGAAGAACTTCATCAGGTTGAGCGACGCCAGGTTGCAGGCGGTGTCGTCGAGGAACATGTACTCGCTGCAGGGGTTGCTGGCGTAGATGCGGTCGGTGTTGGCGCAGGTGTGCCAGTCATTGATGAGTGGTGTCGTACTGCATGCCGGGGTCGCCGCAGACCCAGGCGGCGTCGGCGATCGTCTTCATCAGGTCGCGGGCCTTGTAGGTGCCCATGACGGTGCGGTCGCCGGTGCGCGCCCGGGTGTGCCACTCGCCGTCGGCGAGCACGGCGTTCATGAAGTCGTCGGTCACCCGCACGGAGTGGTTGGCGTTCTGGTAGGCGATCGAGTCGTAGGCGCCGCCGGGGACGTTGAAGCCCCCCTCGAAGCCGGCGTCGATCAGCGCCCAGGCCTTGCGCTCCTCGGTCTCCTTGCACTTGATGAAGTCCTCGATGTCCGGGTGGTCGATGTTGAGGATGACCATCTTGGCCGCCCGGCGGGTCTTGCCGCCGCTCTTGATGACGCCGGCGAAGGCGTCGAACCCCTTCATGAAGGAGACCGGACCGGAGGCGGTGCCGCCGCCGGCCAGGGGCTCGCGCGAGGAGCGCAGCTTGGAGAGGTTGCTGCCGGTGCCGGAGCCGTACTTGAAGAGCATCCCCTCGGTCTTGGCGAGGGTGAGGATGGAATCCATGGTGTCCTGGGCCGCGTTGATGAAGCAGGCCGAGCACTGGGGCTTCTCCTCGATGCCGACGTTGAACCAGACCGGCGAGTTGAAGCAGGCGTACTGGTAGAGGAGGATGTGCTTGAGCTCGGCGTGGAAGGTCTGGGCGTCCTCCTCGGTGGCGAAGTAGCCGTCGCCACGCCCCCAGGCGGCGACGGTGTCCGCCACCCGGCCGATGAGCTGGCGGACGCTGCGCTCGCGGTCGGGGGTGCCGATATGCCCGCGGAAGTACTTGGAGACCACCACGTTGGTCGCCGTCTGCGACCAGAACTTGGGCATCTCCACGTCCTTCTGCTCGAAGACCTTCTCCCCCTTCTCGTTCGAGATCACGGCATTGCGCAGCTCCCATTCGACCGTGTCGAAGGGGTCCACCCCGGGCGTCGTGTAGTAGCGCTCGAAGTGGAGACCCCGCGCCGGGGCCGCCGTGGGGGCCTCCGCCGCCTTGGTGGCTCCGGCGCCGGCCCGGCCGCGGGTCGCTCTGCCTCTCGTCTCGTCCGAATGCAAGGGGGAATGTGGCTCCATGCTCTCTCCTCGATGATGTTTCGCTCGTTGAACTTCAAGCGGGCACGCCAAAGGCTGCACCCACCCACGTCAGACTGTTACTGCGCCCCTGCCAAAGGAAGACTGCAGATCAGGGTTGGCGGGCCGTCCCGCCGGACTGAAGTCCGCGGCATCGCCACGCCTGCAAACGACTGGATGATCTCGTCCATTTGGGATGAAATTGATTGACGCCGCTTCTTCAAAACTACGCCCGCCCGGGTTGCCTGTCAAGAGGAAAACCACAAGATGTTGTGGGTTGTAACGTGAGACGACACCATAGTTGGCGACGCATCAGGGGAAAGTCTTACAATCCTCATCTTCTCTACAAGATTTCCACAGCCGGATTTACGCGGCTCCCTCGGAGAGCTGCGGAAATCCATATGTAGGGCTTGGAAGAGGGGGGAGCCGCAACCGGTGGGACCGGGGGATGGCGGCAGCCCAGGGCCTCGCCCTGGGCTCAGGCGTTCAGGCCGGCGTCTTCCCTTTCAAGCCCGGCCTGGCCTCGTGATAGCCGGCCTTGGCGGCGGCGGCCGGGGTCATCCACTGGCCATGCCTGGTCTTGCCGTACCAGGGGTCCCCCGACCGGTGGAAGATCCTGGTATCCGGGTTGGCCCACACCATGCCGGGGGAGGGTGGGGTCTGGGCGGCGGCCGGATTGACGGGCTCGATGTCCGCCGAGTTCCAGCTCACGGTCACCAGCGGCTTCAGCTTCTGGATCCCCTTGGCCGAGAGGCCCGCCCGGGAGAGCTCCTCCACCGAGTTATAGGGACGGGCGGCGATGATCCTCTTCGCCGTCGCCATGCCGACGCCGGGGAGCGTCTCGAGCTGGGTCTGGGTCGCCTTGTTGAGGTCCACAGGGGCGGCCGGAGGCGCGGCGGCGGCCGGAGCGACCCCCGCGAGAAGGACAAGAACGAGCACGGAAACGACAGACAGCACACCTGCCCTGCCAGATCTCAAAGACATCTCTGTTTCTCCCTTTCCCTCTCTGGAACGCGCTTCGCCAACGATCAGGGGCCTGGAGGCGCCACCGTGAAGCGACGAGGATATTCTACGCTCGCTCTCGTCTTCCAGGCCGGGCTCGCCGCCGAGCGACGCGCCTCCCCTTCCTTATCTATATAGAATCCCCCCATGGCCACCGAGACGAAGACCGCCGACCGCCCCGCCGCCACCGCCGACGTCGTGGAGGACGAGCGGCGCACCTCCTCCGAGATCCCCGTCCGCCGCTTCTACACGCCGCGCGACGTGGCGGGCATCCCCTATCCGGAGAAACTGGGCGACCCCGGCCAGTACCCATATACCCGCGGCCTCTATCCGGACATGTACCGCAAGCGCCACTGGACCATGCGCCAGTACGCGGGGTACTCCTCCGCCGCCGAGTCGAACAAGCGCTACCGCTATCTCCTCTCCCAGGGGACGACGGGGCTCTCGGTCGCCTTCGACCTGCCGACCCAGATCGGCTACGACTCGGACTCACCCTCTGGCCCGCGGCGAGGTGGGGCGCGTGGGGGTGGCGATCGACTCGATCGCGGACATGCGCCTGCTGTTCGACGGCATCCCCCTCGACCGGGTGACGACCTCGATGACCATCAACGCCACGGCGGCCATCCTTGCTCTCGCTCTACCTGGCGGTGGCCGAGGAGCAGGGGGTCTCCTGGGAGAAGGTCGGGGGCACGGTCCAGAACGACATCCTCAAGGAGTACGCGGCGCGCGGCACCTACATCTACCCGCCGAAGCCGTCGCTCAAGCTGGTGACCGACATCATCGCCTTCTGCGCCGAGCGGGTGCCGAAGTGGAACACGATCTCGATCTCCGGCTACCACATGCGCGAGGCGGGCTCGACGGCGGTGCAGGAGGTGGCCTTCACCCTCGCCAACGGGCTGGCCTACGTGCAGGCGGCGCTCGACCGCGGCTTGAGCGTCGACGAGTTCGCGCCGCGCCTCTCCTTCTTCTTCAACGCCCACAACAACTTCCTGGAGGAGGTGGCGAAGTTCCGCGCCGCCCGGCGGCTGTGGGCCGAGCTGGTGCGGGAGCGCTTCGCCGCCAGGGACCCGCGCTCGCTCTGGCTCCGCTTCCACACCCAGACGGCGGGCTCGACGCTCACCGCCCAGCAGCCGCAGAACAATGTCGTGCGGGTGGCGATCCAGGCCCTGGCCGCGGTCTGCGGCGGCACCCAGTCGCTGCACACCAACTCGCTCGACGAGGCGCTGGGGCTGCCCACCGAGGAGGCGGCGCGCCTGGCTCTGCGCACCCAGCAGGTGATCGCCAACGAGAGCGGGGTGGCGGACGTCGCCGATCCGCTCGGCGGCTCGTACGTCGTCGAGGCGTGGACGGAGGAGATCGTGCAGCGCTCGCGCGACTACATCCGCCGCATCGACGAGATGGGCGGCGCGCTCGCCGGTCTCGAGCGGGGGTTCCAGCAGCAGGAGATCGCCGACGCCGCCTACATCTATCAGATGGCGGTCGAGGAGAAGCGGGAGATCGTGGTGGGCGTCAACGCCTACGCGTCGGAAGAGGGGCTGCCGACGGAGGTCCTGCGGATCGATCCCGCAGGCCGAGCGCGAGCAGGTGGAGCGGCTCCGCGCCGTGCGCGAGCGGCGGGATCCGGAGCGCGCCACCGCCGCCGTCCGCGACCTCGCCGCCGCCGCCCGGCGAGGACCGCAATCTGATGCCGGCCATCCTCGACTCGCGTGCGCGCCGAGGTCACGCTCGGGGAGATCTCGGACGCCTTGCGGGAGGTCTACGGGGAGTACCGGGAGGCGGGGCTGGAGTAGGGTCGGGTCCAGGAGTTTCGGGGTTCATCGAGCGTCCTGCCCTTCTAATCCTCACCCTCGGTCCCTCTCCCGGGGGGAGAGGGAGGGCCCACGGAGGAAAGGAAGGAGGATGCTGGGATGAGGGGGGGGTTCCTCCCCCTTCAGGGGGAGGTTAGGAGGGGGCCAACGCTCCAGACTCCGGAACGCCCCCTCCTGGCCTCCCCCGTTCCGGGAGAGGAAAAAAACTCCAGCGTCCTCTTTCCTTACCCCCCATGGGCCCTCCCTCTCCCCCCGGGAGAGGGACCGAGGGTGAGGATTCGAAGGGCAGGACGCCCCCGATGGTCTGGATCGCCTTGGGCGGCCCCCCCGCCTTCCCCCATCCCTGTCCCGAGGATACAATCCAGCCGCACAGATAAAAACGAAGGGAGCATGCCGCCGGCGCGACGAGGCCTGGCGGTCTCCAGAGTCGTTATGCGGAGCCGAACCGTCCACCTGCCCGGGGGCCCCTGCCCACGGGAGCTGCTGCTCGCCGCCGCCGCGGATGCCGGGCGGCCGCCCGACATGGTGCTCGCGTTCCTCCCCCCGGAGGAGTTTCTGCGCGAAACGCTGGCGGCGCTCACCGGAGTCTGGCCGGACGCTCTGCGTTTCGGTTGCGAGGCGGTGACGCAGTTCGCCGACGCGGAGACGACCAGCGCCGGCACCCTCCAGCTCTTCTGGTTCAGCGACCCGCGCCATCACGCCGCCGTCGAGGTGATCCCCGGCACCCACGGCGAGCCGCCGACGGCACGGCGCATCGAGGCGGTGGCGCGCCGCATCGCCGCGGCGGACGGGGCGCTGCTGCTGGTCGACGGCCTGCGCTTCCCCGTCGAGCCCTTCCTCGCCGAGCTGCGGCGGACGCTGGTCAGCATGCCCCCGTTCGTGGCCGGCGGCCTCGCCTCGCAGGTCGAGCCGGTGACCCAGGCCGGCTCGCGGGTGTTCATCGGCGACCGGGTGCTCCCCTCCGCCTGTCTGGCGGTGACCCTGCACGGGGTGGCGATGCGGGTGGAGGTGGTGCGCGGCTGGAGCCCGGCCTCGCCGGTCTATACGGTCACTCGCGCCGAGGGGGCGCAAGTCCACGAGATCGACGGCGAGCCGGCGGCCGACTGGTATCGCCGCTTCTTCACCGTCGACGGCGAGCTCGCCCCGATGCCCGCCGCGGCCAACCGCTTCCCGCTGATCGTCGAGGGGCCGCGGCCGGAGCGCCAGGGGCTCTACCGCAGCATGCGCCGGTTCGACGATCCCGCCGGCACCGTCACCTTCCTGGGGGATGTCGAGACCGGCGATCACGTGCGGCTCGGCATGGGCAACGAGCTCTCCCTGCTGCGCACCGCCTCGCAGCTGTCGGCCGGACCGGAGCCGGAGGCGGCCATCCTCTACTCCTGCATGGGGCGGGAGACGGTGCTGGGCGATCAATCCGGGGCAGAGGCCGCGGCGATCCGCAAGGCGCTCGGCGGCGCGCCGCTCTCCGGCTTCTTCACCTGCGGCGAGATCGGCCCCACGCCGCGCGGCAATCTCGCCTTCTACAATCTCACCGCCATCCTGGTGCTCCTCCGCGAGGTGGGCGCTTGACCACCGGTCCGCTCGAGCTCGACAACGCGATCCTGCGCAACCTGCTGACGGAGACGACGCGCGCCTACGAGACGCAGATGGCGGAGCTCTACGCCGAGAAGGAGCTCGCCCAGGTCACCCTCGCCTCGATCGGCGACGGCGTCCTCGCCACCGACGAGCAGGGGGCCGTCAAGTACCTCAACCCGGTGGCCGAGAAGCTCACCGGCTGGGACCGCGCCGGGGCGCTGGGCCGGCCGCTGCCCGAGATCTTCCGCCTCACCGGCCAGGGCGGCGAGCGGCCACGACGTCGAGGAGCTGCTGCGCCACTGCCTGCAGGAGGGGGCGAGCTTCCGCCTCGCCGAGCGCATCACCCTCGAGCGGCGCGACGGCCGGCGCTACGCGATCGAGAGCACCTGCGCGCCCATCCGCTCCCTCGAGGGGCGTACCGTCGGCGCCGTGCTCGTCTTCCAGGACGTCTCGGACAAGCGCCTGATGGCCCTCCAGCTCGCCCATCAGGCGACCCACGACGAGCTGACCGGCCTGCTCAACCGCCAGGCCTTCGACGGCCACCTGCTGCGCGCCCTCGAGGAGGCCCGCGCGCTCGCCAACACCCACGCGCTCTGCTACATGGACCTCGACCAGTTCAAGGTGGTCAACGACACCTGCGGCCACCTCGCCGGCGACGAGCTGCTCTGCCGCATCACCGCCCTGCTGCAGGACTCGATGCGCGAGACCGATCTGGTGGCCCGCCTGGGCGGGGACGAGTTCGCCGTGCTGCTCGCCCGCTGCAGCCTGCCCGACGCCGAGCGGCGGATCGGCGAGTTCCACCGCGCCCTGCAGCAGTTCCGCTTCACCTGGCGCGACAAGACCTTCACCGTCGGCGCCAGCATCGGCATCGTGCCGATCACCCGCGAGTTCCGCACCGTCGCCCACCTGCTCTCGGCCGCCGACCACGCCTGCTACGCGGCCAAGGACAAGGGGCGCAACCGCGTCCAGGTCTACCAGGAGGACGACGCCACCTTCGTCCGCCGCCACGGCGAGATGAACTGGGTGGTGCGCATCCAGCGAGACGCTGGAGGCGGACCGCTTCCGGCTCTTCTCGCAGCAGATCCAGCCGCTGTCGCCGGGCGCCCCGCCGGGGCTCTACTTCGAGGTGCTGCTGCGGATGGTCGAGGACGACGGGCGGATCCACCTCCCCTCGGACTTCATCCGCGCCGCCGAGCGCTACGGCCTGATGCGCGCCATCGACCGCTGGGTGATCCGCAACGCGATCCGCACCCTGAAGAGCCAGCCGGCGCCGTTCCTCGACCTGCTGCAGCTCTGCGCGATCAACCTCTCGGCGGTCTCGCTGGGGGACGAGGGGTTCTTCGACTTTCTGGCCGGCGAGCTCGCCGGCTCGGGCGTGCCCCCCGCCAAGCTCTGCTTCGAGATCACCGAGACGGCCGCGATCGTCAACCTCCCCCAGGCGCAGCGGCTGATGGCCCAGCTCACCGCCCAGGGGGTGCGCTTCTCGCTCGACGACTTCGGCACCGGCATGTCCTCCTACAGCTACCTGAAGGAGCTGCCGGTCTCCTTCCTCAAGATCGACGCCAAGTTCATCAAGGACATCGTCACCGACTCGCTCGACCGGGCGATGGTGGAGTCGATCAACCAGGTGGGGCACGTGATGGGGATCCAGACGGTCGCCGAGGGGGTCAGCAGCGCCGCCGTGGTCGAGCGCGTCAAGGCCCTGGGGGTCGACTTCGCCCAGGGGAACTGGATCAGCCCGCCCCGCCCGCTCGGGGTCGCCGAGGTGGAAGAGCGGCCTGGAGAGGGCCCCGCTGTCACTCCCTGGTGACATCGGCCGCGTCCCCCTGTAGGATGAAGCGAATTTTTGGGGAGAACCTATGCCGGAAAGCATCGCCGCGACTCCGAGCCGCAGCAAGGAAGCAACGACGGGCTTCATCCGCGAGCTCGGGTTTCTCGATTCGACCATGATCGTGGCCGGCTCGATGATCGGCTCGGGGATCTTCATCGTCCCGGCGGACATCGCGCGGCAGGTGGGGTCCGCCGGCTGGCTGCTGGCGGTCTGGGTGGTGACCGGGCTGCTGACGATCGCCGCCGCCCTCTCCTACGGCGAGCTGGCGGCGATGATGCCGCAGGCGGGCGGCCAGTACGTCTACCTGCGCGAGGCCTACTCGCCGCTCTGGGGGTTCCTCTACGGCTGGACGCTGTTCCTGGTGATCCAGACCGGCACCATCGCCGCCGTGGCCGTCGGCTTCGCCCGCTTCCTCGGGGTGCTGTTCCCGGCGGTCTCTCCCGACGACCTGGATCCTGCCGCCCGATCAAGCTGACGGAAAGCTACGCGGTCAGCCTGTCGATGCAGCAACTCGTGGGCATCCTGCTGATCGTCTTCCTGACCTGGCTCAACACCCGCGGCATCCGTCTGGGCAAGCTGATCCAGAACATCTTCACCTCGGCCAAGACGCTGTCGCTGCTCGCCCTGATCGTCCTCGGCCTCCTGGTCGGCCGCAACAGCGCGGCCATCGCCGCCAACTTCAGCGACCTCTGGACGCCCCACGACGTCACGACGATCAAGCCGGACTTCGCCATCGCCGCTCCGATCGCCGCCACCGCCGGCGCGTTCGGCCTGTTCGTCGCCTTCTGCGTCGCCCAGGTCGGGTCGCTGTTCTCCTCGGACGCCTGGAACAACATCACGTTCACGGCCGGCGAGGTGAAGAACCCGAAGCGGAACATCCCGCTGTCGCTCGCCGCCGGCACCGGCATGGTGATCGGCCTCTACCTCCTGGCCAACGTCGCCTACCTGTGCACCCTGCCGCTCCATCAGATCCAGACCGCGCCGGACGACCGGGTGGCGACCGCCGCCCTGCAGGCGATCTTCGGCCCGGTGGGGGCGGCGATCATGGCGGTCGCCATCATGATCTCGACCTTCGGCTGCAACAACGGGCTGATCCTGTCCGGCGCCCGCGTCTATTACGCGATGGCCCAGGACGGCCTGTTCTTCGCGAAGACCGGCCGGCTCAACGCGCGCCACGTGCCGGCCTTCGGCCTCGTCCTGCAGGGCGTCTGGGCCTCGCTGCTGGTGCTGCCCCGCACCCGCTCGCTCGGCGCCGACGGCGCCGTCACCTACGGCAACCTGTACAGCAACCTGCTCGACTACGTGGTCTTCGCGGTGCTGCTCTTCTACATGCTGACCATCGCCGGCCTGTTCGTGCTGCGGCGCAAGCAGCCGGACGCGGAGCGGCCGTACCGGGCCTTCGGCTATCCCGTGATCCCGGCGCTCTACATCCTGGTGGCGTCCGCGATCGCCATCGTGCTGCTGATCTACAAGCCGGCGACCAGCCTGGCCGGGGCTGGTCATCGTGCTGACCGGCATCCCCGTGTACTTCCTGTGGCGCAGAACCGGCTCTCCCCTGCCCGGAGAGACGAGGACATAACTCGCTTTCGCTTGGAGGTCTATACAGTCCATGGCCAATCCTCTGTTTGCCAGAAAACCGCTCGAGATGCTGCTCGAGGAGATGAAGGGGGAGAACCGGCTGCGCCGGGTGCTCGGCCCGGTTCAGCTCACCGCCCTCGGCGTCGGCGCCATCATCGGCGCCGGCATCTTCGTGCCGACCGGCGCGGCGGCCCACGACGCGGCCGGCCCGGCGCTGATGCTCTCCTACGTCGTCGCCGGCATCGCCTGCATCTTCGCCGCGCTCTGCTACGCCGAGTTCGCCTCGATGGTGCCGGTCGCCGGCTCGCCTACACCTACGCCTACGCCACCCTGGGCGAGCTGTTCGCCTGGATCATCGGCTGGGACCTGGTGCTGGAGTACGCCGTCGGCAGCGCCACCGTGGCGAACGGCTGGTCGGGCTACTTCCAGAGCGTGATCGGCCAAGCTTCGGCTACCAGCTGCCGCTGGCGTTCCGCGAATCGCCCTGTTCGACTACGACGCGGCCACCGGCGGCTTCGTCGCCGACCGGCTCGCTGCTTCAACCTGCCGGCCGTCCTGATCGTGGTCGTCGATCACCGCGGTCCTGGTCAAGGGGATCACGGAGAGCGCCAGCTTCAACGCGCATCATGGTGGTCGATCAAGCTGGCGGCCGTGCTGTTCGTCATCGTCGTCGGCGCTGTTCTACATCAACCCGGCGAACTGGCACCCCTTCGCCCCCTACGGCTACCGGGCTCAGCTTCTTCGGCAACCACGTCGCCGGCCAGCAGGACGCCGAGCGGCAAGCCGCTGGGCATGCTCGCCGGCGCGGCGATCATCTTCTTCGCCTACATCGGCTTCGACTCGGTCTCGACCCACGCCGAGGAGGCGAAGAACCCGCAGCGCGACGTGCCGATCGGCATCATCGCCTCGCTGCTCATCTGCACCGTGCTCTACATCGCGGTCGTCGGCCGTGCTGACCGGCATGGTGCAGTACGACCAGCTCGACATCGAACGCGCCGGTCTCCGACGCCTTCAAGCAGCAGGCGGCTCGGCTGGGCGCGAGGTGCGATCATCGCCGCGGCCGGCGTGGCCGGCATCACCTCGGTGCTGCTGGTGATGATGCTCAGCCGGCCCGCGCGTCTTCCTGGCCATGGCCCGCGACGGCCTGGTCCCCAAGCGCTTCTTCGGCGACGTCCACCCGACGTTCCGCACGCCGTGGAAGTCGACGATCCTGATCGGCGTCTTCGTCGGCCTCGCTCGCCGGCTTCCTGCCGATCGACGCGCTGCTCCACCTGACCAACATCGGCACCCTGTTCGCCTTCGTCATCGTCTGCGCCGCGGTGCTCATCATGCGCAAGACCATACCCCGACGCCGAGCGGCCGTTCCGCTGCCCGCTGGGTGCCGCTCGTGCCGATCCTGGGCATCCTCGCCTGCCTGCTGCTGATGTTCTCGCTGCCGGCGGCGAACTGGTTGCGGCTCATCGTCTGGCTGGCCCTCGGCCTGGTCATCTACTTCCTGCTACGGCCGCAAGCACAGCGTGATGAAGCACTACACCGAGGCCCAGCTCAAGTCCGGCCCGGGTCCGCGCAAGTAGCCGCCCCTCTCACTCGACGGACGAACCGGCCGGCTCCCAAGCCGGCCGGTTTTGTTTTCAGGCCTGAAAAAAGACCCCGCCCAGAAGCGGGGTTTTGGAGGAGGGAGGTTTGGAGAGGAGATTGTCTGTTGCTTTCGTTCCGTCTCCATCTATCTATACGGAGAACCGGCCCTGAGTGTTTAGGGCGCTGCTCCTCTTCGTGGGATAACATGAAGCCTGCGGCTGTTCTGCAAAAGGACAAACGCAATCTTTCATCCAAGGGGGAGACCTTGAGCGAGCCCACGGGCGGGTGGACCTTCCTCACCAACCACGCACACGTGCTGTTCTGCATCGCCGAAGACCCGGAGGTACGGTTGCGGGACGTGGCGGCCCGGGTGGGGATCACCGAGCGGGCGGTACAGCGGATCGTCACCGATCTCGAGGGGGACGGGTACCTGACGGTCTCGAAGGAAGGGCGGCGGAACCGGTATCAGGTCAACTACGACCTGCCGCTGCGCCACCCGATCGAGCGCCACCGCACCGTCAAGGCGCTGATCGGCCTGGTGGTGCAGACCGGGGAGAGGTGAAGCGGCGGCGCCCCTCGCGGAACGCCGCCCGGCCGATCAGAACCTGCAGACACCCGAGCACATGGTGGCGCCATTGGTCGTCCAGAACCCGTGAATGCACGACTGCCCATAGTAGTAGGTATGGCTGCCGCAGCAGCCGTTGTAGACCCACCGGTTGGTGCCGTTGGTACACTCGACGGCGAAGGCCGGAAGGTTCACGGCCAGAGCGGAGAGGGTCAGGGCGGACGACAGGAGAATGGCGCGAACCACGGTCTTGCGCGAGAGCTTCATCAGATCGGCTCCTTTAAAAGTCCGAGCGTCCTCAAATGGGCGCTTCAGGGTTCGTCGAGCTTAGAGATTTGTTGACTTAACGACAAGTGGTAAATTTGCCCGATGAGAATCGCCACCTGGAACGTCAACTCGGTCCGCTCCCGGCTGGAGCGGGTGCTGGCCTGGACGGAGCGCGAGCGGCCGGACGTGCTCTGCCTCCAGGAGATCAAGACCACCGACGATCTCTTCCCCCTGGAGCCCTTCGCGGAGCTCGGCTACCGCGCCGAGGTCTTCGGCCAGAAGACCTACAACGGCGTCGCCCTGCTCTCCCTCAAGCCCATCACCAAGGTGGCGCGGAACCTGCCGGACGACGAGCCGGGCGCCCCGAGCCGGCTGCTCGCCGGGACCGTCGGCCGGGTGCGGATCGTCAACGTCTACGTGCCCAACGGCCAGTCGCCGGAGAGCGACAAGTTCGTCTACAAAATGGACTGGCTGCAGCGGCTGCGCGCCTTCCTCGAGGCGACGGCGAAGCCGGAGGACCCCCTGGTGCTGCTGGGGGACTTCAACATCGCGCCCGAGGAGCGCGACGTCCGCTATCCGGACCTCTGGCGGGGGCACATCCACTTCCACCCCAAGGAGCACGCGGCGCTCGCCCGCATCACCTCGTGGGGGCTCCATGACCTCCTCCGCAAGCATCACGAGGAGGGTGGGCTCTTCTCCTGGTGGGACTACCGGCAGCTCGCCTTCCAGAAGAACAACGGCCTGCGGATCGACCTCATCCTGGGCACGCAGAAGATGCTCGACCGCTGCACCGGGGTCGAGATCTTCCGCGACGAGCGCAAGGGGGAATCCCCCTCGGATCACGTGCCGGTGGTGGCCACGTTCAAGTAGTCATCTCAAATGTCTCCTTGTCGCGGGCGGGGGACACCGTGTACTGTAGAGGGTAGAGATTCACCCGATGCGCAACGCCGCTCACTCCTTCGCCCTGGCCGGGCTCGTCTGGGCCGCTCTCGCGGTCCCATCCGCCGTCTCCGCTCTGGAGAGGGGAGCTCCCGCTGTTCACCGGGCGGTTCACCTGGTAACCCCGCGGGCTGGCGCGACGCTCGCCGCCGGCTCGACCGCCGAGCTCGAATGGGCGTCCGCGGCCACGCTCGCGGGCGTCGAGGAGTGGGAGGCGTTCCTCAGCGTCGACGGCGGCAAGACCTACCCGGTGCGGATCACTCCCCACCTGGACGAAGATCTCCGCCGGGTCACCTGGCAGGTCCCCTCCACGCCCACGCCGGACGCCCGTCTCCTCCTGCGCTTCGGCGACGAGCGCCGGGAGGTCTCCGTCGAGCTGCCGCATCGCTTCTCGATCGTCTCCTCCCCGGCTGGAGCGACGGGCTTCACGCTCGCCAGCATGGCACCGGAGCGCGGCGAGCCGGCGCTTCCGGGGCAGGACGGCGTCATCGCCTGGGTGGAAGGCTCCCGCCGCGGCGGGGGGCTGCGCCAGATGGTCGCGGCCGAGCGCCCCCGCCTGCAGGCGCGGCTCAGCCTGCCGGAGACGCACTCCGAGCCCGCCGTGCTCACGACGGCAGAGGCCCCCCTGCAGATTCCCCGACCGGTCCGCGGCAGCGCGGCCGACGCACCGCCTTCCAACCGTGGATCGCCGCTCGCGAAGCCCGGCGAGACCCCGGCTCCGCCTTCCGACATCCTCCTCCTGATCCAGCGGCAGAACGAATAGGCCGAGGCGCCCCCCGCACGCCTCGACGCAGCCGGACCGCCCGCAGGGGCCCGGTCCGATTCAGCCATCGTTCATTGCCCTGCTCTGCAGGAGGAGTTCTCGCATGACCGTTTCCATCGCCGTCCGCGGGCTCGCGTTGCCCGTGGTGTTCGCCGCTCTGGGGGCCACGATCTCCCTGTTCCCCGTGAATGCCCAGGAGGCTCCGCAGGAGCCGGCCCCCACCGTCGCCGAGACCATCCAGGTGACCGCCACTCGCACCCCGGAGGACGTCGAGACCGTCCCCGCCTCGGTCACCGTGATCAGCGGCGAGGAGCTCGCCGCCCGCGGCGTCATCGACCTCCCCTCGGCGCTCGCCCTCGCCAGCGGCATCTCCGTCGCTCCCGGCGGCGACAACGGCCCGGCCAGCTCGGTGCCCGAGATCTGGGGCCTGCGCGAGTTCGACGCCTTCCTGCTCGTGGTCGACGGCGTTCCCTGGGGGGGCGCCTTCAACCCGGCCCTGGCCAGCCTCGACCTCGTCAACGTCGAGCGGATCGAGATCCTCCGCGGCGCGGCGCCCGTGCTCTACGGCGCCACCTCGTTCGTCGGCGTGATCCACGTCATCCACCGCGCGGCGGGTGCGCCCGGGCGGGCGGCCAGCGTCTGGGGCGGCAGCTACGGCAGCGGCGGCGGCTGCCTTCTCCTCCCCCTGCCCGGCTCGGACCGCTTCAAGCAGTCGCTCACCGTCGACGGCGAGCGCCAGGGCTTCAAGGACGACCGCACCGGCTTCGACCGCGGCCACCTGCTCTACCGTTCCACCCTGAGCGCCGGCGGCGGCAGCTTCCGCTTCGACCTCGACGGCTCGATCGTCAACCAGGACCCGGCGAGCCCGCACGTCCGCCAGGGGCGCGCCCTCTCGACGCTCAATCCGCTCGACGCCAACTACAACCCGCGCGACGCCAAGCTCGACGAGAACCGGCTCCATTTCGTCACCGGCTATGACCGCGCCCTCGGCGGCGGCTCCTGGTCCACCACCCTGGCGCTGACCCACACCCAGCGGGACACGCATCCGCGGCTTCCTGACCGATCTCTCGAACGACCGACCCCAACGCCGACGGCTTCGAGCAGGACCTGAAGACCGACGACCTCTACTTCGACACCCACCTCGCCTGGCGCCTGGGCTCGACCGCCCGCGTGGTGGCGGGCTTCGACCATCTCTACGGCAAGGCCAAGGCCGACTCGGAGACCTTCGACTACTTCGTCCCCCTCAACGGCCACGGCGCCCCGTCGAGCGGAGATCAGCCGCGCGACATGGGCTTCGATCTCGACGACGAGCGCAACTTCTCGGGCCTCTACGCCCAGATGGAGTGGGACCCGGCTCCGCGCTGGCATTTCCAGGCCGGCGCGCGGCTGAACCGGACGGTGGAGAAGATCACGGCCGGCGACCGCGAGCTCAGCTTCCCGGACCCGGGCGACGAGGGCGGCGACAAGCGCACCACCACCCGCGGCAGCGGCACGGTCGGCGTCAGCTGGCTGGCCTGGGGGGACGCGGCGAGCGGCCTCTGGCTGTTCGCCGACTACCGCAACGCCTTCAAGCCGGCGGCCCTCGACTTCGGCCCCGAGGCCGAGGCGGACATCCTGCAGCCGGAGACGGCCAACAGCTATGAGGTCGGCCTCAAGAGCCGGCTCGGCGGCGGCCGCTTCGAGTGGGAGCTCACCGCCTTCCAGCTGGACTTCGAGAACCTCGTCGTCTCCGCTCAATCGGAAGAGGGCCTGCCGGAGCTCATCAACGGCGGCTCGGAGCGTTTCAAGGGGGTCGAGCTCGAGGCCCGGGCGCGGCTCCGTCCCGACTTCTGGCTGCAGGGGAGCTACGCCTGGCATGACGCCAAATTCCGCGACTTCGTCCAGGACTTCGACGGCGTGCTCACCCAGCTCGGCGGCAACCGGCTCGAGATGTCGGCGAAGAGCCTGGCCTCGGCCGGGCTGATCTATGCGCCGGCCCGCGGGCTCACCGGCTCGGTGGTCGCCAACTACGTGGGGGAGCGCTTCCTCAACAAGCGCAACACCGCCCTCTCTCCGGCCTACACCACCTGGTCCGCCGGGATCGGCTACCGCTTCGAGGCCTGGGAGATCCGGCTGGACGGCGAGAACCTCAACGACACCCGTCCCCCGGTCGCCGAGAGCGAGCTGGGAGACGCGCAGTACTACAGATTGCCCGCGCGTCGCGCGCGGCTGAGCCTCGGTTTCCGTTTCTGAGGCTAGGGAATCTGCTGGGCCCCTCATTTGCTCCGAGGTGGGGGGCCTCTTTTTCCGGATTTTGTGGCAACCTATGAGAGATTCCTTTCTCAAGGAGGTTGTCGATGAGCGCAGATTCGCTGCAGCCAGAGCCCGCTGCCGTTCCACCGCAGCCGCTCCCCCCCTCCTGGGACCGAAATCTGAAGATCCGAAGGATCTCGGCTTCACGCGCCGCAGGATGGTCGACTGGCTGGCCCCCGGCCAGCTGATTCAGACCGGCATCAAGGCGGTCCTCTCCGACATTTTCGGAGCCTACGCCGACAAGCGGGACGTGATGGCGGCCCTGTACCCGAAATCTGAGATCACCGGGGATTACAGCGACAGAAGCGAGCTGTGGATCGACTACGCCGCCGACCTCGGGGACGGCTTCGACTCCACCTATACGGTGGCCTGGCTGCTGGCGCAGAAGCAGCTCGCCGTGCGGCACGGGAATCAGACCCTGCAGCTCCCTCGCGGCGATCTGCTGGTGATGGGCGGGGACCAGGTCTACCCCACCGCCAGCTACGAGGAATACTCCAACCGGCTGCTGAAGCCCTACGAGGCCGCCCTCCCCCACGTGCCCGCGGGGAAGGGGCCGGATCTCTACGCCATCCCCGGCAACCACGACTGGTACGACGGGCTGTCGAACTTCAGCCGGATCTTCTGCCAGAAGAAGTGGCTCGGCGGCTGGAAGACGCAGCAGCGCCGCAGCTACTTCGCCGTCAAGCTGCCGCACAACTGGTGGCTCTGGGGGATCGACATCCAGCTCGAGGGCTTCATCGACGAGCCGCAGCTCAGGTATTTCTACGAGATCGGGAAGAACGAGGTACAGGCTGGCGACCGGGTGATCCTCTGCACGGCCGAGCCGAGCTGGGTCTATGGCGTGACCAGGGGAGCCGAAGCCTTCGCATCCCTGCGCTACTTCGAGGACCGCTACATCCGCCACCCCCAGGCTCATCCGGCCCGCCTGGCGGTGACGCTCACCGGCGATCTCCACCACTATGTGCGCTACGAGTCGCAGGACCTGAACGAAGAGGTGCAGAGGATCACCGCCGGCGGCGGCGGCGCCTACCTCTTCGCCACCCACGACATGCCCAGGGAGCTCAAGCTCGAGGAGGGGTTCAGGGAGCGCGCCCGCCCGGTGACCTACAAGAAGGCGGCGAGCTTCCCCGATACCCCGACCTCCACGCGGATGACCTTCGGCAGCCTGCTCATCCCGATCAAGAGCTGGAAGTTCGGAATGTTCCTGGCCTTCTTCTATACGCTCTTCAGCTGGATCCTGCAGAGCGCCAGCAAGACCCGGCCGGACCTCCTGGCCGGCCATCAGTCTTTGATGGAGTATCTCCACGACCAGAGCCTGGGGAACTGGCAGCAGGTCCTGAAGACCTTCGCCGTCCTCATCGTCAACACGCCGACGAGCGTTCTCCTCTGCCTGCTCATCGTCGGCGGGTTCATGGGCTTCTGTAGCGCCCGGCGCAAAATCTCCCGTTTCCTGATCGGGTCCGGCCACGGCGTCGCCCATGTTCTCCTGAACCTGGCGTTGATGTGGCTCTTCGCGCGCGTCAACCCGAGCCTGCTCGAATCCCCCCAGGCCTCCTGGACGCATTCGCTCCTCTTCGTCCTCGAGATGCTCCTGTTCGGCGGCCTTCTGGGCGGGGTCCTGATGGCGCTCTACCTTCTGCTGTTCAGCTTCGTGGGCGGGTTCCACCTCGGCGAGGCCTACTCGAGCCAGCGCATCCCCGACTACAAGAACTTCCTGCGCATCCACCTGGACTCAACAGGGAGGCTGAAGATCTATCCGATCGGCATCCGCAAGGCCGGAAAGTGGAGGTTCCGGCCGAACGCTCCGGAAGGCGAGCCCTGGTTCGAGCCCGATGGAGAGGCTCCTCTGCCGGAGCTGATCGAAGAGCCGGTTCCGGTGCCCAGAGCGGGGAGCTAGGAGCAAGGCAGGGACGGACACGGACATACAAGGACGTACAGGGACCAAGGACGAAGAGCAACGGTTCCGGCAGCCTGCTTCTCGTCCCTGTCTGTCCTTGTTTGTCCGTGTTTGTCCCTGTCCGTTCTAGGAGGCCTCCACCGGCTCAGCCACGGCGCCGGGCACCGCGTTCATCTTCTCCTTGAGGGCGGCGTACTTGGTGTCGAGGGTCTCGAAGATGCCGGCGATCTGCTCCAGCCGCTGGTCGAGGTCGATCGTCCAGTGCTCGTTCCTCACCGGCTCGAGCTTCAGGCCGCTGACGCGGTAGGAGAGGGCGTCGAAACGCATCGGGATCGTGCCGACGTGGATCTTGGCCGAGAGGATCTCGGCCCCTTCCTCGAGATACCGGAAGAGCTCGTTGAGCACGGCGCCAGCGAGGGTGACCCGGGCCTCGCGGGTGGCCAGGCGGACGCTGCCGGTCTCCGGCTCCACCATGACGTCCGATTCCTCGAGCAGCGCCCGCAGGAACCGGCAGCCGAGCACCGACTCCCCAGGCTCCTTGGGGATGACGACGTCGCTCATCTCGTCCGCCTCGGGGGCCTCGTCCAGCCAGGGGGCCTTGAAGTCCCCCTCGACCCCGGCGTGCCGCAGCATGGCCATCACCGTCCCGAGATAGGTCTTGGCGGTGCTCGCCACGTAGAGGATCGTGCCGTCGATGCAGCACTCGACGATCTTGGTCCGCGGCGCCTGCCGCATGGCGGACTCCGCCTCGGCCAGATCGCGCAGCTTCTTGCGGGTCTTGGGGCCGACGAAGGTCTTGCCGGTGGCCTCCATCTCCCCCTTGATCAGCTCGCGCAGCCGCTCCTTGACCGCGGTGGCGTCGGGGCGGATGCGGTCGATGCGCATCCGAAAGACATAGCGCCCCTGGGCGGCCTCCCACGGCGCGTCGAGCTCGAAGGGGACGAACCCCATGCGCTCGCGCACCTCCGAGCCGGGCTCGATCTCCCAGAAGCGGGCGCGCTCGAAGTCCGGCCCCTCGGGGGGCACGACGACGTTGAACCGCGTGACGGCGA
Source organism: uncultured Acidobacteriota bacterium (assembly GCA_963792575.1). Lineage (GTDB taxonomy): Bacteria > Acidobacteriota > Thermoanaerobaculia > Multivoradales > UBA5704 > DATARR01. Next base: position 54,076 of record CAWBWZ010000006.1, read on the forward strand.
CAGTTCCACTCAAAAGTCCCATCGTTGAACAACCTCCTGCTGATGTCCGGTCTGGCCGGGGACGAGGAGGGGATCTTAGCCGATGGGAGGGGGAATCGGGGGCTTGGCGGGCTCCGGCTTCGCTTCAGCTTTCGGGGGCTTTGCGGGGTTCGCGGACGGAGCCTTGCTCCCGGCCTCCAGCTCGATCGCCTCGACCGGTTCGACGACCGTGCCCTCCTCGTCGGCGGGGCCGCCCTCGTCGTCCACGATCTCCACAGCCGGCTCGTCCTCAGCATCCTCGAGATCGGACTCAGGCTCGAAAACCTCGTCGACGGACGTCACGATCGGCTCCAGGACCACCATCTCCCCGGAATCCTGGTAGGTCTGCAGGCCTCCGCCGCTCGTGGAAGCGTTCACCTCCAACGCTCTGTCGGGGGGCGTGTCCCCGAGATCGACGGTGAAGACCTGGCCGATGTCCGCGTCGACGTAGAGGTCCTGGACCGTCTCGTCCGCCGCGGCCCACTCCGCGGGCGGCGCGATTTTCCGGATGTAGGGGGCGTTGGCGTGCCACTCGCCCCGCATCTCGCCGGCGGCGATCAGGGCGTTCAGATAGGAAGTGAGATCGGCGGAAGCCTGGGCGATGCGCTCGGCCTCGGCGCGGAAGCGCTCCAGCTCGGCGGCCGTGGCCGCGTCCCCCCGCCGCCGGGCCTGGTCCCGCAGGAACCGCAGCCGCTCGGCCAACCGCACCTCGGCCTGCCGCAGGCGCTGGAACTGGCTCCGCTCGGCCGCGTTCAGAGGATCGCCCTGCCCCTGGCGGACCCCTTCGCGGCCGAAGCGGGAGCGCAACGCCCGATAGGAGGCCGAGGCGACCCGGATCTCCTCGGCGATCCGGGAGTTCTTCACCCCCGTCCGCGCCCAGGCCACCCGCAGCTCGCCGAGGTCGGTGCTCCCCTGGTCGACCAGCAGGAAGAACTCCCCCGTGCGCGCGGCGCCCTCGATCCGGCCGACGCGATCCTGCAGCGCCTGGAGAGCGCTCCAGAAAGGGGCGTATTTCGGATTCCTGGGATCGAGGCCCGTCCTGGGGTCCTTCGCCGCCCGCGCGGCGGCGGCCAGCGCCGTATCCACCTGCCGCGCGAGCCCCCGGGCGTCGACGGCGGACAGGCCGGCCCTCCCAGCCCCGGGCAGGGCGAGGAGGAACAGAACGGCGGCGAGATAGAACTTCCTCATATGTTGACCACCATCATACGGATGGGGAGGCCAGAGCGTCCAGGAATTTCAGAGGGGAGATCTTCAGCTTCTGGAGGGAGAACAATCAAGGCAGTGCCGCTGCGGGATCAGCGACACCGCCTTAAAATCTCCAAAAAAGGAGAAAGACCATGCGGTGAATAATAGCCGATCTGGTCTTCTGGTGGAAGAGGGTGTCTACAGCTTCCTCTACCCCGCGCCCTTCTCCTCGAAAACGAAGTCCAGATCGGTCCACATCTTCCCCGCGACATCGTCCCGCGACGCCGGGAAGTAGCGCGCCTTTTTCGCGGCCTCCAGGGCCGCCTCGTTGAAGCCGAGGCCCGACTTGTCGGCGCCGCGGAGCTGGACGTCGATCACCTGGCCGGTCTCGTCCACCAGCACGGCGACGCGGATGGCGACCTTTTTGCCGCTCCCCTTCGCCGCCTCCGGATAGGGGTAGGACGGCAGATCCCGGATCTCCGGCGGCTGGACGCCCCGCTGGCCGGCGCGGATCAGATCCCCCGGCTTCATCGGCTCGGCGACAGACGTCTCAGGAACAGCTTCCTCCGGCAGAGGGGTCCGGCGCTCGGCGCGAGCCGGCGCGGGTGCGGGTTTTGCCGGTTCGACCGGCGCGGTGGAGACCGGAGCGGCGAGGAGAGGCTCGGGGACCGGCGACTTCGCCGGGGCGATCGTCGTTGAGACCACCGGGGGCGGAGACGCGGGGACCGCTTCCGGCTGGGGCCGCCGCGACCACCAGAACCCGCCCGCGGCGAACACGAGCAGCAGCCCGGCGGCGCCGATCCAGACGGCCCGGCGCGGCGGGGACGGCGCGACGGCGGGCGGCGGTTCGGGAGGAGCGATGGCCCGCTTCTCGGCCACGGTGCGCAGCGGGCGGGAGGCCCAGGTGGAGTCCAGATCCTCGACCGGGGTGACGCGGCGCGTCGGCTCCGAGCTGGGCAGGACCCGGGTCTCGGCAGGGGCGATCCGCAGGGTGGCCGGCCCGGTGACGATCCCGGTCGGCGGCGTCTTCACCAGGCCGAACTCCAGATCGAGGCGGTCCTGGGTCGAGCCCGGCGACGCGACCACCGGCACGCTCCCGGTCCCCAGAGGCAGGAGACCCCCCCAGACCCGGTCCAGATCCTCGCGGGTGAGCGGAAAGCGGTCCTGGAGCATCGTCAGCTCCCAGGCGAACGCCTCGGAGCTGGCGATCCGTTCGTCCGGCTTCTTGGCCAGGGCGTGGAGGACGAGCGTCCGCAGCTCCGGGGGGACCTGACCCGTGGGGTCGGTCTCGGCGAAGTCGAGCGGCGGCCGGAAGAGATGCCCCGCCATCAGCGAGGCCGGATCGTTGCCGGCGAACGGCGGCCGGCCGGTGAGGAGCTCGTAGAGCACGACGCCGAAGGAGTAGAGATCGCTCCGCTCGTCCCAGCCGGCGCCGCTGAACCGCTCCGGCGAGCCGTAGCGCGGCTTGCCGAGGAAGACGCCGGTGGTGGTGAGCCCCCCCTGCCCCTCCAGCGCCTTGGCGATGCCGAGGTCGATCAGCTTGACGAGCGGATGGCCGTCGACGTCCCGGGTCAGCATCAGGTTGTCCGGCGAGACGTCGCGGTGGACGATCTTGTGCCGGTGGAGATAGCCGAGCGCCTTGAGCGACTGGCGGGCGATCTCGACGGTCAGCGCGATCGGCGGCGGCCCGAAGCCGCTCAGCACCTCGAGCAGGTTCCAGCCGTCGATGTACTCCATGACGATGAACGCCTGGCCGTCGTCGGCCACGGCGAAGTCGTGGAGCACGGCGATGTTCGGATGGCGCAGCTTGTTGGCGGCCTTGGCCTCGCGCAGGAAGCGGTCGGCCGCCTCCCCCACCGTGTCCGCCTGGGAGCGGATCACCTTGACGATGCGCACCTCGTCGAGAAGGCGGTGGCGCACCTTGTAGATGGCGCCCATCCCCCCCTCGCGCAGTTTGCCGAGGATCTCGTACTTGCCGTCAATCTGCTCGCTGAGAAGCGCCAAACGCCCCCGCCTTTCCAGCCGCGCGGAACCAGTCCCGTTTCTTACTTGGGCGAATTTCCGCCAAGAATATTACCGGTCGGGCGTGAGCTCAAGGGCGGGAATGAGGGATCGGGACGGCTGGAACTGTGAAAATCAACCACGGCGTGGTTGAAAATCAACCACGAGATGGTTGAAAATCAACCACCATGTACCCCCGCAACCTCACCGCTCTGCTACGCGAAGCCCTGGACGACCGCCCGGTCGTCCTGCTGAACGGTGCCCGGCAGGTCGGCAAGAGCACCCTGGTCCAGAGCCTCACCGGCGACCTCACCGGAGCGGACCGCGCGCAGTACTTCACTCTGGACGACGCGACCGTGCTGGCGGCCGTGACGCGAGATCCAGCCGGCTTTGTGGCGGGGCTGGCCGGGCCCGTGATCCTGGACGAGGTCCAGCGCGCTCCCGAGCTGTTCCTGGCGCTCAAGGCCGCCGTGGACCGCGACCGCCGCCCGGGGCGCTTCCTGCTCACTGGCTCGGCGAACGTCTATGTCCTGCCCAGGGTTTCCGAGTCGCTGGCCGGGAGGATGGAGATCCTCACTCTCTGGCCACTGTCCCAGGGGGAGATCGAAGGCGTCGTCGAGGGATTCGTGGATGCCCTGTTTGCCAGAACGCTCGCTCCTCTCCAGGTCGAGCCGCTGGAGCGGGGAGAGCTGTTCGAGCGGCTGATCCGCGGCGGCTTTCCCGAGCTGGTCGACAAGCGCTCAGAGGCCCGGCGGCGGGCCTGGTTCAACTCGTACACGACGAGCATCCTGCAGCGGGATGTGCGCGATCTGACCAATATCGAGGATCTGGCCGCGCTGCCGCGCCTCCTTTCCCTGCTGGCCGCCCGCGCCACGACGCTCCTCAACTATTCCGAGCTCTCCCGCAGCAGCGGCATCCCGGCATCCACCCTGAAACGGTATTTCGCGCTCCTCGAGGCGACGTTCCTGGTGCTGACCGTGCCGGCCTGGTCGACGAATCTTTCCAAGCGGCTGGTCAAATCGCCCAAGCTGCTCCTCAACGACACCGGTCTCCTCGCCTCCTCGCTGGGCCTGAGCCAGGATCGCCTCGCGGAGGACCCCCGGCTCGCGGGCCCCCTGCTGGAGAACTTCGTCCTGATGGAGATCCGCAAGCAGGTCTCCTGGAGCCGGACCCAGCCGAGCCTGTTCCACTACCGGACCCAGACCGGCCAGGAGATCGATCTCCTCCTCGAGAATCCCGCGGGGCGGATCGTCGGCATCGAAGTGAAGATGGGGAGCACCGTCCAGGAGAAGGACGTCCGGGTGCTCCACGACCTTGCGGAATCCCTTGGAGAGCGCTTCGTGCGCGGGGTCGTGCTCTACGCGGGTGAAAGGGCCGTGCCCTTCAGCGAGAAGATCTTCGCCTTGCCGATCCAGGCGCTCTGGCGAACTCCGGCAGCCTCTTAGTGCACTCCCCCCTCCACCAGCCGCTGGCGCGGGGTGCGCAGGCGCTTCTGGCGGGAGCGCCGCTCGAAGAGGCGGATCTGCAGGAGCTCGCGGTCGGCGTGGTCGATCGTGCGCTCCAGGCTCTCGGTGCCGTGCCGGTTGGCCCAGCCCAGGGAGAAGGAGGGGACCCCCCGCTCGGCCGCGGTCAGCCGCAGCCGCTGTCCGACCTCAGCGACGTACCGCGCCGAGGCTCCGAGCAGGAGGAGCAGGAACTCGTCGCCGCCCATCCGCACCACCGCGTCCTCGGCGCGGGCGTTCTGCTGCAGGAAGCGGCTGACCTTCATCAGCACCTCGTCCCCCTTCTGGTGGCCGAAGTCGTCGTTGTACTCCTTGAAGTTGTCGACGTCGACGACGATCGTGCCCCAGGTCTGGAAGGAGGCCAACCGCTTCTCCACCTCCAGAAGGAAGCGCCGGTTGTAGCAGCCGGTGAGGGGATCGCGCAGGCTCGCCTCGTGGAAGCGGCTCTCGAGCTGCTTGCGGCCGGAGATGTCGATCAGAATGCCGTGGTAGAGCACCTGGCCGGTCTCGGCGTCGCGGACCGCATGGCAACTGTCGAGCACCGTGCGCTCCTCGCCGTCTGGCCGGCGGATGACGAGCTCGAACTCCCGCACCTCCCCCTCGCGGGCCAGCAGCTCCGCCTCCTGGACGCGCTGCGCGGGGTCGGCCAGCAGATCCTGCGCCCGGAGGGTGCGCAGGTCGTCGACGGTGGAGACGCCAAAGATCTCCAGGCACGCGGGGTTGGCATCGAGGATCTCCCCGGCGTCGTTCGTAATATAGATACCTTCGCGCAAGTTCTGGATGAACAGCCGTAACGTCTCGGGGTCCTCCAGACTGCGAAAGCGTCCTTGGGTCATGTTGGGATTCTCCTGGCGAGGAATAGCTCGCCCAAGTCGCACCCCTATTCATAGGCAAGATCGGGGCCAAGGCCCTACCTTAAATTTAGCATATTTATTGAAACAAATAGAACGTCTGTCCTCTGCCGCGGAATCCCGCAGCCCCTGGAGGGCGTTACCGTGGCGAGGAGGATTCCCGATGAGCCGAGCCGTCTTCGTGTTGGCGTTGCTTTTTTCCACTCTGCCTGCCCTGGCCCAGCCGAGCGCGCCCACCTGCCAGAGCGTGCGGGAGCAGGATCCCGATACTGGCGCGCTGGTCCAGAAGACCCGGCTCTCCCCGAAGCCCTTCAGCTTCGACCCCCTCCTGGTCTGGACCTCGGACGATCCCAACTCGCTGATGCTGGTGGCGGTGGGGAACGGCAACCAGCTCAAATACACCGGCTGCTATGACCTGGCGCTCCGCGCCGACGGTCAATCCATCCCCCTCAGCCGGCTCCGACACGACAACGATCCCAGCGACCACAAGACGGTGGTGGAGTACGTGCGGGCCGAGATCTCCTGGGCCGACGCCCAGAAGCTCTCCACCGCCAAGACGGTCGTCTACCAGATCTGCAAGGACGAATACGTGGCCGACAGCAAGTTCGTCTGCGAGGTGAAGCACGTCCTCGAGATGGCGGCGAACTGGCGGCAGGCGCAGGCGGGGAAGAAGTGAGGCCTTTCTGAACGCCCGCAGGGCGGGATTTATCCAGCCTGGGGTGTCAACCCCAGGAAAGCGCCGCCTCCATCCCTGTAAGCCCCGAAGGACCGACACCCTCTGCTGAAGTTTCGAATCGGCAACGACATGCCGGCCCTGCGGGGCTTGATCCTGGAGGGCTCCCCTACCTGGGGTTGACACCCCAGGCTGGATAAATTCCGCCCTGCGGGCGGGCAGATCAGGCCGCCCGAGCCTCACCCTCGTGAACGGCCGTTGCCTCCGCGAGGTCCCGAATGCTCAGCATCATCTTCCGCTCCATGACGAAGTGGATGGGGTCGAAGACCATGTAGCGGAAGACGCCGGCCCTAGGGCCGCTGCGCGAGCGCACGATCAGCCGCGTGGTCCGCTCGTCGACCGGTTCGAGGATGAACGCCCAGGTGCCCTCGGGCGCGATGCCGTGGATGACGGCGTTGTCATAGTCGTCCGGCGAGACGAGGACCATGTCCCGCCCCGGCTCGAGCCGCGCCACCCGCATGTACCCCTTGCCGCCGTAGCGCTCGCGGGGGGTCATCCGGACGGTGTCGCCCACCTGGCGCCCCGGCTGGCCGGGGAGAATGCGGTCCGCGTTGCGAATCCTGGCGCCGAACAGGTTTTCCAGCCACGCATAGCTGTAGAACCCGCCGCGGTCCTGGCCGATCTGGTCGATCCACGGCCAGACGGCATCCAAAGGAGCATGGATGGTGACCGCCCGCGTCGCCACCGAGGCCGCCCCGGGAGCCAACTCGTCGCCGGGCCAGTACCGGGCGATCTCCTCATCCGTCGCCCCCCAGTTGAGGAACCAGGGGCGCATCGCCAGGCTCAGGCCGGCGGTGGTGGCCGCACCGGCCGTCATGCCGATCGCTGCGGAAAGCTTCTTCTTGTCCATGACCTCACCTCCAAATCAGCCCCGTCCTGAGCTCATCCTAGTGAAGCGCTCCTCGCCGGGCACCGTCCGGAACGGTAGGCCGGCGCACGGCTCGGGAGGGGGAGAGGTCCTACCCCGGAGAGTGGTGGGCAGGGCGGAGCAGTGCTACTTGGCAATACCGGAACACGCTCAAAAAGCTGGCGGAGTGAATCGTGGGAGAGCCGCGCAGGCTGATCCGGCCGATCGTGGACGCAATCATTCTGTGGAGGGTCATGCGCCGGAGCCCCCCAAAAAGCGTTCCGCGAGCCTCATTCCCTGTTCCTCGAAAGACATTCCCCACCCGTCGAGGCCCATCCGCTCCACTTCGCGGGCCATTCCCCGGCGCCGCGGCCCATTCCCTTCAGGGAACCCGGCTCGAAGGCCGAGCTTCGCCCCATTCCCTACCCTTTTCCTTCTACGGAGCCCCCGAGACGAGGCATTCCCCGTGGGGAACATCGGCGGCGGGCGGGGGAATGGGACGCCAAGGCCTCCTCTCGTCATGCACATTCAACACAACGTCCCATTCCCTCTAGGAACACTTCACGCGCGACGGGGAACAAGCCATTCCCCATCTCTCCAACCCATTCCCCTGAACCAACGTCAAAAAATCTGGAGGAAATCCCACCGCGAATCGAGCCTCCGAAGCGCTGAACGCTCGCGGCTCTCCACCGGAGGGCTTGACGATCTTTTACATGTTTGAAATACTATTCACATCACGCTTGTCTGTCCAGAGGCTTCCAGCAGAGGCGCTCAGCAGCCCGGCGAAGGGCCTGGAGTGGTTCTAAGGATAGCTGGACTCCGCCGTCGCATCCGGCGTCGAGACCGCGTTCCGTCGCCGTCCCGAAGGAACGGCCCGAGTTCTTTGACAATTGATGGACCTGCCAGGGGGAACGGTAGCGGGGCCGTTCCCTCTGGCATGGAGGCTACCGCGTGAAGACGGCGATGACCTCCACCCACATCCTCAACCGTGGCGGCGGGGTTTCAGAGCCCCACGGACACGGTCTGACCCGGGGCGGCTCGTCCCTCGCCCCGAAGGGGCGGCATTTGATTAGCCTGGTGCTTTAGCGCCAGGTTGGAAGTCCCCAATCCCCACCCGCCCTGAAGGGGCGGAACCCAACTCTTCCCAGTTCGGGGAGGGATCGCTGCTGAAAGGCACCGCCCCCTCGGGGCGGAGATGGGGAATGGGGACCTGCCTACCTGGCGCTAAAGCGCCAGGCTAATCAAATGCCGCCCCTTCGGGGCGAGGCGGAGACTGGCCCTGGCTGCGCAGTGATTTTAATAGAAGCTCTCAGAGTGAGAAGCTGACTCTTGATGATCGTGTAAGCGACCAAACCCTCCTCCTCGGACAATCGGGCGCGTGAACGAAACCTCCGTCCCTTGACGCGGGACCTTGGCCTCACTTACTCTTGGATAATATCTAAAGGAAGTTAGGCAATATTGCCCCATAGACATGTTTTCATTTCGCCTAAGCCAGCAATGAGCCGAGGCGGCATGGAACGACGGGTTGAATACAAGATTAGACCAGCTCCAAGATGGTGATGGGCCACCCCACATCCATCGACCTTCACGTCGCCAAATTTTTGCTCAGGAGGCCAGGATTGCGAGGGTCTTAATAAGCGTCTTCTTCTGGGGACAGTTCCGATTGACTTTGTTGTCGGGCCTCTGCGGCCGCCGCTCCAGTTCTGATATTTCGAGAACACACGGTTCAGCGAATGATCCTGACACGTGTTTGTCTCGGAATTCTTGGTCAAAGCAGAGGGCGATATCCCTGATAGCTGGTTGCACAGACCTTGACGAACGAAGGAGGGATGACATGTCTAATTGCTCAAAGCGGTCACTGCTGGCGATTGTTGTGGGGTTGGCCATTCCCGGATTTGCCCTAGGCGCAACAGGCGACGAGGTGCTGGCGGCACTACAAAAGAAATACACCCTCACAAAGGTAAACTCGTGGACCGGGAATATCGCCAGCCCGGGGACGATGCTCGTGGTGCAAAGAGAAGGTCTGGTCGCAGCAGATCCAAAAGCGTTCGCAAAGCTCACCAAGATCAAAAACGGTGAGTTGGTCAGCAGTGGAGGTAGCGTGCTTTTGGGAGGGTCCAGTGGCCACGACATCAAGCCCGGAGACAGGGTATACTTCTATGACTTCTCTCCCATGCGCAACGGATTTTTCGTCAAAGTAATGACGGTGGCTACCTACGATGTAGTCAATCGTGGCACATCAAGCTCCCAGCACGGCGTGTCATCCATTGAATTCAATTTCGACGGCGGGCTGGATGCGATCAATGCAGATGCGGCGCTCGAAGCTTTTTCTAAGTGGTTCAAGACGGACCAGGAAGCAAGCGAGAGCCGTACCGTCAAGCTTGGGCAAACACCGGCGGAAGTCGAAGCCATTCTAGGTGCGCCAGACAAGCGGATCGACCTCGGGGCGAAGAAGGTGTATGTCTACAAAGACATGAAGGTTATTTTTGTGGATGACAAGGTAAGCGATGTCCAGTGACAGATCGTCAAGTTGCCCTGAAGCGGGCTACTGATGCAGCCACCCTGAACATGCTGATGAAAGCGATCGTGTACCACAAGTACGGCTCGCCTGATGTCCTGGAGCTCGCGGACATCGACAAGCCGGTCTTCGGCGACGACGACGTCCTGGTGCGGGTTCACGCGGCTTCCGTCAATCCGTATGACTGGCACGTCATGAGAGGCACGCCGTACCTCGTGCGCCTCATGGCCGGACTGCTCAAACCAAAGGCCACGCGTCTGGGTGTCGATGCGGCCGGCCGGGTTGAGGCGGTGGGCGGCAATGTGACGCGGTTCCAGGCGGGCGACGAGGTGTTCGGCGCGTGCAACGGGGCCTTTGCCGAGTATGCGTGCGCTTCCGAAAGGGCCTTGGTGTCGAAGCCCGCCAACGTGACGTTCGAGCAAGCGGCGGCCGTGCCGATCGCGGCCTTGACCTCCCTGCAGGGGCTCCGCGACAAGGGGCAGGTTCAGCCAGGACACAAGGTCCTCATTAATGGTGCGGCGGGAGGTGTGGGTACTTTCGCCGTGCAGATCGCCAAGTCCCTGGGCGCTGAGGTGACCGGCGTATGCAGCACGAGGAATGTGGCCATGGTCCGCTCGATCGGGGCAGACCATGTCATTGACTACACCCAGGAGGACTTCACCCAAGGGGCGCGGCGCTACGACCTGATTTTCGACGCCGTGGGGAACCATTCGTTGTCCGAGAACCGGCGCGTCCTGGGACCCAAGGCGGCTCTCGTCCTGGTCGGAGCGCCGGAAGGTAATTGGCTCGGGCCTCTGCTGCCGTCGCTCAAGGCGCTCGTGATGTCACGGTTCGTGAGCCAGAGGCTGGCGCCGTTGGTGGGGAGGGTACGGAACAAAGAGGATCTGATCACCCTGCAAGGGCTCCTGGAAGCAGGCAAAGTGACCCCGGTCATCGATAGAACGTACCCGCTGAACGAGGTCCCCGAGGCGATCCGATATCTGGAGGCGGGTCACGCTCGCGGGAAAGTCGTCATCACTCTGGAGCGCAGTAAAGCCTGACCCCTGCCTTGAGTGACTCCCCTACACCCCGAAATACCGCGCGTCCGGATGCTGGAACACCAGCGCCGAGACGCTCGCCTCGGGGTCCATCATGTCCCCTTCGGTGAGGTGGACGCCGATCTCCTCGGGGCGCAGGGCCTTGAACAGCTCGCGCTGGAAGGCGAGGTCCGGGCAGGCCGGGTAGCCGAAGCTGTAGCGCTTGCCGCGGTAGCGGGCGGCGAGCTTGTCCTCCAGCGGTGAGGCCGTCCGGATCGGGGAAGCCCCAGTCGCTTGCGGATGCAGGCGTGGAGGCACTCGGCGGCGGCCTCGGCGGTCTCCAGGGCCAGCGCGGCGAAGGCGTGGCTCTTCAGGTACTCGCCCTGGTGCTTCCACTCCTCCACCCGCTCGCGCACTCCCTCCCCCGCGGTGGTCACGAAGAGGGCCACGTGGTCTCCGGGCAGGACGTAGTCGGCGAGGCACAGGCCCCCCTCGCGGTTCTGCCGCGGCAAGTCCCAGGAGGCCGCCGACCCGGCCGGTCTCCGGACAGCGGAGGGTGATCCGGTTGCCGTCCGCCTCGGCCGGGAAGAAGCGCCAGACGCCCCGCGCCTTCATCGCGCCCCCGCGGGCGATCTCCTTGAGCTCGTCGATCACCGCCTCGAGCTTGGCGAGCTTGGGGTCGCCCTCTCCTCGCGCAGACGCTTGACCGACCCCTTCAGCCCCAGGTGCTTGCCGTAGAGCATCTGCGGGTTGAGGTAGTCCCAGACGTCGGTCGAGGTCGAGCTCCGCGACGTGCCGGTCGACGTCGGCCGGCGCGGGCACCGGGATGTCGCGCCGCACCTCGGCCGCGGCGTTGCCGGCCGGCCTCCGCGCGCCTCGGTGGGCTCCGGCCGACGGCGTCGGCGTTGTCGGAGGCGAGGAAGTCGGCGACCTCGCGCTCCAGGTCCGGCTTCTGGCCGGGATCGAGCAGCCGCTCGACCAGCTTCAGGCCGTGCATGGCGTCCTTGGCGTAGGTGCAGAGGCCGGCGTAGGCGGCGGCGATCTTGCGGTGGGTGAAGCGGCGGGTGAGCGCCGCGCCGCCCACCAGGAGCGGGCGTGTCGATCCCCACCGCCGCGAGGTCGCCGGCGGTGAGCACCATCTGCTGCGCGCTCTTCACCAGCAGGCCGGAGAGGCCGATGATGTCCGGCTGGTGCTCGCGCACGGCCTGGATCAGCCGCTCGGACGGGACCTTGATCCCCAGGTTCACCACCGTGAAGCCGTTGTTGGAGAGGATGATGTCGACCAGGTTCTTGCCGATGTCGTGGACGTCGCCCTTGACGGTGGCGAGCAGGACCTTGCCGCGCGCGGGCCGCTGCCGTCGGTGGCCTTCTCCATGTGCGGCTCGAGGTAGGCGACCGCCGCCTTCATCACCTCGGCGCTCTGCAGCACCTCGGCGACGATGAGCTGGTTGTCGTTGAACAGCCGGCCGACCTCGCCCATGCCGGTCATCAGCGGGCCGTTGATGATGTCGAGCGGCGCCGGCCAGCGTGGATCGGCGAGCGCGGCGTCGAGGTCGTCCTCGAGCCCGTCCTTGCTCCCCTCGACGACGGCGCGGGCGAGGCGCTCCTCGAGCGGCAGCTCGGCGCGGGGCCGGACGGCGGCGCCGGTGCGGCCGCGGAAGTGGGCGGTGAAGGTCTCGACCGCCTGGTTGCCGGCCTCGATGTCCCCCAGCGGCAGGAAGATCAGCGCCTCGGCGAGCTCGCCGCTCCTCCTGCCGGGATGTCGGCGTAGCGCGCCAGCTTCTCGGTGTTGACGATGCGCCGCGTCGAGCCCGGCCTGGGTGCAGTGGTAGAGGAAGACGGAGTTGAGCACCTCGCGGCCGGCGTTGGGCAGGCCGAAGCTGACGTTGGAGATGCCGAGCACGGTCTTGCAGTCCGGGAACAGCTCCTTGAGCGCCGCGCACGCCCTCGATCGTCTGCGCCGCCGAGCCGAGGTAGTTGGCGTCGCCGGTGCCGCAGGGGAAGACCAGCGGGTCCCACCAGATGTCCTCGGGCGCGACGCCCATCTCCTCGGTCAGGATCTGGAAGCTGCGCGCGCGCCACCTCGAGCTTGCGCTCGACGGTGACCGCCATCCCCTTCTCGTCGATCAGGCCGACGACCAGCGCGGCGCCGAAGCGGCGGGCGAGCGGCACCACCTTCTCGAAGCGCGGCGCGCCGTCCTCCAGGTTGATCGAGTTGAGGATCGCCTTGCCCTGGCAGTAGGTGAGGGCGCGCTCCATGACGGCGGCGTCGGTCGAGTCGATCATCAGCGGCACCTTGACCAGGCGGACGAGGCGGTCGAGGAAGCGCCTCGATGTCGTCGATCTCGTCGCGGTCCGGGTCCTGGAGGCAGACGTCGAGGATCTGGGCCGCCGGCCTTGACCTGGGCGCGCCCCACCTCGGCGGCGTCCTCGTGCTGCCCGGCCTGGATCAGCGCGCTTGAACTTGCGGCTGCCGAGGACGTTGGTGCGCTCGCCGACGAGCACCGGCCGGCTGTCGCCTCGGTCAGCTCGACGGCCTCGAGGCCGGAGATCATGGCGCGCCGGTGGTGCGGGATCGGCCGCGGCGTCCGCCCGCGGACGAGCTCGGCGAGGGCGCGCGATGTGGCGCCGAGCTGGTGCCGCAGCAGCCGCCGACGAGGTTGAGCCAGCCGGCGTCGAGGAAGCGGCCGAAGACGCGCTCGAAGACCTCCGGCCCCTCGGTGTAGCAGCCGTCCTCGTCGGGCAGGCCGGCGTTGGGGACGCAGGCGACCCGGGTGCGGCAGATCTCGGAGAGGGTGCGGACGTGGTCGGTCATCAGCTCGGGGCCGGTGGCGCAGTTGAGGCCCACGTAGAGAAGGTCGGCGTGGAGCAGCGAGACGGCGAGCGCCTCGGCGTCCTGGCCGCCGAGCATGGTGCCGGTGGTCTCGATGGTCGCCGAGACGGCGACCGGGATCTTCCAGCCGGCCTGCGCGAACGCCTGCTCGATGCCGATCAGCGCCGGCCTTGACGTTGCGGGTGTCCTGCGCGGTCTCCAGCAGCAGGTAGTCGGCGCCGCCGGCCATCAGGCCCGAGCGCCTGGACGCGGAAGTTCTCGATCAGCTCCTCGAAGGTGATGCCGCCGGTCACCGAGATCGCCTTGGTGGTGGGCCCCATGGAGCCGCAGACGAAGCGGGGCTTTTCGGGCGTCGAGTGGCGGGCGCAGGCGCCGCGGGCGATCGCGGCGGACAGGCGGTTGAGCTCGAAGGCTTGATCGGCGAGGCCGTACTCGCCCAGCACCAGCGGGGTGCCGCCGAAGGAGTTGGTCTCGACGATGTCGCAGCCGGCGGCGAGATAGCCCTCGTGGACGCCGTCCACCACGTCGGGACGGGTGGCGCAGAGGTTCTCGTTGCACCCCTCGAGCTCGGGGCCGCCGAAGTCGTCGGCGGTCAGGGTGACTCCCTGGAGCGCCGTGCCGGTGGCGCCGTCGAGCACCAGGATGCGCGCGTCGAGGGCCGCCAGCAGGAGGGCGGTGCGCTCGTCCACGTCGGCGGGACGCGGGGGGAACGGTACTTCGAAGACCGGGTCGCTCAACTCTCTCTCCTCCTCCGGCGGCAGGCATACAAAAAAGCCCGACTCGTAGGCATCACGAGACGGGCTTTCCGCTCCGGACACTTAATTGTCGCGTCGGGGCGACCGCATCCTCGCTCGTCGGGAGCGAGAGGGCACCTTGGGTGTCCGTCCCAGGTTGCCGAGCCCGGCGAAGCCGGACCGCTCGTAATGCAGAGAACAGCATAACGAGAGGAGGCCCGGGATGTCAAAGGGCGCCTAGTTGCCGGCGAGAACGGTTCCCACCAGGCGCTCGCAGGTCGTGGGTTCGATGTTCTTCTGCCACGTGAAGACGATCCAGCGGCCGTTCGGCAGGCTGGCGGCGTCGGCGGCGATGCCGGAGGCACTGAGGCCGCCAGACTGCCCGGAGACCGCCACGACCACCGCCGCGCCCCGCGGGGCGCCCTTGGCGTCGAGCTCCTGGGCGAAGAGGGTGTCGCGCGAGGGGTTGCCGGCGCTGCTCTGGAAAAGGAGGAGGTAGCCGCCCGCCGGCGAGGCCGCCAGGTCGATCAGGTAGGGGATGACGGTCGCCCCCGGAGGAGTGGGGATGAGGGTGGGGCCGAACACCTGCCCGTTCACCACCCCCCGCGTGTAGGTGCCGTTGAACCCGCCCTCCGTATTGAAGACCCTCCCCCCCACCACGAAATCGCCGCCGCCGCGCGCCGCGAGCACCAGGGTGCCGCCGGCGAAGTTGCCCAACCCGGCCGGCTGCGGGAGGTTGAGCGGGTTCCCCACCGGCGCGCCGGCGGCGTTCAGGCGGCGGGCGACCAGGCCCTTGAATTTTTCGCAGGTAAGGTAGACGGCGACGAAGGTGTCGTCGGGCAGGCGGTCCGTCAGGAGCTGGGAGTTGCCGAGGCTGAAGGCGGAGGCCCGGCGGTTGATCCGGCTCTCGGGGCCGAGCGCGGCCCCTGCCGCGTCGATGCGGCGGGCCAGCAGTCCCTCGCTCCGGCAGGTGAAAGGACCGAAGATCGGCGGCTCGGTGCGGAACTGCAGCGAGTCCCCGCCGGCGGCCGGGGCGAGCCTGAAGAAGTGCGGCGGCTTGAAGCGGGCGGCCGGCGCCAGCGGAACGCCTTCGAGGTTGAGCGATACCCGATATCCCGCCGCGGGGTCGCCCGGATCGTTTCCGAAGTCCAGCGCGTTCATCGCCACCTCGTAGCGGCCCGCCCAGGTGCCCAGGAAATTGGAAAAGAAGAGCCCGCCATGAGTGGGCAGCAGGGTCCGCGGCGAGCCTGTGGGCAGCAGGTCGCGCGTGAAGCGCTGGCCCTTCACCTCGAAGTCGTCCCCCTCATTGGCCCAGACGACCTCGAAGGCTCCCTTCGGGGTGGCGGTCACCTCCACCAGGTCGAGGTTGGAGGAGCAGAAGGGCGATTCTACGATCACCAGCGGGGACCCCACCGGCGTCAGCGCCGCCCGAGCGGGCAGTGGCAGGAGAAGGGTCAGGAGGATCAGAGAGCGGGATCGATGATTTTGCACGGCTCTTCTCCTTTTTCGCTCGGAAAGTTTCCATAATCTGGAAGCTCCAGGATATAGACTTTCCAGGGATCATGAACAAAGTCTGGCTGACGCTCCTCGCCGTCGGAGTTCTGGGGTACTGCGCGCTGACACGCCCGCGGGCCAGCGGCTCCGGCGACCCTGTCGACTGGTCGCGGGAGCCCATCCAGGGGGAGACCGACCACCCCCCCTTCGAGGTCGATACCCGCAAGGGGGCGATGACTCTCGATCCCCGCGCCACGTTCGACATCTCGGCCCGCGTCGCCGCGGACGAGCACTACCGGGCCGACGACGGCGCCTTCCTGGTGCCGGTGGACCTCGTCATGACCTGGGGGGAGCTGCCGGACGAGCCCTACAAGTCCAAGGTCTCCTATGGCCAGATGGCCCGCTACTACTTCTGGCGCACCCCATCGGCGGACCTCGACCTTCACTATGTCTCGGCCCACTCCGCCAACATGCATATGATCCCGGCCAACGGCAACGTGCGCCGGGCTCTCCTCGCGGTCGGCGGCGGCGATCCCGTCCGCGTCCACGGGCTGCTGGTCAACGCCAAGCGGGCCGACGGCTTCTACTGGAACAGCTCGCTCACCCGCGAGGACACCGGGCCGGGGGCCTGCGAGCTGGTCTGGGTCGAGGAGATCCAGATCGGCCGGAAAATCTACCGTTGAAGTCCTACTCGCTGGCGAGGACGATTCCCACCAGGCGCTCGCTGCAGAACATGGCATCGCCGGTCTGCTGCCGCGCGACGACGATCCAGCGGCCGTTCGGCAGGCTGGCGGCGGCCGCCGCGACGCCGGAGGAGCTGGGTCCGCTGCCGGTCTGCTCGGCGACCGCCACCGCCGCGCCCCGCGGGACACCCTTGGCGTCGAGCTCCTGGGCGAAGAGGGTGTCGCGCGCGGGATCGCCGGCGCCATGATGGGAAAGGAGGAGGTAGCCGCCCACCGGCGAGGCTGCCAGGCCGACCAGGCTGGGGCTACCGGTCTCGCCGGGAGGAGCGGGGATGAGGGTGGGGCCGAACACCTGCCCGTTCACCACCCCCCACGCGTAGCTGCCGCTGAGCCCGGTGCTCGTATTGAAGACCATCGCCCGGATCACGAAGTCGCCGCCGCCGCGCGCCGCGAGCGCGAGGCCCCCGCCGGACAAGTTGCCCAGCTGGGCCGGCAGCGGGAGGTTGATCGGCTTCCCCACCGGCGCGCCGGCGGCGTTCAGGCGGCGGGCGACCAGACCGTCGAACTTTTCGCAGGTGGAGTAGACGGCGACGAAGGTGTCGTCGGGCAGGCGGTCGGTCAGGAAATAGGCGCCGATGGCGAGGGCGGAGGCCCGGCCGGTGACCCGGCTCTCGGGGCCGAGCGCGGCCCCTCCCGCGTCGACGCGGCGGACCAGTACCCCCTCGCTCTGGCAGCCGGGAGGACCGAAGATCGGCGGCTCGAGCCGGAACTGCAGCGAGTCCCCGCCGGCGGCCGGGATGAGCCCGAAGAAGTGCGGCGGCTTGAAGCGGGCGGCCGGCGCCAGCGGAGCGCCCGCGAGGTCGAGCGAAACCCGATATCCCGTCGCGGGGTCGTCCGGATGGTTGTCGTAGTCGTCCGCGTTCATCGCCACCTCGTAGCGGCCCGTCCAGATGCCCGCCACGCTGGAGAAGAAGAGGCCGCCATGAATGGGCAGCAGGGTCCGCGGCGAGCCCGTGGGCAGCAGGTTGCGCGCGAAGCGCTGGCCCTTCACCTCATAGGTGTTCCCGTCATCCACCCAGACGACCTCGAAGGCCCCCTTCGGGGTGGCGATCACCTCCAGGTCGGTGTTGAGCGAGCAGAAGGGCGATTCGGAGATCACCAGCGGGGACCCCACCGGCGTGAGCGCCGCCCGCGCGGGCAGTGGCAGGAGAAGGGTCAAGAGGATCAGAGAGCGGGATCGGTGATTTCGCACAGGCCTTCTCCTTTGGCTCGGAAGATTTTCCCACAAGGGGGCCTGGGGACCAAAACGGACGAACAAGGACGAACAAGGACTGACAAGGACGCAGAGTTCCTTGTCCGTGTCAGTCCGTGTGAGTCGGTGTCGGTCCGTGGAGATACCCCCCGCAGGCCACCACCGGCAGCCCCGGGTACCGTGGGAACCGCGGATCCACCGCCGCCAGGCCGCAACGCACGAAGACGCTGCGCCTCGAGGCGAGCAGGCGCAGGTGCTCGCAGCTGGCGCAGAGGCCGGGCGGCACGGCGAGCCGGTCGAGCAGGCGCCGTTCCTCCCCGGTTGCCTTCCTCTCTTCGCCGTCGCTCATTTCGCCTCCGCCTGATGCTCGGCCAGGGCCTCCTCGGCGACCTTCCCCTCGGCCAGCGCCTCCACCTTGGCGGCGGGGCCGAGGAGGAGCAGCAGGTCCCCGGGCTCCAGCCGGGTGTCCGCCGCGGGGATGACCGGCTCCTCCCCTTCCGGCCCGCGCCGCCGGATCTCCATCACCCGGGCGCCGAGGGTCTGCGGCAGGCGGGCCTCGGCGAGGGTCTTGCCCACCAGGTGGGCTGGCGCCGGCACCAGCCGGAGGGCGAAGTCGGGGGGGATCTCCACGAACTGGCGGTTGGCGGCCGAGTCCTGGCTGGAGACGAAGGTGGCGAGCAGCGCCGGCCGGCCGAGCACCTCCTGGGCGTAGACCGCCAGCAGGTCGCGCTTGGCGAGAATGCCGAGGAAAGTGCCGTCCGCGTCCACCACCGGCAGGCGCTCGTAGTCGCTCCTGGCGAAGATCTCGGTCGCGAGGTGCAGGCGCTCTTCCGGATGGATCAGATGCTCGGCCGGCGTCATCAGGTCGAGCGCCACCACCGCCGTCAGGGTCTCGGGGTTCTCCAGGGCGTACTTGATGTCGTGGATCGAGACCGTGCCGAGGAGCTTGCAGTCGTCGCCGAGCACGAAGAGGCGCTGGCGCGGGGTCGAGAGGAACTTCTTCACCACGTCGGCGTAGGGTTCCCCGGGGCGCAGGGTCTGGGGATCGGCCCGCATCAGGCTCTCCGCCTTGAGGCCGGCGAGCACCGCCTCCTCCATGCGCAGATCGATCCCCTTGCCGCGCAGCGACTCGGTGTAGATCGAGTAGGGGTGGAGAGCGCGGGCGAGCAGGCTCGACAGGATCGCGGCGAGCATCACCGGCAGGATCAGGTCGTAGTTGCCGGTGAACTCGAAGAGGATGAGGATGGCGCTGATCGGCGCGTAGCTCGTCCCCGCCATCACCGCCGCCATGCCGACGGCGGCGTAGGCGCCGTAGGGGGAGGCGATGCGCGGCCAGAGCGCGTGCATGAACGAGCCGTAGGCGCCGCCCACCAGGGCGCCGAAGGCGAGCGAGGGGGTGAACATCCCGCCGGCGCCGCCGCACCCCCGGGTCAGCGCGGTCGCCGCCAGCTTGACCAGGGCGATGCCGAGCAGGAGCAGGCCGGTGAGCTCCGGCGACAGGGCGAAGCGCTCGGGGAGCCGCAGCGTGCCGGCGAGCGCCAGGTTGATCGTGCCGTACCCGCGGCCCAGGGCGTGCGGCACGTAGAGACCGAGCACGCCCAGCAGCGTCATGCCGATCAGCGGATGCAGCGGCCGCGGCAGGAAGCTCAGGCGGGCGAACGCCTTGCCGCCGAGGCTCACCCCGCGCATGAAGAGGACCGAGGCGAAGGCGCCGGCCACTCCCAGCCCCGCGTAGAGGAGCATCTCCCAGCCGCTGGAGAGCGCGTACTCGGGCGCGGCGTAGAGCGGCGTGTTGCCGGTGATCGAGCGCGCGATGAGGGTGGCGATCACCGAGGAGGCGACGATCGGGCCGAAGATCTCGAGCGCGAAGTTGCCGAGGATGACCTCCATGGCGAACAGCGTGCCGCCGATCGGGATGTTGTAGGTCGCCGCCAGGCCGGCCGCGGCGCCGCAGCCGACCAGGATCTTCAGCCGGTGCGGCGGCAGTTGGAGCCGCTGCCCCATCCAGGAGGAGAGCATGGCGCCCATCCGGATCATCGGCCCCTCGCGGCCCAGCGAGCCGCCGGCGCCGACCGTCACGATCGCCGCCACGGCGTTGATCAGCACCGGGCGCGGAGCGATCTTGCCTCCCGACAGGGCGACCGCCTCGATCAGCATCGCCATCCCCTCGCCGCTCGCCTCGCCGCCCGCGTTGCCCTTGGCTTTGCCGGGCGGCTGCCGGCGGCGGCTCAGCCAGAGGATGATCCCGAGCAGCGCGCCGCCGATCGCCGGGGCCGCCACCACCACCCAGCGGTGGACCTTGGGCACGATGGTGAGCAGGTCCCCCCGGGAGCCCCAGAGGAGGGTCTGCACCAGGCCGATCAGGAGATCGGTGGCGGCGCCGAGCAGCCCGCCGACGATCCCGACGGCGGCGATCAGGAGGAAGAAGAGGCGGTCTTCGCGGTTGGCGAGGCCGAAGCGGCGAGCCAGCGTGAAGTCGAGCGACCGGGCCCACTCCCGCAGTCGGCGCAGCCGGTCGACCGAACGCGTCTCCATGGCGGGGACTGTATCAAGGCTCCCCCTCGCTTAAAGCTCCAAGCGAAACTGGAAGCAAAGAACTGCTCTTCCATAGACATGCTCATTCCTGTATAGTCCATCTCGAGGCCACCTTCCGAGGTGGCCAGGATCTTTCCGGGATTCCGCCGACGAGCGTCCGCCGCCGGTTCTTGGAGTCCCACGGCGGAAGTTCTCGCCCCGCGGTACCAACCCACCTACCGCGGCGCTTCCGTACCGGCGTCGCGCGCCACACGCCCGAGGGGGACCGGATTTTTCCGGTCCCCTTTGCCTTTTCTGGAGAGTTCCTAGGCCCCCTTCCGCACCGCCGGTGCCTCCGCGAGGACACTCGACTGCCGCCGCTCCTGGCGGGTGAGGACGGCCGGGGACACCGGCCGCGGCGCCTCGGCGCGGGTGGCCTCGGAGCGCTTCTGGCCGACGATGCGGGCGTAGACCGAGAGGGCCTGCGCCACCACCTGATCCATGTTGTAGTACTTGTAGGTGGCGAGCCGGCCCACGAAGTGGACGTCCGACCGCTGCCTCCGCCAGCGCCTGGTACTTCTTGTAGAGCTCGTTGTTCTCCGGCCGCGGCACCGGATAGTAGGGGTCCCCCTCCGCCATCGGGTACTCGTAGACCAGGCTGGTCTTGCGGTGCTCCTGGCCGGTCAGGTGCTTGAACTCGGTGACCCGCGTGTAGAGGTGCTCGTTGGGGTAGTTGACCACCGCCACCGGCTGCACCCACTCCTGGTTCACCGTCTCGAACTCGAACTTCAGCGACCGGTACGGGAGCTTGCCGTACCGGTAGTCGAAGAACTCGTCGACCGGACCGGTGTAGATCAGCTTCTCGTAGGGGATGAGCTCGACGACCTCCCGGTAGTCGGTGTTGAGCAGGATCTTGATGTTCGTCGTGGTCGAGCATGTTCTCGAACATCCGGGTGTAGCCGTGCAGCGGCATCGCCTGGTAGGTGTCCGAGAAGTAGCGGTCGTCGCGGTTGGTGCGCACGGGCACGCGGGCGGTGACCATGGCGTCGAGCTGCGAAGGGTCGAGCCCCCACTGCTTGCGGGTGTAGTTGCGGAAGAATTTCTCGTAGAGCTCGCGGCCGACGCGGCTGACGACCACGTCCTCGGAGGTGCGGACGGTCTCCTGGGGCTCGGCCACCGAGGCGAAGAACTCCTCGACCTCGCATGCTGGTGAGCTTCAGCCCGTAGAGCTGGTTGATGGTGTCCAGGTTGATCGGGATCGGCACCAGCTGGCCGTCCACGCTCGCCCGCACCCGGTGCTCGTAGGGGCGCCACTTCGGTGAAGCGTCGAGAGGTACTCGAAGACCTCTTGCGAGTTGGTGTGGAAGATGTGGGGCCCGTACTTGTGGACCAGGATCCCCGCGTCGTCGTAATGGTCATAGGCGTTGCCGCCGATATGCGGCCGGCGGTCCACCAGGAGGACTTTCTTGTCCGGACCCCCGCGCCAGCCGCTCGGCGAGCACGCTGCCGGCGAATCCGGCACCCACAATCAGATAGTCGAACATCGAACCGGCTCCTTTCGAGTGGTCTATTCCAGGAAGCACACGGAGCGGGTCATCCGCCGTGAATCCAAGCTGCAAACATCTGTCAAAGCGTTCCGTTCGTCGCTCCGTTCGAGCGGCCGCGGCGCTTTGAGACGGCGCCTTCGATCAGGTCCGACATGTGCCGGAACGTGCGGCTCCAGGAGCCGCGGGCGATGAAATCGTCGACCCGGCGCAGCCATTCCGCGCGCCCGGGCGCCCCCTCGCCGTGGCGGGTCATCGCCCGCTCGGCCGCGGCGACAAAGGACTCGGGATCCTCGGCGATCTCCACGAGCTCCAGCTCGCCGTAGGGGCGCACCACGTCGCGGATGGGGGTCGAGACCACGGGCCGGCCGCCCGCCAGGTACTCGGGGGTCTTGGTGGGGCTGATGAAGCGGGTGGATTCGTTGAGCGCGAACGGCATCAGCGCCGCGTCCCAGCCGGCGAGGTAGGACGGCAGCTCGTCGTAGGACTTCATCCCCAGGTAGTGGATGTTGCTCCGCCGCGGCAGGCTCTCGGGGTCGATCTTGACCACCGGGCCGATCATCACCCACTGCCAGTCGGGCCGCGCCTCGGCCGCGGCCGCCAGCAGGTCGAGATCGATCCGCTCGTCGATCACCCCGAAGTAGCCGAGCCGCGGGCGCGGGATCGCGGCCTGGTCGGCGGGCTCGGGGGCCACCGGCCGGCGCGCCCGCCCGAAGTGCTCGGCGTCGATGCTGCTCGGGAAGGCGTGGACGGCCGAGTGGCGCTCGCGCTTGGCCTCGTAGAGGCTCTGGCCGCCGGTGAAGACGAGATCGGCGAGCGCGAGCAGCCGGCTCTCCCGGTCGAGCAGCGACGGCGGCGCGCCGCGGAAGAGCGACAGCTCGTCCATGCAGTCGTAGACGATGGCCGCGGGCGCGAGGCCCTGGGAGAAGCCGAGCGCCATCGGCGTGTAGTACCAGAGGATGTAGTCGGCGATGCCGTGGTCCGCGAGCATCCCCTGGAGGAGATCGCGCTGGGCCGCCTCGGCCTCCTCGGGGGAGAGCCCGTGCGGGAGGCGCGGCACGGCGACCCGCACCCCGCCGGGACGCTCGCTGATGTCCAAGCGGGCGGGGCCATCGTGAAGATCGGGTTCCTCGAAGAAAAAGACCCGGTGGTCGCGGGCGAAGCGGCTCATCAGGTGCTGCGGCCGCTGGTAGACGAAATCCCACCGCAGGTGGGAGAGGCAGACAAGGTCCGGCTTGGGGGCGAGGCCGGTCACGGGTTGGGTGGCCTCCTCAAAAGGCTGCATGTTCTCTCTCCTTCTCGCCCGGCCCGCGGCGCGCGTCCGGGTCCTGATCTCTTGAAGCATCGAGCTCCGGCTCGCTCCGGAAGCGCGCGGCCTGCCGCGCCAGCTCCTCGGCGAGCGGAAGGTGGATCTCGCGGTCTCCCATCGGGCCGGGATACCCCCAGAGACCGCTCTGGCAGTGGCGGTCGTCGTCCCAGCCCGGATAGTCGAGGATCGGATAGAGGCAGAGGCCATGGACGGGGACTCCGCCGCGGCGGGCCGCCAGGACCTCGCCGGCCATGTAGCGGAGCCACTCGGCGCGCGCGCCGTCCTGGGCGCCGGTCTCGGCGACCACCAGCGGACGTCCGTAGCGCTCCCAGGCCTCGCGCAGAAACTCCCGGAAGGGTCGGTAGAGCGGCCCGCCCCGCTCGATCGGGGGGCCGTCGAGAACCCATTGGTTGTCCGGGTAGTAGTTGATCCCGACGACGTCCAGGAAGCGCTCGTCGCCGCCGAGCTGCGGCCAGAGGCGCCCCGTGATCATGTCCCAGGCCTGGAACTGGGCCAGCCGTTTCCCCTCCGCGTCGGCCCGCGCCGCCGGACGCTGCGGATCGGCAACGATGTGGATCGCCGGATCGCAGTGGAGGATGCGGGCCCGCGAATCGACGCTCCAGACGGCGTCGATCGCCGCCAGGGCCGCCCGCGCGAGCTGTGCCTTGAGCTCGAAACCCCGTCCCGTCTCCCGCGGATTGATGTAGCCGACGTCCCCCCCGCCCAGGACCAGAACGAGATCTCGTTGACCGGGCAGTACCAGGGGGTGTCGTCGGTCTCGGCGGCGATCAGGCGGGCCACCTCACGGGCGTAGTCGGCGAAGCGGTCCACGAACTCCGGCCGGAAGACGTCGAGGCCGTCCGGCCAGCCGTAGTGGCAGAGGTCCCAGATCACCTGCACTCCGGCCTCCCGCGCCGCCCGCACCATCGGCAGCAGCGAGGAGAAGTCGTAGCGGCCCGGGGAGCGCTCGATCAGGTGCCAGCGCGCGCCGTCGCGCACGGTCTCCATCCCGAGGCGCCGCGCCCGGTCATAGTCCTGCCTGGCGAAACGGTCGTGCCCGGTTGCCGCGATCACGTCGAGCCGCCGGCTGTCGCCACGCCGGTGACAGGAACACTCGAAACCAGCCATCCAGAAGCTTCGGAAAATCACTCGTTCATACTCCTCGCGGGGGGTGAAGTTGCAAGATGCGGACCACTGAAAGAACGCGCGGAAAACTCCGCGGGGTACGGACGGCCGGCCGTCGCGGTCTCCTGGCGCCTTGCGGAAAGCGGTTAAAAAATCACGGGAACCGGGCACCGGTGGCCGTGCAAGAGCTACAAGGAGGATCTCCGCTGTTTTAGCGTTCCAGCCCGGGGTTGAACTTGCACCTTAAGGGGTAAGGGCGACCGTCGAGGTCGTGGTGACCGGCCGGATCGCCCGCCCTTGGAGGGGATTTCATGTCAACCCGCGTTTTTCGGAAAGTCGTCATCGCCCTGCTCGTCTCGACCACCCTCGCCGGCGCCGCGCCCTCGCAAGCCCGCCTCCGCCCCCACCGCGACTTCGAGGAGCCGGCGCGAAGCGACTCTCCCCGAGGGTTCATCGCCTCGCTTTTGCACCATCTCTTCGAGTGCGCCGGCGGGGCCATGGACCCCAATGGCTCCCACTAGAGCCGGCTGATTCCTGCGATCGACACCGGTGTTTTGGCGCCGGTGTCACTTTTTTCGCCCTTGCAGCAACTTAAAGGTAGAGGGCTGCCCCTCACTCGGCGGACAAACCCTATCGCCCCGCGATGCTGGTTCCTTGGGAGGAACAGGTTGATGAATGTGCGTCACCCGGATCGGAACGCCTTCGAGAGGTTTTCGCGCGGCGAAGCCTCGGTGGCGGAGGAGCGCTGGATCGAGGACCATCTGCGCTCTGGGTGCGCGCTCTGCCAGCGGGAGGTGGACGACCTGCTCCGGCTGGCATTCGCTCCCGCCATGGACGAAGCGGGCCAGGACGCCGCCTGGGACCGCCTGTTCTCCGCGCTCGGGGAGCGGCTTTCGCGCGCCGGGTCCGAGCGGAGCGAGGCGCCCGCCCGGCTCGCCGAGCTGCTGGGCCGGCCGTGGGAAGAGTGGCCCGTCCTCCTCCGCCTCGACCGCCGCCTGCAGACCCTCGCCGTCTGCGAGCTGCTGATCGAGAAGAGCTTCGAGGAGGGGTTCCGCGACGCCGCCCGGGCGATCGGGCTGGCGGAGCGGGGGCTCCTGCTCGCCGGCCTGCTCGACGGCGAGCGCTATGGCCGCTCCGTGGTCCAGGATCTCCAGGCCCGCGCCTGGGCCTACCTCGGCAACGCCCGCCGCATCGCCTTCGACCTCACCGGCGCCGAGGAGGCGCTCACCCGCGCCGAACGGCTGGCCGAAGGGGGCTCCGCCGATCCGCTCGAGGAGGCGAGGATCCTCGACCTGCGGGCCTCGCTGCTCAGCGACCAGGGGCATTTCGAGCAGGCCGCCGAGCTGCTCGACGTGGTCATCGACATCTACAGCGAGCTGAACGAGCCCCACCGCAAGGGGCGCGCGATGATCAGCAAGGGGGTGTTCCTCGGCTACTCCGGCTGGCACGAGGAGGCCATCCGCCAGCTCCGCAAGGGGCTCAGCCTGGTCGACTGGGACCACGAGCCGCGCCTGGTACTGATGGCCCGGCACAACCTCGCCTGGTTCCTCACCGACCACGGCCGCGCCGAGGAGGCGCTGCGGCAGCTCGAGCGCTTCCGCCACACCTACCACGAGATTCCCAGCTCCTGGACCGGGCTCCGTCTCGCCTGGCTCGAAGGGCGCATCGCCGGCCGCCTGGGGCGGCTGGACGACGCCGAGTCGGCCCTGCGCGAGGTCCGGCGCCGCTTCCTCGCCGAGGGGCACGGTTATGACGCCTCGCTGGTGACGCTCGACCTCGCCCGCCTCTACCTGGAAGAGGGGCGCACCGCCGAGGTGCGGACGCTGGCGGCGGAGATGCTCGACGTCTTCCTCTCCCACGACATCCACCGCCAGGCGCTCAACGCCCTCGCCGTCTTCCAGCAGGCCGCCGAGGTGGACAGCGCTACGCCCAGCCTGGTGGCCGAGATCTCCTCCTACCTGGTGCGGGCGCGCAAGAACCCGCTGCTGCGGTTCGAGCAGGCGGCGGCGTAGGGGCGGGGGTTCCGATATCCTCTCCCCCGTGCCGCCGAAATCCTCCCCTCCCCCCACCGTCCCCACCGCCACGGCCCGGCGCCTGTTGCTGGGCGCCCAGGGGCTGCTCGACGATCCCCGCCGCAAGGCGACCGCCGACGCTCTCTACGACGTCGTCGAGCGGATGGGCTTCGTCCAGATCGACTCGATCAACGTCGTCGAGCGGGCGCACCACCTGACGCTCGCCGCCCGCTTCCAGAGCTACCAGCCGCGCCTCCTCGCGCGGCTCCTGGAGCGCGACCGCCGGCTCTTCGAGCACTGGACGCACGACGCCTCGGCCATCCCCACGATCTGGTATCCCTATTGGAAGGTCCGCTTCGAGCGCTACCGCCGGCGCGTGCTGGAGCACCCCTGGTGGAGGGAGCGCGTCGGTCCGGACCCGGAGCGGGTGGTCGACCACGTCCGCGAGCGCATCGCCCGCGAGGGAGCGCTGATGACCCGCGACTTCGAGGACGAGCGCCCCGAGGGGACCGACAAGGCCTGGTGGGGGTGGAAGCCGCAGAAGGCCGCGCTGGAGTATCTCTGGCGCACCGGCGAGCTGGCGATCGCGGGGAGGGCCAGCTTCCACAAGGTCTACGACCTCGCCTCGCGCGTGCTGCCCGCGGCCGACGCCGCCCCCCGGCCGAGCGACGAGGAGCACCGCGACTGGGCCTGCCGCTCGGCCCTGGAGCGGCTCGGGATCGCCAGCGCGGACGAGCTCGCCGGCTTCTGGCGCGCCGTCTCGCTGGAGGAGGCCCGCGCCTGGTGCCAGGACGCCGCGGCCGCCGGGGAGATCGCCGCCGTGCAGGTGGAGAGCGCCGACGGCTCCCGTCCGCGCGCCTCCTGGGCCGTTCCCGACTGGGAGGCCCGCGCCGCCGCCCTGCCGCCAGCCCCGCCGCGCATCCGCCTGCTCTCCCCGTTCGATCCGATTCTGCGCGACCGCAAGCGCACCCTCCGCCTGTTCGACTTCGATTACCGCTTCGAGGCGTTCGTGCCGGGCGAGCACCGGGTTCACGGCTACTACGTGCTGCCGATCCTGGAGGGGGAGCGCCTGGTTGGACGTCTCGATCCCAAGCTCCACCGCGAGCGCGGAACGCTGGAGATCAAGAATCTCTGGTGGGAGCCCGGCGTGCGGGACAGCAAAGGGCGGCGGGCCTCGCTGGAAGCCGCCCTCGACCGGCTGGTGAAACTGGTCGGCGCGGAGCGCTGGGAGATCGCTTCGTAGGGGCGGCCCTATGTGGCCGCCCTCGCCCCGAAGGGGCGAAATTTGAATAGCCTGGGGTTTCAACCCCAGGTAGGGCCGGCTCAACCACCCCCAAACCCCGAAGGGGTGGTCTATCAGGTCGGAATCGGCCACCCTTACAGGGTTTGGATTTTGGGGGACTCCCCTACCTGGGGTTGAAACCCCAGGCTATTCAAATTTCGCCCTTTCAGGGCGAGGGCGGGACAAGCCCCGCCCTACGAAAACACCGCCCCTCTCCCTACCGCCCCGCCCGCTCCAGCGCCTGCTGCATCAGCAGCTCCTGGCTGCCGCGCGGCTCCTCGCCCGGCGCCGGGTGGCGCTGGACGTAGGAGCCGTCGGGCCGCATGTCCCACGCCTTGCACGTTGTCGGCGAGCTGGAGATCGAGGATCGCCTTGATCTCCTCCTGCAGCCGCGGGTCCTCGATCGGCACCGCCGCCTCGACCCGGGCGTCGAGGTTGCGCGTCATCCAGTCGGCCGAGCCGATGTAGTACTCGGGCGTGCCGGCGTTGGCGAAGTAGAAGATGCGGGCGTGCTCCAGGAACCGCCCGACGATGCTGATCACGCGGATCGTTTCGCTCTTGCCCGGCAGCCCCGGCCGCAGCCGGCAGATGCCGCGCACGATCAGGTCGATCTCCACCCCGGCGGCCGAGGCGTCGTAGAGCGCGTCGATGATCTGCCGGTCGTCGAGCGCGTTCATCTTGGCGATGATGTGCCCGCCCCTGCCCCGCCTTGTGGTGCTCGACCTCGCGCTCGATCATCTCCAGGAAGCGCTGGCGCATGCTGATCGGCGCCACCAGCAGCTTCTTGAACTGCGGCTGATAGACGAAGCCGGTCAGCATGTTGAAGAGCTGGGCCACGTCCTGGGCGATCTCCTCGTCGGCGGTGAACAGGCCGAGGTCGGTGTAGAGCTTCGCGGTCTCCGGGTTGTAGTTGCCGGTCGCGATGTGGACGTAGCTGCGCAGCGTCGTCCCGCTCCTGGCGCACCACGAGGGCGATCTTGGCGTGGGTCTTCAGGCCCACCACGCCGTAGCAGACGTGGGCCCCGACCCCTTCCAGCGCCTCCGCCCACTCGATGTTGGCCGCCTCGTCGAAGCGGGCCTTGATCTCCACCGTGACGGCGATCTGCTTGCGGGCCTCGGCGGCCCGGATCAGCGCCTGCATGATGGGCGAGTCGGCCGAGGTGCGGTAGAGGGTCTGCTTGATGGCGAGCACCGCCGGGTCGTCCGCCGCCGTCTCGATGAACCGCTGGACGCTGGTGGCGAAGGAGTCGTAGGGGTGATGGACCAGGATGTCCCCGGCGGCGACGGCTCCGAAGACGCCGCCCGCGTCCTCGCCCTCGAGGTGGAAGCGCGGGTGGGTGACCGGCGTCCAGGGGCGGAAGCGCAGCGATGGCAGCGGCGCCGAGCCGGCGAGCGACATCAGATCCTTGAGGGCGAGCGGCCCTTCCACCTCGTAGAGCTCGGACTCGCCGAGCTCGAGCTCCTCGAAGAGCAGCTCGAGCATCCAGCGCGGCATCCCCCGGGCCACCTCCAGCCGCACCACGGTGGCGAACCGGCGCTCGCGCAGCTCCTCCTGGATCACCTCCAGGAGATCCTCGGCGGTCTCCTCGTTGCGATGGACGTCGGCGTTGCGGGTCACCCGGAAGGGGTAGGACTCGACGATCTCCATGCCGGGGAACAGCCGGTCGAGATGCTGGGCGATCACTTCCTCGAGCGGCACGAAGCGCAGCGTCTTCGGCACCTGCACCCAGCGCGGCAGGATGTGCGGCGCCTTGACCCGGGCGAAACGCGGCGCCACGTCCCCGGGGGCCTTGATCGAGACGGCGAGCGACAGGCTGACGTTCGAGATGAACGGGAACGGGTGGGCGGGATCGACCGCGAGCGGCGTCAGCACGGGGAAGAACTGGCGGTCGAACTCCTCGGCGAGGTGGCGCCGCTCGCTCCCCCGCAGCTCGTCCCAGCTCACCATCTCCAGCCCGTGCTGGCGCAGGGCGGGGAGCAGATCGGCGTTGAGCAGGCGCCGCTGGCGCGCCACCATCGGCCGCACCTGGGCGTTGATTGCCGCGAGCTGCTGCTGGGGCGTGCCGTCGATGCCCGGGGCGAGCTCGCGCACGTTGCTCGCCAGCTGCTGCTTCAGCCCGCCTACCCGCTTCATGAAGAACTCGTCGAGGTTGGAGTCGAAGATGGCGATGAACTTCAGCCGCTCGAGCAGCGGGTTCGCCGGGTCCTCGGCCTCGTGCAGCACCCGGGCGTTGAACTCCAGCCACGAGAGCTCGCGGTTCAGCAGGTCGGTCGTCTCGACGATCTTTTCGATGGGCTCCATACGCGAGGGGTTCGGTTCGGACACGGCGAGAAATTCTGTCATACCCCGGCGGGCCGCCGGCGTGACCGCCGTGTGACAAAGCTCTCCCCCAATCGTCACGCCTCCGCGCCCCAGCTGTCACCCCGCCCCCACGCGCGCCCCTTACGCTTGGCTTCCGACGTGAGACCCCATCCCCACCCCTTCACTCACCCCGGAAGGAGAAACTGTCGATGACGGCCCGCGCCGACCTGCACGTCCACAGCAAGCATTCGAGCAAGCCCAGCGAATGGATCCTGCGCCAGTTCCGGGCGCCTGAGAGCTACACCGAGCCGCTCGAGATCTACCGCCTCTGCCGCGAGCGGGGGATGGATTTCGTCACCATCAGCGACCACGACTCGGTCGACGGCGCCCTGGAGATCGCCCACCTGCCGGGGACCTTCCTCTCCTCCGAGGTGACGGTCGAGTTCCCCGAGGACGGCTGCGAGATCCACTGCCTGGTCACCGGCGTCACCGAAGGGCAGCACCGCGAGATCCAGCGGCTGCGGCGCAATGTCTACGAATTCCGCGACTACCTCCGCGAGCAGGACATCCTCCACTCCGTCGCCCATCCGCTCTTCCGGGTCAACGACCGGCTGACCCTCGCCCAGGTCGAGAAGCTCCTCGTCCTCTTCAACCGCTTCGAGGCGCTCAACGGCATCCACGACCGGCGGGCCAACGGGCTGGTGCGGCGGATCTTCGGCTCGCTGAGCCCCGACGTCGTCGCCAGCCTCGCCGAGCGCCACCGGCTGGAGCCGGCCGGCCCCACCCCCTGGGTCAAGACCTTCACCGGCGGCAGCGACGACCATGGCGGCTTCTACATCGGCACCACCTGGACGCGAGACCCCGGCCGCCGCCACCGTCGAGGAGTATCTCGCCCATCTGCGGGCCGGCCGCCACGAGCCGGGAGGCGACACCGGATCGAGCCTCCGCCTCGTCCAGAGCCTCTACGGCATCACCTAGGAGTACTACCGGCGGCAGTTCCCCGCCCTCCTCGGCAACCGCAAGGACCCCTTCGCCGAGCTGCTGCGCAGCCTGGCGCATCCAGGATCGCCGCCCGTCCGCGAGGAGGAGCGCGCCGGCCTGCGCGAGCGTCTCGCCCAGGTGATCGCATTCCCCGGAACCCGGCGGCCCGCGCCGGCGGACGCCGCGGCCGAACCCCTCGACCGCCAGACCTTCACCGCGGCCGGCGAAGGCGCAGCGGGAGTCGCTCTCCGCGCTGCGCCGGCGATTTCGTCCGCCACTGCCGGCGCGGACGCCTCTCCGAGAGCCTCTCGGCGCTCACCCATCTGGCGCCGCTCGCCCTCTCGGCGGCCCCCTACCTGGTCGCCCTCCAGGCCCAGCACAAGGACGCCGACCTCCTGGAGGCGGCCGCCCTCCGCTTCCTCGGCCGCCTCCCCGAGGAGGATCTCCCCGGCCGCAAGGCCTGGTTCACCGATTCCGACGC
This sequence comes from uncultured Acidobacteriota bacterium, assembly GCA_963792575.1. Classification (GTDB taxonomy): domain Bacteria; phylum Acidobacteriota; class Thermoanaerobaculia; order Multivoradales; family UBA5704; genus DATARR01. Next base: position 85,293 of record CAWBWZ010000006.1, read on the forward strand.
CGGACGGGATGACGCGAGCCTTGCCCTGCCCCTCGCGGGCGGGGCAGCGAATGGGTGCGCCCTGACCTGCGGCGGCCGGCGAGTCATGCCGTCCGGCCTGCCGGTGCGCTCTTTCGAGCCGCTGCTGGAGCTCCCGCTGCCCGGCGACGGATCGCGGCCGCTGCGGGTGCCGCCCCTGCTGGAGATCCTCGATCTCTGCGAGCGCGAGCGCTACACGGAGATCCTGATCTCCACGCCCGGTCCGCTCGGCCTCGCCGGCCTCACCGCCGGCAAGCTCCTCGGCATCCGTACCGCCGCTGTCTGCGACGCCGGCTTCCCGTCTCTGCCGTCCAATATCTCGCCGGCAGCCCGGCGCTGGAGGAGCTGGCCTGGGCCTACATGCGCTGGTTCTGCGGCCAGATGGACTGCGTCCACGTGGAGGGGCACGCCTACCACGACCTGCTCGTGCGGCGGGGCTTTGATCCGGCCCGTCTGCGGCTGCTGCCCGTGGAGCGGTCTAGAATGGCCGGGTGAGCGCGACACCCACCGTGGTCGTACAAGCCCTGACCTTCCCCACCACCGGGGAGGCGGCCCATCCTCCGGGCCACCACCCCGTGGCCGCCTCTCCAGGCGTCGGGCGCCTGGCGGCGATCGACATCGGCTCGAACTCCATCCACATGGTCGTCGTGGCCGAGGCCGAGCCCAACGGCGGCTACCGCGTGCTGGGGCGCGAGCGCGAGATGGTCCGCCTGGGCAAGACCGGCCTCGAGCGAGGGCGCCCTCTCCGAGGCGGCGATGCAGGACGGCCTCGAAGCGCTCGCCAAGATGACCACCATCGCCCGGCTCACGCGGCGTCGAGCGGGTGGTGGCGGTGGCCACCAGCGCCGTGCGCGAGGCGGCCAACGGCGCGGACTTCCTGGCCCGGGTCAAGGCGCTGACCGGCCTCGACGTCCAGCTCCTCACCGGCGTCGAGGAGGGGCGGCTGATCTACCGGGCCGTGCGCGAGGTCGGTCGACCTCGGGCCGGACACCGCGATCATCGTCGACGTCGGCGGCGGCAGCACCGAGTGGATCACCGCCGAGGCGGGCGAGCTCGACGCAGGTGGTGAGCCTCCCCCTCGGCTCGCTGCGCTGCGCCGCCAGCCTCTCAAAGGCGACCCGCGCGAGCGCCGCCTCGCTCGACCGGCTGCGCCGCAGGATCGACAAGCGCCTGCGGCCGAGGCGGTGCCCAGCGGCCCGGTCGAGCGGCTCGTCGCCACCTCCGGCACTGCGGTCTGCTGCGCCGACCTGGTCGACCACTTCGCCGACCGCGCCCTGCGAAGGAGGTGTCGGCGGCCTGCGCGAGGTGCGCGCTCAAGGACCTCGCCGGCGCTGATCGAGCGCCTGCGCCGCCTGAAGCGCCGGCAGATCGCCGACGCTGCCGCCGGTCGGCGGCCCGCGCTCCGACAGCCTGCTCGCCGGCGCCGTGCTGCTCCAGGAGCTCGTCGCCCACGCCGGGCGTCGACCGCTTCCAGGTCTGCGACCGGGCGCTGCGCGAGGGGCTGGTGCTCGCCGCTCTCGGCCAGCCGATCCCCGCCGGTCCGCGAGCCCGAGGACCTGCGCCGCCGCCAGGTGCTCCAGCTCGCCGAGCGCACCGAGAGCGTCTACCGGCACAACCTGCAGACCGCCCGCCTCGCCGCTGCGCCTGTTCGACGTCACCGCCTCGCTCCACGGCCTCGGCGCGCGCGAGCGGGAGTGGCTGGAGTACGCCGCCCTCCTCCACGACATCGGCTACTCGATCCACTACAAGGGGCACCACAAGCACGCCTACTACCTGATCACCAACGCCGTGCTCGACGCCTTCGACCAGCGCGAGATCGAGATCATCGCCCACGTCGCCCGCTACCACCGCGGCGCGGCGCCCAAGCCGACGCCACCCCACCCTGGCGGCGCTCAAGCCCTGGCAGCAGCGCACCATCCGCAAGCTCGCCGCCCTGCTCCGCGTCGCCGACGCCCTCGACCGCACCCACGCCTCGCGCGTCGAGGAGATCTACTGCGCCATCCGCAGGGACGGGTCACCCTGGAGGTGCTCTCCCGCTACGCCGTCGACCTCGAGCTCGAGGCGGCCCGCGAGCATGGCCGCTTCTTCGAGAAGGTCTTCGACTGCCGGCTCCGCCTCCGCCAGGGGCTGGAGACGGCGGACGGATGAGCATGTCGCGAAATCATGACTTGTGATCCCATCGGCCGGTTCCTTTTTCCAGACTCTTGTAAGAAGTTCCTGCCTCGAGCAGCTCCCACAATCCCCGTCACACTCCGGTAAATCCTCGGTCACAAAGAGTTAACAGACTCTTGCACGGATTTCACACCGCTGTCTGTGGAAAACACATGCACGATCCTGTCAAGCGGTCTTTGCGCGAAGGATAAAACCCCGGCAAAGTGTAATGTTCTCAGTCACTTACGAGACATTGCACAGACCGTTTGTTCAAAGCGTGGAAAGGCCCGGAAACAGGGCCTTTTCCGGGCTTCCAGGGCAGTTTTCCACAGGTTTTTCCGCACCGGTTGTGGAAGACTCCATGGTAGCTTCTGTCACATGGCACGCGAACGGATTCTGCTGATCGAAGACGAGCCCGACATCGCCGAGGTGCTGCAGTACAACCTCGAAAAAGAGGGCTTCGAGGTGGAGACCGCGCGCCGGGGGGACACCGGCCTCGAGGCCATCCGCCGGCAGCGCTCCCGACCTGCTCCTGCTCGACCTGATGCTGCCCGGGATCGACGGCCTCGAGCTGACCCGCCTGCTCAAGCGGGAGACCGCGACCTCGCGGGTCTGCCGATCGTCATGCTCACCGCCCGCGGCGAGGAGGTGGACCGCATCGTCGGCCTGGAGCTGGGGGCGGACGACTACATCAGCAAGCCCTTCAGCCCGCGCGAGGTGGTGCTGCGGGTGAAGGCGGTGCTCCGCCGCCTCCAGCCCGAGGAGGCCGAAGCGGCGACCGGCTCGAGGTCGGGCGGCATCCAGCTCGACATCGCCGGCCACCAGCTGCGGGTGCGCGGCAAGGAGATGCCGCTGACCGCGACCGAGTTCCGGCTGCTCCGCCTGCTGATGGAGCGCGGCGGCCGGGTGCAGACGCGCGGCCAGCTCCTCTCCGATGTCTGGGGGTACGCCGAGGACATCGACAGCCGCACCGTGGACACCCACATCCGGCGCCTGCGCCGCAAGCTGGGCGCCCGAGGCCGACCGCATCGAGACGGTCATCGGCGTCGGCTACCGGCTGAGGCCCTGAGTGCGACTCCTGGGCTCCCGCCGAAGCTGCGGCTGGCGCCCGCTCTGGCCCGCGCTGGCCGCCGTGCTCACCGCGACCGTCCTGCTCGGGTCGCTGCTCCCCGAGCCTGCTCCAGCGCACCGCCGCCGTCCAGCTCTTCGACATGCTGCGACATCCTGGCGCCGATTCGCGCGCGAGCGGCTCGCGCGACGCCGATCTGCAGCCTGGAGTGCCTGGGCCGATGCCAGCTCGCCGCGGACAGCGGCATCCGCATCACCCTCGATCCGCCGCGACGGCGTGGTCCTCGCCGACAGCTCGGTCGAGCCCGAGCAGGTCCGAGCGATGGAGAACCACCGCGGCCGCCCGGAGGTGCGTGCCGCCCTGGCCAGCGGCCGCGGGATCGAACGTGCGCCGGAGCGCCACCACCGGCAACACCTACGTCTACGTCGCCCGCACCCTCTCCAGTCGCCGGCGGGCGAGGTGATGGTCCTCCGCCTCGCCGAGCCGCTCGAGCAGTTGAGCGCCCTGCGCGGCCGCCTCGCGGCGGCCATGGCGCTCGCCGTTCTGGCCGCCGGGGTCGCCATCCTCTTCACCTCGCTCTGGCTCGACCGCCGCCTCTTCCAGCCCGCTCTCGCGCCTGATCGCCGGCGCCCAGGATCTGGCGCTCGGCCGCGTCTCCCGCGTCACCGTGCCGGACGAGGAGGAGCTCGCCGCCCTCGCCCTCGCCCTCAACCGGCTCGCCGCCACCGCCGAGCGGCAGTTCGAGGCGGTCAGCCAGGAGCGCGACCACCTGCAGGAGATCCTCGCCAGCATGTCCGAGGGGGTGCTGGTGGTCGGCCGCGACGGCCGCGCCCAGATGGTCAACCCCGCCTTCTACCGTCTCTTCGACCTCGTGGGGGACTTCACCGGCCGGCCGGCGCTGGAGATCATCCGCCACCCCGGCTTCGCCCGCGCTGATCGAGGACACCCTGCGCCATGGGCGAGCCGCAGAGCTCCCAGATCGTCCTCACCTCCCCCGAGCGGCGGACCCTGCTGCTGACCAGCGCCGCCCTCTCCGGCGGCGAGCGGGGGGCGGTGGTCGTCGCCCGCGACACCACCGAGCTGACCCGCGTCGCCGACATGCGGCGCGACTTCGTGGCCAACGTCTCGCACGAGCTCAAGACCCCGCTGGCGGCCATCCGCGGCTACGCCGAGACCCTGCGCGACGGCGCCCTCGACGAGCCGCCGACCGCCGCGCGCTTCACCGACCGCATCCTCAGCCAGTGCCGGCGCCTCCAGGAGCTGCTCGACGACCTGCTGATCCTCTCCCGCCTGGAGGGGATGGACGCCGCGCTCGACCGCGAGCCGGTGAGCCTCGACGCCATCGCCCGCCACGCCGTCGAGCTGCTCGCCCCGGCGGCGCGCGAGAAACGGGTCGAGATCGAGCTGCTGCGAGGAGCCGGTGCCGCCGGTCCAGGGGGATGCCGGCAACCTCGAGCGGCTGCTCCTCAACCTGCTCGACAACGCGATCAAGTACAACCGTCCGGACGGCAAGATCACCGTCCGCGTCGGCAGCTGCGGCACCGAGGCCGTCCTGGAGGTGATCGACAGCGGCATCGGCATCCCGCCGGAGTCGATCTCCCGCATCTTCGAGCGCTTCTACCGGGTGGACAAGGGGCGGGCCCGCGAGGAGGGCGGCACCGGCCTCGGCCTCGCCATCGTCAAGCACATCGCCCAGGCCCACGGCGGCCAGGTCGACGTCGAAAGCCGCATCGGCCGCGGCTCGACCTTCCGGGTGAGGCTGCCGCTCGCGGCTTGAGGGGCGCGATAAGGTACGCGGACCGCCCGCAGGGTGGAATTTATCCAGCCTGGGGTGTCAACCCCAGGTACGCAGTCCCCCACCCTTTTTAGCCCCGCAGGGCCGACACTCCCGGCTGAAGATTCGAATCGGCACCGATATGCCGGCCCCCGCGGGGCTTGCTGAGCTTGAAGACCTCCCTACCTGGGGTTGACACCCCAGGCTGGATAAATTCCGCCCTGCGGGCGGGTTGATCTTCGGAATCCCTGCTTCAAGGGGTAGCGTCCTCCTACCCCTCCCCCGGCTCTTCACCCGATAAGCCGCCGCGACCCGAAGGTCCCGAATCGCGGGCTGAATGCTGTCGTTCAGGACACACTCAATGATCGAGCGCACCTCGGTCGTGACGTCCATCTCGTCCTCGCCGAGGGAGCTCGCCTCCTCTCCCGGATCTCCGGAGAGGCTCTCCACGATCTGCCGGAGCTGGGAGCGGACCGCGGTGAGCCGGTCGACGATGTGCGGGAGCTCCGCCTGGGCGGCGGCCTCGGCCTCACTCATGGAGCCCTTCCAACGGCACCGGATTGCCCAGGCTCCACAACCGGCCGGCAATCTCGAGGCATCGAGGGCAGCGGGTCAGCAGATGACGAACGACGGCCCGAACCTCGGACTGGGTCAGCTCGCCGCGCAGGAAGCGCTCCACCTGGAAGGCCTCCGGATGGGCCGGCCGCATCGGCAGGGGCGCCGGCAACGGCTGCCGGCTTACCGGATCGATCAGCTCTTTCTCGCAGACTCTCATGGAGCGCGAGGATAGGAGCCCCGCCTCACCGTCCGCTCCACGAAGACTTCAAGGCCGCTGAGCGCGGCCCGTCGGGGGCCCTTTTCGTCGGTTCACGGAACCCCCGACGGCTTTGGAGATGTCCTTGCCACACTTCCGTGTCGTCGTCGTATACTTCTTTCTCTTGAGAAAGAACTCTCCGAGCCCAGAATGCCGAAATCCAGGCCGCCCGCGCTAGGCGCGTCGCTCCGCTTCCTCCGCTTCGCCCATGGCTGGAGCGAGGAGGAACTGGGTCGCGCCCTCAACATCAAACCGGTCCTGATCTCCCGCTACGAACGGGGGAGCAAGACGCTCTCCCGCGAGCGTCTGGAGAAGTTGCTCGCCGTCATGGGAGTTCCTCCCGAGGCGGTCGACGGCGCCCTGTACACGCTCGGCGTCGGCCCCGCCTTCGAGGGTCCCGGCTCCCCCGTGGACCCCACTCCGGAGGAGCGCCGGAAAATCCACCAGTCGGCGGCGGTGGCTGGCCATGGAACCGCGGAGGCCACCCGCTCCCAGCTCACGGCGAACATCCGCCAACTGCGGGCCCAGCAGGATCGCAATCAAGCCGGCGAGCTCTGGCAGACCCTGCAAGAGCTGTCGCCCAGGGAACGGCTGGCGGCTGTGGAAACCAAAAAGAAGTATCGGAGCTGGGCCCTCGCCGAGCGGCTCTGCGCCGAGAGCGAACGAGCGGCGGCTCACCGGGCGGACCGGGCGATGGAGTTGGCGGGATTGGCGTTGCGTGTCGCGGAGATGGCTCCCGGGAGCGAGCCCTGGTGCTCGCGCCTCCAAGGTTACACCTGGGCCTTTGTGGGCAATGCCCGGCGAGTTCACGGCGATCTGCCCGGTGCCGAGGAGGCTTTTTTACGGTCCGATCGGCTCTGGGAGGCAGGGGTGGCTGCTGATCCGGGGTTGCTCGACGCCAGTCGCCTGCTGGATCTGAAGGCCTCGCTTCGCAGTTATCAAGGGAGGTTGAATGAAGCGCTGATCCTCCTCGACCAAGCTTTCCAAGCGACCAAAAACAGCGCGGCTCAGATACGTATTCTGATTAAGAAGGCGATCGCCTTGAGGTTCTTGGGAAGCTCTAAAGAGTCCATCGATGCCTTGCGAAAAGCAGAGGCGCTGATCCAAGAAAAACCGGACCTACGGACTTCCTGGCTCATCCGGTTCAATTTGGCGACAAGTTTCTGGCAGCTTGGAGATCATAAAGAGGCCAAGACGCTGCTACCAGAGGTTCGGGAGCTGGCGGTGAGGTTGGCTAACGAATTGGACCTCGTGCGTGTGCTCTGGCTGGAGGGACGGATTTTGGCTGGGCTTGGGCGACCGCGGGAGGCGTTGCCGGCCTTGGAGCAGGTACGGCGATATTTCAGTGCAAGTCAGATTGCCTACGACGCCGCTCTAGCCTCTCTGGAGATAGCAGTCTTCTACCTGGAGGAGGAACGGACCGGGGAGGTTAAGCGGCTGGCAGAGGAGATGCTCTGGATCTTTAACAGCCAGGGGGTTCACAAGGAGGCTCTAGCCGCCTTACGGTTGTTCTGTGAAGCTGCGAGACGGGAAGAGGCGACCGCCGATCTGGCCCGACGCGTGGTCGATTATCTCGTCAGGGCGCGGAACAACCCCGGGCTAAAGTTTGAAGCCTGAATGGCCGCCCGAGCCTGCCCGGCAAGAAAACCTTTCGGCGGAGGCGGTAGAGACGTTCCAGGTCCTATACGACACCCTCGGAAGGCCACGGGGACCGCGGAACGTCTCTCGAAGGGCTTGCCGCTCCATCCGCCACTCCCCGGGAGAAGGCCACAAACCGCAATTCGGGAGGGCGGTAAGGGAGGTTCGGCGAGGTTCGGCCATGAGGGTGCACGGCGAGGGTTCCTTTTTCTCTTTCGGGCGGATTTGGTTTGGCGTGCCCCAGTCAGACCTTGCCCTCGGCGACGGCATGCCCTCCGGCGGAGACGTCACGCGGTCCCCGTGGCCTCCCCAGGGTGTCGTATAGGACCTGTGACGTCTCTACCGCCTTCGCCGGAAGGTTTTCGATGCTGGGGGTTTATCCCGCCCAGGTGATCTGGGAACAGGGCGGCCACATAGGGCCGCCCCTACAAAAGGCGACGGGCTCTACTTGGCGCAACTGCCGTTCGGGTCAGCGCTGCACCCGTTGTCCAGGGTGGTAGTCGTTGCGGCTGGAAGGCAGCGGCCGCTCGGGTCAGCACTGCAGCCGTTCTTCGTGGGCAGGCAGCGGCCGTCCGGGTCAACGCTGCAGCCGTTCTTGGTCCAGAAACTCGCCAGCACGCTCCAGAACCCGGAGAAGCTCTCCATGGAGTTCGCGGCCACGGTCCTTGCCGGACGAGGCCTGGCTCCCGAGCGGGCCTCCGCCGAGACGGCGGTGGTCGCGAGGAAAAGGGCGACGAGGACGACGGACGCTTTGCGGGACGACGAGGTCATCATAAGAAGCTCCTTTTTCGCGGAGTGCGCGCCGAGGCGGCCCCCTTGGCCGTGCGGGCGTCTCCGAAGAACAGAATGTCCGTACTGTAGTTCGGAAACTTACCCGAAAAGCCGCAAGGCGCGGCTCGAGATTCAAGGAGGGGGCATGGCAAGGCAGGGAGACCCGGCCGACCTGAGACTGATCGTGGTGTTTCTCCGCTCGGTCCGGAGGTGGACACAGGACGAGTTTTCGCGGGCCTCAGGCGTCGACCGGGGCCTGATTTCCGATTACGAATTGGGAGACAAAGCCCCGACGAACAAGACCCTGGCGCGGCTGGCGGCGGGGGCCGGACTCCCCTACGCCTTTGTCGAATCTCTCCTGCCGGCCTTCCGGGCGGCACGCCTCTTCGCGGAAGGACGGGAACCGTCCGCCGGCCCGGTCGAGCCGGATCTCGTGCAGAATGTCGAGGATGGATTGGATCGGGCGATCCTCAAGGCGACCCTGCCGCGCCTCACCCCCTACTTGATGGAGTTGACCGCCCTGGTCTCCAGGAAAAGGGAGGACGACGGCGAGTAATCGCGTCTGCCGCCCGCCTTGCGGCAAAGGGTAAGGACGTTTTTGGGGGAGGTTGAGCCCTTTTCCGACTCTTCGCCCGCCTTTCCGCGTCACCCGGCAACGTTGCGGAGTTCCTCCGAAACGTTGCGGAGCTCCGCGGCAACGCGGGCGAGCTCCACTTGAACCGTCTGAAGGAGGCGTTCTGCACAGGAAGATCGTCGGTTTTCACCAGGATGAACGGCTCGACTGGGTCGCGGACCTGGAGTGCGGTCATGGGCAGCACGTGCGCCATAACCCGCCCTGGGTGGTCCGTCCGTGGGTAGTCACGTCCGAGGGGCGGGAGACATGGCTGGGCGCCGAGCTGGATTGCAAGCGGTGCGACGAGGAGAGCGAGAAGGTGAGAGGCACGGAAGGATAGCCCTCACGCGCCTCTCTGGTGGCGGTTACGCGCAGAGCGTGTCGTCGGAGGGCTTGCAGCTGACACAGGTGTGCTGGATGCTACAAACCAGGCGGCTCTCCTGGCAGCCCACAGCGCCGCCGGCCACCGCGAGGTTCCGGGCCTCCAGGGTCGCCAGCGTCTCCTTGGCCAGGTTCATCTTCCGGCTATTCTTTTTCTTCATGTCGATCCTCCAGTACGTTGGGGGGGTGGCAAGATTGCCAGCATTCGATGAAACGGTCCCGAGGCGGGGATCCCCTCACCGCATCCCGAAAAGGAGGAGAAAACAGGAAAGAAGGACAAGCAGAGGTCCGGCCACGCCGTCCACCTCAAGGATGGCCGGCGCGGTCCGACGGTCAGGCGCAGGTATCGGTGTAAGCGCAGCTCACGCAGGTGTGCTGGATGCTGCAGACGAGCCGGCTCTCCTGACAACCGACGGCGACGGCCGCCCCGGCGAGGTTCTTGGCCTCCAGGGTTGTCAGCGTCTCCTTGGACAGATTCAGCTTCCGGGTATTCTTCTTCTTCATGGGTCAAACCTCCTGGCAGGAGTAAGTGAGTTCGCTATATTACCATGGCGAAAGATAGAGGCCCGCTGAACCCCTCGCTTCCGCTCCCGGGAATCTCAGGCTAGAGTGAGGGTGCCCTCTGCGGGCGCCCAACCTGACAGGAGATTCCTCCATGGCGGCCGACGCGGCACTGCTCGCCGGTGTACCGTTCTTCCAGTATCTCGACGCGGACGAGCGCGAGGTCCTCGCGCGGCATCTCGACGAGGTGTGCGTCCCCGCCGGTCAGCTCGTCTTCCAGATGAACGATCCCGGCGGCACCCTGTTCGTCATCCGCAAGGGCTCCGTCGAGGTCTTCCTCACCAACGACACCGGCGAGCGCGTCGTGCTCGAAACGCCGGGACCCGGCGAGGTCTTCGGCGAGGTCTCCTTCCTCGATGGCGGCTCGCGCACCGCCTCGGTCCTCGTCATCGAGGATCTCGACGCGCTGGCGGTCGACCGCGACGACCTCAGCCACCTCTTCCGGGCCCACCCCGAGGCCGGGCTGGACATCATCGCGGCCATGGGCAAGCGGCTGCGGCGCAGCGTCGAGCTGCTGCGCAACACCGCCTCGCGCAACGTCAACGAGGAGGTGGCGGACCGCCGGACCACCGTCGAGCGGGCGGCCGACTGGATCGCCGCGTTCTCCGGCAGCATCACGTTCCTGATGCTGCACATCGTCTTCTTCGCGGCCTGGGTCCTGCTCAACACGAACTGGCTGCCGGGGTGGAAGCCGCCGATGTTCGACCCCTTCCCGTTCGGGCTGCTGACCATGGTGGTGTCGCTGGAGGCGATCATCCTCTCGGTCTTCGTGCTGCTGAGCCAGAACCGCCAGGTGGCGAAGGACCGCATCCGGGGGGACATCGAATACGAGGTCAACCTCAAGGCCGAGCTCGAGATCGCGCAATTGCACGAGAAGATGGACCGCCTGCACATCGAGGCCCTGCGGCGCCTGGATGAGGTGCACCGGTGCGTCAGGCCCCCCGGCTGACTCGCTGCGACGTCACAGGTTTGACAGCGGTATGTCACACCACCGAGACCCGGCAGCGGGTAAGATGCACCCCTGAAAGGGAGCATCCCATGGAACGAAGACTGGATCAGGACCTCGACCGGGTACGCCAGGCGCTGCTGAAGATGGGCGGCATGGTGGAGGGCATGGTCGCCAAGGCGACGCAGTCCCTGCTCGACCGCAACAACCAGCTCTGCGCCGAGGTGATCGAGGGGGACAACCAGGTCGATCAACTGGAGATCGAGATCGACGAGGCCTGCCACCTGATCCTCGGCACCAAGCAGCCGACGGCGGTCGACCTGCGCTTCCTGGTGGCGGTGATGAAGATCAACAGCGACCTCGAGCGCATCGGCGACTCGGCGGTGAACATCGCGCAGTCGGTCGAGCAGCTCAACGAGCAGCCGCCGCTCAAGCCCTACATCGACCTGCCGCACCTCTCCGAGCTCGTGCAGGCGATGGTGCGCAAGAGCCTGGACGCCTTCGTGCGCCGCGACACCGAGCTGGCGACCGAGGTCTGCCAGTCCGACGACGCGGTGGACGGCCTCTACAAGCAGATCTTCCGCGAGCTGCTGACCTACATGATCGAGGACCCGAAGACGGTCAGCCGCGCCCTCCACCTGCTCCTGATCTCGCGCAACATGGAGCGCATCGCCGACCACGCCACCAACATCGCCGAGGACGTCATCTACTACGTCGAGGGGCGCGACATCCGCCACTCCTACGGCAGCGACGTACTCAAGGTGGGCTGAGAATTCTCCCGGCAAGTGGCTCGCTTTTTCGCATGTGCGGCACCACACTCCTAGAATCCCTTTTTCTGGGCCAAACATGGAGCCGAACATGCGAACCAGGCTGTCGCGGTTGCAGATCCTTGCCAGAGTCGCGGTCGCCCTGTCGGCCGGCGCCCTGGTGTTGCTGGTAGTCCTCTCCCTCCCGCTCCTCGCCGACTCCCATCTCGAACCGTTCGTCGAGGGGGCCGTCGGCCTCCTGCTGATCCTCGGCGCCGCCCTGCTCTCCCGGGCCTGCGGCAGCTTCCTCGCCGCGCGAGGAACAGGGCGAGCAGCAAGAACCTGAAGGACAAAAAGGACCTCAAGGACTGCAAGGACTCTCTCCGATGTCCTTGCCGTCCTTTACGTCCTTTGTCTTGGCTTTCTCCCGCCGCCGCTCTTGCAGTTCTCCCCCCGACCGCCGTAGCATGAAAAAGCGTCGGCGGTTTTCTTTAGCCGTAATTTAGACCCGGAGACCGGAGCCTTCGCGAGCCCTTCGTGGCTCCCCTCCGGGCAACCATGCCTGGGCCGACAACGCCGCCAGCCGGGAGGCCCAGCCAGGGTTTTTGCACAGGCTCGTTTTTTTCTTTTAAAGCACCACTGTTTTAGAAGCATCAGAAACCAGCCATACGGGGGAGGGGCCAGTGTTGCGGACCAGCAGCTACACGATTTATGTCGATCTGCCCGGGAATGGAGAGGAGATGCTCCTCGTCCATACCTATACGGGCGCGTTCGACCGCGTTTCGCGACGAGTGGCCACCTACGTACGGTCGCTGGAGGCGAGCAGGCCCCCCAAGCCGCTCTATGGCGACTGGACGCCCGAGCCGTCCTCGCTGGCCGATGGCGAGGTGATCCACCCCTCAGAGGCGGCGATCGAGGTCCTCTGCCGCCGGGGGTACCTGACGCCGATGAGTGGCGAGGAGGAGGAGGGCTTCTTCGCGCGCTACGTCGAGAAGCTCCACGGCCTGTACCTGCAGCGCTGGCCCACTTACCTCTTCATGCCGACCTACGACTGCAACCTGCGCTGCGGGTACTGCTTCCAGGATCACATGCGCACGGACAGCCGCTTCGGCCATCTGTTGCGGCAGATGACCCCGGCCATGGTCGATCGCCTGTTCGCGGCGATGCCGAACATCGAGGCCCTGCATGGCATCCCGGTGGACGCGACACCACAGTTCGACATCGGTTTTTTCGGCGGCGAGCCGCTGCTGGCGGCCAACCGCCCGATCGTCGAGCACGTCATCCGCCGTGGCCGGGAGCGCGGGGAAGTGCGATTCTGGGCGATCTCGAACGGCACCGAGCTCGACGCCTACGAGGATCTGCTGAGCCCCGACCTGCTGGCCAGCGTCCAGATCACCCTCGACGGTCCGCCGGAGGCGCACGACCGCCGGCGCGTCTACGCCGACGGCCAGGGCTCCTGGGGCCGGATCGCCCGCAATGTCGCCATGGCCCTCGAACGGGGGGTGCAGGTGGCGATCCGCACGAACGTTGACCGCACCAACCTCGACGGCCTGGCCGCGCTGGCCGGGGAGATCGTGGCCAACGGCTGGGACCGCTTTCCCGAATTTCAGCTCCCAGGTGGCGCCGATCCGCGCCTCGAACGACCGGACAGACTCCGGAACGACGCTCGACACCTGGGAGCTCGACCGCCATCTGACGGCCCTGCGGGATGTCGACTCCCAGGTCGCCATCCTCGGGCGGCCAGGACGACACCCTGCGCCATCAGGCGCGGCGCATCTTCTCCCAGCCGCGGCCTCCCCGCCTTCAAGCCCAGCTTCTGCTCGGCGCACACGGGAATGTACATCTTCGATCCCTTCGGGGACATCTACGCCTGCTGGGAGAAGACCGGCGACGAGAAGGTGCGGATCGGGCACGTTGGCGAGGACTCCGAGGTGCGCTTCAACTTCGACCTCAAGGCGCTCTGGCAGGGGCGGACGGTCGCCTCCAACCCGGTCTGCCTCAAGTGCCGCTACAACCTGTTCTGCGGCGGCGGCTGCGCCGTCCTGGCGGCGGGGCATTCGGGCGGCGATTTCTACCGGAACTACTGCGACGGCTTCGCGCACCGCTTCCGTGCCTCGGTCGCCGAGGCCTATCTCGAACATGCCGAGGGCAAGGCGTTCGTGGACCGGCCCGACGCATTCTGTGATCTCTGATTCCGAGGAGAGGGATTTGCCATGAAGAAGGGGAAGAAGAAGCAACCGCCGGTCGTCGAGATCGTCAGCCTCAACGAAGAGCTCTTCAGCCTGGCGTTCGGGAATCCGGCCGGCGAGCTGCTCGACCAGCGCCTGGCGCTCGCCGTCGCGGGCCTGGAAAAGCTTCGTCTGCGACACCTTCACGTGCGGCCGGTTCTCCGGCACATGCGGCGCGTTCGGCTGTTCGACCTTCAAGATCAACTGAGACGTGCCGGATCGAGATGTCGTCTTTCGGTAGCTCTCGGGTCCGCGGGCTGGGGCTCGCCCTGCTGATCGTCGTCAGCCTGGCGCTTGGGATCGGCGCGATGGCCACGGCCGGCGGCATAGCCCAGGCGGTGCTGCTGCGCGCTCTCCCCTTCTCCTCCCCGGAGCGCCTGGTGCTGATCGGAGAAGCCCAGGCTTCGAACCCCGGGATGTGGAAATCGTCCTCGGTTCCAGACTATCTGGACTGGAAGTCTCAGGGGCATGCCTTCGCCGCGATGGCCATCTCCCGCCCCTGGGGCCCGGTCCTGCGACTGCCGGAGGATTCCACGCGCCTCCCCGGCGCCGAGGTCTCCGCGGAGTTCTTCCCTCTCCTGGGCGTGAAGCCGGCCCTGGGGCGCCTCCTCGAACCCGTGGATTTCCGCCCCGGCGCCGAGCCCGTTGTCGTGCTGAGCCATCAGCTCTGGGAACGGCGGTTCGGCGGCGACGCGGGCCTGGTCGGCCGGCCCATATCCCTCGACGGCGAGAGGAGCACCGTCGTCGGCGTCCTGCCGGAGAGGGTCGTGCTCGACGAGCCCGTGGTCATCGGCGACGTCGATCTGCTGAGGCCCCTGATCGTGCCGCCGGGCTCGCCGTTCTCGGGACGGGGCGTCCGCGCGATGCGGGTCGTCGCTCGCCTGCGCGATGGCGTGACCCTGGAACGGGCGGCGGCCGAGCTGCGGCAGATCGCGCAGCGCCTGGCCGCCGCATATCCGCAGACCAACCGGGAGACCACCGTAAGGGTGGAGCCGCTCCGCGAGGTGGCCGTCGCCGGCTCGCGGCCGATCCTGCTGGCGCTGCTCGGGTCGGCGGCTCTGTTGCTGCTCAGCGCCTGCGTCAACGCAGCGAACGCGCGACTCGCCGGACTCAGCGCGCGGCGCCAGGACCTCGCTCTCCGCGCCGCCCTGGGCGCCGGCCGTGCGGGGCTGCTCCGCCAACTGCTCGCGGAGAGCCTGCCGCTCGTCGGGATGGCGTTCCTGCTGGCACTTCTCCTGACCCGCTGGGCCTGGGACACCTTCGTCGCCCTGCTGCCCGCCTCCGTCGTCCGCCTCACCGGACTGGCCCTCGACGTCCGGGTCCTGGCAGTCGGCGCGCTGGTTTCGCTCGCCGCTCTCGTCCTGGTCGATCTGCTCCCCTTCCTGGAGATCACACGCCTCCCCTTGCACACGGTGCTGACCGGGAGCTCCGCCCGGACGGGAGAGTCCGGTTCCAGCCACCGCGTCCGGAACGTTCTCGTCGCCACCGAGCTGGCGCTCTCGCTGACGCTGCTGATCGGCGCCTCTCTGCTGGTGCGAAGCCTCGTCCGCCTCTCCCGGGTCGACCTCGGTTTCCGCCCCGAACGCGTCCTCACCCTCCCTCTCGACTTGAGCTCTCCCGCCTACGCCGACCCGGACCGGGCCCAGAGCTTCCTCGCCGCTCTCCTGCGCGGCCTGGAGGGGCATCCGAAGGTCCGCTCGGCGGCGGTCGTGGTGAATCTACCCCTCAAGGAGGGGGGGAACATGAGCACCGGCGTCGCGCTGCGGCCCGGGCCCCCCCTGGACTGGCAGATCGATCTCAACGGCGTCAGCCGGGGGTACTTCTCGACGCTGGGGATCGCCCTGCTGCACGGGCGCGATTTCACGTTCCAGGAAACCGCCAATGACCGGCAGGAAGTCGTCATCCTCAGCGCCGCCGCCGCTCGCAAGCTCTGGCCGGGCGAGAATGCGATCGGCAGGCGCGTGATCCTCGACTGGATGGAGCCGGTCCCTCGGGAGGTCGTCGGCGTCGTGGGAGACCTCCGGGAAGCCGGCCCGGAAACGCCGCCGCGCCCCGAGGCATACCTCCCGTATCCACAGATCTTTTTCGGCGCGGCCCACCTCGTGGTCCACACTCAGGGCGATCCCCTGCCGATGGCTGGAGAGGTCCGCCGGCAGCTCCGCGAGCTGGACAAGGATCTTCCTCTCGGCGGGCTGACCACGCTGGAGCGGCTCGCCGCCGCCAAAGTCGCGAGCCCCGCCACCGATGCCCGGATTCTGACCTCGTTCGCCGTCGCGGCCCTGCTCCTCGCGGTGATCGGGGTCTACGGAGTGACCTCCCTCTCCGTGTCTCAACGGCGGCGGGAGATCGGGCTCCGGATCGCTCTGGGCGCTCAGCACCGCGACATCGTCCGTACGGTCCTGGCGCGCGGCGCTACCTGGGCCGGCCTCGGCCTTCTCTTCGGGCTGGGGGGTGGAGCTCTCCTCGCGAGGCTGCTCGCCAGCGCCCTCTACGAGGTCAGCCCCCTGGATCCCTGGATCTTTACCGTCATGCCGCTGCTCTTGCTGACCGTGGCCCTCTGGGCAGGGTACGTGCCGGCCCGCAGAGCGGCGTTCCTCGAACCCACGCGAGCCCTCGCCGAGAGCTGACGACGCAAAAAGCCTTTCTCTTTCAGGAGCCGATCATGCGATTCAACATTTTCCGATCCCGAGCCCTCAACCTGGGAGTGGGCGTCTCGGCCCTCGCCGCCATCGCCCTGCTGGCGTGCTTCTTCCTACCGCTCCACCGGCCCGCGGCCGGCCCACCACTGCGGATCACCACCCCGCCGGGCTCGGCCCAGAGGATCGCGAAGATCGAGAAGGAACTGCAAGCGCTCCAGGCGGAAGCCGCCAAAGACCCCGCGAGGCCGACGGTCGCCGAGATCAGGAGTCAGCTGGATCGCATGGCCAAGGAGAAGAGCGCGCCGTAGAACTACCGCCAGTGCCACGCCACCTGCACCGTATACGCCCGGTCGATCCCGGGGTGGCTGAGCTTCTCGAAGATCGGGTAGAACAGCGAGCTCCCGAAATCGACCTCCAGCCCGGTGCGCAGGTGGATCAGCCCGGCGCTCACGCCCAGGAAGGCATCGCCGATCTTTCCCGGCTTCCCATCCCCGCGGGCGGTCGAGAGGTCGAAGCCGGGGCCGGTCAGCCGGGCGTCGAAATCGGCCGGCGGGATCGGCGCTCCGGCCACGAAACGGGGGGTCAGGGCGAAGCGCGAGCCGAGCGGCAGGCTGTACTGGACGCCGACAATCGGGGTGGCGTAGGTCGCCGAGCTGCTGTGGTCGAGCACTCCCTGGGCGCCGGCGTTGGCTCCGGAGAGCAGCCGGTAGTCGAGCTGGTAGTTCTTGATCTCCAGCCGGTCGGCGAGCAGGCCGAACTCGAACGTGAAACGCCGGTCGACGCCGTGAGGCACCTCGCGCAGCAGCAGGGCGCCGACTCCCCAGTGCGTGTAATCCCCGCGGGGGTTCGAGAACTCGGCGTTCTCCGGCACGTCGAGAGGCAGGTTCCTGAAGAAGAACGGGCGCAGCACCTCCGTGCCGTGCCCTCCCGAGACCTTCGCCTGATCGTAGAAGGCGAGGATCTCGATCCCCCACCGGTCGGAGAAGCCATACACCGAGTTGCCGGCAAACATCGGCCCCCTGAGCTTGAGGAAGCCGGCGGCGCCGGTGTCCACATAGCCCGGCTGCAGGGTCCCCTGCCACTTCCCCGCCTCCAACCGGAACGCCGGCCAGGGGAGGAACAGATAGCGTGCATCCTGCGCGCTCTCCGGCAGGTGCTCAGCGATGAAGTGGATGTCCTCGTGAGGCGCGTTCGAGAGCGCCGCCTGGGCGGCGGGGGCGAGGAGGAGCGGCAGGAGAAGAAGGAAGAGAGCTACGGTACGTCTCATCGCCGGAACATTGTACCGGACCAGTTCATCGGTGCCTTCCATGGTGAGGTCCAAGATATCCGCCCCTCTCATCGACGAGCGGATCGTATGGACGCGTGCATGAAGGATCGATGAAGAGCCCTACCCGAACCGCCCCGTAATGTAGTCCTCGGTCTGCTTCTTCATCGGGTTGATGAAGATCTTCTCGGTCGGCCCGTACTCGATCAGCTCGCCCAGGTAGAGGAAGGCGGTGTAGTCCGACACCCGCGAGGCCTGCTGCATGTTGTGGGTGACGATCACCTGGGTGTACTGGCTCTTCAGGTCCTGCATCAGCTCCTCGATGCGGGCGGTGGCGATGGGGTCGAGAGCGGAGCAGGGCTCGTCGAGCAGGATCACCTCGGGCTCGACGGCGATCGCCCGGGCGATGCAGAGGCGCTGCTGCTGGCCTCCGGACATGCCCAGCGCGCTCTCGTCGAGGCGGTCCTTGACCTCGTCCCAGAGCGCCGCGCCGCGCAGGCTGCGCTCGACGATCTCGTCGAGGTCCCGCTTCTTGTTGATCCCCTGGATGCGGCAGCCGTAGGCGACGTTCTCGTAGATCGACTTCGGGAACGGATTCGACTTCTGGAACACCATGCCGATCCGCTTGCGCAGCGCGTTGATGTCGATCTTCGGATCGTAGATGCTGCCGTCCTCGAAGCGGATGTCGCCCTCGACTGCGCACGTTGTCGATGAGGTCGTTCAGCCGGTTGATGCAGCGCAGCAGCGTCGACTTGCCGCAGCCCGAGGGGCCGATGAAGGCGGTGATCTGCTTGTCCGGGATCTTCATCGAGATCTCGTTGAGCGCCTTCTTCTCGCCGTACCAGAGCGAGAGGTCCTCGATGCGCAGGATCGGGTTCTCGATCCGCGGCTCGAGCGCCGGGTCGCGGTCGGGCTTCGCGGCGCTGAGGCCGGGGCGTTCCGGTCTCGGTCATCGATCGGTTCTCGATGCTCCGGGTCAGACGGCGCTCCCGGCGTACTTGCGGCGCAGGTGGTTGCGCAGCATGATCGCCACCAGGTTCATCAGCGTCACCACCAGGATCAGCAGCAGGGCGGTGGCGAAGACCAGCGGCGTGGTGGCTTCCACGTTGGGGCTCTGGAAGCCGACGTCGTAGATGTGGAAGCCGAGGTGCATGAACTTCCGCTCGAGGTGCAGGAACGGCGGCCGGCCGTCGAGCGGCAGGGTGGGGGCGAGCTTCACCATGCCGACGATCATCAGCGGCGCCACCTCGCCGGCGGCGCGCGCCATCGCGAGGATCATGCCGGTGAGGATGCCCGGCGCCGCGGCCGGCAGCACCACCCGCCGGATGGTCTCGAACTTGGTGGCGCCCAGGGCGAGCGACCCCTCGCGCACGATGCGCGGCACCGCCGCCAGCCCCTCCTCCGCCGCCACGATCACCACCGGCACGGTGAGCAGCGCCAGCGTCAGCGCCGCCCACAGGATGCCGCCGGTGCCGAAGGTCGGCGTCGGCAGCGATTCGGGGTAGAAAATGCGATCGATGGTGCCGCCGATCAGGTAGACGAAGAAGGCGAGGCCGAACATGCCGAAGACGATCGACGGCACGCCCGCCAGGTTGTTGACCGCGATCCGCACCATGCGCACCAGCGGCCCCTGCTTGGCATACTCGCGCAGGTAGAGCGCGGCGAGCACGCCCATGGGGGCCACCGCGAAGGACATCAGGAAGACCATCAGCACGGTGCCGAAGATCGCCGGGAAGATCCCCCCCTCGGTGTTCGACTCGCGCGGATCGCCGGCGACGAACTCCGCGCCCCGCTCGCCATAGAGCCGCAGCTTCGCGAGACTCCCCATTACGTTCGGCCGGATCGCGCGCACCACCGTGCCGACGGGCATCTCCTTGGTCTCGCCGTCGACGGTCTTCATCACCAGCGTCTCGGCCTGGTAGCGGTCGCGCATCTGGGAGAGACGGGCGGCGAGCTGGTCGTAGCGGCCTTGCGCCACGGCGACCTCGCGCTCGAGCGCCGCCTTGCGGCCGGCGCGCTCGGCCGGGGAGAGGTTCTTCTCGATCTCCAGCTTCTTCTCGTCGAGGCGCAGGCGCTCGATCGTGTAATTGACGTCGCCGATCTCCCCCTTCTCCAGTGTCTCGATCCGGTGGAGATCCTGGAGCTTGCGCTCATGCAAGGGCCCGAACGCCTTCCAGACCGCCTCCGGGCCGGCGGCCAGCACCTGCCCGCCCTGCCGCAGCTCGGCCATGGTGCCGTAGAAGTTTCCCCATTCGAGCCGCTCGAGCATCACCACGTCCGCGGGGCGGCTCCGGCGGGCGATGTCCTTGGCGTCGATCCAGACGAAGTCGAGGCCGCCGACGTCGCGGTTGCCGATCTTCAGACGGATGCGGTCGATGGCGGCGGCCGCCCGCGTGCCGGTCTCGGCGGCCGACTTCTCCTCGCTCCAGAGCTCGCCGAGGATCTTGCGGCCATCCTTCAGCGTGAGCTCCATCAGGTCCTTCTGCCAGAAGTAGCTGAGGCCGTTGTAGGCGAGCAGCCCCATGATGAGCGATCACCAGCAGGAGGTTGAGCGCGAGGGCGCCGCCGCAGAGCCAGGTCAGCGCCTGCCCGACGGCTCCCGAGCGGCGCCGGTAGTCGCCGAAAAACGAGGTGCCGGCGCGGGCCTGCCGCCGGCTCGCGGCACGGTCTTCCACGGCGCCCGGGGCGCGGTCCACCGCCGAGATCTGCGATGGCGTATGAAACGGGCTCATGGCGATCGCTCTCCCGTCAGATCTGGGTATACCGCTCGCGCAGCCGCTGCCGCACGATCTCGGCCACGGTGTTGACGAGGAAGGTGATGACGAACAGCAGCAGGCCGGCCAGGAACAGGGTGCGGTAGAGAGTGCCGCCGTGCGGCGCCTCGGGGATCTCCACCGCGATATTCGCCGACAGCGTGCGGAAGCCGTTGAACGGGTTCCAGTCCATGATCGGCGTGTTGCCGGTGGCCATCAGCACGATCATCGTCTCGCCCACGGCGCGGCCGAAGCCGATCATGATGGCGGAGAAGATGCCCGGCGAGGCCGAGGGGAGCACGACGCGGGTCACCGTCTGCCAGCGGTCGGCGCCGAGGGCGAGCGAGCCGGCCACCAGGTTCGCCGGAACGTTCGAGAAGGCGTCCTCGGCGATCGCGAAGATGATCGGAATCACCGCGAACCCCATCGCCAGCCCCACCACCACGGCGTTGCGCTGATCGAAGCCGAGCCCCGTGACCTGAAACAGCCAGGTCTTGAAGTCCCCCGCGAAGGCGAAGCGCTCGAAGCCGGCCGACAGCCGCAGGCAGAGGGCGGCGCCTGCCGGCCAGCACGAAGACGAAGAGCAGCGCCTCGGTGCCGGCCGGGAAGCGGCCGCGAAAACCGCGCGGCAGGCGGCTCCAGAGGAAGCCGGCGAGCATGATGAAGAGCGGCAGGCCGAACGCCATCAGCACCAGGGCCGGCACCACCCGCTCGATCCGCGGCGCCAGCCAGAGGCCGGCGAGGAAGCCGAGCACCACGCTGGGCAGCGAGGCCATGATCTCGACCATCGGCTTGACGTACCGCTTGTACGCCGGGTGCATGAACTGCGAGATGTACATGGCGCCGAAGACGCCGAGCGGGATCGCCAGCAGCAGCGAGTAGAACGTCCCCTTGAGCGTGCCCACCAGCAGCGGCGTGAGCGACAGCTTGGGCTCGAAGTCGTCCGAGCCGCCGCTCGACTGCCAGACCCAGGCGGGCGCGGCGTACCCTTCGTACCAGATCTTGCCGAACAGCGACCGCGCCGTGATCTCCGGATGCGGGTTGTGGATGTCGAGCTCCGCCACCTCCCCGCCGCCGGCGGCGTAGGCGCCATCCGCCTTTGGGGTGTAGAAGAGGGCCGCGACGTCGCGCACCGGCGGGGCGCCGGTCCACAGGGTACGGTCGGCGGTCGAGAAGTAGAGGCCGAGCTTCCCCGCGCTCGCGGCGAGGAAGCTGCGGTCGCGCTGCGAGGGGGTGATCCGGCGGATGGCGTCCGGATGGCGCGGAAACTCGTGCGTGCGCGCCAGCCGCACGGTGTCGCCGGTCTCGTTCACCGGGAACCAGACAGAGAGCGCGCCGTTCTCCTGCCCCACGGCCAGCGAGCGGCCGCCGAGCAGGAGGGTGAGCGCGGTGATCGGCGCGCCCGCGTTGGCCGAGTGGAGGTCGCCCGGCTGGCCGTCCTGAAGGGTCCACCAGAGCAGGTCGCCGGCCGCCGTGCCGGCGTAGAGGTTCTTCTGCGCGGGATCGATCACCAGGGCGGTGATCCGGCCCGGCGCGTCCAGCTCGGCGCGGCCGAGCGACTCGGTGGCCTCGCCGGTCATCTCGTTCTTCTCGACGCCACGGCGCGCCACCGCCAGCCGGCCGTCCGCCAGCGCCGCCGCGGCCAGGGCGTTGCCGTCGCCGTCGAGCTGCGCGGCGAAAGCGCCGAGCGGGCGTTTTTGCAGATCGAGATCGAGGAAGACGGGCGGCGTCTCATCCGGTGTCACCACCCGATCCTGCCCGTTGAAAGAGATCCCGAATCCCATGCTCTTCAGCAGCACCCGGCCGTCGGACGTGGAGGCGGCGAAAGCGTGCGTCTGCGGCGGCACGGTGGCGGCGAGCAGGTTGGGAGCCATCAAGTCAGATTTATAGACAACCTTGCCGTCCTGCATCCGCACGACCCGCACCACGCCGTGCTCGTCGAGAGTCGCCACGTGAGTGCGGTAATCGTCCGAAAGCACCGCTTCGATCTTGCCAACCTCGGGGACGGTCACCTTCCGCCCCGCCTCGACCCGGGCCGAGAAGAGGAGCGGCGCGACCTCCACCAGGATGAAGATCAGGATGCCCAGGATGCTCGCGATGACACCGATGCCGCCCGCTGAAACAACCCAGCGGGCGGCACGATCGGCAATCAGACGCTTGCGTGAGGTGACGGCTCTCACCGGAGCTTCGCCAGTTCCTCGTCGACGATCTTGCCCGGCAGCGGAATGAAGCCGTCCTTGACCACGTCGTCTGCCCCTGCTGCGACAGCACGTACTTCAGATACTCGCGGACCAGCGGATCGAGCGGCTTGTTGGGCGCCTTGTTGACGTAGACGTAGAGGAAGCGCGACAGCGGGTACTTGCCCGAGATCACGTTCTCCGGGCTGTCGTCGATGCACTGGCCCGCCTTGGCGGCCACCGGGACGGTGCGCACGCCCGAGGTCTTGTAGCCGATGCCGCTGTAGCCGACGGCGAACTTGTCCTCGGTCACGCCCTGGACCACCGAGGCCGAGCCCGGCTGCTCCTTGACGGTGTCGCGGTAGTCGCCCTTGCAGAGCGCGTGCTCCTTGAAGTAAGCCGTAGGTGCCGGAGGCCGAGTTGCGGCCGTAGAGGCTGATCGGCTGGTTGCCCCAGCCGCCGTCGGTGACGCCGGCCTCGCCCCAGGCGTTGATCGACTTGCCGCCGCAGGCGTGACCCTTGGAAAAGATGCCGTCGATCTGCTGCATGGTCAGGCACTTGACCGGGTTGTCCTTGTTGACGAAGACGCCGATGCCGTCCACCGCCACCCGGAACGCCGTCGGCTTGTAGCCGTACTTCTTCTCGAAGGCGTCGATCTCCTCCGCCTTCATCGTGCGGCTCATCGGACCGAGCTGCGAGGTGCCCTGGATCAGCGCCGGCGGCGCCGTCGAGGAGCCCTTGCCCTCGATCTGGATGCGGATGTTCGGATACTCCCGCTTGTACCCCTCGGCCCACAGCGTCATCAGGTTGTTCAGGGTGTCCGAGCCGACCGATGTAAGGTTGCCGGAGACGCCGCTCGTCTTGCTGTAGCCGGGAATCCCGGCGTCCACCTTCGTCGCCTGCGCGGACAGAACGGCGCTCCCGCACAGGGCCACGGCCACTGCGAGCGGAGCTGCCATGAGATTACGCTTCATCGATCTCTCCTTATGAGGGTTGGGCCTGAATCACCGTGTGTCATTGGGCGGACCGGTTCCCCGGCCGGCAGACAAGACTCTCGCAGAGGGGTTTGGCAGCCAACCAACCGTGCTGTGACAGCGGCGTGACAACCGCATTCCTGGTTACGCATTTCAGAAAAAATCCCTGTCGCAGGCCTGTCACAGGGCCGTCGCAGCGTCGCACAGAGCGGTTTCTATCCTGTCCTCCGACTCACATGAGTTTTCTCTGCCGGAGTGCGGCCGCACCGCGCCAGGCGAATTTTCATAACTTGTCGGATCGAATCCACAAAGGAGAGCAGGATGCGCAGAAAGGCTCTATTCAAGGCCAGCCTCTTGGCGCTCGCCCTGGCGCTGTCGACGGCCGCCGTCACCCGCGCCCAGGTGACGGGCCTGTATTACCAGGAAGTCGAGAAGGACGAACGGGTCTACGTCTTCAACACGCCGGAGAAATACCAGTCCTGGCAGCAGACCAGTGACATGGGCATCGCCGTTACCCTGATCGGCCGCGGCCCCAACGGCGAGACCATCGTGGCCGAGAACGAGACGGCGATGGACCTCTACCTCTTCAAGCACAACCTGCCCGCCTACGACCGGCCGACGCCGAAGCCGGCTGCCGCCTCCAAGTACCCGTCCAGCAAGTTGGGCATCCGCATCTACGCCGACGCCAGCTCGAAGACCAACAAGGACGAGGCCACCGGCATCAAGAGCGCCGACAGCGGCGCGGGCGTCGACGTGAAGCGCACCTACTTCACCTTCACCCATGAGTTCGACAGCCGCTTCTCGGCCGTCTTCCAGTCCGACATCGGCGACCAGGGGGCCCGGCGCTACGACGTCTTCGTGAAGAAGGCCTTCATCCAGGCGCAGATCACCCCGATGGCGGCCTTCCGCCTCGGCGCTGCCGACACCGCCTGGATCCCCTACGTCGAGGGTGTCTACGGCCTGCGCTACGTCGAGCAGACGATCACCGACCACCTGAGCTTCGGCGCCTCGGCCGACTGGGGCTTCCACATCACCGGCTCGAGCCCGCTGTGGGGATACCAGATCTCCGCCGAGAACGGCCGCGGCTTCAGCAACCCGACCCGCAGCAAGTCGGTCGATTTCGAGGGCCGGGTCTCCTTCACCCCGGTCAAGGGCCTGAACCTCGCCGTCGGCGGCTACAGCGGCAAGCGCGGCCTGGAGACCGACGCGGCCAAGGCCAAGCACACCGCCACCCGCCAGGACGCCCTCGTCGCCTACAACACGGATTTCTTCAAGGTCGGCGGCGAATATTTCCAGGCCAAGAACTGGAACAACGTCACCACCGTCGCCACCGACAAGTCCGACGGCTTCTCCGTCTGGGGCCAGGTCAACTTCCAACCGGCATGGGCGGCCTTCGCCCGCTACGACAACTCCAACCCCAGCAAGGACCTCAAGCCGAACCTCGAATTCACCTACTACAACGCGGGGCTCCAGTGGACGCTCAACAAGGCGTTCGCCGCCTCGCTGGTCTATAAGTTCGCCGAGGTCAAGGGGGGCACGCAGGGCACCGGCAACGGCACCATCGGCTCGACCGTGGCCAGTTCCAAG
The DNA here is from genome assembly GCA_963792575.1 of uncultured Acidobacteriota bacterium. Lineage (GTDB taxonomy): Bacteria > Acidobacteriota > Thermoanaerobaculia > Multivoradales > UBA5704 > DATARR01. Next base: position 110,397 of record CAWBWZ010000006.1, read on the forward strand.
GGCAAGTACAACGAGATCGGCATCTTCACGGTCTACAACTTCTAAGCCCGCAAGTCTCCCGTTGGATCAAAGGCCGCCGCGAGGCGGCCTTTCTTTTTCCACTCCGCGCGCGACCGACGTTCCCATTCCTTTCGCAGGAGTCTCGCGGTTCAGGCGGGCCGCCTCTTCCACAAGATCACACAGGCCCTCCCGTTGGAGATCTTCCAGTTTTCTCAATTTCACGTGGCGCATGTTCTTGCCCGTTCCCTCGAGCAGGCCGCGAGGATCGGTCAGCGCGGTCCCGCGTGGGAAACCAAACGTGATGTGTTTCGTGGCGACCATGAAGTAGCACATCGGACCGTTGAGCTCGAAGGTCGGAATCCCCCACGGGTTTACGGTTTCCGTGATCTCCGGGACCACGTCCTGGATCAGCTCGCGCAGCCCGCGGACGATCTCCTGGAGCTTCGGATCGCTTGGACGAGTGGCCTTGTCGATGCGCGCCTCCGCGCTCGGCTTTGCGCTCGCGGGCGAACCCTGCGCTTTCGCAATATGCCATCCGCCCTCGAGCAAGGGAATCGTCGCGCACACCGGGCCGCCATCCTTCGAAGTGCCCGTGATACGCGCCTCCAGCACCGCGTCCGGAGCCTCCAGCGCCGCCTCGATCAATGCCCAGGTGATTCCGGACATCGGCACCTTCGCCCGGCGCGTCCAGCAGGAGCCCGCCTGCCCCGCGCTGGTCCCCGAGTTGACGTAGACGAACCGTCCGACCGGCGGCCCTTGCGCAAAAGGGCCAAGGAAGTTCGGCAAGCCGTCCGCCCGGCCATCGCGGACGCGGACGCTCAGCTCGAACGAGAGATCGTCGCCCGTGGCGCGGACCGGAGAGACGATCTCCTTCTTCCCACGCTGCAGGCAGAACACCACGTCGCGTGGCGGATGGACGAGGGTGATGCGAAGTGGGATTTCGTGTTCCATGGCTTCTCAGAACATCGTATTGCCGTTGGCGGATGTCGCGGGTACGGTTTGCAGCACGTCCCAATGTTCCACGATCCTGCCGCCGTCGTCGAGCCGGAAGATATCCATGCCGGCCCAGTCGGAATCTCCGGGCCATTCCTGAAGGCAGTGCAGGACCACGAAGTTACCCTCGGCAAAGACGCGCTTGAAGTGCACGCGTTTGCCCGGATACTCCTGCGCCATCCGGACGAAGTACTCGACGAACGCTTCCTTGCCGTCCGCCACTCCCGGGTTGTGCTGGATGTAGACCTCCCCTGCGTACGTCTCGATCGCTTCAGCCGGCTTGCACTGGTTGAACATCAGGTCATAGAAATCGGTGACGGTCTTCTTGTTGCGTTCGAGTTGCTCAGACATTCTCTCTCCTCCACTCAGGCAGATGCTCCTGCGACCCCTCTCGGGGCGTCCGTGCCCTGCGACCTCACACCATAACGACCTTGAAGGTGCGCACAGCGCAGCTTGGGAGACTCGTAGAGACTCTAGGAGATGCCACGTAAGTATCTTCCCTCTTCTCCCGGTTCGAGGGGACCGTCGGCGCGCTCCTGGCCGACTACCTCCAGCACCACGCCGCCTCCCGCCTGACACCCCGATGGTACTTGAACTACCGTCCAGTTCGGAGAGGAAGACGTGCGCGCGCTGCTGTCCCAGGTCACCCGGAGGGCTCCGCAGGCGGTGCGCCATGCCAAGAACGTCCTGAGTTGCGCCTTCGCTTACGGCAAGGAGCACATTCACGGTGTGAAGTCGAACCCGTGCCAAGGCGTCAAGGTGACGGTCCCTAAGGTCCGGCGCGACCGTTGGCTGACGGATCGGAGATCGAGATGGTCCTGCAAGCGCTCCCTCGGATCAAGAGCCAGAAGGCGGCGGACGTCTACCTCCTGATCCTGGCCTCCCTCTGCCGCCCCTCTCCTGCGGGGCCACGGCCCAGGCCACCAGGCGGTCGCGGCCGCGCCACGCGACTGGCACCACGGCCGCGGCCTTCACGGCGGGATGCGATTCGAGGAGCCCCTCGATCCGGCGGAGATCCACCGGATAACCGAGCACCCGGGCCTACGAGTCTCCCTCCCGCCCCAGGACCTCGACCTTCCCGGAGGGGAGGTCTCCGGTAGACACGTAGCCCTCCTCCGAGCGCAGGCAGGCTCGTCGCCAGCGGACCCGCGCCCCCGATCGGCCTCGGGGACGAAAGCGTATCCGGTGACGGACAAGAGTACCTCTGCCTGGCAGCGGGGGTGGCTGCAGGGCGAGGTTCTGGAGCGCCAGGTCGCCTGGTGGTGCGCGCTCGAGGTGATCGCTTTGCTAAACTCGCGCCCGGCAGTGCGTCTCATGGAGGTCTCTATGTCGATCACCCAGGATGTTGCGTATTCCTTGCGGCTTATGCGCAAGGCCCCGCTCTTCACCGCAGCCGTGGTGCTGACCATTGGCCTGGCCATCGCCGCCACCGCCACCATCTTCAGCGTGGTGAATGCCCAGATATTGCGGCCGCTGCCCTTCAAAGATCCGGACCGGCTGCTGTTGGTCTTCGAGAGGAACGACAAGCTGCACGCGCCGTTGTACAACGTCTCGGTACTGAACTTTCTCGACTGGCGGGCACAGACGCAAAGCTTCGACCTCGCCGCGGTCAATCCCGGCATCAACTACATCCTCACCGGAACGGGTGACCCCGAGCAGCTTGTCGGCAACCGCATCAGCCCGACGCTGCCGCGCGTTCTCGGGGTCCATCTGATCGCGGGAAGGCCGTTCGCCCCCGAGGAAGAGAAACCCGGCTCGGCACCGGTCGCCATCATCGGAGAGGCGTTCCGGCAAAGCCACTTCGGCAAGGACGCCAACGTCCTGGGCCGCACCATCAACCTCGACGGCACCCCCACCACCATCGTCGGCGTCGCCCCTGACACCTGGAACCTCCTGTCGCCCGGAGATATCTACACCCCGTTGACCATCGACCCCGCCAAGGAGATGCGCCTGAGCCACGCCCTGTTTGTAGTCGGAAGGCTCAAGCCTGGCGTTTCCGCCCAGCAGGCACGGGCGGAGATGAACACCATCTGCGACAGAATGAAGCAGCAATATCCGGAGCTGCGCGATTGGGGTGTGAATCCGATCAGCCTGCTGGATGGGCTCATCAGCCCGGAGTTCAAGACCAAATTGCTGGTGCTGCTGGCCGCCGTCAGCTTCGTGCTGCTCATCGCCTGCGCCAACATCGCCAATCTTCTGCTGGCGAGGACCGCGACCCGGCAACACGAGATGGCGGTGCGCACGGCGTTAGGCGCCAGCAAGGGCCGGCTGATGCGCCAACTCCTGATCGAAAGCGTGACGCTCTCCTGCAGCGGAGGTCTTGTCGGACTGCTGGCGACCTGGTGGTCGGTACGCGTCATGAACCACTGGCTCCCGCCGAACACGCTGCCCATCCCCACGGTCGAAGTGGATTCCCATGTTCTGTTGTTCGCGCTGGGGACCACGGTGCTGACCGGGCTCGTCTTCGGCATCGTGCCTGCCCTGCGTACGGCGAAGGTGAAGGTGGATGAAGTGCTCAAGACCGGTGGACGCGCCGGCTCCGGCGGCATTCGCACACGCATGCGCAACATCCTGGTGGCGATCGAGCTGGCTCTTGCGACGATGCTGCTGATCGGAGCGGGCCTGTTCATCCAGACCCTGGTCAATCTGCAGAGTGCGAAGCTCGGCTTCGAACCGCACGGCCTCATCACTTTTCAAGTGTCGCTTCCTGCGGGCAAGTATCCCCCCAAGACGAAGGCGCCCTTGTTCCTCCACGAGATGATCGAATCCCTGGAAGCGCAGCCGGGCGTGCGCGGTGTGGCGGTCTCGAGCGGCATCCCGTTTGGCGCGGGCGCGTTTTACAGCCACCCGATGATGGCGACCGAAAACTCCATCCTTCCGCCCGACGCCAAAATCCCCATCGACTGGCGCATCGTGAATCCCGGATACTTCAAGACCATGAACATCCCGTTGCTGCGGGGCCGCGAGTTCGCGTACTCCGACGCGAGCACGCCCAACATCATCATCGTGAGCCAGGCCACCGCCCGCACCTTCTGGGGAGACGAAAATCCACTCGGACGCACCCTTCGCCGCTCGGCCGACCCCGACATTCCCCTCACTGTGGTCGGCGTGGTCGGTGACGTGCGCAGCACCCAACTGAGTCAGGAGTCACCTGCCTTCTACTACTCCATCACCACGCGGACCCTGCCGTTGATGGACGTCGCGGTGCGGACAGACGGGTCTCCGGAATCACTGGTGCCCGCCATCCGCAAGAAGATCAAGGCGCTCGACCCTGACCTGCCGATGGCCAACGTGAACACCATGGAGCAATGGCTCACGACCAGCGCCGCGCAGCCGCGGCTGACCAGCATCCTGCTCAGCACCTTTGCCGGGGTCGCGCTGCTCATTGCCGCGATCGGGATCTATGCCGTGCTCACCTACTCCGTCAACCAGCGTACGCGCGAGATCGGCATCCGCATGGCACTGGGCGCAACGCCGCGCCGCGTCCTGAAATTGATCGTCTCGGAGGGCATGCGCGTCGTGCTGCTGGGCCTGGTGATCGGATTGGCCGGCGGACTCGCCTTGGGCCGCACGGTGCAGAGCCTTGTGTATGACGTTGGAGTGCGCGATCCGAAGGTCTACTTCGTGGTGGCAGCGAGCCTGACGGCGGTGGCGCTCGCGGCTTGCTTCATCCCCGCCCGGCGGGCTGCTGGTGTCGATCCCATGGTGGCTTTGCGGGAGGAATGAGGCATCAAACGCCGGCGGCGCTCCCGACGCCCGGCGCATCGCAGCAAGCCTCGCAAGCGAGAAAGAAGAGCGACTTCCGGATCGATCTCTGCGCGCCCCAGTCTCGATGGTCCCAGCTCTCGCCTCCGACATTGTCTCCCGCGTAGAGAAGCTGGGCCACGAGGACGTTGCGGAAGGCGCCGACGGCGAAGAGCGCGGCGGTCTCCATCTCCACGACGATCGCCCCCTCGGCCCGCCTCGCCTGGATCTTGGAACGCGTCTCGCGGAAGATGGCGTCGGTCGTCCAGGTCTTGCCGAACAGGTACGGATCGCCCTGGCTCTCGAGCACCTCACGGAGGATCTCGAGACCGAGGGGATTCGCCGCCACCTCGCGGCTGGGCGGGAGGTAGTGATACGAGGTGCCCTCGTCACGAATCGCGGCGGTCGGAACGATGATCTGCCCCAATGGGATCGCCGGATCGAGCACCCCGGCGCCGCCGCAAGCGATGATCACTTTGGCGCCATGAGCGATCACCCCCTCGAGCAGACCCGCGGACAAGGGCGCCCCGGAGCCCGCATGAAAGATGGCGATGCGGCGCTTGCGATAGGTGATCTCATAGATGGGGTGCTGCCCCATCTCGCTCCGCTGCGCGGTCAGCGGAACCAGGTTGTCGCGCAGGACGATGTCGTCGATGACGTCCTTGAAGAAACACGCCACCGCCAATTCCGGGAGCGAGACCGGCGTGATCGTGTGGTGGGGCTCGATCAGCGCCGACCTCTCCGGATCGAATTCGAGGAGGGGGACGTCGTGGGTCATGTCTACTCCGCCAGAAGCTCGGCCTCTTCGTCGGTGAGGCTGTCGATCTGCTCGATCAAGAGCTCCTGGATCGCCGCGCCGAGCCGGCGGACGGTGGGGGATTCGAAGAGGAGGCGCAGGGGGATCTCGAGGCCCAGGGCGTCGTAGACGCGGGAGGTGAACTCAATGGCGAGGATCGAGTGCGCCCCCACGTCGAAGAGGTTGTCGTCGCGGCCGATCGGTCCCGCGCTTCAGGAGGTCCTGCCAGATGCCGGCGACGAGCTCCTCGAGCTCGGTCTCCAGATCGCCGCCGGGCTCGGCCGCGGGCGCCAGCTCGTCGGCCGGGAGGCGGGCGCGCAGGGCGCCGCGGTCCACCTTGCCGCTCGGGGTGAGCGGCAGGGCGTCGACGAGCGCAAAGTCGGCGGGCACCATATGCTCCGGCAGGACGCGGCGGAGGGCGTCGCGGAGCTCCCCCGCCTCCGGCCTGGGCCCCGGTCCCGCCGGCACCACGTAGGCGACGAGCCGCTCCTCCCGCGCCACCACCGCCGCCTCGCGGACCGCCGGATGGCCGGCCAGCGCCGCCTCGATCTCCCCCGGCTCGATGCGGAAGCCGCGCAGCTTCACCTGGTCGTCGGTGCGGCCGAGGAACTCGATCTCGCCGTCGGCCGAGAAGCGCGCCAGGTCGCCCGTCCGATAGAGCCGCTCGCCGGGTCGGCCCAGCGGATGGGGGACGAAGCGCTCCGCCGTCAGGCCGGGCCGGCGGAGGTAGCCGCGCGCGAGGCCCGTCCCGCCGATGTAGAGCTCGCCGGGCACCCCCAGAGGCACCGGCTGGAGCTCCGGATCGAGCAGCCAGATCCCCAGGTTCGCGATCGGGCGGCCGATGGGGACCGCGCGCCGTGCCGGCCCCGGCAGCGTCCGGTACGCCGTCACGTCGACCGACGCCTCGGTGGGACCGTAGAGGTTGTGCAGCTCGGCAGTCCCAAGCGCGCCTCCCAGGAGCTCGTGGAAGCGCGCCGCGAGCTCGGCCGGCAGCGCCTCGCCGCTCGCCATCACCCGCCGGAGCGAGCGGCAGCGGTCGAGGCCCGCGCGCTGCGCGAGGAAGGCCTGCAGCATCGACGGCACGAAGTGGAGCGTCGTCACCCCCTGCTCCTCGATCCGCCGCATCAGGTAGGCCGGATCGCGCTGGCCGCCCGGCCGCGCCAGCACCAGCCGCGCGCCCACGGCGAGCGGCCAGAACAGCTCCCAGACCGACACGTCGAAGGAGACAGGGGTCTTCTGCAGCACGCGGTCGGCGGGCGTGAGGCCGTAGGCCCGCTGCATCCAGGCGATCCGGTTGACGATGCCGCGGTGGGTGCTCATGACGCCCTTCGGCCGCCCCGTCGAGCCCGAGGTGTAGATGACGTAGGCGAGGTTGTCCGCCCCGGCGCCGCCGTCGAGGGGGGCCAGCAGGGGGTTGTCGGCGTCACCCGCCGGGCTGGTCGCCGGGCCGGCCGCAGAATCGAGGTCGACCAGGCGGGCGCCGGCCCCCGCCACGGACGCGGAGAGGAGGTCGACCTGCGCCAGGAGCACCGGCTTCGCGAGGCCGTCGAGCCCGTCCTCGATCATGAAGGCCAGCCGCTCCGGCGGATAGGACGGGTCGAGCGGCAGGTAGGCGCCGCCGGCCTTCAGGATGGCGAGGAGACCCACGACGAGCGCCGGCGAGCGGTCGGCGCAGATCGCGACCGGCTCGTCGACCCGCACCCCCAGCCGGCGCAGGCGGCGGGCCAGGCGGTTGGCGCGGGCGTCGAGCTCGCGGTAGGTGAGCGATTCGCTCTCGCCGACGACCGCCGTGGCGTCCGGCGTCAGCGCCGCCTGCCGCTCGATCCAGCGGTGCAGCAGGGGCTCGCCGTCGCCGACCGCCGAGCTCCCGAGAGGTCGGCCGCCGTGTCGTTCAGCTCGACCGCCACCTGCTGCCGCTCGGCCGGCGACAGCAGCTCGATCGCCGCCACGCGGCGCGACGGGTCGTCCGCCACCGCCGCCAGCAGGTGGACGAGGTGCCCCGCGAGGCGCGCCATCGTGGTGCGGTCGAAGAGGTCGGTGCTGTACTCGAGCCCGCCGCCGAGCTCTCCCCCCTGCACGGAGAGGGCGAGGCTCAGGTCGAAGCGGGAGACCCGGGCGGAGAGGTCGAGCGGCTCGACCGCGAGGCCGCGCAGGGTCAACGGGACCCGCGGCGTGCTGTTGAGCGCGAGCATCGTCTGCACCAGCGGCGGGCGGCTGCGGTCGCGCTCGACGTTGACCTCGTCCACGATGCGCTCGAAGGGGACGTCGGCGTGATCGTACGCCGCCAGGGCCGTGTGCCGCACCCGCGCCAGGAGCTCGGCGAAGCTCGGATCGCCGCCGCCGTCGGTGCGCAGGGCGAGCATGTTGAGGAAGACGCCGATGAGCGGCTCCAGCTCCGGCCGGGTGCGGTTCGCGACCGGCGTGCCGATGGCGAAGTCGGTCTGCCCGGAATGGCGCTGGAGGAGGGCGTGCCAGACGGCGAGGACGGTCATGAAGACGGTCGCCTGGCCGCGCCGCGCCAGGCGGCGGAGGGCATCGGCGAGCGCCGGCGGCAGGTCGAGCCACAGGGAGTCGCCGCGGAAGCTCGCGACCGGCGGCCGCGGGCGGTCGGCGGGGAGGTCGAGGGCCGGCGTGCCGGCGAGCCGCTCCTTCCAGTGGGCGAGCTGCGCCGCCAGCGCCTCCTCCGGCCAGGCGCGCTGCCAGGCCGCGAAGTCGGCGTACTGGAGGGGCAGCGGGGCGAGCGGCGACGGCTCCCCCGCCAGCGCGGCGGCGTAGAGGGCCGACAGCTCGCGCCGCAGCACCCCCTCCGACCAGCCGTCCGACGCGATGTGGTGGAGGGTGAAGAGGAAGGCGTGCTCGTCTTCCCCCAGCCGGAGCAGCGTGGCGCGGAGCATCGGGTCGCGCCGGAGGTCGAAGCCGCGGCCGGCCTCGCGGCCGGCGAGCGCGGCGAGCTCCGCCGCCCGGCGCGCCGGCGGCAGGCCGGAGAGGTCGGCGAGCGGCAGCGGTGCCGGTGGGGTTGGCGGCGGCGGACCGACCTCCTGCCCCGGCTCGCCGTTCGCGACGGCGACGATCCGCGTGCGCAGCGCCTCGTGGCGGCGCACGACCTCGGCCAGGGCGGCGGCGAGCGCCGCCGGCGCGAACGGCCCGCGCAGGAGGTAGCCCGAGGAGATGTTGTAGGTCGGGCTCTCCGGCGCCAGCCGGTCCATGAAATAGAGCCGCCGCTGCGGGTAGGACAGCGGCAGCACGCCGTGCCGGCTCTCGAGAGGCACGATCGGCGGCAGCGCCTCCTCCCGCCGGCCGGCCGCGAGGATCGCCGCGATGGCCGCGGCAAGGCCGGCGACCGTCGGCGCCGCGAACACCCGCTGGACCGGCAGGTCGGCGCCGAAGGCCTGGCGGAGGCGCGACAGCAGGCGGATGACGAGGAGCGAATGGCCGCCGAGGTAGAAGAAGTCGTCGTCGACGCCGACCGGATGGTCCAGGCCGAGCAGATCCTCCCAGATCCCGGCGATCACCTCCTCGACGGGATTGCGGGGCGGCGTGCGCGGCGCGGTGTCCGCCTCGCCGGCCGGCCCCGCCTCCGGCGACGGCAGCGCCCGCCGGTCGACCTTGCCATTGGCGTTGAGCGGCAGCTTTTTGAGAGGCATGAATCGTGACGGTATCATGTGCTCCGGCAGGCTCTCGCGCAGGTGGGCGCGGAGCTCGGCCGGCGCCGGCCCGTCCGCGCCTTCCGGCACATACCAGGCGACCAGACGGTGGCCGCCGGCCGCTTCCTTCGCTGCTGTCACCACCGCCTCGCGCACCCCCGGATGGCCGAGGAGCGCGCTCTCCACCTCCCCGGGCTCGACGCGGAAGCCGCGCACCTTCACCTGGAAGTCCGCCCGGCCGAGGAAGTCGAGCGTCCCGTCCGGCCGCCACCGCGCGAGATCGCCCGTGCGGTACAACCGGTCCTCGCCCCGCGGGTCCCCCGAGAACGGATCCGGCAGAAAGCGCTCGGCGGTCAGCGCCGGGCGGCCGAGGTAGCCGCGCGCCACGCCGGCGCCGCCCACGTAGAGCTCCCCGACGCACCCGGCCGGCAGCAGCGTGAGCGAGGGGTCGAGCACGTAGGCGCGGCTGGCGGCGATCGGCCGCCCGATCGGCACCGACAGCTCGCCCGCCGGGAGGCCGTCGCGCAGGCGGTGGGTGGTCGAGAAGGTCGTGTTCTCGGTCGGGCCGTAGCCGTTGATGAGGTCGACATCCGGCAGGGCCTCGAGCGCCCGCAGCACGTGCGGGCGCGACAGGACGTCGCCGCCGGCCACCAGTTGGCGCAGGCCGCCGAGCGGCGCGAGCCCCTCCTCCACCGCGAGGTGGAAGAGGCCGGACGTCAGCCAGATCGTCGTCACCCGGTGGCGCTCCACGGCCGCGTAGAGGCCGGCCACCGTGAACGGCCCGGGCGGCAGGAGCGCCAGGCGGCCGCCGTTGAGGAGCGGCCCCCAGATCTCGAAGGTCGCCAGGTCGAACGACATCGGCGACAGTTGGAGGAAGACCTCGCCGGGGCCGAACGCCGCGTAGGCCGTATCGCGCACCAGCCGCACCACCGCGCGATGGCTGACCTCGACCCCCTTGGGCGTGCCGGTCGAGCCCGAGGTGTAGAGCACGTAGGCGAGGCTCGCGGGAGGCACGTCGGCGCCGGGGGCATCCGCCCCGGTGTCCGCCTCGGAGAGGGCGTCCTCGAACGCCAGGCGGGGCGCCCCATTGGGGATTTCGGGGAGCGCCGCCAGCAGGTGCCGCGGCCCCACCACCGCCGCCGGCGCCGCGTCCGCCAGCAGCAGCGCCAGCCGCTCGCGCGGATACGAGGGGTCGAGCGGCAGGTAGCCGCCGCCCGCCTTCAGAATGCCCAGGAGGGCCGCCACCATCTCCGGCGAGCGCTCGGTGACGAGCGCCACCCGCGCGTCGATCCCCACCCCCAGCCGCCGCAGGTGCCGGGCGATCTCGTCGGAGCGCCGGTCGAGCTCGCCGTAGCTCATCTCTCCCGCTTCCCAGGAGACGGCGACCGCGTCCGGCCGCGCCGTCGCCTGCTCCGCGAAGAGGCCGTGCACGGTCTGTTCGGGGAAGCCCGACGCCGTGTCGTTCCACTCCGCGACGAGCTGGTGGCGCTCGGCCGGCGCCAGGAGCGGCAGGCGCGAGAGCGGCAGCTCCGGCGCCTCCGCGGCGCCGCGGAGGAGCGTCGCGAAGTGCGCGAGGAACCGTTCCGCGGCCGTCGCGGTGAAGAGGTCGGTTGCGTACTCCAGCCCGAGGAGCAGGCTCTGCCCGCCGTCCTCCCCCGCGAGCCCGGGGAGCTCGGTCGCCGCCAGCGAGAGGTCGAGCTTCGCCGTCGTCTTCTCGGCGAACGGCAGGTGCGCGAGGTGGAGGCCGCCGCCGAGCGGCCGCTCCGGCCCGGCGCTCCCCAGCGAGAGCATCGCCTGAACCAGCGGGGCGCGCGACAGGTCGCGCTCCGGCCGCAACTCCTCGACCAGCGCCTCGAACGGCAGGTCCTGGTGCGCGAAGGCGGCGAGCGCCGTCTGGCGCACCGACGCCAGCACGCGGTGGAAATCCGGGTCGCCGGCGAGTCGCGCCCGGAGGACCAGGGTGTTGACGAAGAAGCCGATCAGCCCTTCGAGCTCCGGCCGGGTGCGGTTGGCGACCGGCGTGGCGACCAGGATGTCCTCCTGGCCGCCGTGGCGCGACAGCGTCGCCGCGAAGGCCGCGAGGAGCAGCATGTAGAGCGTCACCCCCTCCCGCCGCGCCGCCTGGCGCAGGAGCGCCATCTCCGGCGCCCCGAGAAGCCGTTGGCGGGCGGCGCCGCGGAGGCTGGCGACCGCCGGGCGCGGCCGGTCCGCCGGCAGCTCGAGGGCGGTCGGCGCTCCGGCGAGCTGCCCGCGCCAATAGGCGAGCTGGCGGCCGAGCACCTCCGCCGGCCAGGCCCGCTGCCAGGCCGCGAAGTCGGCGTACTGGAGGGCCGGCTCGGCCAGGGGCGACGGCGCACCCGCCCGCGCCGCGTCGTAGAGCGCCGCGAGCTCGCGCAGCAGCACCCCCTCCGACCAGCCGTCGTAGACGGCGTGATGGAAGTTGAGGAGGAGGGCGTGCTCCTCGGCGCCCAGCCGGACGAGAGCGGTGCGCAGGAGGGGTCCCGCGGCGAGGTCGAACGGCCTTTCGGCCTCCGCGGAGCGCAGCCTCGCCAGCTCGGCGCTCCGGCGCCCGGAAAGGGATGGATGAGCCAGGGCGCTCAGATCCAGATCGATCAGCGGCAGGAACCCCGGCGCCAGAGCCTCCGCGATCTCCAGCCGCGGCTCGCCATCGCGCTCGACGAAGCGGGCGCGGAGAATCTCGTGGCGGCGCACCACCTCGGCGAGGGCGGCGGCGAGCGCCGCCGGCGCGAGCGGCCCGGCGAGGCCGTAGGCGGAGGGTACGTTGTAGGCCGGGCTCCCCGGCGCCAGGCGGTCGAGGAACCAGAGCCGCTGCTGCGCGTAGGAGAGCGGCGCGGCGGCGTCCGCGGAGCCGGTCTCCGCAAAGGCGCGCGGCACGAGCGGCGGCAGGGCGGACCCGTCCGCCGCGTCGCCGGCGACCAGAGCCCGAGCCACCGCCGCGGCGAGGCCGGCGATCGTCGGCGCATCGAAGACTTGCTGCACCGGCAGGTCGGCCCCGAGCACTGCGCGGAGGCGCGCCAGCAGGCGGATGGCGAGGAGCGAGTGGCCGCCCAGGTGGAAGAAGTCGTCGTCGACGCCGACCGGCTGACCGAGGCCGAGGAGATCCTCCCAGATCCCGGCGATCACCTCCTCGACGGGATTGCGGGGCGGCGTCGCGCGGCGCGTCGCTCCGCCTCGCCGGCCAGCCGCGCCTCGCGGCGCCGGCAGCGCCCGCCGGTCGACCTTGCCGTTGGCGTTGAGCGGCAGCTCCGCGAGGGGCACGAAGAGCGACGGCACCATGTGCTCCGGCAGGCTCTCGCGGAGGTGGAGGCGGAGCTCGGCGGGCGGCGGCTCGGCCCGTCCGCGCCTTCCGGCACGTACTAGGCGATCAGCCGGTAGTCCGGCGGCGGCCTCGGTCACCGCCGTCACCACCGCCTCGCGCACCCCCGGATGGCGCAGGAGCGCGCTCTCCACCTCCCCGGGCTCGACGCGGAAGCCGCGCACCTTGACCTGGAAGTCGCGCCGGCCGAGGAAGTCGAGCGTCCCATCCGGCCGCCACCGCGCGAGATCGCCCGTGCGGTAGAGCCGGTCGCCGGCCCGCGGGTCCCGCGGGTCCGCCGAGAACGGATCCGGCACGAAGCGCTCGGCGGTCAGCGCCGGATGGCCCAGGTAGCCGCGCGCTACGCCGGCGCCGCCCACGTAGAGCTCCCCGACGCAGGCGACCGGCAGCGGCGCGAGCGACCGGTCGAGCACGTAGGCGCTGCTGCCGGAGATCGGCCGCCCGATCGGCACCGACGCCTCGCCTGCCGCGAGCCCGCCGCGCAGGCGGTGGGTGGTCGAGAACATCGTGTTCTCCGTCGGGCCGTAGCCGTTGAGGAGGTCGACGGTACCCGGCAGGGCCGCGAGCGCCCGCTCCACGTGGGGGCGCGACACGACGTCGCCGCCGGCCTCCAGCAGGCGCAGGCCGCCGAGCGGCGCGAGCCCCTCCTCCACCGCGAGGTTGAAGAAGGCGGACGCCAGCCAGAGCGTCGTCACCCCCTGGCGCGCCACCGCCGCGTAGATGTCGGCCAGCGTGTACGGCCCCGGCGGCAGGAGAGCCAGACGGCCGCCGTTGAGGAGCGGACCCCAGATCTCGAGGGTCGCCAGGTCGAACGACATCGGCGCCGTTTGGAGGTAGACCTCGCCGGGGCCGAACGACCGTGTAGCCCGCCTCGCGCACCAGCCGCACCACCCCCCGATGGCTGACCTCGACCCCCTTGGGCGCGCCCGTCGAGCCCGAGGTGTAGATCACATAGGCGAGGCTCGCGGGAGGGACGTCGGCACTCCTCGGACGGTGGGTTCGGCGTCCGCCTCGGACGCCTCGAGGTCGACGTCCTCGAGCGCCAGGCGGGGCGCCCCACCGGGGATATCGGGGAGAGCCGCCAACAGGCGCCGCGGCCCGACCACGGCCGCCGGCGCCGCGTCCGCCAGCAGCAGCGCCAGCCGCTCGCGCGGGTAGGTGGGGTCGAGCGGCAGGTAGCCGCCACCCGCCTTCAGGATGCCCAAGACGGCCGCCAACATCTCCGGCGAGCGCTCGACGACGAGCCCCACCCGCGCGTCGGTCGCGACCCCCAGCCGCCGGAGGCGCCGGGCGATCTCGCCGGAGCGCCGGTCGAGCTCGCCGTAGCTCATCGCGCCCCCCTCCCACGACACGGCGACCGCGTCCGGCCGCGCCGCCGCCTGCTCCTCGAACAGGCGGTGCACGGGGCGGAGCGGGAAGCCCGACGCCGTGTCGTTCCACTCCGCGACGAGCTGGTGGCGCTCGGGCGCGGAGAGGAGCGGCAGGCTGGAGAGCGGCAGCTCCGGCGATGTCGGCGATGCTGCCGCCCCGGCGACGAGCGTCGCGTAGTGGCCGAGGAGGCGCGCCGCGGTCGTCGCGGTGAAGAGGTCCGCCGCGTACTCCAGGACCAGGGTGAGCTCCGCCTCGTTGCTTTCTCCCGGCCTCGCCCGATACCTCGACCGGCATCTCCATCGCCGAGAGCACGAGGTCGAGCTTCGCCGTCGACCGCTCGCCCCAGGGGAGCCGCACGAGGCGCAGCCCCGCGGACCGTCCCGTCCGCCGTGCCCGCCGTGGCCCGGCCGGCGCCCTGGAAGGCGAAGAGCACCTGGACCAGCGGGTTCCGCGACCGCTCGCGCTCCGGCCGCAGCTCCTCGACCAGCATCTCGAAGGGCAGGTCCTGATGGGCGAAGGCCCCGAGCGCCGTGTCGCGCACCGTCGCGAGCAGGCCGCGGAAGGACGGATCGCCGGCCGCCCGCGCCCGGATCACCACCGTGTTGACGAAGAACCCGATCAGCCCCTCGACCTCCGGCCGCGGGCGGTCGGCGACCGGCGTGCCGACGAGCAGGTCCTCCTCTCCCGTGACGCGCGCGAGGAGCGCCGCGAAGCCGGCGAGGAGCAGCATGTAGAGGGTCGTCCCCTCCCGCCGCGCCGCCTGGCGGAGCGCCGCCGCCGCCGCTGCCGGCAGGCGGAGCATCGCGCTCGCGCCGCGGAAGCTCGGCGCCGCCGGGCGCGGCCGGTCGACCGGCAGCGGCAGCGCCGCGGGCGCCCCCGCGAGCTCGGCGCGCCACCAGGCGAGCTGCCGTCCCGAGCACCTCCGGCGGCCAGGCGCGCTGCCAGGCGGCGAAGTCGGCGTACTGCACGGCGAGCTCGTCGAGCGGCGAGGGGCGCCCCGCGAGGGCCGCCGCGTAGAGCGCCGTGAGCTCGGCGGTCAGCACCCCCTCGGACCAGCCGTCGTAGACGATGTGGTGCACGGTGAGGAGGAGCGCGTGCTCCTCCTCGTCCAGGCGCACCAGGCCGGCGCGCAGCAAGGGGCCGCGGGCGAGGTTGAACGGCCGGCCCGCCTCCTCGGTGCGCAGGCGCGCCAGCTCGCCCGAGCCGCCGCTCCCGCCCGAGGGCGCGCAGGTCGACCTGCGGCAGCGGCACCTGCCAGGGAGCGCCGATCTCCTGCCGGGGCTCGCCGTCCACCTCGACGAACCGGGTGCGCAGCGCCTCGTGCCGGCGGACGATCTCGGAGAGGCCGGCGGCGAGCGCCGCCGGCGCGAGCGGCCCGGCGAGGCTGTAGGTGGAGGGTACGTTGTAGAGCGGGCTCTCCGGCGCCAGGCGGTCGAGGAACCAGAGCCGCTGCTGGGCGAAGGAGAGCGCCGGCGGCCCCTGCCGCGGGACCTTCGCGAGCGGCGGCAGGGCGGCTCTCCGCCCCCCGCCGCGCCGCGGCGACCACGCGCGCTTGCGCGGCCAGGGTGGGGAACGCGAAGACGGTCTGCGCGCCGAGCTCCACCCCGAACGTCTGGCGGATGCGCGACAGCAGGCGCATGACGGAGAGCGAATGCCCGCCCAGGTCGAAGAAGTCGTCGTGGGCGCCGATCCGCCGGCTCCTCTCGAGGGCGTCCCTCGAAGCAGGGCGCCGTCGGCGGCCGGCCCGCGCTGCGGATCGGGGTCGAGCACCTCCTCCCAGAGCCCGGCGAGCATCTCCATGACCAGATCGCCCAGGTCGCTCGCATCGCCGGCGCCGAGCGCCGTGGCCGGCTCGCCCGCCGCCGGTTCGAGCGCCTCGGGGGCCGGCAGCGCCCGCCGGTCGAGCTTGCCGACGTCGGTGAGCGGCAGCGCCGCGAGCGGCACGAGGACGGCGGGCACCATGTGCTCCGGCAGGCGCGCGCGCAGGAAGGCGCGCAGGTCCTCCCGGGTCGCCTCCGCGCCCGCCTCCGTCACGTAATACGCCACCACGCGGTGGTCGCGGCCGCCCTCGGCGAGCCCCACCACCGCCGCTTCGCGCACCTGCGGGTGGCGCAGGAGGGCGGCCTCGATCTCGCCGGGCTCGATGCGGAAGCCGCGCACCTTGACCTGGAAGTCGTGCCGCCCGAGGAACGCGAGGGTGCCGTCGGGGCGCCATCGCACCAGGTCGCCGGTCTTGTAGAGCCTCCCCTCCTCGAACGGGTTGGGGAGGAAGCGCTCCGCCGTCAGCTCGCGGCGGTGGAGATAGCCGCGCGCGAGCCCCGGGCCGGAGAGGTAGAGCTCGCCGGCAGAGCCCATCGGCACGGGCGCGAGCGTCGGGTCGAGCACGTAGGCGCGGCCGTTCGCGATGAGCCTGCCGATGGTGACCGCTCCCTCGGCCAGCGGGCGGGGCACCCGGTAGGTGGAGGTGAAGACGGTGTTCTCGGTCGGTCCGTAGCAGTGGATCAGCTCGACCTCCGGCAGCGCCGCGAGCGCCCGCTCCAGGTGGGAGCGCGACATGACGTCGCCGCCGACCAGGAGATGGCGCAGCCCCGCGAGCCCCGCCAGGCCCTCCTCGACGGCGACGTGGAACAGCCCGGTGGTCAGAAAGATCGCCGTCACCCCGTGGCGCTCCACCTGCTCGTAGAGGTCGCCGAGCGCGAAGCGCCCGGGCGGCGGCAGCGCCACGCAGCCGCCGTTCGCGAGCGGCCCCCAGAGCTCGAGCGTCGAGGCGTCGAAGGACAGGGGCGCTATCTGGAGGAAGACGTCCCCGGAGCCGAAGGGGAAGTATCCCGTCTCGCGCACCAGCCGCACCACCGCCTCGTGGGTCACCTCGACGCCGTTGGGCGTCCCGGTCGAGCCCGAGGTGTAGAGGACGTACGCCAGGCTCTCCGGCGGCACGTCGGCCGAGAGCTCCTCCTCCTCCGCTTCCGCGGCGGGTGCCTCGGGCCCCCTCCACCATCGTCCGCATCAGGGCCCGCGTGTCGCCGTCGTTCGCACGGTAGACGCCGGCCAGCCGATCGACCAGCGCCTTCGCCGGCTCGTCGGGGACGAAGCGGGCGCCGAGCCGGCGGGCGAGGTCCCGGGCCGTCGCCGGATGGACGGCGAGGAGGTCGACCGCGAGCTGCGGCGCCTTGCCGGGCAGCGACGCCAGCGAGCGGGTCGTGCCGACGACCGCCACCGGCGCCGCGTCCTCCAGCAGGAGCTCCAGGCGCTCCCGCGGATAGGAGAGGTCGATCGGCAGGTAGGCGCCGCCCGCCTTGAGAACGCCCAGGACCGCCGCCACCATCTCCGCCGAGCGCTCCAGGTAGAGGGCCACGCGCGACTCCGGCCCCACCCCCAGCCGCCGCAGCCGGCGGGCGATGCGGCCCGCCTGACGGTTGAGCTCGCCATAGGTGAGCGCCCCCCCGTCCCAGACCACCGCCACCGCGTCCGGCCGCGCCGCCGCCTGCTCCTCGAAGAGCTTGTGGAGCGTGCGGCGCGGGAAGGCTGACGCCGTGTCGTTCCACTCGGCGAGCATCTGGTGGCGCTCGGACTCGCCGAGGAGCGGCAGGCGCGAGAGCGGCAGCTCCGGCGCCGCCACGGCACCGGCCAGGAGCGCCGCGTAGTGCGCGAGGAGGCGCGCCGCGGTCGTAGCGTCGAAAAGGTCGACAGCGTAGTCGAGCGTGACGAGGAGCCGCGGCTCCCCTTCTCCACCCTCGACCTGCGGGCGGAGAGGGCGAGGTCCACCGCGAGCTTCCGCTCGCCGGCGGGGAGGCGCTCCGGTCCCTCGGCACCCGTACCGGTGAAGAGCACTTGGAAAGGCAGGCCACGCGCCGGATCGTCGGACCCCGGCTCGCCGGCCGGGGCCTCGAACGGCAGATCGGCATTCGCGAGCGCCGCAGAGAGGGCGCCATCCGCCGCCGCCACCAGCTGCTTGAAGGACGGATCGCCGGTCCACTGGATGCGTAGCGGCAGGAGGCTCGTGGGGCCGGCGGCCCCGATGACGAGATCCTCGGCGCCGCTGTAGCGCGCCAGGAGGGCGGCGAGGCCGGCGAGGAGGAGCACGTCGAGCGAGACCCCCTCTCGCCCCGCCACCTGCCGCAGGCTCGCCGTCACAGCCGCCGGCAGGCGCAGCGCGCGGGTCGCGCCGCGGAAGCTCGGGACGGGAGGACGCGGCCGGTCCGCCGGCAGCTCCAGCATCGAGTAGTGATCTGTGGGGGTGAGATCGGTGATCAGGGGGGATTTCATCTCGCTTTTAAAACCTTTCAACCTTACGCGAAAAACACAAAGTCTCCACGGCCCCCCGCGTGAGGGCAGTATATAGAAGTGCGACGGAGGGCTTGGGCGTGGACAGCTCCTTGGAGCTACCTGACAAAACCGGCGTCGCCAAAGGGGCTTCCCTCCTCCTTCGGCGCCTCGCGGCGGGCCGGATTCTTGTGCCATCATCGCCCGATGAAACCCCGGTTTGAGAGGAGACGCCATGACGTCCCACGGCACTGAGGACAGCTGAGCTGGGCGCCACCGGTCTCAAGATCACCCGCGTCGGCTTCGGCGCCTGGGCGATTGGAGGCGGTGGCTACGAGGGGGGCTGGGGACCGCAGGATGACGAGGACTCGATCGCGGCGATCCACCACGCGCTGGCTCTTGGGGTGAACTGGATCGACACCGCGGCGCATTATGGCTTCGGGCACTCGGAACGGGTCATCGGGCGCGCCCTGGCCGGTGTCGAACCGCGCCCCTACATCTTCACCAAGGGCGGGCTGCCCGAGGGACCGGGGAGGACCAAGACACGGAGCCTCCGGCGCGACTCGCTGCTGCGCGAGGTGGAGGGCAGCCGCGAGCGCCTCGGCGTCGAGGCCATCGACCTCTACCAGATCCACTGGCCGGTCCCCGATGAGGAGATCGAGGAGGGCTGGTCGACGCTCGCCGAGCTGAAGGAGCGCGGGGTGGTGCGCCACATCGGCGTGTCGAACTTCAACGCCAGACAGCTTCGGCGAGCGCAGGCCATCGCGCCGGTGGAGACCCTGCAGCCGCCGTACTCGCTGATCGACCGCCGGATCGAAGTGGAGCTCCTCCCCGTCGCCGAGCGGGAAGGGATCGGGATGATCGTGTACTCGCCGATGGCCTCCGGCCTGCTCTCCGGCGCGATGACGCGGGAGCGGATCGCGGCGCTGCCCGCGGACGACTGGCGCCGGCGCAGCGAGGAGTTCCGCGAGCCCCAGCTCACCCAGCACCTCGAGCTGGTGGAGCGGCTGCGGCGGGTCGCCGCCCGCCACGACACCACGCCGGGGGCGGTCGCGGTGGCCTGGACCCTCCGCAACCCGGCCGTGAACGGGGCCATCGCCGGCTTCCGGCGCCCTGAACAGGTCGATCCGATCGTGGCGGCGGCGAACCTCACGCTGGACAAGCACGACATCGCCACGATCCTGCGGAGGAAGTGAGACCGCCGGGCGTGGGTCGCGGGAGCGCGCTTCACGCCTTCTCCTACTTGCGCCGGTAGTGCTGGGAGATTGCGCCCGACGCCAGGCGCTCGGTCGATAGGAGCTCGAGGCGCTTCGAGCGCGTCACTCCCTCGAACAAAGTGGGACCGTGGCCGGCCATGACGGGATGAACGAGGAAGCGATATTCGTCGATCAGGTCGAGGGCCTCGAGCGCGCCGGCGAGCTTGTGTCCGCCGAGAAGAATGCCGCCAGGCGTCCGTTCTTTGATCTTCGTCACCGCCTCGCGGAGATCGCCTTCGACGAGGTGCGTGTTGGACCACGAATAGTCGCGGCGCGAGGTCGACACGACGTACTTCGGTTTGGCGTCGAGCTTGACCGCCCACTCGCGCATCGCGGCGGGTGCCTGGGTGTCGCGGGCGACGGCGGGCCATGCGCCCTCCATCATCTCGTACGTGACTCGGCCCCAGAGCATCGCCGCTCCGCCATCCATCAGCGCCGTCCAGTACCGGTGAAGCTCGTCGTCCGCGAGGCCCTCGCGATGATCGATGCAGCCGTCGAGAGTGATGTTGATGCCGAAGGTGAGGAGGCCCATACGGGCGATACTATTTCATAATGCCGCCGAGAATCAGATCGATCCCGGCGAGGGGGGCGGTCGCGGTGGCCTGGACCCTCCGCAACCCGGCCGTGAACGGGCCATCGCCGGTTTCCGGCGCCCTGAACAGGTCGATCCGATCGTGGCGGCGGCGAACCTCGTGCTGGACATGCACGATATCGCCACGATCCTGCGGAGGAAGTGATACCGCCCCCTCGACGCGATCAGCGCGGGGGCCGCGAAGGCGGGCGCGGCCTTCGCCTGGGCTTTCTCTCGCAGCTTGAAATGATGCTGCTGACGGCCGTCCTTTCCGGCCCAACGGGCCGGGAGAACAGAGCCCAGGGATGAGGCCGCAGGGTAGATCGGCCTCCTGTGACCCAGGGCATCGGCCTGTGGCCGAAGCCCTGGGCTCCGATCTCCCGGCCCGTTGGGCCGGTGGCGGTGCCCAGGTTATTACGTGGCAGCCCTAAGCATTCCAGGCCCCTGGAAGGAATACCTCCGGCAGGTAAGCCGACACCTCTCCGAGCTCGTTGGCCGACATGATTGACACGGACTCTGAAAAGCCGTAAGTTGAAGCCCTATGACGCTTTAGGGGCTCCACGCTCGCCGCTGCTACTCCCGAAGGGGAGGCATCGCGGGCTGGCGGTGAGGCGGCTGAGGCGTCGAAGCTAGGTTGAACAAAACCGCTCCGCGGCGGTCATTTCGTAACCTTTTTCGCCATTTTATAGCCGTATTCCTACACCGGAAGAACAATCTCTTTTGAGGGGTTTACCTTTTGGGGGTGAGTATATCCCGAAAGGAGGAATCCCATGACCAAGCTGCGTCGTCGTATGGAGGAGGAGCTGAAGCTCCGTGGCTACACAGAGAGCACAGTCAAAGCCTATCTCGGAGCGGTCCGTGGTTTAGCGACTTTCCATCATCGCTCTCCCGAGCAGATGGGAGTGGAAGAAGTTCGTAATTATCTCCTCTACCTGCACGAGACCAAGAAACTGTCAGGATCGACGATCAATCAGACCGTTTGCGGAATCCGTTTCTTCTATGTCCACGTATTGCAGCGTCCGTGCGATGTCGGGCCGATTGGGTACTCGAAGAGGCGGCGTAAGCTGCCGGTCGTCTTGACGGAAGCCGAGGTGTTGCAGTTGTTGGATGCAGCAAGGACGGTGAAAGAGCGGGCGATCTTGATGACGTTGTACTCCGCCGGCTTACGGCTTCGCGAGGCCCAGTCGCTACAGGTGGGAGACATTGACAGCAAGGCGATGAGAATTCTCGTGCGGGCGGGCAAGGGCGGTAAGGAACGCTACGTGATGTTGTCCCAGCGCCTTCTGGAGGAGCTGCGCCTCTATTTCCGGCAAGACCGGCCCAAGCTGTGGCTGTTTTATGGCGCGGATCGAGACCAGCCGATCCACCCCCGCACAGTGCAGAGGATCTTCAAAGCGGCAGTGGAGAAAGCAGCGGTCGCCAAGGCGGTGTCCGTCCATACGTTGCGCCACAGCTTCGCGACTCACCTGCTCGAGCACGGCACCAGTCTGCGTTACATCCAAGAGTTGCTCGGCCACGAGAGCTACAAGACCACGCTGATCTATACCCACGTGAGCCCGTCCTCTCTGGGCCGAGTGGTCAGCCCGCTGGACAGGTTGTTGGTCGGGCCGTCGCGGCTTCAGAATTGAGCTCACGCCATGACGGGCACCTCCGAATTGGAGGTGGCTCACATCCTGCGTCTCTACGGCGAGAGTTATCGGGAAACGCACCGCCTCTCGCGCTCTCAGTTGCGGACCATGCGGGCCATCGAGATTTGCCGGACTGCCGCCTTGGGTGGGCATATCGACGAGTGTGATCAGTGCGGCGCGCGGACGATCAGCTATCACTCTTGTCGCAATCGTCACTGCCCGAAGTGCCAGGGACTGGAGACGCGGCGGTGGCTGGAGCAGCGGTGCGGTGAGCTGTTGCCGGTGCCGTATTTTCACATCGTCTTCACCATCCCCGAGGAGCTCAATCCGCTCGCTCTTGCCAACCCCAAGTGGTTTTACGACCTGCTGTTCAACAGCGCCGCCAAGACGCTGCTGGAGATCGCCGCCGACTCCAAACACCTGGGAGCGAAAATCGGCGTGCTCTCGGTGTTGCACACCTGGAGCCAGACTCTCTTGTTGCATCCCCACCTGCATTGCATCGTGCCCGGGGGAGGCCTGTCGCTGGACCGGCAGAAGTGGATCGCCAGCCGCGAGGACTTCTTCCTGCCGATCCAAGTGTTGGCACGGCTGTTCCGCGGCAAACTCCTGGCCGCGGTCAAAGAGGCCTGGAAGGCGGGCCGGTTGCTTCTACCGGAGGCTCTGCGCGATCCGTTCGTCTTCCTCAACCTGCTTGACCGGCTCTACCACAAGTCGTGGGTGGTCTACAGCAAGCCCCCCTTCGGCAGCCCGGAACAGGTGTTGGCTTACCTGGCCCGCTACACCCACCGGATAGCGATCTCCAATCCTCGCCTCGTCCGACTGGAGGATGGCCAGGTCACCTTCACTTACAAGGACTACACCCAAGGCGGGCGGAGGCGGGAGATGACCCTGGCGGCCGAAGAATTCATCCGCCGGTTTCTCCTCCACGTGCTGCCTGCCGGCTTCGTGCGCATCCGCTACTACGGACTGTTGGCCAATCGCCATCGCACAGTCAACCTGGCGCAGTGCCGTGATCTGCCTCGGCGCCGAGACGACGGCCGAATCCGCGACGACCGTCTCTGCGGAGAGCGAGGCTTGGCAAGCGAGACTGGCACGGCTGACGGGCAAGGATCCGACCCTGTGCCCACACTGTGGTCGGGGCCACCTGCGCCGGGCGGAAGACCTGGAGCCCGCGCTTCGCTCCGGCGCCGCGGAGAGGTCTCCACCGTGAAAAGCCCGGATCTGGTGGCGTTCGTGTTTCGTCCGGTGCGAGGAGAAGTCTGGAAGGAGTGTGTCTCTTCTGGAAACTGCGGTACAATGGTGCAAACGAAATCGCTGTCGGAGGGTCCCATGGAGACCACAGACTCTTCCCGGAGGCATCAGGCGAGCGCAACTGGAGCGTCACAAGGCGCTCGGGGCAGCGCTGGTGGCAGCGCCGAACCTTTTGCCTGCGGATTGAATCTCCATTAGGGAGCAACTCGGACTCCCGCGGTTTCGTTCAACCTGCGTCTATCCAAAGTCCTCCCCTGGAAAGACGGCCGACTCGGGGGAATGAGTGTGGGAGGACCTCGAATAGACCCTTGTAGGTTAGCCGACCAGAGGTAGATGAATTGCGGACCATCATTTTTCTAGGTGCCGGAGCTTCTGCCGCTGAGGGTGCTCCCCTTCAAGGGAATGTCTTCCGAGACTATATAAAGTGTGTCCGAGAGGATCCTGATGGTATAAGGCGCCTCGACAAGAATCCCTACGCACCTCACATAGCTGTGCCATCGTTCCTTCACGATCTCTTTGGCGTTGATACCTACAGGGGGATGCCGGATGAAATGCAATTTCCTACGTTCGAGGAAGCTCTGGGAGTGCTGGATCTGGCGCGACTCCGAAGAGAAGGATTTGGATACTATTCATACGGGAGCAGCGATAGGCCCTCGTCTTATCCAAACGTAGAGCAGATCAGGGCTCTTTTGGTCGAGGCTCTTACTCTTACAATTGCTAGGTCCTTTTCTACAGCTCCGGGCGTGCATTTAGAGTTCGTCCGGAACATTGCCGCAGCCTGGGAATACAGCGATACAACCTTCGTTACTACCAATTACGACACTTTTATCGACTGCGCCCTCGCCTCTGTTTCTTCTGCACTAGATTACGCTTGGACGACCGAGCAATTTTCTCAAAGCGAGCAGAGGGAGTACAGCTTACTCAAGCTCCATGGCTCTCTCGACTGGTTGCGTTGCGCGTCATGTGGTAAAGTTCAGAGGTTTCCAGATTCTGTTGGTCAGATGCGCTTTGGAACACAATGCCCCATGTGTCAGGATTTTCTGCGTGCCCTAGTCGTACCTCCGACATTTTACAAGGAGCTTGGCGTTCCTGTGCTCTCATGGGTTTGGGGTGCCTTCGAGGCTAAGCTGCGCGACACGGACCGGATCATCTTCTGCGGTTACTCGTTCCCCGATGCAGACATGCATGTCAAATACGCTTTTAAACGACGGGAAATTGTAGGTAGACCACGGCCACTTGAGGTTATTGTAGTCAATAATCACGTTGGGAAATCGGCTGGCTTAGTAGAGGAGGAGCGACAGCGATTTGCCCGGTTTTTCAAGGAAGGAGTTCGTTATACATCAATTTCCTTCGAGCAGTTCGCTCATGATCCTAGCATCGTAGAAGCGGCTAACCCCGTCGGTCGAGCGGACGTCTGACGCCGCCGCTCACCTCCAGCAGCGTTCGCCGTCAGGAGAGGAGGGAGAGCTGAGATCGAGGCCGTGGCGATTTGCCGGCCGGACCTGTCGCTCCCCCTTGCTATTCCGCTTGGCCGGTTTCCAATCTCGGTGGTCTTGGAGCCTGTCGCACGGGAATCTTTCCTGCGGCGGCCTGGCGAGCGCGTAGCTGCTCACACAGGAGGTGGATATCCCCACCGACCGCTGCTACGATTCGTTCCCGCGCCGCCCGGACCTCGGCGACGATCGGATCCACCCACGGGCTTTGTGGTTCATCAGATGGCATCGACATTCGAGTCTTCTTCCATGAGAAAGGTGGCCCGCCGAGCGGCGGCAGCAGGATCGCAATCCGCGCACTCCAGATGGACCAGCTCCGAGAGGGCTGAGGCCGAAGGCCGATGCCCTGGGTTCACGGGCGCCACCTCCCGGCGGCCTGAAAGGCCGCGAGAGTCTTCAGTCCCACACGTAGCGCTCGTCAAATTCGATTTCATAAGCCTTGAGGAATGCACGGAGCTCCTCTTGAAACGACTTGACTCGATGATGCTCGCGCTGGTTGCGGATGTAGGCTCGAACGTCTTCGACCTGCGATTGGCTCACCGAGAATGCACCGAATCCCGCCTGCCAAAAGAAGCTCGCAAACTGCGGGCCTCGGCTCCGAAGCCAGTCGTTCGAGCTTTTCTTGAGGTGGCCGACAACGTCGCTCAGCGCCTCGGTCCGTGCGAGGAGAAACAGACCGTGCAAATGGTCGGGCTCGGTGTTGATTTCGATCGGGAGAGAGCCGAGGCCTTTGAGCGTACCGCCCATATAGGCATGGAGATCGGGGCGAATCTCGTCAGGCAGGGTTCGTTCGCGATTTTTCGTCGAGAAGATGAGGTGGACGTAGATTTTGGAGAGGGATTGAGCCATGACGCCGGTGACTCCAGCACCTGTCTGCGAAGCTGTCAAGCGGGAGCTCTCGCGGCCTTTCAGGCCGCCCGGAGGTGGTGCCCGTTCACCCAGGGCATCGGCCTTCGGCCTCAGCCCTGGGCTAGATTCTCCCGGCCCGTTGGGCCGGCAACCGGTTCAGATAAGCCTGCTGTCGCCCCTTGGGGGCTTTGGATCGTGGTTGGCTCCGAAGGGGCGCCAGCAGACCGGCGGGAGCTTTCACCTCTCGCCGCGGATGCGCTTCGCGAGGAGCTTTCGTTTGGCGGGGCCCCCCTCGACGCGATCGGCGCGGGCCGCAAAGGCGGGCGCGGCCTTCGCCTCGGCTTTCTCTCGCAGCTTGAAATGATGCTGCTGACGGCCGTCCTTTCCGGCCCAACGGGCCGGGAGAGCATAGCCCAGGGCTGAGGCCGCAGGCCGATTCCCTGGGACCCAACGGCCGCCACGATCATGCGGCCTGAAAGGCCGCGAGAGTCTTCAGTCCCACACGTAGCGCTCGTCAAATTCGATTTCATAAGCCTTGAGGAACGCACGGAGCTCCTCTTGAAACGACTTGACTCGATGATGCTCGCGCTGGTTGCGGATGTAGGCTCGAACGTCTTCGACCTGCGATTGGCTCACCGAGGATGCCCCGAAGCCCGCCTGCCAAAAGAAGCTCACAAACTGCGGGCCTCGGCTCCGAAGCCAGTCGTTCGAGCTTTTCTTGAGGTGGCCGACAACGTCGCTCAGCGCCTCGGTGCGTGCGAGGAGAAACAGACCGTGCAAATGGTCGGGCTCGGTGTTGATTTCGATCGGGAGACAGCCGAGGCCTTTGAGCGTACCGCCCATATAGGCATGGAGATCGGGGCGAATCTCGTCAGGCAGGGTTCGTTCGCGATTTTTCGTCGAGAAGATGAGGTGGACGTAGATTTTGGAGAGGGATTGAGCCATGACGCCGGTGACTCCAGCACCTGTCTGCGGAGCTGTCAAGCGGGAGCTCTCGCGGCCTTTCAGGCCGCCCGGAGGTGGTGCCCGTTGACCCAGGGCATCGGCCTTCGGCCTCAGCCCTGGGCTAGATTCTCCCGGCCCGTTGGGCCGGCAACCGGGCGGGCGCCCGGGCTGCCATGTCATATGGCTCTCGCCGAAGCCGAATCCTTCGCGACCGTGGTACAAAGGCTTGTGAGCCTTCACCGAGAATCCTTCGTGGCCGCCTAAGCCGCTACCCAGCCGGAATGCATAGCGTTTCCTAACTAAGAGCGCCTGACAAAACCGGTTGCCGGCCCAACGGGCCGGGAGAGCATAGCCCAGGGCTGAGGCCGGAGGCCGATGCCCTGGGTTCACGGGCGCCACCTCCCCGGCGGCCTGAAAGGCCGCGAGAGTCTTCAGTCCCACACGTAGCGCTCGTCAAATTCGATTTCATAAGCCTTGAGGAATGCACGGAGCTCCTCTTGAAACGACTTGACTCGATGATGCTCGCGCTGGTTGCGGATGTAGGCTCGAACATCTTCGACCTGCGATTGGCTCACCGAGAATGCACCGAATCCCGCCTGCCAAAAGAAGCTCGCAAACTGCGGGCCTCGGCTCCGAAGTCAGTCGTTCGAGCTTTTCTTGAGGTGGCCGACAACGTCGCTCAGCGCTTCGGTCCGTGCGAGGAGAAACAGGCCGTGCAAATGGTCGGGCTCGGTGTTGATTTCGATCGGGAGGCAGCCGAGGCCTTTGAGCGTACCGCCCATATAGGCATGGAGATCGGGGCGAATCTCGTCAGGCAGGGTTCGTTCGCGATTTTTCGTCGAGAAGATGAGGTGGACGTAGATTTTGGAGAGGGATTGAGCCATGACGCCGGTGACTCCAGCACCTGTCTGCGGAGCTGTCAAGCGGGAGCTCTCGCGGCCTTTCAGGCCGCACGGAGGTGGTGCCCGTTGACCCAGGGCATCGGCCTTCGGCCTCAGCCCTGGGCTAGATTCTCCCGGCCCATTGGGCCGGCAACCGGTTCAGATAAGCCTGCTGTGGCGAGCGAACGTTCGATACAGGAGCGGAGGCAATCCGCCAGGGTGGCGACCTCGGGGGGCACCAGCATCGAGTAGTGGTCTGCAGCCATCTCATGAACCTCGACAGGCTCATCGGCGAACGCCGACCAGCCGTTGGTGGGATCGGGGGACTCACGAGGGCGGCAGAGGGTCAGCCGGCCACCGCCGGGCCGTGGCCGGTAGGTGGCGCGAGCGCGCACGTTGGCGCTGTAGACGTCGAGGAGCGGCCGGACCTGCGCCAAGCGCACGCTGGCCCGGAGCACGCCGGTCTCGTGCGCCCGGGCGAGGAGCCAGTCGAGGACCGCCGCCTCGTCCATCCCCGCCGGCTCCCCGTCGAGCCAGGAGGCGTCCAGCCCCTGGAGCCCCGCCTGGTCGCGCAAGTAGAGGCGGACGATGTCCTTCTCGCGCGGGGCCGCAGGCAGCGGCACGAGCGCCGGCGCCTGGCTGTCGAGGAGCGCCACGAGCGCCACCGGCCGGCCGCGCTGCCGCATCTGGCGCGCCATCTCGAACGCCACGACGCCGCCGAACGACCAGCCGCCCAGCAGGTAAGGGCCGTGCGGCGCGGCGGCCTCGACCGCGGCGGCGTACTGGGCGGCCATCGCCGGCAGGTCGTCGACCGCCTGCCCCCCGCGAGGCCTGCCGCCTGGATGCCATAGAACGGCTGCTCCGCGCCCAGTTGGAGGGCGAGATCGCGATAGGAGTGCACCGCGCCGCCGATGGCGTGGACGCAGAAGAACGGCGGCCTCCCGGCGGCCACCGCGGCGGCCGCCGGGCGCTCCGGCTGCAGGTCGACGAGGAGCGAGATCTCGCGCCGGGCGCCGGCCGGCGCGCCGCCGGAGCCGGCCTCGCCGCGGATGCGCTTCGCGAGGAGCTTCCGTTTGGCGGCCGAGAGGGAATCGAGGCTCCGGGCCGGCTCGGAGGGCTCCCTCGGCGCGATCGGCGCGGGGGCCGCGAAGGCGGGTGCCGGCGCGCCCTCCTCCAGGGTGCCGTCGGCGAGGCGGCGGGCCGGCGCGCCCGCCAATTCGCCCCAGATCCCGATCGGCGCCGGGCCGCCGTCGACGTGCACCGCCTCCCCCCACTCGAACGTCACCTGATGGCGCTCGCCTTCCGAGAGCAGCGGCAGCTCGGTGAGCGGCCGCGCCGGGTCCGCCGCCGCGCCCGCGAGGAGCGCCTCGAGATGGCCTCGCCAGCGCAGGGCCGTCGTGGAGTCGAAGAGCGCCTGGTTGTAGGAAAAGGTCCCGATCAGGCGGCCGCCGGCTTCGGCCAGGTCGAGGACGAGGGCGAAGTCCTGGGCCATGGGTCCCCTCGACCGGAAACTCCGCGACCTCGGCGTCGGGGGCCGCGACCTCCGAGCCCGGCGGTTGCAAGAGGAAGAGGACCTCGAAGAGGGGCGGCGCCCCGGCTCCGCCGCGCGCAACGCCTCGACGAGGAGGGAGAACGGCAGGTCCTGGTGGTCGTAGGCGGCGAGGGTCGCCCCGCGTGTCCGTGCGAGGAGCTCGCCGAAGCCGGGGTCGCCCCCCGCCGCGGCGCGGATGATCAGGGTGTTGGTGAAGTAGCCGATCAGCGGCTCGATCTCGGCGCGGGTCCGGCCCGCGGTGATGGTCGCGACGGGGAAGTCGCCCCGGCCGGTGTGCCGGCGCAGGAGGC
The DNA here is from genome assembly GCA_963792575.1 of uncultured Acidobacteriota bacterium. GTDB lineage: Bacteria > Acidobacteriota > Thermoanaerobaculia > Multivoradales > UBA5704 > DATARR01. The sequence goes on from CAWBWZ010000006.1 coordinate 139,261, forward strand.
CCGTGAAGGCGGCGAGGACCGTCATGAAGAGGCTCGCCCCCTGGCCGCGCGAGAGGGCGCTCAAGCTGGCGGTCAAGGCGACGTCGAGCCCGAACGGCAGGATGCCCGAGCTGAAGAGGCGTCGCGCGAAGGCGGCCGGTCGGTGGGCAGGTCGAGGTGCGGCACGCCGGCGAGCCGCGTGACCGCGGCGCCGAGGAGACTCTCGAGCGCCTCGCCCTGGAGCCACCCTCGCTGCCAGATGGCGAAGTCGCGAAACTGGATGGGCAGATCGGGGAGCGGCGAGGGGAGGCCGGCCTGCGCAGCCGCGTAGAGCGCCGGCAGCTCGCGCCCCAGGATGCGCATCGACCAGCCGTCCGAGACGATGTGGTGGAGGGTCAGGAGAAGGACGAAGACCTCCTCCTCGAGGCGCAGGAGGATCGAGCGCAGGAGGGGCCCGCGCGCGACATCGAAGAGGAAGATCCACTCCGCCTCGGCGAGGCGTGCCGCCTCGCGCTCCGCCACGGCGGGCGGCAGGCCGCCCAGGTCCACAACCGGCACGGGCGGCCGCCAGGGCGGGTCGATCCGCTGCACGGGCCTGCCCCCAACCGAGACGAAGCGCGTGCGGAGAGACTCGTGGCGCTCGACCTCCGCGGCGAGCGCCGCCGCGAGCGCCGGCGCCGACACCGCGCCGCGGAGCGTCAGCGCGAGCGGCACGTTGTTGCCCGTGGTCGCTCGGCGAGATCTGGTCGAGCAGCCACCGCCACTCCTGCCGGAACGACATCGGCGCCTCGGTGCCGCGGGGCGTCCGCACGAGCGGCGGTGCCGCGCTGGCCGCGCTGGCCCGGTGACCGCGCCGCTCCCCCGCAACTGCTCGACCTCCGCGGCCATGGCCGCCACGGTCGGGCGCTCGAAGAGGACGCGCGGCGACAGCTCCACGGAGAACGCCTTGAGCACTCGCGAGGTCACCTGGGCCGCGATGAGCGAGTGGCCGCCCAGGGCGAAGAAGTCGTCCTCCATCCCCACGCGCTGCAGACCGAGCACCTCCTCCCAGATCCCGGCGAGCACCTGCTCGACCGGGCTCCGCGGCGCAACGTACGCGCCGCCCTCTCCGCGCTCCGCAGGCGCCGGCAGGGCCGCGCGGTCCACCTTGCCCCCAGGGGCCGGCAGGGCCGCGCGGTCCACCTTGCCGTTGGCGGTGAGCGGCAGCCGGTCGAGCAGCACCCAGGCCGCCGGCACCATGTAGCCGGGCAGCCGCTCGGCGAGGAAGGCGGCGAGCGCCTGCGGCGAAGGGTCGGGCCCTGCCGCCGGACCTACCGCCGAGCTCACGTAGCCGACCAGCCGCACGTCGCCCGGGCGGTCCTCGCGCGCCATCACCGCCGCCTCCCGCACCCCCGGGTGCTCGGCGAGCGCCGCCTCGATCTCGCCGAGCTCGATCCGGAAGCCGCGCACCTTCACCTGGCGGTCGATCCGCCCGAGGTATTCGAGATCGCCGTCCGGGCGCCGGCGCGCCAGGTCGCCGGAGCGGTAGAGCCGCTGCCCGATCGCCTCGCCCACCCCGCCTTGGGCTGCTCCGGCGAAGGGATCGGGCACGAACCGCTCCGCGGTGAGGGCGGGGCGGGCGAGATACCCCCTCGCCACCCCGGCGCCGCCGACATGGATCTCTCCCGGCACGCCGATCGGCACCGGCCGGCCGCCGCGGTCGAGCAGGTGGAGCGAGAGGTCGGCCAGCGGCCGGCCGATGGCGCTCCCCTGCCGCGCCAGGTCGCTCTGGCGCAGCCGCCGCCAGGTCGTGTGCACCGTCGTCTCCGTGATGCCGTACATGTTGACCAGCAGCGGCCGCTTCTCGCCGTGGCGCTCGAACCATGGGGCGAGCGACGCGAGATCCAGCGCCTCGCCGCCGAAGACCACCAGGCGCAGGTCCAAGATCATCGCGTCGATCCTCGCATCGGCGCGCTCCTCGGCCGACTCCTCGGCCCAGAGGAGCTGCCGGAAGGCCGAGGGAGTCTGGCTCAGCACCGTCACCCGCTCCCGTCGCAGCAGCTCGTAGAACGCCTCGGGCGAGCGGGCCGTCTCTCCCGGCACGACGACGAGCCGCCCGCCGAAGGCGAGCGCCCCCCACAGCTCCCACACCGAGAAGTCGAAGGCGATCGAGTGAAAGAGGGTCCAGACGTCGTCGGGACCGAAGGGGAAGGCCTGGCGGATGACGGCGAAGAGACGCGCGACGTTCGCGTGGCTGACCTCGACCCCTTTCGGCCGGCCGGTCGATCCCGAGGTGTAGATGACGTAGGCGAGGTCGCCGGGGTCGCCCGGGTCGCCGGGATCGATGCGGGCGGCGGGAGGGGGGACTTCGCCGGCCGGCCTTCATCGACCGGCCAGCGCGTGCAGACCGACCACCCGCGCGGCGCCCGCCGGCAGGCGCTCGTGCAGAGACTCCTCGGCCAGGAGGATCGGCGCCCCCGCGTCGGCGAGCGTGTACGCCAGGCGCTCCATGGGATGGGCGGGGTCGAGCGGCAGATAGGCCCCGCCGGCCGCGAGGATCGCCAGCACCCCGAGGATCGAGCTCGGGGGAGCGCTCGGCGCAGAGCCCGACCAGCATGCCCGGCCCGACCCCGAGCTCCGCGAGGCGGCGCGCCATCCGGCTCGACCTTCGCGCGAGCTCGCCGTAGGTCAGAGCCTGGTCGCCAGCAGACCAGCGCCACCGCGTCCGGACGCCGCGCCGCCTGCGCCGCGAAGAGCTCGTGCACCGGGGTTGTCCCACTCACTCCGCCAGCGACGGGGGCCGCGTCGCTCCACTCGCGGAGGAGCTGCTGCCGCTCCACCGCCTCCCAGCAGGGGGAGCGCCGACAGCCGGGCTCCGGAGTCCGCCACCACCCCTTCGAGCAACGCCCGCCAATGATCGAGCAGCCGGACCATCGTCGGCGCGTCGAACAGATCGACGTTGTACTCGAGGCTGCCGCCGATCCCACCCCTCCCACCGCTCCCGACACTCTCTTCGGTCAGCGCCAGCGCCAGGTCATACTTCGCCGCCGTCTCGCTCCCCGCCAACGGCCGCATCGTCAGGCCCGGCAGCTCGCTGCCCCCGCCCATCGGCGCGTTCTGCAACGCGAACATCACCTGGAAGATCGGCGAGTGCGCCCGGCTGCGCTCCGGCTTGATCTCCTCCACCAGCTTCTCGAACGGCAGGTCCTGGTGCGTGTAAGCCGACAGCGTGTCCTCGCGCACCCGGCCCAGGAGATCGACGAACGACGGATCCCCCGACAGGTCGGCGCGCAGCACCAGCGAGTTGACGAAAAACCCGATCAATCCCTCCAGCTCCGCCCGGTTGCGGCCCGCGATCGGCGTCCCCACCGCCAGGTCCTGCGCCCCCGAGTAGATCCCCAGGAGCGTCTCGAAGCCCGCCAGCAGCACCATGAACAGCGTCGTCCCCGTCGCGAGCGCCAGCGCCGACAGACGGCCCGCCAGCTCCGGCTCGAGCCACAGCGGCAGGCTCCGTCCACCGAACGTCTGCACCGGCGGACGCGGCCGGTCCGTCGGCAGCTCGAGGAACGGCGGTGCTCCCGCGAGCTTCTCCCGCCAGTGCTCGAGCTCGCGCCGCAGCGTCTCCCCCGACAGCCGGCGGCTCTGCCACACCGAGAAGTCCGCGTACTGCACCGGCAGCGGCGGCAGCGCTTCGCCCAGCGGCCGTCCCGGCCCCGACCGCCGCCGCGTAGAGCGCCGTCACCTCCCGCATCAGCACTCCCATCGACCACAAGTCCGAGATCACGTGGTGCAGGTTGAGCAGCAGCGCGTTCTCCCGCGTCGGCCAGCCGCACCAGCGTCCCCCGCAGCAGCGGACCGCGAGCGAGATCGAACGGGCGCAGCGAATCCTCCGCCACCCGCCGCGTCAGCTCCCGCCGGCGCTCCTCATCACCCAGCGCCGACAGGTCGATCGTCTGGAGCGCGAACGGCCGCGCGGTCATCGGCTGAGGATGCATCGGGTGAATCGGGTGCACCACCTGCAGCGGTCCGCCGGTCCCCCGCGATGAACGTCGTGCGCAACGTCTCGTGGCGCCGCGCCAGCTCGCCGAACACCGCCGCGAGCTGCTCTGCGGCCAGCTCGCCCTCGAGCGACAGGGCGAGCGGCATGTTGTACGCCGCGTTCCCCGGGTCGAGCCGATCGAGGAGCCACAGACGCCTCTGCGCGAACGACGCCGGGAACGTGCCGCCGCCCTCCACGTCCCGCGGCAGGGGAACGATCGGCGCCGTGGGCCCCCCCCACGCCCCCTCGCGTGGCGATGCCGGCGAGGAGCCCCGCCAGACCGGCGACCGTGGGCTGCTCGAAGAGCGCGCGCACCGGCAGCTCGACCCTTAGCCGGTCGCGCAGGCGGGAGACCACCTGGGTGGCGAGCAGCGAGTGCCCGCCCAGGGCGAAGAAGTTGTCGTGCACCCCCACCCGCTCGCGGCGGAGCAGGTCGCCCCAGATCTCCGCCAGCATCTCCTCCGCCGCCGTGCGCGGTGCCTCGTACGCCGCGCCCGCCGCCGCCGCCCCCGGTGCGGGCAGCGCCTTGCGGTCCACCTTCCCCGTCCGCGTCAGCGGCAGCGCCGCCAGCTCTACCCACATCGACGGCACCATGAACGATGGCAGACGCGAGCCGAGATAGACGCCGAGCGCCGCCACGTCGAGCGGTCCGTCCCCTTCCGTGGCCGACACATACGCCACCAGCCGCCGGTCCCCCGACGCGTCGGCCGGGGCAGTCACCGCCGCCTCCCGCACCGCCGGATGCCCGGTCAGCACGGCCTCGATCTCGCCCAGCTCGATGCGGAAACCCCGCACCTTCACCTGGAGGTCCATCCGCCCCAGGAGCTCGAGCGCCCCGTCGGAGCGCCAGCGTGCCCGGTCCCCCGTGCGGTAGAGACGGGAGCCCAAGCCGCCGCCGAACGGATCCGGCACGAAGCGCTCCGCGGTCAGCTCCGGCCGGTTGAGATAGCCCCGGGCCAGCGCCTCGCCCCCCAGGCAGAGCTCGCCCGCCACCCCCACCGGCAGCATTCCGAGGCTCCCGTCCAGCACGAACGCCGTCGAGCCCGCCACCGGCCGGCCGATGTCCGGCTCGCGGTGGATCCCCGAGGGCCCCGGGATCCCCGGCACCACCTCGGTTCCCGTCGAGTACGTCGTGTCCTCCGACGGTCCATAGAGATTCCACAGCCGCGCCACGCCAGCCCCGTGGATCCGCTCCGCCAGGGCGCCGCGCAGCGGCTCGCCCGCCAGGTTCACCGTCCGTACCGCCGCCGGCAGCGGGCCGAGGTCGAGCAAGCCCGCCAGCGCCGACGGCACCGTGTTGACCAGCGTCACCTCCGACGCCGCCGGCAGCCGGTCAAGCGCCAGCGCGTCGTCCGCCACGATCACCGCGCCACCCGACGACAGCGGCACGAAGATCTCGAAGATCGACAGGTCGAAGCTGGTCGAGGTCGAGAACAGAACCCCCGCGAGCTCCGCCGCGGAGTACCGGGCGAGCGCCCACTCGACCAGGCGAAGAGCGCTGCCGTGCGGGATCGCCACGCCCTTGGGAACCCCGGTCGATCCCGACGTATAGATCAGGTAGGCCAGGTTTTCTTCCGCGGCGATGCTGGAAACAGGGGCGGAAACAGGCGCCGCCTCGTCGATATAGAGCGCGGGGATCTCGGCGCTGAAGCCTTCCGGCCAGGCCAGCGAGCGCTCCGCCACCACCAGCGCCGCCCCGGTGTCCGCCAGCAGGAAGCGCAGCCGCTCGGCCGGAAGCGCCGGATCGAGCGGCAGATACGCCGCGCCGCTCTCGAGCACCGCCAGCAGCGTCACCACCAGCTCCGCGGTCCGCCCCAGGCGCACGCCGACGATCCGCTCCGGCCCCATGCCGAGCTGCGACAGCCGCCCGGCCAGACGCCGCACCCGCCCGGCGAGCTCGCCGTAGCTCAGCCGCTCCGTGCCCGCGATCACCGCCGTTGCCGCCGGCGTCCGCGCCGCCTGCGCCGCGAACACCCCATGGAGCGTGCCGGAAAGCCGCGGCACCGTCTCCGGGTGGCTCCATTCCTCGACCAGCTGCTGCCGCTCCGCGGCGGTGAGGAGCGGCAGCTCGGCGAGCCGCGCCTCCGGCGCCGCGGCCAGAGCGCCGGCCAGAGCCGCGAAATGGCCGAGCAGGCGGACCGCGGTCGCCGGGTCGAACAGGTCGCGGCGGTATTCCAGGAGGACCGCGAGATCCGGCCCGCCCTCGATCAGCTCCAGGGTGAGGTCGAACTTGGCCGCACGCTCGGCCGTGGCCAGGCCGAACGGAGCGAGCGTGAGACCCGCCAGCTCGCCCGCCTCGACCGGCGTGCCGTGCAGCAGGAACATCACCTGGAAGAGCGGCGTGCGCGCGAGGCTCCGCTCGGGCGCCAGCTCTTCGACCAGGCGCTCGAACGGCAGGTCCTGGTGGGCGTAGGCGGAGAGCGCCGCCTCGCGCACCACGGCGAGCAGGCCGGCGAAGGTCGGCTCTCCCGCCGGAAGGCCCGGGATCTGGGCGCGCAACGCCAGGGTGTTGGCGAAGAAGCCGATCAGCCCTTCGAGCTCGGGGCGGCGGCGGTTGGCGACCGGCGTCCCCACCACCAGGTCGGTCTCGCCGGTCAGCCGGTGGAGCAGGGCGTAGAAGGCCGCGAGGAAGGTCATGAACGGCGTCGCGCCAGCCCGCCGTCCCACCGCCCTCAACGCTTCGGAACGCTCCGCGGAGAGGGCCGAGGCGGCCACGCCGCCACGGCCGCTCGCCCGCGCCGGGCGCGGCCGGTCGGACGGCAGGTCGAGGACGGCCGGAGCGCCGGCCAGCGCGCCGCGCCAGAAGGCGAGCTGGGTTGCGAGCTCCGCTCCGCGCAGGCTCGCGCGCTGCCAGAGGACGAAATCGGCGTACTGCACCGGCAGCGGCGGGAGGGGCGACGGCAGGCCGGCGGCAAAAGCCGGATAGAGCGCCGCCAGCTCGCGCACCAGGAGGTCGATCGACCAGCCGTCGCCCACCATGTGATGCAGGGTGAGGAGAGCGACGTGGCGCGCGGCGTCCAGGCGCAGCAGCGCGGCGCGCAGCAGCGGCCCGCGCGCCAGGTCGAACGGGCGCATCACCTCCTCGGCGGCGAGGCGCAGGGCCTCCGCCTCGCGCGCCTCCTCCGGGAGGCCCGCGAGGTCGATGCCGGGAAGCGGCAGCGGGGCCGGCGGGGCGATCCGCTGCACCGGCTCTCCGTCAGCATCGTCCGCCAGTCCGAAGGTCGTCCGCAGCGCCTCGTGCCGCGCCACCACCTCCTCCAGGCTGGCGGCGAAGGCCGGGCGGTCGAGCAGGCCGGTGAGCAGGACCGCGGCCGCCAGGTTGTAGGCCGGGTTCCCCGGCTCGAGCTGGTCGAGGAACCAGAGCCGCTGCTGCGCGAAGGAGAGCGGCAGGGTCGAGCCGGGGGCCCGCCGCGCGATCGGTCCCCAGGCGCCGGCGCCTTCCCCCTGGCGCGCCGCGAGGGTCACCGCGAGCTCCGCGGCGGTCGGCGACTCGAAAATGCTCCGCAGCGTCAGCTCCGCGCCCAGCTCCTGGTTCAGGCGCGCCACCAGATGGGTGGCCAGGAGCGAGTCGCCCCCGAGATCGAAGAAGCCGTCGTGGCGGCCCACCGCCTCCACGCGGAGCAGCTCGCCCAGGATCTCCACCAGACGCCGCTCGGTCGCGTCGCGCGGCGGCGCGTAGGGGACGTGGAGACTCGGCCGGACATGCCGCCGGATGGGCGCCGCGGCCCTCGCGGCAGGCGCCGGGACCGGTCCCTCGACCGGACGCGCGACCGCGGGCGGCACGGCCGCCTCGGCACGCGGCTCGATCCGCGGCTCGATCCAATAGCGCCGGCGCTCGAAAGGGTAGGTCGGCAGCGGCACGCGGCGCCGCGGCTGGTCCGCCCAGAACGCGGGCCAGTCGGGGCGCAGGCCGGTGAGCCAGAGCCTCCCCACGGTCTGGAGCAGGAAGGCGAGGTCGTCCGTGCGCTCGAAGGCATGGCGCAGGGTCGGCAGCGCCACCGGATCGCCCCGCCGCATGCCGAGGACTGTTGCAGCGCCCAGGAGCTCAGCGTCTGGCCCGGCCCGACCTCGACCAGCACCCGCCCGGGCTCGCGCCACAGCTCGCTCACCGCATCCGCGAACCGCACCGTGCCGCGCAGGTGCTCCGCCCAGTAGGCAGGGTCCGTCGCCTCCTCGGCGGTGATCCAGCCGCCGGTGACGTTCGAGAGATAGGGGATCTCCGGCGGATGCAGCTCGATCCCCTTGAAGAGAGCCAGGAAGCGCTCCACCGCCGGCTCCATCAGCGCCGAATGGAAGGCGTGGGAGGTCTGCAGCCGCCGGCAGACGTGGCCCGCGGCGGTGAGCCGCGCCTCGGCCGCGGCCACCGCCTCCTCCGTTCCCGCCAGCACGGTCAGCTCCGGACCGGCGACCGCGGCCAGAGAGAGACCGCCGGCGAGCCAGGGCGCCACCGCGTCCTCGCTCAGGGGCACCGCCAGCATCGCCCCGGCAGGAAGCTCGTCGATCAGCCGGGCGCGGCCGGCCACCAGGCGCAGCGCGTCGTCGAGCGACAGCACGCCGGAGAGGCAGGCCGCCACGTACTCGCCGATGCTGAAGCCCACCATCGCCTGCGGCCGGATCCCCCAGTCGAGCAGGCGGGAGGCCAGCGCGTACTCGACCGCGAAGACGGCCGGCTGTGACACCGCGGTCCGCCGCAGCAGTCCCTCCGTGGAGGATGTCGGCCGCGGGCCCCGGCCGAGGAGCGCGCGGAGATCGAGCCCCGTCTCTCCGTCCGCCTCCTCCCCTTCCTCCGGAAACAGGACCTCCCGCAGATCGAGCCCGAGGAGCGGTTCGAGCCGCTCCGCACAGTCGTCGAGCCGCGCGCGGAATCCGGCATCGTCGCGGTACAGCCCGCGCGCCATGCCGGCGTATTCGTTCCCCAGGCCGGGGAAGAGGAAGGCGACCTGGGGATCGACGGCGGCGGTGCCGGTGAGCAGCCGGCGCGGATCGCGCCTCTCCAGGACCTCGACGGCGTCCTGGAGATCGCGGACCGCGAGCATGCGGCGATGGGGGAACGCGCGGCGCCCGACCTGGAGGGTGTACGCGATGTCCGCCAGTTGGGTGGCCGGCTCCGCCGCCAGCTCGCGGAGATGGCCGAGAAGGCGGTCGGTGGCCGCCTCGAGCGCCGTCTCCGTGCGCGCCGACAGCACCAGCAGAAGCCAGGGCGGCGCCGGAGCGGACGGCGCCGGTGCGGGCGGCTCCTCCAGGATGACGTGCGCGTTGACGCCGCCGATCGCGAAGGCGCTGACGCCGGCGCGCCGCGGCCAGCCCTCCGGCCGCCAGGGCCGGCATTCGGTGTTGACGTAGAAGGGGCTCCGCGCGAAATCGATGCGCGGGTTGGGCGTCTCGAAGTGGAGGCTGGGCGGCAGGACCCCGTGCTCCACCGCCAGCACGGCCTTGATCAGGCCCGCCACACCCGCCGCGGCGTCGAGATGGCCGATGTTGGTCTTGATCGAGCCCAGGGCGCAGAACCCCCGCTGCCCGGTGGCCGCCGCGAACGCCTCGGAGAGGGCGGTGACCTCCACCGCATCGCCCAGCGGGGTGCCGGTGCCGTGCGTCTCGACGTAGGTGATCGACTCGGCGGGCACCCCCGCGATGGCCTGGGCCGTCGCGATCGCCTCGAGCTGGCCCTCCGGCGACGGCGCGGTGAAGCTCATCTTGAACCCGCCGTCGTTGTTGGTCGCGAAGCCGCGGATCACGGCGTGGATCGTGTCCCCGTCGGCCACGGCGTCGGCCAGCCGCTTGAGGACCACCACGCCGGCGCCGCTCCCCTCCACCGTGCCGCGGGCCGCGGCGTCGAAGGCGCGGCAGTGGCCGTCCGGCGACATCACGCCGTCCAGCGCCAGATAGCCCAGCCCGTGCGGGACGATCACGGTCACGCCGCCGGCCAGCACCATGTCGCACTGGAACTGGAGCAGGCTCTGGCAGGCCATGCACGTCGCCACCAGGGAGGTCGAGCAGGCGCTCTGCACGGTGACGCTCGGCCCCCGCAGGTCGAGCTTGTACGCCGCCAGCGAGGTCAGAAAGTTGTTGTCGTTCAGAATGCGGATCTGGAGCGGTCCGGCGTTCTGGATCAGGTCGGGATGGGAGAGGAGGTTGCGGATCAGGTAGCCGCTCATCCCCATGCCGGCGAAGACGCCGATCGCGCCGGGCCAGGTCCGGGTGTCATAGCCCGCGTTCTCCAGAGCCTCCCAGCAGCACTCGAGAAAGAGCCTGTGCTGCGGATCCATCAGCTCCGCCTCGCGCGCGCTGAAGTCGAAGAAGTCGGCGTCGAAATGCTGCACGTCGCGCAGGGGGGCGCCCGCCCGGACGTAGCGCGGGTCGTCGAGCAGCGCCGGGGCGACTCCCGCGGCCGCCAGCTCCTCGCGGGAGTAGAAGCGGACCGATTCGACTCCGCCGCACAGGTTGCGCCAGAGCTCCCCCAGGTCGTCGGCGCCGGGGAAACGTCCGGCCATGCCGACGACGGCGATCCCTTCGAGGGGGCCGCCCTCCGGATCCTGCTCGCTCATCTCGTGCTTCCTTCTCCGGATCTCACCGTCCGGGCTTCCTTTGCTGGCTCGCGCGCCGCCGCCGCAGCTCCTCGGCCGCCTGTCGCTGGCGGTCGAGGGTCCCTCCCGCCACCGCGACCGGGATCGGTCGCGCCTCGGCCGCGACCGGCTGTCGGCCCCCGGCTTCCAGTGCCTCGGCAAGGCTCCGGATGGTCGGGTGGCGGAACATCTCGACGATCGGGATCTCGCGGTGGAACGCCTCGCGCAGCCGCGCCTCGATCTCGACGAGCAGCAGGGAGCTCCCGCCCAGCTCGAAGAAGTTGTCGTCGACACCGATGCGTTCGTGCCCGAGCACGTCCTGCCAGATCGCGGCGAGCGTCTTCTCGTCCGGCGTCCGCGGCGGGGCGTAGGCGCTGTCCAGGCGCAGCCGGCCGGCGTCCGGCGCCGGCAGGGCCTTGCGGTCGACCTTGCCATTCCGGTTGAGCGGCAGGGCGGCGAGCGGAACGAAGGCGGAGGGGATCATGGCCTCCGGCAGCCGCTCGGCCAGGAACCGCCGCAGCTCGCTCGCCGATGGGCCTCCGACCAGCCCGCCGGCCTGGGAGCCCGCCACCGGGACCAGGTAGGCGATCAGCTGCCGGCCTCCCGGCGCATCGTCGCGGACGGCGGCGACGGTCTGCGCCACCCCCGGATGCGCGCGCAGCGCCTCCTCGATCTCGCCGAGCTCCATGCGCACTCCGCGCACCTTGACCTGGTGGTCCGACCGGCCGAGGTAATCCACGCTGCCGTCCTGGAGGTGGCGCGCCAGGTCTCCCGTCCGGTAGAGGCGGCCGCCCGGGCGGCTCCCCAGCGGATCGGGCAGGAAGCGCTCGGCGGTGAGATCGGGCCGCCGCCAGTACCCCATGGACACCCCGTCGCCGCCGAGGAAGACCTCGCCGCGGGCTCCCAGCGGGACGGGCCGCAGAGCGGCATCCAGCAGGTAGACCTCGGTGTTGGACAACGGCCGCCCGATCAGCGGCTTCGTCTCCCCGCGCTCGACCCGATGGATGAGCGAAAAGATGGTGGTCTCGGTCGGGCCGTAGAGGTTGCGGACCGCGCCGGCCACGGTGGCCGCGAGGCGATCCGCCAGCGGCCCGGGCAGGGCCTCGCCGCCGAGCAGCAGATGGGAGAGCGGCGCGAGTCCCCGCAACCGCTCCGGAGTCGCGGCGAGCATGCCGGCCTGCGACGGCGTGCACTGGAGGTGCGACACGCCGTGGCGGGCGATCTGCTCCGTCACCGAGGGGCCCCGGCCGTCAGGCCGCTCGTCGTGGATCACCACCCGGCCGCCGCGGGTCAGGGTCCCCAGCAGCTCGAACACGGACATGTCGAAGCAGATGCTGGTCACCGCGAGCCACACGCCCGGCTCGCTCTGCCCGAAGACCACGTCCATCGCCGCGAACAAGCGCACGGCGTTGCGGTGGGTGACGACGACGGCCTTGGGGCGCCCGGTCGAGCCGGAGGTATAGAGGATGTAGGCGGCGGCCCCCGCCGGCAGATCCGGGAGCTCCGGCAGCCGCGGCGGCTCACTTCCCGGGACGGCGGTCTCCGCCGCCTCGGGCGCGAGGGTGCGCGGATGCCGCAGGGAGGCGCCGGCCCCTGTCAAGGCGATGGAGGCGACCAGCGCCGCGGCCCCGGAGTCCTTCAGCATCGCCTCCAGACGCGCCTGCGGGTAGGTGGGATCGAGCGGCACATACGCGGCGCCCGCCTTCAGGACCCCCAGGATGGAGCACAGCATCGAGACGGAACGCTCGACGCAGATGGCCACCCGGTCGCCGGGCCGCACGCCCAGACGGAGCAGACGGCGCGCCAGCCGGGACGCCCGGTCCTCCAGCTCGCGGTAGGTCAGCGCGGCCTCCCCATCGCCCCCTGCGATCACCGCGATCCGGTCGGGGGTGCGCTCGGCCTGGGCTCGGACGAGCTCGTGGATGCAGGCCTCCGGACCGGGGACCTCCAACCGGGTGTCGTTCCACTGCACCAGGAGCGCCGCCCTCTCCGCCTCGCTCAGCAGGGGAAGATCCGACAGGCGGCGGTCGGGGTCCGCCGCGGCGCTCGCGAGCAGATGGCCGCAGTGGAGGGCCAGGCGCTCCACGGTCGTGCCGTCGAACAGGTCGCAGCTGTGCTCGATCCAGCCGTCGATCCCCCCGCTCCTGGACTCTTCGAGGAGGAGCGACAGGTCGAACTGCACCGCGCCGGGGAACGTATCGGCCGGCCGCAGCGTCAGGCCGGGCAGCGCGAGCTCCGGCAGCGGCTCGCTGCGCAGCGTGAACAAGACTTGGAACAGCGGGCCGCGGGAGAGATCCCGCTCCGGCTGCAGGGCCTCGACGAGCTGCTCGAAAGGCAGCTCGGCGTGCGCCAGAGCGCCCAGCGCCGTTTCGCGGCCGCGCAGCAGAAGAGCGCGGAACGTCGGGTCGCCGGACAGATCGCCGCGCAGCACCAGGAGGTTGAGGAAGAGGCCGATCACCCCCTCTAGCGCCGGATCGGGGCGGTCCGCCACCGCGGTGCCGACCGCGACGTCGTCCTGCCCGGCATGGCGCGCGAGAACCGCCTGGAACACCGCCAGGACCGCCATGAAGAGGGTGGCGCCGGTCGCGCCGCCGAGACGCCGCATCGCGTCCACCGCCGCGGCGTCGAAGCGCACCGGGCGGCGCGCGCCGCGCGGGCTGCGGACCGGCGGCCGCGGGCGGTCCGTGGGGAGCTCCAGGGCGGGAGGACGCGGAGTCAGGCGCTCGCGCCAGTAGCGCAGCAGCTCCTCCAGGCGGTCGCCGCGCAGACGCTCGCGCTGCCAGACGGCGTAGTCGGCGTACTGCACGGAGAGCTCCGGCAGGGGCGACGGCCGGGCCTCGACGCCGGCCGCGTAGAGCTCCCCCAGCTCGCGGATGAGCAGGCCGAGCGACCAGGCGTCGGCGGCGACGTGATGGACGGTCACGAGCAACCGGTGGCTCTCCGGCCCGCGGCGCAGCAGGACGGCGTGCAGCAGGGGGCCGCGCGCGAGATCGAAGGGGCGGGCGGCCTCCGCGGCGGTCCGGCGGGCCAGCTCTCCCTCCTGAGCGGCCGCGGGGAGGGCGCTCAGGTCGATGCACGGCACGAGGGGGAGCGCGGCGAGCTCCGCCGGCGGGAGCGGACTCTGGAGCGGATGTCTCCCGGAGAGGACGAAGCGGGTGCGCAGCCCCTCATGACGGCGCAGGATCTCGCCGAGGCTCCCGGCGAGCGCCGCCGGATCGAGGCGCCCCGCACAGTCGAGCGCCGCCGGCAGGTGCAGGTACGCGGCGCCGGGCTCGATCCGCTCCAGGAACCAGAGCCGCTGCTGCGCGAAGGACAGAGGCAGCGGCTGCTCGCGCGGTAGCCTCACGACGCGCACGACGGGATCCAGGGGCGGCGCCGGGGAGCACACGATCCGGGCGGCCAGGCCCTCGACGGTCGGCGTCTCGAAGACCGCCTGCAGCGGCAGCTCCACTCCGAACACCGCGCGCACCCGCGACACCAGCCGGGTCGCCAGCAGCGAATGCCCTCCCAGGTCGAAGAAGTCCGCCTCCAGCCCCACCGGCCCGACGCCCAGCAGCTCGGCGCCCAGAAGCTCGGAGAATATGCCCGCGATCCGCTGCTCGGCCGGCGTGCGCGGTGCTCCGCCGGTGCTCCGCGGCCGGTCCGGCCGCAGGAGGGCGAGCGCCTTGCGGTCGACCTTGCCGTTGGCGGTCAGGGGGAGGGCCGGCAGGGAGACCCAGACGGACGGCACCATGAACTCGGGCAGCCTCTGGCGCAGGAAATCGCGCAGCTCGGACGGCTCCGGCGCGCCGGCCGCGGTGGCCGCGTCCGCCGCGGCCACCACGTACGCCACCAGCCGGTGCCCCCCGGCCTCCTCCCGCTGCGCCAGCACCACCGCGCCGCTCAGCCGCGGGTGGGCCGTCAGGGCCGTCTCGATCTCTCCCGGCTCGACCCGGAAGCCCCGCACCTTGACCTGCGCGTCGATCCGGCCGAGGAACTCGAGGTCCCCCGACCGGCGCCAACGCACCAGGTCGCCGGTCCTGTACATTCGCCCGCCCGCCTCCCTCCCCTCGGGGTCCGGCAGGAAGCGCTCCGCCGTCCGGTCCGGATGATCCAGATAGCCGCGCGCCAGGCCGTCCCCTCCCGTGCACAGCTCTCCGGCAACTCCCGGCGGCACCGGCATCTGATAGCGGTCCAGGACCGCGACCCAGGTGTGGGCGATCGGGCGTCCCACCGGCACCGAGGGGTCCAGCTCCACCGCGTCACGCACCGTGTAGCAGGCGGTGAAGCACGCGTTCTCGGTCGGCCCGTAGCCGTTGATCAGGCGGGTTTCGGGGAGCTCGGCGAGCACCCGGCGGGCGTGCGCCACCGGCACCACGTCGCCACCGACCAGAAGCTGGCGCACTCCGGAGAGCGCCTCCAGATTCTCCTCCACCATCTGCCGGAACAGCCCGGTGGTGAGCCACAGCGTGGTCACCCCTTCTCTCTTCACCTCCTCGCCCAGCTCAGCGGTGGTCAGCACGCCGGGCGGCGGGATCACCAGGCGGGAGCCGTGGAGGAGCGCCCCCCACAGCTCCAGCGCCGAGGGGTCGAACGTATAGGGTGCGTACAGGAGCCAGGTCTCGTCGGGGCCGAACCGGGCATAGCCGGCCCCCCGCACGAGCCGCACCACTCCCCGGTGCGTCATCGCGACCCCCTTCGGCTCGCCCGTCGAGCCCGAGGTGTACATCACGTAGGCCAGGCCTGTGGCATCCACCGCGGGCAGGGGCGCTTCCCTCCCCTCCTCCTCCCCCGCCGCCGGGCCGTCCAGACAGAGCACCGCCGCCTTGATGTCCGGCAGCTGCGACAGTAGCTCCGACAATAACGGCAGCCAGCGCTCCTCGGTGACCAGCACTCGGGCGGCGCTGCTCCGCAGCAGGAAGGCCAGCCGCTCCCGCGGGTAGGCGGGGTCCAGCGGCACATAGGCACCCCCCGCCGCGAGCACGGCGAGCGTCGCCGCCACCAAGGCGGGAGAACGGTCGAGACAGAGGGCCACCCGCACCTCCGGACCGACGCCCAGGGCGCGCAGCCGGTGCGCCCAACGGGTAGCCTGGCGTGCGAGCTCGCGCATAGGTGAGGACGGTGCCAGGGCCGGCCAGGGCCACGGCATCGCGGCGAGAGCGCCGCCTGCTCGGCGAACAGATCGTAGAGCGTCGCCTCCCGCGGATAGCTCTCCCCTTCCCCGTCTCCGATCCGCAGGAGCTGCTGCCGCTCCTCCTCCGAGAGCAGCGGCAGCTCCGGCAGGCGTTGTTGGAGGAAAAGCTGCGGCGCCGCCACGGCACCGGCCAGCAGGCGTGCGAAAGACCCGGCCAGGCGCTCGATCGTCGTGCCGTCGAACAGGTCGGAGCGGAAGCCGATCGCTCCGGAGAGACCTTCCGCACCGACTCCCAAGGTGAGGCTCAGGTCGAACTTCTCGATCTCCGTCTCCAGGGGCCAGAGGGACGCGTCGATGTCGCCCAGCCGCAACGCGGGGAGCGGATCGCTATCCAGAACGAACGAGACCTGGTAGAGCGGCGCATGGCTGAGGTCGCGCTGCGGTTGGAGCTCCTCGACCAGCTTCTCGAACGGCAGGTCCTGATGGGCATAGGCGGCCAGAGAGGTCTCCCGGACCCGCGCGAGCAGCTCCGCGAACGACGGCGCGCCGGAGAGGTCGGTGCGCAGCACCAGCGTGTTGACGAAGAACCCGATCAGCCCCTCGGTCCGCAGCTGGCCGCGGCCGGCGACCGGCGATCCGACGCTCACGTCGTCGGTATTGCTGATGCGGGCCAGCAGAGCCTGGAAGGCGGCCAGGACGGCCATGAACAGGGTCACCCCCTGCCGGCGCGCCAGCGCCTGCAGGAGCGGCAGCAGAGCGGGGGGCAGAGCCAGGGCCCGGCTCGCGCCGCGCGAGCTCAATCTCGCCGGCCGCGGGCGATCGAGCGGCAGGTCGAGCACCGGAGGCGCACCGGCCAGGCGGCCCCGCCAGTGGGCCAGCTCGGCCTCCAGCACCTCCCCACGGAGCCAGCCGCGCTGCCAGACCGCGTAGTCCCCGTACTGGATCTCCAGCTCCGGCAAGGGAGACGGGCGGCGCTCCAGGCCGGCCTCGTAGAGGGCGCTCAGCTCCCGTGCCAGCACCCGCAGCGACCAGCCGTCGCTGATCACGTGGTGCATCGTCAGCAGGAGGAGCTGCTCCGCCTCGCCCAGGCGCACCAGGGCCGTGCGCAGCAACGATCCACCCTCGGGATCACCGAGGTCGAACGGACGCAGAGCCTCGGCGCGCGCCAGCCGGCGGGCCTCCTCCAGGCGCCGGGCGGCCGGCAGACCCGCGAGATCGATCTCCGGCACCAGGACCGGAGCGGGCGGATCGATTACCTGCACCGGCTCCCAATCAATCGCGACGAACCGGGTCCGCAGCGACTCATGGCGGCGCGCCACCTCCCCCAGAGCCGCGGCGAGTGTCGCGCGGTCGAGCCGGCCCGGCAGATGCAGCGCGGCGGGCATGTTGTAGACCGGGCTCGCCGGCTCCAACCGATGGAGGAACCAGAGCCGCTGCTGGGCGAAGGAGAGCGGCAGGGGTGTCGCGCGGGACACCGGAACGAGCGGCGGGGCCACGCTCCAGTCGCTCCGGGCTTCGCCCGCGATCGCGCGCGCCAGGGCCGCCACCGTCGGCGCCTCGAACACGCGGTGGAGCGGCAGCTCGATGCCCAGCGCCTCGCGGATCCGCGCGCTCAGCCGCATGGCGGCCAGCGAGTGGCCGCCGTGCTCGAAGAAGCTCTCCTCCACGCCGAGCCGGTCGACTCCCAGCACCTCGGCGAAGACGCCGGCCAGCAGCTCCTCGAGCGGCGTCCGCGGCGCCTCGGGCGCGCGGCCGGGCTCGGCCACGGGGCTCCAGCGGGCGAGCGACCGGCGGTCGAGCTTGCCGCTCGGCAGGAGGTCAAGCGCCGGGCCGAAGGCGAAGGCCGGCACCATGTAGGGGGGCAGGCGGGCGGCCAGGACGGCGCGCAGCTCGGCCGCCGTGGCGGCGCCGGCATCCGCCGCCGCCGGCACCACGCAGGCGAGCAGCGAGCGCTCCCCCGCGCCGTCCTGGCACACCACCACCGCGGCCTCGCGGACCTGCGGCAGGGCCGCCAGGGCGATCTCGATCTCGCGCGGCTCGATCCGGAAGCCGCGGATCTTCACCTGATCGTCGAGCCGGCCGAGGTATTCGATCTCCCCCCCGGGGCGATGGCGGCAGAGGTCGCCGGTCCGGTACAGGCGGGCCCCCGGCGGGGCCGAACGGATCGGGGACGAACCGCTCCGCCGTCAGGTCCGGACGCCCGAGATAGCCGCGCGCCACCTGCACGCCGCCGATCGCCAGCTCCCCCACCGCCCCCGGCGGCACCAGCTCCAACCGCCGGCCCACGAGCTGAATCCGCGTGTTGTGGACCGGCCGGCCGATCGGCACCGGGCGCGGCCGGTCCGCCGGCCGGCAGCTCCAGGCCGTCACCTCGACCGCGGCCTCGGTCGGACCATACAGGTTCATCGCCGGCACCGGCAG
This sequence comes from uncultured Acidobacteriota bacterium, assembly GCA_963792575.1. Taxonomy (GTDB): domain Bacteria; phylum Acidobacteriota; class Thermoanaerobaculia; order Multivoradales; family UBA5704; genus DATARR01. The sequence goes on from CAWBWZ010000006.1 coordinate 157,355, forward strand.
CGTGGCGAGGCAGCGTTGCTCCAACTCCCAGGGCAGGGCCTCGCCGCTGACCAGCACCCGGCGCAGCGAGCGGCAGCGCGCCGCCACCCCGTCCTCCGCCAGGAAGAAGGGGAGCATCGAGGGGACGAAGTGGATCGTCGTGACCCCCTCCTGCTCGACCAGCCGGGCCAGGTAGGCGCTGTCGCGGTGCCCGTCCGGCCGGGCCACCACCAGCCGCGCGCCGCGGATCAGGGGCGCGAAGACTTCGGTGACGGAGATGTCGAAGCCGAACGCGGTCTTCTGCAGAAACCGGTCGTCCGCGTCAAAGCCGCAGGCCTCCTGCATCCACAGCAGCCGGTTGACGATGCCGCGGTGGATGTTGACCACCCCCTTCGGCCGGCCGGTCGAGCCCGAGGTGTAGATGACGTAGGCGGCGTTGTCGGCCACCGCCCGCGGGAGAGGTTGCGCCGCGCCGGCCGGCAGGGCGGTCCCGGCAGCGAAAGGATCGTCGAGCCAGGCGAGGCGCAGGCCGGGGACGGCGTCGAGCGGCAGCGTCCCCGCGTAGGCGCGGCGGGTGAGGACGACGGCCGGCGCCGCATCCTCCAGGATCGTCGCCAGACGCTGCCGGGGAAGGTCCGGCTCCAGCGGCAGCCAGGCGCCGCCGGCGCCGAGCACGCCGAGCACGCCGGCGACCAGCTCGACCGAGCGCTCCACCGCCACTCCCACCACCACCTCGGGCCCCACCCCGAGCCCCACCAGATGGTGCGCCAGGGCCCGCGCCCGGGCCGCCAGCTCGCGGTAGGTCAGCCGCTCCTCGTCGAACACCAGCGCCACCGCCTCCGGCGTCCGTTCGGCCTGCGCCGCGAACAGATCGTAGAGGGTCGCCTCCGGGCCGGCCTCCGCGGTGTCGTTCCAGGCGTGGAGGAGCTGGTGGCGCTCCGCCGCGGAGAGGAGCGGCAGCGCCGAGAGCGCGAGCTCCGGGCTCTCGACGACCGACCGGAGCAGCAGGGCAAAGCGGTCCAGCAGGCGCACCGCGGTCGCGGCGTCGAACAGGTCGGTGTTGAACTGCAGCGCGAGGCTCAAGCTTCCCTGGCGCTCCACCGCATGGAGCATCAGCTCGAAAGGAGCCGGCGGCCGGGGCAGGGAGAGCGTCTCCAGCCGGAAGTCCTCCGGCCCCACCAAGACCCCCTCCTCGCCGAGGGCAAAGGCGGTGAGCCCCTCGACGCCGCGCGTCTCCTTCTGCATCACGAACGAAACTTGAAACAGCGGCGTCCGGCTGGCGTCCCGCACGGGTTGGAGGTGCTCGGCGAGGAGCGGCAGCGGATAGTCTCCGTGCTCGAAGGCGGCGAGCACCTTCGCCTTGGTGCGCTCCAGAAGCTCCGCGAACGTGGGGTCTCCGCTCAGGTCTCCACGCAAAACCACCGGGTTGACGAAGTAGCCCACCGTGCCGGCGAGCTGCGACCGGGAGCGGCCGGCGCGCGGCGCGCCGATCGCCAGGTCCTCCTGGCCGGAGTGGCGGCCCAGGAGCACCTGGAACGCGGCGGCCAGCGTCATGAAAAGCGTGGCGTGCTGCTTTCGGCTGCGCGCGCGCAGGGCCGCCGCGAGCTCGCCCGGCAGCCGGAGCCGGCGGCTGTCGCCCCGTTCGGTCTGCACCGCCGGACGCGGCCGGTCGAGGGGGAGCTCGAGAGTGGGGAGCCCTGCCAGGGTCTCCCGCCAGTACGCCAGCAAGGCCTCGCCACGCAGGGCCTCCCTTTCCATCCGGACATGCTCTCCGTAGTCCATCCCCGGAGACGAGAGCTGCGCCGGCCCGGCGCCGGTCGCTTCGCGGTACAGCAACGGCAGCTCACGAACCAGAATGGCGAGAGACCAGAAGTCGGCGACGATGTGGTGAACGGCAAGGAGGACCACCGGCCCGCCGGGGCCACCCATCAGCAGTGTGGCGCGAAGGAGCGGCCCGCGATCCAGGTCGAAGGGGCGCCAGGCTTCTTCGGCCAGACGAGCCCGCAACGCCTGCTCGCTCCAACCGCCGGCATCCACGCACACCAGGGAGAAGCTCTGGTGTCCCGCGACCCGCCGGTAGGGTGCGCCGCCGATCGCCGGAAACGTCGTCCGCAAGGCCGCGTGGCGGTCCACCAGAGCCTGGAACGCGCGCTCCAGGGCCACGGGATCGATCGGGGTGCGCACGCGGGCCGCGGCCGCGATGTTGTAGGCGCCGCCCTGTGGAGCGAGGTGCTGGAGAAACCAGAGCGAACGCTGGCCGTACGAGGGCGCGCCCACGGCGCTGACAGGCTCTCCCTCCAACTCCTGGCAGGGCTCCGCGGCGTTCATGGTCAGGAGGGTGTTCATCTCACTTAAAACCTTACGCAAAAGAGATAAAGCCTCCATGGCCCACCCGCGCAAAGTCAGTATACAGAAGGTGCCACGGAGGGCCTGGGGGCGGACAGTAGCCCGCCGGCGGCTCGGATCGTCTTTGACCCACCGCCGCCCCCATGCGAAGCTGTCGGGTCATGGAAACCCTGGCGGAACGACCCACCTGCACGCTGCCCCGGCAAACCGTGCGACCTGGTGTGATGGCGCTTCAGGAGGAAACGGTCCGCCCGCTCTCCTTCGCCCAGGAGCGGACGTGGCTCCTCGACCAGATCGACCCCGGCGCGGCAACCTGCAACCTTTTCCACACCGTCGACATTTCGGGCCCGCTCGCCCCCGCCCTCCTCGCCCGCTCGCTCGACGAGGTGGTCCGCCGGCACCAGACCCTGCGCACCACCTTCGTCGCGCCAGGCGGCGCGCCGGAGCCCGTCGTCGCCCCCGCCGCGCACCGGCCGCTGCCGCTCGTCGACCTCGCCGGCCTTCCGGAGCCGTCGTGGGGACCTGAGGTCGCGCGCCTCTCCACCGAGGAGCGGCGGCGCCCGTTCGACCTCGCGGCGGAGCCTCTCTTCCGCGTCGCTCTCGTGCGTCTCTCGGCGGGTCGGCACGCCGGGCTCCTCACCGCCCACCCCATCGTCTTCGACGGCGGATCGAGCCTCGTTCTCTGGCGAGAGGTCGCGGCGCTCTATGAGGCCTTCGCCGCGGGACGGCCGTCGCCGCTCCCCGAGCTCCCCTTGCAGTACGCCGACTATGCGCTCTGGCAGAGGCTGCGCCTCGCGGGCGAATCGCTCGCCGGTGAGGTCGATCCCTGGCGGCGCGAGCTCGCCCCGCCGCTTCCCGTCCTGCGATTGCCGGCCGACTTCGACCGCGCCTCGGCGCATGGATTCCTCGCCGGCGAGGTCTACCGCGTGCTGCCGGCGCCGCTCGCCGCGGCCCTCCGCGAGCTGGGCGGCCGGTACGGGGCGACGCTCTCTTCGACCCTCCTGGCTGCCTGGGCCGCCGTCCTCGGGCGCACCGGCGGCGAGGAGGACCTCCTCGTCGGTACGCCGATCGAGAGCCGCCGCCCGGAGGCCGAGGGGCTGATCGGTCCCTTCCGCAACACCCTGGTCCTCCGCGCCCGCCCGCGGCTCGACCGAGGGTACGGCCCGCTCGTCGACGAGGTCCGGGAGGCGGCGGCAGCCGTCGCCGCGCACCAGGACCTGCCGCTCGAGAGGCTCCTTGCGGCCCTGGGCCTGCCGCGCGACCCGCGCCGCGCGCCGCCGTTCCAGGTCCTGTTCCTCCTCCGGAGCCAGCCGGCGCCGCGGCTCTCCTTCGCGGGCCTCCGGATCGCCGTCTCGCCCCCCGATCCCGCGGCGGACCTGGCGGGGGAGGTCTTCGAGCTCGGCCTCATCGCCGAAGAGAGGTCCGATCCCAGCGGCGAGGGAGATGGCGATGGCGGCATCGGGCTGCGGCTCGCCTACGACGCCCTCCTCTTCACCGAGGCGACGGCGGCGCGCCTCCTCGACCACCTGGCGGCCTTCCTCGCCGCCGCGCTCGCCGCGCCGGAGCGGCCGCTCGCCGAGCTCCCCCTCCTCTCGAGCGTCCGAGCGCCGCCAGCTCCTCGCCTGGAGCGACGGCGGCGAGGCCTGCGAGGATGGGGCCCAGCCGCCGCTGGCCCATCACGCCTTCCTCGCCCAGGCGGCGCGCACGCCCGGCGCGCCGGCCGTCGTCGCAGGGGGTGCCGAGGGTCGGGAGGTCTCTTATGGCGAGCTCGCCCGCCTCGCGCGAGGCCTGGCGCGCCGGCTCGTCGCCCAGGGGATCGGCCCGGAGAGCCGGGTGGCGATCGCCCTCGAGCGCTCGCCGCGCATGGTCGCCGCCATCTTCGCCGTGCTCACCGCGGGGGGAGCCTACGTGCCGCTCGACCCGGCGAGCCCGGTCGAGCGCTTGGCCGTCATCCTCAGGGATATTGGGGGGACACCGGGCGGGACACCGGCCAGGACGCCGGGCGCGGCGCCGTCGCCGCGGTGCTCCTCACCGGCGGCGGGCGCGCGGCGGCGCGCGAGGCGGCCCAGGCTCGCCGGCCTGCCCGTCGTCGACCTCGACGAGATCTGGCCGGCCCTCGAGGCCGAGCCGGCGCCGACGGGAGAGCCGGCGAGCGACCCGACGATTGACCCGATGCCTGAGGCCGACCGCGAGGGCCTCGCCTACGTCATCTACACCTCGGGCTCGACCGGCGCGCCCAAGGGGGTGATGATCCGCCACGGCGGGCTCGCGAGCTACGTCCTCGCGACGCGGCGGGACCTCGCGCTCACCCCCTCCGACCGCATGCTGCAGTTCGCCTCCCTCTCCTTCGACGCCAGCGCCGAGGAGATCTTCTGCTGCCTGGCGAGCGGCGCGGCGCTGATCCTCCGCAACGACGCGATGCTCGCCGGGGCGCCGGCCTTCCTGGGCGCCTGCGCGAGCTGGGGGGTGACCGTCTGCGACCTGCCCACCGCCTTCTGGCAAGAGCTGGTCGACCGGGTCGACGCCGGCGAGGCCGCCTGGCCGCCCTCCCTCCGCCTCCTCGTCTTCGGCGGCGAGCGGGCGCTCCCGGAACGCGTCGCGCGCCTGCGCCGTCAGCTCGGCCCCGCGGTGCGGGTGATCAACTCCTACGGGCCGACGGAGGTCACCGTCGCCGCCACCTCGCACGCCTTCCATGGCGAGCCGGACGGCCCGCCGCGCCCGCTCCGCGAGCTCCCGATTGGCCGGCCGCTGCCGGGCGCCCGCGCCTACGTCCTGGACGGCGCGCGCGAGCTCTGCCCGCCGGGGATCCCCGGCGAGCTCTCGATCGGCGGCGAGAGCCTCGCCCGCGGCTACCTCGGGCGCCCGGACCTGACCGCCCGCGCCTTCCTTCCCGACCCCTTCGCGGGCCGCTCCGGCGCGCGGATGTACACGACCGGCGATCTGGCGCGCCATCGTCTGGATGGAGGGGAGGACGGCGCGCTCGAGTACCTCGGCCGCATCGACCGCCAGGTCAAGGTGCGCGGCTTCCGCATCGAGCTGGCGGAGATCGAGGGGGCGCTCGCGCAGCACCCGGCGGTCGCCGAGGCGGCCGTGGGGATCGACGAGCGGCGCGCCGGCGAGCGCGCGCTGGTCGCCTGGTGGGCGGCGCGGCCGGGGGAGGGCGCCACGGCGGCCGAGCTCCGCGGGTTCTTGAAAGAGCGCCTCCCCGAGCCGATGGTGCCGTCGCTCTTCGCCCTGCTTCCCGCCTTGCCGCGGAACGCGAGCGGCAAGCTCGACCGCCGGGCTCTTCCGATCCCCAAGCTCGAGGCGGCCTCGGCCGGCGGCTACGAGGCGCCGGCGACGCCGGCCGAGGAGGCGGTGGCCTACGTCTGGCGCGACGTCCTGGGCGTCCCGCGCGTCGGGCGGAAGGACGACTTCTTCGCCCTGGGCGGCCGCTCGCTCCTCCTCCCTCGTGTCCGCCATCGCCTGGAGCAGGAGCTCGGCGTCCGCCTGTCGCTCGCGAGCCTCCTCGAGCGGACGACCGCCGCGGCGCTCGCCCTGGCCGCCGAGGAGCTCCTCTTGGACGAGCTCGAGCGCGAGCTCGGCCCCTGGCGCGGCGCCTGACAGGTCCGGCAGATGAGTCACCCGAACCGAACCGCCCGCCAATCGGCGGTCCCCATCTAGTCAGGTTTCCGCGGAGCGCTCCGACCGGTCAAGCTGCCAGGTGCAGTTGCAGGAACCTGCGACGACCAGATCGTCGCCCGCCGCCTGGCGCAGTAAGCAGGGCGCCCCGCCCGGAAGTCTTCCTGGGCGGGGCTTGCCGACCGTGCCGGTCGAGGGTACTGGGTCTCGATGGCCCCGCGCGACTACGGGGAGGTCCGGCAGACGAAGGTCGAGGCTCTGGAGATCAATGAGGGCACCGAGCAGCCGGTCGGTGAGCCGAATCAGAGGGGGTCTCGCGGATCAACCAGGGTCAGACCGGCAAAGATCCGGAAGTCGGCCGGGTTGCAGGTGACCAACTCGTGGACCTCGTGGACGAGAAGACACGCGGCGAAGAGAGTATCTGCAATGCGCTTCCTGCCGAGCCGATGTCGTTCCATGAGTGCGAGTGCCTCGGCCATGGCCTCGCCGTCAACGCTGACGCACTCCACATTGGCGTGGTCGAGATACACCCGGGCCACGGCGAGGGCGTCTGTCATGGAGACAGGGGGATCGAAACGCTTGCCGTCGGTGATGACATGCACGAGCTCATGGAGAATGACAGGAGTGATGACGAGCGTGACATCCTCATCGGCCAGTTGGCGGAGGAGGAATCTCCGCACCGAGGCGTGGTGCGGCAGCTCTGGCATATGGGCATTGATGAGGACATCGGTATCGAGTCCCCGCTTCATGTCGGCGAACCACCTCCACCCTCTGCCGAGAACATCTCCTCGTACAGATCAGCCCGCGTCGGAAGCTCTGTCAGCGGCCGGTGTCCTGGGAGGAGAGGCAGCTCACGCAGTGGTTTCCGCGCTTGGGCTCCCCCGCTTCGAACGGCCACCAAGGCGGCTCGAATCAGCTGCTCCACGGTTTGCCGCTGGGCCGCAGCAACCCTCTCGAGGGCGTCGTACTCGGAATCCGATACGGTGACTCGAAGTGCTCTCATGAAATGAGTATATCTCGACGCGCCGGCCGGTGCGAAGACGGTGCGCCAAACAGGTGCCACCCTAAAAGGTAGCCACCGCTAAAGCACCCCCTGCCGAGTAACCGCCGGAGGGATGTAAGCGGCGGCGCGACGAGTAGGTGGGAATCCGCCTCAATACGATCCTGCTGAGTTTTTTCGCGATCCTCCGACCGGCCTGGCGGGCGGCGAAGGTCGATCCGTCGTCGTTGTTCCGGCTCAGTTGAGGGGACGGCGAGAACTGCCGCGGATGTGGCAAGCGGCAGCAGGAGCTCACGAAAGACCTCTGCGCAGGGTCCGTGCCATCTGTCTGCGCGGTCGAGGAGGGCGAGGATCGCCTCGGTGTCGATCAAACCCCGCGGTCTAGAGCTCATGGCTGCGATGGCGATGCGCCAGCCGCGAACGCAACTTGTCCCGGGCGGTCTCGGCGCGATCCGGCTGCCCGCCATCGATGGCGCCTACGGCAGCCGAGTCGATGAGGATCGCCGTCAGCTCCCTCGCCAGCCGCTCGACCTCGGGCCGGCGGAGGAGGCTGTAGTGGTCTCCGGGCAGGAGGGTCCGGTCGAGGCCGGCCGGGACGAGCCGGCTCCAGGCGTCGAGCGCGGCGGCGCAGGAAGCGGCGGTCGCCTCGGAAACCCAGAGGGTGAGGCGGCCGGTGTAGGGCTCGGGCGCGTAGGCGCGGCTCGCCTGGAGGTTGGCGGCGAAGGTGGCGAAGAGCGGCTCGATCTGGGCCAGGCCGAAATCGGCGGGCAGGAGGCCGGCGGTGTGGCCGAGGCGGACGACGTGTGCGAGCTTCTCCTGCTCCGGCAGGGAGCGCAGCTCTTCGGGGGAGATCCCGACATTGGAGCCGAGCAGGCGGGCCATGTCCTGCGCGAACGAGGCCACGAGCTCCTCGTCCGTGGCCGGCGCGGTTGCGGTCTCCGGCGGCAAGGTGTCGATCAGCGCGAGGAGCTCGGGCTCCTGCCCTTCCGCCGCGAGCTGCCTCGCCATTTCGAAGGCGACCAGCCCGCCCATGGACCAGCCGCCGAGCCGGTAGGGTCCCTGCGGCTGGACGCGGCGCACCTCGGCGAGGTAGCGGGCCGCCATCTCTTCGATGCTTTTCGCCGGCGGCCGGTCGTCCGGAGTCTGGAGGGCATAGAACGGCTGGTCCGGCGCGAGATGGCGGGCGAGGTCCAGATAGCAGAGGACGTTGCCGCCGATCGGATGGACACAGAAGAAGGGAGCCTGATCGGTGTCCCGATTCGTGGCGGGTTTGATGGCGACGAGGGAGCCGCGTCCCTTCCGGCCGGCCGGGTGGCCGCCGGACGTCTCGGCGAGCGCCGCGAGGGCTTCCAGGGTCGGAGCGGAGAACAGGGCTGCCAGAGGGAGGGTCTTGCCGAGCCGCTTCTCGATCCGGGCCATCAGAAGGACGGCGAGGAGGGAGTGGCCGCCGCGTTCGAAGAAGTTGTCGTGGACGCCGATCGTGCGCGATGCCGAGGAGCTCGGCCCAGATCTCCGCCAGGACCTCTTCGACCGCGGTCCGCGGCGCGACGAAGCCGGGGGCCGGTCCGCTGTCCGGCTCGGGCAGGGCCTTCCGGTCCACTTTGCCGCTGGGTGTGAGCGGCAGGGCTGGGAGCGCCACGATCGCCGAGGGGAGCATGAAATCCGGCAGCTTGTCGCGCAGGGCCTGGCGGAGCGCGGCGGTGTCGGCTTCGCCGGTGACGTAGGCGACGAGGCGGTCGGTCGATGATCCGCCGGATCGGTCCGATTTCGCAACCACCACCGCCTCTCGCACGCCGGGCAGGGCGCTCAGCGCGGCCTCGATCTCTCCCAGCTCGATGCGGTAGCCGCGCACCTTGACCTGGTTGTCCAGGCGGCCGAGGAAATCGAGGGAGCCGTCGGGGAGCTGGCGCACGAGATCGCCGGTGCGGTACAGCCGGGCGCCGGTGTCTCCGCTGAAGGGATCGGGAACGAAGCGCTCGGCGGTCAGGTCCGGCCGGCCGAGATAGCCGCGGGCGAGGCCGGCGCCGCCGATCCTGGAGCTCTCCGGAAACGCCCAGCGGGGCGAGGTTGCCGGAGGCCGTGACGACGTGGACGCGGACGTTCGGCAGCGGCCGGCCGATGCGCGACGGGCGGCGCGCCGGCCGTGAAAGGAGTGGCCGCCGTGTCGACCGTGCACTCGGTCGGCCCGTAGACGTTCCAGAAGCGGGTCCGGCCCTGCCGGCTCCGCGCGAGGGCCGCGTCGCGGAGGTCGGCGTCGACGGCTTCGCCTCCCACCAGGACGAGCGCGGGCGCGGCGTCTTCGCCTCCATCCCCAAGACCGGCGGCGAGGAGCGGCCGGAGCTGCGACGGCGTGCAGTCGAGCACGTCGATCCGCTGCCGGCGGACGGTGTCCACCAGCGCCGCGGGGTCCAGCCGCACCTCCTGCGGCAGGATGTGGAGGGAGTGGCCCCAGGCGAGCTGGACGAGCTGCTTGATCGAGCCGTCGAAGGAGAACGAGGCGTTGACGCCCACCCGGAGCGGTCCCGCCTCCTCGCGGTAGACCGTCTCGCGCAAGCGCCCGCGCCAGGTTCACCACCGCGCCGTGCCGGACGACGACTCCCTTCGGCCGGCCGGTCGAGCCGGAGGTGTAGATGATGTAGGCGGGATGATCGGCGAGGAGCCTCACCCCCGATCCCTCTCCCATCCCCTCCCCTGCCTCCGGGAGAGGGGCGCCACCACCCGACTCGTCGAGAAGCACGGCCGGGGTTCCGTTCGGCAAGCGGCTGGCGAGATCGGACGTGGTGACCACGACCGGCGCCTCGGCAGTCCTCCAGGATCCAGGCGATCCGTTCCGCCGGGTAGGTGGGATCGACGGGCACGTAGACGCCTCCCGCTTCGAGGATCCCCACAAAGCCGGCGATCGCTTCGACCGAGCGGTCGAGGAACAGGACGACCGGCACCTCGGGACCGACGCCGTGCTCGCGGAGACGCAGGGCCAGGCTCGCGGACTGCCGGCCGAGATCTCCGAAGGTCAGGCGGCGGTCTTCGCAGACGGCGGCCAGGGCCTCGGGAGCTTCCGCGATCCGCCGAGCGATCAAGTGATGCAGGCACGGCGGATCCGCCGACGGCGCTCGCCGTGTCGTTCCATTCGATCGCGAGCTGGCTTCGTTCAGCGGCGGTGAGCAGTGGCAGCTCGGACAGCCGCCGCGCCGGGTCGTCCATGGCGCCGAGCGAGCAGTTGCTCGAGATGCGCGAGGAAGCGCTCCATGGTCGTCGCGTCGAAGAGGTCGGCGTTGTAGTCGAGCACGCCGCTCAGCCGGTCCGCGGCGTCGGTCAGCGCGAGATCGAGATCGAACTTCGCCGAGCGGGCCGCGAAGGAGAGCGGGTGGAGCGTGATGCCGGGCAGCTCCAGGGGGGACTGCGGAACGTTCAGGAGCTGGAAGCTGACCTGGAAGAGCGGCGTGTGCCGCAGGTCGCGCTCGGGCCGCAGCTCTTCGACCAGCTTCGCGAAGGGGAGGCTCTGGTGGTCGTAGGCGCCGAGCGCGGTCTGGCGGACGCGGTCCACGAGGTCTCCGAAACCCGGATCGCCGGAGAGATCGGTGCGCAGGACGAGCATGTTGACGAAGAAACCGATCAGTTTTTCCACGTCGCCGTGATTGCGGTTGGCGATCGGCGTTCCGACGGAGATGTCGGTCTGGCCGGTGTGGCGGTGGAGGAGCGCCTGGAAGCCGGCGAGGAGCGTCATGAACAGGGTGGCGCCGTGGTCGCGGCTGAAGGCGCGCAACGGCTCGGTCAGGGAGGGCCGGAGGACCGGATGGAGCAGGCCGCTCGGCGCCTGGGCGAGGATCGGCCGCGGCCGGTCGGTGGGCAGCTCGAGCACCGCGGCGCCGGTGAGCTGCTCGCGCCACCAGGCGAGCTGGCGCTCCAGCACCTCTCCCTGCAGCCACCCCGCTGCCAGGCGGCGAAGTCGGCGTATTGGATGGCGAGCGGAGGCAGCGGAGGCCGGCACGCCCGCGATCCGCGCGCGGTAGAGGGCGGAGAGCTCGCGCACGAAGACGCCGACCGACCAGCCGTCGAAGATGATGTGGTGGAACGAGAAGAGCACGGCGTGGTCGTTCTCGCCGAGGCGCATCAGGAGGCCGCGCACGAGCGGGCCGTGCGCCAGAGAGAAGGGCCGGAGCGCCTGGGAGAGCGCGAGGCGGTGGATCTCTTCTCCGTGCAGGTCCGCCGGGAGCGCCCGCAGATCGACCACGGGGATCTCGAACGGGGCCGCGGGCTGGATGACCTGCACGGCCTCGCCGTCGATTTCGGGGAAGGTGGTGCGCAGGCTCTCGTGGCGGCGCAGGATCTCGTCCAGAGCTCCAGCGGAAGGCGGCGACGTCGAGCGGTCCTTCCAGGCGGAAGGCCGCCGCTTCGTTGTAGGCCAGCGTCCGCGCTTCGAGGCGGTCGAGGAACCAGAGGCGCTCCTGGGCGAAGGAGAGCGGGAGGCGGCCGTCGCGCGGCACGGGGACGATCGGCGGCACGTCCGCCTCGCCGCCGCCGAGGCGCAGGCTCGAGATCTCGGCGGCCACCGAGGCGACGCTCGGCGCCTCGAAGAACGTGCGCAGCGGCAGCTCGACGCCGAACGCCTGGCGCACGCGCGACACGGCCTGGGTGGCGAGCAGGGAGTGGCCGCCGAGCGCGAAGAAGTCGTCTTCGACGCCGATCCGGTCGACGCCGAGCAGCTCCTTCCAGATCGCGAGCAGCCGCTCTTCGGTCGCATTGCGCGGCGCCACGAGCGACCGGCCGCTCTCCGGCAAGCCGCCGGGAGCCGGGAGCCGCCGCCGGTCGACCTTGCCGTTCGGGGTGAGCGGCAGGGCGTCGAGCAGCACGAAGGCGGACGGCATCATGTAGGCGGGCAGGCGCGCCTCCAGGAAGGCGCGCAGCTCGGGGACGATGCGGCGGGCGAACCGGCCCTGGAGGGGGTTGTTGGTGTAGGCGGCGAGGGAGGGGGACGCCGCGGCGAAAGCGCCCTCACCCCCGGCCCCTCTCCCAGCCTCCCGTCCCAGCCCCCGCCGGGAGAGGGGAGACCTGCAACTGGCTCCGGAGCACCGCCTCGAACGATCCGTCCGCGCCGGGATCGGCCCAGCTCAGCTCGACCTCATAGGGCAGATCTTTCGCGAGATCCCAGAGATCCTGCGGCTCGACGGCTCCGACGGGCGGCTTCGGCGGCACGGCGGCGGAGGTCGGCGGCGGTCTCGATCCCCTCGGGGGCTTCTTGCAGCAGCCGGGCGGCGGCGGCGTCCTCGGCGACGCGGGCGTTCGGAATGTTGCGCAGGCGGAGCGACCGGCGGCGCCTCCTCGGCGAGCCGGCGGCGGAGGGCGGCGAGGGTCAGCCCTTCGCGGCGCCAGTCCAGGGCGCCGTCCTGGACCGGCTCCTCCCGCCCGGTCCCGACCCGCAGCACGGCCTGGTAGCGGAAGCCGGTCAGCTCGTTGCGGGCGCGGCCGCGCTTGGGATGGATCTCGATGCGGCCGAGCTTCGGCAGCCGCTCCCGCAGGGCGGTGAAGAAGGCGGGATCGATCGCCAGCTCGTTCTCGTCCATGTGGCGGGCGTGCACCTTCTGGCGCAGCCGGGAGAGCGGCGTCTCGGGATCGGCCTGGAACAGCTCCAGCGAGGTGTGGAACGCTTCGAGGAGCGGCAGGCTGCGCAGGTCGCCCAGGAAGATGGCGCCGCCGGGACGCACCAGCTCGACGGCGCGCGCCACCACCTCGGCGAGATAGTCGGCGCTCGGGAAGTACTGCGCCACCGAGTTGACGACCACGGTGTCGAAGGAGTCGGCCGCGAAGCCGTCGAGCTCGTGCGCGGACTTGCGCAGCAGCCGGACGCGCCCGTCGCTCCAAGCCCACGCGGCCGAGCTGGCTCTCGATGTAGCGGAGGGCGCGGCCGGAGACGTCGATGCCGGTATACGCCTCGCAGCGCGGCGCGATCCGGAAGAGGATCATGCCGGTGCCGCAACCGATCTCCAGCATCCGCCGCGGCTCGAGCGCGGCGATGCCGCGGATCGTGTCGTCCAGCCACTCCTCCATCTCGCTCGCCGGGAGCGGCAGGCCGGTGTAGGTGCTGTCCCAGCCGATGATGTTGAAGGTCGGGATCGGCCTCGGCCGCCTCGTCGCGGTAGATGTCGTCGAAGATCTCCCCCCACTGCGAGACCTGCTCGGTCTGCTCGCCGCTCTCCGGCGGTCTCGTAGGCCGGGTTCTGCACCACGTAGGCGACGAGGCGCCGGTCGCCCGGCACGTCCTCGCGGGCGAGCACGACGGTCTGGAGCACCGCGGGGTGCTCGGCGAGGCGGGCCTCGATCTCTCCCAGCTCGATGCGGAAGCCGCGGATCTTGACCTGATGGTCGAGGCGGCCGAGGAACTCGACCGCGCCGTCCGCGCGCCGGCGGCACCAGGTCGCCCGTGCGGTAGAGGCGGCTGCCGGCCGGTCCCGCGGAATCGGGCACGAAGCGCTCGGCGGTCAGCTCCGGCCGCCGCCAGTAGCCCCACGCGAGGCCGTCGCCGCCGACGCCAGCTCGCCCGCCACGCCGAGCGGCACCGGCTGCGAGCCAGCGGTCCAGCACGTGGAGCGTGGTGTTGGCGAGCGGCGATCCGATGGGGAGCGGCGCCCGGCGGCACCGTGCGGACGGGATACCAGGACGCGAAGGTCGTGCTCTCCGTGGGGCCGTAGACGTTGAGCAGCCGCCGCGGCGGCCCGGCCGGCGAGCACCCGCCGCGCCGCCGCCGGATCGACCGCCTCGCCGCCGACCAGCAGCTCGCGCAGCCCCGCGAAGGCGTCGGGCTCCTCCTGGGCCATCCGGGCGAACAGCGCCGCGGTGAGGACATGGTGGTGATCCGCTGCTCGCGCAGAGGGCCGCGGCGAGATCCGGCGGCGACAGGACGACGTCGCGCGGGATCACCACCAGCGCGGCGCCGTTGAGCAGCGCGCCCCAGATCTCCTAGGTCGCCGCGTCGAAGCTGAGGTTCGACACCTGCGCCACGCGGTCGCCCGGCCCCAGGTGCACGTAGTTGGTCTCGCGCACCAGCCGCACGACGGCCCGGTGCGCAGGGCCACGCCTTTCGGCCGGCCGGTCGAGCCCGAGGTGTAGATGACGTAGGCGAGGCGCCTCGCCGTCCAGGCGGCTCCGGTCGTCCAGACGCCGTCTCCTTCGGTCCGTCTCGAGCCGGGGGTCGAGGACCAGCTCCCGGCCGGCGAGCAGATCCTGCCGGCAAGCCGCGCCCGCGTCGTCTCGTCCACCACCAGCCGGCGGAGGTCGCAGTCCTCCATCATCAGCGCCAGGCGCTCGGCCGGGTAGTCCGGATCGAGCGGCACGTAGGCGCCGCCGGCCTTGATGATCGCGAGCAGCCGCCACCACCATCTCGGCCGACCGTTCGAGGCAGAGGCCGACGCGGCTCCCCGGCCCGGCTCCCCGGCGCCGCAGGCGCGGGCGAGGCCGTCCGCGCGGCGGTCGAGATCCGCATAGGAGAGGGCTGGCCGCGCCCGCGATCACCGCGGGCGCGTCCGGCGTGCGGCGCACCTGCTCCGCGAACAGCTCCTGGAAGCTCGCGTCGGCGGGGTAGGCCGTGGCGGAGTCGTTCCACTCGTGGACGAGCTGGTGCCGCTCCGCCGCGCCGAGCAGCGGCAGGAAGGCGACCGGCGTCTTCCGGGTCGGCGACGGCCGCGGCGAGGAGGTTCTCGAAACAGCGCAGCAGGCGCCGCATCGTGGCCGCCTCGAAGATCTCGCTGTTGTATTCGAGCGCTCCCCGGGAGCCGGTCGCCGTCCTCGAAGAGGAAGAGGGTGAGATCGAACTTGGCGGTGCCGCCGGCCACCTTGCCTTCCTCCGGCAGCGAGAGGGTGAGGCCGCGCACCTCCGCTTCGGCGCGCGGGAAGTTCTGGTAGCCGAACATCACCTGGATCAGCGGATTGCGGCTCAGGTCGCGCTCCGGCTGCAGCTCCTCGACCAGGCGCTCGAACGGCAGGTCCTGGTGCGCGTAGGAGGCGAGGGCGGTCTCGCGGACCCGGCCGACGAGCTGCGCGAAGCCCGGCGTGCCCGAGAGGTCCGTGCGCACGACCAGCGTGTTGACGAAGAAGCCGATCAGCCCCTCGACCTCGCGCCGGGTGCGGTTGGCGATCGCCATGCCGACGGCGACGTCCTCGCGCCCGGCGAAGCGGCCGAGGAGCGCCGTGAAGCCGGCGAGGAGGGTCATCGACTGCGTCGCGCCGCGGCGGCGGGTGAGCGCGGAGAGCGCGCGCGCCAGCTCGACCGGCAGCGCGAAGGACTCGTGTGGCGCCGCGGAAGGATTCGACCGCCGGCCGCGGATGGTCGAACGGCAGCTCCAGGCTCTCCGGGATGCCGGCGAGCTGCCGCCGCCAATAGTCCAGCTCCGCGGCGAGCCGCTCGCCGGACAGCCATTCGCGCTGCCAGACCGCGAAGTCCGCGTACTGGATGGGCAGCTCCGGCAGCGGCGACGGCGCGCCCTGGCAGAACGCGCCGTAGAGGCGTCGCGAGCTCGTGGAACAGGATGCCCATCGACCAGCCGTCCGAAATGATGTGGTGCAGGTTCACCAGCAGCGTGTGCTCCCGCGCGGCGATGCGGAGCAGGGCGGCGCGGACGAGCGGTCCCCGGGCGAGGTTGAACGGGCGCCGCGCTTCGTCGCCCGACAGCCGCGCCAGCTCCCGCCGCCGGCGATCCTCCGCCAGCCCCTCCAGATCGACCAGCGGGACGTCGAAGGACGGCGCCGGTGCGATCACCTGGACGGGGCCGTGCTCGCCGGGCTGGAACGTGGTGCGCAGCGCCTCGTGGCGGCGGACGATCTCGCGGAAGGCTCCGCGCAGGGCGTCCAGGTCGAGCGCGCCGGTCAGGCGGACGGCGCCGAACATGTTGTAGAACGGGTTGTCCGGCGCCAGGCGGTCGAGGAACCAGAGGCGCTGCTGGGCGAACGAGAGCGGCAGATCGCCGGTCCCGGGGCACCGGCAGGATCGGGAGAGGGCCGCGGCGTGCTCCCCGCCGGCGTTCGCCGTCGATGCGCGCCGCGAGCGCGGTGACCGTCGGCGCCTCGAAGAACGCGCGCAGCGGCAGCTCCACTCCGAAGGCGTCGCGCACCCGCGACATCACCTGCGTCGCGAGGAGCGAGTGGCCGCCCAGGGTGAAGAAGTCGTCCTGCGGCGCCGATCCTCTCCAGTCCGCGCCGCTCGCCGCCGAGCACCTCGGTCCAGATCTGCGCCAGCACCTCTTCGACCGGCCCCTGCGGCGCCAGGAAACGCGCCACCGTGACGCACGGCGACCGGCGCGATCTTCGCGGCCAGGGCGCGGCGGTCGACCTTGCCGTTGGCGTTGAGCGGCAGGCTCGGGAGGACCACGACGTCCGCCGGCACCATCGCCTCGGGGAGCGTCCGGCGGAGCGCCGTGCGCAGGTCTTCTGGTACCAGCGCAGGCACCGGTGCCGGCTCCAGGGCGGTGACGGTGTTCGCGACGTAGGCGGCCAGGCGCTTGTCGCCCGTCTCGTCCTCGCGCACCAGCACCACCGCCTCGCGCACGCCGGGGAGGCGGGCGAGAGCGGCCTCGATCTCTCCCAGCTCGATGCGGAAGCCGCGGATCTTGACCTGGTGGTCGATGCGGCCGAGGAACTGCACCGTGCCGTCCGCCAGCTGGCGCACCAGGTCGCCGGTGCGGTAGAGCCGCTCGCCGGGCGTCGGCACCGAACGGATCGGGGACGAACACCGCCGCGGTCAGGTCCGGCCGGCCGAGATAGCCGCGCGCGAGGCCCGGACCGCCGAGCAGCAGCTCGCCCGGAACCCCGATCGGTTGCGGTGCAGAGCGCGGTCCACCACATGGAGCGATGATTGGCGATCGGCCGGCCGATCGGCACCAGCGATCGCCGGGCGGCTCCGGCACGCAGGGCCAGAAGCTCACGTCGACCGACGCCTCGGTCGGTCCGTAGAGGTTGTGCAGCTCGGCCTGCGGAAGGCGGGCGAAGAAGCGCCGCACGAGCTGCGGCGGCAGCGCCTCGCCGCTCGCCACCACCCGGCGCAGCGACGGCCAGCCTCGTTTCGAGCCTCCGGGCGTCTCCAGGAACACCTCGAGCATCGAGGGCACGAAGTGGACCGTGGTGATCTTCTCGCGCGCGATGAGATCGGCCAGGTAGCGCGGATCCTTGTGCCCTTCCGGCTGCGCGAAGACCAGCCGCGCCCCGGTCAGCAGCGGCCAGAAGAATTCCCACACCGAGACGTCGAACCCGAACGGAGTCTTCTGGAGGACGCGGTCCTCGGCCGTCAGCCCGTAGGCCTCCTGCATCCACAGCAGCCGGTTGACGATGCCCTGGTGGGGGATCATCACCCCCTTGGGCGTGCCCGTCGAGCCGGAGGTGTAGAGGACGTAGGCGAGGCGCTCATCCTCAGGGCTTGGCCGCGAGCCGGAAGGATCTGTCCGATCTCCAGGCCCGGCCCGCGCGCCGGCGTCGAGGCACACCACCGGCGGACCCTCCGCCGGCAGCAGACGCCGACGTGCCGTTCCTGGGTGACCACCGCGGAAAGGCCGGCGCTCTCGACGAGCGTCGCCAGGCGCTCGGCGGGGAGCGTGGGATCGAGCGGCACGTACGCCGCGCCCGCCTCCAGCACGCCGAGCAGGCCGACGATCATCTCCAGCGAGCGCTCCAGCAGCACGCCCACCCGGCCGTCCGGCTTCACGCCGAGCCTGGCCAGATGGCCGGCCAGCTGGCGGGCGCGGTCCACCAGCTCGCGGTAGGTGAGGCCTGCTCACCCTCGTACGACCGCGGCCACCGCGCTCGGGCGTCCGCTCGGCCTGCGCCGCGACCAGCTCATGCAGGGTGTGGCCGCGCGGGTAGCCCACCGCCGTGTCGTTCCATTCGGCCAGGAGCTGGTGGCGCTCGCCGGGAGCGAGGAGCGGAATCTCCGCGAGCGGCCGTTGCGGCTCGGCCAGCACGCCGGCGAGGAGCCGCTCGAAATGTCCGCCCAGGCGGACCATCGTCGGGCCCTCGAACAGCTCCCGGCTGTAGTCGAGCATGCCGAACAGGCCCTCCTCGATCTCCCGGCAGGTGCAGGTCAGCTCGAATTGCGCGACCCCCAGCCCGGTGGCTTCCGCCGAATGATCTTGATGCCGGGATGCTCGAGCGCGCCCTTCGGGGTGTTCTCCATGGTGAACATCACCTGCACGAGCGGCGGCCGGCTCAAATCCCGTTCCGGCGCGAGCTCCTCGACCAGGCGCTCGAACGGCAGCTCCTGGTGCGACGTAGGAGGAGAGCGTCGTCTCACGCACCCGGGTGAGGAGATCGCTGAAGCTCGGATTGCCGCCGAGGTCCGTCCGCAGCACCAGCGTGTTGACGAAGAAGCCGATCAGCGGTCCGAGCTCGGCCCGGATGCGGCCGGCGATCGGCGTCGCCACGGCGAGATCGTCCTCCCCGGTGTAGCGCTGCAAGACGACGAGGAAGCCGGCCAGCAGCGTCATGAAGAGCGTCGCCTCATGGCGGCGGGAGAGCGCCTGAAGCTCCGAGAGCGCCGCCGGATCCATGAGGAAGGTCCGCCCGGCTCCCCGCGTGCTGCGGACCGCCTGCCGCGGGTGGTCGGCCGGCAGCTCCAGGACCGGCGACATGCCGGCCAGCCGGCTGCGCCACCAGCCGAGCTCCGCCTCCAGACGCGCGCCGGACAGCCGGCGGCGTTGCCAGACGGCGAAATCCGGATATTGGATGGGCAGCTCCGGCAACGGGCTCGGCTGGCCGGCGAGAAACGCCGGATAGAGCGCTCCGATCTCACCCACCAGCACGCCCATCGACCAGCCGTCGCTCACGATGTGATGCATCACGAGAACGAGCAGGTGCTCGTCGTCGGTGCAGCGGAACACGCAGCTGCGCAGCAGAGGGTCCGTTTTCGAGGTCGAACGGCAGGCGGCTCTCCAGCGCGGACCCATCCGCCGGATCTCTGGATTCCGCCGCGCGGCCGGCAGGGCGCCGAGGTCGACCACGGGCAGCCGCGGCACGAAGCGAGGCGCGATCACCTGCACCGGCTCGCCGTCCTCGGTGGCGGCGAACGTGGTGCGCAGGGCCTCATGGCGGTCGGCCACGCCCGCGAGCGCAAGGGCCAGAGACGGCAGGTGGAGAGTCCCGAGGATGCGCGTCGCCGACGGCAGGTTGTAGGTCGGATCGCCGGGATGCAGACGGTCGAGGAACCAGAGCCGGAGCTGGCTGAACGAAAGGGGAAGCGGAGCGAGCCGGTCCTCCCGGGGCTCGATGCGATCCGTTGCCCCCTCCGCCGGCCTCTTCTTGCGCAGAAGGTCGCGAAGAACCGCCTGCTTGGCGGAAGAAAGTCCGGAGAGCTTGTTCTGCGTTTGAGCCATCGGTCGTCCATCTCTCCTCGCGAGCTCCTGCCGCGATGGGGAAACAAAGATGATAGACGATCCGGGCGCGCCAGAGCCTCCGCGTCCGGCGCCGTGCCCTGGGGCCGAGACGCCGCGTGGGCGGGACCCTCGCGCCGAGGAGCGCACACCAAGGAAGCTTCATCCTGGAGATGAGCTGCAGTGCCGCTCCGGCCGCTTCAGCGCCGCTCCCAGCGCACGCACCCTACGAGCATCGCTATCGGCCCATCAGGAGGACCCCTGCTTCCGCAGCCGGAAATCCAGGAAGGGCGGGTTCCCCCCGGCCGGACCGATCGGCGAGTCAACCCGATAGGAGAGGGTCGAAGGCGTGTAGCCGGGTAGCGATGCCCTGACCCGGAAGGTCTCTTCGGTGAGGATTCCGTTGATCTGATAGTGGCCGAACTCGTTGGCGACGCTCCTGGCTCCGCGGGCGTAGCCGTCGAGGATCTCGACCGTCGTGCCCGCGAGCACCGCACCGCTGGACTCGTCCTTGACGAGGCCGGAGAGAAAGTAGACGCGCCGCGCGGTCTGCGCGGGATCCACGAGGAACCTTGACTCCAGCGGGTCCGCCTGCCCCTGATAGCGGACCGAGAGTCCGGCTTCGCCCCGTTGCCGCGGCGTGAAGACGCCCGGCTCCAGGAAGCTGCCCAGGGCGGGGTCGGAGACCAGCCATGTCGCCTGGGACGTGACGTCGCGGGTGCGGTTGCCATCGAAGAACGTGGCGGTGCAGGCGACGCGTGCGCCGAGCGGAACGCAGGCGGCATGGAGAGAGGAAGGACTGCCGTGTTCGATTTCGGTCGGCGAATGCTTGCACCCGGCGAGGGCCGCGGGGAGAAAGATTGCGCTGACGGCGAGGCGGAGAATGGGGGATCTCGACATGCAACCTTCCTTCAAATTCTCATCCTGAAAGAAAGCCTATGCCCCTCCTGAAACAAGGTCAACGGGCTGGCCGATTTCCAGGACGAAAAGGGGCGGCCCGCCGGGGCCGCCCAAGGGAGGTCTTGAAGAAGACCCCTCAGCTTCAGTGGACGAAGGAGACCACCGGTTCGCTGTCGATCTGCGAGCAGGTCTTGTCGAGGAGCTGGCAGAGGTCGACGCGGCGGCGTTCGATGTCGTTGAAGTTGTGGGTGATGCCGCAGATGTCGGTCCGCGAGGCGCCGGTCAGGAAGCCCGACAGCACCGATGGGGTGTTCGCGACCCGCGGCTCGACCTGCTTGAAGCGCACGCCGGTCTCCGACGTGCCGTGACAGCCGTTGCAGGTGTTGACCGAGAAGATGGCGCGCGCGTTGGGGTCGGTGATCGAGCCGCAGACCGGCGGCGCCGGACCGTCCCAGCCCAGGTTGAGCAGATTCGGCGAGGCGCCGGCCCGGAACGGGGCGCCGCTCCAGAGCAGCGGCACGACATAGTTGTTGGCCAGGATGGCCGCCGTGTTGGAATTGATGAAGGTCGAGATCGCGGGCGTGTTCTGGAGGTTGTGGCCCAGGACGCTGGCCGGCGTCTGCGCCACGGTAACCTCGACGAGCGGCGCCGGGGCCGAGGTGCCGGGGACCAGCTTGAACTCGCGCAGTTCCCAGGGGTCGGCGAGCTCGATCTCGTTGGTGCGCACCTGGTTGATAGCGCTGCCGTTCGGCTTCGCGGGCGAAGAGCCGATACTGGCGAAGCTGTCGGTGACCGACTGGAGCGCGGCGTTGTAATCCGGTCCGAAGGGGTGCCCGCCCAGCCCGTGCCAGGTGCTCGCCCACTTGAGGACGGTGGCGCAGTTGGCGGCGTCGAGCCCATACTCGAAGATCACCAGGAACTGGGTGGGGTTGCCATCGGGGGTGAGCAGGTTGTAGACGAAGCGCCCCTCGCCGGCCGAGGAGCCGCCCGAGTAGCCCGCGTTCTCCCGCAGGTCGAGCCGGGCAACGATCGCCAGCAGCCGGAACGGCGCCTTGGTCATGTCGAGGATCTTGGCGCCCCCGCTCGCGGCCCGCCACTGATCGATGATCGACTGCGCGTTGGGGCGCGCCGGCACCGGATCGCCATTGATGGTCTGGCTGACCAGCCATTGGTTGAGCCAGTTGATGGTGAAGGTCGACAGCGTGGCCGCGTTGGTGGTGCCGGCGAGCGAGGCCATCCGGGTGCCGAACGTCCAGGCGCCCTGGGTGGCGGGAGGAGGCGGGACCGGGCCCGAGATGCAGGGGCCCCAGGTCGTCCGCAGGCAGTCGTCCACGACCGAGACGTCGGTGATGAACAGCTCCTTCTCAGGGATCACGGTGCAGCTCGAGCGCAGCGGCAGCGTCGTGACCTCGCGGCTGGTCCGCACCGCCACCTGCTGCGCGTCGGTGCCGATCTCGGAGCGCAGCGTGGGAGTGGTCGACGAGGCCAGGGAGATCAGAGAAACGCCCAGGACGGCCACGAACAGGGCCAGAACAATTCTCGGGTTCAGATGGGAGCGCAGACGGCTCATGCTTTCCCTCCTGACAGGCGGCTCCTCCCCTGAATGGGGATTTACGTCTCTCTAAGAAGGGTGTCCCGTCCTCCGGATTGCGAGACAATAAGAAAGAGCTGTAACAATCCTGCGGTCAGGTTGAGCCGGACGGCCTGGAGCTGGCCGTTACCTCCAGCAGCTCCCAGCCGAGCGTCTTCTTCTGGCCGCCCGGCTCAGCCCTCTGCCAGCCGATCCAGTGGGCGAGCGGCTGGAGATGGAAGCTTCGCTGGTCACCCGGGTCGAGATCCGGGCTCGCGAACTGGCTCCAGACAGGCTCCTCCGGGGGCGCGATCAGGAAGACTCGCCGCCCCCGGCTCAGCGCCGCGGCCGCCAGATTGCGCTCCAGCCGCAGCATCCCCACGGGCTTGCGCCGCTTCAGGAGCTTGTAGAGCGCCCGGGCCCTCTCCGGCTGCAGGGGGTTCGGCGCCCGGGGGTCCACATTGTCCAGCCGCGCGAGGGTCTGCGGGACGAAAAGAGCCCGGCTGTAGAGCAGATAGTCATCTCCCACATATTGGAGATGGAACAGCGCCTGTTGCGGACCGAAGAAGACCGAGCCCGGGGGCGCCGCGGCGAGTGCGGCCACTCCCGCCTCCCAGGCCTGCCGCTGGTCCTGCTGAATGCCCTTCAGCACCGGCAGACTCTCGCGGACGCCGAACGCTCCGCACGCCAGGACCACCGCGAGCGCCACCGCCGGCTGCGCCCACCGGCGCGGCCCCTCCAGTCCACGGAGAGGGCGAGTCAGCAGCCAGGCCATCCCGAGCACCAGCGGCGGGTAGATGGAGAGAAAAAAGCGGGTATAGGTGATGTCGCCGGCCGTCCAGTAGTAGGCCGTGTAAAGGAGAAGGTTCGGCAGCGTCCAGGCCCAGAGCACGACCCCGAGCCGGCGGTCGCGGAGCGTGAGGAGAGCGAGGCCCACGACGGTCAGCGGGAAGAGGAGAGGCAGACCGAGCGTGAAGAACTGGCGCAGCACCAGTCCCCAGTGCCGTGCCAGGTACTCCAGCGAGAAGGCGGTGCTCTCGTGAGTCGCCGCGTAGCCGTTGAGCCGGTGGAGCGTCCGCAGATTGAAGGCGAGCTGGCAGGCGACCGGCAGCAGCCACCCCGCCGCGAGCGCCGCCGCGCCGGCGAGCGAGCGGCGGCGCTCCTCCCTGCGTCTGAGTTGGAACAGCACGACGAGCGCCATGGGAAGCAGCAGGAGCCCTTCGGTATAGCGGGTGATCGCCGAAAAGCCGAGCAGGAGCCCGGCGAGCGCCGCGTGGCGGGGCTTCCCCGTGCGCCACCAGCGGAGGACGAGGAACATCCCCCAGATGGTGAAGAAAACGGCGCCCGCGTGGCTGTCGGGATCGTTCGTCTCGGCGAGCAGCGCCGGGCTGGTGGCCATCGCCAGCATCCCGAGGAATCCCGCCAGCGAACCCGCGGCTTCGCGGACAAGCAGGAAGGCCCCGAAGAGCGCCAGGGTCATCAGGAGAGGATTGACCAGGTAGGCGGCCCGCAACCCGAAGGTCTTGATCGCCGCCGCCACCAGGAGCGTCTGGCCGAGTGGATATTTCGGATAGAACCGCCCCTCCGGAGTGCTGATCCACATCGTCCCCACCAGGGAGTAGGGATCCGGCGGCACGAACCCCGGCGAGCCGGTCTGGGCCAGGAGCTTGCCGGAGAAGAGATAGGTGTTCTCGTCGACGTTGGGATCGGCCGGCACCCAGTAATGGTGGGTCCCGGCCAGGAAGAGGGCCGCCACGGCGAGGGCCAGGGCGAGAAAGGCGCGGCGGAGAGCGGGCGGTTCGGTCTGGCTCGGGATGGAAGGAGAGTTGGGCTCCATGATCGCGGATCAGTCTATCGGTAGCCGCTGGTGAGGAGCATCCGCGCCCCGGTCTGGTACCCGTTGGCGTCGGACTCGTCGAAGCCGAGGGAGTCCGCGACCCGGTTGATCACGTTGAAGAGGGCGCAGACGTGGATGGCGTCCTCGATCTCCTCGTCGGTGAGGCCGGCGGCGCGCAGGGGCGCCACGTCGTCCGGGCCGATCCCGGCCGGGTTCAGGGTCAGCTTCTCCAGGAAGCCGAGCATCGCCCGGAGCTTCTCGGGGATCGGGGCCGTGCGGTAATCGGCGAGCACCGCCCGCACCACCGAATCATCACCATGAGCCATCGACGCGACCGCGCCGTGCTGGTCCTGTCAGAAAACGCAGGCGTTGCATCGCGAGGTGAAAGAGGCGAAGAGCTCCCGCTCCCGGACGCTCCACCCCGACGGACCGCGCATCACGGCCTGGATCCAGGCGTTGAATCCCTTGCCGAAGATCTTCGGGCGGTAGATCAGGGTGCGCACGATGTCCGGCACGCGCGCGCCGACCTTCCAGCTCATCACCGGCAGCAGCAGGCGCTTGATCCCCTGCCCTCGCTTCACTCCTTCCAGCCTCATCGCTTGCCTCCCTCGAGGGCGGCCAGCCCGCGCTCCAGCCGGACGAGGCCGCCGCCGATCGCGGCACTGATCGCGGTTTCAAAGATCGCGTCCTCGGAGTAGCCGGCCCGGCGCAGGTCCGCGACCTCTTCGTCGGTGATCCGGTGGGCGTGGAGAGCGGCCTTGTCGACGAACCCCCGCAGGCTGAACGGGATTTCGGTTCCCGCCGGAGCGGCCGATCCTCCCCCGAGCTCGGCCGACCGCGCGGCGACCGCCTGGCGCAGACCGGGATCGGTCTCCCCCTTCCCGCGCAGAACAGCGTTCCGCAGGTGCTCGACCAGCTCCGCGTAGCGTCTCATCCGGATCTCCTGGCCTGCATTCTACGCCGGTCTCAACTCGCCGCAAGGAGCCGGCCGCAGAGGAGGCCCAGGGCTCCCGCCGTGAGGCAGACGAGCAGGGTTGCCGCCACGTAGACGAAGACGGTCAGCCACTCGTCGCGCAGAAGGTACTGGAGGGTCTCGAAGTTGAAGCTGGAGTAAGTGGTGAACCCGCCCATCACGCCGGTGGTCAGCGCCAGCCGCAGATCGGTCGCCAGCGAGAGCTGCAGGAGGACACCCAGCAGGAAAGACCCGATCACGTTGACAGCCAGCGTTCCCCACGGGAAACCGGGCCCGGCGGCGCGCAGCAGCCAGCCCGAGAGCAGGTAGCGCGCGCCAGTGCCGGCCGCGCCGCCGAGACAGATCCAGAGGAATCGAGCCATGACTTGCCATTCTAGTCCGCGGGACCCCGTGGTACGCTCGCCCGCCGCCGTGTTCTTCCTTACCAAGCCCGATCGCCGCCAGATCGACCGTTTCCTTGCCGCGCAGCGGAGCCGTACGTTCTCGTACCGCGAGACCGGCACCACGCGGAAGGAGACGCCCGCCGGCTACACCCAGGACCACAACCGCATCCAGCTCGGCGAGGGGCGGGCCGCTTTCGCGCGCGCCGTGGAGGCTTTCCACCACTGGAAGCAGTTCGATCTCGGATGGGTCTCCGCGCACCCCTCCACCGCGCCACTCGAGCCCGGCATCACGGTCGCGGTGCGGGTCCGGCATCTCGGGTTCTGGTCGCTCAACGCCTGCCGGATCGTCTATACGATCGACGACGAGGGCCCCATCGTCCGCTTCGGATTCGCCTACGGCACGCTCCCCGATCACGCCGAGCAGGGGGAAGAGCGCTTCTGCGTCGAGTGGCACCACGAGGACAACTCGGTCTGGTACGAGATCCTCGCCTTCTCGCGGCCGAATCATCCGCTGGCGCGCCTCGGCCTGCCCATCACCCGCCAGTTGCAGAAGCGTTTCGCCCGCGACTCCAAGCTGACCATGTCCCGCGCCGCCGCCGCGCAATGGCCCGGTGCCGCCGGGAGGCCGCGATGACGCTCGCCTTCCGGACGGAAGAGGATCACCCCCTCCTCGCCGCCTTCGAACTGTCCACCGGCCACCGGGCGCGGATGAACCGGAACGTCGACGTCGAGGACGAGATGCTGCTCCAGTTTCTCAACCTCGGCGGCCAGAACCGCGATCAGGCGCTGGTCCAGTACTTCGACTCCGGCCGCCGGCTCTGGCAGGCGATGGCGGGGGTCCTCCGATGGCGCTTCGGCAGTCTGGATCGAATCCAGCTCCTCGACTTCGCAAGCGGCTACGGCCGGGTGACGCGCCACGCCGTGCTCGACGTCCCCCCCGAGCGGGTCTGGGTGGCGGACATCTATGCCGGCGGGGTACGTTTCCAGGAAGAGCAGCTCGGGGTTCACGGCCTCGTCTCGCACGCCGACCCCGGCCGCTTCGAGTGCGCCGAGACCTTCGACGCCATCCTCGTCTCCTCCCTCTTCACCCACCTGCCGGAGGCGACCTTCCGCTCCTGGCTGCGCCGTCTCTGGGGACTGCTCCGGCCCGGCGGCGTGCTGGTTTTCAGCGTCCACGGCGAGGATCTCCTGCCGCCGGGCCGGACGCTGCCGGCGTCCGGCATGCTCTTCGATCTCAAGAGCGAGAGCGGCTCGCTGCCCGGCGAGCAGTACGGAACCTGCTGGGTGGACGAGCCCTTCGTCCGCCGCATGCTGCGGGATCTCGCGCCGGACGCCTCCGCCCACCGCATCCCCCGGGGCCTGCTCAACTTCCAGGATCTCTGGGTCGTGGTGCCGGAGCCGGCCCGCGACTTCTCCGGGCTCGGTCTGAAGCCTGAGCCCGACAGTTTCGTCGAGCACTGCTCGGCTCCGGCCGGCGTTCTGCGCATGGCCGGCTGGGTGGCGGACCGCGTTCACCGCCTCCCCCCGCGCGAGTTGCGGGTTCGGATCGGTGGCCCAATCTGCCTCGCCGATCGCGACTTTCAGCCCCGTCCGGAGGTGGGGGCTCTCTTCCCCTACGAGCAGGTCACGGGGTACGGCTGGCACTTCGAGCTGGATCTGGCCCGGGAAGCCCTGGAGCGCGACACGACGCTGGCGATCGAGATCGTCGACGGGGCGGGCGGAACGTCGACGCTCTACGCCGGCACCCTCCTCGCCGCCCTGCTCCGCTCGGCGCGGCTGGATCTCTACGCCACAGGACTGCGGCTCCGGGATCACGCGGCCGAGCTCGCGGCTGAGAAGGCGAGGACCGAGGGGCTCCGCGGCGAAATCCACGGGCTCGAGGCCCGCATCGCCGCGATGCGGGCGAGCCGCTTCTGGAAGCTGCGGAACGCCTGGTTCCGGTTCAAGCGGGGATTGGGATTGACGCGGGAGGAGTAGGGGCGGCCCTGTGTGGCCGCCCTGCGGTTGGGCAAACAGGGCGGCCACATAGGGCCGCCCCTACAGGAACAACTCCTACCGCGTCTCCGCCCGCCGCGCCCCGGCGACGCCGATCGTCCCCGCGATCAGGCCGAGGACGATCAGGGAGAGGCCGATCAGCGAGCGCAGGTGATCCGTGGCGGCTCCCGACATCGCCTCGCGGACCAGCGTCGGCAGCCCGGCGTCATGCGGAATGGTGAACAGGCCGATGGCGGCGAGGAGGAAGCCGAGGCCTGCCAGGTTCTGTCCCGGGGGCTTCGCCGGCCGGCCGCTCTCTCGCCCCACCACGCTGTGGGTGTAGCCGTAGGAGAAGTAGATCGACATCCCGAGGATCAGCCAGCCGATGAACCGCCACCACGAGGTCGGCGGCAGGTAGAACATCAGGAAGACGCAGAAGCCGGCGCCCAGCATGGGGATCAGCCAGGGCCCCAGGGGCACGCGGAACGGGCGCTGCCGGCTCGGGTCCTTGTAGCGCAGGATGGTGATGCCGACGCAGACCAGGACGAACGCGAACAGCGTTCCGATGTTGGTCAGCTCCACCACCTCGTTGATGTTGGCGATGCCGGCGAAGACGGCGACCAGGATGCCGGTGAGCCAGGTGGTGACGTACGGCGTCCGGTACTTCGGGTGGACCTTCGCCGCCCACTGGGGCAGCAGCCCGTCGCGCGCCATCGAGAAGAAGATGCGCGGCTGGCCGAGCTGGAAGACCAGCAGCACCGAGGTCATGGCGAACACGGCGCCGAGCGAGATGATGATCGTCGGCCACTTCAGCCCCAGCGCCGAGAAGGCGGTCGCCAGCGGCTCGGCGGTGCCGAGCTGCTTCCAGGGCAGCATGCCGGTCAGCACCAGCGCCACCAGGATGTAGATGACCGTGCAGGCGATCGAGGCTGGAGATGATGCCGATCGGCATGTCGCGCTGCGGGTTCTTGGTCTCCTCGGCGGCCGTGGAGACGGCGTCGAAGCCGATGTAGGCGAAGAAGATGATCGCGGCGGCCGTGAAGATCCCGTGATAGCCGTTGGGCGCGAACGGATGCCAGTTCTCCGGTCTTGACGTAGAAGAACCCCATGATGATGAAGAAGGCGATGATGGCGAGCTTCAGCAGCACCATCGCCGAGTTGAACCAGGCGCTCTCGCGGATGCCGACGACCAGGACGACGGTGATCAGCATGACGATCAGGAAGGCCGGCAGGTTGAAGACGAGCGGGATCCCGAGCAGGTGCGGCGCCGTGGCGAGGGCGTTGGCGGCCTGCAGGATGGCGCCGCCGAGGGCCTCGACGCTCCCTCCCTTGGCCTGCGTTTCGGCGACCTGCGCCGCCGCCTGGGCCGCCGAGCGGTAGTCGACGGCGAGCCAGTCGGGGAAGTGGATCCCGACGTTGCGGAGCAGCTCCTGGAAGTAGCCGGACCAGGAGATGGCCACCGCCACGTTGCCGACCGCGTACTCGATGATGAGGTCCCAGCCGATGATCCAGCCGACCAGCTCGCCGAGGGTGGCGTAGGCGTAGGTGTAGGCCGAGCCGGAGACCGGCACCATCGAGGCGAACTCGGCGTAGCAGAGGGCCGCGAAGCCGCAGGTGATCGCGGTGAGGATGAAGGAGAGGACGATGCGCCGGGCCGGCCCCCGGGTGCTCGGCGCCCCCCGCCGCGGCGGTGCCGACGGTCGAGAAGATGCCGGCGCCGATGATGGCGCCGACGCCCAGCAGGGTGAGCTGGAAGGCGCCGAGGGACCGCCGCAGCTGGGATTCCGGGTTTTCGGTGGAGGCCAGAATCGCGTTCAGCGACTTGGTGCGGAAGATGCCCTGGAGCAAAGGTTTCCTCCCCCGCGGAGCCCTGCCGGCCGGCCCGCGTGCAATGGTTCATGAATGCGCGGCCGGGAGTCTGACATGGCCGGGGGGAAGGGCGCAACGAGGGACCGCCCCGCTTCCGCCTGACTTTCCCCCCGCGCGGACCCCATCTGGCGTCCGCGGCCGTTTTCCTCTAGGATTCCGGCCCGCCTCATGACGAATGCCAGATGACGAAAGAAAGAAACGCCACTCCTGTTCCTGCTGGTGCCGCTAAAGTTTCCGGAAGGCTCTCCTGCCTTCCGAAGAATGGGTGAAGTCGGTACAACTGTTGCATCTGGTCCTCGATGAGGGGGGGATTCAAAAGAGTCGCCCCTCTGAGACCCCTCCTTCGATCGGGCCTAAGTCTTCCGGGAACTCTTTTTGAGCTCCCCCCTTCTAAGAGGTGGAGAGGTGACTATGCAGAGAACTTTGATCCTTCCCGTGGCGGCCCTTCTGATCTTGCCAATGGCGGGCTGCGGCAAGGTCCAGGCCCGGGCGGAGTTGAAGAAGGGCAACTCCTACTATCAACAAGAGCAGTATACGAAGGCCCTGGACTACTACAAGAAAGGGCTGGACCTCGACCCCGACGCCACCTTCGCCTGGCGCTCCGTGGGGCTTTCCGCGCTCGCCCTCTACAGGCCGGGCGACACCGATCCGAAGAACCAGCAGTACGCCGCCACGGCGATCGACGCCTTCGAGAAGTTCCTGGCTGAAAACCCGGACGACACGAAGATCGAAGATTACCTGATGGCAACCTACGTCAACGCCGAGAAATACAATGAGGCGCTCGCCTTCATCGACCGGCGGGTGGCGGAGCGGCCGGACGAGGCCGTCAAGCTCGGCCAGGCCAAGGTCAACATCCTCACCAAGGCCGACCGTCTCGCCGAGGCGTTCCAGCAGGCCGACAAGCTCCAGGGCGAGGACAAGGCCAAGACGCTCTACGCGATCGGCTCGACGGCCTGGGACAAGGTCTACCACGACGCCGGCAAGCTCGATTTCGAGGCCAAGGGCAAGATGGTCGATCTCGGCCTCGACGCCCTGAAGCAGGCGCTCGCCCTCGATCCCGAGTACGTCGACGCGATGGTCTACACCGGCCTGCTCTACCGCGAGAAGTCGAAGCTCGACACCGACGGCGCCCAGCGGCTGGCGGACGAGACGACCGCGTCGGACTGGACCAAGAAGGCCCTGGCTACACGTGAAGAAAAGAAGAAGAAGGCGGCGGCGCAGCCGGCGCCGGCCCCTGCCAACACCTGAGATAGGTGGGTGAGATCATGTTTGAGAATTCACTGATCGATTTGGACAAAAAGACCAAGCGCGGCCTGCGCTGGTGGCTCTTTCCGGTCGCGCTGGCGATCCACCTGATCGCCGGCGGCGCGCTGCTGTTCGCGCAGTACTGGAACGTGCCGCCGGTGGACGAGCCGCCGATCAACGTGGTGTTCGTCAACGCCGCGCCCCCGCCCCCCCCGCCGCCGCCACCGCCGCCGCCGCCCGCCGCGCCCAAGCCGGTGGAAACTCCGAAGGTGGTGCCGCAGGTCCAGCCGACCGAGACGGTGCAGCCGGTGCAGGTGCCGGACAAGGTTCCGGAGCCGCAGAACAATCCGGCGCCCGATGCCGGCGTTGAGGGCGGCGTCGAGGGTGGCGTCGTCGGCGGCGTGGCCGGCGGAGTCGTCGGCGGAGTGGTCGGCGGAGTCGTCGGCGGCACGCCGGGCGGCGTGGTCGGCGGCGTGCCGGACGAGGCGCCGCTGCGCGTCGGCGGCGACGTGACCCGGCCGGAGATCATCAGCCAGGTCAAGCCGGTCTACACGGAGCTCGCCCGCCGGGCCCGCGTCACCGGCACGGTGATCGTCGAGGCGATCATCGACCAGCAGGGCAACGTTACCAACGTGCGGGTCCTCAAGGGGCAGCCGATGGGCCTCGACAAGGCCGCCGTCGACGCCGTGCAGAGATGGAAGTTCAAGCCTGCCATGCTCGCCGGCAGGCCGGTCAAGGTCTACTACGTGCTGACGGTCAATTTCCAGGTGCAGTGAGCGCCTAGGTTTCGAAAAGGAGAAGCGCAATGGATCTGAATCCTCTTGTTCTCTGGGAACAGATGACCATCCTCAACAAGGGGGTGATCCTCATTCTCATCATCCTCTCCGTCTGGTCGCTGTACGTCTGCGTCGAGCGGGCGATCGTCTTCCGCAAGGCCCGCAAGCAGTCTCTCCTGTTCGCCCGCCAGGCGACCGAGCACCTGAAGAACGACCGCCCCCAGGCCGCGATCGACATCGCGATGAAGTACCCCCAGAGCCACCTGGCCCGCGTCGTCTCGGCCGGCCTGCAGGCGTTCCAGTTCGAGAGCCAGACCAGCCCGCTGTCCGAGGTCGAGGTCGTCGAGGCCGCCACCCGCGCCGTCGAGCGCGCCACGCTGCTGACCACCTCCGACATGAAGCGCGGCATCGGCTCGCTGGCGACCATCGCCACCATCACCCCCTTCATCGGCCTGTTCGGCACCGTGATCGGCATCATCAACGCCTTCCACGGCATGGCCCTCACCGCTTCCGCCGGCATCGGCGCCGTCTCGGCCGGTATCGCCGAGGCGCTCGTGGCCACCGCCTTCGGTCTCGCGGTCGCCATCCCGGCGGCCTGGATGTTCAACTACTTCACCAACGTGCTCGAGCGGCTGCAGATCGAGATGTCGAACTCGGCGTCGGAGCTGATCGACTTCTTCATGAAGCGGCAGAGGAGCAAGCATGCTGCCTAAACACAACAAGCCCACGCTCGTCCGCGGGGTCCGGAGCGACATCAACGTCACTCCCCTCGTCGACGTCTGCCTGGTGCTGTTGATCATCTTCATGGTGGTGACCCCGATGTTGCAGAAGGGGGTCGACGTCTCGCTGCCGGCGACCGCCAACCCCACGAAGATGCCCGAGAACGCGAAGCAGCTCACCATGGCGGTCAAGTCGGACGGCTCGGTCTTCGTCAACCAGAACTGGGTGCCGAAGGAGAACCTGAAGGCCACCCTGGCCGAGGTGCACAACCAGACGCCGGACAAGGACGTGATCATCAAGGCCGACCGCCGGCTGAAGTACAAGGACGTGCGCTCGGTGATGCAGTTCGTCAACGAGGCCGGATTCAGCCACGTGGGTCTCGTGACCGAGAAGAGGAAGACGGGCGGCGCCGCCTAGCGGCGGCGCGGCCAGAGGAGCTCAAGTATGGCAATGAACATGGGTAATGCCGGAAGTATCCGGAGCGAGATCAACATCACGCCGCTGGTCGACGTGGTGCTGGTGCTGCTGATCATCTTCATGGTCGCGGTGCCGCTGCTCCAGATGGGCTACTCCGCGCAGGTGCCACCGAAAATCGAAACCGCGACGCCGCCGCCGTCGGAAGACCAGATCATCGTGCGGATGGACGCCGCGGGTTCCACCTACATCAACAAGCAGCTCATCCCCTACGCCGAGTTCGGCGGCGCGCTCAAAACCGCGCTCACCGGCCGCGCGCAGAAGGTGGTGTTCTTCGCCGCCGACGGCGAGCTCCCCTTCGACAAGGTCGTGGACTTCATGGACGTGGTCCGCAACAGCGGCGCCGAGAACCTCGGCATCGTGTTCGACGACCTCAAGAGCGGCCCTGGCGCGGCGGCGGCGCCCGCGGGCGCCGCTCCGTAGTCAGACGCAGTCCGTCAGACGTCCAGCGCTTCCTCCTTCATCCCCCTCGTCCCGGTTCCCCGGGGCGAGGGGGAAACTGTTTGCAGGGAGCTGTTGTAGGAACTACCCGTCGCCGCGCAGCGCGTGGCGGATGCGGCCCAGGAGCTGGTTGACCGGGTGCTTGCGGTCGAGGAAGGAGAGCACCGGCGAGCTGCGGATGCCGAGCTCCTTGTAGAGCGCGAGGAGATGCTGATTGTTGCGGTCGATCTTCAGGCCGGCGCGGATCGCCTTGACGGCCCCCTTGCGGTCGCGGGCCAGGATGGACGTGCGTGCCAGGTTGAGATAGTTCTCGGCCTGGTAGAACTCCACCTCGATCGAGTGGCGGCAGAGCTTGAGCCCCTCGCGGACGCGCCGGTCGCGCAGGGCGATGCCATAGCCGAGGTAGGAGTAGAACAGTCCCGGCAGGCCGTTGATGACCTCCCCCCCCGCCGTCACCTTCCCCAGGTGGCGGAGACCCTCGTTCCAGTCCCCCCTCCGGCAGGCTTCGATTCCGCGCTTTACGGCGTCGGCGAGTTCAGGGCTCAGGGACATCGGAACACCTCCCGGCAAACGGACGGGTTCTGTCACGGCAAAGGGTAAATGATAGTGGAATGTATATAAAAGCACCTGTGGGATCAAGCATGAGCCGCGGCCCCGCACCCGTGCTAAACTCTCCGGCCTCTGCTCCAAAGTAGGAAAAGATGCAAAGAGAAAAGGCGCGGCGATGAGTGATCCGCAGAGCCCCTCGAACCCGGAAGTCCAAGAGCTGACCGATCTGGCCCGGCGCTTCGGCGAGACCGGACGCTACGAAGAGTCGGCGGACCTCCTCCTCCTGGCCTTGCGCCTGGAACCCAAGAACCTCAGCGTCAAGCTGGGGCTGGCGGAGGTCCGCAAGCTCCAGCAGCAGCACAAGGGGACGAGCTCGCGCAGCCTGCGCGACATCCTGCGCGAGGGGTTCCGGCGCAACGCCATCGACGCCGCCCACTTCCTCGGCCTCGCCCATCTCTACGCCGAGAAGGGGGAGAACGCGCGGGCGATCGAGTGCATCGAGGTCGCCAAGGCCAAGGATCTCGCCAACCCCGCCAACCACAAGCTGCACGGCCGGCTGCTCTTCCGGCGCCGCGACTTCGACGGCGCCGTCGAGGAGTTCGGCCGGGCGCTGCGCTACAACCCCTTCGACCGCGAGACGGCGGAGAGCCTCGGGCGGGCCGAGTACGAGCGCAAGCAGTTCGAGCCGGCCCTCGCCGCCACCGTCCACGCCTTCCTGCTGCTCAACGACGGCGACGAGGAGGGGGTGCGGCGGCTGCGGCGGCGCATCCAGACCCTGAAGCAGATCCTCGGCTGGGGGAACCGCGAGCTGGCGCAGCGTCTTCCGCGAGCGCCAGGAGCAGGTGCACACCGCCTTCGACCGCCTGGAGTGGCACCGCGAGCGCTTCCTGGAGCAGGGGGGGCTGCCGGGCGCCGACATCTCGCTGAACCCCCCGCCGCCGCCGAAGCGCCGGGACGCCACCGGCGGCCAGCTCGATCTGGCCTCCCGGCTGCGGCGCATCAAGCCGCTCGCCCACTTCTCCGACGAGCAGATCTTCCGCTTCACCTCGGCCGTCCGCGAGGAGGTCCACGACGTCGGCAGCCTGGTCTTCGGCCATCGCACGCAGAGCCGCGACCTCTACATGCTGGAGCGCGGGGAGATCACCGTCCAGCGCACCACCTCCTACGGCACCTTCGCGCTGGGCGCCGTGGAGACCGGGGACTTCTTCGGCGAGGCGAGCTTCATCACCGGCCAGGAGCGCAACTCCGACGCCCTCGCCGCCGCGCCGAGCCAGATGTTCCGCATCGACGCGGCCGTCCTCGACAACCTGATGGAGAGCTCGCCCGAGCTGGGCGTCCAGGTCTACTGGACTCTCTGGCACAGCCTCGCCCGCAAGCTGCGCGGCGACCAACGACCAGCTGAAGTCCTTCTTCTCCTCCGAGTCGATGCCGGAGAACTTCCTGCGCCTGCGCAAGCAGACCGCGGGCGTGCCCGCCGACGTGCGGGTGGAGCCGTCGGACAAGATCCGCCTGTTCCGCGAGCAGGGGCTGTCGCGCCGCGAGCTGATGACCCTCGCCACCTTCTCCCACGAGAAGCGCTTCGCCGCCGGCGCCTCCCTCTTCCAGGAGGGGGACGAGGGGGCCGAGATGTACATCATTCTCGAGGGGCGGGTGATGATCTCGAAGTTCATCCCCGGCGCCGGCGAGGAGGCGCTCGCCATCCTCGAGCGCGGCGACTTCTTCGGCGAGATGTCGCTGATCGACGGCGAGCCGCGCTCGGCCGACGCCAAGGCCCACGCCGGTCCGCTCACCGTGCTGGCCCTCGATCAGGGGACCGTGCGCCAGGTCCTCGCCATGGACCCCCACGCCGCGCTCGAGTTCCTCCAGCTCCTCTGCCGCCTGGTCGCCAACCGCCTGCGCGAGATCGACGAGAAGGTCATCGGCTGGCGGATCATGTCCGGCGAGCGCAACGAGAGCGTGTCGGCGTAGGTCCCGGTCAACCGAAGCTGGGATCGAGGTTAAGTCCCAGAAGCTGCCGCCCCACGAGACTCAAAGCCGTCGGCGTATTTCTCGGAGGGTGAAAAGGCCCTCCTCGCACGTCGCGATAGTGACGCTCGATAGGGCTGCCCTTGAGAAATCCGAACCCTCCGGCGATCTGGAGGGCGATGTCCACGACTTCGATGCAGGTCTTGGTGGCGAAGTACTTCGTCTGCGCCGCCTGAGCCAACAGTTCGGGAGTGGAGCCCGTCCTCTCCACCTCTTCGGCGGCAAAGCTCTGCGCGGTCCGATGCAGCAGGCTCCGCGCGGCTTCGAGCCGCGCGGACATCTCTCCCACCAGCAGCTGGGTCTCCAGACCCGGCCCCCTTTTGGTCCCCTGCAACTTGGAATGCCGACGACGGACATATTCGATCGTCTCCTTCATTGCCGCCGTCGCCACTCCCACATAGACGGCCACCTCACTGAGCAGAAACCAGTAAAGGCGTTTTGAGGCTTGAGCAAAACCCAGACCGGGCCTTCCGACCATCGCGCCACCGGCAACCCGGACTTGGTCCAAAAGCAGGTCGTCGCTCCCACTGGCTCGCATACCCATCGAATCCCAAGTTTCCACCACGGAAAGACCTGGCGCGGAGCGATGCACCAGGAACGACGTGGCGCCGATGGGGAGGCGCGAGTCCTTGAGATCCGCCAGCATGTAAAAGTTCCAGAAATAATCCGCCACCGAAGCGCCACTGCAGAACTTCTTTCTTCCGTTCAGGACATATCCGTCTTCCGTCTGCTGCGCGCCGGCCGTTACGGACTGCCAGTTGCCGCCGATCGATTCTTCCGTCCCCCCACCTGCAAAGGTGATCTTTTTGTCGACCACCTCGGAAAATACGGCCCGCTTCTGTTCATCATTCAGCAGGTATGACAGGACACTCTGTATGCTCAGGTGCATGTTGATGGCCAGAGCCGTGCCCGCACAGCCCTGCGCCAGCTCTTCCTGCGCCAGGCAGAAGGTGTACACATCCGCTCCCCAGCCGCCATAGTCCTGGGGGAGGGTGAGGCGCATGTAGCCGGCATCGTGAGCGATTCGGTAATGTTCTTTGCTGAATTTTCCGGCGCGATCCAGCGCCTCGGCGCCACCGCCAAAGACAGCGGCAAGCTCCTTGGAGAGCTCCAGGATGTTTCTGCGATCTTCCTGCGAAGAATGTCTGATCGTCATGATCGGTAGCACGCCTCTGGGATAATTTTCACTACACGACACACTTGTCAGCATAGCTCATGATTTATTTGAATACTACCCAGACACTTGGCGACAACAGCTCGGTGGAGACCGTCACACGTGGACATGATTCAAGCGAGTATAGTATCCTTGCAAGGAAGAAACACTATGTGGCTGCACCCGACCGGTGGCAGGATCCCTTGACTCGGCCTACCCGTGAAGGAATGCAAGCGACCATGGAAAGCACTGAACTTTCGCAGCGTATCCACACGTTCATCTGGCAGTCCTTCGTACCTAACGAGCAACCGGAGAGACTCACCGAGGATCTGGACCTGATCGACAGCGGGGTCCTCGATTCTCTCGCCATGGTCGAAGTCGCGGACTTCCTGGAAGGGCTTTCAGGTGTCCCGATCCAGACTCACGAGTTGACGAAGAAAAACGTCGGTTCGATCGGGGCCATGGTCAGGTTCGTCGCGAACCGGCAACTCGCGACGGGCGGATAGGCCCTTGCCCTACCTGCTACAGCAGATGCTTTCGGCGCGGGCGCGGAGCGCGCCGTCGCGGGTAGCGATCGTGACCCGGGAGGCATCGATCACCTATGGCGAGATCGCAGAGATGTCGCACCGGCTCGCCGGTGCCTTCGTCCACCGCGGCCTGGGTCATCACGACCGGATTGCTTTGTGGCTTCCCAAGGGCCCCGCCGCCTACATCTCGATCTTCGCCGCGCTCGAGGCGAGCGCTACCTACGTCCCCCTCGACGCCACCGCGCCGCTCGACCGGGTCCGCTACACGCTGGAGGACTGCACGGTCTCCGCCCTCGTCGCCGACGCCACGCTGCTGCCGGATCTGCTCGCCGCGCCGCTGCCGGAGTCACTGCGCCTCGTCGTGGCCGTCGCCGGAGAGGATGCCCCCCCTGGGGCGCCGGCGTCGGCGGGAGGCCCGGGACCCGAGCTTCTGTCCTGGCAGGAGGCGATCAATGCCACGCCGATGCTCCCACGGACACCGGCGATCGAGAACGATCTCGCCTACATCCTCTATACCTCCGGATCGACGGGAAGACCGAAAGGGGTGATGCTGTCCCACCGCAACGCCCTCACCTTCGTGGAATGGGCGGTGACGACCCTCGGCCTGCGCGAGGGGGACCGCGTCGCCGGCGTCGCGGAGCTTCACTTCGATCTCTCCATCCTCGACACCTTCGGATCGGTCGCGGCCGGCGCCACACTGGTCCCGCTCCCCCATCGGGCGCTCCTGCGCCCGCGCGACGTGACGGCGTGGATGGCCGAGCAGGAGATCTCGGTCTGGTACTCCACGCCGTCGGCGCTGATTCTCCTGCTCACGCGGGGGGACCTCGAGCAGGCAAGCCTGCCGGCCTTGCGCCTGATCCTCTTCGCGGGCGAGGTCTTCCCGGTGAAATACCTACGCCGGCTCGCCGCCGCGCTACCCCAGGCATCGCTGTTCAACCTCTACGGCCCGACCGAGACCAACGTCTGCACCTGGCACGCGGTCGACGCCATCCCGGAAGGCGACGACGAGTCGCTGCCGATCGGGAAAGCCTGCGCCAACACCGAGGTCGCCGCCGTCGACGAGCAGGGGAACGAGAGCCCCGCTGGCGTCGAGGGCGAGCTCTGGGTGCGCGGCCCCTCGGTGATGCGCGGGTACTGGGGCGCCCCGGAAAGGACCCGGGCGGTGCTGGGACGGCGCCCCGGGGTCCTCGCCTGGGACGAGCCCTGGTATCGCACCGGCGACTATGTGGTGCGGCGAGAGGACGGGAGCTATGACTTTCGCGGCCGCAAGGATCACATGGTCAAAATCCGGGGCTATCGGATCGAGATCGGCGAGGTCGAGAAGACTCTCTACTCCCATCCCGGCGTGAGCGAGGTCGCGATCGTCGCGGTTCCCGACGGCGACCAGGGCTCGAAGCTGGTCGCGTTCATCGTACCGGCGAACGGTAGCTCCGGCTCCGGGCTCGAGCTCAAACGCCACCTGCACGAGCGACTGCCCGCCTACATGGTTCCGGCCGATCTCCGCTACCTGCCGGAGCTGCCGAAAACCTCCTCGGGCAAGGTGGACCGCGTCTACCTTGCCCAGGCCTTGGGCTGAGCGGACGGAGAGACGATGGATTTCAGCCTTACCGCGGAGCAACAGGACCTGCGCCGCGCGATGGGCGAGGCCGGCCAGCGGCTCAACGAGGGCCTCCTGGAGAGGGAGCAGACCGGGGGGTTCCATCCGGGCGCCTGGCGCCTGGCGGCGGAGGCCGGGCTCCACGGCCTGCCGCTACCCCGCGAGTATGGCGGCGGCGCCGCCGACCTCCTTACCACCGCCCTTGCTCTCGAGGCCTTCAGCGCCACGTGCCAGGACGAGGGGCTCACCTTTTCGGTGTGCGCCCACATGCAGAGCTGCGCGGTGCCGATCTGGCTCCATGGCAGCGAGGAGCAGAAGCGGCGCTTCCTTCCCGGCCTGGCGAGCGGCGCATGGATCGGCGGCAACGGGACGACCGAGCCCGGCTCGGGATCGGATGCCTTTTCAATGGCGACGACGGCCGTGCGCGAGGGGGACCACTACATCCTGCACGGCACCAAGCTCTACGTCACCAATGGCCCGGTGGCCGACGTCCTGCTCATCTACGCTCTCACCAGCCCCGAGGACCGCCAGTTCGGCGGAGTCTCGGCCTTTCTGGTGGAAAAGGGCGCGCCCGGGCTGCGCACCGGACCCGACTTCGAGAAGGTCGGCCTGCGCACGGCCGCCTGGTGCGAGGTTGCCCTGGACGGATGCCGCGTGCCCGTCGCCAACCGGCTGGGCGCAGAGGGGGCCGGCGCCACGATGTTCACCGAATCCATGGAGTGGGAGCGGCTCCTGGTCTCGGTCGCCGCCCTGGGACGAATGGAGCATACCCTCGACCGCTCTCTCGCTCACGCGCGGCGCCGGCGCCAGTTCGGCAAGGCGATCGGGAAGTTCCAGGGTATCGCCAACAAGCTGGTACAGATGAAGGCCGATCTCGAGACCTCGCGCCTTCTGCTCTACAAAGCGGCCTGGCTCCGGGATCAGGGCGAGCGCGCCCTGCTCGAGATCTCTCTCGCCAAGTATCTGGTCAGCGAGTGCCGGATCCGCTCCGCGGTGGATGCCATCCAGATCCACGGCGCCTCCGGCTGCACGACGGAGCTGCAACTCGAGCGCGAGCTCCGCAACGCCGTACCCCTGTCCATCGCCTCGGGTACTCCCGAGATTCAACAATTAATCGTCGCACGCCTGCTTGGGCTGTAGCGAGGTGAAACGGCATGGCTTCACAAGAAGCGGAATTTGACGTAGGAATCATCGGCGGCGGTCCCGCCGGATCGACGCTGGCCTCCTATCTGGCGCGCGCCGGCGTCAAGTGTGTTGTCCTGGAACGTGAGATGTTCCCTCGCCCTCATGTTGGCGAGTCACTCGTGCCGGCCACCACCCGGGTTCTCGACGAGATCGGCTTCCTGCCTCAGATGGAGGAAGCCGGGTTCGTCCACAAATACGGTGCGGTCTGGACCGCCACCCACACCCGGCGGACGTTCGGTTCTAATTTCGGCGAGGATTACTTTACGGATGTGAGGCTCGACGAGGCGGAACAGCAGGGTGTTCATCAGCATCACACCTATCACGTCGACCGTGGCAAGTTCGACCTGTTGCTGCTCAAGCACGCCGAGCGGCTCGGCGCCACGGTCTGCCAGGGGATCGTGGTGCAGCGGGTCGACTTCCATCCCGACGAGCACCCCGAGATCATCACCTCCCTGGGCGGCAAGGAGGTCCGCTTCCGCGTGCGGATGGTCGCCGACGCCAGCGGCCGTCGCACCCTCCTTGGCAGCCAGTTGAAGCTGAAGGTCAAGGACCCCCACTTCGACCAGTTCGCGATCCATTCCTGGTTCGAGGACTTCGACCGCGGCACCTCGTCGCACCAGGACTACATCTTCATCCACTTCCTGCCGATGCTCGACTCCTGGGTCTGGCAGATCCCGATCACCGACAGGATCACCAGCTTGGGCGTCGTCACCCAGCGGAAACATTTCGCCGGCAAGAAGGAGACGCGCGAGGCCTTCTTCTGGCAGTGCATGAACACACGGCCGGAGCTGCACGACAAACTGCGCGCCGCCCGGCAGGTCAGACCCTTCCAGGAGGAGGGGGACTACAGCTACTCGATGCAGCGCCTGAGCGGCGACCGCTTCGTGCTGGTGGGCGACGCCGGACGGTTCGTCGACCCGATCTTTTCATCAGGCGTCAGCATCGCTCTCAACAGCGCCCGGCTGGCGAGCGGAGCCATCATCGGAGCCCTCGCCTCCGGAGACGTGTCCGAGCGGAGCTTTCAGGACTTCGAGGCCGCGATGAGGCGCGGGACGAGCACCTGGTACAAGTTCA
Source organism: uncultured Acidobacteriota bacterium (assembly GCA_963792575.1). GTDB lineage: Bacteria > Acidobacteriota > Thermoanaerobaculia > Multivoradales > UBA5704 > DATARR01. Next base: position 197,917 of record CAWBWZ010000006.1, read on the forward strand.
TCACCCTCTACTACCGTCTCAACCTGATGTACACCCTCTTCCTGCGCGATCCGCGCTACCGGCTGGATATCGTCCGGCTGCTCCAGGGAGAGGTCTGGGACGCCACGGAGCCGCCGGTCCTGGGCGAGATGCAGAAGGTGATCGAGACGGTGGAGCGGGACCCGGATCACGTCTGGCATCACTTGCTGCGCCATACCTCGTCGCAAAATCAGGCTCAGGCATCATGAAGGTGTTTCTGCCAAGGAGCATATGAAATGAGAATAAGAACCGCCCCAGCCATCCTGCTCTTGTCCTCTCTGGCTTTCCTGTCGGTCCAGGCTGCCGTCGCGGAAGATCCTCCGGCTCAGGCGTCTCCGGTCGCGAGCGCCGTGGAGAGGAACAAGGCGACGGTCCGCCGTTTCTACGACGAGGTCTGGAATCAGATGAAGCTCAAGTCCGTCGACGAGATCTTCGTCCCGCCGTTCCAGCTCGAGCCGATGAAGGACACCGTCGCGACCGTTCACTTCGGCATCCCCGACATCCACTTCGCGATCAACGAGATCTTTGCCGCCGAGGGCGACCGCATCGTGGTGACCTTCACCGCCTCGGGCACCCACAGCGCCGAGCTCTTCGGCGTCGCTCCCACGGGGAAGAAGATCAGCTTCAGCAGCATGGAGATCTTCCAGTTCAAGGATGGCAAGGTCGAGGGGAAGGAGAACGCCGACAGCCGTCTCCTTCTCATGCAACAGATCGGAGCCCTTTGCAAGCAACCTGCTAAGTAGGGCGGCTCCGAGCTAATCCTGGCGCAGGGCGACGACCGGATCGACCCGGGTCGCCCGGCGCGCCGGGACGAGGCTGGCCGCCAGCGCCACCAGCAGCAGCAGGAGCGGCAGCCCCACGAAGGCGACAGGGCTGAACGCGCTCACTCCGTACAGGACGTTCGACAGCAACCGCCCCAGCAGCACCCCCGCGACGAGTCCCACCAGCGTGCCGATCAGGGCGAGCCTCATCCCCTGGCGGACGAGGAGCGAAAGCACCTGCTCTCGCCGCGCCCCCAGCGCCATGCGGATGCCGATCTCGTTGACGCGCTGCCGGGAAAGGAAGGCCATGACCCCGTAGAGGCCGATCACCGCCAAGCTGAGGGCACTCGCCCCGAGGATGCCGAGCAGCACCGCGGCGATCCGCTGCGGCGTGGTCGAATCGGCCAGGACCTCCCGCATCGTACGGCCGCCGGTCAGGGCGAGATCCGGATCGAGCCCCGAGATGGACCGCCGGATCTCGAGCAGCGAGGCGGAGGGATCGTTCTTGGTGCGCACCACCACCCGGAACGAGCGCAGCGGCTTCTGCAGGATCGGGACGAAGACTTCCGGCTCGATCTTCGTCAGGTCCGCGTCACGGCTGTCCGCGACCATGCCGACCACCAGGGCCTTCTTCGCCGCCGGGCCCGGCTCCAGCTCCAGGGTCTTGCCGACGGGCTCCTGACCGGACCAGAAGCGCTCCGCGAACTTGCGGTTGATGATGATGACCGGGGCCGAGCCCTCGGTGTCCATGTCGCCGAAGAACCGTCCCTGTCGAAGCGGGATCCCCATCACCCGGAAGTAGTCGGAGCTCACCCAGAACACGGTGGCGGTGTGCGGCCGGCCGGCCGGCCCAGCGGCCAACTCCCCTGGGACCTCAAAGTGGATGATGTCCAACTCGTTGTTCAAGGGGAGCGGATAAACAAGCGCAGCCGACTTTACGGCGGGCAACGCGGATAATCGCCGCAGAATCTCGAAGTAGAACGCCTGCTTCTCGGCGCTGCCGGCGTATTTCGCTCCCGGCAGGGAGACTTCCACGACTCCCACGCCGTCCGTGGCGAGCCCGGAATCCACGTCACGCAAGCGCACCAGGCTCTCGAGAACCAGGGCGGAGCCGATGAGCAGGAACAGGGCCGCGGCCACCTGCCCCACGACGAGGGTATTGCGCAGGAGCCTCTGCCGGCGGCCGAAGGTGGACTTGGTGGACGACTCCCGGAGATGGTCGACCGGATTGATCCGGGAGAGCTGCAGGAACGGCGTACTGCCGACCACCAGCGTACTGAGAGCGAAGATCCCGAGCAGGAACAGCACCACCCACCAGTCGATGCTGATGTGCCCGACACGGTAGAGATCCAGCGGGATCAACACGTCGAGCAGATGGTCACACCAGACGGCCAGCAGCAGGCCCAGGGCGCCGCCGAGCAGCGTGAGTAGCGCGCTCTCGGTCACGCACAGCCGGAAGAGGTCTCTCCGGCTCGCTCCCATGGCGGTGCGGACGGCGATCTCGCGGGTGCGGGTGACGGCCCGCGCCAGAGAGAGGTTGGCCACGTTCGCGCAGACGATGAGGAGCACGAAGATGACGGCCACCGCCACGCCGAGCAGCACGAGACGGATCACCTCGAAGGCGAAGAGCAGGGCGTGGTGCAGCGGCACCACTCGCACTCCCAGGGCGGCATTCTCCTTGGCGTAGGCTTGGCGCAGACGCGCCGTCACCCCGGCCATCTCCGCCTGAGCCTGCTCCAGAGTCCTGCCCGGCTTGAGCCGCCCCACAGCCTGCAGAAGGGGATCGCTACGGCCGTGGCGGGCCTCGTCGAGGACGAGGGGCACCCAGATCTGGGTCTTCTTGAGCGGGAACTCGAAGCCTGGAGGCATCACCCCGATGATCGTGAAGGGTTCTCCATCGAGCCGGATCCGCTGCCCCACTACGTCGATCCTGCCGCCAAACCGGCTCTGCCAGGCGCGGTCGCTGAGAATCACTACCGGCTCCCGGCCCGGCTGGTCCTCGCCGTCCCGGAAGTCCCGGCCGCGCTGGGGGCGCACGCCGAGCATACGGAACATGCCGGAGGTGACATTGCTGGCCTCGATCTGCTCGGGTGTGGCGGTCCCCGCGAGGTTGTAGGTCCGATAGTAGAACCCCTCGAGCCCCTCCAGGGTACGGGTCTCGTGCCGCCAGTCCAGGAAGTTCTGGAGCGAGACCTTCACCTCATTCCACCCCTGCGACGTGTCGGTGGCCCAGAGATGCACCAGCGCCGACGAGTCCGGAAAGGGGAGTGGCCGCAGGAGAAAAGCGCTGACCATGCTGAATACGACCGTAGTGCTCCCGATCCCGAACGCCAGCGTCAGGATGGCGGTCAGGGCGAAACCCGGGTTCCGAGTCAGCATTCTCAGACCGGTACGGAGGCTCGAGGGAAGAGTGCTCATCGTAGGTTCTCCTGGCTCTCGAGAGCGCTGGCATTAAGGGTCGGATGCTTTGTCATTTCCGGGAGCAGGAGATGCGACGGCCGCTCACCGCCGTGGAAGAGGTGGAGCCTCCATCTCTCCGGAGACCGCTCGAACTGCGGGAAGCTGCTCGCCGCCACCGCGAGGCCCAGGCGGTGCCCAGGATCGAAGCGATGGGCCACCGCCCCGAGCCCGACGGAGACCTCCGCGAGCCCCCCCTCAGCCCCACCGTCCCCTGAGACGAGGCGAGCCACGCCGTCCGCAACCCAGGCTTGGCGGCCATCGGGGTAGACATCGACCAGCTTGGCGCAGCAGTCGCGGGGCGCGCCGCCCGACGGTTCGATCCACAGGACGGCGCGCGGGTAGCCGCAGATCTCGAGCGGACGGTCCAGGGGGGCGCTGCGGAAGGTCAGGACATCGGGCCGCGCCGCCACGCGGGCTTGGTCGAGCGGCCCGGCGGCTGTCCATCCGGGCATCGCCCAGCACCGCCCTCCCAGCGAGGGGACCGGCTGCTCCGGGTCGTGCTCAAGGGCCGCCGACCCCGGCTCATGCGCGGCACCGGCGATCAGCCTGCCCTCGCCCGCCTCGCCGCCGGCCAGTTGCCAAGCGCCGAGACGAGCGGGTGGCGGCCAGCCTTCCAGATCCCGCCAGGCTCCCGCCCCCCCGTCTCCCAGCCAGATCCGCACCGGCGGCCGCGGGACGGCCGGCTCGTCCCCCAACCAGCTCCGCAGGGCGCTCAGCATCTCTGCTGCGAGCCAGCCGCCGCCGGCGTGCTCTCCCGCTTCGAGGGCGCCGAAGAGGGCTCCCGCCGTCTCGTTGTGCTCCCACGGCCCGACGACGAGACGTTGTGAGCCCGGAGCCCCGGAGGCGGCCATCGCCGTGTAGAGGTCGAGCGTCGAGTCGATGGTGAAGTCGTACCAGCCGCCGATGTGGAGCATCGGCAGGCCTGAGCGCACGAGAGCCGGGACAAGATCGCGGCGGCGCCAGTACTCATCGCCTTCCGAGCGCGACCGCAGCCAGTCGTGCCAGAGCCCGGCCGGGCCGCCGAGGACGTCGGGGATCTCCGCGAGCGCGCCGAGGGCCGGAGCCTGGAGATTCAGGGAGCCCATCTTGCGCGACCGCGGGCCGGAGATCAGCAGATACCAGGGGAGAGCCCAATGAAGGACGAAGACTCCGTCGCGGTAGAAATGACGGTAGGGATTCGCCATGCCCACCACCGAGACCACCCCGGCCAGGCGGATCCCGCCCGGAGGCGGACCGATGCAGAGGGCCGCGGCGGTGTAGGTCGAATAGGAGATCCCCCAGCCGACGACCCGGCCGTCGCACCATGGCTGCGCCGCCAGCCATTCCAGCGTGGCCCGCCCGTCCTCGACCTCGTGGTCGAAGGGCTCGAACAGGCCGCTCGATCCGTAGCGCCCGCGGACGTTCTGGAGCACCACCGCGTACCCATGGCGGGCCAGGATGCGGGCGATCTTGATCAGGGCGGGCTCGGCCGTGCCGTATGGAGTCCTGAGCAGGACGACGGGCCGCGCGCCCTCCGCGGCCGGACGGTGAATGTCCGTCCGCAGCCGCTCGCTCCCTGAAGGGACCTCGCGGCCGAGATCCGACTCCACCCTCGCTGTTACGGCCGGCCCCAGGCCCAGGCCTGCCAGCGGCTCGCCGCCCGTCATCGAGAGCCCTCCCAGCGGTGGGTCGTCAGCAAGGAGATCGGCAGGACCGGCAGGAGGAGCCGCGAGAGGGCCGCGCCACCATGGAAGACGGTCTGCTCACAGGCGACGCCGGCGCTGCCGGTGTGGATCGGCTCCGCCGTGTTCAGGTTGCGGTCGAACTTGGGGAAATTGCTGCTCGAGACATCCAGGCGCAGCCGGTGACCGGCCCGGAAGCAGTGGCCGGTGGCGCCGAGCTCGAGGGTCCAGCGGTAGGGGCGGCCCGGCGCCACGAAATCGTCGCCGGCCCCGGTCGCGAAGCGGCAGCGCAGGATTCCGTCCTGGACGATGCGGGCGATCCCGTCCGGGGCCACGTCGACGAACTTGGCGGTGAAATCGGTGTCGGGGGCCGAGGTGGCGGCCCACAGCTCGACGCGGAGGGTCCCGACCACCAGCCGATCATCCGCCAAGGGCTCACTGGTGTAGACGAGGACATCGGCCCGCCGTTCGACCTCCCGCTGGTCCTCCGGCCCGGCCTGTAGCCCCTGGCTCTGGAAAGGCCAGAGAGCGCCGCCGACGGTGGGCACCGGATCGGCGGGATCGTAGACGAAGCGGTCGGTTCCCGCCGTCTCCGGCGGCGCGAGGAGCAGGACGCCGTCGCCGCCGGCCGTGTTCGCGCTCCCGCCGGAGCTCAGATACCAGCTCTCCTCCCGCCCCTGGGGCGGCGGAAAGGTATCGAACTCCAGCCAGGTCCGGGCTGCCATGACATAGAGCAGCACTGCCGGCAGGGCGGAGGAAGGAGCGCCGGGCTCCGCCTCCTCGCCCATCCAGCGCTCGAACCAGCCCAGGACCAAGGGGAGCAGCTCGATCGCGGCCAGGGTCCCGAGCTCGGTCCGCTGGCTCCCGCCCAGGAGGGAGAAGAAGATCGTCTGGTGGTCCCAGGGCCCCAGGATGAGCGATTGCGGAACCGGCGTCCCGCCCCCCTCCGGTGCGGCGAGGCTCTCATAAGCCTTGAGGACTTGGCTCAGGGCATTGTCGTACCAGCCCGAGAGATGGAGGACCGGGGCCTGGACATCCCTCAGCCGCTCGCGGAGGTCCAGCTTCCGCCAGCTCTCGTCGTAGACCGGCCGCTCCACGACCTGCTGCCAGAGCTCCACCGCCCCGGAGGTCCTGGCGGTCACCTGAGCCAGGGGGAGATGGCGGAAGAGCTCCTGCCAGGGCAAGCTCTGCCAGGCGGCGATCCGCCCCATCCACTGCGGGTTCATCATCACTCCCCAGGGGAGCGCCCAGTGCAGCATCAGGGCTCCCGAGTGGTAGAAGGCGGAGTAGATGTCCACCGCTCCCATGAAATTGACAACCGCCCTGATCTCCAGGCCTGCCGGCGGCGGGCTCGAAGCGGCCAGGAACTCGCGGAAGCTGGACAACGAGATACCCAGCAGGCCTGCCCGGCCGTTGAACCAGCTCTGCCGTGCGAGCCAAGCGAGGGTGTCCTCTCCGTCCTCCTCCTCGCAACGCAGGAACTCCCCGCCGGATTGGAAGCGCCCCCGCGCATCCTGAAGGACAGTGGCGAAGCCCCCCTCGCTCAGATAGCGGGCGAGCTTCATCATCGCCGGCCGGCGCCGGCCGTAGGGTGTCATCATCAGGATCGTGGCGAACGGCCCCTCCCGGTCTGCCGGGAAAAAGGCATCCGCCTTGAGGACGACCCCGTCCCGCATCGTCACCGCCACATCGGCCAGCATCCGGTGCCGGGTGCCGGAGGCCGTGAGGCCTACCGCTCCTGCCAGCGCATTCTGCGAAAAACGATGATCCCGCAAGCGAAAGTCTCCAGAAGCAGAACCGTCCAGTGCAGCAGGGCTGCGCCGGCAGAGCCGGCGGAAGCCCCTCCGTAGATGCGGAGCAGCTCTGCCGCGTTTACCGTCGGAGCCAGCATCGCCAGCCAGCGCCAGCCCGCGGGCACCATGGCCAGGGGGTAGTAGACCGGGGGCAGCACCGTCAAAACCAGTCCAGTAAGATTTGCTACGGTGCTTATCATATAGACATTGGGGACGACCAGCGAGAGGGTGAAGCCGATCATGACCCCGCAGAAGGACGTGGAGAGCACGACTAGCAGCGCCTGGGGCAGAGCCCCTGGGCTCATGCTCCCCCGGACCGTCAGCACGGCCAGGATCAGCAGGATCGGCGGCAGGGCGAACAACAGCCGCGACAGTCCGAGCCCCAGCGCATACATGCCCGGTCCGACGGGCGAAGCGACATACATCTCCTGGAGGCGTGAATTGCGATAGGTCACCGTGATCTGCGGCAGCGATATGACCCCCGCGTTGGTCGCGAAGACGATGATGATGCCGTACAGGGCCTGCTGCCCGAGGCCGGCGCCGCCGATGACCTGGAACATCACGAAAAGCGAGAGCGGCAGCACCGAGACCAAGATGATGAACAGCGGCTGCCGGAGACTGGGCTTGAGCGTCAGCGCGGCGACGGCGAAGGTACGGGAGACGGCGTTCACTTGAGCTCCCCCATCCGGAGTCGGTGGCCGTCGGCGACCATGTGGACGAAGACATCCTCGAGAGTGCTGTTGAACACCGAGGCTTCGACCCTCTTCTCGACGGCGAAGTCGAGGAGGCGGCGCAGCTCCTCGTCCTGCTGGATGAAGATCGCCCATTTGCCGGCGAAGACCTCGACCCGGCCGAACGCCTCGAGAGCTGCGCGGGGAAGCGAGTTCTCCTCGAACACCACTTTTCTGGCGCCCGGGGGCCAGACGGCGCAGCTCGGCGGGCGTCCCCACCGCCACCAGGCGCCCGTCGTTGACGATGCCGACCCGGTCCGCGAGGGCCTCAGCCTCCTCCATCGAATGCGTCGTCAGCAGAACGGTCCTGAGCTCCCCCCGGAGTCCCGACAGCACGTTCCAGGTCTCTCTCCGGATCAGCAGGTCGAGGCCGGTGGTGGGCTCGTCGAGGAGCAGGAGATCCGCCGAGCTCGCGAGCGCCATGGCCAGCAGAACGCGGCGGCCCATCCCGCCGGAGAGGGCCGAGACCGGCCCGTCGCTCTTGCCGGCGAGCCCGAGGCGCTGGAGGATGCTCGCAGTCGCCTGCCGGGCCTGCGCATACGAGGAGCCGCGGGCCACGAGGTAGTAGTGGACGTGCTCCCGAACCTTGAGATACGGATCAGGATATGCGCCCTGAGGCACCACGGCGATCCGGCGACGCACCTGGTCTACCTGCCGAGCCAGATCGCAGCCCAGGATCTGAACCGTGCCGCCGGTCGCGGCCAACTGTGTGCCGAGGATGCGGACCAGGGTCGTCTTGCCGGCTCCGTTAGGCCCGACCAGGCAGAAGATCTCTCCCTGCCGCACCTCGAGATCGACCCCCTTCAGGGCTTCGACGCCGTTGCGGTACGTCCGGCGGAGCTGCTTCGCATCGATGGCCAGCATGTCCGCTCAGTGGTAGCCCAGGCTCTCGCCGCCATCGATGGTCAGGACCGCTCCGTGGATGTGGGCGGCGAGCGGCGAGGCGAGGAACAGGGCGAAGTGGGCGATGTCCCGCGGCCGGGCCGGACGCGCCAAGGGAATCTTCTTCATCAGGCCGATCGTCTCCTCCCGTTTCTCCTCCGGGGTCAGCTCGCGCCCTCCGCGGCCGGCACGCATCAGGCCGGTGTCGGCGATCGAGCCCGGGTTCAGGCAATTGACCCGGATGTTCATCCGCCCCGTCCTGCGGGCGATGCTGCGGGTGAGGGCGATCACCCCGGCCTTGGCGGCGCTGTACGCGGGGTAGTAGGCCGAACCGGTGCAGGCGGTGATCGACGCGACGTTCAGGATGGAGCCGCCTCGCCCCTTCATGGCACGGACCGCCGCCTTGCACATGTGGAAGGGCCCGCGGAGATCGACGTCGAGCACACGGGCGAGATCGGCCTCGTCGAGATCCTCGATGGTCGCGCCCTGCCCGACGATCCCGGCGTTGTTGAGGACGAAGTCGAGCCCCCCCACTTCTCCACGGCAGCCGCCACAGCCCGGGCAGCCTGCTCCGGATCGGCCACATCCGTGGCGACGAAGCGCGCCTCAACGCCGGCAGCCGACAGCGCGCCGGCGGCCGCGGCGCCCTCCCCGGCATCGATATCGGCGATCAGGATGCGGTATCCCGCCCGGCCGAAAACCTCGGCGGCCACGCGGCCCAGGCCGGCGCCGGCGCCGGTGATCAAGGCTACCCTGCCATCACCATCGAGGGAAATGGCGTCAGTACTCATAGAGAAACCGGGTCTCCGGCGAGACGTCTTCGTTCCAGAGCCAGCGCCCCCAGGCCGGAGAAGCCTGCTCTCTGGCCGGGAACGCCGGCAGCAGGCCACTGTCGACAACCCGGTCGGTGGCGTAGTCGAGCAGCAGGCGCACCGCGGTGTAGAGCCGGCCGGCAGCAGCCCCGTCCCCCCAGAACGGCTGGTTGGAAAGGAGGACCAGAGCGGGGAGGATCGCCTCTTCCAGCAAACGGCCCGCTCCTGTGTGTAGCCGTACCGCGAGGTGCCGCCATTCCTCCGGCGCGAACGACGGGACGAGGAGCTCATGGCCTCTGCCGGCCCGCCGCACCAGCCCAACGTACCGCAGATGCAGCCAGCCGGGGGCGTCGGCGTCTCCTGGATCGCCGGAGGCGAGACCGCCCATGAGCCCGGCGAGCTCGCCGCGGATGCTCAGCGCCGGACGCTCCAGACCTCGATGCCAGAGCTGAGCGAACGCCCAGCCGCTCAACGGATCTTTCGTGAACTGGACGCCGAATGCATTCCTTGCCCGTGGACGTTCGAAGATCCAGACGACGGAATCCAGCCGGGGTCGCAATTCGGGATGCCGGGCGAAGAGCTGCCGGCCGATGGACAGGTCCATGAGCAGGCCGGCCACCAGCGAATGGCCGACCTCATCCCAGGAGAAGCGCCGGGCGGCCATGCAATCCTGGAACGCTCGCCGGAGCTCCGGAACGACCGCCGACATCACTCCCAGATAGCGATCCAGGGCAGGCTCGACGAGCGCCGACAACTCCCCCTCGTGGCGGTCCGGAATCAGGACCATCCGCGGACCGGGCAGGAGGTGCTCCCCTTCCATGCGCAGCAGGCCGCAGGACAGCGCTCTGGCGGCCAGAGCTCCGGTCTCCATTCCGGCAAGGCCGGCCTCGCCCAGGAACAGGCCGGCCAGGATCGGCTCGAAATCCCGCTCCTTCAGCACCCCTCCGATCTCTGGATCATTTTTCCCGAAACAGATCATCCTCGGCTTGACGGCGGGAGCCTTGTCGACGAGCAGGCGCCGTTTCTCGGCTTCGAGAACGTGGACATAGCGGTCGTTGAACAGCACATACACGACCTGCTCCGCCCAGATCCGGGGACCGGTGCGCTCCTCCGGCGTGAGCGTCGAGGGGTCGATCCGCAGGAAGTCTTGCTCCCGGCGGATCAGCACCCAGGCGTGGTATTGAAAATGATTCCGCCAGCCGCCCAGAGCGATGTAGACCTCCTCGGGGCCATATCCAGCCTCGCGCAGGCGCGAGACGAGCAGACAGCAGAGGCTGAGGCAGTTGGCCTCGAGCAGCTCTCCCGGCCGGCTCACGAGATCTTGCAGCAGATCCTCGAGGGGTCGGCGGCCCTCGACCGCCCGGTACCGTATCCGGCGACGCAGGAGATCGAGGGTATCCGCGAGCACTCCCTCCCGCCCATCCCGCGGAGCGGGAAAGACCTCTCGCAGGAGGGGGTGGGCAGACATTACGAACTGGCGGTACCCGGCGCCGGGCAAACCGTCGTTCAGGCCCGTACCAGGAGGTGAGGGTGCGGACCTGGGAGCTTGCCGCTGATCGTCCCCGACCTTCATGCGCGTTTCAGTGCGAGCAGGCGCAGGTGCCACCACAGGATCCGGACGCGGCTGCCGCCTGCTTCATCAGTGCTTCGTTCTGGGACGAGATGCGATAAGACGAGGGGAACGTGCCCTCGGTCTCCATCTGCGCGCAGACCGGAAAGGGGGCATCGAAATCCTCTCCCATCTCGTAGGCCCAGGCGCGGCAGGCTCCCTTGCAGATGCGTTTGAAGATACAGTCGCCGCAGATTCCCTTGAGATCGTCGGCGGCCAGGTACCGGCTGCGCAACATGTCCATGCGGGTCTTGGCCCAGACCGCCTTGAGATTGTCCGTCCTGACATTGCCGAAATGGAGACCTTCGTCCTCCCGCGAGACCGCACAGATCGTGATGTCGCCGTTGGGCAGGACGCCGAGGAGCGGGAACTGGCACGAGAAGCTGGGCGTCGAGCTCGCATGATTGAACAGGACCCCCAGATACCGGGGCGGCACGGTGGCCGGAGGGGACTTCACCACCGTCGGAACCCCCGTGCGGTCCATGCCCTGCTTGATCAACTCGAAAAGGGTGTTGTAATCCCCGGTGTGCAGGCCGAGTTGATGAATGAGCGTCGTGCCGCGGCCCACGGCGTTCAGGAACGCGAACAGCAGGAGGTCCAGTTGGGGACGCAACTCCTTGGCGATCGCAAACAGATTGGGAATGCTCAGAAGATTCGAACGATTGAGGACCGCCTGGACATTGAAGTGGATGCCGTTCTCGGCAAGGAGGTGGAACCCGCGCACCGTTCGGCTGAAAGAGCCCGGGCCACGCAGCCGCTCGTGAGTCTCCGGGGTACCGCCGTCCAGGCTGATCGAGATGCCCAGCAGCTTCTTGGCCTGCAGCTCACGGGCAAGAAGGAGGAACTCGGGAGGAAACCGCAGACCATTGGTCTCGAGCCCGATGGCGATACCGCGGTCCGCGAGAGCCTGCATGATCTCGCAGGCATCCGGACGGATCATCACCTCGCCGCCGGTTAGAAGGGCAGTCCGCACGTTCAGCTCCGCCATCTGATCCACCACCTTCAACGCGTCCGCGGTGGTGAGATCCCTGGAGGTGTCCACCCAGGGCGAGGACTGGACCGAGCAGTGCTCGCAGGCCAGGTTGCAGCGAAACGAGAGATACCAGTAGATGTCGGGGCGGAACTTCCGCACCTCCTCCTCGACGATCGGCAGGGATCCACGCTGGAGCAACCTTACCTTGGGCTGCACACCACCATGCCCCGCTTCCGCCGGGCCGGCGGATGCTCCCATCTCTAGGGGTCGATCCATGTGATCAGTCCTTTCTCCGTGCTCGTGGAGAGAAAGGCCTCCGTATCCCTGACCGCAACTTCGCGCGAGACGCCCTTGAATTCGCGGGTGACCTCGTCGACGATCGCTTCGACTTCCAGGGTCCCGTCGGCCAACTGCATAATCTTCTTGCCCACCCGATTGGTGACGAAGATCTGACCGCTCATCGGATTCAGGAACGATGGTGCGTCGGCTTCGTCGTTGACGATCAGCATCTCCAGCCTCTTCGGTTTCCCGTGCGGTCTGTCCCCCATGGATATGGCTTCCTTTCTGTCTTGCCGTCCGATCTAGCCGGAGCGGTCGTCGGCCTTCGCAGGAGAGTCAAAAAAATCCGCTGGCAACAGCTCTTCATTGAAACATTGCGTCCGCGAATCGGCCGGGCCGAACAATTCCAGCACCAATCTCCCTCGTGTCTGAATGCGATAGATTACGTTAGGAGAAATATAATAACTGTGCGCCGGCTTCATCTCGAGGGTCTCTATCCTCCCTTGCAGGTCCATATAGGTAAGACGGATAGAGGCTTCGGAGTCGGTGGGAATGGGGAGGATCGTCAGCGGGCTCCGAGGACGGCGGGGAGCCAGTTCTCCCTGGTACTCGGGGTCCGTCGACACATAGACCATCCGGCGATATCCGGAGCGCAGGAAGTCCGGATCAAGTTCCTGCCGCGTCTGTACATCGTCATCCAGAAGCCGCAAAGGCCGGATATTGATCATGGGCTAGGACTCTCCCACTTCGAGGAGCTTGGCGACGGCTCGCATCAAAGGGGAACCCGCAGGCACGGGCCTGCGGGTTCCGGAACAAGGAAACTAGTTGGACGCGCCGCTGCCACCGGTGCCACAAATAGCGCAGGCGGACACCTCCTCGAGGTCAAGAAGCATCGGCTTCTCGTACATCTCCTCGGGAGTCAGCAGTTCCGGAGTCTCGTACTCGTGCATGGTATTTTCACCTCCTTCCGTGCCTGGATTTGTACCGCGGCACATCAGTTTTTAAGAAGGTATATTATTTTGCACCAAGCTCTTGACCTCAGGGCCACGCTGTCGGCCGATGATAAGAGTGACAGCATTATAGCACTCCAATGTGTAAAGATTGGGAGTCATTCGCAATCTCGCCATCAAGAGGAGGGTGCCCACGCAGGGCAGAGAGGGTCTTACTCGTACCGCAGCGCCGACGACGGATCGACCCGCGCCGCCCGCCAGGCCGGGGCGAAGCAGGCGAGCAGGGTGACCAGCAGGGCGAAGCCGACCACCGCCAGGACGTCCCGCGGCTCGACGTGGAAGGGGACGGAGTCGATGAAGTAGATCGCCGCCACCTCGGGGTCGAAGCGCACCAGCTTGAAGGTGGTCATCACCCAGCAGATCCCCCAGCCGAAGAGCACCCCCAGCAGCGTTCCGAGCGTGCCGAGGAAGCCGCCGTAGACCAGGAAGACCAGGCGGAGCTTGTCCGGCGGCAGCCCGAGCGCCCCCAGCAGGCCGATGTCGCGCATCCGCTCGCGCACCAGCACCACCAGGGTCGAGGCGACGTTGAAGGTGGAGACGATCACGATCAGCCCGAGGACCAGAAAGAGGGCGATCTGCTGCAGCTTGAGCGCCGTGAACAGCTCACGGTTGAGCTGCCGCCAGTCGGTGACCACGAAGTCCGGCTGCAGGATCTTCGACGCGGCTTCAGCGATCCGCGGCGCCTCGCTGGGATCGTCCACCGTGAACTCCAGGAGGTCCACCGCGGTCTCTCCCCCCATCAGGCGCTCGACCAGGGCGCGGTCGAGCAGCAGCCAGCTGCGGTCGAATTCCGCGAAGCCGGTCGCGAAGGTCCCCGAGACGCGGACGCTCTGGTAGCGGAAGCGCGGCCGCCCCTCGCCAAAGCCGAGAGCGACCAGACGGAGGACATCCCCCGGCCTGGCGCCGAGCCGGTCGGCGAGATCCTTGCCCAGCACTCCGGACGGAATCCCTTCTGGGCTGGAGCGGAGCTGCTCGGCCGTCGCCGTGAGCTGGCCGCCCCCCGGATCGACGCCGCGCAGGACCACCTCCAGCCCCTGCGCCATCTTGCCGCTGGAGAGCGACCCCTGGCCGTAGGCGACGCGGCCGATCCGCCGCACTCCGGGGATCGCCAGCAGCGCCCGCTGCTTGGCCGCCGGCAGCGGGCCGGACGTGCCGCCCACCGGATAGGCGATCACGGCGGCGTTGCCGCGCACGAGCTTGTTCTGCAGATCCTCGCGATAGCCGGTCATCAGCGCCATGGCGATGACCATCGCCATCACCCCCAGGGCGGTCGAGAGCAGCGCCGCCCGCGCCGTGCCGTCGAGCAGCCGGCTGTGCCGCCCGCGCAGGAACCGCCAGGCGATCACCCACGGCAGCGGGCCGGCGAGGGAGGGATCGGAGCCCGTCAAGCCGCCTCTTACTTCCGCGTCGTCGCGTCGAGGAAGCGGTCGAAGAGGAACGAGGCGTCGTGCGGGCCGGGGGCGGCTTCCGGATGGTACTGCACGGACCAGACCGGCTTGCCGGTGACCGCGAACCCCTCGACCGTGCCGTCGTTCAGGTTGACCTGGGTGACGGCGCACGAGGCTGGCAGCGAATCGGGATCGACGGCGAAACCGTGGTTCTGGCTGGTGATCGCCACCTTGCCCGTCACCAGGTCGCGCACCGGCTGGTTGCCGCCGTGATGGCCGAACTTGAGCTTGAAGGTGCGCCCGCCGAGGGCGAGGCCGAGGAGCTGGTGTCCCAGGCAGATGCCGAAGACCGGCACCTCGGCCGCGATCAGCTCGCGGACGTTGTCGACGATCCCGGTGAGCGGCTCCGGATCGCCCGGGCCGTTCGACAGCACGACGCCGTCGGCCCCGAGCGCCAGCACGTCGCTCGCCGGCGTGCGGGCCGGCAGAACTGTCAGCCTCGCGCCCCGCTCCGCGAGCGAGCGCAGAATATTGGTCTTCACCCCGAAGTCGTAGACGGCGAGGTGGCGGCGCTCCTCCCCCACCGCCGGGATCTCGTAGCGGGCGGCGCAGGTCACCTCGTCCACCAGGGCCCGGCCGGCCATGGTCGGAAAATCGGCCAGCTCGGCGGCCAGGGCGCCGACGTCGGAGCGCTCGGTGGTGAGCACGCCGCGCAGGGCCCCGTGGTCGCGCAGACGCCGCACCACGGCGCGCGTGTCGAGCCCCTGGAGAGCCGGCACGGCGTAGCGCTGCAGGTAGGAGACGAGCCCCTCATCCCCCATCGAGCCCGAGGGCTGGACCGTGAACTGCCGGGCGATGAAACCCTCGACCCACGGATGTTCCGACTCGGCGTCCTCGGGGGACGTGCCGTAGTTGCCGATGTGCGGCTGGGTCATCACCACGATCTGGCCGCGATAGGAGGGGTCGGTGAGCACCTCCTGGTAGCCGGTCATCGAGGTGTTGAACACCACCTCGCCGAAGCGGGTGCCGGGCGAGACCGCCTCGCCCTCGAACACGGAGCCGTCCTCGAGCACGAGGAGGCCGGAGGATGGGGAAGATTTCAAGTCTGGAGCCCTCTACGGTCATCTCCGGGGCCTGTTCCCCCGGAGGCCGCGACAGGGTATCATGGGCCGATTTTCGCGCAGGAGGAAAAACTGTATGCGGCACCCGCGCTTTCCGCGCCTGGCCACCCTGGCCCCGTTCGCCCTGCTGGCGCTCGTCCTGATCACGGCCACCGCCCTGCTGGCGGCCGCCGGCTACACGATCGTTCTCAAGGACGGCTCCAGCCTGGTCGCCAAGGAGAAGTACACGATCCAGAACGGCAAGGCGATCATCACCCTGCTCAACGGCACCCAGACGTTCGTGCGCGCCGACCAGATCGACGTCGCCCGCACCGACGCGGCGAACCGGTCCGGGCTGGGCACCGGCGTGCTGATTCCCGGCTCACCCCAGGACATCGGGACCGTGCCCGCCCAGCCGCGGCGGGACGCGACTCTGGCGGACCTGATCCACCAGAAGGGCGCCGGCCCGCGCGACGTGCCGGGAAACCGCCGCGACAAGGACCAGCCCGCCGGCGGCCGGCTGCTGAAGACCAAGGCCGGCTACAACGATCTGTCCACGCTCACCCGCAAGCCCTACGCCCATGCGGATCTCACCGCCGAGCTGCAGCAGTTCTTCCACGCCCAGGGCCTGGAAGGGATCGAGATCTACGAGGGGACGCAGGGGGACCGCCCGCTGATCGAGATCAGCACCAACTCCGAGGGCTCCGTCTTCAAGGCGCTCGGCATCGCGGCCAACGCTCTGCTCCAGATCCGCGAATCCGCCCCGAGCCGGGTGGCCGCCTTCGAGGTGCTGCTGAACACCCCGGCGCGCGAGCGGGCCGGCCAGTTCGTGCTCACGCCGGAGATGGCGACCGATCTCGTCTCCAAGCGGGTGGACGTGACGGCTTTCTTCGTCAAGAACGTCCAGTTCTAGTCGCCTGCGCCTACAATATTCCCCTTAAATGAAGAAGGGGAATCCATGAGCAAGCTGCCCAAGGTCGCCCTCGGCACGCTCGCCGTCGTCGCCGCCCTCGGCCTCACGCACGCGTGGCTGAACCTGGGGTTCGACCCGCTTCGCGCCGCCGGGCTCAGAAAGCAGGTGGCCGGGACGGAGACGTTCAGGGTGGGCTTCCTGCCCGTCACCTGCCATCTCACCTGCCCGGTCACCGACTGGATCAACAAGAACACGGCCGGCAAGGGGTTCTACGAGCCCGTGAGGTTCAACGGCTTCCCCGAGATCAAGGAGTCGCTGATCGCCGGCTATCTGCCGGCCACGTTCATGCTGGCTCCCATGGCCATGGCCCTGCGCCAGCAGGGGGTGCCGATCAAGATCGTCTACCTGGGGCACCGGGACGGGACGGCCATGATGGTGCACAAGAGCTCCCAGATCCACACCGTCCGCGACCTGCGCGGCAAGCGGGTGGCGATCCCCAACCGGTTCTCCAACCAGTATCTGCTGCTGCGCAAGGCGCTGGCGGCCGAGGGGATGTCCATCAAGGATGTCGAGATGCTCGAAGATGGCGCCCCCGGACATGCCGGCCGCCCTCTACGCGAAAGCGGTGGACGCCATCACCTCGGGCGAGCCGTTCATGGCCCAGACCGAGCTCGATGGCTACGGCCGCGTGCTCTACCAGGCCAAGGAGATCTGGCCCAACTTCATCTCCTGCGTGCTGGTGGTGTCGCAGAAGACGATCGACGAGCATCCGGAATGGGTGCAGCGGCTCGTCAACGGCATCGCCAGCAGCGGCCTGTGGCTCCAGGGGGGCATGGACCACCGGATGGGCGCAGCGCAGGCGGTCGCGACGCAGTATTACAACCAGGATCCACGGCTGCTCCGCTTCGTGCTCAGCAAGCCGCCGGACCGCGTCACCTACAGCAACCTGCGGCTGGCGAAGCGGGAATTCGACGACATCGCGAAACTGGCGCTCGAGGCGGGCATCCTCAAGCAGCCGATCGCCTTCGAGGAGTATGCCGACCCGCGGTTCTCGGAGAATACGACCGGGATCGGCGCCTATTCCTGGAAGGGGCTCTGAGGGTTGCCAAGGCCATGAGATCGAAGCTCGAATCCGTCCTGCTGCCGCTCGCCGTCGGCGCCCTCTTCGTCCTCGGCTGGCACCTCGCCGTCCGCTGGACGGGGAGCGACATCTTTCCCACGCCGGGGGAGGTGTTGACCGGCACCGCCGAGCTGGCCCGCAAGGGGGTGCTGCTCAAGTACATCGTGGCCTCGCTGTTCCGGGTCAGCGCGGGCTACCTGCTGGCGGTGGCGGTCGGCATCCCCGCCGGCCTGCTGATGGGCTGGTTCGAGCGCGCCCGCATGGCCTTCAACCCCGCCCTCCAGGTGCTGCGGCCGATCTCGCCGATCGCCTGGATCCCGGTGGCCATCCTCTGGTTCGGGGTCAGCGACGCGGCGCCGATCTTCCTGATCTTCCTGGCCAGCCTGTTCCCGATCGTGACCTCCGCGATGGCGGCGGTGCAGAACATCCAGCTCAACTACATCCGCGCCGCCCGCAACTTCGGCATCACCGGCCTCGACCTCTTCCGCAAGGTCATTCTCCCGGCCTCCCTGCCGCAGATCCTGACCGGCCTCCGCCTCGCCCTGGGTGTCGCCTGGCTGGTCGTCGTCGCGGCCGAGATGATCGCCGTCAACTCGGGGCTCGGCTATCTGATCATCGACGCCCGCAACGCCGGCAAGCGCTACGACCTCGTGGTCGCCGGCATGGTGATGATCGGCCTGATCGGCCTCGGCCTCGACTGGCTGATCCGCCGCATGGAGAAGCTCGACGAGGTGCGCTGGGGCCTCCGGGAATGACGGCCAAGATCGCGATCCGCGACGTCTGGATGACCTTCCAGGCCAACGCCAAGGCGCAGGACTCCATCCACGTCCTGGAGGAGATCAACCTCGACGTGGAGGACGGCGAGTTCGTCTGCATCGTGGGCCCCTCGGGGTGCGGCAAGTCGACGCTGCTCAACATCGCCGCCGGCTTCCTGGCGGCGACGCGGGGGGAGACCCGCATCGACGACCGGCCGGTGACCGGTCCCGATCCGCGGCACATCTTCATCTTCCAGGAGAGCTCGGTCTTCCCCTGGCTGACCGTGGAGGACAACGTCGGCTTCGGCGTCAAGCGCTCCCAGCCGGCGGAGAGAAAGCGGGTGGTCGACCACTACATCGAGCTGGTGGGCCTGACCGGCTTCGGCAAGGCTTTCCCGCGGGAGCTCTCGGGCGGCATGAAGCAGCGGGTGGAGATCGCCCGCGCCTTCGCCGCCGAGCCGGACGTGCTGTTCATGGACGAGCCGTTCGGCGCCCTCGACTACCTGACGCGCATGAGGCTGCGCCACGAATTGACGGGGATCTGGCAGCGCGAGCGCAAGACCGTCCTCTTCGTCACCCACGACGTCGAGGAGGCCGTCCAGCTCGCCGACCGCGTCGTGGTCATGGGCAAGCGCCCGTCGCGCGTCCGTGAAGTCGTGACGGTCGACGTCCCGCGCCCGCGCGACCTGGACGACCCGGGCTGCCGCCACCTGCGCGACCGCGTTTTCCGGGTGATGGGCCTCGATCATTCCGGGCAGTCGCTGGAAACGCCGGCAGAGGTGAGTGCGAGCGGCGGGCGCGGGTAGCGGCCGGGTCCTCTCTACGACGGCACCTCCGAGGACTCCTCCCCCTCCTCGGCGTGCAGCCCCAGATAGCGCTCCACGTTCATTCCGACCCGCTGCTGGAATCTCTGGCGGTAGCTTTCGACCTCGCCGACGGCCTCGTCGAGGAAGAGCCGCTCGACCCGGAACAGGGGGACGAACATCGTCGAGAGACCCAGCGTCTGATCCCCCCGGCGCGACGCCTGCGCCATCCAGTCGTCGAAGCTGGAGACGTTGATGCCGCGCAGCATCACCCCCGCGACCCCGAGATCCTGGAGGATCCCCCAGAACTTCTCGGTCGGATTGATCAGGTGGACGATCACCAGGGAGCCGGGGCGGATCATGGCTTGCCGTGCTCCCCCTCTGACAGCTCCAGCAGCACCCCGCCGGCGCTCTTCGGGTGGACGAACTGCACCCAGCAGCCTCCCGCACCACGGGTGGGCTCGGGTCGGAGCACCTGATAGCCCGCCTCGCGCAGCCGGCCGTCGTCCGCCCGCACGTCGTCGCTCCCCAGGCAGAGATGATGGATGCCGGGGCCGCGCTTCTCCAGGAACTTGGCGATTGGCGAGTCCTCCGACGTCGGCTCCAGCAGCTCGATGTTCGACTCGCCGCAGCGGATCATCGCCACCCGCACCCCCTCGTGCGGCACCTCCTCGATCGCCTCGACATGGAGTCCCATCGCCTCGTAGAGCCCCCGCGCCTCGGCGATCGAGCGGACCGCGATGCCGACGTGGTCAATTTTCCCGATCATGCCATCCTCTCCTCAGTGGGCCCGGCCGGGCCGGCATCCTCGGCGATCTCGGTCTCCTCGCGGGCGTCCTCGAGCACGCCCGCGAACAGCCGGTCGGCCACCCGGTAGGGATCGACCTTCTCCTGATGTCCGCGCTCGACCTCGCGGTCGACGCCGAGCACCCGGTCGGCGGCGGCCACCACGCGCTCCTTGAGGATCGTCTCCACCCGCAGCCGCAGGTGCGAGCGGCGCCGGCGCTCGATCTCGCCGCTCGCCGCCAGATGCTCACGGTGGCGCTCGATCTCGGCCAGCACGCGGTCGATCCCCTCCTCGCGGGAGGCGACGGTCTTCAGGATCGGCGGCAGCCACTCGCCGTGCTCGCCGATCGACAGCATCATCTGCAGGTCCTTCGCCGTCCGCTCCACCCCCTCGCGGTCGGCCTTGTTGATCACGAAGACGTCGGCGATCTCCAGAATCCCCGCCTTGATCGCCTGGATGTCGTCCCCCAGGCCGGGGATGGTCACCAGGACGACCGTGTCGGCGGTGCGGACGATGTCCACTTCGTCCTGGCCGACGCCGACGGTCTCGATCAGCACCCAGTCGAAGCCGGCGGCGTCGAGCAGGTCGACGGCGTCGCGCGAGGCGCGGGCGAGGCCGCCCATGGCGCCGCGGGTGGCCATCGAGCGGATGAAGACACCGGGATCGGTGTACAGGGTCTGCATGCGGATGCGGTCGCCGAGCAGGGCGCCGCCGGTGAACGGGCTGGTGGGATCGACGGCCAGGATGCCGACCGTCTGCCCGTTCTTGCGGATCAGCCGGGCCAGGCGATCGACGAGCGTGCTCTTGCCGGCGCCCGGGGGGCCGGTGATCCCCACCACGCGCGCCTTGCCGGTCTCGGCGTAGACGCGGCGGATCAGCTCGCGCTGCCCGCCACCGCCATCCTCGAGGATCGAGATCGCCCGCCCGAGAGCGCGCGGATTGCGCTCGAACAGACGCGGCACGAGATCGTCGAGGGAGCTGCCCGCCCGGGCCATCCTTGTCATCTCTTCAAACCTATCGCCCCTTCAACAGCTGCCGCGCGATCACCAGCCGCTGGATCTCGCTGGTGCCCTCGCCGATGGTGCAGATCTTGGCGTCGCGGTAGAACTTCTCGGCCCGGTAATCCTTGATGAAGCCGTAGCCGCCGAGGATCTGCACGCCGCGCTCGGAACAGAACACGGCCGCCTCGCCGGTGTAGAGCTTGGCCTCAGAGGCGAGGCGCGACACCTTGCCGCCGCGGTCCATGGCCTCGGCGGCGGCGAAGGTCAGAATCTGCGCCGCCGCGATGCGGGTGGCCATCTCGGCCAAGGCGAACTGGATCGCCTGGAACTGGGAGATCGGCTTGCCGAACTGCTCGCGCTCCTTGGAGTAGGCGAGCGCCGTGTCGAAAGCGCCGATCGCCGTGCCGAGCCCCAGCGCCGCGATCGAGATGCGGCCGCCGTCGAGGATCTGCAGGGCCTGGACGAAGCCGTCGCCCTCCTTGCCGAGCAGCCGGTCCTCGGAGACGAAGCAGTTCTCCATGACCACCTCGGCGGTGTCCGAGGCGCGGATGCCGAGCTTGTTCTCCTTCTTGCCGGGGCGGAACCCCTCCATCCCCTTGTCGAGGACGAAGGCCGAAATGTTGTGGCCGCGCGTCCCGTTGGGGTCGGTCACCGCGAAGACGACGCAGGTGTCGCCGACGCTGCCGTGGGTGGTGAAGGTCTTGGCGCCGTTCAGTATCCAACCCCCGTCCACCCGCTCGGCGCGGGTGCGGGTGCCGGCCGCGTCCGAGCCGGCGCCCGGCTCGGTGAGGCTCCAGGCGCCGATCTTTTCCCCCTTGGCGAGCGGCACCAGCCAGCGCTGCTTCTGCTCCTCGCTGCCGAACTTGTAGATGTGGTTCGAGCAGAGCGAGTTGTGGGCCGCGATGCTGATGCCGACCGAGGGGTCGATCCGCGACAGCTCGGTGACGACGAGCACGTATTCGGTGTAGCCCAGCCCGGCGCCGCCATACTCCTCGGGGAAGATGATGCCGAGGAACCCGAGCTCCCCCGCCTTGCGGATCACCTCGCGGGGGAACTTCTGGCTCTCGTCGATCTCGTCGACGATCGGATCGACCTCGCGGCGGGCGAACTCCCGCGCGGTCTCCTGGATGGCGCGCTGCTCTTCGGTCAGGGAAAAGTCCACGGTCGGTTTCTCCTCTCGGGCCCCCTTCATGAGGGCCGGGCGATGCTATCGCGCCCCCGGTGGGATGGCAACGCGAGAGCGGCCGTCCTCACCGCCGGAAACCGTCCGCTCACGGCCGCACGACCGTCCTCCTGAGAAGGACAGACCTCATATTCCTCCTATAAGAACGAGGTGGCACGCCTCTTGCCATATATCCGGGTGGCCGCGCTGATCACGATTCAGAGTTTCTCAACACGCGCGGAACCAAACGGCGAGGTGACCTATGAAAACAACACGGAACATACTCTGCGCCCTGCTTCTCCTGGGCGGCACCGCGGGAGCGGCCAGGGCCGCGACCTCGGTTTCAGCGGGGGTCCAGATCGGTTCCTCGGTGGATCTCGGCTTCTTCTATGACGATCTCGCTCCCTACGGGAACTGGATCGAGCGCCCCAGCTACGGCTGGGTCTGGACGCCGCGCGAGGTGTCCAACAGCTGGCGCCCCTACCGGGACGGCCACTGGGTCTGGACCGACGAGGGGTGGACCTGGATCTCGGACGAGCCCTACGGCTGGGCGACCTACCACTATGGCCGCTGGTATGACGACCCGGAGATCGGCTGGTCCTGGGTGCCCGACAACGAGTGGGCGCCGTCCTGGGTCTCTTTCCAGCAGGGGGCTGACTACGTCGGCTGGGCTCCCCTGCCCCCTGGCGTGAACGTCAGCCTCAGCGTCGGCAGCGGTTACGGCGGCTACGCCTACGGAATCGCGCCCGAGGACTACCTCTTCGTGCCCGAGCGCAACTTCCTGGCCCCGCGCATTTCGGGCTACTACGTGTCGCAGGACCGCATCGGGCCGCTCTACCGCCAGACCCGCAACTTCACCAACTACCGGTTCAACGGCGGCCGGGTGTTCAACCAGGGCATTCCGGTCGAGCGGTTCCAGCGCTACGGCAAGGTACGCCGGTATCAGGTGGCGGACGTTGGAGCGAGCTACCGGACGCGCGGCGCGCGCTTCCAGGGGGATCGCGTCGAATTCTTCCGTCCGCGGGTGCAGAAGGCGGCCCGAATCGCGCCGCCGATCCAGCGGGCGGCCGCCCGGCGGGCGGTGGTGAGCGCGGCCCAGTTCAAGGCGGCGCATCCGAACCGCGTGGCCCGGTTCCAGCAACAGGCCCGCGTCGACCAGCGGCAGGTCAAGGTCGACAAGCGCCAGGTCCGCGTCGATCGCCAGCAGGCCCAGGTTGACCGACCCCAGCAGCGGCAGGCCCGGGTCGACCAGCGGCAGGTCAAGGTGGACAAGCGCCAGGTCCGGGTCGACCGTCAGCAGGTCCGGGTCGACCGGTCGCAGCAGCGGCAGGCCCGGCAGGCCCCGAACGTCCGCCAGCACCAGAAGGCCGCTCCCCAGCAGCGGCAGGCCCGGGTCGACCGGCGCCAGGTGCGGGTGGATCGCCAGCAAGTCCGTGTCGACCGGCAGCAGGCCCGCGTCGACCGGTCCCAGCAGCGGCAGGCCCGGGCGGAACG
Source organism: uncultured Acidobacteriota bacterium (assembly GCA_963792575.1). GTDB lineage: Bacteria > Acidobacteriota > Thermoanaerobaculia > Multivoradales > UBA5704 > DATARR01. Next base: position 221,429 of record CAWBWZ010000006.1, read on the forward strand.
CCAGCAGCGTCCCGCTCAGCGCCAGGAGCGCCATCAGGCCGGCCAGGGCGGTCATCGCGGCCACGGGAAGCCCCCGGGCCAGTAGGCCGCGTCCATCCCCGTTAACGACGAGCCCGGCGACTTCGCCGGGCTTTTTTAGTTTTCGGCGTCCGTGGCCTGCGACCTCATCCTCTATCTCCTTCTTCTAAAGTAGAAGGAGGACGACTCCAGACAGGGTTGCCCGTAGGGTGTGCTGTGCACACCATAATGACCTCGAAGGTGTGCACAGCACACCCTACGCGCTCCATCGGTTATGTCAGGCCCTCCCTCTCCTTTAGGAGAGGGACCGAGGGTGAGGTCGCAGGCCACAGACGCTCCAGCAACGAGCCCTCCCCAACCGTCCGCTCCAGATCCCACAACCGTCCTCCCCAGGGGTCCCGCCAGCCTGTTTCCCCTGGGTTTTCCCTGGGAAGAGGGGCTGGCACAGCCTTTGCCCTATCATAGAAACGGTTGCACCGCGCCGCGATCTCCAACTCAGGCGATTCCAACATGCGCGGGACCCTTAACACGGCGAGGTAAACATGAAAACCACACGTAACGCACTCATCGCCTTGCTCCTCCTGGGCACGACCGCCGGGGCGGCCTCCGCCGCGACCTCGATCTCGGCGGGCATCAGCGTCGGCTCCTATGGCCGGGGAGGCTCGGTGGACGTAGGCTTCTTCTACGACAACCTGGCGCCCTACGGGAACTGGATTCAGCGCCCCCGCCATGGCTGGGTCTGGACCCCGCGTTCGGTCTCCTCGAACTGGCGCCCCTATCAGGACGGCCACTGGGTCAACTCCGACCAGGGCTGGACCTGGCTCACCGACGAGCCCTACGGCTGGGCGACCTACCACTACGGCCGCTGGTACCAGGATTCCGAGATCGGCTGGGCCTGGGTGCCCGGCACCGACTGGGGTCCGGCCTGGGTCTCCTGGCAGGAAGGGAACGACTACGTCGGCTGGGCTCCGCTGCCCCCCGGCGCCGACATCAACGTCAGCAGCCGCGGCGGCTATGACAACGGCTACGGCTACGACAATGGCTATGACAATAGCTATGACAACGGCTATGACGGCTACGACGACGGCTACGGGTACGACAACGGTTACGACGGCTATGCCAGCGGATATGGCGACGGCGGCTACGGCTACGGTGGTGGCTACGGCTACGGCGGCAGCTACACCTACGGGCTCTCGCCCGCGGCCTATCTCTTCGTGCCGACGCGCTACTTCCTGTCGACGAGCCTCTTCTCCTACTTCGTGCCGCGGGTGCAGATCGTGTCGTTCTTCGGCCGCACCCGCAACTGCACCAGCTACGGGTATTCCGGCGGCCGGTACTACAACCATGGCATCTCGTACGGCCACGTCCAGCGGTACTACGGCCGGGTGCCCCGCTATCGCCTGTCCGAGCTCGACGGCTTCCGGGGCCATGGCTACCGGGTCGACGGGGACCGCGTCGCCTTCTACCGCCCGCGGGTGGAGAGAGGCCGCGGGGGCTCGCCGCTCGACCGGCAGATCGCCCGGCGCTCGGTGGTGGACGCCAACCGCTTCCGGGCCGACCATCCGGACCGCCAGCGGAACTACGCCCAGAACTACGGGAACAACGACCGCAACTACGGGCGGAACCAGCTGCGCGACAGCCGCGACAACCGGCTGAGCTACCCGTCCCGCGACAACCGGGGCAGCCAGGTCCGTCCCGACCGGCAGCGCCAGTACGACGCCCCGCGCGTTCAGGGGGATCGCCAGCGCTCGTATGGCAGCCAGCGTGGGTATGGCCAGCCCGAGTACCGGCAACCGCAGCGGCAGTACCAGCCGCCGCGGGTCCAGCAGCGCCAGCCTGAGCGGCAGCGCTCCTACGACAGCCAGCGCGGGTATCGTCAACCCGAATATCGCCAGCCCGAGTACCGGCAGCCTCAGCGTCAGTACCAGGCTCCGCAGTATCAGCAGAGGCAGCCTGAGCGGCAGCGCTCGTACGAGGCCCCGCGTGCGCAGCAACGGCAGGCGGCTCCGCAGCGGGAGTACCGTCGTGGCCAGGACAGCCGTGGCTACGAGAAGAACCGCGACAACGGCCGGGGTAACGACAACGGCCGCCATCGCGGCCACGGCAAGTAAGCCGCCCGTTGTTATTCCCAAAAATATTCCCACCAACCAGCACCTGAACGAAGAGCCCGGCACCGCGCCGGGCTCTTTTTTTCTTCTCCGGCCCCCAAAATCGTCCGCTTCAGGACCCGCGGCCGTCCTCTTCTGGGGTCCCCTCAGAGTCCGGCCGGCGATTTCCCCTCCTGAAACGTCATGGCACGGCTCTTGCCATATATCAGGGGGACCGCGCTGACGATCTCCGACTCAGGAACTCTCAAGCACGCGCGGAACTCAACCAAAATGGCGAGGTAACCTATGAAAACCACACGCAACATAGTCCTGGCTTTAAGCCTCCTGGGCAGCGCCGCCGGGGTGGCCTCCGCCCAGACCTCCATCTCGGCGGGCATCCACATCGGTTCCTCGGGCCGCGCCTCGGTGGACCTGGGCTTCTTCTACGACAATCTTTCCTCCTATGGAAACTGGATCGAGCGCCCGAGCTACGGCTGGGTCTGGACGCCGAGCCAGGTCTCCTCGAGCTGGCGCCCCTATCAGGATGGCCACTGGGTCTGGACCGACCAGGGGTGGACCTGGATCTCCGAAGAGCCCTACGGCTGGGCCACCTATCACTACGGCCGCTGGTACGACGACCCTGAGATCGGCTGGTCCTGGGTCCCCGGCGACGAGTGGGCGCCGGCCTGGGTCGACTGGCAGGCGGGGGACGACTACGTCGGCTGGGCTCCGCTTCCCCCCTCCTACGACATCAACAGCGGCTACCGGAATGGCTATGACAGCGGCTACGGGGGTGGCTATAACGGTGGTTACCGCGACGGATACGGCGGCGGCTACAGCTACGACGCCGGCTACCGGCCGGCTCCCGAGTCCTACATCTTCGTGCCCGAGCGGAACTTCCTCTCGGTGAGCATCAGCGCCTACATCGTGCCGCAGGTGCGTGTGTCGTCCTTCTTCGGCCGGACCCGCAACTACACCAACTACCGGAACGACGGTGGCCGCATTTACAACCAGGGCCTGCCCATCGAGCAGATCCAGCGGGTGGTCGGCCGCACGGTGACGCGCTACCAGATCGCCGACCTCGGCGCCGAGGGCTACCGCCAGCGCGGCGCCCGGATCCAGGGCAACCAGGTCCAGATCTTCCGGCCGCAGGTGCAGCGGAGCGTGCAGGTGGCCCCGCCGGTCTCCCGTCCGACCGCCCGGCGAGCGGTGGTGAGCACCGAGCAGTTCCGGGTCAACCATCCGAACCGCGCCAACCGGCGTCAGGTTCAGGGACAGGGCCAGGGCCAGAACGACCGCCAGCGCACGTCCGGCGGTCAGCGCCAGGGCGGACAGGTTCAGCCCCAGGGTGACCGTCAGCGGACGCCAGAGACCGGTGGAATCGTCCAGCGGGATCAGTACCGGCGGCCGAATCAGGTCGAGCCGCAGCCCGAGCGCCAGCGGCAGGTTCAGCCGCGGGACCGCGAGCCGCAGGTTCAGAACGAGCGGCAGCGGCAGGTCCAGCCCCAGAATGAGCGCCAGCGGCAGCCGCAGAACGATCGGTACCAGCGGCCCCCGCAGGACCAGCAGCGGCAGGTTCAGCCGCAGAACGATCGCCAGCGGCAGCCGCAGGTTCAGCCTCAGGTGAACCGCGACGACGAGGCTCGCGCTCAGTCCAAGGAAAAGGACAACGGCAAGCACAAGGGTAAGGACAAGCAGAAGGATCGCCGGGACCGGAACCAGAATCAGGACGACGACGAGCATCGTCCCCCCGTTCAGTAGATTCTCTCCGCGATAACCTCGTTTCCGAAAAGAGCCCGGCACCCGCCGGGCTCTTCCTTTTGCCCCGCAAAGGGGCAACGGCGTGTAGCCTGGGGCGCCAGCCCCGCAGGGGCGGCAGGAATTAGCCCGGTGGCGTGAGCCCCGGGAGAACGGGGATGCACCCCACCATCCCGGAGCCCCGCCAGGGGCGGCAGGAAACCGCAGCAGCCTCCTGCCGCCCCTGGCGGGGCTTATTCAACCATCGTCCGCCTTGAATCCCGGGGCTCACGCCACCGGGCTAATTCCTGACGCCCCTTACGGGGCTGAATTCCCGCCTCACGACACGCCCACGGCGTTCCTCCCCGCCCCTGTCGCGTCCTTAGGCGCTATGATCCTCGCTTTCGAGATCCTGGAGGGGAGATCCACGAATGGAATTACAGGAAGCCGTCTCGCAGTTCCTTTTCCACTGCCGCTACGAGAAGAACCTCAGCCCGAAGACGCTCAAGGCCTACTCGATCGACCTCCGCCAGTTCACCGAGTACCTTGCCACCCACCTGGAGCTCACCACCCTCCCCGCGGTGGACAAGATCGCCCTCCGCGCCTACATCAAGAGCCTCTTCGGCCCCCTGAAGGAGAAGAGCATCAAGCGCAAAGTGGCAACGCTCAAAGCACTCTTCCACTTCCTCGAGAGGGAGGACACGATCGCCGTCAACCCCTTCCGCAAGATGGACGTCCGCATCAAAGAGACCCGCCGCCTCCCCCGCACCATCCCCCTCGCCGACCTCAAGCGCCTCTTCAAGCACCTCTACCGCCTCAAGCAGGACCACCCGGACCGTGAGTCCTACGCCTACAAGGCCCTGGTGCGGGACATCGCCGTGTTGGAGATCCTCTTCGCCACGGGGGCGAGGGTGGCGGAAGTGTGCCACCTCAAGGATGAGGATGTGGATTTGCGCAAGGGGCGGGTGAAGATTCTGGGGAAGGGAGGGCGGGAGAGGATGCTGCAGCTCTGTGATGAGGAAGTGGTAGAGGCCGTGAAAGACTATCGAGCGCTTTGGGAGAATGAGGTAGAGGGTAACGGACACTTCTTCCACAATCGGCTGGGGGGGAGGCTGTCGGAGCAGTCAGTGCGGGCGAGGCTTATGCGAATCGCGGAAGGATCCGGGGTGGGATATCGGATAACTCCCCACATGCTTAGGCACTCGGTTGCCACGTTGCTACTAGAGGAAGGGGTAGATATCCGGTACATCCAGCAACTACTCGGCCATAGCTCAATTTTGACAACCCAGATATACACAGAAGTGCATGGGAACTACCACCGACGTCTCCTTACCGCTAAACACCCTCGCCGACGAATACATGAACGGGGCGACTCAACACGTTGATAATCCCTAATTCACTTGCGTCGCATCAACACGTCCGTCACGATCTCTTCTCTGAGAAGATCCACCTCCGCCGAAACCTCAAGGAACGGCTGTACGTCCGCGGCCGCCCTCTGCCAGTCGGTGCCGCGGAGGCGTTCCAGTACCACTTCCCTCCAATTCGCTTCCGTCAACGTCGACCCCTTCCAACCTGTCTGCTGTAAGGCGTTGTTGAGCAGCGCCAGGTTCGGCAAAGGCCAGGTTGGATCACTGGCGTACCAGATGAGGTCGTAGAGATCTCGTCCCTTGGGATAAGGGCGCTGGAGAATCGCGTGGAGCTTCCCGGCGAAGAGCGAGGATGGATCATGGTGCTGAAGGTTCAGAGTCAGCGAACGTCGGACAACTGTCGTCGCAAGATTCGCTCCGGCCGGGGGATTGGTGTCCACTTCGACCTTGATCGAGAAGACCTCGTTGGCGTGCGGAGAGAGGCCGAGATCGAACAGGAGACTGGGAAAGCGAAGGAACGCGCTGTGGACAGTCCTCTTGTCATTGATCTTGACCTCCACTTCGTAACCCTCCCGCTTCAGGTCGGATTGAATGGCACGGAGGTACGACCGGAAGTCGTAGCCGCGATCCGGGCGCTCCAGGGCGAAGTCGAGATCCTCGGAATAACGCCGGATCGAGTAGAGGAAACGTAGAGCGGTCCCGCCTTGAAAGGCCAGTGGGATCATCGCGCCAGCGCGCTGCAGGGAAGCGAGAATCCTCGCCTGGAGGTACTCCCGGATCCGGTTTCTCCCTTCCACCGGCCCCGAGATCCCCTGAAGCCGACTGCGCAGATCCTCTTTCATAGCGGCTCGTACTCCTCCACCTCGATCTCCGCGAGGCGCGTGATCCGGTCGGCCGCGCGGCGGAGCTTGGGTTTGCCCGCAGCCTCGGCGAGACGATGCAGCTCTTTCACGTCGAGGCCGTCCATGTTCTGGAGGCGGAGTTCGTCGAGATAGGCCGGGGAGTCGGCGTCCGGCTCCAGGTAGACCAGGTCCAACAGAGCTTTCTCGGGAGTTGCCAGGAATGCTTCCATCCCTCCCGTCAGGGCGACTCTTCGAAAACCGGTCAGAAACTCGGGCTGGATATGCCTGAAGTCGTAGGTCCCCAGCGGTGTATCCCACCGGCCTGGACGGCCGCTCGTGACGCTCGTCGTCACCGGGACCGATTCCGGGATCAGAGAGAAGTGAGCCAAGGCCGACTGGAGGCTCACATAGGAGCCTGGAACCAGACGGTTCGCCACCAGGAAGGGGTGCGGGCGGACTCGCTGAAACGGCGGCGCCACCGCGTAAAGGCCCCGCCGAAGCTGAGAAAGGCGGCCTGCCCGCACCCAGCGGGAGAGCTGGCGGTGGACATCGGCCGGATCGACAGGTCCCGCCAGGAGAAATCCCGTCTCGAAGAGCGGCTCGTCGCCAACCATCTCCAGCAGCTCTTCGAATCTCATGGAGCCAAGTTACCAAACATGGCAAGTTGCTGCAACGGATTGTCCATACTGCACGGCTTTTGCGCCTGTTCCATCCCGGCCCGATAAGTTTCTCCTGCCCGCGATTTTCGACCGAATCCCGCCTTCCGGCCGCACTGTAGAGACAGAACGGCCCCTGACATCCCGCAACGGGATGGGAGCGGATGCCGTTCGGAAGGGGTTTTTATGAGACGCAGCTCACGGTTCCGTGCCTCCACACTGCTCCTCGCCGTCGCGCTGTCCGCCGCGCCGGTCTTCGCCCGTGGCCATGAGACGAAGCCGCCCGTGGAGGTCCACGGCATCTTCGGTTCCTTGTGGCATTCCCTGGGCGGCTTTCTCCCGGCACTGGTCAAGGGGCGCAGCACGATCGATCCCCTTGGAGGGACTACCGACGGCCGCGGCACGATCGACCCGGACGGAGCGACCACAGCGCCTGCCGGAAGCCAGGACGGCCGAGCTGGGATGGACCCCGACGGCTAGCACCTGCTCGTAGATCTTCCTCTAAATGACCGCCGGCATGCTCCGGCGGCTTTTTTTTCCTCAGCAGGGTCTTTCCTGAGGTAAGATCGGGCGCACGAACGAGGAACAGTGGAGGGATCTCATGGCAGAGCGGCACATTCCAGAGGAGACGTTGGAGCGGTTTCTCCGGCTGGAGGCATCGCACGAAGAGTCCAAGCGGTTGGTGCGGCACCTCTTGAGCGGGTGTGTTCAGTGCTCAGACCTGGCCCTCCGGATAACCTCCGAGACCGGTCTCTTCACCTCTTTGAAGCCGGATGGGAAGTCCGGGTGGGAACAGGCCTATGAGGAGGTCTTCGCCCGAGCGCTCGTCTTCGCGAGTGACGAAGAACAGCGGCTGGCGCTAGAGAAGCTCCGAGGATGGGCTCAATGGGCAGAACTCGAGCCCATGACTCCTCAGTCGCGCTTCGCCGTGGTGGAGTCCAACAGCCGCTTGCACACCTTCGGTCTGCACGAGCGGCTTCTCGATGCAGCTCGATGGTACAGCCGCACAGAACCCGCGGAGGCTGTTGATATCGTCCGCCTCGCCATCCTGGTTGCCGAACGGCTAGACCCCGCGACTGTCGGTGATCATCGCATTGCCGATCTCAAAGCCGCCGCATGGGCGGCGCTCGGCAATGCCCAGCGAATCGCCAACGATTTCGAGGGATCTCGCCGCTCTTTCAATGAAGCATGGCGGAATTTGGAGAGCGGGACGGGAGATCCCACTGAAGAGGCAAACCTCATGAGCCTTGAAGCCTCCTACATGCGGGATATCGGCGAATTCGAGATCGCGGAGTCCACCTTGGAGGAAGCCCTCCAGCTCTACCGCAAGACACAGGATATGCATCACCAAGGACGCATCCTGTTCAAGATGGGAAATGCGATCGGGTACGTGAATCCGGAGCGTGGAATCGCCCACATCCAGAAGGCGATGGCTCTTATTGATCCATCCAGAGAGCCGCGCCTTGAGCTCTGCGCCCAGCATGATCTCGCACTTTTCCTGGCGGAAAGCGGCAGCCCCAAGGAAGCACTCGCCGTCCTCGAGCGCGCCCGACCGCTTTATCGGCAGTTTCAGGACGACCTGACCCAGCTTCGCCTGCATTGGGTCGAGGGGAAAATCGCTTTCCGCCTCAAGGAGTACGACGAAGCCGAGAGCATCTTCGGGCAGATCTGGGACGAGTTCCGGGCGCGGAACCTCAATCAGGAGGTGGTGCTGGTCACGATCGATCTGGCGCGGGTGCTTGCCGCCAAGGGGGAGCCGGCGCGGGCGGCGCAGCTCGCGGCGGAGTGCTACTCGATCATGAAGAACTGGGGCCTGCACAAGGACGCGCTCGCGGCTTGGCTCGTCTTTCAGGATGCTCTCTCCCAAGAGAGAGGAGTCAACGCGATCTTCGAGCGCGTCGGAGAGTACTACCGCCGCCACTGGTTCCTGCCGGCACGGTTTGAGCCGGGCGAGATCTGAAAAGATGATTCGAAGCCAGCCCCGGAGGGGCGTAGGCATAGAGCCTGGGGTTTCAACCCCAGGGAAGCGAGTCACCCAACCCACCGAGCCCCGTAGGGGCGCAGGCAGCCAATCCTGGTCAGTTGGCTGCCTGCGCCCCTACGGGGCTTCTGGAGAAGGGAGAGCGCCTTGCACCTGGGGTTGAAAACCCCAGGCTTTATGCCTACGCCCCTGCGGGGCTGAGCTTCGACCCTCTCTAAACCAAAGACGGCTCGCCGAAGCTTCGAACGAGCTGCCGGAAGCTTCCGTTGGCTCAGCTAAGTTTCCGCCGGCGTATCCAAGCTTCTGACAGCCTGTCGAAGCTTTGGATGAGCCATCCAAGGTTCTGACAGCTCATCCAAGGTTCCGACGGGCCAGCGGAAGCTTCTGACGCGCTGTCGGAACTTTGGATGAGCTGTCAGAACCTTGGATAAGCCGCCGGAACCTTGGATGAGCTGTCCAGGCTTCTGACGGACTGTCAGAGCTTCTGACGGAGCGTTGGAAGCCCCGAATGGGCTGTCGGAACCTTGGATGAGCCGTCGGAAACCCTGGCGGAATGCGGCAAGCTTCGCGGACACAAAAAAAGGGAGCCTGCGTGGCCGCAGGCTCCCGGGCAGGGGGACGTATCGGAGGATGGCTACTCAGCGGAAGGCGCGGGGACCGGGGTGGGCTCCGGGACGGGCTTCGCCTTCCGCGTCCGCCCCCGGAAGGGCTGGATGCCGAACTTCACCAGATCCTCGCTCCGGTTGCCGTAGATCTGCTTCAGGTTCACCCGCAGGGCGGTCGCCACCTTCATCCCTTCGGTCATCGCCGTGCGCAACTGCACGGAGATCTTCTGCTTGCCGGCCTGGAAATTCGCCTGCTGCAGGGTGAGGGCGCGGGCTTCCCCCAGGAACCTCTCCAGAGCCGTGCGCTGGGGTTCGAGGTGTGGCAGCTCGGAGGCGATGGCGGCCAGCGAGGCCGACAGCTCCTCCCACTCCTTGATGTGGTCCGCGTAACTGGACTTCGGCGTCTTCGGAATCATGGTCTTCTCCTTTTTGGACCCGAGGGGTCACTAATACCGACGCCATCATGGCGGCGGATTCCAATCTGGTACAGAATGTTTCTACTGCGCGCAGAATCTAGCCGAACCAGATCTAAATTGCAATTGTTTTAATCGTGTCATCGGAAAAAGGAATATCTGTTCTTTCCGCGCGTGCTCCAGTTGCGCTTCCCCATGCCGGGCGAGGATCTCCAGGCGGAGATCCAGCGGAACGGCGCAGTTTTTGCAAATTGGGAGAGCGAGTTTCTGACTCGAGGAGGTCTACTTGGAAGCAGAACGGCGCATCAAGCAGGTCATGGCCGAGGTTCTGGAGATCGATCCGTCGGCCATCGGGGAGGGATTTCAGCGGGAGGAGGCGTCCTCGTGGGACTCGATGGCCCATCTGCGGCTGGTCTCCGCGCTCGAGGAGACGTTCGGGATCCGGTTCACGATGCGGGAGGTCGGCGAGATGGAGCGCTTCGAAACGATCCGCCGGCTGGTCATGGAGCGCCTTCCGGCCTGATGCGCCTGCGCACCGTCGCGCGCCGCTTCCTCGTCCCCGGTTTCGTGGTGACGATCCATGCCTGGCTCAAGTTCCGCTGCCAGGTGAGCCCCAGGGCCGAGGTGGAGATCACCCCGCGGCTCCGGATCGGCCGCAAGGCGATCGTCGGCTCGTTCACCAAGATCAAGGCGACGGACGGCCCGCTCACCATCGGCTCGCACGTCGAGATCGCCAACGGCTGCGTCATCACCTCGCACACCGCGGGGGTCGAGATCGGCGACGACTGCCTGATCGGGCCGAATGTCTCGATCATCGGCAACAACTACCGCTACGACCGGCTGGACGTGCCGATCCGCCTGCAGGAGAAGGTCTCGGCGAAGGGGATCCGCGTGGGGAGGGATGTCTGGATCGGCGCCGGCTGCGTGCTGCTCGACGGCGCCGACGTGGGGAGCGGATCGATCCTCTCCCCCAACTCGGTGGTCTCCGGGCCGATTCCGGAGCGGTCGATCGCCGCCGGGAACCCGGCGAAGGTGATCTTTACGCGGCGGTAGGGGCTATATCTTCAGCCGCGTCATCAGCTTCTTGATCGCGGCCGCGCTCTGCATGACGTAGAAGTGGAGCGAGGGGACGCCGCGTTCGAGCAGCTCCTGCGACTGCTTCAGAGCCCACTCGACGCCGATGTCCGAGACGTGCTCGGGGTTGGCGAGCACCTCGTCGGCCAGCGTCGGCGGGGACCTCGACGTAGAAGTTGCGCGGGATCGAGCTCAGCTGCTTGGCCGAGGTCAGGATCTTCAGGCCCGGAATGATCGGCACGTCGATCCCCTGCTCGCGGCAGAGGTCGACGAAGCTGGAAGTAGTGCCGGTTGTCGAAGAACATCTGGGTGACCACGTAGTGGGCCCCGGCCTCGACTTTCTCCTTGACCCGGCGAACGTCGAGCCGCAGGTTTGCCGCCTCGAAGTGCTTCTCGGGGTAGCCGCCGACGCCGACGCAGAAGCTGGTGGGCTCGGCGTCGAGCAGGTCCTCCTCGAGGTACCGCCCGCGGTTCATCGCGGCGATCTGCGCCACCAGGTCACAGGCGTAGCGGTTGGCGCTGCGGCCGTACTGGAGGGGCTTCTGGAAGCCGCTGTCGTCGCCGCGCACGGCGAGGACGTTGTCGATCCCCAGGTAGCGCAGCTCGATCAGGAAGTCCTCGGTCTCCTCGCGGGTGAACCCTGGCAGAGGATGTGGGGGACGGCGTCGATGTGGTACTTGTTCTGGATCAGCGCGCAGACCCCGAGCGTCCCCGGCCGCTTGCGCTTGACCCGGCGCTGGATGCCGGCCGGCGTCTCGTCGTAGATCACCTCGGCCGCGTGGCTGGTGATGTCGATGAACGGCGGGTGGTACTTGACGAGGTCGTCGATCAGCGCGAGCAGCCCCTTGACGTCGCCGCCGCGCAGGGGCGGGATGATCTCGAAGCTGATCAGCGGCTGGTCCGGCGGTGGCCAGGTGTTCGGTGACTTTCATCGGGCGAACGCAGCGTATCCGGAGGGACGCGGGGGGTCAAGGTAGGACGAGCCCTCACCCCCGGCCCCTCTCATTGATAAAGTCCGCCCATGAAGTCCCGACGGCGCTGGCTGCGCCTGGCAGGCGATGGCTTCGCCGCCATTGCCGCGCTCTGGTCCGCGTTCCTGGTGCGCCTCCATGTGCCGATCCCCGGCACCCGGGGGCTGCTGCCGGGGGACCGGCTGCGCTTTCTCTCCCGGGAGTGGCTGGTGGTGCTGCTGCTGCAGTTCGCGACGCTCTATTTCTTCGGCTTCTACGACGCGCCCGCGGCCGCGCAGCCGGGGCGAGCATCGCCCGCCGCCTGGCCGGCGCCGCCGCCTTCCAGGCGATGGCCCTGATGGCCTGGTGGTTCCTCGCCAGCCGCGCAGTTCCCCCGCTCGGTGCTGCTGCTGTTCGTGGTCTTCGACTTCACCCTGCTGTTCGGCTGGCGGCTGCTGCTCGACCGCACCGAGCGCCACCGGGAGCGGCGGGTGGCGATCGCCGGCGGCGGCGCCGGCGGCGCGCGAGCTCGCCGTCGACGCTCGCGCGCGAGCCCTGGCACGGCCTCAAGGTGGCGGGCTGGGTGTCGATCCCCGGCGAGACGGCGCCGGACGGCGACGGAGCCCGGCCCTCGGCCCCTGCCTGGGCACGACGGCGGATCTCCCCGCCCTGCTCGCCGACGGGCGGATCGACGACATCCTCCTGGTGGGCAGCGGCGACTCCTGGCAGACGCGGCTGATCGACGGCCTCGCCGGCACCCGGCCGGACCACACCAGCGTCCTCCTCCTCCCCGGGCCCTTCGAGAGCCTGATCGGCCGCATGCGCTACCGCTGGGTGCACGACCTGCCGCTGATCGAGGTGGTGCGCGAGACGGAGTGGCGGATCAACTGGCCGGTCAAGCGGCTGCTCGACCTCGCCGCGGGCTCGGTCTGCTCCTGCTCGCCTCGCCGCTGCTCGCCGTCTGCGCGCTGGCGGTGCGCGCCACCTCCGCCGGCGGCCGATCCTCTACCGCCAGACGCGCGTCGGCCGCGGCCAGCAAGCCGTTCACGCTCTACAAGCTCCGCACCATGCGCCAGGACGCCGAGGCGGAGTCCGGCGAGGTGCTGGCGCAGCCCGGAGACCCGCGGCTGACCCCGATCGGCGCCTTCCTCCGCCGCTTCCGGCTGGACGAGCTCCCGCAGCTCTTCAACGTCCTCCAGGGGTCGATGAGCCTGGTCGGCCCGCGCCCCGAGCGCCCCGGCTTCGTGCAGCGTTATCTCGAAAGAGGTGCCCGGCTACGCCGAGCGCTTCTCGCTCGCCCCCGGCCTGACCGGCCTCGCGCAGGTCAACGGCGACTACTACTCCAGCCCGCAGAACAAGCTGCGCTACGACCTCGCCTACATGGCGAACTGGACGCTCTGGCTCGACCTGTCGATCCTGCTGCGCACGGTCAAGATCGTTCTCACCTCGCGCGGCGTGTAGGGGAAAGCGGGCGCAAAAGCGCGTAACTGATTGACGGAATAGCCTTTCGGGTCTATTGTGATCCTGTATCCCTGTTGGTAGTTCCGCTTTGCCCGAGGTCTGCGATGACTCAGCCGTCCGCCGCTCGTCCCGTCCTCCGCCCGATCGCCGCGCTGCTCGCCGCGGCCCTGATCGCCGGTCCGTTCCCCCTGCGCGCCGCCTCGACTGGTCAGACGGCGCTCCATACGCCGCAGGGGGGAGGAACGGGCACCGCCAACGGCGAGTACGTATCGACGACGCTCAACACCTATTACCGGTATTTCATCGAGGTGCCCCCCGGCCTCACGCGGCTGGTGGCGGAGGTCTACGATCCGGACATCGGCCTGGGCGATCCGGAGGACACGGCCGGGCGCGACCGCGACCGCGGCGGCTTCAACTCGGAAGCGACCTACAGCGTGCTGGGCCCCGAGGGAACGGCGCGGAGCGCGAGCTTCACGGCCGGAAACCTGACGCTGCCCGCCGGCTCGGACGCCGCCTGGACCACCCTGTTCGACTCGACGGGGGATTCCGTCCGCGACAACTTCGCGACCAACGCCTATACCAACAACGACGGCACCCTCGCCTGGTCGACCAACTGGACCGAGACCAACGACGACAACAGCGCGACCGGCGGCGAGATGCGGGTGACCGGGGGCGAGCTCAGGCTCGGCGACAACAACGACGCCAACCCCTCGTCCATCCAGCGGGAGGTCAACCTCACGGCGGGCGGCGTCACCAGCGCCACCTTGAGCTTCAACCTGCGCACGACGGGCGTCGACGCCGGGGATCAGCTCGCCGTGCAGATCTCCGCCAACGGCGGCGGCTCCTGGACGACTCTCAAGACCTTCACCGGCGCCTTCGCCGCCACATCCCGCAGCTACAACATCAGCTCCTCCATCGCCGCCAACACCCGCGTCCGGTTCATCGAGATCACCGGCTACGGCAACAACGATTTCTTCTTCGTCGACAACCTCCAGATCAAGGAAGGGACGATCCGCGCCGGTCACTGGGAGCTGCGGGTCGACATGAGCCCGTCGGGCGGCGACGACATCAACGCATTCGGCGTGCGCGCGCACGACGGCACCTCTGGCTCGGGGGGCACGGAGCTGCCCGTCTATATCGACTCGATCTTCGCGGTCGGCGTCAATCCGCCGGGGAGCGGCACGGCCTCGCGCAGCTACACGCTCTATCCCTACGTCACCTCCGGCTGCACCGCCTCCACCAATGATTTCGATTACGACAGCAACAGCGGCAACGTCGGATCGATCGTCTACAACAGCCGGACGGGCGCCTACACGCAGACCGTCGCCAGTGCCGCCCTCTCCGGCGACAACGCCTGGAATCGGGACACGATCAACCGCTGGACCTCGGACCAGCTGGCGACCGAGTACGGGATCTGGTCGTCGAACACCACCATCAGCTCCTATCTGGTCGGCGGCGCGCCCAACGGCAACTACACCAACATCTACGTCGGCAATTTCCAGGTCTCGGCGACCGTGGCGCCGTCCGCCAACCCGCAGCCCAACTCCTTCCGCATCTATCTGCCGACCGACGCCGGCGCGGCCCCGGTCAAGCCCTACGTCGAACAGCTCCTCACCTTCAAGAGCGGCACCAACCCGCCGCCGGTGGGCCAGACGGCGCGGTACCAGGTCACCGTGCGGGTGGTGAACCCCACTCCGCGACCGATCGTCTTCTCCGCCGCCAATCTGGTGACCGCGAACATCCCCGGGCGGCGGCGCGGTCTACGCCGGCAACGAGCAGCACAGCCAGGGGTCCCTGGTCGCCTTCCCGGCGGTCGGCGGTACGGGGGACATCACCTGGAACCCCGGCATCGGTGTTGGCGGGAACGACGGCGCTCTTCACCTACCAGGTCGACGTGACCCCCACCTCGGCGGGGCAGCGCATCCCGGTCACCGGCACTCCCGCCTCGAACGGCACACGGGCGCAGTACGTGGACGAGACCGGGAACACCACGCAGGCGCGGGCGACGTACCTCTTCGGGCCGCTCTGCGAGCTGGCGATGACCCAGGGGCTGCTGACGGAGGCGGTGATCTCCGGGTTCCGCGCCTCGCGGGCGGACGGCGGCGGCGTGCTGCTCGAAGTGGAAGACGGCCTCGGAGGCGGGGACGGCGGGCTTCTACGTCCAGCGCTGGGATGGCGCGGCGCGCCGCTGGCAGCGGGTCAACCGCGAGCTGCTCGCCGGGCTGCTCCACGCGCCGCAGGGGGGCGTCTACCGCTTCGTCGACCCGGGAGCTTCTCCTCGTGAGCCGCAGGTCTACCGGCTGGTGGAGGTCGAGGCCGGCGGCCAGCGCCGCACCTATGGACCGTTCGCGGCGGCGGTCGACTGGAACCGGCCGGACTCGCGCGCCGGCAAGGAGGCCTACGAGCGCGGCGCCCATCCGGCGACCCGCCACGGCGCGGCTCCGGTGCCTGATTCTGCTGGGCTCAAGCGCGCCGCCGCCAGCGCCGACGGGGTCCACCTCTCGGTGCGCCAGACCGGCCTCTATACCCTGAGCGCCGCCACCGTCGGCGCCTGGCTCGGCATGACGCAGGCCGAGGCCGGCCAGGCGATCGCCAAGGGGAGCTTTTCGCTCACCCGCGGCGGCCAGCCGGTGGCCTGGTATCCCGCCCCCGTATCGACCGGCGGCAGGACCCGGAACCTCGGCCCGAGCCTCTTTTTCTACGGCGAGGCGCCGGACAGCCTCTATACGGACGCCGGCGTCTACCGGCTGGAAAAGGGGCCGGGCCTGCTGATGGCGGAAGTGCCCGCCGGCACCGCACCGGCCGCGACCGGCGGCACCTTCGTCGAAACGCGCCACGCCGAGCGCGACGCCTTCGCCGCCACCGTCATCTCACCCAACCCGGAGTCGGACTACTGGTACTGGGAGTTCCTGCAGGGTGGCGATCCCACCTACGGCCACCGGACCTTCACGCTCGACGCGCCCGGCCTCGCGGGGAAAGGGGACGGCGTGCTCGCCGTCTCCCTCCAGGGCGCGACCGCGAGCGGCGTCACCGGCGAGCACCGGGCCCAGATTTCGCTCAACGGCAGGCCGCTCGGGGAGATGAGCTGGACCGGGATCACGGCCCAGCAGGGGAAGTTCGACATCCCGCCGGGCACGCTGCTCGTGAGCGGCAACCAGGTGGAGGTGACCGCCCTCACCGGCGACGGAGCGCCCTACAGCATCTTCTACGTGGACTCCTTCGACCTCTCCTATCCGCGAGCGTTCCGCGCCGCCGCCGACGCCCTGGCCTTCACGGCGGGCGGCAATGCGCAGGCGACGGTCACCGGCTTTTCCTCCCCTTCCATCCGGCTGCTCGACGTCCAGGACCCGCTGCATCCGCGCTGGATCACGGGCGCCACGATCGAGCTGGACCGCGCCTTGGGCGACTACGGCCTGAGCTTCGCGCCCTCGCTCCAGGGGAAGTATTTCGCGGCGGCGCCGCTGGCCCTCGCGACCCCGGCCGCCCGCTCCTGGAGCGCGCCGTCGCTGCGTTCGACGGACAACCGCGCCGAGTACCTGGTGATCGCTCCCCCGGCGCTCCGCGCCGCCGCCGAGCGCCTGGCCGACCTGCGGCGGGCGCAGGGGATGACGGCGATGGTGGCCGACCTCGACCAGATCATGGACACGTTCAACGCCGGGGTGTCCGACCCGCACGCCCTGCGGAGTTTCCTCGCCTACGCCCGCGCGCAGTGGAGCCAGGGTCCGCGCTACGTGGCGCTGGCGGGCGAGGGGACGCTCGACTACCGCAATCTCCTGGGTTACGGCGACAACCTGGTGCCGCCGCTGATGGTGCGGAGCGACGGTGGGCTCTTCCCCTCGGACAACCTGCTGGGCGACGCGGATGGCGACGGCCTTCCCGAGATCGCCATCGGCCGCATCCCCGTGCTCTCGACCGCCGAGCTGGACGCCTATACGGCCAAGCTCGCCGCTTATGAGAGCGCACCCGCCGCCGCCTGGACCGGCACCGCCGTTCTGATGGCCGATGCCACCGACCGCGGCGCCGACTTCACGGCGGACAGCGACCGGGTCGCCGGCCAGCTCGCCGCGGGCTATACGCTGGACCGCGTCTATCTCTCGGCGACGCCGCTCGCCGCCGCCCGCGCGCAGCTTTTCGCCGCGCTCGGCCAGGGCGCCGCCTTCGTCAACTACATGGGCCATGGCGGCCTCGACCGGCTGTCGGCGGAGGGCCTGCTCACCAGCGCCGACGTGCCGGGCCTGACCAACGGCGAGCGCCTGCCGGTGGTCACGGCGATGACCTGCACCATCAACCGCTTCGCCCTGCCGGGGATCCCGGCCCTCGGCGAGCTTCTGGTGAAGAGCGCGGGAGGCGCCGCCGCCGCGGTCTGGGGCCCCTCGGGGCTCTCCTCCAACGGCGAGGCGGCGCTGCTGGCCGAGCGCTTCTACCACTCGGGCGACGCACGGCTCGGGGACCGCATCCTGCGCGCCATCGCCGAGTTCCGCGCCCTCGGCGGCAATGTGGATCTGCCGCGGATCTACGACCTGCTGGGCGATCCCGCCCTGCGGATTCAGACGCCTCTCCCACCACCGCCAGCCAGCGGCACGGGGAGCGGCGAATGACACCGCCGAGCTCCTTGACAAGGTTGCAATAAAAGCGATATTAATAATTCTGCATTTAAGGGGAGGGATCAACAGACGAAAGGGGAAAGTAATGACTACTTCTTTGAAGCGTCAGTACGCCGTCTGGATGATGGCGCTTACGGTGGGGGCCGGATGCGCCGCAATGGCCCGCCCGGCCTGGGGCGTCCCCCAGTTTTACTCCGGACACGTCTACAACGGTGCCAGCCCCCGGTGCCTGGACTCCGGAATCCCGACCAACGCACAGTTGTGGACCTGCTCCACGGCGATCTATCAGCAGTGGAGCTATGGCACCACGGGCGGCCGGATCATCGGCAATTCGCCGACGGGTTGCCTGGATGGCGGCGCCGGCACCAATGGCACTCCCGTTCCCCTGGTCGCCTGCACGGGCGCGCTGAATCAGCAGTGGACCTATGACGCCAATTTCAGGCTGGTGAACCGGGCGAGCGGCCGCTGCCTGGACGCCGACCTCGGCACCATCGGCAAAAACGGCACCAAGATCCAGGTCTGGGACTGTGGCAGCGGGTCCAACCAGCAGTGGTACTTCGAGTTCGGCCCGTAGACCCCGCGTGAGCCCGAGCACCTGACAGGAAAAGGGCGGGCCGAATCCGGACCCGCCCCTCAGATCCTCCCGGAAGCTGGCCTAGCAGACCGACTGCCACGTCCCGCAGGTGACGTTCCGGATGGTTCCCGGACACGAACACTTGGTCGCGGGATTGCTCCCGCAGATCTCGTCGCAGGGCGGATAGATGACGGCCAACGCCGGCTTGGCGAGTGAAGAGAATGAGATCCCGAGGAGCAGGGCGGACAGCAGGAGGAGTCTTTTCATCAGCGTCTCCTTTCAGATATGGACATTGTTGTCCATCATCTGATGGACATGATAACAAAATTTATTCCACCAAAGATATAGACAAACAATATTGAATCCATGGGGTGCCCAGAATTCAGTCCGGGTCCCTCTCCCGGGGGGAGAGGGAGGGCCCTGCGGCAACAGGATTATGCCGAATCGAAGGGCCCTCCCTCTCCACGGAGTGGAGAGGGACCGAGGGTGAGGATTCGAAGGGCGGATCGCTCCAACCGGCGAGGTCCTACTCGTACCAGCAGCCGCCCACGCGGTTCCACGAGCCGCAGAAGACCTGCGCGCCGCGCCGATCGGTCCATGAGGGGCAATTGCAGTACCCGCTGACGGTCGGGCAGGACGTGTCGCAGGGGTGGAGGGCCGACGAGGAGGCGACCGTCGAAATCAGGGAGGCCCCGAGCAGGGCCAGGGCGAGAAACAGCTTCTTTTTCATTTTCCATCCTTTCGGCAGGCGAGGGAGTAATCCCTCATCTATCCTGGTGCGAAAGGACGGGAAACGGGGGACGGCGCTTACCGCCGCCCCCCCGCCCGCTTCTTCGCCTTCGGCGCCGGCAGCACCTGCCGCAGATAGCTGCCCGGTGTAGCTCTCCGCGACCGCGGCCACGTCCTCCGGCGTCCCCTCGGCCAGCAGCTCGGCCGCCGCCCGCTCCGCCCTCGGGCCCGAGGTCGATCACCCAGTCGGCGGTCTTGATGACGTCCAGGTTGTGCTCGATCACCACCACCGTGTTGCCCAGCTCGACCAGCCGGTGCAGCAGCTTGAGGAGCTTGCCGACGTCGTCGAAATGGAGGCCGGTGGTGGGCTCGTCCAGCAGGTAGAGCGTGCGGCCGGTCGAGCGCTTGCACAGCTCGCGGGAGAGCTTCACCCGCTGCGCCTCGCCGCCCGAGAGGGTGGTCGCCGGCTGGCCGAGGCGGATGTAGCCGAGCCCCACCTCGCAGCAGCGTCTCCAGGACCCGCTCGATCGTCGGGATGTTGCGGAAGCAGCTCGTACGCCTGCTCCACCGGCAGCTCGAGGATCTCGGCGATGTTCAGGCCCTTGTAGCGCACGGCGAGCGTCTCGCGGTCGTAGCGCTTGCCGCCGCAGACCTCGCAGGTGACGTAGATGTCGGGCAGGAAGTGCATCTCGATCTTGATCTGCCCGTCCCCCTTGCACGCCTCGCAGCGGCCGCCCGGGACGTTGAAGCTGAACCGGCCCGGCCCGTAGCCGCGCATCCGCGCCTCCGGGGTCATCGCCATCAGGTTGCGGATGGGATTGAAGACGTTGGTGTAGGTCGCCGGGTTCGAGCGCGGCGTGCGGCCGATCGGGCTCTGGTCGATGGCGATCACCTTGTCGAGCTGCTCGAGCCCGAGGATGCGCTCGTGCTCGCCCGGCTTGTCCGAGCGCCCGGTAGAAGTGGCGCGCCAGGGCCTTGTAGCAGGATGTCGTTGACCAGCGTGCTCTTGCCCGAGCCCGAGACGCCGGTGACGACGGTGAAGCCCCGATGGGGAACTCGACGTCGAGGTTCTTGAGGTTGTTCTGCCGCGCTCCCTTGATGACCAGCGGCCTGCCGCGCCCCTCCCGCCGCTTCTCGGGCACCGGCACCTCCAGGACGCCGCGTCAGGTACTTGGCCGGTCAGCGAGTTCGGGGCCGACTCGATCTGCTTCGGCGTCCCCTCCGCCACCACCTCGCCGCCGTGCACGCCGGCGCCCGGCCCGAGGTCGATCACCCAGTCGGCGGCGCGGATCGTCTCCTCGTCGTGCTCCACCACGAGCACCGAGTTGCCGAGGTCGCGCATCCCCTGGAGGGTGGCGAGCAGGCGGGCGTTGTCCGCTGGTGGAGGCCGATCGACGGCTCGTCGAGCACGTAGAGCACGCCCATCAGCTTGCTGCCGATCTGGGTGGCCAGCCGGATGCGCTGGCTCTCGCCGCCGGAGAGCGTCGCCGACGAGCGGTCGAGCGTCAGGTAGCCGACCCCGACGTCGTCGAGGAAGCTCAGCCGGTCCTGGATCTCGGTGCACCACCTTCTCGGCGATCGCCCGCTCGCGCTTGTCGAGCGGCAGCACGCCCATCCAGGCGCGGAGATCCGACGACCGGCAGGCGCGACAGCTCGTCGATCGCCTTGCCGTGCATCTGTGACCGCCAGCGCCTCCGGCCGCAGCCGCCGCCCCTCGCAGGTCGGGCAGAGGTGGACCGACATGAACTTCTCGATCTCG
Source organism: uncultured Acidobacteriota bacterium (assembly GCA_963792575.1). GTDB lineage: Bacteria > Acidobacteriota > Thermoanaerobaculia > Multivoradales > UBA5704 > DATARR01. The sequence continues at coordinate 242,286 of CAWBWZ010000006.1, forward strand.
GTGCGGATCGCCGGCGAGTCGGTCTCCTTGTAGCGCCGGTCGAGCATCGGGATCGACCCCCTCGAACTTGCCGGTCCAGGAGTAGCTCGACTTCTTGCCCGTGAGGTTGAAGGAGAGCTCCTCCTCGCCGCTGCCCTGGAGGATCACCCGCTTGGCCTCGGCGGGCAGCTTCTTCCAGGGGGTCGAGAGCGAGAACCCCATCGCCTTCGAGAGCGTGTCGACCATCTTCAGGCGCCACGACTTCGACCCCTCGGGCCAGGGGGCGACGGCGCCGGCGAGGATCGAGCGGTCGGGGTCCGGCACCACCTTCTCGCCGTCGACGCCCATCAGCGTGCCGAGCCCCGAGCAGGTCGGGCAGGCGCCGTAGGGGCTGTTGAACGAGAAGAGGCGCGGGGTGATCTCGGTGAGGCTGGTGCCGCACTCCGAGCAGGAGTAGTTCTGGGAGAGGGTCTCCTCGGCCGCGCCCTTCGGGAGCGAACACCACCAGGCCGCCGGCCACCTTGAGGGCGGTCTCGATCGAGTCGGCGAGGCGCTTCTCGATCCCCGGCTTGACCACGATGCGGTCGATCACGATGTCGATCGAGTGCTTCTTCTGCTTGTCGAGGGTGGGCGGCTCGCCGGCCAGCTCGACCACCTGGCCGTCGATGCGGGCGCGCAGGAACCCCTCGCGGGCCATCTGCTGCGAGCTGCTTCTTGTACTCCCCCTTCTTGCCGCGCACGTAGGGGGCGTAGATGACCAGGCGGGTCCCCTCGGGGAGCTCGAGGACGCGGTCGACCATCTGCTGCACGGTCTGCGGGCGGATCGTCTGCGCCGCAGCTCGGGCAGTGGGGGATGCCGACCGAGGCGTAGAGCAGCCGCAGGTAGTCGTGGATCTCGGTGACCGTGCCCACCGTCGAGCGCGGGTTCTTGGAGACCGACTTCTGCTCGATGGAGATCGCCGGCGAGAGCCCCTCGATGGAGTCGACGTCCGGCTTCTCCATCTGCTGGAGGAACTGCCGGGCGTAGGAGGAGAGCGACTCGACGTAGCGCCGCTGCCCCTCGGCGAAGAGGGTGTCGAAGGCCAGCGACGACTTGCCGGAGCCCGAGACGCCGGTGATGACCACCAGCTTGTTCCTGGGGATCTCCAGGCTGATGTTCTTCAGGTTGTGCTCGCGCGCACCGCGGACGGAGATGCTATCCATGGGACCGGTCATCCTAGCAGAGGGGGAGGGACCGATGGTGGTCCCGGGAAGCGAAACAGGGGCGCGCCTGGAGGGAATTCCCGGCGAGCGCGGGCTCGTAGGATTCAGTTACCGCAGCCCGTCGCGATCACCAGGGCACGGCATACAGCCGCCATCTTTTCGCGGCTGACGCTTCCGATGTAGAACCCCAGGCGCTGGCGGTCAACGGTCTGGACGTTGTCGAGATTGATGGCCGATTGGGCCTTGAGCCCCTCCTCAACGCCGACGGCCACCTCGCTTGGCGCGCCGCGCATCGTCGAAGTGATGGGGGCAACGATCACCGTGGAGAGCAGGCCGATGACCTCTTGACGGGTCAGGACCAGAACGGGACGTCGCTTGTCAGGGGGCTTGAAGGTGTACAACCAGATCTCACCGCGGTTCACTTGCTGGGCCACACCCCTTGCTCCTCCCACTCCGCGAATTCCTCGCCCAGTCCGGCTTCGTGCTCGTAAGCCCTGCGGTACTGTTCGTCGATCGCCTGACCAGCCTTGGAGTCCTGACAGCACCGGCCCAGATATTCTGCCGTCGCCTTCTGGAGAACCTCAGAGAGTCCACGCTCCCGGACCTCCTCGCTCGCATCGAGCCGGGCCAGGAGATCGTCATCGAACTGGACGTTGACGGATTTCATCGCCACAACTTTACCCGGCGTCTGTAGACGAGTCAACGGTTCTCTCCAGACGCGACGGGCAGCCCAGTTCGCGAGGAATCCTGTTGGCGGCTCTCGCCGTCGCGCTTCTCACCGGCACCGTGGGACCGGGACCTCAGGTTGCGAGGAATGCCCAATCACCCCACCGGCCTGCGCCGATGGGGGAAACCGGTCTTCCGCGGCGGTCCGGAAAGCGCGTCAGACGACGCGTCTGCCCCCACGGACGAAGTGGAGCACGATCACGATGACCGCGATGATGAGGATGAGATGGATCAGGCTGCCGGCGACGTGGAACGCGAAGAAGCCGAGGGCCCAGAGGACGAAAAGAATCAGAGCGACCGTTAATAGCATTTGCTGTTTCTCCTTGAGAAATGCGTCGTTGCTTCTGTGCGCTTGACCAGGTTTACCGACTGACGTAGACCGATTGCAAGGTCCGGGCCATGCGCGGTTGGACTCCGCGTTCTGCAGGAGTACAATGATTACGCGGTTTCGGCTCGCCAGCCGGTACGTCGAGGGATCTTCCCTCTCGATCCGGGCCTTGGGGGCGGGGGGCGATGAAATCGACCGGCACGGCTGGCGCCAACGTCTTCGGAAAAAAAGGAGACTGTAGATGCCTGGCAAGACAGCCCTCGCAAGCACCTCCGCGGCTCTGATCCTCCCCACGCTCCTCCTCTTCCTCGGCTGCGACAGGAACTACCGGCAGATCGTCATCGTCGAAAACGGGAAGGCCGAGTACGTCACCGTCGGCAGGGGTCCGAAGCGGAACCCGAAAATCTGGAAGCCCGGCCGGGTCCTGGCGTTCCGGACGACATCGACCGTTCCGGAGGCCCCTGGCAACGTGACCGGCAAGGCGGGACACGTCTACCGCATCGGCGACGACATGAAGCTGGAAGAGGTCGCCGAATTCCAGAGCACCGTGCCGAGCGATTCGCTGGCCTATACCTACGGGAAGTGAGGTCCCCCTGCCTGGGAGCGGCCCGATAAGGCCGCTCCCTCTCTCCCCCTCCTCACGCGAAAGCTCGCCGATCTCCTCTCCAGGGATGAGAATCCCGAGTTCCGCCGCACCCTCAACAACTGGTTCATCTCGCTGGTCCACAGGACATTTCCAGGCGCTATAATTTCCGAGACGATGGACCTTCTGGAGGTTCCGATGCTGGAAGAGACCGTGCAGGAGTGGAGGACGCAGCTTCTCAAAGAGGGGCGGCGCGAGGGACGCCGGGAAGGAGAGGTCGCAGGAATGCGGAAACTACTCCTCCAACAGTTGACGTTGCGTTTCGGTCGCCTTCCGGCCAGGGTCAGCTGGCGAATAGGTGAGATCTCCTCGGTCTCGGAGCTTCGGAAACTGGCCCGGAAAGTCTTGTCGGTTAAAACCCTGGAAGAAATGGGACTGAGCTGAGCAACCCTCCCCTCGACCTGAGATAAAATCTTCTCGTCCCGTTCGCAAACAACCTGAGCTCGGGCTGCTCCAGCATCGGCCCGCCGGGCCGCCATCTCTTTTGAGGAGGTTTGATGAAACCGCTGTCCTTGCTCATCCTGATCTCGCTCCTTGCGTTGCCCGCCCTGTTGATGGCCCAGGTCGTAGCCCGCCAGGGGGCTCCCGCGGAGCCTCCGCCTCAGGAGTTCAAGTCTCCGATGGTCCTCGACCTGCCGATCAAGGATTTCCAGGTGATGGCTTCAGGGAACGGCAAGGACTTCAAGGAGGTCCGGCGGTACTACTGCGAGGATATGACGCTTTCTGAGCTGCTCGTAACCAAGAAAGAGGAGTCCCATCGCGGCAAAGCTCCCGGCATGAAGCTGAAGATCCGCGGGTCCGTCTCGGTTCGCCCCTCCCATGACCGCCTGGCGACGCTCCGGTTCGACATCCTCAAGAACGAGGAGCGCTTCGCGACGTCCCAGGTATCCGAGATCAACGCCGAGGAAGGCAAGACCCACGGCTTCTCCACGAGCCTGGAAATGGATGCAGAAGCGCTCGAACGCCTTTTCGCGGCAGGAGAGCCGCCCCTGCTCCGCGTCACGGTGACGGTTCGGGACAACGACTGACCGTGCACTGACTCCAGTTCTTCCCTGGCCAGCGCTCCATTACCGCCATCACAAACCCGCGCCGAATAAGGGCGAAGAAGATTTGGCCCTGTTTTTACGTCTTATCTGGGCGTGACAACACGTGACCGGAGACGGAAAGACGCGACACCGCATGACCGAGGCTACAAGCGCCTCTTCTCCCATCCTCTAGCTGTGGAGGGTCTGCTCCGGGGCTTTCTTCCGGAGGATTGGACCGGGCGCCTCGACTTTTCCACCCTGGAGAAGGTGGGCAACAGCTTCGTCGCGGACGACCTGCGCGAGCGCCACAGCGACCTGATCTGGCGACTGCGCTTCAACGGCGAGGCTGGCGGTTGGTTCTACCTCTATCTGCTGCTGGAGTTTCAGTCCACCTCCGACCCCTTCATGGCGGTGCGGCTGCTGACCTACGTCAGCCTCCTGCTCGAGGAGATCATCCGCCGGCAGAAGCTGAAGCCGGGCGACCGGCTCCCGGCCGTGCTCCCCCTGGTTCTCCATAACGGCAAGCGCCCCTGGCGCGCCCCCCGCGACCTGGCGAACCTGTTCGTCGAGGTCCCCCCGGGCCTGCGGCATTACCTGCCCCGCCTCCGCTACCTCCTGCTCGACGAGGGCCGCCTCGATCTCGATCGCCCCGAGTTGGCCGGCAACCCGATCGCCGCTCTGTTCCAACTCGAAACCGCGAAGACCTCGGAGGATTTTCCCCTCCTCACGCGAAAGCTCGCCGATCTCCTCTCCAGAGAGGAGGATCCCGAGTTCCGCCGCACCCTCAACAACTGGTTCATCTCACTGGTCCACAGGACATTTCCAGGCGCTATAATTTCTGAGACGATGGACCTTCTGGAGGTTCCGATGCTGGAAGAGACCGTGCGGGTGTGGGAGAAGCAGATCCGCCAAGAGGAGCGGCGGGAAGGGCAGATGGAGATGCAGAAGATGCTCCTTCAGCAGATGGCCCTGCGCTTCGGGCGCCTGCCCAGGAACGTTCGCCAGCGGGTTGAGGCGATCTCCTCAACGAGGGAACTCAAGGGGTTGGCCCAGAAAATTATCACCGCGGAGTCTTTGCGGGATCTCGGACTCGGCTAGATCCGACCGGATCGTACCGCCTCCAGCCCCTCCCGGCAGATCCCGGTGTGCGGATGTTCCGACCCCAGGGCGGCCTCGAAGACGGCCAGGGCCCGGCCGTAGAGGGCTTCGGCCTCGGCGGAGCGGCCCAGGGCGGCGAGCAGGGTCGCCATGTTGTGGACGGTCAGGGCGGTGTCCGGATGGTCCGTCCCCAGGACCTTCTCCTTGATCGCCAAGGCGCGGCGGTAGAATTCCTCGGCCTCACCAGTCTCCCCTTTGGCCTGACGGACCGCGGCGAGGTTGTTGAAGTTCACCGCCAGCTCGTAGTGCTCCGGTCCGTAAACCCTTTCGAAGACGGCCAGCGCCTCCGCGTACAGCGCCTCCGCCTCGTCAAAGCGCCCCTGGGCGTCCAGGATCGCCGCCAGGGCGGCCTTGTCCGCGGCCACGGCGGGATGGTCGGGGCCGACAGCCCGCTCCCGGATCTCGACCGACCGCCGCGCCCAGGGCTCCCCCTGAACGGCCCGGCCGCGGGCGTGCTCGAGCCCGCCGAGGTTGTGGTAGAGCGATGCGACGTCCGGATGCTCGGGACCGAGCGCCGCCTCGACGATCGCCAACGCCCGCCGGTAGACCGGCTCGGCGTCGTCATACCTTCCCTGATATTTGTGGAGCACTCCGAGCCCGTTGAGAAGGCCCGCCGTCTCGAGGTCCTCCGGGAAGGCGGCCTCGGCGATCGTCAGGGCGCGCCGGTAGAGCCTCTCCGCCGCCGCATAGCTCCCCTGAGCCTGGCGGACGTTGGCGAGCCGCCCCATCGCCTGCACCCGAAGCCGGACCGCGGCGCTCGCCATGACGCCCTCAGCGCACCACAGTCTGGTTGTGGTTGACGATGCGGATGCCGGCCTCAGGACGGACGACGGTCTGGTTGTGGTTGGGGTTGATACCCATCGCGAGTCTCCTTGAAGTTCTGTTCATCGGCCCCGCCCTCCGGGGCCTGGGACAAAAACGACCCGGCGGAACATTTCCCCTCAGTCGTTTTCCCTGAAGACGGCGAGAACCTTTTCCCCCTCTTCTTCGTCTAGTAGGGAAGAGAGCGAGATGAACGTCCCGAACCCATCCCCCGACCTGCTGCTCGCCCGCCTCGCCGCCAGCGGGCGGGCGGACGCCTGGGACACCTTGCTCACGCTCTATGGCGAGCGCGTCTACAACCTGGCGTTCCACTTCGCCGGCTCGGCCGCGGACGCGGAGGACCTGACGCAGGAGGTCTTCCTGCGCCTCTATCAGAACCTCCGCCTCTATCGCGGCGACGTGCCGCTCGCCGCCTGGGCGCTGCGCCTGTCGCGCAATCTGTGCATCGACCATTACCGCCGCGCTCGCCGGGAGCGCCGCGCCGCCGCCGTGTCCGAGGAGGTGCTGGCGCATCTGCCCGCCCAAGGGGACGATCCGCAGGCCGAGGCGCAGAGGCGCCAGCAGCTCCGGACGGTCTACCGCGAGCTGGAGGCGATGCCCGAGGACCTCGCCGAGGTGGTGCTGCTGCGCGACCTCCAGGGCTGGAGCCAGGAGGAGACCGCGGCCTGGCTGGAGGTGCCGGTGGGGACGGTCAAGTCGCGGCTCCACCGCGCCCGTCTGGAGCTCGCGGAGCGCGTCACCGCCAGGCTCGGCGCGCACGGACCGCGCCCGCCGGAGCCGCGGCTCTGGAGGTGGGGTCATGCTGAGCTGGACCTGCCGGCGGTTCCGCGCCCGCTTTTCTCCATCGGGGCCTGGATCGGCTCACCCGCATCGCCGGGCCTGCCCGGATTGCGACGCCTACGCCGCTGCCCTGGAGAGCGCGGCCGGAGTCCGCCTCCCCCTGCCGGCGAGCCTGCGGCGCAACCTGCGGGCGATCGCCGATCCCGAGATGGGGGCCGTGCTGCCGTTCGCCGTACCCCGGCTGCCGGTGCCGGACGCCCTGGCCGGCCGCCTGCGCGGTCTGTTCGTCGGCGGCTGCCGCCCAGCCGCCCGGCGCCTCCCCGAGTGGGCGCGCAGCCCGCGCTATGCCGTTGCCGCGAGCGCCCTGCTGGCGCTGCTGCTCGGGCCGTTCCTCTCCGCGGCCGCGCGTCAGGGCGCGCAGGCCCTGGGCGCCGTCGAGGCCGAGGTGAGCCCGCTCCTGCAGCGGACGGAAGAGAGCGGAAAGCAAGGGATCGGCAAGCTGCGCTCGACCGCCACCACGGCCTGCGACACCGCCCGCCGGTCGGTCGAGGGCTCGCTGGAACGCCTCGACCACCGGCTCGCCGGCCTCTCCGCAAAACTGTCCGAAGTCGTCCCCGAACGCTTCATCAACCTGGACTCAGGGGTCAAACCGGCTGAGTCCGTGAGGAGATCGCAATGAATCCCGCAGAGAACTGGCAGACCGCCACCGCCGAGCCGCGAGCCGGCCTTCGCTCCCCAACCCGTCGCGCTCCGCGATCCCGGCGCCGATGGGCCGCAAGAATCCCAATCTGGCCGCGCTGCTCTCCCTCTTTCCGGGGATCGGCAACATCTACAACGGCCTCTACATGCGGGGGATTACCTTCTTCCTCGTCATCGCCTGCCTGATCGGCATCGTGAGCGATGGACGGCATCCGCTGTTCGGGCTGGCGATCGCCTTCTTCTGGCTCTTCAACGTGATCGACGCCTACCGTCAGGCGACGCTGATCAACTATGGCTACGCCCAGGACCTCGGCCTGCTGGACATGCCGAAGGCCCCGCGGGCTGGCCAGGGCGGCCTGATGGCCGGGATCCTGCTCAGCCTGGTCGGCCTCGTCGCCATCGCCGATCAATACCTTTATATCCGGCTCGACTGGATCTTCAATCTCTGGCCCTTCGCCCTTGTCGCCATCGGCGTCTGGCTGATCGTGGCCTCGTTCCGCGCCCGGCGCCAGGCCTGAAACAAGGGACGTAAAGGACAGCAGGGACAGCAAGGACAAAGACAGGATCAGGTTCCTTCGTCCTTGGTGTCCTTGCTGTCCTTTACGTCCTTTTCGTCCCAGCTCGCGCGCACAACCCCCAGAGCCGCCGTGGCCACGTCGTGCACCGGGGTCTCGACGCCGGCGAGGCGTCCGAGCCGGGAGACGGCGCCGCTCAGGTCGTCGAGCTCGGTCGGTCCGCCGGATTCGAGGTCGAGCAGGAAGCTCGGTTTCATGAAGCCGGGCAGGGAGTGGACGAAGCCGAGGATCCCCGCTTCCACCTCCGCCGGCAGCGCCACGCCGCTGGCTTGAGCGACGGCGATCACCTCGCGCAGAGCGCGCTCGATCATCAGGATGCCCAGGGGCGCCTCGCGGACCGGGCCGATCGACGAGCGGGCCAGCCCGCAGGCGGCGGACATCATGGAGATGAAGGCGAACTTCCGCCAGAGATCGGCCGTGATGTCGGCGGAGACCCGGGCCTCGGCGCCCGCTTCCCGGATGGCCGCGGCGATCCGCTCCGCGCGCTCGGAGGCCCCGCCCGTCCGCTCGCCCAGAACAATCCGTTGAAAGAGGCTGCGGCGCTCGACGACGCCCGGTCCGACCCGCACGGCGCTGATCTCCGTCAATCCGCCGAGCACGCGGTCGCCCGGAACCCCGGCGGCGATCAACTGATCCGCCGCCTCCACCCCATTGAGCAGCGGCAGGACCACGGCCCCCCGCGCCGCCAGCAGCCGGGCCGCCGGCGCGATCTCCGCCAGCGAGTAACCCTTGACAGCGATAACCGCCAGCTCGATCTCCCGCAGCTCCTCGGGATCGCCGGTCGCCTCGACCGCCACGGTGAAGCTCCCCTCCGGCGTGCGCACCTCGAGACCGCGCTCCCGCAAGGCTTCCAGATGAGCGCCGCGGGCCAGCAGGGCAACCCGATGTCCGGCGCGGGCCAGGATGCCCCCGAAGTAGCCGCCGACGCCGCCCGCTCCCAGGATCGCGATGTTCATTGCCTCTCCTCCCCGGCACGATGATAGCGAAGGGGCGCTCGGCCAGGCCACGCGATACACTCCAGGGCCGACAACAGAGCCTTTGGAGGGTTCCGATGAATCTTCGCCGCCTCGCCTCGCGCCTCGCCATTCTTCTCTGCCTCCTCTCCACCGCGGCGGCCGCCGCCGCTCCGGTGCCGCCGGACACCTATTCCGACCTCCGCTGGCGCCTGGTCGGCCCGTTGCGCGGAGGCTGGGGGACCGCCGCTTCCGGGGTTCCGGGGCAGCCGGAGACGTTCTACTTCGGCGCGGCCGACGGCGGCGTCTGGAAGACCACCGACGCCGGGCGCACCTGGAACCCGCTCTTCGATCATGAGAAGGCCGCGTCGGTCGGCGCGCTGGTCGTGGCGCCGAGCGATCCGGCCGTCCTCTACGTCGGCACCGGCCAGGTGACCACCCGGTGGGACATCGCCTCCGGCAACGGCGTCTACCGCTCCGGCGACGGCGGCAAGACCTGGGAGCACCGCGGGCTCGCCGACAGCCGCCACATCGGCCGCCTCTGGGTCGATCCCCGCAATGCCGACGTGGTGCTCGCCGCCGCCCAGGGGCACTTCTTCGGCCCCAACGCAGAGCGCGGCGTCTTCCGCAGCACGGACGGCGGCAAGAGCTGGGACAAGGTCCTCTTCGTGGACGACAACACCGGCGCCGTCGACCTCGCCGCCGATCCAGCCGTGCCCGACACGATCTACGCCGCCCTCTGGCAGGTGCGCTACTACCCCTGGCTCTCCTACTTCACCCCCAACATCGGGCCCGGGAGCGGGATCTACAAGTCGACCGACGGCGGCAAGACCTGGACGCGGCTCTCCCAGGGCCTCCCCGCCGGCCCCATGGGGCGCGTCGGCCTCGCCGTCGCCCCCGGCAGCCGGGGAGCGCGCGTCTACGCCACGATCGACATCCGGCACGGACTCCGGCGTCTACCGCTCGGACGACGGCGGCGGCTCCTGGCAGCGGGTGAACGCCACGGCGAGCCTCGGCAGCGCCTACTTCGCGAGCGCCGCGGTCGATCCCAAGAATCCGGACACGGTCTACGTCGATGGGGCAGTCGATCCGCCGCTCGACCGACGGCGGCAAGACCTTCGAGTTCTTCCGCGGCGCGCCGGGCGGCGACGACTACCACTTCCTGTGGATCGATCCCGAGCATCCGGAGCGGATGATCGTGGCCTCCGACCAGGGGACGGTGGTCACCGTCAACGGGGGAGAGAGCTGGAGCAGCTGGTACAACCAGCCGACCGGGCAGTTCTACCACGTGGCCACCGACGACCGCTTCCCCTACTGGATCTACAGCGGCCAGCAGGACAGCGGCACGGTGGCGGTGGCCAGCCGCAGCGACTACGGCCAGCTCACCTTCCGCGACTGGCATCCGGTGGGCGGCGACGAGCGCGACTACGACATCCCCTTCCCGGGCGATCCCGACATCGTCTACGGCAGCGGCCTCGGCGGGCGCCTCTCGCGCTGGGACGCCCGCACCGGGCAGGTCGACAACGTCTCCCCCTGGCCGATCTCCAGCTACGGCCGGCGGCCGACGTCGGTGCGCTACCGCTCCACCTGGATCACGCCGCTGGCGATCTCCCCCCTGCCGCCGCACGCGATCTACCTCGGCGCCCAGGTGCTCTTCCGCTCGACCGACCGCGGCCAGACCTGGCAGACGGTGAGCCCGGATCTCTCCGGCGCCGTCGCCGGGGACCCCCGACTGCGCCACCGGCGACGTGCCGGTCTCGCGCGCCCGGGCGTGCGGCTTCGGCGTGATCGCGACCATCGCGCCGTCGCCGATCGAGCAAGGACCTGGTCTGGGTGGGGACCGACGACGGGCTGATCCACCTCACCCGCGACGGCGGCAAGAAGCTGGGAGAACGTCACCCCGCGCGGCCTCGCCGAATGGAGCCGGGTGGCCCAGATCGACGCCTCGGCGACCTCGGCGGGCACCGCCTACGCCGCCGTCGACCGCCACCGCCTGGACGACGATCCGTCCCTATCTCTACGTCACCCACGACTTCGGCAAGACCTGGCGCGCGGCGACCGCCGGCCTGCCGGCGGACGGCTGGGTGGCGGTCGTGCGCCAGGACCGCGTCAAGCCGGGCCTCCTGTTCGCCGGCACCAGCCGGGGCGCCTTCGTCTCCTTCGACGACGGCGGGCTCTGGCAGCCGCTGCAGCTCAACCTGCCGACCACCGGCGTCAACGACCTCACGATCCACGGCGACGACCTGATCGCCGCCACCGAGGGGCGCTCGATCTGGGTGCTCGACGATTTCTCGCCGCTGCGCCACGTAGGCACGGGAGCGCCCGCCGGCGCCACTCTGTTCCCGCCGGCCGCCGCCTACCGGGTGGGCGCCAACCAGAACCGCGACACGCCGCTGCCGCTCGACGAGCCGCGGACGTTCAACCCGCCGGCCGGCGCGATCCTCGACTACTTCCTGCCGGCGACGCCGGGCCCGGTCACTCTGGAGATCGTCGACGGCAAGGGGCAGGTGGTGCGCGGCTTCCGCAGCGATGTGACGCCCGAGCGGCCCGAGGCCGGCCAATATTTCCCCGACGCCTGGCTGCAGCCCCCCACCGCGCTGCCGGCCCGCCCGGGCCACAACCGGTTCGTCTGGAACCTCCGCGGTCCCCGTCCGCGGGCCCTGGAGTACGAGTACTCGATCGCCGCCGTCCCCGGGGCGGACACCCCCGAGCTGCCGCAGGGTCTCTTCGCCCTCCCCGGGACCTATCAGGTCCGTCTCACGGCGGACGGCAAGACCCTGACCCAGCCGCTGAAGGTCGCGATGGATCCAAGAGTCAAGACGCCGGCGGCCGATCTCACGGCGCAGCATGAGATGTACGTCGCGGTCTCGGAGGCCCTGGCGCGGGTGACCGACGCTCAGGAGCAGGCCGAGGAGGTCGCCAACCGCCTCAAGACCCTCGACGGCGAGCTCGCCGGCCGCGCCGACGCCGGCCCGTTGCGCCAGACGGCGGAGCGTGTCACCGCCGCCGTCGAGCCGTTCCGGACCGGACCCGGGGAGGACAGCCTCGCCGCCGTCGCCGACGTCCTCGGGCCGCTCGCCACCGATCTGGAAGGCGCCGACCGCGCTCCCTCCGGACCACAGCGCGAGGTCTTCGAGATCTACCGGAAGCGGCTGGACGCGGCGCTCGCGAAATGGCAGGCGCTGAGAAACGGCGAGCTCCGCGACCTCGACCGCCAGGTGCGCGCGGCCGGGCTGGCGCCGGTGATGTAGGCAGGCAGGGGGGCGCCCGTGCTGGCTGAGGCCCCCTGCCAGCACGAGCGCCCCTTGGCGTCAGACCCTTCGCTCCGATACCCTTCCTCCGCTGAGCCACTGACGGCCGGCCTGAGGAGGTGCCCATGCCCGAGTCCAACTTTCAGACCTCCGCCGTCGAGCGGTTCCTGCGCTACGTGACCTTCGACACCCAGTCGAACGAGACCTCGCAGACCTATCCCAGCACGGCCAAGCAGCTCGACCTCCTGCGCCACCTCGTCGACGAGCTCAAGGCGATCGGTCTCGCCGACGCCGCCATCGACGAGCACGGCTACGTGATGGCGACCATCCCGGCGACCACGCACGAAGACGGACGTGCCGGTGATCGGCTTCATCGCCCACGTCGACACCTCGCCCGAGATGAGCGGCGCCGGGGTCAAGCCGATCGTCCACCGCGACTACCAGGGGCAGGACCTGGTGCTGCCGGACGACCCGACGGCCGTGATCCGCCCCGCCGACGTCCCTTATCTCCGCGAGCGGATCGGCGACGACATCATCACCGCCTCCGGCACCACCCTGCTCGGCGCCGACAACAAGTCCGGCGTCGCCGAGATCATGGCCGCGGCCGAATACCTGATCGCCCACCCCGAGATCTCCCACGGCGCGATCCGCATCGGCTTCACCCCCGACGAGGAGGTGGGCGCCGGCACCAAATACTTCGACGTCGCGAAGTTCGGCGCCACGCTACGCCTACACGATGGACGGCGGCGCCCGCGGCGAGATCGAGATGGAAAGCTTTTCCGCCGACGCGATGACGGTCACCTTCGTCGGCTTCAACACCCATCCCGGCTTCGCCAAGGGAAAGCTGATCAATTCGATCAAGATCGCCGCCGACTTCATCTCCCGCCTGCCCAAGGGTGAGCTGTCGCCGGAGACGACGGACGATTACGAGGGGTTCGTCCACCCCTACGTGGTCAACGCCGGCGTCGAGCGCACCTCGGTCAAGCTGCTGATCCGCGACTTCAGGACGGCGGCGCTGAAGGAGAAGGAAGACTTCCTCGAGCGGCTGGCCCGCGAGACGGTCGCCGACTGGCCGGGCGCGACGGTCGAGACCAAGGTCGAGGAGAGCTACCGCAACATGCGCGAGGTGCTCGATCATCATCCGGACGTCGTGGAGAACGCCCGCGAGGCCATCCGCCGCGCCGGCATCGAGACCCGCGAGCGCCCCATCCGCGGCGGCACCGACGGCTCCAAGCTTCAGCTTCATGGGCCTGCCGACCCCCAACATCTTCGCCGGCGAGCAGAACTTCCACTCCCGCCTCGAATGGGTCTCGGCGCAGGACATGGAGAAGGCCGTCGAGGTGATCGTCCACCTGGCTAAGATCTGGGAGGAGAAGGCGTAGGGCGAACCGTGGAAATCCAACCTCTCGAACCCTTCCTCCAGTACTTCGAGCGCGTCCACGAGCGGACGCGCCGCGTCATCCTCTGCGTGCCGCCCGAGCAACTGGAATGGACCTACAAGCCGGGGGCCTTCACCTTCGGTGATCTCATCCGTCATCTGGGAGCGATCGAGCGCTACATGTTCGCCGAGAACGCCCAGTGCCGGCCCAGCCGCTACCCCGGCCACGGCCCGGAGCTGGCCGCGGGTCACGACGAGGTGCTGGCGTTCTACGATCGCATGCACGAGGAGTCGATGACGATCTTCCGCGCCCTTACCCCCGAGGATCTCGCCCGCCGCTGCGAGACTCCCGGCGGCGCCCCGCTCCAGGTCTGGAAATGGTTGCGGTCGATGATCGAGCACGAGATCCACCACCGCGGGCAGATCTATCTCATGCTCGGCATGCTGGGGGTTCCGACTCCCCCGCTCTATGGGCTGACGTCGGAGGAGGTACATGAGCGGAGTAAATAGGAACCGTAGCGAGCCCGCCCGCAGGGTGGTAGTTATCCAGCGGGGTGTTCCCCAGCCTCGATGGCACTCCCGATCTTCATAACCCTGCCGGCCAACATTCATGGCTGGATGGGTTTGGGGCTTGCTCATTTGGTGGGATGGTAGGATCAGAAGGCTCCCTTAATCTGATACTCTTATGCGGTCACGACCAGGGGCAAACCAGAAAAGGAGCACCGATGCCACCTGCCATTGCATGCGTTAACCTTAAAGGGGGAGTAGGTAAAACCGCGATTGCCACGAACTTTGCCGCCTACTGCGGTCAACGCGGCATCCGAACTCTCCTAATTGATCTCGACCCTCAGACGAACGCGACTTTTTCCTGCATTGAAATCGAGACATGGCGCGAACATGCGGCTGCCCACGGGACTGTGGCCGATCTCCTTGGCCTCCGGCGAGGAACTTCTGCGGAAGGAACGGAAAGACGGGCAGCAGATGTCCTCGTCGCTGAGGTTTTTGAGAACGTAGACCTCATCCCGTCCCACCTAGATCTTTTCACAATCGATCTTGATCTCGCCTCTGTTCCGGCACGAGAGCGTCGGCTTAGGCGGGCAGTGCAGCCAATTCTTGACAACTACGGCATAGTCATCTGCGACTGTCCTCCAAACCTGACGATCCCAACACAAAACGCGATCGCTCTTTGCAACCACTACGTCGTTCCGGTTTCTCCGGACTACCTCTCCGGCCTAGGTGTTGGGCTCCTTCTCAGTCGAATCCAAGAACTTTCGGCCGATATCGAGCATGAAATCGAGCCCGCTGGCATTATTGTTTCCAGGGTTGGAAGACCGGCAATTCATCGCGAGCAGACGGTCGCAGCCTTACGAGTTCAATTTGGAGCACAGGTCCTGCAACAAGAGATCACTGAACGGGTTTCGGTAAGCAGTTGTGCGGCGTCTCAGATCTCAATTTTTGAAGGCAATGATAACTCGGCCATCGCCGAGTTCACCGCGGTTGGCCGCGAGCTTTTGACGCGGATAGGAGTAAACCCTTGAAGACCCACGACTTGGCGAAAGCACTTCTTCTTCTTGCAAAAGCGTTGCGCGCTGGCCCGAATATTGAATTGGATAAATTGACAATTGGACCCATACTCAGCGAAGAAGCCTCCGTCGAGGCCGCACTGAGCCTCACCACCCTGCTCGATCTGTCGAGATTCCAGAAACACGAATGGGTCAAACTGATTGAACAACATCAGCTTCCGATTTTGGTGTCTCGAAAAGATTCTGCCAGAAACGTAATCGGCAAAATAGTTGCCTACTTAGAAGAACACCCGGAAGCACTTGAGGAAGTAAAGCAATCGACGCGACATAGAGCCGCAGCATCTCCCGAGCTACTAAAAGCGTTCTCAAGCTTGTTAAAGTGAAACCAATGAGACAATACGCTCGCGAGCTAGACCACAGATTCCAACAGTTTTCGGCCGCATGGCCAGCGGCGAGAGATAGGGTCCAAACGGCTCTTGCTACTCATACGCCAATCTTCAAGGAGAGTTATCGACGCATAGCCTCACTGCAAGCATGGCGATCGTATGTAATAGAGCCTTGTGTCTCAAAATCTTGCGTGAGCTTTTTCCTTGAGGCACAGAATGATGCGCTTGTCTCCCATACTCTCGCCCAAATGGGGGCTTGGCGGGTTGCCCTGAAGGCCCTCCGCAGCTGCATTGAGAACGTCACGAACTGCCTCTATTACAAAGACCACCCCATCGAGCTTGAATGGTGGTTACGTGGCGATCACCGACTTAGCTTTTCTGAGTTACTGGCGTACCTGCAAAAACATCCATCGATCTTAGGCTTGCCGGGACAAGTCCATGGACTGGATCAATTGCAGATAGAATATAGAACTTTGTCTCGAGCTGTTCATGCAAGCGCGAAGATTTTTCGAATGACAGATGACTCACAGGTAACAGTGCTATGGAAGAACGAGCGAGCCGCTCTTGGGGCTTGGCAGACCCGCGAGAAGCGCACGTTCATACTTATAAATCAGCTTCTTCTATGTGTCTTTAGAGACCAACTACAGGGAGCGGCTCTTCCCGAAGTCCGAAAGGCTGCTGCTTTCACGATTCCAGCGGCGACTAGACCCCTAGTACAGCAACATCTCCATATCCGCCTGCCCGCTCCGCCTGCTAATACTTGATTCTTGATCTATGCCTTTGTCGACGCTAATCCATCAGAGGCCTCCGTGCTTGATGGTGAGCTGCTGAGTCTCTTCATGTCATGAATTTCTCTTTTACTCTGCAGAGGCATGACTTGACCGCTCGCACGCACTTTCCCAGCCGGTCGCGTACTGGCAGGAGGAACGAAAATCTGCATTTCTGGAGGATGCCCCTACCGGCCCAGCCGCTACCCCAGCCACGGCACGGAGCTGGCCGAGGGCTACGATGCGACGCTGGCGTTCTACGATCGCATGCACGAGGAGTCGCTGGCGATCTTCCGCGCCCTCACCCCCGAGGACCTCGCCCGCCGCTGCAAGACCCCCGGCGGCGCTCCGCTCCAGGTCTGGAAATGGTTGCGTTCGATGATCGAGCACGAGATCCACCACCGCGGGCAGATCTATCTCATGCTCGGCATTCCGACTCCCCCGCTCTATGGGCTCACTTCTGAGGAGGTACGGGAGCGAAGCGCCCGGGCGGAGTAGCGAATTGCGCCCGCTGACCCGCGGGTCGCACTGCTGGACCCCTGATCTGCGCCACTGGACCCACGGGTCGCACTGCCGGACCCACGGATTGCGCTACCGGACCCGTGGATTGCACCACTGGACCCACGGGTCGCGGTCCTTGACCCACGGGTCCAGCTCTCCGCCCCATGGGGTCGCGGACTCTAGACCATGGGTCCGACTCTCCAACTCGCGGGTCGCGGACTCGGATCCATGGGTCCAGCCCTCCGACCCGCGGGTCGCGACTCTTGACCCAAGGGTCCAACGCTGCGACCCACGGGTCACGATCCTTGACCCACGGGTCGCGCGATCCGTCAGTCGGTCTGCCCCGTCGAAATCGTGCAACCGCCTCCGCAGGACTGGAGATAGCAGCTCTGGACGCACGAGTCGTTGGCCGGATCGACGATGGTGCCGCTCTTGCCGGCTTCCATCCGCCAGAGGGTCTCTCGGCTGAGGGCAAGCTTGCTGACTCTCTTCATGGCTCTTCCTCCTCTTTGGGTTGAGGCTGAAGTATCCCGGACTCGACGGGTACGCGCAACCTCCCCGTCCTGGCGGGGACGAGCCGGTCAAGGAGAGCCCCGCTCCAGCGGTGGAGACGAAGGAGCGTCTGGTCGAGCTCCCTCACAAGGGGCGCTTCGGCGGCGCGGAGATCTCCTACCGGGCGCTCGCCGGGGAGTTGCTCCTCTATGACGAGGCGGAGAAGCCGAAGGCCCTAATGTTCTATGTCGCCTATCTGGACGGGGAGGCGGCTCCCAGGAGCCGCCTGATCCTGCGCGGCTCTAATTTACGCAGTTCGATGTGGAGGAAACTCCAGAACCACAATCAGTGTATGTGAGGACGCAGTAGTCGTGACCTTGTACCGGAAGTTTGTAAATGGTCCAGCAGCAGTGGCTGTCGCAGTCGTTGTAAACCACCTCCGCCTGTGCCGGACGGGATGAGCCCATCGCGATCGCGGCGCAAGCCAAAGCGATGAGGAGCTTGGAACTTTTCTTCATACGTTAAATCCTCCTTTAAAATGCGACCTAGCATAACTCTGGCAACCTCTGTGGTGCACAGATTAGCCAAACCGCGCTTTACATTACCATGGGCATGCACGGATATACGCCATCCTCTTCTTTTCGAAACCCGCCCGTCAGGCGGGCACCAGATCCACCTTCTCCCGGCTCCAGTGCCGGTGCTGGGCGATGGCCTCGATGAACGCGGCGGCGACCTTGCCGGCTTGGGCGCCGATGACGACCCCGCCGTCGTCCGTGACCGATGCCTTCCCCGACGGCACCTCCACGACGAGTCCTCCCAGGGAGGAGGCGCCGAGCAGCCCGGCGCCGGCTCCCGTGGCGGCAATCGCCTTGCAATGCTTGTAGGCCTCGTTGACGAAGTGGATCGCATCGGATTCCTGCTTCAGCGCCGCGACGCTCTTGTCGCCGCCGGCCACGTAGACGGCGTCGAACAGGACCGACGAGGAGGTGAGCAGGCTGAAATCGATCTTGACCTCGTCGCCGTCGGCCCCCTTGAGCATGCCCAATCGCGGCGCCACGATCTTGACCTGGGCGCCGGCCTTCACCAGCGCCTTCTTCATCAAGCCCAGATCGGCGCCGAAGCCGTCGGCGGCGAGGATGGCGATCTTGCGCGTCTTGATCGTGTCCTTCACCGTGCCCGCCATGCTGAGCGCGGGGGACGTGCCGACGTTCTTGCGGGCGGGCCGGGGCTGATACGCGGCCGGATCGGCGCCGGCGGGAAAGCTCATGTTCAGCGGCCCGTCGATCCTGGCGGGAACGTCGAGGCCGAGCCCCTTGGCGACGCGGCTCGCCAAGCTCTTGTCGACCTGGGAGAGCATGAACAGCATACGCTCCCGGATCGCGACCGTCTCGACCTTGCCGAGCTCGAAGCGCAGCGCCTTGACGATGTGGGCCTGCTCCGGCGCGGACTGGCTCTGGAAGAACAGCCGCGCCTGGCTGAAGTGATCGAAAAAGCTTTCGCTGCGCCCACGGATCTTCTGCGCGTCGATCTTCTCGGCGTAGGTGGCGAAGCCGCCATCCTTCACCATCGCCTGGAACGGGCAGCCGGCACCCAGCGTGTTCGGCTCGTACGCCACGCGCCCCTGGTTGATGGTCTGGCGCATGTGCCCGTCGCGCTGGTGGTTGTGGAGTGGCGCGAGCGGACGGTTGATCGGGATCTCGTGGAAGTTCGGGCCGCCCAGGCGGGACAGCTGCGTGTCCGTGTAGGAGAACAGCCGCCCCTGCAGCAGCGGATCGTTGGTGAAGTCGATGCCGGGCACGATGTGGCCGGGATGGAACGCCACCTGCTCGGTCTCGGCGAAGAAGTTGTCGGGATTGCGGTTCAGCGTCATCTTGCCGATGCGCTGGACGGGGACCAGTTCCTCCGGGATGATCTTGGTCGGATCGAGCAGGTCGAAGTCGAACTTGTGCTCGTCCTCCTCCTCGACGATCTGCACGCCGAACTCCCATTCCGGAAAGTCGCCGTTCTCGATCGCCTCCCAGAGGTCGCGGCGGTGGAAGTCCGGATCGTTGCCGGAGATCTTGAGCGCCTCGTCCCAGACCACCGAGTGGATGCCGAGCAGCGGCTTCCAGTGGAACTTCACGAACCGCGCCTTGCCCTGGGCGTTGACGAGGCGGAAGGTGTGGACGCCGAAGCCTTCCATCATCCGCAGGCTGCGCGGAATGGCGCGATCGGACATCACCCACATGATCATGTGCATCGATTCCGGCATCAGGGAGATGAAATCCCAGAACGTGTCGTGCGCGGACGCCGCCTGCGGGATCTCGTTGTGCGGCTCCGGCTTGACCGCGTGGATCAGGTCGGGGAACTTGATCGCGTCCTGGATGAAGAAGACCGGGATGTTGTTGCCGACGAGGTCAAAATTACCTTCTCCGGTGTAAAACTTCACGGCAGAAGCCGCGCACGTCCCGCGCCAGATCGGTCGAGCCGCGCGAGCCGGCGACGGTCGAGAAGCGCACGAAGACCGGCGTCTTTACCGACGGGTCCTGGAGGAAGCCGGCCCGGGTGTAGCGCGCCATCGACTCGTAGACCTGGAAGAAGCCGTGCGCGGCCGAGCCGCGCGCGTGGACGATGCGCTCGGGGATGCGCTCGTGGTCGAAGTGGGTGATCTTCTCCCGCAGGATGAAGTCTTCGAGCAGGGTCGCGCCGCGAGGGCCTGCCTTCAGCGAGTTCTGGTCGTCGTTGACCCGCAGGCCCTGATTCGTGGTGAGGTGTTGGTTGAAGCCGTTCTCGGTGTTCAGCGCCAGGTCCGCCTGCTTGGCGTCCGGACGCGCCGGCTTCGCCTCGCGCGTCCCCGGCGCTTTCGTCGCTCTGCTCATGGGTGCTGCCTCCTGATCGGGTGAGTTCGAGCCCAGAGGTGGGAGGACCCGGTCAGGTGCAATTCGGGCGCCAGATCCGTAAAGCGGAAGGATGTGGAAGTATCAGCTCTTCAAGTTGACAAAAATTGAGTATGCTCTCCATCTCGATCTCCAGATAGGCTGGAGACGATGATTCCACGACCTCGAAAAGGAGTACGCCTCATGAAGAAGAGCACCCTGAAGCTGAAGCTCAACCGCGAGACGCTGCGCAACCTGGAACAGCCTCAGCTCGAGAGCGTGGAGGGCGGCGCGACCGCCGGCTCCGCTTGCATCGGCTCGTGCCTCGGCTGTACCGGCCGTACCACCTGCCTCTGCTAAAGCTCCCCGAGCCGTTCCCCTCCTCCCCTTGGGGAGGAGGGGTCGTGGAGATTCAGTCCTACCCTGCCCGCCGCCGTCCCAGCGATCCGAACCAGACGTACGCGCAGAGCCCCAGGAAGAGCACGATCGAGACGATCTGCGAGACCGAATCGACGTCGAAGAAGGGGGTCTTGATCAGGGTCTCGCTGTACCAGGGGAAGAGGCGCAGGGCGGCGCCAAAGACGCCGCCGAGGGCGCCGCCGGCCATCAGGCCCGAGGCGATGATCACCCCCCGCTCGCGGACGCTGCGGCCCGCCTCGGCGTCCATCCTCTCGGAGCGCCGGGTGAGCCAGTGGGAGAGGAAGCCGCCGACCAGCGCCGGCGTGTTCAGCTCGAGCGGGAGGTACATGCCGAGAGCGAAGATCAGCGCCGGCACGCCCAGCATCTCCATGACCAGCGCGATGATGCCGCCGGCGCCGAAGAGGATGTAGGCCACCGGCTGCCGGCTCATGAACCCCTCGACCAGGGCCTTCATGATCGACGCCTGCGGCGACGCGCAGCACCACCCGGGCATCCCCCGGCAGCCGCCTCGCCGAACTGGAAGGTCTTGGCCAGCAGCACGATGGTCAGCGCCGCCGCCACCGCCGAGGCGAGGATGCCGAGGAACTTCACCCGCTCCTGCACCGCCGGCGTCGAGCCCAGCCAGTAGCCGGTCTTGAGGTCGGTGATCGTCTGCCCGGAGATGGAGAGCGCGGTGCAGACCATGCCGGCGATCGCCATCACGAAGAACATCCCGGTGGTCCCCGAGAGGCCGAAGCGCAGCATCACCAGCGAGGAGATGATGATGGTCAGCATCGTCATGCCCGACACCGGGTTGCGCGCGGTGGTGGCGATGGCGTTCGCGGCCACCGAGGCGAAGAAGAAGGAGAAGACCAGGGTCAGCAGCAGGCCGACCAGGGCGGCGATCAGCGTGCCTTCCAGGGTGTTGAAGAAGACTCCGGCGACCACGGCGGTGAGGATGACGCCGATCAGGATGGTCATGATCGGCATGTCGCGGTCGGTGCGCTCCTGGCCCGCGTCCTCGCCGTGCTTGAAGGCGCGGGCGGCGATGCCGAAGGAGCCGGCGACGATGCGCAGCGACTTGATGATGCCGAAGATGCCGGCGGTGGCGATCGCGCCGACGCCGACGAAGCGGACGTAGTTGCGGAAGATCATCGCCGCGGTCCATGGCGCCGATGGGAGTGGTCCCCGGGTAGACGGCGAGCTCCGGGAGGTTGCGGCCGATCATCCAGATCAGCGGCACCAGGACGAAGTTCGAGAGGAAGCCGCCGGCGCACAGGATCATCGACGAGCGCAGGCCCATGACGTAGCCGAGGCCGAGGATGAAGGAGATGGCGTCGAAGCGGACCACCATGCGGGCGCGGTCGGCGAGCGTCCTTCATCACCGGCACGAACTGGAAATCGACCGTCTCGCTCCAGACCTGGAAGGTGGTGACGAAGAAGTCGTAGACGGCGGCGATGCCGGTGGCCTGGAGCAGGAGGGTCGGCCTGCGAGCCCCCCTTCTCGCCGGTGACCAGCACCTCGGTGATCGCCGTCGCCTCCGGAAAGGGGAAGCTGGCCGTGCGTCTCGCGCACGAAGTAGCGCCGCAGGGGGATCAGGAAGAGGACGCCCAGGCAGCCGCCGGCGATCAGGATGAGCGAGGTCTGCAGCGGATTCGGCGAGAGCTGCAGGATGTAGAGCGCCGGCAGGGTGAAGATCGCGCCCGCCACCATGCCGCCCGAGGTGCCGCCGATGTTGGTGAGGATGACGTTCTCGAGCAGCGTCGAGCGGCGCCGGAAGACGCGCGCGAGGCCGATGGCGAGGATGGAGATCGGGATCGACGCCTCCATGACCTGCCCCACCTTGAGCCCCGAGTAGGCCGAGGCGACGGTGAAGACGACGCACAGGAAGAGGCCCCAGCCGACCGAGCGGACGGTCGCCTCCTCGACGCGCGCGGCGGCGGGGACGATCGGGGCATAGACCTCGCCGGGGGCGAGCGGCGTATAGGCGTTCTCGGGCAGGGACTTCGTGTCGGGAGCGTCCATCCGTCCTCCAGATCCTGGTTTGGGCTGAAAAGGCGGGGTAACTTTAACCCAGATCGGTCTCTCCTACCCGGCCGCTTTACTCCGAGATGATCGCCCCCGAAATGATCCGCCGCAGCAGCGCGATGTTGTCGCGGTGGCCGGTGAGGCGGGCGGTGACCTTGCCGCGGATCGGGTAGCCGAGCAGGTAGAGGTCGCCGATGATGTCCAGGATCTTGTGGCGGACGAACTCGTCGGGGAAGCGCAGCTCGGTGTTGAGGACGTCGTCCTCCCCCACCAGGATGAAGTTGTCGAGGCGCCCGCCGGAGCCGAGGCCCAGCTCGTTGAGCATCTTGAGGTCCTTCATGAAGCCGAAGGTGCGGGCCGGGGCGATCTCCCGCTTGTAGTCGGCCGCCGAGGTGAGCGTGAATTCGTGGGACTGCTCGCCGACCGGCGGCGGGTAGCGCAGCAGGTAGGAGACCGAGAACTCGATCCGCCGGCTCGATCGACAGCACCTTCTCCCCCGCCCCGCCCACCTCGTAACGGCGGTCGATCACCAGCTCCCGCTGCGGCTCGTCCTGCTCGGCGACGCCGATCTCCTCGAGGATCCTGCAGAACTCGAGGGCCGAGCCGTCGAGCACCGGAATCTCGCCGTGCACCTTGATCAGCAGGTTCCCCACCCCATAGGCGTGGAGCGCCGAGAGGAGGTGCTCGACGGTGCGGATGCTCTCCCCTTCTCCGGAAAGCGTGGTGGCGTAGTCGGTCTCCGCCACGGCGCCGACGTGGGCCGGGATCTCGACTCCGGTGGGCAGGGTGACGAAGTGGATGCCGCTGTTCGCGGGCAGCGGCTGGAGAACCATCGCGGTGCGCTGGCCGGAGTGCAGGCCGAGGCCGTAGACCACGGTCGAGTGGTCGAGGGTGCGCTGGCGGCGGCGGGTCTCGGCGAGCAGCGGCAGGTCCGGGGCGGCGGTGAACCGGCGCTCGGCCTCGCCACGGTCGGCGCGGGTTCGCTCCGGCACGGTCGCGGCTCCCCCCTCCTGGAGGGTGCGCTTGTATTCGAGAGCGCCGGCCGCGGCATCGACCGCCCGCTTGTAGGAGAGGGGCTTCTCCAGGTAGTCGTAGGCCCCCATCTTGATCGCCTTCACCGCGGTCGAGGCCGTGCCGTGCCCCGACATCATGACCACGGCCGCCGTGGGGTCGGCCTCGCGCAGCGCCTGCAGGGTTTCCAGGCCGTCGCGGTCGGCCAGCCAGATGTCGAGGAAGACCACCGCCGGGCGCTTCTCCTCGTAGAGGCTCAGCGCGCTCTCGCCGCTGGTGGTGGTGAGGGTCGCGTACCCCTCGTCGGAAAGGATGCCTCCCAAGGTGGAGAGGATCCCAGGCTCGTCGTCCACGATCAGAATCAGCTCGCTCATGCAGGTCAGGTTCTCCAAAGGAAGAATAGCAGGGGCTAGCCTTCCGGAATCTCCATCCACCCCTCGCTCACCAGCACCGAGGAGCCGCCGACGCGGACGGCGGTGACGCGGCCGTCCTGCTTGTCGGCTTCGAGGTAGAGGAGGCTGGGGCGCCCCATCTCGAAACCCTGCTCGATCACCCAGCGCAGGGTGCCGTCGCGCTCCGGGGAACGGGAGGCGAGATAACCGCCGAAGGAGGCGGTGGCGGCCCCGGTCGCCGGATCCTCGACGATCCCCATGCGCGGGGCGAACATGCGCGAGCGGACGTGGGAGCCGGGCAACTCGGGATCGCGGGCGAAGACGTAGACGTCCGTGGCCCAGAAGCCGGCGACGAGCTTCTCCCAGCGGTCGTGGCGCAGACGGGCGCGGCGGACGGCGTCGCGGTCGCGCAATGGAATATAGAGGAAGGGGACGCCGCAGGAGACCGCCTCGGGCCTGTCCTCGGAAGACTCTTCACCGTCCAGCAGGTCCGCCGGCTCCAGGGAGAGCATCCCGGCCAGATCGGCGACGGAGGGTGGCGGCGGCCCGACCTCGGGGAGCTTCGCCGCCGTGAGCTGGGAGAACACCGGCTTGCCATCCTCCGCCCGGATCACCACCGGCACCGGCCCGACCCCCTCCTCGAAGACGATCCGGGTCTCGGGCCCGGCGAGCGGAATCTCACCCGTAGCCGCCAGCACGAACGCCGTCCCCACCGTCGGATGGCCCGCGAACGGAAGCTCCATCCCGGGGGTGAAGATCCGCAGCTTGCGGGTGTGGCGCGAATCCTCGGGAGGCAGCACGAACACCGTCTCCGAGAGGTTCAGCTCGCGCGCGACCTGCTGCATCCGCGGGTCCGAGATCCCGCGGGCGTCCGGGAACACCGCGAGCGGGTTGCCGCCGAACGGGCGGTCGGTGAAGACGTCGGCGGTCAGGTAGCGGTAGCGCATGGAGGCGGAGGGTAGCATGGGGCTGGATGGCCAGGATTCCGCTATTATCTTGCCATGGCGGTTGCGGCGATCGACTTTCATCGCTGGACTCGAAACGAGTACGAGCAGATGGCGGCTTCCGGGTTCTTCCCCCCGGAAGCGAGAGTGGAGCTGATCGATGGGCTCGTCTACGACATGACCCCGCAGAGCAGCGGTCACACCACCTCCGTGCACTTGGCGGCGGAGGCGCTACGGCCCGCTTTCCCGGGGAGTTACCTCCGCGTCCAGTCTCCCCTTGCCCTCGGGGAACGCTCCGCGCCTGAACCGGATGTGGCGGTGGTCGCCGGAAGCCCGCGGGATTACCGCGACGGCCATCCCTCGACCGCACTGCTCGTCGTCGAGGTCGCCGACCACTCGCTCCTTCACGATCGCCAGCGCAAGCTCCCCCTCTACGCCACGGCAGGGATCCCTGAAGCCTGGATCCTCAACTTCAAGCAGAAGGCTCTGGAGGTTTACCGCGAACCTGTGGACGGCCTCTACTGCTCGCGGACTGTCCTGCGTGCAGGCGAGTCCGTCTCGCCCCTGACCGGCCCCGGCATCTCGATCGCGGTAGCCGATCTCCTGCCCTGAGCTCGACGGCACCGCCTGAGTTCCTCCCTTTCTATCGAGACGGAGGACGAATCGGAACTACATTGTCCGGCTCTGTGGAGTCCTGCTTTTCCGCAGAGCCCTGGGCCGGGTTCGCAACAGGCTTCTTGAGACCCAAATATACCCACAACCATCCGCTCTGAATGTCCGAGAGAAGTTTTGTCTCCAATGTCTCTAGTTCTTCGACGGATACCTGCGGCGGGAACTCCAGTGTTGCAACCCTTCCCGCAGTGAGAGGAACCGGATACCCCTCTGGCGGCTTTGGAGACTCAGGTCCAGAGGGGGCGTCGATCCGACGCTCTAGCAGTGGTGCGAGTTCCCGCCTGGGAGGAGCGGGGCTCGCTGAAGCCTCCAGGAACCGGCCTTCAGCGTCTAAAACCTCCGCGAACATAGCGGACCGGATAAACACCCCCTCGGCATCTTCGCTCGCCCGCTCCGTAATCCCGTAATGCTCCGTGAGGACTCGCGCCAGATCCTCGGGAATCCGGCCCTGCGGGCGATACCGCGAAAGGATGCTCCGGAACAGAACGGGGCTTTCCAGGGCGAACCGGATCACCCTGAATAACTCCTCGGTTCCGGTCGAAAGACCTTGGAGACGGTGCCCAAGGCGACTTAGCTGGTAATGCCCACTCTGGCAGTCAAGCATTCCATATTGAACTAGGGAACTGGCCTTACGTGCCGCGACTCCTCCCTTTCCTGACGAGTAGCCCAGAATCTCCGCCAAGGCGTCCCGGTTGAGCCTGGAGTTTCCGAGGTCAGCAAGCCTCCCCCTTAAGATCTCCTGCGCAGAGCCGAGATCCAGGATAGGGTAAGCGCGACTTCTTTCCTTTTTCATTATCTCCTAGGCCAAAGTTTTGTATCCAGGATACAAGCCCAAGGATAGATCCGCACAAAGCCGCGGTCAAGACAGAAATCTGCTTGAATTCTCGAACAAAGAGTGATACAAATCGTACTTTGGCTTCGGCTTTGTTCGCCAAACAAGACAAGAATGGTCGGCATGGGTCATCCAGCTTGCTTTCCTGCCCTAGAAAAGCTCTCTCATGTCAGACCATGAGGGGGGCAGCGCTCAAAGACTTACCCCCGACTTCTCTAAGTCCATACAGGACGCAAGAAGACATGCAAAAAGCGCAACCCGCTGGTGCTATGCCATTCTGTTTTTTATAGCCCTGCTCATAGGTGGAGTTTTGACGTTTCTTTACTTCACTGGAAATTCCTGGAATCCCTGGGCCAAAACTGGTCTCAGTGCTTGGCTCTCTCTAGTTACGGCTCTCCTGATCGGAGAATTTTCCCGCTCCCTGGACCGCTCGCGAGAAGCAGAAGATCAAACCACCGTGCTCGGAATCTACGAAGCTTGTGGCAATGACTCTGAGCAGGCCGAGAAAATTCTGGGCGTTTTGAAGATCCCTCAAAAACTCCCTCCCCGGCCTCCACCAGCCCTTCCTGCGGTTGTGAAAAAGATAAGAAGGGGTAGACCCAAGGAACAGAGCGAGCCTCCGGGCCAAAACCAAGCGGTAAGTTAGATCCGCTAGCCTTGACTCAGGAACCCACCTCGGCATCCTCCGGCAGCCCTACCGTCACCCGCAGCTCTTCCGGGTGAATATGCCGGCGGGCCGCCGCCTCGACCGCGGGGCGGTCGAGGGCGTTGAGCTCGGCTTTGCGGTGCTCGAAGTCGTCCAGGGGGATGCCGTACTCCTCGGCTTCGATCAGCAGGTCGGCCCACTGGCGGGCGGTCTCGCGGCGGAAGGGCTCGCGGCCGAGGAGATAGGCGCGGGACTCCTCCAGCTCGGCCGTCTTCGATGCCGTCCTCGACCAGGCGGGTGATCTCCTCGATCACGCCGCGCTCGGCCTTCTCCACCGTCGCCGGGGAGGTGCCGACGTAGGCGACGAGGCGCCCGCGGTCGAGCCCGGAGCCGGCCACGGTCTGCGCGTAGGCGGTGTAGGCGAGCCCCTCGCGCTCGCGGATGCGGGCCGGGATGCGCCCGGTCAGTCCGGCGCCCGAGCCCAGGATGACGGCGAGCAGCTCCAGGGCGGCGTAGTCCGGATGGCGGCGCGGCACGGTGAGGTGGCCGACGTAGAGGTGGGCCTGGTCCTCGGCGTCGGTGGCGACGAAGGCGCGCGGCCCGGTCCCCACCGGCACGGGGGGGCCGGGGTAGGGATCGGCGGCGGTCTCCGGCGTGCCGAGGAGACTCAGGAGGCGCTCGCGGACGGCGTCCTCGTCCATCACGCCGGCCACCGAGGCGAGGATGCCGTGCGCGGCCGCCCGGCGGTGGAACCCGGCGCAGTCGTCGGGGGTGAGGCCGGCCAGGCTCTCGGCGCTGCCGTGCAGCGGCCGGCTGCGCGGATGCGGGGAGTAGAGCTGCTGGTGGAAGCCCCAGACGGTCTTGACGTCCGGCTGGTCGGCCAGGCTCTTCGAGCTCGGCCGCGGCCTGCCGGGAGAGCCAGGCGCAGCGGTCCTCGGGGAAGGCGGATTCGAGCAGCAGCTCGACCGCCCACTCCAGGGCCAGCTCCCAGTCGCCGCCAGGGCGTCGACCGAGACGCCGATGCTCTCGAAGGAGCCGTTGCTCTCCACCACCATCCCCTTGCTCTCGGCCTGCTCGGCGATGCGCCGCCAGTCGCGCCGGCGGGTGCCCTCGGTGAGCATGCGGCCGGTGAGCAGGGCCTGGCCCGGGATCGGCTCCTCGCCGGCCGCCGGCGCGGAACTGCAGACGGACGGCGACCACCGGCGCGCCTTCGACCCGGCGCACCCGGACGCACCGGCGGCGGCGCGGTCATCGCCGTTCCTCCTGAATGAGAGCCTCGACCGCGACCACCAGCGTATCGACCTCCTCGCGGGTGTTGTAGTAGTGGGGCGAAATCCGGACCACCGGCACGCGGCGAGCCGTCCGCGCTGGTGGCGGCGCTGGTGTTGATGCTCAGGCGCGCAGCCGGTGGACGATCTCCGTCGCGTCCCGGCCGGCCGACCTCGGCGGTGACGATGGCGCAGAGCCGCCGTCCGCGGTCCGTCGATGCGGACTCCCGGCAGCGCGCCAGCCGCTCGCGCGGCGTGGGCGGCGAGCTCGGCCGCCCGCCCGCCGCGCGGGCTCGATCCCCACCGCGAGCGCGTAGCGCGCCGCCTCGCCCAGGCCGAGCACCAGGGCGTAGGGGAACTCCCAGTTCTCGAAGCGGCGGGCGCCGGCGACGAGCTCGAAGCCGTCCTCCCCCCGCCGGTCCGCCCCCGCGCATGTCGAGGCCGAGCGGGATAGTCGCCGCGCGCCAGCGCGCGGTCGGAGACGTAGAGGAAGCCGAGCCCCCGCGGGCCGCGGAGGAACTTGCGGGCGGTCCCGCCCAGGTAGTCGCAGCGCAGCTTCGCGGGACGTCGATCGGGAGCTGGCCGACCGCCTGGCAGGCGTCGACCAGGTAGGGGACGCCGGCCGCCTCGCAGATCTCGCCCACCGCCTCGGCGTCCTGCACCAGGCCGGAGTTGGTGGGCACCCAGGTGAGCGCCACCAGCCGGCAGCGCGGGTGGGCGGCGAGCCGCCGCACCGAGGCGGGGTCCACGCCCCCTTCCGGGAGGTCCTCCGCGAACAGCACCTCGATCCCCCGGCGCCGGGCGAGGGCCAGGTACATGATCTGGTTCGAGGTGTAGTCGTTGCGGGTGGTCACCAGCCGGTCGCCCGGCTCGAAATCGAAGGCCGAGAGGGCCTGGGAGAAGGCGACCGTGGCGTTCTCGACGACGGCGACGTTGCGCGCGGCGCAGCCGAGCACGCGGCCGAGGTTCTCGTAGGCCTCGCGCAGCCGGCCGGCCGCCTCGTCCGCCGCCTCGTAGCCGCCGATCTCCTGCTCGCGCCGGAAGTGCGCCAGCTCGGCCTCGACGACCGGCACGGGGGAGAAGGACGCGCCGGCGTTGTTGAGATGGATGCCCGCCCCTGGCAACCGGGGGTGTCCCGGCGCCAGGCGGCGAGCCGTTCGTCGAGAACCGCGGTGGGGGCGCTCACGATTTCGGCAGCGACCAGCCGACGACGGCGCCGCGCTCGGGCCGGATATAGCGATCGGCCGCCGCCAGCATGCGGTCCGGTATCGGTGGCGAGCAGGCGCTCGAGGTGAAGGTCGAGGTACTCGAGGTCGAAGAGGGAGAGCGCCAGCCCCACGGAGAGCGCCTGCTGGTGGACCTTCTCGTGGCCGAACACCCAGTCGGCGACGGACGATCTGCCGGCAGCGCTCGACCTCCTCGGCGCCGGGCGGGTTGGCGCGCAGCTCGGCCAGCAGCTCGAAGACCCGCGCCTCCACCCGGGCGGGATCGACGCCCGGCACCACCTCGGCGGCGACGGTCATCATGCTGGCGTCCATCCCCTCGGA
Source organism: uncultured Acidobacteriota bacterium (assembly GCA_963792575.1). Taxonomy (GTDB): domain Bacteria; phylum Acidobacteriota; class Thermoanaerobaculia; order Multivoradales; family UBA5704; genus DATARR01. The sequence goes on from CAWBWZ010000006.1 coordinate 272,070, forward strand.
GAGATCGGCGGACACCCAGACGCAGACCTGCTCCTCCTCGACCAGGGTGTGCTGGAGGCGGCTGGTGCGGCCGCCGCCGAGCACGGTGGCCGCCAGGCGCAGGGCCGGATGGTCGGGGTGCGCGCCGTGCGGGGCCGGGGAGCGCCAGCAGCAGGCGCGCGACCTCCCCCTTGCGGCGCTCCAGCCGCTCGAGCGCCGGTGGGGAGAGCGGCGGGCGGGTTGAAGCCGCGGCGCGGCTCGCGCGCCGGCGGGGATGCCGCCGAGCGCTCGCTCGACGGCGTCCAGAGCGCCGTCGCCGATGTCGCCGGCCACCACCAGGATGGCGTTGTCGGGCCGGTAGAAGCGGCGGTGGAAGGCGCGCAGGTCCTCGGCGCCGGTCGCCAGCAGCTCCTCGCGGGTGCCGAGCACCGGGCGGCCGTAGGGGTGGCCGGCGAAGAGGCCGGTCCTGCACCGCCATCTCCAGCGCGTCCCAGGGCTCGCTGTCGTACATCGCGATCTCTTCGAGGATCACCTGGCGCTCGCTCGCCACCTGCTCGGGGTCGAGGGTGAGGGCCGTCATGCGGTCGGCCTCGATGGCCAGCGCCTCGGTCCAGCGGTCGGCGGCGAAATTGAAGTAGTACGCCGTGCGTGTCGTGGCTGGTGAAGGCGTTGTTGACGCCCGCCGAGCGCCTGGGTGAGGCGGTCGATCTCCCCCGGGCCGAAGCGCGCCGAGCCCTTGAACATCATGTGCTCGAGGAAGTGGGCGATGCCGCCGTGGCCCGGCCGGCTCGTCGCGGGTGCCGGCGCGGTAGAAGAGCGCCGAGGTGACGACCGGCGCCTGGGCGGTTGTCGAGCAGGCAGACGGTCAGCCCGTTGTCGAGCCGCTCGAGCTCGAGCCGCCCGGGGAGCGACTTCAGAGCTGGCGGAGCCTCCAGGGTTTCCACATGGGGGCGGATCCAGCGAGGGGTTCCTGGTGGGCGCCTGTTCATTCGTTTCCTCCCGGCGTGAGCACCGCGTCGATCCGCTCACGCTCCTTATCGGCCGTCTCGGTGACCTCGACGAGAATGTCCCTGCGTTGGAAGCCCGGCATGACGATGGAGATCCGGTGCTTGCCGGAGGAGAGCATCAGCATCTCCTTCGGCCGCAGGAAACCGCCGGAGAAGCGCCGGGCCGGGCCCACCCGCTCGCCGTCCACCTCGACCTGGGCCGTCGCGGGCCGCACGTTGAAGAAGACCCCCGTCGCGCACGCGGATCGCCCGCAGGTCGGAAGCGTCGACCGTCGGCCGCAGGGAGCTCCTGGAGGTGGGCGGCGATCGACGCTCGAGCCCCCCGCTCCCGCCTCGACGGCGATCCGGCGCTCTTTCATCCCCGGCTTGCGGATCTTGACCAGATAGCTCCCCGCGCCGGGGAAGGTGTAGGTGCGCGCCCCCCGCTGGCCGCTCCACTCCTGGGCCTGGCCGATCACCCGCCCCTCCACCAGCACGTAGGCGTCCGGCGGATTGACGTGGAAGGCCACCTGGAGGCCGGAGCGCAGGTTCTGATCGGCCGCCGGCGCCTCGGGGGCCGGCTCCTCCTCCTCGGGCTCGCGCGACGGCTCGGGCTCGCGGCGCGCCGGAACGGAGGGAGCGGGCGCGGCGAGCCGGCGCCGCGGGCGAGGACGCCGCCGGGCCGGGGACGCGCTCCGGCGGCCGGGACGGGGCCTGCGTCACCGGCGGCACGGTAGCCGGCGGCGGGTTCCTGAGGGCCACGGACGGCGGCGCCTGGGAGGTGGAAACGGAGGTAGAGGGCGGCGGCGCGGCAGCCGGCTGAGTCTGCTGTACAGGCAGACACTGGAGCCTGCGAGGCCGCCGGGCTCGCCAGCGGCGGCACGGCCGTCTCGGAGGTCTGGGCGGACGTCTGGGCAGTCTGGGCCGCCGGCTCGGCGGCGCGACCCTGCCACATCCGCCAGACGTAGTATCCGCCGCCGCCGACCGCCGCCAGCATCACCAGCAGGACGGCGGCGACCAGCAGCCCGATAGGCAGCTTCCGGGCGAACGGCCATCGCCGTGGGCATTGCGGGGACCGGCGCCGGCGCGGCCATGGCGGCTATCGTCGGCACCGGCGGCGGCACGCTGGGCGTCGTTTCCGGCGAGGCCGGCACGGTGCCACGCTGCACGGCCTCGGCGTTCGTGGTGCGCCGGGGGAGCACGCGGGTAGCGTCCTGCGGGCCGGTGCCGGCCGGAGCGGAGAGGGTCTCGTCGGACAGCTCGGCCTCGGCGGCCGCGAGCTCGCGCGGCGACCGCGCCCGCCGTGGCCACCCGCTCGTCGCGGCTCTTGGCCAGCATGCCGCGCAGCAGCTCCTCGACCCGCGGCGGCACGGCGCGCAGCTCGGAGACCGGCGGCGGCTCCTTGTGCAGGATCTGGTAGACGAGGGTGGTGATCGTGTCGCCGTCGAACGGCCGCTTGCCGGAGAGGATCTCGTAGAGGACGACGCCGAGGGAGAAGATGTCGCTGCGGCCGTCGAGGTCCTCGCCGCGGATCTGCTCGGGGGAGAGGTACTGCGGGCTCCCCATCACCGAGCCGGCCATGGTCAGCTCGGTGCTCTGCCCGGCCATCTTGGCGATGCCGAAGTCGGCCACCTTCACCCGGCCGGCGAGGTCGATCAGGATGTTGCTCGGCTTGATGTCGCGGTGGACGATCCCCTGGCTGTGGGCGTAGTCGAGGGCCTCGGCCGCCTGGCGGACGGTGCGCAGCGCCTCGCGCAGGCTCAACCGCGGCGGCCGGCGTCCAGCCGCTGGGCGAGGTCGGTCCCCTCGACGAACTCGAAGGCGAGATAGAGCATCCCCTCGGCCTCGCCGGCGTCGAACAGCGTCACCACGTTGGGATGCAGCAGCCGGCCGGCGGCGCGGGCCTCGCGCAGCAGGCGCTTCTTGCGGTCCTCGATCTCCTGCGGCCGGCCGACCAGGCGGACGGTCTTGATCGCCAGCCGGCGGTCGATCTGCGGGTCCTCGGCGAGGTAGACCTCGCCCATGGCGCCGGCGCCCAGGAATTTGAGGATGCGGTAGCGGCCGACGAGATGGCCGCCGTCCAGTGCGTTCACCGCTCGATCGGGCCTCCGCCCGCCGTGGGCTCGGGATCAGCCGGCTCGCCCGGGAGCGGCTCGCCGGCCATCACTCCCTCGTCACCGGTCGCCACGTCCTCCCGCTGGTTGAGCAGGGCCCGCGCCTCCTCTGCGCGCTCGGCCGGGACGCGGATATTCACGTTCGCCAGATCCCCGATGTCGGTCGGGAACTCGCTCGCGCGCAGGGACTCCACCTCCGCCTCGATGCCGCTGCTCTGCAGGAAGCCGGCGACGATCGTCGCCTCCTCCTCGGTGCCTACGATCTTGACGATCTCCCACTCTTCAGCCATCAACTCCCTCCCTTAAAAAAGAATCATAGCGTAGCCGTAGGGGCGGCGGGGGGCCGGGCCGGGACCGGCTCGGCAGCGGCCGCCCGCCCGGGCGCTTCCAGCCCTTCGAGCGTGTAGGGGACGAGCTCCTGGCGGGGGTACCAGTGGCGGCTGTGCTCGGCGAAGCGGCCTAGCTTGTGGTGCCAGCGGTAGTGGGAGACCACCAGCGACTTGCCGTCCGCCTCGATCCAGTTGCAGGTGTTGGCCTCCCGCTCGCCACCCCGGCCGCGGTTCGAGGTGGTCGTCCCCGAGTGCAGGATGACGACCGGCGGCCGCCCCTTGGGGTAGAACTCCTCGGAGTTGCCGATGTACGCCTGGTGCAGATGCCCCGAGAGGATCAGGTCGACCCCCGCGCTCGAGAAGAGGTCGATCGCCTCGTAGGCGTTGGCGAGCACCCGCTGGGTGCCGAAGTTGGGCGGCGGGATCATGTGGTGATGGGCCACCACCACCTTCAGGACGTTCTCCGGCGTGGCGCGCAGGATCTTCTCCACCTCCAGCAGCCGCCGCAGGGTGATCCGGCCGTCCTTGAGCGTCCAGCCGAACGCCGTGTTGATGCCGATGACCAGCAGCTCGTCGTCGCGGTAGGCCGGCTCCAGCTCCGGGCTGAAATACTTTCTGTAGCAGCCGAACGGATGGAAGATCCGCTCCCAGACGCGGTAGAGCGGCACGTCGTGGTTGCCCGGCACGGTGAGCGTCGGCACCCCGAGGGCTTCGATGCGGTCGACGAACGCGCGGGCCTGCTGGAACTGCTCCGGCTTGGCCCGCTGCGTCAGGTCCCCCGAGACGACCACCAGATCCGGCCGCTTCAGCTCGACGAACGCGACCACCCCCTCGGACACCTGGGGCAGGTGCGGGGGTCCGAAGTGGACGTCGGAGACGTGGAAGATCGCGCGCAGGTCGTCGCTCCGCCTAGTCCTGATCGAAAAGCTGGCCGACGCCGCGCGAGACCTCGCCGGCCGCGAAAGCCGAGAGGGCGCTCGTGATCTCCGGCCCATGACGGCGGCCGAGGAAGAAACCGCCCACCGCCGCCACCAGCAGCGATGGGATCGGATACCGCACCACCAGCCGCTGCCAGTCCACCCCTTCGGGGACGATCTCGTCGATCAGCTCCTCGACGATCGACTCCCGCTCCTGGAGCTCACTCATGTCAGTCCTCCTCCGCAACCGGGATGCGTTAAATCTTTAGGCCTCGTCGTCACGGCGGCCGCGGCGGGCCACCAGGCCGAGCAGGAAGCCGAAGCCGGCGGCGATCATCACCGCCTTGGCCGGGTTGTCCCGCACGTAGAGGCTGACCTCGCGGGTCACGTTGCCCGCCTCCGAGCGCACGCGCTCATAGGTCTTGGTGGCGTTCTCCGCCACCTCGCCGTAGGTCTCGCGCGCCTTCTCCGTGCCGCGGCGGATCTCCTTCGAGGCCCGCTCGGCTCCCCGCCGGACGTCGTCGGAGACCTTTTTATAGCGGTCCTGAACGTCCTCGGACACCTTCTTGTAACGATCCTGGGCCTGGTCGCCCAGCTTCTGGAACCGCTTGCGTGCCGCGTCCACGCCTTCCTCTACCGCTTCGCGTGCCGTTTCGGCACGATCTTCAATCTCTGATTTGATGTCAGCCATGAGCTTGGCCTCCGTAATGCTTGAAAGGAACTGCTTCGTATGGGTCTGCCGATGCTCCGGCAGGGGGCGTAGGACACTATAGGTGTAGCAGAAATCGTGCCTCCCTGCCCGGATGCTAAGATCGCCGGCCAGCGAAGGGGCCCCGGGAGGGCCCCAGGGGGAGCTCAGAATGGCCAACGTCACCTTTCACGGCGCCTGCGGAGTCGTGACCGGCAGTTCCACCCGGCTCGACTGGGGGGAGCGCAGGATCCTCGTCGATTGCGGCATGTACCAGGGGGACGAGGAGCTCGAGCAGCGCAACCGCGCGCCCTTCCCCTACCGGCCGTCCGAGCTGACGGCCGTGGTGGTGACCCACGCCCACCTCGATCATACCGGCCTGCTGCCGCGCCTGGTGGCCGAGGGGTATTCGGGGCCGATCTACTGCACGACCCCAAGCCGCGGCCTGATCTCCCTGGTGCTCCAGGACGCCGGCGAGATCCAGGAGGAACAGGCCCGCTACGCGCGCCGGAAGGGGTACAGCCGCCACGCCGATCCGCGGCCGCTCTACACCGGCGACGACGCCCGCCGGACCCTGAAGCTGCTGCGGCCGGTCCCCTTCCATGAGGAGAATGAGCTCTTCCCCGGCGTGCGGATGCGCTACGTCCGCGCCGGCCACCTGCTCGGCGCGGCGAGCGTCGAGATCACCGGCAAGGGGTCGGACGGCGAGCCGCGCACCTGGTGCTTCTCGGGGGACGTCGGGCGCTACGGCGTGCCGATCCTCAAGGACCCCGAGCCGCCGGCGGCTCCCCCCGCGGCCCTGCTGCTCGAATCGACCTACGGCGACCGCCGGCACCCCCAGGAGGATGCGACCGCGGCCCTGGGAGCGATCATCGCCGAGACCTACGCCCGCGGCGGCGTGGTGATCATCCCCGCCTTCGCCCTCGGGCGGACGCAGGAGATCCTCTACCACCTCTCCGCCCTGGCGGAGGCCGGACGGCTCGACCCCGAGACCGTCTTCCTCGACAGCCCGATGGCGATCGACGCCACCGAGATCTACCAGCACGCCGAGTCCGAGCACGACGAGGATCTCGCCGCCCTCGATCCCGATCCGCTGGGCGCCGGCCGCTTCGTCCGCTGCCGCAGCGTCGATCAGTCGAAGGCCCTGAACACCCGCGGCGGGCCGGCGGTGATCGTCGCCGCGAGCGGCATGGCGAACGGCGGGCGGGTGGTGCACCACCTCCTCCACCGGCTGGGGGACCCGCGTAGCGCCGTCGTCTTCGCCGGCTACCAGGCGGCGGGCACCCGCGGACGCGCCCTGCTCGACGGCGCCGAGACGGTCGCCATCCAGAACCAGACGGTCTGGGTGAAAGCGCACATCCATCGGCTCCAGAGCCTCTCCGCCCACGGCGACCGCGACGAGCTGCTGCGCTGGTGCCGGGCGCTGCCGGCGCCGCCGCAGCGGATCTTCCTGAACCACGGCGAGGACCCGGCGCGCAAGGCGCTCGCCGCTGCCCTCGTCGAAGAGCTGGGCTGGCCGCGGCCGCAATTGCCGCTCACCGGCGAGACCTTCCCTTGGTAGACCTCGACGCCACCCACGTCGTGCGGCCGCGCCTGCCGGTCCGCCGGGACGACGGCGGGCCGTCCTTCCCCGGCAAGCTGGCGCGCTACTTCCATCTCGCCTTCCGGGTCACCTACGAGGATGGGGTGCTGCTCACCGCCTCGGCGCTCGCCTTCGTCACCGTGCTGTCGCTGATCCCGCTGCTGACCGCCCTCTCCTTCGTCGGCGCGCGGGTGTTCAGCCAGTATCCGCAGCGCAGCCTGGAGATCTTCGTCCAGATCCTCCCCTACTCCGACAAGAGCCTGGTCGACGCCATCGCCGAGTTCCTCGACCAGGCGGAGACCATCCATGGGGTCGGGGTGATCGCCTTCTTCGTCACCACCCTCTACCTCTTCGCCACCGTCGAGGAGACCTTCAACAAGATCTGGAACGTCTCGCGCCGGCGCCCCATCCGGGCGCGGCTGATCTCCTTTATCCTGCTGATCTTCTGGGGGCCGCTGCTGATCGGGGCGACCTTCTCGAGCCTGATAATGCTGCGGCAGAGCCCGGCCTTCCGGCGACTGTTCCAGGAGTCGTTCCTGCTCAACGTGCTGCCGTTCGTGGCCACCGTGGTGGGGCTCACCATCCTCTACTGGCGGGTGCCCTATACCAGCGTCCGCCTGCGCAACGCGCTCGCCGGCGGTCTGCTCACCGGCATCCTGCTGGAGATCCTGCGCGAGGGGTTCGCCTCCTACGTCGAGCTGTTCCGCAACGTCAGCATCGTCTACGGCAGCTACGCCTTCGCCCTGTTGTTCATGATCTCGATCGACCTCACCTGGACGATCATCCTGTTCGGCGCCGTGGCCACCTACACCGCCCAGCACTTCTCGCTGCTCGCCCGCGGGCTGCACCGCCATCCGCCGGTGCAGGCGGCCTGGGTGGGGCTCGCCACCCTGGCGCTGATCGCCCGCCGCTTCAACCACGGCGAGCCGCCGCTCTCCCGCGAGGCGCTGGCGGACCGCATGTGCCTGCCGACCAACGAGCTCGAGCGCATCCTGCGGCCGCTGGCCATCCAGGGGCCGCTCGAGGTGGTGGGGGATCACGGCTACGCCCTCACCGCCGATCCGCGGCAGATCCGGGTCGAGGAGGTCCTCGCCGCCTACGACCACCGGGCGCGGCGCGGCGCCGAGCTGGTGAGCGGGGAGATCGCGGCGCACCTGCAGGAGCTGATCGGCGAGCTCGCCGCGGTCCGCGCCGGGACGGTCGGCGACCTCACCGTGGCCGGCCTGCTGGAGTCGCCGCGGCTGGAAACGCCCCCGGCCTTGCCCCCGGAGCCCCCGGTGCGTACAATACCGCCCTCCAGCACCGTGGGGCAGTAGCTCAGCTGGGAGAGCACCACGTTCGCAACGTGGGGGTCGAGGGTTCGAGTCCCTTCTGCTCCACCATTTCTACCCCTTCAAGATACTTGCCGCCGAGGCCGGAGAGCAGCGGGCGCTGCCCTCCGGGAGAGGTTTGGCGCCCGTCGGCTAGCAGGCCCCCGTGATCGTCACGACCTCCGAACCGCTGCCGAGCGTGCCCGGGCAATCAGAGCTGCGGATCTCGACTTTGAGCTCGAACTGATCGTAACCGCAGGAGTTCAGGCTGGCGGTGGTCGTCGCTCCCGACGACTGGAAGGGCGTCGACCAGCCGGACCAGCCGCTGGTGGGGCTGTGGAAGCGCATGCTCCACCAGTACTGGGGCGAGGCGACGCTGCCGGTGAACGAGGCGGTATAGGTGCTGGACACGTGCAGAGGCTCTGACGACGGGCCGCTGACGAAGGCGTTGACGGCGGAGCAGCCGCCGTTCTCCAGGCCGTTGATGGTCGTGGCGCCGGTGTTGCCGGCGTCGAGCCAGTTCGAGAGGCGGGTGCTGTTCGTGCCGCCGCCGGTCCAGGAGACGCTGAAGCGGCCGTAATAATCAGAGAGATTGTTCCCCGTGGCGCCACAGACGGACAGTCCGCCATGGAGCTGGCCGATAAATCGGCCCGCCGGGCTGTAGAGCGGCGAGCCGGACGAGCCCCCCTCGGTCACGCCCGGCACGGTGAACGGTCCGGGCGGATCGGTCGCCCAGTGGACCCAGAGATGAGAACCGTCGCCAGGCGAGGCCGTGCCGCTCCAACTGGTGGTCGCCGTCGTGGTGGTGGAGTACGTGATCCGCTTCTCGTCGGTGTTCGGGTGGTGGATCGTGACGCAGGGGGCGGAGGCGCTGCAGGCGAAGTTGCCGGTCGAGCGGTCCCAACCCGCCCAGAAGTGCTGGTAGGACGCGACCGGCGCGCCGACGAGCTCCACCAGGGTGAAGTCCGAGGCGGCATTGGCGGCACGGAAGGTGGAGCCGGTGTGGAACTGGGTCAGCGTGCCGTCGCCGGCCGCCCCGCTCTGCGCGCTGCCGGGGGTCCGGCAGAAGGAGTTCTTGTAGTTCCAGTAGACCACCAGGGAGCCGGCGTTCGCGGAAGTGATCATGCAGTGGTTGGCCGTCATGAAGTACATCTTGCGGTCACCGGCGGTGTCGTTGATGAGCGATCCGGAGCAGAACCTGGAGCCGCCGGTCGAAATCACGCCCACCGACCTCGTCTGCTGGCGCCACGAATCGGTGGAGGCCAGGCACTCGGTGTCCATCTCGCAGCTTCCCGATTTTTCGTACAAGACGCCGGGAACTGTTCCGAAGCCGCGGTAACCCTGGTTGATCCAGCCGAGCTTCAGAACGACGTCCCGCACTTCGCTCTTCGGCACGGTCAGCTCCACCATGAGGTCGCGGGTGACCACGACCGGCGTCCACAGCTCGCGGCGCCCTTCGTTGTCCGCGGCCGTGAAGGGCCTCACCACCTCGCGGCCGTCGGTCGAATACAGCAGAAGGCGGCTGCCCTTCGACATCCTGAAGCGGGTGAAGCCGAGGTTGAGAGAGGTCGAGCCCTCGCGGCCGAGGATGCGCAGCCGCCAGAGCATCTCGCCGTTGCCGAGATCTTCCCAGGTGCCGTGGTTGGAGGGGGTGATGGACACGCGCTCCGGAACGGCGAAGCGCTGCGGAATCCCCTTGCGGTCTTCCGCCGCGTCCTCCTTGCCCAAGAGCGCCAGATCCAGCGGCGCCGCGGCGACGGAGTCCAGGCGGTTGACGTCGAGCACGCGGAACCGGGAGGCGGTGGGGACGGCACCTTCGGGCGCCGCATGGGCCACGCCGCCAAAAGCCAACAGCACGAGGAGCCAGGCGAATCTGCGGATCATCTTGTCTTTCTCCCTCTCGTTCGAGAGACAGCGCGGCCCGCAGGACCGCGAGTCGCGGGAGAAGTCGATTCTTCTCGTTACATTGAATGGTGCATGCCAGTCTGTTTTGGGAGCCGGAAGACCCTGCCGCGCGCCCGGAGCAGGCAAGACCTGTCATGATCCCGTAAACCCATGACAGCGACGACAGGCGTCCCACCGGAGAATCCCATGACTACGATCACCGAGCACGAAAAACAGCAGGTCGAGCAGGCGAACGCCACAGGGCGGCAACCGGTCGTGTTCGTCCACGGCCTCTGGCTGCTGCCGAGCAGTTGGGACCGCTGGGCCGCGGTGTTCGAGGAGGCCGGCTATACCGCGCTCACGCCCGGCTGGCCGGATGATCCCGAGACTGTCGCCGAGGCCAACGCTCACCCCGAGGTGATGGCCCACAAGACCGTCGGGCAGGTAGCGGACCACTTCGACGAGATCGTTCGCGGGCTGAAGAAGAAGCCGGCCGTCATCGGCCATTCCTTCGGCGGCCTGCTGGCGCAGATCCTCGCCGGGCGCGGGCTGGCCGCGGCGACGGTGGCCATCGACCCGGCGCCCTTCCGCGGCGTGCTGCCGCTGCCGCTCTCGGCGCTGAAGTCCGCGTGGCCGGTCCTCCACAACCCGGCCAACCGCAACCGGGCGATCCCGCTCACCTACGAACAGTTCCGCTTCGGCTTCGCCAACGCCGTCGGCGAGGACGAGGCCCAGGAGCTCTACGAGAAATTCGCCGTGCCGGCGTCGGGCGCGCCGCTCTTCCAGGCCGCGACCGCCAACCTCAACCCATGGACCGAGGTGAAAGTCGACACCGAGAATCCGGACCGCGGACCGCTGCTGATCGTCTCCGGCGAGAAGGACAACACGGTCCCGTGGGCGATCGCGAACGCCTCGTTCAAGCAGCAGCAGGACAACAGCGGCGTGACCGAGATCGTCGAGATGCCCAACCGCGGCCACGCGCTGACGATCGACGGCGGCTGGCGGGAGGTCGCCGACAAGGCGCTCGCGTTCGTCAAGCGCTTCGTCTAGCCTTCAGGATTTCAGAGTCGACATCCATTTCCCGGCGAACCCGGCCAGGATCACCAGCACCACGCCGCAGAAGAGCAGCACCCCGAGGAGCAGCACGCGGGCCTGACGGTCCTTGCCGGCGGCGAGCGCGATGACGCCGGCGAGGACCTCCCCCAGGTAGACCATCGGCAGCAGCACCGCCGCCGCGCAAGAGACCCGCCCCGTTCCAAGGCGCTGAAAGAGAGCCACGATCACCCAGGCCAGCGCGAGGTCGAGCAGGGCGACGCCGATCGCCAGCGGCCATGCCGCCCCCTCGGGCGGCCGGAGCCGCCCCTCGAAGACCGCGATCGCATGCTCCGCCTCGTCTGGAGTGTGGCCCGCCTTCACCATCTGGACGCGCAGGGCCTCCAGAGAGTGACGGGGCGCGTTCTCGGTGAGATAGGTCAGAAGGGCCTTCAGGTCTTTTTCATGCATGCTTGAAGAGGCGGTACGCCTGGAGCTTCACGGGCTCAATCTGGCGGCCCTTGGGCACGTTGTCAAGGGGGAGGTAATGCATCGCTTAATGTCGGGGGCGTACAATGATTATTGCTGAACGTCGATATGTCGCGAGACGAGAAGACTATCGTCTCGTGAATTCCCCCGCGTCAGCGTTCCGTCCCTCATTCCAGGAGAAAAAATTCATGAGACCCGAAGTCACCCATCATCCCATCCGCTCCGCTCTGCGCGTCCTCGCGCCGGCGATCCTTCTACTGAGCCTCGTGCTGGCGCCGCTGCCGGCCGGCCGGCCACGACGCCTCTCGGGGCCACGATCGTGGGGAGCAGCGTGCAGTTCGCGCTGTTCTCTGCCAACGCCACCCGCATCGAGGTCTGGATCTTCGCCACCCCCACGGCCTCGACCCCCTCGGCCACCTACTCGCTCACCCAGACCGACGTGCCCAACCACATCTGGACCGTCACCGTCTCCGGCCTCGGCGCCGGCACCCTCTACGGCTATCGCGTCTGGGGCCCGAACTGGACCTACAACGCGAGCTGGACGCCGGGGAGCAACCTCGGCTTCGTCTCCCACGTCGACGTCAACGGCAACCGCTTCAACCCCAACAAGCTGCTGACCGACCCCTACGCCAAGGCGGTCACCGGCGAGCCGGTGCGGGTCAGCGGCCACTACTCGACCGCCATCCTCGGCGGCACCAACACCTACGCCTTCGTCGACAGCGCCGGGGCGATGCCGAAGTCGATCGTGATCAGCGACACCTACTCCTGGGGGACCGAGGTCAAGCCCAACATCGCGATGAAGGACTCGATCTCCTACGAGGTCCACCTGCGCGGGTTCACCAAGAACGACTCCAGCGTGACGGCCGCGCAGCAGGGAACCTACGACGGCTTCGGCTCCAAGGCCTCCTACTTCAAGACCCTGGGGGTGACCGCCGCCGAGCTGCTGCCGATCCACGAGTACGCGCAGTTCGACGACCCGGTGGGCGGCGCCACCGCCGACCGCGATCAACTACTGGGGGTACATGACCACCCAGTTCTTCGCCCCCAACCGCGAGTACCTGTGCACCGACACCAACTCCTGCACCTATGTCGCGGGCCAGCAGGTGGCCAAGTTCAAGGACATGGTCAAGGCCCTCCACGCCCAGGGGGTCGAGGTCTGGCTCGACGTCGTCTTCAACCACACCTGGGAGGGGGGCGCCTGCTCGGGGAACCCGGTGCGGTACATCAACCTGCGCGGCATCGACAACGCGACCTACTACACCCTGGCCGACGACAAGTCCTGCTACTGGGACTCGACCGGCACCGGCAACAACCTGAACGCCAGCCGCGCCGCCGTGCGCAACCTGATCGTCGACAGCCTCACCTACTGGGCGAACACCCTGCACGTCGACGGCTTCCGCTTCGACCTCGCCTACGAGCTGGGGCGCGAGGGGACCGACGGCCGGGATTTCAACAACAACGCCACCACCCTGGTCGCGATCGCCCAAGCCGCCTCCGACCAACGGCTTCAAGGTGATCGCCGAGCCGTGGGACACCTCCGGCTTCGGCGTCGGCCAGTTCCCCGCCGGCTGGTCGGAATGGAACGGCAACTACCGCGACAACCTGCGGCAGTTCGAGAAGGGGGACAACAGCCAGGTGGGCAGCCTCGGCGCTTCGATCACCGCCACCTGGTCGGGGTTCTCGACGCCGCAGGAGAGCGTCAACCTCGTCACCACCCACGACGGCTTCACTCTCAACGACCTCGTCTCCTACAACACCAAGGTCAACGGCACCGGCCCCTGCAACCCGACCGGAGCGGACGCCAGCAGCGGCAACGACACCAACCTCAGCTGGGACAGCGGCGGCGACGAGGTGCTGCGCCGCCGGCAGATCCGCAACTTCGCCGCCCAGATGCTCCTCGACCAGGGCTCGCCGATGCTCCTCGCCGGCGACGAGTTCCGCCGCACCCAGAGCGGCAACAACAACGGCTACATGGCCGACAACGCCTGCGGCTGGATCGACTGGAGCCTGAAGACCACCAATCAGAAGACCTACGACTTCTTCCGCAAGCTGATCGCCTTCCGCAAGGCCCACCCCGGCCTGCGGCGGTCGGTGGACTTCGGCGCCGCCGATCACGACGGCGACGGCTACAAGGACCTCACCTGGCACGGCACCACGCCGGACACCCCGGACTGGAGCTCGACCTCCCACGCGCTGGCCTGGCTGATCGACGGCTCGAGCTCGGAGACCGGCGGACCGGCCGACGCCCCGGACCTCTACGTGGCCTCGAACGCCTATTTCGGCAACCTGACCTTCACCATTCCCACCGCTCCCAACTCCAAGTGCTGGTGGCTGGTGGCCGACACCGCCGACTGGGCCGAGGGGACGGGAAACATCTACTACGACCCGACGGTCGCCGTCTGGAACTCGCAGCCGCTGCCGAAGATGGCGGGCACCACCTACGGCGTCCAGGCCCGCTCGACGCTGGTCCTCGCGCGCCCGGCCCTGCGCCGCCTCGGAGGCGATCCGGGTGGACTTCACAGTCAACGGCTTCTCGACCGTCGGTGGGGCAGGACCTCTACGTGGTCGGCAGCGTGCCCGAGCTCGGCAGCTGGGACACCACGAAGGCGGTCAAGCTCAACTACGTGAGCAGCAGCCAGTGGAGCGGCCCGGTCTTCTTCTTCGCCAGCAAGGGCGCGGCCATCCAGTACAAGTACATCTGGAAGCAGGGCGCCACCACCACCTACGAGGGGGGTTCGAACCGCAGCTACACGGTGCCCACCTCCGGCGCGGGGACCCGCAGCGACACCTGGCAGCCGTAGGAGCTGGGTAGGATGACGAAGCCCGGCGGCCCGGGCATTAATGCCCGGGCTACATCTCAAAAGAAAAGCCGGCTGAAGCCGGCTCCGAAATAGATCTCCGATAGAGCCGGCTTCAGCCGGCTTTTTTGTTTCCCGCGTAGCCCGGGCATTGATGCCCGGGCGGGGCCGGGCCACGCATCTCTTTCTACCTCACCAACAAACTCTTCCCATCCAGATTCGTCGTCGGCTTCACCCTGTAGAAGTCGAGGATGGTCGGCATCACGTCGCCCATGTAGGCGCCCTGGGCGTTCAGCTTGAAGTTGCTGAACAGGATTCCCTGCACGAGCGGCGGGTAGACCGAGCAGTGGTCGCCGCTCCAGATCGTCCAGGTTGGGCTCGATGATCGTCTTGGCGATGCCGCCCAGGCTGTCCTGCCAGCCGACGCGGTACCCCTCGCTGTTCGACGGGATGAGGTCCGGGATCAGCACCGGGTCGTAGACGCCGTTGTAGGCCTCGTCGCGGGTGAAGACATGCGCCACCGGATGCTCGCCGGTCTCGGGATCGACGTACGCCTCCAGACCCTGCTTGATCTGCGCGGCCACCTGCTTGTACTCGTCCCCCGGCTTGACGATCCCCTTCGCCTCGCGTCCCGCTTCGTTGATGTAGATCTGTCCGAGGCCCGAGCGCGTACGCCTTGGTCTTCGACCAGTCGACGTTGACGAAGAAGTTCCCCTGGTCGAAGAGGTCCTCCAGGTTCATCCGCTTGGCGTCCTGGCCGTTGAGGGTCATGAAGCCGTTCTGCACCAGCCAGGTGTTGTAGTTCATGCCGCGGCGGAAGGAGGCGAAGCCGTGGTCGGAGACGACCATGAGCGCCGCGTCCGGCCGCTTCTGCCATGGTGTCGCCCACGATCCGGTCCATGTCCTGGTAGGCCTGCAGGATCGAGCCCCCCCACTTCGCCGCCGCCTCCGCGGTGTAGAGCGGATGCTTGGGGTCGAAGAAGCGGAACATCATGTGCTGCACCCGGTCGGTGAACTCGAAGTAGTGGACGAGCACGTCCCAGTCGTCTTTCTGCCAGGGCGCCGGCGAGGATCTCCTTGTCCTTGTCCACCGTCTGCTTCACGTCGTCGAGGAAGGTCTGCTCGTCGATCGTCCCGCCTTGGCAGCGACCAGGTGTCGATCATCCAGCCGCGGGTCTTGAACAGGCCGTGCTCGGCGGGTGAGCTCGCTTGACGAAGCCGGCAGGCGTGGTGACGTCGAAGCCCGGCGGCAGGTTCGTCGGGATCGAAGTCGATCGGCGAGAGGTAGAGCTTGCATCTCGGGGTCGAGCGCCAGCAGCTTGAACTTGCCGATCCCGTTCACCTTGATCAGCGAGTTGAACGGGAAGGCGAAGCGCGCCCAGTTGCTCCACTCGCCCGACTTTCAGCGTGATGTCGTTGCCCGAGACCTGGATGCGCAGGCTCTTGCGGTCCGGAGCGACCGTCGAGGGTCATCGGGATCTTGATGTAGTCGGGCGCTCCGACTTTCTTGGGGAACAGCTCGTCGGGGACCTCCTTGATCTCGGTCTCGATGGTCCCCTTGTTGTCCACCAGCTCGACGTCACCTCGACCGAGAAGTCGCCGCCCCCCTTGGGGGTGAAGAACAGCTCGGAGGTGAAGTAGAAGGGCTTGCCGATGCGCTGCGAGAGGTCCGGCACGCCGAGCCCGGAGAGCAGCTCGCCGTGCTCGAACTCCTTGGGCGGGAAGGTGACCGGGATGCGCATCACCCGCACCCGCTTGCCGGCCTGGCCGAGGAGCTTCCAGAAGGTGTCGCCGTGCTGGTTGTTGATCGCGATCGGCCGCTCCGACGGCAGCAGCCGCCCCGCCGCCACCCCGGTCGCCGACCCCGGCCGCGATCGCCAGCACCCGGCGACCGCCGCCGGCCAGGGCCGTGCGCAGCCGGAAGAGCTTGAGGAGCAGCAGCAAGAGCAGCGCCACGCACCACCGCCGCGATCAGGCCGAGCACCCAGGCCGTTGTTGGTGCCGAAGAGGAAGGCCGCATGCCCCTCCTCGGCCGCCGCGAAGCTCGGGCTTATAGGTGCTTGGGGTCGCGCTTCAGGAAGTCGAAGACGCCGTGCCGGCCCGGGTTGAGGCCGGTCGAGAAGGTCGACCAGGAGACCGGCGTCTGCGACGGGATCGTCGGCCGCAGCGGCGAGAAGGTCCCCTGGGCGCGGAGCTTCGCGAGGTTCGGCAGCTTCCCCTCGTCCATCCACTTCTCGGTGAGCTTGGCGTCGGCGCCGTCGAAGCCGAGGATGATCAGCTTCTTGGGCGGCTGCTGCGCGGCGAGCGGCGCGGTGGCAAAAATCGCCAGGGCGAGGAAGACCAGGAGCAGGGATCGGACGTTCGAATTCATATGTGACGGATTCCCAGAATCAGGGTTGGCGAAACGTGAAGGGGGGATTCTAGCAAACCGCGCAACCCGGCCCTTCGTGACATCGTATGAGGAACTGGACGGCCGCCATCGTGAATCCCCGCTCCCCAACCCTCCGCCTGCTCCTGATCCTCGGGCTCGGCGGCCTCGTCCTCGCCGGCGGGATCATGCTGGCGCGAGACTGGCTCCCCGAATGGCACTCCGGCCTGCTGAGCAAGGACGCCTACGCCCAGCGCTACCGGGATCTGGCCACCCGGGGCGGCGTGCGGCTGGCGGCGGGTGAGCCGGGGGTCTCCCTGGCCGGTGAGGGGTCCGAGGAGGATTCGAATCGGACGGCCGAGCGGCTGGACCGCTCGGGGGTCGAGCGGAGCGCCCGGCTGGGCGCCGGCCTGCGGATCGCGGTCACTCAACGGGGAATCCTGCCCGGCGAGACCGCTGAACGGCGGCTGCGGATCGATCTGGCTCCCGGCGGCGAGCCCCTGGCCCTCAGCTGGCTGTCCTTGAAGCGGCTGATCAACCGGGGAGACCCGCCCGCGGTCTCGCGCGAGCAGGCGGAGACGACGGCCCGCCTGCTGCTCGCCCCCGGCGAGCGCCTGGGCGAGCGCCACTCGCTCAAGGGGGAAACCGAGATCGCCTACGACCTGCCCGGGAGCGATCCGCCGCAGCGGATCGAGGTCAAGGTCCTGAACGGCGGCAACGCGGACTTCAAGCGGGAGGTCATCGCTCCGCGGCCGAACGCGGACCGCTGGCGCGACACCCTCCCCGACATCCTGGTCGCCATGAGCGGCGTTCTCGGGTGGTGCCTCGTGGTGTGGCTCTTCTTCCGCCTGCTCTACCGCCGGCGGATCGACTTCACCAACAGTTTCCTGCTGGCGGCGATCGGCGTCGCGGCCTCGCTCGCCGGAGCCGTCGCGGCCAGCTCTGGGAACGAGGGGCTCGGAATCGCGTTTCCGGCGCTCCTCCTCGGGTTCCTGGTCGTGGCCGCCTGGTCCACGGGCGAGTCGTTCCTGCGCTCGATCCGGCCCGGCTTCACCACCAGCCTCGACCTGCTGCGGGCGCGGCGCCTCGGTCCGCGAGGCGGGCGCGCCCTGCTCCTGGGTTCGGGTCTGGGAGCCCTGCTGGCCGGGCTCCGCCTCGCCGTCCTGTCGCTCGCCGCGGCACTGCCGGGCGTCTGGGCCACAGGCCCGAGCCTGCGCTTCCCGATCCTCGGGCCGGTGAATCCCTTCAGCGACGGCATCCTGCTCGCCTCCGCGATCGCGGTTGCCCTCGCACTCGCCTACCGCTACCTGCCCGAGCGCTGGGCTCCCACGGCGGCGGCGTTGATCGGCGGCCTCTTCGTAAGCCTGACCATCATCGACCTCCGGCCCATACCGGCTTTCGAGCTGGTCAACCTGGCGCAGGCCGCTTTCCTCGTCTGGGTCCTCCGGAAATTCGGCCTGACCGCCCTGCTGACCACCTCGGTCGCGTCCTTCCTGCTGCCGGCCGCGGTCTTCTCGGTCCGCTATTCCGCCTGGATGCCCGTGCCCGCGGGGGTCACGGCCGGCGCGGCCGCCGCCTTGCTGGCGCTGGGCTGGATCGGGCTCAGCCGCTCCGAACAGATCGAGCGCGAGGGGCGGCAGCTCCCCGCCTTCCTCCGCCGGATCGAGGAGGAGGGGCGCCTGCGCTACGAGATGGACCTCCTCGCCCGCATGCAGCTCGGCCTGCTGCCGGAATCCCCCCCCACGATCGACGGCTGGGAGGTCGCCGTGCGCTCGCTGCTGGCGACCGAGGCCGGCGGCGACTTCTTCGACTTTCTAGACGAGGAGGGGCGGCTCTGGGTGGCCGCCGGCGACGTGGCCGGCCATGGCTACTCCTGCGCCATCGCCCAGGCGATGACGGCCGCCGCCCTGACCAGCCTCATCCATCCGGGCGTGACCCCTGCCGGCGTGCTGCACTCGATCGACCGCGTGCTGCGCCGCAACCGCGCCCACCGCAACTTCACCACCCTCGCCCTGCTGCGGCTCGACCTCGCCACCGGCGAGGGGACCCTCGCCAACGCCGGACACCCGTTCCCGCTGCTCGCCGCCGACGGCGAGGTCGCCGAGATCCCCCTCTCCGGTCTCCCCCTCGGCCAGGGACCGGACCGGCGCTACACCGAGGCCCCGATCCGCATTCCGCCCGGCGGCATCCTTCTCTTCTGCTCGGACGGGCTCTTCGAAGCCACCGATTGGCAGGGGAACGCCTACGGCTACGACCGCCCGCGCGAGCTGCTGCGGACCCTCGGGGACCGCCCAGCCGGCGAGATCCTGGAGGCCCTCTTCGCCGACTGGCGGCACTACGCCGGCTCGGACGGACCGCCGGCGGACGACACCACGGTGCTGGTGCTGAAGCGGCTCTGAGGATTACCGGGCACCGCGCGCAGCCGGAGCTCGAAACTCGCTCCTTCGCCGGAGGCAGCCAGCCGAAGGTCGCCCCCCATCTGGCGGGCGAGGCGGCGGCTGAGGGCGAGCCCGAGACCGACCCCCGGAGCCGAGCCGGCGGCGCGGGCGGCCGAGCGGTGGAAGGTGCGGAAGATCCGCCGCCGCTCGCGCGGCTCGATCCCCGGGCCGTGGTCCTGGAGCCGGACGACCACGTGGCGCCCCCGCAAGGCGGTCGCGAGGCGTAGCGCCGGCTGGGCCGGGTTGGGAGCATACTTGCAGGCGTTGTCCACCAGGTTGAAAAGGATCTGCTCGGCGGTCGCGAGGTCCACGCGCACCCGCTGTCCGGACAGCTCGGGAGAGATCTCCACGCTCAAGGCGAGTTCCGCCTGCGCCGCGCGCTCCACGAGGCGGGGGACGATCCGCTCCAGCAGAGCCCCCAGCGGCAGGCTGTCGGTCCGCGCCGCCGCCGCCCGCCGCTCGAGACGGGAGAAGGTCAGCACGTTCTCCACCAGATGCCCGAGGCGGTCGGCCTCGCGCTTGAGCGTGGCGAGATAGGAGGACCGCTCGCCGGCGGGCACCATGTCGTCGAGCAGCATCTCGGTGTACAGGCGGAACGTGGTCAGCGGCGTGCGCAGCTCATGGGTGACCGCCGAGACGAAATCCGCCCGCCGCTGACTGAGCGTCACCGCCCCTTTCAGCAGGCTCCCCACCCCCACCAATCCGAGCAGGGCCGCGCCCCAGGCCGCGGCGAGGCTCAGGCGCACCGGCGTCCAGTCCTGCGGCTCCGTCTCCAGCATCGGACCCGGGACCAGCCGGGCCGGCAGCAACGCCAGCCGCCGGCCGGGGTCGGCTCCATCGCGTTCCCTGATCGGCTGCAGGCTGGACGCGGGAGCCACCGCCGCGACCTGCCCGAGCAGGAAGGCGCGCAAGGCCGGCCAATCGAGCCAGGAGCCCTGGAGCAGGCGCTCGTCGCCGCGGCGGACGCGCCTCAGGAGGACCAGATCGCCGTCCAGCCAGCGGGCTTCGAAGGCCGACTCCACCTCGACGCCGGGCGGCACGCTCGCCGGCCGCACCAGCGTGGCCTGCCGGCCGAGCTCCTGGCGGCGCTGGAAAGAGAGGGTGTTGAGCGCCTCCTGCGTGTACTGCAACTGCTGCCCGTCCTCGTTGCAAGCGACGGTATTGATCGGATCGGTCAGCACGCCCGTCGTCGACGGGAAGCGCCCCGCCAGGACATTTGCGAGGTCCTGCGCGATGGGCCGCGGGGAGGCCGGCGCCGGCGCGAGCGACGCCTGCTGAACCTGCACCTTCGGAGTTTGTGGGACCTTCGGGCGCGGCGTCCTGGCGAGCGCGGGCCTGCGCGGCTGCTCAGGGATCGGCAGCGCCGCCACCCAGCGCGGCGCGGCCAGCGCCGGCTCGGCGCGCAGCCCGCGGTCGGCGCCCACTTCGAAGCGGGCGTGGACCAGCCCCCGCGGCAGACCCGCCGGTTCAGACGCCGAGCGGAACCGCGCCGCCGGCCGCGTGTTCTCCAGCGCGATCAGCCCCGTCAGCGTGGCGTCCAGGCGCCAGAGCGCGATACGGACATTCTCCTCCTGCGTGGCGCGCTGGAGCGCCGCCGCCTCCGACCGTTCGAGCGCCAGGGTCATCGCGGTGATGCGCGCCAGGGCGCCGAACAGCACCAGGGCGCTGACGGCGAAGGCGGCGGCGACGAGCAGCGGCCGGCGGATCACGAGCTCAGCCTGTACCCTTTGCCGCGCACGGTGACCAGCACCTCCCGGCCTCCCAGCTTCTTGCGCAGGCGGGCGATGGTCATGTCCACCGAGCGCGTCGCGATCAGATGCGGCTTCTGCTGCCAGACCCGCGCCAGCAGCTCGTCGCGCGAGACCAGGCGGTCGCCGCTCTTCGCCAGGTAGCGCAGCACGTCCGTCTCCAGCTTCGACAGCTCCTCGCGGCCGCCGCCGGCCAAGCGCATCTCGCAACGGTCGAGATCGACCTCGCCGGTCGCCAGGAGCAGGTGGCGGACCGGCTGCGGCCGCCCGGGCGAGCGCCGCAGCACCGCCTCCACCCGGGCCAGCAGCTCGCGGGCGCTGAACGGCTTGACCACGTAATCGTCGGCTCCCATCTCCAGCCCGCGCACGCGCTCCTCCTCCGCGCCGCGCGCCGTGACCACGATCACCGGCAGCCCCGGATCCTCGCTCCGGATGCGCCGCAGGACCTCCAGCCCGTCGCGCCGCGGCAGCACCAGGTCGAGCAGCACGAGATCCAGATCCCCGGCAAGGGCGAGCTCCGCGCCCGCAACCCCGTCCCCGGCCTCCCGCACCTCGTACGAGGCATGGCGCAGCGCCGCGACCATGCCGCGCCGGATGGAAAGGTCGTCTTCGATCACCAGAATCACGCGCGCCGTCATCTTCGATGCTCTCGATCCGATGGTAACTGATTTCCCGCCCGGCGGCCCGAGACGTTACGTTGCCGTTACGTTGCTCGCCGCGCCGGAGGGCTATCGTGAGGCTGGTAAAAACATTCCGGCAAGGAGGCCGCGCATGCGCACGAAAATCGCAACCGTCCATCTGGTTTTTTTGATCGCGTTTCTCTGCGGCGCCGCCGCGCCCGCGGAGGCCGGGAACCGCAGCCTCGCGAGCCTCGCCCGCATGGCGCTCCAGGGGGGCTCCATGGGTACCCTCGCCGCCCTGCGACAGGCGGGCCCGGCTGGCATGAACGCCCTGCTCGCCGCCTGCCCGGACGGCGACTGCCACGGCGCCCAGAATGTCCTCGACCGGGTGTGCGGAGTGCGCGATTGCGCGGACATCCGCCTCTTCTGGTACACCGACCTCGAAGCCGCGAAGGCGGCGGCCCGCGCCGCGGGCAAGCCGATCCTCTCCCTGCGCCTGATGGGGCGGCTGGACGAGGAGGTCAGCGACACCAACAGCCGCTTTTTCCGCACCGCCCTTTACAAGAACCATGAGATCAATCAGATCCTGCGCGACCGTTACATTCTGCATTGGCGCTCGGTACGGCCGGTGCCTCGGGTGACGATCGACTTCGGCGACGGCACCCACCTCGAGCGGACCCTCGCCGGCAATAGCATCCATTACATCCTCGACAGCCGCGGACGCCTGCTGGAGCCCCTGCCCGGGCTCTACGGACCCGCCGTCTTCCAGGGCGCCCTGGAAGAGGGGGTGCGAGCGGAGACGCGAACGGCCGCGCATCTGGACGACGAACAGTTCAAGAGCTGGATGGTCGCGCGCCGGGAAAGCGAGCTGACGCTCAGCTCGGAGGCCTTCGACCGGGACCTGACGGCCGCCTACCCCACGTCCGCCCCGCCTGAGGCCGAAACGCCCGCCACCGGTTACGTTCCCTGGACGATCTTCCAAGCGACCCCGGGAGCGCTGACCGACTGGATCCACGCCAGAGGCAATAATGAGCAGCCGATGGAGTTCATGGAGGTGAACGACCTCCAGCTTCACCGGCTCGCGGAGCTTCGCCGCCCCCATATCCACCTGGATCCGGCCAGCCGCGCCTTCCTGCTGCGCAAGCAAGGGGTTACGGACCCGCGGGAAGCGGAGCGCCTGGTGGACGCGTTCGAATCCACCGTGGCGCTCGACGAGGTGACCAATCAGTACTTCACCGGCCCCACGATCCTGAACGCGCTGAGCGACCCTGCGGTCCGCAAGGGTTTCGAGCTGGAGGCGTTCAACGACTGGGTCTACAAAAAGGTTTTCAGCGCCTCGCTCTCCGATCCCCGGCTCGGCCTCGCGCCGGCGAACGTCTACCGCGCCCCGCGGGCCTCGACCCGGAAGGCGTCAAAGGGCGGCTGCTAGGCAGGGGCGCGGAACGCGCCGTGGATCTCCGGCGTGCCCCGCGTCCAGAGGACGGTCTGGCGGATGCGATCGATCCGCCAGCCGTCCGGCGTGCGGGCGCAGCCGTGCCAGTAGTGCCCCGCGGTGTCGAAGAAATCCCCACTCGCGGGAGCGATCCGATGGATCACGAAAGCCGAGAAGCACTCCGCGCGGTCCCCCGCGAGCGTCACCTGATGATTGGTCGAGAGATGTTGCGTCTTCAGAGCCGCGAGCGCCGAAACCCGGGCGGCGACGTAGGAATCCGCCATCACCGTCGCCGGAGGCTCGCCCCGGAAAGCCGAGTAGTCCACGAAGATCTCCGCCGCCAGACAGGCCCGCAGCGCGCTCCAGTCCCGCAGATCGAAAGCGTTGGCGAAGCGGACCACGAGATCGCGGACGGCTTCGCGGTCGAGGAGGTCGCACAGCTCGGAATCCATCGTCAACGGCTCTTCGGCGCCAGGATCGCCGCCAGCAGATCCGGCTTTGAGGCGTCCCGCTCGAGGTGCGGGTAGCGCTCCCCTTCGTGGTACTTCACCTCGAACGTCTTGAGCACGTCCCCATGCAGGGCGGCGATCGTGATCGGCGCGGTCGACGTCTTCGCCGCCTGCACCGCCTCCGGAACGGCCTCCGCGGCCCAGGCCCGGCCGCCGACGGCGACCAGCTTCATGCCCGGCCCCAGCCCCGCCTCCCAGGCCGGCGAGCCGGGGACGATGTCGTCGATCGTGCCGTCGTCCTTGAGCCAGATCCCGAGGGAGAAGCTCTCGTCGATCCGCTTTGAGCTCTTGGCGCGCAGCTTCTGAAATTCGTTCGGCTGGTCCGTATAGACCAGCTTCCACCCCGCACCCTCGATGCCGCCGAGCGGCGCGCGCGGCTGGACGGCGTAGACGCGCTCGGCGAAGAAGGCGCGCCAGTCGTGGGGCACGACGGCTCCCAGCGCGGCATAGAGATCATCCGCCGTATACGGCACGAGCGCCGGACCGGTCGAGGCGCCGCCGCCGTGAAAGGCGCGGCAGAAGTCGTCGAGCGATTTCGTCCCCTGGCTCTTCTGGCGCAGGATCGTGTCGGCCTCGAGCCAGATCAGCCCGGACTCGTCGTAGTAATCGAGGGTGCGGCGCGCGGTGGTCCACGCCGCGGGCAGGCCGGAGAGGATCTGCACCGATTCCGCCGTGTCGACCAGCGGCCGCCACCGCCGGCCCGGGCGGTTGCGGTCCTGATTGGCGGCGATCCAGGCGATGTATTCACGGGTCTGCTCGACGCTGCGGATGCCGCTCCGCGTGGTCAGCAGGACGTCCCCCAGATAACGCGTCAGCCCTTCGTAGGTCCAGAGCAGCTCGGTGCGCAGCGCCTCCTGCGGATCGCGGGTCGCGAGCCCCGCCGGGCGGCGGTACTTGCCGTTCCAGGAGTGGGTGTACTCGTGCGGCAGGAGAGTTCCCTGGCGCATGAGCTGGGCCTCGTCCGTGAACATGTCCGACGGCCCGCGGTTGTCGCTCGATTCGTGATGCTCCAGGCCGTTGTGATCGAGCGCGTCGCTGAGCGCCAGCAGCCAGTGATAGGCGCGGTAGTGGCGCGCGCCGTAGAGCGCCAGGGCCTCGGCCGGCACCCGGCGGTAGGCGGCGAGCCGCGCCTCGGGCACCGCCAGCGAGGCGCGCTGATCGGCGGCCATGCTGAGGTGGACCGGCGCCTCCGGAGGCCCGAGCTTCAGGGTTTCGAAGATCTCGCCCGCGAGCACCGGCGAATCGATCAGCGTGTAGAGAGTCGTCGGCGCGAAAGTCACCGCGCCGTCCTTCTCCGCTCCGCCGGATGTGACCGCGAGCGCCGAGTCGTACCGCCAGCCGGCCGGCAGGCGCACGGTCGCGCGCACCGGGATCTCCATGGCGCTCGTGCCCAGCGGATAGACCAGAAGATCATGCCAGTCGACGATCAGCAGGTGCGGCGTGGCGTTCGGGGTCTCCCCGTAGCCGCCGCCCCCGAGGCTCTCGGGAGGCGAGAGATAGTCGAAGGCCACCTCCACCTCCCGCGCCCCGGCCGGCACCTCGACCCGCACCAGGAACATGTCGAGAGGATCGCGGCGCCATACGAGCGCCTTGCCCCCCGCCGAGACCGTGAAGCCGGCCACCTGCATGATCGGTCCGCTCGGCGCGTGCTCCCCCTGCACCCACTTCGGATAGGCGAGCGTGAGCAGACCCGGCGCAGCGGGGATCGTCAGCCGCGAGTGGAACACCCCGCGAGGAGCATCCCTGGCGTCGACCGCGAGGTCGAGCGGGCGGGGCTCGGCCGCGAGGGCGGCGGTCGGGATCAAAAGAACGGCGAACAGGGGGAGACGCAGGCAGGTCCGGACTCTGGGCATTCGATCATCTCCGTGGCGGCGGTACGTAATCCCACACTCCGCGCGAATAGGTGCCGAAGCGTACCAGCTTCGCGGATGGCACGCCCTCGACACTGAAGTACCTTCCCGCCGGCGCGCCGCCGCCGAGCAGGCTGCGCCAGGTCGAGCCGTCGAGGACGAAGGGGCCGGTCTCGGTGGCGGCGTAGAGCGTCTGCGGGGCGGCGCCGTCGAAGGCGAGGGCCCAGACGGTGGTCGAGGGGAGCCCAGTCACCATGGGCGACCAGTTCGCGCCGCCGTCGTGCGTTACCCAGACCGACGGATTGCCGTAGCCGCTCCCGCCCGCGAAGCAGGTGAAGGGATCGGCGGCCGATACCGCCAGGGCGCCGTTCGAGCCGGTGGGCGGCTCCGACCGCGTGGTGTCCGACTCGGTCCAGCTGTTCCCGTGGTCCCGCGAATACCAGAAGCGCCCCTCGGCCGTCGTGGCGTACCAGACATTGTGATCCGAGGGAGCGATGACCAGCGCCGAAACATAGTCGCTGTTGTTCGGCGAAAAATTCTGCGGCAGCCGGCTCTGTGAAAAATTGCCGTTCCCCAGATAGCGCATCTTCCAAATGTGGTCCCCGGCGATGTAGACGGTCGCCGGATCGTCCGGGTCGGCGGCCGAGGTGGCGAAAAATCCGGTCTGGGGGAGCGAGGGGATGTCCGTCGCGACCAGGCCCCCCGCCTCGCCGTTCGGCTGGAAGAGCATGAGTTGCCCCGCCGCGGCCGCGCTCGTGGGATAGATGGCGAACACGTTCGTCATGTCGTGGGTGGCGGCAGCCAGGCCGCTGTAATCGCCGCTGATCAGTTGCGCATTGCTCAGCGCCATGCCCGTCCTGCCGCTGCCCGGCACAGAAAGCTGCAGCCCCTGGTCCTGCGAGCCGGCGAGGAAGAAGTCCGGGTTGGAGGCGCTGCTCCAGGTGCTGTAGAACTGCCCGCTCGGCAGGCCGGTCTCCGTGATGTTCCGCACGTCGAGGCCGCCGTTGGTCGACAGATAGGTACCACCGTCCGTGCTGAGGAACAACTTCTCCTGGCCATGATCGAGAACGAACTGGATGCCGTTGATGTCCGCGTGGAGCCGGTCGCCCGGACGGTCGTAATAGTCGTACCAGTGGTTGATCCGCGCGAACGTCCGGCCGCCGTCGGCCGAGCGGAAGGCGTCCGCGTTGCCGAACAGGACCAGGTTGGGATCGCGAATGGAGGCCGCCAGGCCGCCGGTATAGCGGGCGTCCAGACCATAGTAGGAGGTGCCGGTGAGCTGGAAGCGGGACTCCCAGGTGTGGCCTCCGTCTTCCGAAACATAAAGGTTTCCCGGGGTCTGCTTGCCGGCCGCCGCGTAGAAGGTCGGGGCTCCCGCCTCCGAGCCGCGCAGGATCACGTAGTTCTCGGCGGGGCTCGTCACCTGCCCGAGCGCAGAGAAGCTGCTCCCCTGATCCGGCGACACGAAGAGCTGGCCGCGCGACACCAGGTAGAGCGGGCCCGAGGCGATGTGGCTCGTCCAGAGCCCGGGCCGCTCGGAAAACTCCCCGCGCCAGACCACGGAGAAGCTGAGCCCGCCATCCCGCGAGCGGGCGACGATCGGCCGGACGCTGCCATCTTCCTGCCCGGCCAGGCCCAACAGATAGATCACCCGGTGGTTGCCGCCGTCCTGGATCATCTCGTAGATCCAGTCCAGAGGCGGAAGCCCTTTGGCCGGCGACCAGGCGGCGCCGCGGTTGCGGCTGACGTACACCCGCCCGTCGAGCAGTCCGGAGACTCCGGCGACCCAGGTCTCCGGCTTCTCGCTCACCAGCAGGCCATGGAGATAACCGCCGAGAGTGTCGGTCGTGCGTTTCCAGCCGCCCGGCGCCCCGCTGAAGATCCCCGCTTGGCTGGTGCCCACCAGGAGCGTCTTGCCGTCCGGCCGGAAGGCGACGAGGGCCGTGGCACCGGTCTGGTTGACCGGACCGCGCTCGCGCCAGACCGGTTTCGCGGCGCGGGCCTTCTCCGCATCCTTCTCCAGGATCAAGGCCAGGCTGGCCCGCAGGTTCGCCGCCTCGATCGCGCGCCAGTCATATCCCGGCGCCGCGCGATGGCGGCTCTCGAGCCACCGCAACAGGCGCTCGCGGTTCGAGCCCTCGTCCTCTCCTTCCTCGCCGCGCGTCGGCGGCAGGCCGGCCGTCAGCCACCGGCCTTGGACCACGGAAAGGCGGGAGGAGTCGGGAGTGGGATTTGCAGGAAGGGAGTGGCGCGCGCTTCCGGCCGTCAAGGCCAGCAGGAGCGCGGCTGCGGCGAAGACCGACTTTTTGAATCGGGAACGTACCTGAGGTCGAGACGAGTCCGGCTCCAAGGTATTCCTCCTCGGGCTCAAAACGAGCTCGCGTCGGTGCTGCTCTCCTCAGCATATGCCCGGAGCCCAGGCCCGGCAAGGCGGCCGCGGGCAGAAAAAGGAGAATTATTTCCTTCCGGGGTATAAAATCCGTCCCCATTCGCAGTGCTGACGCACCTGGGTTTTTAAATGAGAATTTTCCGCCCGTGGGGGCTCTGGGCCATGCCGGCTCCGGGACCGCTCCGCGGACCCGAGGAGGTTGGAGATGTCTCAGCGAAATCGGATCGCCTTCGCCATGATCGTCCTGACAGCGGCTCTCTTCCTTGCCGCCCCATCTCCCTCCCAGGCCGCGAGCCTCCGGGCGGAGAGAACCCCAGAGGTCGCCACCTGGGAACGGGCCTGGAACTGGCTGGCCAGCCTCCTGCCCGGGGCCCTTTCCCAGAAGCCGGCGCCCCGGCACGAGAAGGAAGGCTCCATGATCAACCCCAACGGGCACGATTGATCCACCGCCGGGAACCGGACAGGACATCCGTTCCCGGCGTTACCCAGATGTAGGAACTGGCACTCACATTGTGAGAGAATACGCAGGTAAGGGAGGGGAACTCTTGGATTATCGTCACTCGACTCTGGCGGAGCTGGAAGAGCTCATGCGTGGCGGTCTTTCCGCCCAGCAGGCTCGAGCTGTGGTCCTGCACCTCGTCCGCGGGTGTGAGTCGTGCAGCTCCAAGATGGCGCAGCACCTTCCTGCTCTGTTCGGCCCCGAGCACAGCCTCGCGACTTCCCCTCCTCCCGAATTGGATGTCTACGACGAGGCCCTGGATCGAGCCTTCGCCGCCGTCGGCCCCTTGGGCGGCCTGGAGGCGCTTCAGGATACGCCGCCTTCCGATCTTCAGGGGCTCCCCCTTTATGAGGCCCTCCTGGAGCGGAGCTGGGCTCTTCGGCACGACGATCCGGACCAGATGGTGCGGCTCGCCCGCAGCGCGGCGCTCCTGGCCGACAGGCTGAACGAGAGCGAAATCGGCACGCGGGAGGTCGCGGACCTCAGATGCCGCGCCTGGGCGGAGCTCGCCAACGCCTACCGCGTGGCGGACGAGCTCGACTGGGCGCAGGACGCCCTGAACCGGGCCACGAGCCACCTCGTCCTGGGCACCCAGAACGAGATCCTCGGTGCCCGCTTCCTGGACGTCGTCGCCTCCTACTTCGCGGCTCGCCGCTCCTTCGACCTCGCGAGCACCACCCTGGACATCGTAGCCACCATCTACCAGCTCCACGGGGATCCGCACCTTGCCGGCCGTGCTCTCATCATGAAGGGCATCTTCATCGGATACTCGGGAGAAGCCGAGAGGGCGATCCATAGCATTCAGCAGGGTTTATCCACCGTGGACGAACGACGCGACGCGGCGCTCGTGTTCTCCGCCCTCCAATGCCAGGCCCGGCTTCTCGTTGACTGCGGACGGCTGCGGGAAGCCCATTGGGCACTCCGGAGCCTCAGGCAACGGAATCTCGATGGGGGCGGCCGGATGAACGAGTTGAAAGTCCGCTGGCTGGAGGGGCAGATCAGCGTCGGTCTGGAGGAATTCGACCATGCCGAGCAGGCCCTGGCGGACGTAAAGCAAGGATTCGAGGAGGTGGGGCTGGGCTACAAAGCGGCTCTCGCCGGGCTGGAGCTGGGCGCGGTCTGGCTTCGCCAGGACCGTTTTCAGGACGCTGAACGAATTGTCCTGACTTGCGCCGATGTGTTCCTCTCCCTGCAGATCCGGCGGGAGCTCATGGCCGCGATCCTGATGCTCCGACAAGCCGCCGAGGCGCGCTACCTCAGTCTCTCCGCTCTCCAGCGCGTGATCAGCCTCCTCCGTGACGAGGAGCGGGACTCTAAAGCCCCACCGCTCGAGGAGCCGTAGGGAGTCTCTACCTTCTTCTGACCGCGGGCGGCGCCGTATGGCAGAATCGCCGCCATGGACGCGAAGAACGGCCTGCCAATCCTTTCGTTCGCCTCCCAGGGGGATTGGGAGACGTGGCTCGACGAGCACCACCGGACCTCGAAGGGCCTCTGGCTCAAGATCGCGAAGAAAGACTCAGGGGTAGACTCCGTCAACTACGCGGAGGCACTGGACGGCGCGCTCTGCCATGGCTGGATTGACGGGCAGAAGGGGGCGTTCGACGATACCTTCTGGCTGCAGAAGTTCACGCCGCGCGGCCCGCGGAGCAAGTGGTCGAAAATCAATGTCGACAAGGCTCTGGCGCTGATCGAGGCGAAACGCATGAAGCCGGCCGGGCTCGCGGCGATCGAGCAGGCCAGAAGCGACGGCCGCTGGGAGCAGGCGTACGACTCACAGAGCCGGGCGACCGTGCCCGAGGACCTGCAACGCGAGCTGGACAAGCACCCCAAAGCGGCGAAATTCTTCGCCACCCTGGACAGCGCGAACCGGTACGCCGTGCTCTACCGCATCCACGAAGCCAGGAAGCCGGAGACGCGCGCGCGGCGCATCGAGAAGTTCATCGGCATGCTCGAGCGGCACGAGAAGGTCCATCCGTAGGATCAGGAATCCTCCTTCGGGGGCTTTCCTTCGAGGTGGAAGCGGTGCAGGAAGCGGTGGAAGACCGGCCCGAAGACGATGCCGGCGATGCCGATGACCGCCAGGCCGCAATACAGCGCATAGAGGCCGGCGAACAGTTTGCCCGCCGGCGTTTGCAGCGGGCTCGTCGGCCCCATGCCGCCCAGCAGCATCGAGGCGTTCAAGAAGGAATCGAGCCAGCTGAAATTTTCGGTGCAGCGATAACCCACCATGCCGATCAGCAGCGAAATCGCCACCATGGCCAGACCGATCGCGGTGCTGACGGCGAGGCGGCTCAGGAACGCGCGCCGGGGCAGCAGGGGTTCGGACTTGTGCTCGAACACGAACATCGCCGGGCCTTTTCGGTCTGAAGATCGCGCCGGCTATTGAGCCGGGGCTCCCTTGCTGGGATCGTCGGCGGGGTTGACGTAGTTGAGCACGAAGGGGCCCATGCCGTGTACCTGGATGGTCGCGCCATTCTTGGTCCACGCGAAGTGACGCATTTCCGCCGGCAACAGCGCGTAGCCGCCAGCGGTGAGGGGCTTCGTGGCCTTCGCATCGAAGGTCTCGCCCATGCCGAGGGAAAAAGTGCCCGAGAGTACGGTGACGTTCTCATCCGTCGGGTGCCAGTGCGGCGCAACCTTGTAACCGGCGGGCAACTTGAGGCGGATCACGAACGGGCCCGCTGTACTGGGATCGCCGGAGAGCACCGCTGCCTGCGCGCCCTTGTTGAGAACCGGCGGGGCCGGCCCCCATTTCAACTGCGCTGCCTCGACCATGACATGAGATGAGGAAGGCTTCTGGTCCTGGGCCGCGGCCATCACCGCGCAGAGCAGAATCAATGTCGTCACGAGCAGTCGGATGAATTTCATAGGATCTCCTTTTGATCGTGGAAGAGGCCCTCAACCGTTCGCGCCGGGCATGCGCGCGACGTAGCTGTCCCACAGGCCGCCGAGGAAGAAGCGGCCGAACTTGCCGATGGCCTGGGTCTGGCCCGCGGCCGAGCCGGCGTTGGTCGCGCTCAGGCTGGAGACCAGCTTCAGCAGACCGGCGGGCTTGAGATGGAGGACGCCGGCGCCGGCCACCGGGCCGGAGGCGTCGGCGCCCTCGTGCAGGCGGACGCGGAGGGTGGTGGTGTCCTGCCAGAGATCGAACCCCGGGTCGTCGCGGACCTCCTTCCGGCCCGCCAGGTAGTACTCCTTGCCGGCGGCCGCGAAGCCCAGCTCATAGATCATCCATTTCGTGTCCGGCTGATCCGAGGGGGAGAGCAGGTTGAACACTCCGCTCCGGACCGGCAGGTTCTCACCCAGCGGCGGGAACGTGATATGCCCCACGAGCTCGCCGATATGGCCGGAATCCTTGACGAAGCCGTCGATGTCGCGGATGAGAATGGCGCCGTTCATCGTCAGCCGGGTATCAGCCTGCTCGCCCGCGCGCTCCCCTTCCTCGGGATCGGTGGCGCCGAGGGCGAAGCCGCCGGCCATGGTTTCGCGGAAGCTGACGCCCGGCGGGCTGTCGCTCATCTGTGTGACATCCGGCTCGAAGGGCAGCCCCTCTTCCCGCCTGCCGGCGAGATAGCGCCAGGCGTCGCGGTAGCCGAGGGCGATCAGGGTGGCGCCATCGATGCGGCCGAGGAAATACTCGGGATCGAGCGGCAGAGGGTGCTCCGGCTTGAGCACGTGCAGCCGGACGGGGCCTCTCTGACCATAGGGGGATTCGCCGCGGGCGATCCGCTCGTTGAGCTCCCGGATGCGGTCGAATTCCTCGAACAGGGCGCCATTGGCGGAGATCTCGATCATGTGGACGTATTGATTGAAGGCCCCGGTCTGATAGGTATTTGAATTGCCGATGCACCAGACCAGCCAGATCTCCTCGGCCCCCCGGCGCACCGCCTCCATCAGATTGGCGTCCTTGATCCAGACCGAGTCGCAGTAGGAGGTATCCCCCTTGCGCACCGGCGGGAAGAAGATGGGGAGCGACGTGCCCGCGACCAGGAAGTCGATATCCATCCGCTCGTGCGGGATCGCCTCGTTGGTCTTGCGGTTGAAGTTGCAGACGTTGAAGGTGCCGGCCATGCCGGCCGCGGCGCGGATCTTCTCGAGGTCGATCCCCAGGTGGGGGAAAACCTTTCCAACCATGCCGTCGGAGTCGCCCATCCCCAGCATGTCCCAGGCGCGCAGGTACTGCTCGATGGGGACCAGCGAGGCGAAGCCGTGGACGTCGAGCGAACGCCAGCGCTCGCACATCTCGCCCGGCGAGAGGCCGGAGAAGAGCATCGCCAGGTTGATCGTTCCGCCCGAGGTGCCGTCGGCGTGCGCGAAACGGAGACCGGCCTCGTCCAGGGCGCGGAGCACCCCGGCCTGATAGGCGACCCGCATGCCACCGCCGGCCAGGACGAGCGACCGGCGAGGGCCGGTGTCGCCGGACGGCGGGGCGAAATGGAGGGTCATGCGGCCGCTCCCCGGCGTCCCGTCGCCGGGACGGCCGTGGCCGGCGCGTCGACGCCGGGGACCGGAGCGGAAGGCGGCGGCAGCCACGCCTCGCTGAGCCCAAGGTTCACCACGCTCGGCATCCCCTCCGGCACCACCGTCGGCGGCTGTGGGAAGGAGAGGAACCAGCTCTGGGTGTAATCGTCGAGCAGGCCATTGGCGTTGGGGATGAAGGCGGTGGCGATCGGGTCGGGGCCGATCTCCAGGTTCTTCAGCGCCTGGACCCGCGGATGATCGCCGATCACCACGCGGCCCGAACCCTTCTTGAACAGGGAGAAGGAGGCCTTGCCGCGGAAGAAGATATTCGACTTGAACAGCATGCCGCGGAAGGCGCAGTAGTTGCTCGCCGGCGTATGGATCGGAAACCATGCCTTGCCGGGGTTGGCGATCTCGGCGTAGAAGGCGAGCTGGCCGTCGAGGTCATACTGGGCGCTGACCTTCGAGTCGGTGATCTTGAAGTCGAGGTTCGCCTGGTGCTTGGGCATCCCCCAGATCCCCTTGCCCCCCTTGACCGAGATCTCGCTGCTCACCGGCAGGTCGAAGACATACTGGCCGGTGCCGAACAGCCCGGTGAACAGGCCGGGGAGCAGGCGGGGCGCGGGGTTCTTGCCGTGGGTGCAGGCGATGGCGATGCTGTACTCGATGTATTTGCCGATCGAGGTTTCCAGGTAGTTGACCACGGTCACCACCAGCAGGCCCTTGTTCCAGAGGCGGAACGGGTGCACCTCGTTGCCCTCGAGAAGCTCGGCCGCGCGGTCCGCGTTGATCGGGAAGGCGGCCATGAAGACCGGGGTGTTGGCGCAAAAGACCGGGAGCTTGAAGGGGATGCCGTCCACCAGCGAGTGGCGGCCTGCCTGCTCTTTCAACCGTCTCTCTCCCATGATTTATCGTCCTCCTTGCCGTTGGGCTCGCAGCGAATTCCAATAGGTCAGGATGAGGATGCCGGTGAGCAGATCGAAGCCGCCGACCAGCAGCGCCACCGAGGAGAAATAGCCGCACCGCACGCCTACCCCCACTGCCGCGGCGGCGCCCAGTTTCTGCAGCGCGGCCCAGAACACCGCCAGCGGGTGATCGGAGGCGGAGAGCAGGGCCTGCAGCAGCATGCCGCCGAACAGCACCATGAACATGCCGACGATGCGGAAGAAGTGCTCGCCCGCCGCGTCGGTCGCGCCGCCGACCACCCCCAGGACAAAGCCCGGAGCGACCAGTTGCACGAGACCGGACAGCGCGGTCGATGCCGAGATCAGGACCAGAACCCAATACAGCCAGTTTTTTCGCTTCATGGCTCAGCTCCCCGGTTCCGTCCGATAAGCCTTGAGACCGAAATAGATCATCATGGCGAACCACTGCACCGTCCACAGGGCGACCCGCCACCGGTTCAGCGACATCCACGGTTCGAGGACAGCGCGCAGGCGGGCGGCGTCGGTGATCCCCGCCTCCATCTCCTTGTTCAACGGGAAGATCCCCTGGGTGGTCAGCAGCGTCGCCGCGATCACCGCCAGGACGGTGAGGATCGGCCACCAGCGGTAGCGGGTCTTCCACTCCAGAACGATCACGATCAGCGCCGCGAGCAGCATGGCGCCGGTCATGTAGGTGAAGAAATGGGTCGCCGCCTCCACGGGCGGGATCAGGTGGGAGTAATAGTTCGCCGGCGTCAGGTCGCGGGCGGAAGGGAACGAGAAGAGCAGCAGCGACCAGCCCGTCCCCAGATACATGGAGACGCAGAGGAACAAGAACGCGGCGCTCAGGATCAGGACCTTCTGCCTCATGGATCAGTCTCCTATAAACCTGCCTCCACTCATGGTCGTGTTCCTGTTGGGCGCCGTGCTTCCTCTTTTCGTTACAAGCTTTCGTTACAAGCTCAAGCCGGGCGGTCCAGCTCCGCCACCATCCGCGGCAGGATCTCGCGCGCCGCATGGTTGCCCATGAAGACGTCGAGGTGGCTGTAGCCGGGGATGAGGTTGAGCGTGTGATAGCCGGGGCGCAGGCGGTCGAGGAAGGCGTGGGTCCTCACCTGGCTCTCCGGCAGGAAGCAGCGGTTGTTCTCGCCGGCGAAGAAGGCGAAGCGGGCGTCCGTCTGCGGCGCCTGGGCGGTGAAATCCGCCGGCAGCCCGGGCAGCCCCTCGACGGAGACCAGCCCGCCGTGGGAGACACACTTGCTGATCTGCTGGAAGAATCGCACCGGCACCCAGGCGAACTCGTGCTTGAGCCACTCGTGGGTCCCCTCGTCGAGGTTTTCGTGCCGCCAGAGGGCCGGGAAGCCCGCGCCGTAGGTGAAGCTGACCTGCTTGCAGACCGGGTTGTTGCACTCGTGGTGAGTGGCGTTCACCCAGAACTGGACGAAGCGGGCGAGTGGCGTCGTCGCCTCGAGGCCCCACTGGCAGTTGAGCCACTGGGTGATGCGCGCGAGGATAGGCACGGCGACCTTCAGCTTGGCGTTCGACCACCAGGGCACCACCGGGTGGAGCGAGACGGCGTTGGTGACGATCGTCCTCACCTCCGGCACCAGGCCGGCCACGGCGGACATCATGAAGCTGGTCGAGCCCTGGCAGTGGATGATCGCCTTCAGATGGTCGGCGCCGGTCTCCTTCACCACCGTCCGCACCGCGTGAGGGTGGTCGTAGAGCGCCGCCTGATCCAGCGTCCAGAGGTTGGGCTTGAAGTCGATGCAGGCGCGCCAGTTCTCCAGCCAGACGTCATAGCCGGCCGCGATCAGCAGGTCGACGATGCCGGTCTGGATCGGCGCGCGGAAGATGTTGGCCCGCACGCCGGCACCATGGACGAGGATCACCGGCCCCTTGGTCGGCGGCCGGTCCCCCTGGAGGTTGATCAGGTTCAGCTGGAACCCGTCCCCCGCCGTGAACGGCACGATCCGCTCCCGGTACCGGGAACCGGATGGCTGCGAGGAGGTCTCTTCGCTCATCATCTGCCCTCCACCTGCTCCGGCGTGGGGCCGGCCATACCTGTGGTTGAGAATGTTCTCTCTTATTTTGACACAAATCGGCGGGTTGGGTGGGGCAGCTCCAGATCGGGGCATCCGTGGCCTGCGACCTCACCCTCGGTCCCTCTCCTAAAGGAGAGGGAGGGCCTGTCAGAACCGGTGATGCCCGCAGGGTGCGCTGTGCGCACCTTCAAGGTCGTTATGGTGTGCACAGCACACCCTACGGGCAATACGCCTCGCAGTCGTCCTCCTTCTCCTTTAGGAGAAGGAGATAGAGGATGAGGTCGCAGACCACAGACGCCCCGATCCACAAGATGTGAATCCCCTCACCGCCGCCCGCCCGCCATCCGTTCCGCCTCCGGCAGCCGGCGCAGGCGGAGCATGCTCCAGATGCCGAATGCCGGCCCCAGCGCCAGGAGGGCGAAGGCCCGCTCCCAGCCCAGGAGATCGCGCAACGGCGGGATGATCCGCAGGGTCACGGTGGTGAGCAGGAAGCCGAGGCTGGTCTGCACGGTCAGCGCGGTGCCGACGTAGCGGGGGTCGGCCAGCTCGGAGACGGCGGCGCTGAACTGCGCGCTGTCCGCCACCACGGCGAACCCCCAGACGATACAGAGGAACGTCAGCAGGGCGGGATGGTGGAAGACGAAGCCGGCCGCCAGGGCGCAGGCGCCGGAGGCGGCCAGGCTCACGACGGTGATCCGGGTGCGCCCCAGCCGGTCCGCCAGCTTGCCGGCCAGCAGACTCCCGAGGCCGCCCGCGGAGATGGCCACGGCCCCGGCGAGGCGGGCGGCGCGGGGGCTCCAGCCCGCCTCCTGATAGCTCGCGAGCAGGCAGAGCGGAACCCAGGCCCACATCGCGTAGAGCTCCCACATGTGGCCGAGATAGCCGTAGTTGGCCAGCCGCGCCGGCCGGTCGGCCAGAACGCGGACCGCCGCGCGCCAGTCGAACGGGGGCGATTTGCCGAGGTAGGGGCCGGGCTTCACCAGGAAGGCGCCGATCAGCGCGGCGAGGACCGCCTGCCCCGAGGTCAGCAGGAGCACATTCCGCCAGGGCGGCATGCCGCCCGGCGCGGCGTTGAGAAAGTGCGGGACCGCCGTGCCCAGGGTGATCGCGCCCACCAGCAGGCCGATGCCGAGGCCGCGGTCCTCCCGGCACCAGGAGGCCACGAGCTTCATGCCGGGCGGGTAGACGCCGGCGAGGGCGAAGCCGGTGAGGAACCGGCAGACGAGAGCGGGCCGGGCTCCGAGGTCGAGCAGCGGGATGGCGGCGTTGAACGCCGCGGCGGCGAGGGCGCTCACCGCCAGGAGGCGCTGCGCCGGGCAGGCGGTCGGAGAGGGTGAGCAGCGAGCTCAGCAGGGCGCCGGCCACGAAGCCGATCTGCACGCTGGTGGTCAGCCAGGACTGCAGAGCGCCGGAGAGCTTCCACTCCAGGGTGAGCTGCGGCACCACCGCCGACGCCGAGAACCAGACCGACATGCCGAGCAGCGCGGCCAGCGCGA
The DNA here is from genome assembly GCA_963792575.1 of uncultured Acidobacteriota bacterium. Lineage (GTDB taxonomy): Bacteria > Acidobacteriota > Thermoanaerobaculia > Multivoradales > UBA5704 > DATARR01. Next base: position 308,956 of record CAWBWZ010000006.1, read on the forward strand.
GCAGCGAGACGTTCCGCCACTTGCCGCGCTCCTCGGGGCGGCGCTGTGCCATGGAGAGGCATGGACGTATGCTCAGTCCGGCCGCTCGGTGGGACTCTTGGCGCCCGGCCCGGGCAGCGGCGGGGAGTCGCCGCCTTGGGCTTCCGCTTCCAGCAGGCGATCGAGGCCCGGGTAGCGGTAGATGACCGGGGCGCCGTTCTGGAACAGGCCGCCGGTGTCGGCGGTGGGGCCGTAGGTCGAATAGAGGTCCGCGCCCAGCAGCCGCAGGTAGACGGTGAGCTGGCCGCGATGGTGGGCCGAATGGGCGATCCGCCGCGTCAGCACCCAGGCCCGCGAGCGCTCGACGTCGAAGAAACGGGTGGCGCCCTCGAACCAGTCGTCCGGCATCCCGCGCAGCCGTTCGAGACGTTTGCCGGCGGCCTCGGCGTACTTCTGGAGGAAGGCGAGGCGCGTCTCCTCGGCGGGCAGCGCGCCGCGCCGAGATCGATCCCCAGCATGTTCCTGAACCAGGTGTCCTCGCTGACACACTGGTGGACCATCTGCTCGTGCGGCGTCCGCGCCCGCGGCTCCGGCCGGAAGCGGAGATCCTCGTCCCGGAACTGCGACCAGACGGAGAGGATCTTCAGCCGCTCGGTGTCGTAGGTTTCGAGGAGGAAATCGTAGCGGGGCATGACCGAAAGGGTATCACCCAGCGCCGATTCCGGGCGCGGGGGATGGTCTGGCCCCCGCTTGGGCCGGTTGCGCCCCTCAATGGGCCGCTCCGCCCCTTCAATGGGCTGGACTGTCCCCTTGCGGGGGCGGTCCGGCCCATCAATGGGCCGCTCGGTCCCCCTCTGGGGGCGGTCTGGCCCATTCGGGGGCCGGTGCGCCCCTCGCTTGGGCCGGTGCGCCCCCCGCTTGGGCCGGTCGGTCCCCACACGGGGGCGGTCCGGCCCATTGAGGGGGCGGAGCGGCCCATTGATGGGCCGGAGGCGCCCCCGCGAGGGGCGGAGCGGCCCCTCAATGGGCCAGACCGCCCCCCGCTTGGGCGCGTCCGGCGGATCCTTGGGCGGAGAGCGCCCAGGCTTGGGGCCACCGGGCCCACGGCGGGGGCGCCGCCGCCCACCCTTGGGCCCGAGCGGAATTGCCGTGGGGGCAGCCGTGGGCTATTCGGGCTGAACGAGATTGATGAGGTTGCCGAAGGTGTCCTCGAAGATCACAACCTTGATGGGCCCCATGTCCTGGGGCTCGCCGCGGAACTTGACTCCCCGGGCCTTGAGACGCTCGACCTCGGCGGCGATGTCCTTCGTGATGAAGGCGGTGGCGGGGATCCCCGCGTCGAACAGAGCCTTCTGGTAGGCGCGGGCCGGCGGAAAGCCCAGCGGCTCCAGCACCAGCTCGACCCCCTCGATGCCGTCCGGCGAGGTCACCGTGAGCCAGCGGTACTCCCCCATCGGGATATCCGCCATCTTCTCGAAGCCGAGGACGGACGTATAGAACTGCAGAGCGCTCTCCTGATCTTCAACCGTGATGCTGACGAACTTGATCTGCATGGGTACCTCGTTGGTTATTTTTCCCGGGCGATACCGTTCAACTCTTGAATCGCGTCCTCAGGCAATTGCAGGCCGGCGCCGGCTACATTCTCTCTCAGGTGCTCGACAGATGAGGTTCCGGGTATGAGCAGAATGTTCGGCGAGCGTTGCAGCAGCCACGCCAAGGCGACGGCCATCGGGGTAGTACCTAAACGGGCGGCAACGCTCGACAGCGTGTCGGATTGCAGCGGTGAAAAACCACCCAGCGGGAAATAGGGCACATAAGCAATTCCTTGCTCGGCAAGGGAGTCGATGAGCGTATCATCCTGCCGGTTCGCGATATTATAGAAATTCTGTACGCAGACAACCGGCGCAATGGCTTGCGCCTCGGCGACTTGCTCGGCGGTGACAGTGCTTACGCCGAGGTGTTTGATAAGACCCTCTTGCTGCATTTCGGCGAGCACGCTGAACGGCTCCGCGATCGAACCTGGCGTCGGCGCATCGAGGCCGCCGACCCGCAGATTGACGACATCGAGCACGTCGACACCAAGGTTCGCGAGGTTATCATGAATGGCTTGGCGGAGCTGGTCGGGAGCGAGCGCTTTGGGCCAATTTCCTTCCGCGTCCCGCAGCGCGCCGACCTTGGTGACGATCCGTAACTGCTCCGGATATGGATGCAGCGCCTCTTTGATCAGTTGATTGGTGATATGCGGCCCATAGAAGTCGCTGGTGTCGATGTGGGTGATACCGAGCTTGACAACCTCGCGCAGAACCGCAAGCGCGCCGTCGTGGTCTGCCGGCGGCCCGAAGACATGCGGCCCCGCCAGCTGCATGGCACCGTACCCCACGCGAGTCAGGGTGAGATCATCGGCGAGCGTGAATGTGCCTCCGGGCAGTGGGGTGGACGTCATACTCTGCTCCCTGTCCTGGCATGCGCCTGATTAGCCTTCATACTTTAAAAATATCCTGTTCCCTTGTTCGTTCGATTCAACGACGCCTCGGTGAATATTCAACATGATCAGGCTGTGCAGGTGATGGCGCTTTGATGTGCCGATCCTCGCATCTATTTCTACAATCGAATATTTTATTCGTATCTCAGATGGCACGACTATCGGAGTGTATTCCTGCCTCCCTAAGTCAACCACAAATCCGTCACTATCGAACCGATACACCCGTGCGTCTGTATATTTCCCTCTGAGTTGATTGGCGATCTCTACGAGAACCTTGTCCCCTTCCAAAAGTCCGTGATAGTCAAGAAAGTTACAGAAATCGTCAATGTCAACACATAAGTATCTGGCGGTAAAGACAGGTCGATCTCCCCTGCAACTTACAGGCATCGCCTGGATAAGATCAGTCCCCAATTGACCCCTTGCCTTACAGCCAGTCAACCCGTCGTTTTCATAGCCCAGCGTAGCCATTCGCCGAAGCTCCGTTTTGATCAAGCGCTGGAGATTTTCATCCAGGCCACCGAGATAAGGGCGATTTTCCAGAGCCTCGACGTAGCTCTGGCAAAGAGAATCAGGGATGTCGATTTTCATATCGGCAGGGGCTCGGACTTTTGTTCGAAACGCAGGACTGGCCCCTACTGCGTCGTCTCGGCGATCGGGATGTAGAACGCGGTGACCGCGCTCTCTTCCAGGTTCCCCGGATATCTCTGCTGCAGTACGATCGCCGTGTGGCGGAGCTTCCAGCTGACCTGCCTCTGCTCGTAGTCCCCTCCCGATCCGTTCTTGATCTTCGACTTCTGGTCGGAGAGCGGAGCTCCCAGCGCCGCCGCGAACGCCGAGCGCAGGGCCTCGAAATCGCTCGCGGGGAAATTCAGCTGGTAGTGGTAGAACTGCCCGTTCGGGGAGAAGAGCAGGGCCGGCCGCCCGTGGCCGTGTCCGGCCCCCTCGACCTCCGCCCACCACGGAGCCGCTTCGCTGGGATGGCAAATGTTTTCCCCGCCATGGATCGCGCAGATCAACTGGCGGTCCGCCGGGAGGCCCGAGAGCGAGGCCATGCCCGCGGCGATCTTCTGGCGCGTGGCACTCCACTCCACCCGCAGGAGTCCGCTCTCGCCCTTGCCACCCTTGAGGAGGAGCCCCCGGGGCTCCCTGGCGTCGAGATCCAGCTTGACGCCGGCCACTACCAGAGGTTTCGCTTCGGGAGCCGGAGATTTTGGGGCCTGGCCGCGGACGCCGCCAGCCAGGACGATCGAGCTCAGGAAAAAGGCGGTTACCCAGCGAGTCATGGATCTCCTTTCAGGGTCTCAGATCAGCCGCAGCTCGCGCTTGATCTCGTTGACCCGGGCCTGGATCTCGCCGCGGTCGAGAGTGCGGTAGCGCTCGGGGAGGAGCTCGCGGCTGGTGGACTCCAGGACGGCGACGAGGATCTGCATCTCGCGCTCGCGGGAGTTGGCGGGGGGGATGAAGTCCGCGAACGCTTTCTGGAGGTGCTCGGCCTTCACCTCGGAGGACTCGGCGGCCTCGGCCTCCAGGATCGCCCGCACCAGGACCGCTTCGAGGTCCGAGCCGGAGAGGCCGAGGTACTGGTCCTCGGTCGCCACCTCGGTGATGGTGTTCACCGAAGTCTTGAGCCCCAGCTTCTTCAGCATCACGCGGTAGATCTCGTCGTACTCGGCCGCCGTCTCGGGGTAGAAGAGCGGGATGTGCTCCTCGGCCCGACCCTGGCGCTTGAGGTCGATCGGCAGCAGGTCGGGGCGGGCGGTGATCAGGAACCAGAGGATGTTGCCGCGGTTGCGGGTGTCGCCCATGAAGGCGGCGATCTGGGCGAAGACGCGGTTCTGGGTCCCCGAGTCCCCCTGCTGGTCGCGGTTGCCGAGGGCGGCGTCGGCCTCGTCGATCACCACGCCCACCGGGGTGAGCGAGGAGAGGATCTTCAGGATGCGCTCCAGGTTGGACTCGGTCGAGCCCACCCACATGGAGCGGAAGTTCTTCAGCTTCACGCACGGGAAGCCGATCTCGCGGGCGAAGCACTCGACGAGGAAGGTCTTGGCGCTCCCCACCGGTCCGCAGACGAGGTAGCCCATGGGCACCGCCGCCGGGGTTGCCGCGGGCGATGGCGCGGGCGGCGCGGCGGAGGCGGTCCTTGACCGCCGGCATGCCCGCCACCATGGAGAGGTCGAACTTGGGCTCGACGTACTCCAGCAGCCCCAGCCCCTCGGTCTCGATGACCTCCTTCTTGACGTCCCGCGCCCGGTCCCGCGTCAGGCGGTCGCCGTTGGCGTCGGTGCCGTCGAGGAGCTGGCCGATCTGCACGCGCGTCATGCCGGCGGTCATCTCCGCCAAGCGGGCCGGCGGCAGGTCGGACTTCGCCGTGTACCACTCCGGCCCGCGCACGGCTTCGAGATAGGTCAGACGCTCCCGGAGGTCGGGGCGGACGATCTCGATCTCCCGCGTGGCATGCGAGCGGACGAGCTTGGGATCGAGCTCGGAGAGGCTCTCGGTCACCATCACGACGACGATGTTCTTGGCCAGCAGCACCGGATCCTGCGACCACTTCCGCAGATAGACGAGGACGGCGCGATCCTCGGGGGTGCGGTTGGACACCTCGGCCGCGGGGACCATGGTCTCGGCGAACGGCAGCAGCAGCACCACGGGGCGGGCGGGCTGCATCGAGGCGCAGAGGCGGAAGTAGGAGTCGAGGAGGGCGAAGCAGTTGGCGGCGTCGCGCGGCAGGGAGTCCGCCCAGTTGGTGCCGTGGACGGCGTCGTAGCCGCGCAGCCGGTCCTGGAAGTGGCTGCGCGCCGCCGGGGTGGCGAAGCCCAGCCCCTCGGCGCGGTTGTAGGTGACGATCGACGTCCAGCCGCCGAAGAGCTGCGCCACCAGGAAGTCGTCGAGCGAGAGGAAGCGCAGCCCCGCCGGGCCGCGGACCGGGATCAGGTCGGCCGGCACGCCGTGCAGCACGAAGGTGTTCGACTGCTTGGCGGTGATGGCGCGCACCAGCTCCGACGCCCAGGGCGGGAGCGAATCGAGGAACACGGCCGGCGAGGGCGGGGCGACGGTTTCGGGCATGGTTTTACAATCCCTTTTTCTAGCTCAGCTTGGCAATCCAGTCCCAGTCCAGGGAATTCCCGCAGGAGAGGGGCTTGTCCCCTCCTCGCCCTGAAGGGGCGACATTTGAATAGCCTGGGGTTTCAACCCCAGGTGGGCAGGCCCAACCAACCCCCAAACCCCGAAGGGGTGGCCTATTGGGTTGGAGTCGGCCACCCTTACAGGGTTTGGATCTTGAGGGACTTCCTACCTGGGGTTAAAACCCCAGGCTATTCAAATTTCGCCCTTTCAGGGCGCGGGAGGGGACAAGCCCCTCCCTACGAATAAAAACAGCACCGCCCCTTATGTTCCTTCCGAGTCTCTACCCGGCCTCGGGCAGCTTCTGCGGCGTGGCCGTGGGGGTCGCCTGCGGTCGGGAAGGGGGCGGCCTCGCGCACGGCGTCGGGCTTCTTCAGGCCCATCTCGACCTCGAACTCGGTGAGCACGCTCTGCGCCTGCAGCGAGCGGGCCTTGCGCTCGTTCTTGATCCGCTCGACGTCGAGCCCGCCGGTGGCCACCTCGACGGCGGCCTTGGCCTCGGCTGATTTCTGCCGGATCTCGTCCAGGTACTTGTCGTTGGTGGCGGCGGTGCCGTAGGTGTCGAGCTCGGCGATGGCGGAGGCGGCGTTGCGCAGCGCCGACGGCGTTGCGCGACTCGGTGATCGCCTTGCGGCTCTCCTCCATCTTCAGCCGCAGCTTCTCCTTGATGTCCTGCACCGTGATCTGGGAGTTCTCGAACGCCTTGGTGGCCGCCGCGAGCTGGTCGTTGGTGGTCTGCAGCTCCTGGCGCACCTGCTGCAGGCTTCGCGGCGTCGTCCTCGGCGAGGCGGCGGGACTCGGGGCTCCCCTCGGTGAGGGCGGCCTTGATCGAGTTGACGAGCTGCTTCTCCCGGCGCTCCAGCGCCTCCTTCCCCTGCTCCAGGCGGATGACGGTGGCCCGGGTGGTGATCAGGATCTGGTTGAGCTTGGGCAGGGTGTTGCGCATCTCCTCGATGGACTCCTGGAGCATGACCTCCGGATCCTCGGCGAAGGAGATGAAGTAGCCGATCCACGACTTGAACACTCGGGCGAGACGCTGGAACATGGCTTTCTCCTCAATATTTCCCTGAAGACCTGCCTGGATGCTTCCCCAGGGAGGACGCGGAAGGCTTCAGCCTTGATTCCCTTCCGGAGCGGCTGCGGGCGCCGGCGGACGGGGGGTGTCCGCCGTCGAGATGGGGTTCTTCTCGACGAACGGGGTGACGGCGTCGTAGAGCTTGCGCTCCTCGGCGCGCTTGAGCACCAGCCAGCGGGAGAGGCGGGCCTGCTCGGTCTCGATGGCGATCCGGTTGGCCTCCATCTTCTCCCGGTTGCGGCGGGTGATCTCGTCGATCTCCGCCTGGAGCTGGGCGTTGTCCTTGTCGATCTGCTCGGCGCGCGCGCCCTGCTTGGAGCGCAGGAACTCCTCGAACTTGTCGAGCGCCTGGTCGCGGCGGACGGCGTCCTGGACGACGTCGGTGATCGGCACCGGCCCGGAGGGGGTCATGTTGAGGAACCCGGTGAGGGCGGCCGCCTTGGCCCGCAGGTCGAGCGACGCGAAGCCCGGGGAGGCGAAGATCTCCAGCACCTTGTAGGCGCTGTAGCCGTGCGGCGGATCGACCACTCCGGCTGCCTTGTAGATGGCCGGGAAGTCCGGAACCTCGTCGTCGCCCCCCTCGGCGGGCGCCGCGGCGGCGGCGAGCTTGCGCTCGTCGATGGCCGGCGCCTCGGGGATCTCGCCGAGGAGCTCCCGGAGATCCCGGGGCTGGGACGGCGGTCCCGCGGGCTTGGCCGTCGGCATGTGGGGAACGGGAGGTACGGCGGCCGCCGGGGTAGCCATCTCCCCGGGATCCAGCTCCACGATCTTCATCTTGCTCAGGACTTCTTTGAGACCCATGCCGTTCCCCTCGCGGTCTGTGGTTAGGGTGACTGGAAAGCCGATTCTCTTTCGGCAGCTATCCTATACCTCATAGACAGGGCGGCGGACCGGCCGCGGCAGCGGCAGCAGGTTCGAGAGGGAGACGAGCGAAGCGGTCAGAGGATTGAGCTCGGCCATCTCACGCGCGGTGAGCGGCCGGATGCTGGTGACCCGCCGCGGCAGGCGCGCCGTTGCGGGATCGCAACCCCGCTCGAGGAGCGCCGCCAGCAGCCAGCGGCCGAGAGTCCGGCGAGCCGCGTTCATGGTGGGGATTCTAACTCCATTGAGAAGAGGAACGTCTGTGGCCTGGAGCTCGCCACGCCGCCCGGCGATGAATCGCCGGGCTAAGAACAGCGCCCCCTGAAGGGGACTTTCAAGCCGGGTTTACCCGGCGCCGTTTCTAGCCCGGGTATTCATGCCCGGGCGTGGCCGTGTCCGGCCCCTTGTTCCCCCTTGCATCCAATCCATAACCCGTCTATCATTCAGGCATGAACGATTCACCTACTCCGTCCTCCTCGATCGTGTTCCGGGTCATCGGCGCGGCGCACGAGGTGGAGGCGCGGCTGGAGGGTGCGCTGGATGGCCTGGGGTTTTCGCTGGCCAAGTTCAATGTGCTCTCCCGGCTGGCGGAGACGGACGAGCCCCTGCCGCTCAGCCAGCTCGCCGAGCGGTGCAGTTGCGTGCGCTCGAACATCACCCAGCTCGTCGACCGGCTGGAGGCGGACCGGCTCGTCGAGCGGCTCCCCGATCCGGCCGACCGGCGCTCCATCCGGGCCGCGCTGACGGACCTGGGGCGCGAGCGCCACGCCGAGGCCGTCCGGGTCGTCGGCGCCACCGAGCGGCAGGTGTTCGCCGGGCTGAACGAGGCGGACCGGAAGACGCTGACCGGACTGCTGGGACGGCTGGGCAAAGAAGCCTGAAAAAAATTTGACTGGACTGTTCATCCCTGCACTTTCAATCCGACAACGATTCAGGAGACGACAATGAGCAAAGAACAGCATCCGACGTTGCTGACGCCGGTCCAGCTCGGACCCTACACCCTGCGCAACCGCATGGTGATGGCGCCGATGACGCGCAACCGCGCCGGCGAGGGGAACGTCCCCAGCGCCTCGGCGGTCACCTACTACGCCCAGCGCGCCTCGGCGGGGCTGATCGTTACCGAGGGGACGCAGGTCTCGCCGCAGGGCGTTGGCTATCCGGGCACTCCGGGCGTCCATGAGGACGCCCATGTGGAGGGGTGGCGCCGGGTGACGGACGCCGTCCACGAGCGGGGCGGGCGGATCTTCGCGCAGCTCTGGCATGTGGGGCGGATCTCGCACCCGCTGCTGCAGCCGGGCGGGGCGCTGCCGGTGGCGCCGTCGGCGATCGCGGCCGAGGGGCAGACCTTCACGATCGAGGGGCCTAAGCCGTTCGGAGTCCCCCGCGCCCTGGAGACCGCGGAGATCGCCGGCGTGGTGGAGCAGTTCGCCCATGGCGCCCGGCAGGCTCTGGCGTCCGGGTTCGACGGCGTCGAGATCCACGGCGCGAACGGCTATCTGATCGATCAGTTCCTGCGCGATGGATCGAACCGGCGGACGGATGACTATGGCGGACCGGTCGAGAACCGCGCCCGCTTCCTTCTGGAAGTGACGGCGGCGGTCGCCGGCGTCTGGGGAGCGGACCGGGTGGGCATGCGCCTCTCCCCCACCGGCTCGTTCAACACCATGAGCGACTCGGACCCGGTGGTGACGTTCAGCCACGCGACGCGGGAGCTCGACCGTTTCGGCCTCGCCTATCTCCACGTCGTCGAGCCGCTGGCGCCCCGGGCGGAGACCCCGGTCGCGCCGCTGCTGCGCCCGCTCTTCCACGGCCCCTTCATCCTCAACGGCGGCTACGACCGGGAGACCGGCAACGCGGCCCTCGCCGCGGGCGAGGCGGACCTGATCTCCTTCGGAGTCCTCTTCCTGGCCAACCCGGACCTGCCGGAGCGCTTCGCCGAGGGTGCGCCGCTGAACTCGCCCGACCGCGACACCTTCTATCAGGGCGGCGAGCGGGGATATATCGATTATCCGACGCGCACGGCGGTCGGCGCGGGGGTGTGAGGCCGCAGCCGGCGGTCGTCGAAGCTCTCCTTCTCCTGAGCGGCGAGAATCTCCATCGCCGCTCGTTCCCCCGTTTCGCACCCCCCTTCCATGAACCCTGAGGCGACTTCCGAGGTGTGCTCACCGGCGAAGTGGAGGTTGCCCACCCGGCGCCCCTCCTCGCCGCCGAAGCCGGTCCACTGGCCGGGTCGGTAGCAGGTGTAGCTCCCCCGCGTCCATGGAAAGGTCGGCCAGTGGAAGCGGGACTGCTTTTCCGGCAGGCGCGTTTCCGCGACGCCCGGGAAGACGCGGTCGATCTCGCGGGCGAACTTCCCGGCCTGCTCCTCCGGCGTCCCCTCCCCCAGCTCCAGGCCGTGCCGGCCGCCGGTGAAGTTGGTGAGGATGCCGGCCTCGCCCGGCTGCAGGCGGCTGGCCTCCCAGCAGAGCTGGTAGGGCTGGTCGGTGAGGGTGCTGCCGTTGGAGCGGTACGCCGGCTCGGGCTGGCGCCAGAGCCGTTTGGAGAATCCCACCATCAGCTTGGCGTTGGTGCCGTAGCCCAGCTCGCGGATGGCCCGCCGCTGGACCTCGGGGATGCCGAGGCTGGCCTCGAGACGGATCCCGCCCTCTCCCCGCAACATCGTGAAGGGAACGGTGATCACCACGTGATCGGCGATGACCGGGTCGCCACCGGCGGCCGACACAACGTACGAGCCATCCGAGCGCCGGGCGACCGCCTCGACCCGCCTCCCCGTCTCCACCCGGTCGCCGAGCCGCTCGGCGAGAGTCCTCA
>CAWBWZ010000007.1:0-359131 GCA_963792575.1 uncultured Acidobacteriota bacterium
ACTCATTGTGAGGAGGCCGCGGCCGCCGCCCGGCTGAGCGGTCTCCTGCTCGGCCCGGTGGCGCCGCGGCTCGCCGGTCAACGCCTGGTGATCGTGGCCGACGGTGCCCTCCACTACCTCCCCTTCGCCGCCCTGCCGCAGCCCGGCGGCACCGAGCCGTTGCTCGTCCGGCACGAGGTCGTCTCCCTGCCCTCCGCCTCGGCCCTGGCGGTCCAGCGCCAGACCCTCGCCGGTCGGCCGGCGGCGGCGAAGACCCTCATCATCCTCGCCGACCCGGTGTTCGGCCCGCCGGATCCGCGTCTCCCCCGGGAAGCGGATGCCGGCCCGGCCGCGGGTTTCGAACGCCTGGCGTGGAGCGGCCGGGAGGCCGAGTCGATCGCCGCCCAGGTCCCGGCCGGAGAGGCGCTCGTCGCCCGCGGCTTCGACGCGAGCCGCGACACCGCGCTCAACCGCCTCCGCGGCTACCGCCTGGTGCATTTCGCCACCCACGGCGTGCTCGACAGCGCGCACCCGGAGCTCTCGGCCCTGGTGCTCTCGCTGCGCGGCCCGGACGGCCGGCCGCGGGAGGGGATGCTCCGCCTGCCGGAGATCTACAACCTCGACCTCGACGCCGAGCTGGTGGTGCTGAGCGGCTGCCGCACCGCCCTCGGCCCCCAGATCCGGGGCGAGGGACTGGTGGGGCTCGCCCGCGGCTTCTTTGCCGCCGGCGCGCGGCGGCTGGTGGCGAGCCTCTGGCAGGTGCAGGACCGCGCTTCCGCCGATCTGATGGAGCGCTTCTACCGCCGCCTGCTGCACGGCCCCCCGGAGCAGCGGATGCACCCGGCGGCGGCTCTGCGCGCCGCCCAGCTCGAGCTGCGGGCCGATCCCGAACGCCGCGACCCCTATCACTGGGCCGCCTTCGCCGCCTATGGCGACTGGCGCTGACGCCGCTCCCCAATTCCTGAGAAGGTCTTTCGAGAGCCGTGCCGTTGCAGCCTCACCCCCCTAACCTCCCTCTCCCATCCCCTCCCACCCACCGGGAGAGGGGGGAACAGGAAGGCAACCCTGCCGCCAGAGTCGGGTGGTGGCGCCCCTCTCCCGGATGGTGGGAGGGGATGGGAGAGGGGTCGGGGGTGAGGCCCCACGGCGGCTTTCGAGACACCCTCTGAGCCAAAATTCCCTGAGATAGCCGCCGCTTTTCTTCACTCTCCTGGTAGCACCTGCTGCGAACGGCCCGAGGCCGTTCGAAATGAAAGGAGAGAAAAGCGATGGCTCAACGTCATTCCCTCGTACGCGGGATTCTCCGCGGCCTGGCAGCCGTCCTGACTGCCGGATTGACTCTGGGGCTGCTCGCCGGACCGGTCTACGGCCAGAGCTGCCCGGCCGCCCCCGCCTGGTTCCAGCCCAACGCCCCGGAGCCCGACCCCACGACACCCCGCGACACCAACTGCGAGATCCACCAGTGGGCGATGCAGGAGTTCCTCTACCAGGTCCAGACCGTGGACGGTCTCACCCGGTTCCTCGGCCTGGCCTCCCCCCATGCCCTGTTCCTCTATCCGGGTGACAAACCGGCTCCCTACCCGGGCAGCGCGACCACGCTCTTCAAGATGGGAAAGGGCATGGCACGGCTCCGCAGACCGGGCAAGGCCAATGCCGCGAATGCCGCGAACGCCGCGAGCCCACTCGTCTTCCTGCCCCGCACCCTCAAGACTCCCAACACCACCTTCGACTCCCCCACCCAGGCCGGCAGCAACGCGGTTCTCATCGACCAGAAGGGGCAGTGGGTGTACTACACCGCGAGCATCAACGAGGGGTACTACGACTTCGTGCTCAACAAGGGGATCTACACCCTGGCGGCCTTCCTGTCCGCTCCACCGCAGGCCACGTTCCCCGCCGGCGCACTCGAAACCAAGTCGTCCTGGCGGATCGCGGTCAAGGACGGCACCACCTACATCCCCAACGCGTCGAAGAGCTACTACACGATCGAGGCGCAGGTCTGCAAGGATGAGACTTGCAAGTCGTTCGTCCCGGCGACCATGGCGCTCGTCGGGCTCCACGTGGTCGGCCCGATCCAGGGCCATCCGGAGATGATCTGGGCGACGTTCGAGCACCACCTCAACACCCCCGACTGCAAGAGCACCCCCACGGCGGATTCCAGCTACTCCTTCTACAAGGCGGGCCAGAATTGCGGGACCTCCCCCTTCTGGGAGGGCTGCAACCAGATCTCCCAGAGCAAAACGATCCCGAGCGAGATCTGCCGCGCCCATCCGCAGGGGGAGCCCGAGGGCTCGCAGGGCAACACGGCCAACATCCTGAGCCTGAACCAGAGCTTTCACCAACTCCTCCCCGCCGGCTCGATCTGGGCGAACTACGACTACGCGAGCGCGGTGTGGACCTCCGGCAAGGTCGGCCCGAATGGTCTGATCGTGCTCGACGACTCAGAAATCCGGGGATCGAAAAAGGCGGCCAACACCAGCCTGGAGAGCTTCACGCAGGAGCAGAACTGCCTGCATTGCCACACCTACCAGCCGCTCCAGATCGGCACCTGCTTCGGCAAGCGGGACGATCCGAACGCCTGGAAGAACCTGTACGTCAGCCACCTGTTCGGCCTGCTCTGCAAAACCCAAAAGTAAGCACCGAACGAGAAAGGAGAGAACGCCATGGCCATTACCTGGAACGACCCGATCAAGACCTATTTCACCGCCTATGACATCCAGCACATGAAGCAGGTGCAGCCGCAGATCGATCTGGGGGACTACACCAGCGTCAAGGACAACGCCGTTCTGATCTATCCACGGCTCGCCGACGGGACCATGCCCCCAGGTGGGTGGGTCGACGAATGGATCAAGAATTTCAAGGACTGGATCGAAGCCGGCTCCCCCGAATCATGAGCCGGAGATCCCGGCTGTTGCGGTGGCCGGGTGCGGCGGCCTGGATCGGTGCGGTCCGGGACCGTCTGCTCCAGGCCGCCGGCGAGGGTGTCTTCGAGCGTTTCCGGACCAGGCCGCCGGGGGCCAATCGGGCCTACGACGAGCCCTGGCTCGGAGAGATCCTGGGGCCGGGCTCCCGCCTCGGCTCCAGAGAGATGGTCGATCAGCTCGCCGCCGACCTCACGAGTCGCTACCTGGCGGTCCGGGCTTACCATGCCGGCCGCCCGGTCGACCGCCACGCCTACCGGAAGAGCGGCCTCCTCCTGGGCACGCCGGAGCGCCTGCTCGGCGAGGCCCGGGAGGTCTTCGCCGGGGAACAGGAGGCGCTCGCGGCGCTCCTCCCCCGGCAGGACCTGTCTCTCCTCGACGACCGGGTGGACCTCCACCTCGACGAGCGCTTCCTGCTGCGGCGCTTCACCTTCTACGCCCTCTACGGCAGCCACTTCCTGCTCGGCCTCGCCGTCCAGCTCGAACGCGCGACCGGCCGGCCGCAACGCCACCTCCTCCGCGAGCGGGGGGTGCCGGCGGTGGCGGCCTGCGACGTGCCGCTCGACCTCCTCCCCGCCTCCGATCTCCGCCAGCTCTGTTGCCAGGGCATCCGGGCGGCGCTGGCTTCCCAGGGAGAGGCGCCGGGCGAGGAGGAGCCCGTCACCGACTACGGCTTCACCCTCCACCGGCCGCTCCCCCCGGAGCACGTGGTCGCCTGCCGCCATCCCCGGGGGCTGCCGGACATTCTGGCGCGAGGCTCTGCCGGCCGCCGAACAGCGCCTCTCCCCTCTTGACTCCAACCACCACGCCTGCGATGATTTGAACCATGGTTCAAATCCGTACCGCGGGACTGGTGAGCGATGAACGATGACGTGACTTTCTTGAAGCTGCGGATCAACGGCGAGTCGCGCGCCGTGGTCTTCCCGACCCATCACACGCTGCTCGAGGTGCTGCGCGAGGAGTGCGGCCTGACCGGCACGAAGCACGGCTGCGAGCTCGGCGAGTGCGGCACCTGCACGGTGCTGGTCGACGGCCGGCCGGTGCTCTCCTGCCTCGTCCTCGCCGCGGAGATGGCCGGCCGCGAGATCGAGACGGTCGAGGGGATGCAGGACGGCAACGATCTCCATCCGCTCCAGGCCACCTTCGCCGATCTCGGCGCCGCCCAATGCGGATATTGCACGCCGGGCATTCTGCTGACCGCGAAGGCGCTGCTGGCGGAGAATCCACAGCCGACGGACGGCGAGATCCGCGCCGCGCTCGCCGGCAACCTCTGCCGCTGCACGGGCTATCACAAGATCATCCAGGGCGTGGAATGGGCCGCGGCGCAGATGCGCGGCGAAGATTGGACGCCTCCGGACGAGGTGTTCTATGGGGATGCGGAGCCGTGAGGCCAGGCGGAGCCTCCCCACCCAGGGCGGCCACACAGGGTGCCTGACGGCATCCTGCGGACCGCCCCTACAGTCTTGTTCCGTCCTTTTAGTCCTTGCAGCCCTTTTGGTCCTTTGAGGTCCCCACGCCATGGCTGAGCCCCTGCGCAAACCCGAGACTCCTGAGCTCAAACGAGACACGAGCCTCATCGGCAAACCGTTCCGCCGGGTGGACGGCCGCGCGAAGGTCACCGGCACCACGAAATTCGCCGACGATCTGGTCTTCGCCCGCATGGTCTTTGTCCGTCTGGTGCGCTCGACGGTGCCGCATGCGCTGATCAAGGGGATCGACATCTCCGAAGCCGCCAAGATCGAGGGGGTGCTCGGATTCCTCACCGGCAAGGACGTTCCGGAGCCGTTCGGCATCCTGCCGGTCTCGCAGGACGAGCATGCGCTCTGCCCGGACAAGGTGCGCTTCGTCGGCGATCCGGTGGTGGCGGTGGCGGCGTTGACCGAGGACGCGGCCTATGAGGCGGCGTGGAAGGTGAAGGTGGATTATGCGCCGCTCACCACGATCTCCGGCATCGAGGAGGCGCTGGCGACGCCCGAGCCGCGCATCCAGGACCATGGCGATCACGGCAACGTCCACAAACAGGTGTCGATGACCTTCGGCGACGTCGAGAAGGGGCTCGCCGCGGCGGACGAGATCTTCGAGGACGTCTTCTTCTATGAGGGGAACACCCACCTGCCGATGGAGCAGCACGCGACGGTTGCAGTACCCGAGGACGACGAGCGGGTGACGGTCTACTCCTCCACCCAGACGCCGCATTATCTACACCGGGCGCTCACCAAGGTGCTGGGCATTCCGGCCTCGCGCGTCCGCGTGGTGGCCTGCTCGAACGGCGGCGGCTTCGGCGGCAAGAGCGATCCGTTCAATCACGAAATCGTGGCGGCGAAAATGGCTCTGAAGCTCGGCCGGCCGGTGAAGATCACACTGACCCGCGAAGAGGTGTTCTACTGCCACCGCGGCCGGCATCCCGTGCTCATGCAGATGACCACGGGGATCAAGAAGGACGGCGACGGCCGGGTTTCGATCACCGCCCAGCGCCTGCGCACCGCCCTCGACGGCGGTGCCTACGGAAGCTACGGCGTGGCGTCGACCTACTACACCGGTGCGCTGCAAACCGTCACCTACAAGATGCCGGCCTATGAGTTCCAGGGCGTGCGAACGTTTACCAACAAGCCGCCGTGCGGTCCGAAACGGGGCCACGGCACGCCGCAGCCGCGGTTCGGCTTCGAGGTGCATCTCGACAAGATCGCGGTCAAGATGGGGATCAATCCCGCGGATCTGCGCCTGGGCATGCTCGCCGAGCCGAACACGGTGACGGCGAACTGGCTGCGCATCGGCACCATGGGCTTGAAGCGCTGCATCGAGGCGGTGGTCGCCGGCAGCGGCTTCCGCGAGCGCTGGGGGAAGCTGCCGGAAGGGCACGGTCTGGGAATCGCCTGCGGCTCCTATCTCTGCGGTGCCGGCCTGCCGATCTACTGGAACCACATGCCGCAGTCCGGCGTGCAGATCAAGCTCGACCGCTCCGGATGCGTGGCGGTCTTCTGCGGCGAGGCGGAGATCGGCCAGGGTTCGGACTCGGTGCTCGCCGCCATCGTCGCCGAAGTGCTGGGAATCGCGCTCGCCGACATCCGTCTCTGCGTGGCGGACACCGATCTGACTCCGGTCGACCTCGGCAGCTATTCGTCCCGCGTAACGCTCATGATGGGCAACGCGGCCCTCCAGGCGGCGGAGCGGGCGCGGGACCTGATCGCCCAGGCGGTCTCCCAGCAGCTCGAGATCCCGCAGTCCCGTCTCGTCTTCGCCGAGCGCCGGGTGTTCGACGCCGCCGATCCGGACAAGGGTCTGTCCTTCCAGGACGCGGTGATCGCCGCCGAGGCGCGCTTCGGCACCCTGGGCACGACCGGCAGCTACATCCCGCCGCGCTCACCCGGCCGCTACCGCGGCGCCGGCGTCGGCCCCTCCCCCGCCTACTCCTACTCGGCCTCGGTCGTCGAGGTCGAAGTCGATCCCGCGACCGGCCTGTGGAACCCGGTCCACGTGTGGATCGCCCACGACGTCGGCAAGTGCATCAACCCGGTGCTGGTGATGGGCCAGGTGGAAGGCGGCGTCTACATGGGGCTCGGCGAAGTGATGATGGAAGAGCAGGTCTTCCGCCGCCTTCCCCCGCGCCTCTCGGGAGCCCTGGTGCACAAGTTCCCGTCCGTCCTCGAATACAAGAGCCCGACGTTCGAGGACATGCCGCCGATGACGACCTATCTCATCGAAGAGCCGGACCCGCAAGGTCCGTTCGGAGCCAAGGAGGTCGGCCAGGGGCCGCTCCTGCCGATCATGCCGGCGGTGGCGAACGCGGTCTGGGACGCGGTCGGCGTGCGCGTCGATCAGGTGCCGATCCATCCGCACATGATCCTCAAGGGCTTGCAGGCGAAGGCCCAGGGCGCTCCGGCCCGTTTCGGTCCGAAAGCGTTCCCCGAGATCGATTTCGGCGAGACGCTGCTCGTGCCGACGCCGGACGAAGGGGGAGACGGCACGGCGATCAACGATTATCGGGAAAAGCTCCGCTCCGGCATGCGCTCCTCCGCCGGCACGATGATGACCCGCGAAGAGGCGCTCCAGAAGAAGCGTTTGGCGGCCCTCACGACCGATTTGAAGGGAGCCTGACGAGCCATGCTGCGACTGCCCGAGTTCAAATTCATCCAGCCGAAGACGCTCGCCGAAGCGGCGGACATCCTGGCTTCCGAGAAGGAGTCCGCGTCGTGGCCGGCGGCACGGACCTGTGGCCGAATATGAAGCGCCGCCATCAGAAGGCGCAGACGATCGTCAGCCTGATGGCGATCCAGGACATGGCGGGAATTCACGGTATTGGCGGCAATGGCGGCGTCCGTCTGGGAGCGACGACGATTCTCTCGGACATCGAGAAGGACTCGCGCATCCAAGCCCGCTACCCCGCCTTCGCCCGCGCCGTCGCCTCGATCTCCTCGCCGCCGTTGCGCAACATGGGAACGCTCGGGGGCAACGTCTGCGTCGACACCCGCTGCACCTACTACAACCAGACGGAAGATTGGCGGCGGTCGATCGGCTACTGCATGAAAGCGGAAGGGGACATCTGCTGGGTCGCCACCAGCTCCCCCACCTGCCTCGCCCACTCCGCCTCGGACTCGGCGCCGATTCTCTGCGCCCTGGGAGCGACGGTCGTCCTCACCTCGAAAGACGGCGACCGGGAGATCCCGCTCTCCGACCTCTACGCCGACGACGGCATTCACTACCTCACCAAGAGACCGGACGAAATCGTCACGGCGATCCATCTCCCCGGGTCGTCCGACAACACCCGCTGCCGCTCCGCCTTCTGGAAGCTCCGCCGCCGCGGCTCGATCGACTTCGCCGTCCTCTCCGCCGCCGTAGCGATCTGGACCGAACCCGACGGCCTGGTCCGCGACGCACGGATCGTCCTCGGAGCCGTCGGCTCCCACCCTGTCGAGGCGAAAGAGGCCCAGGACTTCCTGCGGGGAAAACCGCTGACCGCCGAAGTCATCGCCGAAGCCGCCAAGCTGGCGCGCAAAAGGGCTTATCCGATGGACAACACCGATTTCCAGGCGCAATGGCGTGGAACCATGGTGGTGCAATACACCGAAGCCGCCCTCCGCGAAGCGGCCGGTCTGCCCGTCGAACGGCTGGCCCCGAAACACGGACCGTCTCCGGCGCGGCTGGTCGTGGTGTCGTAGGGGCGTGGCGCCCGCCAAGATGCCGTAGGCAGCATGAAAAGCTGGGTAAGTCTGCCGGCGGGACGCCAGCGGTGCCAGGGAAAAACGGCCTTGTGGCACCAGCTCCGGTCTCCTGACGAGCGAAAGCTCGTCCCTGGGAACGCTGGCGTCTCGCCGGCTTCTTCTTTCTCCAGTCAGCGGAATCTCCATCGCAACGCAAGATTCTTGACCGCAACCTGAAACCATTCATCGCAAGCTAAAATTATTGGCCGCAACCTTAAAGTACACACCGCAAGCTCAAATGATTCACCGCGACTTCAAACTATCCGCTGCAACGTAGAAATCTACACCGCAAGTCGAAATTATTCACCGCAACGTAAACCAGCCTGCCGCAATGGCGAATCATACGTCGCAACTCGAAGTCATTCGCCGCAACCTCGAATTCTACGTCCCAAGCTAAAATTATTGGCCGCGACTCAAAAGCATACACCGCAACCGTAAATTATACACCGCAACGTGAAATCGTTCGGCGCGACGTGAAATTATACAGCGCGACCCAGAATCCTACACTGCAACCTTAAATTCTCTGCCGCAAGCTTAATCTATTCGCCGCGACAATAAGATCTACGGCGCAACCTTAAATTTTTCACCGCAACGTAGATCGCGGTGGCGGTTCTGGCGTGCTATCGTGCCGGGGCTACGGTTTCACCGCAACCTGGAACGGGTGCACACAACTCCGGACTGTCTGCCGCAAGTGGGTTCCCGCTCCGCCGGGGGAGAAATGGGATGAGGCCTCGAAGCTTTCCGTCGAAGACGTTTTGGCCAATCTGGAGCAACGCGCGGTCTTCCATCGCGAGCAGGAAGCGCTGCACTCACAGAAGGTGGCGCATCATCAGGCAGAACAAGCTCTCCATGCCGCGGAAGCTCGAGAAGGTGCTGCAAAGTCTGGAGGCGTTCCGGGCGGTCGCCCCCATGGCGGTGGATCTCGCGCAGCAACTCGCGCCGCCGCCCGCTGTCTCGAAGAGCAAAGAGGACGATCTCCCGGCCCCCGGCCGCCTGATGGTCGGCAAGTTGCTCCGCCTGGTGGCCGAGCGGCCCGGCCTGCCCGAGGCCTTCGGCGCGACGGCTCTGGCGGCGGAAGCCAACCGCCGCTTCGCGGATCGACTGCGCGCTCCGATCGACACGCGAACGGCCTCCGCCGTCCTCCGCCGGATGCTCGACGAGGGAGAAGCTGCAAGATCGCTCAAGAAGGCAAGCCCTTCCACGAGGCGTTGTACACCAGGAGATAGCAACAGGCTGCTACGACGCGGGGGCTGGATCGATGAGCCCGCAGGATCTCGCGGTAGCACTCCTCGTAGGGACCGCGGCGGCCGGTCTCGTACCAGTGCCGGGCGAAGTCCTTGCCGGTCCAGCCGCGGTGGCCGCGGAGTCTCCGGATCGGCTCCGGCTTGCAAAAGCAGCATCACGGTGGGGACGTCGGCGAGGATGATCGCCCAGGCGAGACAGATCTCCTTTTCCAGCTCCGGCAGGTCGACTGAACGTTCGAGGAGGATGCGGAGGGCGTCGCGGTGGACGCCCCAGATGGCGAGCACGGCCGGGGTGTTGCCGTGGTTGTCCCGCTGGGAGGTCAACGCGCCGTGCGCGAGCAGGATCTCGACGACGGCAGTGTGGCCATGGCGGGCGGCCAGATGGAGGGCCGTGCTGCCGAAACGGTTGCGCGCGTTGGGGTCCGCCCCCTGGTTGAGCAGCTCCGCGACCGCTTCGGCGTCGCCCCGGTCCGCGGCCCGGCGCAGCTCTCCGTTGCGGGCGACGGCTCTCGATTCTCCAGACATCATCCGCCGATTCTACGCGGCTTCGTCTGCTCACTCCTCTCTACTCCCCGATCCGCACCACGTCCCCTGCGGAGTAGGCGTTGAATTCCGGCGCGTACATGGACTGCACGGTGGCCGGCCCGACGCGGAAGGTGCCGGCGACGTTGGCGCGCAGGCGGACTTTGAAGGTGTGCTCTCCGGCAGGCAGGTTTTCGATGAAGAAACTCGTGGCGCTGTCGCGGGTCTCCTCGTACCACTGAACCCCGAGGTCCCACCGCCAGCCCGAGAGGACGGCTCCGGGCTCGAGGCCGGCAGGGCGCGGATCGCGCAAGTGGACGTACTCGGCGGGCAGGCGGTTGCGCACAGTGAGCTGGACCTCCACCTCGTCGCCCGGCTTGAGCACGGTGCCCGCCGCGAGCGGCCGGAGCACGGTCTCCATCCCCTCTCCAGAGCGTTTGAAGTAGCGGCGGGAGACTTGGAAGAGATCCCCGTCTCCGGCCCGCGGCGGCTCTTCGGTGGAGAAATGCCAGGGAGTAGAGGACCTCGGCGGTCGCCCGCGTCGACTGCCAATGGTTGAGCTGCTTGTGCAGGAAGAGCCACTGCACGAGGCCGTGCCGCCGTGGATCGTCCGGATGCAGCTCCAGCAGAGCCCTCAAGGCGAAGGCGTGGGATTCGATGGTGTTCTGGGACCACTGCCACGGAGAGCTCTCCGGCGGCCAGAAGGTGCCTTCATCCCGGGTTGTCTGCGCCGTGTTCATGATCGTGTCCTCTCGCCGTCGGGCTTCAGAGAGGAAGCCCAACGGACAACCGGCACGTCCCCCAACTCCTGCCGCCGGCTCCACACCGCGCGATAGGAGGAGATGATGGCCTCCCCGATCTGCTGGCGGGTCCAGTGCTCGTCGTCCAAGACACTGAAGGAATCGGAAGCTGAAAACGGCAAAGCGTAGTCATCCTGAGGGCGAGCCCTGCGAGCGGGAAGGATCTGGGTGGGCGGACCTTTCCGTCCCCCAGATCCTTTGGGTCGCCGAGGCTCCCCGCAGGATGACTTCGGGGTGCCGTGGTGCGAAACCTACTCCTTCGGCAGAGGCGGCGGGCCGTCCGGAATGTAGCCCTTGTAGGTCGTGTCCTTCGTCTTCTCGGCGCGACTCTTTCCGGATCTCGGCACGTTTTTCGGGCTGCTCGAAGAGATCCACCATGGTGGCGGCGAGAGTTTTTGCCGCGAAGGTCATCCCCTTGTGGCCGATCGACATGCTGCCGCAGGCGACGACGGGCCAGGCGTGCCAGGGGGCGCCGGCCGGCGCCGTGGTGACCGAGACGTGGATCACCGGCACGTTCCAGCTCACGTCCCCCACGTCGGTCGAGCCGCCCTCCGGATCGCCGGGGTGCTCGGCGAACGGCGTGATGGCACCGATCAAGCCTTTCTCCGCAACGCCGGTCTCCTTCTGGATCCGCTTCGCGTACTCCTGCTCGGCGTCGGTGTACTCGATCGGTCCGATCCAGGTCATGTTCGACTGCAACAGGCGCTCGCCGGTGCGGTTGACCAGCATCTCGTAGTCGCCCGACTGGACGCGCAGCGTGCTCTCGACATCGGCGGCCAGGCCCGCCCCCTGCACCATCTTGCGCACCCGCCCCATCAGCTCGTCGACCGAGGCGTGGTTGGTGTCCCGCACCCAGACCCAGACCTTGGCGTGGTCCGGCACCACGTTCGGCACGTCGCCGCCGTCGGTGATGACGTAGTGCATGCGCACCGTGGGCTTCACGTGCTCGCGCATCATGTTCAGGGCGTGGGTGAAGATCTCCAGGCCGTCGAGCGCGCTGCGGCCGTTCCACGGATCGAACGCCGCGTGCGCCGCCTTGCCGTGGAATTCCACCATGAAGTCGACCATCGCCTGGGTGCTCTGGGTGTCGGCGCGGATCTCGTCGGCCGGATGCCAGGCGAGGGCCACGTCGACGTCCTTGAACAGGCCGGCGCGCACCATGTAGAGCTTGCCGCCCACCGACTCCTCGGCCGGCGTGCCGTAGAAGCGGATGGTGCCGTGCAGCTTGCCGGCGGCGATCTGCTCCTTGATCGCGACCGCGGCGCCCAGGCTCGCGGCGCCGAACAGGTTGTGGCCGCAGCCGTGCCCCGGCGCGCCGGCGGTCAGCGGCTCCTTGGTGGGCTGCGACTTCTGGGAGATCCCCGGCAGGGCATCGTACTCGCCGAGGATGGCGATCACCGGCTTGCCTTCGCCGAAGCTGGCGACGAACGCGGTCGGCAGCCCGGCCACGCCGCGCTCCACCTTGAAGCCCTGCGCCTCGGCGTAGTCGGCCAGCACTTTGGACGAACGCTTCTCCTTGAGCGCGGTCTCGGCAAAGGCCCAGACCTGATTGGCGAGCTCGACCAGCTCCGGCCGGTGGTGGTCGACCGCGGCGACGGCCGCCTCCTTGCTCGGGCTCGGCTTGAGCGGAGCCGCTGCGGCGGCGGGCTTGGCCGCCATTTTCGCCGGGGCTGCGGCAGCCAGACACGGCAGAGTCAGACAGAGACAAAGGCAGACGAACAGAACAGACAGAGACCGGCAGCGGATCATCAGAGCCTCCTTGCGGGCTGAAGGGATCGAAAGGCGCGGGTGATTGTACCGCGCGGTTCAGATAAGATCCTCCGCATCAACTGAGACTCCGGAGACGAGAGATCTGATGACGACCTCCTGGGAAACCCTCGGCACCGTCGATCCCCGCCGGGTCGTGGACGCCCGTTTACAGCTCCATTGGGCGGCGCAGGCCGCCTCCTCCCCGGCCCGGCAGCTCCTGGAGCCCCGCCCCGACTTCAGCGAGCAGTGCCTGCGCTGGACGAGCATGCCGCGCGCCCTCGCCCAGGACCTGGTCGACGGCGTCTGGCCGTTCCGCACCGCGATCCGCCCGTCCACTCCGGCCATCGTTCTCCTCGACTCCAACGACCGCGTCACCGCCGAGCTGACCCTCGACGGCCGCACGCTCGAAGAGGTCTACGGCTGGCTGGAGCGGGAGATCCCCCGTCGCATCGGCCGCGCGCTGTTGCAGCCGTTGCAGCGGCCGGGTGATGGGCTGCCCGAGCATCCGGTGGGCACGGGAGAGAGCTTCTCGGTGATCGACGCCGCGGCGTTCAGCGAGGTCGGCCGCTGGTTCGCCAACGCCCACGCCCTGCTCTCCGGCGTCGCCGCGGGCAACGCCAACACGTCGACCGCATCGGCGGTGCGCTGCTGGCCGCACCACTTCGACATCGCGACGCTGATCTCGCTCGACCCCGGACCGTCCGGCGAAGAGGCGCGCTCGATCGGAGTCGGCATGTCTCCAGGCGATTCTCCTGGAGATGGCGGCCGGGCGCATCCTTATTTCTATGTCACGCCGTGGCCCTATCCGAAAGACAAGGAGCTGCCCGCGCTCGCCGGCGGCGGCGTCTGGAACACGGAGGGCTGGGTGGGTGCCGTCCTCGAAACGCCGGCCCTGCTCAGCGCCGGTCCCGGCGAGGCGCAGGCTGCCGCGGCGGAAAGCTTCATGGAATCAGCGATCGCTGCCTGCCGCGGATTGTTGGCTAGAACTGAAGTACACCAAGAGGAGCACCAGAGCGAGTGAGGTTCCGATGCAGGCCCCTGCTCTGCCTTTGAGCTATCGATGAGTCCAGTAGTCGGGATGCCGGCCCTGCTGCGCGACAGCCACAATTTCGATGTCGTTTTCCAGCCGGTAGATCAAGGTATAGGGATACCGGTGCGAAAACACATACCGGCGGCATCCATAGCGGTGTTTCGGCCAGCGCTCCGGCGCCTCGACGACCGCTTCAACGGCCTGGTCTAGAGCCAGAAGAAAGCCGCGGGCAGCAGACACACTCCGCTCGGCATACCAATTCTTCGCCTCTTCCGCCTCAGCGACCGCCTCGGGATGCCAGGATGGCTTATTCAAAACCGCGGAACAGCCGCTGTTTCACATCCGACCAGGGAATCGTCTGCACAGCCCCGGAATCGAGCTCGTCGACGCGCCGCTTGATGACAGCATCCCAAGCTGCTTCGGCGTCTGGGTCCACCTCACCATGAAGGCTCTCTATTAGTAACCCGGCGACGGATGCTCGATCTTTTTCGTCGAGAGCGAGGGCATTCTTGAGCAGATCTTGCGCCGTGGGACTCATCGTTCGAGTATACCCTGACTCGCCCAGCCCAGCTCCGCAAAGCTCCCATACACCGCATGCCCATTCGGCTCCGCCGGCTTGTTCCCCAGGCGGACGAAGAGGCCGGTCTCCATCCCGGCCTCGCGGGCGGCGTCCAGCTCGCCGGTGACGTCGCTCAGAAAGAGAATGTCGCCGGGTGGCAGGTCGAACGCGGCGGCGATGGCGGCGTAGGAATCAGCGCTCTGCTTCGGCCCGGTCGTGGTGTCGTGGAAGCCTTCGAAATACGGCAGGAGATCCCCCTGGTCGCTGTGGCCAAAGAGGAGCTTCTGGGCGAGGACGCTGCCGGAGGAGAAGATCCTCACGCGGACTCCCCGCTCTTTCCACACCCGCAGGGCCTCCGCCACGTCCGGCCAGACCTGACCGCGCAGCTCGCCGCTGCGGTAGCCGTCTTCCCAGAGGATGCCTTGCAGGAGCTTGAGACCGGTCGACTTGCGGTCGCTGTCCATCAGCCGGTGGGCGTACGGAGCGCCATCTCCGAAAGCCGGCAGATCGGCATCGCCTCGCCTCTCCGCGTCGTATTCCTCCCGGAATTCCTCCCGGAGCCGTTGCAGCGCCTCGCCGAACCGCGCCTCTCCCGAGGCGCAGGCGGCGTCGAGGCGCCGCCTGGCGTAGGGGAAGAGGACATCGTGGACGAACGACAGCGGAGTCGTGGTCCCTTCGATGTCCGTCAGGACCGCCCGCATGCTTACCCGCAAGCTCAGAGACCGGGCGCCGGGATGTAGGCCGGGCCGAAGCAGAGCGGCTGGTAGCTGGCGTCGACGCCGGTGTCGGTGTAGTGCGGCGTCCAGCCCGACGACGTCCTGGAACAGGCGGATGGCGCGGATCGTGCCGGTCCGCGCAGAGGTCGAACCAGTGATGCGTGCCGCGCGGGACGCGGATCATGTCGCCCTTGACGACCTCGATCGCGAACACCGGGCCGTCCTGCGGGATGGACGTGGAAGAGGCCGCGGCCGTGGACGATGAAGCGCACCTCGTCCTCGTCGTGCCAGTGCTCCTTGTTGAACCGGTTGAGCATCGCGTCGAGGTTCGGCGTCTCCGGCTTGACGTTGATCACGTCGGCGGTGACGTAGCCGCCCTCGGCCTTCAGCTCGCTGGATGGGCTCGTCGTAGGCGGCCAGGATCTCCTGGTCGGTGGCGGCTCTCGGAGAGCTGGTCGGAGCCCTCGAAGCGGCGGTACCAGATGCCGAACGGCGCGAGGAACGCGCGAGATCTCCGCCGCGTCGTTCAGCGACTGCTGGGTGTCGCGCAAGGTGACGGTCGCCATGGTCGGTCTCCTTCGTCGATCGTAATTCAACCCACGAAGGGGCGAAAGGAGTCCGTCGCGCCGCGACACTCGAAGAGGAACTCGAAGATCTCGACGTGCCGCTTCGCCTCCTCCAGCGAGTCGCCCCAGGTGTAGAGCCCATGCCCGGCGAGGAGGAAGCCCGCGCAGATCCGGGTGCGCGGCGAGGAGCTCCCGCGACCTCCTCGGAGAGGCGCGGGATGTCCTGCGAGTTGGCGAGCACGGGCACGAAGACCGCGGCCTCGTGGGTCGTGACCCCGCGCAGACCCTTGAGCATCTCGTAGCCGCGGAGGGTGAAGCCCCCCTTCTCGGCGAAGTGCTCGGAGAGGAGCGTGTTGGCCACGGAGTGGACGTGGAGCACCGAGGCGGCGCCGGTCAGCGGCGACGATCCGGCAGTGCAGGGCGGCCTCGGCCGAAGGCTGCCCGGTCTCCTCGGCACCGGCCTCGCCGCCCGGCCCCACCAGCATCAGGTCGTCAGGGGTCAGGCGCCGCTTGTCGACCCCGGAGCGGGTGATGAGGAGCCGAAGGGGGTCGCGGCTCAGGGTGACGCTGAAGTTGCCGCCCGTGCCCTGGCACCAGCCCTGGGCCGCCAGCTCGGCGACGACGCGGCAGAGGCTCTCTCGCTGCGGGCGGGTGGCGTCGTGTCGGGAGTCGTCGGGGCTCGACATAGCCGACGAAGTATAAGCCCGTCCTGCGCTACCACGAGAGCAATTTGTCGTACTCGGCATGCGGGCCAATCCAGAACCACAAAGCCCGCCGGCTTTTCACGGCCTAAAGCACGGTAACGCTTGCCGATACGAACGGCATCGATCACCAGATGGTACCGTTGCCGACGACGAACGGCGTCGATTCCGAGAAGCCCGCTGCCATCGAAGGCCAGCGGCAGGATGGCGTTGTTGGCGAGCGTACAGTAGCCTGACTTTATGGCCCTTCAGATCTTCTTCCCCTGACCAACCCACTGGATCTTCGGCATCAATCACCGATGCGGGCCAGCTCCTCTTTCAGGCGGCTCTGCTCTTCCGGATCGCTGGCACCCGCCAAATGGTCTGCCAGCTCGAAGAAGCGCTTCTTCTCCTGTTCTCGCGCGTCGAGGCCTGCCTGGATCAGCTCCAAGGTTGCCATGATTGGATCGTACACCAGGATGCACCATTCAGCACCAAGAGAGCTACGGCCGCATCGTGGAGGCACCCCGCCTGAACCGCGTCAACGCCGGCCAGGAGGGCTCGTCGCTCCCGCCGCCGTCGCGACCGGTTCCACCGTCGTCCGGGCTTCCGCGACACAGGCCTTGGCCGCTTCGTCGGCCGGCTTGTACGCCTGGGCCTTGGTGCAAGAGCTCAGGGCCGAGGGCTTCTGGCCGAGCGCGAGGTAGACCTGCCCCAGGGCGAGGAGTGCGTCGAAGCTCTCGGTATAACCGATCGACTTCGCAAGCTCCTCCTTGGCCCGGAGATACTGCTTGGCCTTGTCCTTGGGCTCCTTCGCCTGCTCCGCCTTCGCCTTGAACCGCGCCCCCCGCGAGTAGGCATCCGCGGCCCGCTGGACCGGATCCTTGTACGTGCCGCCCATCGACTCTCGGTAATCACCGAGCCCTGGGCAAATGCCGTGGACGACGCCAGACCAAGAGCCAACACCAAAACGGGAATCCGGATCTTCAATTCGGTCCTCCCTGAGTCGCTATTCCATGCCCTGCTTATTGTAGAGCAGGCGAGCGCACTCGCACAGAGGAGAGACATGCTTGGTGCGGAGATGTGTAGATGGTCTATAGTCCCCCATCATGGAGGAGGTCCCGCCGGGAATCGACTTCGAGGAGACCAAACGGATTCTCGCGGCCTTGGAACACGAGGGAGTCCAGTACGTTCTCATCGGCGCCATGGCCATGGCGGCACAAGGGCTTGTACGCGCTACACACGATCTCGATTTCTTCGTGTCACCGGAACCCGGGAATGTGGACCGTTTGAAGAGAGCATTCAAAGGCCTCTTCGAGAACGACCCCAACATCGACGAGATCTCGGCGGAGGACCTGGCAGGCGACTATCCTGCTGTCGAGTACACACCTCCGCACGGCCGCTACTCACTCGACATCCTCTCCCGTCTTGGGGAAGCTTTTCGCTATCAAGACATCGAGTCGGAGACTTTGACGACGGCTGAAGGCTCCCCAATCTCCGTCGCCACTCCTCGGATGCTGTATAGGATGAAGAAGGATACCGTTCGTCCGCAGGACAGGCTGGATGCTGAGGTGATCAAGGCTGAATTCAAGCTGGAGGAGGACTGATGCCGGTCCGTAAGTTTCGCTCGGTCGCCGACATGCCTGGAGCACAGCCCCGTACCCCTCTCGATCCGGAGAACCTCCGGCTCGCCTGCACACTCACGCAGTTTGCCTATTGGCTTCACCCCATGAAGCACGTCCCCGGCGTGCGAAAGTACCGCTCGGTCGAGGAAGCGTGGCAGGCTCGCCAGGAGTGGGTGCGGAGTCAGCTCAGGCGGCCAGCCGACCGGCTTGGCGAATAGCACTGGCCGGCACAATACTTTACGAGGGAGCCATGAATTCTATCGACCTCGACAAAGAAAACATTAAGCTCCTTCAGCAGCTCAATGAGACAAGCCTAAAACTGTGCTTCATAAAGCCTCTGTTCGAGATGAAAGGTTGGGAGGTTGTGGACGTTCATGGCGATAGCGAGGAAGACACAGGTGTAGAACCACCCTCTGGAAAGTCTGAGCCCAGGCCGTCGGGGATCAGTTAACTCTGCGCGCTCGTCCGGACTTCCTCGACACAGGCCTTCGCGGCTTCGTTGTTCGGCGTCCCGCAGGGACAAGGGTTGCCAGCCCAGGATTTCAATCCTGGGTGTGGGAGGCACGAGGCGCGGCTCCCCCTTCTCGGAGAGCACGACAAGAGGCCCAAGCACACCGGCCGGCCCGGCGCCGTAGCCTCGGGAACCGCCGCGTGCGTCACCGCCGTATGCTCCGGCAGGATGAAACCCGGCCCGGGAGAGAGCACACCCGCTCTGCCCATCACGAAATCCGCGGGCGAAATCACCGCCGCAGGCTCGTACATCACAAAAACGGCCGCGCCCCTCACCTCCGCGCCTACAGCGAGGGGAAAACCCGCGGCGGAGGCCTCAGAACCCGGCTCGGAAGCCTCAGGACCCGCGACGCCCGGCGCGCAACCCGCGGGTTCGGCCTCTGCACCGGCGGGTGACGAGACGGCACCTGCGTCGCCCGGCGCGGCACCGGCGGGTTTCATCACAAAACCCGGCGGTGCGACAACACAACCCAAGAGCCGCAACAAAACCCGGCGGGTGACGCGCCGGGCGAGCCGGTGCAGAGGCTCAACCGGCGGGTGAAGCAGCGGGCAACGCGGGTGATGTCGCGGGAATGGCGGGGAATGAGCCAGGCGAATCTTTCCCCACGCCCAGATCCTTCTCGCTCGCGGGGCTCGCCTTCAGGATGACGTTGGGGGAGACGGCGGTGGCACCCTCAGGATGACGGGGGAAGCCGCGTAAGGCCGCCAGCTCCCCTCTGCCGGGCGGGGAGGGCTACCGCCGCACGTGCGGCAACCCCACCCCCGGCGCCGGGCGTTCCCGCAGGACTTCGCGGCGGAAGACGAACAGCTCGGCGGGACGGCCTCCGGTCTGGGCGTCGAAGTGGCCGGTTCCTTCGACGAGGCCGCCGGTTTCGACGAGGCGGCGGAAGTTCTGCTTGTGGAGGCGGACTCCGGAGAGGGCTTCGACCACCCTTTGCAGTTGCAACAGGGTAAAGGTCGGCGGCAGGAGCTCGAAGACGACGGGGCGGTATTTGAGCTTGCCGCGCAGACGGCCGAGGGCGGTGGCGAGGATGCGGCGGTGGTCGGCGGCCATGGAGCGGCCGGGGAGGAGGGCGGGGCGGACGGCGGGTGGTGTACGGCTCTGCTCGCGGCCGTCGGCCTGGTCTCTCCAGGCTTCGGGCAGGAGGAAGGCTTCGTAGAGCAGCTCGTAGCGTTCGAGCACCCGTTCCCCATCCCAGGAGGAACCGCCGAGGCCGAAGGTGATGTCGGCTCGTTCGCGCCGTTCCTGGCCGGCCGCGGCGTCGGGCGCGGCAGTCACCCAGGCATCCAGGGCCGGCGCGATGGCTCCGTCGAGGAGAGGCGGCCGGCCGGCCCGCCAGTCTTCCCAGGGGAAGAATTCGTACCAGTCGCGCCAGTGGGCTTCGACGCCGACCGAGACCTCGCGCACGAGGGCGAGGTAGGCCACGGAGACGACGCGCAGGCCCTTGCGCCGCACGCGCGGATCGCGGTCGCGGTCGCCGAAGGTGTAGAGCTGCTCGACGTAGCCCAGGGAGAGGGCGGTCTGCTCGTGTACCCAGCGCCGCAGGCCGCGGTCGAGGGTGCGGTCGTGCTCGGGATCGAGGGGGCCGAAGGGGAGGGCCTCGTCGAGCAGGCCGGCGGAGCCCTGGCGGCCGGCGCGCAGGGTGAGGATGCGCGGCACTTCGTCGGTGACCGCCGCGATGACGGCGTTCAGGCCGACGGCGATGCGCGGCTGCGTGCCTGGACCGGTCATTGGGCGGCGACGGCAAGGTCCGCCGGGAGCGCGGCGGTGGACTGCCTGAGATCACGGTCGAAGATGCGCGCAAAGTGACCGGCGCAGACGGCGGACACCTCGGCGAGGGCGGGCGACCTGCCGGTCACCTTCTCGATGGACGTCATGCCGATCCCCTTGAGACCGCAGGGGATGATGCCGGCGAAGCAGGAGAGGTCGGTGGTGACGTTGAGCGCAAAGCCGTGGGTGGTGACCCAACGCGAAAGATGGACGCCGATCGAGGCGATCTTGTCCTCTCCGGCCCAGACGCCGATGAACGCCTGCCCGTCCCGCACCTCGGCGGCGACCCTGTAGTCGGCCAGGGTGCGGATCAGGACCTCCTGGAGATCGCGCACATAGCGCCGCACGTCGCGCCGGTCCGGGCTCAGGTTGACGATCGGATAGCCGACGAGCTGGCCCGGACCGTGGTAGGTCACCTGGCCGCCGCGGTCGCACTCCGCGATTTCGATCCCGCGCTCGGCCAGCCACTCCGGCCCGGCCAGGATGTCTGCCGCGGTGGCGTTGCGCCCCAGGGTGTAGACGTGGGGATGTTCCAGGAGCAGGAGATGCTCCAGCCCGTCGCCCTTCTTCACCGCCTCACGGAGGGCGTGCTGCATCTCCACCGCCTGCCGGTAGGGAACGCGGCCGAGAAACCCCCAGTCCAGCGCCCGGCGCGAGGGCGGGAAAGTCGGCTCTGGAGTCATGGGCGCATCTTACCGTCTTCGGGCTGTGCCGGGCTGTGCCGTGGCCTCTCGCTCTTCTCGAGAGCCGCTCGCTGCCTTGTGGCGAACGCATGATCATGCTGAAAAAAGCCTTGAGTGTCCCGTTTTTCGCTGCTCAAGCTACCTTTAGAGCAGAAGGTCTTATCAGCGGGCGGTCTCATCCCCCACCCCGCCCGTCAGAGATCACCCCCACATTAGGAGGTCGTATGCAGAAGAGCCAACTGTCCAAGGCTTCGATCTTGTTCACCGCAGTTTTGACCCTGGGCCTGCCCATCGCGGCGAGCGCGGCGTCGCAGAGCTTCGTGCTGCAATGCGCGTCGCGTTGTGACGCGGTGGCCGCAGCGATCCGTCAAATCCCGGGAGCACGGGTGGACCAGGTCTACCAGAACGTCAACGGCCTGGCAGTCACCCTGCCCGCCAGCGCCATCGCTGCCGTCCAGGCACGCGCCGACGTGACCGGTATGGCCAAGGATCTCGCCGTCAGCCTGCCGCCGGCGGGCGCCGCCCAGGCCCTCCCGACCCCCGACTCCACCCAGGTGTTGACCACGGCGCAGCTCCCTGGCTTCATCGGCGCCCGGCCCAACGATTACAGCTTCAACAACGACCTGATCGGCGCCACCGCGATCCAGAACCAGGGCTATCTCGGGACCGGCGTCGTGGTCGCGGTCATCGATAGCGGTATCGCCAACAATCCCACCGTCGTCCCCTCCATCGCCGGCAACGTGATCGGCGGCGAGAGCATGCGTCGCCGGTGACGCGGTGGTTTCCGCCACCTCGACCCTGAACGGCGATCACGGAACCTGGGTCGGCACGATGATCGCCGGCCATGTGGTCTTCCTGTTCAACAACACCTCGACGTTCGTGCAGTCGGTCCAGACTGCACGCTCCGTCGAGCGTCATCCCCTGCTCGGCGCTGGGCTGCCCCTCGACGTTGTCGGGGATCCCGATGATCGGCGTCGCTCCGGGCGGCGAGTCTCTATGCCATCAAGGTCTTCCCGTCGACCAGCAACAGCACGTCACAGTCGCGCATCCTCGCCGGCATGGACCGCGCCATCACGCTGCGCCGCAACTTCAACAACGGCGTGCCCTCGGTGGTGACCAATCCCGGCTGCGGCGCGGAGAACAACCCCTGCGTCTACAATTCGCTGCCGATCAAGGTGGTCAACATGAGCCTCGGCGGCTCCACCCTCATCGCCGGCCAGGATCTCGAGGACCAGCTCACTCTCCAGATGCTTCAGGTGGGGATCACCGTCATCGTCTCGTCCGGCAACGCCGGCCCGGGCGCCCTCACCATCGGCTCGCCGGGCACCAGCAACGCCGTTGTGACCGCCGCCGCGGCGTCGACTGCCGCGCACGAGCGCGTGCTGCGCGACCTCCAGTTCGGCCTCGGCATCGGTGACCTGCTGGCTGGCCCTTCTCCGGCCTGCAGACCGCGACCTTCAGCTCGCGCGGTCCGACGCCCGACGGCCGTATCGACATCGGCGTTTCGTCCACCGGTTTCGCCAACTTCGCCCAGGGAGCCGCCGGCGGCATTTCATCTGGTCTCCGGCACCTCGTTCGCGGCTCCGACGATCGCGGGCGCCGCCGCCCTCTTGCGCCAGAAGTTCCCCTCCGCCTCGGCGACCCAGATCCGCAACGCGCTGATCGAGGGTGCCAACCCGAACGCCTTTGCCGACAACTCGGGCAAGATCGACCGCGGCAACGGCCTCCTCGACATCCCCGGTGCCTCCGCCAAGCTGGCCGGCGGCCACGTCAGCAACCAACTGCCGGTGGGCCTCGGCCTGCCGAGCGTCGCCCTCAACCTCCTGCCGCTCGGCATCTTCCCGGTGAGCTTCGTGGGCAACACCTCCACCACGCACCTGACCAACCTGAAGCCCGGCGAAGTACGGCAGCTCTATGTGCCGACGCTCGACAACACCGACGACCTGACGGTCACGGTGAAGAACGTCACCCCCACCCTGGCGCCCGCGAGCCAGAACCAGCTCTTCGGCGACGACATCTTCCTGACCGTCGACGACGCGTTCACCTCCTTCGCGCAGACCGTGGCGAGCGGCTTCGTGGTCGCCGACACCGACTTCGACGTGCCGCTGCCGCAGACCGGCCTGGTGCGCGTCGCCGTCCAGGGCGACACCACCAACGCCGGCACCATCTCCGCCGATGTGGTGGTCACCCGCCACAACGCCTCGCTCACCAACCCCACCAAGATCGGCCAGATCCAGCAGGGCGGGGACACCGCCGTCCGTGTGCAGGTGGCGCCGGGCACCGCCCAGCTCTCGTTCCAGCTCTCCTGGCTGCTCAACTGGGGCGCCTACCCGACCAACGACATCGACCTCGTGCTGGTGGATCCGGCCGGCAACACGAACTTCGACGCCGCCACGCTGAACAGCCCCGAGCGCGCCGTCATCGCCAATCCGACCCCCGGCGTCTGGACCGCCCACGTCCAGGGCTTCGCGATCAACTCGCTGTTCAACATCTTCAACTCCGACATTTACACCCTGCGGGCGAGCGCCGACGGCCACCGGCTGGCGCCGCTGCCGTAAACCCCGCTCCAAGCCCGGAGGCCGTGTCCTCGGCCTCCGGGCGCTTCCCGGCTCCTTCCTCCCCGGCTTCTGGCACAACCTCTGCTATAAGATAGCCGCGCTCAGCGTAGGGGGAGGTGGCCGATGGAAAAAGTGATCACAGCGATTCTCGGTGGCGGGCAGGGGTCCAGACTGTGGCCCTTGACGCGTCATCGGGCCAAACCCGCGGTCCCGGTGGGCGGCAAGTTCCGCCTCATCGATATCCCGATCAGCAACAGCCTGCACGCCGGCATCGACCGGATCTTCGTCATCACGCAGTTCAACAGCGCGAGCCTGCACCGCCATATCGCTCAGACCTATCGCTTCAGCGCCTTCAGCAACGGCTTCGTCAACATCCTCGCCGCCGAGCTGACCGACGAGCGCAAGACCTGGTTCCAAGGAACGGCCGACGCCGTGCGCCAGTGCATCCCACGGATGTACGAATCGGATCTGCCTCGCGAGACCCTCATCCTCTCGGGGGACCAGCTCTACTTGATGAACATCGGCGACTTCATGCACCTGCACCGCGAGAGCAAGGCCGACATCACCATCGCCGTCAAGCCGGTCCCTCGCGCCGAGGCCCCGAGCCTGGGCATCCTGCGCCTCGATCCGTCCGGCCGGGTCAGCGAATTTGTCGAGAAGCCGAAAGAAGAAGCGCAGCTCGACGTCCTCGCGCTCGACGACCAGACGCAGGCCGCGCTCGGCTTTCCCGCGCCGCAGGGCTCATACCTCGCGAGCATGGGCATCTACATCTTCCGCACCGAGGTGCTCCAGGAGCTTCTCCTCGGCACCGACGTGCTCGACTTCGGACGCGAGGTCATTCCGCAAGCGCTCGCCGATTACAAAGTCCTCGCCTTCCCGCACGACGGCTACTGGGCGGACATCGGGACAATCCCGAGCTTCCACCAGGCGAACCTCGACCTCACGCTGCCGCTGCCGCCGCTCAACCTCTACGATCCGGAGCTGCGCATCTTCACCCACCCGCGCTTCCTGCCCGGCACCAAGGTGAACGAGTGCTTCGTCCGCTACTCGATCCTGAGCGAGGGGAGCATCCTCTCCGGCAGCAGCATCATCGACTCGATCATCGGCATCCGCGCCGTGGTGCGCACCGGCTCGACCATCGAGCGCTCGATCATCATGGGCGCCAACACCTGGGAGCCGGAGCCGCTCCCGCCGAGCGACCACGTGCCGCTCGGCATCGGCCGCGACTGCGTGATCCGCAACGCCATCCTCGACTTCAACTCCAGCGTCGGCGACCACTGCCGGCTGGTCAACGCCGACGGCATTCAGCACGCCGACGGCGACAGCTACTCGATCCGCGACGGCATCATCGTCGTCCACAAGAACGCCGTCATTCCGCCGGGCACGGTGATCTGATGGGATGGGTCTGATGGACTGATCTGATGGGACTCAACTAATGGGCTTCAACGTCTGCCAGATCGCCGCCGAGCTGACCCCGTTCGCCAAGACCGGCGGCCTGGGCGACGTCGTCGCCGGTCTCCCCCGCTTCCTCGGCCGCAGCGGCCACGACGTGCGGATCTTCATCCCCTTCTACGGCTCGGTCGCCAAGCGCAGCGAGCGCTTCGTGCCGGTGGACTTCCTCCGCAATGTCGAGATTTGGATGGGCGATCGCCCGTTCCGCTTCTCGGTGGTCACCTGCAAGCTGCCGGACAGCGAGGTCGACGTCTACTTCATCGACTGCCCGGAGCTGTTCGCGGACAGCGCGATCTATCACGGCGACGCGGTCGACGGCCTGCGCTTCGCCTTCCTCTCCCGCGCCGCCCTCGAGTGCTGCCAGCGCATGGGCTGGTCGCCGCACATCGTCCACTGCCACGACTGGCACACCGCGCTCGCGCCGGTCTATCTGAAGACGCTCTACGCCTGGGACGGCCTGTTCCGCCACACGCGGGCGCTGCTGACGATCCACAACATGGGATTCCAGGGCCTGATCGACGCCGGAAACCTCGCCCGGCTCGGGCTCGCCCGCTATCCCCAGTGGCTCGACGAAAGCGACCTCGCCGCCGGGCACATCAACTTCCTGAAGACCGGCCTCCTGCGAGCCGACTTCCTCACCGCGGTGAGCCGTACCTACGCGCAGGAGATCCAGACGCCGGAGGAAGGCTTCGGCCTGGACTGGCTGGCCCGCGCGCGCGCCGCCATGGGCCACTTGCAGGGGATCGTCAACGGCGTCGACTACGGAGAATGGGATCCGGAGACCGATCCGCGCATCTCCGCACCACTACTCGCGCGACGACCTCGCCGGCAAGCGGCAGATGAAGCGCGTGCTCCTGGGCGAGGTCGGCATGACCGAGACCGACGCGCCGGTGCTCGGCATCGTCTCCCGCCTCACCAGGCAGAAGGGCTTCGACCTCTGCTTCGACGTCCTGCCGTCGCTCCTCGCCCGCCGCGACTGCCGCCTGGTGGCGCTCGGCAGCGGCGAGATCCGCTACGAGGCCTTCTTCGCCGAGCTCGCCCGCCGCTTCCCGGGCCGGGCCTGGTACTACCGCGGCTACCACGAGCCGCTGTCGCACTGGATCGAAGCGGGCGCCGACCTCTTCCTCATGCCCTCCCTCTTCGAGCCCTGCGGCCTCAACCAGATGTACAGCCTGCGCTACGGCACGCCGCCGGTGGTGCGGAAGACCGGCGGCCTGGCCGACACGGTGCAGCTTTTCGATTCATCCGACAGGCGAAGGCACCGGCTTCGTCTTCGACCACTTCCACCCCGCCGGCCTGCAATGGGCGCTCGACTACGCGCTCGACACCTTCCCCTGGCCGGAAACCTGGGAGCGGCTGATGCAGAACGGCATGGCCCAGGATTTCTCCTGGGAGGTGCAGGGGAAGGAGTACGTGGAGCTGTACGGCCGGCTGGCGGGACAGGCCTGAAGACGCCGGGATCTTCTTGGATGAGCACGGCGACGAAGTCAAAGGTTTTCTCTTCAGCTCGGACAGTCTGGCCGACCACTGGGCGCGTCTCGACGAGTTCGAGGGTGAAGGCTATGAGCGCGTCCTGACCACAGTGATGCTCGAGGACGGCACAGCGGTAGACGCCTACATCTACAGGCTCAGCGGAAGCGGCGGGCGTGAAGATCGCCGACCTCAGTGAAGCGAGGGACATTGCCGGCGATTCCGCATGGCCCATGGGCCGCGCGGCGGGAGGAAGGTCCTCCCGCCGTGCAGGGAAACGAGGCGCTGGGACCGGCCGCTCAGAACTGCGACCAGAGGAACTGGTTCGTGACCTCGTGGTGGAACTGCACCTCGGAGGCCTTGATGAGGGTGCCGAGGGCCTTGGGGCAGCGTTCGGCCTGGGCGAGCTTGAGCTCGGCGAACTTGGCGTGCACCTCCTCCCCCATCACCTCCTGCATGAACCGGCTCCCCTTGAACAGCCGGATGGCGTCGTAGATGTTGTCCGGCAGGAAGCGGGTGCGCGGCCGCTTGTCCCCGTCCTCCTCGCTCTGGGGGCCTTCGAGCCCGGTCTTGAGCAGGGTGTAGATCGCCATGTACGGGTTGGCGTCGGGAGCGATGGAGCGCACCTCGACGCGCGCCGAGCGCTCGTTGCCGAGGGGGATGCGCACCATGGAGCCGCGGTCGATGGCCGAGGCCTTGATCTGGTTGGGCGCCTCGAAGTGGGGGTCGAGGCGGCGGTACGAGTTGACGCTCGAGTTGAGCACCAGGCAGATGTCCGAGGCGCTGGCCAGGATGCGGCCGATGAAGTCCCAGCCGGCGGCCGAGAGACCGTCCTTGCCGTCCTTCTCGTAGAAGAGGTTGGTCGACTGGCGGGTCAGCGAGAGGTTGGTGTGCATGCCCGATGCCGTTGACGCCGGTGACCGGCTTGGGCAGGAAGCTGGCCGTCATCCCCAGGCGCGCCGCGACCTGCCGGCAGAGCAGCTTGTAGAGCTGCACCTGGTCGGCGGCCACCGAGGCCTCGGTGTAGCTGTAGTTCATCTCGAACTGCGAGGGCGCCACCTCCGGGTGGTCCTTCTCGTTGGCGAAGCCCATGGCCCGCTGCACCTCGGCGGCGGTGTCGATGAACTGCCGCAGGGGGTCGCCCGGCAGCGAGTGGTAATAGCCGCCGGTGGAGATGAACTCGAAGCGGCCGGTCTCGTGGTAGTGCGCGCTCGGCGTCGCGCCCGCTGAAGAGGAAGCCCTCGATCTCGTTGGCGGCGTGGGCGACCATGCCGTCCTTGGCGTACAGCTTGTCGGTGTACCCCTTGAGCAGGGCGCGCATGTCGGCGCGGTACGGGCTGCCGTCGCGCTCGAGGACCTCGCCGAAGACCAGCACCTTGCCGGGGCCGAAGATGTCCGACGGCAGCCAGTAGAAGGCCGGCCAGTCGATCGCCAGTCGCAGGTCCGACTCCTGCTGCCGCGAGAAGCCGCGGATCGACGAGCCGTCGAAGGTCAGGTTGTCCGCCGACTTGAGCAGGAACTTCTTGTCATAGTCCAGCATGTGCAGCCGGCCTTCGAGGTCGGTGAAGCACACGGTGACCGCCTTGATGCGCTTCTCGTCGTTGAGATAGCGCATCCGCTGTTCGCGGACCACGTCGGCGGGCCGCCGGGCCAGGCGCTCCTCCTTGGCCTCGAGGTTCATCTCCTCCAGCTCGTCGTAGGGGATCTCCAGAAAGTCGCGCAGCCCCGGATGCGAGGCGCGGGGCGCCGGCTGCGCCATCTCCTCCAGCTTCTCCGGGGTCATGGCGGCAAGCGCCTCGGCTCGGCTCGGTTCAGTGGGGTGCATAGGTTTCCCTCCTTGGATCGGCATCCTTCTTTAGGCTAGATTCTACACAAAATACTCTAGTCGTCAATATACTTAGGCTAAATGTATGCCGACATAGACTAGATGCAGGGACTGGAGGCCCGAGCGGTCATCCTTGCTTCTTTGGAGGAGCTCTGCCAAGCATTCGTGGCCTGCGACCTCACCCTCGGTCCCTCTCCTGAAGGAGAGGGAGGGCCTTTCAGAACCGGTGTTGCCCGTAGGGTGCGCTGTGCGCACCTTCAAGGTCGTTATGGTGTGCACAGCACACCCTACGGGCAACCGGGTCCGGAGTCGTCCCCCTTCTCCTTCAGGAGAAGGGGATAGGGGTTGAGGTCGCAGGCCACGGACGCCTCGATCCGCGGGACGTGTATAAGAGGGTGGCCGAAAACCGCGGGCTCAGGACCGAGCAGGTTCGCCTCCGCCCGTCCTGTGCCCCTCATTCTTTCCGGGATGCGCGCGTCGAAGACGCAACCTCAGCCGCGGCGCGCCGCCTCGATGGCAGCGACGTCGATCTTTTTCATCTCCATCATCGCATCGAACGCGCGCTTGGCGATCGCGGGATCGGGATCGGTGACCGCCTTGGTCAGGGCGATCGGCGTAATCTGCCAGGACAATCCCCATTGGTCCTTGCACCAGCCGCACGCGCTCTCCTCGCCGCCATTGCCGACGATCGCGTCCCAGTAGCGATCCGTTTCGGCCTGGTCAACGGTTGCGACCTGAAACGAGAACGCTTCGTTGTGCTTGAACGCGGGTCCGCCGTTGAGACCGAGGCAGGGGATGCCCATCACGGTAAACTCGACGGTCAACACGTCCCCTGTCTTCCCCGACGGAAAGTCTCCTGGCGCGCGGTGCACCGCGCCGACGGACGAATCGGGAAAGGTCCTGGCGTAAAACCGCGCCGCGTCCTCGGCGTCGCCATCGTACCAAAGGCAAATCGTGTTCTTTGCTGGATTCATCATGTCCCCTTCTCCATCGAGATGAGCCACCCGAGGCCGGAGTCAACGATGCGCTCGCGGCCGAAGGCCATTGGCTCGGTCGACACTTCCGTATCAGGATGCAGCAAAATCCGTACCATTCTGACGCTACTTCACTATGCTTTGCATAGGAGCGTCGTGTGCCAACTCAATGTAGCGGCGGAGGGGAGGGACGGGCCCCGCCCTGGGCTCTGCGCCCAGGAGGGACCTGGATCAGCAGAGTTCGCTTCCGCAGCCATCGCAAGTGCGGTAGCTGGTGGTACCACAATAGTTCGAGCAATTGTTAGTGCCGTAAGTCGTGCAGGTAACGGCGGCGGTCGCCCCTCCCCCGACATGCCCGAAGCTGCTCTCCAGGTTCCGCACCGTCTCCTTCGCCAGAGCCAGCTTCTTCACAGCATTCTTCTTCATAAGGTCTCCCTAGACAATTGTCGGGAACCATCCCCGGCAGAAGCATTCTAGCTCAAGCGACTGAACGCTGGGCCGTAATATCTCTTAAGCCAGTCGCACAGCCCTGGCATTCCGGGAAACAACATTCGCTCGTTTATGTTATTTTGATCTAGCATATCTCGTATCTCGGACTTCGCGGTTGCATTGATAACTACCCTATGCACCAGATCGGGATGTGACAGAATCTTCTTTCTGAAGTAGTGGTCATGACTCAAGCCCGGACCGTTCATCGCCGATAGTATTCCGAATTGAGCCGCGATTCGAGAATCAATCGACGGAGGTTCAAAGAAAACGCAAACTTCTTGTTTCAGGCTGTCGAAGTTTTTGAGGCGAGGGTAAGACTCACTTAAAAGGCGTACATCATACACCGCCGCAGGGGCGGAACGTAGTGGCGCACTTACCTTTCGAGGCAAGACTAGATTGCGAAGCGCTATCGCGTCTACACACCAGATTACGCCGTCCTTGGAACGGTAATCGCGCTCAGCGGTTGCGAAATGAGCGGCAACCAAAGGAGATACGCTCCAGTCGAGGACTCTTGTAGGAAGCCCGTTGTGCTGCGCTACCGATAAGACTTCCCAATCTGAGTCCTCAGTGAATGCTCCCCGAGGGGCATACTTCCTGAAACTCCTCAGGAGAGCTCCCTCAACCCGATCAGGAGGACTTTTAAGTCTTTCAAGGCTTGTCTGCAGAGGCCAAGAGCTGTCAGACATTCCTCGAAACACGTAGGGTGAGCGGAAATGCCCCCCTTGGCCGTCTTGTGCTGGAATCAGGTCTCGTCCATGAAGCGCACTGAGCAGGCTTCCCCAGTCGTCGACTAGAGTTTCACTCCACGGAGAATCAACGCTTCTCTTACTATTTTTGGCCATAGGCTAAATGTGGCGTATAACACCTTGGAAAGTTTATCGTGCGGCAAACACGCAAAGCGCGGTTGCCGCACGGTGGATCGCTCAGGTTGGCCGCTTCTCCGCTATCGCCGCATGCAATAGAAGGTAAGTTCAGCTACAGGACCCCATTGTTATGCATTGGCACGTGCCTGAGCCGCAAACTCGGAGACCTGCACAACATGGTTCCTGCCCACTTGGACAGCTTATTGAGCATCCTTGACCCCATGGGCAGTAGGGTGGACAAGGGTAGCTCTCCGCAGGCGAGACCTGGAACACTGCTAAAGCCGCAATAAGGGAGAGAAGAAGGAGAGATAACCGCGATTTTTTCATTTCATTCTCCTTTGAGCTACGCACTGACTTTCACGAACGAGGATAAGAACATTCATCCATCTTGAACGGCCAACTAGGGCAACGTGCTCCGGCTGCTGTATATTATTGATTCTATAAGCATCCTGAATTCTATGCCTCTTCCTAATTGACGTCAATGCCTCGAAAGGGCCGCGTAGAACCGTCTCACAATCCCCAAAGGGCGACGCCAGATCATTGCTCCGGGGGAAGACTGCCGTCGCCCCTTCGGGGCTTTTGGGAATGGCTTGGCCTCCCCTTCCTGGGGCTGACGCCCCAGGCTACATGCCCTTGCCCCTTCCGGGGCAATTTCAAAGACTGGGCGAGATGTGTGGAAGAGGTTGGGCTCACCGCACCAGGCTACTCAAATTCCGGCCCGTTCAGGGCGGGGTGCAAAGGTTTTGACAGGGGCTCTTACGAGAAGTTGTGCGAATCAGCCGGGCTCAAAAAGCCGGGGGGCACCCGGCCCCCCGGCATTGTCGACCGGCAAGAACCGATCCTTCTCTACCCTACCCCTGCTTCCCGGGCCCCTGCTCCGGCGAGGTGGTCTGCGCTTCCGCCGCGGGCTTCTTGAACAGGCGCCGGCGAGTGACCGGCGGGCGCGGCTTGAAGCCGTACTTCACCAGCGTGTCGCTCTCGAAGCCGTACTTCGCGCGCAGATTGGCCCCCAGCCGGGCCCGGGCCTTCTCACCTTCCCGGGCGGCCGAACGGATCTGCTTGCCGAGATCCCTCGCCTGCGCGCGCAGATCCTCCTGCCGGCTTTCGAGCACCCGCGCTTCCGTCAATCTCTGCTCGAGCACCGTCAGATCCTCCCCGATGTGGGGCATCTCCGGAAGGGTCGGCTTCGCGTTGGTAATGAGGATCTCCCAACGACTGAACTTCTCCGCGTACGACTGACCTTTCGCTGCCATGACTTTCTCCTTTGGACGCAGCATTTCGACTCTCGGAGCGGTAGAGCGAAACACTCACTCTCATTCCCCCCCGAGACCGTATCGTGCCTTTATGGCTACGATGATTCCTAATAGTAACTATTGAATTTAACTGGTCAATACCCAGGATTCGGTAACCTGGAGTTGGCAGGAATTCCGAGTTGCAGTGGGAAATTGTGGTCTTGGGGAACGGAGTACCGTGGTTCCAGGACAATAGAGCGCAGATCCATCAGGAAATCCATCGCTTCTGGATCAGCAGCATGTAGATCCGGAGGAAAAGCCATAGCTCCTGGACCAGAAGCCTGCAGATCCACGGGGGAAGCCGAAGCTCCTGGACGAAAAGCGGGTAGATCCAGACCAGAAGCCAAGGCTCCCGCGGCAAGAGCATGTAGATCCAGCCCGGAATCTCAGGCTTCCAGCCGGGAAGCCTTGGGTTCCGGGGCGGAATCGCCCAATCGGGAGGCGGATCTAGCCGATCGGATGCGCCGGCTGGGTAGGAGGCACGGGGGCGTCGGGGGCGTTGCCGATCTCGATGTCGTCGCCCACCACGTCCTCGACGTAGAGCATCTTGATCGCCACCATCACGGCGGCGAGGACGGGGACGGCCACCATCATGCCCAGGAAGCCGAAGACGATCGCCATCAGCGACAGGCCGATCAGGGTGACGACCGGCGGCAGGTCGACCCCTTTCTTCATCAGCAGCGGCGCGAGGATGTGCCCCTCCAGGAACTGCACCGCCCAGTAGACCAGGGCCACCAGGAGCGCCTTCTGCGGCGAGTCGAGGAACGCCATGGCGATGCCGGGGACCGCGCTGAGGATCGGCCCGAGCATCGGGATGAACTCGAGCAGCCCCGCGATCAGCCCCAGCGCCAGCGCCGCCTTGACGCCGAGCAGGCTCAAGCCCAGCGCGGTGGCGACGCCGATCGAAGCCATCATGATCAGCTGGGCCACCAGCCACTTGCGCAGGGTCGTCCCGATGGCACCCAGCACCTCGCCCGCCCGCGGCCGCGCATCATGGGGAAAGAGGTGCAGCAATCCCTTGTAGTAAAGGCGCGGCTCGGCGCCGATGTAGATCGCGGTGAAGAGGATCAGCAGCAGCCCCCCCAGCACGGCGACCGTCGAGGAGAGGAACGAGAAGAGGTAGCGGGTCACCGCGCCGAGCTGGCCGGAGAGCCCCTGGAGCGCCTCGGGAGCCTTCGCCGGCGGTGGCGTGCCCGGAACGACCGGCTGTTCCGGCGTCCCCGGCGTGGCCGGGATGAGCTGCCCCAGGAAGCCGCTTCGGTGAGCGTCGATCCACCCCTCGATCCGGTCCAGGGCCTGGGGGAGCGATGCCTGCAGCTCGCCCGACTGCGCGCGCAGGGTCGGCGCCGCCCAGGCGCCGAGGCCGAAGAGGATGCCGAGGAACGCGATGACGACCAGCACGGCGCCCACTCCGCGGGGGATCCGGAACCGCTCCAGGAAGTCCGCGCCGCTCGCCACCGCGAGGCCGAAGAGGATGCCGAGGAAGGTGATGAAAATCAGGTCGTGCGCCACCCAGAGGAGGGCCAGGAAGAGACCGAACCCGGCCACGAGCGCGGTCGCGCGCAGGATGTCCAGGCTCCGCCAGCCCCGAGTGCGCAGCTCTCTCCCCGCCGCCGCCGACAGCGAAGCGTTTTCACGGGCCGTAACTTGTGGGCGCGAGGCGGGCTTGGGGGGCGGGGCGAGGGTATCCATCCCCGAAAGGGAAAGCAAGGAAGGTGCCGTGGTTGAGGAAAACGCGAGGCGGCCCCATGGGACCGCCCCCGTCAAGGATCTTCTAGAGCTCGACCCGGCGGGCGGAGATGCCCGGTGCCGCCTGGCTGGTGGTGAAGCCCTCCCAGGGCACCAGCACGCCGCCCTTGGAGCTGACGGCGATGGAGGTACGGGTCTGGGCGTTGATCGCCGCCGTGTTGATCTCCACCTCGGCGCCGACCGCGGCTCCGAGCTTGTCGATCTCGACGCCGAACAGGCCGACCGGGAAGATGTCGTGGTAGTCGAGCCAGGTCGCCAGGAAGTGGCCGCCCCCGACCGCCGCGACGGACGGCGAGACCTGACCCTGCGCGACACCCTGGCTGATCCGGATCTGCGGGCCGACGAAGCTGCCGGCGGCGCCCAGGAACTGGCCGTAGATGTGGGAGTCCTTGATGCTGCCCGCCTGGCCCTGCCAGACCAGCAGCCAGCCGCCGGTGTTGGAGTCGGCGGTCAAGGCAGGCCGGCGCTGCAGGCCCTGGACGGTGGAGTTGACGCGGAACTCGGCGCCGCGGGGCGAGCCGGACTTGGCGAACAGGCGGGCGAAGACGCCCTGCGAGCTGCCGTCCGCGGCCTCCCAGGCGACGGCGAAGCCGCCGTTGGTGGCGCCGGCGATCGCCGGATTCGCCGCCAGGCCGGCCACCGAGCTGAGCTTGGTCTCACCCGAGGACAGCTGGCCGGTCGCCGGGCTCACCAGGCGGCTGAAGATGCCGTCGCCCGCCGGTCCCACCCGCCGGCCGTCGCTCTGCCAGACGACGACGGCGTCGGCGCCGCTGCGGACCAGGATCTTGGGCAGGCTCTGGTAGCCGGCCGTGGTGGCGTTGAGGCGGACCGGCGACCCTTGAGCCGCGCCGGCGCCGTTGAACTTCTGGACGTAGACGTCGCGGTCGATCACGTAGCGGTGCTCGACGAAGATGTCGGTGCTGACGTCGTCACGCTCTTCGGTCCAGGC
Source organism: uncultured Acidobacteriota bacterium (assembly GCA_963792575.1). Taxonomy (GTDB): domain Bacteria; phylum Acidobacteriota; class Thermoanaerobaculia; order Multivoradales; family UBA5704; genus DATARR01. The sequence goes on from CAWBWZ010000007.1 coordinate 34,172, forward strand.
GAGCAGGAAATCGCCGGAGGCGAGGAAGGCGACCGCGGGATCCTTGCGGATGACCTCGATGCCGGCGGACGGCACGCCGGGGAGCTTCTGGTTCGCCACCAGGCCCAGCTCCTCCGTCAAGGAGGCGCCGTCGCGGCCATAGAAGCGCCCGCGCAGCCCGTTCTTGTCGTTCTCCCACACCACCAGGGCCGAGCCGGCGGCGTTGAACGCCGCGACCGGATTATGCTGCTTGGACTCGGTGTTCGCGTTGACGCGGAACTCGTTCCCGACCGGCCGCGGTTGCCCCGCCAAAGGGGCAGAGACCACGGGCAGCAAGGCGAGTGCGGTGAGCCAGAGTAGCGGCTTCGTTCTCATTGCCTTCCTCCTCCGAAGTTGACGACAGAACCGACGTGTGCTGCGGATACTCCGCTACTCTATGGCAGAGCGGCATAGCTGTCAATTCCCGGGCGGATGTTTCAGGATCAGAGAAACAGCAGGGCCACCCCGGCGACCGCCACCAGCGCGCCGGCGACGCCGCCGATCCCCACCCGCTCGCGGTGCAGGAGCACGACCAGCGGGATGATCAGCACCGGCTGCAGGGCCATGATGCTGGCGGCCACGCCGGACACGGTGTGGCGGACCGCGAACAGCGACAGCGAGACGCCGAGGAAGGGACCGAAAAAGGCGCCGATGGCGGCGAAGCCGAGCCCGCGGCGGTCGCGCAGCGCCTCCCCCACCCGCGGCCACCCCCGCATGGCGGCGATCAGGAGCATGTAGCCGGCGATGGCGGCGATCACCCGCACCTGGGTGGCCGCGACCACGTTGTAGCTCCCCATCCCCAGCTTGCTGAGGACGAGCCCCCCCGCCTGCCCCAGCGCGCCGCAGAAGCCGAGCGCGAGGCCGGCGCGCGAGGGGCGGGGCGCTGGCTCCCCCTCCGCCGGGCGATTCCCCTCGAGCACGGCCCAGCCGATGCCGGCGACGGTGAGGAACATCCCCAGGGCGTCGCGCCCGCTCAGCGTCTCGCCGAGCACCAGCCAGCCGATGAGGGCCGTCAGCAGCGGGGCGAGGGACATCATCAGCGACGCGATCCGCGGGCCGATCAGCACGTAGGCCCGGAACAGGCAGAGATCGCCGAACACGAAGCCGATCAGCCCGGAGATGGAGAGCCACCCCCAGGCATGGGGCGAGGCGTCGACCGGCAGCGGCAGGCCGCGCAGCCCCCAGGTCGCCAGGACCAGGAAGCCGAGCGCCATCACCAGGCGGATCAGGTTGAGCGGCAGCACGCCCATCCGCCGCCCGGCGGCGGCGAAGGCCAGGGCCGAGAAAGCCCAGCAGCCCGCGGTGCCGAGCGCGGCGAGCTGGCCGAGGGTTTCCGAGCTAGACACGGAGGCGGAGCTTAGCGGAAAAGCCCCGCCCGGGCCTGAAGACCCGGGCTACGCCTCAAACGAAAAGCCGGCTGAAGCCGGCTCAAAATACGTGAGGTAACTCATGAGCCCCCTTCAGGGGGCTTTTCGTTTGGAGCGTAGCCCGGGTCTTCAGGCCCGGGCGGCGAAGGCCGCTCTACCGCAACGACTCCATAAACCCCCGCACCGCCTCCACCGCCGCCGCCAGGTGCTCCTTCTCCCTGTGCCCCGAGGAGACCCGGGGCTTGAAGGAGTGGTCGCCGTCCTCCAGCCAGACGAGGCGGATGGCCGGCGAGAGATCGTAGCGCTCGACGTCCTCGCGGGTGCCGAGGGGGTCGCGGGTCCCCTGCACGATCAGGGTGGGGGTGCGGAGGTCGCGGAGGTGGGCGGTGCGCAGCTTCTCCGGCTGGCCCGGCGGATGGAAAGGGTAGCCGAGGCAGACCAGGCCGCGGACGGCGGCCTCGTCCGCCACCAGGCTGGCCATGCGGCCGCCCATGGACTTGCCGCCGATCACCAGGCGCTCCCCGCCGCCGAGGGCCGCGATCGCCTCCAGCCAGGCCTGGCGCAGGGCCGGCTCGCGGTCCGGCGGGCGCCTTTCGCCGGTCTCGCGGCGGCGGCGCATGTAGGGGAACTCGAAGCGGGCCACCCGGATGCCGCCCGCGGCGAGGCCCGCGGCCATCGTGTTCAGGAACGGCGAATCCATCGCCGCCCCGGCGCCGTGGGCCAGGACCACGGTGGGGCCGCCCTCCGGTCCATCGAAGATCATTCCGCTGCTCTCCATCCCGGCCTCCTCCTCTTATATACTCGCCGCAGTTATTTTCGCTCAACCAAGATGATTCCGACTTCCGAGCAACTGGAGGAGATCGCACGTGTGCGGGAAGGGAGCCTCCTCGAGGTCCCCTTCGCCCCCCTGTTGCTCGCCCACGCCCTGCGCCAGAGCTCGCTGGTGGTCGAGGTCCGCCGGCGGCAGGTCTGGAAGCGGATCCTGATCGAAAACGGCGTTCCGGTCGACTGCCGCTCGAACCTCGCCCACGAGACCCTGGGCCGCTACATGGTCCACGAGGGGAAGCTCAGCGAGGACGACTTCACCGCCTGCCTCTCGCGGTCGGCCGCCCGCGGGGTCCCCCTGGGCGAAGTCCTGATCGAGCACGGGCTGATCTCCGCCGTCGATCTCTTCCGGATCCTGCAGCAGAACCTGGCGAAAAAGCTGCTCGACCTGTTCACCTGGAACGAGGGGGAGTTCCGCTGGCTCGACGAGGCGCCGGCGACCGACTCGTCGCTCAAGGTGAAGGTGCCGCAGCTCATCCTCACCGGCGTCACCCGCTTCGCCCCTCAGGAGGAGGTGGACATGTCGGTGGCGCCGCTGGTCGGCAAGAAGCTGGTCCTCCACCCCTCGCCGCCGTTCCCCTTCGACGAGCTCCGCCTCAGCCGCCACCAGGGGCAGATCGCCGAGGGGCTGCGGGCGCCCGGGCGGCGGATGGGCGAGCTGGCGGAGGCGACCCAGCTGCCGGTGGACGAGATCACCCGCGTGCTCTACGCGCTGTCGATCCTCGGCGTGGTGACGACCGCGGACACGCTGCCCCGGGATCTCACCGCGACCGGGTCGTTTCCTCGGCCTGTCCTCGCCGCGCCGCCTCCCCCCTCGGCGACGGTGCCCATCACGGTGCCCGTCGCCGTCCCGCCGGTGACCGCGGCAATCGTGGCGCCCGACCCGGAGGTCGAGCGCCGGCGCAACGAGATCATGCAGGCCTACCTCTCCTACCGGCGGCAGGACGCCTTCGACCTGCTCGGCGCCCCCGAGGAGGGCACCGCCGCCGGGTTCGAGGCCGCGTTCCTCGATTTCGCCCGCCGCTTCGCCCCCTGGACGCTCGACTCCGCCAACCTCGCGGACATCGCCGAGAAGGCGCGCGACCTCTTCCTCACCGGCGCCCGCGCCTATGCCGAGCTCTCGGACGTCGAGCAGCGCAACACCCTGCTCTTCCGGCGCAAGACGCTGCGCGACGAGCGGGCGAAGCGGCCGGTCGCCAACTTCGCCATCAAGACCGACCTGCTCGACTCCGAGTCGCAGTACAAGAAGGGGAAGGCGCTGATGGACGCCGGCAAGCACCGCGAGGCGCTGATGCTGCTGGAGTTCGCCGCCGACTGCGACCCGCAGAACGGCGTCTATGCCGCCGAGCTCGCCTACTGCCGCTACCTGCTGAACCCGGCCGGCGCCGCCCGCGCCCTCAAGGAGCTCAACGAGGCGCTGCGCCGCGACCCCGGCTGCGGCCTCGCGGCGTTCTATGCCGGCGAGATCGAGCGCCAGGTCGGCAACATCGCGAAGGCGGAGGCTCACCTGCGCCGGGCGATCAAGCTGATGAGCCCGGACCGCCGGCCGATCGAGGCGCTGAAGGCGCTGTCGACGGACCGCAAGCGCTGACGCCGTCCTGGCCGCTGTCCCGCCTCGCCGTCCGGCGCGCACCCCAGAAGCGTAGGATCACCATGCTACGATGATCGGCCACTGGGCCTTGCGACGAAGGAGGAGGAGACGTGAAACTCGGACAGGTGCTGATGAAGGAACGGGAGCGCAAGAAGCTCTCGAGCGAAGATATTGCCGGCAAGCTGGGGATCCCGGCCGAGAAGTACCAGGAGATCGAGGCGGGAAACTCGCCGGCGGAGACCTGGGGGCCGCTGCTCGCCAACATCGCCATCAAGCTGGAAACCCCGACCTCCCGCCTGCTCGCCGACAGCGGCAAGTCCGCCGATACCCGGGCCGGCCAGGCCGGCGAGCTGATCCGCAAGCATCGCGAGGGGCGCGGCAAGACACCCGAGCAGATGGCGGAGGCGCTGGGAATCTCGCAGGAGGAGTACGCGCGGATCGAGGCCGGGCAGTCGGAGGTCGAGGAGTACGGGCCGCTCTTCCTCCGCTTCGCCGAGGTCATCGAGCAGCCGGTGTTCAATCTCTTCTACCCGTTCGGCCTGCCGCTCGACAAGCTGAGCGTCGAAGACTACCGCTAGGGCCTTGTAGGGGCGCCCCTGCGTGGGCGCCCTGCCCCCGCCCAGGGCGGCCACATAGGGCCGCCCCTACGGACCGCCGGCCGGCCCGCCTTCATGGCGGGCCGGTAGCGCCTTTTTCCGGTGAAATATCAGAACAGCTCCGCGACCGGTTGTGGTAAAAAGCCACGAACGCGAAGGGAGTCGCTCAGACATGATGAAATCCCTGTTCTTCCGATCCATTCTTCCCCTCTCCCTGATCCTGGCGCTGGGCGCTCCGTCCGGCCTGCGCGCCGCCGCGGCGCCGAAGCCGGCGGTCGATCCCGCCCTGTTCGAGGGGATGAAGTGGCGCGAGGTGGGCCCCTATCGCGGTGGCCGCGTGGCCACCGTCACCGGCCTGCCCGGCGACCGCAACACCTACTACTTCGGCGGCACCGGCGGCGGCGTCTGGAAGACGACCGACGGCGGCCGCACCTGGAAGAACGTCTCGGACGGCTTCTTCGGCGGCTCGATCGGCGCCGTCGCCGTCTCCGAGTGGGACCCGAACGTCGTCTACGTGGGCGGCGGCGAGGTGACGGTGCGCGGCAACGTCTCGCCCATGGCGACGGGATGTGGAAGTCGACCGACGCCGGGCAAGACCTGGAAATCCGCCGGCCTCGCCGACGCGCCGGCAGATCGTCGCGCATCCGCATCCACCCGAAGAACCCGGACCTCGTCTACGCCGCCGTGCTCGGCCACGTCTTCGGCCCCAACGAGATGCGCGGCGTCTACCGCTCCAGGGACGGCGGCGACCACTGGGAGCGCGTCCTCTTCGTCAACGACCGGGTGGGCGCGGTCGACCTCGCCATGGACCCGACCAACCCGCGGGTCCTCTACGCCTCGATGTGGAACTTCAAGCGCACGCCGTACAGCCTGGAGAGCGGCGGCCCCGGCTCGGGCATCTGGAAGTCGACCGACGGCGGCGACACACTGGACCGAGCTGACGCGCAACCCCGGGCTGCCCAAGGGGACGATCGGCATCATCGGCCTCACCGTCTCGCCGTCCAACCCGGACAACCTCTACGCCATCGTCGAGGCCGCCGAGGGCGGCGTCTTCCGCTCGCGCGACGGCGGCAAGACCTGGACCCAGACCAGCGACGACCGCGAGCTGCGCCAGCGCGCCTGGTACTACAGCCACGTCTACGCCGATCCCAAGGACGAGGAGGCGGTCTACGTCCCCAACGTCAGCTTCCTCCACTCCAAGGACGGCGGCAAGACCTTCACCACGATCCGCGTCCCCGCACGGCGACAACCACGACCTCTGGATCGATCCCGACGACCCGCAGCGGATGATCGAGTCCAACGACGGCGGCGCCACCATCTCGCACCGACGGCGGCAAGACCTGGACCGCCGAGGACAACCAGCCGACGGCGCAGTTCTACCGCGTCTCGACCGACACCCACTTCCCCTACCGCATCCTCGGCGCGCAGCAGGACAACTCGGCGGTGCGCATCCTGTCGCGCGGCGGCGGCCCCGGCATCGGCCTCCGCGACTGGGAGCCGACCGCCGGGCGGCGAGAGCGGCTACATCCTCGCCGATCCGAAGAACCCCGACGTCGTCTACGGCGGCTCCTACGGCGGCCTGCTCACCCGCGTCAACCACGACACCGGCGAGTTCCGCGACGTCAATCCCTGGCCGGACAACCCGATGGGCTCCGGCGCCGCCGAGCTCAAGTACCGCTTCCAGTGGAACTTCCCCATCCTGTTCTCGCCCCACGACCCCGACACCCTCTACGCCGCGGCCCAGGTGCTGTTCAAGAGCACCGACGGCGGCCAGAGCTGGACGGCGATCTCGCCCGACCTGACGCGCAACGACAAGTCCCGGCAGGCGTCCTCGGGCGGGCCGATCACCCAGGACAACACCAGCGTCGAGTACTACGGCACCATCTTCTACGTCGCCGAGTCGCCGCTCGAGCCGGGCGTGATCTGGACCGGCTCCGACGACGGCCTGGTCAACGTCACCCGCGACGGCGGCAAGACCTGGAAGAACGTCACGCCCAAGGGCCTGCCGGAGTGGATCATGATCAACGAGATCGACGCCAGCCCGCATGACAAGGGGAGCGCCTACGTCGCGGCGACGATGTACAAGTCGGACGACAACCGCCCCTATCTCTACAAGACGAACGACTACGGCGCGACCTGGACGCGCATCGACAGCGGCATCGATCCGGGGCACTTCACCCGCGTCGTCCGCGCCGATCCCGCGCGCCGCGGCCTGCTCTACGCCGGCACCGAGCGCGGCGTCTACGTCTCCTTCGACGACGGCGCGCATTGGCAGCCGCTGCAGCTCAACCTGCCGATCGTGCCGGTGCACGACCTGACGATCAAGGACGGCGACCTGATCGCCGCCACCCACGGGCGCTCCTTCTGGGTGCTCGACAACCTGGCGCCGCTGCGCGATCTCGCCGCCGATCACGACTTCGCCGGGGCCGCGGCGCACCTCTTCCCGCCCGCCCCGAGCTACCGCTACGCGGATGCCGGCGGGGACGGCGACGGCGACGGCCCCCGGCCGCAGGGCATCGGCCAGAACCCGCCGGCCGGCGTGGTCATCGACTACTACCTGCAAGAGGCGCCGCCGGCCGATCAGGCGAAGGAGGTCAAGCTCGAGATCCTCACCGGGGACGGCAAGGTGATCCGCACCTTCGAGGGGAAGCCGGCCGAGAAGGCGAAGGAGAAGAAGGAGCCCGCGGACACCAAGGCCAAAGCCAAGGAGAAGGAGAAGGACGAGCCGGCGGCCGACGACGAGGAGAAGGAGCAGCCGAAGATCCCCACCGAGGCGGGCCTCAACCGTTTCGCCTGGAACATGACCTGGCCGGGCGCCAGCAAGTTCCCCAAGATGGTGCTGTGGACCGGCGACCCCGTCGAGCCGGTGGCGGTGCCGGGGAAGTACCAGGCCCGCCTGACCGCCGGCGGCAAGACCTTCACCCAGCCGTTCGAGATCCGCAAGGACCCGCGCTCCGCCGCCACTCAGGAGGATCTCGAGGCCCAGTTCCGTTTCCTCGTCGAGACCCGCGACAAGCTGACCGAGACCCATGACGCCATCCGCCGCATCCGCGACGTGCGCGCCCAGCTCAAGGATGTGGAGAAGCGCCTCGCCAAGGACGAGGCGATGAAGCCGGTGATCGACGCCGCCAAGAGCCTCGACAAGAAGATGACGGAGGTCGAGGAGGCGCTCTACCAGACCAAGAACCGCGCCCCCCAGGACCCGCTCAACTACCCCGTCCGGCTCAACGACAAGCTCAACGGCGTGGCGAGCTCAGCCTCCCTGGGCGACTCCCGGCCCACGGCACAGGCCATGCAGGTCCGGAACGACGTGACAGCGGCGATCGACGTCCAGCTCGCCAGGTTGCGCGGGGTCTGGGACACCGACCTCGCCGCCTTCAATCAGCTCGCGCGCGAGAAGGGGGTGGCGGCGGTCATCGTCCCCCCGGCTCAGCTAAAATAGATGTGAATGGCAAATTCTAGTCAGCGAGAACAACCCTGAAAATGGACGTCATCACCAAGACCTTTCCGACCTACAGCCTGAGCGGCTGGGAGCTCTAAGGAGCTGCTGCCGGAGCCCAGCGAAGAGGTGTTCGCCGCCCGGCTCGCCGATCTCGAGGCTGCCGTGGCCGCTTTCGAAACCCGGCGCGCGGACCTCGATCCGCGCATGGAACCGGGCGCGTTCCTCGACATCCTGCGCGAATACGAGCGGATCCACGACCTGATCCAGGTGATCAACGGCTACTCCTCGCTCTGGTTCTACGCCGACACCGGCAGCCAGGAGGCGCTGACCTTCCGCAACCGCGTGCGGCAGGCGGGCACCGAGGCGGGCAACCGCATGCTCTTCTTCACCCTCTGGTGGCGCGAGCCTGGACGACGACGAGGCCTGGCGCCTGCTGCCGGGCGAGACCGAGCACCCCGACTACCGCCAGTATCTGCAGGACCTGCGGCGCTTCAAGCCCTACACGCTCGACGAGAAGTCCGAGCAGATCATCAACATCAAGGACCAGAACGGCGTCGACGCGGTGATCACGCTCTACTCGATGCTCACCAACCGCCTCGAGTTCAACCTCGAGGTGGACGGCGAGACCAGCAAGCTCACCCGCGACGAGCTGATGAGCCACGCCTTCTCGCCGCGCGCCGAGCTGCGCGAGAGCGGCCTACCAGGAGCTCTACCGGGTCTACTCGCAGCGAGGCGAACGTCCTCGGCCAGATCTACGTCAACGGGTGCGCAACTGGTACGACGAGCAGGTGGGGCTGCGCGGCTACCGCTCGCCCCATCTCGGTGCGCAACCCGACAACGACATCCCCGACCGCGCCGTCGAGGTGCTGCTCGAGGTGGCGCGCGAGAACGCGGCCTCTTCCAGCGCTACTTCCGCCTGAAGGCCGGCTGGCTCGGCATGGAGCGCCTGCGCCGCTACGACCTCTACGCCCCGCTCGCCACCTCCGACCGCGAGGTCGGCGTACGCCGACGCGGTGCGCTCGGTGCTCGAGACCTTCGACGACTTCCACCCGCGCTTCGCCGCGCTACGCCGAGCGGGTGTTCGCCGAAAACCATCTCGACAGCGAGATCCGCAAGGGCAAGCGCGGCGGCGCCTTCTGCTCCACCGTGCTGCCGCGTCTACACCCCCTGGGTGCTGGTCAACTTCGCCGGCCGGGTGCGCGACGTGGCGACCCTCGCCCACGAGCTCGGCCACGCCATCCACAGCATGCTCGCCGAGCGACTGCTTCGATCCTCACCCAGCACTCCTCGCTGCCGCTGGCCGAGACCGCCTCGGTGTTCGGCGAGATGCTGATGACCGACCGCCTGCTGCGCGAGGAGCGCGACCCGCTCGCCCGCCGCGAGCTGCTGGCCTCCGCCGTCGACGACGTCTACGCGACGGTGCTGCGCCAGGCCTACTTCGTCCTCTTCGAGATCGAGGCCCACGACGGCCGATCCTCGCCGGCCGCTCGATCGACGAGCTGTCAGCGAGCTCTACATGGCGAAGCTCGCGCGAGCAGTTCGGCGACAGCGTCGAGGTGGCGCCCGAGTTCCGCTACGAGTGGCTGTCGCATCCCCCACATCTACCAGACCCCCTTCTACTGCTACGCCTACAGCTTCGGCCAGCTCCTGGTGCTCGCCCTCTACCGCCGCTTCCAGGAGGAGGGCGAGGCGTTCAAGCCCGGCTACCTCAAGCTCCTCTCCTACGGCGGCTCGGCGCGGCCCGAGCAGATCCTCGCCGAGGTCGGGATCGACATCACCGACCGCGCCTTCTGGCAGGGCGGCTTCGACCTCGTGCGCGAGCGCATCGACGAGCTGGAAGCGATGAAGCTTTGAAACGAATCGCTCTCCTCCTCCGTCCTGTTGATCGAACGGGATGAATTCCCAAGGAGGAGACGATGAACGGAACGCAGAAGATTCTCGGAGTCGCGCTGCTCGCGGCCGGGCTCATCGGGGCCCAGGCCGCCGCGGCCGAACTCTGGATCCACATCGACGTGCAGGGCGATAAAAAAGGCGAGCAGGCGAACATCAATCTGCCGCTCTCGATGGTCCACAACCTCTCCGGCATGATCCCGGACGAGGCGCGGAATTCCCGCCATTTCCGGGTCAGGGACCGGGACTACGACATCGCCGATCTGCGCCGGGCCTGGCGCGAGCTCCGCAATGGCCCCGACACCACCTACCTGAAAGTCAACGACGCCGATTCCAAGGTGCGGATCGCCAAGCGCGGCGATTACCTCGAGCTGCGGGCGACCGACCGCGGCGGCAAGGGGGAGACCGTCGAGGCCAGGATCCCCCTGCCGGTGGTCGCCGCCCTGCTCTCAGGCTCCGGCGACGAGCTGAACCTCCACGCCGCCCTCGAGGAGCTCGCCCGCTTCGGCGAGGGGGAGCTGCTGACGGTTACCGGCGATGAGGAAACGGTGCGGATCTGGGTCGATCACGAATCGGAGGGGCGGTAGAAAGGACTGACAGGGACGGACACGGACAGACACAGACCGCAAAGACAACAGGAGTTTTCCTGAGGTCCCTGTTTGTCCGTGTCAGTCCGTGTTCGTCCCTGTTCTGACCATCGCCGCGATCCACTCTCCAATCCGGATCGAAGCCGTGGCGCCCGGAGAGGGCGCATTCAGCACGTGGATCGCCCGCTCGCTGCGCACGATCCGGAAGTCGTCCACCAGCCCACCCTTGGCATCGAGCGCCTGCGCCCTCACCCCGCTGCCCGCCCGGTGGACGTCCGCCGGACCGATCTCCGGCACCAGCCGCCGCAGATCGCGCACGAACAGCTTCTTGGAGAGCGACCGCCAGACCTCGTAGGCGCCGATCGTGCCGAAACGGGCCGCGAGGTGCCAGAAGCCCGGCCAGGTGGCGATCGCGGCGGCGTCGCGCAGGGAGATGTCGCGCCAGCGGTACCCCTCGCGCTTCAAGGCGAGCACGGCGTTGGGGCCGGCCTCGATCGAGCCGTCCACCCGCCGCGTCAGGTGGACGCCGAGGAACGGGAAGCGGGGGTCGGGGACCGGATAGATCAGCCCGCGCACCAGGCTCCGGCGCTCGGGCGCCAGATCGTAGTACTCGCCGCGGAAGGGGAAGATCCGCACGTCGGGCTCGGCGCCGCAGAGGCGCGCCACGCGGTCGGACTGCAGCCCGGCGCAGTTGACCAGGAGCGCGCAGGAGAAGGCGCCGCGCGCCGTCTCCGCGACCAGCCCGGGGCCGTCCCGGCGCACCCCGGTCAGACGGGCGCCGGTCAGCACCCGGCCGCCGGCGGCCTCGATCCGGCGGGCGTAGGCGCGCGCCACCCCGGCGTAGTCGGCGATGCCGGTCTCCGGCACGTGCAGGGCCGCGATGCCGGCGGCGTGCGGCTCGATCTCCGCGGATCTCCGCGCCGGCCAGCCGGCGGACGCCACTGATGCCGTTGGCCGCCCCCCGTCGCTCGAGCTCGTCGAGCCGCGGCAGCTCGTCCGGATGCGTCGCCACGATCAGCTTGCCGCAGCGCTCGTGGGCGATCCCCTCCTCGGCGCAGAAGCGGTAGAGCGCCCGCGCTCCCTCGGTGCAGAGGGTCGCCTTGAGCGAGCCCGGCTTGTAGTAGATCCCGGAGTGGATGACGCCGCTGTTGTGGCCGCTCTGGTGGGTGGCGAGGCGCTCCTCGGCTTCGAGGACGACCACGCGCCGCCCCTTGGCAAGGGCCATCGCGGTGGCGAGCCCGAGCAGGCCGCCGCCGACCACCGCGACATCGCAGGAAGAGTCGATCATACAGAGCTAAGGCGCCAGCCGCTCGATCCGCCAGTGCCCCTCGCCGTCGAGGCTGTAGCGCAGGCGGTCGTGCAGGCGGCTGGGGCGCCCCTGCCAGAACTCGATCGCTTCCGGGTGCACCCGGAAGCCCCCCAGTCCGGAGGGAGCGGCACGTCCTCGCCGAAGCGCTCGCCGGCCTCGCGCACCTTGCGCTCGAGCTCCTCGCGGCCGGAGATCCGCCGGCTCTGCGGGGACGCCCAGGCCCCCACGCGCGAGCCCAGCGGGCGCGAGGCGAAGTAGGCTTCGGACTCCGCGCGCGAGGTCTTCTCGACCGTCCCCTCGACCCGCACCTGGCGGTCCTGCGCCGGCCAGTAGAAGACCAGCGCGGCGCGCGGATTCTCCTGCAGCTCCCGCCCCTTGTCGGCTGTCGTAATGGGTGTAGAAGACGAACCCCCGCGCGTCCACCCCCTTGAGGAGGACGACACGCGCCGACGGCCGCCCCTCGCGGTCGGCGGTGGCGAGCGTCATCGCGGTGAACTCTTTCGGATCGACCGTCATCGCCTGCTCCAGCCAGAGCCGGAACTGCTCGATGGGGTCGGCGGCGAGGTCCTCTTCGGAGAGCCCGGCCAGCCCGTACTCCCGGCGCACGTCGGCAACATTCATGGCAGCGGGATTCTACTTCGTGAAGCCGGCGGGGAGAAGTTCGCGCCAGCCGTCACAAAGCGCGCATAGCTGTAAAACGCACGCGCGCGGCGGCGCGAGAATCGATCACATAATCTGTTTACAGGGATCATCCTGGGAGCTTGTAACTCATTGTAAGTATCTGATTTGATTTGACTTACGCTTTCATTACGCTTTATATTGGCCATCACGGGAGAACCTGATGGCCGAGCCGCTGACCCAGACGATACTCGAAAAACCGATGCCTGCGCCGGCGGCGTTGAGCCGGTTGCGATCGGCGCTTCCCGAGGGTCTTCGCGCCCACCTGCGGAGCGCCCGCGAGCTCGACCGGGACCTGCAAGAGTCGGCGGGAGAGGGCGCCTTCCCCACCGCCGTGCCCGTCCTCGACCGCCTCCTCGACGGCGGCCTGCCGCGCGGACAGCTGGTGGAGCTGGTCGGCGCGCGGGCCAGCGGCCGCTTCTCGATCCTGCTCGCGGCGCTCGCCGCGGCCACCGGCACGGGCGAGGCGGCGGCCCTGGTGGATCTGGGCGACGGTCTCGATCCGGCGGACGGCCGCGGCGCTGGGGATCGACCTCGAGCGGCTGCTCTGGATCCGCCCGGCGCGGCTCAAGGAGGCGCTGGCGGCCACCGAGATGCTGCTCGCCAGCGGCTTCCCCCTGGTGGCGCTCGACCTCGGCCTCCCGCCGCTGCGCGGCGGCCGCGGGGTCGAGTCCTCCTGGCTGCGGCTCGCCCGCGCGGCCCGCGCCCACGACGCGGCGCTGCTGGTGGGCTCCCCCTACCGGGTGAGCGGCACCGCCGCCGCCGCGGTGCTCAAGGCGAACCGGGGTCGCGCCGCCTGGCGCGGCGGCGGCGCCTCCCCCTGCCTGCTCGACGGCTTCGCCGCGCGCGTCGAGCTGGAGAAGTGCCGCGGGCGCCTGCCTGGACAGAGCGAGGAGCTCCGGCTGCTGGTGGAGGATCTGCCGCGGCCCGCGCTGCCGCCGCGCCAGCCGGCGCGGCCAGTGCCAGTGCCGGCGCCGGCTCCGGCCGTTCAGGAACGGACCTGGCCCCTGCGGCGGGCCGCTTCGGCCTGACCGGCTCGCTCCAGCCATGCCGCGCATCGCCTGTCTCTACCTCCCCCTCTTCCCCCTGGCCGCCCGGCTGCGCAGCGAGCCCGAGCTGATCCGGGAGGCGCTGGCGGTGGTGGAGGGGAACGGCAACGCCGCCCGCGTGGTGGCGGCGACGCGCCTCGCGCGGGCGGCCGGCCTGCGCCCCGGCCTCACCCTGCCGCAGGCGCGGGCGCTCTGCCCCAAGCTGGTGGCCCGCCCGCGCGACGCCGACTGCGAGCGGGCGGCCCAGGAGGCGCTGCTCGAGGTGGCGGAGGCCTTCTCGCCGCGGGTCGAGGATGCCGGCGAGGGGATCGCCTATCTGGACGCCGACGGCATCGAGCGCCACTACCCCGGCCCCTCCCCCGAGCTGGAGATGGGGCGCGCGCTGATGAACGCCGCGGAAGCGGCGAGCCTGCCGGCGCGGGCGGGGATCGCCTCCAGCAAGCTCGCGGCGCGGGTAGCCGCCGGCCTCCCCGACCCGCCGGTGATCGTGCCCGCGGGCGAGGAGGCGGCGTTTCTCTCCCCCCTCCCCCTGCTGCGGCTGGCCCCCGAGGTGGATGTCGCCGAGACCCTGGAGCGCTGGGGGGTACGGTCGGTGGGGGACTTCGCCAGGCTGCCGCCGTCACGGATCGCCAGCCGCCTCGGCCGTCTCGGCCGCGAGCTGCACTCGACCGCCCGCGGCATCGACCCGCGGCCGCTGATCCCGCGCGAGCCGCCGCCGGCCTTCCACGAGGGGATGAGCCTGGAGTGGCCGCTGGTCGCGCTCGAGCCCTTCCTGTTCGTCGGCCGGGCGGCGCTCGACCGCCTCTGCCAGCGCCTGGAGTCCCGCGGCTTCGCCTGCCAGCGCCTGGAGCTCGAGATGCGGCTCGAACCGGACGGTTTCCAGACCCGCTCCGTCGTTCTGCCGGCGCCCACCCGCGACGTCAAGACCCTGCTCACCCTGGTGCGCCTGGAGCTCGAGGCCCGCCCCCCGGGCGCGCCGGTGGCCGGCTTCACCTTCGTCGCCCACCCCGACCGGCCGCGCGAGGCGCAGCTCACCCTCTACGGCCCGGCGGCCCTCTCCCCCGACAAGCTGGCCTCCACCCTCGCCCGCCTCTTCGCCCTGCTCGGTCCCGACCGGGTGGGTTCGCCGCGGCCGGTCGACGGCCACCGCCCGGAGCGCTTCGCCCTGGTCGACTTCTCCCCGCCGCCCCCGCCGGAGACCCGCCGCGAGCCGCGCGCCGGCCGCGGCCTCCTCGCCGTGCGGGTGCTGCGGCCGCCGGTCGAGATCGAGGTGTTGACGAACGGCGCTCCGGAGGAGCCGGAAGCCGCCCCGGTCGAGGTCCGCGCCGCTCCCCATGCCGAGGAGGCGAAGCGGCCGCGCGTCGAAGGGGCGGTGAAGGTCGCCTCCGGTCCCTGGGGGCTGGAAGAAGAGTGGTGGGCCGACGATCCGGCGGGGCGGGACTACTGGGATGTGGAGATCGCCGGACGCGGCCTCTACCGGATCTACCGGGAGCGGGCCACGGGCGCCTGGTATGCGGACGGGATCTACGACTGAGGCGGGGCGGGAAGGAACCGGGGGGAGGAGGAACGCTCCCCCCGGCAGGGAAGGCTGACGATCAGCTTCTGGTGATCAGCCCGGGGTTCCGGTGTGGAGCGCCGCGCAGGCGCTGTCGAGCTGGATGGCGTCGAAGCCGACGCTGAACCGGCCCTGAGCCTGCATTTCGATGGTCACCCAGGCCTGGGCCGCCGTCGGATCCTCAGGCGGGTTGGAGCCGGCCGCGGCCACCGCCGTGTTGAGGTCGAGGTAGAGCCAGCCGAAGCTGAACGGCACCGGCAGGGAGGAGCCGCCGACCAGAGTGCGCTGCGCTTCCGCCGGGAACGGGACCAGGCCCGTCTGCGGCGGCTGCGGCGAGACCGGGAACGACTGCGCGACCTGCGGCTGCTCCTGCTCGTCGAAGATCACGATCCCTTCCTGGCCCAGCGGATACCAGGCCGGCCGCACGCCGGGGATACCGGGCAGGTGAAGGGGCCCTGGTTGACCTTGGAGTCACGCCAGACGATCAGGCTCGTGCCGCCGCTGAAGGTGCCGCCGGTCACGTAGCGGGCGGCGAAGTTGGTGGCCAGCGGCTCGCGGTGGTCGACGGCCGTCCAGGCGTCATAGCGGCCGTAGAAGGTGTACTGGCCGGCGACCGAGGTCTCCGGATTGGTGGCGCTCGCCTCGATGTGGACCAGGGTGTTGCCGTCGGCGAAGTTCTGCGCCGAGTTGACGTAGAAGTAGTCGCCCCAGAGCACGTTCTGGTCGGTGGCGTCGCCGCCGAAGTAGCCCGGGTCGCCCGGGAAGCGGAGCGTGCAGTTGTTCACCGTGTCGATGGTGATGTAGCCACGGGCGATGTTGTCGCCGAAGGCCCGGCCGGCGCAGCGGTTGCCGAGGACCGACGAGGACAGGCCGGTCAGCGATTGCTGGAGGTGCTGGACGAAGCTCGCCGGCAGGACCGGCGCCGGCAGCAGCCCGGAGCAGCTCGCGAAGTTGATGTCCTGCGAGAAGTCGCCGTGCGGCGAGATCGTGTCGCCCGGGTCCTGGCCCGCCGAGGCGGTCCGCGGCAGCGCGCCGCCGACCAGGATGTCGCGCAGGTTGACCGTCTGCACGTCATAGCCGGTCAGGTAGATGTTGAAGTCGAGGACCGGCACCGACAGGTCGGACCAGACCACGACGTGCGCCAGCACCGCCGTCGCCGAGGCGTTGTTGACCGAGAACAGCGTGGTCTGCCCGGTCGCGTTGCCGAGGTCTACCTCGAAGTAAGGCAGCAGCAGAGTGGCGGCGGGGACGGCGTCGATGGTGCAGATCACCGCCGAGGCCGAACCAGAGAGCGCCAGCAGGCAAAGCAAGGCACAGCACAAAGCTTTTTGCTTCATTACTACCCTCCTTACGTCGTTTTGTAGGAACAGGGGACGTGAATCTGCGAGGGATGGTACACCAAAAGCCCGGAATCCGTGCTGTCGATGTGGCTATTTATGTGGAAAGAGGGGCGGAATCGCCATTCCGCCCCCCTGAAGAGGGGTTACGGCAGGTCGCCCCCCGGCGCGAAGTGGCTCGCCAGGCAGGCGCTGTCGAGCTGGATCGCGTCGAAGCCGACACTGAACCGCCCCTGCGCCTTCATCTCCACCGTCACCCAGGCCTGCGCGGCGGCCGGATCCTCGGGCGGATTGGCACCGGCCGCGGCCACCGTGGTGTTGAGGTTGAGGTAGAGCCAGCCGAAGGCGAACGGCACCGGCAGGTCGGCGCCGCCGACCGTCGTGCGCTGCGCTTCCGCCGGGAACGGGATCAGCCCGGTCTGTGGCGGCTGCGGCGAGACCGGGAACGACTGCGCGACCTGCGGCTGCTCCTGCTCGTCGAAGATTACGATCCCCTCCTGGCCGAGCGGATACCAGGCCGGCCGCACGCCGGGCGACACCGGGCAGGTGAAGGGGCTCTGGTTGACCTTGGAGTCGCGCCAGACGATCAGGTCCGAGCCGCCGCTGAAGGTGCCGCCGGTCACGTAGCGCACCGCGAAGCTGGTGGCCAGCGGCTCGCGGTTGTCGGCGGCCGTCCAGCCGACGTAGCGGCCGTAGAAGGTGTACTGCCCGGCCACCGAGGTCTGCGGATTGGTGGCGCTCGCCTCGACGTGGACCAGCGGATTGCCGTCGGCGAAGTTCTGCATGTCGCTGATGTAGAAGTAGTCCCCCCAGAGCACGTTCTGGTTGGTCGCGTCGCCGGTGCCGCCGGAGCCGAAGTAGCCCGGGTCGCCGGGGAAGCGGAGCGTGCAGTTGTTCACCGTGTCGATCGTGATGTAGCCGCGCGCGATGTTGTCGCCGAAGGCGCGGCCGGCGCAGCGGCCGCCCAGGACCGGCGACGCCTGGCCGGTCAGCGACAGGCGCAGATGGTCGACGAACGACGACGGCAGAGTGCGGCGCCGGCAGCAACCCGGTACAGCTCGCGAAGTTGATGTCCTGCGAGAAGTCGCCCTGGGGGGAGATGGTGTCGGCCGGATCCTGCCCGTCCGAGGCGGTGCGCGGCAGGTTGCCGTGGAGGACGTCCCACAGATTGATCGTCTGCACGTCGTAGCCGGTCAGGTAGATGTTGAAGTCGAGCACCGGCACCGAGAGGTCCGACCAGACCACGACGTGCGCCAGCACCGCCGTCGCCGAGGCGTTGTTGACCGAGAACAGGGTGCCGTGGCCCCACTGGTTCCCGAGGTCCACCTCGAAATACGGCAGCAGCAGCGTCGCCGCCGGCACCTCGTCGACCGTGCAGATCACGGCGCGGGCCGGCACGGACGCCAGCAGGCCCGCGAGCAGCAGAACGATCGCGCAGTTCCTCATGAAAGCCCTCCTTGGATTGATCTAGTGAGATCCGAGACGAAACTACGAAGGGGAGTATATATAAGACAGCAGGGGCGCGGCATCCCACGCCCCTGCGATGGATCTTCAGGCGGTAAGGGGAAGACCGTTCAGAAGTGCCAGACGAGGCCGGCGTTGGCGCCGAAGCCGCGGAGCTGGACATTGACCCGGTCGGAGAGCGTGGGGTCGCCGTTGTTGTCGTCGCGCACCGTCGACTGGACGTCGCGGTAGATGGCCTCCAGCATGATGCCGAAGGAGTGCTGGGTCTTGATGTCGGCCCCCACCATGGCGAACCAGCCGAACTCGTCGTCGATGTTCCCCCGGTTGGTGTCGAGCAGGAAGTAGCTGGCGCCACCGCCGAGGTAGGGGGAGAAGTTCGAGTCGGCCTGGAATTTGTACTGCAGCCCTGCCTCCAGGGGGATGACGCGAAGCTTGAAGTTTCTGGGGCTGGTGGAGTTCTCCTGGGCCGTCACGTCGCCCAGGTAGGTGGCTCGCAAGGTGACGAAACGGCCGAAGTCGAGCTTCGCCCCCACGCCATACCCCGAATCCGCGTCCCTCGTATCCTGATAGGCGCCGAACACCCCGAAGTCTCCCGCCTTCGCCGGTGTCGCCAGAAGGCTCAATCCCAGCACTGCCACCGCGCTCAAACCTGTCCTTTTCATATTCATGGGTGCTACCTCCGTTTTCACAGTCCCGTTGAAATACTTTGCAACCACCCTGACGGAGTGCTGCGTCGTACCGCGGCCGGAACATCCCGGCCGGCTGCACAGAGTCCTGTGCAAGAGCCATTCCTGATATGGCGCTATGCGATATGAAAGCGGGGATCTGCGATGCGCTCGCTGCGGCAGCGAGGGCAGCGGCTGGGGGCGTGGAAGTGGCGGGCGGCGCGCTCGCGGAAGACGAAGCCGCAGGAGAGGCAGCGGGCGGGCTCGACCGCCAGGCGCGTGGAGCCCCGGCGGAGGCTCCGCTCGACGTGGCGGAGATCCTCCTCCAGCACGCGGGCGGGCACCTCCAGCTCGCGCCTGAGCTCCTCGAAGCCCCACTCCCCCGCCGCCAGCAGATCGGCGATGCGCTGGCGCAGGGTCGTGGCGGCTTCAGATCCTCCGGGATCGTCCACGGCGGGAGAGGATAGCACCCTCGCCGCCGGTGATTTCCAAACGGCTACTTGCGGCGGTTGGCCGGCAGGATGCGCTTGCGCAGCCGGAAGCTGTGCGGCGTGACCTCCACCATCTCGTCCTCGCGGATGAACTCCAGCGCCTGCTCCAGGTTCATGATCCGCGGCGGCACCAGCCGGACCGCGTCGTCCGACCCGGAGGCCCGCATGTTGGTGAGCTTCTTCTCCTTGGTGATGTTGACGTCGAGGTCGTTGGGGCGGGCGTTCTCCCCCACCACCATCCCCTCGTAGACCTCCTCGCCGGGCGCGACGAAGAGCTCGCCGCGCGGCTGCAGCCCCTCGATGGCGTAGGCGGTGGTGCGCCCGGAGCGGTCCGACGACCAGGGCGCCGTTGGTGCGGTGGGCGATCTCCCCCTGCCAGACGTCCCAGCCGTCGAACAGGTGGTTCAGGATGCCGGTCCCCCGGGTGTCGGTGAGGAACTCCGAGCGGAAGCCGATCAGTCCCCGCGAGGGGACGCGGAACTCGATCCGCACGCGGCCGGAGCCGTGGTTGATCATCTTCGTCATCCGCCCCTTGCGCACCCCCATCTGCTGGGTGACGACGCCGATGTACTCCTCCGGACAGTCGATCACCAGCTGCTCCATCGGCTCCAGGAGCGGGCCGTCGTCGACCCGGCGGGTGATCACCTCGGGCTTGCCGACCGACATCTCGTACCCCTCGCGGCGCATCATCTCGATCAGGATCGCCAGCTGCAGCTCGCCGCGCCCGGAGACCTGGAAGGCCTCGGGGGTGTCGGTCGGCTCGACGCCGGATCGAGACGTTGGTCAGCGCCTCCTTCTCCAGGCGCTCCTTGAGCTTGCGCGAGGTGACGTGCTTGCCGTCGCGGCCGCTGAACGGGGAGTCGTTGACCGACAGCATCATCGAGATCGTCGGCTCGTCGATCTGGATGTGCGGCAGCGCCCGCGGGTTCTCGCGCTCGGAGAGCGTCTCGCCGATGCTCACGTCCTCGATGCCGGCGATGGCCACGATGTCGCCCGGGCCCGCCTCGGCGATCTCGACCCGCTTCAGCCCGTCGTAGCCGTAGAGCAGGGAGACCTTGGCCGGCGGCGAAGGTGCCGTCGA
Source organism: uncultured Acidobacteriota bacterium (assembly GCA_963792575.1). Classification (GTDB taxonomy): domain Bacteria; phylum Acidobacteriota; class Thermoanaerobaculia; order Multivoradales; family UBA5704; genus DATARR01. Next base: position 54,117 of record CAWBWZ010000007.1, read on the forward strand.
GCCGGCAGACCGCCACCTCCTGGGCCTTGCGCACCCGGCCGTTGAAGATCCGCCCGATCGCCAGCCGGCCGACGTAGTCGTCGTAGTCGAGGTTGGTGAACAGGAGCTGGAGCGGCATCTCGGGATCGAAGCGCGGCGGCGGCACCGAGCGGACGATCTCCTCGAACAGCGGCTCGAGCGTCTCCTCCAGGCCCGTCCGCGGTGCAGCCCGCAGCGGCCCGCGCGGGCGTTGCAGTAGAGCACCGGGAAGTCGAGCTGCTCCTCGGTGGCGTCGAGGTCGATGAAGAGGTCGAAGACCTCGTTGAGCACCTCGGCGGCGCGGGCGTCGGGGCGGTCGATCTTGTTGATCACCACGATCGGCGGCAGGCCGGCCTCGAGCGCCTTGCGCAGCACGAAGCGGGTCTGCGGCAGCGGGCCCTCGCTGGCGTCCACCAGCAGCAGCACGCCGTCGACCATCTTCAGCGTGCGCTCCACCTCGCCGCCGAAGTCGGCGTGGCCGGGGGTGTCGACGATGTTGATCCGCGTCCCCAGGTAGTGGATGGCCGTGTTCTTGGCCATGATGGTGATGCCCTTCTCGCGCTCGAGGTCGATCGAGTCCATCACCCGCTCGGCCACGTGCTCGTTGGCGCGGAAGATGCCGCTCTGCCAGAGCATCGCGTCCACCAGGGTGGTCTTGCCGTGGTCGACGTGGGCGATGATGGCGAGGTTGCGCACGTCGTTTCGGGTCTCGAAAGTCAAACCGTCCTCACTATCTGAAGAGTGGGAAAAATCGGTGAAAAGGTTACACACCCCGCGGGGACGGGGAGGATACCATAAGTGACGAAGGGGCCCCTCCGGGGCACAGCTCAGGCGGGGTCGGCCGGCTTCAGGGCCCGCATGGCCTGCAGCGTCTGCCGAACGGTCTGGACCTCGCCAGGTTCGAAGTAGGCGAGCTCGCAGCGGGTGCAGACCCAGGCCGGCACCTGTTCCAAGGCCAGACGGTATCCCCGCCCCTCGAGGCAGACCGGCGCCGTTCCCCGCTCGACCGGCCCCTGGCAGCGCAGGCACCGCATCGGCAGCACCTCGGCCGCCGGCCGCAGCCGCGTCCTCTGTCCCAGAGGGAGCGTCGCGTCGAGGTCCACCACCGGGCGCAGGGCGCCCCGCGAGCGCGACGGCGCCGCGGCGCCCGTCGCCGTGTAGGGAACAGAAATCCGAGAGCCAACCTTCATCAGCATTGGACGCTCCTCGTCGCCAGAGCCTTCGAACAGCGAAAGATCATCTGCAATTTGCAGATTCCCTTGCCTGAATCGCGCCGCCCGGGCCTCATGTACCATCACAGGCCATGAAACCCGCTCTGCTCCTGGCGCTCGCGCTGCTGGCCCGCGCCCACCGCCGCCGCCGCGCTGCCTCCGCCTGCCCCGCGGCCAAGGTGATCGAGAAGATCGTCTGCGCGGCCCGGCCCGGCGAGAGCTACGCCCTCTATCTGCCGAGCGGCTACACCGCCGGCCGCGCCTGGCCCATCCTCTATGTGATGGACCCGCGCGGCACGGGGGAAGCTCGCGGCCGAGCGCTTCCGCCCCGGCGCCGAGAAGTACGGCTACCTCATCGCCAGCTCCAACAACTCCCTGAGCGACGGCCCGGCGGAACCGAACGTCGACGGCCATGCGGGCGATGTGGACCGACACCCACGGCCGCCTGGCGATCGACGACCGGCGGATCTACGCCGCCGGCTTCTCCGGCACCGTCCGCTCCTGCTGCACCCTGGCCCGGGCCGTCCCCGGCACGATCGCCGGCATCATCGGCGCCGGCGCCGGCTTCCCCTTCCGCGAGCCGCCGCGCAAGGGGGACCCCTTCGTCTTCTTCGGCACGGTCGGGGACAAGGACTTCAACTACTACGAGATGATGGACCTCGAGCCCAGGCTCCAGGAGACCGGCATCGTCCATCGCATCGAGATCTTCGACGGCGCCCACCAGTGGCCGCCCGAGGAGCTCGCCACCCGCGCCCTCGGCTGGATGGAGATCCAGGCGATGAAGGCCGGCACGCGGGCCAAGGACCCGGCGATCGTCGACGAGCTGTGGAAACAGACGCTGGCGCGGGCCCGCGAGGCCGAGGCCGCCGGCAACCTCTTCCTGGCGCACCGCGACTACGCGGGCGCCGCGGCGGACTTCGCCGGCCTGCGCGCCGCCGCCGACCTCGCCGAGGCCGGCCGCAAGACCGCCGAGCTGGCGGCCAACCCCGCCTTCCAGCGCGACTGGAAGGAGCGCGAGGCGCGGCTCAGGCACGACAAGGAGGTCCTCGCGGAGGCGCCCGGCCATCCTCGCCGCCGTCAACCCCTCGGGCGAGCCGGTGACCCTGGCCCAGGTGGTGGCGGCGCTGAAGATCCACGAGCTGCGCGCCAAGGCGAAGAGCGCCGCCGAGCCCGACGAGCGGCTCTCCGCCCAGCGGCATCCTCAACACCCTCGGCGTGCAGACCGGCTACTACCTGCCGCAGATCGTTCAGCGAGCACAAGCAGTACGACCGGGCGGTCTTCGTGCTCTCGATCGCCGCCGAGATCGATCCCGAGGACCCCACCGTCTGGTACAGCCGCGCCGCCGCCTACGCCCGCAAGGGGGACCGCAAGCGGGCGCTCGCCGACCTTCTCAAGTCCGTGGACAAGGGGTGGAAAGACCTCGCCGCGCTCCAGCGGGAGGAGGCTTTCGCCCCGCTGCGCCAGGACCCCGAGTACCAGCGCAGTCTGATCGACGGCGCTCGAAGCAATCGAGGAAGTCCAGAGCTCGATGAAGAAGACCGCCTGCTCTCGCTCCTGCTCCTGCTGGCGGCACCAGGCGACCGCGCAGACCGCGCCCCCGGCCGCGCGCCCACTCCTCGCCCCGGGCGAAGGAGGCGGCGAAGGATTCTCCGCCGGCCGCCACCTCGCCGGCGCCGCCGACCGAGACCCTCACCTACGGCCGCTTCGGCAAGGTCTACATCTACCGGCGCACGCCCCACCCCAGCCACGTCGCCCTCTTCTTCTCGGGCGACGGCGGCTGGAACCTGGGGGTCGTCGACATGGCCCGGATCCTGGCCGACCAGGACACCCTGGTGGTCGGCATCAGCGTCCCGTACTACGTGGCGAAGCTCAACGCCGCCAAGGAGAGCTGCACCTCCGCGGCCGTCGACCTCGAGCTGCTCTCCAAATACGTGCAGAAGACGCTCGGCCTGCCCAACTACGAGCCGCCGGTGCTGGTGGGCTACTCCTCGGGCGCGACGCTCGCCTACGCCGCCCTCGTCCAGGCGCCCCCCAGCACCTTCAAGGGGGCGATCAGCATGGGCTTCTGCCCCGACCTCAACCTCGTCCACCCGTTCTGCCCCGGCCACGGCATCGCCAGCGATCCCGATCCCAACCCCAAGGTGAAGGGGATCGTCTTCCGTCCCGCCTCGACCCTCGAGCAGCCGTGGATCGCCTTCCAGGGGACGATCGACCAGGTCTGCGCCAAGGACGACGTCGTCAAGTACACCGCCAGGGTGAAGGGCTCGGAGACCGTGCTGCTGCCGGACGTCGGCCACGGCTTTTCCAAGACCTACAAATGGGCGCCGCAGTTCCGCCAGGCCTTCCGCAAGATCGTCGGCGAGGACCGGCCGGCCAGGCCCGCCGCGGCTCCCGCCAAGGCCGCCAAGGGGGTTCCGGCGGTCGAGCGACCTGCCGCTCGTCGAGGTCCCCGCCAAGGGGCCGGAGGGAAGGCGCTCGCCGTCATGATCTCAGGCGACGGCGGCTGGGCCGGCATCGACAAGGACGTGTCGAACGCGCTTTCGGCGAAAGGGATCCCGGTGGTGGGCTGGAACTCCCTGCAGTACTTCTGGACCGCCCGCAAGCCGGACTCCGCCGCCCGGGACCTGGAGCGGATCCTCCGCCACTACCTCGCCGTCTGGGGCAAGCAGGAGGTTCTGCTGGTCGGCTACTCCTTCGGCGCCGACGTGCTCCCCTTCTTCGCCAACCGGCTGCCCGCCGAGCTGCTGGGGCGGGTGCGCCTGGTGGCGCTCCTCGGTCCCAGCGAGACGGCCAACTTCGAGTTCCACGTCACCGACTGGCTGGGCGGCGGCAGCAAGGGGCAGCCGGTGCTCCCCGAGGTGAAGAAGCTCGCCGGGCACCCGCCCGTCCTCTGCCTCTACGGCAGCAAGGAGAGCGACAGCATCTGCCCGCGGGTCCCCGCCGCCGTGGGCAAGGCCCAGGTGCTGCCGGGCGCCCACCATTTCGGAGGGGACTACGACGTCCTCGCCGCGCTGATCCTCAAGGAGGCGCAGCGATGAGCTGTCCCCGACCTCTCCCGGGCGGGCCGGCTCTTCCGCTCCGACCGAGAAGATCGCTCCAGGTCGTAGCGGGAGAAGACGCGGAAGGAGATCAGGGTCTCCGAGCGGATGATCCCCTCGATCTTCAGCATCTGACTGGTGACCGCGTCGGCGATCTGCTCGTTGTCCTTGACGCGGGCGATGGCCACCAGATCGTAGTGGCCGGCCACCGAATAGACTTCGCTGATGCCCTGAAGCTCGACCAGTTGCTGCGCGACCTCGTTCACCTTCGCCTTCTCCACCACCAGCAGAATGACCGCACTGACCATGGGATTCCCCTCCGATTGAACCGGAGCCGGTGAGCGGCTCCATCTGCCACAACTCTATACCAGCGGTGCGGCCCACGCCTCCGGCCGGGACTGAGGTAGGCTTACCCCTGCCATGGACAACGGCGGCCGCGAATCCCCCGAACCTCTTCGAGCGGGCCGTCGAGCTCCTGACCGGGCTGACGGCCATCTCCTCCGACAGCGGCGACCCGCGGGACTCCGCCGGGCGGCGGCACGCCTCGCGGCGGCGCTCCGCAGCGCGGCCTGGCCGTCGAGATCGTCGAGCAGCCGGGCGAGGACGGCGCGCTCCTCCCCTCCCCCTCGCCCGCGGCCCCGGAGCCGATCCCGCGGCGGGCATCACCTCCTCATCGGCCATCTCGACACCGTCCTCCCGGCCGCCGTGCCGCGCATCGACGGCGACCGGCTGGTGGCGACCGGTGCGATCGACATGAAAGGAGGGCTGGCCGCTTTCGTGGGCGCTCTCGACCTGCTGCGCCATCGCGGCGTCGCACTGCCGCCGGATCTCCTGCTGGTCGTGGTGCCGGACGAAGAGGTCGGCGGCGTGCTCTCCCGCGCCGCCATGAAGAAGTGGGGTGAGCATGCGCGGGCGCTGTGGGTGCTGGAGCCGGGCGAGCGGGCCGATTCGACCGAGGAGGGCGGCGCCGAGACGCTGGTGGCCGGCCGCCGCGGCATGTTCAACTGGCGGCTGGAGGCGCGCGGGCGCGCCGCCCACTCCGGCCTCCACTACTGGCAGGGCCGCTCGGCGCTCACCGCCGCCGCCGGCTGGTGCTGCGAGGTCGAAGCCCATTCCGACCACGGCAGCGGTCCGACCGTCAACGTCGGCCGCCTGGTGGCGGGAGACACCTCCTTCGTCGACGACCTCGCCGGCAGCGCGGGCCTGCTGCGCACCGACCGGCAGCTCAACGTAGTGCCCGATCTCGCGGTGGCCGAAGGGGAGGTGCGGTTTCTCAATCGAGGACGGCGACCGCATCGCGTCCGCGCTGGCCGTGCTCGCCAAGAACATCGCCACCGACACCGAGACCACCCTCACGCTGACCTTCGGAGACAACATCCCGCCGGTCGATCCCGGCGGCCCGCACGCGCATCAGGTCGACCGCGCCGTGGCCCTCGCCGCAGAGCGCGGCTGGCGTCTGGACGTCGAGAGGGAGCGCGGCGGCATCTCCTTCCCCAACTTCCTCCCCGACCCCGGCCGCATGCCCATCCTCGACGGCCTGGGCCCGGTCGGCGGCGGCATGCACACCCGGGAGGAGTATGTGGAGTTGCGGTCGCTGGGGCGAAGGATCGTGCTGCTGGCCGATCTGTTGGCGGAGGATGGCAGCGCGGGGAAATCCCGCTGACCACCAGCCGCGGGCCTACCCGCGGCGGAAATCGCGGCATATACTATTCTTGATTTCCTTAGACATCCTGACTCAGAGTATCAAGAAGGTGGAACGGTCGAACCTGAAGAGGAGCGTCCCGAATGTTCGATGCAGCGAAGAGAGATGCGAAGCCGCGAGTCATCCTCGGTCTGATCGCCTGCCTGCTGGGGCTGGCGACCTCCTCCGGCGCCGGCGCCGCCACCACGCGCAAGACCGCCCCCGAGCCGGCGGCCACGCTGCTGCTGCCGTTCTTCGAGGTGGACCTCAGCAACTTCAACGGCCTGACCACCCTGTTCTCGGTCAACAACTCGTCGCCGCAGGCGGTCCTGGCACACGTGACGGTCTGGTCGGATCTCTCGGTCGCCGTACTCGGCTTCAACATCTACCTGACCGGCTATGACGTGCAGGCGTTGAATCTGCGCGACATCCTGGTCAGCGGCGTTCTGCCGCGGACGGCGTCCGCCGGCCAGGACCCGGCCGATACCATCAGCCCACACGGACCTTTGTCGCAGGACATCAACTTCGCGAGCTGCACCGGCTTCCTGCCGGCACCAAACCTGTCGGCGACCTTCATCCAGCACCTCCAACTTTCCTTGACCGGGAAGCCCTCGCCGATCCTCGGCAACCTCTGCGCCGGCCGCGCCTTTGGAGACAACATCGCCCGCGGTTACGTCACGGTCGACACGGTGAGCAACTGCACTCTGCGGTTTCCCAGCGACGCGGGCTACTTCGGTGCCGGCGGCACCGGCGATGCCACGAACCAGAACGTGCTCTGGGGTGACTATTTCTCAATCGACCCAACCAACAACACGGCCGATGGGGAACACGCTGGTCCACATCGTCGCCGACGCGACCGATGTCGAAACGTCGTCCCCTGGACGGTACACTTTCTACGGCCGCTACGTCGGCTGGTCGGCGGCGGACAACCGCCGGCCGCTGGCGACGAACTTCGCCGTCCGCTTTGTCAACGGCGGTACGTTCTCTGCCGGCACCAGCCTGATCGTATGGCGCGATTCCAAGCTCAGGCAGACAGCCTTCACCTGCCCCGTCGCCGCCGGCTCTCATCCAAGCTGGTACCCGATGGGTCAGGAGGCGGCTCTGATCTTCGACGAACAGGAACAGGTCCAGGTTCCGCAAAGCGCTCCGTCTTCGCCTTTACTCAAGGGGTTCGCTCCCTTCCCGGCGGAGGCCCAGCGCGTCGCGGTCAACAGCAGCGAATTTCCGGTTCCGTTCAATTTCGGCTGGCTGGCTTTGAACCTGAACACCTTTGTCACTCCGGCCGGCCGGGTGCCGCCGGTCGATCCAGAGGTGGCTCAGGCCTGGGTCGCCGTGAAAATGTTGTCCAGCGGACGGTACAGCATCGGCTTCGATGCCATCCAGCTCGACAATGCCTCTCACCCGATCCACTACGAGGGGAAGCAGCCATGAACGGTGTGCGACGCTGAAACTTCAGCCCGCTCGCCAGACCGGCCGCGTCAGGCACGTCGGCCCTCCTTCGGCCTTGAGCGAGATCTCCCTGCCGCGGTAGGTGAGCACCTCGCAGCCGGCCTCTTCCAGGCGCCGCTGGGTGATCGGATTGCCTTCCAGCATCAGGACCTTGCGCGGCGAGAGGGCCAGGACGTTGGGGCCCTGGGTCGCAAACTCCAGGTCCGGCACCTCGATCAGGCGGATACCCCGGTCGTGAAGGAATCGCCAGAAGGGGACGGCGAGGAGCGACGGATAGACCACCGCGAGGTCGTGATCCACCAGGCTGATCAGGGAGAGGAGGTGCAGGCAGGCCTCGGGACCCCCGAAGTACGGCAGCTCGACGGGAATCACCTCGACGTCCAGAGGCGCGAGGATCTCCCGGAGCTGGCGGAGCCCCTCGGCGTTGGTGCGGAAGCCCTGACCCGCCGCCAGGGTGTGGCGGTCGAGCCAGAGGAGGTCTCCGCCCTCGGCCGTGGCTTCGCCCTGGAGAGCGGCGAAGGTGGGGACGCCGACCTCACGCAGCCTGCGGCCGAGCGCCTCTTCCTCGCCACGGCGCAACACCTTCCCCATCCGCAGGAGGACCGCGCCGCGGTCGGTGATCAGGACGGGATCGAAGACGTAGATCGCATCCGCCCGGTCTGGCTGGGGCTCGGAGTGCTCGATCACCTCGGCGCCGGCGCCGCGCAGCAGATCCACGAGGGCATCGTGCTCGCGCCGGGCCTCCTGGAGATCGGGACGGGAGGTGTAGTGCCAGCGCGCCGGATCGGCATCGCCGAAAGCCTCGTCCGGACGGCGGACCAGGACCCGCCGCAAGGGTTCGACCATGCTCTGACAGCCGTACGGTGTGGTCACGCTCGTTCATCCTCCCCGTAGATCCGCGCCTCGATCAACCCGCGGAGATCCCGCAGCCGGCCGCGGAGGCTCCGTATTTTTTCTTTCCGCTCTTCCGCCCAGCCGGCGGCGGACCGCAGATTCAGCGAAGCGATATAGGCCGCCGTCTCGCCGCTGGCGATGGCGCTCAACGTCGCGGCGGCCGCTTCCCCCTGAGCGTTCCTGAACCCCCGTTCGTGCAGCTCGAGCCCGATCTCCGCGAGAGCGGCACAGTGCTCGGCGATCTCGACCGGGATGTCGGTCGCGCGCTGAAGATTCTCCTCCGTGCGGTCCTGCCAGAACCGGTCGAAGGCGGCGGCGTCCGCGTCCACGGCATCGCGCAGGCGGAGCGACCGGTCGCGCGCCTCCACCAGGAGAGCCTCGGCCCGCTCGCGAAAGGGAGCGTAGACCTCGCGCCGCTTCGGGCTCTCCGCCGCCTTGATCGTATGCCGCGCGACCGTCTGCAGGATGCTCCCGGCCAGCGCGCCCGTCAGGGCCGCGGCGCTCCCGGCTCCCGGGGTGTTCCTGCCGGCGGCGAAGAGATCCAGCAACTCGCCGGCCGTGTAGGCTATGAGTAAGCGTTGTTGAGACACGGGCTGGACTGCGGGGTCAGCAGAGTGAAGTTCTGCGCGTAGAAGATGATCAGCATCGTCTCCCCCGCGTCCTCCTCCTCGTAGTTGCACTGCTTGTCGTTGCGGGACCAGGTCTTGCCGGAAGCGTCCTGGAAGGAGACCGACCAGTCGTCGTCCACGCCGGTTTCCGACTGAAAAGAAGTGGGCTCTTGGATGGCGCCATTCGCGAGGGGTGCGTCCGTGGGTAACCACGAATCGCCGTTGTGCACGATGAGGATCCGGGTGATCGGTCCACCGGTGAGATTGACGACCTGAAACTGTCCGTTGTAGGTGCTCATGGGTTCCTCCTTTCGTTCAATCCTCCCCCTCTTCCGCCCCCTCATCCGAGGGGGACTCCGGAGCCAGGATGGCGCTCGCGAGCGGCGGCTGGTTGCCGGCGAAGATGGGGATGGCGTGAGATCCGGTTTCGGGCGCTCCGGCGGGGCGGCCGAAGGTGACGATCTGCTGCCAGACGCGGTCGAGGTCGTCGCCGAAGATGACCAGCAGGTCCCCGGGCTGGGCCGCCTCGAGCGAACGCTGGACGGCCTCCTCCTCGCCGTAGACCTCCGGGGAGATCCGGTCGGTCGGGAAGCCGGCGGCGAGGAGCCCCTGGCGGACCAGCGCGCCGGTATCCCCCCGGCGGCGCCCCCGCAGGTTGTCGTCCTCGCGCAGGATGATGAAGTCGAAGGCCGGGGCGGCGGCGCGGGCGAGCTCGAGGATGTCCTCGTCGCGGCGGTCGCCCGGCGCGGCGAGGACGCCGATGCGCCGGCCGTTGACGGTGAGCCCGCGGATCGTCTGCGCCATCGCCGTCATGCCGTGGGCGTTGTGCGCGTAGTCGAGCAGCACCCGGAACGGGTGCTCGTTGTAGAAGTTCATCCGGCCCGGCGTCTGGAAGAAGTCGGTGGCGAAGGTGCGCAGCCCCTGGCGGATGTTCTCCAGGCTGATCCCCATCGCGTGCGCGATCGCGGCGGCGAACATGGCGTTCTGCACGTTGTGGATCGCGTGGCCCTCGACCGTCGCCGGGATCTGGCGCGTCCACAGCAGCGGGATCTGCTCCTCCCCGTCGTAGAGCACGATCATCCGGCCGTTGAGCCCCTCCTCCAGCGCCACCGCCCGGCCCCCCTGCTCGCGGATGTGCTGGCGCACGAGGTCGTTCTCCCGCCGCATCGTCACGTAGATCGGCTTGGCCGGGCTGTGCTCGGCCATCTTCGCCACCCGCTCGTCGTCGGCGTTGAGCACGCACCAGTCCTGGGCCACCTCGACGACCACGCGCTTGACCTCGGCGAGCTCGTCGAGATCCTTGATGCCCCCCATCCCCAGGTGGTCGGAGGCGACGTTGAGCACCGCGCCCACGTTGCATTTGCGCCAGCCCAGGCCGGCGCGCACGATGCCGCCGCGCGCGGTCTCCAGCACCGCCGCGTCGACCGACGGATCGCGCAGCACCAGGTGGCTCGCCCACGGGCCGGTCATGTCGCCCGAAACGGTCAGCTCGCCGTCGATGTAGACGCCGTCGGTGGTGGTCATGCCGACCGTGTAGCCGGCGAGCTTGAGGATGTGCGCGACCATGCGCGTCGTCGTCGTCTTGCCGTTGGTGCCGGTGATGGCGGCGATCGGGATGCGGTACGGCGTCCCCTTGGGGAACAGCATGTCGATCACCGGGCCGGCGACGTCGCGCGGCCTTGCCCTCGGTCGGCGCGACGTGCATGCGGAAGCCGGGCGCGGCGTTGACCTCGACGATGCCGCCGCCGACCTGCTTGTGGCTGCGGGTGATGTCCGGCGAGATGAAGTCGACGCCGCCGACGTCGAGGCCGATCGCCTTCACGGCGCGCTCGGCCATGATCCGGTTGTCGTAGTGGATCGCGTCGGTCTTGTCGATCGACGTGCCGCCGGTCGACAGGTTGCCGGTCGAGCGCAGATAGAAGATCTGCCCCTCGGGGAGGACCGCGTCGGGCGCCCAGCCCCGCCTGCTCGAGCAGGCGCTCGGCCTGATGGTCGAGCTCCAGGCGGGTCAGCACCTTCTCGTGGCCGATGCCGCGCCGCGGGTCCTGGTTGACGATCTCGACCAGCTCGGCGACCGTGTGCCGCCCGTCGCCGATCACGTGGCCGGGCACCCGCTCGGCCGCCGCCACGACCTTGCCGTTGACCACCAGGATGCGGTAGTCGTTCCCCTCCTGGAAGGTCTCGACGATCACCACCGAGGAGTACTCGTACGCCTTCTCGAACGCCACCTCGACCTGCTCCCGGGTGGTGAGATTGATCGATACGCCCCGGCCGTGGTTGCCGTCGAGCGGCTTGACGACGACCGGGAAGCCGAGCCGCTCGGCGGCTTCGACGGCGTCCTCGACGTCCCGCACCCGCGCCTGCCGGGGCACCGGCAGCCCGAGGTCCGCGAGGATCTGGTTGGTCAGCTGCTTGTCCGAGGCGATCTCGACGGCGGTGTGGCGGGTCTCGCTGGTGACGGTCGCCTGGATGCGGCGCTGGTACTTGCCGTGGCCGAGCTGCACCAGCGAGCGTTCGTTCAGGCGGATCCACGGGATGTCCCGCTCCTCGGCCGCGCGCACCAGGGAGGCGGTCGAGGGGCCGAAGGCGCGGCGCTGGGCGAGGCGGACGAGATCCTCGAGCTCGGCCTTGAAGTCGTACGGCCCGGGCAGATGGGCCGCGCGCTCGGGCGGCAGCAGATGCAGGAGGAGGCGCAGGCCCAGCTCGGCGGCCTCCAGGCCCACGATCTCCTCGTCGTAGCTGAAGACGACGTGGTACTGCCCGGTCGGCAGATCGTGGCTCCGCGTCTTGCCGTAGCTGACCGGCGTGCCGGCGAGGCACTGGAGCTCGATGGCGACGTGCTCCAGAACGTGCCCCAGCCAGGTGCCCTCGTCCTCCGTCATGCGGCGCACGAAGCCGCCGGGCTCGCCGTAGGAGCAGCCGTGCTCGCGCAGGGTCGGGATCGCCGCCAGCAGCGCGTCCACGAAGCCGGGGAGCCGGTTGGTCGGGTAGTCCTCCAGCTCGCCGAGATCGACGCGCAGGCGGATCACCTTGCGCAGGGCGTAGAGGTTGGGGCCACGGTAGACGCGAGTATCGAGGATCTTCATCGGTCGAGGCTCCCCACTTCGATAGTCTCGGCGGCCGTAGCCGCGGCAGATTGTTGAGCGGCGGAGCCGGCCGGGACGACCGCCGTCCGCCGCTTGACGTCATACCGGCAGCCCCGGGTCAGGAAATCCACCTTGAGCCCGAGCATGGCGACCGGCTGGCCGCGGTGGACCGCGTGGCTGTCGGTGAAGCGCAGGCCCGAGGCGTCCACCACCGTCACCGCGCCGGAGCCGAGGACGGTGATCACGCCGTCGGCGTCGATTATCGCGGCCGTGTCCTCGTCGACCCCCAGGCCGAGCGGCTCGGGGTTGTAGGAGAGGGCGGTGAGCAGCCGCCCCATGCGGTCGCGGCGGCGGAAGTGCTGATCGATCAGGAGGTCGGGCGCGAAGCCGAGCCCCTGGGCCATCTGGACCAGCCGCCGGCGCGGGGTGCCGCCGCTCTCTCCCATCGAAATCATGTGCCGGGAGATGACGGCGGCGCCGGCGCTGGTGCCGGCCACCACCATCCCCTCGGCGTGCCGGCGGCGGAGCGCCGCGGCGAGCGCCGTGCCGCCGAGGGCCGAGGAGATGCGGAGCTGGCTGCCGCCGGTCATGAAGAACCCGGTCGCGTACTCCAGGACGTCGAAGACCTCGCGGCTGCCTCGATCGCATCCTCGCGGTTGCGGACGCGGAGCACCTCGACGGTGTTGGCGTCCATGCCGTAGAACAGCTCGGCGTAGCGCTCCCCCGTCTCCGGAAACTCCGAAGCGGTGGCCAGCACGACGATCGAGGCATCCGGTCCGCCGGCCTCCTCGACGAAGCGGCGCAGGATGACCCGCTCGCGGACTTTGTCCTCCGCGCCGCCGATCGCCATGATAAGACCCGGCCGGCCGGCCGGATTGGGGCTCGAATCCATGCACTCTCCTCGGTCCGCGCCTCGCGCGCGGCCCCCGAACGGAACGACTTTCCAGGTGCCAGAAGGCGGGGGAGATCGTAACATGGCCGCCGCGAGGACGTCGGGAGGTATTTCCCCCTCTCCACATCGTGGAGAGGGGGCCAAGGGGGTGAGGATTCGGAGGGCAGGACGCTCCTGCCGTTCAGGGCGCCTTGGGCGCCGCCACGGCCTGCCGCTCGAGCAGGGCTTCCAGCCGCTGGATGCGGGCTTCCTGCGCCGCGAGCTGCGCCTTCTGCTCTTCCACCTGCGCGTGCTGCTTCTGGAGCTCGTTGAGCAGCATGGTGTTGAGCGCCTGGTAGCGGACCGTGAAGGGCTTCCCCTGGGCGTCGTACTGGACCAGCGTCGGATAGACCTTCGCCACCTCTTCGGCGATCAGACCGTACTGGAGGAGACGGGAGCCGTCGTCATACGGGGCCTTGTAGTGGAAGGTGACCGGGCGGAGCTTCATCAGGTCCTGGGTCGCCTCGCCCATGTCCTCCACGTCCTCCTTGAAGCGCAGCGAGGAGGTCACGGTGCCGAGCTGGCCGGAGCTGTTGACATACACCGCGACGCCGCTCGAGGAGGTCGCGCCGTCCACGCCCGCCAGGAACGCCCGGGTCTGGGTGCTGCCGATGCGGATGGTGTCCGACTCGTTACTCGGAGCGCTGTTGCCGATGTCGATATTGTTGCCGCCGCTGCTGATGCTGGAGCCGGCCAGCCTGCCGATTCCGATATTGCTGGAGCCGGTCGCGTTGAGCAAGGCGCTGGCGCCGAGCGCCGTGTTGTAGCTGCCGGTCGAGTTGCTGAACAGAGAGAGAGTGCCGATCGCCGTGTTGTTGCCTCCGGTCGTATTGAAGTCCAGGGCGTTGACGCCCAACGCCGCGTTGGCGCTGCCCGTCGTGTTGGAGGGCAGAGCACCCGAGCCGACCGCCGTATTGACCAGTCCCGTCGTGGTGCTCCCCAGGGCGAACGAGCCGATCCCCGTGTTGGAGCTGCCGCTGGTGTTGGAGAAACAGGCCTCGGCACCGACCGCGGTATTGTCCGAGCCGGAAGTGTTGGAGGACAGGGCGTACTCACCAATGGCGGTGTTCCGGTTGCCCGTCGAAGTGCCGGGATTGCCCGCGCTGGTACCCAGGTAGAGGTCTTCGAAGCCCTGAGCCTGGACGGCGGAGGCGCCCAGGGACAGCATGGCGAGCAGGAAGAGCGAACGGTACCCTTTGCGAACCAATGACATGCGAGGCATGGTGGAGCTCCTTGGGTCAATGCCACCTACGAGCTACCTGAGCCTCAGAGGTTCAAAGTGCCGCCAGGCGGCGGGGTTGATTTCCTGCCCTCATGATATTACCGACGCTCTATATTCGCAAGAGACCGAAGGCTTGCCCCCCGCGTTGACTTCACCGCGGCCGCGTAACAAACTTGCCGAGGTCCCCCATGAGCTCAGCACCGGCCGACACCCCGGAATCCATCGCCAGCCCCGCCGCGGGGCCACGGCATCCGCTCACCGTGCCGCATTTCCGCAACCTGTGGCTCGGCGCCACGATCTCGCAGCTCGGCGACCAGTTCTATCTGGTGGCGCTCCCCTGGCTGGCGCTGCAACTGACAGGATCGAGCCTGGCGCTGGGCGCGATCCTGATGACCGCCGCGATTCCACGCGCGGCGCTGATGCTGGTCGGCGGCGCGGTGATCGATCGCTTTTCGGCGCGGCGCGTGCTGATGACCACGGCGGCGGTGCGCACGGTGCTGGTCGGCGCCGTGGCGGCGCTGGTCTGGCTTCATCTCATCAAGCTCTGGGAGCTCTATGCGCTGACCTTCGCCTTCGGCGTAGCCGATGCGTTCTCCTTCCCCGCCGGCCCGGCGCTGATGCCGACGCTGGTGGAGACGAATCAGCTGCAGTCCGCGAACGCCCTGATGCAGAGCTCCACGGTGATGACGCAGATGGCCGGGCCGGCACCCGCGGGCCTGCTGATCAAGAGCCTCGGCGTCGCCTCCGCGCTCTTCTTCGACGCCCTGAGCTTTCTCGGCGTGATCGTGGCACTGCTCAGAATTCCCGATCCGCCCAAGCTGCCGCCGGCGGCTGGAGCGCCGGCGCGTCCGAGCATGCTGCACTCCATCGCCGAGGGGTTGCGGGCGGTGCGCGACGATCCACCTCTGCTGTCGCTGATGATCGTGATCGCCACCATCAACATCTGCTTTTCCGGACCGATCGGCGTCGGACTCGCGGCGGTGGCAAAATTCCGCTTCGGGTCGGCGGCGGCGTTCGGAACCTTTCTCTCCTGCTTCAGCGGCGGCATGCTGGCGGGCATGCTGGCCGGCGGCATGGTGAAGCGCCCCCGCCGGCGCGGATTGCAGTTCATCATCATGAGCGGGCTGTGCGGCCTCGAGCTGATCGCCATCGGCCTGATCCTGAAGTTCGCCGCCATCGTCGCGCTGCTGGTGTTGATGGGCCTGGGCGTCGGCTTCGTCAACGTGCAGTTCGCAGCATGGATGCAGATGCGCGTCGACCGCGCTCTCCTCGGCCGCGTGATGAGCGTGATGATGTTCTCCGCCGTGGGACTGGTGCCGATCTCCTACGCCGCCGCCGGCGTGCTGGCGCACTGGAGCCTCCCCGCACTGTTCGTCATCGCGGGAGGGGTCCTCACGGGCACCTCCGCCCTCGCGATTTTTGGCAAAGCCGCGCGGGAAATCGACTGAACGGGCGCCCGGGCGCGCCTCGCCGAGAGCTGCCTTCATAAGCTGGAATCTTTCAGGACCGGCCTCGGTGCCGCCGCTTGAGCTTGCAAGCGACTCCGTCATTGGCGTACAATTCCACGATGTGGTTCGTAGAGACTCCCATCTTCTCCAGCCAGCTCTACGGACTTCTCTCTGACGACGGCTACCGAGCTCTTCAGCTTGCTCTCGCGCTACGGCCCGAGCAGGGAGCCCTGATTCCTGGGAGCGGCGGTCTTCGCAAGCTGCGCTGGACTCATCGCGGTAAGGGCAAGCGCGGTGGGCTCCGGGTGATCTACTACTGGGATGTAGCGGAAGATGCCATATACCTGCTTTTCCTTTATCCGAAGAACCAGCAAAAGGACCTTACACCCGATCAGCTCAGACGGCTGAAGCGGATCGTGGAGGAGGATTTGAAATGAAAGACTCCGATTTTGAACAGCTCATGAACAGCGTAAAACAGGCTGGCCGAATCAAGCGCGGTGAACTGGAGCCCGCTCGCAAGTTCGAGGTGAAAGCGGAAGACGTGAAGGCGATCCGTGCCAAGCTCAACAAATCACAATCTGAATTTGCTCTCATGATCGGCGTTAGCGTGTCAACGCTTCAGAACTGGGAACAGGGAAGGCGGCAGCCGGAGGGGCCTGCAAGAGCCTTGCTCAAGGTCGCCTCGGAAAATCCCGTTGCGGTAGCTGCCGCGCTGGATCCCAGTCGAGATCCAAAACCCAGTCTTGCGGCGGAGGGGCGTCGCCGCTGAGCCCATAGATCGCTTCCTGCGTGGTAACAAGGGGCGCTCCCCTACTTGAACACTCCGGTAGCGATCAGGATCAAAATCAGCAGGAAGATCCCCAGGCAGATGCGGGCGGCGGTCATCAGGTGGGTATTGCCCACCTGACGGGTTCCCTTGGTCTTGATGCCGGTGAGGGCGACCAGGGCGATGGCGACGACGACGATTCCGAGGATGACGATCCAGCTCATGGCGCTCAATATGTCACAATCGAGGTCTATGAGATACGCCCTTCGCCCCTCCCTCGCCCTGCTCCTCCTCGCCGCCGCCCCGGCGCTCTGCGGGCAGACCCCGGCTCCGGCCGAGGGGAACTGCACGCTCCGCGATTTCCGTTTCGCGAGCGGCGAGACGCTGCCCGAGCTGCGCATCCACTACACGACTCTCGGCACGCCCGCCCGGGATGCGGCCGGGGTGGTGCGCAACGCCGTGCTGATCCTGCACGGCACGAGCGGCGATGGCAAGGGCTTCCTCCGTGACCACGTTCGCCGGCCAGCTCTTCGGCCCCGGGCAGCTCCTCGACGCGGCGAAATACTTCATCATCCTCCCCGACGGGATCGGCCACGGCAAATCGAGCCGCCCGAGCGACGGGCTCCACATGCGCTTCCCGAAGTACAACTACGACGACATGGTGCGCGCCCAGCACGACCTGCTCACCCAATGCCTGAAGGTCGATCACCTCCGTCTGGTGATGGGCACCTCGATGGGCGGCATGCACACCTGGGTCTGGGGCTACACCTATCCCGATTTCATGGACGCCCTGATGCCGCTCGCCAGCCTGCCGGTCGAGATCGCCGGGCGCAACCGCATGATGCGGAAGATGGCGATCGATTCGATCACCAGCGATCCCGAGTGGAAGCAGGGCGAATATACAGCCCAGCCGCGCGGCCTGTCCGGCGATCCACGTCATGCTCTTCATGACGTCGAGCCCGCTCCAGTGGCAGAAGGAGGCTCCGACGCGCGAGAAAGCCGAGGCGCTCCTCGACGCCCTGGTCAAGCGCTAGGCCTCGACCCTCGACGCCAACGACCTGCTCTACCAGTTCGACGCCTCCCGCGACTACAACCCCCTCCCCCACCTCGGGAAGATCCGCGCGCCGCTCTACGCCGTCAACTCCGCCGACGATCAGGTCAATCCGCCGGAGCTCGGCATTCTCGACGAGGCGATCCACCGCGTCCCGCGCGGCCGGTACATCCTGCTGCCCATCACCGCCGAGACCCGCGGCCACGGCACCCACTCCCTGCCGGCCATCTGGGGGAAGTATCTGGCGGAGCTGCTCGGCATGTAAGTTCACCTCCCTGGTGCAGGGGTTGCATACCCTCAGAGCACGATTTTCGCCGCTGGTTGAGATTTGCAGAGGGAGGGAAAGATGCAGGAGGAGACAACGTCAGTCAGCAACGCCGCGCCATCTTTCCTCCTCGGCGGCGGGGAGATGGGCGCGCGGATGCGCGAGCGGGACTGGTCGGAGACGCCGCTCGGCCCGCCGGAGCGTTGGCCGCAGAGCCTGAAGACCGCCGTCCGCATCATGCTGACCTCGCGCCAGGCCGATGTTCGTCTGGTGGGGCGACGGAGCTCATCAACCTCTACAACGACGCCTACAAGGCGATCGTCGGCGGCAAGCATCCGGAGGCGCTCGGGCAGCCCGCCTCGCGTGGTCTGGCGGGAGATCTGGGATCAGGTCGGGCCGCGGGCGGCCTCGGTGATCCGCGAGAACGAGGGGACCTACGACGAGGCGCTGCTGCTCATCATGGAGCGCAACGGCTATCCGGAGGAGACCTACTACACGTTCTCCTACAGCCCGGTTCCCGACGACGAGGGGGGCACCGGCGGCATCCTCTGCGCCAACACGGAAGACACCCAGCGCATCATCGGCGAGCGCCAGCTGGCGCTGCTGCGCGAGCTGGCGGCCCGGACGGCGGACGCGCGGACCTTCGATCAGGCCTGCACCGCGAGCGCGCGCAGCCTGGAGACCGACCCCTACGATCTGCCCTTCGCGATGATCTATCTGATCGATCCGGAGAAGCGGCGCGCCGTCCTGGCGGGCGCCTGCGGCATCGAGCCGGGACCACCCGGCGGTCCCGGCCGACGGCCGACATCGACGGCGATCCGGTCTGGCCGTTCGCGGAGGTGATCCGGACGCACAAGGCCTGCGTGGTCTCCGATCTCGCGGCGTCTGTTCGGCGACTCTGCCGGCGGGCGCCTGGCAGCGGCCGCCGCACCAGGCGGTGGCGGTGCCCATCGCGCCCTCCGGCCAGACGGGCAAGGCCGGTGTGCTGATCGCCGGCCTGAACCCGTTCCGGCTCTTCGACGACAGCTACCGAGGCTTCATCGACCTGGTCGCGGCGCAGATCGCGGCCAGCATCGCCAATGCCCAGGCCTATGAGGAGGAGCGCAAGCGGGCCGAGGCCCTGGCCGAGATCGATCGCGCGAAGACGGCGTTCTTCTCGAACGTCAGCCACGAGTTCCGGACGCCGCTCACCCTCATGCTCGGGCCGCTCGACGACATCCTCGCCGAGCCCTGAGGAGGAGATCGGCCGCGAGAGCCGCGAGCTGCTGACCCTCGTCCGCCGCAACGGCCAGCGGCTGCTGAAGCTGGTCAACACCCTGCTCGACTTCTCGCGCATCGAGGCGGGGCGCGTCCAGGCGGTGTACGAGCCGATCGACCTGGCCGTCTACACCGCGGAGCTGGCGAGCGTGTTCCGGGCGGCCATGGAGAAGGCCGGCCTGCGGCTCGTCATCGACTGCCCGCCGCTCCCGGAGCCGGTCTTCGTCGACCGCGACATGTGGGAGAAGATCGTTCTCAACCTGCTCTCGAACGCCTTCAAGTACACGCTGCGGGGGGAGATCCGGGTGTCGCTCCGGGCCGCGCTCGAGGCGAGCAACCGCCGGGCCGTTCTGTCGGTCCAGGATACCGGGACCGGGATTCCGGAGGCGGAGCTGCCGAACATCTTCAACCGCTTCCACCGGGTCCAGGAGACGCGGGGGCGGACACACGAGGGAACGGGGATCGGACTCGCGCTGGTCCTGGAGCTGGTCAAGCTGCACGGCGGCACGGTAGGGGTCGACAGCGTCTACGGCGCGGGGAGCACCTTCACGGTCACCGTCCCGTTCGGCAGGGAGCACCTGCCGGCCGACCGCGTCGGCGGGCCCCGGACCCTGGAATCCACGGCCCTCGGCGCCAGCCCGTTCGTCGAGGAGGCGCTCCGGTGGCTGCCGGGCACGGTACCAGCCGGCGCCAGGGAGACCGGAGCGTTCCCCATCCAGACGGGGCTCCTCCCGGTCGCGCGGCCCGCCGCCCCGGGGAAGCGGCCGAAGGTCGTGCTCGCCGACGACAACGCCGACATGCGGGATTACGTGCAGCGTCTGCTCTCCGCCGACTACCAGGTGACCGCCGTCGCCGACGGAGTCGAGGCGCTGCGGCTCACCACCGCGCAGAAGCCGGACCTGGTCATCACCGACGTCATGATGCCCAAGCTCGACGGCTTCGGGCTGCTGAAGGCTCTGCGGGAGGACCCCGGCACCGCGACCATCCCGGTCATCATGCTCTCCGCCCGGGCCGGCGAGGAGGCCCGGGTCGAAGGGCTCCAGGCCGGGGCGGACGACTACCTCACCAAACCGTTCAGCGCCCGCGAGCTGCTCGCGCGGGTCGGCGGCACACTCGCGCTGGCCAGGGCGCGCCGGGAGGCGGCACGGCGGGAGGAAGAGCTGAAAGCAGAGACGACGAGCGTCCTCGAGAGTATCGCCGAGGCGTTTCTCGCCCTCGACCGGGACTTCCGCTTCACCTACGCGAACGCCGAGGCCGAACGGATCAACGGGATGCCGCGAGAGGAGATGCTGGGACGAACTTTCTGGGAGGTGTTCCCGGCCACTCTCGGTACCGGACTCGAGGCGGAATTCCGCCGGGCGATGGCCGAGCGGACCGCGGTCAAGTTCGAGAACTTCTACCAGCCGTGGGAGCGGTGGTTCGAGGTGGACGTCTACCCCACCAAGACTGAAGGGGTGGCGGTCTACTACCGCGACATCACCGACCGCAAGCTCGCCATGGAGTCACTCCAGGAGGCCGACCGCCGCAAGGACGAGTTCCTGGCCACGCTGGCCCACGAGCTGCGGAACCCGCTCGCCCCGATCCGCAACGGCCTGCAGATCCTGCGGCTGGGGCGAGGCAACCCTCAAGCGGAGGAACAGGCCCGCGCCATGATCGAGCGGCAGGTCCAGCAGATGGTCCGGCTGATCGACGATCTGCTCGACCTCAGCCGGATCAGCCGCGGCAAGGTCGAGCTGCGCCGGGAACCGATCGATCTGGCGGCTGTCGTACAGAACGCCGTGGAGACCAGCCGGCCGCTGATCGAACAGTCCGGCCACGAGCTCACCCTCAGCCTGTCCCCCGGGCCGGTCCTGGTGGACGCCGATGTCACCCGGCTCGCCCAGGTCTTCGCCAACTTGCTCAACAACGCCGCCAAGTACACCGAGCCCGGAGGGCGACATCCGGCTTTCCGTCGAGCCCCGGGACCAGAACGTCCTGGTGCGCGTGAGGGACAACGGCGTCGGCATCCCGGCCCCCATGCTCCCCCAGATCTTCGATATGTTCACTCAGGTGGACCGCTCGCTGGAGAGGACTCAGGGCGGGCTCGGCATCGGCCTGAGCATCGTCAAGCGGCTGGTCGAGATGCACGGCGGCACGGTGGAAGCCCACAGCGAGGGCCGCGGCCAGGGGAGCGAATTCGTCGTCCGCCTGCCGGTGCTGGCGCCGGCCGTCCAGGAGCCGGGGCTGCGGAGCGACGGTGAGGACGCGGCCGGCGCGCCGGTCCGGCGCCGGATCCTGGTGGCGGACGACAACGTGGACTCGGCGTCCAGCATGGCGATGATGCTCGAATTCATGGGCAACGAGGTGCGCACCGCTCACGACGGCGCCGAGGCGGTGGAAGCGGCGGCGGCGTTCCGGCCGGATGTGATCCTGCTCGACATCGGGATGCCGCGGATGAACGGCTACGACGCCTGCCGCAGCATCCGCGAGCAGCCGTGGGGGCGCGGCATCGCCATCGCCGCGCTGACCGGATGGGGGCAGGAGGAGGACAAGCGCCAGTCGCGGGAGGCGGGATTCGATCACCACCTGGTGAAGCCGGTCGAGCCCGCGGCCCTGGAGAAGCTGCTGGCGTCGGTGCAAGCCGGGACCGCCTGAGGCCGGATGGTACTATCGAGTCGATGAATGCCCTGAAGAGAAACAACGTCAAGCTCTCCGGTCCTGAAAAAGGCCAGGCGATCATCTTCGCCCATGGCTTCGGCTGCGATCAGAACATGTGGCGGTTCGTCACCCCCGCGTTCGAGGACGAGTACCGGGTCGTCCTCTTCGACCACGTCGGCGCCGGCGGGTCGGACCCCGCGGCCTACAGCAGCGGCAAGTACGAATCGCTGAAGGGCTACGCCAGCGACGTGCTCGAGATCTGCCGCGAGCTGGGGCTGACGCGGGCGATCTATCGTCGGCCACTCGGTGAGCGCGATGATCGGCGTGCTGGCGGCGCTTCAGGAGCCCGACCGCTTCGAGCGGCTGGTGCTGGTGGGGCCTTCGCCGCGCTACATCGACGACGGCGACTACGTCGGCGGCTTCAGCCGGGAGGACATCGAGGGGCTGCTCGACTCGCTCGACAGCAACTACCTCGGCTGGTCGAGCGCCATGGCGCCGGTGATCATGGGAAATCCGGACCGCCCCGAGCTCGGAACGGAGCTGACCAACAGCTTCTGCCGCACCAACCCCGAGATCGCGAAGCACTTCGCGCGCGTCACCTTCCTCTCCGACAACCGGGCCGATCTTCCGAAGCTCGCGGTCCGCTCGCTGATCCTGCAGTGCCAGGACGACGCCATCGCCCCCCGGTCGGTAGGCGAGTACGTGCACCGGCAGATCGCGGACAGCGAGCTGGTGCTGATGGAGGCGACCGGGCACTGCCCCAACCTGAGCGCTCCACAAGAGACCATCGCCGCGATTCAGGGGTTCCTCTAGACGGACAGAGCCTTGACCGATCGCGATGAAGCCCAGGGGGCGATCCCCGGCGATGCCCTCTTCGAGGAAAACATCGAGGATCTCTATGACAACGCCCCCTGCGGCTATCTCTCGGCCCTCCCCGGCGGCCTGATCGTCAAGGTCAACCAGACCTTTCTGTCCTGGACCGGCTACCGGCGGGAGGACCTCGTCGGCCGCCGGCGGTTTCAGGACCTGCTCACCGCCGGCGGCAGGATCTTCCACGAGACGCACTACGCGCCGCTGCTGCGGATGCAGGGGGCGGTGCGCGAGATCGCCGTCGACGTGGTCTGCGCCGACGCCCGCCGGCTGCCGGCGCTGATCAACTCGGTGCTCAAGAAGGACGAGGAGGGCACGCCGCTGCTCGTCCGCACCACGGTCTTCAACGCCACCGACCGCAAGGAGTACGAGCGCGAGCTGCTGCGCGAGCGGCAGCGGGCCGAGCAGGAGGCGAAGGCCAAGTCGGACCTGATCTCGATGATCAGCCACGAGATCCGCACCCCGCTCAACGCCATCATGGGGGTGGGGCACCTCCTCGGGGTTACCGAGCTCACGGCGCAGCAGCAGAAGTTCGTCCGCATCCTCCGCTCGTCCTCGGAGAGCCTGCTGGGCCTGATCAACGACATTCTCGATTTCAGCAAAATCGAGGCCGGCAAGGTCTCCCTGGAAGAGCGGAGCGTGGACCTCCGGCAACTGGTCCACGGACTCGCCGACAATCTCCGGGTCAAGGCCGAGGAGAAGGGGCTGGCGCTGGCGGTCCACGTCGACGAGCGGGTGCCGGGCGAAGTTCTCGGCGACCCGATCAAGATCGGACAGGTGCTCACCAACCTGCTGAGCAACGCCATCAAGTTCACGTCCAAAGGTTCGGTGATGGCGACGCTGCAGGTCCGCGAGCGGATCGCCGACGCGGTGTCGATCGACTTCCAGGTCACCGACACCGGCATCGGGATCGCGCCGGACCGGCTGCCGCACATCTTCGACGAGTTCACCCAGGCCAACTACGACATCGGATTGAAGTACGGCGGCACCGGCCTCGGGCTGACCATCTGCAAGAAGCTGGTGGAGCTCCACGGCAGCCACATCGCCGTGGAGAGCGAGCTCGGGCAGGGGACGACATTCTCCTTCGCCCTGCGTCTGCGGACTCCGGAGGTCGCCGGCGAGGCGATCGCCGAAGGGGTCGAGGCGGACGATTCGGGGACGTTGAAAGGCTTGAAGGTCCTGGTGGCGGACGACAACGAGGTCAACGTGCTCGTCCTCACCGGCTTTCTGCGCAAGTGGGGACTCGAGATCGACGTCGTGACCAACGGCAGGCACGCCATCGAACGGATCCAGGAGCGGGATTATGACCTCGTGCTGATGGATCTGCGCATGCCGGAGCTGGACGGCTACGCCGCCACGCGCCAGATCCGCTCCCTGCCCGATCCGCGATACGCGCGGCTGCCGATCTTCGCGGTCTCGGCCTCCACCCGGATGGGCCATCAGCACGATCTCGACAGCGCGGGCTTCACCGAGTTCGTCGGCAAGCCGGTCAGCCCCGAGATCCTGTTCGCGAAGATCGCGCGCCACGTGCGCCGCGATTCCTAGCTCCGAGCCTGTCGAGCCGCGGCGGCTCAAGGGATCAGCAGGACTTTTCCGGAGCTCCGGCGGCTTTCGAGAAACGCGTGCGCCGCAGCGCCCTCGGCGAGCGGGAACCGCGCGGCGATCTGGACCTTCAGGCGCCCCTCGCGCACCCACCCGAACAGCTCCGCCGCCCGGCCGCGGCGATCTTCGGCGGTGCGGAGGACATTCCAGAGATCGCCGCCGGTGAGGCGCTTCGAGGTGTCCATCAGCATGCGGGGATCGACCAGCGGCGGGTCCCCGCCGGCCATGCCGTAGAACACGACGTGGCCACCGGTGCGCACCGCCTCGAAGCTGCGCGGCAGCGTGATTCCCACCGAGTCGTAGGCGACATCCACTCCGCCGGGAGCAAGCTCGCGCGCCGCCGCCACCCAGTCCTGGGAATCGAGGGCGACCGCGTCCGCTCCCGCCGCGAGCACGGCGGCGGACTTGGCCTCGCTCGACGTCACGCCCAGGACGCGGGCGCCGAGCGCCCTGGCGATCTGGACCAGCAGCAGGCCGACTCCGCCCGCCGCGGCGTGGACGAGCACCGACTCCCCCGCCTGCACCGGATGGCTGTCGCGGGTCAGATACTGCGCCGTCATCCCCTGGAGCAGCAGGGCGGCGGCAGTCTCCGCCGGGATGTCGTCCGGCAGCGGGATCAGCTTGTCGAAAGGAACGGAGACGAGCTCGGCGTTGGCGAACGGGCTGTCGGCGAAAGCGACGCGGTCCCCCACCTGGAAGGGGGACTCTCCCGCGATCGATTCGACAACGCCGGCACCTTCATACCCCGCGATGTAAGGGGGCTCTCCCACCAGATGGTAGTTCCCCCGCCGGCGGTAGACATCGGCGAAGTTCAGCCCGATCGCCTGCATACGGACGATCGCGTGCCCGGGCCACGGCGCCGGGTCCGGCACCTCGCGAAGGGCCAGCACCTCCGGCCCTCCGAATTGATCAAAACCGAGTGCTTTCAGTTTTTTCTGCCCCTGATCAAAACCGCGATCTCGTCGGGGCGGGGGTTCACGAAATCGAGACGGACGCGGCCGTCGGAGGTCTCGGTCACCATGGCGGGGATCGAGCTCGCGGTCAGCGACCAGCCGGCCGGCAGGACCACCGCGTTGCGGGGGCGGCCAAGCGTGCGGTCGAACACCAGCTCGTCCCCTTCCAGCCGGTAGCTCTTGGGATCGGTATAGGTCTCGGAGATGCGCAGACGGACCGAGCCGCCGGGCTGAACCGCGGGGAAACGAATGACCACCACCTCGGAATCTGCAGGGATCTCCCCCGCCGATTCCCCCGGATGAAGACCCGTCTTCAGGAGCTCCTCCCCGCTCCGGGTCTCCACCGTGAGCGCCTCGCCGGTGTCGAGAGCGCGCGCCGACGGCCTGGAAGCCGCGCTCCCCGTGCGCACCACGTTGAGGTAGCGGTCCACGCCGGGACGCGACTCCGTGTAGTCGTGGTAGAGGTCGAAGGCGTGCGTCTCGGGCGGCTGCAGGAAGTAGACGATGGTCCGGTCCTGATGCGCCCGCTCGGACAGGCGCTCCTCCCCGGGCGCTCCCGGCTGCCGCGCGACCGACGACCGCCGGGCCTCGATCGTCACCGGCAGCGCCTCCGGGCCGGTGTGTATCAGGCTCACCCGCAGGCGGCCATCCGGCTGAGTGAGAATCTGGGCCGGCACGTTGCACGCGAGCACCTCGTACCCCGCCGGCATCACGATGGCGTTGCGGCGGATGCCGAGCGTGCGGGTGAAGACGATCCGGTCCTCCCCCTTCCGGAGATAGCTCTTCGGGTCCTTGTAGGTCTTCTCGATCAGCAGCCGGATGCCGCCGTCCGGCGGGACCGGGCGTGGCAGGTGGATCCGGATGTAGTGGGTATCGAGATCGGCGCCGGGGAGGCCACTGCCACGGGCCTCCGCGCCGGTCACCTCCTCGAACTGAAGCGGCCGGGAGGTTGCCCGGTCGCGCACCGACTCGGCGCTCGCCGCGCTCCCCTTGCGGATCGGATTGAAGAAGACCGTCGCGCCGGGATCGATCGCTGTCACCTCGTAGAGGATGTGGAACGAGGCCGACTCGGGATCGAGCAGCTCATAGAGCGAGTACTCGTCGGTCTCGAGCGGGCGCTCCTCGGCGGCAGCCGGCGGGGTGGCGGGCGGCGGCGCCACGGGGCGCGGCGGCTGGGCGCAGGCGGCGAGCCACGGCAGGCTCAGAAAGAGAAGCACCAGGCGTCGCATCGCGCAATCATAGCCTCCGTCAGCGGCGCGCCAGCAGGACCAGCGCCAGGGCGATCAGCCCGGGGACCGCCTGCACCCAGAGGATCTTCCGGCTGGCGGTCAGCGCCCCGAAGACGCCGGCGATGATCACGCAGAGGAGGAAGAAGACCTCGATCGAGAAGCCGGCCGCGCCCAGGCTCAGCCCCCAGAGCAGGCCCGCCGCCAGGAAACCGTTGTAGAGGCCCTGGTTCGCCGCCAGGGGCGCCGTCGCCTCCGCGAGCTCGGGGCGCAGGCCGAAGGCCCGGCGGCCGAGCGGCTTTTTCCAGAAAAACATCTCCAACACAAGGATGTAGACATGAATGGCGGCAATAAAAACCACGGCGACGGCGGCGGCGATCTTCATCGGTTCCCCTTTAGCAGGCAGCCTGAATCGAGGCTGCCTATTGCTCGCGCGGATTGAGGACCCCGAAGATATCGCGGAATCAGATCACCGCGCTGCTGCGTCAGGCTGTGGATGCTCCCGATCGCGCGCGGTCCCGTCTTGGCTCCCGATGGGCACGAGATGAACATGGACTTCGGCACCAAGGGCGCGCGCCAGTTTCGTCATGGTCGCCAGTGTGAAATTGACATTCCCTTTCAGCACTTTCGAGATGTAAGGTGGAGAAACGCCTATCGCGGCAGCGAGGTCCGCCTGAGAGATCTTCTTCGACTCCATCCAGACCGAAAGATCCTCGGTGAATTGGATGATGGCCCGCTCCGTCCAGTATTCGTCATGTCGCTCAGCGGACTCGAACAGGGCGGTAAAGCTCTTCTCGCTCATCTCAGTCCTCCAGGATTCGCAGCTTACGCCTGGCCTTGGCCTCTCGGTACAGCTTCAGGGAAGAACGCGCGATGCTCTTCTCTGCTTCAGGTGTTCTCGGCGTCTTCTTGATAAACCCGTGCGACAAAACGATGATGCGGCCCTCGTCGTAGAACCACAAGATTCGTATCCTTCCCAATTCGATCTGCCAGATATCGTCCTCGATCTGGTGGCAGATCTTGACGTTTCGGGGAGGACCGGACTGGGCCATCTCTGCCAGGCGCGCCAGCATGCGCACTTTTTGATTGGCGACAGGCCCCCGTGGCTGAAAGCCAAAAGGCGTTGGTGCCGAGCCCTGGTACAAAAACTCCAGCAAGGGGCAGTCGCTTCTCGAGTCGCAGGTGGCGAGAATGGTCCATTGCCCACGGCATACCACTCGAAGAGTCATCATAACTTATGAGTTAACTTTCCGCAATTGGGTCCCAGTACGCAAGTCGGAGCCCGCGTGCCGCTCTGGTTTCCTGTATACACGCCAAATTACCGGCGGATAATACCGCACCAGCTAGTCAGAAGGACCGAAGGACCGAGGAGGGAAGAAAGCTTCGAAGAGCTACCGCGGCTCCCGGGCGCTTTTCGCCAGCCCGGCGATGACGTCGGTCAGCTCGTGGGGATCGACCGGCTTGGCGAGATGGACCTGGAAGCCGGCGGCGAGGGCGCGCCGGCGATCCTCGGGGCTGGCGAACGCGGTCACCGCCACGGCCGGGAGATCCTCGGCGTCGTGGCCGAGGGCGCGGATCTCGCGGATCAGGTCGTAGCCGTCGCGCTCGGGCATGCCGATGTCGCTCACCAGGACGTCGGGAGCGAAATCCGCAAGCAACCCGAGGGCCTGGTTGACGGAGGCGGCCGCGGCCATCTCCGCCCCCTGCAGGGACAGCAGCTCGGTGAGGGCGTCGAGGGTCGCCTCGTCGTCCTCCACCGCCAGCACGCGCAGGCCGGCGAGCGGCGCTTCTCTCGAGCGGCGGCCGGCCGGCTCGGCGGCCACGACGGGGAGCCCCTGCGCCGGCGGCTGGGGCTGCACGAGCGGCAGCGAGACGGTGAACGTGGCCCCCTCCCCCTTGCCGGGGCTGGCCGCCGAGATGGCGCCGCCGTGCAGCTCGACGAGCTGGCGCACGATCGCCAGCCCGAGCCCCAGCCCTCCCTGCCGCCGGGTCGTCGAGGCGTCCGCCTGCCAGAAGAAATCGAAGACGTGGGACAGCAGCTCGGGCTCGATCCCCTCGCCGCCGTCGCGCACCTGGATGCGCACCTCGCCGTCCTCCTGCTCCAGGCGGATCTCCACCCAGCCGCCCCGGGGCGTGAACTTGACGGCGTTGCCCAGCAGGTTGACCACGATCTGCTCCAGGCGGCCGGGATCGGCGAGCACCGGGCCGGCGCCGGGATCGAGGGAGCGGTCGATGCGGACCTCCCTGGCCTCGGCCGCGGGGCGCACGGAGGCGAGGGCGGCCTCGACGATCTCCACGGGGTAGGCGGGGCGCATATCGAGCCGCAGCTTGCCGGAGATCACCCGCGAGATGTCGAGCAGGTCGCCGATGAGCTGAGCCTGGAGCCTGGCGTTGCGCTCGATCACGTCGAGGGCGCGCGATCTCCCGGCGGCGTCGAGCTGGCCGGAGCGCAGGATCTGCGTCCAGCCGGTGATGGCGTGAACCGGCGTGCGCAACTCGTGCGAAAGGGTGGCGAGGAACTGGTCTTTCATCTGGTTCGCCATTTCAGCTTCGGCGCGCGCCTTCTCGGCGTCCTCTTTGGCGGCCCGCAGACTCTCCTCGGTCCGCTTGAGCTCGGAGATGTCGGTCGCCGAGACCGCGATCCCGTCCTCGGTGGGCTCGACGACGACCCTGAACCAGCGGTCGCTGAGATAGCTCCGCATCTCGAACTCGCTGGCGGTCCCCGCCTCCATGGCCTGGCGGTAGCGATTTTCCATGGCGGTGCCGATCAGCTCCGGGTAGACCTCCCAGAGGGAGCGCCCAACGATTTGCGCGGCCGGCCCGCGGCCGTAGCGCTCGATGAATTTCCGGTTGACGTAGAGGAACCGCCAGTCGCGGTCGACGGCGAAGAAGGAGTCGCTGATGTTTTCAAGGGCGCGCAGCCGCAGGAAATCCGTCGCGTCCGGCTGGCTCCCGGCGCCCGCCGCCCGGCGCAGGAGGTACGCCAGCAGGACGATCACCCCCACCAGCAGCGCTACGATCGCGATCCCGGCCGCCGGCATCTACGTCTCGCGGGCCACTTCGCGCAGGGTGGCCTGCAGCACGGGCAGGTCCACCGGCTTGGTCAGATGCTTGAGGAAACCGGCCTCCAGGCTCTGCCGGATGTCCTCCTCCATGCCGTAGCCGGAGAGGGCGATGCCGCGCAGGCCGTGGCGCGCCGACAGCTCCCGCATCAGGTCGAGGCCGCTGCCGTCCGGCAGGCCGAGGTCGCTGATGACGAAGTCGAAGGCGCCGTCCGTGCCCGCTGCCAGGATGAGCGCCTCGGCGACCGAGCCCGCCGTGCTGACCTGATGCCCGTTCAGGGAGAGCAGGTCGGCCATCGCCTCGGCGGTGTCGGCGTGGTCCTCGACCAGGAGGATCTTCAGATTCTGGATTTTGGATTTTGGATTTTCGATCTCCGGCGCGCGGGTGGCCGGCATCTCGGCCGCCATGCGGTCGCGCGGCAGGGAGAGGGTGAAGATGGAGCCCTGCCCCAGCCCCGCGCTCGCCGCGGCGAGCGTGCCGCCATGCATCTCGGCGATCGCCTTGCTGATGGCGAGCCCGAGCCCCAGCCCGCCGGTCCGGCGCGGGCTGCGCGCCCGCCCCTGCTCGAAGGCGGCGAAGATGTGAGGGCATCGCCGCAGGCTCGATGCCGATGCCGGAATCGGCGACCTGGATCATCAGGCTGCCCGGCTCGGACCACGACCGCACAGTGATCGTGCCGCCGATCGGCGTGAACTTGACGGCGTTGCTGAGCAGGTTCCAGAGGACCTGGGTCAGGCGCGGGGGGTCGGCCCAGAGGCGATGGTCCTCCGCCGCCAGCTCCGCGCTCACCCGCAGGCGGCCGGCGGCGGCTTCTCGCTCGCAGCAGATCTCGATCGTGTGCTCGACGACCTTGCGGGCGTCGGTGACCTCCAGGCGCAGGTCGAGCTTGCCGCGGGTGATGCGGGTGAGGTCGAGCAGGTCGTCGATCAGCCGCGCCTCGAGCTCGACGTTGCGCCGGATCATGTCCAGCGGCCGGCGCAGCGCGGCGGGGACGCGCTCATCCCCGGCGAGCCCGGAGGCGAGGAGCAGCACGGGGGTCAGCGGCGTGCGCAACTCGTGGCTGAGGGTGGCGAGGAAGTGATCCTTCGCCTCGTTGGCGGTCTCGGCCTCGGCGCGCGCCTCGCTCTCGCGATCGAGCAGCCGGGCGCGCTCCTCCTCGGCCTGGTGGCGGTCGGTGACGTCGAGCATGGCCCCCAGCATCCGCACGGGAGCCCCTGATTCGTCATGGAAACCCCGGCCGTTGGTGAGGATCCAGCGCGCCTCGCCGTCCGGCCGGACGATCCGGAACTCGAGCTCGTAGCTCTCGCGGCTTTCAAGGGCCCGCCGGATCGCCTCCGCGACCCGCCCGGCGTCCTCGGGGTGGATGACGGCGGTGAAGTCCTCGATGCGCCCCTTGAAGTCCGCCGGCGAGATGCCGTGAATCGCGAACACCTCCTCCGACCAGTTCAGGCGCTGCCCCGCGATGTCCCAGTCCCAGACACCGCAGCGGCCGGCGTCGAGGGCCAGGCGCAGGCTCTCCTCGCTCCGCCGGGCCCCTTCCTCGGCCTGCCGGCGCTCGGCGAAGACCGCGGCGAGGAGCATCGAGGTCACCACCGACACCGCCGTATAGCTGTAGAGATACATCAGCCGCTCCTCCACCGTGCCAAGCGCGAAGGGGGCCAGGCCCCTGGCTGTCGCCCAGAAGGCGATCACGACCGCCAGGAACGTCGCGATCGCCGCTCCCCGGGGGCCGAACCGCAGGGCCGCCCAGACGAGGAACGGGAAGAGGGTGAAGGCGAGCGGCGGATGGAGGACCGGGTTGACGCTCCAGGAGCTCAGCGTCAGCGCGCCGGCGAGGAGCAGGCAGAACCCCAGCGCCGCCGCTTCGACGACCCGCTCCCGACGCGCGCAGGCCGGAGAGGGAGCGCGAAACCGGTCAGCAGCACCGGCGTCACCAGCAGGACGCCCATGGCGTCGCCCAGCCACCAGGAGAGCGCGGACTGGAGGACCCGCGCCGAGGGCACCTGCCAGGCGAGGTTGAGGGCGGCGACCCCGATGACGGCGCTGATCAGCGGCGCGACCACCACCCCGAGAGTCAGCAGGGCGAGGACGTCGCGCACCCGCTCCAGGCGGTTGCGGAAACCCAGCCGGCGCAGCAGCCAACCTCCCGCCGAGCGCTCCCAGGGTATTGCCCGCCGCGATCACCGTGGCCGCGACCGGCGGCGTCCCGGTCGAGAAGCTCACCAGCAGCGAGCCGAGGGCAATGGCGGGCCACACCCAGGCGCCGCAGAGGAGCACGGCCGCCAGGGCGATCCCGGTGGGGGGCCAGAGCAGGGTCATCCTCTGCTGGACGAGCGGCACCAGCAGCCCGATCTTGCCGCCGGCGAAGCAGAGGGCGGTCAAGAGGACGAGCAAGGCCAGGCGCCGGCCGGGGCTGAGATCTCGCGCGCCATACCGCGCGCCGTACAGGTCTTCACTCATGACAGTACAATCTCATCCATGCCCTATGGATGGGAAGGGGAAAAAGTGCGGCTGGCGCCGCTCGATAAGGCGAAGCACCTCGACAATGCCCTCGCCTGGGTCAACGATCCCGAGATCACCGCCTGGACGCTGATGGGCGACTGGCCGCTGACCCGGCTGGCCGAGGAGGAGTTCTTCGACCGCGCGCTGCGGGAGACCGAGAAGGATCTCCTCTTCGCCATCGAGACGCTCGCCGGCGAGCACATCGGCATCACCGGGCTGCACCGGATCGACTGGAGGAACGGCGTCGCCACCTCCGGCATCCTCCTCGGCCGGCGCGATCTCTGGGGGCAGGGGTACGGCTCGGACGCCGCCCGCGTGCGCACCCGCCATGCCTTCGAGGTGCTGGGGCTGCGCCTGCTTCTCTCCGAGGTGATGGCGGACAACGCCGCCTCCCTGCGCATGCTCGCGCGAGTGGGGTACCGCGAGGTCGGACGCATCCCCCGCCGCCTGTGGAAGCGCGGGGCGTTCCGGGACGTGGTGCTGCTGGCCCTGGAGCGGCCGTAGGGCCGCTTATCGCCTGCTCAGCCGCCGGCGCACGCCAGTCAGCAGTGACTCCACCTCCTCGATCCGGGCCAGCTTCGCCAGGATCAGGTAGGACAGTCCGTAGGTCCCCAGCACCAGAAGAGCCGTGAAGATGGGCCGGAGCGGCGGCAGCAGCCACCAGACGAGCGCGCCCGGCAGCGCCGCCGCTGCCGCCAGCAGCGCCATGCGGGCGTCCTCCCGCCAGGGGAGCTCGAAATCCGGCAGCCTCCGCCGCAGCGCCGCGCGGAGCTGGTAGAGCTCCATCCAGGCGCCGAAGCCCGAGGCCAGGGCGAGGCCGACCGAGCCCAGGTAGAGCGTCTGCCCGGGCAGCGGCCCCGACCACCGAATCGAGCCGGAAGCGATCCAGCAGGAACATCAGGGGCACCGCCACCAGCACCGAGGTCCCCACCCGCATCGCCGCGATGCGGGCCGGCGAACGGGTGTCGCCGAGGGCATAGAAGGTGTTCTGCAGCAGGCGCGAGGTCGTGGTGGCAAGGATGCCCGTCGAGTAGCCGCAGAGCACCAGGTAGACCAGCCAGTTCTCCGCCAGGCCGAAGTGGCCCCCGCGGTAGAAACCGACCACCAGGAAGCCGAAGGCGAGATAGCCGATCACCGTGGGGATGTTCAGGAAGGCGACATAGCGCAGCGCGCGCCGGACGCGGGCGAGCAGCGCCGGTGCCATCCCCTCGCCGCGCAGGCGCGACATCTCCGGCAGCTCCGAGGCCGCCACCGAGATGCCGAACAGGCTGATCGGCAGCAGATAGAACATCTGCGCGAAGCGGTCCGCCGAGGCGGCGCCGGTGGCCAGCGAGGTGGCGAGGAAGAGGTCGATGTAGCCGGCGAGCTGCACCACCCCGCGGCCGGCCACCGCCGGCCACCACGCCGCCAGCGCCTGCCGCACCCCCGGCACGCTCAGCGAGAGCGACGGCCGGAAGCCGCGCAGGATGCCCAGCACCATGGGGAGCTGGACGGCGAACTGCAGAAAGCCGCCCGCGAAGGCGCCCCAGCAGGCCGCCTTGAAGAGCTGGACCTGACTGGCGGCGCCCTGGGTGCCTGCGAGCTGGCGGCCGGCGATCAGCAGGGCGGCCACGATCGCCGAATTCCAGAGCACCGGCGCGAAGTACGGCAGGAAGAACCGCCGGTTGCTGTTGAGGATCGCCAGCGCCCAGACCGACAGCACGAGCAGGCCGGTCATCGGGAAGAGGATGCGGATGCCGGTCACCGCCAGGGCGAAGCGGTCGACCGTCATCTGCCCCGCCGCGACCGCCGCGGCATCGCGCAGGAAGCCCGGCGCGAGCAGGACGACGATGCGGCCGGGCGAGCAGGATGCCGAGCAGGGCGAAGGCCGCCGCCGCCGCCGCCATCAGGCCGAAGATGGCGCCGGCGAACCTCCCGGCCTCCTCGTCCCTCCCCTCCTCCAGCAGACCGCTGTAGATGGGGATGAACGACGCCGAGAGCGCCCCCTCCCCCAGCAGGTTCTGGAGGACGTTGGGGACCCGCATGGCGGCGGTCAGCGCGTCCTGGTGGGGGCCGACGCCGAAGTAGCGGGCGAAGGCCCCCTCGCGCACGAATCCCATCATCCGGCTGAGCACGATGCCGGCGAAGACGCTCGCCGCTCCCGCCCGCGAGCGGGGGCGGCGCAGCGGCGCCTGGGGCGGCTCCTGCGGCGTGGTCGGGTCGACTGCCTCCGCCGGATCGCTCACCGCGGCAGATCGTTCCAGTTCAGCAGGGCGTTGTAGACGAACCGGAAGTCGGCGAGGTTGAGGTAGCGGTGGAGCGGGTCGAAAGCGTAGAGGATCACCCGCCCCTTGCCGGTGGGGATGTCGAGGATCGCCGGCTTGCCGTCGAGCTCCTCCTGCCCGCGGGCGAGCCCCGAGAGCACAAAGCGGTCGTCCTTCTTCTCCGCTTTCGGCTTCGCCGCCGGAGCGGCCGCCGGAGCGTCGAGATCCTCCACCTCGATCCCGGAGGCAGAGCCCGGTTTCTTGTCACCCTCCTCGTCCTCCTCCTCGAAAGGCTTCCTGGTGCCGAACTGCAGCACCACCCGCGCCCGCTCCGTCTTCGGCACGTCGAACAACGGGCCGTTGCCGCGGAAGACCTGGGTCAGCTCCTCGTAGCCGTAGACCAGCGGATGCTCCGGCCGCACCACCTTGACCCGCACCTCCGATCCCGGCGTACTGACGCCCAGCCGTACGCTGGAGACCCCGCGCACGATCCCGCCGTCGACCGGCAGCGTCCCGCCGTTGCCGAGGGCGATCAGCACGCCGCCGCCGCGGACGAACCTGTCCAGGTTGAGCATCCCCTCGAAACCCATGCCGCCGGTGATGTCCTCCGAGCGCGTCGGGGATGCCCTGGCTGGGGAACTCCGGGGTTTTGGTATAGGCGAGCGGGCCGTACTTGGGATCGATGCCGTGCACTAGGTCGCGAGAGCCGCCCTGAGTCCTCGGATAGAGGACGACGTCGAAGCGCTCGGCGAGGTTCCCCCGCTTGAGGTCGTCGTCGTTGATCAGCGTGTAGGGGACCTTGGCGCGGTCGAGGGTGTAGCGCACCCAGCCGGCGTCCTGGGTGTCGATCCAGTTGTGGAGCACCGCCAGGCGCGGCAGGTCGACGAGATGGCGCCGGACCTCCGGCGCCGAGGCCACCGCCGTGAACGACAGCCCGGTGCTCCGCGCGACCTCCTCCACCGCCTCGCGCGGCGCCTGGACGATCCAGCTCCCCGGCGGATAGTTGACGCCGCCGGCGGTGAAAGCGGCCTCCGCCGCGTCCACCTGATTCGTTCCCAGGATCACGCGCGCCTGTGAGCAGAGCCGTCTGCCCGGTGTCGCGCAGCAGGAAGACCTCGCCGGCGCCGTCCACCCTGCCGGCGGGGGTGACGTCGGCCGCCACCCGCTCCATGGCGGCGTCGAGGATCTTCCTGTCGGCCACCGCCTCCCCCTTGACGCCGTAGAGCAGCGGCCAGGTCCAGGCCACGTCGTCGTAGGGGGGTTCGGCTCGTCGGCCGGGAACTTCTGCTCCTCGAGGAGGTCGTTGGCCAGCGGCCGTAGGGCTGGTCCAGCCGCACCACGTAGGTCCCCGCCGGCCAGGTCCTGGCGCCGAGCCTTCGCCTCGGCGGTCAGCCGGTGGACCTCGATCCGGTGCTGGCGGAGCTGGTTGACCAGATAGGCCAGCCGGGCCGGATCGCGCTGGTCGGCCGGGAAGACCCAGGCGTAGGGGGCCGTCGGTCTTCCCCTTGACGAGCGCGCGGTCCCCCTTGGTCCAGAAGTCCTCGAGCAGCTCCTCGGCGATGGAGGGCGGCGTACTCGAGGGCCGAGAGAGCGCCCGCCTCCATGTAGTTGGTGTTGTTGCGCAGCGACCAGCGGAGCTTCTTCGTCGGCGGCGCCGGGCGGTACCACTGGACGTCGGTCACCGGCCGGCCCGCGAACTTCGGTCCGCGAGAGGTCGCGGTCGAAGGTGCCGGCCGAGCCGTTGCCGAAGGTCTCGTAGAAGCGGCCCACCGAGTGGTGGAGGTTGGCCACGGAGTTGAGGTAGCCCGGCCACCAGCCGTCCCAGAACGCCCAGGTGAAGACCCCCGGCAGCCCCTGAGCGGAGAGCGGCGCCGGCCTCGTGATAGCCGAGCTGCGTCCACTCGCTGATCGTCACCGGATCGATCGCCCGGTTGTACGGCCCGTAGCCGGTCATGATGTAGAGCAGCGGCAGCGACTCGTGGAGGTCGTGCATCACCTGCGGATGGAACTCGTAGAAGGTCGTCATGGACGGCGCGGGTGAGCGCCTGGGTGACCTGCATGCCGTCGCGGTTGTTGTCGTGCAGGACGTAGTGCCCCCAGTAGGGCGGCGAGATGATCTCGTCGAGAGTCCTCGTAGGGGCCCTTGCGGTCGCGCAGGTGGCGGTAGTACCAGTCGACCTGGCGGTCGCGGCCGTCCGGCTCGGTGACCGGGGTGATCATGACGATCGCGTTCTTGCGGATCGCCTGGATCTCCGGCTTCTCCGAGACCGCCAGCCGGTAGGCGAGCTCCATCAGCATCTCGGGGCTGCCGGTCTCGGTCGAGTGGAGGCCGCCGGTGAACCAGTAGAAGACCTTCCCCTCGGCGGCCAGCCGGCGGGCCTCCTCGCGCGGGGTGCGGCGGGGGTCGGCCAGGCGGGCGGTGACGTCCTTGTAGCGGTCGAGCGCCGCCAGGTTCTCGGGGTCGGAGATCAGGGCGACGATCATCTCGCGCCCCTCCTCGCTGGTGCCGATCACCTCGACCTGGACGCGGTCGGTCGCCCCGGCGAGGCGGCGGAAGTAGTCGTGAACCTCCTTGACGCGCGACAGCTCGTCCGGCGCGCCGGCGAGGTGGCCCAGCGCCTTGGTGGGCGACGGCACCGTCGCCGAGTCCGGCACGTAGGCGACCGACTCGGGGAGGTACTCGGGAGCGGTCGTGTACTCCTTGATCTTCTCGACGCTCCCCGGCTCCGGACGGTCGGGAGCCCAGGAGCCGGTGGCCGCCGCGGCAGGCGGGGACGGCGTTTCCTGGGCGAACGCGGTGCTGGCGCAGAGAAGGGGGAGAAGGAGGATCAGAGGATCGGACGTTCACAGAGGGGTCTCCTTGGAAGGATTGCTACGATATCGGTTCCAAGGCGGCGGGACAAGGCGCTTGACGCTCTTGACTTGACGCTCTTGACGGACCACACTCATCCCATGACGGGAGCCCGTGCCGCCGCCAAAGCCTTCGAGGAAGCCCTGGAGGAATTCTCTCTGTCGGAGAATGTAACCGAGCTCGGAGATCCGGAGGCATTGGGAAGGCGGGCCGCCTTGCTGGCCGTGGCGGAAATTTCCTGGTCTCAAGTGCTCGGCCCCCTCTTTGACGTCGAGCAAGCCCAGACGGTCCTCAAGGTAAAGAGCCGGCAGGCCGTCAGCGATCTCGCGAAGAGAGGCCGCCTGCTGGCCCTCGGTGGCCCCGGAGGCCGGAAGCGCTATCCGGCGTTCCAGTTCAACTCCACGGGCCGTCCCTATCCCGAGATCCAGAAAGTCATCGAAATTTTCTCTGGGGTGGTTCAGACCCCGTACACCATCGCCTCGTGGCTCGTCAGCCCACAGGATCTGCTGGCGGGGGAAACTCCGGTGTCCTGGTTACAGACCGGGAAAGATTCTTCTCAGCTCGTGGCAGCAGCCCAGCGGAGTGCCGGCGAGCTCAGCCTCTACTAGAGAACCTTTCTGAGCCCTCTCGCGCCTCCCCCGGATGACCTCCGGGATTTCCCGAGCCTCCGCTTGCCTCGCGGATCCGTACTCTTCCGCATTCACCGCGCCGGGATGCGATCCTGGTGGTTTTCCCGCAGTGGCGCCGGCCGATTCGATCTCGTCGCTTCCGCAGACCTGGGTAGCTGCTATTTCGCGGAACGTCCCGAGGGGTGCGTTCTCGAGGTCTTCAGAAGCTTCACCAGGAGCATTCCCAAGGGGGAGCTGGACTCCCGCCGCCTGCTGAGGTTCGAGTTGCTCCAGGATGTCCGGGTGGCGGACTGTACCGCCGAACGAGCCCGCCTCTGGGGGATCACTGGCGAGATCCACTCCACACCTGTGTACGAGGATACACATGCCTGGGCGGATGCCTTCGCCCGGGCCGGTTTCCAAGGCATTCGCTACCTGCTCCGGCATGATCCTGCCCAGCATCTGGCCGGAGTGGTCCTCTTCGGACCGGCTGGATCTCCCGTGAATCTCCCGGATATCTCCGGCGAACCGATCGACGAAAAGGTTCTCGACGAGATCCAGCGCCGTTTCGGAATCCAGAGCCGGTGAGTCTCAACGCAACCGCACCACCACCACCGTCATATCGTCCGCCTGCTCCTGGTCCCCCTTGAAGTTCGAGAGGTCGCCCAGGATGGCGTCGCGGATCTCGCGGGCGGTGCGGCTGCTGGCGGCGCGGGCGACGGCCCGTTGGAGGCGCGCATCGCCGTAATCCTGATCCTGGTCGTTGCGGGCCTCCACCAGGCCGTCGGTGTAGAAGATCAGCAGGTCGCCCGGCGCGATGGGGCGCTTGACCAGCTCGTAGCTGGCATCCAGGAAGGTGCCGAGAGGGGGCGCCCCCTCCCCCACCTCGGCGAAGCGGCCGGAGCGCGGATCGTAGTGGAGCATCGGCGGATGGCCGGCGGTCACCAGGC
This sequence comes from uncultured Acidobacteriota bacterium, assembly GCA_963792575.1. Taxonomy (GTDB): domain Bacteria; phylum Acidobacteriota; class Thermoanaerobaculia; order Multivoradales; family UBA5704; genus DATARR01. Next base: position 92,548 of record CAWBWZ010000007.1, read on the forward strand.
TCACCACTCCCTCCTGCCGGTTGATCACGGCGCAGAGCAGGGTGATGTAGGTCCGCTTGTCCGTGGTCCGCCGGACCATGTGGTTCAGGCGGTCGAAAACCCCGAGCGGCGAGGCGAGATCCTCCTCCAGCAGGTAGAGGCAGCTGCGCACGCCCGAGAGCAGCAGGCCGCTCGCAAGGCCGTGCCCCGCCACGTCGCCGATCACCAGGACGAGTTGGGAGTCGCCCAGCTTGAAGTACTCGTAGTAGTCGCCGCCCACCTCGGTCGCCGGCAGCGAGGCCGCGGCGAGGTCGATCCAGTCGAGCTGCGGCGCCGTCTGGGGGAGCATGCTGAGCTGGATCTTGCGCGCGTACTCGATCTCCTCGCGCATCCGCAGCCGCTCGCGGGCGCGGGAGTGCTCCCGGCGCCAGCCGTTGAGGAACCGCTTGCGGTCGAGATGCGTGACCCCCAGGGCGGTCACCAGGCAGATCACGCTCAGGATCGAGACCGCGACGATCGCGTCCTGGTCCGCCGGCATGGAGACCCGCCGCAGCCCCACCCATTCCAGAGGGAAGACAGCCGTTGCCCAGAAGGCGGCGAACAGCATGAGGTGCTCGGACACCCGCAGCCGGAAGGCCAGCAGCAGGAAGCTCACCAGGATGAACGGCACATGCTCGCCGTCGTCGATATGGCTGGTCGCGAGCTTGAGCACCACGATCTGGAAAAACAGGAAGACGAGCAGGATCTGGCGGAAGTTGCGGGCGAAGATCTCGCGGTCGCGCAGGATGAAGAGCGTCACGCAGACCAGGGCGTCGGCGATGTAGACCGCGAGGCCGAAGCCGTCGTGCAGGGTCATCGAGCCGGCGATGCCGCCCAGGCAGAGGAGAGGCACCAGCAGCAGCAGCCAGCGGAAGGCGCGGTAGTTGCGGGCGTCGAAGTGGCGCTGGAGGGCGAGCGGCTCGGGCAGCAGCACGAGCTCGTCGAGGGTGGGGGCTTTCATGGCGGGGATCTACTTGGAGAACCAGCGGATCGCGCCACTGACGAGGCCCGAGACGAGCTCTCCCACCAGCGATCCCGAACGGCCGTGGCCGCCGAGCAGCAGGCGCTCCGACTCCGCCTGATTCCACGGCTGGAGGCTCTCCCCCAGCCTGTGCTGCCGCACCTCGATCCGCTCCTGCTCCCGCTGGACCTTCTCGGCCCGCGCCTCGCCCCCCTCGCGGATCCAGCGCAGCAGACGGTCCAGCTCGTGGAGATCGAACCAGATCCCGTGGCGGGCGCAGACGTCCACGATGACGCCGCTCTTCCGTCCATAGTTGCGGCGGTTCATCAGCGCGCCGCAGGTTACGCAGGGGCGATACTGGAGCGGCTGCGCCGGGGCTGCCTCTTCCGCCTCGGCGGGACCGCCGCCGCCGAACCCCTCGGGGAGCTGGCCCGACCGCGCGCGGTCGGTCATCACCTCGAAGATCTCTTTCTCGACCCACAGCCCGGCGCAGGCGGAGCACTCGAAGAGAGCCACGTTGGCCCGCCCCAGGCGGCGGCTGGCCAGGGGTCGCCCGCCCTTGCAGGCGGGGCACCGGTAGGCGTCCTCGCCGGCCGCCGCCTGGGCGGCGAGGACGGGGGTGCCGCAGTGATGGCAGAAGCGGGCCCGGCCGCTCACCCGCGCCATGCAGCCGGGACAGATGGTGTCGAGGTCACGGTCGTGAAGGGTGAACTCCGCGGCGCAGAAACGGCAGGCCGCCGCCATCCCCTCCCGGGGGGCGCCGCAGGAGGAGCAGCGCACCACGGCCGCGTCGTGCGCGTCGGGCAGCGGCACGGTCACCGTGGCGCCGCAGGAGCACGGGAAGGCGGAGCCCACTGGACGCGCGGTGGCGTCGAACTGGCGATGGCAATCGGGGCAGGCGACGAGGAAGCGCATGCGATCAGTCCCGCCTTAATCCAATCAATCCTGCCGCAGAGCGACCAGGGGGTCCACGCGTGTGGCGCGCCGGGCCGGCAGGTAGTTCGCCACAAGGGCCACGGCGGCGAGGCCCAGCGGCACGGCCACGAAGGTGAGCGGGTCCGTGGCGCTCAGGCCGTAGATCTGGCCGGCGAGGAAACGGCTGGCGAACCAGGCCCCGACGAGGCCGAGCGCCAGTCCGATCAGCACCTGGGTCATCCCCTGCCGCAACACCAGCCCGAGGACCTGTTCGCGCCGGGCCCCCAGGGCCATGCGAATGCCGAGCTCATGCGTCCGCTGAGTTACTGAATAGCTTACCACGCCATAGACCCCGACCAGGGCCAGCACCAGGGCGAGCCCGGCGAACAGGGCGAGCAGCACGGCCTTGAAACGGCTCTGCGCCAGCGAGGCCGACACCACGTCGCCCAGTGTCGCCACCTTGTCCAGCGGCAGGTCCGGATCGATCGCTCTCACCGCCTCCCGGATCGGCCCGGTCAGACCGCCCGGGTCCCCGGCGCCCCGCACCACCAGCGTGGCGCTGCTGATCGGGTCCTGGAACTGGGGCCAGTACGCCTCCGAGCCGGCCTCCTCGGCGAGGGCTTGGTGGCGGACGTCCCCGACCACTCCCACGACCGTATACCAGCGCGCCTTCGGGTCCTTGGTGTCGTCGAAGCTGATCCGCTTGCCCAACGGGTCCTCATTCGGCCAGACCTGGGCCGCCATGGTCTCGTTGACGAGGAGCACCGGCATCCCCGACTCGTTGTCCCGCTCGTCGAACAGCCGCCCGCGGCGCAGGGGGATGCCGAGAGCCGGGAACGCGCCGGGGGTCGCCGCCCGCACGTTGGTGCTGGGGACCGCGTTGGGAGGGGGGTCCGGCCGGCCCGCGACGGAGAAGGCGAGGATCATGTTGCCGCCGCCGAGCGGCAGGGGGAAGAGGAAACCGGCGTGCTCGACGCCGGGGAGGGCGCGCACGCGTTCCAGCAGTCCGCGATAGAAGACGATCTGGCGCTGCGGCTCCGGGTATTTCGCCTGCGGGAGCTCCAGCCTGACCGTCAACACTCCCTCGGGATGGAAGCCGGGGTCCACCGCCTGCAGCCGCGCGAAGCTCTGGATCAGCAGTCCGGCCCCCACCAGCAGGACGAGCGTCAGCGCGACCTGGGCCAGCACCAGGCCATTGCGCACCAGCCGGCCGCGGACTCCCCCCGCCACCGCCCGCCCCCCCTGCTTGAGCGACTCGGAAAGATGGCTCCCCGCCCCCGCGAGAGCGGGAACCAGCCCGAAGAGCAGCCCGGTCCCCAGCGACACGGCGAAGGTGAACAGCAGGACGCCGCCGTCGAGGCGCACCTCCCGCGACCGCGGAATGCCGTCCGGGTTGAGCGCGATCAGGGCCTGGATCCCCCATTGGGCGAGCAGCAGGCCCAGCGCTCCTCCGGCCAGGAACAGGACCAGCGTCTCGGTGAGCATCTGGCGCAGCAACCGCGCCCGGTCGGCGCCGAGGGCCGCCCGCAGCGCGATCTCCCGCTCCCGGGCCGCCACCCGGGCCAGCAGGAGGTTCGCCACGTCCGCGCAGGCGATCAGCAGGACGAAGCTGACGAAGACGAGCAGGATCAGGAGAGACGTCCGGATCTTTTCGACCTGGAGCTCCGCGAGGGGGATCAGCAGGGTGCCCCAGCCGGTATTGCTGTCCGGATATTGCCGTTCGAGCCGGCCGGCGATCGCCGCCATCTCCGTCCCCGCCTGCTTCAGGCTCGTCCCCGGCTTCAGGCGGCCCAGAACCATGAGGTAATGGGCGCCGCGGCTCTCTTTCGCGGTGTCCACCGCCAGCGGCAGCCAGATCTCGCTCCTGGACGGCAACTCCACCCCGGAGGGCGCCACGCCGATCACCGCATGGGCTTCACCATCCAGCATCACGGTGCGCCCGATGATGCCCGGATCGGCGCCGAAACGCCGCCGCCAGAGGCCGTCGGAGAGGACCACCAACCGTTCGCCGCCCACCCGGTCCTCCCCGGCGCGGAACCCCCGCCCGAGGACCGGCTCCATCTTCAGGGTGCGGAAGAAATCCGCCGACACCCGGGCCCCCTGGAGGGCCTCGGGCCGGTCCCCCGCCGTCAGGTTGAAGCGTCCAGAATCCAGCGCCACGAGCCCCTGGAACGACCGGCTCTGGCGCCGCCAGTCCTCGAAGTCCGGCACCGAGACGCTGAAGCGCGGAAATCCGGCCTCGGGGTTCTTCGCCATCAGGACGACCAGCTGATCCGGCTGCGGGTAGGACAGCGGCTTCAGCAGCACGCCGTTGACGACGCTGAAGATCGCGCTGTTGGCGCCGATCCCGAGGGCCAGCGCGAGCAGAGCGGCCAGGGTAGTTCCGGGGCTCTTGGCCAGGGTGCGCAGCCCGAAACGGATGTCCTTCCAGAAACTGCTCAAGAGAAACCTCCGGGAGTCCGTACCACTCCCGGAATCCTATCGCGTTCAGACCGCGGCGACGCGGGTCAGACGGCGATCGCGTCGGGGAGGGCGGGCGGGACCGCCGCCGGACCGGTCGCCGCCGCCGAGGAGCAGGATCGCCGTCCCGCGCCAGACCAGGGCGAGGGCGTTGAGCAGGTTGAGCGACAGGAAGAGCAGCCCGAGGCCCAGGAGCGAGCAGGCCCAGACGCCGCCGAGCGAGTCGACCTGGAAGACCAGACCGTCGATGTCGATGTCGAGCCCTCCCCACATCCAGGCGAACGGAGCGAGCAGGAAGGCTGAGGAGGTCGCCAGCATCGTCACCACCGCGACGAAGCTCACCAGACCGAGCGGGAACTTGAGGAGCAGAAAGCCCATCCCCTTCCAGGTAGAGGGATTGCCGAAGAAGTCGCCGGCCCGCTGCAGGGCGGTCCGCGCCTCGCCGTCCGGCGCCGGCACGATCAGCGGGATCATCGGCGGCACCTCGGCACCCAGCAGGTGGATGGCCATCTGCCGCTCGAACGCCGCGAACGCCCAGCTGCCGGCGAACACCAGGGCCAGCAGGGGGATGCCGATCCAGACGATGGTCAGGCCGAAGCCGGTCGCCAGCCCCGCGGCCAGAAAGACGAAGTAGGCGATCCCCAGGGGGAAGGCCAGCATCAGGTAGAGCAGGTTGGTATAGGTCCGCAGCCGGAACGGCGCCCCGAAGAGCTGCATCAGGACGTCCGGAACCATGATCGCGCCTCTCTCGTTCGTGTCCATGGATTGTCTCCTCTGGAGGGGACTACGAGCCGGAGAGGACGCGGGTTTCAGGAGAGCAGCGCTTCCCCCGCCGGCTCGCGCAGGTTGTAGCGCGAGCTCATCACGCGCCCGTAGGCGCCGGCGTTGGCGATCAGGATCACGTCCCCCTCGGCGGTGGGCGGCAGGCGGCGCGAGCGGCCGAGGATGTCGCCGGTCTCGCAGATCGGGCCCACGACGTGGGCGATCCAGGTGGCCGGCTCGTCGAGCCGCGAGAGGTTCACGATCGGATGGTAGGCGCCGTAGAGCGGCGGCCGGATCAGCGAGTTCATCCCGGTCTCGAGGCCGACGTAGGTCACCTCGCCCTTGCGCTTGATCTGCGTCACCCGCGCCAGCAGCACGCCGGCCGTGGCCACCAGGAAGCGCCCCGGCTCCAGCCAGAGCTCGAAGCGGGGGTTGGCCGCCTGGAAGCGCCGCAGCTGCTCGCCCAGGGCGTCGAGGTCGAGCGGGCTCTGCTCCGGCCGCTCCGGCACCCCCAGGCCGCCGCCGAGGTCGAGCACCCGCACGCCGGGGAAGCTCTCGGCGGCCTCGGCCAGGAAGAGCGCCACCTCGCTCCAGGCCTCCGGCGTGCGGATGCCGCTGCCGGAGTGGGCGTGGAGCCCGACGACACGGGCGCCGCAGGCGTCGAGCAGCGCGCGGGCCTCCGCCATCTGCTCCGGCGCCAAGCCGAACTTCGACTGCGCGCCGGCGGTGCGGACGTGGGCGTGATGCCCCCGCCCCCGCCCCGGATCGAGCCGCAGGAAGACCTCGCGGCCGCGGAAGAGCTCCGGCCACTCGCGCAGCGGATGGACGTTGTCGACCGTCACCCGCGCCCCCGCCTCGAAGCCGCGCCGGTACTCCTCGCGCGGCGCGAAGTTGGGGGTGAAGAGGAGCCGCGCGGCGTCGAGCCCGGGGAAGAGGCCGCAGCACGTGGTCCAGCTCGGCGGCCGAGACGCACTCGAAGCCGAGCCCGGCGTCGTGGAAGGACCCGCAGCACGCCGGGATGGCAGTTCGCCTTGATCGAGTAGAAGACCCGGTCGACGGCGTCGAGCGCGCGCAGCGACTCCGCGGCGGCGCGCAGGGTCGCCGCGTCGTAGACGTAGACCGGTCCCGCGCTCGGCCGCGAGCTCCAGCAGCTCGCGCCGGCGGGCGCGCCACCAGTCGCTGGCGGCATGGCCGGCGGCCTCCTCCGCCGGTCCGCGCCGAACAGCTCGCTCCAGGTCGGGCCGAACAGCGCGCTCTCCCCCTTCTGCGCCGAACAGCAGCCCGTGGAGCTGGCGGACCAGCCGCTCGCTCTGCTCCTCGTCGACCACGAAGGTGAGGTTGAGGTCGCTCGCCGACTGGGTCACCAGGTGGACCTTCAGCTCCTCGAAGACCTCGAGCACCGGCCCCAGCTCGTGCAGGATGGCGCGGATGCCGCGTCCGACCAGGGACAGCGAGGCCGTCGGCGCGATCACCCGCGGCTCGCAGAAGGCCGCGAGGTCGGCGCAGCAGGCGGGAGAGCGCCGGCTCGTCGAGCGCGTTGGCGCCGGGATCGAGCGAGACGGTGACGTTGGTCTCCGAGGTCGAGACCGAATCGATCGACAGGCCGTGCCGGGCGAAGACGGTGAAGGCGTCGGCGAGGAAGCCGACCTCCTGCCACATGCCGACCGTCTCCATCGAGATCAGCGTGATGCCGCTGCGGGAGGAGATCGCCTTGACCTGCGGCCCGCCCGCCGCGCCGACGGCCGAGATCACCGTGCCCGGCGCGTCCGGCCGGTCGGTCGCACAGGACGTGGAGCGGGATGCGGTGCCGGCGCAGCGGCGGGATGCAGCGCGGATGGAGCACCTTGGCCCCCATGGTGGCGATCTCCTGCGCCTCGTCGTAGTCGAGGGCGCGCAGCAGCCGGGCCGAGGGGAGGAGCGCGGGTTGGCGGTGAACAGGCCGGGGACGTCGGTCCAGATCTCGCACCGCGCGGCGCCCAGGCGGGCGGCGAAGTAGGCGGCGGAGGTGTCCGAGCCGCCGCGGCCGAGGAGCACCGTCTGCCCTTCGCGGTTGCGGGCGATGAAGCCCTGGGTGATCACCGCCCGGCGCCGGTGGCTCGCCGAGGCGGGCGATCAGCGCCTCGTCGCGCTCGAAGTCGCAGGTGGCCGAGAGGTAGGCGCGGGAGCCGGAGGCGGCGGGCCCTCGCGGGCCACCAGCGAGGTCCGGGCGTCGTGCCAGGCGGTCGCGATGCCCTGCGGGACTCCAGGAAGGCGGCGCCGAGACGGGTGGACATCAGCTCGCCGAAGGCCATCACCCGCGCCTTGAGCGCCGGGCCCGGCCTCGCGCAGCAGCGAGGCGGCGAGGGCGAGGCGGGAGAGCTCCTCGAAGTCGGCCGCGAGGCAGCCCGGCGGCCGTCGAGCCCCAGGCCCGCCCCCAGCTCCAGGTGGCGCTGCCTCGATCGCCGCCAGCGGCTCCTCGTGCCGCGCCGCGCGACGGCCGCGGCGAGGAGCGCTTCGAGCCGGTTGGAGATCCCCGAGAGGGCCGAGCAGACGACGAGCGGGCGCAGCCCCTCGTCGATGCCGCCGGCGGACGAGACCGGCGATCGTCGCCCAGCGCTCCGGCGTCGAGACGCTGGTGCCGCCGAACTTGAGGACGACCCAGGGGGGCCAGCCACTACCCCTTCGCGGCCAGGACGGCCTCGGTCAGCGCCGGCAGCACCTCGTGGAGGTCGCCGACGATGCCGTAGTCGGCGACGGTGAAGATCGGCGCGCCGGGGTCCTTGTTGATCGCCACGATCACCGTCGAGCCCTTCATGCCGACCAGGTGCTGGATGGCGCCGGAGATGCCGGCCGCGATGTAGAGCTTGGGGGCGACCGTCTGCCCGGAGGAGCCGATCTGGCGGTCGCGCGGCAGCCAGCCGTTGTCGATCACCGGCCGGCTGGCGCCGATCTCGGCGCCCGAGCGCCTTGGCGAGGTTCTCGACCGGCGCCATCTTGTCCGCCCCGCCGACGCCGCGGCCGACGGCGACGATGATGCCCGCCTTGGTGAGGTCGACCGTGTCGCCGCCCACCTCCTCGTAGCCGAGGATCTCGCGGTCCGGCTTGACCGCCGGAGAGGTCGACGTCGAGCGGCTTGACCTCGGCTTCGCCCGCCTCGCCAAGGCGGACGGCGCCGTCCGCCTGGAAGGCGCCGGACTGCACGGAGACGAGCACCGTCCCCTCCCCCTTGACCCGCACCTTCGACTGCAGCTTGCCGCCCATCACCGGCCGGGTCCAGACCAGCCCGCCGTCGGCGGACTGGAAAGCCGGTCACCTCCGGCAGCAGCCCGGCGCCGATCGCCTGCGCCAGGCGGGGCATGTAGTCGACCGTCTGGTAGGTGTGGGGGAAGACCACGAAGGCCGGCGCCGCGGCCTGGATCGCGGGCGCCAGCGCGCCGATATAGGCGCCGGGCGTGTAGGCGCGCAGGGCGTCGTGGTCCGCCACGTGGACGGCGGCGAGATCGAATCTCGCCACCTCGGCCGCGGCGAGCGCCGACGCCGGCGCCGAGCAGCACGGCCTCGGCCTTGCCGCCGAGCTCCGCCGCCAGCTTCTGCGCCGCGGCGACCGCCTCCCAGGAGATGCGGGGGAACTGCCCCTCGCGATGTTGCAGGACGACCCAGACACGATTCGCCATCAGAGCACCCTCGCTTCCTTCTGCAGTTTCTCGACCAGTTTCGCCGCCGCGGCCTTGGCGTCCCCCTCCAGCATCTGGGCCCCCTTGCCCGACTCCGGGAAGCTGACCGAGACGATCTCCAGCCGCGAGCCCGCCGCTCCCACCTTCCCGGCGTCGAGCCCGAGGTCGGCCGGCGAGGCGGTGGCGATCTCCTTCTTCTTGGCCGCCATGATCCCCTTGAGCGAGGCGTAGCGCGGATGGTTGATCCCCGCCTGGATCTCCAGCACGGCGGGCAGGCGGACGCGCGACACCTCGTTGACGCCGCTCTCCATCTCGCGGGTCACCTTGACGCTGGCGTTGCCGTCCTCGAGCTCGACCCCCATCACCAGCCAGACGTGCGGCCAGCCGAGACGGCCGGCGACCACCGAGCCGGTGCCGCCGTAGCCGACGTCGTCCGACTGCGAGCCGGTGAGCACGAGGTCGAAGGAGTCGCGCGCGATGGCGGCGGCGAGCGCGCGGCCGGTCGCCAGGGCGTCGCCGCCGGCGAAGGCGGGGTCGGAAAGATGGACGGCGCGCGCCGCGCCCACCGCCAGGGCCTTGCGCAGGGCCTCCTTGACCCGCTCGGGGCCGAGGCTGAAGACGACGACCTCGCCGCCGGTCTTCTCGGCGATGCGGAGCCCCTCCTCGAGGGCGTACTCGTCGCTCTCGTTGATCACGAACGGCAGGTCCTCCTCCTCCACCCACCGCCCGTCGCGGCTGACGCGCAGCCGCGCCTCGGTGTTGGGGACCTGCTTGATGCAGACGGCGATCTTCATTCAGCAATCTCCTTGCGGATTCTAAGCCGGCCTGGCGCGCCCGTTCAGCAGGCGGCGCAGCAGCGGCGGAGCCGGGTTGAAGGCCCACACGCGGTCGTCGAACCGGAGCGTGGGCACGACCCGCCGGCCGCCGCTGCGCTCGAGCACCATCGCCTCGGCGGCGTGGTCCTGGTCGATGTCGACCTCGGCGAACGGAGCCTCGGCCTCCTCCAGCACCCGCTTGGCGCGCCGGCAGTCCGGGCACCAGGAGGAGCTGTAGACGACCACGCCGCCGGCGTGGATCCCCTCGCCCGTCGGCGAGCTTGACCGTCTCGCCGGCCGAGAGGCGGACGCCGACGATGCGGATCTTGCCGTCCGGCTCGGTGAGGAGCACGGCCGGCAGATCGTCGCGGTGAGAGCCCCAGCCGGGCGAGGCGGCCGGCGGCCTCGGGATCGGTGGCCAGATCGACGCGGTCCCCGCACTCGGCGGGGGGCTCGGGCTGGCGGGTTGAATCGTAATAGACGTGACAGTCCAGATGGCTCATAGGTTTGGTCCCGGGACCCTCACCGCGGCGCCGTTGACGGCTACCGCGGCGGCGGTCGTGAGGAAGTGGATGACCGACGCGACGTCCTCGGTCTTCGCCCATTGGGAAGGATCGGCGTCAGGCATCGCCGCCCGGTTCGCTGGGGTGTCCATGGTGCCGGGGAGCACGGCGTTGGCCCGTCCTCCGAACGGCGCCATCTCGCGCGCCAGCGACTCGACCATGCGCAACACCCCGGCCTTGGTGGCGGCGTACCCGCCAACCCCGGCCTCGCCCAGAAGGGCCGCCGGAGCCGACACCGCGACCACCACGCCGCCGCCCGCCCGCTCGAACCGGCGGGCGCACTCGCGGAAGACGCGGAACGTGGTGTCGAGATTGAGCTTGAGCAGATAGGTCCAGTCGGCGTCCGAGAGTGTCGGCGAACCGCGACCAGCGGAAGCCGCCGACCAGGTGGACCACGGCCCGGGGCACCCCGGCGCCGCTCTCCTCCTCGTCGAACAGCCGCTCGACCTCGGGGGTGGACGACAGGTCCGCGCGCCGCGCGGTCAGCGGTCTCAGCGGGTCCCAGCGGTGTCAGCTCCGCCAGGGCGGCTTCGGTCGCTCCGACGGCGAGAACACCGTCGCCCGCCGCCAGGAACCGCTCTACCACGCTCCGCCCAAGGGCGCCCGAAGCGCCGGTGATGAGGACTCGACCGCTCATGCTCTCTCCAGGGTTGGGTACGGCAAGGGCACGGCCCCCGCCCAGCCCTATGAGTGCCGGGAGGGACCGGGAGCGAGACTATCATGGGTGGCGAGGAAGGGAGAGCAGAAGGGATTGACATCTTCGGACACAACCAATATCCTGATCCCATGTCGAAACGTGCCCTCGTTTCCTCTTCCCCTCTTTTGACCCACGCTACGCCGGGCGCTAAACTACCTCCCATGAAGCGCGTTCTTTTGGAGCCGGCAACCGTGTCTCCGAAGCGGGCTCTGATCCGGGCCGCTGTCGAGAAAGTCGTGGCCGAACGGAAGCGCAGGGAGGCTGAGGAAAGGGCCGCCGCCCGCAAGGCCAGAGCCTCCCGCCGCTCCGAGCCTGCCCACGAAACCTAGTCCTTCCCCCGTTCGCCCAACCCCTTCCATGGTCGTCTCTTTCGAGTACGATAAGAACGTCTTTATCAACTGTCCGTTCGATCGGGACTACAGACCTCTCCTCGAAGCGATCGTCTTCACTGTCTTCGACTGCGGTTTCCGGCCGCGCTGCGCCTTGGAGACCGAGGACGGAGGCCAGGTCCGGATGGAAAAGATCTTTGCTCTGATCGCCGACAGCAAACTCGCCATCAACGATCTGTCCCGCGTCGATCTCGATTCCGGGACGAAGCTGCCGCGATTCAACATGCCCCTCGAGTTGGGGGTCTTTCTCGGAGCACGGCGGTACGGTCCGGGGCGTCAGAAGGAGAAGTGCTGCCTTATCCTGGACCGGGAACGCTATCGGTACCGCGCCTTTATCTCCGATATCGCCGGGCAAGACATCCGGGAGCACAAGGATGACCCCATGCGGATCATCCAGATCGTCCGCGACTGGCTCCGCAGCCAATCCTCCCATGATTCCGGGATCCCGGGCGGCAGAGCCATCGCGGAACGCTACAAGTCTTTTCGTGCCCGGCTTCCCGAGCTCTGCCAAGAGGCACGGCTGGAGGAGGACGATCTGATCTGGGTTGAATACACCGATCTCGTCTGGAATTGGCTCGCGCTCAGCGCATGAGACGAGAGTAGAACCGGGTGGCCGTGGCCGGCACACACCTCTGGTCTACAATCACCCGGCCATGCCGTCCCGCCGCATCTTCCCCCCCGAGCCCGCGGTCACCGGCGAGACCAAGGTCCAGCGCTGGCGGCGCAAGCGGCGCACCTACGTGCTGCGCTGGTTCGACCGCGCGATCCTCTCGCTCTATCGGATGATCCACTGGCTCGACCGCAAGGCCCCCGTCGAGAGGCGCTACTTCCGGGTGGCGATCTTCGGCTCCAGCCGCATCCAGCCGGAGGATGAGACCTACGCCCAGGTGCGCGAGCTCGCCCGCCAGCTCTCCTATATGGGGTGCGACATCGTCACCGGCGGCGGCCCCGGCCTGATGCGCGCGGCCAACGAGGGAGCGCGGGCCGGCGCCTACCACTATAAGACCCGCTCCTTCGGGCTCACCATCCTCCTGCCCATGGAGGAACAGCCCAACCCCTTCATCGATGAGGTGGCCCAGCACTCGATGTTCTTTTCACGCCTCCACCAGTTCATCCGCCTCTCGCACGCCTATATCGTGATGGACGGCGGCATCGGGACCACCCTGGAGGCGATGATGGTCTGGCAGCTCCTGCAGGTGCGGCTGATGAGCGGCCGGACGCTGATCTTCGTGGGCCCGATGTGGCGGGGTTTGCGGAGCTGGATCGAGCGCGAGATCATCGGCCGCGGACTCGCCTCGCCGCCGGACCTCGACCTCGCCGTCTGGGTGGATACCGTCGGCGAAGCCCTGGAGGTGGTGACGCGCGCGCTCGAGGATTTCCTCCGCCAGCACAAGGTGATTCTCCCACCGGCGCTGGAAGAGCCGCCAGGAGCGGCCCCCGCGATCCCGGTCGGCCCCGAGGTCGAGTGAGCTTGGCGACCCACGTTCTGAGGACTTCGACCCAAGGTCTGAGGACTTCGACCCACGGGTCCAGCACTCCACTCCATGGGTCCACCTCTCCATATCGCGGGTCCGGGACTCTGGCCCACGGGTCCAGCTCTCCGATCCACGGGTCAGACTCCGCGGACCCCGGGTCCGGCGGTTCAGACCACGGGTCCAGCGCTGCGGACCGCGGGTCCGGCACATCCTTTGCTCATGTCGAGGTGACATGGTACGTTCCGGCCGCGTAGAAGGGTGAAAGGGGACGCATGCTCTCGATGGCTCTGATCTTGTTCCAAGCCGGTCCCGCGGGACCTGGCATGTTCCGCTTCTTTCTGCAGGCGGGACCGATGGCGAAGTTCATCCTCCTCCTCCTGGTGCTGTTTTCGATCGGCTCCTGGGCGATCATCTTCGGCAAGCTGGTGCAGTTCCGCCGCGCCGACCGCCAGAGCGAGAAATTCCTCGAGACCTTCCACCGCAGCCAGCGGTTCAGCGAGGTCAACGCCCAGTCGAGCAAGCTCAGCGCCTCGCCGCTGGTGGGGATCTTCCAGGCCGGCTACGCCGAGATCGACGCCCAGATCAAGAACGCCCCGGACCCGGAACGGCCCGGCGAGAAGCGGGCCTACCGCATCAGCTCGGTCCCCGCTCTGGAGAGGACGCTGACGCGGGCCGTCAACGTCGAGCTCCAGGGGGTCACGCGCTGGCTGGGCTTCCTCGCCACCACCGCCTCGGCGACGCCATTCATCGGCCTTTTTGGCACGGTGTGGGGGATCATGCAGGCCTTCAACGACATCGGCCTCCAGGGGTCGACCTCGATCGTGGCGGTGGCGCCCGGCATCGCCGAAGCTCTGATCAATACCGCGGCCGGTCTCGCCGCCGCCATCCCGGCCTTGATCAGCTACAACTACTTCTCCCAGTACTCCCGCCGGCTGCGGATGCGCATGGAAGACTTCTCTCTGGAGTTCCTGAACCTCGCGGAGCGAAACTTCACTTGAGCGGTATCGTTTCTTCGGGCCGCGGTGTCTAAGGGATAGGAAGACGATGGCGTTCAATTTCAGCAACGGCGACGACGAACCGGTCCTCGCCGACATCAATGTCACCCCGCTGGTGGACGTGATGCTGGTGCTCCTGATCATCTTCATGATCGCCGCTCCCATGCTGCACCAGGGGGTCGAGGTCGCCCTGCCGCAGGCGAACGCCCCCAACCTCCCCTTGCGAGTGCAGGATCCGCTGGTGGTCTCGATCGACCGCAACGGCCGCATCTATCTGCGGGATTCGGCGGTGGAGAGCGAAGAGCTGGTCTCCCGCATCAAGTCCCAGATCTCCGCGCGCGGCGACGATACGGTGTTCCTCAAGGGGGACCGCGACGTCCCCTACGGCAAAGTCATCGAGGTGCTCGACATTCTCCACCAGGGGGGCATCGTGCACGTGGGCATGGTCACGGATCGCCGGACGGAAAGGGGACGGCGCGCGTCGTGAGCCTGGCGGTCGACCGCATCCTCGAGCGGCGATCGCGCCGCGAGGGTCGCCGGCCGGAGGCGGTGAGCCTCGCCGCCGCCGCGTTTCTCCATCTGGCCGTGGTGGCGCTGGTCCTGCTGCTGCCGCGCCTCAACCCTCCTCCCCCGCCCCTGGCGTTCGTGCCGGTGCAGATCGTCCCCGCCCAGGCGCTGGGGGTCCGCAAGCCGGCGAGCCGTCCCAAGGCCGAGAAGCCCGCACCGCCCAAGCCGGAGCCGGCCGAAGAGGAGCCCCCGGCGCCCGAGCCGCCAAAGCCGGAACCGAAGCCGGAGCCCAGACCGGAGCCCCCCGAGCCGAAGCCGGTCCGCGAGGATGTGCCGGCGCTCCCCGACAAGCCGGTCAAGAAGCCCGAGAAGCCGAAGCCGGCCGAAGCCGGCGAGATCCCCAGACCGGCGTCGCCGGCCAGCAGGAAACCGGTCCCCAAGCCGCCGGCGAGCGGCGGCACCGGCAACAACCCCGCCGGCACCGCGCCCAAGGGGGACGACAACGGCGAGGCCGGCCGCCGCGGCGCGCCTGGCGCCAACCCGCTCGGCACCTCCTCCTTCGGCTCGCAGATCGCCGGGCTGGACAACCCGGACTTCAAGTTCGGCTACTACATCGACCAGCTCCTGGGGGCGATCGACTCGAAGTGGGTGCGGCCGCCGCTCGGCAACGAGGTCAAGGCGACCATCTCCTTCCGCATCCAGCGGGACGGCAGCATCACCGATCTCCAGGTGGCCATGTCCTCGGGCTACAATTCCTTCGATCTCGCGGCGTTGCGCGCGGTCCAGAACGCTTCCCCTTTCCCGCCCCTGCCGCGGGCGTATCGCAACGATTCCCTGGGAGTCAACCTGATCGTCCGCTGAGGTGACATGAAACCGAGATTCGCTATCCTGACCGTTCTTCTTTCCTGCCTGCTCCTCGCCGGGCTGGTGCTCTCCGCCCAACAGACCCCTCCGCCGCAGCCCCAGCAGGAGCTGCAGCCCGGGCAACCCCCGGGCCAGGTCACGCTGGAGCTCAACCGCGGCGGGCAGGTGCGCAAGATCAAGCTCGCCTTCCCCGCCTTCCGCGGCCTCGGCCAGCTCACCGGCGCCGGCGGCGCGGTCCGCGAGCTCGAGGAGACGGTGCGGCGCGACCTCGACGTCTCGGGCTACTTCGAGATCCAGGGGCCGGACGCGCTCTCGGGGCTCGCGCTCACCGGCGACGTGCAGAAGGACCTCGCGGCCTACCGCTCGACCGGCAACGAGGTGCTGCTGCTCGGCGACCTGCGGGCGGAAGGGGACAAGATCGTCTTCGAAGGGCGGGTGCTCGATCTCGGCAGCGGCCAGGCGGTGCTCGCCAAGCGCTACAGCGGCCCCTTCTCGGTCAGCCGGCGGATGGCCCACACCTTCGCCGACGAGGTGATCCGCTTCCTGGTCGGCAAGCAGGGGATCGCCCTCTCCGAGATCGCCTTCACCTCGGACCGCACCGGGAACAAGGAGATCTACGTCATGGACTACGACGGGGCGAACCAGCGGAAGATCACCGGCCACCGCTCGACCTCGATGTCTCCGGCGTGGAGCCCGAACGGCGGCGCGATCGCCTACACCTCCTTCTTCAACGGCGCGCCGGGCCTCTACCTCGCCGACCTCGGCGAGCGGCCGCAAGCGGCCGATCATCACCTCCGGCTCGCTCAACACCAGCCCGAGCTTCGCGCCGGACGGCAGCCGCGTCGCCTTCGCGCGCTCGTTCGACGGCAACGTCGAGATCTTCACCGCCGACCTCGAGCGGCGGCAACCTGCGGCGGCTGACCAACTCGAACGCCATCGACACCAACCCGGCCTGGAGCCCCAAGGGGGGCGAGATCGCCTTCACCTCCAGCCGCGCCGGCAATCCGCACATCTACCTGATGGACTCCGAGGGGGCCAACCAGCGGCGGATCACCTTCGACGGCACCTACAACGACGGCGCCGCCTGGAGCCCGGACGGGGATCTGATCGCCTACACCAGCCGGCGCGACGGCCAGTTCCAGATCGCGGTGACCAACGTGGTGACCCTGGAGAGCCGGGTGCTCACCTCGGGCCCCGGCGAGAACCAGTCGCCGACCTTCTCGCCGGACGGCCGCAAGATCGCCTACACCTCCAGCCGCGGCGGCGGCAAGCAGATCTACGTCATGGATCTCGACGGCACCAACGTCCGCCAGCTCACGACCGAGGGGAACAACGATCTCGCCGATTGGTCGCGGAGCGTGCCAGAGAGGTGAACGGTTTGATAGAGTTGAGAGCCGACGTACACCAAGTTGTACCGACCCGAGTTTTGAACGAGGAGAGATCATGAACCGAAAGTGGATGATATGGATGGTGATGGCGGCGCTTCTGACCTTCCTGTATGGATGCCCGAAGAAGAAGCCCGCCACCCCGCCGTCCGACCTGAACGTGGAGACCACCACCGTGCCGTCGACCGCCGACCCCGCCGCCGGCGCAGGACGTGCAGCAGCCGGCGACCCCCGACGTGGCCGACCAGACCGAGGACCCGCTGACTGTCGGCGGACATGCAGGTGGTCAACGACGAGCTCAAGCGGCGCGGCTTCAGCCCGGACATCTACTTCGACTACGACGAGGCCACCTTGAGCGACGACACTCGGGACAAGCTGTCGCGCAACGCCGACCTGCTGAAGAGCCAGGCGCAGTTCTCGGTGACCCTCGAGGGGCACGCCGACTCGCGCGGCACCAACGAGTACAACCTGGCCCTCGGCGAGCGGCGCGCCAACGCCGTGCAAGCGACTACCTGGGCTCGCTGGGCGTCGGCGCCGACCGCATGCGCACCCTCTCCTACGGCAAGGAGCGCCCGGTCTGCACCGAGGAGGTGGAGAGCTGCTGGTCGCAGAACCGCCGCGCCCACATGATCATCACCGGGCGCTCGAACGTCGGTTGAGCCGGTCATGAAGCACCACCGCGCTCTTCCCCTCGCCGTTTGCCTCGTGGCGGCGCTCGCCGCCACGGGGTGCGTCTCGACCCAGGACATCGAGGGCCTGCAGTCGCAGCTCTCGGACATCCAGCGGCAGATGCTGCAGCTCCAGAAGCAGGCCCAGGAGGCCCCGAGCAAGCAGGAGGTCGGCGACCCTCGGCAGCCAACGTCGGCCAGCAGATGCAGGGCCTGCTCAAGACCGAGGCCGACATGCAGGTCAAGCTGCAGGACCTCGGCGGCCAGATCGAGGCTCTGCAGGCCAAGCTCGAGGACACCAACTACCGCCTCTCGCAGCTCTCGCAGCAGATCGCGGCCACCAACCAGGAGCTCAAGAGCTTCCGCAATCAGCCCGCGGCCGCCGCAGGCCGCGCCGGCTCGACGATGCTGGGCGCCCCGCCGCCGCAGCCGCCGGCACGGCCACCGGCGCCAGAGGGCGGCGGCGGCGCCGGGATCGACCCCAAGAGCCTCTACGACGCGGCCTACAACGACTACCTGAAGGGCAACTTCGACCTCGCGATGCGCGAGTTCCAGGAGTACCTGGCGAACTTCCCCGCCACCGACCTCTCCGACAACGCCGCCTACTGGATCGGCGAGTCCTACTACCGGCAGCGGCGGTTCCGGCAGGCGATCGACCAGTTCGACGTCGTGCTGAACCGCTATCCCAAGGGGGACAAGGTGCCGAGCGCCCTGCTCAAGAAGGGGTACTCGCTACCTGGAGCTCGGCGAGCGCCCGCAGGGGGTGGTCCAGCTCCAGCACGTCATCCGCCAGTACCCCACGAGCGACGAGGCCAACCTGGCGCGGCAGCGGCTGCGCGAGGTCGGGGTCGACGCCGGCTAGTTGACAGGGTCTGGGGCTGATGCTATAAAGCTCTGTCGCACTTCGGTGCGACTTCGTGTTTCACGGGAACTTCTTTCCCCTCCGACAACCGAAAACGAGCGAGAGCGACGAAGGAAATATGGCGAATACCAAGTCGGCTGAGAAGCGCATCCGTCAGAACGTCCAGGCGCGGGAGCGCAACCGCGCGCACCGTTCGACCCTGCGCACCGCGATCAAGAAGCTCCGCACGGCCGTCGCGAGCGGCGACGCCGCCCGCGCTCAGGAGATCCTGCCGGAGACGCTGGGCATCATCGACAAGACGGCCCAGAAGAAGGTCATCCACGCGAACACCGCCTCGCGCTACAAGTCCCGCCTGGCCCTGAAAGTCGCCGCCCTCGGCAAGTAGCCGACCGGCGGTCGTTCATGAAAAAGCCCCGAAGGGGCGACACCCAACGTTGGATGTCGCCCCTTCGGGGCTTTAGGCATTTCTAGAACCCTTCGAGCAGGTCCGTCACCAGCGTCTGCGGCGAAACGCTTCGAGGCCCGGTCGATCGTCTCGTTCTCGCGGTCGAAGAAATCGGCGGCCGTGGGGTCGAGCGGATAGTTCTCGCGGAAGGTGTAGCGGTCGCTCTTCCAGATCACCTTCCCCTCCGTCCCCACCCGCTTGAAGGTGATCTGGGCGGTGATCGCGATCTCGTACTCGTTGGCGCGGCCGGTGGCGTCGAAGGTGACCGGGGTCACCGCGAAGCCGGTCACCGCGCCGACGATCTCGGCGTTGGCCTGGGCTTCGCTGGCCACGATCGAGAAGCGCTGGCGGGTCACCAGCTCGGTGGCGATCGCCTGGGTGAGCGACTGCTCCACCTGCTGGCGCTGGGTCTGGTTGTCCAGCGGCTGGAGATAGACCGCCTTGACGTCCGCCGGCACGTTGCTGCTGCGCCCCACAAGGGCGTAGCCGCAGCCGGAGAGGGCCGAGCAGCAGGGCCGCGAGGGCACCGGAGAGCAGGGTTCTTTTCGATCTTCATCATGCGGTCTTCCTCGTCACCAGGTTCATCAGCCGCCCCGGAACCAGGACGGCCTTGGCCACCTCGCGCCCCGCCAGATGCTCCTGCACCTTCGGGCTGGCAAGAACGGCGGCGCGCACCTCCTGCTCGCCGGCGGTCGGCGTCCACCTCCACCCGGTCGCGCAGCTTGCCGTCGACCTGGACGACCAGAGTAGATGCGGTCGCGGTAGAGCTTCGCCTCATCGTACCGCGGCCAGGAGGTGTCGAGCAGGCTCTCGGTGTACCCCCGTCGCTCCCAGAGCTCCTCGGTGATGTGCGGCGCCAAGCGGGTGCAGGAGCTGGACAAGGGTGTCGAACGCCTCCTCGCAGCGCAGCCGCGAGGCGGTCTTCTCCTCCAGCGCCCGCGACAGGCTGTTCGACAGCTCCATCAGCGCCGCAACAGCGGTGTTGAAGGAGAAGCGCTCGAAGCTCTGCGTCACCCGCTGGATGGTGGCGTGGCGCTCGCGCTCGAGCTCGGCGTCGGACGGCGCGGTGGGCGGCGCCTCGGGAAGCCGCTCCTGCATCCGCCAGACCCGGTGCAGGAACCGGTAGGCGCCCGAGACCGCCTCGTCGCTCCACTCGGCCTCCTTCTCCGGCGGCCCGATGAAGAGCGTGTAGACCCGCTCGGTGTCGGCCCCCATCTCGTCGATCAGCTCGTCCGGCGAGACCGTGTTGCCGCGCGACTTCGACATCTTCTCCACCCGCCCGGACTTGTCCGAGAAGCGGGTGATCATCCCCTGGTTGAACAGGTTCTGGAACGGCTCCTCGATCCCCACCATGCCGAAGTCGTGCAGCACCTTGCAGATGAACCGCGCGTAGAGCAGGTGCAGGATCGCGTGCTCGATGCCGCCGATGTACTGGTCGACCGGCATCCAGCGGTTGGCGGTCTCGGGGTCGAACATCCGCGTCGCGTCGCGCGGCGAGAGGTAGCGCAGGTAGTACCAGGAGCTGTCGACGAAGGTGTCCATGGTGTCGGTCTCGCGCCGGGCCGGGCCGCCGCACTTCGGGCACGTCGTCTCGACGAACGACTTCGAGCGCGACAGCGGGTTCCCCTCGCGGCCGGTGAACTCGACGTCATAGGGGAGCTCGACCGGGAGCTGGTCGTCCGGCACCGGCACCATCGCCGTCCTGCTCGCAGTAGACGACCGGGATCGGCGTCCCCCAGTAGCGCTGGCGCGAGATCAGCCAGTCGCGCAGCCGGTAGACCACCTTGCGGCGGCCGAACCCCTGCTCCGCCATCCAGTCGATGAACTTGCGCGATCGTCTCCTCGCCGTCCTCCAGGCCGTCGAACGGCGGAGCGTCGCGGATCACCCCCTCGTGCAGGATCGGCTCGGTCAGGCTCGCCGGATCGATCTCGCATCCCCTTCCGGGTGGTAGACGAGGCGGACCGGCAGCCCCTCCTGGCGGGCGAAGGCGAGGTCGCGCGCGTCGTGGGCCGGCACCGCCATGATGGCGCCGGTGCCGTACTCGGGCAGCACGTAGTTGGCGAGCCAGATGGGGATCTCCTCGCCCGTCGCCGGGTTGATCGCCACCGCGCCGGTGTCGCGCCCCTCCTTGGGGTTCTCCTCGGCCGAGCGCTGGATGCGCGGGGTGTTGCGCACCGTCTCGATCCAGGCCTCGATCCCGGCGCGGTCCGGGGTGCTCGCGCGATCAGCCGCGCGGCGAGCGGATGCTCGGGCGCCAGCACCAGGAAGGTGGCGCCGTGGATGGTGTCCGGCCGGGTGGTGAAGACGGTCAGCGTCTCGCCAAGCGGCGGGCAGCCGGAAGTCGATCTCCGCCCCCTCGGAGCGGCCGATCCAGTTGCGCTGCATCACCTTGACCTTCTCGGGCCACCCCTCCAGGGTGTCGAGCCCGGCGAGCAGGCGGTCGGCGTAGTCCGGTGATGCGGAAGAACCACTGCTCGAGGTCGCGCTGGACGACCGGCGTGCCGCAGCGCTCGCAGGCGCCGTCCACCACCTGCTCGTTGGCGAGCACGGTCTGGCAGCTCGGGCACCAGTTGACCGGCGCCATCTTCTTGTAGGCGAGCCCGCTTCTCCAGCATGCGCAGGAAGAGCCACTGGTTCCAGCGGTAGTAGTCGGGGAAGCAGGAGGCGATCTCCTTCGACCAGTCGTAGAGGATCCCCCAGCGCCGGAACTGCTCCTTCATCACCTTGATGTTGGCGAGCGTCCAGTCGCCGCGGGTGGATGCCGCGCTGGATGGCGGCGTTCTCGGCCGGCAGGCCGAAGGCGTCCCAGCCCATCGGGTTGAGCGCCCGCTTGCCGTTCATCCGCAGGTAGCGGTAGAGGGCGTCGCCGAGGATGTAGTTGCGCCCGTGCCCGACGTGGAGGCGGTCCCCCGACGGGTAGGGGAACATCATCAGCATGTAGTACTTGTCCTGCGGCGTGGCGCAGGTCCACCTCGGCCGCCCGCGTCTTCTCCCAGCGGTCCTGCCATTTGGCCTCGATGGCCTTGTGGTCGTATGGCGTGCTCATCCCTCGGTTCTCTCGGCTTTCTCTCAGGTCAGGCTGCCCGGAAAGGTGTGCTGCTTCAGCAGGCCGTCCAGCAGGCCGTTGACGAAACGGCCCGACTGCTCGGAGCCGAACTTCTTGGCGAGCTCGATGGCCTCGTCGAGCACCACGAGCTTGGGGGTGTCCCGCTCGTGCAGCATCTCGTAGACGGCGAGGCGCAGGATGTTGCGGTCCACCGGGGGCATCCGCTCCAGGCGCCAGTTGTCGGCCTGGCTGCGGATCAGCTCGTCGATCCGCTCGCGGTGGTCGAAGGCGCCGCGGACCAGCAGTCTGGGCGTACTCGAATGCCTCCTGCACCCGCTGCCTGCGGCGGGCGTGCTCCTCCCGCTCGTCAGGCGTGGGCAGCCCCCGCTTCTTGTCCTGGGAAGCGGCCTCGCGCGCCAGATATTCCGCGAGATCGAACGAGTTGAAGATCTCGGCAGAGTGCTCCCTCCGAGATCGCTCTGATAAAGCATCTGCACCGCCATTTCCCGCGCCATTCGCCGCTTTCCTGCCGTCATGTACCTCGCCTCAAAGAGCCCGGTCGAAAACATCATTGAAAGTGATTGAAAACAACGGCCGCTCCCGCGACCCGGGAACGGCCGTCCGAATCATAGCCGCGGCGGGACGTATCCGCTAGCGTCCGGAGCCGCCGCCGAAGGTACCGCGAAGTTGCGCGAAGAGATCGGCCATCTCCAGGGCGGCGAGCGCCGCCTCCCACCCCTTGTTGCCCGCCTTGCCGCCGGCCCGCTCGGCCGCCTGCTCCGAGCTGTCGCAGGTCAGCAGGCCGAAGCCTACCGGCACCCGGTGCCGCTCGGCCACCGCCGCGATGCCGCGGCTCGCCTGGGAGCAGATGTAGTCGAAATGGGGTGTCTCCCCCCGGATCACCACGCCGATCGCGACCAGGCCGTCGACCTTGCCGGCCACCGCCAGCTCCTCGAGCGCCGGCGGGATCTCCCAGGCGCCCGGGACCGACACCAGATGGATCTCCCCCGGCTCGACCCCGTGCCGGCGCAGGCAGTCGACGGCGCCGGCGACCAGCAGGTCGCCGATGCGCGCGTTGAAGCGCGACGCGACGATGCCGAACCGCCGGCCGGCGCCGCTCAGGGCCCCTCTCGTCTCTTGGATTTCGCTCAAAATGGGTGCCTTTCGGAAGCGCGGAAAGTATAGGAAGCGGCTCGTGCGGGAGTCAATCCAGCTAGAGACCGGCGAGTCCGGTCCCGCCCGCCATCTGCCGCAGGAAGATCCCGTAGCTGGGCGCGAAGAGCGACTTGACCAGCAGGTCGATCACGATCCCGGCCAGGGCGAGCGCCATCAGCCGCAGCTCCCAGCGCTCGAACGGCCAGACCCGGCGCGCCAGCAGCGGACGCGAGAAGAGCGCCCCGAGCAGCACGAAGGCGCAAACCCGCACCACCGACCAGGGCACCCAGGCGGCGACCGACCCCAGCAGCGGATGGCCGCTCGCCGCAGCGTAGCATCCCACGAAGTAGCTCATGTAGGCCACCAGGAGAGCCCCGAGAACGAGGCCGAGATAGCCGCCGCTCGCCCAGGTCAGCAGGATGAAGACGCCGAGGTGCAGGAGGTGCTGGGGGATGAAGGCGCGCGGATCGTTCTCTGGCGCCACCCCGGTCGCGATCCAGCCGAACATCTCCCGGCGGTAGTCCTCGCCGTGGAGGATACCGCCGCGCGCCGCCTCCGGCGCCCAGAGCGCCAGCAGGATCACCCCGGCGCTCAGCGGCACAGGCCCAGACCATGCCGAGCGTCCAGGCGCCGAGGTAGTCCCGCGTCCGCACCCGCGCGCGGAAGATTGGCCAGAGGGTCAGCGGAGCGATCAGCGGCAGGGCCCAGCGACCGCCGGGCACGACAGGCCAGGAGAGGGAGGAAGAGGGTGAGCGGCAGCAGCCAGCTCACAGGGCGCCCCCGGCCGGCCCCAGGTGGACCTCCTCGACCAGGGTCGCGGGATCGGCGTCGAGGATGTAGCCCAGGGCCCGCGCCACCTCCCGGGGGGGCACCATGGCGGCGCGGTTCCACTCGCCGGGAAGGCGGTCCCAGATCGGCGTGTCGGTCGCTCCCGGGTAGAGCGCGCTGATCCGCACGCCGCTTCCCTGCAGCTCCTCGCGCAGCGCCGCCACCAGGCCGGCGAGCCCCCACTTGCTGGCGCAGTAGGCCGACCAGCCGGGGAACCCCCGCCGGGCGGCGACCGAGAGGATGGGGAAGATCCAACCCCGGCCGCGCGCCTTCATCGCCGGCAGCAGGGCGCGGATGAGCAGGAAGACGCCGGTCAGGTTGGTGTCGACGATGGCCGCGAAGTCGTCCGGCGAGGTCTCCTCCAGCGGCGCGATGGCGGTCACCCCCGCGGCGGGCACCACCAGGTCGGCCGCGCCCCAGCGCGCCTCGATCTCCTCGGCGCAGCGCTCCAGCGCCACGGCGTCGCGCACGTCGCAGGGGAGGATCAGCCCGTCCTGCCCGCTGCCGGCGAGGTCGAGCGTCTCCTTCGAGCGGCGCCGGCCGCCGGCCCAGCAGCGCCAGGGCGTACCCCCGCCGCGCCAGCTCCAGGGCGATCTCCCGCCCCAGGCCGGAGCCGCCGCCGCTCACCACGGCGACCCCGCGCGATTCCGTGCTCATCCCGCGTAGCCTATCAGCAGGCGGGCGCCGGGCTACCGCCGGCTCTGGAGCTTCGCCTTCAGCGCCTGGATCTCCAGGACCTGATCGGCGGCTGAAGCGGCCTGCCGCTTTACGATCGGCTCCGCCTTGCGCATCAGGGATTCCGCCTCTGCCGTGCGGCCAAGCTCGCTGAGGCAACGCGCGAGCGTGAGCTCGATCCTGGCCAGGTCGAGGTGGGTCGGGGGGAGCTGCTCGCGCCGGATTTCGAACGATCGCCGCAGATAAGGTTCGGCCTTCGCGGGCCTTCCCTGCTCCAGGTAGTCGCGCCCGATCTCTCGCAACGCGGAGTCGAGGTGGGGATCGTTGACCTTCTCCAGAATATCGAGACCTGCCTGGGCGGAGCGGATCGCCTGCGGGTACTCCTTCAGCTTGCGATGAGCGCCGGCCAGGAGCAGGAAGACCTGCGCCACCATCGGGTGCTCCGGGCCGAAATTCTGCAGCCGGAGCTCCAGCGTCTGCCGCAGATAGGGGATGGCTTCCGCCGAACGCCCCTGCGCGTCGATGCTGTTCGCCAGATTGGCCTGGATCGAATCCACGAGCCAGTGCGACGGTCCGAACTGTGTCCGTACGATCGCCAGCGCTTCGCGATTCACGGCTTCCGCTTCAGCCCAGCGCTGCTGGCGAAACAGTGCCATCGCCAGGTTGGCCAGCGTGATGGTCACGTCCGGATGCTCCCGGCCAAGGATCTCCCGCTGCGCCCTCAGCGAGGCTCGCAGCAACGTTTCCGCCTCTTTGTACTTGCCGGCCTCGAGCAGGACGTCGCAGACGTCTGTCTGGAAGCGATAAAGCTGGGGATCCCGCTTTCCCAGAGCCCCTTGCTCCACCACCAGCCCCTGCCGGGCGAGCCTCTCCGCGGCGACGTAGCTGCCCTGATTCAGTTTCGCCTTGCTCAGATCGAGCAGGCTCTCGGCCACGGTCGACCCGACGGCTCCCTCCACCCGCATCGCGATGGACAGAGCCTCCCGGTGCAGCGTCTCGGCTTCGGCGGCCCGCCCCTTGATGACGAGAAGCTCGCCCAACTGGTTGAGGGTTTTCGCGGTCTCCAGACGGTCGCCCAGCTGTTTTTGCTTGATCGCCAGGGCGCGGCGCAGCAGCTCTTCGGCTTCGGCGAACGCGGAACGGTCCTGCTTGAGCCGGCCGAGATGCTCCAGGCTGTCCGCGACCTCCAGAGACGACAGCCCAAACGTCGCGCGGCGGAGCGCGAGGCCCCGCTCGAGCAACGGCTCGGCATGGTCGTAGCGGCCGAGACCCCGCTCGACCTCGCCGATGGCATCCATCAGCGCCGCCTGGATGTCGGGCTGTTGCGAGAGGTCCCGCGAGACCCGCTCGGACCCCCGGGTCATGATCTCGTCCGCCGTCAGGCGCTCCCCTTTGGTGTGGTAGGGATCGGCATCCTTGAAGGTGTCCAGCAGGAAGCTCAGGGAGTAGCGGGCCTTGTCGCGCTCCTGGGTGATCCGCCGCCCCTGCACGATCAGACTGACGACGAATCCCGCGACGATCAGGATCACGACCGCGGCGGCGGCCACACCCGTGCGATGGCGCCGCACGAACTTGCGGGCGCGGTATGGCAGCGTATCCGGCCGCGCCATGACCGGCAGGCTCTGAAGATGACTCTCGAGGTCCCTGGCGAGCTGCGCCGCCGAGCCGTACCGCCTCCCGGGCTCCTTGCGCAGCGCCATCAGCACGATGTTGTCAAGGTCCCCCCGCAACCGCCGCTGCAAGGCGTGCGGCCGCGTTCCGCGGGAGCGGGCGATCTCCTCCGGAGAGGGAGCACCGGCGACGGCGCGAAACAGGGCGGTGCTCGGCCGCTCCTGCTCCTGCTCGCAGATCGCCCGCTCGATCTCGTGCGGCAGTCCGTTCACCACCCGGTAGGGGCTGCGGCCGGCGAGCAGCTCGTAGAGCAGAACGCCCAGCGCGTAGACATCGCTGGTGGTGGCGATCGCCTCGCCCCGGACCTGCTCCGGGCTGGCGTAGACCGGAGTCATCATCCGCAGCCCGGTCTGCGTCCTGTTGGGGACTGTCGAGGAATCGGGCTCCAGCCGCTTGGCGATCCCGAAGTCGAGCAGCTTCGGCTCCCCCGCGACGGTGACCAGAATGTTGGCCGGCTTCAGATCGCGATGGACCAGCAGGTTCTGATGGGCGTACTGGACGGCCGAGCAGATCCGGCGGAAGAGGTCGAGCCGCTGGTCGATCGAGAGCTGATGATCGTCACAGAACTCGTCGACGGGCACTCCCTCGACGAGCTCCATGACCAGATAAGGGCGGCCGTCGTCCGTGCTGCCGCCGTCGTAGAGGCGGGCGATGTTGGGGTGCTCGAGACGGGCCAGGATCTGCCGTTCGGCGAAAAAGCGGTGGAGCGCCTCGGGGCTCTGCAGCCCCGAGCGGATGACCTTGACCGCGACGTCCCGCTCGTAATGCTCGTCCTCGCGGCGGGCGAGATAGACGGTGCCCATTCCCCCGTCGCCCAGCCGGCGCAGCAGCCGGTAGGGGCCGAGCCGCCCTTCCAGCTCCGGCACGAACCCCAACAGCTCGCCCGCCGGGCGTTCGAGGAAGGTGGCGCTCTCCTCGTCCGCGGCGAGGAGCTCCTCCACCGCCCGGAGCAGCTCGGCATCCCCCGCGCACGCCGCCGCGAGGAAGGCTCCCCTCTCCCCCGCCGGCCGTTCCAGGACCTCGGCAAAGAGGGTGTCGATCTGCCGCCAGCGGTCCGGCTGGATCAATCCTCCGTCCCCGGCTGCAGCTCCTTGTAGAGCCACGCCTTGGCCCGCCGCCATTCGCGGCCGACCGTCTCGGGCGAGATGCCGAGCTGCGTGGCGGTCTCCTCCAGCGTCAGGCCGCCGAAGAACCGCAGCTCCACCACCGCGGCCTTGCGCGGATCGATCGCCTCCAGGCTCTGCAGCGCCTCGTCCACCGCCAGCAGATCGGCGCTCTTCACGGATGCCAGGTCGGCGATCTCGGCCAGCGTGACCTTCTCCGCCTTTCCCCCCCGCTTCTGCCGGTTCTGATGGCGGGCGTAGTCCACCAGGATGCGCCGGATCAGGTGGGCGGCGAAGGCGAAGAAATGCTCGCGGCTGGGCCAGGAGAAGCCCTCCTGCCCGTCGAGGCGCATATAGGCTTCGTGGACGATCGCGGTCGCCTGGAGCGTGTGGTCCCCGCGCTCGCGGCGGAGCTGTTGCGAGGCGATGCGGCGCAGCTCGTCATAGATCAGGGGCAGAACCCGAGTCGCCGCCTCCTGATCGCCGGCGCTCCACTTCTGGAGCAGCTGCGTGACCCCAACCCCGGCCAGGTTCGTGACTCTCGTGCCCGCTGGAACTCGCTCCTTCAATCGCGCGCCTCCCCGGAATCGTCGATCTCTGGATTCAGACAACTCTCTATGCCTATTTCACATAAAGTATAGCTGAGATCGTCCACGAGACGGACAGATCATGGCGCAAGGATCCCCAGAGCGGACAGGAAGCCTTCTTTTTGACTAGAAAGGAAAGGAGGAGGGAAATTGGTCGGGACGCCGGGATTTGAACCCGGGACCCCCTGAACCCCATTCAGGTACGCTACCAGACTGCGCCACGTCCCGACCGGAAAAGCGGTGTCTCAAGGCGATTTCGGCCCGAGGAGGGTGAGTATCTCACGTGCCTCCTGGAGGGCCTCTTCGATCCCCGAGAGGAGACGTTGTACCCGTTCGGCGGCATCCGTGTCAAGCTCTGCGGCCGCCGGTGGCCCAGGGGCGGAGGGCTCCGCGACGGGCTCCGGGGAGATCACCGGCAGCGTCGCCTGCGCCGGGGGCGGCGCGGCGGTCTCTTCCTCGGGTTCCGCTCCCTCCCCCTCCGGCTCTCCCAGCGAGCCGGACGCGATCTCCCCCTCGAGCTTCTTCTTCGCCCCGGCGATCGTGTACCCCTCCTCGTAGAGGAGCTCCTTGATGCGCCGGATGATCTCCAGCTCCTTCTCGCTGTAGACGCGCTGGCCGGACCGGCTCTTGCTGGGGGTGAGCGCCGGGAACTCGGTCTCCCAGTAGCGCAGCACGTAGGGCTGGATACCGAGGGCTTTGCAGGCCTCCCCGATCTTGTAGTAAAGCCGCTTCTGGACCCGGGCCTTCGACGCCATCCGGGTCACTCGGGCTTACTGGGAGCGATATCGGGAAGGATGTCGGGATGCATCTCGTCGCGCAGCCGCCGCGCCGGCTTGAAGCTCAATCCCTTGTGCGGACGGATGAACATGCGCTCGCCGCTCACCGGGTTGACCCCCATCCGGCCCGGCCTGCGGGTGACCTCGAAGGTGCCGAAGTTCTTGATCCGGACCGCCCGGCCGTCGGCCAGCGAAACCTTCACGGTCCGGAAGATGGTGTCGACGATCTCCGCCGCCTCGTCTTTGGTCAGCCCGCCGTGGCGGTCGTAGACCACGTCGACGAGATCGGCCTTGGTGATACCGGGGTGGGGAGTTTTCTTGATGGCCATGGGCTCGCGAAAAGGGACTGGGTCTCACAGCCGTTGGGCTGAAGGAGTCCCTGAAGTATAGGAGATCAAACCGGCACGGGCAAGGGAGATCCCAGCGCCGCCAGGTACCCCTCCCGGTAGCGCGCCGCGACCGCGTCCCAGGTCAGCTCCGCCTCGGCCTTGCGCCTCCCCCGCTCCCCCATCGACCGGGCCGCCGCGGGATCCGCGAGCAGCCGCCGCAGGGCGCCGAGCAGGGCCTCGGGATCGCGCTCCGCGACCAGCAGGCCGGTCCGGCCGTCCTCCACCGCCAGCGGGATGCCCGAGATCCCCGAGGCGACCACCGGCAGCCCGCTCGCCATGGCTTCCAGGATGACGTTCGGCAGGCCGTCCACGTTCCCCTTGCCGTCGTGCACGGCCGGCAGCACGAAGAGGTCCGCCGCCCGGTAGAGGTCCGGCAGGGTGTCGCGCAGCACCGGACCCGGCAGATGGACCCGCTCCCCCCAGGGCCGGACCGCCTCGCGGAACCCCTCGAGCAGGTCGCCGCCGCCGGCGAGCACCACCCGCAGCTCCGGAAACTCCGCCAACAGCGCCGGCAGGATCTCGATCAGCACCTGGAACCCCTTCTTGGTCGCCATCCGGCCGACGCCGAGGAGGAGAGGCGCGCCATCCGGGATCCCCAGCCGCTGGCGCCAGAGGGGACCCCGGTCCGGCGCCGGGGAGAAGGCCGCAACGTCCACCCCGTAGGGGATCACCCGCGAGCGCTCGGCCGGGAATCCCAGCGCGCCGTACGCGGTCCACCAGCTCGGGCGAGCAGCCGGTCAGCAGGCGAGCCCGCGACAGCGCCCAGCGGGCGAACGTCCGCACTCCCGGCTTCTCCGCCAGGAACACGTCGCTGCCGTGGAGGCCGATGGCGAGCGGCGCCCGCTTCTCCCTCGCCAGCGGCCCCGCCGCCGCGGCCACGATCCCGTTGGGGACGATCCAGTGGGCGTGGACGAGGTCGAACCGCCGCCGTCCGAGCTGCGCGGCGGACCGCCCGGCGCGCGGCGAGGGCATAGAGCGGCGCGGCGAGCGCCGCCGCCCCCTTCACCCGCTCGTCCGCCTC
The DNA here is from genome assembly GCA_963792575.1 of uncultured Acidobacteriota bacterium. Lineage (GTDB taxonomy): Bacteria > Acidobacteriota > Thermoanaerobaculia > Multivoradales > UBA5704 > DATARR01. The sequence goes on from CAWBWZ010000007.1 coordinate 122,234, forward strand.
CAGGCTGCGGCCATAGCCCGAGCACCTCCCAGCGCTCCGGGGCGTAGCGGAAGGAGACGACCTCCACGCCGCCATCGTCCCAGCGAAGCGGCCACCCCTTCCGCGTGCGGCGTCGAGCACGGTCACCCGGTCGCCGCCGCGCACCAGCCCGCGGGCGAGGTCGCGGATGAACGGGCCGGCGGTGTCCCCCTCGAATCGAGGGTAGGTCTGGGTGAGGAAGAGAAGTTGAGAGCGAGGGCTCTCGCCCCTCACTCCAGCCATTCCTTGATCGAATAGCTGTCGCGGCGGCGGAAGTTCTTGAAGGTGATCATCTCGCCGATCAGGCCGGTGGTCAGCACCTGGATGCCGAGCAGCATCAGCAGGACGCCGAGCAGGAGCAGCGGCCGGTTGCCGAGATGCCCGCCGCCGAACCAGAGGATCGCGAGATAGGAGTTGATGCCGAACCCGCGCACCAGGAAGCAGAAGCCCGACGGCGCCGAAGAGGTGGAGCGGCCGCCGCGTGTAGCGGGTGATGAAGAGCACCGTGATGAGATCGAGGAGCCCCTTGTAGAGGCGGTCCCAGCCGTACTTGCTGACGCCGTGCCGCCGCGGGTGGTGGTGTGACCTCGATCTCGCCGACCGCGAAACCGCGCCGGCTGGCCAGCACCGGGATGTAGCGGTGCAGCTCGCCGTAGACCGAGATCTCCGCCAGCACCTCGCGGCGGTAGGCCTTGAAGCCGCAGTTGAAGTCGTGGAGATCGACCTGCGCCAGCGCGCCGCGTCACCCAGTTGAAGAGGCGCGAGGGGAGCCGCTTGCTCGGCCGGGTCGTGCCGCTGCCGCTTCCAGCCGGAGACGAGGTCGAGATCCTGCTCCTCCAGGGTGGCGAGGAAACGGGGGATCTCGTCCGGATCGTCCTGGAGGTCGCCGTCCATGGTGATGACGATCCGCCCGCGCGAATGGTCGAAGCCGGCCGAGAGGGCCGCGGCCTTGCCGAAGTTGCGCCGCAGCCGGACCAGCTTGACCCGCGGGTCGCGCTCCTGGGCCTCGCGCACCCGGCCGGGCGTGCCGTCTCCCGAGCCGTCGTCGACGAAGACGATCTCGAAGTTCTTGCCCAGCCGCTCGAGCACCGCCGCCACCCGCGGCGGCCAGCTCGCGCCACCGAATCCGCCTCGTCCCGCACCGGCACGATCACCGTGACGTCGAGCTCGCTCGGCTCGGGAGACGTCTCCACGGGAGGACGGATGGGGATCGGCTGGCTGGTCATCGGGCCGCATTGTAACAGGCCCCCAGTATCGCACCTCTATAATCCCCGCCCATGCAGCGCTCCGGAAGCTGGGCCGTGCTCGGCCTGCTCCTGGCGGCGACGCTGGCCGGGGCGCTGACCTTCGACCGGCGGAGCTGGCCGGGACAGGTCGGCGACGAGGCCACGTACCTCATGCAGGCCCAGAGCCTGGCCTGGGACTTCGACCTCCGCTACTCGCGGCGGGATTACGACCGCTTCGTCGCGCAGTGGGGGACAAAACCCGACGGCCTGATCCTGCAGAGCGGCGACGGCGGCCGCACCCTGGTCTACGCCAAGCCCGCCTCCTACGCTCTCTGGATCGCCCCGTTCCTGCGCCTCTCTCCCACGCGGGGCGCCGCGATCGCCAACGTCCTGCTCCTGGCCCTCGCCGCCTTCCTCGCCGCGCGCACTCTCGAACGGCGGCTCGGCCCCGCCGCGCCGCTCTGGGTGGCGGTCTGGATCTTCGGCTCGGTCGCCTTCGCCTATGTCTTCTGGGCCCACTCCGATCTCTTCCTGATGTGCCTGGCGGCGATCGCCCTCGCCCTCGCCTACGGCGGACCGCGCGGTGCCGGCGATCCCGCGGAGACCGCCGGCCGCACGGCCCTGCGCTGGATCGCCGCCGGGCTCCTGCTCGGGCCTGGTACTCGCCACCCGTCCCTTCTATGGCACCCTGCTGGTGCCCGCCGCGCTGGCGGTGCCGGCATTGCGGCGCGGCTTGGGGATCGCGGCCCTGGTGGCCGGAGCGGCTATCGCCGTGCTCGGCTCCGGCCTCACCCACCTGGCCGAGACGGACTCCTGGACCCCCTATTCCGGCGAGCGCCAGAGCTTCGACGCCGCGTCCGGCTTCCCCGAGGTCGATCTCCCCCCGGAGAGCTGGCAGCAGCGGGGCGCCGGGCGCGGCAACCGCTCCTGGCTGCCGTCGGACATGGTCGGACCCCGCCTGACAGCGTGGAACGCGCTCTACTTCCTGGCCGGGCGGGACGTCGGGATCCTCCCCTACTTCCTGCCGCTCCTGCTCGGGCTCGCCGCCTTCCGCCGGGGCGAGGGGCGGGGCGCGCTGATCCTCGCGGCGCTCGCGGCCATGGCCTGCTTCCTTCTCACCCGGCCGTTCAACTTCTATGGCGGCGGCGGCGCGATCGCCAACCGCTACTTCCTGCCGGTCTACCCCGCCTTCTGGTTCGCCGCGGGGCGGCCGGCCCGCGCCTGGTGGGGGCTTCTGGCGGCGGCCTTCGCCGCGCCCTTCCTGCTCGCCCTCTGGCGCGAGCCGCGCGCCTTCCTCCTCGACGAGAGCAACGGCTACCGGTACGTCACCAGCGCCGCCCGGAGCCTGTTCCCCTTCGAGACCACCCAGTCGCATCTGAAGCCCTCCGGCGGCGAGGACGTCACCCACAACGGCCTCTGGATCAAGCCGCTCGCCACCAGCGTTCGCCCGGAGGCGGACGGCGCGCTTCTCCGGCTCGGCCCCACCGGCCGCGGCGAGCTCCTGGTGGGCAGCTCCCACCCCCTCCCCGGCCTGCGGATGATCGTCGATCCCCCGGCGCCGCCGCGGATCGGCGTCTCCGGGGCCGAGGTGAGCGCGAGCCACCCCCGGCCGCTTGGCGGCTCCGTCCTCCTGCTCCGGTTGCAGAGCCCCCGCGCCGTCCACCGGATGTGGTGGAGCGAGGACGAGAACCCGGTCTACCTCTACCAGCTCCGCCTGGACGCGCCGGCGGGCTTCGCCTTCCAGCTCCAGCCACTGGCCCGGACTCCCTGACCTCATGCGCAAGAAACTGGCCCTCTCCGCCGTCTCGATCCTGATCACCCTCCTCGTCGCCGAGGGCGCGATGCGCCTGCTCGGCGTCGGCGCCGGCGGCCGCGGCTCCTCCTGGTTCGCCGGCGGCAACCATCCGCGCTTTCTCTTCCAGCCCGACCGGATGAGCGTCTACACGCTCCGCCCCGGGTTTCGTGGCCGGGAGATCGCGCTCGGCGGCGAGTTCGACGTGCCGGTCGCCGTGGACGGTCAGGGTCTTCGTGTCCAGCCGCACACGGCGCCTCCCACCCCCTCCGTGCTGGCAATCGGCGATTCGATGACCTTCGGCGAGGGGGTGACGGACGGCCAGACCTACTCGGCGGTCCTCGAGCGGACGCTCGGCTCGCGCGTCGACAACGCCGGCGTGCCGGGCTACAGCAGCGCGCAGATGCTCGGCCGCCTGCGCCGCTACCTGCCCGCTCTCCGCCCCGAGGTGGTGGTGATGGCCCTCTCCCCGCTCTGGGACCGGCAGCGCTGCGCCTCCCCCTTCGTCTACAAGGAGGGGTACATCGTGGGCCAGGGGTATGCCGACCGCCTCGTCCTGCTGGACGGCAACCTCTATCTGCGCGAGACCCGGCTCCCCGTTCTCGGCACCGCGACCGCCTACGCCGAGCGCTACTCGAACCTGATGCGGCTGGCGATCCCCGCCCTGGCAGGCGCCGCCCGCGGCGTGGCGCGTTCCCGGCAGCAGGAGACCCCGGGCCCCGCGGACGTCGAGCCCACGGCCCGCAACCTCCAGGCGGCCCAACAGCTCGCCAACCGCTCCGGTGCCCGCTTCCTGGCGGTGCTGATCGACGACCGGGGGGAAGAGTTCCGCCGCGACCGACAGCTGCTCGAAAAACGCCTCCGGGAGCTCGCAATCCCCTGGGTGGCCGCCGACGACCTCCTCCCCGGCGCGAGCTGGCCGCGCCTCCGCTACCCGCGCGACACGCACTGGAACGCCGCCGGCCACGAAGCGGTGGGAAAAGCGCTGGCGCCGCGGATCAGGCCGCTCCTCACGGCGCCGGCAAGAAATCCTTCCTAAAAGGAAACTCCCGGCAGGGGAACCCCGCCGGGAGCCCGGTCCGAAAAGTCTGATTCTTACTTCTTGGCGAGGCTGCTGTCGAATTCCGCCGGCGTGATCGAACCGTCGTGGTTCTTGTCGGCCTGGGCGAATCCGGCCTTTACGATGCCCGCTTCGCCCTTGGCGGTGGTCTTGAGGCCCTTGGTCTTCACGTTCTTGAGCCAGTCCGTCTGCTTCCCCGCCCACGCCTCGGCCTCGGCGGCCGAGATCTTGCCGTTGTGGTCGGTGTCGATCTCGTCAAAACGCTTCTGGGGCGAGAGGTCGGCGCTGTCGGAACAGGTCGGGCTGAAGACACAGGTCAGGTTGGTCGTGAAGGTGTACATGCCGCACTGGACGTTGCAGTTGCAACCGAAGGTGTTGCACACCGGCATGTTCGGGCCGCCGACGCACTTGCTGCTGCTCGAGATGGCGTAGGGACAAACCACTGCCGTGCAGCAGGCGGCCACCGGGCCGGCGAACAGGACCAGGACGGCGACGAACAGGCAGGCCGCGGCGCCCAGCGCCTTGAACGAAAAACCCTCGTCAACCATGAACGATCGATTCATCAGCAGTTCCCTCCTTGTGGTTTGACTTCATCGGGATTCCGATAGCTCTGGTCCTGAGCAATTCGGATGCCACAAGGAAATTTGCCAATCCCTCCAGGACGGAAACGGGATCGCCGGAAAACTGACACGTCAGTGACATGTCAGGAACATGTCAGTTCGTCCGTTCAGCGGTTGAACGGAAACTCGTTGATCCAGTGGAAGCCTCGGGTGGTCAGCCGGAAATCTGGATTGCCGGTCCGGCGCAGCACCGCCCGGACCTTCTTGCCGTCGAACGTCCCCTCCAGCAGAAGCCGCCCGGGCTCGGGGCGCTGATAGGTGAGGGTGGATTTCCAGGCCGGATCATCACGCTTTTTCAGCACCAGCCTCCGCCTGGCCGCATCCAGCAGCAGAGCGTAGCGCTCGCGGGTATCGCTCATCCGCTGGATCGCGATCATCTGGGGGTAGTCGAAGACCACCCGGCGCCAGCGGGAGCCGTCGGTCACCAGCGGCGGCCGGGCCTGCCCGTCGACCACGAGCTCGTCGACGTTCCAGACGCCGTAGAACGGCGATTTCCGGGTCGGGCTTCCATAGGTCTTGTAACTGTCGTAGATCGCATAGACCGTCAGCGCGGCGAAGCCGGCGACGAAGACCGCGCGGAAGACCAGCGCGCCCTGGTGGAGCCCTCTATGCGCGAAGAGCGGACGATGGTCGGCCGGCTCCACCGGGCGGTTGAGCACGAACAGGTTGGCGAGCCGCCGCAGGTCGGGAGCGGCCAGGAAGAGCGCCATGGCGAGCAGGTGGGACGAGTAGAGCTTCACCGGCACGTCGTAGCTGAAGTTGAGCATGACCACGTTGGCCATCGCCGCGGCGCTCAGCAGCGCTCCCAGCAGCAGGGTGCGGCGCATGACGAGGAGCAGCCCGGCGAGCCGTCTCGGTCAATCCGGCGAACACGGTATAGGCGGTGGAGGCGCCCATGAACGTCCACAGGATCCCCATCGGCGAGGCGTCGCCGAAAGGCTGCAGCAGACGGTCGAGCGTGGGGGGGCCGAACTGCCCTCCCGGGACGATCTTCGCGACGCCGTACTCGATCATCGCCATGGCGAGCCCGAAGCGGACGTAGACCCTGAGCCATTCATACAGCCGCGCGTAGCTGGCGCGCCGCCGGTCGAGAAGCGTCCAGATCAGCGCCGCCACTGCCGCGAAGAGCGCGAAGCAGACGATCTCCACATAGTTGTAGGTCGTATCTCCGCTGCCGTTGGGGAAGACGGTGATGCTCAGCTGGAAAACCTGCTTGCCGACCCAGGGCACGACCGCTCGCCAGAAGCCCATGTACCCCCCGACGAGCGTGCCGCCATAGGGGATGTAGCCCAGCAGGCCCAGGTAGGACGACAGAAGGTAGAGCAGGAGATAGGAGAAGCCAAAGCGGAAGAGGAGCCGTTTCGCGGGGCTCCATACGGGGGCGGCGGCCCGCGCCGGCTCCGTGCTCTCTCTCGCCGGCGCGGATTCCAGCACCCCTTCCGGCAGCTGCTCCGTAACCATCGATCGGTCGAATACGGTCATAACGCCCTCCGGGTTCGTGCCGTTTCCTTCATCGATGCCGGAATTTTCTTCAGCTTCTATGATTATTATAGCAGGATCACACCAGCCTGCGGACGAACGCCGCCATTTCCTCCAGGGTCCGCTCCGGAAGCTCCCGGTGCGGGGAATGCCCGCAACCGGCAAGGGCGAGCGCCTCGACGGGCCCGCCGGACTGCCGCTGGATCGCCTCGACCTGCCGCCAGGTGCCGTACTCGTCGCCGTCCCCCTGGAGGATCAGGATCGGTGCATCGATGGCCGGCAGGTACTCCTCGATGTTCCAGGCGCGGAATTCCGGATCGAGCCAGACGTCGTTCCACCCCCGGAACGCGATGTCCACGTTGGCGCCATGGTGGCGCGCCAGACGCTCCCGCAGGTCCGTGGTGCGGTAGACCTCCGTCATTTTCGCGATGCTCGCGAGGCCGTGCGGCTCGGCGAAGACGTGCGGCGCTTCCAGGATCAGCCCGCGCAACCCGGCGGGCCTTCCTCCTGCATGGTTCCCCGCGTAAATAAGAGCGATCGAGGCGCCGTCGCTGTGACCGATCAGGATGCTGTCACGGACGCCCGCCCGCGCGAGGACCTTCGAAAGGATTTCCGCCTCGTCGTGCATGAAGCGGACCGGCCGCGGCAGCTGGACCGGATCGGACTTCCCGTATCCCGCGCGGGAGTAGACCAGCGCGCCGCAGCCTGTCTCCTCCACCAGCCGGCCGGGGAAATCTTTCCACAGAGAGGCGGAGCCGAGCCCCTCGTGCAGGAACACGAGGGTTGGCGCCCTCTCCGGCGGCGGGCCGATCCACCGGGCCTCCAGGTGGACACCGCCCACCTCGAGGAAACCCGATCTACTTGTACGCCTCGACGTGGACGTTGGCGTACTTCCATTTGTACGAGGCCACCTCGTTGGGCTCCTTGTCGGGATAGAAGCCCATGTCGACGAGGAACTTGGCGCCGGTCTTGACGGTGTAGGACCGGACGTTCGGACGGCTGGAGAGGGTGACCTTGACCTGCCCCGTCGTCGTGTCGGTGACCGTGATCGTGTACTTGTTGCCGGCCATGTCGTAGTCGTTGTCGACGTGGTAGGTGTGGCCGACGATCGCCTTGAAGGGCTTGATGATCTTGATCTTCTGGGGGTGCGTCAGGCCGATGCCGTGACGGCCGAACGCCTGGTCCCGGCCGGGTCCGAGGAAATAGAGGAGCCCCGGCATGTCGATGTTCTTGTCGATGACGAACCAGTAGATCAGGTGCTTGCCGCGCGGCAGCTTGGCGTTCCAGTCGGCGACCGTGACGTCGATCGAGAGCCGCAGCCGCTTGGCGGCGCCGGCGGGGGCGGGGAAGCTGACGCGCCCGACCGGCGCTCCCGGCGGCGGCGCCGGGATGTGGACGATGCCGGGGGCGTCGAAACAGACCGCGCCGGCCGGGCAGGTCTCCACTTTGGCGAGCAGCACCAAGCCGCCGTCCAGGCTCTCCTCGGGGGTCACCACGTCGAGCTTGCCGGTGTCGGCGTCGGCCAGCTGCGCGTAGGCATAGAAGTCGCGATCGCAGGATACCGTCGCCCGGGTCTCGGTCAGGCGGCTCACCTTGCCCTCGAACGCATTGAGGAACGGACGGCTCTCTCCCCTCCGCAAGGTCAGGGACATCACCGGGGCGAGGCTGGCGCCGTCGCCCGTGGCCAGCGCGAGCGTGCACCGGTTGTCGGTCTTCGCCAGATTGACGAAAGCCAGGTTGGCGGCGATCGACTCCGAGGCGAAAAGCCCGCGGAGAGAGACGGTCTGACCGCCCTGGAACGCGATCTCTCCGGCCGGCGCCGCGGCGGCCAGGGCTTTGGTCGCGGCCTCTGGAGTCAAGGAAAACGGCCGGTCGACGGCTCCGGCGTGCGCCACGCCGGCCGTGCAAAGTGCGAGCAGAAGGCTATGAAGGACGGTCCTGGACATGCGGTCTCCCTGCGGAAAGATGGATTTTTGACCTTCAGATGCTACAGGGAGCGAAAGGAAGTGTCCAGAAGCTAGACTGCGCCATGCTCTCCCCCGCCGTCGACCGGGCCCGCTCCCTGGTCCTGCGCCATGGCTGGAACGCCATGGCCTACCAGATTCTCAACCCCGGCATGCGGCTCTGGTTCTCCGCCGACGGCGAGGGGGTGGCGGGCTATGCGCGCGCCGGCAGCTACCGCGTCGTCGCCGGAGCCCCGATCTGTCCGCCAGAGCGGCTCGCCGAGACCGCCGCCGAGCTCGCGGCGGACACCCGCCGCGCCGGGCAGCGGCTCTGCTACTTCGGCGCCCAGGACCGGCTTCACCACTTGATGGCCGAGCGCGGTCCGGCCTCGGCGCTGCTCCTCGGCGCCCAGCCGGTCTGGGACCCCCGGCACTGGCACGCGATCCTCGACGGCAAGGCCTCCCTGCGCGCGCAACTGGCCCGGGCGCGCAACAAGGGAGTGATCGTGCGATCTGGGCTCGCCGCCGACCGCCCCGCGCTGCAACGCTGCCTGAATGAGTGGCTGCGGACGCGCGGGCTGCCGCCGATGCACTTTCTCGTCGAGTGGAACCTCCTCCCCCACCTTCTCGACCGTCGCCTGTTCGTGGCCGAACGCGCCGGGCAGGCCGTCGGCTTTCTGATCGCGTCCCCCATCCCCCGCCGCGACGGCTGGCTGATCGAGCAGATCATCCGCGGCCGGGCGGCGCCGAACGGCACCGCCGAATTGCTGCTCGACACGGCGATCCGCGCGCTCGCGGCGGAGGGAGCGGGCTACGTCACCCTCGGCCTGGCTCCGCTCTCACGGGCCGTGACGCAACGTCCCGTCCCGCCCTGGCCGGCCCGCCTGCTGCTCGCGTGGGTGCGCGTTCATGGCCGGCGTTTCTACAACTTTGAAGGGCTGGAGACTTTCAAGCGAAAGTTTCAGCCCGAGGGTTGGGAGCCGATCTACGCGATCACGGACCGGCGGCGGATCTCCCTGCGGGCCCTCTACGCGATCGCCGGCGCCTTCGGCGGCGCGTCGCCGGTCTTCTTTCTGGGGCGCGCGCTACTCCGCGCGCTGGCGCAGGAGGCGCATTGGGCCGCGGCGAGGGTTCGCCGCGGGCAGGGGTGACGTAAACGTAATAGACCACCCCCGCGACATCATCCGTGAAGAGAAAGGCATCGGGTCTGAAGCTCAGGATGTCCACCGGCCGTCCGTGAACCTTTCCCGCCCGCAGAAAACCGTTGACAAAATCCACCGGCGGGACGCCCGGCCCGTCCACCCGCGCCAGGCGATAGCCATGCCCGAGGCCCTTCTTCGTCGAGCCGTGCAGAGCGACAAGAAAGGAGCCGGCCAGCCCGGGGGCGCTCCTCGCATCGAAAAATTCGAACCCCAGCGGTGAGCTGTGGGCGTCGAAAGCCGTGTAGGCCCGGGGCACTTGCCGGCAATTCATCTTTTTCCCGCCGGCGTTGAACTTCAGGTCCGGGTAAACCTTCGGGCCGGACTGGAAACAGTAGGGCCAGCCGTAGTTCGCGCCGTCCGCGAGGGCCTGGAAGGTGTCGGCGGGCTTGCGGTCGCCCAGGTGATCAGCTCCCATGTTGGTCGCATACAACTGGCCGCCGATCCAGCGCAGTCCCACCGCGTTGCGCAGACCCCGTGCGAAGGACCGCGGATGCTGGCCGTCGGGGTCCATCTCCAGGACACTGGCGCGCACCTCCTCCTTCTCCTCGCAGGCGTTGCAGCTGCTCCCCACCGAGACGTAGATCTTGCCGTTGCCGCCGATGACCACCGTGCGGGTCAAATGCCACCCGCCGTACTTATAGTTGAGCCCGTAATCGGGAAACGTGGCGAGCACCTCCGGCTTCTCCACCGGCGCGTTGTCCCCCGCCCGGTACCGGTAGCGCAGCAGCCTGTCCGTCAGCGCCACGTAGAGCCAGCTCGCGCCCTGGCCATCGGTGAAAAACGCGATGCTGTTGGGGTTGCGCAGGCCCGTCAGATAAGGGATCACGTTCCTGAAGCGTCTGCTCTCCGGATCGAAGGGATCGAGGATATAAACCGCGCCTCGCGTATTGTCGGAAAGGTCGTGCATATCCGTGACGAAGATCCGGCCATCCGGGCTCTTCGCCAGGAAGCGCACGCGCCGCAGCCCCTGCGCCGCGACGCTGATCTCGAACCCTTCCGGCAGGTTCAGCTCGAAGGATCTGCCGCCGGACAGCGAGATGGGGCGCGGCCCGAGCTTCAGCCCGCGCGCGCTCGCCGCCCTCGCGGCGTGAGAGCCGATCGTGGCGGTCGGCAATGTGAACAGCGCGACAAGAAGAACGATCTTTTTTATTGTGGAGCGGCTCACAGGAACCTCCTCATTCTTTGCTCCGCCTTCGGAGCTCCCCCGCGATCGGATCGCGGAGGAGCTTACCGCCTCGACGGCTCAGGAGGAATCAGGAGGGATCAACCCGCCGACGCCGGGCAGGACTTCGCCATGCCGCCCGCGCGGAGGGCGCTGGCCGCGTCCGCCGGGTCGCTCCCGGCGTCCTCTTCGTCGCCGTCGAGGACCCCGTCCCCGTCGCGATCGATGCCGACGCGCTGCCCGGAGCCCGGCGGAGTGCAGGTATAGGTCAGCTCACCGCCGCTCTGCAGGGCGCGCAGCCGCAGGCTGAGATCGGAGAGCGGCGCGTCACACCGCCGGTTGCCGACGAAACGGCCCGAAGCGACATCATAGAAATAACCTTTTTCGCCGTGGTTGCCGCCGCTCTTGGCCACCAGATCACACTCCCCCGCCCGGGCGCGGTCGATCAGGAGGTCGATCCGCGCTCCGGCCACGCCCCCATTCCATGGGGTGAGCGTCGTCTGCTGTCCGACGATGGGCGCGAGATTGGTGTCGAAGGCGAGCTGGAACAGCTCGACCTGCCGTTTCTGCGCCTCGCCGGCCGGCCCGGGCGGGAACCCCCCGGGGGTGGACGGAGACTGGTTGAAGCCCAGGGTTGGCGAGGAGGCGCTGATGAAACGGAAGAGCGTCGGGATCCCACCATCGTGGTTGAAACCGAAGCCGCGGACCTGATCGCCCAGGAAGGCGTCGCTGCCGGGGAAGAATTCGTTCTGCGGCATCCCGAACATGCCGACCTTCTGGTAGGCATTGCGGAGGTGCGGCGTCTTGAATCCTTCTTCTTCCAGATCGAAGGTATAGCGGCCGTCCGTGCCGAAGAAGCCTGGAGCGGCCACGCCTTTGTCCTCGTTCGCGTGGCGATCGATCACATGGCAGGAAGCGCAGGTCCCCTTGTTGGTGAAATCAGAGATGTTGTTCATGAAGAAATCGCGCCCCGCCTGCTGATCCGGGGTGAGCCGGTTGGAGAGCATCCGGACCGGGTTCGGCGGATATGTGACCTGAAGGATGAAGGCGGCGAACTTCGCCATGTCCGAGTCGTCGATCGGTCCGTCGCGCCCCAGGAGATCGGGGAAGGCTTTCTTGAACTTTTTGAATCCCGCGACCTCGTCGAAGGTGCCGCTGTCCGGCTGCGCGCTCGGGCTGTCGTTGCCGCCGGTGCGGTCGCCGCGCCAGTGCATCGGTCCATGGTTCGCCATGCCGCGCAGGCTCTGCGTGGTCATCGGTCCCTTCATCGGGTGATGGCTGTCCAGCAACCCGAACGCCGAGGGGGGGACTTCGAACGGCCCCGGGATGGGCTGCACCAAGCCGTCCGGGTTGCCGAGATCCCAGGCCAGGCTGTCGAAGTCGCCGGCGACATGGCAGCTGGCGCAGGACGAGTCCCCGTGGCTCGAGGAGAGCGACGTGTCATAGAGGAACCGGCGCCCGGCGACCACGCTCGGCGGCTCGGGATTGTGCATGGCGACGTGCCCGATCTCCCCGCCGGAGACCGTATCGACGATCGCGATCGAGTTGTCGAAGCGGGTCAGCGTGTAGAGGCGGTGCTTGTCCTCCTGGAGCACCAGGCCGGTGAGGCCACCGCCGGAGACCTTCATCTGGTCGGCGGTGCTGGGCGTGAACGTGTTGGTCTCCAGGGCGCTGGTATCAAAGACGCCGATCTTGGAAGAGCCGAGCGTCGCGACGTACAGGGTTCTGCCGTCGCCCGTGACCGCCATCTGCTGCGGGAGAGCGAGGCTCTTGTCGTTCTCGGCGTTCGGAATCGCCGCGCAGCAGGCAGCGTAATTGATGTGTTTGTTGAGATGCCTCGGGGTGACGCTGCCGCCTGAGCCGAGGACGGTGATCCGGCTTTCGTGGAGGTGGCCGCGGATGCTGTGGCCGGCAAAGGTACCGGGCCCCTCGAAGCGCTTTTCGTTCCCCGCCTCGGTGTTCGAGACGTAGACCTTCCCGCTCACCGGGTTCACCGCCATGTTGAAAAGGATGGTGCCGACGCCCCGGTAGTATCCGGCGGTGCCGCCGAGCTGTGCCGGCGGGTTGGCATTCGCGTTGATGACGAAGACATCCTTGTCGGGCAGGGAGAAGCGGATTTTGTCATCCCAGACCCGGTTGAGCTCGTCGACCCAGTGGGTACCGTTGAATTTGACGATGATCCCCACTTCCGGCCGCGTAGCGCCGTCGGCATTGGTGTTGGGTCCGGGCACACCCCCGGCGGCTTCTCCGCCGTTCGGAACCAGGACTTCCTGGACTGTCGTGGTGCGGTTTCCGGAGTGGAACGCCGCCGCGTAGACCTTGCCGCCGTCCGGACTCACCGCCAGGGCGCGCGGCGTGTCGCTGAACAGGGTCACGATGGTGAGCGGCGTACCACTGAGCGTGACGCCGAGGTGGTCCGCGTCGAAGACCCAGACGTCCGCCCGCCCCACGCCGGGAGTGGTGAGCTGGGGATCGTAGGGAACGTTCTGGCCGCGGTGGGCGGTGGTGACGAAGGCGCGGTCCTTCCCCGCCCCGGCGAAGACGATGTCGCGCGGCTCATCTCCCACCAGCAGAGTGCGCACGACGCGGCCGCTGTGCCCGTCCTGGGCCATCTGGACCACGCTGACGCTGTCGGAGAGATGGTTGACGACCCAGATCTCGTCGTCGTTGCGCGCTGCGACGGCCACGGGTTCAAGGCCGACGGGGATGGAGGCGCGATGCTCCAGCCCGTTGCCCACGACGCGATAGACCTCGAGACGGTTGTCCGGCGTATTGGCCGCGAAGAGGAACTTGCCACTCGGCGACAGCGCCAGGGGGCGGACCTGGCCGCTCTCGAAGAGCGTGAAGCGCCCCGGTTGAGCCTTGGCCGGCTTGAGGTCGGCCAGGCGGGCTCCAGCCCCCGCGGCCCCCGCGGACATCGGGGCGCTCAGACATGCGAGGGTGGATAGCGAGGCGATGAGAGAGGAGACAGGACGGCGTGCGAGGTACGGCATAGCCATAGAACCTCCTGACAGGCGTCGTATCCGCTGCGCTCTGGACCTCAGGGGGAAAGGGGATTGTTCTCTCGGAGGGAATCAGAGAACAGCGAATTGTCTAATCAATGATAACGCTGAATAGGGCGAATTCCCCTCACCCTGCCGGGAATGCTCCTGGCTACCGGACGGGCGCGGCTTCCGCGCGGCGCCAGATCGTCACGCCCCGGCGGCTGGCGCTGAACAGCCGGTCCGCCGTCAGGACCACGTAGCGGGCATCGGGCTCCGGCGGGCGCAGGGACCAGCGGTAGGAGCCGGTCTCCACGTCGTAGACGTCGACCACCCGGTCCTTGCCGCTGCCGGCGCTGAGCACGAAGAGGTCCCGGCCCACGACACTGGCGCTGAAGGAGGCCTGTGGCGCCGCGGGGTCGATCGTCTGCCTTCCGGCGGTGTCGAAACGGACGGGCGGCAGCCGGAGCGGATCGATCGTGCGGCGGAAGAATCGCGGCCTGCCGTCAACGGTATAGGAGGCGAGGATCCCGGCGTGCCGGAAGGGGTAGACGAAGGCGTCCGGCCCGGCGGGGATGATCCAGCCGTCGGCCGTCAGCGAGCTCTGGATCTCCTTCGGAAAGAAGGTGCCGAAGGCCGCGCCGGGCTTGCCGTCCGCCGAGAAGCGTTGGAAGAGATGCTTGCCTGACCGGTGGAGGGCGGCGATGAATCCGTTCTGACGGTCGAGGGCGATCCGGAAGGCGGTGCGGTCGAGGGCGATCCGGCGGGCGATGGTCCCCTGGGGGGAGAACACCGTGATCCGCCGGCGGTCGGGATCGAGCACCTGGACGCTCCCATCCTCCCCCACCGCCACGTCCGATGGATTGCCGAGGTCCGCGGGGCCATACACGGAGGCGGGCCGGCCGTCCAGGGAGTAGCGTTCGACCTGCGACTCGCCCGAGTCGAGGACATAGAGATTCCCCCTGCCGTCGAGCCGCAGCAGGGTGGGGTTGCGGAGCGGCAGCTGCTCCCCCGCGGGGATGCCGGCGATCCGCTCGAAGCGGGCCTCGCGCCACGACCTCGCCGCGGCCGTCTGGGCCACCAGGAGCGGCGCCTCGGGCGACAGGGTGAGCAGAACCGTGCGGGGCCGGTCGCCGAAGAAGCTGGCGGCCAGCCCGGCCAGGATCAGCGATGCCAGAACCACCCAGAAGACGCGTTCGCGAGGCATCTCACCTCAGGCGCGTCATTCCGGACGGCGGCACGGGTAGTTGCAGGCGATCGGCCCTTGCGCGCCGCAGAACGCATCGCACTTGATGGCCTCCGAGTTGGAGGGCATGAAGCTGAGGGCGGTGAACAGCATGGAGGCGAGGAGGAACAGCAGGCGCAGACTGGCGAAGGTTTTCTTCATGAGGATCTCCTTGGGACGAATCCCGAAGTGTCTTCCGGAGCGGGCCCGTCCGCCGTCCGCTCGTCCAGCCAGATGCTGGCGGCGAGCCCCAGAAGGATCAGATTCTGCAGGACGTGGGCGGTCGAGGCCTTGCCCAGCGTGACGGTGAACCAGCAGCCGCACTCGGCGCCCGGCCGGTAGTGCTGATTGATGGCGATGGCCGCCGTGAACACCGCCAGCATCATCAGGGCGACCAGCGCCGCCGGCCGTCTCCAGGCGGGGATCAGGAGCCCGACGCCGGTGAGGATCTCGCACAGGATGAGCGGCAGCGCCAGAAAGGACTCCAGCCCGTCCGGCACCAGCACGTATCCGCCCAGCGCCTTGACGAACCCGCCGTAGTGGAAGGCCTTGTCGGCCCCCGCGTAGACGAAGAGGAGCCCCAGAAAGGCGGCGGAGACGATGCGGATGTAATTCTTCATGGCGGCGGAGGGGCAAGGCCCCCTCGCAAAAGGAGGTGCACTGGAGGGCGGAAACCGAGCCGGCTCCGGGGATCCACGGGACCCGGGCCCGGCGCCCCCGCGGGGACGCCTGGCCGCCGGGACGCCTGGAGAAATCCGGAGCGCGCGGGCTACTGCTCGCTGGTGACCACGCGGACCACGAGATTGTCGAAGTCCTCGTCCTTGACGTCGAAACGCTGGACGGACTGGACATTCGCGAAGCTCGCCCGGCTCAGGCCTTTCTCGTCGGTGGTGACTCTGAACGCCGTGGGATCGAAACCGGTGACCGCCAGGCGGCCGTCGCTCAGGACGACGGAGCCGTGCCAGAGCGTGTTCTCCGGCGTCGGCACCGGGTCCGGCGCCTCCTCTCCCGGCTTCACCTGGTCCTCCGTGGTGTCGTCGCGCAGGACGTAGACGTCGAGCCGGCCGGCCAGTCCGCCCTGAAGAGCGGAGATCTCGCCGCGGTCGAGGCTGATCGTCACCGTGTGCGCGACGTCGTCGAACTCCGTCCGGCTGTAGACCTCGTGACCGCCCTGGTCGTCGTCCCGGGTCGCGCGGGTGGACGGATCGCCGGCCACGCCCTGCCCCGTGCGGTAGTCCCACTGGTAGCAGCCGACGTTGCCGTTGTGGGCCGCGGCGTTGCCGCCGCCCCAGAGGCAGTTGCGCCAGCCGCACGAGAAATCGCCCGTCCAGTCACAGTCCCCGCCGTGCTGCCGGCAGAGCGGCAGCGGGTAGCCGATGCAGCTCACCACCGTGTCCGCCGTGTACTTCTTCGCCCACCAGCGGCACTTGTTGCGCGTGTTGCACCACGCGTGCGCGTCCGCCTGCTCGGCCGCGAGCAGGAACACCAGGAAGATGCCAAAGCCCAGCAAGATTCGATTCGATCGCACCGCTTCGCCTCCGATCCGGTTGAGTGGACGGGTTGGATCCGATCCACACCAGGGAAAGGTGCGCGTTGTCGAAAAAGCGAGCCGCCTTGAACACCTTAAGAGTGTTGATCGCGTAACCGAATGCGATGCCGGGGCATCGCGGCCAGCTGAGCTACCCAGCCGCTATGGCCGCCACTTTTGCCGGAGCTTCGCCAGCCATGATTTGGAATCGCCGTCAACCCCGCGTGATTCCGCGCTTTCTCTCTTCGACACCTCCAGCGAGGCGAGGACCGCGTCGAGAGCGCGAACCACGTAGTCCCAACTCTCCATGCTGAGTGAAACGGCCCAAAGCACGAGAAATCGTCCTGGCACATCTGTTGGCACCCAGACTTTCTCTGCCCTGAAGCCGCGGCCTTCCGTCTCTCCGTTCCAAATCAGGCGGCCTGCCAGCAGCGAGGGTAACGACGGCAGCGCCTGGGAGATTTCCGCCTTTAAAACCTCGTTTCCCTTACCGAGCATCTCGGATTTTCCGCCTTCGACCACCTCTTCAAGGGTCGCCTGATCCGGATAGGTTAAAAGCAGAGTCATGATCATGGGTTCAATTCCCTTGTGCTGCCAGGGAAGAAGCCTGACGATCTCCCAGCCATCACCCTTCTGGTTTTGCCAGAAGGCCCAACCTTCAGGGATGACAAAGCTGAATTCTTCCATCCGCAGCCTGGCCCGCGCAGGATCACGAGCCGAATACAAAGCGAGCCAGTTCGGGCCCGCCAGATCATGATTCGTAGCACCCTCAGTCATCAGATAGCGCCAACGGCGGGACTCCAACCTCTCATCTGGCAGAAACTCCGGGCCGACCCACTCGAGGTCACCAAGAAGTCTGAAGCCGTCATCGTTGCCGAGGGTGTAATGCTGGACGAATGTGGCTGCGTCACCGAATTCTCTGCCGCCTGCCTCCACAAGCAAGGCTCTGCCCGCAGGCCCAAGATCCTCATCATAGGCAAAGGCCCAACGACTCCACTGACTCCCTTGATCCGCGATCAGCACCCTTCCCGCCATCACATGGTCATTGTAGGCATCTGAGTTCCCCTTGGTCGCCACCATTTGAGGAGAATCCAAGGAGTCATGCTTGAAGCATAAGACGGGCAGGGGAGAATCACCGTTTGCGGCGGTGTACACCTGGTGCGCAAGAAGCCACCCCGCAAGCTTCAAGGTATCATCGAATATTTCGTCTTCCATAGATCTGGCTGGACCTTCCTGGTATGCGAACTCCCTATATCACATGCTCTTGCAAGAGAAAGTGCAGGCAGAGATTCAAGGCCAGCACCGCGGCTCCTGCCGCAAGCGCGCGCGCCGGCCGGCGTCGATAAATGCGCCCGAGCCAGACCGCGGTCAACCCATGGTAGAGGCTCGCGGTTACAGCTACCACGACCCAGAGACCGAGCAGGCCGACGTGAATCATCAAGCAGCCCCACAGCGGAGATGTGAGATCGACAGCAACATGAACCGGAGCCGCTATGATCGCGACAGGGAGAGCCGCGGCCCAACCCACCATGCCAGCGTCGGCGCCAAAACTGACCTGTGAGGGGAGGTACGCCACAACCCCAATGAGTGATCCGTACAGCCACACGATGCCCTCTCGGGGCGGTGGGGTCGACCGCAGGGCCCGGAGGGCTGCGGTACCCAACAAGAGAATGACGGCAAGCCACAACAGGTAATCAATTTTCATTCGTGCCCGTCCTGTCGTTGCCAGTCCGATTCTACATCACCATAGTAGATCACAGTCCGCCCAGAAAAGTGCTCGTCGGCCCGCCAAGACTTGTTGGCGGCTCCGGTCTGCTGCCGGCTCGCAAATCGGGCCGAGCTGTACCTTAGCTTTGTAGGTAAATCTCCGATGTGGCCCGGAGGTCACATCGACTTACAGGAGACCCATGCCATGAAAACTTGGTCCAGGTTGCTGATTGTTGCCGTAATCGTCCTCGTCGCGCCCTCTGCCGTGCACGCTTCCATCGGCGGGAACGCCATCCCGAAGTACAGCTACGGCCAGATCTTTGCGCCCAACCAAACGATTGACGTGATTTCCACGACCAGCGGTTCTGGAAATGTCTGGGGAGTCCGGTGCATCACCTCGAGCACGTCTGATTCTGTCGCCGTCAACTTCACGGTTGATGGCGGGACCGTGCGCACGATCACCCTGGATCCCCTTCTGTTCGAGGCGGATGCGAACGGCAGGCTGGTGAGTGGCTGGATTCCGCTGGATGTCGCGTTCAGCACCAGCATTCGCATACAGATCCACAACACCTCCCTGACCGCGGGCACCATCGACTGCTGGGCCGCCTGGGGCACGAACTAGCCGCCCGGGCCGGCTACGGATCCAGAAGCCTGCGCGGCGGAAAGGGATCTCTGGCGCGCAGGCTCCTCGCCAGATCGAAACCGACGCTGACTCGCTTTCGGCCCCTTCCCACACCCTCTCTTTATAGAGGAGGTGTCTCATGAAGATCGCGAAGATGAGTGGACTGATGTGCGTCCTGCTGTCAGGCGTTCTTGCCGGGCTCATCACGGAAGGCGTGGCCTGGGCGACGAGCTACACACTCACCACGACGGTGACGACGGACGGCGTGCAGTCGCTCGCCGGCGGCACTCTGAGCATCGCCTGCCGCGCCTCGTCCGGTTCGTCGTGGACCTCGTGTGGCAGCTCGGTGCCGGCGGGCACAGAGGTGTCGATCGATGCCGTCGCCGGCCAGGATTACTGGTTCATGTGGTTCACCACCAACCCGTATCTCTCCGGCTGCACGACGACGAACTACGGCTGGGGCTGCTTCTGCGCCAACCCGATCACGCACTGCGGCTTCACCATGCCGTCGCGCAACGTGAACATCAACGCTGAGTTCCAGGCGCCATAGCCCGCCTTTGCGGGGGGGAAAACGTGGCGAAGGCGCGCTTGAAGCGGTCGTAGAAAGGCCGAACGACCTATCTGCGCTGCCTGCTAGAAACAGCCGCTTTATGGAATCACCTGACACCTTCTTGGAGCGGGCGGCTCCAGCGTGAGCACGGAGGGCACCCGCTCGGGATCGGCGAGGCGCAGGAGGCCGTAGCCGATGCCGGCCAGGCCGTTCATCAGGGCCGGCGACTCGACGCCTCCCCGCGTGCCACAGAGCCAGCCGTCGCGCGCGATGCTGGCGAGGACGGTCCGGGTCTGCCGGTCGATGGGGCCGTCCAGGGCCGGGTCCGCCAGGGCTCGCCGCGCCTGGAGGAGGAAGTCGAGGTTGCCCAGGTCGCCATGGCAGAGGCAATGGTTCTCGCCGAAGCCCCGCTCGACCGTCTTGCGCACGGCCTCCTCCACCTCCTCGCGCAGGGCGCGCCGCGCCTCCGGCTCGCGGACGTGGGGGAGCGCCCGCAGCCTTGCGAGGCCGAGGCCGGGCGCGCCGTAGCACCAGGCCATCGCCACCGTGCTCTCGGGCGGCGGCGGCTGGCCGTCTCCGCCCGAGAGCCAGCGCTGGAGCTCGGGCCAGAAGGCCTCCCGCTCCCAGGCGAAGGCCGCGAGGCCCGCCGCGAGGAAGCGGCTGTCGCCGGCCGTGGCGCCCAGCTCGATCAGAGCCAGGCCGATGCCGGCGTTGCCGTGCGACAGGCCGATCTGCGGCCGCTCCGTGGCCAGCCGGGTGAGCCATCCCAGGCCCGGCGCCGCCGCATGGGACCGGCCGAGCAGGCGCTCGCCGCAGAGGACCGCCACCTCGAGGGCGCGGCGCGATCCCGAGGCGCAGTGGAGGGCGAGGAGGCCGAGGATCGCCCCGGCCGCGCCGCCGACCACGTCGAGATCCTCGTCGCTCTCGATCCTCGGCGGGATGCGTTCGGCCAGCCGTTCCGCCACGGCCAGGAGGTCCTCGTCCCGCCACAGCGCGCCCAGGTGGGCCGCGGTGTAGAGGATGCCGCCCCAGCCGGTGAAGGCACCGATGGCGGCGGGACCGGACTCGTCATTGCCGCCACCGTCATCGAGGTCCAGACGGGCGAGCAGGCTCTCCAGGGCCGCCCGGGCGAGGGCGGTCCAGCGGGCTTCGCCGGTGGCCGCGCCGAGGTGGGCGAGGAAGAGGACCACACCCGGGAGGCCGGCATAGAGGTCCTCCGGCATGGGCACGAGCGACCAGACGTGGTTGCGGAACTCGAGGCCGATCCAGGTGGCGTGCCGGCCGTCGCGCAACGCCTGGGCCTCGAACCACTCGCCCACGGCGCGCGCGCCGGCGAGCAGCCGCTGCCGCAGCTCCCCGGGCGCGAGTGGCGGGCCGGGATCGACCGGAGCGTAGCCGGACCAGCCCACGTCGCCGCGGTTGAGCAGCCGGGTGCCGAGCGAGAGACGAAGCAGCGCGAGCTGCCGCCGCAGGTCCTCTTCGCCCATGCCGCGGAGGCGCCGGCGCACGGTCTCGATCGCGGGCTCGCGGAAGAAGCCGGGAACGCGCTCGCCGTGGCTCGTCCACACGTCGGTCGAGGAAGGGCGCGCCGCGAAGACCGGAACGTCCCCGGCGCGCAGGTCGCGGTGCTCGGCGGCGATCACCCGGGCCAGCGGAGGATGGTCCTCGACGCCCAGCCACAGGCGGTCGAAGAGGAGGTCGCGGTCGAGGGCGTCGCGCAGCACGTCGGGATGGAAGCTCTCGGTCAGCAGCAGGCCGTAGACCCGGGTCGGCCGCAGCACCGCCCGCACCGGATCGCCGGCGAACCGGGCGAGCGGCCCGCCGGGGGCCAGCAGCTCCTCCCGGTGGCGCACCAGCAGACGGTAGACCTCGGCGAACCCCGCGGCCATGTCCTCCGTATACTCCGCGGCCTCGGCCTCGCGGCCGTCGAGGGACGGACGGTTGCTCCCGCCCTCCATCGGGACCCGCTCGCGGACGACCCGCATCTCGTCGGTCCCGATCCCCTGCCACAGCATCACTGGCTGGGGGGTGGGCTGGCCGGCCACGGCCGCGACGCCGCTCAGGTCGACGCTCGCGAGCTCCTCGCTCTCGCCGATGCGGAAGGGGAGGAGCCCGATCCGCAGCACCGACTCGCCCAGGGCCTGCCCGGCCAGCCGCTCGTCCGGCCGCCCGGGCTCGCGGGCTTCCATCCGCGGATGGAACAGCGACTCGAGGTCGACCACGACCGGCTGGTCCCCCACCGCGATGAGGTTCTCGTAGTGGCAGTCCGTGGCCTCCAGGGCGTAGAGCAGGGCGAGCAGGCCGCCGAGGCGGCGGTGATAGAGGGCCACCTCGCCGGCATTGGCGCACTCCCCGGCAGCGGCGTACTCCATCCAGCCGTAGTCGCCGCGGTCGAGCACCGCCAGCCGGCGGAAGGAGAGACCGCCGCCGCGCGCCCCGGTCCAGCTGAGGAGCTCCTGGAAGTGCGCGTCGACGGCGAGCGAACGGGGCTTGTAGACGAGCTTCGCGCCCGCCGCGAAGCCGGCGATCCGCACGGCACGGCCGCCGCGATGACGGTCGCCGGCGCCGCCGTCGAGCGCCGTCAAGGGCCCGGGATCCCGTCCGGCGAAGAAAGTGGCCACCAGGCCGGGCCAGTCCGCGGCCAGGCGCTCGAGGAGCTCGATCGAGGTTGCCACCCAGGAGTCGAGCTCCTCGACCATCAGGCGGGCGAGGAGCGGATATTCATCGAAGATCGCGGCGGCGGTCTCCGGCTGGCGCAGCCGGGCGGCGAAGGCGGCGAAGCGCTCCTCGGGGGTCGCGCCGGTCAGCAGGCCCTGGAGCCGTGCCACGTGCAGCTCCAGCACCAGCGTCCGCGCCAGCAGCGTCAGGAGGCGCAGCGCCAGCGGCTCGGTCAACAGCCGCTCCGCCTCCTCCGGGGTGAAGGGCGGAGATCCCTCGCGGGCGATCCTGGCAATCCCTTCGCGAAGGCGTGCGCGTGCCCGGCCGATCAACGGCTGGACCAGCTCGAGGAAGCCGGCCGCCGGATCGCCGCGCAGCTCCTCGGGCAGCGGAAGAGACTCTGGCGCGGCCGGCGCGGTTCCGGCGAAGGCCGCCGCCAGCTCGGCGAACCACGCCGGCGTCTCTGGCAGACGGGCGCCCACCTCTGCCGCGGGCTCCGCGAGCAGCCGCGCGAAGGAGTGGGCGTCGAGCCCCTCGTCCGCGAGCCGGCGGGCGAACGCGCCGCCCGACCGGAAGGGCGACAGATCCCGCCACTGCGCGAGGCGCAGGCGGGCGAGCTCGTCGGCCGCCACGAGATTTTCCGGGGTCCCGGCACGCGTTGCCGCCGCCCGCTCGGCGAGGGCCAGCGCGCGGTATCCAGAGGCGAGGTCGAGCGCTGGACCTGACATCAGAGCTGAGTCGAGGCCGACGGCGCGTGCTCCCTACAGGAAGGGAGCACGGGACGTGGTTACTTCGGGCAGCAGCTCCTGAAATTGTTGAAGGTGTACTCGGTGCACTGCTGCGCGGTGGTCAGGGCCGATCCGGAGATCGACCTGAGCTGCTCGTCGTCCAGCTCCATGGGGCCGGACGGATGGAGAGGCAGGCAATCCCGCTCCTCGGTGGTCAGGCTGGCGCGATAGAGAGGGTCTTTCCAGGCGCGAATGACATCGGCTTTGTTCATTGCTGGATCTCCTTTCGGTCGGGAGGCGGTTTACTTCGGGCAGCAACTCCTGAACCTGTTGAAGGTGTACTCGGTACAGTCTATCGCGGTAGTCAAGGCGACCGATCCGGAGATCGACCTGAGCTGCTCGTCGTCCAGCTCCATGAGGCCGGACGGATGGAGAGGCAGGAGGTCCCGCTCCTCGGTGCTCAGGCTGGCGCGATAGAGAGGGTCTTTCCAGGCCCGGATGACATCGGCTTTGTTCATCGGCCGTTCTCCTTGCGGGCTCGCGCTCCACCATGGAGCGCGGCGGAGCCCTGGCTCCTACTGTAAGGGTGCTATGAACGTGGCAGACCGTGAATTCCCAGGATATGCGGGCCGGGGTAGGGGTCAGACGATTCTGGAGCGATCGATACGCGCCCGAAAGACCGCTTGCATCTTTCAGACAGCTCTAAGATGTCTCTCAGCCCCCCTCACAAACGCAAGCCGTTCTAGGGCGAAGAAGATTGGGGACCGATTTTACGTCTTATCTAGGGTATGAGCCGAAGACTTCGCTTCATTCCCGAAGGCGGATCCCTGGTCGAGGTCACCTGCGGGACCGTGCAGGGCCGCCACCTCCTCACCCCCAGCCCACGGGTCAACGAGATCACCGTCGGCGTCCTCGGACGAGCCCAGAGGCTGTACGACGTCCGGATCTGCGCGTTTGTATTTGTCTCCTCCCACTATCACCTGCTACTCGATATCGACAACGCTCGCCAAATGGCCAACTTTATGCGCTATCTCAACTCCAACCTGGCGCGGGAGATGGGCCGGCTCGCCGACTGGAGCGATGGGATCTGGTCACGGCGATACCAGGCGATCCCCGTCAGCGGGGAGGAAGAGGCGCAGATCTCGAGACTGAAATACATCCTCAGCCACGGACCCAAAGAAGGACTTGTGGCGCGACCCCGGGAATGGCCGGGCCTCCACTCCGCCCGAGCCCTGACAGACGGCGAGCCCATCGAGGGGTACTGGTTCAGCCGGACCCTGGAGTATGCCGCCCGGCAGCGGGGGGAGACATTCGACCGCCTCCAGTATGCGACCCGCGAGACGGTGACCCTCTCTCCCCTCCCCTGCTGGAAGGATCTTTCGGCCGATGCCCGGAGAGTACGGATTCTCAGTTTGATCAGCCAGATCGAAACCGAAGCCGCCGCCCGGAGGTCCAGGATCGGCGGCGAGCCTCTGGGAGTCGCGGCGATCCTGGGCCAGCATCCGCACCATCGTCCCCGGCATCTGAAGAAATCCCCAGCACCCTTGTTCCACGCGATCAGCCAGATCGTGCGCCGGGAGTTCTACGAAGGGTACGCCTGGTTCGTCGCCGCCTTCCGGCAGGCCGCGGAGAAACTGAAAGCAGGTGATCGCAACGCGGCCTTCCCGATCGGAAGCTTCCCGCCAGCCCTCCCCTTCATAGGGGGATAGCCTCCGCCCAAGGCCGTCTGCTCACAGACTCACGAGTTGCGAAGTGCCTTTGCTTAGAGGCCGTGTATCCAGGCGTCGGAATTTTCCGAAGCTTCGGGCTCGCACTAGGCCAACTCTGCCCGCTTCCTGCCCTTCCGTCACTGGAGACAGCGCCTGAGCCTCTTAAAATGCGGCTCCAACCCTTCAATTGGCCAAGCCTTGCCGGAGACGATGAGGACCCTTTATGGAATCACCTGGCACCTTCTTGGGCACCTTCTTGGCCTGGCAGTCTCAGTAGGCAACCTACCAGCACACCTGCCCCCCGCATGACGCACCCCGCGGAATCTCGCGGGAACTCACAAGGACTCCGTTTCGATAAGTATTGCACGTACAAATGACTACGGTGGACCGAGGAGGCGGTGGTGGTTTCACAACCCTTCCGTACCGACCCAGCAATGCTTTCTCAAACCAGACGCCGGAACTGCGGCGCGCGTTCTGTGTGTCGATCACGAAGTGGTGACCTGCCGTCCCGAAAAAGTGTCCCGCCTCCTTTGGAGTAAGAGTCGGAGCTTTATTGGAGCCTTCTAAGTAGACGAACGTGGTGAATCCACGGCTTTCGAGAGCTTTCTTGACGTCGAGAGCATACGCAGCGTCCGCCCGCGTAAAGGAGATGAATACCCGCTGTGATTGAGGAGCACGTTCCCAGGCTTGCTTAAACTTCGTCAGATTGGGCTGCGCTCCTGTGGATCCCGAGCGGATAGGGTGCTTTTGCTTGACACCCACTAAGACGGAGTGAATCCTCCCCTCAAAATCCTGCATCCACAGTGTGCGAGCAGTCTCGGCCTCGGAGGAAGACATGAAGCCCTGCAGCGGGGTGAGGACGGCTCGTTTCCCCAGCGTTGAGGACCTGGTTTCCCAGCGACGCCTGACGTCGATGCCTTTTGAGTGGATCTCGTCAGCGAGCGGATCCAGAACAGCATTCGCCGGCGATTGGGGGTCGAGTATCTTTCCGGATGCGAACTGCGCCAAGAGAGCCAAAGCGATCGCACTCAGAATCATGGAACTCTTCATCGCCATTCCCTCCAAAGCCAAGTTCCTCGTCTTGGCAAAATGCCCCACGGCCACCATTCTCCATTATAAGTCGATCAATCGTGCTCATGTCGGAAAGCAAGGTGAAGCGCCTGACTATTAAGCGTCTATCTGAAGTCCTCCCCACACCGAGTGCTCGAAGTCCACCACCGATCCGGGGAGGATTTCAGATAGACGCAGGTTGAACGAAGCCGCGGGCCAGTCCGGAGCGGCCCTATGGAGATTCAATCCTTCGCAGGCCCTTCGCGCACCACCCTGCCGCCCCCCACACAAGCCACGAGAGCCGCCGTGTGGCTTCCAGAGGACCGTCCAGCGAAGGGATCTGCCGCATGCTCAATCTCCTGAACCGCGATTTCGTGGAGACGATTATACCGTAGAGACCCGGTGAGATACACAACGGCCTGACTCCACGGTTGAGCAGATAAACATTGAAATCGAGCCATGAACAGATGCATCATCGCGGCGGAGCCCTCGGCGCCTGAGCCGGTGCCAGTTCCTCGACGAGGCGTAGGGCCTTTTATCCGCAGATCTCGCATCTCAACGGGTCTACGCCGGTGAGGCTCTGGAGCAGGGACTGCCAATCGAACTTCGTGAGCTTCGGTTGCACGGGCCGGCCGGGCAGAACCTCGCGGCAGAGAGCCAGAGACTGCTCTCGGTGGCGGTTGGCAAGTTGGGAAACTCGGCGTCCGCCACCAACTGCGTCCCCAAAGCGCGGATGAATCGACCGTCCCTGGGAACGCCGGCGGGACGCCGGGCTTCATGGGAGCGAATTTGCGATCTACTCAATCAGATTGATTGCAAAGCCAATGATAGTAGTCCCGACTGCATCGTAAGTTGCGATCTGGCCGTTCGCCGCGAAAGAAACAAACGGCGTTCCCTGACCGTAAGACCCGGCCAACGCATGCCCGTAGGGAGTCACGGCCAGCGCATCGGCCGGGACACCGATCGTCTCAAGCGCGGGAGTTGTCCTGGACTGCGCCACAGGATAATCGCCGCTGTTCCAGGCGCTCCTATGCCACTTGCCGTCGCTGCCAAGCCATTCGACGGAGAAATTGAACACGTACCCGCCTTTGTTGTTGACGGTGATCTTCTGGACCGTTCTCATGGTGGTCTCCTGTTACGGAAAAAGTGTTAAACGTAAACCGCTCAGCGTGCCGCTGCTTGGCGGCGGGATGCTTTACTTCTTCTCTAGCGTGATTTTCTCCTTTACCTTAATCAGGGTCGGTTGGAATCGCATGAGCCAGGATGCCGCGCGTTTGGCTCCGAGGAGCCACTTGAGGTTCATTGTTATGTCTTACATGCTCAGATTAGTTGTTGCGATGCCAAGTGTCTATCGTCTCTAGAGAGGATGCTTGGCAGCCTTAGCATCCTCTCTAAAGAGGATGCCACCTCGTCTCTAGAGAGGATCTCCTGCGAAACCGTTTACGCCTTGATCAACGGTGGTCTCATAGGTGCGCCCCGGAGCAACTCGGGCGCGCTCGCAACAGGAGCAAAAGGTGTGGCTTCGCGGCTGCGCCTACGGCCGCGCCACGGTCAGGCCCAGGTATTTCTCGAACGGCTCGTAGCCAGGAGAGGTGTGCAGCAGCGCGAAGCCCTGGTCGAGGCAGAAGGTGGCGAGGCGGCACTCGGCGGTGCGGACGGGGATGCCTCGGGCTCGCAGGGTGTGGTAGTTCACCGCCGACTTCTCGGCGAGATCGAAGCCTGCCATCTCCACCCGCCAGAAGCGGCCCAGCGCTTCCCATGCCTGCTTGCGGTGCAGTTCGTCCGGCATCCCGTGGAGCACTTCGGTCATCACCACGTCCGCCACCAACAGCGGGGCGCGGCCGATCAGGGTGTGCAGATGGTCCGTCTCGCGGGTGGCCACTCCCCGGAAGTAGTCGATCCAGACGGAGGAATCAACGAGAACCTGCACCGCGCTCCTCCCGGATCTCCTCCAGATCCCCTTTCCACGCCAGCTTGCCACGCAGCGTCTGCACTCCCGCCTGCTCGTGGAGCCGCACGTAGGTCCTCAGCACTTCCTCGAACACCGCCTTCTTCGTCTTCAGGCCGGAGAGCTCCCAGGCCTTCTGGAACAGTTCCTCGTCGATATTCAAGCTCGTGAACACGATTTCTCCCTTCAGCGCCTCTCGACCGAGGCTCCGTGGACTACTTTCTATATATTGCCGGCTCAAAATTATATACCAGGACCGCCACGGAGGCTCCCGCGCGGCTCCGGCTATATATTTTGGGGGGCGAACTATATAGAGATGCCTCCCGGGAACGCTGCGGGGGCCTTCCCCCCAGTTCTTTTCGAGCGTTCCCAGCGGTCCGCGGCGTCGGTCTATATAGTTTCAGGGCCGGGATATATATCCCGGCCCCCTCCCTATATATCCCGGAACGATTTCCATATAGGGCGAGGCCTTCCCAGGACGTCCGGAGGGGCTCCCTATATAAGAAGGGACGATCCTTATATATGTCGCCCTCCGGAGAGGAAGGGCGATGATGCGGGCGACGTTACGCTTCCGCGTTTCTCTCTGCCGCGGAGCCGGAATTATAGGGGCGGACGGCGTTTATACAGCAGGACCCGTCCATCCCGCGTTCTGTGGATGAGATCGTAGGCCGCGGCGAGTTGGTCCTGGACTGCCCGCACCTTGGGGTCGCCGCGGAGCTCGTCCCGCAATCCCCAGAGGAGGACGTAGTCCACGCTCCCCCCCGTCCGCCGCGGATAGCCGAGGAGATCGACCTCCGGCGGACGGCTCTCAATCCCCAGCGGACCGGGGGCAAGGTGCAGGAACGGGTTCAGCGCGGGCCGGTAGTAGAGGGGGAAGTAATTTTCGTTGGCCTCGTAGAGGGAGAGGTCGACCAGCCGCTGGCGCGCCGCGAGGTAGCCGCCGGCGTGGACGAAGGGCCAGGTCCGGAAGGCGACCGGCTTCCCCTCTGCGTCCTCCCCCTGGTGCGCGTAGGAAAGGAAGAGGACGGTGTGGTCCGGCTCGATGGCCTTGCCGGTGGCCACGATCTCCCCGAGGGCGCGGTCGATCCGGTCGTATTTCCAGGCGAACAGGCCGAGGAGGGCGAGGGCGATTCCCGCCGCCGCGATCTGGATGCCGAGCCGCCGGCGGACGGGGTGCTCGAAGGTGCCGAACCAGAGAATCAGGGTGAGGAAGGGAAAGAGCAGGAGGCGGTGGTTGACGAACCCGCCGCCGGAGAGCTGGCTCGGCGCCGCGAAGAAGGCGACGGCGAGAACGGCCACGGCCAGGAGGAGACCGTCTCCCGTCTGCAAGGGTCTCCCCCACCGCGCCCGCAGGCAGAGCGCGGCCACGAGATAGAAGAGGACGGCCAGGGCGATCGCCAGCGGGATGGTCCAGGTCGAGAGCGAGACCAGGGAGTAGAGGCCGGCCAGGTGCTTGATCTTCACCCACATCGGCAGCATCTCGACCCGCAAGCCGGACCGGGAGAGGACGAAGGAGGCGATCAGGATCAGCGGCGGCAGGCAGGCGAGCGCCGGAGCGAGCAGCCAGCGCCGGAACCCTCGCCAGAGCGCCGCGGGCGTGAACCGCCGTTCCGGAGCGGCGAGCAGATCGAGGAGCATGCGCCAGCCGGCCAGGGTCATCAGGGCCGCGACGGTCACCACCAGGGTCACGGGGTGGCAGAAGTAGACCCAGAGGATCAAGAGGGCGAGGATCACGGTCCGCCCGGGTCCCATCCTCTCCGCGTGCTTCAGCCAATACCCTATGGCGAAGAAGAAGGCGGCCAGGCTGAAGCAGAAGTTGAAGAACCCCATGTTGAACATGAAGTTGTAGAGGAACGGGAAGGCGAGCACGGCGAGGAACCCGGCCCTGGGGTCGATCGCCCGCAGGGCGTGGCGCGCGGCGAGCGGCAGCAGGAGGACGTAGGCGGTGAGCAGGATCTTCTCGGCCAGCGGCACGGAGACGAATCCCAGGACCCGCCCCATCAGGAAGAAGATGAACCAGTTCGGCAGCGCCTCCTGGTTGGGCAGGTAGTACTGCCGCAGGAGCCCGGCCGCGGGGTGGTCGAGCTGGCGCAGGATGAAGGCCACGGCCTGATGGCCCGGGCCGTCCTGGGTGGGAATGAAAGGGAAGATCCAGATCGGCAGCAGGTGGAGCGCGAGCAGGGCCCAGAAGAGGACGGTTTCGGGGGTGGGGCGGCGGGAGGGGGGCACGGGAGGATGGTATCAGTGCCATATGATCTCCACCCCATGAACCCCACTCCCCCCCTGAAGCTCAGCGTGATCATGCCCTGCCTGAACGCGGCGGCGACGATCGGCGTGCAGTTGGAGGCGCTCGCCGGTCAGGTCTGGGAGGGGGACTGGGAGGTGGTGGTGGCGGACAATGGCTCGACGGACTGCTCGCGGGAGATCGTCGAGAGCTATCGCGGACGGCTGCCGGGGCTGAAGCTGGTGGACGCCTCGGACCGGCGCGGGCAGGCCCACGCCCGCAACGCCGGAGCGGCGGCGGCCGGCGGCGACGCCTTCCTGTTCTGCGACGCCGACGACGAGGTCGCTCCCGGATGGCTGGCCGCGCTGGGCCGGGCCCTGGCGGCGCACGAGTTCGTCGCCTGCCGCTATGACAACGAGAAGCTCAATCCGGCGTGGGTCCAGAGCACGCATCTCAATCCACAGCGGGACGGGCTCACCGCCTACGACTACCCCCCTTTCCTCCCCCACGCCGGCGGCGGCGGCCTCGGCGTCCGGCGGGCGGTGCACGAGGCGGTGGGAGGATTCGACGAGTCCCTGCCCGCGCTGGAGGACACGGACTATTGCTGGCGCATCCAGCTCGCCGGCCATGAGTTCCATTTCGCGCCGGACGCGGTGGTCAACATTCGCCACCGGCACGATCCGCGGAACATCTTCCGGCAGGGGGTGAGCTACGGCCGGCACAATGTGCTGATCTACAGCCGGTACCGGTCGCGCGGGATGCCCCGCCTCGGCGTTCTGCCGGGGGTCCTGCGCTGGGGGATGCTCCTGCTCAGGACTCCCGTGATGCTCCTCACCCGCGAGGGGCGCTCGCGCTGGCTCTGGCAGATGGGGTGGCGGCTCGGCCGGGTGCAGGGGTGCTTTGCGTATGGGGTGGTGGCGCCGTAGGGGAAAACTGAAAGGACGTAAAGGACTGCAAGGACGTAAAGGACGCTGGCAACGAGCGGCTTCTTTGCCTTTGATGTCCTTGTCGTCCTTGATGTCCTTTGCGTCCTTTTCGGTTTCTCAGTGCCGCGAATCCAGAAACCGCCGCAACGCCCGCTGCACCACGATCGCGTTGCCGGCCGCTTCGGGGCCGAAGGCGATGCCGACGGTGTCCCCCTCGCGCCAGGTGACGGAGCCGACGACTTCGAGGATCTCGGGCTCGTCGGCAAGGCCGAGCCGGAAGCGGACCGGGAGACCGGTCTGCCAGCCGAAGGGGAGGCCCGACAGGCCGACGCCGCCGAGCGAGAGGTTTTCGAGGGTGACGGCGAGGCGGGTGCCATCCTCCATGGTGAGCACGGAGTCGATCCCCAGCCGGATGCGCACGTCCCGCTGGCCGGCGAGCCCCAGGAGGGCCGAGACGTTCATGCCGTGGCGGCGGATGACCTCGGCGCGGAACTTGAGCTCGAGCCCCGGGTTGGTGGCGAGGACCTGGATCAGGTCGGGCTTCTCCACCCTCAGGAGGACGACCGGGGCGGCGGTGCGCGCCGAGGCGTAGCGGCGGGCCTTGTCGTTGAGCAGCCCCATCTCGCCGAAGAAGCCCCCCTCTTCCAGCCGGGCGACCACCTGCTGGGGCTTGCCCGGCACGTCGCGGAAGACGGTGACCATCCCTTCCTGGACGATGTAGAAGGCGTCGACCTCGTCCCCCTCGCGGAAGATCAGCTTGTAGGCGGGGTGGCGCTCCTCTTTCGTCAGAACCGCCAGACGGTCGAGCTGACCGTCGTCGAGGTCGGCGAAAAGCGAGACCTTCCGCAGGAAGTCTTTCAGCAAAAGCGAACCCCCAGTACGATTTTGGATTACGAATTCTGGATTCTAATCCAAAATTCTCCCCTCACCCTCCCAGCTCCTTCACCAGCGCGTCCAGCTTGGCGCGCTCGCCGGCATCGCTCTCCAGGAGGAGGGCGCGGCGGAAGCAGCGCAGGGCCGCCGCTCGGTCCTCCAGCTCGTAGAGGTAGATGGCGCCCGCGGTCTTCCAGAGGTCGCCGCGGTTGGGCGCGAGGCGCAGGAGCTGCTCGTAGATCAGGGCCGCGTCGCGGACCTGGCTTGAGATCGTAGGCGGCCCGCGCCGCGTTTTCCAGCGGCACCGGGTTGGCCGGGTCGCGCCGCGCCGCCTCGCGGAAGTCGGCGCAGGGCGCCCGCCAGGTTGCCCGCCTCGGCGCGCGGCCAGGCCGCGCTCCAGGAAGATGTCGGAGCTCGTGGGCGCCGGCGCGCAGGGCGGCGTCGAGCACCTCACGGCCCCCTTGCGGTCGCCCCTTCTCGCGCAGCATCCGCGCCAGGTTGGCCGCCGCCATCGCCTGGGCGGGATCGAGGGCCAGGGCGTGGCGGTACTCGCGCTCGGCCTCCGGCTTGCGCCGAGGTCGAGCAGGCAGCCGGCGGCGTTGGCGACCGGCACGGCGGAGAGGTCGTTCTCTTTCTGCGCCCGCTGGAAGAGGTTGAGGGCCGACTCCGTGCGGCCCGCCTCCCGCAGGCAGAAGCCGGCGAGGCTCAGGGCCGGGAAGTTGTGCGGGTCCTTCTTGACGATCGCCTGCAGCTCCGGCAGCGACTCGCTGCGCAGTGCCCCTCCTGGACTGTCGGGCGCCGCGTCGTGGAGGGCCTGGGCGATGTCGGCCATCGCGCGCGGGTCGGGCAGGCTCCGGCCGACCGTGCCGCCGGCCGCCGCCGCCGAGCGTAGCCCAGGCTGGCGAGCTGGCGCCGCTGCTCCTCGGTGAGCACGTTCTCGGGGCGCACGTCGGCGTCGAGCGTCTCCCCCTGCCGCGTTCAGGAGCTCGCGCAGCTTCCTCTCCCAGAGCTCGCAGCCGGCCGCCGGCTGCGTGCGGCGCGAGGTCGGCGGCTCTCGCCCGGATCGGCCGTGAGGTCGTAGAGGCTGCTCTTCGGCGCCTGGAGATAGAGGAAGCGGTCGGTCGACAGGGAGCGCAGCGGATACCACTTGTAGGCGAAGAAGGGCAGGAAGCTCTCGGTGTAGCTGTGCGCGCGAGCAGCCCTTGCCCGGCGGGCAGCGGCAGCAGGCCGCTGGCCGTCGAGGCCCTGCCGGCACCGGCACGCCGGCCAGGGCGAGGAGGGTCGGCGTCGACGTCGGCCGTGCGCACCAGGCAGTCGCTCGCTTCGCCGGCGGGGACGTCGGGACCGGCGAGGAGGAGCGGCACCCGGCGGGCCGCCTGGTAGAGCAGGAGGCCGTGGGTGCGCCTCGCCGTGCTCGCCGAGCATCTCGCCGTGGTCGCCCACCGCCAGCACGTCGGTCGCCCGCCGGCAGCTTCTTCAGCAGCGCGCCGATCTGCTCGTCCATGTAGGCGATCTCGCCGTCGTAGAGGCGGCTGCGGCCCGCGTGGCCGCGTCGGCGAAGCGGGTCGGCGGCCGGTACTCCTCGTGCGGATCGTAGTAGTGCACCCAGAGGAAGAAGGGCGGCTTCAGCTTGCCGGCCGCGGCGAGGGCGGCGGCGGTGGTCTCCTCGGCCTGCCGCTCGCGAGACCTCGGTCCCCTGGGCGATAGCCCGCGCCCAGGTCGTCGTCGTAGATGCGGAAGCCCTGGTCGAGCCCCTGGCGGCGCGCCAGGACGACCGCGGAGACCACCGCCGCCGTGTCGTAGCCGCGGGCGGCCAGCCGCTCGGCGACGGTCTCCACCTTGGCGCGGGAGGACGAAGGTGCCGTTGTCGCGCACGCCGTGCCGCGGCGGAAAGAGGCCGGTGAGGATCGTCGAGTGGCTCGGCAGGGTGATCGGCGCGGCGGTGTCGCAGCGCACGAAGCGGGTGCCGCGGGCGGCCAGGGCGTCGAGGTTCGGGGTGTGCGCGTAGGCGTCCAGCCCCAGGCGCCGAGATGGTCGGCGCGGGTGGTGTCCATGGTGATCAGGACGAGGTTGGGCGCGGCCGCCGCGCTTCGCGGGCGCCGGCGCGGCCGCGGCGGCATGCGGCCGGCGGGAGGCCAGAAGATGACCGCACAGTGAGACCAGCGAGAAGATTGCACGAAATCTGTGTCGCGAGCGGCTCGCTTTTGACCCCGGCCCGCACCATTAGCTGCATAGTGAGCCATCAACATGTCACCATCCTGCGCTCCTGAAAGACGTTGCAAAAAACGCTGGTCGTCTTGGATCGGAGCGGCGAGTATAGCAGCCGCCCGGAAGTCTGGCCTCTGAGATTCGCATTCGGTCGCGCGGAAGTCCCCCGCTTGCGTCCGTATGCAGTGATTGTGAGGTGTGGTACCTCCTGTTCGCTATGTCCCCTATGGAGGGGGGACTTTTCATGATGGCCAAATCTCGTGTCTTGCTGTCGGTACGTCTCACGCTGTTGCTCGTCCTGTGCGCTCTCGTCGCGCTCCCGGCCATCGGCCCAGGTCGCGAAGCAGGGCAACGATGTCCTCTCCGGCCTCGCTTTCGTGCATGAGAAGCCTGCAGGCCTCCGACTCAGATCGAGCTGCTCGACAACGTCCAGGCGTCTCGTCGCCCGGACGCCGCAGAACGGCTGGGCGGCCTTCCGCATCGGCCGCCGGCCGGCGCCGAGTGGCAGGCCTCGATCGACAAGCGCACCGGCCTGGTCGCCTTCGCCGAGGGCGGCAACATCGCCTGGATCCCGGGCCGCGGCAACAAGCTGACCACCAGGACATCGCGCCTCCTCGAAGCCAAGCCGAAGGTCGACCTCGACGTCATGGAGGCGATCGCCCGCGCCTATCTGCCGCAGCGTCGCAGGCCTCCTCGGCGTCGACCCCAAGCAGCTCGGTGCTCAACCGCGGCCGCTCCGGCCAGCCGGCCGAGCCACCTCTGGTTCGTCGACTTCGACGTCGTCCGCGAGCGGCATGCCGATCGAGGGCGCGCGCGTCGTCTTCCGCGTCAACAACGGCAACCTGATCCAGTTCGGCACCGAGAACCTGCCGGCCCCCGGCGCCGCGGTGCCGCCGACCAAGCTGACCAGAAGCGACAGGCCCTGGCCGCCGTCGCCAAGTACATCGGCGGCTTCAGCGCGGCCGACACCTTCCGCGACGCCGGCAGCCTCCACCTGCTGCCGGCCAACATCGCCAGCAACCGCTTCGCCGACGGCTTCGAGTTCGGCAACGGCCGCGGCCTCGCCAAGGTCTGGCAGTTCACCTTCCATCGCGACGGCGTGATGGGCACCTGGCGGGCCCGGGTCGACGCCGCCACCGGCGAGGTGCTCGAGCTCGCCGACGTCAACGAGTACGCCGCGGCGCAGGTCACCGGCGGCATCTACCTGAACTCGCCGACGACCGGCACCGAGGTCGTGCGCCCGATGCCGTTCGCCAACGTCTCCACCGGCGGCTTCACCAACTCGGCCGGCATCTACAACTACACCAGCGGCACGGTCACCTCGACCCTCGCCGGCCAGTACGTCAAGATCACCGACACCTGCGGCGCCATCTCGCAGGCCTCGGACGCCACCGGCAACATCGCCTTCGGCACCTCCACCGGCACCGACTGCACGACGCCGGGCCACGGCGGCGCGGGCAACACCCACTCCTCCCGCGAGCAGTTCTACCAGGTCAACCGGATCAAGGAAGTGGTCCGCGGCTGGCTGCCCGGCAACACCTGGCTCAACGCGCAAGCTGACCGTCAACGTCAACCTGAACCAGACCTGCAACGCCTACTGGAACGGCTCGACGCTGAACTTCTTCAAGTCGGGCGGCGGCTGCGACAACACCGGTGAGATCGCCGGCGTCTCGCTGCACGAGTTCGGCCACGGCATCGACCAGAACGACGGCACCGGCACCGCCCCCGACGGCGCGCACCGGCGAGTCCTACGGCGACACCACGGCGCTGATCGCCCTCCACAGCTCCTGCCTCGGGCGCCGGCTTCCTGACCAGCAACTGCTCCGGCTACGGCGACGCCTGCACCGCCTGCACCGGCGTCCGCGACGTCGACTTCGCCAAGCACGCCTCGAACACCCCGGCCACGGTCGACAACTTCATCCGCGTCCACTGCCCCGCCGGCTCCGGCGGCACCGGCCCCTGCGGCAAGGAAGTCCACTGCGAGTCGTACGTCCCCACCGAGGCGATGTGGGACTTCGCCAACCGCGACCTGCCGAGCCCCGGCACCGGCGTCGGCGTGGACGATCCTCGACCGCCTCTGGTACCTCTCGCGCAACACCGCCACCAGCTCCTTCACCTGCACCACCGGCACGACCTTCACCTCGAACGGCTGCAGCGCCGGCTCGCTGTGGAAGGTGATGCGCGCGGTGGACGACGACGACGGCAACCTGACCAACGGCACGCCGCACGGCGGCGCCCTGTTCGCCGCCTTCAACCGCCACGGCATCGCCTGCACCACCGACGCCGGCGCCCGCACGACCTTCGCCGGCTGCACCGCCGCCGGCCTCGCCGTCGCTCACGTCACCGCCGGCAGCAACTCGGCCTCGCTCTCCTGGACGCGCGGTCCGGCTCGTCGGTCTACGACGTGTTCCGCAACGAGACCGGCTGCAACGCCGGCTTCACCAAGATCGTCCACCGGCACCTCGGCCACGTCGCTCACCGACACCAACGTCGCCAACGGCCTGACCTACTTCTACCAGGTGACCGCCTTCCCGACGCGGCAACGAGGCCTGCGCCTCGCGCGCCCTCGACCTGCATCTCGGTCACCCCGACCGTCACCACGACTCCTGACTTCACGATCGCCGCCTCGCCGACCTCGATCTCGATCGTCCAGGGCAACACCGGCAACGTCACGGTCACGACCGCGGTCTCCGGCGGCTTCAACGCCGCCATCGCGCTCTCGGCCTCCGGCCTGCCGGCCGGCGTCACCGCCTCCTTCAGCCCGTCCTCGATCGCCGCGCCCGGCTCGGGCAGCTCGACGCTGACCTTCACCGTCGCCTCGACCGCCACCCTGGGCACCTCGACGGTCACCATCACCGGCACCGGCGGCAGCACCACCCACACCACCACGGTCACCCTGACCGTCACCAGCGTCCCGACCCCCGACTTCACGATCTCGGCCTCGCCGATCCGCGGTCTCGATCTTGAGGGGCGCGGCGGGCAGCTCGACGATCTCGACCACCGTCTCCGGCGGCTTCAACTCCGCCATCGCCCTCTCGGCCTCCGGCCAGCCCACGGGCGTGACCGTCTCCTTCAGCCCGGCCTCGATCGCCGCGCCTGGCTCCGGCAGCTCGACGATGACCATCACCGTCGCCTCCGACCGCGGCCGTCGGCACCTCGACGATCACGATCACCGGCACCGGCGGCAGCATCACCCACACCACCACGGTCAACCTGACGGTGACCAGCGGCGGGATCACGCAGCTCCTCGGCAACCCCGGCTTCGAGACCGGCACGGCTTCGCCCTGGACCGCCACCGCGGGCGTCGTCGACAGCTCCGCCAGCGAGGCGGCCCACTCCGGCACCTGGAAGGCGTGGCTCAACGGCTACGGCACGACCCACACCGACAGCATCCTCCAGACGGTGACGATCCCGTCGACCGCCACCACGGCGACCCTCGCCTTCTGGCTCCACATCGACTCGGCCGAGACGACCACCATCGACCGCGTTCGACACCCTCAAGGTGCAGATCCGCAACACCGCGGGCACGGTGCTCTCGACCCTGGCCACCTACTCCAACCTGAACAAGGCCACGGGCTTCACGCAGAAGAGCTTCGACGTGACCGCGTTCAAGGGACCGACCATCCAGGTCTTCCTCGTCGGCACGGAGGACAGCTCGCTGCAGACCTCCTTCGTGGTCGACGACTTCACCCTGAACGTGCAGTAAGCACCTCAAGGTCCGAAGTCGCGCAACACCGGCGCCCCTCCCCTCGCGGGGAGGGGCGCTTTCTTATACGGGGTCACTCTTGCGGCTCACTTTTGCGTACTCGCCACACTCACTCTCTTGTAGACATGTTGTTTTCGTCTCCGAATAAATTGGAGACTTTTAATGCAGATTCGAAAAGGAGCATCACCCAATGCGCAGGTCTTCCCTGGCCGTCGCCACGATTGTGGCGTCCCTCGCCGCCAGCGCGGCATTCGCCGCCCCCCGCCAGCACGCCTGGCCCTCCGCCGACCAGCAGCTCAAGTCGAGCCGTGTCGAGCCCGGCACCGCGCTCGAGAAGCTGATCCTCAACAACCAGGACTTCGGAATGCTGCGGGCCGACGAGGCCGGCGACAAGATTCCGGTGCCGCTCTGGCTGCGCGTCTACTGGCGCAAGGGGCATCCGGAAGGGAACTACTCGGCTGCCGATCCGACCGGCGGCTATCCGCTGGTGCTCAAGGAGATGGCCGAGTGGATGCGCCTCCACCAGGATCTGGTGGCGACCGAGGCGGACACATTGCGCGCGCCCGGCTTCGACGGCGATGACGACGCCGAGGCGAAGTCCCTGGGCCCGATCAACGAGAAGTCGACGGTGGGCGGCAACGTCCGCACCTCGGGCGCTGCAGACGGTGCCGCGCAGCGAATCGGACATCCGGATCAATTTCTGGAACCCGCTGCAGGTGATCGTCGCCTCCAACAACATCGGCGGCACCGGCCAGCAGGCGCAGTACTACTCGGGCGACGGCGGCCTCACCTGGGGGCAGAGCTTCCTGCCGCTGTTCAGCACCGACAGCTTCCACTCCGATCCGACGGTCGACTGGACCTCGGACGGCACCGCCTGGTCGACGACGATCGGCATCAAGGGGCAGCGTCCTCAAGATGCGCGCCTACAAGTCGACCAACGGCGGCGCCACCTGGACGTACGACAACACTTTCTCGGGCACCCAGAAGAACACCGACAAGCAGATCATGTGGGTCGACCACAGCGCCACGTCCGCCTTCAAGGACTACATCTACGTCTGCTGGCACAACGGCAATCCGGCGCTTCGTCAGCCGCCGCAACGGCCCGGCCGGCGCCTGGAGCGACGCCGATCCAGGTCAGCGGCGCCGAGTCGACCGGCACGGCCATCGGCTGCTCGATGGGGAGCAACTCCAGCGGCGACGCCTTCGTCTTCTGGCCGACCACCGGCAACAGCAAGATCGTGATGGCGAAGTCGACCAACGGCGGCACCAGCTGGGGCACCCCGAAGGTGATCGCGACCACCAAGGACAGCTATGACATCGGCGTGCCGTCGTTCGCCAGCCGCCGCGCCCTGATCTACGTCTCGGGCGCCGCCTACCGCAACGCGACGCTGAACAACGTCTACGCCTCTTGGGTCGACCTCACCGGCGCCACCGGCTGCACGGCCCCGGCCAACGAGCCGGGCACCAACGCCGCCTCGACCTGCAAGAGCCGCGTCTGGTTCGCCCGCTCCACCGACGGCGGCACCACCTGGGGCGCGCCGGTGATGACCAACAACCAGGCCTCGCTCAACGATCAGTTCAACCAGTGGCTGGGCGTCGACGACACCACCGGCCGCCTGGCGCTGATCTATTACGACACGGTCGCCGACGCCGGCCGCAAGAAGACCGACATCTGGTACCAGACCTCGGCCGACAACGGCGTCACCTGGAGCGTCGCGGTCAAGCTCACCACCGGTCAGACCGACGAGACGATCGCCGGCGCCAACTCGGGCAACCAGTATGGCGACTACAACAGCCTGTCGATCTACGCCGGCAAGATCTTCCCCTCCTGGACCGACCGCCGCAGCGGCGCCAAGGAAGAGATCTGGACCGTGCCGGTGATCGAGCCGTAAGCCGGGCCGCTCCCGCAGGACCGCAACGGCGCCCCGCCCGGGGCGCCGTTTTCGTTTCGGCTCGCATCCGGGCCCGCTCAGCACCCTCTTTTTCATGAACCTGTTATCGTTTGTCGCCAAATGAACCGGGTACGGTTGTCCCTCGCCGTCGCAACGCTCGTGGTTTCCCTCGCCGCCGGCGCCGCCCCCCGCCAGCCCTCCTGGCCCTCCCCCGATCAACAGCTCAAGGCGAGCCGGGTCCAGCCTGGCAGCGCGCTCGAGAAACTGATCCTGAACAACCAGGACTTCGGGATCCTGCGGGCCGAGGAGGCGGGCGACAAGATCCCGGTGCCGCTCTGGCTGCGCGTCCACTGGCGCAAGGCGCACCCGGAGGGGAGCTACGCGGCTTCGGATCCGGCCGGCGGCTATCCGCTGGTGCTCAAGGAAGTGGCCGAGTGGATGCGGCTGCACCAGGATCTGGTGGCGAACGAGGCGGACGACCCGCGGGCGCCCGGCCTCGACTTCGACGCCGAGGAGGAGGGCCTGCCCGAGAAGGCGGCCGTCGGCGCCAACGTCCGCGCCTCGGGCGCGCGGACGGTGCCGCGCAGCGAGTCGGACATCCGGATCAACTACTGGAACCCGGCCCAGATCATCGCCGCCTCCAACAACCTCGGCGGCAGTGGCCAGCAGGCCCAGTATTACTCGAGCAACAGCGGCGCCACCTGGGGGCAGAGCTTCCTGCCGCTGGTCACCGGCGACTCCTTCCACTCCGATCCGACGGTCGACTGGACCTCGGATGGCACCGCCTGGTCGACGACGATCGGCATCGACGGCACGGGCACCACGCTGAGGATGCGCGCCTACAGGTCGATCAACGGCGGCGCCACCTGGACCTTCGACAACACGGTCTCGGGCACCCAGACGAACGCCGACAAGCAGATGATGTGGGTCGACCACAGCGCCACCTCCGCCTTCAGGAATTCCATCTACGTCTGCTGGCACAACGGCAATCTGGCCTTCGTCAACCGCCGCACCGGCCCGGCCGGCGCCTGGGGCGCGCCGGTCCAGGTCAGCCGCGCCGAGACCGCCGGCACCGCCATCGGCTGTGACGTCAAGACCAACAGAATCCGGCCACGCCTTCGTCTTCTGGCCGGCCACCACCAACCGGCGCATCCTGGTGACGAAATCCATCGATGGCGGCACCAGCTGGGGCACTCCGGTGACCGTCGCCACCGCCAGGGCCGGCTACGACATCGGCGTGCCGTCGTTCAACAACCGCCGCGCCCTGATCTACGTCTCCGGCGGCGCCTACCGGACCGCGGCCAGGAACCTGGTCTATGCCACCTGGACCGACCTCACCGGCGCCGCCGGCTGCACCCGAG
This sequence comes from uncultured Acidobacteriota bacterium, assembly GCA_963792575.1. Taxonomy (GTDB): domain Bacteria; phylum Acidobacteriota; class Thermoanaerobaculia; order Multivoradales; family UBA5704; genus DATARR01. Next base: position 162,632 of record CAWBWZ010000007.1, read on the forward strand.
CCAGCAACGAGCCGGGCTCGAACGCCGCCTCGACCTGCAAGACCCGCATCTGGTTCGCCCGCTCCACCAACGGCGGCGGCACCTGGTCGGCGCCGGTGATGATCAACAACCAGGCCTCGCTCAACGATCAGTTCAACCAGTGGATGGGCGTCGACGAGACCACCGGCCGCCTGGCGGTGATCTATTACGACACGGCCGGCAGCAGCACCCGCAAGAAGACCCATGTCTGGTATCAGACCTCGGGCGACGACGGCGTTACCTGGAGCGCCGCGGCCAAGGTCACCACCGCCCAGACCGACGAGACGAACGCCGGCGCCAACGCCGGCAATCAGTACGGCGACTACAACAGCCTGTCGATCTACGCCGGCAAGATCTTCCCCTCCTGGACCGACCGCCGCAACGGCGCCAGGGAAGAGATCTGGACCGCGCCGGTGACCGTGCCGTAAGGCCCGGGCGCTTTTTTACAATTCGCCGGGCTCATCCCAGGGTCCAGGCCGCACCTTCTCTCTTGTAGGCCCTGATGTTTTTTGTCCTCGATTGAATTCGAGACACTCATGCAGATTCGAAAGGAGCACCCCTATGCGCAGGTTTCTGTTCGCAGTCCTGCTGTCCTCCCTCATCTCGCCGGCTTTCGCGGCCACCAATGACTCCGGCTGGCCAACGCTCAAAACCCAGATCCAGAAAGCCGAGGCGCCGGCCGGCAGCGCGCTGGAGAAGCTGATCCGTGAGAATCAGGACTTCTCGCTGCTGCGCCCCGGCGAGGCGAACGACAAGATCCGCATTCCGCTCTGGCTGCGCGTCATCTGGCGCAAGGCGCATCCGGAAGGGACCTATCTCGGCGACCGATCCGACCGGCGGCTATCCGCTGGTGCTGAAGGAGGTCGCAGGAGTGGATGGAAAAGCCCCACCAGGACCTGCGCCCCGGCCGTGCCCGAACCGGACATCGCGCCGCGCCCGGTGAAGACCTCGGGCGGCACCAACCTGCGCGTCTCCGGGCTCGGCCACGGTCTCGCGCAGCGAGTCGGACATCCGGGTCAACTTCTGGAACACGCAGAAGATCATCGGCGCCTCGAACAACATCGGCGGCAGCGGCCAGCAGGCGCAGTTCTACTCCTCCGACGGCGGCGCCACCTGGGGACAGACCAGCCTGCCGCTGCAGACCGGCGACTCCTTCCACTCCGACCCGACGGTCGACTGGACGTCGGACGGCACCGCCTGGTCGACGACGATCGGCATCAACTCGGCCGGCACCGTGCTCAAGATGCGGGCCTACAAGTCGACCAACGGCGGCGCCACCTGGACCTTCGACAACACCTTCTCCGGCACCCAGACCAACACCGACAAGCAGATGATCTGGGTCGACCACAGCGCCACCTCGGCGTTCAAGGACAACATCTACGCCTGCTGGCACAACGGCAACCCGGCCGTTCGTCAACCGGCGCACCGGCCCGGCCGGCGCCTGGGGGACGCCGATCCAGATCAGCGGCGCGGAGACCACCGGCACGGCGATCGGCTGCGACGTCAAGACCAACAGCTCCGGCGACGTCTTCGTCTTCTGGCCGGACACCGGCAGCCGCAAGCTACTGGTCGCCAAGTCGACCAACGGCGGCGTCTCCTATCGGCGCCCCGGTCACCATCGCCACCACCTTCGACTCCTTCGACATCGGCGTGCCCTCGTTCAACAGCCGCCGCCAGCTGATCTACACCTCCGGCGGCGCCTACCGGACCGGGACCAAGAACATGGTCTACGCCGCCTGGAACGACCTGACCGGCGCCACCGGCTGCACCACCGCCGGCCAACGAGCCGGGCACGAACGCCGCCTCGACCTGCAAGACCCGCATCTGGTTCGCCCGCTCCACCGACGGCGGCGCCACCTGGGCCGCGCCGGTGATGATCAACAACCAGGCGTCGCTCAACGACCAGTTCAACCCGTGGCTGGCGGTCGACGAGACCAACGGCCAGATCGCGGTGATGTACTACGACACGGTCGACGACTCGACGCGCAAGAAGACCGACGTCTACTACCAGGCCTCGTTCGACGACGGCGCTTACCTGGAGCGCGCCGTTCAAGGTGACCACGGCGCATGACCGACGAGACCATCGCCGGCGCCGACTCCGGCAACCAGTACGGCGACTACAACAGCCTCTCCGGCTACGCCGGCACCTTCTTCCCCTCCTGGACCGACCGCCGCAGCGGCGGCAAGGAGGAGATCTGGACCGCCGCCGTCACCGAGAGCGGCGGCACCTGCACGACGCCCCCGGCACCCACCGGCCTGACGGCGGCCGCCAGCGGCCCGAACGGCATCAACCTCTCGTGGAGCGCCGTGGCCGGCGCCACCCAGTACCGCATTCTCCGCTCGACCACCTCGGGCGGCCCGTACACGCAGATCGGCACCTCGGCGACGACGTCGTTCAGCGACACCGGCCTCCTTTGCAACACGGCCTATTTCTACGTCGTCCGCGCCTTCACCGCCTGCGAGTCGGGCAACTCGAGCCAGGCCACGGCGACCACCGGCGCCTGTGTCGGCTGCACCACGCAGACGCTCTACACCAACACCTTCGACAGCGCCAGCGGCCTCGCCGGCTGGACCACCGGCACCTTCGTCGCCGGCGGCAGCGCCGCCGACTGGCGCGGCGTCCAGGCCTGCACCGCCCGCAGCGGCGCCAACATCTTCCGCTTCGGCGGCTCGACCTGCACCGCGGCCTACGGCAGCAACGTCTTCGCCTTCGCGCAGCCGAACGGCGCGGCCGGCATCACGATCCCCGCCGGCTCCACCGTCTCGCGGCTGTCGTTCTGGCACCGCCGGGGCTTCGAGAGCGGCTTCGACGGCGGCGCGGTGGCGATCTCCGTCAACGGCACCAACTACTTCTTCGTGCCCGCGACCGCGATCGTCTCCGGCACCACCTACAACGGCACCATCAGCGCCTCCTGCCCGCCGGCCGGAGCCGCCGGCGTGGCGGCGTTCACCGGCAGCGCATCGACGTTCGTCAACACGACGATCAATCTCGACGCGGTCTGCAACACCGCCACCGGCGGCACCGGCGGCTGCGCCGGCCAGGCGGTCCGCATCGGCTTCACCGCGATCACCGACTGCACCGTCACCAGCACCGGCTGGTTCCTCGACGACGTGAACGTTACGGCCTGCGTGCCGTAAGAAACCTTTTCGTCGCCTTCCTGGCGGCCCGCGGGCAACCCCCGCGGGCCGTTCTGTTTTCTAAAGGTTTTCCGCCAGCCGCGCGAGTGCGCCCTCGAGATCGGGCCGCGCCGTCAGCACCGGCAGGAGAGGGTCGGCCTGGCGCTTGCGGAGACGCCGCGGCACGGTGTTGAAATTGAAAGCGCGGACGTCGAGGCGGGCGTTCACCTCGCGCCAGTCGAGGGGGGTGGAGACCGGCGCCCCGGGGTGCGGGCGAACGCAGTAGGGAGCGGCCAGGAGCTTGCCGCGGCCGTTCTGCAGGGCGTCCACGTAGACCCGGCCGCCGCGGGCGGCGATCGACCGCGCGGTGGTGGCGATCGCCGGCAGGCGGGCGACGATCATCCCGGCGAGCAGCTCGGCGAGCTGCCGCGCCGGCTCGTGCGCGAGTTGCCCGCCCATCGGCAGCAGGACGTGCAGGCCGCTGCCGCCGCTCGTCTTGACGAAGCTGGGCATCCCGATCTCGTCGCACAGCTGGCGGATGGCGAGCGCGATCTTCACCACGTGGGCGAACGGCGCCGTCTTCGGATCGAGATCCAGGATGCACCAGTCCGGATGGTCCGGGGTCTCCAGCCGGCTGGCTCCGATGTGAAACGGGATCGCGCCGAGATTCACCAGCGCGAGCAACCCCTCCATGTCGTCGACCGGCTCGCTGCGCTGGAAGAACGACTTGCCGGTGATGCCGTTCGGATAGCGGTCGAGCATCAGCGGGCGGCCGCGCAGGAGGGGGAGCAGCCAGGGGGAGACCGCGCGGTAATACTCGATCAGATCCCCCTTGGTGATCCCCTCCCCGGGCCAGAAAACCTTGTCGAGATTGGTGAGCTTGGCGGTTTTCTTCTCCGGCGGTTCCTCCCCTGCTTCTTCATCCTCGCGTTCCTCGCCGGGGCGGAAACACTCGCCGGCCGTCTTGTCGTCGCGCAGGCGCAGGAAGACAGGGTGGCGCAGGTGCCCGCCGTCGGTCCACTCCTTGTAGCGGACCTCGACGGCCACCTCGGGCTCGACCCAGACCGTGCCGCGGACGTCCTCCACCGGCAACGGCGGGGTGGCGCGGCGCAACGGATCGAGCCGCTCGCGGATCTCCTTTTCCACCTCGCGGGTGAAGCCGGTGCCCACAGTGCCGGCATAGGCGAGGCCACCGCCGTTCACGACCGCGAGGTGGAGCCGGCGAAGGCCGGTGCGCCCTCCCGCTACCGGCTCGAAGCCGACCACGGCGAAGTCCGAGCTCTGATCGACCCGCACCTTCAGCCAGTCCTTGGCGTAGCCGGAGCGGTAGGGGGAGGCGGCGCGCTTGGCGACGATCCCCTCCAGCCCCATGCCGGCGACGGCGGCGTAGAGGTCCTCGCCGCGCTCCGGAATCTCCTCGGTGAGGCGGATCCAGTCGCCGCCCGGCGGCAGCACGCGGCGCAGGATCTCCTTGCGCGCCGCGAGCGGCAGCGGCCGGAGATCGAAATCCTCGAACCCCAGGAGGTCGAAGACGAACAGCGTCGCCGGGCTGGCCGCGGCGGCGTGCTCGACGTCGGCGAGGCGGACGCGCAGCCCCCGCTTCTGCAGACGCTGGAAGTTGGGGCGACCCTCGCCGTCGAGCACCACGGCCTCGCCATCCAGGATCAGCCCGCGGAACGGCAGGGCGGCGATCGCCTGGCTCAGCTCGGGGAAGATGCGGGTGGCGTCGTGGCCGCTCTTGTAGAACAGCCGCGACTCCCCCGCCCCGCCCGCCGCCAGCATGCGGAAGCCGTCGTACTTGAGCTCGAACACCCAGCCCGCCCGGTTGAACGGCCGCTCGCTGGTCTCCGGCTTCATCGGCCGCAGGGCGGCGGGATCGGCCGCCACGCGCGGCGCGCCGAGCCGCGCCAGCTCGCCGCGGATCGAACCGGTTATCGATTCAAGTGTCCTGGAGCTCGATTTCAAGGCAGGGAAATCATCTGGAAACGTTAAATGGCCGCCGCCAATGAACTGCCGGAACGGCGGTGATCAAATCCTGATAAATACGCTCCATCATTGCGATTGAATGGTATATTACGCCTTATGAGCGCCCGACCCTTTGCCTCCGGAATGATCTCATTCGGTCTCGTCACGATCCCGGTGAAACTCTATTCCACGGGAGAGAGCGCGGCCGGCATCCAATTTAACATGCTGCACAAGAAATGCGGTTCCCGCTTGAAGCAACAATACATCTGTCCGGTCGACGAGGAAGTCGTCGGGCGAGACGAAATGGTGAAAGGTTACGAGTACGCGAAGGGGCAATATGTTCTCTTTACGGAAGAGGAGCTCAAGGCGCTGACGCCGGAGCCGACCAACGCCGTGGAGATCGCCGAGTTCGTGCCGCTCGAGCAGGTCGATCCGATCTATTACGAGAAGTCCTACTACCTGGGGCCCGACAAGGGGGGCGACCGGCCGTACCGGCTGCTCGCCGAGGCGATGAAGCAGACCGACCGCGCGGCGCTGGCGCGCTACGTCGCCCGCGGCAAGGACCAGTTCGTGCTGCTGCGGCCGTTCGAAGAGGGGCTGATCATGCAGCAGCTCCGCTATTCGGACGAGCTGCGCTCGTTCTCCGAGGTGCCGATGGGCACGGCCGAGCTCAAGGAGCCGGAGCTCAAGCTCGCCGTCCAGCTCATCGAGCAGATCGCCACCGACGAGTTCCGCCCCGAGACCTACGAGGACACCCAGCGCCAGCAGGTGCGCGGCGCTGATCGAGCGCAAGGTCCAGGGCGAGGAGATCACCGCCACGCCGGTCGCGGCGCCGAAGGCGCAGGTGATCGATCTGATGGCGGCGCTCAAGGCGAGCCTCGCCGCCGCCAAGCCGCAGGCCGCCGCCCAGCCGATCTCGCTCGCCGAACGCAAGCCGGCGAAGCGGTCGTCGCGCGCCGCGAGCGAGTCGGTGGCCGCCGTCGACGAGGCGCCGAAAAAAAAGAGTTCAAAGAGATAAGCCCGCCGGGTTACACTGAGAGCGATGAACCGGTCTTCCGCTCTCAAAGTACCGGGCGGGCTGGACCGCCTGGTCCCGCGGCCGCCTCAAGCCAGAGGCTACTCGACCAAGGATGTCGCCGCCCTGCTCGGCCTCTCCGCCGCGCAGGTCCGTTCTTTCGTCCGGGCCGGCTTCCTCGCGCCCGCGCAGGGCCCGCGCGGTGAATATTACTTCTCCTTCCAGGATCTGATCGTCCTGCGCACCGCCAAGGGGCTGCTCGCCGCCCGCGTCCCCCGGCGGCGCGTGCGCCTCGCCCTGCAGAACCTGCGCGAGCAGCTCCCCAAGGACCGCGCGCTCACCGGCGTCCGCATCTCCGCCCAGGGGCATCACGTCGTGGTGCGCGACGGCCGCGACGTCTGGAACCCCGAGTCGGGGCAGGCGGTGTTCGACTTCGAGCTCGCCGAGCTGGCGCGCGGGGCCGCGACGCTCCCCCTGCGCACGCCCACGGAGGAGACGCCTGACGAGCCCGAGAGGGGGGCGGACTGGTACGAGCGCGGCGCCGAGCTGGAGGAGGACTCCCCGGAAGAGGCGATGGCGGCCTACCGGCGCGCCCTGGAGATCGATCCCGATCTGGCGGACGCCCACGTGAACCTCGGGCGCCTCCTCCACGAGCGGGGGGAGATCGTCGCAGCCGAGCGGCACTACCGTCTGGCCCTGGGCACCCGGCCGGACGACACCACCGCCGCCTACAACCTCGGCGTCGTCCTTCAGGATCTCGGCCGGCTGCGCGAGGCCGCCGACGCCTACATGGCAGCCCTCGACCTCGATCGCACGCTCGCCGACGCCCACTACAACCTCTCCGGGATCTACGAGCAGCTGGGCGAGCCCGAGGCCGCCTTCCGCCACCTGCGCACGTATCGCACGCTGATCACGGGCTGAGAGATTTTCCCTACTGGGTCGGCTTCGAGCTCGGCGGGGTCATCTGCAGCGACCGCACGATCTCCTTGTAGGCGGCGAGCTCCGCCGGCGTCGCGGGGGCCTTCTTGTACATCGCCACGAACAGCGCGTAGGGGTAGAGCGAGCCGGGATTCAGGTAGGTCACGTACTGGTAGAACTCGCCGGCCTGGGAGAAGGTCCGCGGAAAGGTCGCGTACTGCGGGTGCTTCGCGTCCAGCTCGCCGAGCTCCAGCTTGGGATATTGCTTCCGATAATTCTGGGTATCCGTCTCGAGGCGCAACCCCACGTTCTCGTCGAACTTGTGGTACACGCCCACCAGAATCTGGCCTCCCCCAGGAGTCTCCGACTTCTGAGTGAACAGGATGCTGCCCTGATACTTCTTGGCGCCCTCGGTGTCCCCTCTCCAGCCTGCCGGCGTGTGGGCGGTGAAAGTGTAGTCCTTCGTGGTCACCGTCATCACGTCCGGCTTCATCTCTTCGGCCTTGACCGCGGTTTTCATCTCAGTCTTCACGGCCGGCGGAGCGCTGTTGCCGGTCGCGGCGCAGCCGGTCGCCGGAACGGCGGCCAAAAGCGTGGAGGCGATCCCGAAGGCCGCCAGTATCTGTTTGCTGTTCATAAAATCCTTTCGACTTGAATACCGTCGGACGCGGAAGTGTACCATCCGCCTCGACAGCCCGGTCATGCTGCGATAGCATGCCACCGTCGTACCCTGAAAACCGATTCAGACCCTGGGAGGTCTTCGGATGCCGATCCGCAGTCGTGAGATGTTTGCCGCCCTTGTCCTCGTGGCGCTCGCCGCCGTCCCCGCCACGGCACAGACTCGCCCCGGTGTGGGCTACGACCCGCAGGCGAGGGGCCTCAGGATCTCGCACTATCAGCTCGACACCCTGACCAGCCCCTTCCTCTCCTACCAGGTCGACTTCTCCGCCCGGCCCGACCTCGCCGGGGCGCAACCGAACGCCTATACCCTGTCCTTTGCCGACCCGGCCGTGCGCGCCGCCTACGAGCTCCGCTGGGGACCCGGCACCTCCACCACGCGCCTCAAGCGGTGGGCGGGCCCGGGCAACGAGGTCCGCTTCGTGCTGCACGACGCCCTGGTCTGGGCCTGGACGAAGCACCCGGAGCTCCTGGGCGGCGACACCTCGAACCGCAACGGCAACCCCACCGAGGTCGAGATCACCGACATGCAGGCGCTCAACGACACCGGCCTCTGGGTCGCCTACTTCGAGTCCGAGCTCCCCGGCTTCTCCCCGGACCACAGGGTGGTGATCTGCGATCCCCTGAAGCCCGCCGGCGACGGCCAGGAGACCGAGCCCTTCTGGGGGATTCCGTACTACTTCCACAACCGGTTCCAGCCCTCCCCCTTCTCCCCGCAGCTCCCCGCCGCCCTGGCCTGCGCGGGGAACTGACCGCGCCCGTTGGACCTCCGGGCGGCCACACCGGGCCGCCCCTGCAAGGCCTGCGGTAAACTCCCGTCCCATGAAAATCCGTGCCGCCGCCGTCTTCTCCCTCGGCCTCTGGGCCACATGCGCAGGAGCTTTCGCCGTGGAAGGAAAGTGGACCCCCGAGCAGGTGCTGCGAGCACGACCCGAAGTGGCTTCGCGAACTGGGCCTCGAGATCCCGCCGCAGAAGCTGTGGACCGCGGAGGGCGCGGGCCTGCTCGACGCGGCCGTGAAGATCGACGGGGTGCTCGGCCGGCTTCATCTCCCCCCAGGGGCTGATGATCACCAACCACCACTGCGCGTTCTCGATCCTGCAGCAGCACTCGACCCCGCGAACGGGATCTGATCACCCACGGCTTCCTCGCCCGCACGCCGGCCGAGGAGCTGCCGGGGCCGGCGTCCACGCCACGATCCCCCACCGCATGACGGACGTCACCCGCGAGGTGGAGGCCGCGGTGCCCGCCGGCGCGGACGACCTCGCGCGCTTCCAGGCGATCGAGCGCAAGCAGAAGGAGATGGTGGCCGCGTGCGAAAAGGCCGAGCACCACCGCTGCCAGGTGGCGGCGTTCGACGGCGGCCTGCGCTACGTGCTGATCGACAGCCTGGAGTTCCCGGACGTGCGGCTGGTCTACGCGCCGCCGCGCGCCGTGGGCGACTTCGGCGGCGAGATCGACAACTGGAGCTGGCCCCGGCACGTCGGCGACTTCGCCCTGCTGCGCGTCTATGCCGGCCCGGACGGCCAGCCGGCGCCGAAGGGGGACGCCAACGTCGCCTACAAGCCCGCGGCACTTCTTCCCCGTGGCTCGCCGCGCGGCGTCGAGCCGGACGACTTCGTGATGGTCGCCGGCTATCCCGGCCTGACCTTCCGCTCCTACACCGAGGCCGAGATGCGCGAGCGGGCGGAGCTCTTCTACCCGCGCCGCGCCGAGCTCTACCGCGCCTGGATCGACAGGATGGAGGCCGCTTCGAACAACGGACGAAGCGGTGCGCATCGCGCTGGCCGACCGCATCAAGGGGCTCGCCAACCAGGAGAAGAACTCGCGCGGCCAGATGGCCGGCATCCGCCGCGGCCAGATCCTGGAGAAGAAGGCGGCTGCCGAGAAGGAGATCCTCGCCTGGGCGGCGAAGCGTCCGGAGCAGCGGGAAGCCGTGGCGGCGCACGGCGAGCTGGCGCGGCTGATCGCCGAGCGGCGGCGGACCTGGGAGCGCGATTTCCTGCTGACGCAGATGAAGTACGGTCCCAAGCCGCTCGATCTGGCGCTCACCCTGGCGCGCTGGGCGGGCGAGAAGGCGAAGCCGGACCTGGAGCGCGAGCCGGACTACCAGGAGCGCAACCGCGAGCGGCTCGGCGAGCGGCTGGAGCGCGAGCAGAAGCGCCTCGACCGCACCGACGGACGCCGCCCTGCTCATCGATGTCTTCACCCGCTTCGCCGCCCTGCCGGAGGAGAGCCGCGTGCCGGCCGTCGAGAGCTTTCTCGCCGGCGACCGTCGCGGCGATCCAGGCCAAGGGTGGACGACCTGCTCGCCCACACGAAGGTCACCGATCTCGCGGAGCGCAAGCGGATGTTCGACGAGAGCGAGGAGCAGCTCCGCGGCCGCCACGACCCGCTGCTCGACCTCGCCTTCGCGCTCGACCGCGAGCTGCGCGCGCTCAAGGAGCAGGACGACCGTTTCCAGGGCGCCGTGTCGCGCCTGCGCCCCCGCTGGCAGCGCGCGGTGATCGCCCACGCCGGCCGGCCGGTGGCCCCGGACGCCAACGGCACTCTGCGCGTCGCCTTCGCCCACGTGAAGGGGTACAGCCCGCGCGACGGCGCCTGGATGCGCCCGCAGACGACGGTTGGCGGCGTGGTCGAGAAGAACACCGGCGCGGCGCCCTTCAACGCTCCCGCCGGGCTGCTGGCGGCGGCGCCCACGGCCCCCGCGAGCCGCTGGGCGGATCCCAGGCTGAAGGACGTGCCGGTCGATTTCCTCGCCGACGCCGACACCACCGGCGGCAACTCGGGGAGCCCGGTGGTCAACGGCCGCGGCGAGCTGGTGGGGGTGAATTTCGATCGCGTCTGGGAGAACGTGGCCAACGACTTCGGCTACAACCCGGACGTGGCGCGCAACGTCAGCGTGGACGTTCGCTACATGCTCTGGCTGATGCAGGCCCTCCATGGCGACGCCGCCGGACCGCTGCTGGAGGAGATGGGGGTGGGAGAGAAGAAGAAGAGATGACCCCGTGATCCCCCGCCTCGGCAGGGCCCTGCCCTGGGTCCTCCTGATCCTGTTCGGCTGGCGCGGCCTGCTGGCGATGCGGGCGGACGGCGCCACCGCCGACGAGCCCCGCCATCTGGCGTACGGCGCGCGCGCCCTGGCTTCGGGGACCTTCCTGCGCGACGGGACCTTCAACTCCAAGATGCCGGTCTCGGTGCTCAACGCGCTGCCGGTGGCGCTCGCCCGCCGCGCGTTGAGCGGATCGCAACAGCTCTTCCTCGCGCGCCTCCCGACCCTGCTCCTCGGCCTGCTGCTCGGCGGGCTGGTCTGGAGCTGGGCGCGCGAGCTCTTCGGCGTCTGGAGCGGCGCGCTGGCGCTCTTCCTCTACACCTTCTGCCCGAACCTCCTCGCCCACTCCCACCTGGTCACCACGGACGTGGCGACAGCGCTCGCGATGTTCGCGGCGGCCTACGCCTTCTGGCGCCATCTGGAGAAACCCGGCCGCGGGCGGCTGTGGGTGATGGCGGCGGCCTTCGGCCTCGCCCAGCTCACCAAGGTCACGGCGCTCTTTCTGGTGCCGATCTTCGTGTTGATCCTCGCGCTCCGCCTCCACCGCGAACCCCGTTTCGCCGCGCGCGCCGGCCTTATCCTGCTCGCCCTGGGCCTCGGCACCCTGGTGGCGCTGAATGCCGGCTTCGGGTTCGAAGACACGTTGACCCCCTTGAAGAGCTACGCCTTCATGAGCCCCGGCTTTCAGTCGCTGGCCGCCGTCCCCGTATTGCGGGACGTGCCGCTGCCGCTCCCCCGCGCCTACGTGCAGGGGCTCGACATGGTCTCGCGCGACTCGCGCGCCGCGACCTGGAGCTATCTGCGGGGGCGCTACAGCCAGACGGGATTCCGCTCGTATTTTCTCTGGGCTTTCCTGGTCAAGGTGCCGGTCGCCACCCAGCTTCTCCTCATGCTGGCGCTCTGGCTCTGGGGGTCCGGCAGGGTCCGCGCGCCCGGCGCCGAGGCGTTCCTGATCGTTCCGGTGGTCTTCCTGCTCCTCTATTTCAGCCTGTTCTTCCGGCTCGACATCGGGCTTCGCTATGTGCTGCCGATCTTCCCCTTTGTATTCGTTTTCATCAGCCGCGCCGCGGCCGCGCGGTGGAGCCCGGCGGTGATCGGTGTTCCGCTCCTCTGGCTGGCGATCTCCTCCTGGTCGATCCATCCCCATTATCTCGCCTATTTCAACGAGCTGGCCGGCGGGCCCGCCAATGGCTGGCGCTGGCTGATCGATTCGAATCTCGACTGGAATCAGGACGACGAGTATATGCGGACGGTCTACGCGCGCCAAAGTTCCGTCCCCGTGCTGTTCGATCCCAGCGGACCGGTCGCCGGACGCATCGCGGTAAACCTTTCCAATCTGGTCGGACGCGATCCCGCCGCCGCGAGGCGGCACGCCTGGCTGCGCGAGAATTTCGCGCCGATCGCCACCATCGGCTATTCATGGAAGGTGTTCGACGTCACCGAGGCCGATCTCGCGCGCTGCTGCGCCGGCCTGCCCCGGGCCCCCGCCGTCGGCGAGCTGGCCACCGATCTGGCGCGAGCCGGGCAGCCGTTCGCGGGGGGCGACGGCGTCGGGGTCCGCTTCCAGGAGCGGCTCAACGACGGCACGCTCGGCGCCGGCGAGCCGACCGACGCCGCGCGCACGGTTCCGCCGCGGCCACGGCCCGTGCGCGCGTGGTTCGGCATCGACTGGCCCGCGCCGCGGACGGTCGGCCGCGTGGTGGCTTTTCCCAGCTTCGGCAGCCGGGGGGCGGCGGCCCGCAAATTCCTGGCGCTCGACTATGTCTTCCAGTTCCGGGACGAGACCGGATGGCGCGACATCCCCGGCACCCGGGTCACCGGCAATCAGGAGCCGCGGGTGGAGCACCGGTTCCCGCCTCTGCGCACCCGCGCAATCCGCTTGCTGATCGAACGCGAGCGCGGCGAGCGCGGCGCGGAGGAGGGCGGCTTCCGGGCGGCGTGCCTGGAGGTCGCGGTTTACGAGCGGTAGATCGCGGCCAGCGCCAGCCGCTTGAAGCCGCGGGTCTCGGCCTCCTTGCGGACCGCCGCCAGGGTGGCGCCGGCCGCTGGATCACCGGCCCCGCGCTGGACCTCGCCGAGGGCGAGCCGGGCTTCGAGGCCGGCGGCGGCGAACCCGCAGCTCGCGGCGTCGGCGGCCGCCCGCCGGAGCTGCCGGAGCGCCTCGGCGGTATTCCCCGTGACCGCTTCGATCTTCCCCAACCGGACGCCGACGGTGATACGGAGCTCGCGATCCTCGCTGGCGTCGAGCCGGGCGCGCGCCTGCGCCGCGGTCGCCTGTGCCTCTCTGCGCAGCCCCTGGCGCAGCAGGGACTCGGCGAGGATCCCGAGGGCCTGGGATTCACCGCCCGGGATGCCGCGCTTCTGATACCAGGCCACGGCCTGGCGCGCGAGGGCGGCGGCCTCGCTGGCCTGATTCCCGGCGAGCGCGAGCGCGGCCAGATCGAGGCGGATCTCCATCGCCCGCAGATCCTCGCCCAGCGCCGAGCTCACCCGCAGGGCCTCCGCGAGCTCCGCGCGAGCGGCGGCCAGGTTCCCGGCGGCGAACTCAGCCCGGCCGCGGTTCTGGAGGGCCAGGGTGGTGAGGGAGCGCGCGCCGGTCTGGCGGGCGATCTGGAGCTGCTCGTCGGCGAGCGCGCGGGAGGCGGCGAGATCGCCGAGCTGGTAGGCGAGCTGGGAGCGCAGGCCGAAGATCCGGCCGACGCCGATCCGGTCGCCCGCCTGCTGCTTGGCCGCCATCGCCTGCGCCGAGCGCTGCCAAGCGGTGCGGATATCGCCGAGCTGCGCGGAGACGCCGGCCGACGCCGCCATCGCCTCGGCGGCGGAGTTCGCGTCGCCCCCCTTGTGGAAGGCGGCGAAAGCCTCCTCGTAACGGCGGCGGGCCGCCGTCAGCTCCCCCCGCACGCCGAGAACCTTCCCGAGGTTCTTGATCGCGAAGGCCGCCTGGACAGGATTGCCCAGCGCCTGGCTGAGGGCGAGCTCGCGCTCGAAGTGCTGGCGCGCGCCGTCGATGTCCCCCTGGGCAACGAGCACGGCGCCACCGGCGTCGAGCACCTGGGCCTCATACAGGCGTTCGCCGATCTTCACATACCAGTCGCGGGATTGATCGAGGAACTTCCGCGCCTCGCTCAGCTCCCCCCGGTCGCGGTGCAGCGCGCCCAGGAGCTGGAGCTGGGCCGCGATGGCGGGGGCGCTGCCGAGCTTCTGGGCGATGGCGAGCGCTTCGAAGTCGGCCTTCTCCGCGCCGTCGAGGTCCCCCTGCGCCTGCAAGGCCGACCCGACGTTGGCCGCGGCCATGCCGATCCCCCACTGATAGCCGGCCTTCCTGGACAGCTCCGCGGATTCCCGGAACAGGCGGATCGCCTCCTGGGGCTTGCCCTGGGTCAGCAGCGCATCCCCTTGATAGATCAGGGCCTGGGCGACCACCAGGCTCTGGCCGGACTGGCGCCCCTTGGCGATCGCTCTCTCGGCGGCGCGCAGCGCGCCGGCGACATCGGCGAGCCGCCGCGCGTTCCTCGCCTCCGCCACGTCGATGCGCGGGTCGGCGCCCGCCGGAGGCGGCAGCTTGTGCAGCGAGGCGAGCGTCGCCGCCGCCTCGGCGCCCCGGCCTCCCAGCATCAGGCTCTCGGCGAGCTGCAGCCCATACTCGACGTCGTCCGGAAAGAAGGTCCAGAGCGACCGGTAGGCCTCGCTCGCCTTGCTCCACTGCTTGCTCGCCTTGTAGAGGCGCCCCTCGATGGCGAGGCGCTCCTCGCGCGGCAGCGAGCGGCCGAGGTCGAGCGCCTTGCGGGCCTCGTCGACCGCGTTCGCCTCGTAGCCCAGCTCGGACCAGGCCCGCGACAGGGCGGAGTGGATCACCGCCGAGCCGGGATCGGCCTTCACGGCCTGCTGCAGGGACCGGAGCGCGCCGGGGGAATCGAAGGCGCGCAGCCGCGCGATCCCCTCGGTATAGGGCCGGGACGAATCCGGGCTGGACGGCCGCAGGGCCTGGGCCTCCTGGACCTGCTTCGGCGACAGCGCGGCGACGCCCAGGGAATCCCTCAGCTTCTCCCCCGTGCGCGAGACCAGGTCGAACAGCCCCTGCTGGGTGCCGCGCTCGGCCAGCGAGAGCACGGTCTCGCCGGCAGGGATCTGGATCACCCGCAGATCCAGGCGGATCTGCCCCTGGATGGGCAGGAAGGCGCCGACGACGACCAGGTCGGCGCCGAGCGTATCGTGCAGCCGCTGGAGATCGGCGGTTCCGAGGCTCCCGGGATCCTGCAGCGCCAGCGAACGCACCGCCTGCGCGACCCGCTCGCCGCGTACCACCCGCATCTTGCCGCTGGCCGCCAGCTCGGTGGTCAGCATCTCGGAGAAGGCGGTCTGCAGCCAGCGCGTATCCGCGTTGGGCGACAGGCTCTTGAAGTCGAGTACGGCGATCGCCTGGCGCACGCCTTCCGCCCCTGCCGCCGGGCCGGACTGAGGTTTCGCCGGCGCGGGGCCGAGATGCTGGATGATGTGGACGGCGGTTACGGTCACCAGCAACCCCACCACCCCAACGCCGGTCCCGATGAGCAGGCGCCGCAGACGCCGGGCCGGCTGCCGCGTGGGCGCCGGTGCCGGAACCGGGTCCGCGATCAGCTCGAGCGAGGGGAACGGCTCAGGGGTCGGCGGGATGGCGACGAGCCGTGGGTCGGCCGGCGTCGGCGTCGGCACCGACGCCGCCTCCTGGGGCACCGCCACGATCTGGAACTCGGAGGTGGCGAAGCGCTCGATCCGCCGCAGCTCGCCGGCGAACGAGTAACCCTGGCCGGGGACGGTGACGATGTAGCGGTTGTCGTTCGCCCGCTCTCCCAGGCACTTGCGCAGCGAGAAGATGTTCTGGGTCAGGTTCGCCTCGGTGACGAAGACGCCCGGCCAGACCCGCTCGATCAGCTCCGCCTTCTCCACCACCTCGCCCGGATGCTCCAGCAGGACGAGCAGGATCGAAAAGGCCTTGGGCGTGATCGCGACCGGCTCTTCGGCGCGCAGCAGGAGCCGGCGGACGGGATCGACGCGGAACACGTCGAACTCGTACAGCACCCTCTCCTTTTCTTCCGGACGGGCAATCATCGTCACATCGCAGCTCGCAAATTTCTCGAATTCTAGCGCACCGGAACGCATCCGCGCCGGGATGCCGGCGGATTGCCCGCCGGAAGAGGGCAGAAATCTGGAATCGGGGTCCGTCTAGCTGGGCATGGGGAGAGACGCAATCCGCGGAATCTGCGCGCTCTCCCTGGGTCTTTCTACACCTGCCCCAGCGCCTCCAGGAAGCGGTCCTTGAGCCGCGGATAGCGCTCCTCGTAGTCCGCGCGGCTGCGCTCGATCACCTCGCGGGCCTCGGCGGCGCCGTAGACGCGGGTGATCTGGATGGCCTCGAGCTCCGCTCCTGGCGGGCGCTTGTAGGTTAGGAAGTAGTGCTGGAGCCGCTCGATCAGCGCTCCGGGCAGGTCGCCGATCTCCCGGCAGTGTCCGAACGCCGCGTCCCCCTTGAGCACGGCGACGATCTTGTCGTCCGCCTGATTGCGGTCGAGCAGGCGCAGCCCGCCGACCGGCACCGCCTGCAGGAGGGTGTCGCCGTGCGAGAAGGTGCGCTCCGAAAGGATGCAGATGTCCAGGGGGTCGGCGTCCCCCTCGATCGCCGCGATCTCGCCGTGCGCTGTCCCGAAAGCAGCCACCTGTTCGCCGCAGAAAGTCTGGGGGATGAAGCCGTAGAGCGTCGGGCAGACGTTCGAGAACTGCTGCGGCCGGTCCACCTTGAGATGGCCGCTCGCCTTGTCGATCTCATACTTCACGGTGTCGGTGGAAACGATCTCGATGTAGGCCGTCACCACGGCCGGGGCGTCGGGGCCGATCGATACGCCGTGCCAGGGGTGGGCCTGGAAGAGGAGCCCGAACAGCTCCCAGGCGCGCTCGCGGTCTTGGTCGTTCATGGCGTGAATCCTAAACCAGAACAGGGACGATCAGGGACAGACAGGGACGAGCACGACGAGCCTGGCGCCTAGCCTCCACCCGCTGGTTCCTGAAAGATCCGCCAGTCGTCGAGCCGCAGGGCGGTGAGCTCGCGCCCCCAGGCGCAGCCGGTGTCGAGACAGGCGACGCCGCCTCCGATCTTGAGCCCCAGCGCCGCCCAGTGGCCGAAGATCACCGTCGCGCCGGCGCTCTGGCGTCCGGGGGCGGCGTACCAGGGGTGGCACCCTTTGGGAGCGAGCGCCGGCGGACCGCTGAAGTCGGCGCACATCCGCGACTCGGCGTCGAGAGTGCGCAGCCGCGCGAAACCGGCCAGGGCCACCCGCGCCCGCTCGTAACCGGAGAGGCTCTCCTTCCAGCGCTCCGCCACCCGCTGATCGACCGCCGCCAGGAGCCTCGCCGCCTTCTCCCCGCGCAACCGCTCCTCGACCTCGCTCGCCAGGCGTTCCGCCTCGGCCGGAGTCCAGCCGGGGAACAGACCGGCGTGGACGAGCAGCAGTTCCCCCTCGCGATGGATCAGCGGCCTCCCCCGCAGCCAGGCCAGGAGGTCGTCGCGGTCCGGCGCCACCAGCACGGCCTCCAGGCTGTCGCGCTTCTTCACCTCGGAAACCCCGGCGGCGCGGGCCAGGAGGTGGAGATCATGATTGCCCAGCACGGCGACGATCCGGTCGTCCCGTTCGGCCGCCCAGCGCAGAACTTCGAGCGAGTGCGGGCCGCGGTTGACCAGGTCGCCCACGAACCAGAGACGGTCCTGCCGGGGATCGTAGGCGATCTTCCGCAACAGGCGCTGAAGCGCCTGAAAGCAGCCGTGGACGTCGCCGATCGCATAAGTGGCCATATGGGGCGTAAAGATCTCCCGCGGACGGCAAGGATGCAACCATGCCGCCAGCGCCGCCCGCGTTTTTTTCAAGTCGAGATCAGATTCCGCCGAGCCAGGGGTACCCCTGATCCTCCCAGTAGCCGCCGGGCTTCTCGGTGGTGAAGGTCACCTTCGGTCAGGTACTTGGTCAGCTTGTAGCCGAGCTTCACCGGCGAGTAGAGCCGCAGCGGCGCGCCGTGCGCGGGCTCGAGCGGACGGTCGTTGAAGGCGTAGGCGAGGATCGTCTGCGGGTGCAGGGCGCTCTCGCGGTCCCAGCCGTTGTAGTAATTGGCGTCGAAGGTGTCGAAGCGGAGATAGCGCGCGTCCTCCGTGGGCTCGACCAGGGCCACCACCGACGCCAGCGGCACGCCGGTCCAGGTGGCGATCGCCGACCACCCCTCCACGCAGTGGTGCTTGATGGTGTAGCGGACCCGCGGCATGGCCCGCAGCATCTCCAGGGTGAGCCGCGCCGGCTTGCGCACCTTCCCGCCCACCTCCAGCGCCCAGGCCGCGGGGTCCGCCACCCGCGGCAGCGGCCGGACGATCGAGTAGGCCGGGAAACTCGGCTCCGGCGTCCGCGCCGAAACGGGGTACTGGTGCGCCAGGTGGCGGTGGGAGAGGAAAAGGTTCTCCCCCACCCAGTCGTTCAGGCGGGAGGCGCCTCGCAGCGCCGGGATCAGGGGCCCCCCCTGCCAGCCGCAGGCGGTGGCGAGCGAGGCCGCGCCGGCGGCCAGCCCCAGGCGGAGGAGATCGCGGCGGCTCAAGGGACGATCAGGGTGATGATCCGGTCGGTCAGTCATGGCTCGGGAACCTCCCCCGGTACCAGCCGGTGATCATCGCCCGCAGCGAGGCGGGGTCCACCAGGAAGACCAGGGCGACATGGACGAAGATGAAGGCAACGAAGATCCAGACCGCCCAGAAGTGCCAGTAGCGGGCGAGCTCGTAGCCGCCGAAGAGCGCCGTCAGCCAGCCGAGCTGGACCGGCTTGTAGACCGCGAAGCCGGTCAGCACCGACAGCGCGCCGAGCAGCAGGATCGACGTGTAGGCCAGCTTCTGGAGGGCGTTGTGCTTCCCCTGCGGCGGGTGCTCCCTGCGCAGGCGCAGGTAATAGAGCTGCATCTGCCACGCGCGGGGGATGTCGCTCGGCCGGAACAGGATGGAGCGCCACTCCCCCGAGACCGCGAGATAGACGACGTAGACCAGCCCGGTGAGTACGAACGGCCAGGCGAGGGCAAAATGCCAGGAGAGGCCGCCGGCCAGCCAGCCGCCGAGGCGGCTCCAGGCGGGGAACGGTTTGCCGTCCCAGGGGTTCGGATAGTAGGGGCGGCCGCGGAGGCCGAAGTGCATGAAAGCCATGTAGATCTGCAGCCCGCTCGCGATCATCCCCAGCAGCAGCAGGGCATTGGCCCAGTGGGCCAGCCGCACGATCCCGTGATGGCGCTTGACCAGCGGCCGGCGGGACGGCGCGGCGGGGGCGACGGCGACAGGCTCGACCGGCGCGGGCGCGGCGGGTGCTTCTGCCTCCAGGGGTATCTCTGTCATGATCGGTTTCGCTCCTCTTTCTCAGACAATACGCCCGCCGGCACTCTTCTGGACTCTTCGAGACCGCAAGGGTGATCCGCGACAACGCCCACAGCCCGGACGGGCTGGCCCACGGCGAGTGTTACGCCAAGCTGATCACCGACTTCGTCGCCAACGGCAACCCGATCGGTCTCGATACCTCGTGCACGAAGGAGATGAAGCGGCCGGCGTTCTCACCAAGGACGAGCCGCTGCCCACGGGAGGGGGTTAGGTTCCGATTTCCCGCCCTGAAAGGGCGGAATTTGAATAGCCTGGGGTTTCAACCCCAGGTGGGAGCGGACCCAACCAATTTGAACCCCGAAGGGGTTACACCCACCGTCATGCCGGGTGTCGCCCTTTCAGGGCTTAGGGATTTTGGGATCGCCCCACCTGGGGTTGAAACCCCAGGCTATTCAAATGGCGCCCCTTCGGGGCGCAGTCGCCGATGAGCTTCACGTCGTATCATCGGCTTACAAATTGGCATATTGGACCTCGGCCTCCGCCAGAACCCGGTCCCGGAAATAAGGGCTGAGGAAGCCAGGTGTGTTCAGATCCACCTTGCGGCCCAGGATCTCCGCCAGTTCCTCTTCCATGGCAAGAAACGCCAGCCCTGGAATGTGGCCGGGCTCGAACTCCACCAGGACGTCCACGTCGCTCTCCGGTCCAAAATCGTTCCGCAGAACGGAGCCGAAAAAGGCGAGCCGGCGGATGTGGTGACGGTGGCAGAAATCCGCGATCACATTGGAATCGACGGAAATCCTCATGGCTTCATCGTACCATCGGCTTCCAGACATCCATGAAACCCGCGCGACTCCTCCCTCTCCTCTTCCTGCTCGCCTCCCCCGCTCTTGCCGACCGGGTGCGCATCCTCGCGACCGACCGGCAGGCGGCGGAGGCGCGGGTGGAGATGGTGCTCGCGGCGCGGGAGGAGATCCTCGCCTCGGCGTTCATTGTCGGCGACGATCCGTTCACCCTGACCGGTCTCGGGCTGCTTCGCGATGCCGCCCGCCGCGGCCTCCGCGTCCAGCTGATCGTCGACGCCCAATGGAACCGGATTCCGCGCGCCGTCCAGGCCCACCTGCTGGCCGAAGGGATCGCGATCCGCGAGTACCACCCCTTCCGGCTCGACAAGCCGCTCTGGATCGCCCGCCGGATGCACGACAAGCTGGCCGTCGCCGACGGCCGCGTCCTGCTCGCCGGCGGGCGCAACCTGCAGAGCACCTACTTCGGCTTCGGCCGGCAGATCCGCTCGCACAACTATGTCGACTGCGATCTCTTGGTCGAGGGGGACGCCGCCGCCGAGGCCCGCCGCTACTTCCTGGCCCTCTGGTCGAGCCGCGAGGTGCGCCCGTCCCGCGCGCGGGCGACGCCGGCGGAGATCGTCGAGGCGGCGCGCCTCCTCGACGGCCACAAGGCCTGGCTCGACGCGCGGATCGAGGAGGCGCGGAACGATCCCGGCCGCGTCCCCGCCGATCTGACCGCAGCCGGCCCCGTCCGCTTTCTCCATGATCCCGTGAGCTCCCGGGACCGGACGCGCAAGGTAGGCTCCGAGCTGCGCGACCTGCTCGGCTCCGCCCGGGAGTCCGCGGTCATCGAATCCCCCTACCTCGTCCCCTCCCGCGCGTTCCGCGTGGCGCTGCGGCAGGCGCTCGACCGCGGGGTCCGCGTCCGCATCCTGACCAACTCGCTGACCGCCACCGATAACCTCTGGCCTCAGGCCGGCTATGTCGGCCACAAGACCGATCTCGTGCGAAGCGGCGTCGAGCTCTGGGAGTACCAGGGGCCGGAGTGCCTCCACGCCAAGGCCGCGGTGATCGACGGCGAGACGGTGATCGTGGGTTCCTATAACCTCGATCCCCGCTCCGAGACCCTGAACACCGAGCTCGCCCTGGTGGTCCGCAACGGTCCGCTCGCCACCGAGATGCGGAGCCTGATGGACGGCCACCTCGAAAAATCGGCACGGATCGAAGCCCGTGGCTTTCCCGCGGGCGCCACGGAGCGCTACCCCGGCGTGCCACGCTGGAAGGTCTGGAAGCTGCGCCTGCTCCGGCTGCTGGCGCCGCTGGTGCGGGGGCAGTTGTAGGAAAGCCGGCTTCTCGGCCGGGCAACTCCACTTTCTGTCCGGGATTGTATGAATTCGGTCCCAGGGGGTGTGAATTCCGCGGCAAAATGATGAAGTTTCGGTCCCGGAATGCTCGGCTTTGGTCCTGGAATGACGGACTTCGGTCCGCGAATGTACGAAGTTGACACCGGAAAGATCAGTTTCGCGGGGCGCGCGAGGAGTTTTTTCGGCCGTGGAAGCACTACCGGTCTCAGAATGCCGCGCTTGCCGCCTACTCGCCGCGTATCGCATCCAGCGGATCGACGTCCAGGGCCCGGCGGGCGGGCATGTAGCTGGCCAGGGCGGCGATGGCGGCGAGCACGGCGGAGATCAGCCCGAAGCTCACCGGGTCGTTGGGGTTGACGTTGTAGAGCACGCCCTTTACCACCTGCGAGGCGCCGAACGCCAGCGGCAGCCCGAAGACGATGCCGAAGAGCGCCAGCAGCAGCCCCTGACGCAGCACCAGCCGGATCACGTCCCCGCCCTGCGCTCCCAGGGCGACCCGCACGCCGATCTCCCGCACCCGCTGACTCACCGAATAGGAGAGCACGCCGTAGACGCCGATCGCAGCGAGGAACAGGGCGATGAAGCCGAACACGATGAACATGCCGCCCAGGAAACGGTACTCCCAGACCCCCTTCTGCCGGAGTTGCTCCAGGGTATAGATATCGAAGACCGGCAGGTTGGGGTCCGAGGCCCGGATCTCCCCCCGCGCGCCCGCCACGACCTGCACCGGATCGAAGCGGGTGCGGATCGTCAACCCGGTGTTGCGCGATGCCTGGTAGGGATAGGGGAGATAGGCGGCCGGCTCCACCTTGTCGTCGATGCCCCCGTTCTTGAAATCGGCGACCACGCCGATCACCGAGAGCCATTCCGTGTTGTCGCCGTCGAGCAGCCGGAACCGCTTCCCCACGGGGTCCTGCCCCGGCCAGTGCTTGCCGGCGAACATCTGGTTGACCAGGGCGACGTGGGAGAGCGAGAAACCCTCCGCGTCGGTGAAGCCGCGGCCGCTGACCGGCTTGAGTCCGAGCGTCTGCAGAAAGTGGGGGCCGACGCCGGCCCAGAACACGCTGGGCTCCTCGCCGCGCGGGAAGTCCTTGCCGTCGACGGCGATCCGCCCGCCGCCGCCGCCGTCCCCCAGCGGAATGTTGTTCGAAGCCGAGACCGCCTCCACGCCGGGCAGGGTCTCGAGCCGCCGCACCACGTCCTCCACGCGGCGGCTCATCTCCGCGTCCTTCTCGTAGCGCCCCGCCGGCAGATAGATCCGCATCGACATCAGGTGGGAGGTCTCCAGGCCCCCCCGCTCGTCCTGGAGGTTGAGGAAGCTCCGCACGAACAGCGAGGCGCTGACCAGCAGCACGAGCGACAGCGCGACCTGGGCCACCACCAGCCCACTGCGCAGCCGGTTGCGCCGCAGGCTCCCGCCGGCGCCGCGCCCCCCCTCTTTCAGCGTCTCGTGGAGATCGGTCTTGAGCGCCTGGAGAGCGGGAGCGAGCCCGAAGAGGAGGCCGGTCAGCACCGCGATCCCCAGGGTATAGAGGAGGACCGGGCCGTCGAGCGTGAACCGGATCCAGTAGGGGGGCGGATTGTCGGCCGGCATGGAGATCTCGATCCAGCGGATGCCCCAGTACGCGAAGCCGACGCCGAGCGCTCCACCGAGCAGGCCGATCACCACGCTCTCGGTCAGGAACTGGCGGACGATGCGCACCCTGCCGGCGCCGAAGGCGGCGCGCACCGCCACCTCCCGCTGCCGCACCGTAGCCCGCGCCAGCAGGAGGTTCGCCACGTTCGAGCAGGCGATCAGCAGGACGCAGATCACCGCCCCCAGCATGGTCAGCACGATCAGGTGCGTCTGCTTGCCGATGAACTCCTCGCGCAGGGGGCGGACGTTGCCGCTCCACCCGGTGTGGGTGTCCGGATACTGCTTCGCGATCCGCTCGACGATCGTCTTCATCTCCGCCCGCGCCTGTTCGAGGCTCGACTCCGGCTTCATCCGGCCGAGGACCGCGAGGTTGCGCTCGGAGCGCAGGCTGTCCTTGACGAAGTTCGCCAGCGGCACCCAGGCGAGCTCTCGCTCCGGAAAACCGAAGCGCGGCGGCATCACGCCGACGACCGTGTGCGCCGCCGCGTTGACCAGGATCGTCTTGTTGAGAATGCCCGGATCGCCGTTGAAGCGGCGCATCCAGAGCTCGTGGCTGAGCAGCACTACGCCGGGCGCGCCGGGGCGGTCCTCATCCGCGTGGAAGGTGCGGCCGAGAGCCGGCTTGACGCCGAGGAACGGGAACAGGTTCCACGCGATCGAGGCCCCCTCCACCCGCTCGGGCTCCTCCTCCCCCGAGAAGGTGAGGCTCCGCTGGGTATAGGCGGTGATCGCGGAGAACCCGGCCGCCTGCGCGCGCAGGTCCTGGTAATCGAGGTTGGAGAAGCCGCCGTCGTCGATGTCGTTCTTCGGCTGGATCTCGTGCAGGGCCACGATACGGTCGGGATCCGCGTACGGGAACGGGCGGAGCAGGATGGCGTTGACGACGCTGAAGATCGACGTGTTGGCGCCGATGCCGATCGCGACGCAGAGCACGGCGATGGTAGCGAACCCGGGGCTCTTGAGGAGCGTCCGGACGGAATAGCGGAGATCCTGCATCAGGGTTTCCACAGCGGTGCCCCCTTTGGAAGTGCTGCCGTGAACCCCTACGTTCGGGAAGGGGAAAGTGTTTCAGCCCAGCTTCCGCAACCCGGCGTCCCCGGGAAACCGCGTCCGCGCGTAGCTCAGCAGCTTCTGGGCGGAGCCGGCGTCGTTCAGGATGCGCAGCGTCTTCACCGCCTCGGCGTAGGCGATCGGGGACGGGTTCTTGTCGACCATCGTCCGCAGCGTCGGAGCCACTTCGGCGGGGCGGCCGGAGAGGGCGTAGAGGATCGCCAGGTTCGAGTAGGCGCGGATGCTGTCCGGGAACATCCCGATCTCCTTCTTGAAGGAGCTCTCAGCGCCTGGCGCGTCCCCCTGGTCGGCGAGGATCCTGCCGTGGATCAGGGCGAGGCCGCGGATCAGCTCCGGGTCCTTCGCCTCGCGCTGGTTGTAGATCTCCGCCGCCTTGCGGGTGAGGTCGAGGGCGCCGGCGTCGTCCTTGCGGGCGTGGAGCACCTCGGCCAGGGTGATCATCGGCCCCAGGCGCAGGCTCTTCTCGTCCATCGCCGCCCGCGCCTCCTTCTCCGCCTGATCGAGATTCTCGCGCTGGAGGGCGATCTGGGCGAGCAGGCCATGGGCGAAGGAGCCATGAGTGGCGAGCGCCATCTTCGCGTGCGTCTCCGCCTCGTCCAGCCGGCCGAGATCGTAGTAGAGCGACGCCGCGGCGACGGCGATCTGCGGCGAGCCGTTCGACACCTTGAGCGCCTGCTGGTAGGCGGCGAGAGCCTCGTCGGTCCGGCCGCTCCGCTGCAGGGCGCGGGCGAGGAACTCCCAGGCATCCACCATCTTCGGGTTCTCGGCGATCACCTTGCGGAAGGCCGCGGCCGCCTCCGGATAGGATTTGGCGGCGATCAGCCGGAACCCCTCCTTGAGATCGCCGAGCGAGCCGATCTTGCTCTTCGGGTCCGGCAGCGGCCCGTCGGCGGCGCTGCCGGCGGAGCCGATATAGCCGAGCGCCATCATCGCCTGCCGCGACTCCTCGTCCACCGCGGCGGGCGGAGCGAGCCGGCGGTCGTACCCCGCGAGGTCCTGGCGCATCGCGGCGTAGACCCGCCGCTCGTCGCGCAGGACGCTGGTCTTCTCGCGCGGGTCTTTCTCGCGGTCGTAGAGCTCGGGGTCCGGCCCCTCGATGAAATGGTTCTTCTCGTCGATCAGCGAGAACAGCTCGTTCCAGCCGAAGTGCAGGCGCGGATAGAAGGTCTCGGAGTAGATCCGCCGCGGCGGCACGTTGGCCGCGAGCAGCGAGACTCCGGGCATCGCTTTCGGCACCTCCATCCCGAGCAGGCCGAGCACCGTGGGGGTGACGTCGAGGAGCTCGACCGGCCGCGCCGTCGTCTGTCCCGAACGCTTGAGACTTCGGCAGCTTGACGATCAGCGGCACGTGGATCGCCTCGTTGTAGAGGAGCACGCCGTGCTCCTCCTCGCCGTGGTCCCCCAGACCCTCGCCGTGGTCCGAGAGGAGGACGACGAGCGCCCGGTCGTAGACCCCCTGCGCCTTCAGCTCGGCGATCAGCTCGCCCACGATGTGGTCGGCGGCTGGCGATCTCGCCGTCGTACTTGAGCGGGTAGCGCGAGGCGTAAGGCTCGGGCGGCGCGTACGGGGCGTGCGGCTCGTAGATGTGGAAGAAGAAGAAGAACGGCTTGTCCTTGACCGAGCGCAGCCAGTTCCGCGACAGCTCGAGCGTCTCGCTCCCGGGCCGCTGGAGGCCGCCGAGGCCGGTGCCGGTGCGGAACTCGATGCCGTCCTCGTAGAAGTCGAAGCCGGTCGAGAGGCCGGTCTTCCCTTGCAGCACGTAGGCCGACACGGCGCCCCCGGTGGCATACCCCGCCTTCTTCAGGATCTCCGGCAGGAACGGCAATTCGCCGCGCTCGACCTTGCCCGCGTCGAGCTTGTAGCCGACATTGTCGCGCACGCCATGCACGGCCGGCAGCAATCCCGTCAGCAGCGTCGTGTGCGACGGAAAGGTGAGCGGCGTCGTCGAATAGGCGCGCTCGTAGAGGACGCCGTCCCGCCGCATGGCGTCGATGGCCGGCGTCTCCACCCCCTTGTAGCCGTAGGCCGGCAGGTGGTCCGCCCGCAGGGTGTCGATCGAGATCAGGATGACCGGCGTCCCCTTCGGAACGTCCGTGGCTCCCCCGCCGCCCCCGCGCGAGCAGGCGGCGAGGACCGAAACCGCCAGCAGAATCCAGCAACGCTTCATGGCTTCACCTGCTTCAAAAAGGCCTTCGCTTTCTCGATATCCGGCCCGTAGCGGGCGGGCGGCGCGCCGGCGGCGAAGCGCTCCAGGGCTTTGCGGGCCTGCTCGGTGCGGCCCAGCTCGGCCGCCTGGGTGCCGAGGTTCCAGAGGGCGTCCCAGAGATCGGGCTGGAGATCGACCGCCTTCTGCCAGGCGTCGATCCCCTCCCCTTTGGCGCCGAGCTGGAAGAGGGCGACCCCGAGATCGTTCCACGCCAGTGGCAGCCTCGGATTGAGCTTCAGGGCCTGCCGGGAGCGGTCGCGGGCCTGGACCCAGTGCCCCTGGCGCAGCTCGACCAGGCCGAGTTGCTCGTAGGCCTTGGGATTGTCGGGATCGTTCTCGAGCACCCGTTGCAGAACGGCGAAAGCCTCCTTCTGCCGGCCGGCCTCGGAGAGGGCCAGGGCGTAGGCGTTGAGCGATTGCGGATCGCCCAGCTTCTCCGCCAGCGGCTTGAGGATGTCGACCGCCTCCGCCGCCCGCCCCACCTCGGAGAGGGTGAGGCCGAGCTGCCGCAGCAGCGCGTCCGAGGCCGCTCCCTGGCCGCGGGCCTTGAGCATGACGTCGAGCGCCTCCTGGTTCCGCCCCGCCTGGAGCAACCCCTGCGCGAGCAGCGAGTAGCCGAGCGACATCGCGGGGCGCTCCTGCACGATCTGGCGCGCCAGCCGGACCGAATCCTCCACCTTGCCGCGCATGTAGAGATCGATCACGTCGTGGACCTTCTGATCGAGGCCGATCAGCCGCTTGGGATCGTCCTCCGGCCCGTAGCTCTCGCGCGCGGCGGCGGAGCCCGAGATGTAGCCGAGGCTAGCCAGGCGCGCCGCGTCGTCGGGGCTCAGGGTCTCCCGCCGCGGCGGCCAGGCCGACTCTTTGGGCAGCGCGGCGAAGACGTTCTTCGCCGCCTGGCGCTCCGCCTCGAAACGGTTGTCCTTCTCGCCCGGGTCCTTCGGCAGATCGTAGACCTCGGGGAGCGGCAGGGCGATGAACTTGGTGCCGCCGCGCAGCAGGCCGCGCAGGGGGGCCCAGCCGCGGTTCAGCGTCGCCGACAGGGACTCGAAGTAGGAGTCCCCCGCGTCCGCAGCGCCGAGCAGCGAGCGCCCGGGCCGGCGCGGCCCGGCCGGTCCCTGTAGGCCGGCCGCCTGGAGCACGGTCGGGAAGATGTCCACGTGCCGCGCGGACCGCCCGTCCCGCCCCGGCGCGACGCCGCGACCCCAGATCACCAGCGGCACCTTGAGCGTCGCCTCGTAGGCGAACAGGCCGTGGGTCTCCTCGCCATGCTCGCCGAGCGCCTCGCCGTGATCGCCGGTGACCACCACCAGGGCCGGCTTCTCCCGGCCGTCGAGGAACGGCCCGAGCAGCGGCGCGAGGAATGAGTCCGTGGCGGCCACCTCGCCCAGGTAGAGGTTGTCCTTGAACCGGGAGGCGAACGGCTCCGGCGGCTCATAGGCGGCGTGCGGATCGTAGAGATGGACCCAGAGGAAGCGCGGCTTCCCCTGCTGCGCCCGCCACCAGGCGAGCGCCAGGCGCACCACCTCGTCCCCCCGCCGCTCGGGGATGACGAACTCGGTCTCGTTCGAGCCCTTGGGATAGCGGTCGTCGTAGACGTCGAAGCCGCGATCGAGCCCGAACTGGGAATCGAGCGGAAAGGCGCCCACGAAAGCGCCGGTCGCGTAGCCGGCGCCGTGCAGCACGGTCGCCAGGGTCGGGAATTTCGCGGCCAGCCGGAAGCCGGTGTTGTCGCGCACCCCGTGCTGGAACGGGTAGAGGCCGGTGAGGATGTTGGTGTGCGAGGGGAGGGTCACCACGTTGTGCGCGTGAGCGTTGGCGAACACCCGCCCCTGGGACGCCAGGCGGTCGAGCACCGGCGTCTGAGACCGCTTGTTCCCTGAGAACCCCGGGGCGTCCGCCCGCAAGGTGTCGATGGTGATGAGGACGATATCCCGGGAGGCCCTGGGGGCCGGCGGCGGCGCCGCGGCGAGCAGCAGACCCGCCAGAGCGGCGATCGCCGCGAAGCTCCACTTCGACATAGCGAGCGGATTGTAGCAGGGGGCGGAAAAGCAGGAACACGGACGAACACGGACTTGCAAGGACGAACAGGGCACGGACAAACCGGGATTCCACCCTGTCCGTGAAAGCCCGTGTTCGTCCGTGCAAGTCCGTGTTCTACCGCCCCCCCCGCAACCGCTGCACTACCGGCCCCAGCGTTGCCAGCAGCGCCGGCAGGTCCAGCAGCTCCAGCCCCATGCCGGAGAGCAGGTTGGGGCCGGAGTCGGCCTGCGGCTCGAAGCGCTGGACGACCCGCGCCCGCACCAGGACCGGCTGCACGATGGGCCCCGGCGGGAACAGCTCGACGCCCACCGTCTCCTGGAGCCGCGCGGGGTAGAGCGTCGAAACGAAGAGCCCCCCCTGCAGGATGTCCCGCCGGTAGACCTCCAAAAACTCCTCGACCCCGGAGAAGCGCACGGTGTAAGACCCTCCCGAGGTCGCGACCGGAACCGCGGGCCGGTCCGGAGCGGCAGGCGGGGCGGGCCTCGGCGGCGCGGTCACGGGCCGCAGTGCCGCGGGAGTGGGCGGAGGAGGCGGCAGGGGGGGCGGCGGAATCAACTCCGGCAGGGGCTCCGTTGGCGGGTCCTCGCGCGGAATCTCCTCGGTTTCGCCGAGGCCGGCGGGGATCAGCTCCCGCACCAGCTCGTCCACGGCCAGAAAGCGCACCCCCATCCCCGACTGGTTGAGGCGCGCGAGCGCCGGCGCCATCTTCCGCGCGTGCGCGACGACCCCCTCCACCATGAAGCCCCGCTCGCGGTCGACCACCTCGACCCGAATCCGGGAGCCGGACGACATCGGGCTGTTGGTGACGATGAACATCCCGGTGAGCGAGATATTCGCGGTATAACCGATATACGGGGCCGGATCTCCCTGTCTCCAGAAGTGGACCTGGACCCGGCGGGGTCGGCGGACAGCGCGGCGGCCTGAGGACATGGACATCGATTCTATCGTGCAACTACGATTCACGCCGACTATGGACCTGGACACGAACCTGAAGATGACCGTCGCCGCCTGCATCGGCGAGGGGACGGTGCGCATCGAGAGCCGTCCGCGCCCCGCGCCCGGGCCGGGCGAGATGCTCCTGCGCCTGCGCTGCGCCGGCCTCTGCGGCACCGATCTGTTCAAGCTGGACAACGGCACGGCCGCCACCGGCGCGGTGCTCGGGCACGAGATCGTCGGCACGGTCGCGCTCCTGGGCGCGGGGGTCCAGGGGTTCGCGCCGGGAGACCGCGTCGCCGTTCCCCATCACGCGGCGTGCGGCGAGTGCGCGCTCTGCCGGCGCGGCAACGAGCCGCTCTGCCCCGCCTTCCGCGAGAACCTGCTGGTGCCAGGCGGCTTCTCCGAATGGGTGCTGGTGCGCGAGCGCGCCGTCCGCGAGACCGCTTTCGGCCTTCCCCCTCACCTTGCGGACGAGGCCGCGGTCTTCCTGGAGCCGGCCGCCTGCGTGCTGCGCGGCATCCGCCACGCGCGCCTGGCCGAGACCGCCCTCGCGGGGCCGGCCGCCGGCTGCGCCGCGATCCTCGGCGGCGGCGGCATGGGGCTGCTCCACCTGCTGGTGCTCAAGGCGGTCCACCCGGCCCTCAGGGTCGCCGTCTCCGATCCCCTGGAGGAGCGCCTGGCGATCGCCCGTCGGCTGGGGGCCGACGCCGCGGCGGCGCCGGGCGAGGCGACCCGGAACGCGGTGGCGGAGCTCTCCGGGAGCCTGGGCGCGGACGCCGTCTTCGACACCGCCGGCGGCGTGGGGGCGCTGGAGGCGGCGCTGGCGATCTCCCGCCCTGGCGGCGCCGTGGTGCTCTTCGCCCATGCCACCCCCGCAGATCATGGCGAACGCGCCGGCTTCGACCTCAACGCCTTTTTCAAGGCCGAACGCCGGCTGCTCGCCAGCTACTCGAGCTCGCTCGCCGATCAGCGCGAGGTCTACCGCCTGCTGGTGTCGCGGCGGCTCGATCCCTCCCCCTCGTCACCCACCGGCTGCCGCTCTCCCGCTTTCAGGAGGCGGTCGCCCTCGCCCGCGAGCGGCAGGCTCTCAAGGTGCTGCTGGTGCCGGACGGGGATGCTGAATGAGCGGCTCCCCTCTGCTCTCCTCGTCGCGCTCCGATCGTTCCCTGGGCGACCGGCCGGTCACCCAGACCACCGCGTTTCTGATCGGTCCGGAACGGCTGGAGCTGCGCGAGGTGCCGGTGCCGGTGCCAGGCGAGGGGGAGTTGCTGTTGCGCGTCGGTGCCGCCACCACCTGCGGCACCGACCTCAAGGTGTTCCAGCGCGGCGGCCACCCCCGGATGCTCAAGGCGCCGACTCCGTTCGGGCACGAGATGGCGGGCACCATCACTTCCGTCGGGACGGAAGTCGAGGATTGGCGGCCGGGGGACCGCGTGGTGGTGGCCAACTCCGCGCCGTGCGGCGAATTGCGAGTGGTGCTCGCGCGGGCGGGAGAACCTCTGCTCGCGGCTCCAGTATCTGAACGGCGCCTTCTCCGAGTACCTGCTGATCCCCCGCCGCTTCGCCGAGGTGAGCACCTACCGGCTGCCCGCCAGCCTGCCGTTCGAGATCGCCGCTCTCGCCGAGCCGCTCGCCTGCGTGCTGCACGGCCTCGAGATCTCGGGGCTCGAGCGGGCCTCGGAGGTGGTGATCTACGGCGGTGGCCCGATCGGCCTGCTGTTCGTCGACGTGCTCGCCAACTCCCCCTCCGACTTCCCGGCCGCCGGCGAGCACCACATCGTGCTGGCGGACCCCAACCCCTGGCGCCTGGAGGTCGGCCGCGGGATCGGCGCGCACGCCACCGTTCAGGTCGGTCGCGACGGCGGCGAGGCGGCCCGTCTCTGCCGCCGCTCGCGCACCGGCGACGGCTTCGACGTCGCCATCGAGGCGACCGGCTCCCCCGCCGCCTGGCAGGACGCCCTCGCCTCGGTACGCCCCGGCGGCCTGGTCCAGCTCTTCGGCGGCTGCCCCCCCGGCACCACTGTGCCGCTGGACGCCCACCGCCTCCATTACTCGGAGATCACGGTGAAGAGCGCCTACCACCACCGCCCGTCGACCTTCCGGCGCGCGCTGGACCTGCTGGCGAGCGGAGCGCTCCATCCCGAGGCCCTGCTGTCCGCAGAGCGCCCGCTCGCCGAGCTCGAGGCCGCTCTGCGCAGCATGCGACGGCGGGAAGCGCTCAAGGTAGTGATCCGGCCGTAGCCCTACGCCGCACCGCGGCTTGTACGCTCGAAAGAGATAGCCATAATAGAATTAGTCAACTTATCTTAAGGAGCTTGCCATGGCTTTCTCTTTTTCTGTGCGCAGATTGGCCCCGTGGTTATGCATCCTCCCGCTCTTCGCGATCGGCTGCGACCGCCAGAGCCCGACCGAGCCCACCAGCTCCGCCTCCACCAAGGTCGCGCCGGCCACCGCGAGCGACAGCGGGAACGCCTCCGCGCCCGGTGACTCGGTGGTGGACAAGGCCCGTGGCGGCAACGGCGGGGGTCATGGCAACGGCGGCGGCGGGGGCAATGGGGGTGGCGGCAACGGCCATGGCGGCGATCTGGCGTTCCAGATCGAGCCCGCGACCTGGAACACCAACTGGGCGCACGCGTCGGGCAACGTCCAGGCCTTCCTCCGCGGCAGCGACGCGGGCAAGGTCGATCTCGGCTCGATCCTGCTGGCCGGCGACGGCGGCCAGACCCTCTCCCCGCGCTCGACCCGCTATGCCGGCGGGCAGGTGGTCGCGACCTTCTCCAAGGCCGACGCCTTCGCTCTGCTCGACAACCCCCAGCCCCGCGACACCCGGACCGTCACACTGCGGTTCAGCGTCAACAGCGCCCAGAAGGAGCTCACCGACTCGGTGCGGATCGTCGGCGACGGCACGGGCGGAAACGGCGGCGGCGGCGGCGGCGAGGAGGGCGAAACCCGCCTCAACCTCGATCCGGACGACTGGAACACCAACTGGCAGCACAGCGCCGGCACCCTCCACGCATTCCTCCGCGGCGGCGCCCTGGACAAGGTCGATCTGAGCACCGTCCGGCTGGTGGGAGACAAGGCGGGCGCCGAGCCCCTCAAGCCCACCGACGTGCGCCGCGTCGGCCACCAGATCGCGGCCCGCTTTTCGAAGAGCGCCGCCTACGCGACCCTGGACGATCCGCGCTCCGGGCAGCACCACATGGTGAAGATCACGTTCAAGGCGGATGGCGCGGATGTCGAGCTGTCCGACGATATCCGCATCGTCGGCCCGTAGCCCTCAGGGATCCACGGGCTCGGGATCGATCCCGAGCCCGTCGGCGAGCCGGTTGTAATACGAGAAGAAGCCGGTGACCTGGACGATGTCGTGGATCGCCGTATCGCTGAAGCCGGCGGCGCGCAGGGCCTCGACATCACCGCGGGTCATCGCCCGGGGCTCGCGGGCGAGCTTGACGGCGAAGTCGAGCATGGCGCGGTCGGCGGCGGTCAGCTCCGCCTGGAGGTAATCCTCGCGCACCGCCGCCACCAGCGCCTCCCCTTTCTCACCTCCCTTTGCGACCTCAACCCGGAGGTCGTCCGCGTGGGAGTCGGTTCAGTAGTGGCAGCCGTTGGCGCGCGAGACGACGACCGCGATCATCTCCCTCTGCGCCCGGCTCAACGGGCTGCGCGGCGAGAGCATCAGCTCCTGGTAGAGGGCGATGCCGGCCTTCAGGACCTGCGGCCGGAGGCTCTGGATGCGCAGGACATTGAACACCTTCCCCGCCCGCGCGATGGCTTCGTCATAGAGGCGCTTCAGGAGGCCGGTGGCTTCTCCCGGCGGGACGGTGCGGATCCAGGCCATGGCAGCGATGATAGCCCGGCCGCGCGCGATCCGCTCAGAGCTGGCCGCTGAGCAGGTAGCACGCGCGGTCGATCGCCCGGTGCCAGAGGTCGTATTTGCGGTCCCAGGACTCGGCCTTCATCTCCTCGCAGGCCTTGAGATCGTC
Source organism: uncultured Acidobacteriota bacterium (assembly GCA_963792575.1). Lineage (GTDB taxonomy): Bacteria > Acidobacteriota > Thermoanaerobaculia > Multivoradales > UBA5704 > DATARR01. The sequence goes on from CAWBWZ010000007.1 coordinate 195,781, forward strand.
CTCGAAAGCAGCCTTGAGCTCGGCGGCGATCGCTTCGTCGATGATGCCGACGCCGGCTTCCTCGTTGATGTCGAAGGAGCGGGAGTCGAGGTTGGTCGAGCCGACGTGCGACCAGATGCCGTCGATGACCATGATCTTCTGGTGGATCAGCGTCCGCTCGAAGCAGAAGAGCTTGACGCCGGCGTTCAGCATCTCGCTGAAGTGGCGGTGGCCGGCGTGGTTGACGATCGGGCTGTCGGTAACCTTGCCGGGCACCATGATCTTGACGTCGACCCCGCGCTTCACCGCGCGCTTGAGCAGGGAGGTCGTCTCCTCGTCGGCGATGAAGTAGGGGTTCTGGATCAGCAGCTCCTTCTGGGCGGCGGCGATCGACATCTTGAACATCAGCTCGAGATCGGAGACGCCGCCGAGCGGAGCGCCGGCGAGGACGTGCATCTTCAGCTTTCCCTGCAGCTCGATGGCCGGGAAGTACTTCTCCCCGACCAGCACCTCGCCGGTCTCCTCGATCCAGTGCTGCGCGAAGACCGACTGCACGGCGTTGACCACCGGTCCGTGGAGACGCACGCCGGTGTCGCGCCAGTGCTCTTTGTCCTCGCCGTTGCCCGTCCACTGGCGCGCCACCCCGTGGCCGCAGATGTAGGCCGTGGTGCCGTCGAAGACCGCGACCTTGCGGTGGGTGCGCTTGTTGAGCTGGCCGATGTCCCGGAGGCGGAGCGGGTGATAGCGGACCAGCTTGACCCCCGCCTCCTCCATCAGCTCGCGCAGCTGGCGCTTCATCTTCACCGCGCCCATGGCGTCGACCATCATCCGCACCTCGACCCCCTCGCGCGCCCGGTCGGCGAAAGCCTTGGCGAGCTGGGCGCAGATGTCGCCGGTCCACCAGACGTAGGTCTCGAAATGGATGGTCTCCCTGGCCTCGGCGATCGACGCCAGGAGCGCGGTGAAGAACTCGCCGTTCTGGACGATCTCGGCGCGGTTGCCGTCCAGGATGATCGCCTTGGTCATGCCGGCGATCGACGGCAGGGCCTGCTCGAAGCAGTCGAGGTCGGGCACGCGGACGTGGAACTCCCGCTCGCGCAGGTTGTTCCACAGCATCGTCCCGAGCAGGAGGATGACGGCGATCATCGAGATCAACAGCCAGAGATGGATTTCGATCATGGGCCCTCAGAGTTGCTCGTTGAGCAGGTACGAGGCACTGTCCTCGAACTTGTGCCAGAGGGAGCGCTGGCTCCAGGTGCGGGAGTCCAGCCGCTTGCAGCGCTTGAGATCGGCTTCGAAGGCCGCCTTGAGCTCGCCGGTGACCTGGCGGTCGATCAGGCCGACGCTGGCCTCGCTATTGGTGTCGAGCGAACGGTCGTCGAAGTTGGTCGAGCCGACGAACGACCAGAGGTCGTCGATGATCATGATCTTCTGATGGCTGAGGGTGGGCTCGAACTCGTAGATCTCCACCCCCTTGTCGAGCAGGGTCTGGAACTGCTTGTGGCCGGCGTGGCGGACGATCGAGCTGTCGGTGATCTGCCCGGGGATCATCAGGCGCACGCGCACGCCGCGCTTGACGGCGTTGTCGATCAGGTCCACCAGCTCCTCGTCGGGGATGAAGTAGGGGTTCTGGATGATCAGCTCTTTCTGCGCCGTGGCGATCGCCATCTTGTCGAGCAGCTCCATCTCGGAGACGCCGCCGCGCGGCGAGCTCGCCGTCATGTGCGCCCGCACCGATCCCTTCTCGGCCAGGCGCGGGAAATACTTCTCCCCCACCAGCACCTCGGAGGTCTGGTCGACCCAGTTCTGCGCGAAGACGGCCTGGACGCTGTTGACGATCGGCCCCTCGAGGCGCACGCCGGTGTCGCGCCAGTGCTTGGCGTCCTGGCCGTTGCCGGTCCACTCCTCGGCGATGCCGTGGCCGAAGACATAGGCCACCTTGCCGTCGAAGATGGCGATCTTCCGGTGGGTGCGGTTGTTGAGCAGCGCGAGGTCCCCCAGGCGGAAGGGGTGATAGAGCGAGATCTTCACCCCCGCCTCCTTCATCATGTCGAAGAGGTCGTCGTCCCCCTTGTGGGAGCCGGTGGCGTCGAGGGTGATGCGCACCTCGACCCCCTGGCGTGCCTTGCCGGCGAGGGCCTCCGCCACCTGCTTGCAGATCTCCCCTTTCCACCAGACGTAGGTCTCGAGGTTGATGTTCTGCCGCGCCCGCGCGATGTCCTCGAACAGCGGCGGGAAGAACCCGTCGCCGTTCTGCAGCACCTGGACGGAGTTGCCCGCCAGGATCGGGGAGCCGGTGAGGTTGGCGATCGACGGCAGCGCCTCCTCGAACCTGCCGACGTCCGGCACGCGGACGTGCGACTGGCGCTCGTGCAGGACCGACCAGATCATCACGAACAGGAAGACCACCACGAAGCCGTAGAAGATCATCGCCGAATACGGAACCTCAGCCGTGCGCGCCAGCCACCGGCCCAGGCGGGTCTTCGGGGGTTTGCGGACTTTCGGAACACTCATGGACTCGACCTCCCGGCCAGCGCGCCCTTCGTTTCGCTCGCCACCTCCCGGCGCAGCTCGACCAGAACCGGCCAGTGATCCGAGGGTCCGGTCCGGATCACCTGGTACGACGTGGTCGTCCAGCCCGGGTCGGCGAAGACGTAATCGATGCGCTGCCGCATGAAGCGGTGGGTAAAGGTGACGTCGTCACCACACATCCGGAACAGCTCGGCGGCCATCAGGGTCCCGATCTCCGGGGCGTTCGGAGGGGCATTCAGGTCTCCCACCAGGACAAAGGGCCCTTCAGACTGCTTGAGCTGCTCGACGAGACCTCCAATTTGCACACTTCGTGCCGTTCTCCCCCACCGCCCCCAGGCGGCGAGGTGGGTGACGTAGAAGTGGAGCTCGGACTCGTCGAGGGTGAGGCGGGTGTGGAGGAGGGTCCGCGGCTCGCCCGGCCCGGGCAGCGTATGGATGGACGCGGAGCGCAGCTCGCCGCGGGTGAGCACGGCGTTGCCGAACTCGCCGCGCTCCATGTCGAAGCTCTTGCCGAAGTGGACGGCCATCCCGGTCAGCCGGGCGAGCTCCTCGGCCTGATCCTCCAGCCGGGAGTGCCGGGTGCCGCGGTGGACCTCCTGCAGCCCGACGACGTCGGGCGCGGCCTCCGAGATCGCCGCCGCCAGGCGCTCCACATGCCGGCGCGACCACCGCGCGCCATGCCCCCCGACGTTGTAGGACATCACCCGCAGGCGTTGCTCGGCCATGCGGGAATCTATTGCGAAAGGTGTGCCGGGACCTCAGCCGTCAAAACGGGCGAACGAGAAATCGCGGACGATATTGAAGCCGAGGCGGACGTCCCGCTTCTCGAAGCCGGCCGCGGAGTCGCCGCCCAGCATCTGGTCCACCGTGGAAGCGCGAGAGTTGCCGAGGACGATCTCGAAGATGTGCCCGCCCACCGCCTTGGAGAGGGCGACGTGCCAGGCGTCGCGGCTGCCGTCCAGATCCCGGTTGGCCGGGATGTACTCGATCTCGATCAGCTGCTCGCCCGGCAGCGGGAAGGTCAGCCCGATCGGGACGTTGAAGGCGTTCCGGAGGCGCGGCGTGCCGCGCACCCAGGAGGGGGAGATCAGGAGATTGATGCCGCGGGCCAGCTTGCGCGCCAGCAGGAGCTGGACGAAGGGGCGGTCGCGGTCCTCGACGCCGGGCCGCCGGAGGAGGTCGGCGCCCGCGCGCACCGCCAGCGTCAGCGGCCGCCTGGGGGCCTGCTCGAAGGCGAGGAACTTCCCCGCCAGCTCGAAATCCTCCTGGAAGGAGGCGCGGTAGAGGGAGAGGTCGAGATGATCGGCCGCCCCCCAGGCGAGGCCGATCCCGACGTCGGAGCCGCTGTCCAGCCCCCAGAGATTGTGGGAGTCGCCGTCGTTGACCGGCTGCTGGAAGCGGTGGGTGAACAGCACCTCGAGCCGGCGCGACCCCAGCGTGTAGGGGGTGGCGCCGTTGATCAGGATGGTGCCCAGCGGATCGCGGCGGACGGGCTGGTCCTGGGCGGCCGCGGGACCGGCGAGAAGCAGGAAGGCCAGGACGGCCGTTGGAACGAGCGTTCGCATCCGTTCTCCTAATTGTTCGGTGCGCCGGCGCGGATCCACGCCGCGATCCCCGCGATCTCGTCGGCGGTGAGATAGGGCCCGCCGAGCGGCATCCGCTCGCCCGTGATGCTGGGATCGCCGCGCAGCTTCAGGATGATGTAGCTCCGGTCCGGATCGCCGGGCGAGACGCGGTCGAGCGAGCTGTTCTCGCTCGACGCATGGCCGACCAGGTCGCCGTAGCTCTGGCCGGCCGCGAGCACCAGACCGGACGGCGCCGAGCCGGCGGCGTGGCACCCCGCCTTCGCGCAGACCGGCGTGAAGATCTGCGTCTGGATCTGCGTGAAGGTGAAGGCCGGCCCGCCCCCGCTCGGCGGCGGCTCGGTGGGGCTCTTCACCGTGCCGCAGCCGGCGAGCAGGAGAAGGAACAGGCCGGCGGCGCGTTGGCGATACGGCATTCGGGATCTCCTCTGAAGCAGCCGGACCCCTGGCTGCGGGGGGTTGGTTCCCGGCAGGAGGAAAAAGGTTCAGGAGATGCCTCGCCGGCCGGCGGGTCCCGCCCGCAGGGCGGAATTTATCCAGCCTGGGGTGTCAACCCCAGGAACGGGCCGGATCCCGTCCTCTTGCAAGACCCACCTCCCTACCTGGGGTTGACACCCCAGGCTGGATAAATTCCGCCCTGCGGGCGGCGAGGCCGTCCGGATTGAACCCTTGCCGCCGGTTTGGGAACATACTCCTCGCATGTCGTCCACCGACGAGCTTACGCTGCTCCGCAAGGTGGCCACGAAGGACCGCAAGGCCTTCGAGGCGCTCTATCACCTGTATTACCGGCGCCTGTTCGGCTACCTGCTGAAGATGACCCGCCGGGCGGAGCTGGTGGAAGAGGTGCTCAACGACGTCATGCTCGCCATCTGGAAGGGGGCCGCGAGCTTCGACGGCCGCTCGCGCCCCTCGACCTGGATCTTCGGCATCGCCTACCACAAGGCGCTCAAGGCGCTGGCCCGGCGGACCGAGGAGCAGGACGGCGATCCGGACCGCCCCGATCCCGTGGACCGCGACGAGCCGGAGAGCCTGGCGGCGCGGCGGGAGCTCGCGGGGGTGCTGGGCCGGGCGCTCGGCGCGCTCTCGGCCGAGCAACGGGCGGTCGTCGAGCTGACCTATTACTACGGGCTCGCCTACTCCGGAGATCGCGGAGATCGTGGGCTGCCCGGTGAACACGGTGAAGACGAGGATGTTCCACGCCCGCCGGCGCCTGAAGGAGCTGCTGCCGGGGCTGGGCGTCTCGGGAACCGCGGGCTGACGGGAAGACAGAAGACCATGCGCGAACGAGAAGATCACGGGGAGCGGAGCCACCAGCGGGTCTGGGAGCTGCTCCCCTGGTACGTCAACGGCAGCCTGGCCCAGCCGGAGCGGGAACGGGTCGAAGCCCATCTCGCGGCCTGCCCCCGCTGCCAGGAAGAGGTGCGGGCCTGCCGGCGGGCGGCGGCGGAGATCGCGCGGCGCCGGCGAGGTGGCCCCCTCGCCCCACCCCATTCAGTTCCAGCGTGTGCTCGCCCGCATCGAGGAGAGCGAGCGCGAGGAGCGGCGGCACGACGGCGGCTGGCGGATCCTCGCCCCCTTCCGCTCGCTGGTGCAGGCGACGCCGCGCCCGCTGCGCGGAGCCCTGGTGGCGCAGGCGGCGGTGATCTTCCTGCTGGTGGGGTTCCTGGCCTGGGACGCGCTGCGTCCGGTCTCTCCATCCGCCCTCGCCAGCCGTCTACCGCACCCTCTCCGATCCGGCCCCGGCGCCCGTCCCGACCGTCCGGCTGCAGGTGATGTTCTTGCCCCAGAGCGACAGAGCGGGAGATCCGCGGGCTCCTGCGCGGCATCCGGGGGGAGATCACCGCCGGACCCTCGCCGCTCGGCCTCTACACCGTAGAGGTCCCCGCCGCCGGCGATCCGGTCGCCGGCGTGCTGGCGCGCCTGCGCTCCGAAGCCCCAGGTGACATTCGCCGAGCCCGCCTCGGGAGAGCCCGGCCGATGACCAGCCGCGCCGCGCTCGCCGGCGCGCTGATCCTCGCCCTCGGCTGCGCGGGAGCGCCCGCCGGCGCTCCGGCGGACGCCGATCGCCCCACCGCGGCGACCGCGCCAGCGGCGACCGCGCCAGCAGCGACCGCGCCAGCAGCGACCGATCAGCAGGTGATGGTCACCTACGCCGCGGCTCCGCCGGCGATCTGGGCGCAGCACACCGCCGAGATCGGCCGGCAGTACCGGCTCAACTTCGTCCTCGCCTGGACGCTCGCCTCGCTCGGCGAGCAGTGCGTCGTCTTCGAGGTCCAACAAGCGGCCGGTCGCACGCGAGGTCATCCGCCGCCTCTCCTCGGACCCCCGGGTGGGCTCGGCGCAGGCGATCGCGACCTTCGACCACACCGGGCACCGGCGGCCGACCCCTACGCCCATCTGCAGCACAGCGCGCAGACCCTCCGGCTCGACGGCCGCACCGCTGGGCCACCGGCAAGGGGGTGCGCGTCGCGGTGATCGACACCGGCGTCGACTTCGACCACCCCGACCTGCGCGGCCGGGTGGTCAAGGCGCAGAGCTTCGTCGACCGCGGCGAGCAGAGCTTCACCAGCGACATCCACGGCACCGCCGTCGCCGGGCTGATCGCCGCCACCGCCAACAACGACGTCGGGATCGTCGGCGTCGCGCCGGAGGCGGAGATCTACGCCCTCAAGGCCTGCTGGCAGCAGCCGCCGGGCGCGCGCGAGGCGGTGTGCAACAGCTACACGCTGGCCAAGGCGATGGACTTCGCCATCCTGCCAGGGCGCGCAGGTGCTCAACTTCAGCCTCGCCGGCCCGGCGGACCCGCTGCTCGGCCGGCTGATCGGCCAGGCCCTGTCGCGCGGCATCGTGGTGGTGGCGGCCGACGGCGGCGCCGGCGCGCGCTCGACTTCCCCGCCAGCTACCAGGGGGTGCTCGGCATCATGGGGAGCGACGACCTCAAGGCGAGCGGCGCCCGCCGCTGCCGGCAGGCCACGGCCCGGCCACGACGCTGGCGGCGCCCCGTCGGTGGACATCCTGACCACCGTGCCCCACGGCTCCTACGACTTCTTCTCCGGCAGCTCGTTCGCGGCGGCCCAGGTCTCCGGCATCGCCGCCCTGCTGCTCGAGAAGAAACCCGAAGCTGACCCCCGCCCAGCTCGCGGCGATCATCCACAAGACCGCCCGCCCCCTCTCCCCCGCCACTGTCGGCGAGGTGGACGCCTGCGCCGCGGTGGCGAGCATTGCCGGCGGCGGCTGCCCGTAAACCCTCACCCTGCGACATAATCCCCCCTTGCGCCCGCTCTTCGGCGGACGCCAAGGAGAAGGCATGGCCATCGCGGGCAGGAGAATGAAGATCGGGCAGCGGTACCACCCCCCGGGGACGGCGCCGGGGACGCTGCGCGCGCCCGACACCGCGGTGACGGGTCCCATCCGCGTCACCGTCATGGACTACGGGCCCGATCACCTGGACGAGAAGGAGATCAAGAGCGTCGAGGAGCTCGCGCCCTATCGCGACACCCCGACCGTCAGCTGGATCAACGTCGAGGGCCTGCAGGACGTCCCGTTCCTGGAGGGGCTCGGAAAGCTTTTCGAGTTCCACCCCCTCGCCCTGGAGGACGTCCTCAACTGCGGGCAGCGGCCGAAGCTGGAGGACTATGGCAAATATCACTTCCTGGTGATGAAATCGATGCTGCTGAAGGAGGACGAGCTCGAGATCGAGCAGATCAGCTTCTTCCTCTCCGGCAACTACGTCATCACCCTCCAGGAGCTGCCGGGGGACTCTTTCGAGAAGGTCCGCGAGCGGATCCGGCAGAACCGGAGCGGACAGATCCGCAAGGCCGGAGCCGACTACCTCCTCTACGCCCTGGTCGACGCCCTGATCGACGAGTTCTTCCCCGTGCTCGAACGCTACGGCGAGCGGATCGAGGAGCTGGAAGACGCGGTGGTCCTGAAGCCGGAGCCCGAAACCCTCCAGGATGTCCATGGCATCAAGCGCGATCTCCTCGACCTGCGGCGCATCGCCTGGCCCGAGCGGGATCTGCTCAACAGCCTGCAGCGGGAAGATGCGCACCTGATCCGCCAGGAGACCCGGGTCTTCCTGCGCGACTGCTACGACCATGTGGTCCAGGTGATCGACATGATCGAGACCTACCGCGACCTCTCCGGCGGCCTGCTCGACGTCTATCTCTCCAGCACCAGCAACCGCCTCAACGAGGTCATGAAGGTGCTGACCATCATCTCGACCATCTTCATCCCCCTGAACTTCATCGCCGGCGTCTACGGCATGAACTTCGACCGCCAGGCGAGCCCGCTCAACATGCCCGAGCTCGGCTGGTACTTCGGCTACCCCGCCGTGCTGACAGTGATGGCGGTCACCGGCGGGCTGCTGGCGCTCTTCTTCAAGCGGAAGGGCTGGTTCTGATTTGAAGTGGAAGTCGATCCAGCTCTCGAAGCTCACCTCTCTGCTCAGCCTGCTCTTCTTCGCGCTGGCCCTGTGGCTGCTCCGCCGCGAGCTGGCCGATTTCCGCTACAAGGACATCATCCTCTTCTTCCACAACCTGCCGGCGCACCGGGTGGCCATGGCGCTCGCCTTCACCGCCCTCAGCTACCTCGCCCTCACCGGCTACGACGCGCTCGCCCTGCGCTACATCGGCAAGCACATCTCCTACTGGAAGGTGGCGCTCGCCTCCTTCACCGGCTACGCCTTCAGCAACACCCTCGGTCTGCCGCTGTTCACCGGCACTCCCATGCGCGCCCGCCTCTACTCGGGGTGGGGGATGACCGCGATCGACATCACGCGCGTCGTGCTGTTCAGCTACATCACCTTCTGGCTGGGCTTCATCGGGCTCTCCGGCGCCGCCTTCCTGCTCGATCCGATCGCCGTGCCGGCACTGCTGCACCTGCCGGTGGCGACCGCGCGGCCGGTCGGCGTCCTGTTCCTCGGGCTGATCGCCGCCTTCCTCGCCGCCTCGTTCGTGCGCAAGCGGCCATTCACCTTCAAGGGGCTGGAATTCGCCGTCCCCCGGCCGCCGATGGCGGCGGCGCAGATCGCCATCGCCGCGCTCGACTGGGCGTTCGCCGGCACGGTGCTCTACGCCCTTCTCCCCTCCGAGTGGAACATCACCTTCCTCCACTTCCTCGGCATCTTCCTGTTCGCCCAGGTGGCGGGGCTGCTGAGCCACGTGCCGGGCGGGCCTCGGGGTGTTCGAGACGATGATGGTGCTGCTCTCCCCCCCCGAGCTGCCGCACGCCGACCTGCTGGCGGCGATGGTCGCCTTCCGCGGCGTCTACTACTTCCTGCCGCTGCTGATCGCCGCCGTCTCGCTCGGCGCGCACGAGGTGGTGCGGCGGCGCGAGCAGGTGGGCAAGATCGCCCGCGCCTTCGGCGGCCGCGCGCCGGACGTGGTGCCGCAGATCCTCGCCGTCACCACCTTCCTGGGCGGCGCCATCCTGCTGATCTCGGGGGCGACGCCGGAGGTGCACTCACGCCTCTCCTGGCTCGACGACATCCTGCCGCTGCCGCTCATCGAGTTCTCGCACTTCCTCGGCAGCCTGGCGGGAGTCGCGCTCCTCTTCCTCGCCATCGGCCTGCAGCGGCGGCTCGACGCGGCCTACCAGCTCACCCTGCTGATGCTCGGCGGCGGCATCGTCTTCTCCCTCGCCAAGGGGCTCGACTGGGAGGAGGCGCTGATCCTGGCGCTGATGCTCGCCGCCCTCGCCCCCTGCCACCGCCACTTCTACCGCAAGACCTCGCTCACCGCCGAGCCGTTCACGCCCGGCTGGAGCGTCGCCATCGCGATCGTCATCCTGGGCTCCCTCTGGCTGGGGTTCTTCGCCTACAAGCACGTCGACTACTCGCGCGACCTCTGGTGGCACTTCACCCTGTTCGGCAACGCACCGCGCTTCCTGCGCGCCTCGGTCGCGGTGACGGCGGTGGCGCTCGGCATCGCCGTCCGCCACCTGATGCGCCCGGCGGGACCCGAGCCGTCGCCACCCACCGAGGAGCAGATCGACCATGCCGCCGCGATCGCCGCCGCCGCGCCGCGCACCTACTCCTACCTCGCCCTGCTCGGCGACAAGGAGCTGCTGTTCAACGACACCGGCAGCGCCTTCGTGATGTTCGGCGTCGAGCGCCGGAGCTGGGTGGCGATGGGCGGCCCGGTGGGGCCCGAGAAGGACCGCGCCGAGCTGGTCTGGAAGTTCCGCGAGATGGTCGACCGGCACGACGGCTGGACCTGCTTCTACCAGGTGAGCGAGCGGATGCTCCACCTCTACGTCGACCTCGGCCTGACGCTGGTCAAGCTGGGCGAGGAGGCGCGCGTGCCGCTCACCGGCTTCACCCTCGAGGGGCGGAATCGCAAGAAGCTGCGGCACGCCTGGCGCCGCTGCGCCGAGGAGGGCTGCACCTTCGAGGTGATCCCGCCCGAGGAGATCCCGGCTCTGATGCCGGACGTCGAGCGGATCTCCCAGGACTGGCTGCGCACCAAGAACACGCGGGAGAAAGGGTTCTCGCTCGGCTTCTTCGACCAGGGGTACCTGCGGCGCCTGCCGCTGGCCCTGGTGCGCAAGGGGGGCGCGATCGTGGCCTTCGCCAACCTCTGGCCGGGCGGCGAGAACGAGGAGATCTCGATCGACCTCATGCGCCACACCGTCGACGCCCCGCTGGGGGTGATGGACTACCTCTTCATCGAGCTGATGCTCCACGGCTCGAAACAGGGGTACCGCTGGTTCAACCTCGGCATGGCGCCGCTGGCCGGACTGGAAGCGCGGTCGATCGCGCCGCTCTGGAGCCGCCTGGGCTCGCTGGTCTACCGCCACGGCGAGCACTTCTACAACTTCCAGGGGCTGCGAGCCTACAAGGACAAGTACGATCCCGTCTGGGAGCCCCGCTACCTCGCCTGCCCCGGCGGCCTCGCCTTCCCGCTCGTCCTGGCCGACATCGCGGCGCTGATCGGGAGGGGTTTCCGCGGCGTGGTGGCGAAGTAGGGAACGCGGAACCTCACGGCGCCTTCTTGTCCTCTGCTTCCTGAAAATTCTTCCAGAGCATCCGGAAGAGCTCGTCGTTCGCGGCGAAGATCTTTGCATAACGTTCTTGCCCGGCGTTCGCGAGAGCGTCCTCTCCCGCATAGGAGCCGCCCGGCGTCAGGAAGATGAATCGGACCCGGCCGGGCCTCGGAAGCTCCCGGTCCTCTGTGGGCGCCATGCCGTCCACCAACCCCTGGGCCAGGCCGACGATCTCCCGGACTTTTTGTTTCTCGCCGTCTGTCCACCTCTCGCCGACGACGCCGTCCCCAGTGCTGGCGAAAAACCGCGGCTGGCCGTCGGCATAGGCCGCGACGGCGAGCACCAAAGGTCCGAGGCCTGACTCGACGACGACGCCCAGGACGCGCCTTGCCACGTCGGGAGGCGGAGCCTCTCCGAGGTCCCGGATCAGCTTCCAGACGCGGAGCGTCTCCCGTGAGCTGAGATCGGAAGTCGCGAGGAGCTTTCGGAGGGATGTCAGGGCGGCCGCCCGGTCGCCCAGTTTGTGCTGAAGATAGATCAGAGGCCACCTGTACCCGGGTTGGCCTGGTGACTCCTCGCTTACGGCTTCCAGAAGCTCTCGTGCCTGCTGGAGCTCGCCTTTCACGGCAAGCTGTCTCGCCGCCTCGATCTTCTCGTCTTCCGCCACCTCCGTGAGGAATACGGCTTCGAGAGGATATTCCGGATAAAGGATAGGGCGAAGCTGCAGAAACTGGGGAACGGGCGGCCGTTGGCGGCCTCCATTCTCCAACAGCGCGACGGTCGTAGTCCGATGGTTCTGCCTGGCGAAATCGAGAGCCGTCAGGCCCGGTGCCGCCTTTCTGTTCACGTCGGCTCCCCGTTCGACCAGGAGGGCAACCACATCGTCAGCGCCCTGCTGGGCCGCATACATCAAGGCAGACGCCCTCTGCTCTCCGAGAGCGTCAACTTCGGACCCGGCATCGAGAAGGAGACGGGCGGCTTCATAGCGCCCCCCCTCCGCGGCGAACATCAGGGCAGTTTCTCCTTTGAGACTCCCAGCCTTGAGATCCGCTTTCGCCTCGATCAGCACTGGAATCGTCTCCATGTTTCCCAAGTAGGCGGCGGCCATCAGAGGAGTGATTCCATGGCCATCGCGGGCATCCGGGCCGGCGCCTGCCTGGAGGATGAGCCGGAGCGTCTCCGCCGAGCCGTTGATGGCCGCGAACAAGATGATGGGGGCGTCGAGCATGCTCCCGGCGGTGCTATTGGCCGTGGCGTGGATGTCGGCGCCCTTGCTCAATAAGGCCTTGACGATCGCGGCGTTCTTTTCGCCGACCGCCACTGCCAGAGCGGGAACCCCCTCCTCATTCCGGGAATTGGGGCTGGCGCCCTCTTCGAGAAGTTTCTGGACGCGGGACAGATCGCCCGCCACGATAGCTGCGATCAGAGTCTCCGGAGATTCGGACATGGCACGACCTTGAGCCACGAAGGCCAGCAGGCTGACGGCGGCGCAGACAGGGATCAGGAAGGATCGTCGTGTCATCACACCTCCATGCCGACTGCTGAGAGGTGACGCGAGCGGCGGAATCCTTTCGGCAGGCAGCCGGGGCTCCGGAGCCCTGTTCATTCGCGGTACGGCTCATCGCTTCTGGGAGCCTGGGGAATCTGCTCGTCGAGCGACTGGCGATACCGTATGCAGCCCTGGAGGAACCGCGGCCAGTCGGGAACCACGGGAAGTGGATCCGACGGCTCCGGCAGAAGCGACCACAGCGCCGGATGGTGCCAGCACAACTCCTGGCCCGTGCTGTCGCGATGAGCGCGAATCCCCTGCCGCAGCCTCTTCACCTCGGCGACGAGTTGATCGCGGGACATGCTTTCGAGATCAGTGTCCATGGTGCGTAACGCCATTATCTACTTCAGTATAGCGCCCGCCGGGAGACTTGCGGCAAGGACCGGCGCTCGTTCAGACTGACATGGACCAAGGAGAGCTCTGATGCGCGTGCTGCTATCAACGATCGGGTCGCGGGGCGATGTCCAGCCGCTGGTGGCGCTGGTGCTGGAGTTGAGGCCCTCGGACAGGAGGTCCGCCTGTGCGTGCCGCCCGACTTCCGTGACTGGATCGACGGCCTCGGCCTCCCCGTCACGCCCATCGGACCCGAGTTGCGCAAGCTCACGGCCGCCAGCCCACCCGCCACACCGCCAGCGCCGCTCTCGTCCGAGCTCCGGCGTCAGATGGTGGAAGCTATAGAATCCTCTGGCACCTTCTTGGCACCTTCTTGGAAAAGTAGGCGGCGAGCCGCCCGGTGAGCAGCCGACGGCATCTATGGGAATTCCAGCACCTCCCCGGGCTCGAAAATCTCAGGAACCCCTTCATCCGCCCCCGGGTCATGAATGTGCCCCCCCTCTTCCGGTTCTCCGGAGGACAGAGTGTATGAACAATTCGCGCACAGCCCGAACAACCCCCAGGGAAGCGGATATTGTGGAACAAAGGGCGGATCCGGTACGGTCCAAACCGGCTCCGGCCTCGGGGGCGGTACGGTCCAGACCGGATCCAGCGGCCGTAGCAATGGTGGAGCCCACGGCGGTGGTGACTGTGGTAGCTGCACCGGTGGAGGAAATTTGGGCAAAGGAGGAGCCTTCGGGCGTTGCGGAATAGGATATTTTGGCTGCGGGGGGGACTTCTTCGTTCGCGGCTTGTGGGGATCATCCTTCTTGCAAGGCTTTTTCTTCAAGCCGAACGGGTCGACTGCGTTGGTCGGATTGCTATCGACATAGGAGTAGAGACCTAGGCCACTGCCAAAAAAGGGCGGATCTTCCGAAACGAACCGCCCGATCGAAGGCAGAAGCCAGCGACTGCGGAAGTACAGCATCTCGCCGTCACCAAACTCGCGGCCGGTGTAAGCGAAGGGATCTGAGCCGTTGCCGGAGTACGACTTCAGCGAGCCCCAGGCATCAAAAATCGAGCTTGTCTGGGCAGTGCCCTGGCTGTCTGTCGACAGAACGACCGAACCCAAGCCATCCACCTCGTAGAAAGAGGGGGTTCCGCCGCGTAGCGCCGCCAGGGGTTGGTCCACACCGGGACCATACAGATAGCTTGCAGGGGCCGCGCCATCATCTGAAATCACATCGAATTGCGAATACAAATGGGTTGAGGTCGTGCCGGAGGCGGCTGACTGACTGGTGCGCCGTCCAAGATGGTCGTAGGTATAGGTCGCTACCACCGAGCCCGAGAGGGCGGCGAGGCGGTCCAGAGTATCCCACGTCAGCGTGTAGCCGGCAGCGGAGCTGCTGCGGGAGCTCAGGTTGCCGTTCAGATCATAGGTATAAGTGGACACACTGTCCGAAAGCAGTCGCTGCAACCCGTTGGGATTCGTGCCGATCTTCTCGTAGGTGTACACCTGCGCCAGTCCGTTGACGCTGCTGGACAGACGGTTCCCGACGGCATCATACGTCCAGGAGTCCACTTCACCATTGAACGGAGCCACGTTCGGATAGTCGGTACGGCTCAGCCGATAGGATTTGTCATAGTAGTACTTTGTCAGGGCTCCGGCGAGCCCTTGCGCCGGCATATCAGCGGTCATGCTCGTGCGCTGCCCCAGCATGAGCGGCTGACCTGTCGTGAAGTCCATGTCATAGCCGTACGAAAAGGTGGCGAGATTGCCGGCCGTCGGATGAAGATTTGCGATCTGGAGCAGCCTCCCCTGATCGTCGTAGCTGTAGTCGCGATGCTGGCCGTTGGGGAAGAGAATCTGCTCGTATTGGCCGCGAAGGTTGTAGGAGTACTTGAAGACTCCCTCGATTTCGCTCCATGTAATAGTATCCAAGCTGCCGTCGGGATAGTAGCTGTACGCCGCGCTCGCACCGCCCGTCACCGAATAACCAGCGCTGCGGTCGGCAGGGGTGTAGGCGAAGTTGACGGTCCCGCGTGGACCCTGGGTCTCGGACGCTAGCCGATAGGATGAGTCGTAGGTGTAGAGATGTGTCTCGGTGGGCGCAATGGTCGTGTCCGTGGCTCTCGTAAGCGCTTGGCCCGAATAGGTGTAAGCGATACTCTTGGAGCCCGGATGTGTCTTCGTGGCCAGACGCTTGAAGTGATCGTAGGCGTAGCCGATCGTCTGCGCCTTGCGATCTGTCTTGCTCTTGAGCAGACCGTCGGCATAGTAGGTATAAGTCTCTTGCGCACCGTTGGGAAGAGCGATCGCCGTCAACTGCCGAAGCCCGTTGTAACTGTAGGTCGTGGCATACCCGTTCGGATTTGTGACCGCGCTGGGGAGACCACGGTTGTAGGTGTACTGCGTCACAGCGTTAAGCGCATTGACCGTCCGCGCGAGGCGTCCGTAGGCGTCGTAGCCCTGCCGGGTCGCATAGCCATTGGGATCGGTGACCGTAGAGAAGACGAGCCCGGTCGCGCTGTCGAAATCGTCATAACTGTACGTCGTCGTGAAGCTCAGGGGCGAAGCCGAGCCCGGCGGCGGCAACTCGAAGGTGAGCACTCTGCCGAGAGCGTCGTAGGCGAGCTGGAGCTCGGCCCCCATCGGATCCGTCAGCGACGTGATCCGGCCGAGAGCGTCGTAGGAGAGGTGAGCCTCCGGGCGAATGCCGCCGTCATTGTTGGGCGGACCGCTGACCGACACCGGATTACTCTGTGGATCATAGGAGTAGAGAATTGCGTTGCCCTCGGCGCCGGTCACACTTGTGGGCCTGCCGTGGCCGTCGAACGCATACGTCTTGACGACATCCAAAGTCGTGCCGTTTTTCTGTACTCGATAGACATGATGTGGGGCCCCGGGGGCAGGGTCGCCGGCCTGGTAGTAGTCGAAACGCCAGGCCTGCCAGTTGGGATCCACCTGACCAGTCGTGGGATTGCGGGGAGTGATCGCGGTGACGCGGCCCGGGAAGTTGGGATCGTAGGTGTAGTCATAGCGCACGGCGTTGGAACCCTGGTAGTCTTCCGTGTCCGACAGGACATTGCCCTGAGCGTCGTAAGTGTAGTAGGTCTTGACTCCCACCTCATCCACTTGCAACTGCACGGCGCCGTCCGCGGAGTAGTCGGTGTGAATGGTGCCCCCGCCGCCATTGGCCGGCGCCACCTCGTCGGTCACCAGCCCGGCCTGATCGAACGTATAGACCCACGCATTTCCCTGTGAATCGGATTTCGCGGTTTTCAATGGGTTGTTCTGGTAGTTGTATGTGTAGCTCCAGGTCTCGCTCTGGTCGGTATAGCTGTTCACCCGGTCCACGCTATCGTACGTCACGGCGGTCACCAGCCGATTCCAATGATCCTTCACCGTCGAGAGCAGCGGCATGAAACGCCCTTGGACGTAGGTGTAATAGGTGCTGTGTCCCAGCGGATCAGTCATCGAGGTCATCACACCCCGGTTGTCATAGGTGTACTGCACCTGGCGGCCGCTGTGGTCTCGGACCGCGCTGATCCTGCCGTCCGCGCCCCAGAAGACATCCAGATACCGCCCGGAGCCCGAGGCGTCGGCGATGCGCTGCAGACGGCTGTTGCCGTCATACGTCAGTGCGGTCGTGTTGTGATAGTCATCCGCCATGGTGAGCAGCGAGCCGTCGGCGCCGAAATGATACACGGACGCCGTGCGCTGGAGCGTCAGGTCGAAGGTGCCGTCGCCGTTGCGCACCAGCGTGTCGTGGCGCCCCAAGGGCGGAGTGAAGGTTCCGTTGCCGTTGTCGACGAAGCGATAGCGCCCGCCGGTGGGCATCGTGACATCGGCTTCCTTTTGATAGGTCGACGGCGCCGCGAAGAGATACGTCGCGTAGTAGAGGTGCGCCGACAGGCTCGACGTCCAGCCGTATCCCGTCGGGCTGTCGATCGCTTGCACGGTGTCGTAGCTGCGCGCCAGGACCAGCGGAAAGCCGACCGCTGGAACCTCGAGATCGGTCGCCTGGTTGACGTAGACTCCGCTGCCAACGTTGCACGGCGATTTGGCGCACTTGCCGCACGGCTCGCACTTGGGGTCGGTCTTCCTGGCCCGGTAGCACTTGGAGCCCGGGTCGCCGGGATCGCACGGCGGGACCGGGCTCCCGCACCAACCCGCGTGCGCAACTCGGGCGCTCGCCCATAACGCGACTAGAACGCACCAGACCCGTAAGACGCGAATGGTTCCTTTCCTCGAATTCACTTTGAGCTCCTCAGTACTGAATTGTGGTCAGGATCTGGCCGCGGGACTTGTTGCCCAGCGAGTCGGTCACTACGACGGTGACGGTGTAGGAGCCCGGCGCCACGAGCATGCCATTGTCGGCCCGTCCATCCCAGGTCACCGTGACGTGCCCAGGGGGCTGCTGCGGCACCGTGATGGTGCGGAGAGTCGAAAGCGACGCTTGATTGAGGAAAGACACCGCCACCTCGACGGACTGATTAAGGTTGGTCGCCAAGTCGAACTCGACCTTCTGGGTGCCGGCTGCCGGCCCGAACACCGGCGGTGTCACGCGGACGTTGGTGACTCGCGGCTTGCTGCCGTAAGCGATCACGGCATTCTTCGCGAACTGGTTTCTGTCGGTCACGATGCCGATTCCGCGGATGTCGCCGCGGAAGGCGCCCGTCGCATCGACGCCGGCCCACGTCACGGTATGCGGCCCAGATTCCTGGTACTCCTGGGCGATGAGGCAGAACTGCGGCAGATCGCAGCTGCCCTGGTACAACACGCTGCTCTGCGAGAGGGCGATCGATACACGACCGGGATAAGGAAAGTTGTAGTTGACGATCATCGGTGAGTTGTTGAAGGGATCGAAGGCCTGGATCGGGAGGCCGTGAGTGAGCTCTGAATAATTGGCCAGGTACTCGGTTGACAGATCCCAAGTCATGGAGCTTGCCCCGTCACTGGCGGTCGCCACGTAGAAATAGGGCCCGTCGGCCACTAACGATCCGTTGTCACCTCGCCCGTTCCACAGGTCTGTAAGCGTCCCCGCCGCCCGGGTCGCAGAGCCCAGGAGCGTCCGGACGACCTGACCCGAGGCGTTCTTGATGACGATGGACTCGGTGAGCTGGAAGGGCACTGTCGAGACATAGCTTTGAGTCTGGCCATTCGACGGATTGAACTCGATGACACTCTGGGTCACCTTGAAATTGCCGACGGTCGGCGCGACGGTTGTGGCCCCCAGGTTTCCGGCTTTGTCGACGGCGCGCAGGCGCAGGGAATAGACGCCGTTCGCCTTGTCCAGGGTCGGCCAAACGGCAAGGACGCCATTGACGGGCGTGGGCACCGCGTTCCTGAGGGTAGTCCAGGACGTCGGAGCCGCTCCCAGGCCATACTCGAGGGTCCATGAGGAGAAGTTGACGTCAGCCGCCAGGCCACTGATCGTCACGTCCGCAATGCCCTGGGCGTAGACGTTGGACAGGACCTGAGAGGCACCCGGAGAGGTGATGGAAACGCTCGGCAGCGTGTTGTCGAGAGTCGTGGATTTCGCATCATTCGCGACGGCGGTGCCGATGGTGGCTGCCAGCCCGAGCGTATAGGTACCATCCGCCTGTAGCTGCCCGCTGTCGCTGCGGCCATTCCACTCGAACGTGAACTCTGAGCCCTGGCCAGAAGCCGTGCGTACGACACTATTTGACGCGTTTCTCACGACGAGTTGCCATGTCACGTCATCGAAGCTGAAGCTCCCCGAGTAGAGGGTGGTGTCCTGGACGCCATCGCCATTGGGGCTGAGAAAGAGTTGCGAGAGCGCACTGCCGCTGACCGCCAGTTGTCGACTGGTGTCAAGGATTGCGACACCTCGCGCTCCCGCGGCCGCGCCTGAGGGCGATGTGCTCGCGATGTCGAAGGTATAGCTGCCGTTGGGCATCGAGGAGCCGCCACTGTCGCGGCCGTCCCAGGCGACGCTGCCGTTCTGCCCGCTGCCCGAGAAAGTTCGGAGGACGGAGCCACTGCTGTTGCGATACGTAACGGTCCAGTCGCCTGCGAGCGCAGAGGCGAAGTCCAAGCGGTTGAAGACGCCGATGGCAGGATTGAAGGTACGGTTGCGAGGAGTCGCGCCAATGACCGCGTGCGGCTGGCTCTGGACCGCCGTCAGCCAGGGCTCGAACACCACGCCGGTTGAGACACCTTGGCCAGTGCCTAAGCCTTGCCCGGAGGGCCCTGATGCCGCGTCCCAATAGTTCAGGCGCGCGGCGAATGGGATGTTCGGTGTGAAGTTGCCAATGCCGCCCCATGCGTTTCGGGCGAAGGCGGAGCTGGTCACTGTCAAGCCCGCCGTGCTGCCCGCCCGCACACCCCAGGTGGCCGAGTCGGTGATCGTCAGGTGATCGAAGCTCGGCGAGCTGCCCTCCACGTAGACGGTCGTATAGCCACTGTACCCGTCGTTCCGGCCTCCGTAGCTCGCGGTGACATAAGAAAGCCGGCTCGCCGAAGAGCCCGGCCTGAAGAGAAGCGCTCGCCAGTAGCCCGCGGTAGGCGTCGCCTGATTGGAGGTGAAGACGATCGGCTCAGCTGCGGTGCCGATGGCGGTCAGCGTTCCGTAGGTGTCGATCTTCTGGTATTGATCCATCCTCACCCGGGTGCCCGCCTGGATCGTCAGCGAGCCGGGAGAATTGGCCGACGATGCGACCTGAAGATCTTCGAGGAGATGCCATTCGATTCCGGGCCGCCAGGTCTCAGCGCCGGTGATGGTGCCGCCGTAGTGCGCCACTCCGTTCTTCGCGCCGCCCCCATTGCCGGTCACCGTCAAGCCGGTGAGGCCGAGCAGGTTGGACCCTGCCCAGGCCTCCATCGCGTAACCCGTGTTGTCGGCGAGCACCGAGTTGGTCACGGTCGCCGCGGCAGGCGCCTCCACGCTCAGACCCGCCCACGCGCTGTTGCGGATGGCCGAGTCCGTCACCGTCGCGGACGCCCCTCCGGCAACCACCCGCATTCCGTTGGTGCCGGAGTTGGTGATCGTCAGGTGGTCGAAGACCGGCGAGCTGCCCTCCACGTAGACGGTCGCGTAACCGCTGTAGCCGCTGTACTGACCACCGTAGCTCGCGGTGACATAGGAAAGCCGGCTCGCCGAAGCGCCCGGCATCAAGAGCAGGGAGCGCCAATACCCCGCGGTGGGCGTCGCCTGATTGGAGGTGAAGACGATCTGCTGAGCGGCGGTGCCGATGGCGGTCAGCGTCCCGTAGCTCATGATCCGAATGTACTGGCCCATCTTCACCCGTGTGCCCGCCTGGATCGTCAGCGAGCCGGGGGAGTTGGTCGATGCCGCGACCTGCAGGTCTGCGAGGAGGTGCCAGTCGATTCCGGACCGCCAGGTCTCGGCGCCGGTGATCGTGCCGCCGTAGTGCGCCACCCCGTTCTTTGTACCGCCCCCATTGCCGGTCACCGTCAAGCCGGTGAGGCCTAGCAGGTTGGACCCTGCCCAGGCCTCCATCGCGTAACCCGTGTTGTCGGCGAGCACCGTGGTGGTCACGGTCACCGCGGCCGGCGCATCCACCCGCAGGCCCGACCCCGCGCTGGTGCGGATCGTCGAGTCCGTCAGCGTTGGAGACGCCCCAGCGGAAATCACCCGCATTCCGCTGGTGCCGGAGTCGGTGATCGTCAGGTGGTCGAAGCTGGGCGAGCTGCCGTCCACGTAGACGGTCGCATAACCGCTGTACCCACTGTTCTGACCACCGTAGCTCGCGGTGACATAGGAAAGCCGGCTCGCCGAAGCGCCCGGCTCGAAGAGAAGCGCGCGCCAATAGCCCGCGGTGGGTGTCGCCTGGTTGGAGGTGAAGACGATCGGCTGAGCTTCGGTGCCGATGGCGGTCAGCGGCCCATAGCTCGCGATCCGAATGTACTGGCCCATCTTCACCCGCGTGCCCGCCTGGATCGTCAGCGAGCCGGGGGAGTTGGTCGATGCCGCGACCTGCAGGTCTGCGAGGAGGTGCCAGTCGATTCCGGACCGCCAGGTCTCGGCGCCGGTGATCGTGCCGCCGTAGTGCGCCACTCCATTCTTCGCACCGCCTCCATTGCCGGTCACCGTCAAGCCAGTGAGGCCGAGCAGGTTGGACCCCGCCCAGGCTTCCATCGCATACCCAATGTTATCGGCGAGCACCGTGGTGGTCACGGTCACCGCGGCCGGCGCATCCACCCGCAGGCCCGACCCCGCGCTGGTGCGGATCGTCGAGTCCGTCAGCGCCGGAGACGCACCAGCGGAAATCACCCGCATTCCGCTGGTGCCGGAGTCGGTGATCGTCAGATGGTCGAAGCTGGGCGAGCTGCCGTCCACATAGACGGTCGCATAACCGCTGTACCCACTGTTCTGACCACCGTAGCTCGCGGTGACATAGGAAAGCCTGCTCGCCGAAGCGCCCGGCTCGAAGAGAAGCGCCCGCCAATAGCCCGCGGTGGGCGTCACCTGATTGGAGGTGAAGACGATCGGCTGAGCTTCGGTGCCGATGGCGGTCAGCGTCCCGTAGCTCGTGATCCGAATGTACTGGCCCATCTTCACCCGTGTGCCCGCCTGGATCGTCAGCGAGCTGGAGGAATTGGCCGACACTCCGACCTGCAGGTCCGCGAGGAGGTACCAATCGATGCCGGACCGCCAGGCCTCGGCGCCGGTGATCGTGCCGCCGTAGTGCGCCACACCGTTCTTCGCACCGCCCCCATTGCCGGTCACCGTCAAGCCGGTGAGGCCGAGCAGGCTGGACCCTGCCCAGGCCTCCATCGCGTAACCCGTGTTGTCGGCGAGCACCGAGTTGGTCACGGTCGCCGCGGCAGGCGTCTCCACGCTCAGACCCGCCCACGCGCTGTTGCGGATGGCCGAGTCCGACACCGTCGCGGACGCCCCTCCGGCAACCACCCGCATTCCGTTGGTGCCGGAGTTGGTGATCGTCAGGTGGTCGAAAACCGGCGAGCTGCCGTCCACGTAGACGGTCGCGTAACCGCTGTATCCACTGTACTGACCACCGTAGCTCGCGGTGACATAGGAAAGCCGGCTCGCCGAAGCGCCCGGCTCGAAGAGAAGCGCGCGCCAATAGCCCGCGGTGGGTGTCACCTGATTGGAGGTGAAGACGATCGGCTGGGCGGCGGTGCCGATGGCGCTGAGTGTGCCGTTGACCACGATTCGCTGATATTGGTCTAGCTTGACGGCGACGCCAGGCTCGATGGTCAGGGTCGCACCGGACGCGACCGTGAGCTCTGAGGTGACAACGTACGGGCTCCCGGCGAGTGTCCAAGTCGTGTTCGCGGTCAGTGTGCCGCCGGCATTGGTGGCTTCCGCCCTCTCCGGTGCTGCGAGCAGCGCCGCCGAGCAACCAAGGATGAAGGCGAGGTAACGTATTCGCTGGCTCATGGCTTCTCCACCCACCGGACGGCGACACCCACGGGCCCGAGCTCGGACGACCAGTTGATGCCGAGGCGGTGGCGGCCTCGGGGGACCTGCGCTGACGGCAAGCGGACAGAGCAGGGATTCGCCCGGCAGCTCACGCGCAAGACGCGATCGACATCGATGAACACACCGAGGGAGTTAGGCTGGCTGAGAAAGAAGGGCGCGGTATCCCTGTCGAGCTCGACCGAAAACTCCAGGGCCTTGCCGGTGCCGCTCTTCCAGACCGAAGAATCGCCCCCCTTCGCAGGTGAAAGCGCCAGTCGCGGGCTGCGATCCTCGAAGGCGTTGAGCCCTTGGTGATGGGCGTGCGCGGTAGCCGCGAGCTTCCGCGGTCGAGTGAACGCCTCAGCGCGATGACGGCGCGCGTATTCAGTGAAGCTCACGCTGCGATTGCCAACCGTGATCAGGGAGCTCTCTGGCAATGGAACCGCCAGGGTGGCAACGACGAAGTGCTGAAGGTCGGGGATGTAGACCTTTCCAGAATCGTCCATGCCGTTCCAGGACTCGATCACTGCGCCGCCGGCGCGCGGAACGCGATCCACGATCGTCCGCAGGACAGGGCCCTGCGCCGGGCCGCTCACGACTGGCCGCGCCTGTCCAGCCTGAAGGTGGACCCTCGACGGGAACTCGAGCCGATAGCTCAGCACGCCGTCGACACGCGAATACGTTGTGCTGTCGATGCTGATCGGCTGCGGCCGGAAATCACTGCCCGGGTCGTACACGAGCTCGCTCCCTCTGCCGACATAGCGGGCGCGGACCGCATACGCCTCGTCGGGGACCGCCTCGCCCCCGTCGTCCTTCCCATCCCATCGAACGACTGTTTCTTTGTCGATCGGCACCGCACCGAGAGTGCGCACCACGAACCGGTCGCGGTCGAGGATTTCGACGGTCACGTTGCCCGGCCTTGACGCCGACAGCCGGATCTGAGCTGACTGCCCGATGACAGGGTTGAAGAAGGCGGGTGTCGTCGTGACCAGCAACTGGACGGGCCTCTCTCCAGCGTTGGCGGACAGCGCCAGGAGGGCTTGGAAAGACAACAAGACGGTGGCTGCGACTATCCTTCGCGACACGTGGCTCGTTCTCCTTAGTGGGCTAGCAGGTTCATGGGCCGGCAGTCCTCTGAGAGATACCTGCGCCTCGGATCGGCAATTCCTGGGCCGAGCGGGAGTAGAGCTGTAAATCTTTGAAAGTAAATGAGGCTTTGGGCAGAGGCCACGCCAGGCGTTCCATTTTGGGACCCTCCAGGGACCTCATCGGTTCCGAAAATGAAACCGGGATGGCCGGCGTTGCCGGCTTCGGCGGCGTCGCGCGCCACAGGACCTTGGCGGCTGGACTCTCTGGCAGGGTTGAGATATTCTCGAATTCAGACCCGGTCAAACCTCATGCCGCGCCTTTTCGCCCTCGCGCTTCTCCTTCTGCTCCCGGTGGTCGCCTTTGCGCAGGATCTCGACGTGGCGGTCGCCTCCCTGGTGCGGATCTCCGGCACTCGCGGCGGCACGCCCGTCCGTGGCAGCGGTTTCGTGATCGGCCTGACGAGCGAAAGGGCGACGATCGTCACCGCGTCCCATGTCATCGAGGGCGTCGAACAGCTCTCGGTGAGCTTCGCGGTCGATCCCACCGCGCCCCGTCCGGCCGGGACCGTGCTCGGGATGGAGTCCGGCAACCCGCGGGGGCTGGCCGTCTTTCAGGTACGCGGCGCGCTGCCTTCCGGGCTGACCGCGCTCAGCTTCGATACCGAGTCCCGCCTGCTTCGGGGTGAGGAGCTCTACCTCCTGGGCTTCCCGCAGATGGCCACCGCCCCGCTCACCCTGCGGCGGATCTTCTCCGGCCCGGTCGGCAATCTCCTGCAGCTCGATCTGCCCGTGGGCGAGGGCTTCTCCGGCTCTCCGGTGCTGCGCAGGGGAAAGGTCGTGGGGGTGGTCGTCGACGAGGACACCCAGCTCACCTTCGCGGTCAAGGCCCTGGTGGCGCAGGACGCGGTCCTCGGCTGGGAGGACCAGCCGCCCCCGCCGCGCACGGACGCCGGGAAATGTGTCAACGGAGATCCGCGCTCCGAAAGGGGCATCGACTTCATCCACCTCTGCGGTGGGACCTTCGTCATGGGCTCGGACAAAGGCGATCCCACCGCCGACGCCGACGAGAAGCCGGCCCATTCCGTCACGTTGAGCGATTTCTGGATCGGCAAGACCGAGATCACCAAAGGGCAATATGTATTCCTCCTCCAGGAGTACCAGACAGGCGAGGCCGATCTGCCGGTCGTCGATGCCACCTGGGAGAAAGCCGATGCCGCCTGCCGGCGCCTGGGAGGGCGCCTGCCCACCGAGGCCGAGTGGGAATACGCCGCGCGCGCCGGGAGCACGACGACCTGGTCCTTCGGCGCCGACGTGAAACGCCTCGGCGACTACGCTTGGTTCAAGGACAACGCCGGCGGCAGGCCCCACCCCGTCGGGACGAAGAAGGCGAACGCCTGGGGCCTCTACGATCTCTACGGCAACGCCTGGGAGTGGGTGGCCGACGGATATGGCCTCTACCCGGCAAAAGCCCAGACCAACCCTAGTCCCAAGGGGGAGAACCACATTCTCAGGGGAGGTTGCTTCACCAGCCGGCCCGAGCATATGCGGACCAACAATCGCCAATGGCATGCGCCTGGCGAGAAGTCCCCCTTCTTCGGTTTCCGCTGCGTACTCGAGCGGACACCGGCATCCCCATGAGAGCTGAGGCGATGCAAAGCGGCCGTCTGCCGGGAAGGCAGCGGTTTGGGCGGACGCTCTTCGCGCTCCTCGCCCTGGGCGCCCTGCCGCTCCTCGCCCAGTACGACCCCAAGCTCCAATACCAGAAGCGCGACAACCGCTTCGAGGGGATCAAGCCCAAGCCGGTGAGCGGCTATGACATCGAGCTGCTCTCAGCCCTCGTCGGCGACCGCGAACCGAGCGCCTCCTGGCCGCGGACCTTGCGCCTCAAGTTCTACCTCCCCGCCGCCGAGCCGGTCTTCCTGACCGTCCGCCAGCCGCGGCCCAAGACCGTCTACTACTGGCTCGACAAGGTCGTCCCGCCAACTCCCTGGCGGGCGATGGCGTGGAACGAATACTCCTGGTCCACGGAGCCGGTCCTGAAGCAGCTGACCTCGATGGGTGTGGACGATCTGGGCGTCGTCGTGCGCCTGCGCCAGCAAGATCCCTCGAAGCGGGAGACGGTCGCCCCGGCGGCGCTCTTCCATACCCAGCCGCCCGCGGCGCCGGGTGGCTACCGCTTCACCTTCAAGACCAACGGCACCGCCTACGTGACGGGCAGGATCTACCGCGACAACCAGGAGATCTTCCGGCGGCCGCAGAACCAGGAGAAGGGCGGAAGCCCCTTCACGCTCAGTTGGAATCCCCAGGGCCAACCGGAAGGGGAGTACCGCCTCGAGCTCTCCGGCTACTTCTCCGACAACACCCCGCTGTCCAAAGAGGTTCTCTTCTACCACCGGCCTTCCTGGAAATGAGCGGAGCGCCTGGGAAACGGCCTCCTCGAGAGGAGAAGAAGGCGGCGCCGCGCCGGTGGCTCACGGTCCTTTGGCTCATTCTGCCGACCGCGGTGCTCCTGCCGCTCGTCCTGCTCTCGACCTTCTGGCACGTTCGCACCCATGTCCTGATCGAGCTCGCGACGACGCGGCTGGCCTTTACGCTGGGCGGGACGGAGCGCCGCGAGCTCCTCGACCGCTCGGTCGCATTCTCCTCGCTCGTCGTCGAGAGATGCCGGAGCGTCGAATTCACCCCCGAGAAGCTCGAGGTCGCCGATCCGAGGCAGCTGGTGCCCGCCACCGGACCTGATGAGACGCCTCATTTCCCGGCCGCGGCCTGGCGGGAGCTCTCTCCCACAGCCCCGTTGAAGCTCACGTGCCTCGATCCGGCGGCCAAGCTGACGCTCACCAACCCGGACCCGGCCGCCCCCCAGGCGGGGATCCTCGATCGCATCCATTTCGAGCCGGGCTCGCAAGTGATCCTCGAGATCGTGCCCGGCCCCAAGCCCGCCTTGAGCCTCGAAACCGAAACGCCTCAGGAGCTCAATCTGCGGCTCGGTCCCACCGTGGAGCTCGCGACCGACTTTGTCCGGCCCGCAGGTCCAAAAGTGCCATTCGAGGGGGACCTCCTGATCTACCGGGCCTGGCTCCCGGAAGCGGCGCGGACGCTCGCCGTGACGAGCGGCGAGCACGGGCTGGTCCTGATCGTGACCCCCGCCGAAGCCTCCGCCGCGCAGCTCTTCCGCGAGCCGCTGGACCTGCCGCTCGCCGCTGTCGAGCTGCTCGCGGAAGATCTCGAGGGGACGGTCAATTCGGCGCTCCACGACAAGGCGACCCTGCGCTACCCGGACTTCCCCGCCATCCCCGCCGTGACAATCGAGAAGGGTCAGGCCCTGGGGGTGAGTGGCCTGTCGCAAGCCCGGCTGAGCAGCCTTGAGCTCGACCCCAAGGGCGCGCTCACCGTGCGCCTCGACGGCATCGCCGCCCGCGCCACCACCACGTCCGGAGCGTTCGCCGCCGACCAGCGTCTGACCCTCTTCCAGACCCTCCGCTACAACGGGCGCTGGGGGCTCCTGACCGCGGCGTTCCTGTGGCTCGTCTCGACGACCAAGGCGGTCTTCGACTTCGTGAAGAAAGTCCGGGATGGATGAGGCGATTCAGGAACCCAGGCTGTAGGCCCGCCTGGCCCGTGGGTGCCCTGCGCGGCGGAGGCACTCTTCGAGCCTGCCGAGCAGTCCGGGCCCGAGAAATTTTCGCACGAGATCGCGCGTCGCTTCGACGTCCAGATCCTTGACTTTCGCGATGAGGCGGATGGCATCCCGCTCGTCTTTATCGGTGCCGTCCGCCAGTTTCATCGCGACGAGGTGCTCGGGCGGGGCCACGGGAATCCCTTCGAACTGATCGTCCTGCGCTTCGGCAGCGCGAATGGCGTCGAGGTAGAGGGGCTGCAGGTTACCCCATTCCTCACTCGATCGATCGATGAAATCAGCCCGAACTCCCTGTTTCGAGATTCGTGCATTGACGCCGCCGATCGTGAGCTGTGACACCTCGGCGTCGGTTTGGTGAAGGACTTCGAGAATCGAGGGGATACTGACCTGGGGAACGGCAAAGTCAACGTCCTTGGCGTACTCGTGATCCGCCTCGTCGTCGAGCCAGTACCACATCGCCACTCGTCCAATCAGCGCGCGGCGGGACTTGGATCGATCGAGAATCTCAAGGCCAAACTGGGCCGAGGGCACCGGGTCGAACGTCGGAAGCGGACGGGGCTTTGCTTTGCGGCGAGCTGCCAAGGGTCGATCCTCCATGGTCGCCCCTGGCATGGTGTCATGCCCGGGATGGCGTCGTCAAAAAGGAAGCTAGCCTGCTCCTATGGAATCGCCTGCTATGGAATCGCCTGTCACCTTTCTGGAGAGCCATTTCCGCTGAGTCTGTAAATGTAGGCCTCTACGGTTGTGCCGTCCTTGAGAGTCACTGTCGTCAGGACGCGCTCATAGCCGTCACCCTCAAACTCATCGAGACGAGCCCAGTGCTCAGCCAGGCTCTCCGAGCTGAAGAGAAAGCCGTTGACTTCGCTGCCGTGCTCATCCAGGACGATCCCTGGATAGCCCACCGCCGCACCCCAGCCTTCTTGAAGCAACGTGCCAGTGACGGTCGCTGGCTCCCACACTCCCGGGATATCCGCCAGGACGTGTTCGTTGGGCCGACCCGGGGCGAGCGTTCCGTAAACGAAAAGTCGGTGAGCCATCGGTCTCCCCAAGGACCTCATCAGGGGCCAGACGATTCCGGACCGGCAGCGGCGCGGGAGCTCGGAAGCCGCGCTTGCGCCTTTCGGAAAGTTCTCCAGTACCCTGAAACCCCCCTCGCAAACGCCCGCCGTTCTAGGGCGAAGAAGATTGAGGACCGATTTTACGTCTTATCTGGGCATGAGCCGAAGACTTCGCTTCGTCCCCGAAGGTGGATCCCTGGTCGAGGTCACCTGCCGGACCGTGCAGGGCCGCCATCTCCTCTGTCCCAGTCCGCGGGCCAACGAGATCATCGCCGGAGTCCTCGGGCGAGCCCAGAGGATGTACGACGTCCGGATCTGCGCGTTTGTATTTGTCTCCTCGCACTACCATCTACTGCTCGATGTCGACAACGCCCGCCAACTGGCCAACTTCATGCGCTACCTCAACTCCAACCTGGCGAGGGAGATGGGCCGGCTCGCCGACTGGAGCGATGGGGTCTGGTCGCGGCGGTACCAGGCGATCCTCGTCAGCGGAGAGGAAGGGGCGCAGATTTCGAGACTGAAATACATCCTCAGCCACGGTCCCAAAGAAGGACTTGTGGCGCGACCCCGGGAATGGCCGGGCCTCCATTCCGCCCGAGCCTTGACCGAAGGCGAGCCGATCGAGGGGTACTGGTTCAGCCGGACCCTGGAGTATGCCGCCCGGCAGCGAGGAGAGACATTCGACCGTCTCCAGTATGCGACTCGCGAGACGGTGATCCTCTCTCCCCTCCCCTGCTGGAAGCATCTTTCCGCCGACGCCCGGAGAACAAGGATTCTCAGCTTGATCGACCAGATCGAAACCGAAGCCGCCAACCGGAGAGCCAAGACCGGCGCCGAGCCTCTGGGGGTGGCGGCGATCCTGGGCCAACATCCGCACCATCGTCCCCAACATCTGAAGAAATCCCCCGCACCCTTGTTCCACGCGATCAGCCAGACCGTGCGCCAAGAACTCTACGAAGGATACGCCTGGTTCGTCGCCGCCTTCCGGCAAGCCGCCGAAAAGCTGAAAGCCGGCGATCGCAGCGCGGCCTTCCCTACCGGAAGCTTTCCGCCAGCGCTCCCCTTCGTGGGGGGATAATCTCCCCAAGGCAGTCTGCCCACAGATTCACGAATTGCGCAGTGCTCGCGCTCAGAGGCCGTGTATCCAGGCGTCGGGTTTTCCCGAAGCATCGGGCTCGCAACGAGCCAACTTTGGCCGATTCATGCCCTTCAGTCGCTCGACACAGTGCCCGAATCTCTGAAAACGTGGCCACAGCCTTTCAATCTGGCCGCCTGCCGGAAAAGATGAGCCTCTTTATTGAATCACCTGACACCTTCTTGGGTCGGCAGAATCCCCTGGCACCTTCTTGGCGGCGCCGCCCACCTACACTTTAGGACGTTCTACCTTTAATGAAAAAGACGCCCAGAGTGCCTGCGACAAGCCCCTGAAGAGGGCCAAGCCATAAATTCGACAAGCTAAAAAGATCTAAGGGGCTCCGTAGCACAAAGGGTTGAGCGATTACCGTGAAAACCACCGCAGCCAAATAGGCGACAGAAAGACCCATAGCAAGCCAAAAGATGTACCGATCAACTTGCCCACCTTGAGGCTTGGGTGAAACTGCGTTTGCGGCAAGCACACCTATTATCAGAGAAAGAGTCGGCATTATTGTAGGCAACAGCCAGCCCCAAGCATCCTGAACCCTAGGGTCATATTTTCCTGAAACAGACTGGACAATAAAAAGAGCAAATAAAAATGCGCCTCCCAGCAACCAAATGGTTGCCAACCATTTTCTACCTGCTGCTGACGAAATTTTTGTCTTCACTTTGCAAGCCCTCTCCATATGCCCGCCATCTCCAGATGAGTACGACCTTGAAGCGAACTCGGTTTCCGAAGCATTGGGTCTGCAACGTCACTTGTCCGCGCAAACTCATATATAAGCGCTGTGCACTTAAGTCGTTCAAAATTTAACCTGCCAATGGTGCCCGGCAACTGATCGACTCCTTTTCCCAGCCAGCGAGAAGCCTCGCGGGAAGTAACCGTAGCTTCTGATTGTGAGAACGGATGTGGTGTGACGATAAAGACAATAACACGGTAACGTCCCGGCGCAGCGCTGAAAAGCGCTCTTAAGTATTCGTTGAGGGAAAATTTCTGAAGTGGCTGGCGTTCGATAATCCAACGGGTGGCACGATCCTTTGACTCGCCGGCAGCGTTTATCTGCTCCATTTTGGTAACAAGAGCAAATCCCCCGGGTACCGCATAGTAGCTACTCTCAAAGTAGCCATTCCGCTCAAGCACATTCACAAGGCGTCGATCCACGTCGCTTAGAATCGTGGTGCCTGTTGCACTTGCTAAAAATTGGCGGGGAATTACTACGCTAGCTGAAGCCTCTGGGGGAGGCCAAGGAAACTCAGGATACTCCTCCTCTTGGGGAGGCATTGTCGTATCACTGCCCATGGGCGAAGACGTGGTCATGTCGGTACCCATGCCCATGCCTGTGTCTGTGCTCATCGTGCCCATGGCCGTGTCTGTAGTCATCGAACCCGTGGAAGGCTCAACGCTCATGGAGGTGGAGGTCGTGGTGTCGGTCGTTGTTGCCTGGGGGTCGATCTCGGTATTCTTACTTGCGCACCCTGCTAATAGTATAAAAAGGCAGCCTAGCAGGAATAGAAGCGAGAAGCGAAGTGACATTGACAGCTTCCTCATTACCCTCTCCCTTATTGTAGCCAAGCGTCTCACTTGCTGACTACACTAACGTTTACCGAAAATCGGCTAGAGCAAAGTTCGTTTATCCGAAGGGAGGTTGCTCACTATCCATGAACTTGCCTAGAACGTCATTTGTTCAACGTGGACACCCTACCGACTGGACAGCCAACCTTTGGAGTCCATCGTCGTTCACCCTTCACTTGGTTACACTGGAGTTCAACCGACCGCCAACGGCAACCGGCTGAAGTGATGGGATTAGCCCTGCGGACGCAATAATGCTGCGACAGATCTCCGCATGCTGCTCTGCTTGCACTAAGAGATTCAGCACGCTTTCGAGATACTGCATATGTTTTTTCCAACCCTCTCCTCCTAGAATTGCTGCGTAGTCTATGACTGTTGGCTCACGCCATTTCTCATAAGCTTCAAGCCGTTCGATACGAAAAGATAGGTCGGCAATTTTGCGGTTTGCGGGCGCATGGCGAGCTGTGCTGTCGATCCACTGCCTCCAAGGCTTGTTGCCCTTTGATTGATTGCATTTCCCACAAGACGGGACCAGATTAGCAATTTCGGTGATATAGCCGGTAGGCTTTCGATCTTTGACAATAGCGCGAAAATGATCCCACTCAGTCCTGCGATCACCACAATATGCACAGAGGCAGTTCCCCTCCTGCATCCCTAGAACCGATAATGCATCACGTACCTCGTCATCAGTTGGCTCTATGCAAGGCGTAATTGACGCAAGGAACAATCCGGTTATCGTAGACTTTCGGCCTGTAATCTTACTTCTAACAGGGAGGTCAAAATCGGGATGCATAGCAGGCTAATGTTGATGGCGCCGCACGAATGTCTCAGCAGTTCGCTGGAACGCTTGGTTAGACCTCATCGCTGTTCAACCTGCCGAAAACTTCTTGGTTAAGGATCTCGGCAATGTCTCGGAACCCTGCAACGTACGCGTACTGCTTTCTGGGGTTATCGCTCGGCCACAGTTCCCAAGTGAAGATGTGCCGATCTCATCTGCCAACTGCATCGCGAGGGATGGCCCAATCATGTCGTTCTCTGGGGCCTAATTGTGGCGCCACCGTCCAAGCGCTCCGGCTCTCGCTCCATCCTCATTGCACACTCAGAGCCTGTAGACGTGCGGCAACCTTCGTATCCTTGCCTTATCTCACTCTAAGTATTCAGCTTGGCGTAAGCTTACCGTTCATCCGTAATCATGTCAACACAATACGGATCGTGACATAGGCAACTGAGCTCATAATAAATTGGGACTGTTGCTCCTAAGCCAGTCGGATAGCGAGACCGGCTAACTCAGGTCGATTGCGAATAAGTGGCGCAGCGCATGGCAGATCGCAGGCCCGGCGATCCTCGCTTCCGCCGCATCGTCGCCGCTAAACGAAAGAGCCAAAGGGAACAGCCCCGCTCCCGTTCCCCTGGCAAAGGTACTTCGATTGTCAAAGAGCACGCGCCCTCCGTCGGGGAATGCTCCGGGCCGGCCTCGACGCCTGGCATGACGGCGGAGTCCCTGGATCCGGAAGATTCCCCGAGGCCTCTCGACCGCGACTGACGCCACTCTTCGAGAGGTCTCTGGACAGACAGCTGGAATGTGCATACAGTAGATCCCAGGGAACGGGCTGTCAAGTCTCTCAGCGCTCTTCGAACGGCTTCAGCAGGCTTCCAGCGCGTCTTTCACGGGCTTTTCCCCAGAGATCAACTGACGTTCCCCGTAGGGAATGGGATCGGTGGGCGGGGAATGATCCGTTCCCCAGCGCTCACGGGACGTTCCCCAGGATGTGCATGATGCGAAAGGTCGTGCGCGTCCATTCCCCGTCCTGCGGACAACGTGGAACCCGGGGAATGACACGTTCACGGCCCTCATGAAGCGCGAAGGACGGGGAATGACCCGTTCCCCAGCTATCAGGGGGCGCGAAGGACAGGGAATGAGGGGGAGCGGAGAGCTCGCGTCCCGTTCCCTGGAGAGAATGGGGTGTTCCGGATGGGGAATGCGACCTGGGAGCGGAAGACGGACCGCGAACGGCGGGGAATGCCTCTCGAGATGTAGGGAATGAGGCTCGCGGTGGGCTCTTTGACAACTGAATCGAATCATCCAGGCGGGGCGAGAGGGGGCTCGCTCCGCCGTTTGTTGCCCGCGCGCCGGAAAAGCAGAGACAAGGACTCAAAGGACGGCAAGGACAGCAGGGAGAAAAAAACGGACGCCGCCGCCGCAAACTCTTCCCTACACGGGCAGCGTCACCACCACCTCCAGCCCCCCCTCGGGCCGGTTGCGGGCGGTGATGCCGCCGCCGTGCTCCTCGGCGACGCGGCGGGCGATCGGCAGCCCCAGGCCGGTGCCGGTGTCGTGGGTCGAGAAGTAGGGGTCGAAGATGCGCGGCAGGAGCTCGGGGGGCACGCCCGGGCCGGAGTCGAGGACGGCGATGCGCGCGAAGCCGTTGTGCTGATCCATTTTCACGGTCACCTTGCCGCCGTGGGTGGTGGTGGCGCGCAGGGCGTTCTCGATCAGGTTGCGCACGGCCCGCTGCAGGAGCTTGGAGTCGAAGCGGGCGACGACCTCCGGGCGTCTCGGCCTCGAACTCGACGGAGACCCCCGGCGGCGGCGCCGCGCGGTACCCCTCGACCAGGTCGGCCATGCTCGCCACCAGGTCGGCCGGCTTGGGATCGATCCGCGGGATCGAGCTGTAGGCCGAGAACTCGGAGGCGATCGAGCGCAGCTCGTCCACCTGGGTCAGGATGTTGGTGGTGCAGCGCTCGAAGACGCGGTCGAAGTGCTCGGGATCGTGCTTGTAGACCTCCATCATGTGCTCGGTCGAGAGGCGGATGGGGGTCAGCGGGTTCTTGATCTCGTGGGCGATCATCCGCGCCATCTCCGCCCAGGCGAGCAGGCGCTGGCTGCGCAGGACCTCGGTGGCGTCCTCGACGACCAGCAGGGCCGAAGGCTCGCCGGCTCCCGGCAGCGGCACCCAGACCAGCGACCACTCGCGCTCCCCTCCCGTCCGTCCGCGCGCCGCCAGCGCGCACGGTGCCGCGGGCCATCTCGGAGTCGGTGGTGCGCAGGAAGTCGGCCACCGGCCGCAGCCGCTCCCAGCGCGCGACGGCCGCCTCCAGGCTCTCCCCGACGCCGGTGCCGAGCAGCTCGGCGGCGACCCGGTTGTGCATCAGCACCCGCCGGTCGCGGTCGAGGGAGACGACGCCGGAGGTGATGTTCTCCACCATCCGCTCGCTGACCTGCTTCTCGCGCACCAGCCGGTCGCGGGCGTCGGCGATCTTGCGCGCCATCTCGTCGACCGCCTCGACCAGCAGGGCCAGCTCGAGCTCGGTCGGCGCGAGGTCGAGCGAGGGGGCGCCGGCGGCGATCCGCCGGGTCCCCTCGACGAGCTGCATCAGCGGCCGGGTGAAGTTGCGCGCCAGGCGGCGGCCGACGGCGACCAGCAGGGTGAACAGGGCCGCGGTCACCAGCAGCCCCTGCCGGCGGAGCTGGGCGAGCTGGCGCGCCCCTTCCTCCTGCTGGGCGAGGAGCGGCATGGAGAGGAACAGCCGGTCGTTGCCGGAGGCGCCGGGGATGCGCAGCGGGGCGTACATCTCAAGGTAGGTGGTGTCCCCTACCCGGTTGAAGCGCGAGTCGAGCCCGTAGCCCAGAAGGTCCAGGCGGCGGTAGATCTCGCCCGGGATGCGCTTGGGGAGCAGGCCGGCGGTGAACAGCTCATGGCGGCTGGAGGCGTGGATGGCGCTCCCCCAGTAGAGGTTCACCTCGTGGCGCACGATGCCGGAGAGGTAGATCAGGAGCTGGTCGCCGAAGACGGTGTCGACGCCGAAGCCGGGGGGGAGGTTGAGCAGCCGCTCGCCGAGGATCTGCTGGGCCGAGTTGAGCGCCGCCTCGCCGGCCACCCGCTGGTCGCGGTGCAGCCGCTCCTCCATCGAGCGCACCAGCACGAAGTAGAGCAGGACGAGCGGCACCAGCAGCAGGAAGGTGTAGACGATCATCAGCCGCTTGGAGTAGGAGCGCACGGTACGCCGCGCCAGATCGATGAAGGTGGCGCGCGGCAGCGCCAGCAGCAGCAGCGGGGGCACGGCGAGGGCGAGCAGCAGCAGCACTCCCAGGCTCCAGTTGCCGGTGCGCTCCAGGGCCTCGATGGTGCGCTGGAAGGGGAGGTAGATCACCTCCCACCCGCGCGGCGAGGCGCGGGCCCAGGCGTACGCCGGCCCTTCCGGGGTGGTCAGCACCGCGCGCGCCCGGCCCCCTCTGGAGCGGCGCAGCTCGGCGGGGAGCGGCGGGTCCTCCTCCCAAGGGGAGAGCGCGGCGCGGCCGTCCGGCGTGTAGAGGGCGTAGAGCGCCGGCTGGGCGATCTCCTCGGTGGCGGCGACCCCCGGGCCCCCCTTGAGCAGCCCGACGTCCACCTCGCTCAGGCGCCGCCAGTCGTGCACCTCGAAGCCGGGGCGCGGCAGCAGCCAGTAGCGGACCGTCCCCCAGGGGCGGCCGGCGAAGCGCAGGGGGACGGCGTCGGAGATCAGGAACCCCTTCTCCCAGAGCGGCAGGTCGAGATCCTCCCAGCGGCCGGGGGCCATGTCGACCATCCCCTGATCGGTCAGCGGCATGCCGAAGGAGAAGGAGGAAGGGGACGCGTTCTCCCGCTGCACCACCAGGGCCGAGAGCGAGTGGTGGCGGGCCAGCGGGGAGTCTTTCCAGAGGGCGTAGGCGAGATCCTGCCGCTCGAGCCCGACGGGCGTCCGCGGGACCACCTGTTCGAGATCGATCCCCTGGAAGTGATCGCGGATCTCCGCCGAGACGGAGGCGACCTCGGCGCGGTTGGGCGGCGCCAGGCGGGTCAGCAGCTCGCCGCCGGCGTACTCGCGCAGCCGCAGCCGATAGGCCGTCTCCCAGACGCCGGCGGCGGCGAAGACGGCCATCAGCACCAGGCCGACGAGCGCGAGCCCCTCCTGCAGCCGCCGCTGATCGGCGTAGACGGCGGCCAGGGCGCCGCCGGCGGCGAGCAGGGGCAGCCCCAG
Organism: uncultured Acidobacteriota bacterium; assembly: GCA_963792575.1. Lineage (GTDB taxonomy): Bacteria > Acidobacteriota > Thermoanaerobaculia > Multivoradales > UBA5704 > DATARR01. Next base: position 231,618 of record CAWBWZ010000007.1, read on the forward strand.
GAGCGGCCGGTCGCAGAGGGCGGCGCCGCCGAGCAGCAGGGCGACGGCGATCCAGGCCCCGCGATCCTCCGGCACTTTCTCGGACGGCACTTTCTCGGGCGGCGCCTTCTCGGGACGCCCCGGGCGTCCGGCGAGACAGAAGAGGCCGAAGGCCGCGCCGGTGAGCCCGAGGCGCAGGGCGAAGGCGTCGGTCGACACCAGGATGCCGCCGGAGAGGTCGAGCGGTCCCCAGAAGCGCTGCAGCGCCCAGGCGGCCAGAAAGAGCACCGCGACGGCGGCCAACCCCTGGATCCAGGACGGCAGGCGGTTTTTCCCCCGCCAGGAGCGCGACCCCGCGCCCAGGGCGGCGAGCGCCAAGCCGGCGAGCAGCGCCCCCGCGAAGCGCGGGGGGATGGCCATCGCCGCCCCCAGCGCGATCAGGCCGCCCACCGCCAGGGGGGTGACCCGGAGCGCCGGCCGGCCGTCGGCCGGTATGGCCGGCATGGGTCCGCCGGCCGGGAGCGCGACCCGCAGCAGCCGCAGCAGGGCGAGCGCGAGAAGGGCCAGGCCGATGGCCGCCCAGCCCACGCGGTCCGCCAGCTGCCAGGCGGCGGGGGGGGCGGAGGCCGATTGGCGTTCCACCACCAGCACCGGAGCGCCCCGGAGCTTCACCAGATCGGTGCCGGGCACCGCCTGGACCGGGTCGTCCACGACCGTCCAGCGGGCCGGCCGCGACCCCGGGAACGGCAGGGTATCCGTGGGGAAGCTGACGCCGGCGGCCACCCGCCACGGGCGGTGGGCGTCGCCGAGCGGCTGGAGGACGAGGAGCGTCACGGCGCTGAAGCTCGCCTGGTAGTAGAAATCGGAGCGCGGGAGCTTCTCCGGCAGCTCGTGGAGCAACCCCTCCCCCGCCCAGGCGACCGGCACGCCATCCGGATCGAGCAACAGCAGGGCCCGCCGCCCCTTCCCTTCCCCGATCTCGATCCGCGACAGCCGGCTGAACGCCTCCAGGCGAGCCTGTGGCGTCTCGGCGGGGACTTTCAGGACCGAGGCGGCGGCGCCGGCCTCGGTCCGCAGGTCTTTCCAGATCTCGGCGTACTCCCGCCGCATCTCGCGGATGCGCTCCTCCCGCGCCGGGCGGTCGAGGCGGCCTGCCGCCCAGCCGGCGATCAGCGCCAGCACCGCCAGGGCGAGAATCGGGCCGGCGATCCGCCGCTCGCGGGACGGGCGCAGCGACAGCCAGGCGAGGGCGAGAATCAGCAGGGCGAGGGCGGCCCAGGCGTGCGGCAGCATCGGGGCCGCCACCAGGCCGGCGACCAGGAGGATCTCGGCCGCCGCCAGCCGCGCCGGCTCGCGCTCGCGCGTCACTTTGGGGACGTCTTGGGAAGCATCGGCAAGTCCACGCCGCGCTCCCGGGCGCAGGCGATCGCCTCCGGGTAGCCGGCGTCGGCGTGGCGAACGACGCCCATGCCGGGATCGCCGGTGAGGACCCGCTCCAGCCGCCGCGCCGCGGCCTCGGTGCCGTCGGCCACGATCACCATGCCGGCGTGCAGCGAGTAGCCGATGCCGACGCCGCCGCCATGGTGGACGGAGACCCAGGTGGCGCCGTTGACGGCGTTGAGCAGGGCGTTGAGGATCGGCCAGTCGCCGATCGCGTCGGAGCCGTCGCGCATCCCCTCGGTCTCGCGGTTGGGCGAGGCGACCGAGCCGCAGTCGAGGTGGTCGCGGCCGATCACGATCGGCGCCTTCACCTTCCCGGAGGCCACCAGATCGTTGAACACCTTGCCGGCTTTCGCGCGCTCGCCATAGCCAAGCCAGCAGATGCGCGCCGGCAGCCCCTGGAAGGCGACGCGCTCGCGGGCGAGGCGGATCCAGCGGGCGAGCGCCGCGTCCTCCGGGAAGGTGGCGAGGATCGCCTCGTCGGTGGCCGCGAAGTCCTCCGGATCGCCGGAGAGGACGGCCCAGCGGAACGGCCCCTTCCCCTCGCAGAACAGCGGCCGGATGAACAGCGGCACGAAGCCGCCGATCTCGAAGGCGCGGGTCTCGCCGGCCGCCAGCGCCTGCCCGCGCAGGTTGTTGCCATAGTCGAAGGTGACCGCCCCGCGCTCCTGCAGTGCGAGCATGGCGCGGACGTGGGCCGCCATCGAGCCCATCGAGCGCTCGATGTAGGCCTTGGGGTCCGCGTCGCGCAGGCGGAGCGCCTCGGCGAACGGCATGCCGTGCGGCACGTACCCCTGGAGGGCGTCGTGGGCGGAGGTCTGGTCGGTCAGCGCGTCCGGCACCAGGCCGGTTGCCACCAGGTGCTCCAGGAGATCGACGGCGTTGGCCTCGACGGCGATCGAGATCGCCTCGCGGCGGTCGCGGGCGGCCAGCGCCCGCTCGACGGCGGCCGGGATGTCCGGGGCCACGGTATCGAGATAGCGGGTGGCGAGCCGGCGCTCGATGCGCGAGCGGTCGACCTCGGCCACCAGGCAGACCCCTCCGTTCATGGTGACGGCGAGCGGCTGGGCGCCGCCCATGCCGCCGAGGCCGGCGGTGACGGTGAGGCGGCCGGCGAGCGAGCCGCCGAAGTGCTGGCGGGCGCACTCGGCGAGGGTCTCGTAGGTGCCCTGGAGGATCCCCTGGGTGCCGATGTAGATCCAGGAGCCGGCGGTCATCTGGCCGTACATGGTGAGGCCGAGCCCCTCCAGGCGGCGGAACTCGTCGGCGGTGGCCCAGTGGGGGACCAGCATCGAGTTGGCGATCAGCACCCGCGGCGCCTCGGCGTGGGTCTTGAACACCGCCACCGGCTTGCCCGACTGGACGAGCAGCGTCTCCTCGTCGCCCAGCCGCCGGAGGGTGTCGACGATCGCCTCGAAGCACTCCCAGTTGCGCGCCGCCTTCCCCGAGCCGCCGTAGACGACCAGGTCCTCCGGCCGCTCGGCGACCTCGGGGTCGAGGTTGTTCATCAGCATCCGCAGCGCGGCCTCCTGCTGCCATCCGCGGCAGGAGATCTCGGAGCCGCGGGGAGCGCGGACGGTACGGGGACGGGCGACGGCCGGGGGAGGGGTGGCGATGGTCATGGGGGTATTCTACTCGCGAGTCCACCCTCCGCGACTCCCCCGCGCCACCGCCCAAAAACCCCTCCGCAAACCCTTATGGTTCTGGGGCGAAGAAGATTGGAGCCGGTTTTTACGTCTTATCAGGGTGTGAACGGGCACGACCAGGGCTACAAGCGCCTCTTCTCCCACCCCCAGACGGTCGCCGAGCTGATGCGCGGCTTCCTGCCCCCGGCCTGGGTCGAGCGGCTCGACTTTTCCACCCTGGAGCGGGTCGGAAACGGCTTCATCAGCGACGACCTGCGGGAGCGGCAGAGCGACGTCATCTGGCGGCTGCGCTGGAAGGGTGAGGGCGGGGACTGGTTCTACCTCTACCTCCTGCTGGAGTTCCAGTCTACCTCCTACCCCTTCATGGCCGTGCGGATGCTGACCTACGTCAGCCTGCTGATCGAGGAGATCATCCGCAAGGAGAAGCTGAAGCCGGGCGCCAGGATCCCGGTGGTGCTGCCGGTCGTGCTCTACAACGGCAAGCGCCCCTGGCACGCTCCTCTCGACCTCGCGAGCCTCTTCGTCGAGGTCCCCGCGAGCCTCCGCCACCACCTCCCCCGGCTGCGCTACCTGGTGCTGGACGAGAACCGTCTGGATCTCGCCCAGCCGGAGCTCTCCCGGAACACGATCGCCTCCCTGTTTCGGATCGAGACCTGCGAAGAGCCCAGGGATCTCCCGCGCCTGACCAGCGAGCTGTCCACCCTGCTCCCGCGGGGCGAGGAGCCGGAGTTGCGCCGAACGATAACAATCTGGGTCCTTTCCGTGCTGCGCAGGATCTTTCCCGGCGTTATAATCCCGGAGACGGTCGATCTGGAGGACACCCCGATGCTCGAAGAGACCATGCACGAGTGGAACAAGAAGAACCGGCGGGAAGGAAAAAAGGAAGGCCGGGTGGAGGGTGTCCGCGAGATCCTGCTGCGGCAGCTCGAGAGGCGCTTCGGCCCCCTCCCCGAGGAAAAGCGGCGCGGCGTCGAGGCGATCACCTCCCGGGCCCGGCTGAACCGTCTGGCGGACCGGATCCTGACCGCCAGGTCTCTCGACGAGATGGGACTCTGAGCGGCTGGCCGAGGGTGCGGATCACTTCACGATGACCCTGACTTCGAAGCGGTCGACGGCCGAGCCTTCCCCCTCCCATACGCGGCGATTCTCGAGGCGCAGGTCGTGGGTGCCCACCTGCACGGCGCGGAACTGGAGCTCCCGCATCCCCGCCGCGCCGGCCGCGCTCCCCGCCTCGAAGCGGTCGCCAGCTTGCTCCAGCCCAGGAGAGGTCCCCACCACCCAGCGATAGCCTGTCGTCGGGTTTTCTTTCAAACGCAGAGTGATAACGCTGCCGACGTTCACATCAACCGTGCGGCCACGATCCTGATCGCTCAATATCATGTCCTGTTCCTCCATGGAGTCAGGTCCTTGAAAACATGAGAGCGGCGCGGACGTCCATGGCGCCCGCGCCGCTGCTCACCGCCCTTCACCACACGTAGATTTCACGAATCATGCCGTCGCTTTCCTCGCGATAGTTGACGGCCGAGTCCTTCTCCCGCGCATGGGCGCTCAGCATGGAAAGTGCCACGATGGCGCTGTCGGAGTTGTTGGCCAGCTTCTTCCAGCCGATCCCATTGACGTAAACCCACGAGTTGCGGTTCTGGTTGAGCGACCAGAGCCCGGTGATGCGCTTGTCGTTGAGCCACGTAGTCACGCCCACGCCCACGCTTGCCGCCGGCTGGAGCGACGGCGCGCTGTCTCCGATGCTGGCCATCGGCGGCAACGAAACGCCCGCGCTCTGGAGGGTGCCGGCCGCGCCGCCGCCGCATCCGCAATCGCCTTTCTCAGCCTCTTTGGCAGCCCCGCTCGGAGGGGCCACGCTCGGTGTCGACGCCGTGCCACTCGTGGCAACGCCTGCTCCTGAAGATCCGTCCAATCCCTTCTGCGGTTTCGATTCAGCCATGATTCTGCTCCTTTCGTCGCCTAGAAAACGTAAACCTGTTTGATCACGCCGCCTTCTTCATAGAAGTTCACCGGACGTCCGGCGGCCTTCGCGGCGGTGAGTTGCGCCAGCATGTCGAGGAAGATGTTGTCGTTGTCGGGCGAGATCTTGCGCCAGCCGAGCGTATTGAAATAGGCCCAGGCGTTGCGGTCTTCGTTGATCGTCCAGAGGCCGAGCACGCGCCGGTTCGATTGCCATCCGGTGTTCTCGATGCCTTGGACGCCGTGGTTGCTCCAGGTGTCGATGCCGCACTCGCCGTAAGCGATGGCGAAGAAGCCTTTGTCTCCCCAGCCCGTGCTCCAGCTGTTCTTGCAGATCCAGTAGCCCGGGTCGTCGTTATAGCCGACGATCGTCACGCAGTGTCCGCCGGCCTCACCGCCGGTCACGTGACGGTAGATTCCGCTGCGATAGCTGAAGAAGTCGTTATACACGATGAAGCACGAGCTCACCGGCCCCTTGGTGGAGACCCACTCCTTGATCTGCGCCGGCTTGCCGGTCAATTCCTGGAAGCCGGTGATCTTCACCACCCGCTCGGCCCAGTTGGAGCACAGACCGCTGCAATCGGTGTTCGCGAGGTTGTACGGATAGCAGGCCTCGTCGACGACACCCTTGTTCTTGAAATCCTCGCCGGCTTGCACCGGCCACCATCCGGTCGAACAGGTGGCGCCGCGCGCCCGCGCGTGGCAAAAGTAGAGATGCGCCTCGCTCAAATCGATCGCAAGGTTCGCATCGCCGCGCTGTACGCGGAGCGTGCTCTCCACCGTGGCGACCACGCCGAAGCTGACGCACGAACCGCAGGAGCCCTGATCCTTGATCGGGGTCACGAAATTGCCGCCGCCGACGTTGCGCAGGTCGTACGCGGCGGGCACGCCCACGGCGGCGATCGCCTCCGCCCGGATCGTGGCCTGCGCCTGCTCGGCGCGCCGGGCGGCCTCCTCGATACTGGCTTCGCCGGGCGGCGGGTTGACGCCGAGGCGACTTCTCTGCTCTTCGGGCGGGAGGGAGGACAGGCTCGTCACTCCCGCCTCCCAGGGATTGCCGGCGGTGCTCAGCGCCTCGCGGACTCGGTCCAGGCTCACCTTTTCCGTTGCCATATGCTTTCTCCTTCTGCAAGTGTTGATATCGGGTCAGGACATCAACGCGTCTGTAAAAGGTTTTCGATGCGGTCGACCTTTTTCTGACAACAGGCCTAAGAAGATGCGAAACGATCTGATCGCGATGGCGGCAAAAAAATGAAGAGGTTGAGACTCAAAACGGCGGGGGACGGCCGGAGCCGTCCCCCGAGATGGTTCTAGAACGAGAAGGTCGGTCCCCACAGCACCTGGAAATTCGTCGTCCAGCCAGGATTGATCAGGTCGTGGAGCCACAGGGCTCGCAGGTCGAGGCGGAAGCCGACTTTCTGGGTCCAGGCGAAATCGGCTCCGATGCCGAGGGTCACCAGCGGGGCGGTGTCCGAGAATCCCAGAGTGTCATAGTGAGCCACCCCGAACCCGCCGAGGAGGAAGGGCAAAACCTTTGAGGGCGGAGCGTTCAGGTGGCGCACCAGATGGAGCTGGGCATTGGCCAGGAGGCCGGAATTGACGGGGTCCTCGGTGAAGGCGATCCCGGTCTCCAACTCCCAGCTCCAGAGCGGGGCGAACCGGTGCCGCCGATAGAGGAAGCTGGTATCGAAGCCGGCGTTCAGAGGCAGTGAGTCATCCGTAAGAAGACCGCCGGCGAGCACCGCCACCTGGTTCCGCAACGACACGGGGGGCGGCGGCGGCGGCGTGCCGCACGACGGCATTTGAAAGGACGCGATGCGCGTACGCCAGCCGGCCGGCGAGCTGGCCGAGTAATACTCGGCGGTGTACCAGAAAGTACAGTCGTCCACCGGATCGACGTCCATCGTGCTGTAATTGCCCCAGCGAATGCTGCCTGTCTGCGAGCCACCGCCATTGACCAGTGTGGTTTCCGCCACGGGAAGGGTGCCGGGCGGATCGCCGGCGAGACGGCCGGCGTAACGGATCCCTGGGAAGACCGTGCCGCTCGACACGCTGTAGCCGACAGCGAGGCTGCCATCCTTGTCCATGGCGACGCTGCCCATCCAGCGATGGAGGGTGGCATCCGGAGAGTGGGTCCCTTCCTGGAAGACCGCCCAGGGGCCGCCGGAGGTCCGGCGCAACTCGTACCAGCGGATGCCGGCGTGATCGCCCCCGGTATTGATCGTATGGTTCGTGACCAGCGTCTCGTGGGTGCCGAAGCTGCGGTACTGGAGGCGCCACATCAGCCAGGCCGGCAGCGTTTCAAGACGGTTCGCCGTGCCCGGCTGGGGAACGCAGGTGCCGAAGAAATTGCTGCCGCACAGGATGGCGTTGAAGGGCGCCACCGGCAGGCTCGGCAGCGGAGCGAAAGTCGAGGACGCCGGGCTCCCCCAGTTGACGCTGAAGGCGAACATCTCCAGGCGGTCGGGGCCGCCGAACTGATCGCCGTCCACTTGCCGCACGAAGAAGTTCGGCGTACCGGTGGGCGGCGCGGGCCCGTCGAGATCGCTCGGCTGCAGGAAGAGCGATGGGGGTGAAACAAAGAAGTGGACGGCGCCGGCCGGCAGACCGCTCAGCATGCGGATGCGGTCGAAGGCGTACACATCCAGACCGCCGCCGGGAAAGCCGCGTTGCGTCCCCATGTAGTACCCATCCGGCCAGACGCCGATTTTCGGATAGTCGGGAGAGCCGGTCGTCGGGAAGGCGTACAGATACCATCCGCCGGCCACCGGATCGGGTGTCCGCGAGATGGCGACGCACTGAAAACCGGCGGAAAACGCGAATTGGCTGACCAGCCAGCGATCGGCCAGATGGTCGTAGCGCACGATGGGATCGCCGTTGTTGTTGCTCTGGCAAGGACCGCCAAAGCCGGCCCAGAGGGCGTTGATCGGCGACGGGCCGACCAGCAGGTTGCCCGTCCGGTCGTAGATCGCGAGCGAGATGTTGACCGCCTGGACGTAGTGGCTGGGGCCGATGTCCCCTACAGTATCCGGCGGAACCCAGCCGGTGGCGGAGATGCCGTCGAAGGAGACCGGGGAAAAGGTAGTGGCGATGCCGGGTCCCGCGCCCCCGGCCAGAGCGGCGGCAGCGAAAAAGGACGGTTCCGCCGCTCCGGGACTCTGCGTGCCCGGGTACTTCTGCTCCTTCATGTCCTCGACCTCGCGGAAACGCTCCCCTTCACGCAAGGCACTCGTCTTCGGCAGTTGCCGGAGATCACCTTCGAAGACCTGAGGAGCCAGTGGCTCGTACAGGATCGGACCCTGGATCTGGGGTGCCGGCTGAGCTTCCGAAGCGTTCCCTCCGGCGACGAAGAGAACGGGGAGCAGCCCGGCCAGAGCTCGTGCCAGGTACAGCTTTGCAGGGGTTTTCATTGTCGATTCTCCATGTCTTGCGGCGATTGAGGGGGACGCTGCCGGTCCGGCAGTGTTCGGGTGAGCTCCACCGGAGCACCGGTGAGCATGCGGCTGCGGTCGAAGTTGAACTGGACCTGGGCTCCTCCCACGTCGATGACCAGCGAAGAGGCTTTCGCGCCGGGTTCCAGCACGGCGCCGGCGCGGTATATGGGCAGGAGAAGGTCATAGAGATACCAGCCGCCGGCCACTGGATCGGAGGTGCGCGAGAGAGCGGCGCAGAGATGAAAGGACGAGCCGGGCGCGGGCAATGCCCACCGGCTCAGGAGCCACCTGCCGGCCGGTGGGTCGTAGCGGACCGCCAGCGGCTGATCGCTACCCGCTCGGCAGGATCCGGAACCGCGGGTATCGCGCCAGAGGGACTCGAAGGCGAATGGGCCTGCCTGCCGATCGTCCGCACCCTCGCGCACCGCGAAAGCCCCTTCCGTTACATGGATTGCATAGCGGGCCGCGGCCGAGCCTTGAGGGCGGACGATCCGAACGGATTTGCCCGGCGGCCAGGGTTCGAGGGCAGGCAGCCGGCGCAGGTCGCCCGCGAGCACCTCGGGCACGGCGGGGCCGCGTTTCGAAGGGATTTCGGTACGCTTCAGGTCGGGGACCTCGCGCACCGGCTCTCCCGGTTTCGGGGGCTCGGAAGGAGGCAGCTTGCGCAAATCCTTGCCGGTCTCCTTCGGCGTGACCGGCGGCTGGACAGTGGGCTGCGGAGATTGCCGCTCCCTGGCGAGGAGGGGAGAGGCCGCCGAGTTGGTGGCGAGCAGCAACCCCAGAGCGGCGCTTCTCGCGCGACGGAAAAGTGAAGCCATGTTCAAACCTCCCCAGGATTTCCGCGCTGCCCTACCGGCATGCGGACGGCGCTCCATGCGATGCGCCGAGGGTCTGGGAAGGTATTCGCGGTCGCCGCGGACTTCTGACAGCAAGGCTGGGAAAAATCGAAACGCCGGCCGATGCGTCCGCACCGGCCGGCGATTGAAGTGGAGCTGCTCCGGCGAAGATCAGGGATCGACGCCGGCAGGATCGTTCATCTCCCCGGGCCGTTCAGGGCGCCGGCCGGCGAAGGCGCACCACTGGCTCTTGCATCGGGCAGGTACAGATCGGGATCGATGACGACAGGATTCTGGACCGACATCTGCGTTCCGTCGATTTTTTCCACAACGAAATTGATCTGCGCCCGGCAATCGTTGAGCGGCTTGCCATCGCCGAAGCCCCCCATCGTCTGGAGGATTCCCGGCGTGAAATCGAGGCCGAGCGGATAGGTCATCCGCTTGAACCGGCCGTCGACGAAACGGTCGATGTCGAGCGTGGCACTGACGATCCTGGCGTCCGCGCTGATACTCGGAGCGAGCTCAAACTTGAGAGTGTAAGAATAGTCTTCCTCCGCCAATAGTTTGGACGTGAAGGGGCTGGAGGACGCCACGATGAAAGCGTGCGGAGGTGGGGGGAACAGCATGCAACCGGGGCATGGATCATCTCCCGGCTGAGGCAGCACCCAGGGCTGGCTGGTCACGCTGCTGAACTGATCGGTAGGACAGGGGGCAGCGGGTACCTGGTCCACTTTGTTCAGGAGTCGCGTGCTCCCGTCGCACGGTGGGATGAACGACGGCGGAGGGTTCGCCGGTTTGTACGTCGTCAACGGCTCCGCCGCATCACCAGGAAAGAGCGATCCGAGGTCAGAATGCACCGGTTTCCAAGGTGGACAGCTCGGAAGCTCTGCCAACCTGGGGCACGGCCCCGAGCCGGGCTTGCAGGCACTCCTCACCGCGTCGCAGAGAGACACCCGCTGGGTCGGCGGCGGAGGCAGGATGTGGCGCCAGGGGTAAAAATCCGCCCGCGCCGGCAAGTCTTTTCCAGAACGATCGATCAGCTTCATCACCTGATCCGGCCGGAGGTCGGGCCGGAGGTGCCAGACCACCGCGGCGGTAGCGGAGACGACGGCCGTCGACACCGAGCTGCCGGTGTAGATCCTGGTAGGATGGCCAGCGACTTCCGCCACGGCATGGTCACCGTAGGCCACGCGCCGGGGGAACCCGCCGCGGCGGGCGTTGGACAGCGGCAGCCCCTGCCAGTCCACTCCACCGACCGCGTAGACCAGCTTGTGGCACCAGGCGAACGGCCAAGGCCAGGCCGAAGGGCTCCGCAACTCCCACGCCGCCGGCAGGATGGGCAAACGCGAGCCCGGCGTTCCACCCCGGCGGTTGCCGGCGGCGGCGATGACCAGTACGCCCTTCTGAGCGGCGAAGCGCAACGCTTCGTGAACGGCCCGCACAGAGGGATCCCGGGACTTGAGATCCCCCAATCCCTCGCCGTCCCAGCCCAGCGAAAGGTTGAGGATCAGGTGCTTGACGCTTCCTTCAGGTTTCCAGTCGAGAACCTCCTTCGAGATAGCATTGGCAAGCTCTAATATCGTGCCAGCGAACCCGCCATGGCCGTCCGGCGTGGATTCGAACGGCGCCACGGAGCGGTAATTCAAAGCCCGGTGGCTCCGAAGCGTGGCAGCGCAGGGGGGCCCGGAGGCCGAGGAGCAGACGAGCTCCCTGGCAAGGTGCATGAGGGTGTGGCCGTGTTGCGAGCCCGCACGCGCCTGGAATGGCCAGAGATCGCCCGTCGGCTCGCTGTCGATAAAGGTGATCCGCACCGTCGGCTCCTGCCCCTGCTGAAGCCGGAGGGACGAAGCACCGGTCTGCTCCTGGAACTGGCGGATCAGGGCCGGCGCGACCTGTTGATGGAGAGGCTCCGGCGGGCCGGAGATGGAGACCGCCATCCGATCCTTCACCGTCTTCAGGCCGGGTGGATCCTGATACGGCTCCGGCGGATCGGTTTCGGCGGTGTAGGCGCAGAAGCGGTCGAGTCCCAGCTTGCGCAGCAGGGCTTGATCCCGGGGGGATACCTGGCGGTCCAAGGTGTCCGGCACCTGACGGCTGTAGATGTACAGGTCCGGCTTGGTGTACGGCTTCAGATCGAGCAGGGATTCCTGCCGCCAGCCGGGGGGCGCCGGCGGGCATTTCCTGTTGCCGCCGCGCAGCACCCCGACCCGGCGCCAGTTGACATAAGCGCCCCTGGGATCCAAAGGGGGTCCTACCACGAGTTTCGGATCGTCCGGCGGGCGGTACGACTCCGGGGCCGCGGGTCCGGCAGCGACGAAGGTGACGAACGCAGCTCCGATCAGGATACGAAAAAATCTCCCTCTCATGAGTTCCTCCCTGACGGCAGGACGAGTCGAGCTTTGCTGGAGCGAGTTCCAGTTCGACCAACTGCCGCAAACAATCAGGCTTTCGCCGCGGGCCGGATCTTTCTGACAGGGAGCGGGATCAGCGTTCGAGGAGGCGGAAGCGCAAGCATTCGCTGGCCGGGTCCCGCCGCAGACAGGCTCTCTGGGCACGGAGAAACTGTTGCGGAAGGTCCGCTCGGGGCTGCCAGTTCTGATACATCTCCCGGAGCAGATCTCGCGCGCTGCGATCCTGCACCGACTGGGTGGCGGCGATCACGGCCCGGCTGCCCGCCAGCAGGAAAGCCTGGGCGATGCCGATCCCCTCACCCGGCGCTTGCTCGGACGCGCGGCCGGCATCGCAGGCGGAGAGCACGACCCAGGCCGGTGCCGGACGCAGTGCCAGCAGATCGCCCAGGATCAACCGCGAGCCGTCCGCCAGCCGCAGTTCGCTGTCCCAGCCGGCGAGGCCCATAAAGTTACCGTGGCCGGCAAAATGGAAGAGGGCGGCGCCGGGAAGCGCCACGAGCACCGCTTTTCCGCTGGCCCTCGTGCCCACCAGTCGTGTCAAGCTCCAGCCCGATCCCCAGCCGGGAATCGCCTCGGCGACCGCCGCGGCTTCTTCCCGCGCCGCCGGCAGGTTGCCCTCGGGATCGGCGACCAGAAGGGCTATCTGCCGGCCCGCGGGCGTCGAGGCCGGGGAGGCCGGCAGATCGAGACTGTAGACCACGAGGTGCCGGGCGAGCAGGGGCTCACCGCTGAGAGGAAGAGCGTGAAAGTCCACCGCCTGCAAGGGGCCGTAGGGGAGCACCCGCACGCGCTCGGCGCCATTGAGAAGCCGCTGGAAGGGCACGAGCAGATCGCGGGCCAGGGCCTCGGGATCGCCGAGGTCCGGCAGATCGAATCTCGTGACCTGGAGGCCCTCCGGGTAGGCCGCGAAGCCTGCCCACCCCTGCCCCTTGGGCAGCGGGTGAAAGGTCAGGATGACCTCCCCGCGACCCGGGGGCGAGAGAGGGCTTTCCCCGGGATCGCCAAAGGCGGCCATCGCATCGTCGAGACCCTTTTGCGCCTCCGCGAGCTGCGATGCCAGTCGCTCTTGGGCAGGCTTCACCTGGTTGTCAGGGAGCTGCCACTCCTGGGCCGCCTGGCGATCGATGGCATCGCGCAGCGCCGAGTACTTCGAGAGCGCCTGGTCCCATCTGCGCTGCTCGCCGGCTTCAGCTGGGCCAGCCGGTCCCTCACCGTGAGCTGGCGCAGCAGCCGCGAACGAGCCCGGCGCGCCAGGGCGAAAGCTTCTTGCGTCCGCCCCGTCTCGAGCAGAAGCGCGAGGTAGAGCCGCGTGGCCTTCTCCTGTTGGGCGATGAACGTCTCGCGCCCCTCGCGCGCCGGGATTTGCCAGATCTGCTCGTCGATGAGGTGGTCCGCCCTGGCGAGATCCGTCGATCGCGGCTTCCCGCCGCGCGAGCTTGAGGTCGACGTTGGCCCGGCCGAACGCAGCCCGGAAACGGCCCTCGAGCGATTGCGCGCGTTCGGCCAGCCCCGCCAGCTCGTCATAATGCCCGAGCGCTTCCCGCAGGCGGTTTTCGTTGATCGCCATCCGCCCCTCAAGATCGAGCCACCAGAGGCGCTCGCGGAGATTTCCCTTGAGGAGAAGCGGTCCAGCCTCGCGCAAGTCCTTCTGAGCCTCGGGCCAGCGCCCGGCCTGCTGGTGGGCGAGCGCCAGATTGAGCCGGGCGTTGAGCCGCTGCCTGGGCAGGCAGCCATGATCGAAGATCTCACGGGCCTTCCGCAACATCGGCGTCGGGTCTCCGGCGACCTCGCCCCCTTCGCGCGCGAGCAGAAGGGACCAGCCACGGTTGGTCCACAGACTTCCCAGATCGCAATCCCATTCAGTTTGAGAATCCTTCTGCAGCCGGTCGAACAGCTCCGAAGCCTCTGAGCGCCCGAGGCTTTGAAGGACACGGGTGAGACTCAGCTCAGCGTCCCAGCGATATTTGGACATCCCCACTCGCTCCGCCAGGCCAGCCGCCGCACGAAGCTGGTTCAGGGAGGAGCGGTAGTCGCCGACGCGATCAGAGGCAAGACCCTGGCTGTAGATTATTTTGTACTTTGCGTCAGCCGGCACCCAGACCGATAGCTGTAGGGCCAGAGCCTGCCGCGCTTCAGCAATGCGGCCGTGTTCAAGATGGATTCTTGCCAGCTGAACTTTCTTTTCGAGCTCGCCGCTCAGCAATCCCTCTTGGTGATCGATCTCGATCCCATCCTTCAGAAAGCGTTCGGCAGCTTCATCAGCACCCTGGCCGAGAGCAGACTTAGCTAGCATGTCCAGAACGAGCCCCTGCTCTTTCCGCGGAGCCACCTTCCGCTGCTTGTTCAGCAACTCCGAGAGTTGGTCGCGGTTGAGCTTTTGCGCCTCGCCATACCAGGCGGGCACGTACGGGCGGGCGAGGACGAGAGACCATGGCGGACTTCGGGTGCCGTCCGGGCGGCGCAGGTGGACCGTGAGCAGTGAGTCCCTCGCATGGAGCGATAGCAGGAAGCGGCGGCCCCCTCTCACCTCCTCACCGGCCGCGGGCAACGGCCTCCCCCCAACGCCAATCTCTATCTCTGTGCCAAGATCAGCCTTCACCCATAGCTTGAGCAGGAGGTCGGGCCGGAGGGTACAGACAGGGCCCGGCAAGGAGACCATCAGGCAGCGTCCGTATTCGACCTCCGGAACCGGTGCCCGTGCCGTGGGGCGGAAGAAAACCAGGGGGCCGGCGAGGACCGCCAGCAGGGCGCCACGGATGAGTCCGCCTCGGCTCATGTCGGCGTACGGCCTTCGATCCGTAAGGGATTGGAGCAGGCCGCCTGCCAGCCGGTGTGCTCCACCCCCGGCGCGGCCGGGAGCTCGCGCTCGTCTGGAGCCTTGCCCGGCCGGCTGACGACGACACAGATCTTCCACATCCCGGCTGGCAGTTGAATCGTCTCGCCGAGAGTTCCCTGGAGGAGCAGCACACCATCGGCACCGTTTTCTATGGCGAACCCAGGGACAGGCACCCAGTTGGTATCGCTTCCCTCCAGGGGAACGCGGAAGGCCTGGGTTTCCAGGCGGCCTTGAACGGGTCGTGGCGGCTGCGGGCGAACCACGAGCTTCAGCATCGAACCGGGAGAGAAGACAGGGATCCCGGTTGTCGGGCTCGGCTCGTTCCCCCGTACGGTCTTGTCGCCGCCGATCAGCTCGGCCTGATACAGGGGTAGCGGCACCGTGATCCGCATCATGAAAAACAAAGCCGAGGCCGCCACCGCCGCAGCGGCCCCCATCCAGACCTCAATCCGGCGGAAAGGGAAGATGGGGGGGCGCGGCTCCGAAGGCGCGGGCTGTGGTACGGGGGCAGCTCTTTCGGCGTTGATCGCGCTCACCACTCGGGCCTGGAAATCGGCGCCGAGCGGCCGGAAGGCCTCGTAGGCCTCCCGCGCCTCTGGGGAGGATTCGGCGAGGGCTTTCAGCTCCGCCTCCTCCTCCGGGGTCAGCGTCCCGGCCGCCAGGCGATCCCAGCGCTCGTCGAAGCGGGCCTTGTCGGCCTCCTCCTCCTGACGCGCCAGATCGCCGAGCTCGCTCAAGAGTCGATTCTTATTCATCCATGGCCATCCTTTCAGGTCTTTCGCGGCGGCCCCGGGTTTCCTGACATCTCGGCCAGAAGCTTCCGGGCCCGGTGCCGCAGGCGGCTGCGCCAGGCGTAGACCGCGACGGCGGAAAGGCCGCTGACGGCCCGCACCTCTTTCAGGGACCGCCCCTGGACGAACAGGAGCTTGAACAGCCACCAGCCCAGCGGGCTCAGCTCCTCGTGCAGCCGGTCGAGCAGGAGGCCCAGGAGCTCGCGGCTGGCGACTTCCTTCTCCAGTCCGCTCCCCAGGGTTTCCACCTTAAGTTCCTCCACCGTGAAGGAGGGATCCTCTCTTCTCCGGGGGTTTCGCCGGTCGTTGCGGAGAAATGACAGCACCTGGCGTTTGGCGACCAATCCGACGAAGTTCTCGAGCGAGAGGCCCCGCTCGGCCTGCCAGGAGCGCAGGACATGGGCGTCGCGGGCAAACAGCTCGAGGAACACATCCTGGCTGAGGTCCTCCACTTCCTGACGCACGACGCATCCACTGGCCCGCAGGGTACGGGTCACGCGAGCCTGGATCACCGGCGTCAGCACGGCGACCAGCCGGGCCAGAGCCGTCTGGTCACTGGCCAGGGCTCTCCGCACCAGATCAGCCATGTCCTCGGAGCTCATGCTTCACAGCCCCCCGGAAGATCGTTTCTGATTAATTCAGTATAGAACAGAAGGAATCGGTTCACAGGCAACCGAGGGAACCGGGTTGATCTATGGGCTTGTTGAAATATGGGTTCAAGCTGGCGATCGAAGATCGAAAATGAAATTCATCATCTCCGTCGCGATTCTTCTCCTGCCGGTGATGTCCACGGATCTTCGCGCCACCACCCTCGGCCCTGCCGCTCAAACCTTGATGCCGTAGCGCTCCATCTTGATGGCGAGGCCGTTGCGGGAGAGGCCGAGCAGCCGCGCGGCCTGGGATTTGTTGCCGTTGGTGCGGCGCAGAGCCTCGCGGATCGCCACCTGCTCGGTGCCGCTGACCAGGCGGTCGAGCTCGAGGTCGGAGGCGGTGTCGACCTTGGAGGTGGCGGCGAGAGGGCCGTTGCGCACCCGCTCGGGCAGCAGGTTGACGTCCACCGGCCGGCCGGCCGGGGCCATGTGGACGAGCTGGCGGGCGATGTTCTCGAGCTCGGCGAGATTGCCCGGGATAGTCGTAGCTCAGCAGCGACGACATCGCCTTGACGGTGATCCCCTGGATGCGCTTGCCGGTCTCGTGGCAGAACCGGTTGATGCAGGACTGGATCAGCAGCGGCAGATCCTCCCGCCGCTCGCGCAGGGGGGGAACCTCGATCATGAACTGCGACAGCCGGTAGGCGAGGTCGACCCGGAAGCGGTCGCCGGCCACCGCGGAATCGAGCGGCGTGCGGCTCCCCACCACCAGCCGCACGTCCACGGTATGGGCCTCGTTGCTGCCGGCGGGCTCGACCTGCCCCGAGCGCAGGAAGCGCACCAGCCGCGACTGGAGGTCCATCGGCAGCTGCTCGATCTCGTCGAGGAACAGCGTGCCGCCATTGGCGAGCAGCAGCTTCCCCTCGCGCCGCACCGGGGCTCCCTTGCCCGCGATCTCGGCGCCGAAGAGGTCCGCCTCGATCTGCTGCGGCTTCGCGCCGCCGCAGGTCGCCATGATGAAGGGGGCGTGGCGGCGGGGTCCGGAGAGATGGAGCGAGCGGGCCAGCAGATCCTTGCCGACTCCCGGCTCGCCGGAGAGCAGCACGTGGACCGGCGGATCGACCGCGAAGCGCAGCTGCTCGACCACCTGCTTCATCGCCTGCGACTCGCCGACCAGGAGGTTCGGGATCGAGCGTCAGGTCCTGCTGCCCCGGATGGCCCGGCAGGATCGGCTCGTACCAGCCGACGTGGTGCACCAGGCCCAGCACCAGCAGGTGGCTGAGGGCGCTGAGCGAGGGGACCGGCGACCACTCCTCGGGCGAGAAGCGCGGGAAGGCGGCGGCCAGCGTGTAGGTGCGGTCGAGCGCGACGAAGGAGTGATAGAAGATCCAGGCCGGCGCCTCCCCGAGCTCGCCCAGGAACGAGCCCCCCTTATCCGGGCTGCGGGTGGCCTCGCGGTTCTTCATCACCTGGCTGAGCAGCGCCTCGCCGCTCGCCAGCCACCCCGAGTCCGTGGTCACCACCAGCTTGAGAGCGGCCCCCTCCAGCTCCCCCACCAGCAGGAAGACGGCGCCGCCGCCGAAGTCCGCCAGCACCTCGTTCAGCAGCGCCTCCGAGGTCGTGCGGCTCTCGGCGTCGCCGAGCACCCACTCGCTGATCCGGTTCAGGTGCTCGATCATCCGGAACGGGGTGATCGACGGCGGCCCGTCCGCCTTCTTCTCCTCCACCGGCGGGGCCGGAGCCTTCTCCGGCCCGGGGGCGACGTCCTCGACGAGCAGGGTCACCCCGCCCAGCCGGATCTCGTCCAGCACCTCGAGCGCGGACTCCCGCACCTTGCGCCCGCTCACCAGCAGCCCCTTGCGCGTCCCGAGATCCTCGATCCGCAGCTCGTTGCCGTCGTAGAGCAGCCGAGCGTGCTTCTGCGCCACCCCCGTGTAAGGCAGATAGATGTCGCACTCGGGCCAGCTCCCGATGATCAGCTCGCTTCTGTGGACAGGGAATCGCCGGACTCCATCCGGCGCGTAGGCAACCAGTCTCAGCATCGGGGCAAGTGTACTCCAACTGCGCAGCAACCCCCTGTGCAGGGATCTTGCAAAGAGGCTTTCTCCGCTACAGGGTGAAACTCACAGAGAACGACTGCAAGGAGAATCCTATGAACATCCATTTCGCGAAAAGAGCCCTGCTCGCCAGCTGTCTTGGTGGGCTGACCGGGCTCCTGCCCCTGCCGGCCGCCGCTCAGCAGGCCGCGCCGTCCCCGATCCGCGTGATCGAGAAGGCCGACGGGCCCGTCAAGGGGCCGGCGGTCTTTAAGCCAGCCTATCGGCAAGGCCTGCAACATCCAGACGATCAGCTGCGGCCAGACCGTGAGCGGCACGCTGTCGACCCAGGATTGCATCCTCAACGACGGCTCCTACGTGGACTACTACGAGTTCCCGGGGACGAACGGGCAGAGCATCACGGCGACCATGCGCTCGACCAGCGTCAACTCCTACCTGGCCCTCCTCGATCCGAACGACGAGGACGTACAGGAGAACAACAACGGCGCCGGCGGCAACGACGCGCGGATCAGCTTCCAGCTCGACCGCAACGGCAACTGGGCGATCGCCGCCGGCAGCTTCTCCCCCAGCGAGACCGGTCCCTACACGCTCACCCTCACCTGCTCCGGAACGCAGGCGAACACCCCCGCGGCGCCGACCGGCCTGCAGGCCACAGCGGTCTCCAGCACCGAGATCGACCTCAGCTGGGTGGACAACTCGAACAACGAGACCGGCTTCATTGTCGAGTCCATCATCAACGGCAGCTTTCAGCAGATCGGCACGGTCAACGCCAACGTCATCGCGGCGAGGATCACCAACCTGACGCCGCAGACGTCCTACACCTTCCGGATCCGCGCCAGCAACGCCAACGGCACCTCGGCGCCGTCCAATCAGGTGACGGCGACGACCCCTGCAGGGGGCGGTGGCGGGGGTGGCGGCGACTATCTGACGACGTCCGCCTTCCCCAACTTCCGTTTCAAGATCCGCATCTTCAACGCCACCCCGCCGCTGGCCGGGCGCAAGGAGACCGACTGCATCCCGGAGACGCTCTGCGTCAGCGGCGCCATCGCCGGCCGGTCGGAGGTGTTTATCCGCATCGTCGGTCCGCGCCCCAACGGCTATCTCTGGCCGACGATCGTCCGCTTCACCCCCTCGCGGGTGGAGGTCGACATCCAGCAGATCAGCACCGAGATCACCAAGACCTACGTGCTGCCCGCCGTGCCGCCCGAGTCCGACGAGCTGAGCGGATTGCAGGATCGCACCGGGTTCCTGCCGTAAGGGGCCTTACGCCCTGGTTGGCGCAGGGGTGGGTGTTCCCCACCCCTCGCCCCTCATCACCCCGGACCCAGGGCGTTGCCCTGGGCTGAGGGAGCCCGGGCCTTTGGCCCTTCCCCCAGCCGGAATTTGTTTGAGGCCCAACGGGCCGCCCTTCCTCAGCCCAGGGCAACGCCCTGGGTCCGGGGTGATGAGGGCTCCCCCTCTGCTATCCTCCCCGCGTGAACGACCTATTTCTCCGAACCTGCCGCGGGGAGGCGACCGAGCGGCGCCCCGTCTGGCTGATGCGCCAGGCCGGCCGCTATCTCCCCGAATACCGCGCCATCCGCCAGAAGGTGGACTTCCTCACCCTCTGCAAGACCCCCGAGCTCGCCGCCGAGGTGACCATCCAGCCGGTCGACATCCTGGGCGTCGACGCCGCCATCCTCTTCGCCGACATCCTGCTGCCGCTGGAGGCGATGGGCGCCGAGCTGCAATTCGTGAAGGGGGACGGCCCCACCTTCCCGAACCCGGTGCGCACCCGCGAGGATGTCGCCCGCCTGCGCGAGCCCAATGTCGACGAGACCCTGGGCTACGTCTTCGACGCCATGCGCCTGGTACGCCGCGAGCTCGACGGCCGCGTGCCCGTCCTCGGCTTCGGCGGCACCCCCTGGACGCTCGCCGCCTATCTCGTCGAGGGGGGCGGCTCCAAGCACTTCGAGCACCTCCTCGCCTGGAGTTACGGCGACCCCGAGGGGCTGTCCGTGCTGCTCGACCGCGTCGCCGACGTCTCGATCGCCTACCTCCTGGGGCAGATCGCGGCCGGCGCTCAAGGCCTCCAGCTCTTCGACACCTGGGGCGGCCTGCTCGACCTCGACCGCTGGCGCACCGTGGCGCTGCCGCCGCTGCGCAAGATCGTCGACGCGCTGAAGGGTAAAACGCCTGCTGATCTACTACATCAACGGCGGCACCCACCTCCTCCCCGCCCTCGCGGAGCTGCCGGTGGACGTGCTGTCGGTCGACTGGCGGCTGCCACTCTCCGAAGTCCGCCGGAGGCTAGGCGACGGGGCTCCCCAGATCCTGCAAGGGAACCTCGACCCCGCCGCCCTGCTCGCCCCCATCCCCGAGATCGAGCGCCGCACCGCCGCCGTGATCGAGCAGGGGCGCGGCGGCGGCCACATCGTCAATCTCGGCCACGGCATCCTGCCGATGGTGCCGGTCGAGAACGCCAAGGCCTTCGTGGACGCGGTGAAGCGGACGGCGATCCAGGAACCTGGGAACGCCTGATCCTGATGCCTTGAGGGACAGGAGTTTGCCTCCGGCGTTCTCGGCGCGCTAGCATGCGCGCAATGCAAAGCCAACGAGCGGAGGCGGGCCAGCGTTGAGCGCGAGCCCCAGCTCTCCCGCCGGCCAGCTCCGCCGCCTGCTCGGGCTCGGCTTCGGACTCGCGGTCATCATCGGCAGCACGATCGGCGTGGGCATCCTGCGCACGCCGGGGCTCGTCGCGGGCCACCTGCACAGTGGATCCGCCATCCTGGTGGCCTGGCTGGTCGGCGGCCTCTACACCTTGCTCGGGTCGGTGTGCCTGGCCGAGCTTGGCACGATGGTGCCGCGGGCGGGCGGTTACTACGTGTACGCGCGGCGCGGATTCGGCGACTGGGTCGGCTTCGGCGTCGGGTGGACGGACTGGCTCACCTACTGCACGGTGCTCGCTTACGTCTCGATCGGCCTCGCCGAATTCAGCGGCGTGCTCATGCCGGCGCTCGCGGGCTGGGTCCGGCCGGTCGCGATCGTCACGCTGCTCGCGATGGTGGCGCTCCAATGGGCGGGCCTCAAGGTCAGCGCACGGTTCCAGGAATGGACGACCGCGGTGAAGTTCCTCGCCTTTGTCGCGCTCATCGTCGCCGCGTTCACGATGGGGCCGATGGGAGCCCGAGGCCTTCAGACCACCCCGGGAGACGCGCTCGGCCTCACCTTCACAGGCGCCATCCTCGCCCTGCAAGCCGTCGTGATCGCTTATGGCGGTTGGCAGAGCGCGCTCTACTTCACCGAAGAAGATCGTGATCCCGCGCGCAACCTCCCGCGCGCGATGATCGGCGGAGTCCTCTCCGTCATCGTCGTCTACCTGCTCGTGAACCTCGCGCTCCTGGCCGTGCTGCCCATTCCGGACCTCGCGAAGTCCACGCTGCCCGGAGCGGATGCAGCGGCGATCATCGCCGGCGATCGTGGAAAGCAGCTCATCACGGTGCTCTCCGTCCTCTCGCTCCTGCCGCTGCTGAACGCGATCCTGATGATCGGCACGCGGATTCTGTTCGCGATGGGGCGCGATGGGCTCGTCTCGCCGCGCACGGCGTCGGTCAACGCGGGCGGCACACCCAGCGTCGCGACCGCCATCACGACCGGCGTGGCGGTCCTCCTTATCGCCTCCGGCACCTTCCAGACCCTCATCGCCCTGGCGTCGGTCTTCCTGGCCACGAACTACTGCGTCTCCTGTCTCGCGCTGGTCGTGCTGCGACGGCGGGAGCCCGGCGCCGCCCGGCCGTTCCGTGCGTGGGGCTATCCCTGGTCGGCCGCCATCGTGGTCGTGGGCGCGGTCGTGTTTCTTGCCGGCATGCTCGTGAGCGACACGGCCAGCGCGGTGAAGGCGATCGGATTGCTGGCGGTAGGGCTGATCGGGCGGGCGGCATTAGCAGGCAAATCGGGAAACCCGGCACCGGTGCCACCCCAGTAGACAGGGGAAATCGATAACCCCTGCCGCTGCCGAAGAATCGTCTGGCACCTCGCCCACCCACCTCGCCCACCCGGTAAGAGCCTATGTTCAAGGATCTAAAGCTGCGTCAGGCGGGAGAATCGGTCAGCGCGATACTCCCTAAGGACATGGCGGATCGTCTCTATCTCGCGCCAGGGGATCGAGTCCTTGCCGTCGAGATGGACAGGGGAATTCTCTTGACCCCGTACGACCCTCAGGTTGAACAGGCGCTCCAGGTCGCGGCGCGCGCGGCCAAGAAGTACCGCAATGCCCTGCGGGAGCTGGCGAAATAGCCGATGGACGAACCGGTCTGGGTGGATCGCCTCGTGATCGACGCGGTTCACCTCTGGCAGACTGCAAGAGCCCCCTCTCAGTCCACAAGCTAGGATCCCAATATCGAGATGAAACAAGAGCTCGTGACTGATTGATCTGCGGATCCGATCTCAATATGGAGAGCTAACTGAGCCGACTGAGAGTCGCCTACTTCTACCAGATGTAAATCCTGAATCACTCTCGACGAATTTTCATGAACCTTAACAGCTGGAAATACAAAAGTTTTACTGAGAGATCCGTTAGCCAACTTGAAGTACACCTTGTGTTTAGAGTCTAGAGCGTACCTTACAGATACCAGACCAGGCCTATTAGCATGCACTACAAAGGAAATGCTAACAACTCCGGGCAGTTTGACCGAACTCGGCGTAGCTGTGGCCTCCTCATCTACGACCACTGGCACCGAAGTTCCATCCGATGGAGCAGAAGCCTTTTCCTTCGACAAGTCAGTTTCTGCTTTGCTCGAGCCCGGAGACGGCCCTCTTTCTAAAATTTTATAGCCGACGAAGCAGCCAATACTAACGATCATCGCAGAAGCCAACAACCAGCGCTTCGCTCTGCTGCTTAGCTTGCCGAAATGTGCCTCGTGTTCTTTCTGGCTATCAATTTTCTTATCCGAGTGAGGAACCAGCGGAACTCCAAGGCGAAGGCCGAGCTCGTGCACGAGCAAATCAAGACTCTGTGAAGGCTTACCAATGCGCCATTTTGTCAAATCAGCAGCCTGTATCAGGCCAAATCCAAATGGCGGCTCAACGGCATCCAACAAAATCGGCAGAAGCACCTCACGCTTCTTACCTTCGTTTGCCTCTTCCATCACCCAAGAAGAATTCACCGAATGCCGCGACCATACAACAATGACACAACGGGATTCCTGCAAAGATTGAAAGATATGCTCTGGCCATGATTTACCTGGACTAATATTCTTATCCCAGAACACAGACCAGCCGTATTTCTTGATTACAGCGACCAGATTCCCAACACGGCCTTGGTCCTCCTTAGCATAACTGATAAAGATATCGGTCAAGATATCGCGCCTTTACCTAGCCTTACAGTCGAGCACCCTTGGTCAGCATTGGGCTTTCTCTTTATCTTTCTACCGCGCCCATGCTGGGCGCACAAAGTAGGTATACAGGAACACGCATCGATGCTCCATGAGTGCCCGGCCTAGCCAGTGACCAAAATATGGCCATAACCTATATCCCACCCGGCCGAGGATTGCCTTAAGCGTAGGTGAGGCTTGGGATCTCGTCAATAGAGTTCCTTCGTCTGAGGCAATGCCTTTGCCACATCGCCAAAACCGGTGGTGTCTTGGTCGAGGTCACCTGCCGGAACCTCCAAGGTCCCTTCCTTCTCTGGCCCCTAGCGGAGATTGGTATCTCTTCGGTGGGTCGCGATCTGAGCCCTGCTCAGGATTCGGACACCTCGGGCTGTATACCTCGATGCGTTCGGCGTAGATTGGCCCACCCTGTAGGTTAGGTAGCCGCCTGTGCGAGAGCCTGCGCGCCAAAAACACCGTTGATCGGAGGCGGTAGAGACGCTCCCAGGTCCTGAACGACACCCTTTCGGAGGCCCCGGGGACCGCGGGACGTCTCTTCGAAGGGCTTGACGCACCATCCGCCACTCCTGTGATGAGGACACCAAACCCTGGTTCGGGAGGGTGGGCATCCTCTTCAACAAAGAATGCTTCGGCCTGCCCCGGTCAGGCATTGCCCTCGGCGACGGCATGCCCTCCGGCGGAGACGTCACGCGGTCCCCGTGGCCTTCCCAGGTTGTCGTTCAGGACCTGTGACGTCTACCGCCTTCGCCGAAGAGTTATACGAGACTCAAAGCTGACAACTCAAGGCCAGCCTGGGCCACGCGGTTCTGCGGCACCATGCAGCGCTCGTTACCGTCGGCGAAAACCTTCTCGGCTGGGTTACGGAGAAGCCCGGCACCCCCGCGTGCTATCGGACCCAGCTTCCCAGCATAGCCCGCACCACCGTTGCCGACATGGCCGGGAGCGATTTCGTGCGTCCCGCCCGCCTTGCGGAGACTCTCCAGCAAGTTTCGATGAGACGTTGAGCCCCTGACGGACAGCTCGCCCGGGTTAATTTGTGACCCGCCCGCGTTTCCAAGCTACCCGGCAAGGTTGCGGAGCTCCTCCGGAAGGTTGCGGAGCTTCTCCGCAATGCTGCGGCGCTCCTCCGGAACGTAGCGGAGCTCCTCCGCAACGTTCCGGGGCTTCTCCGCAACCTTGCGGCGGAGCTCCGCAACGTTCCGGCGTTCCTCGGCAACGTTGCGGAGCTTCCTTGAAACCCTGCGGCGCTCCATTTCAACCCTGCGGAGCTCTGTTGAAACGCCGCGGAGAGTCGCGTTGCGGCTCCGGGACAGGTTCAGTGGTGCGCCGTGCTCGCCGGCTCGCCCGGCATCTTCTTGGTCAGGCTGTTGTAGATCGTCTCGATCCAGAGGTCGGTCTTGATGAACCCGCTCCCCCACTCCTTCCACTGATCCGGCAGCCCGGCGGCCTTGACCTGCGGCAGGGTCTTGTTCGCCGTGATCTGCTTCTGGACGATCGCGGTGGTCTCGACCAGCATGCGGTGGTAGGTCTTCAGGTCTTCTACCGTCGAGAGCGGGCCGTGGCCGGGGATCACCTTGGCGTCGGGGGGAATCTGCGAGAGCACCTTGGCGACGCCGGCCGTCATCCCCTGGACGCTGCCGCCGCTCTCCAGGTCCACGAACGGGAAGCGGTCCCTGAAGAAGTCGTCCCCCATGTGCACGACGTTCGACTTGGTGAAGAAGATCACGCTATCGCCGTCGGTGTGGCCGTGCGGGTAGTGGATCACCTTGATCTCCTCGCCGTTGAAATGGACGGAGACCGAATCCTGGAAGGTGATCACCGGCAGCGCCTCGGCGGGCGAGGGGGCGATCGTCTCCCCCATGACGTGCTGCTCGGCCGAGAGCCGCTTGCGCACGTTCTCCTGGGCGATGATCGGCGCCTCGGGGCCGAAGGTGGCGTTGTTCCCCGTGTGGTCGCCGTGCCAGTGGGTGTTGAGCACGAACTTGAGCTTGCCGGAATTGATGCTCTTCAGAGCCGAACGGATCTTCTCCGCCAGCGGAGCGTACTGGTCGTCCACGATCAGGATGCCATCGCTCCCCGCGGAGACCCCGATGTTCCCGCCCGCCCCTTGCAGCATGTAGATGTTGCCGGCCGCGGGGATCACTTTGACCTCGACCTTTGAGAAGTCCTGCTGCTGCGCCGCCACTGGCAGAGCCGCCAGGGCCAGTCCGGCGAGCAGCCGGACGCACGTTGCCTTCATCATCAAAAACCTCCTGGGATTCGGTTCAGCTACCGCGCGACGACTCTAGCATGGCGCCCCTACCCGCCGCCCCCGATCCGCAGGAGCTGGCTGGTGAGCTGGCCGAGCATTCTCCCCACCTGCGGGAACTGGGTGGCGATCAGGCCGAGGATGGGGATGCCGGCGTAGGTGAGGAGCTTGGTGAGGAAGACGCGATCGAACGTCACCTGCCCCGGGGTGGTGTGGCCGATCCGGCTCAAGGTCGGGTTGCGGTCCATCTGCAGGAAGATCCAGATGGTGAGGGCTACCGCGATCCCCAGCCCCAGCCAGCCGGCGAGAGAGATAAAGTGTTTCGGCTCGAATACGTAGGCGGTCACTCCGACCAGGGCGAGCAGGCCGCAGGTCAGCCCCCCGATCAGGCTGTTCCGCATGTGGGCGAAGACGTACCGCAGATAGGCCGCCACCCGCAACGCCAGGAACCGCTTCACCTCGGGGTCCGCGATCTGGTCCCGCAGGTCGAGGCAGGCCTGGGCGAAGATGGCGCCGATCGCGTTGCGGTTTTCGATCTCCCGCGCCGAGCCGCCGTCCCGCTCGTGCTCGAACATCGCCTTCAAAGGGATATCCAGGGAATCTGGATACCCCTTGACCACCACCTTGTTGGCCTCGACCAGCGCCCGCAGCTTGTGAACGGAGAGAACCAGGGTGCGGAACGGCGGGATCTGCCAGCCGAAGGACTTGATCGGGCGCCAGTCCAGCTCCTCGGAGATCTCCGAGAAGGACTGCGCCACCGCGGGGGAGGCGTCGTCCAGACGGTGCAGGATGCGGAGCGTGCCTCGCCAGAGCCGGAAGAAACGGTAGAAGGAGAGCGCGCTGAGCGCGAAGGCCACGGCGAGGAAGACGACGAAGAAGCGTCCGTAGCCCCGGGTCTCGCCGATCGGCTGCACGGTCCACCAGAGCAGCGAGACCGGCGGCACGAAGGCGATCAGCGGCAGGACCCAGGGGCGAACTCCCGCCGGCAGAGTCCGCGTCAGCAGATCGCGGAAGGATTCCAGGATCGGCATGCTGCCGGCGGTGGCCGGATCGCAGATCGCCTCGAGCGGGCAGTCGGTGGCCAGCCGCGCCATCAGCCGCCGCCGCGCCAGCTCGCTCCAGATCCAGGAGTAGATCGCCCCCCCCACCGCGGCGAGCGAGACCAGCGGCGACAGGCCGCTGGTGAGAGCCCTCGCCCGCAGGTGAAAGAACTGGATCTGACTCCCCGGTACGCAGAACCACCAGACTCCGAAGACGAGCAGCGCGAACGCCAGCAGCCCGCCCAGCGCCCAGGCCAGGGCCAGGATCGGGCTGATCTGGCCGTGCGCCGCCCGCGCGGAGTTGCGGACGAGCAGCGCGTAGGCCAAGGCCAGCGCCAGCAGATAGGCCCACTGGGCCGCTTCCCAGTCGACCGGCAGCGAGGGCACGAAGAGCCGCGACCAGAGCGGGATGCCGCCTATGGCGAGCAGAAAGCCCGCGGCCGCGGCGAGCAGGACGGCTCCCAGCGTCAGCAGGCGGCGATTGCCGGGCACATAGTCGAGCTTGGAACCCGGGATCTCTTCCAGCAGAGCCATCCGGTTCAATCCGACCGCGAGCAGGCCCAGGAGCACGGCGACCAGCAGGATCTGCAGGTCGTCCTTGCCGGCGAAACCGTTCCCCCGCGGTTCCTCCGGAGGAGCGCTCTCAGCCGCCTTGTCCGAGCGGCAGAGCTGGACCGCTCCCTCCTTCTGGGGGATGGGCGGAACCGTCAGGCCGGCGATCGGCCAGAGCGCGCCGTTACCGACGGCGGAGATCCAGGCCCGCGGTGGCGCCACGGGAGCGGCCCCCAGCAGATAACGGACCGCCTCGAACACGCCCTGCTGGTATTCGCCGCTGAACTGCCGCCGCTGGCCGCCATGGCTGTCCTCCCGGGACGCGGGCAGCCAGGGCGCTCCTTCCGTGAACAGCGGGGAGCTCGAAAAGACGAGCATCCCATCCATCGTCTGCGCGTACTTCGGATGGGCGTAGAGAAGATTGTTGTCGAACGTGAACAGCACCACGTCGGGGGAGAACTTCCGGATCTTCTCCGCCAGGAAAAGCTTGTCTTTGACGTCGGTGGCCACGATGCCGACGTACCGGACGCCCTCGCGCGCGAGCGTCGCCAGCAGGTTCGAGAGCACCATGTCGCTGCTGAGCGTGGTCAGCGGGCTGAAGGTGGGCACCAGATCGCCGACCTGCTCGCGGCCGGCGAGATCCATGTCCAGAACGCGCTGCTCGGTCTGGAGAGGAGTTTCCAGAGCCACCGGTTTCCTGGTTTTCTCCTCGACTTCCCAGGCGTTGCGGAGATCCGAGATGTGGCTGGGAAACGTGATCAGTACCATCCGGCCGTGCGACTTTTCCCCCGCCTTGAGCAGGCTCTGGCCATAGCTGGTGTCGTCCTCGGTCAGCAGGGCGATTCGCCCGGGGTCCCACCCCATCTGATCGCTGAGGAAGCGGAGCGCCCGGTCGTGCAGCAGGTCGTCGGGCAGGACAGTGCGGCAGAAGCTGACGTCCATGGCGCCGAAGACGTCTTCCAGGCCGTTCGCCGTGGCGGAGCCGGAGGCGGCCTGGAACTTGAGGCGATCGCCGCCGCTCTGCTTCCAGCTCTGCAGCGCCAAGCGCAACGATTCCACGGAACCGGAAAACGAGGGGCCCAGGATGGAGACCCGGGGCTCGAGCGAGGCCGTCTGCAGGTCGGCGATCAGGTTGAGGGACGCGCGCAGGGCGTCTTTCTGGATCCCCCGCTTGGAGGTTTCAAGGACCAGGAAGACCAGCGCGATGCTGTGCGGGTCGCTCCCCCGGAACAGCATGATTCCAGGCGCCTGCTGGGAGATCGTCGCCGGGGCCGACTCGGCGCCTGTCCAGGGGAGCCAGATGCGATCGATCAGGTAATCGTCAGGCTGCGGGGGGCCGCCTCGGAGGGGACCGGACTCGTATTTGGCATTCGCGAACCCCCGCTGGATGGCATCCATGGCCTGGTCCAGGCGCGGATCGGGCGGCGCCGGCACCAGGGCCACCATGAAGCGCAGGTCGTAATCGGAAGCGGTCGCCGTGGCGGCCAGCTCGGCCAGGCTCTCGCCGCGCGGCTTCTCCAGATCGGCGGGGAGACCGAAGAACTCCCGCAGCACCTGCACCGGCATGCACCAGGAATGGGGAGGCGATTTCTTGTCCTGCTCCCCCTTCGGCTTGCAGTCCTCGCTCTGCAGGGCCGCCTGCGCCGCTGTAAGGGCGCTCCCCTCCTTGGCCGGCTCGGTCTTCTCCGGCGCGGTCGCGATCCGGGCAACCGGATACCCGGCCAGGAGGCCCAGGAGCAGCAGCAGCATGGGGGGCGTTCTTTTCATGGCTCCTTCTCGGGAATCACCGGTCCGGGCCACGGACAGAGCGGCCCGGACGGAAGCTCCCCGTCGGAACGATAGGCGCCTTTTCTTTAGTAATGTTACACGTGCCCGCCGCCGGGCGGCAGGCCGGCTTCAGACGAGCCTGGGTTTGAGCTTCCGCAGCAGCTCGGCCTCGCGCTCGGGTGGCAGGAAATCCTGGGGATTGCGCGCTTGCCGGTCCTCGGCGACCCAGGCGTGGACGTCGCGGAGGGTCCGGGTGAGCGGGCGGAAGGTGAGCCCCTGGGCGACGGCGCGGCGGTTGTCGACCAGATCGTAGCCGTCCGTCTCCTCCGGGTACCAGAACGGGAGCGTGATCTCATGCTCCTGGAGAAAGCGGTCGCTCACCCAGGAATAGGACGCGCTGCCGCCGGTCGAGGCGCGGCAGGCTTCCAGCATCTCCCGCATCGTGAGGGTCTCTTCGGGACCGGCGGCATTGAAGGTTCCCACCGCGCGGCGGTCCGCCATCCTCACCACCCAGGCGGCGAGATCGCGGGCGTCGATCAACTCGACCGGGCGGTCCGGCCGGCCCGGGGCGAGGATCTCGCCGCCCCGGGCGGCGCGTTCTACCCAATACGTGAAGCGGCCGGTGGGATCCCAGGGTCCCACGACGAGACAGGGGCGGACGATCAGCGCCCGTTCCGGAAAAGCCGCCTCGACGATCCGCTCGCACAGGACCTTGAGACGGCCATAGCCGCCCGGCGGGACCTCCCCCGCCTCAGCGTCCCCTGGCGCCGGCTCTTCGACCGCGGCGTCCTCGCGGATTCCGGGCGTCTTGAAGTCGGCGTAGACGGAGATGGTGGAGATGAAGACGTAGCGCTCGACGGCGCCGGCGAGGAGCTCCGCCGCGGCCCGGACCTCGCGCGGCAGGTAGCCGTTGACGTCGATCGCGACGTTCCAGCGCCGCCCCGCGAGAGCGGCGAGGTCCTTTCCGCGATCGCCGTGGAGATGCTCGGCCTCGGGGAACAGGCCGGGGTTCGTCCGGCCGCGATGGAACAGGGTGACCTGATGGCCGGCCGCGAGCGCGGCCTCGGTGAGATGGCGCCCCACGAAACGGGTGCCGCCGAGGATCAGGACCCTCATTCGTAGCGCAGGGCTTCGATCGGATCGAGCGCGGCGGCGCGGGCCGCCGGGTAGATGCCCGGAGGCGAGGCCGACGGCCATCGCGACGCCGGTCGCCAGGAGGATCGAGGCGCCGGTGACGATGGTCTGCCAGCCGGCGTAGGCGGCGACGCCGCGGGCGAGGGCGAGGCCGGCCACGATGCCGGCGACGCCGCCGATCAGGCTGATGGCGAACGACTCGACGATGAACTGGAAGCGGATGTCGCTGCTGCGCGCGCCGACCGCCCGGCGGACGCCGATCTCGCGGGTGCGCTCGAGCACGGTGGCCAGCATGATGTTCATGATCCCGATGCCGCCCACCAGCAGGGAGATGCCGGCGATCGCTCCCATCACCACGTTGAACAGCCGCTGCGTGCGCCGGCTCTCGGCGAGCAGCGCCTCGGGGACCACCAGCTCGTAGTCGCCGGTGCCGCCGTGCAGCCGGTCGAGGAGCTCGCGCATCGTCGCGGCCGTCTCCTCGCCGCTCACCCCTTCCTTGAGGCGGACGACGATCTCGTCGAGCGGCGAGGCGAGGGTCGGATGCTCGAACTTGCGGTCGGCGGTCGACAGCGGCAGGTAGATCTCGCGCGCGGACGGACCGGCGGCCGCTGGCTGCCCGCCTTCGCCCTCCGCCCCAGGCGTCCTGGCGCCGGCGGTGGCCGCCTGGGGCGAGATCGGCGGCGAGCACGCCGACCACCTCCAGCCAGACGTCGTTGACCTTCACCAGCTGCCCCACCGCCTGGCCGTAGCCGAAGAGATCGCGCCGCACCTCGGGCCCGATCACGCAGACCTGGGCGTGGGCGCTCTCGTCGAGCGGATCGAGGAAGCGCCCCTCGGCCACTGCGAGATGGGCGAGATCGGCGTGGCGGGGGGTCACGCCGTAGACCGCGGCGCCGTCGCTCTTGCCCGACGGCGAGATCACCTTGTAGGGGTCGATGCGGATGCGCGGGACGACCAGGTCGACGCCCGGGACCGCTTCGGAGATCGCGGCGGCGTCGCGCTGCGAGACGCCGAGCGACTTCTGGCGGATCTCCTTCAGCTCGCTCGTCCTTGAACGTCTTGGCGCGGACCAGGACGTTGCGCAGGCCGAGCCGCTCGATCGAGGCGAGCGCCTGGCGCTCGGCCCCGGCGCCGATCGACATCATGGCGATCACCGCGCCGACGCCGAAGATCATGCCGAGCATGGTCAGCGCCGAGCGCAGCTTGTGCGCCGCCAGATTGTCGAGCGCCGAGCGGAAGGCTTCCTGGGGTGTCATCCGCGAGCCGTCATCCGATCGTGATCATCACGCCGGCTCGCCCCCCTCCGGTCTGGCGGGGGCGGAGGGTCTCTGAACGGGTTTGGCCGCGGGCTCGCCGGCCGGGCGCGTGGGATCGCGCAGGGCCAGCAGGTCGCCGGCGGCGAGGCCGGATTCGACGACGATCCGGCCCATGGTGGAGGCGCCGAGCTTCACCTCGACCGGCTCGAAGCCGCGCCCCCCCTTGCGGTAGACGACCGAGCGCCCCTCGCGGTCGAAGATCGCCTGCCGCGGCACCAGGAGGGCGTCCCTGCGCTCGTCGAGCAGGAGCGTCGCCATGCACCCGCTGACCCGGCTTCATCACCCGCGGATCGGTGCTTGGCGAGCTCCAGGGTGACGCCGAAATATTGCACCGGCGAGCCCGGGATGCGCGGCTTGGCGAGCGCGTCGACCCGCTGGATGCGGGCCGGATAGGTGACCCCGGGCGCCGACTCGACGGCCACGGTGGCGGTCTTGCCGGTCTTGAGACCGCCGGCGTCCGCCTCCAGCACGTAGACCTCGGCCTGCATGGTCGACAGATCGGGGATCTCGGCCAGCGGCTGGCCGTTCCAGACGCTGTCCCCCACCCGCGTGGTCTCGCCGCGCCAGTTGCGCTTGAGGATCAGCACGCCGTCGTGCGGCGCGGTGACGGCGAGCGCCTGCAGGCCGGCCCGCGCCTGCTGGATCTTGGCGTCGGCTTGGCGGACCTTGATCCGCAGCAGGTCCAGCTCGGTGCCGGTGAGCCGCTGATGGGTGTGCTGCGACCCTTCGGCGTGCTTCTGCCGCTCGATCGCGAGCTGCTGGTCGATGTCGGACTCGATGATCTCGCTGCGGGAGAAGATCCCGGCGTCCTTCTTCTGGAACTGGCGCGCGTTCTCCAGCTCCACCCGGGCCATCGCCGCGTCCTTCTCCAGCTTGCGCACCTCGGAGAGGCCGGTGAGCTGCTCCTTGTCCATCTGCAGCCGGGCCCCGCGGAGATCGTCCTCCGCGTCGACCAGCCGCTTTTCGAGGACGCTGGGATCGAAGCGGATGACGACGTCCCCCTTCCTCACCAGCGAGCCGTCGGGCGCCAGCCAGCCAATGCGGAAGGGGCCGGGAACGCCGGCCGGGACGGAGATCGGGGTCGCCCGCACCGCCTGCAGATCCCCCTGCGCCGGCACGCGGCGCACGAACTCGGTCTTCTCGATCCGCAGCGTGGGCACGTCCGCGCCGCCCGGATGCGACAGCGGCAAAAACGCCCCCAGGGCGACCAGCGCGGCGATCGCCGCGGCGGCGAGACCCAGGCGGCGGGAGGCCCGGCTTTTTGTCTTTCTTTTGACCGGCTCTCTCATCGGCTCTCCGCCAGCTCGCGGCGCGACACCCGGTCGCCGTCCTTGAGCCCGCTCCTGATCTCCACCTGCCGGTCGTTGCGCCGGCCGAGGGTGGGGCGGACCTCTTCGCTCCCCCAGCCGGTCTTGCGGTAGACCACCGGGCCGGAGCCGCGGTTGAACACCGCCTCGACCGGCACCACCAGCGCCTTGGGGACCCGCTCGGCCTCGACCGTGCCGAGGAAGCGCATGCCGGGACGCATGCGCTGGGGGTCGGTGCTGTCGAGGTCGATCTCGAGCTTGACCACCTTGACGGGGTCGGCATCCGACCGGCTCTGCACGGAGCCGCCAACCGAGCGCACGCGGCCGGTGAAGACGTCGTCCGGATGGGCGTCGAGGCGGAAGGTCACCCGCTGGCCGATGGCGACGCGGCCGGCGTCGGCCTCGTCGATCTCCCCCTCGGCCTCCATGCGGCGCAGGTCGGGGATCTCGAGCACGGACTGACCGCGCCAGCAGGAGTCCCCCACCTTCTTCTTCTCCCCCTCGTCGGTGGCGACGTAGACCACCGTGCCGGCGCGCGGCGCGGTGACGGTCATGCGGCCGATGGCATCTTCCATCTCCTTGACGCGGACGGCGGCACGGTCGCGCTTGCGCGCCATGGCATCGCTCTCGGTCGCGCCCTCGACGGTCTCCAGGTGGAGGCGGTTCTTGAGATATGCGACCTCGCGGCGGGCGAGGGCGAGATCCTCGCGCGACCTGGCGAGATCCCTGGACGCCACCAGCTCGGACGGCACGTCCACCTTGAGCGACGCCTTGCGCAGCCGCGCCTCGGCCTCGGCGAGCTCGAGCTCGCGGTCCCGGCGGTCGATCTCGAGATCGGTCTGCTTCTTCTCCAGCTCCTTCTGCGCCGAGTCACGCTCG
The DNA here is from genome assembly GCA_963792575.1 of uncultured Acidobacteriota bacterium. GTDB lineage: Bacteria > Acidobacteriota > Thermoanaerobaculia > Multivoradales > UBA5704 > DATARR01. Next base: position 265,212 of record CAWBWZ010000007.1, read on the forward strand.
GCCCGCTTGTCGAGAAGCTGGCGCTCGAGCTCGGAGGTGTCGAAGCCGAGCACCGGCTGGCCCGGCCGCACCGGAGCGCCCTCGGGCGCCATGAAGGAGATCTTGTAATCCCAGATCTGCGAGATCTGCGGCGGACCGATCCGCACCGCCTGCACCGAGGAGAGCGTGCCCGCCACCGGCACGCCGACCACCAGATCATCCCGCCGCACCTCGGCCCAGTCGCCTGACCCCGAGGCCGCGGCCCGTCCCGCCACCAGCCAGAGGGAGAGGACGGCGGCGAGCAGCGCCGCGCCGCTCACCGCGAAACGGGTGACCTTGCGCTGGCGGGGGCTCATCCGGCGCTCCCCTCCCGTCCTTCCTGAGGACGCCGCAGCCGGGTGCCCTCGACGAGGCCGGACTCGACCACGCACGCCTCCGCCGAGCAGGGCCCGAGCCGCACCGGGGCCGTGCCGCCGGCGGCCAGGAGGGCCCGCGCTCCGCCGGCCGCGAAGTCGAGGGCCGCGCGCGGCACCAGCAGGGCGTTCCGGGTCTCCGGCCCCATCACCTCGACGCGCACCGACATGCCGGGGCGCATGCGCCGGGAATCCGATTTTTCAAGGGCGATCCGCACCGGAAAGTAGCGCAGCAGGGGGCTGCGCCGCGACTCCCGGGCCACCGGCGAGATCTCGACCACGCGGCCGCGGTAGGCCACGGAGGGATAGGCGTCGAGCGTGCAGAGGACCGCCATGCCCGGCGTGATCCGGCCGTCGTCGACGTCGGAGAGGTTGGCCTGGACGATCATCGACGCCAGCTCCGGCAGGGTGGCGACCGTCATGCCCGCCCAGACCGAGTCGCCGACCTGGATCTTCCGCCCCTCGAAGGGGTGGGTGCCGACGAGCACCATGCCATCGCGGGGGGCCTTGAGATCGAGGGCGTCGATGGCCTCCTCGGCGGTGTGGATCTCGCGTCGCGACTTGTCGAGCGTGATCTTCTGGATCTGCACGCCGGTCGAGCTCACCTTCGCCTCGGTGGCGAGCACCTCCTCGGCCTTGGCGAGCTCGCTCTCGGCGCGCTTGAGGGCGAGCTGCCGCTCCTGGTATTCGCGCAGGGGGAGGATCTCCTTCGGCACCCCGGCGGCGAGCTTCGCCTTCTCCAGCTCGGAACGGGCTTTCGCGACGTTGAACTGCCGCTCGGAGTCGGAGGTCTTGAGCTGGGCCTCGGCGGTGGCGAGATCGCTCCCGGCCTGGGAGGCGGAGAGCCGCTTCTCCTCCAGGTCCGAGGCAAACTGAGAGTTGTCGAAGGAGATCACCGGATCGCCGGCCTTGACCAGGGTTCCGTCCTCGGCCATCCAGCGGACGGTGAGCTGGAAGGAGTTGGTGCGCGGCACGACCAGATTCTCGCCGCGTTCGGCCGCCAGCTCGCCGGAGAGGATCTGCCGCTGGTGGAAGGAGCCGCGATGGACGGTCAAGCCCTCGTCCCGGCCCGACTCGGCGCGCGCCCCCGGCCCGGAGCAGCCGGCTACCGTAGCCAGGCCGGGCAGGCAGGCCAGGAGGCAGAGGGCGGCGGCGGAGCGAGGTCTCATCATTTCCTTAAACGTATACGGCACCCGGGCATTCCTGTCTAGGGGTGGTCCCCCACGGGGTATACGGATGAACCCTGGTTTAGGTTGAGGGGGTGGGCGGGGAAAAAGTTCTCGGGAACCTAATTTTCTTCCAGATCCTGAGTCTGGTTAGCCAGCCATTCAGGTAATTCATGATCCTCTTCCCGTCCACAGCGACAGACCTCGTCGGCGTCAGTGGGGGCCGCAGCGTAGCGTTGGATTTCAAGCGCCGCCTGGAGAATCAGCGCCCTCTGGGACGCCGCTGCTGCCAGAAGCTCTCCGGCCTCGGTGAGGGAAGAAGCCCTCTCGGAGAGGGCGACGAGCAACCGGACCTGGAGAGGTCCCTCCCTGAGCACGCCGAGCCACTCAGCCAATCGCTCGCGCCGACGTCGTCGTCTTTTTACCTTTTGGGGATCATTGAGGTCGTAGGCCTCTGCGGTATAGACGGCGTCTTGATCGTTCGGGTCAGGCAAGAGACGGTCGTCAAACGTGGCAAAGAAGCGTTCCGCCCAGATGTGGTCGCAAGGGTTGATCAACCTCCTACCTGCCTTATCCACAGGAGGAGCGGCAGCGCGGGACAGATTGCAGAAGCGGCAAGCGTAGAAGCAGTTCTCGTACTGATTAACCTTCTCAGGATCGAGACTTGCGGGTACGAAGTGCTCGATCCCAGTGAGTCCCAATCCCTGCGCGCCCAAATCCGCGAGATCTCCTTCATGGAGCAGGCAGAACCCGCAGGTAAACCCAAAATCCCAACGCAGACAGGGCCGGTATTCTCGATAGCCGTACCGGCCCGTGGTCAGGGGAGGGGTATGCCGCCTCTTAACTTTTCCTGGAGGTGGGAGAGTGCGGAGAGGAAGGATCTTCATAACGGGCCAAGAGCTCCCTCGTCCGCTCAAGAGCTTGCCAGCCCTCGCCCGGCTTCAAGAGAAGACTTGCTTCGAACCGCTTCTCCATCTCTTCCGCCTCCTCAGTCTGGAGCCGTCGTAGAACGGAGAGCTTGTCTTGAACTTCGTCCTTCAAACTAGGATCGACGGCGGCCCGGCTCATCAAGGGACGCAATTCGGCGTACAGCTCATCAATGGCCTGTGCGCGTCTGGCGCTGGCGCTCCGTATCTCTGAAACGATAGAAGGCTTCTTTCCTCCTGGCTTCTTCGTCTTCCAGGGTAGGAGCTGTCGCTCCAGCCCGTTCGCCGACTTACCGAGCAGGCTGAGCAAAACCACTGACGACAAGAGAAACGCCCAGCCCAGGAACTCAGAGAGATGAGCGATCAGGAGGCGAGTGCCCGATACGCCGGTTCCGTGCAGAAGCCGCTCCAACCCAAGGAAGCCTCCACCCAATAGGAGGCAGATCAGGGCTCTCCGGATGGTGTTGGCGTAATTCCGGCCCTCCAAAAGGAACTCGTCTGAGAGGATGTCCCGAAAGCTCATGGCTCCTCAAGTATACGCCGAGGCTCTCGCGTCTGACCTACCCGATCCCCAGATCCACATCCCGGTCGATCTGCGCCAGCAGCGCCTGGTCCTCGCGCCAGTCGGGCTCCAGGCGGACGTTGAGCTCGAGGTAGATGCGGCGTTCGAGGTACTCCTCCAGGTCGAGCCGGGCGGCGGTGCCGATCGCCTTGATCATCGAGCCCTGCTTGCCGACCACGATCCCCTTCTGCCCCGGGCGGTCGACCAGGATCGAGGCGTAGATGCGCAGGATCTCCCCCTCGGCGGGCTCCTCCCAGCGCTCGAGGACGACGGCGGTGGAGAACGGCAGCTCGTCGGTGGTCAGCTCCAGCACCTTCTCGCGGATCCGCTCGGTGACCAGGAAGCGCTCGGGGTGGATGGTCAGCAGCTCGGGATCGAACATCGGCGGCCCCTCCGGCAGCAGGTCCCAGAGGACGTCGAGCAGCCGGTCGCAGTTCTCCCCCGTCTGGGCGCTGATCGGCACGATCTCCTGGAACAGCCCGGTCTTCGCGTACTGCTCGATCCGCGGCAGCAGGTTCGGCTTCTTCATCCGGTCGGCCTTGTTGAGCACCAGCACCCGCGGCTCCTTGGCCTTGCCCGCGAGGTCGAGCACGTAGGCGTCCCCCTTGCCGAACTTCTCGGCGGCGTCGACCAGCAGGCAGCTGACGTCGGCGTCGTTCATCGCGTCGAGGGCGTAGCGCACCATCTGGCGGTTGAGCCGGTGCAGCGGCTTGTGGATGCCGGGGGTGTCGTAGAAGACCATCTGCCCGCGCTCGCCCGAGAGGATGCCGACGATCCGGTGGCGGGTCGTCTGCGGCTTGTCGGAGACGATGGCGAGCTTCTCCTCCAGCAGACGGTTCATGAGGGTCGACTTGCCGGCGTTGGGCCGGCCCACCAGCGCGACAGTTCCGGACTTCGGCATCAGGCTTCCGCCTCCCTGGCCTCCTCCGCCGCGTCGATCTTCTCGACGCGCGACGGTCTGGATGCGGCGGTCGGCGACCGCCTCGACGATGAAGCGGAGGCCGTGGCTCTCCACCGTCTCTCCAATCTGCGGAACATAGCCGAGGACGCTGAAGATCAGGCCGGCCACGGTCTCGTACTCGGGGTCCTCGATCTCGACGTCGAACAGCTCGTCGAGCAGCTCGATGTGGGCCCGGCCGTCGAGCCGGTAGGCGCCGTTCTCCAGCGGCTCGAGCTCGGCCGCCAGCGCCTCGTGCTCGTCCATGATCTCGCCGACGATCTCCTCCAGAAGGTCCTCCACCGTCACCAGGCCGGCGGTGCCGCCGTACTCGTCGACCACGATCGCCACCTGCTGAAAGCGGGCCTGGAGCTCCTTGAGCAGCTCGCCGAGAGGCTTGGTCTCGGGGATGAACAGCGGCGCCTTCAGCAGGTCGCGGACGGCCGGCGGCTCCGGCGCGCGCAGGGCGCGCAGCACGTCGCGGATGTGGAGGATGCCGATGATGTGGTCGATCGAATCCTCGTAGATCGGCAGGCGCGAGTGGCCGGACTCGACGAAGCGGTCGGCCAGAGTGTCGAGAGTGGCCTCGACCGGGGCGCAGACCATGTCGATGCGCGGCGTCATGACGCTGCGCGCCAGGGTTTCGCCGAAGCCGACGATCCCCCACAGCCACTCCCCCTCCTGGGGCTCGAGAATCCCCTCGCGGGTGCCGACGTCGATGAACGCCTCGATCTCCTCGTCGGAGGCGAGCCGTCCTCCCCCTCCTCGTGGCGCTCGAACGCCTCGGCGGGGATCAGCGGCGGACAGCACCCTCACCAGCGGCGACAGCAGCCAGAGCGCGGCGCGGTAGACGCGGGTCAGCGCCCGCAGCGCCCGCTCCGGGTCCTGGCCGACGAGCGTCCGGTTGACCACCTCGGCGACCGCCACGATGAAGAGGACGATGGCGAACGCCCAGAGCATCGGGTGGGCTCGCCCGAAATGTTCGAGGCTCAACGTGAGCAGCGCGGCGAGCACGATCGGCAGCGTCCGCGAGAGCAGCGACAGCAGGTAGCGGAAGACGCCGAAGCGGACCGGCAGCTCGAACATCCTGCGCAGCGAGCCCCCGGCCTCCTCCGCCCAGTGGCGCAGGCGGATGGGGCCGCTGCGCTCGAGCAGGGCGGAGAGCGTCGCCGCGCCCATGGCGACGGGCACCAGGAGAAGGAAGGCCCAGAGGAGCAGGCCGGGCGAGATCGTCGACTGGGCTTCAGGCATGCGTTTCCTCTTGGATCCAGCGCTTCCGCAGCCGCCGCTCCAGCCGCTCCATCTCGCCGTGGTCGGTCTCGTGATCGTGGCCCAGGCAGTGGAGGATGCCGTGCAGCAGCAGGGTCTTCACCTCGCGGTCCACGCCGTGGCCGGCCTCGGCGGCCTGCCGGCGGGCGGTGGGAATGGAGATCAGGATGTCCCCCAGATAGCCTTCGATGCCGGCTTCCTCGCCTGGAAAGGAGAGGACGTCGGTGGTCTTGTCCTTGCCCCGGAACCGGCGGTTGGCGAGCCGCATCGCGCGGTCGCCGGCGAAGCGCACGCTCACCGCCTCGGCCTCCGGGGCGAGCGCGGCCACCAGGGGCGCGAGCCACGGCAGCAGCCGGCGCGCGCCGGCTTCCGGGTAGCGATTGGGGTTGAGGAGGACGATCTCGCAGCTCATGAGGCCTGACGGATGGCCTTTTTCTCCCGCTTGGGACCGGCGGCGTTGAAATCGAAGCCCGGGTAGTCGATCCGCTGGTGGAAGATGTTGGAGAGCACCCGCAGGAAGGACTCCGAGACCACGCGCAGGTCGGAGAGCGTGAGATCGGTGTGATCGAGCTGGCCGTCCTGCAGGCAGTCGTCGACGATGGTGCGGATCAGGCCGCGGATCTTGGCCGGCGACGGCTCCACCAGGGTCCGGCTCGCCGCCTCGACGGCGTCGGCGATCATCAGCACGCCCATCGCCTTGCTCTGCGGCTTGGGTCCCGGATAGCGGTACTTCTCCTCGGTGACGTCGGTGGCGTCAGGGTCCTTCTGCTCCAGGGCCTTGCTGTAGAAGAACTTGATCAGCCGCGTGCCGTGGTGCTGCAGGACGGCGTCCTCGATCACCCGCGGCAGGTTGTACTGGCGCGCCAGCTCCACCCCGTCCTTGACGTGGTTGATCAGGATCAGCGCGCTCATCGACGGCAGCAGCTTGTCGTGCCGGTTGTGGCCGGGGCGCTGGTTCTCGACGAAGTAGTCGGGGCGCAGCACCTTGCCGACGTCGTGGTAGAGCCCCGCCGTGTAGGCGAGCACCGGATCGGCGCCGATCGCCTCGCAACCCTCCTTGGCGAGGTTGGCCACCATCAGCGAGTGCTGGAAGGTGCCGGGCGCCTCGAAGGCGAGCCGGCGCAGCAGCGGCAGGTTGGTGTTCGACAGCTCGACCAGCTTGATGTCGGTGGTGATCCCCAGCGCCCATTCGAGAATGGGGATGGCGAAGCTGGCGGCGGCGGTGACCAGCAGGCCGCCGGCGAAGGCGCAGACGAGGTCGAAGCCCACCTGCACCGGGCCGCGGGGGACGGCGGCGAAGGCGGTCAGGATCAGCACCATCATCAGGTTGATGCCGCCGACCACCAGCCCCACCCGCGCCATCACCAGCCGGTGGCGGAACTGGTAGCACTCCAGGGTGTAGATCGCCCCGAGCGAGCCGGCGAGGCTGTAGAAGACGATCCAGAGCGCGTCGCCGTCGCCGGTCAGGCGGGCGGCGAGGAGCGAGAAGAGCACCGACAGCATCAGCGCGATGTTGCGCCCGAAGAGCAGCATCGCCACCAGCGCCACGGAGGCGAACGGGATCGCGTAGGAATAGCTGTGCGCCGAGTTGAGCGGCGCCGACTCGAAGGCGACCGAGAGGGCATTGGCGACCACGAAGCAGAACTTCGCCCCCAGCAGGGCGACGAGCAGCAGCAGCAGGCTCTCGCGCGAACAGCCGGCGCGCGGTCGTGGTTGGCCACCCGGTCGTGCCGCTCGGCGAACCAGACCACCGCGGCGATCAGCGCCAGCATCGCCAGGGTGGCGGCGAGCGGCGGGATCTGGCGGCGGAACTGCCGCTCCCCCTTCATCTGGGCGATGATGCGGGCCTGGGCCGGATCGATCGGGTCCCCCTTGCGGACGATCACCTGCCCCTGGCGGATCTGGTTGAACACCTGGCCGACGGCCGCCGCCGCGGCTTCCTGGCGCATCAGCGTCTCGCTGCGGTTGTGCAGCAGGTTCGGCGGCGCGTTCTCGAGCAGCAGGTCGACCAGCAGCCGGCGCTCCTGCGCGTTGAAGCCCCCCCAGCCGCGCACCTCGGTCTCGAACAGGTCGCGCTCCTCGCCGGGATTGCCGACGTGGTCGAAGAGGTCGAAATGCACCCGCTCGGTGCCGGTGGCGAGGTTGCGCAGGGTGATCCCCTGGATGCGGTTTTCGAGCAGCAGGTCCTTGTTGGCCACCACGCCGCGGCGCAGCACCTGGACCAGGCCGCCGCGCAGGCGGTCCTCGAGGTCGGACGAGAACCCCTTGCGCGCCAGCAGCTCCGCCTGCTCCGCGTTGAGCTTGACGGCGTTCGGCGGCTGCGGCGGCGCCGTCAGGGCGCGGACCACCGCCTCGCGCGCCTCGCGGGACGCCCCCTCCCCCTGCCGCCCGAGCACGCGCCGCCCGCGGTCGAAGAGCTGGGCCATCCGCCCCTCGTACTCGGACGCCGCCCCCTGGTCGAAGTCGTAGACCGGCAGCACGGCGTTGCGGGCCTCGCGCCTGCTTGTGGCGCGTCGCCTCGTCGTCGTTGAGCAGCAGGTCGCGCGAGGCCACGTAGTCGTGGTCGGCGATGGCGCCTGCTTGAGCCCGCCTGGTGAACAGGAAGGCGCCCGGCACCAGGCACCAGGTGCCGAGGATCAGGAACACCCCCAGCCAGAGCAGCGGCATCTCGATCGCGCGCTCCCAGAGGTCGCGCGGACGGGGCCGCTTGCGCAGGCGGATGGAACCCGTCCCGCTGAGGGCAGGGCGGATCTCGGTGATGCTCGAAGGGTCGTTGTCGCGAGCCATGGCTCGGGTCAGCTGCCCCCTGCAATACCTCCCAGGTTACTCCCCAGGTTATTCCCCAGGTTACTTCCCGCGGAAGAGACGGTCTGCGCGGCCGCCTGCCGGGCGGCGCGCGCCTCCGCCTCGCGATCGCTCTTGCGCTTCTCGAAGGCCTCGTAGGCGGTGACGATCTTCTGCACCAGCGCGTGGCGGACGACGTCCTTCTGGTCGAAGTAGAAGAACTTGATCCCCTCGACCCCGGAGAGCACCTCCTGCGCCTCGCGCAGGCCCGACATCCGCCCCTGCGGCAGGTCGACCTGGGTGACGTCGCCGTTGATCACCGCCTTGGAGTTGAAGCCGATGCGGGTCAGGAACATCTTCATCTGCTCGGGCGTGGTGTTCTGCGCCTCGTCGAGGATGATGAAGCTGTCGTTGAGCGTCCGCCCGCGCATGAAGGCGATCGGCGCGATCTCGATGATCCCGCGCTCCATCATCCGGCTCACCTTCTCGAAGCCGATGATGTCGTGCAGGGCGTCGTGGAGCGGGCGCAGGTAGGGGTTGACCTTCTCGACCAGGTCGCCGGGGAGGAAGCCGAGCTTCTCCCCCGCCTCGACCGCCGGCCGGGCCAGGATGATCCGCCGCACCCGCTTCTCGAGCAGGGCGGCGGCGGCCATCGCCACCGCGAGGTAGGTCTTGCCGGTGCCGGCCGGGCCGATCGAGATGACGATGTCGTGGTCGATCATCGACTGGATGTAGAGCTGCTGCCGGTAGCTCCGGGGAGCCACCAGCCGCTTCACCGAGGCCATGCAACCCCTCGGGCATGAAGAACTCGACCAGCGAGGTCTCCGGCGCCTCGGCGGCGATGCGGATCGCCGCCTGCACGTCGCCCGGCTTGAAGCGGTACCCCCGTTCGGTGACGGCGGAGAGCTCGGCGAGCAGCCGCTCCACGACCTGCACCGGCCCGGGGTCGCCGTTGATGTGCAGCTCGTTGCCGCGGGCCGTCAGGGCAACCCCGAAGGTCCGCTCGATCCGCCGCAGGTTCTCGTCCTGCGTGCCGAACAGGGTGTCCAGACCCTCCTCGGCGAGAGTGACTTGAGTCATCGTGTTTGTTTTCTCTATGGGACCGGGGAAGCGAGCGCGAGCATGGTGAGCGGTCCCTCCAGTTCGCTTAAGGTGATGTCCGGAAGGCCGCCCCCACGGGCGGTCCTCCGGGAAGGCATCAAGTGTAACAGAGACCCGGGCTTGCCTAATCCCGGGGGTGTGACAGGGTGGGGGCGGGCCTTTTTCCTCCACCCGGAACGGGGGGAGGCCAGGAGGGGGGCGTTCCGAAGTCCGGGGCATCTCCTTTTCTGGGGCGGGCCCCCTCCTGGCCTCCCCCTGAAGGGGGAGGAAAAAGGCACCCCCGCCCGCAGGGCGGGATTTATCCAGCCTGGGGTGTCAACCCCAGGTCTGCGGCCATCCTTATCCCCAAGCCCCGAAGGGCCGGCAGACCAGATCGCTGTGTGCCGGCCCTTCGGGACTTGAAATCTGGCCCCCGCGCCCCCACCTGGGGTTGACACCCCAGGCTGGATAAATCCCGCCCTGCGGGCGAACGAAAACTACTTCTTGCTGTAATCGTAGAACCCGCGGCCGCTCTTCTTGCCCAGCCGGCCGGCGGTGCACCATCTGCTTGAGCAGCGGCGGCGAGGCGAAGCGCTTCTCCCGGTACTCGTCGAACATGATGTCGGCGATGTAGTAGGTGGTGTCCAGGCCCACGAAGTCGAGCAGGGTGAACGGCCCCATGGGGTAGCCGCAGCCGAGCTGCATCCCCTTGTCGATGTCCTCGACGCTCCCCACCCCCTCCTCCAGGGCGCGGATGGCGTCCAGCAGGTAGGGGACCAGCAGGCGGTTGACGATGAAGCCCGAGTTGTCGCGGGCGGCGATCGGCTCCTTGCCGAGCGAGCGGGCGAACTCGAAGGCGCGGTCGAAGCTCGCGTCCGAGGTGAGCAGCGTGCGCACCACCTCGACCAGCTTCATCACCGGCACCGGGTTGAAGAAGTGCAGGCCCACGAACTGGTCCGGCCGCTGCGTGAACATCGCCATCTGGGTGATGGTGAGCGAGGAGGTGTTGCTGGCGAAGATGGCGTCCTTCTTCACCGCCTCGTCGAGGGCGCCGAAGGTCTTCCGCTTCTCGTCCAGGTTCTCGACGATCGCCTCGACGACGATGTCGCAGTCGGCGAACGCTCGCCAGGTCCACCGTGCCGGAGAGGCGGCCGACCGCCTCGTCGCGGGCCGACGCCTCCAGCTTCCCGCTGCTCGACCGCCTTGTTGAGCGAGCCGCGGATCTTGTCGAGCCCCTTCTCCACCAGCTCGCTGGTGACCTCGCGCACCACGGTCTCGTACCCCGAGCGGGCCGCCACCTCGGCGATCCCCGAGCCCATCAGGCCCGAGCCCAGGACTCCCACTTTCTTGATCTTGCTCATGCGGTCCCTCCTATCCGGCAATTGACTTGTTTTCAGTGTCTTCCACGACTCTCCCGTCCTTCGCCATCCGCCGTGCGGGCGAGCCGCAGGACGCGCGCTCCCGGCACTTCGAACGGCAGCCTCTCCGCCCATTCGACCACTTTGACCCCGGGCCCGGCCAGCAGCTCCTCCAGGCCGAGCGCCGACGTCTCCTCCGGAGCCAGGCGGTACAGGTCGACGTGGACCAGCCGCCCCTCGCTCCCCTGGTGCTCGCGGATCAGCGTGAAGGTGGGCGACTGCACCTCGCGGGGCGCGATCCCCAGCGCCTCGCCGATCCCCCGCGCCAGCACGGTCTTGCCCGCCCCCAGCTCGCCCGAAAGGAGGAGGACGCCGTCCGGCGCCAGCTCCCGGCCCAGCTCGCGGCCGAGGGCCCGGGTCTCCTGCTCGCTGTGCGTCACCCAGCGATTCATCGGCGATGCGGGTGTCTGCCGTGACCACGCTCCGCTTCATGCTCGTGATCGTGGTCGCCGTCCTCCCCCTCCCCCCGGAGGGCGGCGAAAGCGGCGGGGAGGATCTCGATCAGGTCGCCGGCGGCCAGCGAAATCTCCCCCAGCCGGGCGGCGGCGAGGTCCCCCGCCAGGCCGTGCAGATAGACCGCGAGCACGGCGGCGTCGAGCGCGTCGAGCCCCTGGGCGAGGAGGCCGGCGATCAGGCCGGTCAGCACGTCGCCGGTGCCGCCGGTCGCCATGCCGGGGTTGCCCGTCGGATTGACGAACACCGCCGTGCCGGAGGCGATCAGTGTCATGTGCCCTTTGAGGACCACGATCGCGCCCGTCTCCTCGGCCGCGCCGCGCGCCGCCGCGATGCGGTCCTCCTGGATCTGCGGCGGTCGAGATCCCCAGCAGGCGCCCGAGCTCCCCCGGGTGCGGGGTCAGGATCGTCTCCGCCCGGCGGCGCGGCGAGGTCGCCGGCCCTGCCCGCGAAGGCGTTGAGGCCGTCGGCGTCGAGCACCAGCGGCAGCGGGCACTCGAGGGCGATGCGGCGGATGGCCGCCACGGTCGCACGGCTCCTGTCCCAGGCCCGGGCCCCAGCGCCAGCACCGCCTTCCCCTCCGCCGCCTCCAGCACGGCGTCGGCGGCGCGCTCGGCGAGATGGCCGGAGGCGCCGGCGGGCAGGGCGAGGGTCATCGACTCGATCGAGCCCAGGTCGACGGTCTGCAGGATCGGCTCCGGCACCGCCGCCGTCACCAGCCCGGCGCCGGCGCGCACGGCGGCGCGGGCGGCGAGGATGCAGGCGCCGGCCTTGCCGGGCGAGCCGGCGACGATCAGGGCGTGCCCGAAATCCCCCTTGTGGGAGCCGGCGTCGCGCGCCGGCAGCAGGTCCGCCAGCTCCTCGCCCACCAGCAGGTGGAGATCCCCGGCCTCCTCCTCGACGTCGTCGACCAGCCGCGACGGGATGCCGAGGTCGGTCACCACCATCTCCCCCACCGCGTCGGCGGCCGGCGGGAAGACGTGGGCCACCTTGGGCGCCGCGAAGGTGACCGTCAGGTCCGCCTCGCACGTGCAGGCCGATCGGCCGCGGCTCGCTCCCCGCGAGGCCGCTCGGCAGGTCGACCGCGACGCAGGGGACGCGGCAAGCCGTTGATCCCCTCCACCACGCGGGCGAACAGCCCTTCGAGCGGCCGGGCGAGACCGGTGCCGAACAGGGCGTCGACCACGACGTCGCAGTCCGCCGCCGCCTCCAGCGCCACCCGCAGCTCCTTCTCGGCGCCGATCTCCAGGATCGGCAGCTCGATCTTGCGGCAGATCGCGAGCTGAGCGGCGGCGTCGGCCGAGAGCTCGTGGCTGTTGGTGACCAGGAAGATCCGCACCTCCCAGCCGCGCACCGAGAGATGGCGGGCGACCGCCAGGCCGTCGCCGCCGTTGTTGCCCGGACCGCAGAAGATCGCCGCCGACTCGGCCGTCGCCGTAAGCCTCGGCGATCGCCTCGACGACGCCGATCGCGGCGTTCTCCATCAGCACCATGCTGGGGATCCCCAGCTCCTCGATGGCGGCGCGGTCGACCTCGCGCATCGCCTCGGCGGTCAGGATCCTCATGCGGCACCCCCAGCGGTTTTTAAGGTTGGATTTTCGAAGAAGCCCAGCTCGGCGAGCAGGGCGCGGGTGCGCGGGCAGCCCAGATCGTCTTCCGCCATGCGCGCGGCCAGCCGGCGCAGGTCCTCGGGAGTGTCGACGTCCGAGGCCGCGGGCAGCAGCTCGACGGCGAGCCCCAGCTCGCGGCAGCGGGCGAGCGTCGCGGCGAGGACCTGATCGGTGCTCCAGGCGATCTCCGCGAACAGCCGCGGCGCCACCGCTCCGGCGCGCAGGGCGATCAGGTAGTAGCCGCCGTCCTCGGCGGGGCCCAGCACCACGTCGGCGCCGGACTCGATCGTCTCGAAGGCGCGATGCACGAGCTCCACGGGGAGCGTCGGGTGATCGCTCCCCAGCGCCGCCACCGCGCCAGCCTCGGCCGCCGCGTCGTGGAGCGCCCCGTACAGCCGCTCGCCGAGATCGCTCCCCTCCTGGCGCAGCCCGGGCCAGGGGCCTTCCGGAATCGCCTCCCCCGCTTCCAGCGCCCAGGCGATCCGCAGCTCGAACTCCCCCTCCCGCAGCCGGTCGAGCAGATCCTCCAGAAACGCCGCATGCAGCGCCGCCGCTTCCGCGGCGGTAAGATCCCCGATCAGACGGGTCTTCACCCGCCCCTCGCGGGCCGGCTTGGTGAACAGGAGGAGGCGGCGGGAGTAGGGGGAGGGTGACACGGGGCGGGATTGTATCGGAAAGCCAGGATGGCCCCCCACCCCGAATCCTCACCCCCAGCCCCTCTCCCACCGCACTCCCCCCGACCGGGAGAGGGGAGCTTGACGGGAGAGACCTTGCTTGTAGGGTGCGCTGTGCGCACCAGTACCATGAAAAACGCCTCCTACGTGCTCTACCGGTCCTGAGTCGCCCCCCTCTCCCGGTCGGGGGGAGTGCGGTGGGAGAGGGGACGGGGGTGAGGATTCGGGGCGGGGGAAAATTCCATGAACACACCCATCCTCACCCTCCTCACCGACTTCGGAACCGCCGACTACTACGTCGCCGCCGTCAAGGGCACCCTCCTCCGCCTGGCGCCCGGGACCACGCTGGTCGACGTGTCGCACGAGGTGCCGCCGGGGGATGTCGAGACGGCCGCCTTCCTCCTAGCGGCGGCGGCGTCCTCGTTTCCGGACGGAACGGTCCATCTGGCGGTCGTGGATCCGGGGGTGGGGAGCGGCCGGCGGATGCTCGCGGTCCGCGCCGCCTCAGCCTTCTTCCTGGCGCCGGACAACGGCCTGCTCACCCCGTTCTTCGCGGATGCAGCCGAGATCCGCGCGGTCGAGCGGACGGATCTCTTCCTGGCCGGCCCGGGACAGACCTTCCATGGCCGGGACCGCTTCGCGCCGGCCGCGGCCTGGCTCCTGCGGGGTGAACGATTCGAGGCGCTGGGCCCCGAGATCGGCGATCCCGTGCGGCTGCCGGCTCCCCCTCCCCAGCGGAGCCCGGGGCGCGTCACCGGCCGGGTGATTCACGTCGACCGCTACGGCAACCTGGTCACCGACATCCCGGCCGGCTGGCTTCCCCCCGGCCCCTGCCGCGCCGAGGCCGGGGGCCATGCCACCGGGCGGCGGGTCACCCACTACGCCGAGATCCCGCCGGGCGAGGCGGCGATGCTCCCCGGCTCCCTCGGCACGGTCGAGCTGTCGCTGAACGGCGAGGATCTGGCCCGGCGCTGGAGCGTCGCCCGGGGCGCAACCGTTGACGTGTGCTGGAACGGATCTTGAACGGTCGTTGGTCAGGCGTCCGCCGGTGACGGCGAGGTGACAAAATTCCATCTGGCCGGGATACAATGACTCGCCCCTGTGCCCATCGAACTCTGGAAGGAGTGTGTGGAAATGAGCAAGTGGGAGTACAAGATCATCAACATCCGCAGCGAGAACTATCGCCTCGATCCGAATGCCGCGCACGCAGCTGAACCTGCTGGGGGAAGAGGGGTGGGAGCTCGTTTCCATCACCTCCGTCAACTTCAAGACCGGCGCGACGGACAACATCGCCATGGTCTTCAAGCGGCCGGTCACGGGCTGAGCCTGAGGGTATGTGGCGGCGGGGCGGCCTCGCGAGGGGCCGCCCAGCGCCTTACTTCCTGAGTTTCTTCTGCTTGCGGCGCCGGCCGCCCTTGAGAGCGACCGCGAATCCCGCCGCTCCCGCCGCCAGAGCCATCAGCAGGTACTTCCTCCTGGGCAGGATCCCCACCTCGGTCTTCACCGCGGTCCGTACCTCGGCGAGCCGCAGCTCGGCCTGGCGGCGGCTCTCCTCCAGGCGCTGCTCGGCCACGCGCCGCGCCTCTTCCAGACGGTCACTCATGGCAGCTCCCTCCCCAGGGCATCGCCGTCGCCGGCCAGGGCCGGCTCGACGTCCAGCGTCTTCGGACGGGCGAGCAGGCCGTGCTGCCACCAGTCGAAGTGGCTGTCCGCCCGCCGCCGCACGGTCTCCAGCGGGTTCTCCACCCGGCGCATGTATTTGAGGCCGAACCGCGCCAGAATGGCCACCGTGATGACGAACAGCGCCAGCACGATCAGGGACGCCGCCCACCACGGCATCCAGACGTGGAGCAGCGAGACCAGGACGAAGAGCAGCAGGCCGACGATCCAGAACAGCAGCACGGCGGCGGCGCCGAAGATCCCCAGCGCCACCCCGAGATTGCGCCCCGACCGCGTGAGATCGTCCTGCAGGGTGGCGAGCTCGGCCCGCCAGACCTCCAGCAAGCGAATCCCCCAGCGAGCGGAACAGTTCGATCCATGGTTGCATCCACACTCCCCTTCTTTCTTCAGGCGATCACTTTCAGGAACCGCCGACTTTCAGGCTGCGGCTCATGAAAGAGGCCTGAGCGCCGATGTCGTCCCGCACGCCGATCGACACCCGCTGCTCGCCCGACCGCATCAGCAGGGTCACGGAATAGACGTATTTCTTGTTCTGCGCCGCCGCCACGTCGGCCTTCGGAATGCTGATCGGCACCGACGTCTGCTGGACGTCCGAGGTGCCGCCCGCCGAGTCGAGGGCGGCGATGAACAGGCGAACCCGCGCGTCCTCGGTCTGCTCGCGGGGGATCAGCACCAGCTTGCCGAGCGGGATCCGCACCAGCACCGGCACCAGGTAGAAGCCGTCCTCCCGCCGCCTGCGGCTCACCGAACTCCAGGGTGACGCCGAGCGGATTCTCCTCGAACGGGAAGTTGAGGGCGGCCAGCGTGCCGTCGTTCATCCGCGCCTCGGTGCTCTTGTCGCGGTACCCCTCGCGGTGGCGCACCTGGAGGTCCTTGCGGTTCTTCACCTTGACGTCGATCTTGTAATACCGGCCGTCGCCGAAGTGGGGCGGCGTATAGCCGAGCGAGTAGTAGGTGTTGAAGTCGCGCGCGATCCGCTCCAGGCGGGGCGTGATCACGTTGGTGTTGAGGATGGCGACGCCGCCCGTCTTCTCGGCCAGGGTCTGGAGCGTGCTCTGCAGGTTCGAGATCCGCACCGAGTCGACCAGCTGTGACATGCCGGGAGCGCCGGCGCCCGGTCCCTGGTTCTCGGCCGAGTTGGAATCGTAGGAGCGCAGGCCCGCGGCGTCGATCGTGTAGAAGGTGATCCGGTTGGCGTTGGCCTGCGCCGTCAGCTCGTCGAGCCGGCGGCCGACGTTGTACTCCAGCGTCGACGTCATGCTCGTGCTCTGCTCGCCGTACTTGCTCTGCACGGCATAGAAGACGTCCTGGCCGGCGATCATCTGCAGGCCGTCGCTGACGTAGACCACCGCCTTGCGCCCCGGCATGCCGGCCAGCGCGTCGATCATCTTCTTGATCGAGTCGATCGAGAACGACAGGTCGTTGTAGGTGGACTGGGCGTAGTTGTGGGCGGCGCCCTCCGCCTCGGCGGCGCTCTGCGACTCCTCGATCCGCTTCAGCACGTCGCGGCGGTCGGAGTCGGCGTGGACCCCCTGGGCCGAAATCTTCTCGAGGTCGAGCATGGCCGCGGCGATCAGGCTGGGATCGCTGGTGAAGGTGCGGCGGATGTGCAGCTCGCGGTCGTAGGTGACCAGCATCAGCTGGTCGTTCTGCGCCCAGCTTGGTGCCGATGAAGGCCCGCAGCTCGCGCATGACGCGGTTGCGGTTGAACGGCCGCAGGTTGTAGTTGTCGATGTAGACGATCAGGCGCAGCCGCTGGTCCTCCGGCGTCTGCACCTGATCGAGATCCGCCTGCGGAGCGGGAGCCTCTCCCGGCACCAGCGGCGCCGCGGGCGCCACGGGCGCCAGATCGGACGGCTGCGGCACCGCCTTGCCGGCGTTGACGGCGTAGAAGTTGGAGATCTCCACCTTCGAGTTGTTCTCGAAGAGCTGGAAGTCCTCCTGCTTCAGGCCGGTGATGGGGTTGCCCTTCTTATCGGTGACGTAGACGTCGACGTTGACGACGCCGACGTTGACCGTATCGCTGAACGCTCCCGGATCCTCCGCCTTCGCCTTGCCGGCGGCCGGCTTCTTCGCCTGCGCGTTCGCCAGGCTCGCCAGACCCAGGGCCAGGAACAACCATCCTGCTATGAGACGCTGAGACTTCATAGACCTCTTCTTTCTGGACCTCGTCCGGCGGCCATTATACGGGAGCCAACCAAGTACCCTACTTCTGCGGCGGCACGACGTCCGCCTGGGCGGTCGCGATCTTGCCGCTCAGCGGATCGAAGATCGCGATCGTCAGGTGGTGCGGCAGTTTCTTCAGCTTGAGCCGCGTGTCGTACCGGACGTACGCCCCGGCCTTGGGCGCCTCCTCGCCGGTGAGCGTCACCGGGACCACCGGCACCGGCGCGCGGTTGCCGCCGGAATCCACGGCGGAGACCCGCAGCTCCAGCTCGGCCGTGTGCTTGCCGTTCAGCGGCACGAAGGTGATCGCGTCCACCGGGATCGCCAGCGACACCGGCACCTCCATCTCCCGGCGGCCGGAGGCGACCGGCGCGCCGAGCTTGATCGCCATCGGCACCACGTCGGGGGAGTTGCCGAACAGCATCGCGCTCTCCACCACCAGCGAGTTCTCGGCCTTGCGCGAGAGGTCGAGGAAGCCGGTGCGCGTGCGGATCTTGAGCCCCTTGGTCAACACTGTCAGCGACACCTTGTGGCGCTTGTCGTTCCCCTGCCAGCTCGGGGTGAATCCGAGCCAGTAGTAGGAGCGGGTGTCGCTCTCGGCGACCTGCAGCACCTCGCTGTTCAACCCGTTGAGCAGCGCCCGGCCGCCGGTCTGCTCGGCCGTGTAGAGGAGGCTCGCCTCGTGCTCCTGCTCGCGCAGGTTGAGCCCCGCCCGCGACGGACCCGCGAACGCGGCGTCGGCCGACGAGGAGCTCTCGACGCCCGGCACGTCCACCGGGTAGATGGTGTAGCCCAGCCGGTTGGCGGTATCCACCAGCGGCTGCAGGATCTCCTGGCCGCGCGGCACCTCGCGCTCGATGATGGGCCGGTTCGGGTCGTTGATCACATAGTCGAGGGGCGAGAAAGGCCAGCCGCCCGAGAGCAGCAGCATCACCTTGCGCCCCGGGGGGGAGGCGAAACCGCGCAGCGTGCTCGCCGCCGCGGTGACCGCCCGCTCGGTCTGCGAAGCCACCGTCTGGGCGAACTCGATTTCCTCGACTTCGGCCCGCTGGGCGAACGACCGGCGCGGCGAGCTCTCGAAGTTCGGATCGCCGGTGAGGCGCTGCGAGCCCTGGAAGGTGCGCAGCTCGGCGAGCCGCGCGATCCCGTACGCCCGCTCGCCGATCGCCTTCTCGATGGCGGCTCCGAGCTGCCGCTCGGAGTTCGACCAGCTGGTCAGCATCTCGACCTGGCCGCCGTTGTACTGCACGATCGCCATGCGGTCCTCGGGACCCAGGCGCGAGAGCTGCCCTTTCAGCGCGCGCAGCACCTCGTCCCGGCGGGGGGAGAGCGAGAAGAAATTGTCGATGAACACCAGGTAGCTGGTGCCCACCGGGCTGCCCGGCGCCAGGCTCGGCAGCCCCTTGACCGGCGAATTCCTGTCCTCCTCGCCGGGGGCGATCGCCTGGCCGCCGCGGACCTCGTTGAAGTACTCGACCGGCACGGCCTTGCCGTCGACCTCGAGGCGGAAGTCGCCAGGCTTCAGGCCGGTCACCCGGTTCCCCTGCCGGTCGGTGACCACCGCCTCGACGTTGACCACCCGCACCTCGATCTGCTCGCCGAAGACGCTCTGGGGGGGCTGAGGCTGGGAAGGCTGCTGCTGGGCCGCGGCGGGCAGGACGGCCGCGAGAAGGGCCGCGAGAAACAGGGCCGGTAGCGTCAACCAGCCGGAACGAGACCTATGCATGGGATGTCTCCAAGTATAAAAACGTGGGGCGGCTGGGAGGCCCCCCAGCGAGGTTCCGGATCTTCAGAACAATCGGCGGCGGCCATTTCTTTCTCCGGCCGTCAGGGCTCGACCTCCGCATCGCCCCAGAGCTTGGCGCCGGCCAGCCACGCCTCCGTGGCGCGCGAGAAGTCCGAGAACCCCTTGCGGTAGCGGATCTTGAGCCCCTTGCGGGCCTTGACCTCGATGCGGTGATGGCGGTCGTCCCCCTTCCACTGCGGGGTGAAGCCGAGCCAGTAGTAGGAGCTCGTGTCCTCCACCACCCGCTCCAGCGCCGTGAGCCGCGCCGAGTTGAGGATCGCCCGGCCGCCGGTGATCTCGGCCAGGAACTCCATGCCGTCGTGCGTCTTCCTCTTCCAGGGCGAGTTGATGAAGCCGTCGGTCTGCGAGAAGGGTAGGCTGGCGTCGTTGACGGCGACCGCCGTATCGATCCCCGCCACGTCCACGGGATAGACCGTATAGCCGAGCCGGTTGGCCGCGATCGCCAGCGGGATGTGGGAGCGCACCGATGGCCAGCCGCCGGAGAGGAGGAACAGGATCCGCCGGCCGGACGGCGGCGCCATGCCGTTCATCGCGGCCACGGCCGCCCGCGTGAGCTTGTCGAGCCAGGACGAGAGGCGCTGGTCCCCGGTATCCGCCGTGAACAGCGTCGCGGGATTGAGCCCCGGCACATTCGAGAAATCGTCGCCGTAGGGATCCAGGCTGGCCAGCGCCTCTCCCACGAGAGATTGCTCGTTCGCCAGCGACCGCCGCGTCGCCAGGACGTCATTGCCCGACGCCGGCCGCCTGCGCGCCGCCTCCAGGGTCGCCGCGAGGGCTTTCCGGTCGCCGGTCCAGTCGCTCAGGACGTTGAGCCGGCCGCCGATCGTCGTCCGCCCGAACGCCACGATGGCCATCCGGTCCTCCGGACCCAGCAGCTTCAAGTCCCCTTCGATCGCCTGCAGCACGGTGTCGCGCTGCCTGGCGACCGCGAAGGCCTCGTCGATGAAGACGAGAAAGCTCCTCCCCTGCGGAGCGGAAGACGCCGCCGGCGCCGGCGCTCCCTCGGCGGTCAGAGACGGGGACAAAGGCGCCGGCATGGAATGGCCGTCCTCGATCTCGGCGAAATACTCGATCGGCATCTCCCGGCCATCCACCTCCAGCTTCAGGTCGGCGGCGGAGAGCCCCCGCACCCGATTCCCCTGGGCATCCGTGATCACCGCCTCGACGTTGACCACCCGCACGTCGACCGAGTCGCCGAACGTATTTCCCGGCAGAGCCGGAGGCATCTCCTGCGCTCCGAGAGCGAGCGCGCTCAGGCCCAGCAACCCGAACATCCGCCACATCCCTGGGTTCATCGTTCCCCCTTTTTAGTTCTGCGCGTCTCCAATTTAGCAAATCGGATGCCGGGGGGTTTCGCGGGGGGAGCCGGGGAGGAACGTCCCCCGAAAGGGACGAGGTCCGTCATGTGGGGAGATCATCTTCTTTCAGAGGGGGACTGTGTCGATCTCACTGGGCAGCCATCGCCCAGTGAAAAACGCGGCGAATTCTCACTGGGCGGCCGCTGCCCAGTGAGGGGAGGCCGAAAATTCTCACTGGGCGACCGCCGCCCACTGAGGTGAGCCGGAAATTCTCACTGGGCAGTCGCCGCCCAGTGAGGGGACCGCCTTCGTTCTCACTGGGCAGCCGCCGCCCAGTGAGAATCAGACGCTCCCCACCGTCCGGCACCGCCCCCCTACCCGGCCGGTGGCTCCCCCTCAGGAGGCGGGCCCTTTCTCTTGCGGGGCTGGAGTCCGAACTCGACCAGCTTCGGGCTCTGCCTCCCGAACCGGGTATGGACGCCCATCCGCATCAACTGAGCGAGCTCCCGGCCTCTCTCCTTGACGGTATCGAGGTCGCGGGTCACCTGCTGCTTCCTGGCATTGAGGGCATCCTGCTCGCCGCTGAGCTCCCTGACCTTCTGAACGAGCTCCTGGAGCTCCACCCGGTACTCCTCGATATGGCCGAGATCCCCCGGGTTGGCCTCCCAGGCGGCGAGGAGCTGCTCCCACCGGGCCAGCGTCATGGCAACGGATTCTTTGGACATGGCGATCTCCGGAAAGTTGCCGGGATGATGCTGGGCGGGCGGGGGGAGTGTCAACGGTGGAAGAGACCCAGGGCGATGCCCTGGGCTGAGGAAGGGCGGCCCGTCGGGCCTCAGCCGCCGAGTTGGGCTTCCAGTGCGCTGGCCTCGCCCTGAAAGGGCGAAATTTGAATAGCCTGGGGTTTCAACCCCAGGTTGGCAGTCCCCCCCCATTCCCACCCGCCCTGAAGGGGCGGAACCCAACTCTTCCTGGACTGAGAAATCGCCGCTGAAAGGCACCGCCCCCTCGGGGCGGAAGGATGGAGGACCGCCGACCTGGGGTTGAAACCCCAGGCTATTCAAATTCCGCCCTTTCAGGGCGGGGTTCCGAGGACCGCACCCCCTAATCCCGTTGCAGCGCCACCAGCGGGTCCACCCTGGTCGCCCGATGCGCCGGCAGGTAACAGGCGGTGAATCCCACCAGGGCGAGCACCACGAGGACGCCCGCGAAGATCCCCGGATCGTTGGGGGCCACGCCGAAGAGGACGCTCGCCAGGGCGCGGCGGAGCGCCAGGGCGCCCAGCACGCCGAGGAGGAGGCCCGAGCCCACCAGCCAGGCGCCCTGGGAGAGGATCATCTGCAGCACCTGGGCGGCCTGCGCGCCGAGGGCCATGCGGACGCCGATCTCCCGGGTGCGCAGCTCCACCGTGTAGGCCAGCACGCCGTAGATGCCGATCGCCGCCAGGGTCAGCGCAACGATGGCGAAGATCAGCACCAGGAAGGCGACGAAGCGCGGCTGCGCCACCGACTCGTAGACCGCCTTGGTCATCGGCTGCACGCCGGCCACCGGCAGCGCCGGGTCCAGGCGCCGGATCTCGCTCCGCGCGGCGCTGGCGAGGCTCATCGGGTCCCGCGGGGTGCGCAGCGCGAGGTACATCGTCCGCGGCACGCCGGCGACGCTCTCCTGCGCCTGGTCGTGCAGGAAGTAGACCTCGGTGCCGGTCTTGTGGTCGAGCCCCCCCTGCTTGACGTCGGCGGCGACGCCCACGACCGTCATCCAGGGGTCCTTGTCGCCCGGCGACTTGATGCGCTCGCCGAGCGGGCTGCGGTTCGGCCAGAAGAGCTTCGCCATCGTCTGGTTGATCACCACCACCCCGGGCGAGCCCTTGGCGTCGGTGGGCGCGAAGAAGCGCCCCTCGACGAGCCGGATGCCCATCGCCGGGAAGTAGTCGCGGTTGACGAACTGCCAGTAGTCGACGTTCTGCGGCGGCCCGTCCCCCGGGCCTTGATCCTCCCCCTCCCGCCGCGGGAAGCTCGCGAAGTCCATGTCGTTGGCGTTGACCGGCCGGTTCGGCGGCAGGCCCGACATGGCGGCGACGCCGGTGACGCCTGGCAGGTGCGCGAGGCGGTCGAGGAGCCGCTGGTAGAAGCCGGTCACCTGCTCGGGCTGGGCATAGACCGTCCGCGGCAGCGAGATCTGGAGCGCGAGGAGCCCCTTGGGATCGAAGCCGGGATCGACCTTCTGGAGCAGCCAGAAGCTGCGGATCAGCAGCCCGCCGCCGATCACCAGCATGGCGGCGAAGGCGACCTCGGCGACCACCAGCACCCGCCGGAGCCACTGCCGGCCGGAGCCGGCGGTCGTCCGCTGCCCCCCTTCCTTGAGCGAGGCGAAGAAGGAGCCCGCGCGCGAGTGGAGGGCCGGCGCCAGCCCGAAGAGGAGGCCGGTCAGCAGCGAGATCCCGAGCGTGAAGAGGATGCCGCGGCCGTCGAGGCCGATTTCGTCCGCCCGCGGAATGCTCTCCAGATTGGCCGCCACGATCGCCTTGACCCCCACCCAGGCGAGGGCGAGCCCGAGGACGCCGCCGAGCAGGGCGAGGACCACGCTCTCGGTGAGGAACTGGCGGATCAGCCGCCCCCGCGGGGCGCCGAGCGCGGTGCGGACGGCGACCTCCTTCTGCCGCGCCTCGGCCCGCGCCAGCAGCAGGTTGGCCACGTTGACGCAGGCGATCAGCAGCACCAGGCCGACGGCGCCCATCAGCAGCCGGATCTTCGGCCGGATCTCCCCCACCAGGTCGTCGAGCAGCGGCTTGACGACCAGCTGGTGGTCCTCGGGGTTGGGCGTGTGGGTGTCCCGGGAACTCGCTGCTTCCAGCGGGCGATGAGGTCGTCGATCTCCCCCCGCGCCTGCGCCAGCGAGACGTCCGGCTTCAGGCGCCCCACCATGTAGAGGTAGTGGCTGCCGCGGTTGCCCGGCTTGGCGGGGTCGAGCGCGAGCGGCAGCCAGACCTCGACACGCTCGTTGCCGATCGTAAAGCCCGGCGGCATCACTCCGAGCACGGTGCGGTCTTCGCCGTCCACCTTGATCCGCCGGCCGACGATGGCCGGATCGCCCGCGAACGCCCGCCGCCAGAGGCCGTCGGAGAGCACCACCACCTTCTCGGTGTTGGGCAGGTCATCCGCCGCCGAGAAGTAGCGGCCGAGCTCGGCGTCCACGCCCAGCGCCGTGAACAGCCCCGCCGAGACGCGCGCCGCATCCGCCCGCACCGGCTCGCCCCGCCCCGAGACGTTGACCTCGCCCGGTGCTCCAGGCTCCCGAGGCTCTGGAAGCTCCGGTTCCAGCGCTTGTAGTCCGTGAACTCCATGGCGATCGACCCAGAAGCGGTTGAAGCCCAGGCTGGGGAACTGGCTGTAGACGATCATCAGCCGGCCGGGTCGCCGGTAGGGCAGCGGCTTGAGCAGAACCGAGTTGGCGACGCTGAAGATGGCCGCGTTGGCGCCGATGCCGAGGGCCAGGGTGAGCGCCGCCAGCAGGGTGAACCCCGGGCTGCGGAGCAGCAGGCGGCAGGCGAAAGCGGAGATCCTGGAGCAGAGCTTTCATCAGCGACATGCCTCCTTCGATCTCCCCTAGTACGATGACCGCGGTAGTTGGTTTCACCGCCGGGTTTTTTCCGGCGCAACCGCTGCCAGACCGCCTCGAAGTCCTCCGGCGGCGGCTCTTCGAAGCGCACGCGCTTGGCCGTCCGGGGATGGATGAAGCCGAGCACGGCGGCGTGGAGCATGGGCGCGGGGCGCGGGGAGGAGCGGGCCGCGCCAGTCGCGGATGTAGACGGTCTCGCCCGACCAGCGGATGGCCGGCCTCGGCGAGGTGGATGCGGATCTGGTGCTGGCGTCCGGTCTCCAGCTCGCAGGACGACCAGGGTCGCCCGCCGCAGCCGCTCCTCCACCTTGACGCGGGTGATCGCCTCGCGCGCCTTCGGGCGGCGATCGCCACGGGGCGCGCGGAAGACGCCCCATGAGCCGCGCAGGCCGTCGCCGCGGTCGTGGACGAGGAGGGTGTCGTAGATGGCGTCCTCGGCCGCGCCATGGACCAGGGCCAGATAGCGCCGGAGCACCGTGTGCTCGCCGAGCTGGTCCTGGAGATGGCGCTGCGCGCGGACGTTGCGGGCGAAGACGACCAGCCCCGAGGTCTCCTTGTCCAGCCGCTGCACGGCGCGCAGGGTGGGGTTGGGCTCCTTCCGCTTCGCCGACTCCAGGCGCCGCACGGCGACGCGGGTGAGGGAGAGCAGGGTGTCGCGATCGTCGCGCTCGAAGGGGACGGTCAGGAGGCCGGCCGGCTTGCGGACCACCACGATGTCGGCGTCGAGGTGGACTGACGAGGTCGGCTGAGCGCCGCAGCGCCGGCGCGCCGGTGCGGATCTCGATCCGCTCGCCGGCGCTCATCCGCCGGGCCGGATCGGTGGCCGGCTCGCCGTCCACCTGGACGCGGCCCGCCCGCGCAGAGCTCCTTGGCCTGGCTCCAGGAGGTGCCGGGGCGCGATCTCGCGGACCCAGGCGGCGAGGGTGATCCCGGCGTGCCCGGGGTCGACGGTGAATGCGGAGGCGGGGGGCAAGCGTCCTACTCCTCCGCGAACCGGCGCACGAAAATCGCCCGGTCATCCTGGCCCGGCGCGCCGGCCACCCAGGTGACGAGCCACGAGTCCCCGGCCCAGGCCACGCTCCCCTGGCGGGGCGTCTCGAAGTCGCCGCTGGCCGCGCTCCGCACCTCCCGGGCCGCCCCCAGGGGCGCTCCGTGCGGATCGAAAAGCTGGATCAGCAGATCGGAGTCGTCGAGAAACCGGATCCAGAGCAGCAGCACATTTCCCTGATCGTCGAACGCCATCGATGCCGGGGCATAGGCGCCCTCGGCCGTGACGGCCGGGACCTCGGGTGCCGATGCGTGGCCCGCGGCGTCGAAGAAGCGCAGGTAGATCGTCTGGCCGAGCTCCCAGGAGACGGCGAAGCCGCCGCCGGGAGCGGCGGCCACCTGGAACTGAGAGCTCAGGGCGGGCACCGTCTCCCCAATGCCCGGAGGGATCGTGTTGACGTCGAAGTCGGGACCCAGGGGCCGGCCCGCGGGCGAGAACACGCGCGCCCGCAGCACTTTGAGGTCGTTCTCCTCGCCCTCCCCCAGCTCCACATCCCCGACCCAGACGGCGACGAAACCGCCGCCGGCGAGGGGCACAACAACGGTGTCCAGCGCTTCGACGGCCCGGCTGTTCAGGCGCAGCTCGGGTCCCGTCTGCCGGCCGGCGGAGTTGAGGCGCCGGGCCGCGATGCCAGGCTTGTGGGGCAGTATCCAGCCGGCCAGATAGTCATTGCCGCCGATGTTCCAGACCCAGTCGATGCCCCCGCGGCCCAGGAGGAGCGGCCGGCCCGGAGCGGGGACGCCCTGCAGGTTCAGATGGCGCCGGTAAAAAGCCGCCGGCTCCCCGAGGTCGTTCAACGAATGCCAGAGAACGTCGAAACCCTGCGGAGTCGCGGTGACGGCATCCACCTCCGGATTCGGGCCGGTCCAGAGCAGAGCCGGCGCGTCATCGCCGGGCTCGGCGCCGGCGGCTACGTACTGAGCGAAGACTTTGGACGGCAGGTCATCCCAGGCGATCACGTAGGAGCCGGCAGGCTGGACAGCCAGGACAGGCCTTTCGGGAAAAGTACCGGTGGTGAGCTGGACCTCCGGACCGAGCGGCGCCAGTTGGGCGGCGAGCTCGCGAGGACCGGCCGCGGCGAGTCCCGCGGCGCAGAAGAGCAAAACGAGAGCACGAGAGATCCTGGACAAAATTCATCCTCCTGAAAAGATAAGCGAAGTGCCGCCTATAGTAGCCTAGCCCCCTCATGGACCGCACCGCTCTCCGCATCGAGCTCGCCGCCGCGGCCCGCCTGGCGGCGCCGGTGGCGGCGTCCCAGCTCGGCATCATGCTGATGGGCGTGGTGGACACGATGATGCTGGGCCACCTCTCGGCCCAGGCGCTCGCCGCCGGTGGCCTGGGGCACGTGGTCAGCATGACCGTCATGATCCTGGGCTACGGCATCCTCTCGGCGCTCGATCCCCTCGTCTCGCAGGCCCATGGCGCCCGCGACACGGCGGCCCTCGGCGGCCACCTCCAGCGCGGCCTGATCCTGGCGGTGGCGCTGACGGTGCCGTTCGTCCTCATCCTGCTCGACGTCGAGCCGATGCTGCGCGCCCTCGGCCAGCCGGCGGGGGTGAGCCGGGACGCGGCGGACTACGTGCGGGGGATCCTCTGGGGGGAGCTCCCCTACTTCCTGTTCATCGTCCTGCGGCAGACACTGCAGGCGATGAGCGACGTCCGGCCGGCGGTGGTGGCGATCGTGCTCGGCAACCTGTGCAACCTGGCCTTCAACTGGATTCTCATCTTCGGCCACCTGGGGGCGCCGGCGCTGGGGGTGCGGGGCTCGGCCTTCTCCACCTCGCTCGCCCGCTGGGTGATGTTCTTCTACCTGCTGATCGCGGCCCGCCGCCGGCTCGCCCCTTACTGGCATGGATTCACCGCCGAGGCGGCGGCCTGGCGCGGGTACCTCCTGATGTTCAGGATCGGCGTGCCGATCGGCATTCACAACACCGTCGAGATCGGGATCTTCGGACTGGGGGCGGTGCTGATCGGGCAGATCGGCGTCACCGCCCTCGCCGGCCATCAGGTCGCCATCAACCTCGCGAGCCTGTCGTTCATGGTGCCGCTCGGCATCTCCGGCGCCGCGGCCACCCGGGTGGGCAACGCGATCGGCCGCGGCGACATGCCCGGGGCGCGGCTGTCGGCGGCGGCCTCCCTGATCCTGGGAGCCGGCACGATGTCCTGCTTCGCCGTCCTCTTCGCCACCCTCGCGGTGCCGCTCGGCCATCTCTATACCCACGACCGGGCGGTGATCGCCGTGGTGGCGGCCCTGCTCCCCATCGCCGCGGTGTTCCAGGTGTTCGACGGCATCCAGGTGGTGAGCGCCGGCGTGCTGCGCGGCGCGGCGGACACCACCTTCCCCGCCGTCATGGCGCTGATCGGCTACTGGGCGCTCGCCCTCCCGGTGGGCTGGGTCCTCGCCTTCCACGCCGGCTTCGGGGCGCGTGGCCTCTGGTGGGGGTTCGTGGTCGGGCTGATGGCGGTGGCGATCCTGCTCCTCCTGCGGATCGCCGCCCGCTTCCGCGGCTCGCTCGTCCGGGTACAGGATCTGGAAATGAAAGGAACGCGATGAGCTTCAAGGATCATTTTTCCGGCCACGCGGCCGTCTACGCCTCCTTCCGCCCCAGCTATCCGGCGGCGCTGTTCGATTTCGCGATCTCCCTGGTCAGCGGGCGCTCGCTCGCCTGGGACTGCGCCACCGGCAACGGCCAGGCGGCCGTGGACCTCGCCGCCCACTTCGAGCGGGTGATCGCGACCGACGCCTCCGCCGCACAGCTCGAGCACGCGCCCCCTCATCCCAGGATCGAGTACCGGCAGGCGCCGGCCGAGGATTCGGGGATCGCGAGCGGCACGGTCGACCTGGTGACGGTCGCCACCGCCGTCCACTGGTTCGATTTCGACCGCTTCTACGCCGAGGTCGAGCGCGTGCTCGTCCCCGGCGGCTCGCTGGTGGTCTGGGGGTACAACCTGGCCCGGGTCAACCCCGAGGTCGACCTCTTGATCGACCGCCTGGCGCGGGATCTCGTGGGCCCCTACTGGCCGCCGGAGCGCCGCTGGGTGGACGAGGACTACCGCACCCTCCCCTTCCCCTTCGACGAGGTGGAAACGCCCCAGCTCTGGATCGAGGAGTGCTGGGATCTCCCGCGGCTGATGGACTACTTCCGCACCTGGTCGGCCACCGCCCGCTATCAGCAGGCCACCGGCCAGGATCCCCTGGAGATCCTGTGGGAGGACTTCGAGCGCGCCTGGGGCGATGCCGCCGAGGTAAGGCAGGTCCGCTGGCCGGTGATGATGCGGGCGGGCCGGGTGCGCGGGTGAAAAACAAAAACACGGACGAACAGGGACCTACAAGGACTGACAAGGACAGGAAAGCCAAGGTCTTAGCAGTTCCTTTCTTGTCCCTCGTTCGTGTCTGTCCGTGTAGGTCCGTGTTCGTCCCCGCCCTCCCGCGAGCCCAGGATGTTATAGATTCTCCTGCATCTAATGATCACAGCACTGATCAGTCGCAAAGGTGGGGTCGGCAAAACCACCACCGCCGTCAACCTCTCCGCCGCGCTGGCGGCCCAGGGGCTACGCGTGCTCCTGGTGGATCTCGACAGCCAGGCCTCGGCCTCGCTCTCGCTGGGGGTGGACCGGTCAAACCTCGCGCCATCCTCCGCGGACGTGCTGTTCGGCGGTCTGCCGGCGGAGCAGGCGGTGCGGGAAACGGCGGTCCCCGGCCTCCACCTGATCACCGCCTCGGTCGACCTGATCCGGGCGGAGGGGGAGTTCGGCGTCTTCCGCGGCAAGGAGACGCGGCTCAAGACGGCGCTCGCCGCGATCGCCAGGAACTACGATTTCGTCTTCCTCGACTGCCCCTCGTCGCTCTCGCTGCTGCCGGTCAACGCCGTGGTGGCGGCGGACGCCTTCCTGGTGCCGGTGGTGCCGCAGTTCCTGGCGGTGACCGGGGTGAAGAACCTGATCGGCGCCGCCGAGCGCGCCGCCTGGGATCACGGCTCGCGCGTCCGCCTCCTGGGGCTCCTGCTCACCGTGGTCGACTACCGCACCAAGAGCACCCGCCTCACCGTGGACCAGCTGCGGGCCGAACACGGCAACCTGATCTTCGCGATCGAGATCCGCGTCAACACCCGCCTCGCCGAAGCCCCCGCCGCCGGCCAGACCATCTTCCAGTACGACCGCCACGCCAAGGGCGCGGAGGCCTACAAGTTGCTCGCGGGGGAGTTTCTGCTGCGGGCGCGGGAGTAGGCCCTCACTTCCCCACCTCGCGCGTCAACCACCGCTCCCGATACTCCCGCATCTCCGGCGTATCCGGGAACGGATCGCCGTACTTCCGCATCGCCCGGAACGGCAGCGGTTCCATCTGCCGGGCCTCGAAGGTGTTGCGGTCGGCGTCCTTGTCCCAGCCGTTGCTCTCGAAGAACAGGGTGCGCTGCCAGCCGGGCGCGACCGGCGGCAGGCCGGCGGCGTCGAACACCAGGGCGATCTCGTCGCCTGGGGCAAGGATCACGGAACGGTCGTCCACGGCTCCCAGCAGCTCTTGAACGTCGCCGTAGCGGGTGTAGCGGCCGGGGAACGGGATCCAGGGGGACGCCTTCGCGGTGTCCTCGTAGATGTAGCCGTGCGGCCCGTTGGGGGACCGGCGGATCAGCCGCGAGAAGCCTCGATAGCGGAGATCGGATGCGCGCGGCTCCAGGCGGGCGCGGACCACCGGAACGCCGTCGGCCGTGGCGCGAGTCCAGGCGATGCGGTCCCAGCCGAGCCAGAGGGAGGTGACGATGCGCAGGCGGCGGGCTCCCGCGGGCAGCGGCGGGGTGTCGACCACCATGGTCTTGGTCTTGCCGGCCGGGAAACCCATCGAAGGGATCAGCGTCTCCCAGCCCTTCGCCGTTTCCACTTCCAGACGCGGGGGGAGATAGGAGAAGTCGGGGCGCTGCGCCGCCGCGAGGTTCAGGCTGGCGTCGGCCGGGAACATCCAGCCGTCGAGCAGGAGCCGCACTGGCGTGCCCGGGGCCGCTCCGAGATCGAAGGTGAAGGTCCACGGTTTCGCCACCCCCTGATAGGGGCTTGGATCGTAGCCGCCAGCGTAGACCTCGTCGCGGACGCGGACTCGCGCCGTGACGTCATCCCCCTTGCCGTCCCAGGCGGCGGCCACGGGATGGACGTCGCGCGCGGCGAGCACGGCGACCCGCTGCCGCTCCCCCGGCACCACCCGCAGGCTGCTCGCCACCTCGACCCCCGCCGGGTGATCGACCACCCAGAGCCTGACGGCGTCGAAGTACGCGGCCTCCCAGAGCTCCTCGGTGACCCGCATGCGGTAGACGCCGTCCGTGGCGCGAGCGCCGTCCACCCGCACCAGCTCGTGGGGGTCCGATCCCGCGAAAACGCCAGGGGCCACCGGCAGGCCGACCGGCGAGTTCCAGAGCAGATCGGTGACGAAGGCGAAATGCTCGCCGTTCCAGGCGTAGAGGAAGGGGCAGCTCCCCTTGAGGACCTGCTCCTCCACGATCCGCTGATCGATCTGCGGTTGCAGCCGGTCCTGCGGCACGCCGTTGGTCCAGACCACCCGCAGCACGTCCCCCTGGCGCAGGCGGCCGAGGCCGAAGTGGACCGGCGGGCCGGCGGCCTCGCGGAACTGGTAGGCGGTGCCGGCGCGCACCTCGACGACGGAGCCGATCCCCTGCAGGTTGTTCTTGCCGTTGCCCGTGGTCAGGGCGCGCAGCCGCACGTCGAGCCAGTGGTTCTGATTTCCCCCGGCGTTCTCCAGGCGGTGCAGCCCGGAGGGGCCCGCCGTCACGAGATCGAGATCGCCGTCGCCGTCGAGGTCAGCGGCGATCAGCGCCGCGGCGGCCGCGGGGGCGTCCTCGACCGGCAGCGGCTCGAAAATGGGTTTGGCGGTCGTCCCCCGCTGGCCCAGGACCGCGAGGCCATCCGGACCGGCGGCGGCGAGGTCGAGGCGGCCGTCGTTGTCGGCGTCGAAGGCGATCACGGAGGTGAAACGCTTGCCCGCCGGCAGCCCAGGAAGGTTCCAGGCGGCGAATTTTCCACTCCCCAGGTTGTGCCAGAGGGTGAGGCCGTTCCCCGCGGCGATCACGTCCGGCAGGCCGTCGTTGTCCAGATCGGCGCTGGCGACGGCCTCGACAGGGCCGGCCACGGCGAGGCCGGAAGCGGCGGTGCGGTCCGCGAAGCGCCCCTGGCGCAGGTTGTCCAGCCAGGCGATCCCCTTGGCGTGAGCGACCAGGAGGTCGAGGTCGCCGTCGCGGTCGAGATCGCTCGCCACCAGCCCGTTGATGCCGGAGATAGTCAGCGGAGGGAACGTCGACTTCCCCACCGTTTCCAGCGGTCCCTGGAGAGCATTGCGGAAGAGCTCGATTCCCGGTTCGCCGAGGGCGAGATCGAGATCCCCCTCGGCGTCGTAATCGAGCACGGCGGCGGCCTCCCCCGTGGCCTTGTCGAGGCCGGCGCCAGCGGTCGCGTCGTCGAAGCCGCCGTCCCCGCGGCCGCGCCAGAAGGCTACCCGCTTCGGCCCGAAGCCGATCAGGTCGAGCTTCCCGTCATTGTCGAGGTCGGCGGCGAGCAGGCCGGCGACCCCCGCCGCCTCGGGTCCCTGCACAGGATCGCCACCGGCGCCGCGATGGATCAGGAGGCGCGGGGCTTCCCCCGCTCTCACCCAGGCGAGATCGGGCTTCTCGTCGCCGTCGAAGTCACCGGCGGCGAGCGCCCGGCCGGCCACCGGCTCCTTGGCCAGGGGAGCCGCGCGGAAGCGCACCGCCACCGGATCGCCGAAGCTCGCGGGGGGCGGCTCCGCCATGAACCGCTCGACCGGGACGCCGAGGATTCCCGGCGCCAGCTCCTTCAGGCTCTGCTGGTAGGCGGGCGTGGGCTTCAGCACGTTTTCCAGCCGGATTCCCGGCACCCGGACGGCGGCCATGTCGCCCGATTCGAGCGCCGCGAGCACCGGCGCCAGGGCGGAAGCGGCGGCCGGCGACGGCGTCGGCCCGAGCAGCTCGCGCACCCGCAGGAACGCCTGGGTGGCCCCCGCGCGGTCCCCCGCCGCGATCGCCCGCTGCCCCTGCTGGACCAGGACGACCAGGTTCTCCGGCCGCAGCCGCGTCAACGCCTCGAGCGACTCCTTGCGCGCGGCCTCGGCGTCAGGGCTGGAGGACTGGGCGGCCTGATGGTAGAGCGCGTACTGGATCGTCACCCGGTCCGACGCCGCCATGGCGGCTTTTCGATAGACGGCGAGCGCCTCCTCGTCCTTGCCGCTCCATTGCAGGATGTCCCCCTGAATCGCCAGCAGGTCGCCCCGGCCCGGAGCCCTGGCGAGGCCTTTGGCGATGGCGCTGGCCGCCTCCTCGCTCTTCTGCTGGCGCAGGGCCGCGATGGCGAGGTTGGCCCATGGGAGCGGATCGTCCGGCGTCAGCCTGGCAAGCTGGAGGAACGTCTCTCCGGCTTCCCCCGGCCGCTCGTTCTCGAGCTGGGCGATGCCGAGGGAGCGCAGCGTCGCCGCCTGATCGGCCACGGATACCGGGACGGGTGCCGGGGCGGCGCCGAGCGCGAGGAGAGGCAGCAGCAGGAGGAAGCCACGGCGAAGCATCGCCGCGCATTGTACCTGTACACTAGATGGACCCATGAACAAGAAGCACTTCCTGCCGCCATTCCTCCTGCTCCTGGCGCTCGCGTTCGCGTTCCAGATACCGCCGGCCGCCGCTCAAGGCCAGAAGCCGTCCCCCCCTTCCCCCGAGTTGCAGAAGACGCTGCAGAGCGCTCTCCAGAAGTATCAGGCGGGGGACCTCCAGAGCGCGATCGCCCTGCTGGAACCGCTCAAGGACAAGCCGGGGACGCACCCCTCCGCTCTGTCGCTGCTGGGCACCCTCTATCTTGAAGCCGGCCGTCCGAAGGACTCCATCGCCCTCCTCGGGCCGCTCGCCGACAACCCCGCGGCCGGACCGCTGATCCTCGCCAACGCGGCGCGGGCGGCGGTCGCCCTGGGACAGACGGCGAGGGCCATGAAGTACCTGAAGGTCGCCGTGGAAAAGGCTCCGGACTCCCCCGCCGCCCGCGATCTCGGCCTGCTGCTCGGCCGCGAGGGGCAGCTCGACCAGAGCTACCTGTTGCTGCGCCGCTGGACGCTCGCCCATCCGGACGACGCCGAGGCCCGCCTCGCCGCCGCCTATGGCGCGGTCGAGCTCGACCGCCTCCCCGAGGGCGCCGAGCTCCTCCAGGGGCTGCCGGTGGACAATCCGCGCGTCCGTCTGCTCCAGGGGCGCATCCTGCTCAACCAGCAGAAGCCCCAGGAGGGATTGGCCCTCCTCGAGCCGCTGCTCAGGAACGGTCCGCCGGAGCTCGACCTCAGCGTCCGGCGGTATCTCAGCCACGGGGTACCTCGCCGTCGGGAAGTCGAGCGCGGCCGCCGAGCTGCTCAAGGGGAAAGTGGGGGATGACCCCTCGCTGGCGACCCTGCTCGGCCGGGCCTGGTACCAGGACGGCAACCCGGCGGAGGCGGTCGCCGTGCTGGAGCCGTTCGCGCGCAACCTGCTCACCGGCGAGCCCTCCTCCCCCTCCGAGCGCGCGCTGATGGCCGATCTCGCGCTCGCCTACGGGCAGGCGCTGGTGGGAGTGTCGAAGTGGCCCGAGGCGGCCGCGGCGCTCACCCGGGCGACGCAGCTCGATCCACAGAGCATCCAGGCCTGGCAGCTCCTCGGCCGCGCGCAGCTCGCCGGCGGCCAGCGCGAGGACGCCAATCAATCGATGGAGAAGTTCCGCCAGCTCGAGGCCGCCCAGAAATCGAACACCGCGCGGATCAACGAGGACCAGCGGAACGTCGACGATCCGACCGGGCGCAATATGAAGCACGCGATGGCCGTCGCCATGTCGGGGCGCACGGACGAGGCGCTCGCCCTGATCCGCCAGGAGATCGCCCTCCAGCCCAAGGACCCGCGGCCGCGGACGGCGCAGATCATGACCCTGCTCAACGCCAAGCGCGCCAGGGAGGCCCTGGCCGCCGCCGAGGACGCCGTGACCGCCGTTCCCGGCGATCCCGACCTCACTTACCTGCGCGGAGCGGCCCGGATGGCGGTCCGCGACTTCCCCGGCGCCGAGAAGGATCTCCGCCAGACCCTGCAGGCCCGGCCCAACCACCTGGGCGCGATGAGCGACCTCGCCGTCCTGCTGACCACCACCGGCAAGAAGGAAGAGGCCCGGCAGCTCCTGCTCAAGGTGCTGGAGCTCAAGCCGGGAGATCCGAGGGCAACGGAGAATCTGAAGAATTTGGGGGGGTGAAGGGGGGACGCCCGCAGGGCGGGATTTATCCAGCCTGGGGTGTCAACCCCAGGTAGGACCGGCCGGTCGGATTTTGTTGTCAGTGTCCTAAATAAGTTTCGTTTGCCATCTCGCGGACTTTATTGTCGGTTTCCTGGTCAGCTTCGGCGAGCGCCGGCAAAGGCAAAGGCAAAGCGAACATCATGCGGAAAAAGAAAATCAATCTTTCCATGTAGAACTCCCTTTTGATTTGAAAAGGCCGTGCTCTGGCAGAGGAATTTTACTCCACCACCACCCGCCGGTCCACCACCAACCCCTCGAACACCTGCACCCGCCCCGGCCGGCGCACGGTGAGGCGGTCCACCTTCTCGGCCTTACCAACCCCGAAATGGACGGCCAGGGCGTTCTGCGAGGTGTAGGAGGAGCCGGTCTTGACGTCGCGGATCTGCTTCTTGAGGCCGCCGGCCTCCAACTCCAGCCGGGCGCCGATGGCGTTGCGGTTGCCGGCGGGGGCGGCGAAATCCACCAGCAGCCAGTGCCCCGCCGAGCCGGTGTTCTCGTAGACCTCGCAGGGCTGGTTCGAGTTGCCCCCCACCACGTCGAGGTCGCCGTCGCCGTCCAAATCGCCGATGGCGAGCCCGCGGCCGACGACGAGCGCCTCCATGCCGACCTCCTTGTCCTCGCGGAACTTGCCGTTGCCCAGGTTTTCGAACAGCTCCTTGCGCTGGGCGTAGGTACTCCCCTCGAGGAACTCGGCGGCGTTGGGGTTGATGTTGCCGTTGGTGGTCACCAGATCGATGTCGCCGTCCTGGTCGAAGTCGGCCCAGGCGATGCCGAAGGCGAGAAACATCAGCGAGGGCTCGGCGATGCGCGCCACGGAGCGATTGTCGACGAAGGCGCCGCCCCCCAGGTTCTTGTAGAGGGCGTTGGTCTCCAGCTCGTAGTTGGTGACCACGATGTCGAGCAGGCCGTCGCCGTCGTAGTCCCCCATGTCGACCCCCATCCCCGCCTCCGGACGGCCGGTGTCGCCGAGCGCGGTACCGGAAAGGACCGAGATGTCCTCGAAGGTGCCGTTCCCCTTGTTGCGGAAGAGGAAATTGGGCTTGTTGTCGTTGGCGACGTAGAAGTCCTGCCAGCCGTCGTTGTCGATGTCGCCGAAGGAGACCGCCAGACCGGGGCCGATCGCGGCGGCGAGCCCCGCAGCCTGCGTGGCGTCCTCGAACGTGCCGTTCCCCTGGTTGCGGAAGAAGCGGACCGGCTGGGGGTTGAAGACGTCCGGATGGCAGTAGCCGCGCAGCTTGCGCTTCGGGTCCCCGCACTCCTTGTTATCCGTCACCTTGAAATCCACGTAGTCGACCACCAGCAGATCGAGATCGCCGTCGTTGTCGGTATCCGCGAAGGCCGCCGCGGCGCTCCAGAGAGGATTGGCGACGCCGGCCTGGGCGGTGACGTCGGTGAAGGTGCCGTCGCCATTGTTGCGGAAGAGCTGCTCGGCGCCGAAGCCGACCACGAAGAGATCGAGGTCGCCGTCGCCGTCGATGTCGCCGGCCGTGCCGCCGTTGCCGTAGGTGGTCACCCGGATGCCCGACTTCGCCGTCCAGTCGGTGAAATGGCCGTTGCCGTCGTTGCGGAAGAGGCGCGAGCGCGCGGGCTCGCCCGTGTAGCCGGGGAGGCTGCCGCCGTCGACGAAGAAGAGGTCCTCGTCGCCGTCGCCGTCGAAGTCGAACATCACCACCCCGCCCCCCACCGTCTCGGGCATGTAGAACCGGCCGGAGCCGCCATGATGGTGGCGAAAATCGATCCCCCAGCTCTTCGAGACCTCGCGGAACCTGATGCCTTCGGCGCCCAGGGGAGCGGCGAGGCAGAGGAGCAGAACGGCCAGGGATTTCGCGGTCTTCACGTCCCGAAAAGCCTACCATCTCGCCCGATCGGCTACCATCTGCCCATGAGATCAAGGCACTTCTCCCGTCTTCTCCTCCTCGTTGCCCTCCTCGGCGGAAACTCCGCGGCCGGGGCCGAGACGGCGAAGCCCGCGCTCTCGATCGAATCCGTGAAGGTCGAGCCCGCCTCGCCGCGGCCGGACACCCTCTGCCATCTGACCATCACGCTGAAGAACGCCGGCGAGCAGCGGGCCTCCGCCCTGGAAATGCTGGTGCGGATCAACGGCAAGGAGCTCGCCGCCTACAAGAAGCGGCTCTACCTCACCGCCGTCGAGCCGGGCGCCACCCGCGAGATCCGCCTGTTCAACTTCTGGAGCACCGAGACCGGCCGGCCGGCCCCAGCGGACGGCAAGCTCAACGTCGAGGTCACTCTCTCCCGCGCCTCCTGGATGCGGAAGGCGACCCGGGACGGCGCCGAGGTCTGGACTCCCACGGGGGACGCCCCGGGCCTCCCCGTCACCAAAAACGTCACCCTGAAGATGGCAAAGTGACTGATCCCATGAAAAAACTCCTCCCGCCGCCGTCCCTCGTCCTTGCCGTCCTCGCCGTCCTTGCAGTCCTTTTTCCCGGCTCTCCCCTCGCCGCGCAGGCGAAGCCCGGTCCGCCATCGCCCGAGGTGCAGCAGCTCATCCAGAGCGCCACCAAGAAGTATCAGGAGGGGGACCTCAAGGGGGCCATCGCCCTGCTGGAGCCGCTCAGGGTCAGAGCGAACGCGCATCCGGCCGCCCTGTCGTTCCTGGGGTTCCTCTATCTGGAGACCGGCCGCCCCAAGGAATCCCTGGCCCTCCTCGGGCCGATCGCCGACACCGACGCGGCCGGACCGCTGATTCTCAGCGCCGCGGCCCGCGCGGCCATCGCCCTGGGGGAGAACCAGAGAGCTGAAAAGTACCTGCGCGGCGCGGCGGCCAAGTCCCCGGGTTCCCCCGCCGGCCGCGATCTCGGGCTGCTGCTGGGAAACGAGGGCCGGGTCGCCGAGAGCTACGAGCTGCTGCGCCCCTGGGCCCTCGCCCATGCCGACGACGGCGACGCGCGCCTCGCCGCCACCTTCGGCGCGGTCGAGCTCGGGCGGGCCGCCGAGGCCGAGGAGCTGCTCAACGGGCTGCCAGGGGACAATCCCCGCGTTCAGCTGCTCGCCGCGCGGACGCGGCTGCTCAGGGACGACCCGCCAGGCGCCATCGCCCTTCTCGAGCCGCTCGCCGCGAGCGGACCGCCGGAGCTGCTCCCCGAGGTCCGCCGCAACCTGGCGAGGACCTATCTGGGAACGGGGGCATCCGCCAAGGCCGTGGAGCTGCTCCAGGGGAAGGTCGGCGACGACATCACCCTCGCCGTCCTCCTCGGCCGCGCCCAGTACAAGGCCGGCAATCCGGCGGAGGCGATCACGGTGCTGGCGCCGTTCGCCAAGACCGCCCTCGCCGCTCAGGACCCCACCGCGCCCGGCGACCGCGCCGCGATGGCCGATCTCACGCTCGAGTATGGGCAGGCGCTGGTGGCGACGTCGAAATGGGCCGAGGCGATCCAGGCGCTCGACCGCTCGACGCGGCTCAATCCGGACAGCTTCCAGGCCTGGCAGCTCCTCGGCAGGGCGCAGCTCGCCGCCGGCCAGCGCGAAGCCGCCGGGAAGTCGATGGCCAGGGTGCGCGAGCTGGAGGCGGCGAAGAAGAAGCCGGGGAGTTAAGGCAGCCGCCCGCTATTCGGGCAGCCGCTTGAAGGGGTGCTCGAAGCTGACGTACAGAAAGAGGGATTTCTCCCCCGCGCTGGGGCCGACGCCGATCGGCAGCGCGACTCCGGGGACGATCTGCAGGCCGTTGGAAAGATTCACCGCCCAGCGGATGCCCGGGCTCAGAAACAGGCTCTCCTCGGACTCTGTCACCCCATTCGCCTGCCGGCTCTCCCAGACGGTCTCCAGCATCAGGTTCACGGTCGCCGTGGGCTGCCAGATGAAGCTCTGGCCGAGGTTGACGTTGCGCGTGCCGGCCTTCTCGCCGGCAGCGTTTTCGGCCGAGGGCGTATAGGTGGCGCCGGCGTTCCAGTGCGCGACCCACCGCCTGGAGAGCACCACGCTGACCGGCAGATTGACCTGGAAGCCGACGGCGCCAGCGCCGCTCCCCTCCTTCACCGAGCCGGTGGGCAGCAGCAGGCTGAAACGCGGCGACACCGCCAACCGAGCGCCGCCGTCGCCGACCAGTTGATAGCGATAGTTCAGCGCCAGATCACCGATCCCCCGCCCCGCTGCGGACCCGCCCTGCGCGGGGAGCGTGAAGCTCAGCTGGTGGGCCACGCCGCCCAGCGGCCATTCCTGCGTGAAGGAGTAGCCCCACTCGCCCGTGTCCCGGTCGCGAAGAAAGGTATTGATGTGCTGCACCACCCCCGCCTCCTGGTTGTAGGCCTCCTCGATCAGAAAGCTGTTGTCCTGGATCGGCGGAGCCTGTCCGCAGAGGCCGCGTGCGGCCAGCAGCAGGGCGGCGGCGAGGGTGAGCCGCGTTCCGCCGCTCATCGCACCTCCAGCACGCCCCGCATCATCCGCGAATGGAGATTGCAAAGGTATTCATACTCGCCCGGCTCGTCCGGGGCGCGCAGGGTGAGATCCGCCGACTCGCCGGCCTCGCGCAGAACCGGCGTCGATTTCCGCGCGCCGGAATGGCTCGGGATCGCCAGATCGTGGGCCATCCCGCGATCCTCGTTGCGCAGCGTGATCCGCAGCGTTTCGCCGCGCCCGGCGGTCAGCCGCGGGTTGGGGGTGGGATCGCCGGGCAGATAGAACGCCATGCCCCGCGCGATCAGCGTCAGCTCCCGCGCCTCCGGACGCACCGCGGCGCGCACCGCGAGGGCCAGCGCCCCGCTCACCAGAAGACAGACGATCAGAATCTTGAGATGTCTCATTGGATCAGCATCCCCGTGCCGTACATCACGGCGAAACCGGTGAAGAAGCCGGCCATGGCTGGCCCACTCTGGAGATAGGCGCCAAAGGGGCGTTCGCCGGCCACTCCGCGCGAGATCTGGAGGATCACCTGCGCGATGGCGCCGGCGCCGAAGCCGAGGAAGAGCACCGACCAGACCGGGGAGTAGACGAAGCCCCCCAGCCAGGCGCCGGCGATCGTGGGCAGGCCACCGATCAGGCCGAGCAGAACCACCCGGCGGGCCGGCACGCGGCTCCTGGCGATGGGGGCAATGATGGCCAGCCCCTCGGTCGTGTTGTGCAGGGTGAAGCCGAGGATCAGCAGGGTCCCCAGCGCCACCTCGCCGAGACCGAGCGCGGCGCCGATCGCCAGCCCCTCCCCGAAGTTGTGCAGGCCAATGCCGGTGGCGAGCAGGAGCGCCGTCACCCAGGCGCCTCCCAGCGCGCTCCCCCGCCGGTGCAGCCAGCCGCCCAGCACCTCCAGCGCCACGAAGGCGGCGCCGGCGCCGAAAGTGATGAGGGCGACGCCCTGGAAGGACTGCGCCAGGCCGGAGGCCGCGTCGAACCCCTCGTGCAGGGCGTCCACCAGCAGGAACAGCAGGAGCCCGAGGGTGAGCGCGAGGAGGAAATCCATCGCGCGAGGGCCGAGACGGCTGGCGAGCGGATACCAGAGCAGGCCGAGCGCCACGGGGATGACGCCGACGTAGATCCCGATCAGGGCGAAGAGCCAGAGCGAATTCCAGCCCGGGCGAGGGGTGGCGATCGCCACCGGGATCTCGTGCTCGAAGGTGACTCCGGTCGCGGTGATCAGACGGATGACGTGCGCCTCCCCGTGCACCCACGGATAGGGGATCCGCAGCTGCGTCCGCCCGAGGTGGCGAAGCTCTCCGGCCGGCTCCTGGGTGAAGCTCCAGTAGGCGTCGTCCACCTGCACCTGGGCGATCCTCGCCGGGTCCGGCCCGTCGTTGAGGACCGAGACGGCGATCCCCCCGGACGTCAATTCCACCCGCTGGAAACGGAGCGTTTCGACCGGCGGCGCCTCGCCGCGGACCGCCTCCGCCGGACCGGACCGGACGATCCAGACCAGCAGCCCGGCCAGCAGGACGAGCGGCAACAGCGCCAGCCCGGCGAGACGCGCGGCATCACGCCTCACGGGCGCCCTCCGCGGCCTGGAAGAAGCCCATCCAGCCCAGCTCGGCGAACTCGCTCTGGTGAGCGTGGAACATGAACTGCCCCGGGTAGCGGAACGTGGTCTCCAGGATCGCCCGCTCCCCCTGGCAGAGCATCAGGGTGTCGGCGACCTCGGACGTCTCCAGCGAGGTGCCGGTGCGGTAGACCTTGAAGAACATCGCGTGCAGGTGGAAGCTGTTGAGCAGATCGAACTCGGTGACGTTGACGAGGTAGATCCGCACAGGCCTGCCGACCTCGACCGCGATCGGGTCCATCATGTGGAAGTGCGCCACGCTGTTGACCGCGTAGACCTCGTTCTCGCCGTCGAAATTGGTGTCGAAGGCGTTCATCACCATCACCATCTCGTCGGCCGGCGGCCGCGGCGTCCTCGGGTCGACGATGAAGGCGCCGTAGAGCCCCTTGTGGATGTGGCGCTTCAGCGGCGCGGCGTGGCAGTGATAGAGGTGCAGTCCGAACGGCTCGGCGTCGAACTCGTAAACGAAGCGTCCCCCCGGCGCGATCTCCTGCCCGGGCAGCGAGCCGTCCATCGCCGGCGGGTGCCAGCCGTGGAAGTGGATGGTGTGGGGGTGCGATCCCTGGTTCAGGAAGTTGATCCGGACGCGGTCCCCTTCCGTGGCGCGGATGGTCGGCCCCGGCACCTGGCCGTTGAACGTCCAGGCGGGGAAATAGAGGCCGGGGGCGATCTCGATCTCGCGGTCCACGGCATAGATCTCATACTCGCGCAACAGCGATCCGTCGGGCCGCGGCGTCTCCCGGTAGAACCGCGAACGCTCGGGCTCCGGCAGGTGGGAGAAGTTCCACGAGCGGAGAAACACGCCCGGATCGAACTCTACCGTGGAGACCCTCCCCACCACCCCCATGGCGTGCCCGCCGGAGGGGTGATGCCCCCCGTGATTCATCGGAGCTGGCGGCGTTTCGGCGTCCATCCGGCGGCCCGGCAGGGCCGCGGCCAGACCGGCTCCCAGGGAACCGAGGCCCGCGAGGTGGAGGAGAGAGCGGCGGGAGAGTGAATTTTTCATGGTTCGGATTCAGAATTTCGAGTCATCGAAATCTTAATCGTGTGACGCCGAAGTGTCAACTACCCTCCTCGCGGCCTGCGGTAGACTTCCCGCCATGCCCACCAGCACGGTCGAGGACTACGTCAAGCACATTCTCCTGGAAGAGCAGCGCCAGCCCGAGGCCCTGGTGCCCATGGGCAGGATCGCGGCCGCCCTCGACGTCACCCCGAGCACCGTCACCGCCATGGTCAAGACCCTGGCCGACAGCGGCCTGGTGACCTACGAGCCCTACGGCGGCGTGCGTCTCACTCCCCCCGGGAGGAAGCTGGCGGCCCACGTCCAGCGCCGGCACCGGCTGCTGGAGCTCTTCCTCGTACAGGTCGTGGGGCTCGACTGGAGCGAGGTGCACCCCGAGGCCGAACAGCTCGAGCACGCCGTCTCGGAACGCTTGATCGACCGCATCGACGAGCTGCTCGGCTTCCCTTCCGTGGATCCCCACGGCGATCCGATCCCCAGCGCGGCGGGCGATGTCCGCGAGCCGGACTTCCCCA
Source organism: uncultured Acidobacteriota bacterium (assembly GCA_963792575.1). Taxonomy (GTDB): domain Bacteria; phylum Acidobacteriota; class Thermoanaerobaculia; order Multivoradales; family UBA5704; genus DATARR01. The sequence continues at coordinate 306,916 of CAWBWZ010000007.1, forward strand.
GCCTCCTGCTCTGCCCGCTCGGCACCCCCGCGCGGGTGGAGCGGGTGAGCGATCAGAGCGCGGAGTTCCTGCGCCTCGTCGAGCGCAGCGGCCTGGTGCCCGGAAACGTGCTCAGCGTGGAGTCGCGCAACGAGATGGCGGAGACGGTCCGGCTCCGGCTCGACAGCGGCGAAGAGGTGAGCCTCGGCTGGCGCGCCGCCGCGAAGATCCTGGTGCAGCCGCTGGTGCCTGCCAGGAAAACAAGAACACAAAGGACATAAAGGACAGCAAGGACGACAAGGACAAGAGGAATCCTGCCGAGTCCCCTGGATCCCCGTCCTTGCTGTCCTTGTCGTCCTTTACGTCCTTGTCTGTTCTCCCTACTCCACCACCACCCGCCGGTCCGCCGGCAACCCCTCGAACACCTGCACCTGGCCCGGGCGGCGCACGGTGAGGCGGTCGATCTTCTCGCTCTTGCCGGTCCCGAAGTGAACGGCGAGAGCGTTCTGCGAGAGATAGGAGGAGGCGGTCTTGACGTCGCGGATCTGCTTCCGGCCCCCCGTCTCCAGCTCCAGCCGGGCGCCGATGGCGTCGCGGTTGCCGGCCGGCGTGGCGAAGCCCACCTGCAGCCAGTGCCCCCCGGTGCCGGTGTTCTCGTAGACCTCGCACGGCTCATTCGAATCCACGATCGCCACGTCGAGATCGCCGTCGCCGTCGAGATCGCCGGTGGCGAGGCCGCGGCTGGCGCGGACGACGTCCATGCCCGTCCCTTTGTCCTCGCGGAACCTGCCGGTGCCGAGGTTCTCGAACACCTGGTTGCGCTGGCGGTAGAGGCTCCCCGGGGAGAGCTCAGCGGTGTTGTCCTGGATGTGGCCGTTGGCGACCACCAGGTCGAGGTCGCCGTCCTGGTCGAAATCCGCGAAGGCGGTGCCGAAGCCGAGGAAGGGCAGCGAGGGCTCGGCGACGCCCGCGGGGGAGCGGCTGTCGAGGAAGGCGCCGCCCCCCAGGTTCTTGTAGAGGGCGTTGGTCTCGTTGGCGAAGTTGGTGACGAAGATGTCGAGCAGGCCGTCGCCGTCGTAGTCCCCCATGTCCACCCCCATGCCGGCCTCCGCCTGCCCCTGCTCGCCGAGCTGGGTGCCGGAGAGCAGGGAGATATCCTCGAAAACGCCCTTCCCCTTGTTGCGGAAGAGGAAGTTGGGCTTGGTGTCGTTGGCGACGTAGACGTCCTGCCAGCCGTCGTTGTCGATGTCGCCGAAGACCACGCCGAGCCCGGGGCCGACCGCGCCGCCGAACCCGGCGGCCTGCGTGGCATCCTCGAATGTGCCGTTCCCCCGGTTGCGGTAGAAGCGGACCGGCAGGCCGTTGTAGATGTCCGGATGGCAGTAGGCGCGGATGTTGCGGCTGCGGTCGCCGCAGAACTTGTGATTGGTGACCGAGAAGTCCACGTAGTCGGCGACGAAGAGGTCGAGGTCGCCGTCGTTGTCGGCGTCCACGAAGGCGGCCGAGGAGCTCCAGAGGGGGCTGCCCACGCCGGCCTGCGGGGTGACGTCCGTGAACGTGCCGTCGCCATTATTGCGGAACATCTGGTCGGCGCCGAAACCGGTCACGAAGAGGTCGAGGTCGCCGTCGCCGTCGATGTCGCCGGCCGTTCCGCCGCCGCCATAGGGGGTCACACGGATGCCCGACCGCTCCGTCCAGTCGGTGAAATGGCCGCCGCCGTCGTTGCGGAAGAGGCGCGAGCGCGCGGGCTCGCCGGTGTAGCCGGGGAGGCTGCCGCCGTCGACGAAAAAGAGGTCCTCGTCGCCGTCGCCGTCGAAGTCGAGCACCACCACCCCGCCCATCATCGTCTCCACCATGTAGCGCTGCCCCGAGCCGCCGTGATGGTGGACGAAATCGATCCCCCAGGCCTTCGAGACCTCGTGGAACCTGATGCCTTCCGCACCCGCGGGCCTGTAGACGAGGAGGAGAACGGCCAGGAACTTGCAGAGCTTCACGGTGGGGAAAGATTAGCATGCGGGCCTTCGTGGCCCGCCCCCCATCCGGCTCGGATACAATCCCGCCCCCTATGCAACCCGGACGCGAACGACAACTGGTCACCGGCGCCATCCTGCTCGGGATGTTCCTCGCCGCCCTGGAGGCGACAGCGGTGGCCACGGCGGTGCCGACCGCGGTGGGCGAGCTGGGCGGCGTCGCCCATTACAGCTGGGTCTTCTCCGCCTACCTGCTCACCTCCACCACCACCGTTCCGATGTTCGGCAAGCTCGCCGACCTCTTCGGCCGCAAGCGCACCTATCTCTGGTCGGTGGCGATCTTCCTGATCGGCTCGGCGCTCTGCGGCGTCGCCCGCACCTTCCCGCAGCTCATCCTCTTCCGCGCCATCCAGGGGCTCGGCGCCGGCGGCGTATCGCCGGTCGCCACCACCATCATCGGCGACATCTACACCCTGGAAGAGCGCGGCCGCATCCAGGGGATCTTCTCCGGAATCTGGGCGGCGGCGAGCCTGATCGGCCCGCTGCTCGGCGGGGTGATCACCGACACCCTCTCCTGGCGCTGGATCTTCTACCTCAACATCCCCTTCGGCATTCTCTCCGCCGTGATGCTGCAGCGCTTCATGCGCGAGAAGAAGCCCCGCACCGCGCACCAGCTGGACATCCTCGGCACGGTCAGCCTCACCGCCGCCGTGAGCCTGCTGCTCCTCGCCCTGCTCGAAGGGCCCGGCACCTGGGGGTGGGGGGATCTCCGCACCCTCGGGCTCCTCGCGGGCTCGGCCGCCGGGCTCGCCATCTTCCTCTGGCAGGAGCGCCGGGCGCCCGAGCCGATGCTGCCGCTCGACCTCTTCCAGAACCGGCTGATCTCTGTCGCGAGCGTCGGCAACTTCGTGATCGGGGCGCTGCTCTACTCGCTCACCGCCTACGTCCCGATGTTCGGCCAGGGGGTGCTCGGCGGCTCGGCGATGGTGGCGGGCTCGATCCTCGCCCCGGTCCTGCTCGGCTGGCCGATCGCCTCCACCATCGCCGGCCGCCTCATGCTGCGGATCGACTACCGGCCGATGACGATCGCCGGCAGCCTGACGGTGCTCACCGGCACCACGATGCTCGCCTTCACTCACGCGGGCACCACCCCCACCTGGATCATGATCTCGATGATGATCACCGGCTTCGGCCTCGGCTTCCTCTCCATGCCCTACCTGCTGGGCGTGCAGAACGCCGTCCCCTGGGGGCGCCGGGGGGTGGCGACGAGCTCGGTGCAATTCTTCCGCAACATCGGCGGCGCGATCTCCGTCGCCGCCCTGGGAGCCCTGTTGAACGCCCGCCTGCAATCCGTCGCCGGCCCCAACGTCGACGCCAACGCGACCCTGGATCCAGTTCTGCGCGCCCGGCTGGACCCGGCGGCCCTCCACAAGCTCACCAGCGCCCTGAGCCACGGGCTCCAGGGAACCTTCGTGGCCATCGCGGCTTTAAGCGCCGTGTTCCTCGCCACCGCCCTGCTCTTTCCACGCGGCTCGGCGCGGTCGCTGGTGGCCCGGGAGCCGGAACCGGTGGTGGAAGGGTAAGGCCGTTGCCTTATACTCCTAAGCTCCACCGATGTTTTTGATAAAAGGAGAGGCTGATGAGAGTAAAAGCGACGGTCCTGATCCTGGCGGTGCTCCTGGCGTTCGGCGCGACCGCGGCCATGGCACAGCCCACCACCCAGCCCGGTCTGTTCTTCACCATCGTCAATGCCTGCCCCTCGGCGGCGAACGGTTTCGCGGTCGGGGACAAGCTCTGCCTGCTGCAGATCGGAACCGCGACCTTCACCCGCGCCATCTTTCAGGGCAACATGGTCTCCGGCGAGAAGAAGTCCGCCATGGCCTGCACGGGCAAGGACGGCAAAGCCTCGGTCCTCTTCGTGCCCGCGGCCGGGAGCGGCGCCCAAGCCGTCCTGGTGGCGGTGAGCCCGAACCAGGCCGTCAATATCCCCGCGACGTTCTGCGGCAAGGCGGAAGCGGCTCCGGGGAGCCAGCTCCTCAACAAAAAGCCCTGAGCGCCTCGGCGCCGCCAGCCATCCATTGATCAGCCCGCATGCCGCGACGCCAGGAGCGTACGCGGCGTGCGGCGCGCGGCTCGCCGCTTCGAACCTCTCAGCTCAGATCGCCACGGCGCCTCGGCCGAGGAATGGGCCATCTACTCCGACTCCTCTGGCGTAGCCAGACGAATCGTCCTTCCGTCGTAAAGGACGCGGCTGGCATCGGCGAGGTAGGTTGCCAGGGGAGGTTGTCCGATAGCCTTCAGCAGTTCATCCACCTTCCCGGGTTGCTCCAAGGGAAGCACGTAGGGATTACCCTGGGCATCTTGGTCGAGTTGCGTCCCATAGCGCTGCTTCTTTCCAAGATGGAGCTGCGTGTCATCATAGAGAATGGCATAAATTTGCCCTTCACCCGTAGCCTTGAGGTCCCGCTCCACGTAAGGAAGGGCGGCGAGATTGAGAGGTAAACTGTAAATGTGCTTCACGAAAAGCGTTGCGTAGACGCTCGTCTTAGTCCCGAAGCGGACGGCATCCAGCCAGCCGACCTCGTGAAGAAGGTTCAGAAAATACTCCCGGTTGTCCGCGTCTACCTTGAGCGCGAGGGCTTTCTGCGCGGGATCCTTGCGCACCTCCTGATCGCGTTCCCAGCGCCTCGCGATTTCATCTTGGATAACTTTGACCCGCTCGGCGGATAACGGCTTGGCCTTGCCGAGGGGAAAAGGCTTCAGCACCAGTTGCGCGGGAGTTGAATCCAGCTTTCGATACTTTTTGACATCGGTATCCCTACCGAACTCAAGGAATCGGTCTGTGAGCGACGCATGCCAAACAGCGAGCTTGCCCTCGCTGCGGAGGACAAGCATACCGGGCCGATACCGCACGACTCCATAAACAGAGAGCTTCCCCTCGTCAAGGGTGAAGACTTCACGGTCATGCACATAGCAGAGCCTCTCGCCATCCACCTGCTTCCAAGCACCTTGCAGAGCGCCGACGGGGACGTCCGCCGCTTGCGCCTGGACAGCGCTAGCGACGACGAACGCCAGCAGGTACGTGCCCAAACTCTGTCTGAAACTCTTCACGCTATACCTCCGTTCCAAATCGGAACGTATTATAGTAGACTCTAGTGAATCGACGAAGGGAGGAGGAGAGATGCAAAAAGCGCCTAGCAGCAAAGGCCGAGTTCTGGCCAGGGTATTGGCCGAAGATCTTCGCAACGTTCAGAGCGGTGGCTCGGGGGCCACAACCGGGGTCTCTGATCCTGTGGTGCCTGGCGGTAGAAGAGACATTACCAACGGTCCTACCGACTTCGATATTCCTCCTGTTTAGGCCTCCTGAGAGGTCCGGTCGCCGGCTCTCTGCTCGCCGGCGGCTGCTGACCTAGGCTCTATCGTGCCACCGACTATTCTCATCCTGACCCAGACAGGTGATACTCACGCGTATGCGGTTGAGATCGGACTGCGGCAGCTAGGAGCGGAGGTACTGCTTTGGCATACGAGTGACTTCCCTCGGCGGTCGACGGAAAGCGTGCTCTTTGGCGCCGATGGCGCCGAGCGGATCTGGCTGGACGGCGTCAGCGAGGGTGATATCGCGGAGAAAAAGATCTCGTCGGTGTGGCGTCGTCGGCCTGCATATATATTGGACCGAGAAAATCTACATCCTGCAGACCGAGTCTTCTCGGATTGGCAGTGCCGGCTCTTTAGGAGCGCTCTTTTCGACGTGCTGGAGCCCAATGCGTTCTGGGTGAATTCCCCGGAGGCTGCGTTGCGTGCAAGCCGCAAGATCCTCCAGCACAAATTGGCCTTGAGGACAGGACTCTCTACGCCCGAGACTCTATATTCGAATGATCCAAGAGCGATACGAAAATTCGTTCGCCGCCATGGTGGAGCGGCTGTCTACAAGACATTTCGGGCCATCACTTGGCAGGATGCCGAGACCCACTGGCTTTCCTACACCAGTCTCGTCTCGGAGCAGGATCTTGTCGCAGACGAGTTGCTCCAAACGACGCCGGGCATTTTTCAGGCCCTCGTCCCCAAGGCTTATGAACTGCGAGTGACCTTCATCGGGCGGCGTTCCTTCACAGCGAAAATACTTTCCCAGGAAACGACAGGCGGCCAGCTCGATTGGCGGAAATCATACTCTGAATTGAAAATGGAACCGTACACGCTGCCATCGGCCTTTGCGGAACGATGTTGGCGCCTCATGGAAGAGCTGGGAATCGTCTTCGGATGCTTCGACCTTATCGTGACGCCTGAAGGGGAATATGTCTTCCTGGAAGTCAACGAGATGGGACAGTTCTTGTTTGTGGAGCACTGGACCGGGATGCCCCTGCTCGATGCCTTCTGCACGTTCCTTTCCACTGGTAATGTCGACTATTCCTGGAATTCCAAGCAAGTTCAAGTACGATACCAAGACATTCAACAAGAGGTTCTTGCATTGGAACGGTCATATTCGGAGGCACATGTTGTGGTGCCTGATGCCATCGTCAAGGAGGAAGAATTCCCGGTGGAAGAAGACCTTCTCCTCTAAACATTACGGATGCTTCCAGGATATCCATAGACGTGCCCAACACACGGTTCTGCGACCGCGGCAACGCGGCTCCGGGGAGCCAGCTTCTCAACAAGCCCTGAGCGCCCGACGCTACCAGCCAGCGAGTGATCAGCCGCACGCCGCGTACACGGCGTGCGGCGCGCCAGGAAATAAAAGCCTTCAAACCACCGAAGCCAGGTACTCGGCCAGCCGGTCGTAGCTCGCTTCCACGCCCTTCTCCATACCCGACTTGAGAACGCCGTCGCGGGCCGCACGCGACTCATAGAGCAACGTCTGCGTGACCGTGGTCTTGCCACCCTCCTCGACGAACGTCATCGTGCCCACGGCCTCACCCGGATACCAGGGGTCGTCGAATTTCTCGGTGGCGACGAGCCGCTCCGGCGGCGCGACCTCGCGATAAACGCCGCCCATCCCCATGTCCTTTCCGTCACGCTCATGCCGCCAGACATAGCGATAGGAGCCGCCTACCTTCAGGTCGATGTCGCAGACCACCATCGACCATGCGGGCGGCCCCAGCAACCAGCGCTTGAGCAGCTCGGGCTTCGTCCAGGCATCGAAGACCAGGTGGCGCGGGGCATCGAAGACGCGCGTCATCGCGATCTCCCGCTCGGTGGGAGTCGTAATCTCCAACGTTCCGGTTTTCTGCATGGGCGGCCTCCTCTATTTTTTCGTGCGTTCAGATTTCTGCTCGCCGGCCTTGAGCTCGTCGAGCAGGGCATCAAGGCGCAGGAAGCTGCTCTCCCAGAACCGGCGGTAGCCTTCCAGCCATTCGTTGGCCTCCCCGAGCGCCGCGGCTTCCAGCCGGCACGGCCTTCGCTGCGCGTCGCGGCCGCGCGAAATCAGGCCGGCGCGCTCCAGGACCTTGAGGTGCTTGGAGATCGCCGGCTGGGTCATCGCGAACGGCTCCGCCAGCTCCATGACCGAGGCCTCCCCCAGCGCGAGCCGGGCGAGGATCGCTCGCCGCGTGGGATCGGCAAGCGCCGCGAACGTAGCATCGAGGTGATTGGAGGTCATTTCTTATTACTCCTCAGTTCTATAACCGAAAAGTAATTTATAGCGGAACGAGAGGGCCGTCAAGCCCCGTCAAGGGAATAAGGGCCTGCGGCGGGGCCAAGTATCCCCGCCGCTGGCGTCTGGAGGATCAGTTGCCGTTCACGCCCGCCAGGTAGTTCTGCTGCACCTCGGCGCCGGTGAGGGCCCGGCCGTAGACTGCCATCAGGAAGTAGCTCCCCTGCCAGTTGTCCGAAAGGATCAGTTTGTGATCCGTGCCCCAGGTGGCGAAGGTCCCGGTTGTCGTCAGGGTCGAGACCTGGGCACCGTTGATGTAGTAGACCGCCTGGCCCGAGCTCGTGCGCGTATAAACCACGTGCGTGAGGCTGAGGCTCAGGCTCGACGCCGGGCTTTGCAGGGCGGGGGTGCCCGTCGAGGTCTTCAGTTGGGTCTCATACCGGCTGCCCGATTGACCGAAGACGAAGTTCCTCTGGGAAGAGTTCTTCGTGAGCGTCAGGATGCGGGCCGGACCGGTCAGGGTCAGGCTCGCCGGCTGAATCCAGGCCTCCACGGTGAGGGCGTTGCTGGCCTGCGCCGCGCTGATGATCTTCGTGGCCGAGCCCGAGCTGGCGATCGAGGTCGCCGTGTTGACCGTCAGGCCCCCTGAGGTCCAGCTCACCGAGGCGGGGCTGGCGATCGTCAGGTTGAGGGGCGTGCCCACGCCCGAGCTGTCGCCGACCGTCGAGCCGCTCCCCTCGTTGAAGTCGTACCGTGCCTGGATTCCGGTCGCCACCCGCGGCGGCGCCGTCACGTTCACAGCTACCGTCGCCGTCGCGGTGCCGCCGGCGCCGTCGGAGATCGTGTAGGTGAAGCTGTCGGCGCCAATGTAGAGGGCGGCGGCGGTGTAGGTCACCTGGCTGCCGCTGATCGCGACCGCGCCGTGCGCGCCCTGGGTGACGCTCGTCACCGCGAGGCTCGGACCGTCGACATCGGCGTCGTTGGCGAGCACGGAGACCGTCGCCACCCCTCCCGCCGCCATCGTCGCCGAATCGTTCACCGCCACCGGGGCGTCGTTGACCGGCGTGACGTTGATCGTCACGGCCGCCGTCGCCGTCCCGCCGTTGCTGTCCGAGACCGTGTAGGTGAACGCATCGGCGCCGCTGTAGTTCGCTGCCGGCGTGTACCTCACCGTCTTGTCCGGATTGATGACGACCGATCCATGCGCCCCTTGAGTGACCGAGGCCACGCTCAGGACGTTGCCGTCCGGATCGGAGTCGTTGGCGAGGACCGTAACGTTGACGAGGCCGTCTTCAGCCACCGTGGCCGCGTCCGCGTTCGCCACCGGAGTGTCGTTGACGGGCGAGATCGTGATCGTCACCGTCGCCGTAGCGGTCCCGCCGTTGCCGTCCGAGACTGTGTAGGTAAACGAGTCGGGGCCGTTGTAGTTCGTGGCCGGCGTGTACTTCACCGTCTTGTCGGGATTGATCACGACTGTCCCGTGGGCTCCCTGCGTGACTGACGCTACGGTCAGCGTATCGCCTTCCGGATCGCTGTCGTTTCCAAGGACTGTCACGTTGACGTTGCCATCCTCGGCCACCGTCGCCGAATCGGCGTTCGCAATCGGCGGGTCATTCACCGGCGTGACGAAGACCGTGGCCACACCCGTTGCCGCCCTGCCCTGGCCGTCCGAGATGATGTACGTGAACAGATCGCCACCAGTGAAGTTCGCGGCCGGCGTGTATTTCACGGACTTGTCAGGATTGATCGAAACCGCTCCATGCTCCCCCTGCGTGACGGCGGTCACCGTCAGCGTGTCGCCATCCACGTCCGTGTCGTTGGCGAGGACCGCCACGTTGACCGTACCGTCCTCCGCCAGCGTCGACGAGTCGTTGACAGCCACCGGAGCATCATTCACGGAGGTGACGGTCATCGAGACCACCGCCGTCGCCGTGCCGCCGGTGAAGCCGTCCGAGATCGTGTAGGTGAACGAATCAGGGCCGTTGTAATTCGCGGCCGGCGTATATTTCACCGTCTTGTTGAGGTTCATGAGAACCGTTCCATGCGCCCCCTGCGTGACCGAGACCAGCGTCAGCACGTTGTTCTCCACGTCGGTGTCGTTGGCGAGGACGGCGACGTTGACCGTGCCATCCTCCGCGACCGTCGCCGTGTCGGCGTTCGCCACCGGCGGATCGTTCACGGGGATGACGTAGATCGTCACCGCCGCCGTCGCCGCGCCGCCGTGGCCGTCTGAGACGGTATAGGTAAAGGGGACCGCTCCGGAGAAGTTCAGCGGCGACGTGTAGCCCAACGTCTGGTCCGGATTGATCTGCACCGTACCTTGCGCCGGCTGGGTCACGCTGAGGACACTCAGAGGCTCTCCCTCCAGGTCCGTATCGTTGTCGAGCACGTGGACCAGAACGGGATTGTCCTCGGCCACGATCGCCGTATCGGCGCTGGCGACCGGCGCGTCGTTGACCGGGTTCACCGTCACGGTCACCGTGGCGGAGGCCGTCGCGGCATACTGATCCCCCACTCGATAGGTGAAGGTATCGGTACCGTAGAAATTCGCGGCCGGCGTGTAGGTCACCGTCCCATCCGGGTTCCAATCCGCCGTGCCGTGGGCCGGCGGCGTCGTGATCGTCACCCCGAGCGTGTAGCTCTCCGGATCGCTGTCGTTGTCGAGCACCGGAATCACGACGCTGGCGTCCTCGTCGACGCTCGCGGCATCATCGTTCGCGACCGGCGTGCCATTCACGGTGATCGTTACCGTGCCGAGCGCCTCACCTCCCTGCTCGTCCACGACGATATACGTGAAGGCGTCGGTGCCGAAGGTCCCCGGATCCGGCGTATAGGTCACATAGCCGTACGGATCGAACGTCACGGAGCCCCTGGCCGCGGCGCTCACGGCCACCAGCGAGATGGGGCCGCCCTCGGGGTCGTAGGCACTGGTCAGCACGGAGAGGGAGACCGGAATGTCCTGGTCCGTCACCCTGGATTCGTTCTGCACCACGGGAACGTAATTGGCGGTGAACGGCACCTCGGCCTGGGACTCTCCCACCCAGCCATAAAAATGCAGCATCGCGGTCTGGCCGGCCCCGACCCCCAGCACGCCGTCGAAGCTCGAGCCCGCGGTCTCCAGGCTGGGGAGCGAGCCGTAGAAAAGACCGGTGTTGGCACCCGTCTCCGTCAGCGGGAAGGCCTCGAGGTCGCCGGTCCCGGACGACGTCATCGTAACGTTGAGCTCATCGATCTGCCCGGGGTTGTTGTCGACCAGATTCTCGACCCGGATGCGCACCAGCGAACGCAGCGAATACAACGTCACCGGCTGATCCCGCAGGCCCAGGAAGGTGATGCGCGACGCGATGGTATGCGTCGAGGCGCTGTAGGTCCCATAGGCCGCCGTGATCTCTTCGGGCTGGAACTGCCGGCTGACCCCCGTCTCGAGGATGCCGTCCTCAAAGGTCACCGAAAAGCGATAGCCCAGGGAGATTGAGCCTTCGAAAAGGCCGGTGTTCGCTCCCGTCTCGGTCAGCGTGACCGTCTCCTGGTCGCCCGCGTCCTGAGACTGGAGTTGGACACTCACCGTCTCCACAGATCCAGGATTGGCATTGGCCTGCGGATGGTTGACGCGGACGTGGACCGTCCCGTTCTCCAGCACGGCGACCGCCGGCTGGCCCGCGTCGTCGATGAATCCGATGCTCGCGGAATCGATGGCGGCGAGAGCCGGCGCGGGGAACCAGGCCCCCTGGCGATCGGCCGTGATCTGGTCGCCTCCCTGAGCCTGGAGGCGATTGTCGTTCGGAGCGGCGGCGGCGAAGTCTAGAGGGATCGAACCTTCATAAATCCCCGTGATCAGTCCGGTCTCAGTGACCTGGAGGTACTCCTGATCGCCGGTGGAAGAGCCCAGCTCGACGTACAGGGTATCGTTACGGGTCGAGTTGTTGTAATTGTGATCCTCGAGCCGGACGTAGGCCCTCGCGCCCGGAACATAGGAATTCACCACGTTGCCCGCGGCGTCGAGAAACCAGACGCGATAGCCCAGCGTCGAAGCGGTAGCGGACCGGGGAGTGCCGCCGGAGTCCATATAGCTGGCCGTCAGAGTGTCGTAATGGACCGGCGGGCCGTTCCCCACCCCGGTCTCCAGCACGCCATTTCCCGGCAGCCGGTAAGCGCTCAGCATCCCGATCGAGCCCTCGAAGGCTCCAGTGCCCGGCCCCGTCTCCTGGAGGGTGACGGACTCCTGATCGGACCAGACCTCGGTGGAGAGCTCCACGGTGACCGATTCGGCGAACGCGCCGTTCTGGTTCGCTCCGGGGTCCACCACCCGCAGATAGACGCGAGTGGCCTCCAGATAGGAGTTGGCCGGCTGGCCCGCCGCGTCCACAAAGGAAACCGTCTGCCCGAAGGCCCGCGAGGCCAGAGCACAGACCATCAGAGCATAGATCAACGCCGTGCCGCGAAATCGCAACATAAAATTCCTCCCTTTCGAACAGAGCTCCGCCCCAAATTTCAGACAGACTCAAGCCAGAGTGCTGTCACTTTGTCAAAGCGTGACGGATCAGAAATGCTTTGAATGCGCACTCCACGATCCGCGCCGGTGCTCCGGGTTTCACCTCTGATGGCGGAGGGTGGAATTGCGTTTCACCGTAAAGTTCTGGAGCGGCAGGGAGGGAATACAAAAAAGGGACCCTCAGGGGTCCCACAGGGAGAAAACTCTGAAGGAGAATCGTCCTAGCCGGGGAGCAGGACGCTGTCGACGACGTGGATGACGCCGTTGGACTGGTAGACGTCGGCGGTGGTCACCTTGGCGGTTCCCCCTTTGGCGTCGGTGAGAATGACGTCGCTGCCGGACATCGTCGCGGTCAGGGTGCCGCCGGCGACGGTCTTGAGGGTGGCCTTGCCGTTGCCGGCCTTGATCTTCTTGACGAGGTCCTTGGAGTCCACCTTGCCGGCGACGACGTGGTAGGTCAGCACCTGGGTCAGGGTCGACTTGTTCTCGGGCTTGAGCAGCGTGTCGACCGTGCCGGCCGGCAGCTTGTCAAACGCCGCGTTGGTCGGCGCGAAGACAGTGAACGGGCCCTTGCCCTTGAGGGTCTCCACCAGGCCCGCCGCCTTGACGGCGGCTACCAGGGTGGTGTGGTCGGCCGAGTTGACCGCGTTGTCGATGATGTCCTTGTTGGCGTACATCGGCGCGCCGCCCACCATGGGGTTCTCGTGCATCCCCTTGTCCATCTTCTTGTCCATCGAGCCGTGGGCCATCGTCCCCTGCGCCATCACACCCACCGGCACGGCCAGTACGGCCAGCACCACGAAAGCACCCAGCATTTTCTTTCTGTTCATGGAGTTCCTTTTCCTTTCGAGTGGCCCGGATGCCCGCCTGGGCGTCCGGGGTTCTCTCTGGATACGCCGGCCGTTGGAGATCGGATGAGTCACCGCGAGCTCGGTTTGATAGGATCTCGCCGCGGCCGGAGATCGGTCGGCGATTCGGAGAGGGGAACATTGAAATGGCGATCAAGGTCGGGGACAAGATCCCTAACGTGAAGTTACAGACGATCCGCGACGGCAGCATCGAGAAGGTCTGGACCGACGATTTCTTCAAGGGGAAGAAGGTGGTGCTCTTCGCCGTGCCGGGGGCCTTCACCTCGGTCTGCTCGGACCACCATCTGCCCGGCTTCATCGAGCTGTCGGACCACCTGAAGTCGAGGGGGGCGGACCTCGTGGCCTGCACGGCGGTCAACGATCTCGACGTCCTCAAGGCCTGGTTCAAGGAGCAGGGGGTCGGCGACAAGGTCGTGCCGCTGGCGGACGGCAGCGGCGATTTCGCCCGCGCCATGGGCCTGGAGCTCGACGCCCGCAACTACGGCATGGGGGTGCGCTCGCAGCGCTACGCCGCGGTGATCGAGGACGGCGTCCTCAAGGCCCTGAACATCGACGAGCCGGGCGAGGTGGCCCGCAGCGGCGCCTCGTCGATCCTGCAGTCGCTCTGATGCATGAAACAGCAGGGGTGGCCCCATGGGGCCACCCCCGCAGGATTTCCGAGCTTAGAATCGCCAGCCGAATCCCAGCGAGTACTCCGTCAGTCTGGCATCCCAGGTGATCTCATCCGTCGCCCAGCGGCCACGGACCTCCGGACGGAGGTAGGCCCGCGTGCCGAGTCCGATCTCGGCTCCGAGCCCGAGGTGGACCGTGTTCTGGTTGAACGTCTCGCCGAAAGACTTGGCCCTGAAGATCCCCGGCCCTCCCAGGGCGTAGATCTCGAAGTGGCTGGTATCGACGAGGTAGGCTTTGGCGGAGACGTCCCCGAACCAGAGCTGCCCGTCCACGTCCACCTTCGAGTACGTGGCTTCCACGGCCCAGACGTCGGTGAACCGGTACGAGCCGCGCGCGCCGAAGGCCCTGGGATGGCTGGAGGTCGAGTCCCCGAAGTAGCCGCCGAAGATATCGAAAGCGGGGCCATGGTCCTCCGTCTGCGCGAAGGCGGACGAAGAGAGCATGGGCAGGGCAAAGGCGGCCAGGGTCAAGGTATGCAACAGAGTGTTGAATCGTCGTTTCATGGTTCCTCCTGGAAAATAAATATTTTCGCTTCCGAACCGTTCTAGAATCGCCAGCCGAATCCCAGCGTGTAGTCCAGGGAGTAGTCTGTGCCGCTGAGATGATCGCTATACCAACCGGCGCGGACCTCCGGACGCAGATAGGTTTTCGCGGCCAGATTGATTTCCGCTCCGATCCCGGCGTGGACCGTGCTCGAAATCCCCCCGCGGTAGGCGGCGTCTTCATACTGGAGGCCCGATCCCGCCAGTGCGAAGAACCTGAAGCGGTCCGCTTGGAACAGGTAGGCTTTGGCGGAAACGTCGCCGTTCCAGTAAGGGTGGTCTTGGCTCGACCGCGATAGCGCGGCCTCCACCGTCCAGATGCGGGTCAGGTGAAAGCCCCCGCGCACGCCGAACGACTCAGCGTGCACGGAAAGCCCCTGATCGCTCGAGTAGATAGCGGACGCGCCTCCGAAGAGCTCGAACGAGGTGCCGCGCGGCTCTTCCCGGGCGGCGGCGGAAGAGGACAAGAGGGGCAGGGCAAAGGTGGCGAGGATCAAGGCGCGAAAGAGCGCATCAAGTCGTCGGTTCATCATTTCCTCCCTGGAAGAAAAATCTTTCTCATGCTTCGGGAGGACCGTAAGGGCAAGCGGAGTGCCACTCCCCGCGAGACCTCAGAGGAGGAACGGAAACTCGATATCTAAAGGGGTTATGGGAGATTGCCGAAGCGCGAGGCGGCCGCGCCCGGGGCCCGCGCTGTGCGCCGGCGCCGACACCTGGTGCTTAAAAGCGGACGGGCGGAGGCCCTTCAGGCGTCCGGCCGCCAGGGGGCGACCTGCACGCTCTTGAAGCGGTCGAGAAGGACCTTGCCGGGTGGAAAGCCGCGGGGCTTGCTGACGTCCTCGCAGCGGCAGACGTGGACCGCCACCCGTCCCCCCTTCTTCGCCTTGCTGTAGCCGGCCGCGAGCGAGGCCGCGAACTGCTCGGTCTCCTTCGGCGCCCGCTCGAGCCCCTCGGGGTTGCGCACCACCACGTGGGAGCCGGACTCCGCCGCGACGTGAAACCAGAAGTCCCGCGGCGCCCCCAGCCGGAGGCTGAGGATGTCGTTGTCCTCGGCCGTCCGCCCCACCAGCACGGTCATCCCGTCCGGCGACACGAACCGCCGGGCGACGCTGCGCCCCTGCCAGATCCCGTTCTCGGGGTCGGGCGGAGGCGGGGCTTTGCGGTCCTCTCGTGCCATCGTGCCCGGCAGTATACCCGGGGTGCGGAGGGCTCGCTTTTAGGTCCCGGCGTACCTTAGATCCATAGAAGAGAGATCCATAGAAGAGCCGCGCCATTCATTACAAGGAGACCTCATGAGAATCGCCTCGCTGGTCAGTTGCCTGCTCCTCGCGTCCACCGCCGCTCACGCTCTCCCCGCCCGGCTGGATACCCCCGCGGCTTCCAGGGCTCAGATTTTCGCCCTCCCCCTCCCCTCCGAGGGCAAGATCGACGAGAAGGCCCTCTACTACACCCTGGGCGCCGGCGGACGCGAGCTCGAGCTCGAGGTGCGAGTGAACGGGCGGCCCTACCTCGACGAGAAGCTGACCCTTCCGGCGGATGCCGCCGGCGCCACCTTCGAGCTGCTCGCCGGAGACACGGTTCATCGCGACAGCCTCTTCAAGCTCGCCGAGAGCTGGCGCAACCGGATTCGTGTGAACGTGAAGGTGGACGGCCGGGCGGTGCGCGAGCTCTCGTTCCAGGAGCTCCTCGCCGCCAGCCGCGACCTCCAGCGGCTGCCGTTGCGGCTCGGCAAGGTCACCAATGGCGCACGGTCGTTCTCCCCGGAGGCGGCGGGCGCCCCGAAGACCGACCCCTTGAGCTGGCTCGCCAAGGACTGCACGACCAACTGCCAGAGCAACTTCTACGGCTGCATGTCGAGCTCGTGCCCGGGGCAGGAGTCGTGCGACTATTGCAACGAAGAGTTCGGCGCCTGCATCAGCAACTGCACCTGCACCGATCCGAAGAACGTGTCGCATCACGACAGCAGCACGATCACGAACGCCCAATGGGCAGGATGGCAATGCCGCTCGGACTGGTTCTATGGCGGCCTGTATTACGATCAGTACAACCTGACCATCCGGACCGATCACTACACGGACACCACTTACTGCGACAACCACACCACCTCGTCTTACTACAGCACGTATTCGTCCGGGTACTGCGAGCACCCCACCTCCTCGCAGTGCTCGTATCCGAGCGGTTACGCTTTCAACGTCTGCTATTGAGTCGCGGCCCCGCAGGCGGGGCGGGCCTTCGGCCGCCCCGCTACTCCTTCACGATCTCCAGCAGCGTGATGTCGAACACCAGCATCCCCGCGCGGCTTGCCGGGGGCGCCGTCGTAGGCCTGGCGGGAGGGGATCCAGAAACGGCGGGACTCCCCTTCGGTCATCAGCTGGAGCCCTTCGGTCCAGCCGGCGATCACCTTGGTGAGCTCGAAGGTGGCCGGCGTCCCCTTGGCGAGCGAGGAGTCGAACATCTTGCCGTCGGTCGTCCAGCCGGTGTAGTGGACGCGGACGGTGCTGGTGGCCTTGGGGGTGCGCGTGCCGGTCCCCGGCTTCAGCACCTTCCAGGCGAGGCCGGACTTGGACTTCTGCGCGTCCGCGGGCGGCGCGGCCACGTCGGGCGGCACGGGGGGCACCCGCAGGATGTCGAGCAGCTCGACGTCGAAGACCAGCATGCCCTGCGGCTTGCCGGGCTTCCCTTCGTAGGCGAGCTTGGCGGGGATCCAGAACCGCCGCTTCTCGCCCACCACCATCAGCTGCAGCCCTTCGCCCCAGCCGGCGATCACCCGGCCGAGCGGCAGGACCGCCGGCCGGCCGCGCGCGACCGAGGAGTCGAACATCTTGCCGTCGGTCGTCCAGCCGGTGTAGTGGACCTTCACCAGGTCGGTCGGCACCGGATGGTCGGTGCCGGTGCCGGGGGTGAGCACCTTGGAGGCGAGGCCGCTGGCGGTCGTCTGGGCGTCGGCCGGCGGCGCGGCGACGTCGGCGGGCGCGGGAATCGGCACGGGGGAGTGGCGGCCTGCGGCGGAAACGCCAGCAGCGGCGCGGAAACGAGGAGAAGGGCCGGAATCCAGGAGATGAATCGTCTGTTCATGGCAGGTGGATCTTACCAGTTGACATCCCGATCTTCTGGGGTAAGAATTGGTTTGCGGCACAGACCGGTTGTCGATCGAGAGATAAACTTTGGGCCGCTCTGACCCGTAGAAAAGAATATGCTGCGGAGAGCTTTCTCTCCCCACCCTCCCAACCTGCAAAGGAGATCCTGGATGCTCAGAGCCAGAACCGCGCGTCTCGTCGGGACGGCCCTGCTGGCGGTGGCCGCTCCGGCGATGGCCGCGGACGCCCTCAAGGTGACGCCGCCCAAGCTGGAGGTGCGCGAGCACAAGCTCGCCAACGGCCTCGATCTGTTGATGTACGAAGACCATTCGGTGCCGGTGGCCACGGTCCAGGTCTGGTATCACGTCGGCTCGAAGGACGAGAAGAAGGGGCGCAGCGGCTTCGCCCATCTCTTCGAGCACCTGATGTTCAAGGGCTCGGCGAACGTCGGCCCCGAGGAGCACAAGAACTTCATCGCGTCGATCGGCGGGCGCTACAACGCCACCACCGACTTCGACCGCACCCTCTACTTCCAGGCCTTCCCCAGCAACTACCTGGAGCGGGTGCTGTGGATGGAGGCCGACCGCATGCGCTCGCTCGACGTCTCGGAGGAGAACTTCAAGTCCGAGCGGGACGTGGTCAAGGAGGAGCGCCGGCTGCGGGTCGACAATCCGCCCTTCGGCCGCCTCTTCGAGGTGGTGCTCGACAAGACCTTCACCACCCACCCCTACCGCATCCATCTCCATCGGCAGCATGGCCGACCTCGACGCCGCCACGATCGAGGACGTGCGCGACTTCCACCGCCTCTACTACGTGCCCAACAACGCCACGCTGGTGGTCGCGGGCGACTTCGACCCGGCGCAGGCGATACAGCTGGATCGAGAAGTACTTCGGCCCCATCCCCAAGGGGCAAGCCGATCCCGCGCGAGATCCCGCAGGAGCCGGCGCAGACGGCCGAGCGGCGGGCAGTCGACTATGACGCCGAACACGCCGCTGCCGGCGGTGGTGATCACCTACCACGTGCCCGCGAGGCGGGCCAACCGGACACCTACGCCCTGCAGGTGGCGAGCAACATCCTCTCCTCCGGCGAGAGCTCGCGCCTCTACCGCGGATGGTCTACGAGAAGCAGATGGCCGTCGCCGCCGGCGGCGACGCGATCATCCTCGAGGACCCCGGGGTCTTCTTCTTCTACTCGCATCCTGCAGAGGGGCAAGCCGCGAGGAGGGCGAGAAGGAGCTGATCGCCGGAGGCCGAGCAGCCTGCAGCACGCAGCCGGTGTCCGACGGCGGAGCTCGTCAAGGCGAAGAACCAGCTCATCTCGGCGCTCGTCTTCGGCCGCCAGACCGGCCCGACAAGGCCGACGCGATCGGCTACGCCGCGGTCATCCTCGGCGACGTGTCGTACTGTCAACCGCCAGCTCGCCGAATTCCAGAAGGTCACCGCCGCGGACGTCCAGCGGGTGGCGCGCACCTATTTCAGCCCCGAGAACCGCACGGTGGTCTACATGCTGCCCGAGGCCATGCGCCAAGAGCGAGGTGAAGAAGCCATGAGCACGGCATCCTCCGTCGAAGACCCTCGCCGCCGCGGGCCTGCTGCTCGCGACCGTCTCGGCGGGCCTGGCGCAGACCGCCGCGAAGCCGCCGAAGCCGAAGAACCATGCCCGAAACCCCGGCGACGCCTCCCCCGCCGGGCCGGCCCAGGAGGTCCGCTTCCCCGCTTTCCAGCAGAAGACGCTCGACAACGGCCTGCGGGTCGTCGTCATCGAGCAGCACGAGCAGCCGCTGGTCTCGATGCGCCTGATGCTCAACGCCGGCAAGGCCTACGAGCCGGACGGCAAGGCGGGCCTCGCCGAGGCCACGGCCTCGCTGCTGCACCAAGGGACCGCCACCCGCTCGGCGCAGCAGATCGCCGAGACGATCGACTTCGTGGGCGGCAATCTCGTCGACCAACGCCGGCACCGAGGCCGGCTATGCCGACGTCGCCGGTCACCTCCGACCAGCTCGGCCTCGGGTTCGACCTGCTCTCCGACGTCGTCCTCCACCCCACCTTCCCGCAGGACGAGCTCGAGCGCTGGCGCCGGCAGGCCCTGAGCGGCCTGCAGATCAATCAGCAGGACGCGTCCTACCTGGCCACCACCGCCGTCACCCGGCTGGTCTTCGGCGACCACCCCTACGGCCGGCCGTCCAGCGGCACCCCGGAGTCGCTCGCCGGCCTCACGCCGCGCCGACCTGGCGGCCTTCCACCAGGCGCACTTCATCCCCAACAGACGATCCTCGCGGTGGTCGGGCGACATCCAGCCGGCCGACGCCTTCGCCCGCGCGGAGCGCGCCTTCGGCGGCTGGAAGAAGGGCAGCCCGAGCCAGCTTCCGCGGATCGACGTCAAGGAGCCGGCCCGCACAAGACGCGGGTGGTGGTCATCGACAAGCCCGACGCGGTCCAGACCGAGATCCGCCTCGGCCAGCTGGGGATCGCCTACCGCGATCCCGACCCTGTTCACCGCCGAGGTCTACAACTCCGTGCTCGGCGGCAGCGCCAGCGCCCGCCTCTACGAGGAGATCCGCCGCAAGCGCGGCCTCTCCTACGGCGCCAGCAGCTACTTCTCCCCGAGAGCCAGCCGGGCTTCTTCCAGGTCTCGACCTTCACCAAGACCGAGACCACGGTCGACGCGCTCGGGTCGCCTTCGACGTCCTCGCGCGGCATGCAGAAGAAGCCGGTGCCGGCCGCCGAGCTCAGCCGAGCCAAGACCTACATCACCGGCGCCTTCCCGCTGGAGATCGAGACCGCCGACGGCATCGCCAGCAAGGTGCTCGAAGCCATGCACTTCGGCTTCGGCCGCGAGTTCCTGGAGAGCTACAGCGACAAGGTCTCCAAGGTCAGCGCGGCGGACGTGCAGAGCTTCGCCAGCCAGTCCATCCATCCCGAGACGATGCTCGCCGTGCTGGTGGGCAACGCCGCCGCCTTCACCGCCGCTCTGAAGAAGCAGTTCGGCGACGTCGAGGTGATCCCGATCGCCGAGGTCGACTTCCTGCGGGCCGACCTGCGCAAGCCCAAGGGCGCCGAGCGCCCCGCCAAGCCATCTCACTAGTGGCATCCGCGGCACCTGCCTCAAGTGGGGGGCGCCCGGCCGGGCGCCCCCGCCTCTCTTCCCGAGCTCCTTTCAAAATCGTGGCATTGCCATTGCAGTAATTCTGGCTGGCGGGGATGATCCCCGCTGGAGATCGACTCTCATGACTTGCTCCAGGAGATCACTATGAAACGGCAAATCTTCACGCTTTTGATGGCCCTCGTCCTCAGCACCGCGGCCCTGATGGCACAGACCACCCCCACCCCCAACCCGCAGGTTCCGCCCAGCCAGCAGGTCGATCAGTCCGGCCAGCCGGAGCAGACCGGCCGCCCTGACGTCGACGTCGACACCGGCAAGAACGCCGACAACGGCGTGCTGAACGTCGACGTGAAGCGCAATGGCGATTCCGATACCAAGGCCGGCAACAACCCCAACGGCAACGCGGTGGATACGACCGGCACGATGGGCACCACCGGCACCACCAGCGGCCAGTACAACGGCACGACCTCGACGACCACGACGACGACCACCACCACGGCGGGCACGGACAGCACCGACACCAGCGTGAGCGACAGCCGCTCCACCCGCCTGCCGGGCACGGCGAGCGACACGCCGCTCTTCGGTCTGCTCGGCGCGCTGGCCCTCGCGGGCGCCCTCGGCCTCCGGCAGATCCGCTGATCGCCATCCGAAAGGCTGCCCTGAAAAAAAGGCTGCCGGCCCGTCTCGCGACGGACCAGCAGCCTTTTCGCTGACTGCCGATGCTGGCCTGAACGGCCTACCGCTGAATCGTAAAATTCACCGTCAGGTTGAAGTACACCTTGACCGGCCGGCCGCCCCGCATCGCCGGCTGGAAGGTGACCTGCTGGATCGCCTCCACGGCGGAGCGGTCGAGCCCCATCGGCAGGCCGCGGACCACCCGCACGTTGGTGGCGTGCCCCTTCTCGTCGATGATCGCCTCGACGATCACCGTCCCCTGGACCCCGGCCTTCCGCGCCGGTTCCGTATAGCGCGGCTGGATCGGCTGCAGCGCCCGTGGCCGGCTCATCTCGGGCGTGAGATAGACGGGCCCAGTCGAGTCGTCCCCAGGCTCCTCGCCAGGGCCGTCACCGGGGCCGATGCCCGGGCCATTGCCAGGACCGTCGCCGGGGCCGATGCCAGGACCGTCCGTGGTGCTCACGGGGCCCTCGCTGGTAACTGGTCCCGAGGGTGTATCCGCCACCGGGGGCGCCGGAGTGGCCGGCATGTCGGGCACATCGGTCGGCTGCCGCACGGTCGGAGCCTGGGCCGGCTCCGGCTGGGGTTGAGGCCGCTCGGGCACCGGAGGCTTCGGATGCCCTCCTCCACCCGCGGGCGGCGGCGGCAGCAGAACGTCGACGAAGGCCACATTGAGGCTGGGCTCCGTCACCGGGCCGACGTTCCAGTAGCTGGCGAAGGCGAAGGCGGTCAGCCCGACCAGGTGCAGGCCGATCGCGAGGGGGAGCGAGATCCAGCGGCGGCGCCGGGGGTTCGTCTTGGCTTCCAGCTCGGCGTCCAGGTCAATAAGAGAGTGCTCGAACATTTTCCACCTCCGGAACATCGGGGGAATCTTTTGTCCTCGCCTCGATCCCCGAGGCGGGGGAAAACATCAGGAGCGCTCCTGTCTGTATTAGAGGGGTGGGGGCGCACTTTAGTTCCTGATCCCGGGTTCCGGGTTGACGCATAGCAGCCGCCTGATATCTTTGGCCGCGGAGCCGCTCCGGTGTTCTGCCGAAGCGTCTCACAGAAAACTTTTGATTCTTGTGGAGGCTGTAATGCCGGATTCAAGCCCGAGCCCGACTCACATGAGGACGGCTCTCTTCGTGGACTTCGACAACATCTATCTCGGACTGCAGCGGGAAGACCCCGTGGCCGCCGAGCAGTTCGCTACCGATCCCACCCGCTGGCTCAGCTGGCTGCAGGACAAGCTGCCGCACCAGGAGGAGGGGATGAATCCGGAAGGGAACACCCGCAAGCGCAAGATCCTCTTCCGCCGCTGCTATCTCAACCCCTCGCAGTTCGGCCGCTTCCGCCCCTACTTCACCCGCTCGGCCATCGAGGTGGTGGACTGCCCGCCGCTGACCAGCGGCGGCAAGACCAGCGCCGACATCCACATGGTGATGGACATCCTCGACACCCTCAGCCATCCGACGCGGTTCGACGAGTTCATCCTGCTCTCCGGCGACGCCGACTTCACGCCGGTGCTGCTGCGCCTCTCCAAGCACGACCGGCGCAGCGCCATCCTTGCCATCGGCCCCGCTTCGGTGGCCTACAAGGCGGCCTGCGACCTGCTGATCGACCAGGACACCTTCCTCGAGGAGGCGATCGGCGCCACCCCGAATCCGGCCACCCGCGCGGCCGCCGGACCCAGCAGCAACTCGGCGATGGGCGATCTCCTGCGCGGCATCGCCGACAAGATCTACGAGCGGACGAGCACCAGCGGCGAGCTGGTGGCGACCGAGCTGCCGCCGATCTTCCGCGAGTTCTCCGAGTTCACCGCCAGCAACAACTGGCTGGGCTTCAACAGCCTGCGCAACATGACCATGGCGGTGGTGGCGACGCGCCGCGACCTGGCGATGATCGACGGCGATCCCTGGCGGGTCGGCCTCCTCGCCGAGGGGGAGGAGCCGGAGGACGGCGCCGGAAGCGGCCGGCAATGAGCCCGGCCGCGCGGCGTCGTCGCCGCGCTTCCTCAACCTCGCGGACCGCAACCGCCTGATCGAGGAGATCCTCGCCTACGTCCGCTCGGTCGTGGAGGCCTCGGACGCCGCGGTGCCGATGGCGCGCGCGGCGCAGATGGTGATCAGCCGCTTCGGCGAGCAGGTGCTGGCCTCCCGCTGGGCCGGGGCGGGCACCTTCCGCGACCTGCTCGAAGGGCGCGAGAACCCCGGCTTCGCCATCTCGGCCCTCAAGCCGGGCTACATCTACGATCCCGCGCGGCACCAGCTGCCGATCGACGGCCGCCCCGAGGAGCTGGTCGGCGACCCGCAGCTGAACGCCCTCGCCTACCGCGTCCACCAGCTCACCGACACCCCGTACCTGACGCGCGGCGACTACGCCCGGGTCTTCCGCCTCACCGCCGAGGAGGTCAACGATCACGGCTACTTCCTGACCCGCACCTCGAAATCGGTGCGCGACCGCTGCATCGAGGAGGGGTCGCCGATCGCCCGCGCGAGCGTCAACTTCATCCTGCGCGGCATCACCTTCGGCGGCCACCGCTTCGGCCAGAACGGCAGCGAGGAGCCGCTCGCCCTTGGCGCCTGCTTCTTCCGCAACGTGGTGAGCCTCTGCGACACCGCCGGCATCGCGCTCGACGACCAGGAGCGGGAGACTCTCTCCGACTGGATCCTCGGCGAGCTGAGGGGCGAGGAGGGGATCGGCAACCTGGAGCCGCCGCGGGCGGTGCGCGAGGAAGAGCCAGTCCCGGTGGGCGTCGCCGGCGGCTCCAACGAGGATCCGGGGGCCTGATGGGCGGTCCCGCCACCTGGGAGATCACGGAGGACGAAGCCCGGCAACTCCTCGCGCTCCCCGCCGAGGACCGCGCCATCCAGTTTTTCCAGCTCCTCGCCGACTGGGAGGAGGGCTGGGGCCTCCTGGACGCCGAGGGCTGGGTGGTCGCCAGCGAGACCGACGCGCTGCCGCTCTGGCCCCACGCCACTCTCGCCGCGGCCTGTGCCGTGGGGCCCTGGGAAGGGGCGCTCCCGGAGCCGGTCACGCTCGACGAGATGCTCGAGGATCTCCTCCCCCTACTCGCGGAGGACGGCCTGCGGGTCGCAGTATTCCCGTCGCCGCACGATCCGGGCCTGCTCCTGGCCCCCGCCGAGGTCCGGGAGCGCCTGGAGCGGGAGATGGAGATCGGCCGATGAGGACACCCGCGCCTGCTACCATGTCCTCCATGGCTACCGTGGAGATCGCGATTCCTGAGCAGCTACCCTTCCTCGCCAGCATTTCCTGGTTCGACTGTCGGTACCGCGACCTCGCTCCCCTGGACATGCTGCGCCGCTACGAGAGTGGTTGGCAGTCTCGGGGAGTCCTGGCCGACCCCTCGCCGGAGGAGTGGGCGTTCATCCGCGATCTGGTCCAGCGCTACGGAAGTTATCTCGATGTTCCGGCGTGAGCGGCATCGCAAGGTCCAGGCGCTGCTCGCGGCTTTTGACGCCAGCCTGCTGACCCGCTTCAATATCCTCTTCGGAGGAGGGACGCGGATTGTTCTGGAGCTCGGTGAATACCGCGATTCCCACAGCATTATGTTCCTCTGCTCCGACGCGGAAGGTTATGCGGAGATGAGATTCGCCGTCTCGTCCCTCGGCTACGATGCTCTTTTCAAGCCGGATCGGAAGAGAGAGCTTTACCTTGCACGCGAGATCCAGTTCAATCAGTATGGGTTCCGGTTCCCTGTCGAG
Source organism: uncultured Acidobacteriota bacterium (assembly GCA_963792575.1). Lineage (GTDB taxonomy): Bacteria > Acidobacteriota > Thermoanaerobaculia > Multivoradales > UBA5704 > DATARR01. The sequence continues at coordinate 331,586 of CAWBWZ010000007.1, forward strand.
ATCGACGGGGAGACGATCCGCGTGGAGATGTTCCGCGAAGCCCGGATCGAGCTTGACCCGGGTGTGAGGCCCGAAGGGCTGCCGGTGGGTTGTCTGTCGCTCGCCGATTGCTACGCCGAGAAACTGATGGCGAACTCCGATCGCTGGGCAGACCGCCAAGTGCTGTCACGGGACCTGATCGACTTGAGCGCGCTCCGGCGAAGCGTCGGTCCGATTCCGGAGGAAGCCTGGCAGAAGGTCGAAGAGTCCTATCGGACGTCCAGCAGGAACGATTTGCTCAAAGCACTGCTCGCGTTCACGGGGGATGCCGCCTATCAGCAGCAATGCTTCCAGGGACTCCACGTCGACGAATCAGAGGAGCTCCTCTCCTCGGCGGCGCAGCTTCTCCTGGACCTCGAGGCCCCCAGCGGACTCTCGTGATGCATGATTAAAAAGCTTTCCATTCATGCCTCCGGCCAGGGGCTCCACGACGTGACCGATCAGGTTCGCGCGGCCGTGCGCGAGAGCGGAGTGCGCGAGGGACTCTGCACGGTCTTCCTCCAGCACACCTCCGCGAGCCTGACGATCCAGGAGAACGCCGATCCTTCGGCGCGCCACGATCTCGAAAACTGGCTGAACCGCTTGGTCCCCGAACGCGACTCCCTCTACACCCACACTGCCGAAGGGCCGGACGACATGCCCTCGCACATCAAGGCCGCGCTCACCGCGGCCTCGCTCTCGATCCCCATCCTCGACGGCGACCTCGGCCTCGGCACCTGGCAGGGGATCTACCTCTGGGAGCACCGCCACCACGCGGGCGTTCGCAAGCTGCTGTTGCATGTGGGCGCGTAAACACGGACGCAAAGGACAGGCACGGACGAACAGGACAAAAAAACTGTTCCCTTTTGTCCTGTTCGTCCGTGCCTGTCCTTTACGTCCGTGTTACGTCCGTGTTTTGCTTTTTTCCTAAGGGTAATACCCGCTGACCGTCCGCGCCTCCACCCCCGCCCGCGCCAGTTCCACCCGCACCGCGCGGAAGGCATCGCCCGGCGTGGTGTTCGAGGACTGGTAGGAGATGCGGTAGCGCGAGCGCAGATCGCGCTCGATCTCCTGATAGGCGCGGTCGAGATCCCCCGTGCCGCGCAGGAAGAAGCTCCTCCCCCCGGTCTCCGCCGCCAGCCTGGCGAGATGCTCGGTGGGGCCACCCTTCGGCAGGTCGATCCCGATCGCGTAGACGGCGATGCCAGCCCGCCGGGCGCTTTCGAGGACTTCCGCGAAGCCGAACGAGCTGGTGCGGTCGTCGCCGTCCGAGAGCAGCAGGATGGCCCGCTGCCCGGGAGCGCCGCCGAGATACTGGAGAGAGAAGATCAGGCTGTCGTAGAGCGAGGTCTCCTCGTCCGCCACCAGTCCGGAGAGACCGTCCTCCAGGGCCTTGAGATCCGCGGTGAGCCCCACCGCCACGTGGGGGGAGCGGTTGAAGGTGATCGCCGCCGCCTGATCGCGCGGCCGCAGCGCGCGGCGCAGGAACTGGAGCGCCGCCTGCCGCGCCGGTTCCAGCCGCGGCCGCATCGAGGCCGAGTTGTCGATCAGCGTCACCAGGCGCAGGGGCGCGTCATCGACCCGCTCGACCTGGCGGACCGACTGCCGCACGCCGTCCTCGAAGACCCGGATCTCGCCGGAGCCGAGCCCCTCGACCGGCTTGCCCGCCCGGTCGACCACGTGCGTGTAGAGCTCGACGAGGCGGATCTCCATCTTCTCCGGCGTCGAGGGTGAGTTGATCAGCACGGTGTCCTCCGTCGCGGTGCCGTCCGCCAGGTAGGCCACGGCACGTACATAGCCGGTGTCTCCGGAGTCCGGCAGCGTGAGCGGCTGCGAGAAGGGGGGCTGGTAGAGCGTCGCCACCCGCTTCTCGCCGAGATAGAGCTCGACGCGGTCGAGGGCCTGGTCCGCGGGGGCTTCCACCTCGACCCGCGCCCGCAGGCTCCGGCGGTACGGCCTGCCTGGCTGGGGCTCGACGAGACGGGCGGCGAACCGCTGCCCGCCGGCATTCAGCTCCAGCTGGTCCTTCGCCAGCACCTCCCCCCGGCCGTTCACCCCCTCGACCACCAGACGGTGGCTCCGCGGCGTCCGGCCGAGGTCGATCTCAGCCACGTAAGGGGCCCGGTTGCGGGTCAGCAGCGGCCGGCCGTCCAGGGAGAAGGCCACGCGCTCGATCTGCTCCGCGTCGGAGAGCCCCGCCGGCCGGCCCACTCGCGCTTCAAAGCGCTGAACCCCCGCGATCAGCTGGCCCTCGGGCGCCAGGATCCGCACCTCCGGACGGGCCGCCGCGAGCGCCGTGTCAGCCTCCGCGAACAGGCGCTGGACTTCGGGCGAGGGCTGTGGGGCTGGCGGAGCGGGTGGAGCCGGAGCGGCGGCATTGGCTGCAAGAATGGCCGCCGGAACGCTCGGCACTGCCAGCTCGCGCTCGCCCACGAAAGAGCTGCCTGCGGCGGGAGAGTCGAGCTGGACCTCCAGCCTGTAGCGGCCGGGCCGCAGCCGGCGCTCGAAGGCGAGCGGTCTGGCTCCGGCGACCGCGCCCGCGGCGGTCGGATGAGCATCGAAGCGGTACCGGAAAGTGTCCACCGTCTCGTCGCCGCGCAGAATCCGGCCGGAGACGAACAGCTCGTGGGAATCGCCCAACATCCGGGCCACCTGCTCGGGCAGCTCGTCGGGGGCGACCAGGATGCGCACGATCCCCTCCCCCTCCCGCCCGGGGAAATCGACATCCAGACGGGCCGGCAACGAGCGGGCCCTGGCGCTCCCATCGGGGGCGGACGGGCGGAAGCTCGAAACCCATTCCCGCGGCTTCGGACTGGCGAGCGCCCGTTGCAGGACCAGGGCGTAGGTATCCTTCCCGACCCGCCGGATCCAGGTCGCCGCCTCGGCAAAGCTGGCGTCGGCGGCGCAATCCCCCAACTCCCGCGAGGCGAGGTCCGGGGTATCCCCCGCGCGCCAGAGCCGGGCCGGAGCCCTGGCGCCGGCGTGGAAGACGAGAGTCATCCGGAAGCGGGTCTGAAACTGCGGCTGGTAGGTCCAGATCTGCAAGGTCTGGCCGGCGCAATGCGTCTCGAACGTTTCGCTCGGCTCGCCATTGAGGAGGAAGACCTGCGAGCGGTCGTCCTGAAGATCGTTCCAGCGTGTCCGGGCCTCCGCGAGACGCTCCTCCCACCGCTCCCGCGCCTCGTTGCGCGGGGTCTCCGGATAGGGATCGCGCACCTGCCAGAAGCGCTGGATAAAGACTTCGCGGTCGGCCGGAGTCTTGAGCCCCTGGAAGACCTCGCGCTCGCGCGGGGTGATGAGGAGATCCACCTCCTGCAGCCAGGAGCGAACCTGCGCACCCTCAGCCTGAAGAGCGCCAGGCGCCGTGAGAAAGGTGAAACCCAGGGACAGAAACGAGAGAAGAACCGGACAGGCTCGCCACGTCATCCCGCACCTCTTCCGGCGGGTGTCTCATCCCGCCGAGGAGGGGGGCTGCAAAAGGCATGCCCTGGGTTCAGAATGCTCTTGCTGGCTGGGGCCTGCTCCACCGCCTCTTACGGAGCCTTCACCGTTTCCTTTTTACCATCCAGCTCCTCGATCAAAGCATCCGAGGCCGGACGCTCCTTCTGCAGGCGCGCGGCGACCCGCTCGGCATCGCGGAAGGCGCGCAGGACGTTGAGGCCCGCGAGCTTCCCGATCTCCTCGTCGGTCCAGCCGCGGCGCAGCAGCTCGGCGAGCAGCGCGGGATAGTCGGACACGCTCTCCAGACCGAGGGGCACGCTCTCGATGCCGTCGAAATCCGAGCCGATCCCCACATGATCGATCCCCGCGACCTGGCGGACGTGATCGATGTGGTCCGCCACCTGCTCGAGGGTGGCCCGCGGCGCGGGGTGCTCCTTGCGCCAGCCTTCCCGCTCCCGCTTCACCCGCTCGGGATCGCCCGGATAGAGGGCCTTCAGGCGCGCCTCCTCCGCGGTGTCCATGGCGTTCCACCCCCGCACGGCCTCGGAGGCGAAGGAGGGGACGAAGGTCACCATCACCACCCCGCCATTCTTCGGCAGCAGGCGAAGCACGTCGTCCGGCACGTTGCGGGCGTGGTCGTCGAGAGCGCGCGCCGAGGAGTGGGAGAAGATCACCGGCGCCGCGGAGACGGCGATCGCCTTCTTCATCGTCTCCGGCGCCACGTGCGAGAGATCCACCAGCATGCCGAGGCGGTTCATCTCGCGCACCACCTCCTCGCCGAAGCGGGTGAGACCGCCGAGCTTGGGCGCGTCGGTCGCCGAATCGGCCCAGGCGGTGCTCTTGGTGTGGGTGATCGTCATGTAGCGGGCGCCCGAGGCGTAGAGCTGGCGCAGGGCGGCGAGCGAGTCGTGGATCGAGTGCCCCCCCTCGACGCCGATCAGCGAGGCGATGCGGCCGGCCTTGTGGATGCGCACGACGTCGTCGGCCGTCCTGGCCAGCTCGAAGGTATCGGGGTAGCGCTCGACCAGACGGTGGACGTCGTCGATCTGCTCCATCGTCGCCTGAACCGCATCCGCCCCGGTGATCTCAACCGGGACGTAGACCGACCAGAACTGCCCCCCCACTCCCCCCTTGCGCAGGCGCGGGATGTCGGTGTGCAGGGGGGGATCGAGGTTCGTGGTGCCCCCCCGCAGGTCGATCCTGTCCATATGGTTCTTGAACCGCTTGCGGTACTCCCAGGGAAGATCGTTGTGGCCGTCGACGAGCGGCACCCGGTCGAGGATCCTGCGCGCCCGCTCGACCAGGGCCGGATCGGGAGTCTTGTGGACCGCCGCCTCCTGCGCCCGCGCCACGGCGGCGCCGGCCAGCAGGGCGGCGAGCAGGAGGACTCCCGGCGAACAGCTCTTCCATCTCGTCATCTCATCTCCTTGGAACCTTCAGGACCGACCTTTCCGATCGCGAGCAGCGCCACTCCCGCGAGAGTACCTGTGACGCCGAAGACGACGGTATTCCGGAATCGGTTTCCAGCCGGACATTCTAGTCCAAGATGACGCGCCAGCCTCTAAGCCGGCGGCTGGATCGGCTCGGCCGGGACCGGCGCCGGACGCCGCGGCGCTCCTCCTTGTGTCCCCTGGGACGATGGAGGCGGCGGCGGCTTCTCGGGAAGCTGGAGGATGATCTCCTGCGGCCTCGGGTTGAGGGCTCCCGGCGGCAGGAGGAGCCGGGCGGCCGGCGGCTCGACGGCGGCCGGCGGAGTCTTTCCCTGCGGCGTGGCCGGCGTGGCCGGCGCGGCCGGCGGCGGGGCCCCTGTTCGCCTCGCGTTCAGCTCCGAGTAGAGTCTGGCCGAGAAGGACTGGATCTCCGCCTGCTCCCCGGCCGCCGCCGGACGCGACCCCTTGCCGGCGAAGATCAGCCGCGTCTCGAGCGCGCCGGGGCGCAGGCTATCCTCGGTCTGGGCGCCCCCCTCCTGGAACGGCTGCAGGCGGTCGAACCAGTCGTAGACCCGGCCGAGCGCTCCGGGCTCGAGGCGCCCGCGGAGCTCGCCGTCCCAGCCGCACGAGGTGGCGATCGCTTCTCCTGTCAGGTAGATCGCCACGTCCTGACAGTCCAGCGAGGATCCCCCCTGATGCCAGGCGAGGACCAGCCCGTAGGCGGAGCCGCCGCGCCCACCCGCGGCCTCGGCCGCAACCTGGCGGCTCCACTCGCGGATCATCCGCTGCTCGGTGGCGCCGGCCTTGACCTTCCCCTGCCCCTGAAAGGCGATCTCCCCCTCGGGCGTCTTCGCCTCGAACGGGGCGTAGGTCCGCAGAAAGTACCAGGCGATGTCGGCCCGGCGGGGATCGACGAAGAACTTTCGCGCCAGCGGCCCCGAGGAGGGCCCGATGATCACGCCACGGGTGCCGATCCGGACCAGCTCCCGGGGCTCCTGGCCGCGCCGCAACTCGATCGCGATCCGCGGCGCCGTGGGCACGGTCCGCGCCTTCCCCGGCGGAGCGGCTGCCGGCCTGCTCCCGGCCGTGCCCTTGCCGCAAGCGACAGCGCCCAGGAGCAGGATTGAGAGCAGGAGAGCGCTGACGTTTGTCGTAGCCATGATGAATTTCCCTGATGGACTGCCCCTGGAGCGATCGGGAGCAGGGCGTAACATACCGCAGGAACGCGGCTTCGCGCCCTGGAGCCGGAACAGGACACCGATGATTCGAGATCTCAAATACGGCTTCCGCCGCTTGCGCCAGAGCCCCGGTTTCACTCTGATCGCGGTCCTTGCCCTGGGATTGGGCATCGGCGCCAATACGGCGATCTTCAGCCTGCTCGACACGGTGGTGCTGCGCCCCCTCCCCTATCCGGAGCCCGATCGCCTCGTGCAGATCTGGGCCAGCTCGCCCGAGCAAGGCTTGGGCGAGACCGGGCTGTCCGTGCCCAAGTTCCGCATCCTGCGGGAGAGCGGCGCCTTCGCCGGCATCACCTCCTACTATCAGGAGGACGTCAACCTCACGGAGCGCGGCAATCCCGAGGTTCTCCATGGGGAACGGATCAGCCGGGAGTTCTGCGCCGTCTGGGGGGTGAAGCCGCTCCTGGGGCGCTGCTTCTCCGCCGCCGAAGACCAGAAGGGGGGCGGCGACGTCGTAATGTTGAGCGAGGGGCTCTGGCGGCAGCGCTTCGGCGGCGATCCGACGATCCTCGACAAGGCGGTGCGGCTGGAGGGGAAGCCCTGGACGGTGGTCGGCGTCCTCCCCGACGTGCTCCACTTCCCGTTCCGCGACGTCCAGGTCTGGCTGCCGCGCCCGCAGGAGCTCTCGCTTCTCCCGGAGCGCGCGATCGAGCTGGGAGCGGGGTTTCTGGAGGTGGCGGCGCGGCTGAAGCCGGGGGTGGCGCTGGCGGCCACCCGCGGCGAGGTGCGGCAGCTCAACGGCCGCTACGCCCAGACGCTGCCGGGGAACCTGGACGCCGGGTTCCGCCTGGACGTGGTGCCGATGCGCGAGCAACTGGTGGGAAACGTCCGCTCATCCCTCGTCCTGCTGCTGGGGGCGGTCGCCCTGGTGCTGCTGATCGCCTGTGCCGACGTGGCCAATCTGCTGCTGGCTCAGGGGCTCTCGCGTCGCCGGGAGGTGGCGATCCGCATGGCCCTGGGAGCGAGCGCCGGCCGCGTGCTCCGCCAGCGGCTGGCCGAGGGAGTGGCGCTCGCCCTGCTGGGGAGCCTTGCGGGTCTGGCGCTGGCCTGGGGCGGACTGCGCCTGCTGGTCGCCTGGCATCCCGCCAGCCTGCCGCGCGCCGATCAGGTGGGGATCGACGGCCGGGTGCTCGTCTTCACACTGCTGCTGTCACTGCTGACCGGCGTGCTGTTCTCGCTGATCCCGGCGCTGCAGAGTCTGCGTACCGAGGCGACCACCCAGCTCAAGGAGGGCTCCCGGAGCTCGACGGCGGGTCCGCGACGCGCCCGGTCTCAGGGCGTTTTCGTGGCCGTCGAGGTCGCCCTCTCCCTGGTTCTGCTGATCGGAGCGACGCTGCTGATCCAGAGCTTCCGCCAGCTCTCACGGGTGGACCTCGGATTCAATCCCACGGGGCTGCTCTCGCTGCAGATCTCGCTGCCGGCGGCGAAGTATCCGGACCGGGAGCATCAGCGGGTGTTCTTCGCCCAGATCCTGGAGCGGGTGCGGGCGCTGCCGGGGGTGCAGTCGGCGGCGATGTCGGACTACCTGCCGGTCCAGGGGTCAGCGAAGTCCCCCTTCTCCATCGAAGGCCGGCCGCTGGCGATGCGCGACCAGCCGATCGCCTGGCTGATGGCGGTGAGCCCGGGCTACTTCCGCACCCTGCAGACGCGCCTGGTGAAGGGGCGCGAGTTCGATCCGGCGACGCCACCCGACGCGCCCCTCACCACGGTGATCAACGAGTCGATGGCGCGCCAGTACTTCTCCGGCCAGGATCCGCTCGGCAAGCGGCTGCTCATGGGGAGCCGCAAGATGGAGATCATCGGCGTGGTCCAGGACGTTCAGCAACTCGGGCCAGACGTCGAGAAGGCTCCCGAGTTCTTCCTCCCCGCCAGCCAGGAGATCAAACTGCCAATGCCGTTCATGAACCTGCTGGTGCGCACCTCCCTGCCGCCGGCCCAGGTGGCCGATAGCGTCCGCAAGGAGGTGCGCCTCCTCGACCCCGAGCAGCCGGTAGCCAATCTGCGGACGATGGAGGGGATCGTCGCGGAAGCCGTAGCCGGCCGCCGCATGACCATGGGGCTGCTCACCGGCTTCTCGGCGGTGGCGCTGCTCCTCTGCGCGCTGGGGATCTACGGGCTGGTGGCGCACTCGGTCTCGGCGCGCCGGCAGGAGATCGGCGTCCGCATGGCCCTCGGCGCGCAACGGGCCCAGGTGCTGTCGGTCGTCGTGCGGCAGGGGTTCCGCTGGGTGCTGATCGGGCTTGGCGTCGGATTGGCGGGAGCGCTGGCCGCGGCCTTTCTCCTCTCGCGGGCCCTGACCGGCCTGCTCTTCGACGTCAGCGCCCGGGATCCGCTCTACTACCTGGGCGCGCCGATCCTGCTCGGAGCGATCGCCCTGCTCGCCTGCTACCTGCCGGCCCGCCGGGCGGCGCGGGTGGAGCCGGCGGTTACGTTGCGGGCGGAGGAGTGAGCGGGACGGGAAAACAAGGACCTAAAGGACGACAACGACATCAAGGACAAGCAACAGACCGCTGAATTGTGACTCCTCGTCCTTGTCGTCCTTGATGTCCTTTACGTCCTTGTTTTTCGATTTCGCAGGCCGCTATCAAATCAACCCCCGAGCCGAAAGTTCTTCTTTCAGGTAGGCGTAATAGATCGGCGCCGCGATCAGTCCCGCGAGGCCGAAGGCGGACTCCATGACCAGCATCGCGAGCAGGAGCTCCCAGGCCCGGGCCTTGATCTGACTGCCCACGATCTTCGCGTTGAGGAAATATTCGAGCTTGTGGATCACGACCAGGAAGGCCAGCGAGCCGAGCGCGGCGCCCAGGGAGTAGGACAGGCTGACCACGACGATGACCGTGTTCGAGATCAGGTTGCCGATCACCGGCAGCAGGCCGGCGAGAAAGGTCAGGAGGATCAGCGTCTTGACGAGAGGCAGGTGGACGCCGAGCAGGGGGAGCAGCACGACCAGGTACAAGGCAGTGAAGGCGGTATTGAGCGCTGAGATCCGCACCTGGGCGAATACGATGCGCCGGAAGACCTCGCCCAGACGGCGGGCCCGCTCGGTCAGGGCTTCGGCCAGCGGCCCGCGAGACCCGGCCGCCGCCACCTCGCTCAGCGAGACCAGGGCGCCGATCACCATGCCGATCAGCGCGTGGAGAAAGCTCCGCCCCACCTGCGCCCCGATCATCTGGAACTGCCCGGCGTGCTCGCGCAGCCAGGTGACCCCTTCATTCTTCAGCTCGTCGGTGTTGTCCGGGATCTCGGCGGCAAGCCAGGGGGGGAGATGCTCCTTGGACGTCTCGAGGATGTCCGCCATCTGGCCGAGCAGCGCCGGCAGGCTCGCCGGAGCGCCGCGGCCACGGAGGAACGCGAGGACGCCGACCACGGCGAGGACCAGGGCGGCGACCACGAATACCGCCAGGATGGCGACCGCCCAGCGCTTCCCCGCCTCCCGGCGGCCGCGGATGAAGTGCAGCTTGCGGCCGAGGATATGCACCAGCTCGTAGACCGCGAGCCCCCCCAGCAGCGCCGACAGCAGGTGAAGATGGAGGACCAGGATCAGGACCAGGGCGGCAAGGGCCCAGGAAGCGATCTCGACGGCCGAGGGACGATGCGGCGGCGCAAGGGTGTCCTTCATGGACAGGATCGTATCCCGGGATGGCCTTGACAGCACGGGTCTGAGCTGGCACGATTTGAACGATGGTTCAAAACTCCGCCGCGCGCCGGCCAGAACCCCGCGACCCCCGCGAAAAAGTCCCCGAGAAGAAGCGCGAGATCCTCGACGCCGCTTCGCGGGTCTTCCGCCGCCGGGGCTTGCAGGCGACCGGGATGCGCGACATCGCGGCGGAGCTGGGGATGGCGGTTGGCAACCTCTACTACTACTTCAAGGACAAGGAGGAGCTGCTCGCCTTCGTCCAGGAGGACGCGCTCGCCGGTCTCCTCGATCTCGCGGCGCGGGTGCGGGCCGCTCCACTGCGGGCGGACGCCAAGCTCTTCCGGCTGATCGAGGAGCACGTCGTCCGCCTCAACGAGGGGACCCCCGGCTCGCTCGCCCACCTGGAGGTGGAGGCGCTCGGCGAGACCTGGCGGCGCGAGGTGCAGGAGCAGCGCGACGAGTACGAGCGCGCCTTCCGCGATCTTCTGGAAGAGGGGATGGCGGCGGGCGTCTTCCGGCCGACCGATCCCAAGGTGAGCGCGCTCGCCATTCTCGGGCGCCGTCAACTGGACCGTGAAATGGTTCCGGCCGGAAGGGCGCAAAACCGCCCGCGAGATCGGCCGCGAGCAGGCCGAGCTGCTGGTGCGCGGCGTGCTGGCGCCCGGAATTGAAATGGAGAGAGCATGGACGACCTGACCACCCTGAAGCTGCGGATCAACGGCGAGGACCGCCCCGTGGTCTTCCCCACCCACCACACTCTGCTCGAGGTGCTGCGCGAGGAGTGCGCCCTGACCGGCACCAAGCACGGCTGCGAGCTCGGCGAGTGCGGCACCTGCACCGTGCTGGTGGACGGCCGCCCCGTGCTCTCCTGCCTGGTCCTCGCCGCCGAGACGGGCGGCAAGGCGATCGAGACCGTCGAGGGGATGCAGCTCGGCAACGATCTCCATCCGCTCCAGGCGGCCTTCGCCGATCTCGGCGCCGCCCAGTGCGGCTACTGCACGCCGGGCATCCTGATGGCCGCCAAGGCGCTGCTCGCCGAGAACCCCGCACCCAGCCGCGGCGAGATGAGCGAGGCCCTCGCCGGCAATCTCTGCCGCTGCACCGGCTATCACAAGATCCTCGAGGGGATCGAATGGGCTGCCGCCAGGATGCGCGGCGAGGACTGGACCCCGCCGAGCGAGGCTTTTTACGGCTCGGACATTCCCACGGAACCGGCCCATCGCCCCGGACCGCGGCCCGTTTGAGGACGCTTTCAGAAAGAAATCATCATGGCTGAACCGATCAGAAATCCCGAGACCGAAGACGAGCCGCGGCGCGAGACCAACATCATCGGCAAGCCGTTCCGCCGCGTGGACAGCCGTGCCAAGGTGACCGGCGCCACCAAATTCGCCGACGACCTGGCCTTTCCGCGCATGTGCTTCGTCCGCCTGGTGCGCTCCACTCAAGCCCACGCGACGATCAAGGCGATCGACTTCTCCGAGGCCGCGAAGGTCCCCGGCTTCCTCGGCTCGCTGACGGGCGCGGACACGCCGATCCCGTTCGGCATCCTCCCCGTCTCCCAGGACGAGCACGCCCTCGCCCCGGACAAGGTCCGCTTCGTCGGCGATCCCGTGGCGGCGGTCGCCGCCGTCAACGAGGACGCGGCCTACGAGGCGGCGCTCAAGGTGAAGGTCGAGTACGAGCCGCTGGCCACGATCTCGTCGATCGAGGAAGCGATCGCCACCCCCGAGCCACGCATCCACGACTACGGCGACCGCGGCAACCTCCACAAGGTCGTCTCGATGACCTTCGGCGAGGTCGAGAAAGGTTTCGAGGAGGCGGACGAGATCTTCGAGGATACCTTCTACTACGAGGGGAACACTCATCTGCCGATGGAGCAGCACGCCTCGATCGGCGTGGCCGAGGATAGCGACCGGGTGACCGTCTACTCCTCCACCCAGACTCCGCACTACCTCCATCGCGCCCTCTCGAAGGTGCTGGAGATGCCCGCGTCACGCGTCCGCGTCGTCGGCTGCTACGAACGGCGGCGGCTTCGGGGGAAAAAGCGATCCGTTCAATCACGAGATCGTGGCGGCGAAGATGGCGCTCAAGCTCGGCCGGCCGTGCAAGATCACCCTCACCCGCGAGGAGGTCTTCTACTGCCACCGCGGCCGCCACCCCGTGCTGATGCAGATGCGGACCGGGGTGAAGAAGGATGGAACGGGCGTCCGCATCACGGCCCAGCGCCTGCGCACCGCCCTCGACGGCGGCGCCTACGGCAGCTACGGCGTCGCTTCCACCTACTACACCGGGGCGCTGCAGACGGTGACCTACAAGATGCCGGCCTACGAGTTCCAGGGGGTGCGCTGCTTCACCAACAAGCCCCCCTGCGGCCCCAAGCGCGGCCACGGCACTCCGCAGCCGCGCTTCGGCTTCGAGGTCCATCTCGACAAGATCGCCATCAAGCTGGGGATCAACCCGGCCGACCTGCGGCTCAACATGCTGGCCGAGCCCGATTCGATCACCGCCAACTGGCTGAAGATCGGCTCGATGGGTCTGCGGAAGTGCATCGAGGCGGTGGTCGAGGGAAGCGGTTTCCGCGAGCGCTGGGGACGGCTGCCCGAGGGGCGCGGCCTCGGCCTCGCCTGCGGCTCCTACCTCTGCGGCGCGGGCCTGCCGATCTACTGGAACCACATGCCGCAGTCGGGCGTGATGCTGAAGCTCGACCGCTCAGGGGGCGTCGCCGTCTTCTGCGGCGAGTCGGAGATCGGCCAGGGGTCGGACTCGATCCTCGCCGCCGTGGTCGCCGAGGTGCTCGGCGTCGCGCTCGCCGACATCCGGCTCTGCGTGGCGGACACCGACCTCACCCCCGTCGATCTCGGCAGCTACTCCTCGCGGGTAACCCTGATGGTCGGCAACGCCGCCCTCCAGGCCGCCGAGCGGGCGCGCGAGATGATCGCCAAGGCGGTCTCCGAGCAGCTCGAGATCCCCACCTCGCGCGTCGTCTTCGCCGAGCGCCGGGTCTTCGACGCCCAGGACCCGGACAAGGGGCTGAGTTTCCAGGACGCCGTCATCGCCGCCGAGGCCCGTTTCGGCACCATGGCCACCACCGGCAGCTACATCCCGCCGCGCTCCCCGGGCCGCTACCGGGGCGCCGGCGTCGGCCCCTCCCCCGCCTACTCCTACTCGGCGTCGGTGATCGAGGTCGAGGTCGATCCCGAGACCGGGCTGTGGAACCCGGTCCACGTCTGGATGGCCCACGACGTCGGCCGCTCGCTCAACCCGGTGCTGGTGATGGGCCAGGTCGAGGGGGGCGTCTACATGGGGCTTGGCGAGGTGATGATGGAGGAGCAGGTCTTCCGCCGGCTGCCGAAGCACCTCTCCTCCGCCCTGGTGCACAAGCACCCCTCGGTGCTCGAGTACAAGAGCCCGACGTTCAACGACATGCCGCCGGTGACGACCTATCTGATCGAGGACCCGGACCCGCAGGGCCCCTTCGGCGCCAAGGAGGTGGGCCAGGGGCCGCTGCTGCCGGTGATGCCGGCGGTGGCGAACGCCATCTACGACGCCGTGGGCGTGCGGGTCGACCAGGTGCCGATCCATCCGCACATGGTGCTGAAGGCGCTGGAGGCGAAGCGCAAGGGGGCGGAGCCGCGCTTCGGCCCCAAGGGGTTCCCGGAGGTCGACTTCGGCGAGGATCTCCACGTCCCCACTCCCGAGCAAGGAGGGGATGGCACCGCCATCAACGATTACCGCGAGAAGCTGCGTTCCGGCATGCGCTCGTCCGCGGGCACGATGATGACCCGCGAGGAGGCGCTGCGGAAGAAGAAACTCGCCGCGCTGACCACCGATCTGAAAGGGGCGAGGTAGCACATGCTGCGGCTGCCGCAATTCAACTTCGTCCACGCCCGCACGCTCACCGAGGCGGCATCGGTGCTGGCCGGCGAGGGGACCGCGGAAGGCGAGCTCGTCCGCTTGGTCGCCGGCGGCACGGACCTCTGGCCCAACATGAAGCGCCGCCATCAGCAGGCGTCGACCGTGGTGAGCCTGATGGGCATCCCGGGGCTGGCCGGGATCGACGTCAACGGCGAGATCCACATCGGCGCCACCACGCTGCTGAGCGACGTCGTCGCCCACCCCGCGGTGCGGGCGCGCTACCCCGGCTTCGCGGCGGCCGTGCAGTCGATCTCCTCTCCCCCGCTGCGCAACATGGGTACGATCGGCGGCAATCTCTGCGTGGACACGCGCTGCACCTATTACAACCAGACCGAGGAATGGCGCCGCTCGATCGACTACTGCATGAAGGCGGAGGGTGAGATCTGCTGGGTCGCCACCAGTTCCCCCCGCTGCTGGGCGCACACCGCCACCGATTCCGCGCCGATGGCCTGCGCCCTGGGCGCGAAGGTGAGGCTGGTGTCGAAAGACGGAGAGCGGGTGATCCCGATCGACGACCTCTACCGGGACGACGGCATCCAGTACCTCGCCAAGCGGCCGGACGAGATCGTGACCGGTCTCTATCTCCCGGCTGACGCGACCGCGGACCGCTGCCGCTCCGCCTTCTGGAAGCTCCGCCGCCGCGGCTCGATCGACTTCGCCGTCCTCTCCGCCGCCGCCGCCGTCTGGACCGCGCCGGATGGCACGGTCGAAAAGGCGAGGATCTACCTCGGGGCCGTCTCCTCCCGGCCGCTGGCCGCCCAGGAGAGCGCCGACTTCCTCGTCGGCAAGAAGCTCGACCGCGAGACGATCGCCCAGGCCGCCAAGCTCACCCGCAAGGTCGCCACCCCAATGGACAACACCGATTTCCAGACCCAGTGGCGCGGCACCATGGTCCAGCGCTACACGGAAGCGGCGCTCTGCGAGGTGGCGGGGCTGGATCCGGGACGGCTGGCGCCGAAGCATGGATTGCCGGTTTTGGGATAGAGAGAGACGACCTTGGATTTCGCGACCGTCCTCGGCGTCGTCTCAGGTTTCCTGGAAGAAAAGGGATTCCGGTATGCCGTAATCGGTGGTGTCGCGCTCATCGGCTATGGGCTGCCACGTACGACTCTGGATCTCGACTTTATCGTTGAATCCTCGGCTCAGGCTGATCTGATCGAATTCCTGGAAGCTCGCGGGTATAAAATTCTTCACAAATCCAGCGGTTACTCGAACCACGTCCATCCCGATCTGCTACTCTGGGGGAGTCTCGATTTCGTGTACGTGCACGGCGAAACGAGCCAGGAGATCTTTGCCGGTTCCAGGACCATGACAGGTCCGGGCGGTCTTCAAATGAGCGTGCCCAAACCCGAGCATCTGGCGGCGTTGAAGATCACGGCGATGAAGAACGATCCGGCACGAGCGCTCCAGGACATGGCGGATGTCCGGTTCCTGTTGAACCTGCCGGGAGTTGACCGCATTCAAGTCAGGGATTACTTTGACCGACAAGGCATGCGGGACCGCTTCGATGACCTCGAAAAAACCTGACCTCCTCAATCTTGAAAGGGATATCCCGACCACTCCTGAGGATATCCGCGCTCTTCGGGAGAACCGCCCCAAGAGAGGTGAGGACTGGCTGAATCAGCTTACAAGGGTGTCGCAGCAGATCCCTAATCTCGAGGAGATCATTAGACGACGGCGCACGTTCGAGGGGTGCGAGCCTTTTGAGTTATAGGACTCGCTGCCGTTCGCGGACGACCGCACGCTCGTCCTGGCGCGCCGGTTGGAGGACCCGATCTCATGACTGAAACCGTCGCCGTCCTACCCGCCGCCGGCGCATCCCGCCGGATGGGCCGGCCCAAGCTCCTGCTCCCCTTCAAGGGCGGCCCGCTCGTCGGTAGCGTCGTGAACGCTCTGCTGGGAGCCGGCGTGGAAGAGATCGTGCTGGTGACCGCTCCGGACGACGAGGAGCTGCGGGGGTGGGCGCGGCGGGCCGGCATCGAGAGCGCGGTGAACCCTGATCCGGAGCGCGGCATGCTCTCCACCATCCGCGAGGGGATCGCCGCCCTGGGGGGAGCCGCGGAGCTGGCCCGGCGTGGCGCGATCCTCCTCGTCTCCCCCGCTGATCTGCCCAACCTGCGGGCCGAGACCGTCATCGAGGTGCTCCGCCGGATGCGCGAATCCGGAGCGCCGATCGCCGAGCCCGTCTTCCAGGGCCAGCGCGGCCATCCGCTGGCGATCGCCCCGGCGCTGATCCCCGAGATCGACACGCTCGATCCGAACGTGGGCCTGAGGCAGCTCCGCGACCGGCACGCGGCGGAGTTGCTGGAGATCGCGGTCGAGGATGCCGGAGTGGTGCAGGACGTCGATACGCCGGAAGAATACGAGCGGCTGGCTGGTCTCCAAAAAACGCAGGTCCAGGTGGACCATGATCTGGATCTCCTGGCGGGCACCTGGAGCCAAGAGGATGCCGCCGAATTTGATAAGGCGACAGAGAGCCTCCGACAAGTGGATCCCAAACTCTGGCGGGAAGATCTTTGAACCCCATCGTGATCGCCCACCGTGGCGCCAGCGGCTACCGGCCCGAGCACACGCTGGCGTCCTATGAGCTGGCGATCGGGTTGGGGGCCGATTTCATCGAGCCGGACCTGGTCTCGACGAAGGACGGCGTCCTGATCGCCCGCCACGAGAACGAGATCTCGGAGACGACCGACATCGCCGGACGTCCGGAGTTCGCGGACCGTCGGGCGGCCAAACGGATCGACGGCCGCGAGATCGCAGGCTGGTTCACCGAGGACTTTTCACTCGCCGAGATCAAGACGCTGCGCGCCAGGGAACGGCTGCCATTCCGGGACCTGTCTTTCGATGGCCGGTTCGAGGTGCCGACCTTCGCCGAGGTGCTCGCGCTGGCGCGGCGGAAGAGCGCCGAGACGGGGCGGACGATCGGCGTCTATCCCGAGACCAAGCACCCCAGCTACTTCCGCTCGCTCGGGCTTCCGCTCGAGGAGCCGCTGCTCGCCGAGCTGCGGGACGCGGGCTTGCCGGTGTATATCCAATCCTTCGAGATGGGAAATCTTAAGGAGCTGCGAAAAGTGACCGATCTCCCCCTGATTCAGCTCCTCGAGGCCGCGGGGCAGCCCTGGGACTTCGCCGTGGCGGACGATGCCAGGACCAGTCAAGATCTTGCCACCCCCGCGGGCCTCGCGGAGATCGCCACCTACGCGGACGGCATCGGCCCGGATAAGCGGATGATCGTCCCCACGGGTCCCGGCGGCCGGCTCCTCCCCCCACCGCGCTCGTCGACGATGCCCACCGCGCCGGGCTCCTGGTCCACCCGTGGACCTTCCGGAGCGACGGCACGTTCCTCGCCGCGGAGTACGGAGGCGATCCGGAGCGGGAGTACGAGCAGTTCTTCGCGCTCGGCGTGGACGGCCTGTTCAGCGACTTCTCCGATGTGGCGGTGCGTGCCCGCGAGCTCTGGAGACATCGATGAGCCTCACGCTGGAGGAGATCGCCACCGGGACCGGTCACGAGCGGGTCGTCCTCTGCCGCGACCCCGAGGCCGGCTACCGGGCGGTGATCGCCATCCACAGCTCCGTGGCGGGACCGGCCGTGGGCGGCACGCGCTACCTGGCGTACCCCGGCGAGGAGGAGGCGGTGGCGGACGCGTTGCGGCTGTCGCGCGGCATGACCTTCAAAAGCATCATGGCGGGGCTGCCCATGGGCGGCGGTAAATCCGTGGTCCTGCGCGATGCCGGCGATACCGCGGTGGACCGCGCGGCGATCTTCCGCGCCCACGGCCGGGCCATCGAGCGGCTCGGCGGGCTCTACACCGCCGGCGAGGACGTCGGCACCAGCCAGGCGGACATGGAGACGATCGGCCAGGAGACCCGCCACGTCGCCGGCGTCCTCGGCGATCCCTCCCCCTACACCGCCCAGGGCGTGGTCCGCGCGATGAACGCCTCCGCCCTCCATCTCTGGGGAGCGGACACCCTCGCCGGCCGGACGGTGGCGATCCAGGGCTGCGGCAATGTCGGCTTCCATCTCGCCCGCGAGCTCGCCGCGGCCGGAGCGTGTCTGATCGTGGCGGACATCGACCCGGAGCGGGTCCGGCGGACGGTGGAGGCCACCGGAGCGGCGGCGGTCGATCCCGGCGAGATCCAGGGTGCCGAGGCGGACATCTTCGCTCCCTGCGCCCTCGGCGGCATCCTGAACGCAGAAACGATCCCCGGCCTGCGGGTGGAGATCGTGGCCGGCGCCGCCAACAACCAGCTCTGGGAGGACCGCGACGGCGACAGGCTGCACGACCGGGACATCCTCTACGCTCCGGACTACATCGCCAACGCCGGCGGCGTCATCAGCGGCGGCCGGGAGATCCTGGGCTGGAGCGGCGAGGAGACGGGCGCGCGGATCGCGGGGATCTACGATACCCTGCTCACGGTGCTCCGGCTGGCCCGAGCGGAGGGGATTCCGCCCCATGCCGCCGCGGACCGGCTGGCCGGAGAGCGCCTGGCAGCCCTTGCAGCGGAGAGGAGACAGCAATGAGCCTGGAAGTGAAGAACGACGAGAAAGCGGGCAAATTCTACGCCACCGTGGAGGGCCAGGAGGCGAAGATCGAATACGAGAAGTCCGGCGAGGTCTACGACCTCCTGCACACCTTCGTCCCCGAGGAGCAGCGCGGCCACGGCGTCGCCGAGCAGCTGGTCACCGGCGCCCTGGATCAGATCCAGCGGCAGGGGGCCAAATTCCGGCCGACCTGCCCCTATATCCAGGGATTCCTCAAGAGTCACCCGCAGTATCAGGAAGCGGCGGCGGGCTGAGATCTCTGTGGGGGCGCCCCTGTGTGGGCGCCCTGTTCAGCTCGACCTCTCGGCAAACAGGGCGGCCACATAGGGCCGCCCCTACACACACGTCGAGAAGCTGAACGCATAAGCCCGCGTCCCCGCCCGCGGGAAGCGCAGCACCAGGCGCCGGCGCCGGAATTCGGCGGAGTCGACGAGGCGCACCAGCCGGCCACGCTCCCAGATCGCGAAGGTGCGGCCGTCCCGCTCCACCACGTCCGCCCCGCGCTCCGCCGCCGCGACGGGCGCGCCGTCGACCTCGATCTCCAGCTCCCCCGCCGGCGCCAGCAACAGGTTCACGCCCGCCGCGTCGCAGACCAGATCCAGCTCCGCTCCCGGCTCGCGGGCCTCCAGGAACTCGGCCTCGTGGAGCCACCGGCCGCGGGCGGCGAACATCCCCGGCGGCGCCGGCCCCTCCTCGCGCTCCCGATGGCGCACCTCCTCGCCCGGCCGGTACCCCTCGGCGGCCAGCAGACGGCCGCGGTGGAAGCCGAGATGGGTCTCGCGGGTCGCCGGATGGCAGACGGCCCCGGGCCTGTCCTCCGCGCGCACCGGCTCGAGGATCCCGGGCATCGGCGCCGTATCCCCGGCCTCGCGCAGCAGGCGCTGAATCCAGTCCTCGGTCTCGCCGTAGGCCCCCTCGCCGAAGCGCTCGTAGCGCAGGTAGCCGCGGGCGTCGATCAGATACCGGGACGGCCAGTAGTGGTTGGCGAAGCGCTCCCAGGTGGCGCGATCGTTGTCGAGCAGCACGGAGTAGGGGATCCCCTCGTCCCGCACCGCCGCCGCGACCAGCGCGGGATCGGCCGAGAGCTCGAACTCCGGCGTGTGCACGCCGACGATCGCGAGCCCGCGGCCGGCGTAGCGCTCGTGCCAGATCTTGAAGTACGGCAGCGTGCGCAGGCAGTTGAGGCAGGTGGATTCCCAGAAGTCCACCAGCACGACGCGTCCGCGCTGGGAGCGGATCGACACCTCCGGCCCCTGGATCCACAGGCCGGGCGCCAGCTCGGGAGCGTGCAGGGGGACGGAGATCGCGGGCAAGGGGAGGAAGCGAAAGCGCGCCGGACCCGGGTTCAAGCTCCGGGCCCGGCGCGAAAGGATCGGCTCTAGTTGTGGATCGAGACCGACACGTCGTAGTTGTTACGGGTATCGGAATCCAGATAGACCTGCCAGTAGGCGAAGGTCGCCTTGCTGCTGACGTTGGTCAGGGAGACCGTCTCGGAGTTGCCGCTCCCCGTCGAGCTGGCGACCGGATCGCCGCCGGAGCAGTTCCCGAACGCCGCGAGGTCGATGTCGCCGTTGGAGCCGTCGAAGTCCAGCGTGATGGTGACCGTCTTGCCACGCCGGCACGCTGATCTTGTACCAGTCGGTGTCGTTCACCTTGACGATGCGGTTGCTCTGGGTGCCGGCCTTCAACGCCTTCGCCTTCGAGCAGGAGTCGTTCTGCTCGGACTTGTCGTCCGAGCCGGCTGACCAGGTTCTTCTTGATCTTCGAATAGGTGGTGACGAAGGAGCCGTAGCAGTCGAACGTCTCCTGGCCGCACGACGACGGGCCGTAGTAGAGCTGGCCGTAGAGCTGCTGGGTGTCGGCCCGGAAGATGCCCGAGCCCGAGGAGCCCCCCTCGGTGGGGCCGTCGGTCCAGGAGGTCCGCAACACCTGCAGCCCGTTCGTGCCCTGGTACTGGTAGCAGGCGGCGGCGTTGTCCTTGAAGCCGAAGCTGATCCGCTTGTAATCGCCCGCCGGATGATGGATGGCCACGGCGTCGGTGCCTTCGGGCACGGTCTTCCCCGTCCAGCCGGCCCAGTAGAGATTGTCCGGCAGCGCCCCTTCGACGATCATCAGCGAGTAGTCGGAGACCGGGTTGTGGGAGACCAGCGTCGCTCCGCCCGACCGCGGAACGCTCTGGATCGACGGCGGGTTGCCGTTGCAGCTCGCGGTCTGGTAGAACCAGAAGAACTCGGCCGATCCCGCCGAGCCCTGCGAGCTGATGCAGTGATTGGCGGTCAGGTAGTAGGGGGTGAAGTCCTGCACGTTGTCGTTGATGAGCTGGCCGGAGCAGAAGAAGCTGCCGCCATCGTCGACGAAGCTGATGCCGGAGACCGCCTTGGCCACGTTCGCCCACTCGGGGTAGCAGGTCACGTCGTTGTGGCAGGGGCCGGCCGCCTTCTCGCCCACCAGGCTGCGGGCCACCTTGTCGACCGGATCGAGGTAGTAGTGCTGCAGGTTGTCCACCGTGAACGGCAGCGCGTCGGCGACCGCTCCAGCGGGAGCGGCGCTGGCCGGTGTCAAATACTCGATGCGCACCCGCTCGCCGAAGAACGAGCCGGTCCAGAACTCGCGGGCCGCGGTCGCGGAGGCGTCGTGGAACTCGACGTTCCGGTCGGGGTCGAACCGCGAGTAGCCGCTCTTGGCGATGCCGCTCGTGTCGGCCGAGTAGACCGCCAGCTCGGCGCCGGCCGGCAGCTGAACGTTCTTGAAATGGAGACGGAGGCCGAGGGCGTCGGTCGAGGCGATCTCAGCCGCCCACAGACGGCGGCCGCCCGCGGCGTCATACCAGTTGCCGTCCTGGACGGAGACCTGGAGGCCGCGCCCGACGCCGAAACGGAGGGCCTTCACCCGCGCTCCGCGCTCGCCGAGCGCGTCCTCGCGCAGCAGCGCGTCCCGGTCCACCGCCGGCAGGCGTACCTCCGGCAGGTTGCCGAGGCCGATGCCCATCTCCTCCGCGGGGGTGGGGCGCACCGCCTTCTGGGCCTTGTGGAGCGTGGGCCCCTGGATGCCGAAAGTCTCGGCCGAGTCGTTGGAAACCGGGGGCTTGGCGGCCCAGCCGGTGGTGCTCGACGCCAGCAGGGCACCGAAGCCGATCGCCAGCGCGAGCCGTCCCGCCTGACGCCTGGGAGCGAAGAATCCTTGCATCCTGATCTCCTTTTCGAGCTACTGCAGAGCGCCTGTCGCCGGGGCTCGCTTTTCAACTCATAGCATTTTACCACTGAGTCGCCGGTGGACCTACCCGTCATCGGGGCGCTCCCTGCACGTAGGCCGGGTCATTGGTGCCGTTGTTGACCACCTGGCCCGCGGCGAGCAGCCGGCTGGACCGCACCTGCGCCTGTACGGTAAAGCCCCCCGCCACGCCCGCCGCCGGGATCGGATGCTGGTTCGGGCTGAGCTGCCGGGCCTTGCCCGGGGCGAGCGCGATGCCGTCGAGCCGGCCGAGCACCGAGCCGTCGAGCGCCCGGTAGATCAGGTCGTAGAGCCCCCCTCGCTGGCCGACGGGTTGAACAGCCAGAGAGTCGTCCGGTAGGCGCCATCCTGCCGCAGGCCGGTCAGGACCACCTGATGCCCCGCCGCCGCGGCGTCGGGATCCCCGAAGGCCGACATCGACTGCCCGAAGCGCCGGGCCGGCTGCGCGTTGTTGTAGCTCTCCCCCTGGAAGATCGGCAGCGCGCCCGAGGGCTCGCGGCTGACCAGGGTCAGGATGCCGATGGCGTTGGTGAGGTGCCACTGGCCGTTGATGACGTCCGCGAGGCGCCGCGTCTCCCCAGGCTGGAGCGTCAGCGACACCGGCGCGGTCGGCTGGGCCAGGGGACCGACGCTGGTGAACGAGAGGTCGGCGTGGAGCGCCTGGGCGCCGGGGTTGGCGAGCACCACGTCGGTGCGGAAGAGACTGCCGAAGGGGCCCGGCGCCGAGAGCGCTCCCACCAGATAGGCGCGGGAGGTCTTCGCCACCCCCGCCTCGAGGAAGGACGGATCGCTGGTGGCCAGCCGGATGACCGACGCGTACGGATAGAGCGGGCCGCCGGTGACCGTCTCCACCTGGACGCGGTAGTCGCGGCCGGAGACGCCGTACGTGCCGCGGATCTCCGCCTCCTGGAACTGCCGCTGGCCGAACGCCGCCAGCGTCAGCTCCGGGGTGACGGCGATCTGCGCCCCCGCGGCGTTGAAGAAGCGGACGCGGTAGGTGGCGGGCGCCGCGGTGGGATTGCTGACGCCGAAGTAGGAGAGCCGCTCGGCGTCGCCGGTCAGGCCCACCAGCGTCTGGACCGCCGGCACCGAGCCGCCCAGTGTCAGGCCGGGCACGGTCTGGCCGAACCGGGAGCCCCCCTGGGTGGTGGCGTTGAACGAGGCCACGACCGGCGCGACGGCGACCGTCCCCTGCGGGGTGATCGAGAGGAAGCCGCTCACGTTCTCCCGGCCGAAGAGCTCCTTGAGCACGCCGGCGAGGAACAGGGTCGCTCCGGGCGCGATCGTGCGGGTCGCCCGCGGCGGCGCCGCCTCCGGCAGGCCGCGCTTGCGGAACTCGATCGCCACCGTCACCGGCAAGGCCCCCGGGTTGTAGACGTAGAGGTCGGTCGTCTGCACCAGCGCTCCCGAGGTCTCCGCGATCCACGGCAGGAGCACCCCTGGCACCGGTTCGGGATCAGGACCGGCGGTCCCGGTCCGGGGCCGGTCCCGCTGATCTGGAACGTCTTGTTCGAGCTGCTCGACGTCTGGCCGTTGCTCACGGTGAGATTGACCGCGTAGCTCCCGGCCTGAGCCCAGGTGTGGGTCACCGAACGGCCCGTGGCCGTGGTGCCGTCGCCGAAATCCCAGGCATAGGTCACGTTGCCCGTGGCGTTGGCGGTGAGGCTCACCGCGGCCCCGGCGTTCGCCTGGCACTGGGTGAAGCCGAACTGGTTCTGGCACGGAGCGCTGGTCTGGAACGTGCCGTCGAGCGGCGGCGGCGCGGTCGAGACCACGGCCACCACCCGGTTGGCCTGGTCGGACGAGCCGGGACGGCTGATCGTGAGCAGGACGTTGTAGCCGCCGGCGTTGACGAAGGTGTGGGTCACGATCTTGCCCACGGCGGTCGTGCCGTCGCCGAAGTCCCAGGTGTATTGGGTCGGCCCGCCCGTGGAGGAGCTGGCGTCGAAGGTGACCACCTGCCCGGGCTGAGGGGAGCTCGGCGAGTAGCTGAAGCTCGCGCCCAGGGCCCCGGTCCCCGAGATCGTCACCCCCTTGAGCCCGAGAGCGCTGCCGCAGGCGGAGTTGGTGGCCGAGACCGGCTTGTTCCCCGGGTTCGACCAGGACACCATGATCTGCGGCCCGGTGGCGGCGCCGGCGATCGCGCCGTCCGCGACGCTCCAGGTCCAGCCGTTGGGGTTCGGCGTGCAGCCGGTCGCCGCCACGGGCCGCAGATCATGGTGTCCTGGTCGAACCCGGGGAACAAGCCGGTCTCGGCCACCAACTCCGCCTGCGGCAGCGCTCTCGGGCTCAAGGGGGTGACGATCTCGGGCACCGGGGCCCTGGGCGCGAGCTTCAGCTACTCGCCGAGCTCCCCTCAGCCCGGGCAGGTGGTCACCTTCGACGCCAGCTCCTCCACGGGCCGCGGCCGACCCAATACACCTGGGACTTCGGCGATGGCACGTCCGCCGTGGGCAAGATCGTGACCCACACCTTCGTCAACGCCGGCGGCTACAACGTCCTGCTCACGATCAGCGCCCGGCTCGTCCGACCAGGCCAACCGGGTGGTGGCCGTGGTCTCGACCGCGCCGCCGCCGCTCGACGGCACGTTCCAGACCAGCGCTCCGTGCCAGAACCAGTTCGGCTTCACCCAGTGCCAGGCGAGCGCCGGGGCCGCGGTGAGCCTCACCGCCAACGCCACGGGCAACGTGACCTATGCCTGGGATTTCGGCGACGGCACCACGGCCACCGGCCGCTCGGTGACCCACACCTGGGCTCAGGCCGGGAGCTATGCGGTCAATCTCACCGTCAGCAACTCCCAGACGTCGAGCAGCTCGAACAAGACGTTCCAGATCAGCGGGAGCGGCCCCGGACCGGACCCCGATCCTGATCCCGAACCGGTGCCAGGGGTGCTCCTGCCGTGGATCGCGGAGACCTCGGGAGCGCTGGTGCAGACGACCGACCTCTACGTCTACAACCCGGGGGCCTTGCCGGTGACGGTGGCGATCGAGTTCCGCAAGCGCGGCCTGCCGGAGTCGTCGCCGCCACGGGCGACCCGCACGATCGCGCCGGGAGCGACCCTGTTCCTCGCCGGCGTGCTCAAGGAGCTCTTCGGACGGGAGAACGTGAGCGGCTTCCTCTCGATCACCCCGCAGGGGGCGGTCGCTGTCGCGCCCGTGGTGGCCTCGTTCAACGCCACCACGCAGGGGGGCTCCCGGTTCGGCCAGACCGTGCCCGGCCTGACGCTGGGCGGCTCGGTGCCGGCGGTCCAGACGCTGGTGGGGCTGACCGGCGACGCCGAGCGGCTCTCCTACTTCGGGGTCAGCAATCCCACCGCGGCGCCCGCCACCTACCGCGTCCGCTTCTTCAACGCCGCGGGGGCACAGATCACCGTCACTCCCGTGCTGATGCTTTCGGCGTTCGGCCAGCGGCAGTTCCAGGAGGCGGAGATCCGCGGCACGTACGGCGTCTCCGGCCGCGACTACCGCGTCCAGGTGGAGACGGTCACCGGCGGCCCGCTCTATCCCTATGCGTCGGTCATCCGGCTGGCCACCAGCGATCCGTCCTTCCTGGAGGCGGGGGTGGCGAAGACCTCCCGCGCCTATCTGGTGGGAGCGCTCTCGGCGCCGGGCCCCTTCGGCAGTCTCTTCCGCACCGACGTGGTGCTCGCCAACCTCGGCGCCCAGGTGCTCCACGCCGACCTCTCGTTCACCAGCGTCGGTCCCCTGGCCCAGCCGACCGCGCCGGTGTCGCTGACGCTCCAGCCTGGGGAGACGCGGCGCCTCGCGGACGTCATCAACGGCCAGTGGCACCTCACCAACGCCATCGGCATCCTGACCCTGGTCAGCCGCGAGCCCTCGGGCGCGTTGCCGATCTTCCAGGGGGAGAGCTACAACAACGCGCAGCCGGCCCGGCGCTTCGGGCAGTCGATGACGGCCTTCGGGGATCTCGATGCGGCGGCGGCGGGGCATCAGGTGGTCCTGACCGGTCTGCGGCAGGATGGCGCCTATCGCACGACTCTCTGGCTGTTCAATCCGTCGGCCAGCGAGGGGGGCGTCTACGACCTGATCTACCGCGCGCTCGACGGCTCGGTGCTCGGCCGGCTCGACGGCATCGCGCTCGCTCCGGGCAAGGCCCGGCAGCTCAGCCCGAACCAGCATCCGATCCCGGCGGCGGGCGTGGCGGGGGGCTTTACCGTACAGGCGCAGGTGCGGTCCAGCCGGCTGCTCGCCGCGGGCCAGGTGGTCAACAACGGCACCAATGACCCGGCCTACGTGCAGGGAGCGCCCCGATGACGGGTAGGTCCACCGGCGACTCAGTGGTAAAATGCTATGAGTTGAAAAGCGAGCCCCGGCGACAGGCGCTCTGCAGTAGCTCGAAAAAGGAGATCAGGATGCAAGGATTCTTCGCTCCCAGGCGTCAGGCGGGACGGCTCGCGCTGGCGATTGGCTTCGGTGCCCTGCTGGCGTCGAGCACCACCGGCTGGGCCGCCAAGCCCCCGGTTTCCAACGACTTGGCCGAGACTTTCGGTATCCAGGGACCCACGCTCCACAAGGCCCGGAAGGCGGTGCGCCCCACCCCCGCGGAGGAGATGGGCATCGGCCTCGGCAACCTGCCGGAGGTACGCCTGCCGGCGGTGGACCGGGACGCGCTGCTGCGCGAGGACGCGCTCGGCGAGCGCGGAGCGCGGGTGAAGGCCCTCCGTTTCGGCGTCGGGCGCGGCCTCCAGGTCTCCGTCCAGGACGGCAACTGGTATGACGCCGCGGGCGGCCGCCGTCTGTGGGCGGCTGAGATCGCCTCGACCGACGCCCTTGGCCTCCGTCTCCATTTCAAGAACGTTCAGCTGCCGGCCGGCGCCGAGCTGGCGGTCTACTCGGCCGACACGAGCGGCATCGCCAAGAGTGGCTACTCGCGGTTCGACCCCGACCGGAATGTCGAGTTTCACGACGCCTCCGCGACCGCGGCCCGCGAGTTCTGGACCGGCTCGTTCTTCGGCGAGCGGGTGCGCATCGAATATTTGACACCGGCCAGCGCCGCTCCCGCTGGAGCGGTCGCCGACGCGCTGCCGTTCACGGTGGACAACCTCCAGCACTACTACCTCGATCCGGTCGACAAGGTGGCCCGCAGCCTGGTGGGCGAGAAGGCCGCCGGCCCCTGCCACAACGACGTGACCTGCCATCCCGAGTGGGCCAACGTGGCCAAGGCGGTCTCCGGCATCAGCTTCGTCGACGATGGCGGCAGCTTTTTCTGCTCCGGCCAGCTGATCAACGACAACGTGCAGGACTTCACACCCTACTACCTGACCGCCAATCACTGCATCAGCTCGCAGGGCTCGGCGGGATCGGCCGAGTTCTTCTGGTTCTACCAGACCGCGGGCTGCAACGGCAACCCGCCGTCGATCCAGAGCGTTCCGCGGTCGGGCGGAGCGACGCTGGTCTCCCACAACCCGGTCTCCGACTACTCGCTGATGATCGTCGAAGGGGCGCTGCCGGACAATCTCTACTGGGCCGGCTGGACGGGGAAGACCGTGCCCGAAGGCACCGACGCCGTGGCCATCCATCATCCGGCGGGCGATTACAAGCGGATCAGCTTCGGCTTCAAGGACAACGCCGCCGCCTGCTACCAGTACCAGGGCACGAACGGGCTGCAGGTGTTGCGGACCTCCTGGACCGACGGCCCCACCGAGGGGGGCTCCTCGGGCTCGGGCATCTTCCGGGCCGACACCCAGCAGCTTTACGGGCAGCTCTACTACGGCCCGTCGTCGTGCGGCCAGGAGACGTTCGACTGCTACGGCTCCTTCGTCACCACCTATTCGAAGATCAAGAAGAACCTGGTCAGCGGCTCGGACGACAAGTCCGAGCAGAACGACTCCTGCTCGAAGGCGAAGGCGTTGAAGGCCGGCACCCAGAGCAACCGCATCGTCAAGGTGAATGACACCGACTGGTACAAGATCAGCGTGCCGGGTGGCAGACGGTCACCATCACGCTGGACTTCGACGGCTCCAACGGCGACATCGACCTCGCGGCGTTCGGGAACTGCTCCGGCGGCGATCCGGTCGCCAGCTCAACGGGGAGCGGCAACTCCGAGACGGTCTCCCTGACCAACGTCAGCA
>CAWBWZ010000008.1:0-78179 GCA_963792575.1 uncultured Acidobacteriota bacterium
CCGTTCAACGCCGTCACCGTCGAGGTCCGCCGCATGGGCGGAGCGTTCGGCGGCAAGGAGAGCCAGGCCACCCAGATCGCCGGCATCGCCGCCCTGCGCGGCTTCAAGGCGCGGCGGCCGGTCAAGCTGCGGCGCCGCGCGACGACGACATGATCGACCGGCAAGCGCCACATTTCCTGTACGGTACGAGGTCGGTTTCGACGACGACGGGCGGATCCTCGCGCTCGACATCGCGATTGCCGCGCGACGGCGGCAATGTCGGCAGATCAGTCGCCGGCCGGTCGTGACGCGCGCGCTCTGCCACGTCGACAATGCTATTACCTCCGCACGTGCGCTTTCGCGGGCTGCCGTGCAAGACGAACACGGAGTCGAACACCGCGTTTCGCGGCTTCGGCGGGCCGCAGGGCATGCTCGCGATGGAAACGTGATCGAGGAGATCGCGCGCCGGCTGGGGCTCGACCGCTCGACGTCGCGGCGCGCAATTACTACGGCAGCGGCGCGCGCGACATGACGCCGTACGGCCAGAAGGTCGAGGACAACATCATCGCGCCGCTCATCGACGAGCTCGAGCGAACGTCGACCATGCCGCGCCGGCGGCGCGAATCGAGGCGTTCAACGCGCAGAGCCCGGTGCTCAAGCGGGGCATCGCGCTGACGCCGGTCAAGTTCGGCATCTCGTTCAACCGCCGACCCTCAACCAGGCCGGCGCGCTGGTGCATGTCTACAACGACGGCGCGTGCAGCTCAACCATGGCGGCACCGAGATGGGGCAGGGGCTCTACATCAAGGTGGCGCAGGTGGTCGCCGACGAGTTCGGCATCGACCTCGACCGCGTCAGCGTGTCAGCGCCACCAGCACCGCGAAGGTGCCGAACACGTCGGCGACGGCGGCCTCGTCGGGCACCGATCTCAACGGCATGGCGGCGCTGAAGCCGCGGCGCAGATCAAGGCGCGGCATGACCGAGGTCGCCGCCGAGCAATTCGGCGGTGCCGGCCGATGAGATCGTGTTCTGCGACCGCCGCGTCGAGCGCGGCAATCGCAGCATGTCGTTCGCCGAGCTCGCGGCCTGTCGTGGGAGAAGCGCGTGTCGCTGTCGGCGAGCGGCTTCTACAGGACGCCCGAAGATCCATTGGGACCGCGCCGACGGGGGGCCATCCGTTCTATTATTTCGCCTACGGCGCCGCCGCTGCCGAAGTGGCGATCGATACGCTGACCGGCGAGATGCGGGTGGTGCGCGCCGATATGCTGCACGACTGCGGCCGGTCGCTCAACCCGGCGATCGACATCGGCCAGGTCGAAGGCGGCTTCATCCAGGGCATGGGCTGGCTCACCACCGAAGAGCTGTGGTGGGACGCCGAAGGGCCGGCTGCGCACGCACGCGCCCTCGACCTACAAGATCCCGGCCGCTCGCGACGTGCCGCCGATCTTCAACGTCGCGGATCTCTCGACGACGCGCCGAACCGCGAGCCGACGATCTTCCGCTCCAAGGCGGTCGGCGAGCCGCCGCTGATGCTGGCGATCTCGGTGTTGCTCGCGATCCGCGATGCGATGGCAAGCCTCGCCGATCATCGTCTGGCCCGCTCCTCGATGCGCCGGCGACGCCGAGCGCGTGCTTGCGCGATCGACGACATGCGCAGCCGCATGCAAAATTAGCGGGATCGCCCCGATAAACCCCCGCGCGTGCGGTTGCTACCTTCGGATGACGAGCTCGGCCTCGGTGAATGTGTCGGCGAACTCGAACCCGAAACGCCGCGCCAGCCGCCGCATCCGGAGATTTCCATAGCCGACATACGCGATCAGCAGCTTGAAGCCGGCGTCCCGTGCGTCGCTCGATGACATTGGTCAGGAGCGTTGCGCCGAGCCCGCGACGCTGCAGATCGGAGCGGATGATGAGCGCGACTTCGGCCGTGCCGGGCCGTACCCAGGCCACGGTGGCAAGCCCCAGGATTTGGCCGCTCAGGTCAATATAGTCCTCGCCGTCTCTATCTTCCTGTCGTCGAGCCCGAACAGGCGGCGAAACGTGCCGGCATCGCCGAGCGTGACCGGCCGTCCAAACCGCAGCCGGATGTCGTCCGGGTGGAGCAGGCGGCCAAATTCGACGCAACGGGCGAGATCCGTGATTTCGACGCGCCTGACGCGCGCCGCGCCGAAACGCCCGACGATTCCCCGTCGGGCGTAGCCATCGGCGATCGCAGGAAGGTCACCGCGGTGAAGCCCGATATCTTTCAGGGTGCGGGCATCGAGCGCGTGCAATTCCCGCAATGCTCCTGAGTATCGCCAGGCCTGCCGCAGCCGATGAAAGCCGCCTTCGAGCATGGCTCGCAGCGCGGTCCCATCGCGCTCTGCGTCCAGCCGGCGGCGACCCGTGCGTGGAATGGGATGTGCCGTCAGCCGAAATGAAATCTCAGTGACGGCTCGCTGGCGACCTGCGAGCGTTATGTCGTCCTTCGCCTTCCCCGACTCAAACCAGTCCCTGGTCTCCACCCAGATCTTCCTGATGTACTCGGACGACCAGGGTGTGACCTGGAGCACCCCGAAGACCCTCGGACCGCCGGTTCCGGCCACGCGGGTCAAGCGCTTCTGGCCGACGGTCAGCGTGCGGCCGGGTGGCGACGTCGACGTCGTCTACATGGAGAGCCAGGAGGTCCAGCTCAACCCGAACCCGGCGGTCATCGGCTGCGACGTGCCGATCGGTGGCGGACCGCGCCGCCGCGGCCCGGCGAGCTCGCTGGTCGACACCTACCTGCTGCAGTCGCGCGACGGCGGCGATACGTTTGGCGCCCCGGTGCGCGTCTCCTCGGAGACGACCAACTGGTGCCAGGTGAACTATCGCCTCCCCGGCACGCTGACGCTCTCGAACTTCGGTGACTACATCGGCTCCGCGTCCGGCGGCAACCGCACCTTCGCGGTATGGCCCGACGGCAGGAACGGCGTTGTCGACGTCTTCTTCGCCGAGGTCAAGGGCAAGACCACGGGTCACGACGACCACTAGCGGCTTCAGGGCGCCGGCCGGGGCTGCGGCCCGGCCGGTGTTTCCCGGGGGCTTCCGCTGATCCTCGACCTCAGCTCGGCGATCCCGGCTTCGAGCGCCGCGTCGCGGCCAGCGAGAAAATCCTCGGCCGTGCGGGGTGCCAGGACGTCGGGCTGGACGCCTCGTCCCACCAGGCCGGCCCCCACATCCGCCGACGTCGCCACTCGGCCCGAACCTCCTCCCGGGAGAGCGAACGCCAGAGGATCCCCCGTGCTGCCGCCCGTCGGCTCTCCGATCAGCTTGCCCCGCTGCAGGCGATGGAAGGTTTCCGCGAAGACATCGGTCGCCGACAGCGAGCGGGGTCCGATCAGCATCACCACGGGCTTTGAATAAAAATCGCCGGGATGGCCCTTCCACATCGACGGCTTGGACTCGTACCAACCCCCTGCCTCGCCCCAGACGCGCAGCGTCGCGATGTACTCCCGGCTTTTCCATGGCGGCGTCGCGAAATCCTTGCCGGTGAGATAACCGATCAGATTGTAGGCGATCACGCCGCTGCCGCCATCGTTCTGGCGAACGTCGAGAATCAATCCGTCGCTGCCGCGAATCTCGGGAAGATGCTTCTCGAATTCTTTCTGCGCGTCCTCGCTGTTGAACGTATTGATGGCGACATAGGCGATGTTCCCCGCCAGCGTTCGGTAGGTGAAAACCGGCAGGGCCACCGTATCCGGGTACGCGCCGCGAGAGAGACGCTTCTCCAGCACCCGGCCGTCCTTCGTTCGGAATTCGACAGACACCGGGCGATCCCGCGGTCCGGCGAGCAGCCCGTAGGAGTAGACCTTGACCTCGACATGCTGAGGAGAATTGCTCGCCACATAGGGGCGGCGATTCCTCGCCGCGTACTCGTGCACGGGCACGCCGTCGATCTTGAGGATTTCAAGGCCCGCCGTCACCCCGTCCGCCGCGAGCTTTCCGCTGTTCACACCGGTGACGAAGACGCGGTTCTCGATCAGGTCGGTCCGGAGGGGGAGATCGGCCTCCATCCTTTCGATGAGTTCCTTCGGCAGAAACACATCGGAATGTCCATCTTTGAGGAGCGCGCACATCTGCTGGAGAAGACGATAGTACTCGTACGTGCTCGCCGTGGCGCGAACCTTGGGAATGAAGTCGACGTACGTCTTATCCCAATCGAGATCGGGAACCGCGGCGAAATGCGGAAAGTTGATCTTCACTTCCATCCAGAACCTGCTGAGCCCGGCGACCTTCGCATCCTCGGAGAGATTTTCCTGAAACGGAACGCCCCATGCCGCGGCGCTCCCCCAGATAATGCCGTCACGCTCGAAGCGCTCCTGGCGGGACGGCTCCCGCGTGTCTTGAGCGAATCCGTGGCCCGCGACCAGCAGGGAAAGACAGAATATTGCGCCAAGAGATGTTCGCATGGCGGAGACCTCTAAATCACCCGGCGCGCCGCGGCCGTGGCCGGGTCGCCCGTGTTCGGCGTGCCGGCCCGCTCGATGAGCAGGAGATGGACCTCCTCGCGGGCTACCGGACGATGCTCGACCCCGCGGGGCACCACGAACAGCTCGCCAGGCCCGAGCGAGACGCTACGGTTCCGCATCTCGATGGTGAGGTGGCCCTGGAGGACCAGGAAAAAATCGTCGGTGTCATCGTGCTGGTGCCAGACGAACTCCCCCTGCACCTTGACGACCATCAGGTCATGGCCGTTGAACTGGCCGACCGTCCGCGGCTGCCAGTGCTCTGAGAACGTGGACAGCTTCGCTTCGAGATTGATCTTCTCCAGAGGCATCGAGCGCTCCTTTCCGTCCCCTCGATGCGGGCCTCAGCTCACATCGCCTCAACCTGGCCGAAGCTGTTATAGCCCAGCATCTCTTCGTCGGATTCCTTGTCGGCGATCTTTTTCTGCTCTTGCGGGAAGGTGACCTTGACCTTGCCGTAGGCGCTGCTCTTCACCGCCTGGGTGCAGTGGTAATAGTAGAGTCCCGTACCGTTTTCGGTCTGAATGTAGAGGTTCTGGCCGGCGTAAGCGCCGCCGAGCATCTGGGCATCGAGCGGTGGAAGCCAGTTCAGGTTGCCGACCGTCGAGCCGGCGTGCTGGAGGGCGAGAGCCGCCTTGTAGCGGTCCCGCTGGGCCCCCGGTACCTCGATGCCGGGGATGTTCTGGTACGTCCGTGACAACGGCTTGATCTCGCCGACCAGAATCTGCAGGTCGGGATTGTCGTCATCCCCATCGTTCCGGTGCGCCAGCAGGTCGCAATAGCCGTTGGCGTTCCCCGCCAGGTTGCCGTTGTGAATGATCACTTCGTACTCCTGGGTCCAGGGTCCCGCGCCGGCGAAGTGCTCGTCGGCCATGTAGATCTGTTGAATCACCTGGTGCATGTCGTCGCCGATCTGGAGCACCGTCTTGACCGGATGAGTACACCCGGAGACCGTTTCGCGCTGGATGACCGCGGGTCCCGGCAGGTGCCCTGGCCGGCGCCCCGGCGGCTGCGGGAGCCGAGACGGCTGCAGGGTCACCGGCCGGCCGGTGACCCGCGCCGGGGCTGGACGGCGGGAGACCGGTGGACGCCGGGGCTGGACGGAGCGCACGCGGACCACCCGCCGGCGCGGGGGAGGCGCGAGACGAGCCGGAGGCTTTTGAGGAGTACCGCCGGCGCACGGCACGCTCTTGCAGCCGCAGGGCGAGGGCGCCGGGCACGGGAGCAGGGCCTTGCGCAAACCGGCGTCACGGTGCGGTGCCGGTCGAGGGAGTGGAGAGGGCGCCTTCTGCGCCGCGCGCGCCGGCGTCGGGCGCCCGGCGGGTTGAAGGGTGGGCCGCGTATGAAGCGCCCGGGCCGGAGGAGGCATGGCGGGCTGCTGGGCCGCCCGCAGCCCCATCCGCTCGGCTTCGGCCTCCAGCGCCAGATCCTGGATCACCGCGATGCCCGACCCGAAGGGGTTCCGCGCCCGCCCCGTCCGCTGCTGGACGACGTGCGCCAGCTCGTGACCCAGCAGGCGTTGCCCATGGGGGGAGTCCGGGTTGTACTGGCCGGGAGCAAAGTAGAGGTCCGAGCCCTGGGCGAAGGCGAGCGCGCCGATGGACGCCGCCTGAGGACCGATGTGAACCCGTACGTCGGCGAAGGGGACTCCGAAGACGGCCTCCATCTTCCGCTGGACCACCGGCGGGAGCGGCCGGCCGCCGGCAGGTCTCGGCGGCAGCAGAGCCGGAGGCAACTGGAGGGCCGTGCCCCCCCGCGGCGACGCCTGCAGGGTGCCCGGCCGTGGCGGCGCGCCAGGGACGCGCGGCCTGCCGCCCAGGAAAAAGCCTTGAATGACCCGCGGATGATGCGGACCGGGGACATGCATCGGAGTGCCTCCGTTCAATTTTTCTTATAGGACTGTAAGCCAATTCGGCCAGGTAGACAAACCCGGACACTGGCTTGGCGTTGCGAGGTTCCTGGAGATTACCGCCGGCGGCGATGCAGGTCCAGCAGCTCCGGGGTGGCATGGCTTTTCCCTAACTGCCAGACGAAGTCCATCTCCGCGTCGAGGGCTTCCAGCGCGACCTGGGACTCGCGGACCAGCAGCATGCTGGCATAGAGCAGGAGTCCGGCCCCGGCGAGGCCGAACACGAGGGGGATCCAGGCGTACTGGCGGCTGCTGACCGCCACGATCCCGATCGCGACACTCGTGGCCACGAACAGCCCCAGGGCCCAGTAGAGGCGCGACAGGGCCCGCTGCAGCATCCGCGAGCGGTTGGTGCTGAAGTGCAGCTGGGAGAAGAGCATCTTGCGCTCCGGCTCGATCGCCTCCTCTGCAGACGCGGTCTGGGCAAGCTCCGCGAACCGCCGGGAGATCTCGCGCGTCCGGTCCACGGCCCGGTTCAGCCGTCCCGACGTCGCCATGATGAGGGACCCGCAGCCGGAGATCAGCACCGCGGGCGTGATCATCGCCGAGAGGACCGCCAGCGCATCGGGAAGACCGTTCATGGACGACAGGATACCCCTTCCAGGGTAGTCAAAGCACCAAGGCCGATGGCGATTTGGGCAGCCGTGGCGGACGAAGCTGGAGCCGGGTTGACACATCTATCTATATATAATAATCTTCTAACATAAAGGGCGGAGATGGCGCGCGCGGTCGCCGCCCTGACAAGAACCCCTTGAAGGAGGTCACGGTGAACAGAAGACTCTCGTCCCGCACCCAGCTCATCCTTGGACTCGTTCTCGCGACCGGCTGGGCAGCCGGGCCCGCTTCGGCGGCAAACTACCTCGGCTCCGGCCAGTTCTCCTCCAACCAGATCAACTGGTGCCACGCGGGAGACTATGCCACGGAATGTCAGAATGCCGCCGCCAAGTGGAGCGCGGTCACGGATCTCGACATCTACTCGAACTGCAGCTCCATCAAAGCCTGGACGATCGGTACCAGTTACGGTGCGACCGGCTGGGCCGGCTATGCCTACATCTGCAACACCGGCGGCGGTTGTGAGAATTATAACGCCACCTATTCGGACTGCACGGCGCGCAATAATTCCTACTATCTCGCCACCTGGACGTCGACCCAGCGGCAGTTCAACGCCACTCACGAGCTCGGCCACTGCTGGTCCCTCGCCCATCGCCCGACCGATTCGACGAGCATCATGCAGCAGGGTCAGCTCAGCATCACGAACCCCAATGCAACGGACCAGAGCCTCGTCAACGCCCGCTACTAGGAAAGGAGACCCCAATGATGACGAAGCGCTTCTCCCTGCTCCTCGGCCTTACCCTGCTCAGCGTCTGGTCAGGCCCCCTCACCGCCGCCGAGGTTTCTCAGCCCACGGCTTCGGTCTCCCGCGCCGGCGGTTCCGCCAACTGGATCTCGACGGCCTATACCGTACGCGACCAGTTGAACGAGGCCGACGTCGTCGTGCGCGCCCGGGTCGTCAAGGTCAACGATGCCCGGGAATTGCGGGTGCCCGTTCCCGTCCGCACTCCCGATGGCAAGGATCTTGGCACGGTCGTAGACGTACTGCCGTTCACCGATTCCGACCTGGAGGTGCTGGAGGTCTACAAGGGCTCGCCGGCGAGCCATATCGTGGTCATGCAGACCGGCGGCGTGGTGCCGGCCAAGGGCGGCCGGGCCGGGATTTCGGTGATCACCGAGGATGATCCCATCCTCTTCGCGGGCTCCGAGTACATCCTCTTCCTCAAGGATATCTCGGACGACCCCGTGCACGCCCAGGGCCGCATGCTCTACCGTGCCGTCAACCCCGCGGGACGTTATCGCGTCGCCGGGACCGAGGTCGCCAGCCCCTACGGATTCCCGCCCGGCTTTGCTCCCCCGAAGACGCTGAGCGAGCTGGTCGATCGTATCCAGCGGGCCAGGACGGTTGACGGAACCTCCAGGCCTCAGCAGCAGTAGCGGCCTGGCAGTTTTCCGGCCTGACTGTCACAAGCGGGGTCGCACGAGCGGCCCCGCGTTGCTACCGCCCGGATCTTGGCGGGATACAATCGCATCATGCAAATACCCACCGAACCGATCGGCAGCATCCCCCGTCCTCCCGAGCTGATCCATGCGGTCCAGGAGTTTCAGGCCGGCCACCGGTCCCAGGAGAGCCTGGAGGAGTTGTATCGGCAAGCGCTCCTCGACACCATCCGGCGCTTCGAGGAGACCGGATCGCCGGTGATCACGGACGGCGAGCAGACCAAGCCCAGCTTCGCCACCTACCCGGTTCACGGCAGCGACTCCCTGGCGCCGGACGGCGCGCAGATCCCCTTCGCGGATGGTCACGTGCGGCAGTTGCCGCGGCTCGTCTCGGGTCCCTTCCGCTACAGCACCCGGGCCTCGACCTATCTTTCCGCGGCGCAGCGCCTCACCCAAAAGCCCGTGAAGCAGGCCGTGATCTCGGCCTCGGCGTTGAGCCTCCTCTATCCGCAATCCGGCATCGACGGCTACGACCGGGAAGCCTTCCTGGCGGATCTCGTCGACGAGGCGGAGGCGGACATCCGGGGCTGTCTCGAACAGGGCGCCTATAACGTGCAGATCGACTTCACCGAAGGCCGGCTCGCCGTAAAACTCGATCCGTCGCGCGGATTGCTGCGCCAGTTCATCGATCTCAACAATCAGGTCCTCAGCCGTTTCTCGCCGGAAGAACGGCGGCGCATCGGCGTCCACACCTGCCCCGGCGGCGATCAGGACTCGACGCACAGCGCCGACGTCGATTATGCCGATCTCCTCCCCGACCTGTTCGCCCTCGACCTGGGAAGCGTCTATCTCCAGCTGGCGAGCGAGACCGACCGCCGCCGGGTGCTCGGCATCATCCGCGACCACGCGCGCCCGGAACAGAGAATCTTCATCGGCGTCATCGACCCGATCGATCCGCGGGTGGAGACTCCGGAAGAGGTCCGCGATCGGGTTCTCGAAGCCGCCGAGTTCATCGCGCCCGAACGGCTCGGAACCACCGACGACTGCGGCTTCTCTCCGTTCGGAGACGACCTGTCGACGGAGCGCGACACCGCCTTCGCCAAGATCCGCGCGCGGGTGATCGGAACCGAGTTGGCCAGCCGCGAGCTTTCCTGACCGCGATTCTGGAGTCACTCAAACGGCGAGGTCATCAAGCGTCGCCGAAGCTCCTCGATGCTCTCTTTGGTCGGCCCGAGCAAGCCGACCTTGACGCCATGCTGTTTGCACCAGGCCTGAGCCTTGGAGCTCAACACCAGCAGCGAGATGACGTTGATGCAGGGCAGAAACATCGCGACGGCCCACAGCAGTGGCGTGCCGGTTCCCATTTGCTCCGAAGGGTATAGGCGGTGAGAGCCAGAGCGACGGCCGTGCCGAGCAACACCAGGAGCACAATAACCGCCATGGGAACCGCCACGGCCGGCACCGCCGTCACCAGCGGGACGCGGAGGAAACTGAAAAGAATTTGCACTCCCACCAGCAGCACGAGGCGGCGATAGAGCCG
This sequence comes from uncultured Acidobacteriota bacterium, assembly GCA_963792575.1. Taxonomy (GTDB): domain Bacteria; phylum Acidobacteriota; class Thermoanaerobaculia; order Multivoradales; family UBA5704; genus DATARR01. Next base: position 9,907 of record CAWBWZ010000008.1, read on the forward strand.
GGCGATGGCCTCCGCGTTCTCGACGAGCGCCAGCCCGCCCGTACTCTGACCGCCACCGCTCGCTGGACCTGGGACCGTTTCATTCGCCATGCCGCCTCCTTGCCTGCCGTTTCGTGTACCAGGAGTGTCCGATCCGGCGAAAGCATTTCGCCCCCTGTCCCGCTCGGCCCTCTCTCCTGTACCTTGGTTTATAAAGGAGGACTTGATGAATAAAATCAACCTGTTCCTGAGACATCGAGGCGCCTTGCTGGCGGTCCTGCTCATTGTCCTGGGCAGCACTCTGGGCCTGCTCACCCCAGTGGACGAAGCCCAGTCCGCCATCTGCGCCTTCCGCCCGGTCATCCGAACGTACTATAGCGACGCGACGCACACGACGGTGGTCGGCCAGCGCGGCAACGACTGCAGTTGCAACGGCGTCTTCTGGGGGGTCACCTCGGCCTACGTGCAGAGCCAGACCCTGTGCTGCAGCGTGAACTCCTGCTAGAGAAGCGGAGACGCCGCAGGCACCGGCCCTGTCAGTGCAGCGTGACGTTCGAATTGCGGATGAAACGGGTCCGGTAGGGCAGCCGGTCGTTGAGGGCGATGAGGAGCCGGAACAGGCGTGGCCGCTGGATCCAGAACAGCTTCCAGCGCAGGCGCGGGCTCCGGCGGCGCAGGGCCGCGAAGTGATTGACCATCCGCAGGGCGAGCCGCGCCCCCTCCCAGTCGCGCGCCGAGCAGGCCCGCACGTAGTCGTCGAGCGTGGTGAGGAAGAAACGCGGCGCGATGGCGTCGCGCACGTAGTAGCGAAACATGCGCGGGTCGTCGGGAAGGATCGCGATGAGCTTCGCCGCGTAGCGCAGGCGGCTTTCCATGAAGCGCGGGGACGTCGACGAGCCGGTGGCGTGGACCCGGAAGCGCAGCAGCGGGCGATCCAGGAAGACGTGATCCCAGCCGAGACGGAAGAAGCGCACGAACAGGTCGTCGTCCTCGTAGCCGCAGAGCGTTTCGTCGAAGCCGCCCGACTGCTCGAACGCGGCGCGCCGCACCACGCTCGCCGAGGGGAGCACCATCAGGTCGCCGGCCACGCAATCGAAGATCGTGTGCTTGGGATGACGGCACGCCCTGCACGCGGATGAAGGCGCGGGTCACCAGGTTGCCCGTCGAGGTCCATCTCGTCGAAATCGGAGTAGACCCAGCCCACGGAGGGGTCGTCGACGAGCGGGGCGACGAGCTCCTCGAGGTGGCGCGGGTGCCAGTGGTCGTCCTGGTCGAGGAAGGCCAGGAACTCCCCCTCGGCCTGGCGGGCGGCGGCGTTGCGCGCCGCCGACTGCCCGGCGTTGGCCTGCCGCAGCACCCGCACGGGGAACGGCGCCGGCGGGAGCCCCTCCAGCTCCTCCAGCGAGCCGTCGGTCGAGCCGTCGTCCACCACGATCAGCTCGCAGGGCGAGGAGCGACTGCGCGAGCACGCTCCGCACCGCGCCGAGCAGGAAGCGGCGGCCGTTGAAGACCGGCAGGATGGCCGAAACGCGGGGGTGCATCAGCGCGGGCCTCCCGCGGCGCCAGCGGTGCCTGAGCCACGCGCAGGCCCGTCGACCGGATAGCGCCGCGCCCGCTCCTCGCTCGCGCCCAGCGGCCACGCCACGGCGCCGGGCGGGATCTCCTCCACTTTGCGGGCCAGGATCTCGGCCATCGCGAAGGCCGGGACGGTCGGCATGTCGAGATGCCGTTGCCGCCATTTCGGGGCGGGGATCATCGCCGCCGGCCCGGCGTCCCGGGCCTCCAGCACCTCGAAGCCGCTCTCCGGCCCGAACAGCACGCGAAGCCCCTCGGCCGACATGCGCCAGAAGTCGTTCGGCTGCGCGTGGGCCGGCCAGGCGCCGGGCGCTTCGTGGTAGACGAGCCCGCCGACTTTCAGGACGCGGTTGACCTCGGCCGCGAACAGCCACGGCGCCTGGAGGTGCTCCAGGACCGAGCCGGAGACCACGGCGTCGACGGAGCCTTCGCGCAGGAAGCGGCTCAGAACGTGGGCGTCGCCCACCAGATCGACGCGGAAGCCGGGATGGATGTCGAGCCCGATCACCGGCCCGCGCAGCAGCGGGCGCGGCGGCATCCCTCCGAGGCCGGCCGGGGTGCGCGCTCCGACCTGAAGCACGCGGCCGCCGCGGGCGTTGGCGAGATCGACGAAACGCCGCAGCATGCGGCGACACGACAGTCGTCCCCGTCCCCTTCTTCCTCGACAGGCCAGGGCGGCAGCGGGCCTTCCGGCAGCGGCAGCGGGAAGCTCGTAACGCCGCCGTCGGTCTCCAGCGTCAGGCTCACCGGATGGCCGGGAGGGCAGGCGAGATAGACGGCGAAGCCGCCATGCCGGACGTGCTCGTGGTCGGGATAGAAGGCGAGCAGATCGGGGCGGTCCGCGAAGGTGTCTACCCGGGCGGAGCGCCCCGCGGATTCGACCCGCAGCGCCCGCACCCGGTGCTCGTGAGCGTGCACCCAGCCGCGCAGATAGAGGCCGTGGGAATCGCACCAGAACGCATCCAGCCAGTAGGCGGAGCGGACCGCCGAGGGGCCGGTGGACGCGACGCGGAACGCCACCATGCCGCGCTCGTCGGTCAGCCGACCCGTGGCCGTCCGTTCCTCTTCGCCCCGGCAGTCGAGGACGATCGGCGGGCGGCCACCAGCGGCGGCGCGGACCGCCTGGAGATCGGCGGCGACCGGCGCCTCGGCCTCCCCGGAAAGGTCGAGGACGCCGAGCAGGAAAGAGGTGCCCGCCGGGGCTTCGAACGGCGCGAACTCCAGGCGCAGCGATTCCTCCGGAAGCAGGCGCGGGTTGGACAGGGTCGCGACACGGTAGTCTCCGCCGTCCGCGAGGAGGAGGAAACGCAGCCGCGCCGCCGGCTGGCGCGCGATCACGTCGAGCGGCAGGACCACTTCGGAGAGCCGCGCGACGGGGGCGACGAAGCGTTCGGCGATCATCAGCGGCCGGCGGTGGCGCTGGAAGAGCATCAGCCCTGCCCCGCCGCGAGATGGGCGCGCGCCAGCTCCTCGTGGAGACGCGCCGACTCGAAGATCTCCGTGCGCTCCCCCGCAAGCCGGTGGACGCGTCCGAACAGCTCCGCGGCGTCGTCTGGACGCTCCCGGTGGAGCGCCAGCATGCCAAGGCAATACAGAGAATCGAGAGCCTCGGCATTGATCTCGCCGCCGTCTTCAAGCCGGGCAGCAATTCCCGGAGCCAAGCGCGGAGCCAGGCGCTCGGCCTCCGCGTAGGCGCCGGCATTGACCAGCCGGATGAACGTCTGCGCGCGGGCCTCGGCGAGGAGCGCCGCGGGCACGCCGTCTCCGGGCGCGGCCCGCTCCAGGGCTTCGATCTCGCGCGCCGCCCGCTCCGGCTCGGTCGCCGCGAGCGCCATCGGCAGATGCTTGCGGCTCTGGGCCACGAGCGCTTCGGTCTCGCCGTCGCAGAGCCCGAACGGGTTCTGACGTCCCTGCAGGAGAGTGCCCGCCGCCACGGCCGCCGCGAAACAGGCGGCGGCCCGGTCTGGACGTCCGAGGCCGTTGAGCTCCAGGATTCCCGAGAAAAAGAGGGCGCCCGTCAGGTTGAACGGGAGGGTCCGGCCGGCTTCCAGGTCCGGTGTCTCCAGGTCGAGCCCAAAGCGTTCGCGGTAGATCCGCGCCAGCCGGACACGGCTCGCTGCCGCCTCTTCGTAAAGGCCGGCGTTGACGCACTCCTTGAAGTGGCGGTAGGCGAAACCACAGGCGAGGGCGGAGGCCGGGGGAACGCTCGCCGCCCGGTCCGCGAAGTAGCCGCGCAGGAGGGCGCGCTCCGCGGGCGGATCGGCCGGCCGCAGCCGTTCGAGCGCTACGGGTGAGCGAGCCGCGAAGGCGCGGAGCGTCTCGGGCGACTCGTCAACGCGGACGGCGGCGAAACCGGCGCCCTCGAGGATCCGGACGAGAGCGCGGCGGTCGTAGAGCACTACGTGGAGACCCGGGACTGAGGGCGCGGCCGAGCGCGCCCTCCCCCGTCTCCGGCCGGACCAGCGCGAGATTGGGAGTCGACAGGACGAGAATCCCGTCGGGGGACAGCCGGTCGCGGATCGCGGCGAGCAGGGCGTGGGGCTCGGCGATGTGCTCCAGCACCTCCGAGCAGATCGCCAGATCGAAAGGCTCGGGGCCAAGATCGAGATCGGCGCTGAAATAACAGCGGCGCACCGGCAGGTCCAGCGCCTCGGCGCCCGCCGCGGCGAGCGGCGAGGGGTCCACCCCGAGCACCTCCCAGCCGAACGCGTAGCGGCTGAAGTCGAGCGCGAAGCCGAAGCTGCCGCCGATCTCCAGGCAGCGCCGGACCGTCCGGGGCGGCAGGCGCAGGAGCGGCGCCACGATGAGGTCGATCCCGGCTCCCTGCTCGACGTAGTAGTCGAGCATCCCGGCCATGTCGCTCTCGTAGTCGGGCGGCGTCAGGTCCTGGAGGAAGGCGGCGCCGCAGGCCGGGCAGCGCAGCAGGGTGATGGGCGGATGACCCGGCAGAACGTGGTCGGTGGACAGCACCGCGCCCTTCGCCCCCTCCAGGCCACAGAGCGGGCAGCGGGACTGGACTTCGTGCTGGAACCAATGGAGACGCATTGCGGAAGGCCGCGCAGTATAGCAGCCCCGGAGGCGAGGAGGCGCCGCCGGGGCCGGCCCAGGCCGGGCGTCAGAACTTCGCGGCGGCGATCTCCACCTGGTCCCCCTTCTTCAGCCCCTTGCAGCCCTGGGAGATGGCGGCGATCGAGAAGGTCTCGTTGACCGTGGTCACCATCAAGGTACCGATCGCCTCGGTGTCGTTGCCCAGCGGCTGTTGGGTCTCGGGATCGATCACCGTCTCGCCTTTCGCCAGCGCCGTCAGCTTCATGCCGGTCTCGATGCCACGGTTGCTGCCGGCGTTGATGTACACCTTGTTGCCCTTGATGTCGGCCACCGAGCCCCGCCAGGGCTGGGGCTTGAGAAAGGTGGCGAGGCGGTAGGCACCCTTGTTGAGGCACGACTGCATTGAATAATTGATCGGCGCCTGCTTGCCGCCGACGACGAAGTTCACGCTGCTGGCGGTGGCCCGTTCGGTACCGGAAAACGTGACCTCGCCGCTCGCCGCATTGATGACCTGGAAGGAGAGGGAGACCTCCGCCGTGAATTGCCCGATGCCGGCCGCACCGAAGCCGCTCTTCCTGGGCGTCCACTCGTTGACGGCGACGATGATCAGGTAATCGGCTCCCAGCAGCTTGCCGACCTTCACGGCGGATGCGGCGTTGACCCGGTCCGAGGCGCCGAAATCCTGCTCGGCGATCGTGGACTGGATCCGCTTGCGTTCGATCAGAGTGAAGCGGTTGGTATTGAACAGGGAGGTCGTGAAAATCTCCTCGATCTGTTGCAGAGGGACTTCGACCTTGCCGTCCTCGTCATCCTCCTCGGAGTCGGGATTGAGGGACTTGTTCTCCACGCGGAGAATGGCCAGCCGGCCGCGGGGCCCCTTGTATTCCGTGAACTTGAGAAACCTCCAATCGTCATCGTCGTTCTGCTCGACCGGCTGCACGAGCGTACGGTCGTGCCCCTCGCCGTCGTGGATGTAGGCCTCCCAGGCACCGCTCGGCACGAACGGAACATACTCCTTCTCTTTCTCCTTTTCCTTCTTCTTGCCAAACATGTTCGCGTCCACGGGCGCCACGCCCGACGTCAGGAGCAGGGCCGCTGCCAGGACCAGGGCCACACGAGAGCCCCACCACTTTCCATCCCTCATCGCTAACCTCCCTCAGCACTGCCGGTTTCCCGGCTTCAGACGATGGTGTACGCTAGGCGCAGAATCCGGGGTACTGCCAACTACGCGAGAAACACGGACAGAGCGTCTCGTGTTCAGAGCGCCCCCCTGAACAGACCGATCCCTCTGGAGTCTCTACGTTTCGACGATGATATATGAAGACTTCGTAATTCAGGTAGGCGGTCGCAGGGAAGAGGGCCATACGGTCCAGGTCCTGAAGTCTCCGGCCGGCGAAGGGCGGAGCTCTTTCAGGCTGGCGCTGAGCCTGGCGCAGATCAACACCCTCCTCACACCCCATGGCGGCATCGTTCGCGGCGCCCCGGTGGGGGAAGCGGTGGAGCCGGGGCGCGACCTGCGCATGCCGGCTTCCGACGCCACGGCGCGGCTGGCCGCGCAGCAGGTCGGCGATCAACTCTTCCGCGGCCTGTTCTCCGGCCAGGTCAAGAGCCTCTACGACCAGAGCCTGGGGACCCTCAGCTCGCGGGCCGGCTGCGGCCTGCGGATCAAGCTGAAGTTCGACGCCCAGGACCAGGAGCTGGCCCAGCTCATCAGCGTCCCCTGGGAGTTTCTCTGGCGGGGGGAGACCCACGACTTCCTCAGCCTGAGCCGGCTCAGCCCCGTAGTCCGCTACCTGGACGTGCCCCGGCCGGCCGCCCCCATCCTCCTGGAGTCGGCGCTGCGGGTCCTGGTGGTCGTCTCCAGCCCGCGCGGGCTTCAGGCCCTCGATGTCAAACGGGAGAAGGCCAATCTGGAGGCGGCCTGCCAGGGCTGGAAGGGGGTCGAGATCACGGTCCTGGAAGGCGCCGACTCCGCCGCCATCCGCCGCCATCTCCTCGAAAAACCTTTCCATGTCCTTCACTTCATCGGCCATGGCGGCTTCGACCCGGCGCAGGGCGAAGGGGTGCTCTTCTTCGAACGGCCGGACGGCCAGCCCGAGCCGGTGAGCGGCCAGTCCCTGGCCACATTCCTCAAGGACTTCAAGACGCTGGGGCTGGTCTTCCTCAATGCCTGCGACACAGCCCGCGCCGACAGCAGCGGCGTCAACCCTTTCTCCGGAGTGGCCGGAGCCCTGGTGCTCGGCGGCCTGCCGGCGGTGGTCGCCATGCAGTTCCCCATCTCCGATCGGGCGGCGATCGCCTTCAGCACGGCGTTCTACCAGCGGCTCGCGGTCGGAGATCCCGTGGATGCCTCCGTGGTCGAAGGGCGGCAGGCGATCCTGGGCGCGGTTCCGGGTACCCACGAATGGGGCACGCCCGTGCTCTTCCTCCGGGTGCCGGATGGGACCGTGTTCCAGTCCCCGGCGAAAGCCGGCGAGGGCTCCGGAAGCCGGCGCTGGCCCAAGGTGCTGGCGGCCATTCTCCTGGCGGCGCTCCTGGGGGGCCTCTGCGTGCCGGCGTTCAAATCGCTGGCCGACCGGTTCGCGGGCCGGCGCGTCCTCGAGATCGATCAGCCGTTCGGCAGCTCCGTGACCGGACTGAGCGGTGTCCTCGCGACGGCGGAGCTCCAGCCCAACGGCCGCATGCGCCTGAACTTCCGTTTCCGCAATACCTCCGCCAGACAGGTCGGCGTCGGTTTCGACTACCGCTCGACGTATCTGGCGGACGGCGCGGGCAACGAGTACAAGGTCCTGGCCACCGACGCCACCGCGGAGAGCGCCGTCGATTCGATCCCCCCGGGCGGCGAGATCGAGCGCTGGCTGGAGTTTCCGGCGCCGCTGGATCGGGCGCGGAAATTCCACGTCGCGCTGGCCGGACGCGATCCGGCGAAGGCTCAGTTCCCGTTCTTCACCGTCGATCTGCCCAGATATCCGCCGGCGCTCTCGCGATCGCTGCCCGCGGCGAAACCCGCGCCGGACGCCTTGGCGCTCGCGGTGAACCGCTCGATCGCCACCAGCGTCGCGGGGTTCAAGGGGGAGCTCCGGGGCGTCGAGCTGCGCAAGGACGGCCGGATGCGGTGGCGCGTCGATTTCCTCAACGGCTCTGACCGCGACCAGCCGATCGGCTTCGACTACTCCGCCATCTACCTGGTCGACGAGCACGGCAACCGCTACCCCGTCCTGGGTTCCGACACCGGAGGCCAACCGGGGCAGGTCTTCCGGAACCGTCTCCCGCGGGCCGTGCGGAGGGGCTACTGGTTCGACTTCCCGGCGCCGCGCAACGGCGCCAGGAGCTTCACCGTGGTGCTCGCGAGCCCCGACAAGACGGGCCTCCGGTTCATTCCGTTCGACGTCCGGGTCCCCTTCTATCCCCCGGAGTACACCATCCGCAAGCAGCCCGCCGTTCCTACTCCCTTGCCCGCCAAGATCGCTGCGGTCGCCAAACCCAAGGCAGCGCCACCCCTGACTCCTGCTCCCCCGCCACAGAAAACGGCGGCGGACGCAGCGCCCCCTCCCGCCGAGGCTCAGGAACCCGCCAAGCCCGCCGCCAAGCCGGCCGTCGAGCCTCTGAAGTCGGTAGCGCACACCGCCGGCCAGCAGAGCTTCGAGACCAGCATCGACGGCCTGAGCGGCCGCCTGGCGGCCGTGGAAGGAGTGGGCGACGGCCGTCTCCGCTGGACGGTCGTGCTGGTCAACCAATCCGGCCACCCCCAGGAAATCGGGTTCGACGCCGGCGAGACCTATCTCTCGGACAACCTGGGCCACCGCTACGGGGTGCTGAGAATGGACCGCCCGGAGCCGGAGTTTCGCGAAACCCTGCCCGCCGGCGCCAGCGTCGTCCACTGGTTCGATTTCACCGCGCCCGCCAAGGGCGCCCGCCGCTTCTTCGTCGTGCTCGCGAGCCATGCCCCGGAGGCGCTCCGCTATTCCCCCTTCGAGGTGACGCTGCCGGGACCGAAGTAGCCGCAAGCCTTCGGGGCTTCCCTGAAACGGAGGCCCTCCTGTTCGGGCCCCCGACGAGCTCTCAAGAACTCTCGCGAACGGCATGGCATGGTTCTTTTTGAGTCCGGATGTCGCGTCTATTCACGGTCCAGCTCGAGGGCGGAATGACCACGCATCCAGCCAAAAAAGCGCACCCTGTTGCGCCGGCAAGACGAAGACGCAACAAACTTTCAAGGAAGCTTCTCGCCTGGTGGCAAAGGCTCACTGCCCGGGGCCTGGCCTACTGGCTGATCGTAGCGGCCCTCATCGGCGGCGGCACCTTCGCAGGCAAAATATGCGAGGAGCACGACTGGGCGCTTCAACAGCGCTACTGGATCTATCAGAAGTTTCTTTACTTCACGCCCTGGAAGGCGCGAGCCGGCCACACGGCGGTCGTCCTGGTCAAGGATAAGGAATACTGGCAAAAGCTGCAGGGCCGGGATCCCATCAGCCGCCGCTATCTGGCCGACCTGATCCGGGAGATCGACGCCTGTGGTCCGCAACTGATCGCCATTGACTTCAATCTGGAGATACCGCCCCAGGGCAGTGAGGACGCGGATCTCGTCAAGGCGATCCGGGACATCTCACAGCACCGCCTCGTCGTCTTGCCGGTCACCCTGCAATCGAGGGGCGAGCTGGCGTACCAACGCAAACCCCAGATCTACTCGGACCAGGAATTCTCCGGAGCCGTACGAACCGGTCATATACACGTTTACAAGGATATCCGGCCAATTCCGGTCGGACTCCAGCTCACGGACAACCGGAGACAGGAATCCTTTGCTGAAGCCATCGTGAACCTGGCCGACCGCCGAATTCTCGAAGACTTCCAGAACGATGAGGAGCAACCCTTCGCGACATTCCTGCCACGGGAAGATTTTATCGAGCTCGACGCCACATCGGTGAGTGAGGAAAGGTCCAAAGGACCTCATGGAAAGCTCAACGGCAAGACCGTGATTGTCAGTGGCGATTGGGACACCCACGAGCTTGACCATCGGCACATCGATGACCAGGAAACACCCGTGGGCGTTCTTCCCGGCTCGTTCGTGCAGGCCAACTATGTCGAAGCCCTCCTCGGATCGCGCACTTACCGCGAGTTGCCCTTGACAGCAGCCCTTGCTCTGGAGATCCTGCTGTCAACCGCGCTGGTCGTCCTTTTTACGCTCAACGAGATGTCGTGGCCGAAATTCATCGCACTGTGCCTGGTGGCGATCGGCATCGGATATTTTCTGCTCGAGAACGTTGGACGCTTCTATGATTTCTATTTTCCCCTGCTGCTACTCGCGGCTCATGGCGCCTTCGAGCAGATCAAGGAAATGTGGCTCGTCTATCGCAAAAGGAGGACAGAATGAGTGGCAAATGGAAGCGATTGAAGGGAATCACGATGGTGCTGATCGCCTGCGCCAGCATTGGCGAGTTGGTGAACGCTCTGCCAAAACCGGCTCTCGGGCTGGCGGCAGCGAATTTGGCTGCGCAGGCCACCCCGGCACAGTACTCTTCATCAAAGCGCAAGCGCCCCCTGGTTGGCACCACCGGGCCGCGCTTTTCCGCCCAAGGAGCATTGACTGACGTAGACTCAGCGTCTGAGGCCTTGGTCATTCAAGCGCAGAACGGAAACAAAATGACGGTGCTGATCGACGACCAGACCCAGATCTTCCTCGGCGGCAGAAAAAGTTCTTTGGGCCAGCTGAAGCCCGGCGCAAAAATCTCCGTCAGATACTTTCAGATGGACAATGTCCTCATCGCCGACGAAGTCGAGGTCAAATGAAATATCAACTGTTCTCTGCACAGGATCTGGCGCTCTCCTCCCCGGCTTAGATCGCCAAGGAGGAGAGCGGGGTCAACGAAGAATCGGACTCGCCTGGCGCCTCCTCAGTGGACCCGCGTGCCGTTCTGGTATTCGATGACATAGTCATCGGACTTCTTCGCCGCGGTGGCAGGCCCGCGCCCGTTCACCTTGTCGGGATTGGAGTTGCCGTCGAGGTTGGCGATGTTCTTGCCGGCCTTGACGCTATCCCCCTGCAAGGTGATCTTGAAGGTGTTGGTCGCTACCGCCGGCGCGGTCACCGGCACCGTCAGCACGTTGCTCACCCCCCGCTTCCATACCGGCGCGCCGAGGGTGACGCCGCCGCCCGCCGCCAGAACCTTCGGCACCACGGTGGTGTCGCAGTTGGTATCGAAGGTGAAGGTGATCGTGTCGCCGGCCTTGATCGGGCTCATGCAGGGAGTCAGGTCGTCCTGGACGACCGGGGCGAGGGTCGTCGCGCCGTCGCCGGTCAGCGTGAACTCGACGCGGAACGCCGGGTCCGTCGCCGCCCCCTGAATGGCGTTGGCGGCGTCAGCCGCGGCCTTGACGGCGCGCTGTTTGACGCGATCAGCCTCGGCCCTGCCCCGGTAGGGCTGGCCGTCGAGGGCGCTGAAGAATCGCGCGCCATATTCGGCGTAGGCGGCCCCCTTGGCGGCGCTGTTGCCGCCGAGGGCGACGCGAGCGAGCTTGGCGGCCGGCTGTCCCAGCCCCTTGGCATCGGTAAAGTCGTCCGCGAGCGAGCCCCCCTCGCAGGCGGAGATGTAGACGATCGCCTGCCCGACGTTGCGGTAGGTCTGGATGAACTTGTCGGTGACGCTGATCGAAAAACCGTCGTCGTTCGACGTTTTGGTGATCTGGTCCTTGGTGAATCCTGCCTTGATGTAGGCGTCGTACTGATCGTCCCGCGCCTTCTCGCTCGCGAACGCCTCGACGGAGAGAGAGTCCTTGCCGCCGTGCGAGGAGAGCACCAGCACCCCCATGTTGTCCGCGTTCTTGCTGATCAGGTCACGGAATGCGGTGAGCGTGCAGATCTTGGCCGGCGCGTCAGCGGTCGGCTTCTTGGTTTCCACCAGGGTGACCCAATCGTACTGCTGGCCCGATCCGTCCCGCGCCGACAGGCCGTCGCGGGCGAAGCGGTCGATATCGAAGATTCCGAGCGCCCATTTGTAGGGGGCGTAGAGATAGGCGGTATGGTTCTTCTTGGTGCCGGTGCCGGGGGTCTCGTTCTGCGCCCGGGCTCCGGCGAGGGAGACGAGGAGCAGAGCGGCGAAAGCCGTCCCGCGGCGCAGAAGCCGATCAATGCGGGGCATGGCTCACCTCCTGGGATGTGGATGGGACGGGGTTGGAACCGGTGCCGAAGCTCTGCGCGATCGAGGTCGCCATCCGCGCATCCGGGAGAATGGCGAGGAGTGCCTGGTAGCGCGCATCCGCCGTGGGCAGGGTGGAGATCTGCTCGATCTGGGCCACCAGGTCGGCGCTCTCGCCGGCCGCCGGCGAGAAGATGCGCCCCTCGTCTTCCACGATCAGCAGCCGGCCGTAGCTCAAATCGTTGTCGACCTCCTGGGCGAGCTCGGAGAGAGTCTGGGCCCTTATCTGGTCGACCGGCTGCGGGTCGTCCGGCATCTGGAGGGAGAGAGTCTCGGGATCCAGGCTGCCGGTGAAGCGCACCTGGAGATCGGCGACGCCGCCGGCGACCAGCATGGCGCTCGCCACTCCCGAGGCCGCCTGCCACCAGGCGACGGCCTGCTGGGTGGCGCTCGCCAGATCCCTGGTGGAGCACCAGCCCGGCCACAGGCCCCAGAACTGCTGGAAGAGAGCCGCGTGGCTGCCGGTATCGAGGGTGGCGGTGGATGAGGCTGCGGGCTGACTGAACAGATAACCGTTGACCGCCACCGTGTCATGGGCGACGGTGACTGTGTAAGGGCCGGGGACGAGCTGTCCATGCAGAATCAACCACCCCTGAACCGCGGGCTGCGGCGTCGGAGCCACGGCCGGATCGGTCGCCGGAGCTTTACAGACCGGCGGCGGACTGGGCGGCGGCGGGAACTGGGCGCTTCCGGAGCGCACGGCCGCGGCTCCCAGAAGCAGAGTGACGGCGAAAGAAAGGGCGAAACGTCTCATGAGCACCTCCTCTTCGGCGGCGCCGGTCCGGAAACGAGACCGCGCCTACTACTCTGGTGCTCAGACGGCAGGCAATGAGACAGCTCTCCTGCTTGTTGCCTCGGCCTCCTTCCCGTCTCGATCCTGAAAATGTTGCCGGCGTCCGTCTCAATCATCAGCCGGGAGAACACGCCCGTTGCCCGGATTCGAGCGGCCGAGGCGTTGGCCTTAACATTTTCACGACGAGAGGTGATCCATGAGCGAAAAACTCTCCGGAGACGAAGTTCTGTTCCTGCAAAGGATCTGGAAGAGCGCGGGGTTGTATGAGGGCCGTCTCGATGGCTTCTGGGGGCCGAAGACGGATGCTGCGTCCCAATCCTTCGATGCACTGGCCCGCCAGCTCCGGGACCGGCACGGCGAGCTCGACGCCCGGAGCGAGGGGAGCCTCCGCCTGCTCCAGCTCAAAGCCCAGGAAGCGGCGCGGATCTTCCTTCCCAAGCTGCTGGCCGCCGGCCTCGACGCCCGCATCATCTCAGGCACACGCACGTACGCCGAGCAGAACACGCTCTTCCGGCAGGGGCGCTTCGGAAACAAGGGGCCCAGGGTTACCAACGCCCGGGGCGGCCAGAGCAATCACAACTTCGGCATCGCCTGGGATATCGGCCTGTTCGAGAACGGCAAGTACCTCACCGACTCGCCGCTCTACAAGAAAGCCGCCGAGCTCGGACGCACCGACGGCCTCGAATGGGGAGGCGACTGGACATCGTTCAAGGATCAGCCCCACTATCAGCTCGCCACGGGGCTGTCCATGACCGACGTTCGCCAGAGATTCGAGCAAGGCCAACCCTACATCTGACGGCGGGGGCGCTCGCCGCCTCCTGAGAAACCTTTCAGTCCGCGGGGGCGCGCCTCCAGGGGCGCAGCACCTCATAGACCGGGATCGCGGTGATACTTTCGCGCTGGATCGACAGCAGGCGCCGCTTGGCGAGCAGGCGCAGCGCCTCCTGCACCGCGCGCTTCGACAGGCCGGTCCCCATCGAGATGTCAAGGAGGCTCACCTGCGCCGTCGTCTCCCCGCTCCCCAGGGTCCGGCGCCAGAGGAACAGGTAGACCAGAAAGGCCGAGGGCTGGCGGTCATGTCCGACCAGGTCGGCCATGAGAGAGTCCAGCACGTAGGCGTCGATCTCCACGGTCGTCATCGAGACTCCAGTCTATAGCAAGCGTTGCCATAGTGGCGTTTACGCGCCTTGCGCGCCCCTTCTCCACCGGTTCATGATCCGGACATCAAGGAGGAGAGAGATGATCAAGGCCATGAAGTTCGTCAGCATCCCGACCCGCGACCAGCAGAAGGCGCTGGAGTTCTACACGACGAAGCTGGGGTTCCGTATCATCACGGACCAGCCGTTCAACGACGAGCAACGCTGGATCGAGTTGGGAGTGGGGCGCTCGGGAACCGGCATTACGCTGTTCACGCCGCACGGCCACGAAGACCGGATCGGAACCTTCACCGGCATCTCGTTCGTGGCGGACGACGTGAAAGAGACCTGGCGCGAGCTGGTGGCGAAGGGAGTGGTCTTCCTCCAGGAGCCGAAAGAGGAGGATTGGGGCACCTCCGCCATTTTCGCCGACCCGGACGGCAATCAGTTCGTCCTTGGCTCCGGGTAGATTCTATCCTTGACACCTTTCAACCTGGCTCGCCGGTCCCGGTTTGCGGCATGCCGGAGCCGGCGGATGCCGTAAAATCCAATTTTCGCGGCATCCCGGGGGCGATCCGCGGCCCGCCGGGCATTTTTCGCGGCAGAATTTCCATTCCACGTCCGCGGCCGGCGGCAGTAGAAGGCAGAATTTGGATTCTCCGTCACGAATTGAGCCCGTTATGCGGCAGACGGCGCCAAATTTGCGGAGGAATTTGCTTTTTGTGCCGCATACCGGGACCGGCGAGACCCGAAATCAGGCCGGTTTGCGGAGGATTGTTCGTTTCTTGCCGCAAAGAGCCGGCTCTGTCATCCCGAGGAACGCGGGAGGGTGAAGTACAACCGGCTGCCCTCCCCCATCGTGCTCTCGGCCCAGATCGTCCCGCCATGAGCTTCGACGAGGCACTTGGAGATGTAGAGGCCCAGGCCCAGGCCTCTTCGATCGTCGTTGCCGGCCTGCCAGAATCGCTCGAAGACCAGCTCCAGCATGTTGCCGGGTATGCCCGGCCCGGTGTCACTCACGCAGCAGAGGACTTTGTCTTCGGCACGCTCGACGCGAATCGAGACCTTGCCCCCCTCAGGGGTGAATTTGATCGCATTGGTGAGGAGATTGGCGAACACCTGCATCATCCGGTCGTGGTCGAAATCCACCACGGCGCACGGTTCGGCGCTTTCCGAACCGAGCGAAATCCCCTTCGCGGCGGCAACCGGCTCGAATGTCGTCACGGCCTCGGCGATCAATTCACACAGATCCTGATGTCTGGGAGCCACGGCGAGTTTCCCCGCATCGATGCTGGTGACGTCGACCAGGTCTCCGATCAGCCGAACCATGCGGGCGGCGTAGCGTTCGATGCGCTTCACGCCCGCGCGTGTCTGCTTTCCGCCCTCATCGTCCGCAGCGCGGGCCGAGAGCAGTTCCGCGCTCACGACGATTCCCTGCAGGAGATTCCGCAGGTCGTGGCTCACGATCCCCAGGAAGTCGTCCCGGTTGGAGATGGCGAAATCGGAGCGCGCGCGCTCGGTCAGCAGATGCAGGTCGGTCTTTTCCCTCTCCAGCGGCAAGAGCCTGTGCAGCGCGCGGGCATGCTCCTCGCGTTCGCGGCGGAGGCTCTCATCCGCGGCCGCCCGCTCGCTCTGGAGAGCCGCGTCCTCGAGCGCTCTTTCCTCGCTGACGGTCTCTCGCGCTCCAGGCGACGGCTCTTCCTGCTCCAGCTTCTGGTCGGCCTTGCCGCGTGCCTCGCTCAACACGGCATCGGCGACCTCCCGAGCGCGATCGACGACCTCGTCGGCGTCCCTTTCAATCGATTCCTGTTTCTCGAGCAGGGCCTGGTCCGTCTTCCGCCGCTCGGTCCGCAGGCTCTCATCCGTCTCGTCGCGCTCCGGGCTGGCTCGCTTGTCCTCGGGAGGCATCTCTGGATGCTACCACCTCCGCCCATAGCCAGCGGCGAGCCGGTCGAGGACCCCGCTTGAAACCGGTGAGCCGCGCGCTGTAAAATAGGTTTGCTTCCTTACAGCACCGAAGTCGCAGGAACCGACATGCTCTGGTTCATCGCCCCCAATGCCGACCTGGGCCAGGAGCTTTCTGCGGCCCACAACCCGTTCCTGGTGGCGCTGTCCTTCTTCGTGGCCGCGCTGGGCGGCTACGCCGCCCTCGAGGTCGTCGAGCGGATGGCGAGCGCGCCATCGCCGCGAACCCGTCGCCGGTGGCTGGCCGCCGGCGCCGGCGCCATGGGCTCGGGCATCTGGTCCATGCACTTCATCGGCATGCTCGCCTTTTCGTTGCCGATTCCGGTCAGCTACGACCTCACCATCACCCTCCTCTCGATGGTTCCCGCCGTGTTCGCGAGCGCCATGGCGCTCCATTTCATGGACCGCGCCAGGATCTCGTGGTGGCGGCTCAATGTCGGCGGCCTGCTCATGGCGTTGGGAATCGGGAGCATGCACTACACCGGCATGGAAGCGATGCGCATGGACGCCATGATGGGGTACGCGCCCCTCCTGTTCGTCCTGTCGATCTTCGTCGCTCATGTGCTCGCCACCCTCGCTCTCTACATCAAGTTCTTCCCCGGCGGCGCCACTCTCCCCTTCCTCCGGCAGGTGGCCGGCGCCGGCGCCATGGGCTGCGCCGTGGCCTGCATGCACTACACCGCCATGCATGCCGCCCGCTTCTATCCCGGCAGCATGGGGGGGCCCCCGAGAGTCGTGTTCGAGCCGCGATGGATGGCCGTCGTGATCGCCGTCGTCACCTCGGTAATCATCGCGGTTGCCATCGCCGCCACGCTCGTCGACCGCCGCACCGCCGAGCTGGTGACGAAGCGCGACGAGGCGGTGCGGGCGAACCGGGCCAAGTCCGAGTTCCTGGCCGCCATGAGCCACGAGATCCGCACCCCCTTGAACGGGGTGATCGGCATGGCCGACCTCCTGGCCTCGGGTCCCTTGGCGCCCGAGCAGCGCGACCAGGCCGAGACCATACGGCGCTCCGGCGAGACGCTCCTCGCGATCCTCAACGACATCCTGGACTGGGCCAAGATCGAGGCCGGCCACCTGGAGGTGGAGCGGCTGCCGGTCGACGCCCGGGCCGCCGCGGCCGACACCTTGGCCCTGTACCGCTCCCAGGTCCTCGAGCAGGGAGGAGCGCTGGTCCTGGACTGGCCCGATACGGTGCCGCGCCGGGTGCTGGCCGATCCCATACGGGTGCGCCAGGTGCTCTGGAATCTGGTCTCTAACGCGTTGAAGTTCGCCCACGGCGGTACCGTCACGGTCGCCGCCAGAACCGATGGAGAGGGGCAACTTGCCATCGCGGTCCGCGATACCGGGATCGGCATGGATGAGGCCCAGCGCGCCCGTCTGTTCCGGCCTTTCACCCAGGGCGATGCCTCGACGACCCGGCGCTTCGGCGGCACGGGTCTGGGCCTGGCGATCACCGCCCACCTGCTGGAGGCCATGGACGGGACGATCGCGGTGGCGAGCGCCCCGGGCCGCGGCAGCACCTTCACGGTCCGACTGCCGCTCGTCTCCGAGCCCGCGGCCGAGGACGCCGCGGCCCCGGCCGTGTCGATCCCGCCCGTCTCGCCGAGCCCGCCGAGATCGCGGCCCGGAGCCGTCCCGAGCCGCCAGCGGGTCCTCGTGGCCGAGGACAGCCCGGTGAACCGGAAGGTTATTCAAGCCATGCTGCAGCACCTGGGAACCGCCGTGGAGTGCGTGGAGGACGGAGTGGAAGCGGTCGAGGCCACCGCCCGCGCGTTCTACGACCTGGTGCTGCTCGACATTTACATGCCGGCCCTGGACGGGCTGGCCACAGCCCGCGCCATCCGCGCCCGGGAGTTGGCCGGCGGCGCCAAGCGCCTGCGCCTGGTTGCCCTGACCGCCAACGCCTTCGCCGCCGACCGGGAGGCCTGCGAGGCGGCGGGCATGGACGGATTCCTGGCCAAGCCCATCACCTTGGACACCCTGCGGGCGGTGCTCAAGGCCCTGCCGGAGCGCGACGGGTAGCCGCGACGAACGGCGGACTCACTGAGCGCCGGTGAAGAGACCGTCGCGAGCCAAACAAATAAGTGCTTCAAGTAGTCTGAAGCAAGCCGAACCCGCAGGTCTTGCCATCCACAGCAACTACTCCTCGCGAAGAATCGCATGGCACCTCTCTGGCTCTGTCATCCCGAGGAACGCGGGAGGGTGAAGTACAACCTGCCGCCCTCCCCCATCGTGCTCTCGGCCCAGATCGTCCCGCCATGAGCTTCGACGAGGCACTTGGAGATGTAGAGGCCCAGGCCTCTCGATCGTCGTTGCCGACCTGCCAGAATCGCTCGAAGACCAGCTCCAGCATGTTGCCGGGTATGCCCGGCCCGGTGTCACTCACGCAGCAGAGGACTTTGTCTTCGGCACGCTCGACGCGAATCGAGACCTTGCCTCCGGGCACCCCGGTGTCGGGCACACCCTGATCGTTGGCTCTCCTCGAGAATTTTGCCACCGTGTCCGTCTCTCTCTTCAGGAAAGGCCCAATCCGGGGAGAGGCCTTCGACAGGTTGAGGAGCTAATCCATGAGCATTACCAAATCAGCCCGCAAAAAGAGCACAGAAGCGGCCACCAAGGGCGCGGTCAAGAAAAACAAGCCTGTAGCGCCCAAGCAGAGCGCGGCCGCGATACAGGCAACAGCGGCCAAGGCGGTCACGGCGAATATGGGAGCGACACAAACCCTCCCCCAATTCATCACCACCGTCGGTCAATTATCCTCCGCCGAACGCGAGCTGGTCATCGACCAGGCGCTGGTTATGATCGAAGAGCTCTATGTGCACCTTCCCTTGAAGCGCGCGATGCATGCCATTGACCCTATCCAACGGCTCAAGCTGCTCAAACAGCGCCATAGCAAACTTTCCGAGCGCGCCTTTCACGATGAGATGATCTCCATCTACGTCCACCTCCGGGATCTTCATACCAACTATGTTCTGCCCGATCCCTTCCGCACCCGGACGGCCTTCGTGCCCTTCCGGATCGAAGAGTTCTTCGAAGACGAGCAGCGGCACTATGTCGTCACCCAGGTGGCACCGACGGTGACCGATCCGAACTTCAAACCAGGAGTCGTGGTCACGCACTGGAACAACATACCGATTGATCGCGCCATCGAGGTCAACGCGGAGCGGGAAGCCGGCAGCAACCTCGACGCGCGGCACGCGCGCGGCCTCTCTGCCATGACCACACGCTGGATGGGAATGTCCCTGCCGCCGGACGAGGAAAAGGTAACGGTCCGCTATCTGGACGGCAACACGACGAAGACGATCGAGTTCGACTGGATGGTTATTCTGCCGGGCAGCCCGGCGACGGGCATTGATCTCCTCACGGAGCAAGGCCCGATAGCGCGCTTGCTTGGCGTGGATGCCAGGACGGAGGTAGAGCGCCGGGTCCTGAAGCTCTTGTTCTCCCCTGAAGCTATCGCCTCCGAGCGGCAGATGGCCGCCCAGCCATTGGACAAACAACTGGAAATCGCGAGCGCGGCGGACGTCAGCGTGATGCCGGATGTCTTTTCATCCTTCCGGGCTGTGGACACGCCGCACGGGAAATTCGGTTATATCCGCATCCGGACCTTCAATGTCGATGACGATGAGGCTTTCATCCAAGAATTCATCCGCCTGGCGAAGACGCTGCCGCAAAACGGCTTGATCCTCGATGTCCGCGGCAATGGCGGCGGGCTGATTCTGGCTGGCGAGCGGCTGCTTCAGGTCCTGACACCAGGGCAAATCGATCCCGCCCGGCTGCACTTCATCAACACTCGGTTAACGCTTGAGCTCTGCAAAAAGAACGACTTCCTCGAGCAGTGGACGGACTCCATAACCCAAGCCGTCGAGACCGGCGCGGATTTCTCTCAAGGTTTTTCCCTGCTGCCGGTCGAGAGCTACAATGATCTCGGGCAGCACTATCAGGGACCTGTCGTTCTCGTCACCGACGCCCTGTGCTACAGCACGACGGACATCTTCGCGGCCGGCTTTCAAGACCACAAAATCGGCACGATCCTGGGCACCAGCGGCAATACCGGCGCCGGCGGCGCGAACGTCTGGACCCATGACCTTCTCCAGCAGTTGCTCAGCGGGGCGGATTCCCCCTTCAAGCCCCTTCCCAAGGGTACATCGTTCCGGGTGGCGGTGCGCCGAACTACACGGGTCGGTGAGCGCACCTCTGTTCCCCTTGAAAACCTGGGGGTTGTTCCCGATCAGGTTCACCGCCTGACCAGGAACGACGTGCTGAATGGCAATGTTGATTTGATCAACGAGGCCGCCGGGATACTCTCCACGCTTCCCGCGTCCAGCCTCACGGCTGAGGCGAGCGGCGTTTCGGGCGATACCCTGCAGTTCAACGCCACCACCAGAAACCTTACACGGCTCGACGTGGCCGTCAATAAACGCGTGAGGCTGACGCTGGATGTCGCGGACGGCACCACGACCTTCAGCCTGCCCAAACCGGCGTCCGGCACCCAGGTGGTGGAGCTACGCGGGTACAAGGGCGAGGAGCTCGCCGCAGCCACGAGATTGAGCCTGTAGGCCTCACCAGACCATGGCGCCCCGGGAGCCGGCGGGCGGCCCCGCTCACCGGCCGTCGGGGAGTCCCGCCGCCTCTCGCTCGAGCAGCGCGCTCTTGCGCTGGACGCCCCAGCGGTAGCCCGAGAGATTGCCGTCGTTGCGGACGACCCGATGGCAGGGGATGGCGACCGCGAGCGAGTTCGCGGCGCAGGCCTGGGCCACGGCGCGGACGGCTTTCGGTGCGCCGATGCGCCGGGCGACATCGGCGTAGCTCACGGTCGAGCCGGCGGGGATCTCGCGGAGCGCCTGCCAGACCTTCTGCTGGAAGGCGGTCCCCCGCACGTCGAGCGGCAGGTCGAGGCCGGTCTTCGGCGCTTCGATGAAGCCGATGACCTGGGCGACGGTGCGCTCGAACTCCTCGTCGCCGCCGATCAGCTCGGCTTTCGGGAAGCGGTCCTGGAGCTCTCTCACCAGCGCGTCGGGATCGTCGCCCAGGGAGATGGCGCAGACGCCCTGGTCCGAAGCCGCCACCAGGACGGAGCCGAGCGAGCCTTCGGCGACGGCGAAACGGATCGTCGTTCCCGTTCCGCCCTTGCGGAAGCGGGTCGGAGTCATGCCGAGCGTCTCCGCGGACTTCGCGTAGAAACGGCCGTTCGAGTTGAACCCGGACTCGTAGATCGCCTCGGTCACGGTGCCGCCTTTCGCCAACTCTTCGCGCACCCGCCGGGCCCGGTGGGCCACCGCGTAGGCCTTCGGGGTGAGGCCGGTGACCGCCTTGAAGACGCGATGAAAGTGATAGCTGCTCATTCCCGCGGCCTTGGCCAGGGTGTCGAGCGCCGGCGGCTCTTCGGCGGTTTCGATGGCGCGGCAGGCTTTCGCCACCGCAGCGGCGTGCTCCTCGGCCAGCGTCGGCCCCTTGGGAGCGCAGCGCTTGCAAGGCCGGAAGCCCGCTTTTTCGGCAGCTTCGATGGAATCGTGGAAGGCGACGTTCTTGCGCAACGCCGGCCGCGTCGTGGAGCAGGAGGGGCGGCAATAGACGCCCGTCGTCTTGACGGAGTAGTAGAAGGTGCCGTCGGCGGCACTGTCCTTGTGGACAACGGCCTGCCACTTCGCTTCGTCAGTCTCCTGGTTCATCTCGGTGTTCATGAGGGCTCCTTTCCTTGCTGAGAGGACTGTAGCCCTTCCACGGAACGTCAAAACTCCGGTTCTTGCTTTTTAATTCGAGCTTGGGCGATTCCGTGGGCGGAGCGGTCTGCCGCCGGCCGGAGCGCCCGGACCGGCGGCAAACCCACTGGGAACCGGGAGGCGATCAGGCCGTACAGCCCGGGCACGACACGATGCTGGGCAGGACGTCATCGCCGAACGAACGGGTCAGGGGGCCACCGGGCAGGCCCACCAACGCCCCGAATTGGCCATCGCCCAGGCAGGCACCTGCTGGCCGTTGGGGCAGGTGAAGGTGTGAGAGCAGCAGCTCGGGCCAACGTTCTGCGAATAGAGCACCGCTCCGCAGTAATAGCCGCAGGAACCGTTAATAGGGGCGCCATGCGACGACTGGCTGACGAATCCCAGCGTGGCGATCAGAGCGATGATTCTGAGTGTTGCTTTCATAAATCTCCCTTGGAAAGTCTGCGTTTGCCGGTACGGGTGTTCAGAAGGCCGGTCAGTGTTCGACCTCACAAGGAAGGGTGCGCGGCACTGGGGCGGAAGGGACAACCGGCCACCTGGCCCCTTGTGGGACAGCGGCTGTGCACGCTGCTTTCAGGATTCCTTTTTTAACCCAGCGCTGGTATGGTTCCCGCACACAATCCGGGAGGCGCTGGAAAATGGCCGAGGAAGAGCTCGTCGGCGTGCCGGGAGAGGGCACGCCGCTGGACCGCTGGGTGCCCGTGCTCTACGACGATTTGCGGGCTCTGGCCGGCAAGCTTCTCTCCGACAAGGGGGCTGCGGTCACCCTGCAGCCCACCAGTCTCGTCCACGAGGCATATCTGCGCCTGGTCGGCCAGCGGCGCATGGACTGGCAGGACCGCCTGCATTTCTTCGCGGTCGCGGCGCGGGTGATGCGGCGGGTGCTCGTCGACCATTGCCGCGCCCGCGTGACCCAGAAGCGTGGCGGCGCTCTCCTGGCGGTGGAGCTCGTCGAGGCGGCGGGTACGGCGCCGCGCGAGGTGGACGTGCTCACCGTCGACCGGCTGCTCACCCGCCTCGCGGAATTCGATCCCCAGCAGGAGCGGATCGTCGAGCTGCGCTTCTTCGCCGGCCTGACCGTCGAGGAGACGGCGGAGGCCCTGGGCATTTCGAAAGCCACGGTCAAACGTGACTGGGCCCTGGCCAAGGCCTGGATGGCTCAGCAGATGGCGCAGGCGCCGGCCGATGGATCCTGAACGCTGGCGGCGCATCAAGGACGCCTTTTCCGCGGCTCTCGAGCTTCCCCCCGAGGAGAGGGCCGAGTGGCTGGCCCTCACCATGCCCGACGATCCGTCCCTCGCCCGCGAGGTGAAAAGCCTGCTGGTCGCGCACGACGGAGCGGACGACTTCTACGAGCGGGGCGCCCTGGCCGCGGTCCCCGAGGTGAGACAGCAGCTCGAAGGGGCGATCGAGGGGATGCGTATCGGTCACTATCGCGTGCTCTCGGAGCTGGGGCACGGCGGCATGGGAGCGGTCTACCTGGCGGCGCGCGACGAGCCGGGCTTCACCCAGAAGGTCGCCCTGAAGCTGATCAAGCGGGGGATGGACACGGACGAGATCGTGCGCCGCTTCGTCGCCGAGCGGCAGATCCTGGCCTCTCTCGCCCATCCCAACATCGCCCGCCTGTTCGACGGCGGCTCGACTCCCGACGGCCGCCCCTACTTTGTCATGGAGTATGTGGAGGGGCAGTCGATCACCGCCTACGCCTGCGAGCACAAGCTCTCGGTCGAGGCCCGGCTGCGCCTGTTCCTGCGCGTCTGCCGCGCCGTGCAGCACGCCCACCAGAGCCTGGTGGTGCACCGCGACCTGAAGCCGGCCAACATCCTGGTCGACGCCGAGGGGGAGCCCAAGCTGCTCGACTTCGGCATCGCCAAGCTCCTCGATCCCAGCTCGTTCGGTGGAATGACCGCCTTGACCGGGCTCACGCCCGGCCCCATGACTCCGGACTATGCGAGCCCCGAGCAGCGCACGGGGGGACCGGTGACCACGGCCACGGATGTCTACGGCCTGGGACTCCTGCTCTATGAGCTGCTGGTGGGGCAGAGCCCGCGGTCGGTCGAGCGCAAGCTCGGGGAAGGGTGGGCTGGACGCCCTCCGAGCCAGGCCGTCTCCGCGCTCGCCACGGTGGGAGACGCTGAAACGCGGCGCCTCGCCCGCCGCTTGGCCGGCGATCTCGACACCATCGTCGGCAAGGCCCTGGAGCCCGAGCCGGAGCGGCGCTATGGCACGGCGGCGGCCCTGGCCGAGGACATCGAACGCCATCTGACCCAGAGGCCGGTGGCCGCCCGCCGTCCCACCCTGGCGTATCGCCTGAGCCGGACCCTGGTCCGCCACAAGCTGGCGGCGGCCCTGGGGCTCGCGGTCTGCCTGCTGGCGATCATTTCCACCTCTGAGTTCTTCGTCGTGCGTCGAGAGAGCTCCCGGGTCGAGGCCCAGCGCCAGATCGCCCAAACCCTCAATGATCTCCAGTTGCGGATGATCGAGAGGGCCGGCCCCGAGCAGAACCGCGGCGAGACCCTCACCGTCCGGGAGGTTCTCGACGAGGAATCGCAAGAGCTTTTGAGAGAGGATGCGCGCTATCAGCCCGAGACTCGCGCCGCCCTGCTCGAGGCCACCGGCAACACCTACCGGAAGCTGGGGCTCTACGACGAGGCCCAGAAGAACCTCCAGGGCGCCGGCCGCTTACGCGAGCCGCGCCGCAACTCGAGCCGGGAAGCCGCGCTGGCCTTCGCCGGAACCCTGAATGCCATGGGGCAGGTCAGTCTGGCTCAGGGAGCGTACCCTGAGAGCCGTAAGTTCTTTCAGCGCGCCCTGACTCTCAAGGAACGCTGGCTCGGGCAGGATGCGCTCCCCCTGGCGGCGGATCTGAGCGGTCTCGGAGCGGTTGCGATCGAGGAGGGGAAGCTCAAGGAGGCGGGCCGGGCTTTCGATCGTGCCTGTGCGATCAGCCGCCTCGAAGAGCGCCCGAAAGATCTCGGGGAGTGCTACAACAACCTGGGTACTCTGGCGAATTGGCGGGGAGAATACGCCAAGGCGAGAAACTTTTTCTCGCGGGCTCTCCCTTACTTTCAATCGACCCTCGGGGAGGACGATGCGGACACCCTCCAGGTGAGGAGAAACCTGGCAGCCAGCCTCATGAACATGGCGGATGATGCCGGCGCCGAAATTCAATTGCAGCATATCGTTAACGTGCGCCGGCGCCTGGTCAAGCCCTATCACCCCGATCTGGCTCAGGCTCTCCTGGATCTCGGCATCGTTCAACAGCGGAACCGGCATCTCGGCGAGGCTCAGGCCACGCTGGAGGAGATCCTGCGGTTGCGTCGCAGCTATCGATTTCCGCACGACCAGAGCGAGGCGGGAACCTGGGATCTGCAAGCCAGCCTGGCCTTGGCTTTGAGGGATCTGGACACCGCCGAAGCGGCCTATGCCAGGAGCTACGAGATCTATCGCGCCCTGCCCGGCGACTATCGCGCGAACCTCTCGAACGTCCTTCTCGGTCAAGCCCAGATCCGGCTCCTCCGCGAGGATCCGGCGGGTGCCCTCGGCCTGGCCCGCCGGAGCCTCGAGCTCGCACAGACTTTGGGGGAAGGATCGGCGGACGCGGCGGCGCGCGCCAAGGCCGTTCTCGATCGTTGTTACCTGGCCGAGCGCGGTCACAAGACCCGGCAAGACCTCCAGGGATCGTAACATCCCGAAACCCCGAGAGGCGAGGCGGCCCGCTTCCAAAGCCGGCTCGGCGTCACGGTCCGTTGAGCCCATTTTCCTGATTTTCACGCGTCCTGACTGTCTTCGCGCCCGCCGCGTCAGGTTCCGGGCGAAACCAGGAGGTACAGCATGGATTTTCGACCTCTCCGCTTCTGTCCCATCCTTCTCACCTCTCTTCTGGTGGGCGGGGCTACGCCGGCAACCGCCGCTCCCTTCATCCGCTCCGGCAAGCCGGTGCCTGCCCGATCTCCGAGCTCGGCTCCAACCCCCATCAGCCTTCATGCCAAGCGCGGGACGGCTGTGGCGAAGTGCCGGATCATATCGATCCCCACTATCGTCATAGAGAAGGCGGATGAACTGCTTGACGGCTCGATCACGATCTCCGAGTTCGAAAGCGCCGGAGAGGTGGCGACACCCGAGGGTACCTGGGATGCGGCGCTGACTCTCGATCCGGACCTCCTCCAGCCGGAGTCCCCAGCAGCCTTGGAGGAGATGCCCGAAGATCCAAATCGTGGCGTGCTTGCCGGGGTTCTGGAGATGAAAGCGCTCCTTCGTCTCGTGAACCGCGACACGGGTGAAACCTTCGACCGGAGCCTGAACCTTGGGTTCGGTCTCGCGGGTCACTGGGCTCTTGACTCTACCGATGAGTCGCCGGCCGACAGCGACCTGGTCTTCTTCACTTACGACGGGGACGGTCCGACTGGGCCTGAGAACCTCGACATCCTGCTCCAGGAACTTGTGAAGAAGTCCCAGGTTTGCAGGGTCTGCGTGAAGAAAGCACAGCGATACCTTACGACGGCCCGATGAAATAATTCCCGCTGAGCCCTGAGAATTGACCCGAGGCGATTTTCGCCTCGGGTTTTCTTTTGCAAGCTCAAACGTCCACTGAGCCAGCAATTTTTTTGCGATCGGTTGAGCCCTGTTTTCGAGTTTTCACGCGTCTTGATTGTTTCCGGGCGGACCGGAAGACGTCGAACAACTTGGAATGGAGTAAAACCGATGCGTCACAATTTGCGGCTGGCTGCGGACCGAGGTGATCCGGCTCCAGTAGCAGACGACCCGGTCAAGTAGCTCCACATTTTAATCAACCGTAGGACGATCGCCGGGAGCCGTGGTGGCTCCCTTGGGGATCTCCTGCCCTCACGACCGGAAAAGGGGAAAGAACATGAACAAGCTCACGGTATCCAACACGTTGCGCGGCCTCCTGGGAGGGCTCCTGCTGCTGGCGCTCACGGGAGCACCGGCCCTGGCCCAAAAGCCGGACGACGCGGGTGAAAAGCCACCGGGCGCGGTAGGCTTCGACATCGAGACCAACCAGTGGCTGTTCGATTCCGACGGCGACAGTTTCCCTGATTTGACCGAAGAGCTCGGCGGCACCGACCCTCAGGACCGGGAGAGCAATCCGAAGAGCACCCTCGAAGCCGCCGCCGGGGCGGACGGCGGGAGCGAAGCGCAGGTGGGAAAAGCGGGCAAGGTCGGGTTTCAGCAGGCGACCTGTCGAGGTGGTTTCTACAATTGGACCGGAGCTCCGCGCCTGTGTATCACGCTGACCCAAAACGCAGAGGTTTACGAGCAGGCGGCCGTCAATTGCCGGGCGAAGTCTTCCCGCCTCTGCAGCTACGAGGATCTGGGTTACCTCTTCATCGGATCGTCCGTCGACGCGATCTACGACCCCAGCGGGCGGAAGTGGCTCGGGGATTTTGTCGAGAACGACACCGTCAATTGCGGCGACTGGTCCGTGACCTTTGACAACGACCCCAATATCTGGAACTTCGAAGGCACCTGCAGCAAGTTCGAAAAGCACCCTTACTGGTGCTGCCACGACCGCACCTAGCGATCCGGCTCCAGGAGCCGGCTCTGCTGGCGGCAGCATCCGCCGCGGATCTTTTACGGATTCCGCGGTGGAGCTCTTGCTTTTTAATTTACATTTAGAAGATTCCGTGGGCGCGGCGGTGGCCCCTCATCACCCCGGCCCTCTTCTCCCATCGCACTCCCCCCGGCCGGGGGAGTGATCGCTCAATTCAGCGCTTTGATCGTCTCTTCGATGTCGGCCTGGGGCTTACCCATTTCTCTAAGTAGTTCCCGATAGTTCCCTAACACTGCTTTTTGGTTGGGATGATCGTGCCCTGTACGGCGTGAGAAGTTAAGGAGAATGGCAAGGGCGCGTCGCATCGGCGGCTCGGCCTCGGCGAGGCGGTTCGTTGACTTGAGGAGTTGGGCCAGGTTATTGAGGGTATTTGCGACATTTGGGTGTTCCGTCCCGTAGCTCTTTTCGTAGATTGCAAGAGCGCGTCGCATCAGCGGCTCAGCCTCGGCGAGGCGGTTCGTTGCCTGAAAGAGTTGGGCTAGGTTGTTGAGGCGTATCGCGACGGTGGGATGTTCCGTTCCGTAGCTCTTTTCGTCAATTGCAAGGGCGCGCCGCATCAGCGGCTCGGCTTCGGCGAGGCGATTCGTGTCGCGGAGCAGTGAAGCCAGGTTGTTGAGGGCAATCGCGACTTTGGGGTGCTCCGCCCCGTAGCTCTTTTCAGAGATTGCGAGGGCACGTCGCATCAGCGGCTCGGCCTCGGCGGAGCGGTTCGTGGCCTTGAGGAGTGAAGCCAGGTTACTGAGCGCGGTCGCGACGTTTGGGTGTTCCGCCCCATAGCTCTTTTCGTAGATTGCAAGGGCGCGTCGCATCAGCGGCTCGGCTTCGGCAAGGCGATTCGTGTCGAGGAGTAGTGAAGCCAGATTGTTGAGGTCTCGGGCGACATTTGGGTGTTCCGTGCCGTAGCTCTTTTCGTCGATTGCAAGGGCGCGCCGCATCAGCGGCTCGGCCTCGGCGAGGCGGTTCGTGGCCTGGAGGAGCTGGGCCAGGCTGTTGAGGTCTCGGGCAACGCTGGGGTGTTCCGTCCCGCTCTTTTCGTCGATTGCAAGGGCGCGTCGCATCAGCGGCTCGGCCTCGGTCCAGCTGCCCAAGGCCCGGAGTGACCTGCCAAGCCAACTGAGCAGAATTGGGTCTTCGCTACTCAAAGCGAGGGCTTTGCGGAACGAATCGGCCGCGGCACGATATTTTGCCTGCTGATACTGGGTAACTCCCAGATATTGTAGTACCTCGATGTAATCGTGGTCTTTCTTCTCGGCTGCCCCGCTCAGAAGCTCCTCGGCCTGCGGATACTGACCTTCCAGGTAAGCCGCGATTCCTCGGTCTTTGGGGTCCTTGGTCTCAGCGAAGGATTGGATTGCCGATTCCAGTTGCTCCACGGTAAGGCCACGGCGGGCCGCAGCTGCGACGAGGGCTCCATTTTTTTCCAGCGCGTCGCGCTCCTCGGCAGCGATCTGACGGAAGGCGCTCCGCCGCATGAGGACCACTTCGGCGGCGTTGGAACCAGTGGGAACTTTGACCTGAGGATTGACCAGAAACCAATCTTCGGTCTGCTCGGAGCGGAGCACCAGCAGGATCTTGATCTGTTGCCCTGGGCCCTGCCCAGGCGGCAGATCCAGCTCGGTCGCTCCGGCCCCAGTCGTGGCATGGGACTCGACGCCACTATAGGAAAAATGGAAACCGGAGAGCGGATGGTTCTCCAGATCTCGGGCCATCAGGAGGATTCGCGATCCGGGCGATGCTATTAGATTCGTAGCAATAGATAAAGCAAAGATTACCACGACGAGTTTTCGTCTCATTGTCTCTCCAAACAAATTATCGGGGTAGTTTCACGACTGGCCTGGCATAACAGGGGGTGTCTCCTACCTCCAATCCATTTCGCTCGGCCTGCAGCCGGAGGACCTACCGCTTCACCGGAAGAAGAGGGAGAAGTTAGCACTGAGTTCATCGTAGGAGCAGGCGCCGATAGCCGAAGGCCAGTTGCACCGCCCGGGCGGCGAGGAGGACCCAGAGCCAGGAGAAGGGGGACCGCAGGTGGAGCCAGGCGTTCGCCAGGAGGAGGGCGAGGAGGATCAGGGCGGCCGTCCGGCTCCGGCTCAGGTAGAGCGCGAGCGCCGCGGCGGCCAGGACGGAGCCGGTCACCAGCGAGCCGGTGTTGCCGTAGACGGCCACGCCGACGATCGCCGAGACGGCGGCGAGGCTCAGGAAGAAGAGGGCGATCTTCTGGATCTCTGCCAACCCCATGCTACGATTCCTCGCTCCTTACGAGGGAAGGCCGCGGGCCTGCCCCGTGTTGTACACGAGGAAGTAGACCATTTGGGACCTCCCGTCCCGGGCGCTCCGCCCGGCCGAGCGCGGAGCGCACAAATCCATGGACATGACGAACGATCCGGTTTCCCGACGGCGAACCTTCGCCATCATCTCGCACCCCGACGCGGGGAAGACGACGCTCACCGAGAAGCTGCTGCTCTTCGGCGGCGCGATCCAGCTCGCCGGCGCGGTCAAGGCGCGCGGCGAGGCCCGGCGCGCCCGCTCGGACTGGATGAAGGTCGAGCAGGAGCGCGGCATCTCGGTCACCTCGTCGGTGATGACGTTCGAGTACGGCGGCTGCACCTTCAACCTGCTCGACACCCCGGGCCACGAGGACTTCAGCGAGGACACCTACCGCACGCTGACCGCCGTCGACTCCGCCGTCATGGTGATCGACGCCGCCAAGGGGATCGAGGCGCAGACCCGCAAGCTGTTCGAGGTCTGCCGGCTGCGCAACGTGCCGATCGTCACCTTCATCAACAAGCTCGACCGCGAGGGGCGCGATCCGTTCGAGCTGATGAGCGAGATCGAGCAGGACCTCCAGCTCGACGTCACTCCCGCCACCTGGCCGATCGGCATGGGGCAGGCGTTCCTCGGCTGCTACGACCTGCGCCAGGACCGGCTGGTGCTGATGGACCGCGCGCGCCGCGACGTGGCCCGCGACGGCGAGGTGGTCGCAGGGGCTGGACGATCCGAAGCTCGACGCGCGGCTGCCCGGCCGACGCGGTGGCGAAGCTGCGCGAGGAGGTCGAGATGGCGCGCGGCCTCTGCCCGCCGTTCGATCTCGAGGCCTATCGCGAGGGGCACCTGACGCCGGTGTTCTTCGGCAGCGCGGTCAACAACTTCGGCGTCCGCGAGCTGCTCCAGGGGCTGGTCGAGCTGGCGCCGCCGCCGCGGCCGGCAGCCGACGCGAGACGCGCACGGTCGATCCGCACGAGGAGAAGGTCACCGGCTTCGTGTTCAAGATCCAGGCGAACATGGACCCCAAGCACCGCGACCGCATCGCCTTCGTCCGCCTCTGCTCGGGGCGCTTCGAGCGCGGCATGAAGCTGCTCCACGTCCGCTCCGGCAAGACGATGTCGATCCACAACCCGGTGCTCTTCCTGGCCCGCGAGCGCGAGCTCGCGGAGGAGGCCTGGGCGGGCGACATCCTCGGCATCCCGAACCACGGCAACCTGCGGATCGGCGACGCGCTGACCGAGGGCGAGGAGCTGCGCTTCACCGGCATCCCGAGCTTCGCGCCGGAGCTGCTGAAGAAGGTGCGCGCCGAGGACCCGATGCGCGCCAAGCACCTCGGCCGCGCCCTGCTCCAGCTCGCCGAGGAGGGGGCGGCGCAGGTGTTCCGGCCTACCTTCGGCAACGAGTGGATCGTCGGCGTGGCCGGCGCCCTGCAGTTCGACGTGCTGGCGGACCGCATCCGCACGGAGTACAACATCCCGGTCCACTTCGAGGGGACGACCCTGTTCACCGCCCGCTGGGTGGACACCGAGGACCACCAGCTCCTCAAGAAGTTCACCAACGCCAACCACGCCGCCATGGCCGAGGACCACAACGGCTCCCCCGTCTTCCTGGCCAGAAACGCCTGGCACCTGAAGACGACCGGCGAGGAGTGGCCGGATCTGAAGTTTTTGAAGACGAAGGAGCAGGTGCAGTAGGAGGGGCGTGAGGGGATCGTCCCGCGAGGGGCGTTCATGGTGCGGATCCATTCAAGGAGGTCACATCCCATGTTCGGAAAGAAAACGGCTCTTCTGCTCCTCGCCGGAGCTCTCGTCCTTCCGGCCGCCTCGGCCGCGCAGCCGGTCTCGGCCATCCAGCGCCGCGCGCTCACGGCTCACGTGGCCGAGTACAGCTTCACGGTCCGCGTCGGCTCCGGTCCCTACGACCAGATCGGCGTTCACCGGGTGGTCAAGGAGACGGCGCCGAACGTGCCGATCCACAGCGCGCAGGGCGGTCTTCATGGTGCATGGCGACGTCTGGGGTTTCGATGGCGCCTTCCTCTCCAGCGCCGCCTCGCCGGCGGTTCCGGACGCGCACGCCCTGCCGGTCTTCCTCGCCGAGAACGGCGTCGACGTCTGGGGGATCGACTTCCGCTGGACCCTGGTGCCGGCGGGGACGGCCGATTTCACCTTTATGCAGAACTGGGGGATCGAGCAGGACGCCCGGGACCTCGGCATCGCGCTCGGCGTCGCCCGCTTCACCCGCGCGATCACCGGCAGCGGCTTCGGCAAGCTGACCCTTCTCGGCTGGAGCCGTGGCGGCCAGACCAGCTACGCCTACCTGAACGGCGAGACCCAGCTCCCGCCGGGCCTGCGGCAGGTGAAGAACTTCATCCCGGTGGACATCTACCTGAAGACCGACGACGCCGGTCTCCGGCAGGCGGCCTGCGACCGTGTGACGGCGGCCCAGGGGGCTCCGCCGGAGAGCCAGAACGGCGTGCTGTTCCAGACCCTCGGCGCGCTCGCCGAGGCCGCTCCCGACCAGCCGACGCCGATTCCGCCGCTCGCCGGCCTGACCAACCGCCAGGCGGCGCTGTTCGCGGGGGCTCTGACGTTCCAGCTCTTCCAGCCAGTGCCGTTCTACCACTTCGTCGGCGGCAGCTTCGACGCCAACAACCTGCCCGCCGGGCTGCTCTACACGGACGCGGCGGCGTTCTTTGATTTCGAGAAGGGGGCCTCCCCCTTCGAGCCGAACAAGGTGGTCGTCGACGGCGACGTGGCGACCTGCGATCAGACGAACGTAGCCTTCGACGATCACCTCGCGGAGATCAAGGTCCCTGTCCTCTACGTGGGTGCCGGCGGCGGCTTCGGCGAGTTCGGGGTCTACACCACCACCCTTCTCGGCAGCACGGACGTGACCACCCATATCGTCCACAAGGTGCCCGCCGCGCAGCGGATCGTCGATTATGGCCACGCCGACCTGTTCCTGGCCGGCGACGCCCAGACGGAGGTCTGGCAGCCGATTTTGGACTGGGTCCAGGCGCACTGATAGCCGGGAAGTGTTCGATAGCGGCTACCGCGATCCTGAGGGTTCGCGGTAAGCCGCCTCCGGCCTCA
Organism: uncultured Acidobacteriota bacterium; assembly: GCA_963792575.1. Taxonomy (GTDB): domain Bacteria; phylum Acidobacteriota; class Thermoanaerobaculia; order Multivoradales; family UBA5704; genus DATARR01. The sequence goes on from CAWBWZ010000008.1 coordinate 42,248, forward strand.
CGGAAGTTCTCTCAGCAGCTCAATTTCTCCCCGTCCAGCGACCCGGCGGCCCTGTTATAGGCCCGAAGCCATATCTTTACGCCCGATCGGAAAAAATTCTTCGGCGCAAAAGGCGCATTTTCGCCCCTTGGCAGCACTAGAGGTGAAGAGGGCATCCGATGACTCGCGGACGTGTTACCCTCATATCAGAAAATCTGGAAGGCGAATCTGAGATCACCGCGGGCGCGCGGGAGGCCATAGAGGTCTCCAGTCGTGCCCACGATTAGGAGGGATTTCGATGTCTCGACCCACCGTCGTCCGCCGCCTGACGGCAGTCATCGCGCTGCTCGCAATCTTCTGCATTGCCCTGCCCGCGGTGGCCGCTCCCGGAGCCCACGGGCAATCCCCCCGGACTCGCGCGGTCCACGCCTCCAGCCTCGTCGATCAGTTCGTCGCCTGGATCGGCAGCTTCTGGACCAGCCCGGCGCAGGGACAGACGGCCCCCGCGGAGAAGGCGATCCGGATCTTACCGATTGGAGACGACAACCTCTTGCCGCTGGCGAACGAATCGGACCACAGCGGCATGATCGACCCTAACGGCTAGGAGTCCAGACGGCGGCTTCTCCGGGCGGGTCCTTGCCGGAAGAGTTGCGAGACACCGAAGGGCGTTTTATGCGACAATTACGCGACATCTTTCTTTTATAGTCAGGGAGGGTTCGATGGCCAGAGGAGGAGAACGAGGCGAACGGCATCCTAGCGCCGCCGAGTTGGAACGCTTCCTGCTCGGCGAGATGTCACCCCGTGAGGCTGCCCCGGTCATTTCTCATCTGTTGAGCGGCTGTCAGCAATGCCGCACAGGGATGGCGCCTCTAGCCTCTGTGGTGTTCTCCACGGGGCCACTGGCGCCTGAGACCGTACCGGGCTCCGATACCGAGTACGATTTCCCGATGTTCAAGGCGTTCGCCTCCGCTCGGCAGTACGCGGCGACCCTGGGGCGGGAGAAGGAACTGCGGCAGCAGGGTGCCGACTCTTCGCTTCCAAAGCGCTCCCCCTATCTGGAAGTACTCGCGTCGCAGGAGCAGGATCGGCGACAGACGGACCGGGATCGTTGTGAAACTCTCTTAGAGTATTGTCGGAGTATTCGCTACCAGGACTTGGAAGGAATGATCCTCGCGGCTTCGCTGGCTGTCACCTTTGCCGAGCGAGCTACTGCCAGCCAGGGGGAACATCCGGAGCTGGCCGATCTCGAAGCCCGCGCCTGGGCCGAGCTCGGAAACGCCCACCGCGTTGCGGACGATTTGGTCACGGCGGAAACAATTCTTGCACGCGCGCTTGCCCGTTCGGGTCAAGGGACCGGCGATCCCCTGCTCCTCGCCAGGCTGATGGACCTCACCGCCTCTCTCTACATCGACCGGAGGCGCTTCAGCGAGGCCCGGCTCCTGCTCGATTACGTGCATGCGGTCTACAGCCACGAAGGCGATGCGCAGTCGGTAGCGCGGACCTTCATCAGCAAGGGGATGGCATCCAACCTGGCGCTCGACTCTGATCAGGCGGTCGGACTTCTGGTCGAGGGACTTCGCCAGATCGATCCGGCGCGCGATCCCAAACTTGTCCTCGCGGCCGTCCATAACCTGCTCTGGAGCTTGGTTGATTCAGGCCGTGCCGCCGACGCGAGCGAGTTGCTGGCCCAGGCCCGGCCCCTCTATGAAGTCCACGGCGAGCATCTTCATCGCTTGCCACAGCTCTGGTTGGAGGGGAGGATCGCCAGTCAGCTTGAAGAAGACGAGAAGGCCGAGAATCTCTTTCAACAGGTCCGCAGGGCTTATCAGGAGCTCGACGTCGCTTATGACGCAGCCCTTGTTTCCCTCGATCTTGCGGCCGTCTGGCTGCGCCAGGGAAAGACAGCGCAAATCGAGTCTCTGCTCGACGAGAGCATCGTCATCCTACGGGCTCGCAATCTCCAGCGGGAAGCGCTCAGCGTCCTCCTTATGCTGAAGAACGCTTTCCATACGAATCGGGCGACTGCTACCCTGCTCCGGACGGCCGCAAATCAGTTGTGGCTGCTCGAGCGCTTCCCGACCCGGCAGGCCAGGATTCAGAGCTAGCCTCTCTCAGTAGAGCTAACTTCCACCCCGGGGCCTGCGGCCGCCCCGGGGTTTCGTGTTTTCAGGGGGGGAAGGGGGCGGCGGGTCCTCATTGGGGGCTGCTTCCACGGCTGGGGGCCCGGCCAGCGCGGCGCGGACCGCGTTCTGGATCATCCGCTCCAGCTCGTTGGGATCGAGGGTCGGCGTTGGCGTCGGCGGCGGCTGGGTGCCGAAGCCGAGCTTCTGGAACCGGCGCAGAAACTCCTCCATCACCACCGCGTCGGTCGAGGGCCGGTTCTCAGGATACAGCGTCTGGAAGAAGACGTTCGGCTCCACGTCCAGCGCCCGCAGAACGGACAGGATGTGACGGAATTTCAGCTCCATCCGTCCGGTCAGCACCTGGCTGACATAACCGGGTCCCGCCCCCAGCTTCTGATCGAGATCCTTCCGCGTCAACCCGGCCGCCTGCATGACCGTCTCCAACAGCTTCGTCGCCCGCCTCACCTCATCATCGATTGTCATGCCCTGAGCCTACTACAACACTGAATTCCGCCAAAGAGTGCCCGCGGGAAAAAAGTATGAAACGCCCGCGAGGCCGGATCTCCGGTCTCGCGGGCATCGGAGAAGTCTAGAAGGTGCCGAACTGCCGGGCCAGGAAGGTGCTCAGCTCCCAGCCGGACATCTGCGCGGCCGGACAGTATCGCGCTGGGTTGGTGGCGCAGCCGAGGGTGATCCGTTGAGCGAAGAGCTGCTCGATCCACGCCGCCGCCCAGTGGGTCCGCGAGACGTCCGTGAAGACGCTGCCGGAGGCCCCCGGAGGCGTGTAACCCGCGCCATGGTTGGCACGCAGCAGGAAGACGGCGATCTCGGCCCTGCTGAGGGCGTTGTCGGGACAGAACCGGAGCGGGGATGTGGCACAGCCCGCCGTGATCCCATCCTGATAGAGCTGCTCGATGAACGCCGCCGCCCAGTGGCTGCCGGGGACGTCCGCGAAGATCCCAGCCGCCGGCCGCGGGATGAAGCCCGATCCATGGATGGCTTTCACCATCTCGACCGCGGTCTGCGCCCGGCTGGCGATCTGGCTAGGATCGCTCGGGGGCGGGGGCGGAGGAGGAGGCGGGGGGGGCGGAGGCGGATTGGTGGAGCTCGTCTGCCGCAGGTAGAGCACCCAGTCTCCTCCGGCCGGCGCGGTGAAGCTGCTCGCGGCGCCGCCCGAGACGGAGGCCGCCGCAACGAAGCTTCCAGTCCGCGGGTCGTACCACTGGACACCGAAGATGCCGGAGGCGCCCCGGAGATCGAGCTGCACCGTGCCGCCGTTGTAGAGGTAGGCGACGTAGGCGAGCCCCTGCTCCGCCAGGATGTAGGCGTTCCCGCTCAGCGCCAGACCGTCGGCGGGGTCCATGCGCTCGAAGGGGACCTGGGCGACGAAGCTGGCCAGCGGCGCCAGGTAGGCTCCGGTGCCGGTGCCGGCGGCGCCCGCCGTGAAGGCGGCCCACGCCTTCTGCCGGTGGGCGGTGTCCTCGCTGCCGAGGCCGAATTCCTCCTGAATCAGCGGCTTCGCCGCCAGCGCCCGGTTGCGCAGGCCGTGGGCGTGAATCGAGGCGTGATCGACGTCGTTCCCCCCCTGGGTGTCCATGTAGTCGGCCCAGGCGGCGGTCGGGAAGGAGAAGTCCCCCTCCGTGCCGTGGATGGAGATCAGGCGCGCCCACGGGTTGCGCGACTGGAGATAGCTCATGTGGGTGTCCACCTCGGCCGTGGACCACCCCTCCTGCCACTCGAGGGTGAGGGTGAACATCGTGTTCACGTAGCCCGAGAGGCGGGCCATGCCGTACTTGATCAGCCGCTGGCGGTCGGCGTCCGGCAGGTCCCCGAAGCTCGAGTCGTCGGCGAAGAACCAGAGCTGCGTCACCACTCCCGCGGCGCGCATCTTCAACACCCAGCTTTCGTACGTCCGCCAGCGCGCGAGATCGAACCGCTGCAGGTCGCTGTTCCCCGCCGAGCCCACCCAGGGGGTGGTGGAGACGGCGCTGTAGTCCCCCTGGTTCGCCAGGTAGACGTCGATCTTGTTGAGCTTCATCCCGAGGTGGCGGTCCAGCATCGCCTGCCGGTTCGCCTCGGTGAGCTGCTCGGAGAACAGGGTGTGGGAGAACTGGATCGGCGCCGGCGCCGCTACATCGAGGAACTTGCCCAGCAGATAGACGGGCTGACCATACTGATGCATCAGCGTCCGCGGGCGAGCCGGGTTCTCGACCACCGGACCGGTGGCGAAGGCGCCCGCCAGGGTACCCGAGCAGGAGAAGGTGCCGCTCTGCCCCTGCAGGCCGGCCGTGTTGCTGGTGGCCGTCCAGCTCCAGGTGCCGGGCTCGTCGGTGTAGACCCGGAGCTTGAAGATATTACCGACGGAGCCACCGTTGCCGTCGCCGTCGAAGAAGCCGTCGATCGTGTAGGCGCGGCCGGACGGCGCGGTCACCCGCGCGGTCAGGTCGACCGTCGTGAACGGGTTCGGCGTTCCGCTATTGGCGTTGAAGGAGGCGGTGGACCGCAGGACGATCTCGGCGGTGTCGAAGCGGGCAACCGCCTCGGCCCGGGCGTTTGCGAGCAGAAAAAGGACCAGCAGGGCGCACCCCGCACAGAGTCTCTTCGCCATAGCGTCGAACTCCCTGAATAAAGGCGCTCTTGGCGCGGGTTCGTAAAGACCCCGGAATGAGTGCTGCGCAGCCCTCGATGAGTCGGGCGCACCCTACCAGACTCATGCAAATTTGTGCAACCGTTTTTGAATTTTTTTACGTTTGCAGCCCTGGCGAAAAAGCTAGATCAGGACTGGGGAGGCGCTGCCGCGCGCGCCTCGCGCAGGAGGTCTTCGCCGATCGCCTCGCGCCGCCAGCCGTCGAGCTCGCGAGGGAGGCGGGGCTCCGGATGCCCCAGATTGAGCCGGAGCAGGGCGTCCAGGGCGCGGCGGGGGGCGAGGATCTCGGGGGGAACGTTGAGCTCCGCCGCCCGCTCGCGCACCTTGTCGCGCAGGCGGTCCTCGATCTCGCGCACGGCCGGCGAGAACGGCTTGGCCGAGATCCGCGGCGGCAGCCCGGACTCGGCCACCTCCCCGGCCTCGGCGAGGAGCTGGAGCCAGGTGGTGGCGTCCCGCGACGCCTGCCGGGGGTCGAAGGAAGGGAGGCGGCGAAGGTCCTTCTCCTCCCCCGGCCGGCGGGTGGCGAGGTCGAGGAGCAGTTTCTCCTTCAGGACGAAGTTGCGCGGCAGGTCGCGCCGCCGCGCCTCCTTCTCGCGCCAGGAGGCCAGGGAGCGCAGGGCGCCGAGCTGCCGGCGGTCGAGCCGGCCGGCTCCCTTGATGCGGAGATAGGCGGTCTCGTCCTCGGTCTGGAAGCGCGAGGTGTCGAGCAGGGCCGCGGAATCCGCGAACGCCCAGGTGAGGCGCCCCAGGGCCTGGAGCTCATCGCGCAGGCGCTCGTGGAGGGGGAGGAGGAAGGTCACGTCCTCGGCGGCGTAGGCGAGCTGGCCGGCCGAGAGGGGGCGGGCGATCCAGTCGGTGCGGGTCTCCTCCTTGGCGAGCTCGACGCCGAGGTAGGCCGCCACCAGCTTCTGGTAGCTCAGGAAGGCTCCAGCTCCCGCCATGGCGCCGGCGATCTGGCTGTCGAAGAGCGGCTCGGGGAGGACTCCGAGGGCACGGTAGAAGACCTCGATGTCCTCGCTCGCCGAGTGCAGCACCTTGATGCCGGGCGAGCGGAAGACCGCGGCGAGCGGCGAGAGGTCGCGCGCCGCGAGCGGATCGACCAGCCAGGAGGTCCGGCCGTCCGAGACCTGGATCAGCCCCAGGCGATGGTAGAAGGTGTTGGTGCGCACGAACTCGGTGTCGAGTCCCAGCACCGGCGTCTCGGCCCAGCCGCGAGCCGCCTCGGCCAGGTCCGCGTCGGTCTCAATCAGGGTGTAGCTTCCAGGATCGCCGGTCATATGGGCGGGGATTGTAGCGGGAAACTCCCCCCGCCCCGAATCCTCACCCCCGGCCCCTCTCCCACCGCACTCCCCCCGACCGGGAGAGGGGAGCTTGACGGGAACGACCTCTCTTGTAGCAGGCGCTGCAACAACAGTTCTGCTGGAAAAGCCCCTCCTACATGCGCTACCGGTTCGGAGTCGCCCCCCTCTCCCGGTCGGGGGGAGTGCGGTGGGAGAGGGGACGGGGGTGAGGATTCGGGGCGGGGGCCTCCAGACGGCAAGGCTCTCTGAAGCGAGCCAGCCTTCGGCAATAAATTCCGGCGGAGGAATCCGGTGGATCGATGTTCCCTCCGGACGCTATATTGGCGCCATGGCACTGGCACGTGAACAGATGATCGACCGCATGCTGGCGAGCGACGCCGCCTACAACGGCCGCTTTCTGACCGGTGTGCTCACCACCGGCATCTACTGCCTCCCTTCCTGCCGGGCCCGCAAGCCGAAACCGGAAAACGTCCGCTTCTTCGACAGTCCGAAGTCGGCGCTGGCCGCCGGCCTGCGCCCCTGCAAGCGCTGCCGGCCGGACGACTTCTACGGCCGGCGCGACCCGGATCAGGAGATCGTCGAAGCGCTGGCGGAACGGGCACGGCGGGACCCCGCCGCCTTCGCCGGGGTCGAGGATCTGGAGCGCGCTTCGGGGCTCGGCGCCTCGAAGCTCCACGAGCTGTTCCGGTCGCATTTCCACACGACGCCGGCCCAGGTTCTCTCCCGTGCCCGGGTGGCGGCCGCCCAGCGGCTGCTCCTCGCCACCGACCGCTCGGTGGTGGATGTGGCCTTCGAGGTCGGCTACGAGGGGCTCTCCACCTTCAACGAGAACTTCCGCCGGCTGACGGCGATGACCCCCGCCGAATACCGGCGCCTGCTCGGGGCTTCGGCGTTCCAGATCGCCCTGCCCTCCTCCTACTCGACGCCGCCGGCGCTGGAATACCTGGGGCGGGACGCCCGCAGCCTGACGATCCGGGTGCGGGGGCGGAGCCTCGCCACCGGCGTGCGTCTCGGCGGCGCTCCCGCCGTGCTGCGCGCCGAGATCGGCCCCGGCGCCGTCCAGGCGACGCTGGAGGCCCCGGGGCCGCTGCCGGCCGACGCGGCGGCGCGGGCGCACGCCCATCTGCTCCGCCTGCTCGGCCTCCACCGCGATCCCGGCCCGTTCGAGCGGCGGGTCGCCGCCTCCCCCCTTCTCGCGCCGCTGATCGAGGGCCGGCGCGGGCTCCGCATCCCGCAGGTGCCTGATCCTTTCGATGCCCTGGCCTGGGTGATCGTCGGCCAGCAGATCACGCTGAGCTTCGCTTTCACCTTGCGCGAGCGGCTCGTCCAGCGCACCGGCACCCCCGCCGGGGACGGGCTCTATGCTCCGCCCAGCGCGGAGGTGGTGGCCAATCTGGAGGTCGAGGAGCTGGCGAAGGAGCAGTTCTCGCGCCGCAAGGCCGAATACCTGATCGGCGCCGCCCGCCTGGTCGCCGCGGGCGGGCTGCCGCTCGACCGGCTGGCCGCCGGCTCCGCCGTCCGCATGGAGTCGGAGCTGCTCACCGTGCGCGGGCTGGGGCCCTGGTCGGCCAACTACCTGATGATGCGCTGCTTCGGCTTCGAGGACTGTCTGCCGGTCGGCGACGCCGGTCTGACGCGGGGGCTGGAACAGTTCTTCGGCCTTCCCACCCGGCCGGACGTCAACGCCACCCGGGAGCTGATGCAGCCCTTCGCCCCCTACCGGAGCTGGGCCACCTTCCACCTCTGGCAAACCTTAAAGGACTGATCATGACCTATTACACCACCACCCTGGAAAGCCCCTGCGGCCCCCTGCTCTGCGTCGTCGACGAGGCGGGCGCCGTGGTCCGTATCGAGTTTGGCAAGGGGCGGGATTCTCAGAAAATGACCGAGACGATGCGGGAGCATGGGATCGAGGTCGTCGAGGACCCCGCGCGCACGGCCGATCTGCGCCGGCAGCTCGCGGAGTACTTCGCGGGCGAGCGCCGGGAGTTCGATCTTACGCTGGCTCCGGAAGGAACCCCCTTCGAGCGCTCCGTCTGGGAGGAGCTGCGGCGGATCCCGTTCGGCGAGACCCGCAGCTACGGCGAGATCGCCCGCGCGATCGGCCGCCCCAACGCCTTCCGCGCCGTGGGACGGGCCAACGGCGCCAACCCGATCCCCATCGTCGTTCCCTGCCATCGGGTGATCGGCGCCGACGGCTCGCTCACCGGCTTCGGCGGCGGGCTCGAGGCGAAGTCGCGGCTGCTGGAGATCGAGGGGCGCCGGTTGCCGTTCTAGGAAGAAGAAAAGGACGTAAGGGACGGCAAGGACTGCAAGGACGGAGAGGGCCTTGGCTTCCAGGTGTCCTTGCTGTCCTTGAGGTCCTTTGCGTCCTTTTTAGCTCGCGGGAATCGCCGTCGTATCCCCCTGGCTGCCGAACTTCTTCGCGGGATTGGAGTAGGTCTTCCGGATTCCGGTGAAGGTGTCGGTGACGGTGATCTTGTATTCCAGGTTGCTCAGGGCGCCGTAGAAGACCCAGAAGTGGCCGTTCAGGCCGCGGCCATCCAGCACCTTGACCACCACCTCGACGTTGCCCGGCGAAGAGAACCAGAAGTAACCGGTGTCAGCGGTCAGCGGCACCGCCTGCCCCGCGCTGGTCCGGCCCGCGAGATCCTTCCAGGTGAGCTCGACCTGGAAGCGCGAGCCCAGGAAGAGACTCGCCGGTCCCGCCGCCTTGGTCCCCGGATCAGCGTCAATAGCAGCGGCCGCCGTTCCTGCCGCGGGGAAGGCGCTGGTATCGCCGGCGCTGGCGAACCTGCCGGCGGGATTGGTGTAGACCTTCACGGCACCGGTCGCGGTGTCGGTGACCGTCAGGGTGTAGGCGAGATTGGTGAGGCCGCCGTAGAAGACCCAGAAGCTGCCGTTCAAGGCTCGGCCGTCGAGCACCTTGACGACCAGCTCGACGTTGGCCGGATCGACGAACCAGAAGTACCCTGTATCCCCGGAGAGCGCCACTGCCCGGGCGGGCGCCGCAGTGGCGCCGTTCTTCCAGGTCAGCTCGGCGCGGAAGCGGTTGCCCGCCAGGCAGAGATAGGGGCCCGCCGTGCAGGAGCCGGTGGCCTTGACCGCCGCGGCGGGGGCTCGATCGACCGTCAACGCGTAGTCGCCGGGGGGCACCTCCAGGAGGCCCGCCGCCTGCGCCAGCCCCTGCGTCCCGATCGCCGCCGAGCCGCCGCTCCAGGCGTAGGCGAGATACGACGCCGTTGGCGCAGGCGCGCCGGCGCCAACGCTATTCGGGGAGGGGACGATCCGCAGATCCCCCTCGCTGGGGTTGAACACCCGCGCGTTGGGGACCGCGCTCTTGCGCGTCGCCGGGCGGGCGCCGCGGAAGACGGTCAGGGCGTTGAGCCCCTCGGCGTTCACTCCGCTCGAGGCCGCCAGGGTATTCACGTAGACGCGGTCGCCGAAGACCACCGGGTCGAACCGGTTGCCGTCGTAGCGCATCTCGTTGATCGGGCCGTCCTGCGGATCGACGTCCCAGACCGGTACCCCGAGGTTGTCGCTGAAGATCGAATTGGCGACCACGCCGCCGACGTTCCGCGGCCGTGCCGCGTTGGTGAACGGAATCGTGTAGATCGCGGCGCCGCGCGAATCGCTGAAGCCCTCGGAGACGCCGGGCACGACGTCGTTGCCGTAGAAGCGGCAGCCATCCACCTGCACGGTCGAGCCGCTCACGAAGAGGGCGCCGCCCCACTTGTCGGCGCTGTCATGGGCGAACGTCGCGCGGACGATCCGGGCGTTCGATTCCTGCCGCAGGGCGACGCCGCCGCCCCCCGCGGCCGGGCCGCGCGCGTCCGAGTCGAGGATCATCGAATCCGCCATGTCGAGATCGATCAGCTCGCCGGTCAGGGCGCCGCCGAGGCCGCCGCTGCCGTCCGCGGCCGTGGCCACGTCGCAGTTGGAGAAGACGGTGCCCCGGATCTCCACCCGGGCGCGGTTCTCCGCCAGCGAGCCGGCCTGGGCGATCTCCCCATTGCCATAGGCGCGGTTGGCGTCGCCGCTCGCCAGGATGCAGCCGCCGGTCGCCGGCGTCTCCTCGCTCCCCCCCTGGAGCAGCGACTGGGTGACCACCAGCCGGGCATTCGGCCGGTTGACTGCCCCGAAACCGGTCGAGCTGTCGGCGAAGTCCGGAGAGACCATGGCGACGGCGCCGCCGGCGCCCGCGTTGGCCTGGAAGACCGAGCCGTGGATCTCGACATCGGGCCGGTAGCCGTCCACCGCGCCGCCGACGTTCGCCCGGTTGCGCGCGAAGAGGGAGCCGTGGATCCGCAGGACCGTCAGGTCCTCGGCGTGGATCGCGCCGCCGCTGGTCGGAACCGGGTTGACGCAGCACGGATCGGCCACCGCCTGGTTGCCGGTGAAGGTCGAGCCGGTCACGAAGACATTGGAGCCGCGGTCCCAGTTGCCGATGGCATAGATGGCGCCCCCCGTCCAGCCCGCCTGGTTGCCCTCGAAACGGACGCCGGAGATGTTCAGGTTGCCGTCGATCACCACGATCGCGCCGCCAAAGGCGTTGGGGTGGTGGCCGGGCAGGTTGGTCCGGTTGCCGACGAACTCGCCCCCCTGGAGGGCGACCGTCGCCTCGCGCACGACGAGAGCGCCGCCGCGGAGTGGCGAGGAGTTTCCCCGGAACGAGGAGTCGACGAACGTGGCGCTCGACCCCGCCAGGGCCTTGACCGCCCCGCCGCCGGTCACCAGCCCACCGGTGCGGTTGCCCACGAACGAGCAGCGGCGGAACAGGGCCTCGGCGGCGGAGAGGGTGACGCCGCCCGATTCGCCGGAGTCCGCGCTGTAACCGTTCTGGAAGGTGAGCCCCTCGAAGGTCACCCGCTTGCCGCGGGTGCGGTCCGAGTTGACGAAGCGCAGGAGATTGCGGCTGCCGCCGCCGTCGAGCGCCACCGCGGCGCCCGCCGGGGCGCGGACCGTGAACCCCTTGCGGGCGTTGTTGATGGTGAAGCCGTTGGGGGGCGACGGATAGGTCCCCGCCGCCATTTCGATCACTCCGCCGTCCGCGACCCGGCCGATCGCCGCGTCGAGCGTCCTGGCGTCCTGCGGCACCCGGACCAGCCGGCCACTGGCGGCGGCGTGGAGAGCCGAACCGGAGAAAGCGGCGGCCAAAACGAGGAGAGGGACGAACGCTCTTGCAACGCGCATGGGACTCCTGTCGCCTCCAGGCGGACACCCGGGCCAACAAACCGACGAAAGGACGAATTTCCTTATAGAGATTTTAGCATGATGGAGATCGGCGCATCCCCCCACCCCGAATCCTCACCCCCGGCCCCTCTCCCACCGCACTCCCCCCGACCGGGAGAGGGGAGCGACTCCGAACCGATTGAGCCTGTAGGAAGCGTTTTTCCAGCAGTACTGACGGGGCAGCGCCTCCTGCAAGCGAGGTCTACCCCGTCAAGCTCCCCTCTCCCGGTCGGGGGGAGTGCGGTGGGAGAGGGGCTGGGGGGTGAGGATTCGGGGTGGGGGGATGCCTTCAGCAGGGCGCCGGGTGCTCCACGAACGCCTCGGTCTCCATCTGCACGGTGATGTGATCGATGCCGAAGCGCTCGTGGAGGGTGGCGCGGATCTCGCCGAGGACCGCGCAGTCGAACCGGCGGTCCTCCACCACGACGTGGGCGGAGATGGACTCCATGCCGCTGGTGATCGTCCAGACGTGGAGGTCGTGCACCTCCAGGACCCCGGGCAGATCCACCAGGGCATTGTGGACCTCGTCGACGTCGATGTGCGCCGGCGCGCCCTCCATCAGCACGCGCGTGGCCTCCTTGAGGAGCGACCAGGCGGAGTAGATCACCAGGAGGGAGATCAGCACCGAGGCGACGGGGTCCGCCCACTGCCAGCCGAAACCCCAGATCAGCGCGCCAGCGGCGATCGCCTGCACGCTGCCGAGAGCGTCGGTCAGCACGTGCAGCCAGGCGCCGCGCATGTTCAGATTCTCGTCCCGCCCGGCGTGCAGGATGGCGAGCGCCGCCAGGTTGACGATCAGGCCGCCGACCGCAATCCCCATCATCCCGGGAGCGTCCACCGCGATCGGCTGGCCGAAACGGTGGACCGCCTCGATCAGCACCAGGACCGAGATCGCCACCAGCGCCGCGCCGTTGGCGAGCGCGGCCAGGATCTCGATCCGGTGATAGCCGTAGGTCTTCTTCGAGGTCCGCGGGCGCCGGGCCATCGACATGGCGAACACCGAGAGTCCCAGCGCGGCGGCGTCCGAGAGCATGTGCCCGGCGTCGGCCAGCAGCGCCAGCGACCCGGTGAGCCAGCCGCCGACCGCCTCGGCCACCATATAGACGAGGACCAGCCCGAGGGTCCACAGCAGGCGCGAACGGCTGCTTCCGGCATGGGAGTGCCCGTGGGAGTGGGAATGACCGGAGTGCGAGTGCGCGGCGCTCATGCTGGGCCCCAGGGTAGCAAAAAGGAGGCCGCCGTGGCCTGCCGCCACCAGGCCGACTCCTGCAACCGGATGGCGGGACATGTCATCGCGGGCGCCGGGGCGCGGCAAATGTTCAAATTACGATAAAAGAATTTGCGCTCCCGTCCGCGGGGGAGTAGGATCTTGGTGTGACAGCCTTCCAAGGTTGTCATCCCGCCCGCGAGCGGACCCCGCAGTATGTGGGTTTCGGTCGCTTGATACCGCAGAGCCGCGCGATCCCGTGCGGCAGTACCGGTCCCCGGGCCGGTCCGGGTTCTCCCCTGGACCGGTCGCCGCGCCAGCGGCCTTTCCGGGGGCCGGATTATTATTTTCCCTGGATATTTTCCGCCGTCTGCCCCCGCCCGGGCATCAATGCCCGGGCTACGCTTCAAAAGAAAAGCCGGGTGAACCCGGCTCCTGAGGATCGGACAAACCAGGGAGCCGGCTTCAGCCGGCTTTGTTTTTGTGGCGTAGCCCGGGCATTGATGCCCGGGCGGGGCGGTCAGACGACTCTTTCACCCCCCGCGCCTCCAGCACCAGCCGCGTCTTGCGCTCGAAGTACCCCAGCTCCATCCCGACCGGATAGCGGTGCGGATTGACGAAGCGCTTGACGCCTTCGTGGAAACCGCCGAGCTGCTCGCGGACTCTCGCGCGGATCTCCTCCAGGCCCGGCGGATCGTAGACCCGGCTCCCCCGCCGGAAGACGGGCACCAGGAGATCCTCCCCTTCGGCGCCGTCCGGAATCGTCTTCCGGCGCGTCAGGTCGAGGGGATCGACCATCGTCGGCGCCGCGCCCAGCTCGTGCCGCTCGTCCCAGATCAGATCGCCGATGAGTTCCCCGCCCTGGCGGAAACGGCGGACTTGCAGGATGCCGGGGTTGGTCGTCTTCACCGTCTGCTCGGAGACCTTCACCCGGTCCGCCCATTCTCCTCCGGGCTCGCGGATCGCCGTCAGCTTGTAGACGCCGCCGAGCGCCGGATCGCCGAAGGCGGTGACCAGGCGCGTGCCCACTCCCCAGACGTCGATCGCCGCCCCCTGCCGCTTGAGCTCCGCGATCAGGGTCTCGTCGAGATCGTTGCTGGCCAGGATCTGCGCCTTGGGGAAGCCCGCCTCGTCAAGGATGCGCCGCGCCTCGCGGCTCAGCCAGGCGAGGTCCCCCGAGTCGAGGCGGACGCCGATCATCTCGTGCCCCCGCGCCCGCAGCCTCATCCCCACCTCCACGGCGTGGCGCACCCCCTCCAGCGAGTCGTAGGTGTCGACCAGGAAGACGCAGTTGTTCGGCATCGCCTCGGCGTACTTCTCGAAGGCCTCCAGCTCGGAGCCGAACGCCAGCACCCAGCTGTGGGCGTGCGTCCCCTTGACCGGGATGCCGTAGATCTTCCCCGCCAGGACGTTCGACGTGCCGTCGCACCCTCCCGCGTAGGCCGCCCGCGCTGCGGCGAGCCCGCCGTCGATCCCCTGCGCTCGCCGCAGGCCGAACTCCAGGATCGGATCGTCGCCGGCCGCGAGGCGCAGGCGCGCCGCCTTGGTGGCGATCAGGGTCTGGAAATTGATCAGGTTGAGCAGCGGCGTCTCCAGGAGCTGGGCGGCGAGCAGCGGCCCGGTGACCCGCACCAGCGGCTCCTGGGCGAAGACCACCGTCCCCTCCGGCACGGCGTCGACGTCGCAGCGGAAGCTCAGAGTCCGCAGATGATCGAGAAACCCCGCCTCGAACAGCGGCCCGCCGTCGTTACCCCGCAATCCGGCCAGATATTCGAGATCGTCGTCCTGGAAGCGCAGGCCCTCGATGTACTCGATCGCGGGCGCGAGCCCGCAGGCCACGGCGAAGCCGCCGCCGAAGGGGTTTTTGCGGAAGAAGAGATGGAAGCACGCCTCCTTCTCCGCCATCCCCGACTTCCAGTAGCTGTAGGCCATGGTGAGCTCGTAGAGATCGGTGAGGAGGGCGAGGGAGTCGCGGTAGACGTGGTCGAGTTGGCTCAAGCGGATCTCCTCTGGGGGTCCAGGGACTGTTTCCGATAGAATCTTTCCATCCAGGGAGGAAAAATGCGATCCCATTCCAAGCCTCTGCTCGTGGTCCTCGCGTTGAGCAGCCTCGTGCTCGGCGCCGCGCCGCCTCAGGCCGATCCCAAGCCGAAGATGACCGACATGGAGAAGCAGCGACAGACCGTCGCCGATATCCGTAACGTCGGCACGGCGATGTTCAGTTGGCTCACCGATCAGGTAGGTGCCAGCGCGGCGGGAGCGCAGGAACAGGAGAAGGAGAAGCTGGTCGGTCTCAAGCCCTACCAAGTGATCTCCACCAAGGAGCTGAAGAAGCTGCTCGTGCCGCAGTACATCGGGCAGATTCCGGAGACGGACGGCTGGGGCAACCCCTATGAGTTCCGGTTGAACGTCAAGGACGTGCTGGGCCAGTACGTGATGGCGCTCCGCAGCCCTGGCCGCGATGGCTCGTACTCCGCGAGCAAATACAGCGTCCACGGCTTCGATCCGGAGAGTTACGACGAGGACATCGTCTGGGCCGACGGGTTCTTCGTCCGCTGGCCGCAGCGGCAGAACTGAGCGGTCGCTGATCAGCCGAGCGCGACCCAGTCCTCCGGGCTGGCCGGGAGGACCTTGATCTTCAGGGTCTTCATCCCCCGTGCGCGGAAGAAGATATCGACCGGAATCTGGCCCCGGCTGACGATCTCCCGTCCGTCGAAGGCGTAACGAAGCTCCAGCTCGAGCGGATCATTGGCGGAGCCCATCGTTTGCCGGGCCTTCGCGAGCTCCGATCCCACAAGCGCCCCATTTTCATAGCGAGCGAGGATCTCGGCTTCGAGCTCGACCCCGCCGAGATAGGTCTCTTCCCGCCGCCGGCGGTTCCGGCCAGCCTTCAGCGCGGAGACGCTCAGCGCAATCGCGCCAGCCACGTAAAGAGCCCCGAAAAAGTAATTGCCGACGGCGAAAGGATTAAAGGAAGCGATCAGCAGATACACCGCCGCGATGCCCACAAGGACGGCATAGATGCGGCTGTGCGTGCCGTAGATCGAACGGGGATAGGTGGGCATTTGGACCTCCCGAATGCCTCAAGGCTATCACCGGGGAGATGCCGCCGCCTTTACCACGGAGGCGGCCCGCTCTTTCGCATGTAGATCCAGGTCAGAAGCATCCAGATCTGGGCCAGAAGCATGTAGATCCACGGCGGAATCCAAGGCTTCCGGGCCAGAACCCAAGGCTCCTGGACGAGAATCCAAGGCTCCTGGGGGAAAACCTCATGCTTCTGGTCCAGATCTGGATGCTTTTCGCGTGGATCTACCTGCTTCCAGCGCGGAAGCTCAGCCTCCGCTACCGGCGGACCTTGATTCCGAGCTGAATCAGGCGTGGCGCTCCCAGAGTCTCGACCGGCGTCCGCGCAGTCGCCACTTTTGCGTCGAACAGATTCTCGGCGGAGAGGAAAACGTCCAGCCGGTCGCCGAACGGGCGGCGCAGGGAGAGATCGGCCGTGACGTAGCCGCGCAGGGGGAGCTGATTGAGATCGTCGTCGAACTGCTTTCCCGCCCAGCGCCCCTGGAGGAGGACGGCGACCGGCCCGGCGAAGGCGATCCCGAGGGAGCCCTGGTTGCGGGGGACCTGCGGGACGCGCAGGCCGGTGCGCTGGACGCGGGAGTCCGTGTAGAGGTAGGAAGCCTGGAGCTCCCAGCGCGGCAGGGGGCGCAGGCGCAGCTCGGCCTCGAGGCCGTCGGCGTTCACCCGGTCCAGGTTCCTGCGCTGCCGGGTAATGAGCTGCGGCGTCGCCGACAGGGTGACGTTCCCCACCGCGCCCTCGATCCGGTTGCGGTAGACGTTCAGCCGGGCGAAGAGCGTGGCCGAAGGGGTGAGGTCGGCCCCGACTTCCGCTCCCGTCAGCGTCTCCTGCCGCAGGCCCGGATTGGCGAGGGTCTCGACGTTGCCGACGCGGAAGGGGCGGTAGAGCTCGTTGAGGGTCGGCGCCCGGAAACCCCGGTAGGCCGAAGCGCGGAGGGTGACGGTGTCGGAGGCGCGGAAGAGGGCGCCGAGCCGGGGGTTGAAGCTCGTCCGTGTTGTCTCGCTCGCCCAGAGGTCGAGCCGCGCGCCGGCGAGGAGGTCGAGCCGGGAGGTGACGCCGAAGGTCTGCTGAGCGTAGATGCCGCCGAGGGTCTGGTCCTGAACGTCCCAGGAGGCGCGGCGCACGTCGGCGCCGGCGAGCAGGCCGCCGCCGGAGCGCCAGGAAGCCGAGCCGCCGTAGCCGGCGGTCTCGAAATCCTGCCTGGCGGTGAGGAACTCCTGGGAGCGGCCGGGAAGCACGCGCGAGAAGGTGCTGCGGAAGCGCTGCGTCTGGCCGAAGGCGTCCCACTGCCAGTGATCGCCGGACCAGCCGGCCTGGAGGGATCGCAGGCTCGTATCGTTGGTCTGCAGCGCGGTGCCGTTGCCGCGCTCCTCGCGGAAGGAGTTGATCCCCAGGTGGTAGCGACCCCATTCGACGCGGCCGAAGAGGGTGCCGAAGTCGACGGCGGCGGGCCGGTCCACGGCGCCCCGGTTCTCGGGAGAAATGATGTAGAAGCCGTCCGTCCTGAAGAGGCGGCCGGAAAGGGAGTACCCCCAATGTCCGCTCGCCGCAGCGTCGGCGGCGAAGACCTCGACGTCGCCGGTGCGGCGGTCGCCGCCGCGCGCGGTCACCTCCAGGGTGTCCGGCTTCGGGGCGCGCGGCAGCAGCTGGATCGCCCCGCCCATGGCCGCGCTGCCGTAGAGCTGCGAGAGGGAGCCGCGCGCCACCTCGACGGTTTCGAGCCCCGACAGCGGCAGCCGGTTCCAGTAGACCCAGCCGCCGAACGGATCGTTGAGCGGCACGCCGTCGAACAGCACCAGCGTACGGCTGGCGCCGCTGGGGCCGAGGCCGCGCAGGGAAACCCCCTGGGATGTCGGGTGGGCGGTCAGGCTGCTCGACCGCCGCAGCAGGCTGAAGCCGGGAATCTGCCGGAGCTGCTCGTCGAGCGTCAGGCCGGGCGAACGGGCGAGATCCTGGCGGGTGAGGACGGAGGTCGGAGCGACGGCATCGGTCAGGCGCTCCTGGGCGCGGGAGGCGGTGACGACGAGGGTATCGCCAAAGGAAACGTCTTTCTCTCCGGTTTTTTCTGATTTGGGGGGTGTGGCGGGGTCGCCCTGGAGGGGCGAAATTTGAATAGCCTGGGGTTTCAACCCCAGGTAAGAGAACCCAAAGGTATTTCCAAACCCTGAAAGGGTGGCCTGCCGCCGCGGATAGGCCGGCCCTTCGGGGCTTGGGGATTTTTGGACGCATTCCACCTGGGGTTGAAACCCCAGGCTATTCAAATTCCGCCCTTCCAGGGCGGGGTCGGAGGCCATCCAGGCCGCCAGGAGCAGAATCGACACATTCATAACCGCGGGAACCTCAGGAGATCTCTCCGGCTGGTCATTTACAGAGGGTGTACAGGTAGGCCGCGATGTCCTTGCCGTCCTGCTCGGTGACACCCAGTTGCGGCATGGCTGTGCCCGGAGAAACCTCCTGCGGCTCGCGGATCCACTTGATCAGGTTCTTCGGCTCATTGGGCACCTTGCCGGCCAGGTAGGCGCGACTGGCGATCCCCTCCAGCGAGGGGCCGACCTGGCCGCGGGCCCCCGCCACGCCGGGGATGCTGTGGCAGTTGGCGCAGCCGTACCGCAGGATGGCGTCCGGGCCGCGCGATGGCTCGCCGCCAGTCATCGCCGCCGCCTTCTTCTGGATATCGTCCGAGCTCTTGCCACACCCCCACGGCAGGGCGAGCGCCAGGGCCAATCCGGCCGCGGCGAGCGCCTTCCTCCTGTTTCCTTCAACCCCCATGTACCATCCCTCCTCTTTCGCGTTCGCGCGTCATAGATGGGATGGGATACCACAGATGAAGGGTGAACGTCAGGAGTCCCCCCAGATCAAGGGCGGCAGGAAACCCCGTCCTCTGGGTCTGGCTCTCCCGGCTGGGAAGCCTGGCCGAGGGCGGTGCGCCGCCACCGCGCCGCCTCGCCGCAGCGGCCGAGCTCCCCGAGGGCCAGCGCCACTGTCCGCGCGTGGTCGGCGGTCGGCTGCGCCTGCCAGACCGCCTGGGCGAGCGCAAGCGCGCGGGCGCCGTCGCGCACCGACGGATCAGGGCAGGCGGCGAGGAGGCGGGCCAGGGCGTGGCTCAGCAGGCCGCTGGTGGGCATCTGTTTCAGATCTTCCTCCAGCCGCCGCCGCCCCTCGGCGTAGCGGCCAAGGCGGACCAGCGTCTCGGCGGCGCCCAGCCGGGCGGTCTCGTCGCCCGGCGCCAGTGCCACGGCCTGTCCATACTGCTCCAGCGCCTCCGGGAGATGGCCGCCGTCGCGCAGGGCCTGGGCCAGCAGGCGGCGGGCCTCGGCGTCCTCCGGCCGGGCCGCGATCACCGCTTCCAGATGGGGCCTCGCCTCCTCGGGAGCGCTCCCGGCGAGCAGCGAGCCGAGATTGAAGTGGGCGGTGACGTTCGACGGGTCGAGGTGGAGGGCGTCTCGAAGCTGCTCGGCGGCGCCGTCGCGATCCCCGGCGGACGCCAGGACCGAGCCGAGGTTGACCCGCGCCTCCACGCTCTCCGGCCGGGCGGCCAGGGCCTTCCGGAACTCCTGGGCCGCGTCCGCGTAGCGCCCGGCCTGGGCCGCCACCCGGCCGCGCATCAGCGCCACGCGCTCCCCCAGCCGCAGATCCGCCACGCCGTCCAGCAGCAGATCGGGGGCCTTCAGCCCCACCTGGCCAGCCCGCGCCAGATGCTCCTCGGCCCGGGCGCGGTCACCAAGGCCCCGGTAGGCCAGGGCCAGCGGATAGTGGAGGCGGTTCGCCGCCGGCACCGCGGCGAGGGCGGCCTCGAGATGCTCCACGGCGGCCTTGAAGTCCCGTCGCGCCAGGGCCGCCTGGCCGAGCAGCGAGCGAGCGGCGGCGTTGGTGGCAGGCACCTCGGCCGCCTTCCGCAGAGCGGCCTCGGCCTCTTCCGGCCGTCCCTGAATCAGGCGGATCTCCCCGAGATGCACCCAACCGGCCGCCGCGCCTGGAGACATCTCCAGGGCGCGAGCAAAGGCGGTAGCCGCTTCGTCGAGGCGGCCCGCGGCCTGCTCGGCGGCGCCCAGCAGGTAAGGCCAGCGAGGATCGCCGGGGGCGAGGGCCGCGGCGGCGCGGAAGCAGTCCGCCGCGGCATCGTTGAAGCCGTAGGCGAGATAGACCTGTCCGAGGTCCCCCGGGGCGCCGAGAGTGCGCATTTCCGCGATCTGCGCCGCCACGGTGGGCTCCAGGCCGGAGAGATCGGGGACGCTCGCCGGAGTTCCGAGAGCCAGCGCCAGGGCGAGGAGGAGCACGTTCATGGTTTCTTCCCCGTGCCGCGGACGAGGGTCGTGTAGGTCCGCAAGGGGGGCGGTGGGAAGGATTCGACGAGGCCGTCCGGCCAGACGACGCGCACCGCGGTCACCTCCGGCGCCTCCCCCAATCCCACCAGCACCCGCGGATCGCTCGCCGAGGCGTAGCTGCCGTCGGTGGCGGCCCGCCGCCAGAGCGAAGGCGCGCCCTTCCGCCTCACCTCGACGCGGGCGCCGGGCATGTCGCGTTCCGCTTTAGTCCCTACCAGCCGCAGACCGATCCAGGCGGGGCGGCTCTCCATGGAATTGACCAGCAGACGGACCGGGCCGTCGGCGTCCACCACCAGGATGTCGGTGTCGCCGTCGTTGTCGATGTCGCCAAAGGCGGCCCCGCGCGATACCGCCGTCTTCCGGAAGGCGGGCTCCTCCACCACCGCGAACCGGCCGCCGCCCAGGTTGCGGTAGAGCTGGTCCGGCTGGGCATAGGGCGTCAGCCCCGCCCCGGAGCCGGTAGCGCCGGCAAGGTTGACCGCGCCGTTGAAGACCGCGAGATCGAGCCGGCCGTCGCCGTCGAAGTCGAGCCAGCCGGTGCCGAACCCTGTATAGGGGAGGCTCGGCGCGCCCAGCCCCGAGCGCGCCGTGGCGTCCTCGAACAGGCCGCCGCCGAGGTTGGCGTAGAAGGTGTTCGTCTCGGCCGTCAGGTGGGTGATCAGGAGATCGTCGCGGCCGTCGCCGTCGGCGTCCCCCACCGCGACTCCCATGCCGGCCTCGGGGCGTCCGGCGGCATTGAGGGCCACCCCGGCGATGAGTCCGTCCTCGCGGAAGGTGAGGTTCCGCTGGTTGGTCCAGAGGAAGCTGGCGGCGCCGTCGTTGGCCACGAAGAGGTCGGGCCAGCCGTCGCCGTCAAAGTCATCCGCCACCACGCCGAGGCCGGGGCCGGCCTTGCGGCCGATGCCGGAGGGGAGGGAGATGTCCTCGAAGGTGCCGTTCCCACGGTTGCGGAGCAGGCGGTCGGGCACGGGCGCGAAAGTCGCGGGGCCGCAGTAGTCGCGCCGGGTGTTGGGGGCGTAGCAGCGGATGTCGCGGGCCACCTGGTACTCCACGTAGTTGACGACGTAGAGATCGAGCCAGCCGTCGCGGTCGAGATCGGCGAAGGCGGCGCCGGCGCTCCAGCGCGAATCGTCCGCCCCGGCCCTGGCCGTGACGTCGGCGAAGGTGCCATTGCCGTTGTTCCGCCAGAGCTGGTTCGAGCCGAAGTTGGCGAGGTAGAGGTCGATCCGGCCGTCGTTATCGAAATCCCCGGTGGCGGCTCCCATCCCGTAACCCGTGGCCCGGATGCCGCTCGCCGCCGTCACATCCACGAAGCGCGGGGCGGATTTCTTTCCCTGGGGAGTGATCAGATCGTTGCGAAACAGGCGCCCCCAGCCCGCCGGCCCGGGATCGGGAGAACCCGGCTTGAGGGCATGCCCCTGGACCACGAAGACGTCGAGGTCGCCATCGTTGTCATAGTCGAAGAGAGCCCCCCCGCCGCCCATGATCTCGGGGAAGTAGAGCTCGCCGCTCTGCCCGGTCGAGTAGGTGAAGGACAGACCCCACTCCGGGGCGCGGTCGGTGAACAGGGCGGGGAGAGGGGCTCCCAGGGCGGGAGCTGTGAGGAGCAGGAAGAGGAGAGCCGGGCCGAGCGGCGCACGAGAAGGCATCGGAACGGTTAGACTACCCCCTGGAGGAACAAGATATGAAATCGGCGGTCAAGATCGAGATTGTAATTCCCGAAAGCCGTCGCATCGAGATCGATCTGCCTGACGATCTGCCGACAGGCCCAGCCGAGGTCATTGTCCTCGCGGGGTACGAACGGCCTGCCCAACGCGGTCTCCGTCCCATGGGGATGGATGTCGGCAAGGGACGGATCGCGGACGACTTCGACGCTCCTCTCCCCGAGGATCTCCTGGAGCTGTTCGAAGGGCGGTCGTGAGGCTGCTCGTCGATACTCATTGCTGGCTCTGGTATCTCCTGGCGCCAGAGCGCCTCAACGAAGCGGCTCAAACGGCTCTGGGGAACCGTGAAAACGAGGTCTTCTTCTCGGTGGCCAGTACCTGGGAGATCGTCGTCAAATTCGCGCTCGGCAAGCTTGATCTTCCCCTCCCTCCATCCGAATACATCCCGGACCGCCTGGAAAGACTCGGCAATCGGACCCTCGTCATCCGTCAAGACCATGTCCTCAGGCTCGAAGACCTTCCGGCGCACCACCGAGATCCTTTCGATCGGATTCTCATCGCGCAAGCCCAAACGGACGATTTGCGGTTCATGACGGCGGACAAAGTTCTGACCGCTTACGACGTCCCGATCCTCTGGGCCGGAGCCTGAGCCCCCTCCGCCGCCGCCTGGAACCGCCGCACGATCTCCCCCGCCGGCTCCACCTCCTCGATCCCCGCCACGCTTTTGCCCGCCTGGAGGTAATCCCGGTAGGAGAACGTCGTCGCGGAGCGCTTCAGCTTCCAGACCGACTGCAGCGCGTAGATCGTCCGCATCCAGTGCTTGGTCTTGCGGCCACGCAGCATCCAGCGGGCGAGCGGGCCGGCCTTGGTGCCGGTCTTCTCGATGTAGGGAGTGCGGATCACCGCCACCGGCACACCGGTGATTCGCTCGGTCAGCACGATGTCGTCCGCCTCCGCTCGCACGATCGCCCGCTTGTAGTCCGCGTGGGCGGTGCACTCGGTGGTGGCGATGAAGCGGGTGCCCATCTGGACCCCGGCGTAGCCCATCCGCAGCGCGTGGACGAAAGCCTCCTCGTCGCCGACGCCGCCGGCGCAGACGACCGGCACGCCGAGATCCCCGACTTCCGCGATCAGCGCCTCGGCGCTCTTCGGCCCGGCGTGACCGCCGGCCCGGTTGTTGACCGCGATCAGGCCGTCCACCCCGGCCTCCAGTCCCTTCATCGCCCACTTCCGCTCGGTGACATCGTGATAGACGAAGCCGCCGGCCGCGTGCGCCTTCTCCACCACCCAGCGCGGATTGCCCAGCGAGGTGACGAAGAAGCGGACGCCCGCCTCGATCGCCTGATCCACGAAGCGCATCATCCGCTCCTCGTAGACCTTGGAGGAGCGCTCGACGATGACGTTCATCCCCACCGGCTTCTTCGTCAGGCCGTGGATCATCTTCATCCCGGCGCCGAATTCGTAGCCATGGGCGTAGACCATCGAGAGGGGCTGCAGGACGCCGATGCCGCCCGCCTCGGAGACCGCCGCCACCAGCTCCGGATTGCTGCACGGATACATGGCGCCGCAGATCAGCGGCACCTCGATGCCGAGCTGGCGGGTGAGCGGGGTGTCGAGGAGCGAGGTCACCCTACTTCTCCACCGTCACGCCGCGCCAGAAGGCGATGTGGTCCTTGATGTTGGCCGCCGCCGGCTTGGGGTCCGGGTAGTACCAGGCGGCGTCCGCGTTCTCCAGGCCATCCACGGCGAGGGTGTAGTAGCTCGCCGTCCCCTTCCACGGACAGACCGTGTGCTTGGCACTCAGACGCAGGAACTCGTTCTTGACGGAGCTGGGGGGAAAATAGACGTTCCCCTCGACCGTCTCATACGTGTCCGTCTCGGCGATCACCTTTCCGTTCCAGATGGCTTTCGGCATGCGCTCTCCCTCCCAGAGGCATGGTAACGGAAATCCACCCGTTACAATGAGCGCCGGGAGGGTGCACCGTGGACCGAGACGACCTGCTGAACCGCTATCGCCAGACCCGCTCCCTGAGCGTCCAGCTCTGTGAGCCTCTACATCCCGAGGACTACCGCATCCAGTCGATGCCGGACGTCAGTCCGCCGTGGTGGAACCTCGGCCATACGACCTGGTTCTTCGCCAAGAACCTGCTCGAGCCGTTCGGCCTCTATTCGCCGGAGGACGCGAAGCTCGAATTCGTCATGAACTCGTACTACGAATCGCTCGGACCCCGTATCCGCCGCGACCATCGAGGGCTGGTGACCCGGCCGAGCAACGACGAGGTCTACCGCTTCCGCGAGTCGGTGGACAGCCGGATCGAGGAGCTGCTCCGCACCGCGCCGGACGCGGACCTCGACCGCCTCCGCTTCCTCGTCGTCACCGGCGTGCAGCACGAGCAGCAGCACCAGGAGCTGCTGGTGACCGAGGTCAAGCACATCCTGGGCAGCAACATCCCCGAGCTGCGCGAGGCGTACCGCCCCGCCGTCCGAGGTCGCTCGCCACGGCGCGCCCGCGGCGAGCTGGATCCCGTTCGCAGGAGGGACTCCAGGAGTTCGGCAACCTCGACGGCGGGTGGTGCTGGGACAACGAGATGCCGGTCCACAAGGCCTGGCTCGACGGCTTCACGTTGATGAACCGCCTGGTCACCAACCGCGAGTACCTGGAATTCATGGCCGACGGCGGCTATCGCAATCCCCTTCTCTGGCTCTCGAACGGCTGGGCCAAGGTCAAGGAGCAGGGGTGGACGGCTCCGTTCTACTGGGAAGAAGACGGAAATGGCTGGAAGCTCTGGACCCTCTCCGGGGTCCGCGACGTCGATCCGGACGAGCCGGTCTGCCACGTCAGCTTCTACGAGGCGGAGGCCTACGCCCGCTGGCAGGGCGCTCGCCTCCCCACCGAGCGCGAGTGGGAGCACGCCGCCCGCGTCTCCGGCTTTCCTGGCGGCAACTTCCTCGACAGCGGCGCCCTCCACCCGGTTCCCGCCGGGACCGGAGGCTCGGGGCTGCTGCAGATGGGGGGAGATCTCTGGGAGTGGACCTCGAACCACTATGAGCCCTACCCGGGCTACAAGCCGTTCGAGGGGCCGCTCGTGGAGTACAACGGGAAGTTCATGGACAACGTCCGCGTGCTGCGCGGCGGCTCCTGCGCCACCCCCGCGAATCACATCCGGGCGAGCTACCGCAACTTCTGGGCGGCGGACACCCGCTTCCAGTTCAGCGGCATCCGGCTGGCGAAGGGCGTCTGAGGTGGCCGAGGTCGTCGTCGTCGGGGGCGGCGTCATGGGCGCCAGCGTCGCCTGGCACCTCGCCGCCCGCGGTTGCCGGGACGTGGTGGTGCTCGATCGCGCCCCCGCTCCGGGCGAAGGGAGCACCGGCCGGGCGACCGGCGGCTTCCGCACCCAGTTCGCGACGCCGGTCAACATCCGCCTCTCGCTGCTCTCCCGCGAGAAGCTGCTCCGCTTCCCCGAGGAGATCGGCGCCGATTCCGGATATCGCCCCTACGGTTACCTGTTCCTGGCCGGCGACGAGGCGCAGATGGCGGCCCTGCGGTCGATCCGGCCGCTCCAGCAAAGCCTGGGCGTGCCCGTCGAGGAGATCGGCCGGGAGGATGTCCGGCGGCTCAACCCGGCGGTGCGGCTGGACGGCATCGCCGGCGGCTCCTTCTGTCCGATCGACGGCTTTATCCGGCCGCTCAATATCCTGAACGGCTATGTGAAGGCGGCGCGGCGGCTGGGGGTGCGGTTCGATTTCGGCGTCGAGGTGACCGGCTTCGCGGTCGCCAAGCGCCTCCCCGGCCGGGTGACGCACGTGCAGACTACCGCCGGCTCGATCGCCGCGCGGCACGTGGTCAACGCCGCGGGCGCCTGGGCCGGCGCGCTGGGCCGGCTCGCCGGGGTCGAGATCCCGGTCTCACCGCTCCGCCGGCAGGTGGCGCCGACGGTGCCGACGGACGTGCTCCCCGAGGAGATGCCGATGACCATCTTCCTCGAAGACGGCTTCCATCTGAGGGTGCGCGACGGCCGCATTCTCCTCCTCTGGCCGCAGCCTCCCGCCGGCAACGATCCTTTCGACGCAAATTTCGACGAGAGCTGGCTGCCGGGGCTGCTCGAACGAGCCCGCGCCCGTATCCCCTCTCTCAAGGACGTGCCGGTGGACCGCGCCGGCTGCTGGGGGGGCCTCTACGAGATGTCGCCCGACAAGCACGCGATCCTGGGTCTGGCACCGCGGCTGGACAACCTCTGGCTGATCAACGGCTCCTCCGGCCACGGGGTGATGCACTCCCCCGCCCTCGGCCAGCTGGTGGCGGAGATGATCCTCGACGGCGAAGCAAAGACGATCGACGTCCACAGTCTGCATCCCTCACGCTTCGCGGAGGGGGAGGCGATCCCGGAGTTTCATCTGTTGTGAGACTCAACTTGGTTGCTCTGGATCTTCGCCCGGATTTTTCCTCCACCCGGAACGGGGGGAGGCCAGGAGGGGGGCTTTGCGGAGTCCGCGGGACCGCTCCTTGTCTGGGGCGGGCCCCCTCCTAGCCTCCCCCTGAAGGGGGAGGAAAAAACCTATCTGGCGCTAAAGCACCAGGCCCTTCAGGGCGAGGATCAGGGCGCGCAAGAGTCGTCCTCGTCTGGAAAAGATCGGCGGCGAGTTCTGTGGCCTCGACGGCTTCCTGAAGATTTGAAAACTCCGGTACCAATCCGCCGGTTGAGGTGGCGACAGGCAGACGCAGGCGCCGCTGACGAGAAGTGGCCACGAGCGGCGGTCGTCGGGGGGGCCTCACCACTCCAGCGTCCCCGCCGGGCCTTTGAACGGCCCCACGATCTCGCGGGTGACCCAGCCGCCGTAGAAATCCCCTTCCTGGGCCTGCACCTGCTCGCCGTCGACGAGACAGGCTTCCATGGCCTGGGGGTAGAAGGCGACATAGCCCATCATCGGCTCGTAGATCCGTGTGGGCAGCGGGTAGTACCACGCCGCCAGCTCCGCGCGCTTACCCGCAACCTCGAGGTCGTAGTAGCGGGCCAGCCCCTTCCACTCGCACCAGGTCGCCCGCGGATTCTCGTGCAGGAATTCCATGCGGACGTCTTCGGGAGGGATGTAGTAGACCGGGGGGTGGCTGGTCTCGAGGACCCGCTTGGCGCGGCGGGTGTCGGCGATCGTCACGCCGTTGAAACGGACTTCGATGTGCCGGGAGGAATCCTCGAGCGCGGGGGGGCGGGGGTAGTCCCAGACCGATTCCTGACCTGGGCCGGGCTCGATGCGTTGGATCGTCATGACGCCCGAGGATAGCCTGAAAAGACGTAAGGGCGGCCCCGTGGGGCCGCCCCCTGTGAAGAGCTACCGCTTGACCAGCTCCGGCTCGTTGCTGTGGAGCAGCGCGTCCGGCGTCAGGTTCTGGCGCTTGGCCTCTTCCTTGACGGTGTTGGTGGCTTCCTTGGCGACGCTCTTCACCTTGTCCACCACGCTTTCCGCGGTGAGCCCCTGGTGCTGCGCCTCTTCCTTGACCTTGTCGACCACGGCCTCGGCGACGTGCTTGCCCTTGTCGAGGGCCTGCTGTCCCGCCTCCTTGACGTCGTCGAGCAGGCGGTCGCGGGTCTCGCCCATCAGCTCGTCTTCCTTGTCGGTCGACGGGACGGCGAGACCGACGATGACGCCGAGGGCCAGGACCGCGGCGCCGACCATGAGGGGGTTCTCCTCCATGGTCTGCCAGAATCCCAGCCGGGCGCTACGCGCCTTCTGCTTCGCCTGGCCGCGGAGGGCGGAGGCCCGATCCGCGACCTGATGCCCCATGGAGGACGCCCGGTCCGCGACCTCGTGGCCGAGCTCGGACGCGTGCTCCTTGGTCCAGTCGGCGGCGTCGCCGACCTTGCCGGTAGCGCTGGAGAGGGCCTCCTTGGCGCTGCCCGCCAGATCCTTGACCTTGTCGCCAGCCGCCGACAGCACGCCCGAGCTCTCCTCGGACTCATACCTGGAGCCCGCATAGGAGCCGGAGCCCGCGTAGGACCCCGTTCCGGCGTAACCCTGCCGGTAGGAGGAGCTGTACCGATCCCTGGACTCGCCGCGGTAGCGGCCGTCATATGCGTCCTTGTCGCTCTTGCCGGTGCTCTCGACCAGCAGCCAGCCGAGACCGAGGCCGACCACAGCCGCGGGCATCGGATGCTCGCGGGCGACCTGCCACAGTTTGCTGGCGCCGGTGCTCGAGCCCCCCTTGAAGAGGTTCCAGAGCTCCAGGCCGATCTCCTTGGGGGTCATCTTCGCGTCGAGCGCCGCGAAGGTCTCATCCATGTCAGACCGGGTGCGGTCGATCTCCGAGCGGATCTCGCTGGAGTTCCGCCCGCTGCCCGCGCCGAGGTCCGAAGTGCCGGTTACGAAATCTTCTCTTTGAGCCATTCTTTGTTCTCCTGCAAGCTTTGGGTGGTTCTCTTTGGAGTCAAGCTCTCTTGCTTGAGGGTGGCGAGCGCCTTCTGGATGAGGGAGTAGCCGACCGCGGCGAGGATCCCGCCGACGGCCAGCGGTGCCAGCCAGACCGCTACTTCCTGGTTCATGAAGTTGTTGAGGATCGACGTCAGGCCGTAGACCGCCGCCAGCAGCAGGGCGATGGCGCCGAGAAGGGCGACCGCGCCGCCGACGGCGACTTCGCCGAGGTTGGCCCCGATCCGCGAAGCCTTCTCGGACATCTCCGTCTTGGCGAGGCTCACCTCCTGCTTCAGCAGCGTGCTGGACTCCTGCGTCAGCTCCTTCAGCAGCTGGCCAATGGACCGTTCTTCCTTGCGTTCACCGGGTACCGCCATGGCCTATACCCCCAGCGGCGCGTCGTTGAGCGTCGCGCCGAGGTTGGCCGTGCCGGCGTTAGCCCCGCCAAAGTCGCTGTCCCGCCGCGGCGGGGTGTAGGAAGCCGGGGTCGCCGGCTGCCCCTGGTACCCCTGATAGGAGGAACGGCCGGTGGACTGGGGATAGCCGGTCCAGGCGCCGCCGTCGTAGCCGGAGCGGGAACCCTGGCTCGGGCTCGAAGCCTTGAGGAACCGGGCCAGCATCAGGCCCGCGAGCAGCGTGCCGCCGAGGAAGACCTCCGGACGGCGCCGCGCGAAGTTCTCGGTGTCGCGGACGAAGCCGCGCAGGTCGTTGTCGCGCAGGTAACCCGAGAGCCGCTCCACCTGCTGGGCGGCGCGGTCGGCGTACTGGCCGAAATCGCCGGCCTGCTGCCCCTCGTTGAGCTTGCGGCCGGTCTCGCGCAGCGCCTGGGCCAGCGAGCCGAGCCGCTCCGCGGCCTGGTCCTTCTGCTGACCGACGAGATTCTGCACGTGGTCGCGCGCCTGGTTGGCCATGTCCTTGGCCTCTTCCTTGGCGTCGCTCGCCAGGGTCTTGACCTGCTCCTTGGCGTCGTGAGCGAGCTCCTGGGCCTGGGCCTTGACGCCCTGGGCGGGCGGCAACTCGTGGGACGGGTCGAGATTGGGGGTCGCCGTGCTCCGGCCGCCGAGTCCATCTGTCTGATTTACCATCGTGATCTCTCCTTCCGATGTGGTGACTGCTGCCCGCTGTGCTTGAAACTTCTGAGGAGAGCACCCGGCCTTGATTTCAAGACCGCTGCGTTCGAATACTTACTAGAGCAAGAGGTGTGCCAGAATCGCCGGATGGATCACAACGGACGGCAGAACATTTCGAGCGGCGCTCCCTGGGAGCCGATCGTCGGCTATTCGCGGGCGGTGCGGGTGGGTCCCTATATTCATGTGGCCGGCACCACGGCCCTCGACGCCGAGGGCAATGTCGTCGGGGCCGGCGACCCCTACGCGCAGACGGTCCAGATCCTGAAAAACGTTGAGGCGGCCCTCGCCAGGGCGGGGGCACGGATGGCCGACGTCGTGCGCACCCGCGTCTTCACCACCGACATCGGAAAATGGCAGGAGATCGGCCGGGCGCACGGCGAGTTCTTCCGCGACATCCGCCCGGCCAGCACCATGGTGGAGATCAGCCGCCTGATCTCGCCCGACCTGCTGGTCGAGATCGAGGCGGACGCCATCCTTACGGAATGAGCCTACTGATCGTTGTGCAGCTCGATGAACTCGTAGACGAAGTTGTTGGTGCCGAGGGCGTCGGAGAACTCGTTGATCACCACCCCCTTGGCGCAGCCGGTCCCGGCGCCGCTGCCGGGGGTGCCGTTGCTCGACGCCGTGGTCGTCCAGCTCGTGCTGGTGCCCGCCGCCAGACAGGGGTCCTTGCGCTGGACCGTGCTCCCCGCGGCCGAGGGCATGGCGATGGTGGTGCCGTCGATCAGGGTCCCTGAGGCGTTGTTGAGCGCGTAGGTCTCGCTGCCGTTGATCACCGGCATGGTATCGGCCGAATTGAGGTAGACGGTGTTCGACGGCAGCGGCGTGCCGCCGCGCCAGAAGGTCTCGAACGCGCTCTTGGTGGCGTTGCGGCCGATCACCAGGTAGCCGCCGGCGGGGATGGTGGTGCCGGTGGGGATGGTGTAGGTGAAGGTGGCGTTGGCCTGCGTCAGCTTCCAGCCGCCGACGTTGACGCTCACTCCCCCGCCGCCGCCCGAGCCGTAGGTGATCCACATCGGCGCCGACCAGACATCGTTGCCGTCCGACTGCACGGCGTGAACGTAGTAGTAATAGGTGCCGGAGGACAGGGACTCGGTCAGGCTGATCGTCGAGCCGGACGCGGAGCGGTAGGCGGACGCCGGGACGCCGCCGCCGGTCTGCCCGCGCCAGATCTCGATCGTGGAGACCGACTCGCCGTCCGGATCGTAGACCGCCGCCCGCAGGCTGGCGCCGCCGGCGGAGGTGAAGATGTCCCCCATCAGGTGGGCGCCGTCGGTGGTGGCGAAGACGAGCTGGGCGTTCGAGTCCTCGGTGGCGAAGAAGTGCCGCGCCTTGTGGGCCTGCATCAGCGCCAGCTTGGTGAGCACCGGCGAGGAGGCGTTGGGCAGCAGGTAGACGGTGCGGTCGGGGAGGCCCAGCCCGTAGGTGGTGCAGTGGGCGTCGTGATCGGCGACCGGCCCGAGATGGAAGCCGAGGTTCAGCGCCTGTTTCCAGAACGGCGAGTAGTCGGTCGAGGCAATGTTGGCCTGGGCGCAGTTGGTGGCGGTGTTGAACGCCAGGCCGCTGCGCACCGCGATCCCCTGGAGCGCCTGGTCGGCGTCGGCGTTGAAGGCGTAGTTGTCGAACTGCCCGGCGTCCGGATGGCAGAGGATGCCGAGCGCGCCGGCCGCCGAAGGGTTGGCGGCCGAGGTCTTGTACATGGTGAGGTAGTTGAAGCGCTTCGGCGTGAAGACGTCGAAGTAGCAGTTGGTGCCAGTGGTGCACTCCTTGCTGGGGCCGTTGCAGCTCGTGCAGGTCTCCCAGCCGAACAGCTTCGGCGTCTCGATCAGCGTCACGTGCCCCTCGTCGGGGTTGGTGAGCACTCCCCACTCCATGCCGTAGAGGGCGACGAAGGCGTCGTTGACCGTCGCCGCGTTGGCGGCGGCGAGCCCCGCGGCGTAGCGCTGGCGGATCTTGGTCTCGGTGACCGGCGGGCTGTTGGTGGTCATCGCGTCGTCGAACAGATGGTTGTGCTCGTTGATCACCCAGTAGTCGACGCCGCCCGAGTTGCGGGCGTAGCTGTAGACCGCCGCCGGATCGGAGGTGCCGCTGCCGTTGGCGTTGCCGGAGGCGCAGGAGCTGGTCGGCTGGCCGCCGTCGGACCAGTTGGAGTGGCTGTGGCCGGAGCCGTAGTAGAAGTTGTAGCGGAAGCCGGCCTCGATGGGCGTGTTCTGCTGATGCGAGCAGGCGCTGATCGCCTTGCTCTGCCGCAGCCGGATCACGTCCGACTCCTTCAGGCCGTAGTCCACGATCACCTGGTAGGTGGACGCCTTGGCTTCCGCGATTCCGGCCTGGCCGGCCAGGCTGTCATACCCGGGGAGATCGCCGGCGAGCTGCTTGCCGGGATGGATCGAGTCGGGCAGAAAACGGCCGTGGAAGGTGTATTGATACGTGCCCCCCGGCACCCGCCGCCCTTGCTCGTCGCGGCCGTTCCAGACGAATTCCGCCGCCGCCTGCCCGGAGAAGTCGATGCGGACCGTGCCCTCCGCCGCGCGCACGAGCTTCTCCACCCCGCCCACCGGCCCGCGGATCTCCAGCCGCCAGCGCGCGCTGCCGTAGTCCTGATCGGCCGCGGCCCCCTGGTACGACAGCACGGTGAACAGCCGGACGGTGCCGGCGCTGCCGGGCAGGGCGGGAGAAAATTGATAGGTGTCCGCGCCGAGGAAGGCGATGAACGGAGAGTCGCAATCGTCGCGCTGGACGGCGCGCGCCGCGGAGGGGAGGGCGAGGAACCCCAGGATCAGACCGAGACCAAGAAAACGGCGTTTACCGCAAGGCATGAGAACACTCCTCCGATGGAGCGCCTGGAGAGTCAGGCGCTATCTAAGAGGGTGCCCGGATCGCATGGCGCGGGCCGGTAGCGGCGCGGTGTCATGGCACCGCTACCCGGCCGTCACCCGGGCCTCAGGCCCGGGCTTCGGAGGCCAGCGCATCGTGGAGCTGCCGGCGCAGCAGGGCCAGGCCCTCGGTCCGCGGCGCGTAGGCGGGCTCGTTGGTGGCTGTCCCTTGAGCGCAATCCCGCTCCTCGTCCTCTTCCGTCCCGGTGTTCGCGGTGCCCTGGGCGCACATGCCGAGACCGGGCTGCGCGAGAACGTTGAATTTCCTGGCGGGCAGGACGTCGATCATCAAATCCCTGGACTTGAAACTCATCATCTCCTCCTTGGGCAGAGCCCATGCGGCCGCGGGGCCGCGCGAGTGTTCGTCTGAAACGGATTCAGTAAGTCTACCAGATGTGTGTAGACGTCACGGTCACCGGTCGTCGCCACCCGCGGGAGTGATCATCCAGATGTCCCCCTCGTCGCTCGCCCGCACGGCATAGAGCGTCCTGTCGTCGGGCCCCACGGCGAGCGAGTTGAAGGCGGAGTTCGCGGGCGGCTCCAGAACCAGGCTGGAGACCTTCGAACGGAGATCGATCTGGAAGATCTTGCCTTCGTGCAGATAGAGGAGAGTGTGGCCGTCGTGGAGCCAGACGGGGACCGAGCCCACGTCCGTCAGCCGTTCGTACTTCCCGGTGGCGAACGAGTAGAGGACGACGCCGGGGATGTTGGAGCCGTCGCTGGTCCGCTCGAGGTTGCCGGCGAGGTAGGCGCCGTCCGCCGACCACGAGTTCGCCGCGAAGGCCTGCCCTTCTCCGGGAGCGGGGAGCAGCCGGACCCGCCGGCCGGGCGGCTGCGCGGGGTCGATCAGCACCGCGCTCCTGGAACCCAGGCTGGCCACGAACCGGCGGCCGTCGGGGGAGGGGATCGGGGTATAGAGGGGGTCGGGCGTGCCGTGAGGGATCGGCTGCCGCTCGCTCCCATCCATCCGGATCGTCCAGGCGCCATAGCTGCCGCCGCGGTCGGAGTAGAAGAGGATGCGCTGGCCGTCCGGGAGCCAGTGGGGGATGCGGTCCTTGGCGGCGTCGCTGGTGAGCTGGCGCTGGCGGGTGCCGTCCGCCCGCACCAGGAAGAGGTCCTCCTGCGGGGTGAAGATGTCGAAGACGATCCACTCGCCGTCCGGCGAGACCGCGGCGGAGCGGACGGCCCGCGAGCCCTGGGTCACCGGCAACGCCTCACCCGTGGCGCGATGGGTCGCCGGATCGAGCGAACGCCGCTCCAGGTTCGATTTCCCCTCGTCGCGTGGCGTAGACGATCCGCCGGCCGTCCCGCGGACAGGCTGAGCAGCCCGCTCGACTGCGACGAGGTGGTGACCGGCTCCGGCTCTCCCAGCACCTTGCCCGAGGCCTCGTCGATCGGCACCCGCCAGAGGTTCATGCTGCCGCTGCGGTCGCTGGACGAAGTAGAGGTAGCGGCCGTCGGGCGACCAGACGGGGTTCCAGTTGATGTGATCGTCGTCGGTCACCCGGACGGGCGTCCCGCCGCCGGCGGGCACCGTCCAGAGCACCCGCCGCGCGCTCCCCTGGGGCATCCCCCAGTAGGCGATGCGCCGGCCGTGGGGCGACCAGCTCGGCTGCACGGCGTCGTCTCCCGGACCAGGCGGCTCCTGGTGCCGGTGGCGCACGTCGACGCGCCAGAGCTGGCTGTCGGCCTGCGCTCCAGCGGCCGCGAGACCCCCTCGGTGGCGAAGACGATCTCGCTGGCCGTCCGGCGACCAGGCCGGGTTGTAGCCGATGTCGGTGAGGCGGCGGACCGACTCCCCCGTGGCGCCCATGAGGAAGAGGCCGCCGCCGTCGCGGTCGGAGCGGAAGGCGATCTGCTTGCCGTCGGGCGAGAAGGCCGGCTGGGTGTCGTCCGCCGGGGAGTCGGCGGTGAGGTTGAGCGGGTTGCCGCCGCCGACGCGCTGCAGGATAGATGTCGGCGTTGCCGTTCACCGACTTCGCGTAGACAGGGAGCCCGCCGTCCGGCGAGAGGCTGGGGAACGACTCGCGGCCCTCCTGGTCGGTGAGCCGGGTGAAGCTCGAGGCCGAGCGGCGCCGGCGTCGGCGCGGCCGCCGGCGAGGCGGCCAGATGAGGCCGCCGCCCGCCGACCAGCGACAGCCGCGGCGAGCCAGGGCGACCGCCGCCATCCAGGGCGGACGCCGGAACGGCACGGGGCGGTCCGGCTGGGTGCCGCACCGTGGTCGTCATCGTCTGGCCGCGCAGGGCGCGCAGGTCGGCGAGCGGCCCCTCGGCCGTGGGGTAGCGGTCCCCGGGGTCCTTGGCCAGCAGGCCGTCGACGATCCGCTCCAGCTCCGGCGGCGCCTCGGGGCGCAGCTCGGCGAGCGGCTTCGGCTCTCGTTCAGGATGCCGTAGAGCACCGCCTGCTCGTGCTCGCCGCGGAACGGGCGGCGGCCGGCGATCATCTCGTAGAGCACGACGCCGAAGCGACCAGAGATCGGTGCGGGGGTCGACGTCCTCGCCGCGCGCCTGCTCGGGGGACATGTAGGCCGGGGTGCCGACCGAGGAGCCGGTGCGGGTGATCGCCGCCGCGCCCGCCAGCTTGGCGAGGCCGAAGTCGAGGATCTTCACCACCCCGTCGGCGGTGACCATGATGTTGGCCGGCTTGATGTCGCGGTGGACGATCCCCCCGCGGTGCGCCTTGGCGAGCCCGCGGGCGATCTGCTCCGGCGATGTCGATCGCCTCGTCGATCGGCGATCGGCCCGCGCTCGATCCGCCGCCGCAGGGTCTCGCCGTCGTAGTAGGGCATGGCGAGATAGAGCCGGCCGTCGTCGGTCTCTCCGACCTCATGGATGGTGCAGATGTTGGGGTGGTCGAGCGCCGAGGCGGCCCGCGCCTCCTGGAGGAAGCGGGCCTTGGCCTCGGGGTCGCGGGTCAGCTCGGGCGGCAGGAACTTGAGCGCCACGGTGCGCTCGAGCCGGAGGTCCTCGGCCTTGTAGACCACCCCCATGCCGCCGCCGCCGACGTAATCGACGACCCGGTAGTGGGCGATCATGCGCCCCACGAGGTGGTCCGCGTCGCCGAAGACGGTGGTCCCGGCCGAAGGGGAGGAGGGGATGTCCCGCAGCGTGGGGTCGAGGCTCTCGATCAGCACGGGGGCGCCGGGATTGCCGTCCAGCGCCAGCAGCTCCTCCCGCATCGCCTCCATGCTCGCGTACCGGTCTTCCACCCGCTTGGCCAGCGCCCGGGCGACGATCCGCTCGAGCTGCGCCGGCACTCCCGGCCGCAGGGTGGCCATCGGCTCGGGGTCGCGGGTCAGGATGGCGCGGATCCGGTCGTGGTCGGTCTCGCCCGGGAACGGCGTCCGGCCGGTGACCATCTCGTAGAGGACGACGCCGAGGGCCCAGAGGTCCGTGCGGGGGTCGATCGTTTCGCCGCGGATCTGCTCGGGCGCCATGTAGCCGGCGGTGCCCACGGCGGTGCCGTCGCGGGTCAGGCGCGACTGGTCCGCCAGCTTGGCGATGCCGAAGTCGACGATCTTCACCCGGCCGTCGGGAGCCACGATGACGTTGGCCGGCTTGACGTCCCGGTGGACGATCCCCTTGGCGTGGGCGGCGGCGAGGCCGGAGGCGATCTGGGCCGCGAGGCGGACCGCCTCGGCGATGGCCAGGCCGCCGCGCTCGACCCGGCGCTTGAGCGTCTCGCCGTCGCAGAAGGCCATGGCGATGAACAGCCGGCCGTCCTCCGTCTCGTCGATCTCGTAGACAGTGCAGATGTTGGGGTGATCGACCGCCGACGAGGCGCGGGCCTCGCGCAGGAACCGGCGCTTGTCCGATTCGTTGGCGCTGCGGTAGGTGGAGAGGAACTTGAGGGCGACCAGCCGCTCGAGCTTGAGGTCCTCCGCCTTGTACACGACGCCCGCACCGCCGCCGCCGAGACGTTCGAGGACCCTGTACCGGGAGATAGTGCTGCCGATCAACA
>CAWBWZ010000009.1:0-372646 GCA_963792575.1 uncultured Acidobacteriota bacterium
CAGCTTGTCGAACTCGTCGGCGACCTCGTCCTCCAGGTCCTCGTAGGCGTGGCGCTTGCGTTCCGCGAGGCGGGCGAGCAGCCAGGCGAGGCCCGCCCGGTGCTGCGCGGAGAGGTGCGGGACGCGGCCGCGCAGCCATTCGATCTGGACCTCCGTATCCCGTCCCGGGCCGGTCGAGCCGGCGAGACGGCGGAGCCGCCGTTCGAGCTTCTTCGGGATGTCGATCTGGGCGCCGTAGGCCTTGAGGCAGCTGCGCAGCCGGCGCAGGCCGACGCGGAAGTCGTGGAGCGCCTCGGAGTCGGCGGGGTCCGCCAGCCGCGGCCGGGCCTCGGCCGCCTGATCGAGGAAGGAGAGGGCGAGCAGGCGGGCTCCCTCCTCGGGGGGGCGGGAGAGGAGTCCTGAACCCATAAGGGACTAATCCGCGAGATCCCGGAGCTGGCCCGGGGTGAGCGCCCAGACCAGGATGGCTTTGCCGGCGCCAACCCCGTCGGGGAAGTCGAGCAGGCAGGCGCCCCCTTTGCGGAAGGCGAAGATCCGGCGCTCGCTGCCGGTCAGAAGCGAGGAGAGGAGCAGGCTGATGCTCGGCTCGTGCCCCACGGCGGCGATGCATTCCGCTTTCTGCTTGCGCAGCCAGCGGAGGAAGTCGTTGGGGGTGGTTTCCGGGGAGAGCTCGTCGATCTCCACCTCCTTCAGGCCGCCGTAGACGGAGTCGACGATAGCGCCGGTCTGGGCGGCCCGGATCAGCGGGCTGGTCGCCAGCAGATCGATCCCGGGCACGATCTCCCGCAGGCCGCGGGCGGCCTGCTTCATCTTCTTCCGCCCCTCGTCGGTCAGCGGGCGCAGCCGGTCGTCCTTGCCGGTCCTGGCGAAGTCCTCGCGCTCTTCGGCGATCGCATGTCGGATGAGGAGAAGCTTCATGACACCCCCTGTCCCGGGAAACGTATCGCAAAGCGTTGAGACTGCAAAAAGAGGCCGGGCGGGGACGGTAAGGCCGCAACTCCTCAGCCGTCCCTCCCGGCCCTGACGACAGGCGCGGAGGCGTTGTCTGAGGAGATGATAGGCGAGAGGTGCGAAGAGTCGGGTAACGGTAAGGTTGCGGGTCTGTGACAGGTGAATCGGAACAGGGCGGCCCCACAGGGCCGCCCCCTGCGGAACGCCTACGAGTCCTCGCCCTGGAGGAAGTGGGCGGCCGCCTTCAACGCCTCGTAGCGGGCGAGCTGGTCGGGAGTGAGGATGGCGGAGAACTTCGTATCGAAGTCCTCCAGGGCCGCCCGGATCTTCTCCCGGTTGGCGCGCAGCGCGAGGGCGGCCTGGCCGACGTCGCAGGGGTTCGGGTTGGCCGCCTCGATCAGGTTCCTGTAGGCCTCGGCGAGCTGCCTCTCGGCCTGGAGCAGGGGGGTCTCCCTGGCCTTGAGCTCGGCGGCCAGCCGCTGGGCGACCGTCACCTGCTCCGGCGTCAGCCTGAGATAGGCGGCGAGGGCGCGCGGATTGCGCAGGATCGCCCCGGGCTCGCGCGGCTGCCGCGCCGCCGCCTCGGCGGCCAGGGGGAGGACGAGGAGGGCGAAAAGGGCGGTGAGGGCCAGGGTCGATCGGCGGATCGTCATGCGGTCTCTCCTTTCAAGTCGGAGCCAGGAAGCCAGGGCTCATTCTTTCACCTGCAGGAACCCGCGACGGCCGGCTTTCCTGCGCCCCTCTCGTGATACCGTTTCGGCGCCCACGAGGAGGAAATCGATCCAATGTCGGAAGGCCAGAGCTTGAAACGGACTCCGCTCTACGACTGCCATCGCGAGGCCGGAGCGAAGATCGTGGATTTCGCCGGCTGGGAGATGCCGGTCCAGTATACCGGCGTCATCGAGGAGCACCGCGCCGTGCGCACCGCCGCCGGCCTGTTCGACGTCTCCCACATGGGGGAGGTCCGGGTCCGGGGGGCCGGCGCCCAGGCTTTCCTGCAGCGATTGACCCCCAACGACGTCTCCAAGCTCGTCCCCGGACGGGCGCACTACAGCGGCCTGCTGACCGACCGCGCCACCTACGTGGACGACATCCTGATCTACCGGCTGGCGGCGGACGACTTCCTGGTGGTGGTCAACGCCTCGAACTCCGAGCGCGACTTCGAGTGGATCGCCGCGCAGGCCCTCAGCAGCGGCGAGGACGTCGAGGTGATCGACGAGAGCGACCGCTACGCGCTCCTCGCGCTGCAGGGCCCCAAGGCGCTGGCGACGCTGGAGACGCTGGCGCCTCTCGCCTCGCCGGACGTCTCCGGGCTCAAGTACTACGGTTTCGCCGAGGGGACCGTGGCCGGCGTGCCGGCGCTGATCTCCCGCACCGGCTATACGGGGGAGGACGGCTTCGAGCTCTACCTGGCGCCGGAGGACGCCCCCGGCGTCTGGCGGCGGCTGGTCGCAGGCGGGGGCCGTCCCGGCCGGGCTCGGCGCCCGCGACACCCTGCGCCTGGAGGCGGCGATGGCCCTCTACGGCCACGAGATCGACGACACGACAACCCCCTTCGAGGCGGGCCTGAGCTGGGTGGTCAAGCTCGACAAGGGGGAGTTTCTCGGCCGCGACGCCCTGGTCGCCCAGAAGGCCGCGGGGGTTCCCAGAAAGCTCGTGGGCTTCGAGGTACAGGGGCGGGGAATCGCGCGCCAGGGTCACCCGGTTGTCTCGGAGGGCGGCACGGTGGGGATCGTCACCAGCGGCACCTGGAGCCCCACCTTCGAGAAGGCGTTGGGGCTCGCCTACGTGCCGCCGGAGATGGCGGCGCCAGGGACGCCGCTGGCGATCGAGGTCCGCGGCAAGGCGCTCCCGGCGGTCGTCGTGGAGATCCCCTTCTATAAAAGGTCGAGATAGGGCTACGATCCTTTATCAGTACGATTCTTGTCAGTATAACGAGCAGCCGGACAGGGAGGGCCAAAGAGGATGTATCCGAGTGATTATCTCTATTCGAGAGAGCACGAGTGGATCCACGTCGAGGACGATATCTGCGTGCTCGGCATCACCGAGTTCGCGCAGCAGGAGCTGGGCGAGGTGGTGTTCGTGGAGCTGCCGGAGATCGGCCAGGTGTTCGACACCAACGACGAGCTCGGCACGATCGAGTCGGTCAAGGCCGTCGCCGAGGTGTTCACGCCCGTCGCGGGCGAGGTGGTCGAGATCAACGACGCCGTGGTGGACGATCCCGAGCTTCTCAACGAGGATCCGCACGGCGATGGGTGGCTGATCAAGATCCGGTTCTCTTCCGCGGACGATCTGAAATCCCTGATGACTGCCGAGGCGTACGAGGAGTTCGTCAAGAGTGGAGAAGCTTAAGGACTCGTCCGGGGCGACCGGCGCCGTCGCCCTCGGTGATCTCTCCGGCTCCTCGCCGGAGACCGGCGGCGCCGTCCTCAATCCCACGGACACCTTCGTCCGCCGCCATCTGGGCCCCAGCGAGGGGGAGGTCCGGCAGATGCTGGAGGCGATCGGCGCCGGCTCTCTCGCCCAACTGGTGCGCGAGACCATCCCCGAATCGATCCTCCGCGAGACGCCGCTCGACCTCGCCGGGCTCCCCGCCGGCCGCGAGCTCGGCGAGCAGGAGCTGCTCGCCGCCCTGCGCGGCATCGCCGGCAAGAACAAGGTCTTCCGTTCCTTCCTCGGCATGGGCTACCACGGCTGCATCACGCCGGGGGTAATCCAGCGCAACATCCTGGAGAACCCGGGCTGGTACACCCAGTACACCCCCTACCAGTCGGAGATCTCGCAGGGGCGTCTCGAGGCGCTGCTCAACTTCCAGACCATGGTGGCCGACCTGACCGGGCTGCCGGTCGCCAACGCCTCGCTGCTCGACGAGGGCACCGCCGCGGCCGAGGCCATGAACCTCTGCCACGCCATCGGCAATGGCAAGCGGGACGTCTTCTTCGTCGCCGAGGACTGCCATCCGCAGACGATCGAGGTGGTCAGGACCCGCGCCGCCGCGATCGGCGTCGACGTCCGGGTCGGCGATCCGGCGGCGATCGACTTCGCGGCGGGGGATCTGTTCGGCATCCTCCTCCAGTACCCCGCGACCGACGGCCGGGTGGTGGACTACGCCCCGGTCGCCGAGCAGGCCCACGCCGCCGGCGCCCTGGTGGTGGTGGCGGCCGACCTGCTGGCGCTGACCCTGCTGCGGGCGCCGGGCGAGCTCGGCGCCGACATCGCGGTCGGCTCGGCGCAGCGGTTCGGCGTGCCCATGGGCTATGGCGGTCCGCACGCGGCCTTCCTCGCCACCCGCGAGGAGTACAAGCGCCAGCTCCCGGGGCGGATCATCGGCGTCTCGCGCGACCGCCGGGGCAAGACCGCCCTGCGCATGGCGATGCAGACCCGCGAGCAGCACATCCGCCGCGAGAAGGCCACCAGCAACATCTGCACGGCCCAGGTGCTCCTCGCCGTGATGGCGAGCATGTACGCCGTCTACCACGGCCCCGAGGGCTTGAAGGCGATCGCCCGCCGGGTGCATGCCCTGGCGGCGGCGCTGGCCGAGGGGCTGCGCCATCTCGGCTACGCCGTGGGGCGCGAGCCCTTCTTCGACACCCTGCGCGTGGGTACCGGCGAGCGCTCCGCCGACGAGATCCTGGCCGCCGCCGAGGCCCGGGGGATCAACCTGCGCAAGCTGGGCGAGCGGACGGTCGGCATCGCCCTCGACGAGGCGGCCACCGCCGCCGACGTCGAGGATCTGCTTGCGGTCTTCGGCGGAGACCGCGCGGCCGGCCTCTCGGCCGAGCGGCTGGCGGAAGGGGCCGACCTCGATTTCCCGGCGCCGCACGCCCGGCCGTCGGACTTCCTCACGCACCCGGTCTTCAACGCCTTCCACACCGAGCACGAGATGCTGCGCTACATCAAGCGCCTGGAGTCGCGCGACCTGTCGCTCGCCACCTCGATGATCCCGCTCGGCTCCTGCACCATGAAGCTCAACGCCACGGCCGAGATGGCGCCGGTCACCTGGCCTGAGATCGGAGCGCTCCACCCGTTCGCTCCGGCCAGCCAGACAGAGGGGTACCAGGAGCTCTTCCGCTCGCTCGCAGTCCTGGCTCAACGAGATCACCGGCTTCGCCGCCTGCTCGCTGCAGCCGAACGCCGGCTCGCAGGGGGAGTACACGGGGCTGATGGTGATCCGCGCCTACCATCATGCCCGCGGCGACCAGCACCGCGACGTCTGCCTGATCCCGGTCTCGGCCCACGGCACCAACCCGGCCTCGGCGGTGATGGCGGGGCTCAAGGTGGTGGTGGTCGCCTGCGATGAAGGCGGCAACGTCGATCTCGCCGATCTGCGGGCCAAGGCCGAGGCGAACCGCGACCGGCTGGCCGCGCTGATGGTGACCTACCCTTCGACCCACGGCGTCTTCGAGGCGGGGATCCGCGACATCTGCCGGATCGTCCACGACCACGGCGGCCAGGTCTACCTCGACGGCGCCAACATGAACGCCCAGGTGGGGCTCTGCCGGCCCGGCGACTACGGCGCCGACGTCTGCCACCTCAACCTGCACAAGACGTTCTGCATCCCGCACGGCGGCGGCGGCCCGGGCATGGGGCCGATCTGCGTCGCCGCGCACCTGGCGCCCTTCCTGCCCGGACATCCGGTGGTGCCGACCGGCGGCGAGGAGGCGATCGGTCCGGTCTCGGCGGCCCCTTGGGGGAGCGCGAGCATCCTGCCGATCTCCTGGGTCTATATCGCTCTGATGGGCGGCCGCGGGCTCACCCGCGCCACCGAGACGGCGATCCTCAATGCCAACTACATGGCGGCGCGGCTGCGCGAGCACTACCCGGTGCTCTACGCCGGCAGCCATGGGCGGGTGGCCCACGAGTTCATCCTCGACCTGCGGCCGTTCAAGACCACCGCCGGCATCGAGGCCGAGGACGTGGCCAAGCGGCTCATGGATTTCAGCTTCCACGCGCCGACGATGTCCTTCCCGGTGGCTGGGACGCTGATGATCGAGCCGACCGAAAGCGAGTCGAAGCCCGAGCTCGACCGCTTCTGCGACGCCATGATCCGTATCCGCGAGGAGATCCGCGCCATCGAGCAGGGGAAGATGGACCGCCAGAACAACCCGCTCAAGAACGCTCCCCACACGGCGGACGACGTGACGGCGGACGACTGGGACCGGCCGTACGGCCGCGAGCAGGCGGTCTTCCCCGCCCCCTGGGTGCGCGAGCGGAAGTTCTGGCCCTACGTCAACCGGGTGGACAACCCCTGGGGGGACCGCAACCTGATGTGCACCTGTCCGCCGGTGGATTCGTATGACTGAACCGCGGCGGTCCGCAGGCCGGTGACGGCGCCCCCCAGCCCTTCCGGGCCCTCGGGACCGGCCGGGGACATCACCCGGGGGGACGCCATCGTCCTCGGCCTGTTTCTGGCCTGCTGGGCGCTGAGCCTGCTGAGCTTCACCCGCGTGGTGGCGCTCGCCGGCAGCCTGCCGCTGACGCTCTACAGTTACTACGGCGTGGCGGTGGCGCTGGGGTGGGCCTTCGGCATCGTCTACGTGCGGCGGACCTGGGGGCTCCCGACCCCGATCCGCCGCCGT
This sequence comes from uncultured Acidobacteriota bacterium, assembly GCA_963792575.1. Lineage (GTDB taxonomy): Bacteria > Acidobacteriota > Thermoanaerobaculia > Multivoradales > UBA5704 > DATARR01. Next base: position 6,531 of record CAWBWZ010000009.1, read on the forward strand.
TTCCTCCTGATCTACTACCTGGGCCCGCCGGCCATCCTCGGCCTGCTGCGCTCTATGGCGCCCCTTTACGATCAGGGCGCCGCGCCTTTCGTTCCCCTCTATGCCTTCGGGGCGTTCAGCATTCTTTTTCTCGTTCCGGTGACGATGAAGTTCCCGCGGCCTCTTCGCTAGCGACCTCAAAAAACCGCTTGTAAGTCTCTCTCCTGTAAAGCTTTGTCAGGAGGGCCCAGATTTTACGTCTTATTAGGGGAACGTTTGTCTCCGAGACGGAGGGCGGATGGCGGGGAACGATCCCAATTACCGGTTGCTTTTTTCACATCCACGGATGGTCGAGGACCTGCTGCGCGGCTTCGTACATGAGGACTGGGTCACGCGTCTGGACTTTGGGACGCTGGAGCGGGTGAACGGCAGTTTTGTCAGCGACGACCTCAAGGACCGGCGCAATGATGTCGTCTGGAGGCTCCGCTGGCGAGGCGGCGGAGACGACTGGTTCTACCTCTACCTGCTGCTGGAGTTCCAGTCGACTCCGGACCCCTTCATGGCGGTAAGGTTGCTGGTTTACGTGGGCCTGCTCCTCCAGGAGCTGATCCGAGCCCAGGGGCTGAAGGCCGCCGACCGGCTGCCGCCGATCCTGCCCATCGTCCTCTACAACGGCAAGCGCCCTTGGCGAGTTCCCCGCGATCTGCTGAGCCTTTTCGCGTCCGTCCCGGCCGATCTGCGCCGGCGCCTCCCTCGACTGGAGTATTTCCTCGTAGACGAGAACCGTCTCACTCTTGAGGAGCGGGAGCAGGCCGGGAACCTGGTCTCCGTTCTCGCTCGACTGGAGACGAGCCTCGATTCCAGCGAGTTCTCCCGAAGTGCCCGGGAGCTGGCTGCCATGCTTCCGAGAGGTGAGCAGAGCGATTTGCGGCGCATCTTCACCGCCTGGACTTTGCAGGTACTGCGGCGAAGCCATAGAGGCGTTACAATCCCCGGGGTCGAGGATCTGGAGGAGGTCCCCATGCTGGAAGAGAGAATCAGGGAATGGGAGCGGAAGGCTCGAAGGGAAGGCCGCCAGGAAGGCTTGCTCCTGGGTACTCGGAAATCCTTGCTCCGGCTGATGACCCGGCGTTTCGGTTTGGTGCCGAGGCGTGTGCGAGCCCAGATCAATGCTATTTCTTCCCTTCGAGAGCTGGAGGAAATGGCCGACAAGGTCCTGATCGCAAGCTCTCTTCAAGAAATGGGGTTCGGCTGAACATCGAAGGCATCGTTTTGGACTTGGCAGGCCGCGGATCGGCCCTCGTCGCCTACTCGGGCGGGGTCGATTCGGCCGTGGTGGCGGCCCTGGCCCACCGGGCTCTCGGGGACCGCGCGCTGGCGGTGACGGCGGCGGCGGAGACGCTGGCTGGAGCGGAGTTGGACCATGCTCGACAAGTGGCGGCCGAGATCGGCATCCGGCACGAGGTGGTCACCTACAGCGAGCTGGACGATCCGGAGTTCGTCGCCAATCCGAGCCACCGGTGCTACGTCTGCCAGGGGATGCGGATGGGCACCATGGTCCGCCTCGCGGCCGAGCGCGGCTACGCGGTCGTCTGCGACGGCACCAACGCCTCCGATCCAGGGCCGGACCGGCCGGGGCTCCGCGCCGTCCGCGAGAGCGGGGTCTACTCCCCCCTGCTCGCCAACGGCGTCGACAAGGAAGCGACCCGCGCCATCGCCCGCGCCTTCGGGCTCTCGGTCTGGGACCGCCCGGCCAACGCCTGCCTCTCCTCGCGCATCCCGCACGGACAGGTGGTCACGCTCGGCAAGCTCCGCCGTATCGAGGCCGCCGAGGATGTCCTGGCCGCTGCCGGATTCCGCGTGGTTCGCGTCCGCCACGACCAGGGCGCCGCCCGCGTCGAGGTCGGCCCCGACGAGGTGCTCCGCCTGACCGCGATCTGGAGCGAGCTCGAGCCGCGCCTGCGCTCCCTCGGCTTCGAGCGGGTGGCCTACGACCCTCAAGGCTATCGCCGGGGCGGCGCCGACCTGGGCTCCCTTCCGTCGTGAATCCCGATCAGCTCAAGCGCCTCCTGGAGGCGGTCGCGGCCGGCGAGCGGTCTCCCGACGAGGCCCTCAAGGATCTCGCGGAGCTCCCCTACGCCGACCTCGGCTTTGCCAAGCTGGATTTCCACCGCGAGCTGCGCAACGGACTGCCCGAAGCCGTCTATGCCGAGGGGAAGCGGACCGGGGATCTGCGGGCGATCGCCGAGCGGATGATCCGGGCCCATGGCAAGGTGCTGGTCACCCGCCTGAGCCTCCAGGCAGCGGAGGAGCTGCTGGCGGATCATTCCGCGGCGGTCTACCACGAGCGGGCCCGCATCCTCACCTTCGGCCAGGGGGACCCGCTGCCGGGAGCCGTCGCCGTGCTCGCCGCCGGCACCTCCGACCTCGGGGTCGCCGAGGAGGCCGCGGTCTGCCTCTCCTGGTTCGGGCACGAGGTCGAGCGGTGCTACGACGTCGGGATCGCCGGGATCCACCGGCTGCTCGGCAATCTTCCCGCGATCCGCCGCGCCGACGTGGTGGTCGCGGTGGCCGGCATGGACGGCGCCCTGCCCACGGTCGTCGCCAGCCTGGTGCCGGCGCCGGTGGTGGCCGTGCCCACCAGTGTCGGCTACGGATCGAGCTTCGGGGGGCTCGCCGCCCTGTTGACCATGCTGAACGGCTGCGCGCCCGGGATCGGCGTGGTGAACATCGACAACGGCTACGGCGCGGCCGTGCTGGCGAGCCGGATCGCCCGCTCCACGAGCATCGCGTCGCCGTAGGAGTAGAACCGGTACCCCTCCCGGATCGCCTCCTCATAGGCGGCCAGGACCCGCTCGCGTCCGGCGAAGGCGGAAACCAGCATCAGCAGGGTCGAGCACGGAAGGTGGAAGTTGGTGAGCAGCGCCTCCACCACCTGGAAACGAAACCCGGGAGTGATGAAAAGCGTCGTCGCGCTGCTCCCGGCCCGCAGCTCGCCTTCGCCAACCCGCGCCGCGCTCTCCAGGGTGCGGACGACCGTGGTTCCCACCGCCACGATCCGTCTCCCGGCGGAACGGGCGCGCTGGATCGCCCCGGCGGTCTCCTCGCCGATCTCATAGCGCTCACTCTCCATCCGGTGCTCCTCGATCCGCTCGGCGCTGACCGGCTTGAAGGTGCCGATGCCGACGTGGAGGGTCACCCGCGCGATCTCGACGCCGGCGGCCGCGATCTCCTCCAGGAGCTCCGCCGTAAAGTGGAGACCGGCCGTGGGGGCGGCGACGGCGCCGGGCTGGCGGGCGAAGACGGTCTGGTAGCGCTCGCGGTCTTCGGCGGTGTCCGGCCGGTGGATGTAGGGGGGTAGGGGGATGTGCCCCAGCCGGTCGAGGTGCGGCTCGATGGGCTCGGTGAAGCGCAGGCGATGGCGGCCATCTTCCCGCTTATCGATCACCTCGGCGGCGAGCCCCTCAGCGATCTCGATCCGGGCGCCCGGGCGGGCGCGCCGCCCCGGCCTGACCAGGGCATCCCACTCGCGCCCGGCGACGGGCTCGATCAGCAGGATCTCCATCCGGCCGCCGCCGGCGCTCCGCCCGTAGAGCCGCGCCGGGATCACCCGCGTGTCGTTGAGCACCAGCAGATCGCCCGGCCGGAGGAGGCGCGGCAGGTCGCTCACCCGCGAATGCCGTTCGGGTTCCTGCCGGTCGAGCACCAGCAGGCGGCTCTCGCCGCGGGGGGCGGGCTCCTGGGCGATGCTCGCCGCCGGCAGGTCGTAGTCGAAGTCTCGCGTCAGCACTTGAGAACGGCGGGCCTAGACGGTGACCGTGACCTTGCGCAGGACGTCGATCGCCACCACCAGGGCGATCATCATCAGGAGGCCCGCGCTCCAGAACGGCCAGCCGGGGCCGGCCGCGGCGAAGAGGAAGGTGCCGGCCGACGGCCCGAGGATGCGGGCGAGGGCGCCGAAGGAGCGCGAGAGGCCGATCGTGCTCCCCTGGGAACGCTCGTCGGTGAGGCGGCTGAGGAGGCCCGTCGTGGAAGGGTTGTGGACCCCCTGCCCGACGGCGAGGAGGAGCAGGCTGACCAGCAGGATCCAGAGTTTCGACCCCGGAAGCAGGAGGAGCCCCAGGGCCATCAGGACGATCCCGGCGAGGATCAGGCGGCGCTCGCCGAATCTGCGGACCAGGCGGCCGAGGAGCCCCCCCTGGACGATCACCAGCACCACGCCCACGAAAACGAAGAGCCACGAGGTCTCGCGGGCGCCGAAGCCGAAGCGGGCCTGGCAGAAGAGGGCGAGCGTGGTCTCCATCATCGAGAAGCAGAACATCACCAGGAAGAAGAGGACCATCAATCCGCGCAGCGGGGTGTCGCGCCAGACCTCCCGCAGGTCGGAGATGCCGTGCCACGCGCCGCCACGGGAAGCTGCGTCGCGCCGCAGCTCGGGCGAGAGCGATTCCGGCAGGCTCACGAAGGCGATCAGGAAATTGATCGCGGAGAGCGTGGCGGCGGCGAACGGCACCAGCCGGGGGCCGAGGTGCGCGAGGGCCGGCAGGACGCCGCCGGCCTGCTCGAGGATGCCGCCGAGCGCCGGCCCGAGCACGAAACCGAGCCCGAAGGCCGCCCCCACCAGCCCCATCGCCTTCGAGCGCTCGGCGGGGGAGGAGACGTCGGCCATGTAGGCCTGGGCGATCGCATAGTTGGCCGCCGCCACTCCCGAGAGCGAGCGGGCGAGCAGGAGCACGGCATACGACGGCGCGAGCGCGAAGATCACGTAGGAGATGGCGCTGCCGGCGATCGAGGCGAGCAGCACGGGCCGCCGGCCGACGCGGTCCGAGAGGCGCCCGAGCAGCGGCGCGCAGAGGAGCTGGGTCAGGCTGTAGGAGGAGAAGAGGAGGCCGATCTGCAGCGGCGTGGCGTGGAACTCCTGCGCGTAGAAGGTCAGGAACGGCAGGATCATGCCGAACCCGATCAGGTCGAGCAGGATGGTGAGGAAGACGGTCAGCAGCGCCCGGCGGCGGGGCGCGATGGGGGAAACCTGGGGTTCGTTCACGGCGCGGGGAGTGTAGCACCCCCGGCGTCTCCACCCTGGCGGGGATCGAGGGCGTCCCGCAGGCCGTCGGCCAGCAGGTTGAAGGCGATCACCGTCACCGCCAGCGCGGCGCCGGGGAAGGTGGCGATCCACCAGGCCTGGACGAGCACGCTCTGCCCCTCGGCAATCAGGTTTCCCCAGCTCGGGGTGGGCGGCTGGATGCCGAGGCCCAGAAACGAGAGGGAGGATTCGAGAAGGATCAGGTTGCCGATCAGCAGTGTCGTCTGGATCAGCACCGGTGTGAAGGCGTTGGGCAGCAGGTGGCGCCAGAGGGTGGCGAGCGGATGCTGTCCCATGGCGCGGGCGGCGACGATGAACTCCCGGTTCCTGAGGCTGAGGAGCTCGGCTCGGGTCAGCCGGCTGATCCCCATCCAGGCCATGCTGCCGAGCAGGGCCACCACCGCCGACGGGTTCGGGCGGAAGAAAGCGGCCAGCGCGATCATCAGGAACAGCTTGGGGAAGGCGAGCAGGGCGTCCACCGCGCGCATGATCACGGCGTCGGTCAGCCGGCCGCCGAGCACGGTGGCGGATCCCACCGCGACGCCCAGGGTGAGGGCCAGGATCGCGGCGATCACCCCCACGGCGAGCGAGACGCGGGCGCCGTGCAGGATTCTGGAGAGGAGATCGCGGCCGAAGCGGTCGCTGCCGAGCAGGTAGACCCGGCGGTCGGCGACCCCGCCGGGCATCAGGTTGACCACCCGGGAAGCGGGCAGCGTCTCGACGACGCCAAGGCGCTCGATCTCCAGCCCCTCCGGGGTGCGCCGGGTTCGCTCCGCCAAGCGCCAGGAGCCATCCTCCAGGTGGACCGCCGCCAGCGCGGTCCCGGGCGGCCGGTAGCTGGAAGCCGGCGGATCGAGCTGCTCGCTGGGGTCATAGGGAGCGAGGAGCGGCGCGGCCAGGGCGCTGAAGGTCAGCAGGGCGATCAATCCGCCTCCCCAGATGAGCGTGGGCGAGCGCCAGCCCCTCTTAAGCATCGCGCACCCGCGGATCGACCAGCGCGTGGAGGATGTCGGCCAGGAGGTTGCCGAGGATGACCAGAGTGGCGGAGAGCGCGACGGCGCCGAGGATCAGAGGGTAGTCGCGGGTGTTGATCGCGAGAAAGGTGAGCTGGCCGAGCCCGGGCCACGAGAAGACCACCTCCACGATCAGGGCGCCGGAGAGCAGCAGCGGCAATTGGATCGCGAAGACCTGAATCATCGGCACGGCGGCGTTGCGCAGGCCGTGCACCCAGACGACCCGGCGCTCGGAGAGCCCCTTGGCGCGGGCGGCACGGATGTAGTCCTGGCTCATCACCTCGATCAGGCTGGCGCGGAGGAAGCGGGCGGTCCCGCCGGCTGTGCCGAGGCCCATCACCAGGGCAGGGAGGAACAGATGGCGCGCGAGGTCGAGCAGCCGTTCGGCGGGGCTCATGAGGTCGGCGTCCACCGAATGCATGTGGCTCGCTGGCAGCACCGGCCAGACGTAGGAAAAGAGGAGGACCGCCATCAGCCCCACCCAGAAGAGCGGCAGGGAGAAGAAGAGTAGAGTGATGATGCGGATCGCATGGTCCAGGACCGACCCCCGCCGCAAGGCGGAGGCGATGCCGAGCAGCAGGGCCAGCAAGTATTCGATCGTGAGGGCGGCGCCGCCGAGGAGCGCCGTTGCCGACACCGCCTCGCCGAGCACGGTGGAGACTGGCCGCTGCTGGGTGAGCGAGGTCCCCCAGTCCCACTTCGCGACCGAAGAGATCCAGGCGAGGTATTGCATGGGCAGGGGGCGATCGAGGCCGTAGATCTGCCGCAGCTTCTGCTGCTGCTCGAGAGTGAGCCGCTGCCCCTCGAAGAGACGGGTCGGATCGCCCGGGATCAGGCGCAGAAAAAAGAAAGTGAAGGAGAGGACCAGCAGCAGGAGCAGCAGCGAGGCGCCGAGACGCCGCAGGAGGAAGCCGAGCAAGGCCGGGCGGTCAGCCCTTCGGCTCGACCCACCACTCCTTCAGGTTGAAAAACGCGAAGGTCGGCGTGGGGCGCACGTTCCTCACCCGCTTGTTGACGGCGGTCAGGCGCTGCGATTCCCAGAGGAAGGTGAGCGGCTGATCGCGGTGGACGATCTGCTGGATCTGGTTCAGGTACGGGCGCTCGGCGAGGATGTCCGGCTGCGACGCCGCGACCTCGAGCAGACGGTCCATCTCGGGGTTGCGGTAGCGGGGGTAGTTGCTCCCCTCCTGGACCGACTCGCTGTGGAAATTGCTCCGCATGTCGAGGCTGGTGTCGATGGTGTAGCCCATCATCATGGCGTCGAACTTCCCGTTCACCGTCAGCTCGGCCAGGGTATTGAACTCGACCTGGCGCGGCATGACGCGGATACCCACCTTCTTGACCTGGTCCTGCATCATCACCGTGGCGTCCGTCCGGGCCTGGTTGCCGGTGTTGGTGAGCAGCTCGAAGGCGAACGGCTTGCCGTCCTTGTCGAGCACGCCGTCGCCGTCGGTGTCCTTCCACCCCTTGGCGGCGAGGATGCGGCGCGCCTCGGCGGGATCGTAGGGCCAGGGGTGGACCGCCGGATCGTGGGCCCAGACCGAGGTCAGGATCGGGGAGTCGGCGACCTTGCCATAGGCTCCGAGGAGGGTCTCGACGATCGTCTTGCGGTCGATGGCGAGCGTGAGGGCCCGCCGCACCTCGGGGTCCTTGAAGAGCGGGCGCTCGTTGTTCCAGGCGACGGCGACGTAGACGTTGAACCAGTAGGCGATCAGCTCAAGCCGGGGCGAGGCCTTGACGCGCGGCGCGTCGCCGAAAGCTACCTGCGGCAGGAAGTCGAGCTCGCCGCTCAGGACCTGGGTCAGGCCGCTCGCCTGATCCGGGATCTGGCGCATCACCACCCGGTCGAGGTAGGGGAGCCCCTTCTCGTAATAGCGCTCGTTGCGCTGCAGGACGATCTGCTGCTGCGGCTGCCAGGAGGCGATGGTGAACGGGCCGTCCACCACCAGGTGCTGGCGGAACCAGTCGCCGTTCTGCCGCCACTGGGCGAAGGGGAGCTTCTCCCAGGCGTGCTTGGGGAAGACCGGCCCCTCGTTGGCGTCGAGGAGCTGCTTGGCGTAGACGCGCGAGAAGTGGAAGCGGGCGGTGCGCGGGTCCACCACCTCGACGTCGGTGATCCAGCTCTTCGAATCGGCGAGCTCCCAGGCGACGTCCGGATGGCGCTGGGCCTGCCAGGTCCAGCGCACGTCCTCGGCGGTCACCGGCACGCCGTCGGTCCAGAAGACGTCGCCGCGCAGATGGAAGGTGAGCGTCTTGTGGTCCGGCGACCAATCGTAGGACTCCGCGAGCTGCGGCTTGAAAGTGGCCGGGTGCTCCTGGAAGTCGGGCTGCTCCTCGATCAGATGGAGGAACATCCGGAACAGCATCTCGTTGTTGACCTGCGTCGACGGCAGGATCAGGCTGTTGACCCCGCCGGGCTCGGCGGTCCAGCCGGTCACCACCGTGCCACCCCGCCGGGGGCCGGAGGCGCTAGCGGGGTCCGGCCCGGCGGCGCGCTCGGGGGCCTGCCGGCAGCCGGCGGCGAGCAGGACGCCGGCGACGACCAGGATCAAAGCTTGAAGGGAGAATTTTTCGCGCATGGGAGCGCGGCCATGGTATCCGACGGCGTGGGGAAAAAGAAGCTCCCGATCCTCGGTGCTATCCTTGAACCGGCATGGAACGCGCCGCACCCTCCTCCTCGTCGCGCAACCTCCTGATCGCCTCGCTGGTCTTCGGGCTCTTCGTCCTGCTCAATATCGCGCTGTTCGGCTGGCTGATCTTCCGCTCGCTCTCGCAGCGGGAGATCGACCGGGTATTGCTCGAAACCCGCTCGGAGGCCGAGAAGCTGGCGCAGCAGATCGCCCGCCGCGCCGACCGCGAGGGGAAGGACCTCTACACGGCCGTGGCCGTCGAGCGGGAGACGCAGACCTACATCGACCAGGTCCTGCGCCAGCGGGAGCTGGTGCGGCGGGTCGAGATCCGCGACAAGAACGGCGTCCTCGTCTACGAGGGGCGCAGCGAGGCGCGGATGCCGGTGGGGACCGAGCGCGAGGGGGCGCCGCCGGCGATCGATCCGCCCATCCTCACCTCGCCCGAGCTGCAGCAGCGTCTGGAGCCCTCGCCGCACGTCGAGAAACGGGTCCGCGAAACCGAGTCCTCGTTCCAGGTGCCCGACATCCACGTGCCGATCGGCAACTACGGCCAGCTCGAGATCGGCATCAGCGGCCCCGAGCTCAGCCGGCGGATCGAGGTGCTGCGCAAGGACCTGATCCGGCAGGCGTCGCTGATCGGCATCCTGTCGATGCTGCTGCTGATCTCGGCCTACATCACGGTCTGGCTGGTCCTCCGGCGGTCGCACCGGCTGGAGGTGCAGGCGGCCGAGGCCGAGCGGCTCGCCTACCTCGGCACCCTCGCCTCCGGGCTCGCGCACGAGATCCGCAACCCGCTCAACTCGCTCAATCTCAACATGCAGATGCTGGAGGAGGAGCTCGACGAGCACGGCTCGGCCCCCACCGGCAAGCGGTTGCTGGCGATCACCCGCTCCGAGCTCAGCCGGCTCGAGCGGCTGGTCTCGGACTTCCTCGCCTACGCCAAGCCCCGCCCCCTCGAGCTGGAGGAGGTGCCGGCGGTGCGGCCGCTCGAACGGATGCGGGAGGTGCTGGCGGGGGAGATCCAGAAGCGGCAGGTGCAGATCGAGATCGAGGACCGGAGCGGCGGGGCGCGGATCCGGATCGATCCCGGGCAGATGGGGCAGCTCCTGCTCAACCTGGCGCAGAACGCCTTCGCCGCCGCCGAGGAGGCGGGCCGGCGGCCCATGCTCAAGCTCGCCACCTACCGCCAGGGCTCGGCGGTAGCCCTGGAGCTGACGGACAACGGCATCGGCATGACGGCGGAAGAGCAGCGGAAGATCTTCGAGCTCTTCTACTCCACCCGCAAGGGGGGCACCGGGCTCGGGCTCGCCATCGCCGAGCGGATCGCCCGCGCCCACGGCGGACGGCTCGGCATCCGTAGCGCCAAGGGATTGGGCACGACGGTCATCGTCGAGCTGCCGGCCGCCACCCCCGAGCACCCCTCGGCCCGCGCGGCGGTCGAGGCGGCCCCGGCCTGAATCAGGACGTCATCTCCTCGATCTCCTCGGGGAGCGCGAATTCGTCGGCGTTGTCGTTGCCGCACGCCACACAGAGGATCTCGCTGAGCTTGCCGTCCTCCCATTCGAAGGTGTAGCAGGGGGTCTCGCACTCCAGGCAGACGTAGTACTCCGGGCTGGCCATGATTTTCCTCCAGTGACGAGATTCTAGCCCTGGCCGCCGGCGGCGGCCACCGGTGCCCCCACGGCGCGGGCGCCCGCCGCGCGGCGGAACCGCTGCAGCGCCGCGTTCAGCGCCCGCGGGCGCTCCATGTGGATGGCGTGGCCGCAGTTGCGGACGATCTCCAGGCGGGACCGCGGGATGGCCGCCGCCATGGCGCGGCCGGTCTCGACGGTGAACAGCCCGTCCTGCTCCGCCCAGATCAGGGCCGTCGGCATGCGCAGGGAGCCCAGGTCGGCGTCGTCGAAGGTGTCGGCCTCGGAGAGCCCGGCGAGGACGTTCCTGACCGCCGGCGAGGTGTAGGCCTTGAAGAAGGTGGCCTTGGAGAGGCTCATCACCCAGGGCACGTTGACGAACAGCGCCTCGTAGAGGCGGTCGACCCCGGCGAGGTCCCGCACGTCGACCAGCGACTGGATCTTCTCCCAGTCCTGATCCCGGTAGCCGCCGGCGTCGACCAGCACCAGGCGGGAGACCCGCTCGGGGTGGCGGAGAGCGTGCCGGACCGCCATCCAGCCGCCCAGGCTGAGGCCCAGCAGGGTCACCGGCCGGGAGCCGAGCTCCCGGTCCAGCAGCTTCTGCAGGATCTCGACCGCGGGCTGGATGCCGAGCCCGTCGCCGGGGCACCGGGTGCCCCCCAGGGCCGAGAGCTCGGGGACCAGCATCCGGCAGCTCCGGCGCAGCCCGCGCATCACCGGGCTCCAGGTCGCCGCGACCGAGCCCAGCCCGTGCAGCAGCACCCAGGGCTCGCCGTCCTCGGGGCCGATCACGTAGTAGACGAGCGACACCTCGCCGGCCTCCAGCACCCGGCGGCGGGCGCCGAGCAGGCGCAGGTAGAGGGCGGTGAGGCGGGCGAAGAATTTGATCAGCATGGCGGTTCGAACCCCAGCAAGAAGGATACCCGGTTTCTTGACCCGTGGAGGGTCCTGTGGTAGGTTCCACCGTCCACGCGTCTGTGACGACTCTGGGAGTGTTTCCAATGTACGCAGTGATTCAAAGTGGCGGTAAGCAATACCGCGTCGCCCCCGGCGACGTGATCGACGTCGAGCTCCTCGGCGATCCGGGCGACAGCAAGTCGTTCCGTTTCGAGCAGGTGCTCATGGTGTCCGGCGACAACGGCCCCCAGCTCGGCAAGGCGCTCGAGGGCGCGGCCGTCACCGCCTCCCTGGTGGGCGAGGTGAAGGGGCCGAAGATCCGCGTCTTCAAGAAGAAGAAGCGCTCGACCTACCGGCGGACGACCGGTCACCGGCAGCACATGCACCGGGTCCGTATCGACGAGATTCAGTTGCCGTCCTCCCGCTAGCGGGAGGACTTGAGGAGAGGTATCAGCTCATGGCACATAAAAAAGGACAGGGCTCCAGCCGCAACGGCCGCGACTCGAACTCCCAGCACCTGGGCGTCAAGGTCTTCGGCGGCGAGCAGGTCAGCGGCGGCACGATCATCGTGCGGCAGCGCGGCACCAAGTTCTTCCCCGGCCAGAACGTCGGCCGCGGCAAGGACGACACCCTCTTCGCGAAGCTCGACGGCGTCGTGAAGTTCCAGGACCGGGGGCGGCGCGGCAAGTTCGTCCACATCGAGACGGCCGCCGCAGCGGTCACCACCCCCGTCGAGAACGAGGCGGCCAGCGCCGCTGAGTAGTCCCCAGGAGCCGGACGGACCGTCCGGCTCCGCGGTCTCACCTCAGTTGTCTCTTCTTAGAAGCCGACCTTGATTTTCCTCGACGAAGCCAGAATTCACGTCCGCGCCGGACGTGGCGGCAACGGCTGCGTGGCGTTCCGCCGCGAGAAGTACGTCCCGCGCGGCGGCCCCTCGGGCGGCGACGGCGGCGACGGCGGCTCGGTCTACCTGGCCGGCTACGCCAACCGGAACACCCTCTACCACCTCCGCTTCGCCTCGCTCTACGCGGCGCAGCGCGGCCGGCACGGCGAGGGCTCCAACTGCTCCGGCAAGGAGGGCGAGGACCTCGAGGTCCCGGTGCCGCTCGGCACCGTGGTCTACGACGAGGAGACCGGCGAGCAGCTCGGCGAGATCCTCGAGGACGGCCAGCGCCTGCGCGTCGCCGCCGGCGGCCACGGCGGCCGGGGCAACGCCCGCTTCGCGACCGCCACCCACCAGGCGCCGCGGCGGGCCGATCCCGGCACCGACGGCGAGGAGCGCCACCTGCGCCTGGAGCTCAAGCTGCTCGCCGACGTCGGCGTGATCGGCCTCCCCAACGCCGGCAAGTCGACCCTCATCAGCGTCGTCTCGGCGGCGCGGCCGAAGATCGCCGACTACCCGTTCACCACCCTCGTCCCCCAGCTCGGCGTGGTCGCCGAGGGACCGCTCGCCGAGCCCTTCGTGATCGCCGACCTGCCCGGCCTGATCGCCGGCGCGGCGCAGGGGGCGGGCCTCGGCATCCAGTTCCTTCGCCACGTCGAGCGCTGCCGGGTGCTGCTCCATCTGGTCGACCTCTCGAGCTTCGAGGGGAGCGCCGCCGAGGATCTGAGGATCGTCGAGCAGGAGCTCACGGCGTTCAACGCCGAGCTCATGGAGCGCCCGCGGCTGATCGTCGGCAGCAAGCTCGACGCGGCGATCCCGGAACGGCGGGAGGAGCTGCGCCGGGCGGCGAAGGAGCGGGGCGTGCCCTATCGCGAGATCAGCTCGGCCACGCACGAGGGGATCTCCGGGCTGATCGCCGACCTCTCCAAGCGGCTCTGAGAGAGCTCATGAAGGTCGGTCTCTTCGGCGGCAGCTTCGACCCCATCCACCGCGGTCACCTCGACCCCGTCCGCGCGGCGAAGGCCGCCCTCGGGCTCGACCGGGTGATCTACCTGCCGACCGCCCGCCCCCCGCACAAGCCGGGGCGGGCCCTGGCGCCGGCTCTCGCCCGCTACGCCATGGTGGAGCTGGCCCTGCTCGACGAGGAGGGGCTCTACGCCTCGCCGCACGAGCTGACTCTCGACCGGCCCGCGTATACGATCGAGACGCTGGAGCACTTCCGGCGCGAGATGCCGGATGCCGAGCTCTTCCTGCTGATCGGCGGCGATTCGTTCGCCGACCTCCACCACTGGGTGCGCTTCCGGGAGATCCCCGAGGCCGCCCGGCTGGTGGTTCTGACCCGTCCCGGGTGGGACCTCGAAACCGTCCCCCTCCACCCCGAGGTGGCCGAGCTGGGCGCGTCCGGCCAAGGCCCTGCTGCTCGCAGCAGCCGCCGGTCGACGTCTCCTCGACCCGCCTGCGGGAGCTGCTCGCCGCCGGCCTCCCCCTCCCCGAGGGAGCGGTCCCAGACTTGGTGGTACGATACCTGCAAAAGTACGACCTCTACCGATGAATCCAGAACCCATCACCCAATCCGTCGATCACCCGGGAAAGAGTTCGCGAGGCCGTCTCCGCCGCCGACGACCGCAAGGCCGTGGACCTCAAGGTCCTGCAGCTGGAGAAGATCACGGACTTCACCGACTACTTCCTCGATCTGCAGCGGCACCAGCGAGCGCCAGGTGCAGGCGATCGCCGACGCCGTGCAGGAGAGGCTCCGGGAGCGCCGCGTGCGCCCCCTCCACGTCGAAGGCTACAACCGCGCCCAGTGGGTGCTGATCGACTACGGCGATCTCGTCGTCCACGTCTTCCAGGAAGAGCAGCGCCGCTTCTACGCGCTGGAACGGCTGTGGGGGGACGCGCCCGACGCGACGGCCGGATTCCGCGCGTGAGCGCGGACTTCCCCCCTCTCCCTCTCCCGTCTGCTGCAGAATTTCCCCGCTCTGGCCGATGGCCTGCGCGGGGTCGACCGCGCCGCCCCCACCGAGGCGCCGGTGCTGATCCTCGGCGAGCCGGGGAGCGGCCGCTCGACCCTCGCCCGCGCCCTCCACGGCGCCAGCCCGCGCGCCGCGGGGCCGCTGATCGAGGTCGACCCCGGAGCGATCCCCAGCACCCTGTTCGAGAGCGAGTTCTTCGGCTACCGGGCGGGCGCCTTCACCGGCGCCGGGCAGGCCGCCGAGGGGCGGGTGGCGCGGGCCGAAGGGGGGACGCTCGTCCTCGACCACGTCGAGGAGCTGCCGCTCTCGTCGCAGCCGAAGCTGCTGCGGCTGGTGGCGGAGCGCCGCTACGCCCCCCTGAGCGGCGCCGAGACCGGGGCCGACGTCCGCTTCATCGCCATCGGCTCCGAGGACCTCCCCCGGCGCGTCGCCCGCGAGACCTTCCGCCCCGACCTCTTCTACCGCCTGGAGGTCCTCGCCTTCCGCGTGCCGCCGCTGCGCGAGCGGCGCGCGGACCTCCCCGCGATCCTCGACCACCTCCTGGCCGACCTCGGCGAGCGCTTCGGCGTCCGCGCCCCCACGCTCGCCCCCCGCGCCCGCGCCTGGATGCTGGAGCACCCCTGGCCGGGCAACCTCCGGCAGCTCCGCAACACGCTCGAGCGCGGCCTGGTGATGACGGAAGGAGGGGAGGAAGGGGGACCGGTCGATCCGCCACAGCCCGAGGGGCTGCTCGAATCGCGCCCCCGGCCGCTCGTCGAGGTAGAGAAGGAGCAGATCCGGAACGCCCTCGCCTACACCCGCGGCCATCAGGGGAAGGCGGCGGAGCTCCTCGGCATCAGCCGCAAGGCGCTGTGGGAGAAGCGGCGGCGGTATGGGATTCCTTGATTTTGGATGGCGGGCCCGCCCTGAAAGGGCGGCATTTGAATAGCCTGGGGTTTCAACCCCAGGTAGGAGCGCACCCAAAATCCAAGCCCTGAAAGGCCGGTCTATGCGGTCCGGTCGGCCGGCCCTGCGGGGCTTGGGATGTCTTGGCACGCCTACCTGGGGTTGACACCCCAGGCTGGATAAATTCCGCCCTTCAGGGCGGGCGTCGGCGGCGGCTCTCCTTCCGGCCGCTCCAGCCAGGTCTCCCAGCGTCCCGCCTGTTCCAGCAGATCCTTGATATCGATTCCCAGCGCGGCCGGTAGGTAAGGCTCCAACCGTCGTCTCGCCTTGGCGAGAGTGCGGCGGGGGCCGTCGATTCTCTTCAGATCGAGAAACTGGTGCAGGGCGGCGGCGACCTGGATCAGGCCCTGGAAGAGATCCCGGGGCTCCGGCGTGGTCGAGCGCCAGATCTCCTCCCAGGCCTCATGGGCCTCGAAGAATCGCCCCTGATTGAAGAGCGCGATCCCCTCCCCGAAGAAGCGCTCACGCTCTGCGGCGGAGAGATCGGGATGCAGGACCCTCATCGGCCCCCGATTCTCACCTCCTCAATCCAAAATCTAAAATCCAACCTCCGCCTTCTGCTCCGGCTCGGCGAGCGAATCCAGCAGGTCCGCCGGCAGGCTCAGGCCCGGGTGGACGCGCTTGCACAGCTCGCGCAGGCGGCGCAGCTCGACCTCGGGGAGCTGGCGGAAGGCCTCGACGACCGCCGGATCGAGCTGCTGGCCGGCCACCCGCTGCAGCTCGGCGACGGCGGCCTGGTGCGGGCGCGCCCGCCGGTAGGGGCGGTCGGAGGTGATGGCGTCGTAGGTGTCTACCGCGGCGAAGATGCGGGCGCTCAGCGGCACCGCCTCGCCGGCGATGCCGCGCGGATAGCCCGCGCCGTCCCACCGCTCGTGGTGGCTGTAGATGATGTCGAGCGACGCCGGCTGCAGGAAGCTCACCTCGGCCAGCATGTCGAACCCCCAGGTGGGGTGCTGCTTCATGATGTGCCACTCCTCGTCGGTGAGCGGCCCCATCTTGCGCAGGATCTCGTCCGGCACGACCATCTTGCCGACGTCGTGGAGGAGAGCCCCCCACTCGATCGCCTTGAGCTGCTCGCCGTGCAGGCCCATCGCCTTGCCGAGAGCCACGGCATACAGGGCGACGCGGAAGGAGTGGCCGCTCGTCTCGTGGTCGCGGGCGTCCGCCGCGGTCACCACCGCGCCGACCGCCTCGACGTACGAGCGCTCGCGGGCGCGCTGCGACTCCTCCAGCGAGGCCACCAGCCCCCGGAAGGTCTCCTCGATGAGCTGGACCTCGCCACCGCCGCCGGCGGTCGGGAAGCCGCTCTGGAGCTCGCCCGTCCGCGCCATCCTGGACATGGTCTCGGAGAGCCGCCGCAGGGGGAGCGTGATCCGCCGCACCACCCAGAAGGCCGCGCCGGCGGCGAGAATGCCGGCCGAGAGGGCGATGAACAGCAGATTCCAGCCGATCTGGCGGGCGAGCTGCGGATCGTCCGCCACATCGACGAGCCGGGCCACGAGGAGCAGGGCGATCCCCAGGACCGCCAGGGCCACCGCGGCGACGAGCCGGAGAGACTTCGTGCGGAGATTCAAAACAGACGACTCCATTCTTCGAAAGGCCTGGCGTCCAGGCCTGAAATCCGCGGCGGGACGCGACGCCGAAAGCTTGCCGGCGGGCAAAGGCTCAGCTCCCTGTGGGATCGCGTCTTCCTGATCCTGCGTAATTGCGCGCAGTATACGCCAATCCCTGCCGCTGTGCGACCCTTCGCGCAAGGGCTCTCGCCGGAACGCCGCCGCAAAGGGACTTCCGAACGGGAGGGCTCCCTCGGATGGATCGGCGGGCACTCCGGGCTTAGAGGATCTCATCCATACAAGAAGGTGCTCGGAAGCAAATTTATCGCGCCTTCCCCGTGTGACAATTTGCCGGCGAATTCCATCTCTCGGGTGAGTCCCCGCAAAGCTCCCGGAGGTTCGAGAGCGCGAGCTTCAGGGCTACGACAGCAGCAGCAGGCGGTCCCACTCCGGCTCCACCGGCGAGATGGCGGCCAGGAGCGCCAGGCCGACGCCGGCGGCGCCGGTCAGGAAGCCGGGCTCCTCGGTCAGGATCTCCCGGCCGTCGTCGTCGAAAGAGGAGCTGCGGAACCTCCCGGCCCATGGCCCGGTTGCCGCATCTTGAGGGCCCGCCCCAGCCAGAAGAGCGCCGCCTCGCGCAGCGCCTCGTCCCCCGTGGCCCGGAAGAGGCGGTGGAAGATATGGCCGATCCCGGCGGCGCCATGGCAGAGGCCGGCTTCCACGATCTCGACGCCGCCCGACCTGCGCCGGGCCGAGAGCCGGGCCGCGGCGAGGGCTTCCCGCTCCCAGTCCTCCCGGCCGAAGCTGCGGGCGGCCAGCAGCAGGACCGCGGCGACCCCGGGATCGCCATAGCACCAGGCCAGCCGCGTCGGCGCCGGCTCGATCCCGGGGCCGGCGTAGCCCGGAAAGGTGTTGCCGGTCTCCGCGGGCAGGCGGTGGGCGAGGAGCCAGCGCACCGCTCCGGCCGCCAGGCGGCGGGTCTCGTCGGGGGCCACGCCCCGGCGATGGGCCGCGGCGAGAAACCGACTGCTCCCGGGATGCCGTGAGAGATCCCCAGGTTGTAATAGCCGTCTGGAAATGCCTGGCGATGCGACGGCGGCACTCTCTCGGCGGCCGTGAACCAGGCGACCGCGCCGTCCTTCTCCTCGGCCGTCGCCGCCAGTTGACGAATCACCTCCTCGGCCCCCTGGCGGGCGCGCTCGCCGGGCAGGCGCTCCAGGAAGTACAGGCCGAATCCGGACAGTCCGGCGACCAGCTCGGGAGCCCAGAGGTTCGAGTACTGGGTCAGGCCCCGCAGGAGGGTGCTCTCCACCTCCGCTCCCAGATCCTCGTCGGACTCGAAGATCCGGTCCTCGAGGTGACTGAGCAGCCAGCCCACGCCGGTGAAGCCGGAGAACAGCGCCGGGGTCAGATCGACGGCGGAGACGGTGGCCAGCGCCTCCCGAAGCCCCTGCAGGCAGAGGTCGTCCAGGCCGCGGTCGGGAAACGCCAGGTGGGCGTAGGCGAAGAACAGCGCGATGCCGGCCGGGCCGGCGGCGAGCGGCGAGACCACGGGCGCCTCGGCTCCCGGAGGGCGGGCCGCCGTCATGCCGGCGGAGAGGTCCGCCACGATCGCCTCGACGGCCACGAGGGCCTTCGCCGCCATGTCGCCTTGCAGCAGCGGCTCACGCTCTCCTTCCGGCGAGTGGAATCCCTGAGTGCTCACAGGCCCGATCTCCTCCAGCATGGCTCCGGCCGGTCTCGAGAGACCGGCCGGAGGGGTATACTACGATGGTCCCGGATTCGCCGCTCTCGCGAGGGCTCAACCGGAGGACCCGCCGTTTAGCAGCAGTTCGAGGTCGTGGTCCCCTGCGTCGTCGTACCGCCGTGGCAGCTCGGCCCGACGCAGGTATCGGTGAGCGTGGGGTTGCTCGTGATGGAGGTGGTCGTGGTGCCGCCGCCGAAGACGCCGCTCAGCTCGCGGCCGGAGAGGCGGCCGATGGTCTCACGGTTCAGGGCCAGCTTGTCATTGAAACTCTTCTTCATTTGGATCTCCTTGATACATTGAGGGAGGGTTTACTTCGCTTCGACGGCCCCATCGGCCGCCACGACAAAAAGGTTCACGGGCTCGCGCCGGATACAGAGTCAAAAATCTGGTGCCGTCCGTGCTCTGGATTTGAGGTCACGGAAAGGTATACGAAGGCCGGAAACAAAATGTTGCACCCACGACCGGATCGTCCACGAAACGGCAGGAGCTTATTGAATGTTAAGCGAAAATTATTTTCTACTCGATCCGATCGCGGCGGTGACGCACCCCGATCCCTATCCGTTCTATGCCGATCTGGTGGCGAAGAGGCCGCTCTATCGGGACGACGCCCTGGGCGTCTGGGTCGCGGTGAGCGCCGAGGCGGTGACCGCCGTGCTGACGAGCGATCTCTGCCGGGTGCGTCCGCCGGCCGAGCCGGTGCCCCGGGCGCTCGTGGGATCGCCAGCCGGCGAGATCTTCCGGCACCTCGTGCGGATGACCGACGGCCCCGGCCACGCCCCCTGCAAGCACGCGGTCGCGGCGACCCTGGGATCTTTCGCCGAGACGGCCGCGGCGAGCCGCCACTGGGCCGGCCACCTGGCCGGCGAGATCCGGCCGGACGATTCAAAAGGTCTCGCGGGCTTCCACTTCCGCCTGCCGGTCTGCACGGTGGCGAGCCTGCTTGGGGTTCCGCCGGAAGAGCTGCCGCTGGCGTCCTCATGGACGAGCGATCTCGTCGCGGCCTTCGCTCCCGCGAGCACTGCCGAGCAGGTCAAACGGGGACAGGCGGCGGCGGTCTCCCTGCTGGAGCTTCTTCCGCGCGCTCGGTCCCGGTGATGGGGAGGAGATCATCGCCAACAGAATCGGCCTGCTCGTCCAGTCCCACGACGCCACCGCCGGTCTGATCGGCAACACGCTGGTGGCGCTGGAAGGGATCGCGACGTCCGCGAACGGGTCGCCGCCGATCCGGGCCTGCTGCCGGAGGTCCTTCTGGAGGTCCTCCGCCACGATCCGCCGGTGCAGAACACGCGCCGCTTCGTGGCCCGCGACGGCGTCGTGGCCGGCCAGGCGATGCGGGAAGGGGACGCGGTGCTGGTCCTCCTCGCGGCGGCCAACCGCGATCCGGCGGTCAACCCGAACCCCGAGCGCTTCGACCCTTGCCGCCAGGAGAGGCGGATCTTCACCTTCGGCGCCGGAGTCCATGCCTGCCCGGGATACGCGCTCGCCGTCGCCATCGCCCGCGCGGGCGTCGAGCGATTGCTCCTGACCGGCCTCGACCTCGAACGCTTCGCCGCCGCCGTGACCTACCGGCCGTCCGTGAACGCGCGCATCCCCGGCGGGCCGCCAGACCCGCGGGTCAAACTCCCGGACCCGCGAATTGCGTCGCCGGACCCGTGAAATGTACCGCTTGACCCGTGGGTCGCGGTCTTGGACCCGTGGGTCCAGTGATGCGACCCGCGAATTGAGACATTGGACCCGCGGACTGCGTCACCGGACCCATGAATTGCGTCACTGGCTCCGTGGGTCCAGCTCCGCGACCCACGGGGCCGACACCGCGACCCACGGGTCAAGCACCGCGACCCACGGATCCAGGACTCCGACCCATGGGTCGGACACCGCGACCCGCGGGTCCACGGATGCGATCCACGGGTCCAGTGACGCAATCCGCGGGTCGAGGAACGTGCGAGCGCACGGTGGTTGCGTGGATCGCCCTCCCAAGAGCCGGGAGATCTCCCGTCGTGATGCAATAACGCTCCGGCAAAGCGCGTAAACATTCGTTGGTGTCGCAAGCCACGCAATGAGATCGCCGTGGACCTTGGCCGGATAGTTCTACTTTGTCAGATTCCACAGAGATCCATCTCCCAGCCCCGCAGGGGCGCCAGGAATTAGCCCGGCGGCGTGAGCCCCGGGACTCGGCGCAGTCCCCGACCGCCCGGAGCCCCGCCAGAGGCGGCAGGATTCCCATTGAAGGCGATGCTCCCTGCCGCCCCTGCGGGGCTTGTTCAATGATCGCCCGTCATAACCCCGGGGCTCACGCCGCCGGGCTAATTCCAATGCTGTTCATTTAGGCGTTCTAAATGTAGGGGAGGGGCTTGTCCCCTCCCTCGCCCTGAAAGGGCGAACTTTGAACAGCCCGGGGTGGCAACCCCGGGTTGGCAGGCCGACAATTCTCCAAGTCCCGAAGGGCCGGCCGAAACTTCAGCGGTCGGCCGGCCCTTCGGGGCTCGACGGATAGGGTTCGCCCCTACCTGGGGTTGCCACCCCAGGCTGTTCAAAGGCCGCCCCTCCGGGGCGAGGGGCCGCAAACATGAGTCCACGGCCGCCGGATGGTGCTGGCCTCACGATCCGCGCAGAGAAGCGAGGAGTGCCCGGTACAAGCGACCCGGAATGGAGGCGATTTAGTGCGGAATGTTGGGCTGGCACTTCCATTTGCAGCGTCGTCATGTGCCGCTCACGCCAAGCGTTGGTTTGTCAGGTATAGTTGGTTTGGAAGATGAGGAGGAAAATTGAAGCGCTCTTGTTTAGCTGGAATTTTTTTAATCCTGATCTTTGTACTGCCGACTTGGTCACAAAGCTCGGACTTCATCAGGCTGGATCGGCTTTCGGAGGAAGCCTCGCGAAGCACTCGAATGTATGCCCTATCCGAGTGGACCTACCGCTGGCAAAACTCTTTGAAGGTGGCCCTGTCTACAGATCTGGAAAGGCGTCAGCGCTCAAGTGTGATGGCGCCTATATGGCTGTCGTTGTAGTCGAGCATCATCCGGCATCTCAGGACTCAAGCCTCGAATTCACCCGAAGGTGATTATTGCCCTTCCCAGCGGCCGGGACAAGCTCGCCCAGGTGAAGTACTGGTTCATGAGGGGCGACGAAGTCCTCTCCACAGGTGAGGAGGAGATTTCCGCAGATGAGGGTGAGACAGCTCGGAGGACGGAGCGGATCTCTGGTATGACAAGGAGGTGGAGAAGAATACCCTTAGCTTGTCGTTGCGGATCGAAGCCACGTTTACTGAACGTTAGTCATCTGGTATGGGCACGACACTCAATCAATGAGGTGAGTCAATGCCTTTCCAAATCTTTCTGGTCCTGCGAGCGGTTCTCTACTCTTCAGCCTTCGTGCTTCTCTGGGCGTGGCTCGCGGTTTCGGTACGGCCATTCGACGCTCAGTTGCCTTTCACCATCCCGGCTTGGGCCTTTCCTCTCGGCCTGGTTCTGGCTCTCGCGGGTGGGCTTGTTGCCCTCTGGTGCATCGTCGCCTTCGTCGCCAGGGGGCGTGGCACTCCGGCCCTTTTGATCCTCCCCGCGAGTTCGTGGCGGCGGGTCCGTATCGCTACGTGCGCAATCCGATGTACGTCGGCGCCTTTGGCGTTATCGTCGGAGCGGGTCTGATCTTGCGGTCACCGTCGATCATTGGGCTGGCAGTCATATTCCTTCTGTTCACTCACCTCCTCGTGGTGCTCTACGAAGAACCGTCTCTGACCCGTCGCTTTGGCGATCCGTATCGCCGCTACAAATCGACGGTGCGCCGGTGGCTTCCCCGGCTTCCCAACGCCACGCGTGGTGTCGGCTAATAACGCTTCTAGGTATATGTCTCATTTTCTTCTTGTCGTCGTAGGGCGTCAAGCCTGCAAAGGGCGTGTATAATCCTGGTTATCCTGTTGCATCCCCAATCCGTCGGCGGATCCCCGGCGACCCTAACGAAGGAGGAAATCGATGTATCGACATCTTCGATATAGCCTTGCTGTGGCCAGTTTCATCCTGGCGACCGCCTCGGCGTTTGCCCAAGCCGTAACACCCACGTCTTTGGAAACCTATCTCAAGAGCCACTACGCTGGGTCAAAGGCTAAGGTGGCTGCATTTGACCACGGCGAGCGCAGCTGGACGGTCTACGACTGGAACGGGTCGACCCTGGAGAAATCGGATGGCCCGAAGGAAAAGCCGGAGATCGCCCTGCGATCGAAAGAGCAACTCCTCACGTTCGTGGTCCATACGAATCCCCTGATCTTCACCGCCGATCGCAGTGCCACGGCGGAGGCGTTGATCGACAACCTGGCTACCCTGCAGACATTGGCCTCCTTGCTCGGCTCTGTGGCGGGCACGAGCTTGCAGGTCCAAGGGCAGAATCTCGCCAGCTTGGCATTCCGTGCAGCCGGCCCAAGATCGGATGATCCTGCGACGGTGCATACTTTCTCGCTCAAGCTTGAGCAGCGCGACTTGGCGGGAGCAAGAAAGATGGTCAACAGTTCCGTGTCGCAAGAGCTCATCGATCTCGTTCCTGTCGCGCAAGACTACCAGGAAGAGCTCGTAGCGCTGTGGAGCACCACGGACGGCAAACCCGTCCAAGAGCTGAGGACGGCGGCGAAGCAGCTTGCCACCCAGATCGACTCGATCAATAACGGACAACTCATTGCCTGGCTGCAAGCAGTCGAATCGAATATTCCGCTCGCCCAACGGCCGCCCCGCCCGGCGGTCGCCACCTCCGCCGCGCTTGCGACTGCCTTTCAGGACATTACTCAGAAGCGGGACGCGCTCAAGCAGACGATACTGCCCTGTTTCGACACCATCGGCGCTATCGCCTCCATGGTCCTCACCAAGCGCACTCCGTTGGTGGGCGTAGGTTCCACGCAGGCCCTCGACGCTTACTTCAAGACCGGCCGCGAGGCGATCCAGAGCATGCAGGACGACCATTGCTCCCCCTCGCTGACGACCGCGGCGACCCATTTCGTCGAGTGGTTGCTCCGGTATCCTCCGGCCGCGGATGGTGTGAGCGATCCAGGGGAGCGCGCTGTGCTTGAGTCGCTCACGGACACGATGGCACCCTTCGGCAAGCGCGCTGCCGAGCAGTCGGCGGCATTGGAGACCGCGAAGCAGATCCTCGATTCACAATCGGCGGTCTTCCCGGCGCTCGCTCAAGTGCAGCAGTTCCTAGGACGTGACGCCGACCTGGGTGGCATCGACCCGGCTGATGGCGTGATCCAGATCCGTCGCTCCAGCTTCACCGGTAATGCCGTCGTCTGGTCGAAACAGCGCACCGACACCGTCGAGGTTGCTGTCGACGAGAGCCTCAAAGGGAAGATCACCCTCCGGCACCCCGAGAAGGCCGAGGGTTCTTTCATTGCGCGGCGCAAGTTCTCCGATGGACTGGATGCCGATTTCGCGGTTATCAAGACCGACCTCTTCTCATCGACTTTTGAAGCCAAGGACGACGACGGCAAGGATGGCGGCAGCTCGCACATCCAGGAGACCGACCGCACCACGCGTTCGGGCAAGGTCGCGGTGATGGCCGCCTACCGCTTTCCGCTGGGCGGTGGCTTCGCGTTTGGCCCCCAGTTGGGCGCGGGCATCGACACCGGCGACGCCTCGCTTTTCCTCGGCGTCTCGCTCCGCTGGCGCTTCCTTGCCGTTGGTTGGGGCACGACCCGGCAGAAGGTGACGGCGCTTCGGGGCCAGAAGGTTGGCCAGCAACTCGACGAGGGAGTCGCTTTGAAGACGCGCGACATCTTCGAGCGCAAGTCCTATATCTCATTCTCGATCACAATCACGGACCTGCCATTCTTCAAACCGAAGGATTGATAGCAGCAAAGCTGCAGACCCTCAGCCCGCCGCTGTCGCGATCTTCTCCTCGGTGCTCGCGATCATCTTGTCGACTTCCGCGGGGTGGGGAAGCGCGCGGGCTGATTCCAGGTGTTGCCGCGCCTCGGGACGGTTGCCGCGGGCGGCCTGGATGATGGCCAGCATGCAGTGGCTCATGCACGCCGAGCCCGGGCTCAAGCGGCCGAGGGACAGCGCCTGGGTCAGATGGGGCTCCGCTTCTTCGTGCCTGCCGTGGTGGAAGGTCAGGATGCCTTTCAGGAAGTGATAGGACGGTCGAGCGCGCCGCTGCAGCAGATGCGGCGCCTTGATCTGCGCGAGCAGCCTTTCGGCCTTGTCCGGATCCTGGCGCCGGTAGGCCCGCGAGGCCAGCCAGAGCGTGCCGTTTCGAAAGTAGCTGACGACCAGCAGGAGGGCGGCGGTCAGGAACAGCAGGGCGACCGGCCACTCCCCACGCGCGAAGGCAACCACGGAGACCGTGAAGGCCAGGCCGATGAGGGCGAAGCGGACCGGATTGGTGTACATGGCCCTACTCTGACAGACTGTGGTAGAAAACAAACAGGAGGGAGTCCAATTTTGGCTAGACGCATGAGGTCGCTGCTCCCGCTTGCCGCCGTGCTCGCTCTGACGAGTTGCAAACCGATGGGAATGCAGGCGAAGCAATACTCTGGCGACGGGACCCTCCGCACCTGCTCGAAGCTGATCGGACAGGGCTACGCGATCGAGTTCGCCCCTTTCGACGCCACGAAGCCGTACCTTGCATCCTACCGGTTGTCTCACGTTCCGCAGGTCCATCGAGATCCGGTTGTGTATCTGCGCTTCCATTCGGGCCCATCCGCTTCTTTCCCGGAGGACCTGAGGAAGCGCGGAACCGCGACGATTTGGGTCACTCTTGCGGACACGCACGGCAGAGAGCAGCATTCTCTCGATCTGCCGCTGTCCTCAGGCATCTGGGTGGAGTCTCAGGGTCTGTTCAGCGCGTACGCCCCCGATCAAAGCCAGTTCCATTTTGAGCCGGAGGAAGGTTACGTCCTGACGGTGTCCTACAAGCCCGGCGATGTTCCGCCGCCGGCCACAAACCTTTACTTTGAAATTGATGGCTGTGCGCGTTATTAGTCGATAATGGTCCACGAAACCCACATGCGGCGCTGCCTCGCGCTCGGACGCGCGGCCCTCGCGGCCGGCGAGACCCCGGTCGGCGCCCTGGTCCTGCGCGGCGACGCCGTCGTCGGGGAGGGGCAGGAGGAGACGCGGGCCCTGCTGGACCCCAGCGCCCATGCCGAGGTTCAGGCGGTGCGGGCGGCCTGCCGGAATCTGGGGTCCGCCGACCTCTCCGGCTGTACCCTGTACACCACCGTCGAGCCGTGCGTGCTGTGCGCGTACGTGGTCCGGCGAGCCGGGATCGGCCGCGTCGTCTACGGCGTCCCGGCCGGGCAGGCGGGCGGCGCGACCTCGCGGTACGCCATTCTCACCGACCCCGAGTTGACCGGATGGCCGGCGCCCCCCGAGATCCTCCCGGGGGTCCTCGCCGAAGAGTGCCTGGCCCTGCTGCGGGAGCGGCGGCCTCCCCGGCCTCTGTGATACCTTCGCCGGTCCCGTATTTCGGGATCATCCTTCGAGGAACTCCGCATGTCCGACACCACCCCCGCCATCAATACGGCACGCAATTTCATCCGCGACCTGGTTGACCGCGACCGCGCGGCCGGCAAGCATGGGGGGCGGGTGGTCACCCGGTTCCCTCCGGAGCCGAACGGCTATCTCCATATCGGCCACGCCAAGTCGATCTGCCTCAACTTCGGCCTGGCGCTGGAGAACGGCGGCATCTGCCATCTCCGGTTCGACGACACCAACCCTGAGACCGAGGATCTGGAGTTCGTCGAGTCGATCCAGCAGGACGTGCGCTGGCTGGGCTTCGACTGGGGGAAGAACCTCTTCTTCGCCTCCGACCACTTCGAGCGGCTGCACGACTTCGCCGTCGAGCTGATCCGCGGCGGCAAGGCCTACGTCTGCAGCCTGAGCGAGGACGAGATCCGCGAGTACCGGGGCACGGTCACCGAGCCGGGGCGCAACAGCCCGTACCGCGACCGCACGGTGGAGGAGAACCTCGACCTCTTCGCCCGCATGCGGGCCGGCGAGTTCGCGGACGGCGCCCACGTGCTGCGCGCCAAAATCGACATGGCGTCGCCCAACATGAAGATGCGGGACCCGCTGCTCTACCGCATCAAGCACGCCACCCACTACCGCCGCGGCGACGCCTGGTGCATCTACCCGCTGTACGACTTCGCGCATCCGCTCTCGGACGCCATCGAGGGCATCACCCACTCGCTCTGCACGCTGGAGTTCGAGAACAACCGCGAGATCTACGACTGGCTGGTCGATGCCCTGCCGTTCCCGGACCCGCCGCGGCAGACCGAGTTCGCCCGCCTCAATCTCACCTACACCCTGATGAGCAAGCGGAAGCTCCTGGAGCTCGTCGAGCGCAAGCTGGTGGCGGGCTGGGACGATCCGCGCCTGCCGACGCTCGCCGGCCTGCGCCGCCGCGGCTTCACCCCCGCGGCGCTGCGCGACTTCTGCGAGCGCATCGGCGTCGCCAAGGCCAACAGCACGGCGGACGTGGCGCTCCTGGAGCACTGCCAGCGCGAGGACCTGAACCTCGATGCACCCCGGGTGCTCTGCGTGCTGCGACCCCTGAAGCTGGTGATCGAGAACTACCCGGAGGATCAGGTGGAAGAGCTGGAGGCGCCGTTCTACCCGCAGGACGTGCCGAAGGAAGGCACCCGGAAGGTGCCGTTCTCGCGCACCCTCTACATCGAGCGGGACGACTTCGCGGAGGAGCCGCCGAAGGGTTTCCATCGTCTCGCTCCAGGCCGCGAGGTGCGGCTGCGCTACGCCTACTTCGTCCGCTGCGAGAGCGTGGTGAAAGACCCCGCCACGGGTGAGATCGTCGAGGTCCGCTGCACCTACGACCCCGCCACCCACGGCGGCTCGGCCCCGGACGGCCGCAAGGTGCAGGGCACCCTGCACTGGGTGTCGGCGGAACAGTCGATCCCGGTCGAGGTGCGGATCTACGACCGCCTGTTCAAGGTCGAGCGGCCGGACCTGGAGGAAGGGGGCTTCGAATCCGTGCCTCAACCCGCAGTCGCTCGAAGTGCTCACCGGCAGCCGCATGGAGCCGGGCGCGGCGGACCCGAATCTCGGCGAGCGCGTGCAGTTCGAACGGCAGGGGTACTTCTTCCGCGATCCCATCGATTCGCGTCCCGATCATCTCGTCTTCAACCGCATCGTGCCGCTCCGCGACTCCTGGGCGCCGGAGGCCCAGAAGCCCGCCGCCCCTGCGGTGAAAGCACCCGGAGCCGAAGGCGGCGAAAGTGGTGGAAGAGAAGGTGCCGGAGCCGCTGTCGGCGGAGGAACTGGAGCAGCTCGAGCGGATGCGCTCCGAGATCCTGCCGGTCATCGAGGGCGTGCTGGCCGCTCACCCCGCCCAGGTGGAGAGCTACCGCAACGGCAAGGCCGGATTGCTCGGCTTTCTGATCGCCCAGGTGATGAAGCAGGTGGCCGCGGGGGGCGGGAAAGCCAATCCCAAGCTGATCAGTGTTCTGTTGGGGGAGAAGCTGGGAGGAATTTAAAGGACGTAAAGGACTGCAAGGACATCAAGGACAAGAAAGCCTTGTCTTCTGATGTCCTTGTCGTCCTTGCAGTCCTTTACGTCCTTTGTTTTGCGACCTGCTCGCGCAGAATCCGCAAAGCCAGATCGATCGTCTTCCGGTGGGTCCTGAACGATAAAGCGGCCATTCGCAGAGTGAACCGGCCGTCGAGCAGGGTGGTGGAGAGGAAGATCCGGCCGTCGCGCTTCACCCCGTCGACGATCTGCTGATTGATCCGGTTGGCCTCTCCCAGGCTGGCGCCTGGGGGGGACCAGCGAAAGGTCACGATCGAGAGGTCGGGCGATGGGCCGGCCTCGAAGCCGAGGGCCTGGATCTCCTGATGGAAATAGCGGGCCAGCAGCAGCTTCTCCTCGAGCGCCGCCCGGAAGGGCTCTGTCCCCAGCAGGATGAGCGGCAGCCACATGCGGAGCGCCCGAAAAGGTTTCGATAGCTCAGGCGACACGTCGGCGGGGGAGATCTCGCCGGGCTCGCGCAGGGCGTCCTGCATGTACATGTAATCGCCGGAGAAGCCGTGAGCCGCCGCGAGCGGTTTGACGTCCCGCACCACCACGATGCCGGAGCCCCAGGAGAGGAACAGGCTCTTGTGCGGATCGAGGACGACCGAGTCGGAGCGTTCGATCCCTTTCAGCAGGCTCCGGCCGTGCCCGGTCAGCAGGAAGAAGCCGCCGTACGCCGCGTCGACGTGGAACCAGCAGCGCTCGCGCTCGGCGATGGTGGCGATGGCGTCGAGCGGGTCCACCGCGCCGGTGTCCGTGGTGCCGGCCGCCGCGATGATCAGCCACGGCTTCAGCCCCTGGGCGCGGTCGGCGGCGATGGCCGCTTCCAGGGCTTCGGGGCGCATCCGGAAGCGGTCGTCGATCGGGATATGGCGGACCCGCGCCTCGCCGAGGCCGGCGATGCGGAGAGCCTTTTCGAGGCAGTGGTGCGCCTGCGGGGTCAGGTAGACCACCGCCGAGGCGTAATCGGCTCCCTTCAGGCCATGGGCGTCGCGGGCGGTGACGATCGCCGTCAGGCTGGCGATGCTGCCTCCGGAAGCGATGTTGCCGCCGGCGGTGGCGGGGTAGCCCACCAGATCGGCCACCCATCGGATCAGCAGGTTTTCCATCCGGACCGGCCCCGGGCCGGTGAAGAAAAGTCCCGCGTATTTGTTGCTGACCGCGGCCAGGTAGTCGCCCAGCGCCGAATGATAGATCCCGCCGCCGGGGATATAGGCCAGGTGCCCGCCCGAGGCCGGGTTCCCCCCGGGCCGGACCACATCCCGCTCGAAACTTTCGATCAAGGCTTCGATCGGGATGCCATGCTCCGAAATCGGCGCTTTGAGCAGCCCGATTCCCTTGTCTTCGGTCTCCTCGTAAGCCTTGAGAGTGTCGACCGTTTCCAGGAACCGCTCGGAAGAGCCCACCACCGCGTCGCGGAGAAACTGGCGGCCGGCGGCGTCGGGATCGAGCGGGCTGGCGGCTTGTTCGAGCTGGCGGATACGGTCGAGCAGGGCGCCGCGTTCGGTAGGTTCCATGAAGTAGAGGTTAGCCGGGAGTTGACCGGTCGGAAAGGTCCATTTACGGTATCCTTGCTGGACCACTTTCATGGCCAAGCGAACCACTTCCTTCGAGCTGATGCTGCCGGCGCGGAACCCTGGAACGTCCGCGTACCAGTGGCTTTGCACGGCCGTGCGGGCCGAGATTCTGGAAGGGCGCCTGCGCCCCGGGTCGCGGCTTCCGGGCACGCGGGATCTCGCCGATCGATATGGACTGTCGCGGGGAACGATCGTCAACGCCTTCGAGCAGCTCAGGTCGGAAGGGTACGTGGAGGGGAGCGTGGGCTCCGGCACGTACGTGAGCAAGATCCTGCCCGATACGCTGCTCCAGGTTCCCCATGAGGCGGGCGCGCCGCGAGCGCAACGGCCACGTCAGCGGCATCTCTCGGAGTACGGACGGCGGGTGCGGCCGTTTCCGGTCCTGGAAGCCCGCCCCAGCCGTGCCTTTCGCGTCAATCTGCCGGCGCTGGACCTCTTTCCCACCACCTTGTGGGCGCAGATCGCGGCCCGCCGTCTGCGGCGGGTCTCGACGAATCTTCTGCGGGGTTGCGATCCGCTGGGATACCCGCCGCTGCGGGAGGCGGTCGCCGGCTACCTGAGCACGTCCCGCGGGGTGAAGTGCACGCCTGAGCAGGTGATGATCGTCTCCGGGGTGCAGGAGGCGCTCGATCTGGTGACGCGGCTCTTCCTGAATCCCGGGGACCAGGTGGCCATGGAAGATCCGGGATATGTGGGCGCGGCGCTCGCGTTCGAGGCGGTGGGGGCGAAGATCTCCGCGATGCCCCTGGACGCCGAGGGGATGGAGCTGCGCGCGCCGGGCCTGCGCGGGGCGCGGCTGGTCTACGTCACTCCGGCCCATCAGTTTCCGCTGGGGATCACGATGAGCCTGCCGCGGCGCCTGGAGCTGCTGGACTGGGCGCGAAAGTCGGCGGCGCTGATCTTCGAGGATGACTACGACGGCGAGTACCGCTATTCCGGGCGGCCGGTGCCGGCGTTGCAGGGGCTCGACCGCGACGGGCTGGTGCTCTTCGCCGGCAGCTTCAGCAAGGTGCTGTTCCCCTCGTTGCGGATGGGATACCTGGTGATTCCGCCGGACCTGGTGCCGCATTTCGAGGCCACGAAATCGTTGATCAGCCGGCATGCGCCGCTGCTCGAGCAGGCGGTGCTGTGCGATTTCATCGCCGAGGGGCACTTCGGGCGCCACCTCCGGCGCATGCGGGAGGTCTATGCGGCGCGGTCGTCGGCGCTCCTGGAAGGGGCGCGGCAACGGCTGGCGGGATTGCTGGAGATTCCGGACGTGGAGGCCGGATTGCAGACCGTGGGCTGGCTGTGCGGCGGCCTCGACGGCGAGTCGGCCGCGAGGGCCGCGGCGGCGCGCGGCGTGGAGGTGACCCCCTTGAGCGAGTCCAGCCGCGGACGCCTGGCGCGCGATGGGGTGCAGCTGGGGTTCGCCGCCGTGGACGAGGCCGAGATCCGGCGCGGCGTCCGGGAGCTCGCGGCGGCGCTGGAGGGGATGCCGCGCATGTAATACCGCGCATGTAATAATGCTGGCTCCACGTCCGACTCCGGAGGCCCCTTATGGACCGTTATCTCGGCAGATATTCGGAAGTCACCTACGCCCTGCTCCGATTCGTTTCCGGCGTCCTCTTCGCCTGCCACGGAGCGCAGAAGCTGTTCGGCGCCTTCGGCGGTCCGCAGATGACCTCCAACCCGCTGATGCTGGTGGGCGGGATCATCGAGTTCTTCGGCGGCCTGATGATCGCCCTCGGCCTCTTCGCCGGTTTCGCGGCCTTCCTGGCCAGCGGCATGATGGCGGTGGGCTACTTCATGGCCCACGCGAAGGGTGGCTTCTGGCCGATCGTCAATCACGGCGAGCCGGCGGTGATCTACTGCTTCCTTTTCCTCTACATCGCCTCCCGCGGCTCCGGGGCGTACAGCCTCGAAAGCATGCTGTTCCGCGGGCGACCGCAACCCGCTACAAGGCGCTGAGCAGGCCGCGAAGCCGGCGGACGCCGTCGAGGATCTCCGTCCGGCTCGTGCCTCCGTAGCCCAGGACCAGGCCGCGGCGGGGGTCTGTTTTCTGGTAACAGGCCGAGAGGGGCATCGCCCAGAGGCCTTGCCGCGCGGCCTGCTCCGCGATCGCCCGGTCGTCCCATCCTGCCGGGAAGAGCGCCGTCAGGTGCAGGCCGGCGGGATCGCCGATCACCTGGAGCGCGGCGCCGATCTCCTTCCGCAGGGCCTCGACCAGCACGGCCCGCCGCTCGCCGTAGAGCAGCCGCATCCTGCGCAGGTGGCGTCCGAAGTGCCCCTCGCCGAGGAAGTCCGCGAGCACCGCCTGATACAGGGTCGGCGGAAAGATGTCCATCGCCTCGCGGACCGCGGCGAAGCGCCCGACGAGGTCCGCGGGGACCACGATGTAGCCGATCCGCAGCGCCGGGAACAAAACCTTGCTGAACGTCCCGATGTAGATCACCCGGGAATCCTGATCGATCCCCTGCAGCGCGGCGACGGGGAAGCTTTCGTAGCGGTATTCGCTGTCGTAGTCGTCCTCGATGATCCAGGCGCCGCCGCGCTGCGCCCAGTCGAGGAGCTGCAGCCGGCGCGAGGCGCTCATCGTCATGCCGAGCGGGTATTGATGGGACGGCGTGACGTAGGCGGCCCGCGCCTGCGGGCAGCGGGCGATGCCGGCCGCCACGTCCAGCCCCTCGCCGTCGACGGGCACCGGAATGAGCCGGGCGCCGGCCATCCTCAGGGCGTCCCGCGCGCCGTCGTAGCCCGGCTCCTCGACCCAGACCTGGCTGTGCGGCTCCAGCAGCACGCGGGCCGAGATGTCGAGCGCCTGCTGCGAGCCGCTGACCACCAGGATCTGCTCCGCGTCGCAACGCACGGCCCGCGCCGTGCGCAGATATTCGGCCACCGCCTCGCGGAAGGGCCGGTAGCCCATCGGATCGCCGTACACCATCTGGCTGCTGCGGGGGTTCCGGCTGTGGCGGCTGACCAGGCCCGACCAGATCTGCAAGGGGAAGCGGTCGACCGCGGGCTGGCTGACGCGGAAGGCGCCCCACCCCGCAAGCCAGGGCTTGGGGTCCGTGCCGAGCAGGATCTCGGGGGCGCGGGAGACGGCTCGGCGTCCAGGGCGGGCCGCCGCCCGGCCGCGGCCCGGCCGGTCGGAGGCCGTCGAGAGATCGTCCGGGAGCGATCCGGCCACGAACGTCCCGGCGCCGGTCCGGCTCTCGAAATAGCCCTCGGCGAGGAGCTGCTCGAACGCCTGCAGGACGGGGATGCGCGAGATTCCGAGCTCGGCGGCGAGGCCGCGGGTGGACGGCAGCCGCTGGCCCGCGCGCAGCCGGCGCTCGACGATCGCCTCGCGAAACCCCTCGTAGATCTGCCGGTGCAGGGGCTTCGCGGAGGCGCGGTCGACCGCGATGACAGGGACGATCCCGGTGGGAACCCGTTTCATGACGCCGAGGATATCGGCTCTGCGGCGTGCCGGGCCCTCAGGTGATCCATTCCGAGGTGGGCTCGGCCTTCCAGGTGCCGTCGCCGTTCTCCTCCAGGCGGACCTGGCCCCCCTGCCAGCTGGCGGACCAGACGGCATACCCGCGCCGGCCGGAGCGATCGAAAAAGAACGCCTGCAGGCGCTGGGGGTAGAACGGTCCGAACTTCTTCTGCGCGGCGTCCGCCTCCCCGGCGGTGAGCACCACCAGACGCTTCCCCGGGCGGAGAGCGGTGAACAGGCCGCGGTCCGCGACCAAAAATGTGGTGCGGTCGCTCCCCTGGCGGACCTCCCCCTTGGCGCAGCAGAGAGCGCCTGGCCGGTCCGGAATCCCTTCGATGATCGCGGTCTGATCCACGTTCCATAGACTGGCGACGAACGCCGCCAGGGCCCGCGCCTGGGCGGAGGGCGCTTCACGGCTCAGCGGCACGGCCGGCAGCGGGTCCACGGCGTCCTCCAGGCCGTCGCCATCCGTGTCGCGGGACCCGGGATCGGTCAGCAGCCGCTCCTCGGCGAGATCGGTGAGCCCGTCGCCGTCGGAGTCCTGCTGAAGGAGATCCAGGGGGATGTCGAGATAGAGCCCCTGCGCCGTCCGTTTGGGACGGAGCCGGACCGGCGGGAAGAAGATCTTTGCGGGATCCAGCTCCGCGATCTCCACCTCCACCTGGAGACGGCCCTCCGCGAGAAGGGGAAGCTTCGAGGCCCGGCGCGCCACGTACGGCTGGTTGATCCGCAATCCGGTATAGAGAGGCGCCGTCCAGGTCTGCCCGCCGTCGGAGGAGAGGAGAACCCAGTAGGCGCCACTGGAGACCTCGCCCACCGGGTCGTAGGCCTGCGAAACGCCGATCGCGGCGACGCGCTCCCCCTGGCGCTCCACGCGCACCACGCCGAAATCGGGCGGCAGCTTGAGCTCCGCCGCGATGGCCTTCTGACGCTTCTCCAGCTCCGCCGGCGCCAGCTCGACCGGCGCGAGGCCCGCGGGCAGCGGTTGCTCCGAAAACCGGATCCCGGGCTCGGCGCGGAGAAGCCGGCTCACCGTCGAGACGGACGCATCGGCTCCGAAGCCGATCCGTGCCGCGTCCCGGTCGGCGCGGACCTCCTCCACGAGGCTCTGACCGAGCTTTTCGATCTCACCACGCAGGCTTTCGGCCGCGGCCCGTACGCGGGGGGGCACGCCGCGGCTTGGCTCGAACGGGATCCCGGACGAGGAGAGGGCCACCAGAAATTCCAGGCAGTAGGCGGCGACCGCCGGATATCTCTCCCGCTCCGCGAAGCGGGCCACCGCCCGCGGGCCGGTGCCGCGGGGCAGGAAGACGTGCGAGGCCAGGAAAGAGGTCAGCAGGTCGAAGGGATCCTCGGGAGAGGGGCGGAGCCACCGTGAGAGCACCTGCCGGGTGAGCTCCAGGGTTTTCTCGTCCGAGAACTCCCTGGTGGTTGGATCGGGAGCGATTTTGGCGATCCATCCGGCGGCCGCCTTCGGATCGCCGGCCAGCAGATACGCCGCGGCGAGGGAGACCCGGAGATCCCGCAGCTCGCCATGAAAGGGGAGGCCGCCGGCCTTGCTCTCGACCTTGCCGGTGGTGCCCTTCTCGATTCGTGAGCGGACCGCCGGCGGCAGGCTCTGGAGCGTCGCGATCGCCTGCGGAGCGAGACCGAGGTCGAGCTGTGTCCCGATCCAGCTTTCGGCGATCGAGGTGGCGACCGCCGGGTCCGCCGGCCGGCCCTGGGAGCTGGCGACGAGCCGGCGGTACGCCTCTTCCAGGAAGGCGACCTTCCAGGGTCCCTCATCGATGGACTGGGCCGCCTCGTGCCAGAGCACGGCGGGCTCGGGCCGCGCCGCGAGAGCGGCGAGGAGGATCTGCGCGCCGGCCGGCGATCCCGTGTTCTTCTGGAGCCGCAAGGCGAGCCGGGCGGGGTCCGGGGCCCGCGCCACGAGATCGAGCAGGGCGGGAGCGGGCGGGTTCAGGACCCACCAGCGGCCGTAGAACCAGCTCAACTCGTCGGCGATCCCGGTAGAGTCTGGCGTCCGGTTCAACGTCCGATTCAATAAAGCGATGAATTCCGATTCAACGCGCCGGATTTCCGGCGCGAACGACGGCTCATTCTGATCCTCTCTCCCCTGCAGACTGTGCTCCGCGGTCAGGATTCCGGAAAGCCGGGCCGCGGCGTCGCCCGGGAGGCCGAGCTGTCTTCGCAGGGCCGCGGCGAGGCGCTCAGGGTCGGCAAACCCAATGCACTTGGCGAGTTGCAAGGCTGGAGAGCTGTCGGAATCCTGCGCGCACTCCGGCTTGCCCGCGGCGTTAGCGGTACTGGCTTCAATACCGGCGGCACCAAGGGAGAGCAGCCCGGCGAACGTGAGAGCACAGAGGCGCGATTTCCTCATTGCATCCTCCAGGATCAGGTCTGGGACTTCCCTTCAGCAATCCCGCTGCCAGCCCTTCTGTATGGATTTAGAGGCGGTGAAGCATCGAGAAGTTCCGCCGCGGGAGCCTTTTCAGGAGACGCCCGCGCCCGGGCCGCGTCCTCCGAAGGGGACGAAAGCGGTCGCTCCCCGCCGCAACGCCCTCAGGGGAGCCGCTTCCAGTCGATGTCCCAGGCCTCCCGGCGTTCGGCGAAGCCGGTGACGTGGCCGTCGGGCGCGCGCTTGAAGATCTTCCGGTAGCGGGTCTTGCCGGGGACGAACAGAACGTCCGGCGCCTCCGCTTTCAGAGGCTCCGCCTGGCGCCCGCTCTGCTGCCCTACGAGGCCGTCCCCCTGGCGCCGGATCTCATAGGTGATGGCCGGCGTCAGCGCGTAGCGCCCGACATACTCGGCCGCCTGCCGCGCGTTGAGCCCGACCGCCGGCGGGTCGGTGCGCAGGGCGAGGACCTGGCCGGCGACCAGACGCCAGCCGGCGGGGGTCTTCAGCCAAGTGTCGGTCGTCCGGTACTGGCAGTGCAGCTTGTGCCCGTGGTAGTCCTCGTGCTCGTCGCTCACATAGTTGGTGATGGCGACCGGGCCATGCACGGTGGCCTTGAAGTCGATCACCTTGATATTGCCCGACACCCCCGCCGGCAGAGGCTTGGTGCCCTCCACCATCTGAGCCTTGGTCTGCAGAGTGCCGTCTTCCGCCGTGTAGATGGCCTTCGCGTCCAGGTAGCGGTTCCAGACCGCGGCCGACCCGTGAGTGATCGCGTCCATCAATTCCTGGGTCTGCCGGTGAAGGACGGCAGCGGCGTCTTCCGAGGCGGGCATCGCCGTGGCGGCGGAGAGCAGGACCGCGCCGGTCAATCCTGCGATGGGCCAGAATCTCTTGAGCATCTCGGACCTCCTCTGTCTCGGACATTGTACGAGCGAGAGGCGGCGGAGTTCAGGGCTCACCGGCGTTCACGAGACCCGCCGGAACTCCATGGTCCAGTTCGTCTCCCACGTCTTTCCGCCATCGGGTGAAAACGCCTGTTCCCAGTGAGCGGATGTTGCCGTGATCTGTGACCAGACGAACCGCATGCGGATCGGCTTGCCGCGGAGCATGTCGTCGGCATGGAAGGTGCCGACGCCGTTCTCGAAATGGCCCTTGACCGGCGGGCCGAGCTCGCCGAAAGGATTTCGGCCGTCGAGCCACCAGATGGCCCACTGCCCGGTCTTCGGATCGTAGGCGCGCAGGGCGACCGCGCGATATTCGTCGCCCGGCAGCTTCAACACGTTGTCGTCCACATTGGCCCAACCGTCCATGAGCTTGCGCATGGTCAGCGTCCCCTCGAACTCCACCCATTCATGGCTGCCGGCCAGCCGCTCCTTCAAGCGGCGATGATGGGATTGCCACTGACCGACCAGAAAATCGAAATCGTGCAGACCGGTCAGGTTGGCGGCTTGCAGCGGCTGCGGATTGTCCTGGCCAGAGTGTGCGGGAGCCGCGGACCCCATGGCGGTGGCCAGGACGGCGGCGGCGAGCGTAACCCGGGAACTTTGCATGGAATGGTCCTTTTCTGTTGTCGTCACAGGGATACTCGTTCGGGAGCAGTGGCAAGGCAATAGCCACTTCCATCCAGTCCGCCATGACCACTGCGAAGCTTGCGACGGCTCGTGGCAAGGCTAAAACGTCGCTTTCTTTCCCTGGACGGCCGGTTTTGGACAGGGAGGGGCGCGCTCACTCTTGCGAGCCGCTTATTGGAAGGAGGGATGGCCGTCCTCCCTCTTCAAATCATCTCCTCAGGAAGGGGAGGATCGCGCTCCCTCTTTGCGACCGGAAGTTTTGGACCGGGAAGACGGCGTTCCCTCTGCGGATGCGGCGTTTTGGACCGGGAGGATTGCGCTCCCGCCTTCGAACAAGCCATTGCAAGGAGGGAGAGAGGCGCTCCCTGTCTCCGGAGAGCCCTCAGGAGAGGGAGGACCGTTCTCCCTGTTCCAACGCGCCGTTGGAGAGAGGGAGGACGGCGCTCCCTGCCGGCCGGGAGCCGCCGGAAGGATCGCCGGCTATGCGGAAGGCTCGCCGGAGGGGGGAGTCCCTTCGCTGTCCGGTGAGGACTCTGGGTTCTTGCGCCGTTTCCTTGCGCGCAGCGGCTGGATGCCGAACTTGACCAGCTCCTCGTTGCGGTTGCCGAGATGCTGCTTGAGCCCGACTTTCAGGGCGGACGCCGTCCTGCGCCCCTCCTCCAGGATCTCGTTCATCCGGCGGGTCACCGCCTGCCTGCGGGCCTCATGGACGTTCTGCTCGACCGCGAGTTGCCGGAACTCCTCGAGGAAGACCTGGAGCTTTCCGTGGATGAACTCGATCTGGGGCGCCTCGGCGGTCATCTCCGCCGTGACAGACTGCGTCAGCTTCTCCCAGTCGCTGACCGTCAGCGCGATGCGGGTACGTGGCATGGAGATCTCCCTTGAGGAGAGGAATTTTACCTCAGGGAGGAGCTGGAGGCCTCGGTCAATTCGGCCCGTTCCCGCCTTTGTTCTTTTTGGGCGATGAGATTTCTTTGACACCGCCGCCCTCGAACATCAGTCGGATTGTCCCGTCTGCCTCCCAGGATTCGGCAACGAGCCGCGGCCTATCTCCACGCAAAGCCTCGCAAATCCGTTCGTGCAACTCACCAAAGGCCAGGCTCGCATACTCCTCACCCGTCAGCACCAGCAGTGGGGCGACGTATTCTTGATGCGAGCGCTCGGTGCCTTTGAGAGATCCCCCGATAACGAAGACGACCGCGCGTAGCCTCTCCTCGTCCCCTTCTGAGAGGATGACCACTGCAGGAGGAAGGAACCCAGCATAGGGGTCGCCGTCCTCATACCCGAATCCCGGGGTTGGGGTGCCGATGTGAGCCGGCACTCCTTGGGCGACGACCTCAACCCAATCACAGCCTGTGTGATCCTCACCGTACTGCGGGAACTTGATTCGCCAGAGAGTCGCGTAGATGCTCATGGTATTCAGAATCTACCAGAGTGTGGGGAGCTGCGCGCCTCTGTCGAGGAGAAGTTCCAGGGAGAGTGCCATCCGATAGCACGTGTTCGAGGACGGAGCCGGCACGGGGAGGACTCCCATCGCCTCTAGTACGCCACCCGGGAGATCTTTACCCTCGATACGCTCCCTTGCTGGAAGGGCCTGAACGAGGAGTAGCGACAAAGACGGGTAGCGGCCTTGGTGGAGGACATTGAAGCGGAGGCCGCCGCTCGCCGAAAGAGTGGCATCAAGCCTCTCGGGCCAGCCGCGATTCTGACTCAGGACCCTCACCGTCAGCCCGCGCGGTCCAAGAAGTCTCCCCCCGGCCTTCCACGCGGCCAGTCAGGCTATGGGTCATGGACTCCATGAGGCCTATGCACTGTTTGTGGTTGCCTACCGAGAAGCCGCCGAAAAGCTCCGGGCGGGGAGCCTCAGCGCCTGCTTCCCATCTGGGGCTTTCCCCCCGCGTGCCGGTTCGTTGGCGGGTAGACCGCTGAAGCCGTGTCTTTGACATGACGAATGCTCGAATGCTCTGGGATTCGGCGTCCAGTGTCGAGTGGTTGCTGGAGGTGTGTCGAGTCGGGCTTTGGGGGGATTCAGGAAGTTGAAGTCGCCAATCTCAGCCTGAGTCCAGCCCTGGATCGGGGCCAGAGACGCCAGGAAAGCCTGAGAAGTGATCGTCAGGCTGGGAGCACGGATAAAGCACTTTTATCGAGACGCTTCTATATCCATCAGGGTGATATCTGGTTCTCGGCACCAAGGCGAAAGCCGCCAACAATAGCGCCTCACTCTACCTACAGAAACGTGTCCGCTGCCGACGCTTTGCTGTCTCCCCGGCCCTTCTCTGCGTTTCGATGATGTCAGTGATTAATTTACCTTATCAATTGCATCTACAAAGTAAACCAAGCCACAGAAAACGCTCAGTAGTAAGCCGCTTAGAGGTGAATTTCCTTGAATCACAACATCGTACATAGAGTGAAAATCGGACGCCATATAACCGCAGGCAGCAAACAGCCTTGTGGCTCCTAATGCATGCTTGCCACGCTCTGATTCGGGTGCATGCGAAAACTTTTGAATTTGTTGCTCATACTCCCTTTCTGCGGCAATAAGTGCACCTGAGAAGTTTAGCTGCCTGCCACTCGACACATAGTCTTTTAGTCGTTTTATAAAGATGCTAGCAATTCTGCGCACCTCTGTTGAATCATAACCTCGGGCTATCATCTTGCGAGTCACTGTATACCATATGAGTTCGTAAACATTTTGCCTATCCTCTTCGCTGAGCTCGCGTAATCCGTTGCAAATCGCTGTAAATTCTCGGTCAAAAATATCAACGGCTCCTTCATTTTGCCAAGCAGCTACGATCGCCTTAAAATGCTTTACCTTTGCAGTTAGCTGGTCTGCAACATTACTATTGTTCTCCATTTTCATCCTCGGCAATCTTCCTCAGTTCGCGAGAAATTTCCGCAGAACCGTCCTCGTACTTTCCGGCGAGTTCCCAGACTTCTCTTTGGCCCTCGGCACGCATTAATTGAGACAAGTCCTGTACCTCTTTTCCAAATAGACCTATAAGTGACGGTAGTAAGTCTCGGTTGCGAGCCACCAAGTCAGTTATTGCAAGAGCTGCTGCGACGCCATCAGCATCCACCATGTCAGTGCCTCCTGCTTGATACCTTAAACTATAGTTGGACACGATGTCAGTAATTAGGTCAAGAATTTGATTGGGGTTTACTCCTTTCTGTTCTGCTTGGGCTGCAAGCTTCAGCCATTCATCTAGCCGCCTTTCACGGCTGACTTTAAATTTGGTAGAAATATTTTCTGTTAGTTTCAACCTGTCGTAGGGTTTGGGAAGAATAGTTGCGCCATATCTTTCAGCTCTTGCAACGTACTCAGGCACGTCTGAAAAAGCAGTTACAAAGATTCCTTCCACAAAGGGCAGCAAAGTTTTCACTTTTGCAAAGGCAATTATGCCGTCTCGTGGCCCGCTGGAGGCGACATCGATTTTAATATCGAAGACTCCAACATCTGGTCGAAAGTCTTCTGCAATTTCAAGGACTTCTGATATTTTCGCCGTTGAACAAACGTCAAATCCAGCCTCAATTAGATCTTGTTCAATTTGAGCTGCAATTGCAGGGTTGTCATCAAAAACCAACACCCTTGGAGCCAATTCACTTGTGGTGGGTAATGCATCGCCTGTTATCATTTAGTATCTCCTGGCCAAATGTTCAGTCTAAGTAAAAAATGAGAGTAAATGTTGTACCTTTGTGGGGCGCCGATTCCACTTTGATGTGGCCCCCTGCTGCTTCAATGGCGCCCTTTGCATTAAACAGGCCTAGGCCTGAGCCATAGGATTTTGTCGTAAATGCTGGTTCGAAGATTCTCGCCTTTATAGGATCTTCCATGCCCTCGCCGTAATCCGTTATCCTGATCTCCGAAATCTTGTAATCATGTTTATGCCGTTCTCGAACCAGTAGCGTATCAATCCTAATTTTCTGTCGGGAGGAACTGTGCTCGATCGCGTTTTTTACAATGTTCTCGACGGCACGGGAGATGCTGTCGAAATCTGCTGCCAAAATATGTCCCTTCCCTTGTTTGGGTTGATTCAGTGTTTCGCTTAAATGCAGTTCTATTTCAATTTTTAGCTCGGTCGCATACGAAGACATTATAGACACCGCATTGCGAGTAATATCGTTGATATAGCAATCTTGGATTCTGTAGGGCACATCTGCACGCTGCCGCTTTAGTTTTGATGTAATGTCGTTTAGTGATTCTACATTATGAGCAATAGACTTAATTATATCTCTAATATTTCTGCCCTTTACTTCTAGATCGGGAGATATAAATTTTTCCACGAATTCCAGGTCTCCTGTAATCCCCGTGAGCCGATTCTGAAAGTCATGAGCGATAGAGGTAACGAAATGGCCAATGGTTACGCTTCTCTCGACCCGGTTGCGGACCCGGTCAATGGCCTCACGTTCTGCGACGAAGCGGGCGGTGGTAATTGCTAGGCCTATCTGCTGGGCCGAAAGCAGCAATAATGACTCGATTTCATCAGTTATATTCAAGAACCTGTTTTCAGTAGAGGCGATGATAATACATCCCAATCTCTGGTCTCCATAAGAAATTGGGATGCCGATCTCGGAGAGTAAGTCGGGATTCACCTCAATACTCTTAATGGGCTGGCCTTCAATGCCTTTTCTCCAGGTCACAATTGTACCTTTCTCAAAACATGCTCCAGAAACTCCGTGACCTATATTTACCTCTAGGTCGTCATCGAGAAAGGCATAATTGTAAATTTTTTCAATGCACAGTCGGCTCTTGTCTTTATTGAAGAGTAGTATGGCGGCGGAATCGGCATCCAGCAGTTTGGTGCTTTCCTGCATGACAGATAGATACAATCGCTGAAGATCAAGATTTGCAAGGTGTCTAAGAATTCGAGTGACGAACTCTAACTGAGAAGACGTTGACTTATATCTTTGTATGTAAGCCGTTACAACTGCGGCAGCGTTGCCTATCAATGCGAGACGTGTTCTGTGCAACGGCTTAAAGGTATCCTCTCGGGGGCTGTGTAGATTGACTATGCCGATAACAGATTCTTTGAATGTCAATGGAATCGCAATCTGAGATCGGACTGAGCCGAATTCGTTATTCTCTTTGGGGAGATCAATCCCGAGCAGCAATCTATCGGCTAAGGAGTTGGTGCATATAATATTCTTGCTTTCGGCGGCTTTACCGACTAATCCTTCGCCCAAGAACTTGACTTCGGTACGCTGTTCGAGTGGCTTCCCATGAGAGACATAGACAGGAAACGATCTTCCATCTGGTTGTGCTAGCGCGATATATCCATCGCGGGTATTGGTAATAACACTCATCTGTTCCAAAATTTTAGATAATATAATTTTTAGATCTGACTGAGGTGCAGCCAGATCTCTTCCTATGCTGCTTACGAATTCCATATCCTCTCTGAAGCACCAGTTTTGATAGCCAATGTAGTAGCTTGTTAGACTGTTAGCAAATTTCTTGAGGAGATTTTCTTCAGTCGGTAGGAAGGCATCTCCGTAGTTCCTTTTTGATACCCGCAAGACTCCTAAGAGTTTTGTGTTCCCTGGCGATAAGAAAACTGGGACAGCCATGAATGAGCGCCAGTCTTCGTAGTCCGGACTCTGGGCCTCGGGAATTTCGCTGAATTTACTTTTCCATATGAGATCTTCGGCAATAGATGAAACCTCGGCTGTGTCATCTATGTTGTATATCCTCAATGGCCGACAGTGTTTGGCCACCCAACCGGTAAGTCCTTCTCCTAACTCATAGATGAACCGTCCTTCCTCTGTCCCATAGAGCCCTGTGGTAGCCTCCATGCTGAGTCTTTTAGCATCGGGGTCATACAGGAAAAAGCTACAACCTTCGCATGCTATATATTTCTTGACGGTGGTTAGAAATACTTTTAAGGAATCGTCGTAAGAAGACCTTCTGGTGAGATACGAATCGCGAAAATCGCAAAATAAACGGTATTCTAATGAATCAAAAAAGGAGCTAAGGGCGAAAAATAAAAACTCACCAAGGTATTTAACGGCTGTTAAGGTGCTGGCATCAATGCTGTATGGACCGTTTAGGAAAATACCTAAAACGCCAGACTTATTATCGTTAAAAGAAATTGGCGAAAAGAGGCGAACGGGGAACTGGTCATTCTCATTCGTCAGGTAGATAACCTTATTCTGGAAAAAACTCTCTGCGACCGGGCCTGTTCGAGTTAGCTCAGAAAAGAGGCACCGATTGACGGGTTCCTTGTCCAAGGAATTGTAAGCCGATAAAAACAAGGATGACCGTTGGTCCTCAAATGTGTCATAGAACCAGACAGCATAGTCAAATTCAGGGAATAGTTCTAATAGGACGCACCTGAGGCCTTGGATAAATTCAAGGAAAGTATTAGTTGTGCGTTGCAACGCGAAAACTTGGGCAAGCGCACCAAGCACGCGACCTGTATCTGTCATATACAAGGGCCCCAAAGGGACATGAATATAGAGCTATTGTAATTTGATGTGTCTTGAGATACTATACCATAGGTAGTGGGATTTGGATAGTGGCGCTTAATTTTGAATTAGCCCAACTTCCACACTTTGCGCGGTAAAGTATTGAGGGAAAAGGGGGTATGGTCGATTTTTCGTCACTATTCTGGGTGGGGCAACCAAGTTTTGACGGGAACCATGACCTCGTAGGGGATGCCGAGCGTATCGTAGATGAGCCGATGCTGCTTCTCCGGAAGGGTGCCTTTCCGAATCTGGAGAAGTTGACCACAGGACGTCGGCAGAACCGCAGTGACAACCTGGTGGGTGGAGAGCTGTTCGCGCAAGGTCGCCCACGAGGTATGAATCTGTTTTCGCAGAAAGCTGGTTTCGATCGA
Organism: uncultured Acidobacteriota bacterium; assembly: GCA_963792575.1. GTDB lineage: Bacteria > Acidobacteriota > Thermoanaerobaculia > Multivoradales > UBA5704 > DATARR01. Next base: position 50,208 of record CAWBWZ010000009.1, read on the forward strand.
GATCAGCAGGTGATAGGCCAGCACGCAGAGAAAGATGTGAGTCTGCACTCGATTCTGGAGATGATGGAAGATCGGCCGCTCCCGGAGTGGGCTCTTGAGATCGCGAAAGGCATTCTCGACGCGGGTTAACAGAACGTAGATCCGCCAAGCCTCTTCGGTGTCGAGATCCTTGCGATCCGTTTTGAGCAGGTAGGCGCCGTCCATGCGAAGCGCTCTTGCCTTCGCCTCGGTCTGCTCCTGCCAAAGCAGTTTCCACGGGCCGGGGTCAAAGCTGAGTCGGTAATACCGAGCCACACGAGGATAGCGCTCCTTCAGGCGACCGATGGCCTCATAGACCTTCGCCTCCGTAATCCGCTTCTTGGCAACCCGCGCCTGAAGCCGGCCCAGATCGGCCAGGAGGCGTGTCTCTTGTTTCTCGCGAATTGCCTGATCCTTGGCTTGGCGACCTTCGCTTCGACACAGAATGTAGAGTTGGTCGGTGGTTTCGAGCCGCTTGACCCAAACCCGGGACTTTTTCTGCGCCGGGTTGGTCGGTGAAGGCTCGCGCAGGATCTCCTGCCATCCCTGCTCTTGTTCGATCTCCTCGAGCCACTGCAAGCGCTCCGATTGTCGGCAGGCGACCACGTAGTGATGGCCGCGGGCCTGGATCTGTTGGAGGTTGTCGTCGAACGCCATACCGCGGTCCACGATCACCGTACCTCCACCCTTGCGCCCTGTGCGCTGCTCCAAGGTCTGCAACATCTCATCGACGGACGAACGATCTTGACGATTGCCGTCGAAGATCTCATGAGCTTTGGGAAAACCCTCCCGATCAAGTACCAAGCCGATGACGACCTGTTTACAGTCCGGTCGCTGATCGCGTGAATAACCACGCTTGGCTTGGGGATTGCTCTCGCATTTGCCCTCGAAGTAAGTCGAGGTCAAATCGTAGAGGTAATAACTGTCGTCCAGATTGAAGAGCGTTTTCTCTCGTTCTGCCAAAGCCGCCTCGATCGTACCCCGGTTGGGGTGCAGGCGATCCAGATTGCGATACAAGGCCTCGTCAGTGAGCTCCAGTAGGTCAACCCCCAAAATGTCGCCCAGCGCCGTGCGCCGGACCCAATCCGGCATCGCGTGCTCCGAGCAAGGGGCCACCAGGCGATTCAACACCATGACCTCCGTGAGTCGCCGCGCCTTGGATGAAAAGCCGGCCTCCAACAAAACGTCGTCGAGGCCCAGGCGTTGCCACATTTGATGGCCGACGTGGACAGGTCCCGCCTCGCGGGGCTTCTCTTGACGGAACTGATCCGTATACACGGACACGAGGTCTTCGCGGCTCGTCGCGTTACGGACTCGAGTCACGAGCTCGGTGACCAGCGGATCCTGCCTTTCCAGCGAGGCTTGACCCAGGAGGGTAGCCTCGACGCGGCCGATCAGTCCCGGCCACTTGCTCTTGGGCCCCGGCGACAGACTACCCAGCGAGCAAATCGTCCGTTGCCGAGGCCCCTGGAGGGTGGTCACCGTCTCCACCAAGAGGTAGTTGGTGTAGGTCTTGTTCTTGTACCGCTTGAGGGTCTTGCGGATGAACACAAAGCGTCTATATCAGAAACTCAAGGCGCTCTGCTTTCGTCACTATTTCCGTAAATCGGGCTCACCTCTCTCCTGGAATCAACAACTTACGACCCCGAAGAGGGCGAATTTGCCCACTCCAAGGCCGGAGACCGTGGAAGTCGGGTTAGGGCAGGACGCCTCAATTACTTGTACTTGTCGCAAAAAGGGCGGCCGGAGCCGCCCCTTTCCATCTACCGAGTGAGAAGATCCTACTCCGGCCGCCAACTCGGCAACCGGCCCGGGGTCCACGGCGCTCCGAGGCTCTTCGAGCTGGTCTTCCAGCCCCTTGAGATCCACACCGATGGTCTTGCGGATGTCCTCCAGCACGGGGGCGAACTCGGCCGCCGCGATGTTGTAGTCCTCTTCCCAGGTGCGGGTGGCCGCTCCGGAGATGCTCCAGTGGCTGCCGACCACGTTCTGGATACGGTCCACGATCGCCGGCGGCGTGGGCGCGTTGTTGCCGGACAGGATCGGATCGCCGGTGAGCTTCACCTGGAGGTCCTGGAGATGGATGTCCAGGTTCCGCGCCTGCTCGGAGAGCTTGAGGTCGGCCTTCGGCGTCTGCGGGATCGCGCGCTGAATGAACTCCAGCCGGTTCCGGGCCTCGGCCACGGCCCGGGTGGCCCCGAGGACGGCCCGCTGCAGAGCGGCGGTCCGCCGCTGGAAGGCGAGCTGCTTCTCCTGGTCCTGGGCCGACAGGTCGGACATGCCGATCGGCACCGCCTGGAGGGTCTGCGGCTGGCCGACCGGCGTCACCACACCGTTGGCCTGCCTGGCCAGCGTCACCGTGTATTTGCCGGGTGCGGCCAGCGGCCCCTGGGGACCGCCGTCGAACAGGTCCGCCTCACCGGTCTCGATCTCGACCGGGTTGGCCGGCGGGAAGCGGAGATCCCAGGCCACCCGGTGGAAGCCCGCCTTGGCCGGCGCGTTCAGGCGGCGGATGACGTTCCCCTCTTCGTCCTTGACGATCAGGAGCATCTCCGGCTCCGCCTCCCGCTGTTCGGCCCGCAGCGCGTCCCAGCTCGGGAAGACCAGCGAGCCCCCCTCCTTCACCAGCTTCTTCTCGGCCTCCTGACGCTGTCTTCTTCAGGGTCTTGACGTCGTCCTTCAGGTAGTAGGTGAAGACCGCCCCGAACGGCGGGTTGTCGGCGGCGTAGAAGGCGCCCCCCTGGAACGCCTTGCCGCGGCAGGCCGAGCGGCGAGGACTGGATGTACATCGGGGCCTGCTTGGCCGGGAAGATCGTGGCCTCCTGCTCCAGCGCCTCGGGCTTGAGGTTGCCGCAGCGGCGAGTAGTCGTCGAGGATCGTAGAAGCCGCGGCCGAAGGTGGCGACCACGAGGTCGTTCTCCCGCTTCTGGATCACGAGGTCGCGCACCGCGGATCGTCGGCAGGCCGCCCTTGAACTGGATCCACTTCTTGCCGCCGTCGCGCGTGAAGAAGAGGCCGAACTCGGTGCCGGCGAAGAGCAGGTCGGGATCGACGTGGTCCTGCGCCACGCGTCAGACGGTGCCGCGCGCGGGCAGGTCGCCGGCGATCGAGGTCCAGGTCTTGCCGCGGTCGGTGCTCTTCAGCAGGTAGGGCTTGAAGTCGCCGCTTCTTGTGGTTGTCGAACGCGGCGTAGACGGTGTCGGCGTCGTGTCGGCGACGGCTCGAGGTCGGAGACGTAGGTGCTGTCCGGGCACGCCGGGGAACTTGTCGATCTTGCGCCAGTTGGCGCCGCCGTCCTCGGTGACCTGGATCAGGCCGTCGTCGGTGCCGACGTAGAGCAGCCCCTCCTTCTTGCGGCGACTCGGCGAGCGCGACGATGTTGCCGTAGAACGAGGTCGAGGCGTTCTTGGCCACGGCGTCGGGGCCCCAGATCCGGCCCATGACCTTGAGCTTGTTGCGGTCGATCTGCCGGGTGAGGTCGGGGCTGACCGGCTTCCACGAGTCGCCGCGGTCGTCGCTGCGGAAGAGCTGGTTGGCGGCGAAGTAGAGCCGGGTGTGGGAGTGCGGGCTGATGATCAGCGGCGAGTCCCAGTTCCAGCGCAGCGGCGGCTCGCCCTTGCCCGGCTGCGGCTGGATGCTGCACCTGCTCGCCGGTGCGCGGTCGAAGCGGACGAGGCCGCCGTACTGCGCCTCGGCGTAGACGATGTTCGGGTCCTCGGGATCGACCTGCGACTGGAAGCCGTCGCCGCCCTGGGTGACGAACCAGTCGGAGTTGCGGATGCCGTTGTTGCTGGTCGGTCCGCGACGGGCCGCCGAGGCTGAAGTTGTCCTGCGTGCCGCCGTAGACGTAGTAGAACGGCTGCGCGTTGTCGACGCTCGACGTGGTAGAACTGGGTGATCGGCAGGTTCGCCTTGAAGCGCCAGTCGCTGGCCGCGGTCGCAGGTCTCGTAGAGGCCGCCGTCGCAGCCGACGAGCAGGTGGTCGCGGTCGCGCCGGGATCGATCCAGATGACGTGGTTGTCGACGTGCTTGTCCTTCTCGCCCAGCGTGTGGAAGGTCTTGCCGCCGTCGTCGGTCACCTGGATGAAGACGTCCATCGACGTAGACGCGGTCGGCGTTCTCGGGATCGACGAAGAGCTCCTGGTAGTACTGCGGGCTGCTGGCGACGGTGGCGCTGCGCTTCTCCCAGTTGCCGCCGGCGTCGGTCGAGCGGAAGAAGCCGCCGGCCTTGTCGGCCGCTTCGACGATGGCGTAGACGATGTCGGGCTCGGACGGGCGCGACGGCGAGGCCGATGCGGCCCATGTCGCCGTCGGGCAGGCCGTTGCTCAGCTTCTTCCAGGTCGCGCCGCCGTCGGTGGACTTGTAGATCGCCGCCTCCGGGCCGCCGTCGATCAGGGTCCAGACGTGGCGCCGCCGCTGGTAGGCGGCGGCGTAGAGGACGTCCGGGTTGCGCGGGTCGAGCACGACGTCGGTGACGCCGGTGTTCTCGCTGACCGTCAGCACCGCTTTCCAGGTCTTGCCGCCGTCGGTGGTCTTGTAGAGGCCGCGGTCGCCGCCCGGCCGCCCAGAGCGGCCCCTGCGCCGCGACGTAGACGATGTTCGAGTCGCGCGGGTCGATCGACGATCTTGCCGATGTGCTCGGACTTCTTGAGCCCGACGTTCTCCCAGGTCTTGCCGCCGTCGGTCGACTTGTAGACGCCGTCGCCGTAGGCGACGCTGCGCTGGCTGTTGTTCTCGCCGGTGCCGACCCAGACCACCAGCGGGTTCTTCGGGATCGATCGTCGACGCAGCCGATGGAGTAGGAGCCCTGCGCCGTCGAAGATCGGGCGTCCAGGTGGTGCCGGCGTTGGTGGTCTTCCAGACGCCGCCCGAGGCGGCCGCCACATACCAGGTGTTCGGCGTGCGGGGATCGACGGCGAGGTCGACGATGCGGCCGCCGATCACGGCCGGGCCGATGTTGCGAAGCTCCAGGCCGGCGAAGGTCTCGGCGGTCATGCCGCCCTTCTTCTCCTCGGGTTTGGCCTCGGGTTTGGCGGACTTGGACGGCTGGCCGGTCTTCTGGCTGGCCTTGACCGCCTCATTTTCCTTTTCGGGCGTGCCCTGGTAGGCATTGGGAGGCGCCGCGAAGGCGCCGCCGGCCAGCAGGAGACCGCCGAGCGCAAGCGCTGCAGGGATCCGTTTCACTCAATTTCCTCCAATCATGGGATCTGGGACGGCTTGAAAACCGGCCGTCCACGTTCCTGGAACAGCGGCGGCGCGGTGTCGTATTGCGCCTGCCGCCACAAACTCCCCTCTCGACAGCCCCCGCATCGTACGCGGAACCGGGCTCAAAGTTCTGCTAGGGGGCGCCGGAAGCCGCGTTCCGCCGCCGGAACATCGCGTAGGCCGGCAGCCCGAGGGCGACCAGGCCGAGGCCGAGGAGGGATTCGACCGGGCTCTCTTTCAGGGTGTTGCCGATCAGCAGCAGGCAGGCGAGGATGAACAGGGCCGGCACCACGGGGTAGCCCCAGGTCCGGTAGGGGCGGGGGAGGTCCGGCCGGCGGCGCCGGAGGATGAAGACCGAGGCGGCGATCATGGCGTGGAAGATGACGACTGGCGAAGATCACGTAGGTGTAGAGCTGCGAGTAGCTGCCCGAGACGGTGAGGACCAGCGCCCAGGCGGTCTGCGCCCAGAGGCAGGCGACCGGCGTGCGGTAGCGCGGGTCGACCCGGGCGAGCGAGCGGAAGAAGAGGCCGTCCTCGGCCATCGGCAGGTAGATCCGCGAGCTGTAGAGGATGGTGGAGGAGAGGCAGCCGAAGGTGGAGATCAGCACGGCGAGCGAGACCAGCCGCGCCGCGCCCGGACCGAAGAGGACCGCCGCCGCCGTCTCCGCGATGCGCGGCGTCGCCGCCATGGCGGCCATGTCCAGGGTGCGGACGTAGACCAGGTTCAGCAGCAGGTAGAGCAGCATCACCGCCGCCGTGCCGAGGATCAGCCCGCGGGGGAGGCTGCGCGCCGGGATCGCGCATCTCGCCCGCCGAGCAGGTGAGGCCGTACCAGCCGTCGTAGGTCCAGAGCGCCGCGATCATCGCGACCCCGAAGGCGGCGAGCAGGCCGCCCGGGATCTGGCCCACGGGGCCGATCAGAGGTCTGGCGCCACTTTCGCCGGCGCCAGCAGGCCGAGCGCCGCGAAGAGCACGATCGCGCCGATCTTGATCACCGTCAGCGCGTTCTGCACCCAGGCCCCCTCCTTGAGGCCGAGGTGATTGACGGCGGTGAGCACCAGAATCGCGAGCACCGCCGCCACCTGTCCGCCGGAGAGCTTCCAGGTCCAGGAGCCGACCGGCACGGAGAGCAGGACGTTGCCGGTGGAGAAGAACGGCAGGAAGCTCCCCAGATATTCGCCGAAGGCGACCCCCAGCGCGGCGATCCCTCCCGACATGATGACCAGGAAGGCCGTCCACCCGTAGAGGAACCCCCAGAGCGGCCCGTACGCCTCGCGCACGTAGTGGTAGAGCCCGCCGGCGCGCGGGAACATGGCGCCGAGCTCGCCATAGGTGAGCGCTCCGGCGAGCGTCAGCAGCCCGCCGGCGAGCCAGACGAGCAGGATCAGGCCGGGGTGGGGGAGCACCCTGGCCATGTCCGCCGTGGTGATGAAGATGCCGGTGCCGACGATCGAGCCGATGGTGAGCAGGGCGCCGTCCCAGGTGCCGAGACCGCGGATGAGGGCCGCGGACCCCTTGAGGCCGGTCGGTTGGGATTCGGGCTTGGGCATGTCAGATCAACTCATAGGCGATCAGGGCGCCGACGACGGCCATCAGCCCCAGGGCAGTGAGAAAGATGCGGTCCGCCAGGAGCTCGAACCGGTGGCGGCGGGCGCCCTCGGGGCTGCGGAGGGCCAGGTAGGCGAGCGCGCAGGAGAGCAGGAAGCCGAGCGCGTCGACGGCCAGGAGGTTGTCGGCGAGACTGTCCACGTCCTTGAGCCGGAAGATGACGCGGAAGAGGCCGATGACGGTCAGGCAGACGCCGACCAGCCCGGCGGAGACGGAGAAGATATGGACGCTCAGCTCCTCGTCCCGTTTCTCCTGGCTGGGGGATTCAGGACGGCGGTGGCGTGGGGGCATTCGGAATCAGGGCGGAGCGCCGCCCCCAGGGAAGGGGGCGGCAGGTTTCCAGAAGCCTACTTCTTTTCCGTGAACGAAACGAGCGCCTGCGTCCCTTCCGTGGTGCTGGAGACGAGCACGCTCGCCTCGCGCTTGCCGTCGTCGCTCTTGCCGGAGACGGTGCCGCCGGTCTGGCCGTTGGTGGTCGTGGTGGTCTTCTCCGCCTTGAGGCCGGCGCCCTTGAGCTGCGACTCGTAGTAGTCGAGCACCTTGACCGGGTCGTCCTTGGTGGTGACGGTGAAGGTCGCCGAGCGCCCCTCGTTGTTGGTCGTGTCGAGGGTGCCCTGAACCGCGGCGCCGGGATAGGAGGGCAGCCAGGAGGGGAGGTTCTGCGGCGTGCCGGCGCCGGCGTTGAAGGTGGAGACCTGCCCCTTCTCGTCGGTCGACTGCACGGAGAGGCCGTTGCCGCTGGAGGCGTCGAAGGTCGCGGTGCCCTTGTCGCTCTTGATCGTCCACTTGCCGTTCTTGGCGTCCTCGGCGCTGATGGTGGTCACCTCGCCGGTCTTCTTGTCCTTGATGGTGATCGAGTTGTTCTTCTCGTCCGCCTTGACGAGCTCGAGGTCTGGATTCATCTTGACGGCCAGCTCGGCGGCGGCCATGGTGGGGTTCGCCGCGAACCTGTCGACCGCGCGCTTGGCGAACCAGCCCATGACGCCGACGGCGATGCCGGCGAGCACCAGGAGGACGATGCAGCCGATGCCGACCCAGGCGAGCGGACCCATGCCTTTTTTGACGGGAGGCACGCCGGGGGCGGGGGGTACTGGAGACGTTCCGTTCATGGATTTGCCCTTTCTGACCTGATCACTCAGCGGGTTTCGAGGCGTAAAAGATACCATCGAATCCGGCGTGCCGGATCGTGGCGCCTGCCCCTATCAGGCGTCCGGCGAGCCCGAAAAGTTTCAACGTTCCGCGCATCCTTGACAGCCCTCACCCCTGCCTCTAGAGTCTTAGAAAGATCTGGAAAATCTATTTGCGGCTGCCAACCCTGCCGATCGACCCGTCCGCGGTGCATGGCGCCTTCATGGCGCTCGGCACCTTCGCGGCCGTGATCGTCTTTCTGGCCGAGGCGCGCCGCCGCCGGACGCTCGACGACCGGCTGTTCATGATCCTCACCGGCGCCCTCTTCTGCGGCGGCGTCGCCGCCAAGCTGAGCACCTCCTGGCGCTATCTCGCCGCGGCGCCCGATCCCACTCTGACCGGCATGCTCCTCTATGGCGGCAAGAGCGTGCTCGGGGGGCTGGCCGGCGCCTACCTGGGGGCGATCCTGACCAAGCGGCTGATCGGCTATAGGGCGCCCACCGGCGACGTCTTCGCGCCGGCGGTGGCGCTGGGGATCGGCATCGGCCGCTTCGGCTGCCTGCTCACCGAGACTCCGGGCACCCCGACGGAGCTGTCCTGGGGCGTCACGGTCGGCGCGGCGCGGGCGGCGCGCATCCCGGGGTTCCCCGCGGCCTGGACCGGGGTGCCGCTGCATCCGTCCTTCGTCTACGAGATCGCCTTCCACTTCGCGATGCTCGGCGTGCTGCTGCGCCTGCGCCGCCGGCCCGACCTCCAGGGGGAGCTGTTCAAGGTCTACCTGCTCGCCTATGCCGTCTTCCGCTTCCTGATCGAATTCGTGCGCGGCAATGAAGTGGTCTGGGCGGGGCTGACCCGCTCGCAGCTCTTCCTGATCCCCTCGACTCTGCTGCTCGCCGGCTACTTCCTGCTGCGCCGGCGGCCCGCGTCGATGGCAGAGATCCGAACCCTGGAGGGAACGCCGTGAATGATCCGAGCCTCGAACCGATCTTCGCCTATCTGCGGGAGCACTCCGGGCGCTACAGCCTGGCGGCCCTGCGCGAGCAGCTCCTTCAGAACGGCTACGACCCGTCCACGGTAGACCGGGCAATCGCGGCGTTCCAGGAGCAGCAACCCCCGCCGGTGCCCCGCCAGCCCGTCTGGCGAAGGGCCCTGCAGATTACAGGGGTCAATGCGGTGCTGATAGCGGTCGCGATCGGGGTCGGAGCCTCGGGGTTCAACGAGACCGTGATGACCGCCCTCGGCTTCACGCTCTTCCTGCTCGGCTGCGGGGAGTTCCTGGGCGGCTTCGTGCTCGCCTTTCCGGAGAAGACCCGCCCCTGGGGCCTCGCGCTCCTCTTCGGATTCTTCCTCACCGTCGGGCTGGGGATCCTCGTCCTGGGCGGCGTCTGCATCTTTTTCTTGAGCCAGGGCAACCAGAGCTGGCACTGAAAGGACCCCGATGCCTGGTATGACCCTCCGCGGCGACCGGCTGCTGCGCTACGTCTCGGCCTTCTGCCCGCATTGCCATCACGAGGACCCGGAGCGGCCGCTCGCCGCGGTGCGCCGGCTCGCCGGCTATCTCGCCGAGGAAGAGGGCCAGGTCTGGCTGGTGCGCGGCTGCCCCGAGCACGGCAAGGTGCGCACCCTCTACGACGAGTCCCCCGAAATCCTCGCCTGGCTCGAGCAGTGGACGGCGCCCACCAAGCGCCACGTGGCGGACGCGCCGGGCAACTTCGATCCGATCCCGCAGGCCTATCTGCGCGGGCTCGGGGAGATGCAGACCCAGCACACCTGCATCCTCCTGGAGGACATCGAGCGCTCCTGCAACCTCTGCTGCCCGAACTGCTTCGCAGCCAGCTCCCCCGAGTCGCGCGGCGCCGTGCCGGTCGAGACGGTGCTGGCCAACATCGACACCCGCCTCTCCCGCGAGGAGGGGCGGCTCGACGTGCTGATGCTGTCGGGGGGCGAGCCGACCCTGCATCCGCGGCTGCTCGAGCTGCTGGAGGCGGCGCTCGAGCGGCCGATCGGGCGCATCCTGATCAACTCGAACGGCATCGAGATCGCCCAGAACGACCGCCTGCTCGCCTTCCTCGAGCGCCACCACCGGCGGATCGAGGTCTACCTCCAGTTCGACGGCTTCCGGCTGGAGACCCACCGCCACCACCGCGGGGCGGACCTGCGGCGGATCAAGCAGCGGGCCGTCGAGCGCCTCTCCCAGGCGGGGGTGTTCACCACCCTGACGATGACGGCGTCGCTGGGGGTCAACGACGACGAGATCGGCGACGTCCTGCTCCACGCGCTGGAGACCCCGTTCGTGGGGGGCGTGTCGATCCAGCCGCAGTTCGGCAGCGGCCGCTCGACGCCGATCGACCCGCAGGCGCGGCTGACCCACGGCGGCGTGCTGGCGCGGCTGGAGGGGCAGACCGGCGGCTTGGTCACCTGGCGGGACCTGACGGCGCTCCCCTGCAGCCATCCGCACTGCTGCAGCATCGGCTACCTGCTGAAGACCGACGCCGGGGAGTGGAAATCGCTGGCGGCGATCGTCGGGCACGACACGCTGAAGGCGCATCTCGGGCTGGTGAGCAACCGGATCGTCGATCCGGAGCTGTCGGCCGACCTGCGGCGGATGGTGAAGGAGTCGTTCCTCGGCCTCTTCTCCGAGAGCAGCTCGCTGGCCCAACCGGGGATCGGGGATCTGTTCCGCAACGTCTGCACCGCCTGCGACCTCGGGCTCTCGACGCTGGCGCGGCTGGCGGGGGAGTCGCTGTTGGGGAAGCAGAACGCCCTGCGCGATCTCCTGGGCAAGCGGGTGAAGCGGATCACCGTCAAGCCGTTCATGGACATCCAGACGATGATCGAGGAGCGGCTGACCCAGTGCTGCGTCCACGTCGGCGCCGAGGGGGAGCAGGGGCACCAGTGCGTCCCCTTCTGCGCGGCCCAAGCCTGGCCGGCGCTCCATCGCCTGAAGCTCTCCGAGCGGGCGGGGGCGATGACGGTTGAGGCCGTGTAGGGGCGCCCCTGCGTGGCCGCCCTCGCCCCGCAGGGGCGGAATTTATCCAGCCTGGGGTGTCAACCCCAGGTATAGGCGGCCCCAACCCACCCAAACCCCCGGGAGGGGGTGGCCGATCGGGTGGGGACAGGCCACGCTTGCAGGGTTGGGTTTGGCGTCCTCCCACCTGGGGTTGACACCCCAGGCTGGATAAATTCCGCCCTTCCAGGGCGAGGGCGGCCACGCAGGGCCGCCCCTGCGAATGAGGCTATAGGACTTAGAACCATGAGCGAGATCGATCTCTCCGACACTCCCGAGCTGGCCGCCGCCCGGCGGGCGCGCGAGGCGCAGGCGGCGCTCGCCGCCGAGGGGGCGCTGCCGCGGCCGCTCCCGGCGCCGGCGATCCCCGACCCGCTGTCGCTCTGCGTCTACACGACGGTGGCGCTGCTCGCCTGGATCTTCACCCCGGGGGTGACGGCGGCGGTCTTCGGGGCGGCCGGCTTCCACGCCTACTGGCGCTCCTGGCGGGCGGGATTGCGGCGGAGCGACTGCGTTCTCCGCGATCCGCGGCTGGTGATGCTCTATCTGGGGCTGGTGGCGGCGGCCGGCGTGGCCTGGACGGTGTTGCGGGCCGTGCGGTTCTTCCGGGGAGCCTGAGCGGGGCGGGAAGGCGCCAGGGGCCGGCCTGAGACAGCCCGCCCCTGACAATCCATGCTCAGGCCGGGCTCAGCAGCAGTTGCTGCACTGGGTGCGCGTGTCGGTAAGGTCGCAGGATGTGCAGTTCGTCGCGCAGATCGTAGGGTCGGTACAACACGCCGAGCCAAAGGAAGCGCCGCCGACCACGGCCCTGAGGTTGGGGTGGTTCATGAGACTCAGCGTTTCCCGGCTCAGCTGGAGCTTCTTCATACCCTTCTTCATGACTGATCTCCTGGCTATCCGCGTCACACTTCCGGCGACCATCGCCGGAGGTTCTGTCGGGTCCCCGGAATGAAACCGCTCACGCGAAGATGCGGTGATTCTAATTTACATCTGTTTAAATTGCCAGCCTTCAGGCCGATCCACTCCGGGTGTCCGCGCGGACCGCTTGCCAGCCCCCCCCTCATGCGGCTAGACTCACCCGGCTCCTGGATTTCGGGAGTGTCCTGCTGGTTTCTTGTGCCCTGGGTCCCGACCCGCCGGCATAGCTCAGGGGTAGAGCTACGGTCTTGTAAACCGTAGGTCCCCGGTTCAAATCCGGGTGCCGGCTCCAGCCCCTGATCCAGCGCGACGCGGTTCTTTGGAGGTGTGGCCGAGTGGACAATGGCAGCAGACTGTAAATCTGCCGGGCTTCGCCCTACGGAGGTTCGAATCCTCCCGCCTCCACCATTCTCTTCGTTCGCGGTCGTCGGATCCGCAGGCGCCTGTTCGCGGGCCTGTTCGCGGGAGTAACTCAGGGGTAGAGTCACAGCCTTCCAAGCTGTTGGTCGCGGGTTCGAATCCCGTCTCCCGCTCCATTTCCTCTCCATCGTCTCAGGACTTGCCGTGCCGGTGGTCCCTTTCGGGTCCATCCCTCGCGTCAGAGAAACGAGGGTTTCTCGGAAGGGCGGCAGGGCCCCGTCTCGGGGCCGGAATCCGGTCTCTCTACAGACAGAGGAGCAGACCAGCGCCGGCCCCGCGGAGGATCGTTTCCAAGAAGCCTGGCAACGGGAAGATCTCTCGCCTCGCGCGATGACCGAGCGGCTCCGGGCTGCCCCAGCCGGACGGCTGGAGCGATTGAAAGCCGCTGGGTAAGGCCATTATGGGCGAGAGATCTTCCTGTGGGAGTCAAGCCGCTACGGTTCGTCCAGTGCTACGCTGATCTCATACGTGCTTTCGTCATCCCCCGAAACCTGGACATAGTAACGGCTCGCGGCCAGAGCCGCGGGGATCTGGAAGGTCAGGCCGGTGTCCAGAAGGACGCCCTCGCTGTCGTACAGGCCGGCTGACACGTCCCCTCCCGTGCTTGCGATGGTGACCGTCGCGGCATCCTCCTGCTCGAACGTGAACACATCGTGGTCCGCCGTGCTCGACGGGCCGATCTCGCCGCTGGTGGGGAGGCTCGCCCCCACCTCGATCGGCGTGGCGCAGAGAAGGCTGTTGCCGTGATCGTCGACCGTCCCCAGATGACAGACATCGGTGAACGAGGCGAAGACCTCGAAGTCACCGGTGGCATCGATCCCCGGAGTTACCTGAATGCAGTGGATTCCCGCCGGGACGACCGCCTGCAGTTCCCCCAGGTCTGTCCCCAGCTGGGCGCTATCGATCAGTGGATGGGAGGTGGAGGAACCTTGCGTGTAGACCGAATCCTGAGCGCCGTCGCCGTCGCCCTCGAGGACGAGCACGCCGGGAAGGGTGGTGACGATCTTGACCACTTCGCCGTTCCACTCGTCGACGCCCTTTTTCTTGCTGGTGGTGGCGGCGTTGCTCAGTGCCACGGCTCCGGTCGAGCTCTCCAGGGCCGTCTGGCAATCCTGGGCCTCGGCCGGGTTCGAGTTGGCGAGGGTCGAAATGGCGAGAAGCGCGATGCAGGGGATCGAAAAGAAAGCGTTGCGGATGCGGAAGCTCTGATTGGACACGGACCTCTCCCTTTTGAGCCGAACGGCTCCGAGAAACGTTGAAAAAAATTTGCGTTTCTGGGATCCGGCCCGGCCGCCGAAACGGTCAGGCCGGTGCGCTCGCCGGCCGGCTTCGAGACGTCCCAACTTCGCCTCAGGCAGGGACTAACGGGGGGTTTTACAAAGTTGGCGGGATCGTGTCTTAGAGAGAGGAGAAAGCGCGTCGCTGTCATCGCGGTCCGCTTTGTGATGAAATGGCAGACACCTTGAAAATCGCGGGAATCTCCTGGGGCCGGAAGGAAACGAAGACCTCCATCGGGGAGTCTGTCTTCACGGATCACGTCCGTTCGCTGGCCGGGAGAGAGCCGCTGGATACGCGCCGCCTCGAGGGGCTCCGGAGCGCCTTGCGCGCCGCGTTGCGAAGCGAGCTCAAGCGGCGCGGCCTGTGGGAGACTCCGCCGGTCTACCTCGGCATCTACGGCTGGGAGACCTGGGAAGCGGGGGGCAGGAAAGAGACGGCTCTGGAGGAGCTTCTGGCGGAGTGCTACAGCTATATCTTCGTCCTGCGCCTGCGGAGTCTGCAGGCGCAGCTCAAGCTCAAGGAAAATATTGACGGGTTAATATTCCTTAACATTCGCCATTTTCTCCATGAGCGTCAGAAAGAGCACGATCCCCTGGGCTCGCAGGTGTTCCAGGTCCTGCAGTCGGCGGTGAGAACGGCGGTTGCCGGGGGGGATTTGTACGTGCTCCAGGGCGACGAGCGGATCCGCAATCACACGGTCCTGAGCGCCTCTCCCCGGGGCTCGGCCCTGGAGCCCGCGCGGGATGGGCTCGCCGCCGTGGTGGCCCGCTGGAACGACGAGTTGCTGCCCGATCTGGTCACCCTGCGCGGCCGCGGGCAGGAGGAGGTGGTCCGGCGGCTGTGCGAGCGTTTGCCGGAGCTGGGAAGAGAGGGATTTGCAACCTTTCGCTTCAAGGAGCTGGTCGATCCCCTGAAAGCTGACGTGCGGGCACGATGGGCGGCCATCCTCGACCAGTCTCAGGGCGAGTCCGTGCCGCAGACCGGAGAGGACCCGCGGGGGAATCGCGCGCGGCTGGTCCCGCCCGATAACCAGGTCGAGGAGCGCCAGCTCTTTCGCAAGCTGGTCGACTGCGTTCTGACCTCCCTGAGGCGCCTCGACATCAACGAGAAGACCCGGGAGTACCTCTCGGCGCTCTGGAATTTCGTCCGGCTTCAGGCGTCGGAAGGAGAAGAGCGGGGGGCGCCGGCCTCCCGGCTCGACCAGTTGCTGGAGGAAGCCGAGAGTGAAGAGCGCCCTTCGCTCCGCAGGCTCGCCGAGCAGTTGCGCATTCCTCGCGAAAGGCTGCCCGGTCTGTACGAGACCCTGGGGGGGCTCCTGGAGCGGTGCCGCGCCGCCAATTCCGGCAGAGTCGCCGTTAGATCATTATTGGGGAAGTCTGGGCTGGGGGAGTCCGGGCTGGGGAAGTCTACGTTTCGGGAGAGAAAGGGCGGACCCGATGCGCACTGACGCCACCGGGCTCCCGGGTGACGGCATGCCGCCGGAACCGGGCGATCTCTTCGTCCTCGCGGCAACGGCGGACCTGCCGGTGGAATGGGCGATCCTGGACCGGCGGCCCGGAACGCCCGGCGAGTTGCTGGCGGTCCCCGCGGATACCCGCGCGCTCGCCGGCAGCGCGGATGTCGAGGTCCCCGCCGAGCTCTCCGGCGGGCCGCTCAGCCTGCGGTGCCGGTTCGGCGTCTGGCTGGACGCCGGCCTTTTCGATCCGGAGCTGCGCTCGGGAGCGCTGACGCCGGACATCGTGGCCGAGGCGCTTCAGCATTTCCGGCGGTTGGAATCCGGAGACCTCGAAGCCTCTCCGCTCGCCGAAGAGGTGGACGCGGATCCCGAGTACGCGGACTGGATGCGGGAGGTCCCCGAACGTGCCCGGACCCTCGCGGCCGCCGCCCGGGCCGTTTCCTGGCCAGCGGCACGCCCCTCTCCGGCCGTCTCCTGGGCCCCGGCGTACCGGCTGGCGGCGATGTTCGCGCTCCTGGCCGTCGGGCTCTCGATCTGGGTGGTTCTGCTGCGCCGCGAGGTGGGGCAGCTCTCGGAGCCGATCTTCGACATTCCCGCCAACGAGGTGGTGCTGGGAGCGGCGGACCGGGGGGGCTCGGTCCTGGAGATCCCTCGCGGGGCGAGCCACGTCCTGCTCCTGTTCGTGGTGGATGCCGGGATCGCTCCACAGGACGGCCGCTTCGAGATCGTCGACGCCGGCGGCAGGGCCGTATGGCGCGGCACCCGCGTGCATCTGATTCCGGCGGGGGAGTTCCGGCTCGTTGTGTCGCGCGGCCGCCTTCCCGACGGCATTTACAGCGTCCGGATCGTCCCGGACGCGGGTGGGCTTCCCATCGCCGAGAAGACCCTGAAAATCGCGACTTCCGAGTAACGATCGGGCCGCGTGGTCCTCGCGCCGGGAACCCGTCGCGTTCTGATGCAGATGGCGAGAAGTTCGCGCCTGACCGGGAGGCTCTGTGAGATGACCAGCCTCAAAGGGAAGCACATCGCCTACACCCTGTGTGTGGCCTTATGTGTCTTATGTATGGCAATGACCGCCGCCGTGGTCTCCGGCTGCCGAACCCGGAGCGAGAGCGGCGAATCAGGAGACAAGAAGATGAATGAGCCCGTGCGGCTCGAGTCAGGGCATCCAGTCGTGCGCGATCTCGCCGCCGGCGAGAGCCATTCCTATCTCGTCCGGCTGGAGCCCGGGCAGTATGTCCGCCTGAGCGCCGAGCAGAAAGGGATCGACGTCGTCCTCTCCCTGTTCGCGCCGGGCGGCGTCCTGGTCGCGCATATCGACAGTCCGAGCGGGACTCGCGGCGCTGAGCGGGTCTCGGAGGTGGCGAAGGCCGCCGGCGATTATCGAGTGGAGGTGAAGTCCGAGGAGAAATCGGCAAAACCCGGCCGGTACGAGATGCGGATCGCGGATCTGCGGCCGGCGACCGATCAGGACCGGACCCGGGTCCAGGCGGAGAGGGTCTATGGCCAGGGGGAGGCGCTGCGCAGGGATAAAGAGGACTGGGCCCAGGCGGCGGCGAGCTACCAGCAGGCGCTCGCCATCTGGCGCTCGCTGCCGGATCGTGGCGAGGAGGGGCTGGCGCTCTACCGGATCGGAACCATGCGCGAGAAGCTGGGGGATGCCGGTCAGGCCCTCGGGCTCTTCGACGAATCGATCGCCGCCTACCAGGCGGCCGCGGACCCTCGGGGCGAGGCGACGGTGCTCAACCGCCGGGGAGCGATCCTGAATGCCCAGTTGAAGACCGGCGAGGCGCTGGCTTCCTTCCAGCGCGCGCTGGAGATCTTCCGGAAGCTGGAAGACCCCCATGGTCAGGCGACTTCTCTCAACAACGTCGGCGCGGCTCATTTCGTCCTCGGCAGGACCCGTCTGGCGGTCGAGGCTTACGAGGAGGCGCTGGGGATCTGGAAGAAGCTCGGAGATACCCAGAACGAGTGTGTGACCCTGCTCAATCTGGGGCAGTGGTATGTGGTGCAGGGGAAGCCCCAGGAGGCCCGGGACGCCTTGGAGGCATCCCGGCGGATCGCCGAGCAGAACAAGGATGCGAATCTCCTCGGCCTGGCCCTGAGCAATCTCGGAGAGCTCGACCTGCGGCAGGACCGTTTCGCCGAAGCCAGGGCGAACCTGGAGAAGGCCCTCGACCTCCAGCGCCAGACGGGGGACGAGCAGGGAACGGCGGTGACCCTGGCCAGCCTGGGAACGGCCCGGCTCAAGGCTGGAGACCTGGACGGCTCCTGGAAGACCGCGGAAGAGGCACTGGCCCTCTTCCACAAACTCGGGGACACCGCGGGAGAAGGGATCGCGCTCTCGAATCTCGGGCGCGTCCACTACGCCCGCGATCAGGACAGGGAAGCCGTGGCGCGCCAGCGGGAGGCCCGGGCGCTCTTCGAGAAGACCGGCGACCGGCAGGGGATGGCTCTGAGCCGTTTCGGCGCCGCCCGTTCGCTGGCTCGCCTGGGAGATCTCAAGGCGGCGCGCCAGGAGCTCGAGCCCTCTCTCGATCTGGTCGAGAACCTGCGTGACGACACGCCCAGCCTGGACTTCCGCGCCTCCTATTTCGCCTCCAAGCAGCACTACTGGGATCTCTACGTTGACATCCTGATGGGGTCGCACGAAGAGGCCCTCGCGCTGCAGGCTTCCGAACGCCGCCGCGCCCGCAGTCTCCTGGACGCGCTGGCGGAGTCCGGCGCGGCGATGGAGAGCGGGACAGATCCCGGGCTGGCCTCCGAGATCCGGGATGCCGAGCAGAGCTTGCGGGCGGCCGAGACGAGGCGCTCCACGATGATGGCCTCCGGCGGCGGGGGTGCCCCCCTGGCCGCCATCGAGGGGGAGATCCGCGGTCTCCTCACCCGGCTGGATGTGCTGAGAACCCGGATGCGCGGAGGCAACCCCCGGCTCGCCGAGCTGGCGCCGCCGGCTCCGCTGACGGCCGGCGAGATCCAGAAGCAACTGGTGGACGTCAATACTCTCCTCCTCGTCTACTCCCTTGGAGAGGAGCGCAGCTTCCTGTGGACGGTCTCCCCGGGGAAGATCGAAAGCCACACCCTCCCCGGGCGGCAGCAGATCGAGGACGCCGCCCGCCAGCTTCTCGACCTGTTGCCGCGCGCCAGCCGCGAGGCGCAGAGCTCCGGGCAGAGGGCCGCGAAGGCGCTCTCCGCTCTCGTGCTGGCGCCGGCCGCGGAGCGGATCGCCGGCTTCCGGCGCCTCCTGATCGTGGGCGACGGCGCCCTCCAGCTCGTGCCGTTCGGGGCGCTGCCCGCTCCCGGAGCGCCCGAGCGGCTGCTGGTGGAAAGCCACGAGCTGGTGAGCCTCCCCTCGGCCTCCGTGCTGGCCATGCTGCGGCGGCGGGAGGAGGGGAGGACCCGCAAACCGCTGGAAGAGCTGAGGATCGCGGTCATCGCCGATCCGGTGTTCCGGGCCGACGATCCGCGGGTCCAGGGGAACGGCGCGCCGAAGGTGGCTTCGCCACTGCCCCAGGAGCTGAGACGTTCGGCGGGGAACCTGGGAATCGATCCGATCAAGCGTCTCCCCTACACCCGGCAGGAGGCCGAAGCGATCCTGGGGATGATCAAGCAGGGGAGGCCGCTGAAGGCCTTCGACTTCGACGCCACCCCGGAGCTGCTCACCGGCGGGAGCCTGCGCGGCTATCACATCATTCACATCGCGACCCACAGCCTCCTCGACAGCCGCGAGCCCGAGCTCTCCGGCATCGTCTTCTCCATGGTCGATTCCAAGGGAGCGCCGCGGGATGGCTTCCTGCGTCTCCATGAGATCTACAACCTCGGCCTCAACGCCGGCCTGGTCGTCCTCAGCGCCTGTGAGACCGGCGCCGGCAAGGACGTCCGGGGGGAGGGGCTGCTGGGGATCACGCGCGGCTTCATGCATGCCGGAGTGCCGCAACTGGTGGTGAGCCTGTGGAAGGTGGAGGACCGGAGCGCCGCGGAGCTGATGAAGCGCTTCTATCACCAGCTGCTGGAGAAGGGGCACCCGCCGGCCGAGGCCCTGCGGCAGGCTCAGCTCTCGATGCTCGCCGAGCCGGCGTGGAGCGCGCCGCGGAACTGGGCCGGCTTCATCTTCCAGGGGGACTTCGCGGGCAAGCGGGCGGGGGGCGTCGAGGCCCAGGATTCGGGGGGGGTGATCGTGGTCAAGAAGGCCGGCAGCGACCTGCCGCCGCCGAAGGTGGCGCCGGACAAGCCGAGGAAGAAACCTGCGCCGCCGCGTCCGCCCTCCTGAAGAGGGCGAGGAGAAGACCGCCAATGGCCGAAAAGAAACTGTACTTCAACGGTATCGATGGCCGGACGGGGAAGTACCTCCTGCCGCCCATGACGTCCAGGGAGGTGAGCGCCCTCGGATTGAGCGCCACGACGGAAGAGAGCCCCGAACGCTGGGCATGGTTCAAGAGCTGGATGAGCCGCCAGGCGGAGGAAGCTGCGAGCCGTGATCCCATCTTCGATTGCGATCCCCGCAAGCTGAACGAGACCGGATGGGGAGTGATCTATGCTCCGGGCACGTCCGGGGACATCCGGCAGGCCTTGTCCAGGCTGCTCGAGCATCGCCGGGAGCAGGTTGGCGAGCACGATCCGCCCTATTTCCAGGAATACGAATATCAAAGCGGCGAGACCGCTTCGCAGTTCGTCCGCCGTCATGGCGCGAAAGTCGGCGCGACCGCCGATCCCGATCGTGTCCCCTACTACCTGCTGATCGTCGGCAGCCCCGAGGAGATTTCCTTTCAATTCCAGAGTGAGCTCGACGTCAGTTACGCGGTGGGAAGACTCCATTTCGACAACGCCGGGGACTATGAGATCTATGCGTCGAGTGTGGTCGACGCCGAAACCGGGAGGCGCAGGCCCAGGCTGTCGCGGCAGGTCACTTTCTTCGGCGTCCGCAACGAGGGGGATACCCCGACCCAACAGACCGCCGACGAGCTCGTCGCTCCCCTGACCAAGACCCTTGTGAAGCCTGGGAAAGGCTGGGACGTCCATGCCTGTGTGGGGCCGAAAGCGGACAAGGAGCAGCTCTCCCGGCTGCTCGGAGGGGCCGACACCCCCGCGCTGCTCTTCACGGCCAGCCATGGGCTCCGGTTCCCCCCGGACGACGAGCGCCAGCTCGGCCGCCAGGGGGCGCTGGTCTGTCAGGACTGGCCGGGGCCGGGCGACGAGAGCGGGGTCAACCAGGACCAGTATTTCACCGGCGACGACCTGTCGCCGGACGCGCACCTCCACGGGCTGGTGGCCTTTCTGTTCGCCTGTTACAGCGGCGGCACTCCCTGGCGTGACAACTTTGAACACGAGGTCTTGGGCAAGCCGCCGGAGATCGCTCCCCACGCGTTCGTCTCGCGGCTTTCCCAGCGGTTGCTCAGCCATGGCAACGGCGGCGCACTGGCCGTGGTCGGACACGTCGACCGCACCTGGACGACCTCCTTCGAAGGCTCCAAGAATGGGGAAGGGGTGGATGTCTTCCGCAACACCCTGAGGCGTCTGCTGGCCGGACACACCGTGGGCTGGGCGATGGAGTACTTCAACCATACCCATGCCGCGCTCGCGGCGGAGCTGGCCAACCTCTGGGAGTCGCGGCAATTTCTGGAGGCGGTGGACCCGGAGTGGTTCTCCGAGCTCTGGATGGCCCACAACGACGCCCGCAATTTCGTCGTCCTCGGCGATCCGGCCGTGAAGCTGACCGGAACGTAGGGTCAAAAAAAGAGGACGGCCCCGCGGGGCTGGTTGTCATCTGCCCTGCCCCGCGGGCCGCCCTGTGACGAGGAGGCCGGGGTTTTGGAACCGGCCCTGCCTGGAACGCGAGAAGGCGGAAGGAAATGGGCCAGCCTCCCTGCCCAGACGGCCTCACCTTTGCTAGACTCCGCAGTCCAGATGTCTACCCCCCCAGTGGCCGTCACCAAGATCCTCCAGGATTGGAGCCAGGGCGATCCCTCCGCCCTGGAGAGGCTCATCCCGCTCGTCTTTGAGGATCTGCGGCAGATCGCCGGCCGCTTGTTCCAGCGGGAGAGCGACGGCCACACCCTCCAGCCGACAGCCCTGGTCAACGAGGTCTACCTCCGCTTGATGGGGCAGCGGAAGATCCACTGGCAGAACCGGGAGCAGTTCTTCGGGGTGGCCGGCCTGCTGATGCGGCGCATCCTGGTGGACTACGCCAAGGGGCGGCAGGCGGCGAAGCGGGGGAGCAACGCTCCGCGGGTCCCCCTGGACGAGACCATCGCGGTGCCCGAGATGCGCGACCTCGACGTCGTGGCTCTCGACGAAGCGCTCTCCCGCCTCGCCGAGGTCGATCCGCGCCAGGGGCGCATCGTCGAGATGCGGTTCTTCATCGGGCTGAGCCACGAGGAGATCGCCGACGTTCTGGAGATTTCCGTGACCACCGTCAAGCGGGAATGGAAGACGGCGCGGCTCTGGCTCTACCGCGAGCTGGCCCAGAGATGACCCCCGGGGTGAGAGAGCCTTTCCGGGGCGGTCTCTCGCGTTTCAGGAAGACGGACAATGCGACAGGAGCCCGGGGGGCTCCGGGGGAATGGTGACACCCGAGCGCTGGCAACAGATCAAAGTCGTCCTCGAGGGCGCCCTGGATCGGGAAGTGGCCGAACGGACGGCTTTCCTTGATATCTCCTGTCAGGGGGACGACGAGCTGCGGCGCGAAGTGGAATCTCTCGTCGCCTCCGAGCCCGAGCTCGGCGACTTCATTGAGACGCCCGTTTTCCGGATCCACCCTGAGGAGGATGTGCCCCTCGCGGCAGGGGAGCGCATCGGCGCCTACCGGGTGGTGCGCGAGCTCGGCCGGGGGGGCATGGGTTCGGTCTACCTGGCGGAGCGGGCGGACGAGGAGTTCGAGCAGCGGGTGGCCCTCAAGCTCGTCCGCCGCGGCATGGACACGGAGGAGATCGTCCGCCGCTTCCGCTCCGAGCGCCAGATTCTCGCTCACCTGGACCATCCGAACATCGCCAAGCTGTTCGACGGCGGCACCGCCGAGGACGGCCGCCCCTACTTCATCATGGAGTATGTCGAGGGGCAGCCGATCGACGAGTATTGCGACCAGCGGAAGCTGCCCACCCGCGAGCGTTTGGAGCTCTTCCGGAAGGTTTGTTCGGCCGTCCACTTCGCCCACCAGAACCTGATCGTTCATCGCGACCTCAAGCCCGGCAATATCCTGGTGACCGCCGGCGGGATCCCGAAGCTGCTCGATTTCGGGATCGCCAAGCTCCTCGATCCCGACCAGGCGCTGTTCGCTCTCACCCGCCTTGAACAGCGGCTGATGACGCCCGAGTACGCCAGCCCCGAACAGGTCCGGGGGGAGACGATCACCACCGCGAGCGACGTCTATTCGCTGGGCGTCCTGCTCTATATCCTGCTGACGGGGCACCTTCCCTATCACCGCGCCACGCAGGACCCGCAGAGTCTGGCCAAGGCGATCTGCGAGACGGAGCCGCTTCGTCCGAGCAGCGCGGTGGGCCGGGTGGCGGAGGCCAGGGGACCGGGCGGCACCCTCGTCGAGTTGAAGCCGGAGTCGATCAGCCGCGTGCGGGACGGCGAGGAGCGCCTCCTGCAACGCCGGCTGGCCGGGGATCTCGACAATATCGTCCTGATGGCGATGCGCAAGGATCCACAGCGCCGGTACGCTTCCGTGGATCAGCTTTCCAGCGACATTGAGCGCCATCTCCAGGGGCTGCCGGTCGTCGCCCGCAGGGACACCCTGGGATATCGGGCCCGGAAGTTCGTGGGGCGGCACAAGCTGGGTGTCGCCGCGGCCGCCGCCGTCCTTCTCCTGATCCTGGCGTTCAGCATCACGGTGACCGTGCTCTGGCAGCGCGCGGTCCGCGAACAGCAGCGGGCGCATACGGTCTCCACCTTCCTGCAAGATCTTTTCTCGATTCCTGATCCGAGCGAGTCGCGGGGCGAGTCCGTTACCGCCAGGGAGATGCTCGACCGCGGTGTCGAGAAGATCGATCAGGGTCTGGAGACGCAGCCGGAGTTGCGCGCCGACCTGATGGACACCATGGGGCGGGTCTACCGGAGTCTCGGTCTCTATGTGCCGGCCAGGAAGCTGCTCGAGGGAGCGCTGAGCTTGAACCGCCAGACTCTGGGCAACGACGACCTGCTCGTCGCCCAAAGTCTCCACAACTTGGCCAGCCTTCTGAGAGACATGGGAAAAGATGCTGAGGCTGAGCCGATGATCCGCGAGGCCCTGGAGATCCAGGAGAAGCGGGGAGCCACGCGAACCCCCGACTATGCCAGCGGTCTGACCAATCTGGGGTCTCTCCTCGAAGAAAAGGGGGAGCTCGATCAAGCCGAGGTCTATTACAAGCGGTCTCTCGCGATCAAGTGGAAGCTGCCTCACGTCGACGACGAGGATATTGCGACCAGTTTCAATAATCTGGGAAAGATTTATGCGACGCGCAGCGATTACACCAAGGCCGAGCTGAATTACCGGGAAGCGCTGAAGTTGCGCCGGAAGATCGCGGGAGATTCGCCCGATCCGTTGGTGGCCGCGAGCCTCAGCAATATCGCCTCGCTCCTGCAGGATCGGGGAGATCTGGCCGGTGCCGAGACTTTCCATCGGCAGGTGCTGGACATGCGCAGGAAGCTTTATCCCGGCGCCAGTCCGAAGGTTGCAATCACTCTCAACAATCTGGGATACGTCCTTCAGGCCGAGGATAAGGCCGCGGACGCGGAAAGATGTTACCGCGAGGCCCTTTCGATCATGGATGCGGTGCCTGATTCAGATCCCAAGAATCGGGCCATTTATCTGCGCAACCTCGCCTCGGTTCTGGTTACGGAAGGAAAGGCTGCAGAGGCCGAGGCCAAAGCGCGGGAGGCTCTCTCGGTCTTCCGGGCCAAGCAACCGCCGACACACTGGAGGATTGCTGATACCGAGAGCGTCCTCGGGAGCTGTCTGACGGATCTGGGCCGGTTCAAGGAGGCCGAGAAGCTCCTTCTCGCAAGCTATCCCGCCCTCGAGAACGATGAGGGGGATGGAGCCAAGCACGCGGCGGAAGCGCGGCAGCGGATCGTCGAGCTCTACACAAAGTGGGGAAAGCCGGAGCGGGTGGCGGCGTACAGGGCGAAGTTGTAGGGGCAGCGTGGAAACGTCCCGCAGGGCGAACCGTCCTTCACTTGCGGCAAGCGGGAGACAATCCTTCGCAAACCGGCCTGATTTCGGCTCTCGCCGGGCCCGGTATGCGGCAGAAAAAGTAAATTCCTCCGCAAAATGACGCTGGTGCGTTGCGTTTGGAGCTCAATTCGCGGCAGAAAATCCGAATCTTCTCCCGAGTCGGCTAGCGTTCGCAGTAGAAACTAGAAATTGTGCCGCGATCGAAGTATTAAATACCGCTTGATAGTCTTGATTTGCCGCGAAGACCAGATTCCACGGCGCTCGCCGGCTCCGTTATGCCGCAAACCGGGGCCGGCATGCCGCAAATACCGGTTTCGACTCATCGGCTGGGTGCCGCGCGGTGGCCCTTGCCTGGTTTTCTGCCGCGCGGCTCCTGATCCCGCTCCCTGGACCCCTCCGGCTTGCGCCGCTCGATGGCGATGTAGGTGACCGAGTCCCAGGCGTTGTGGATCCCCACGAAGAGCAGGAGCAGCGCGACCCCGCCGACCGCGAACAGGGACGGTTCGGGGTGGCGCTGGAGCGTGACTGCGGCCGCCGTCAGCGTGGCATAAGCGATGAGCGGTAGCGTGAAGTGCCAGATCCAATCCTCGAGAACCGGTTTGTAGTCGGTCTGCCGCCGCGCGTGCCGGATGACGTTCGCCCCGTACGCGAGCCCCGCGATTCCGCAAGCGGTGAGGCCGAGCCCGGCGCTCGACAGCCGGTGCCAGGGCGCGCTCAGGATCGCCGAGAGGAGAAGGACGGCGCCGAAGTGCACGATCGTCGGAGTGCCGAAGGCGCGGGTCGTCGAGCCGCTGCCCACGCCGATCTCAGCTCCCAGGACGATGACCACGAACTGCAGGCCGGTCAGCGCCGCAGCCGACGAACCGACGATGACGTAGAAGCTTTCCCAGGCGGCGAACGGCAATAGTGCGGTTGGCTCCACGATCGCTCTCCCTCTTTTCCTGTCTGGTGCTGCTACGGTAATTCTATAGCGGGGTTCCGGGGCCGTGATATAGCAGGCCTCCATGCAATGGGATCTGCTGGCGTGGATGCTGGCCTGCGCGGCCGCCGGCCTGTTCCTCTGGGACCGCCTGTTCGAGCCGAAGCTCGGCGCTCGCTGGGCGATCGTCCTGGTGGGGATCGCGCTGCTCCCCCTGCTGCCGGCACTGCGGGCCGGCCGCGTCCTCGGGCCGTTCGACACCAACGTCCCCCTGCGCCCCTGGGTCACCCAGGATCTGGCCGGCTATCACCCCCGGGTCGGGCGCCTCAACGACGTCACTCTGCAGATCGCTCCCTGGCAGGCGGAGGTCCGCCGGCAGATGCTGAGCGGACGGGCGCCGCTGCTGAACCCGTATTCGGGCGGCGGCCAGGCGCTGCTCGGCAACGGCCAGTCTGCCCCCTTCAGCCCGGTCTCGCTGGCGGCGCTGCCGTTCAGCCCCGAGCGGGCTCAAGGCCTGCGCGCCTTCCTGAAGGCGCTGCTCGCCCTGGCCGGGACGTTCCTAGTCGCCCGCCAGTGGAGTGCGCGGCCGGCTTTCGCCCTGGTGGCGGCGGTGGCTTATGCCTTCAGCGGCTCGCTCGCGGTCTGGCGGCTGTTTCCGCTCGGCGAGGTGCTCGCGCTCTTCCCCTTCGCGTCTCTGGCCAGCGAGAAGATCCTGGCGGACGGGCCGCGGATGCGGACCCGCGCCCTGCTCTCTCTGGCGCTGGCGGCGATGATCCTCTCCGGCCACCCCGAGACCGGGCTGGCGGCCGGCTGCGCTCTCGCCGGCCGGTGGCTCTGGGCGGCGGTCGGAGCCTGGCGGCGCAGGGACCGCCGGTTCCTCGATGCCTTGCGGGGGATCTCCGCCGCCGTCCTGCTCGCCCTGGTGGGCACCGCGTTCTTCACCCTGCCGCTCGGCGAGTCGATCCTGCGCTCCGAGAAGCTGGCGCGCGGCGAAGAAGCGAAGCGGGTCGAGGCGGGCGCCAGCCTCGGCGGCGTCATCGGGCTGGGGGTTCCCGGCGGCTTCGGCACCCCTCAGCGCAGCGCCGAGGCGGGGCCGGCGCCGATCACCTGGCTGGCCGAGGGGGCGGCCGGCCTGCCGGTGCTGATGCTCGCCCTGGCGGGACTGTTCCTGCCGGGAGCGCGGCGGGAGACGGAGATCTGCCTCTGGGTGCTGACGCCGGTCGCCTATGCCCTGCATCTCGATCCGCTGGGGCTCGCCTCGCGCCTGTTCTCGCTGCCCGGCCTGTCGGCGATCACGCCGCGCTACTTCGCCTACCTGGGCGGGTTCGGCGTGGCGCTGCTCGCTGCCCTGGCCCTGGAGCGCTGGATGGCGGAGCCCGGCGGCCGGCGGAGTTTCGCGGTCGCGGCGGCGGCCTTGGCCGCACTCTGGATTCTGGGCGGTTGGCAGGCGCGGGTAGCCCTCACCGGGGCGCCGCCTGAGGTCCGCGCGGAATCGGGCCGGCACATCGCCGTCGCCGTGGCCGCCGCGGCGCTGGCGCTGCTCGGGCTCGCCGTGGCGCGTCGCCGGCCGCGGGCCGCCGGCTGCCTGATCGCCCTGGCGGGCCTCGGCCAGCTCCTCGACGCCTTCGGCGGCTACAACCCGGCGATCCCGGCGGCCTATGCCTATCCGCCCGTGCCGCTGCTCGACCGCATCGCCCGCGAGCCGGGGCCCTTCCGCGTCGCCGGGACCCGCGGCGTGTTCGTGGCCAACGCCTCGACCTTCTATGCGATCGCGGACATCCGCACGCACGATCCCACGGAGTCCTCCCGCTACGTCGACTGGCTGACCGAAATGCTCGGCTTCGACCGCGCCAAATACAAGAAGCAGTACCCGCGGCCGAAGCCGGAGCACCTGCCCTACCTGCGGCTGCTGGGGACCCGCTTCCTACTCGCCGGGCCGGATCTGCGCCTCGAGCCACCGTGGATCGACCGCGGTCTGTTCCGCGAGACCCGGCTCTGGGAGCTGCCGTTCGAGATCCGCTGGGCCTTTTTCCCCCAGAACGTGGTTCAGGCCGGCTCGGCGGCCGAGGCCCGGAGCGCGATCCGCGATCTGCGCGACCCGTATCGTCTGGCTTCGATCGAGGATGGCTCAGCCTTGAAATCCTGGGGACCGAACGGCGCGGCGCGCGTCGAGAGGATCCGCGTGGGAACGGGCGATCTGGAGGCTGCCGTGAGAGTCGACGCGGACGCCTGGCTGGTGGTCTCCCAGACGGCGATCCCGGGCTGGCGGGCCTGGGCCGACGATCGGCCCGCCCGCCTGGCGATCGCCGATGGGACCCTGCTGGCGGTCGAGGTTCCGGCCGGGACGTCGCGGGTCAGGCTCATCTACAGCCCGGCCTCCTGGCGTCTCGGCCGCTGGCTGCTGCTGCTCGCCGTCCTCGGCGCGTATCCGGCGCTGCGGTGGGGATCGCGCCCCCGGATGGACACACTTCCGCCATCCGGGGGCGCCCCCCCGGCCGGATAACGGCTGCTGGTTTTCAGGTCAGGAGACGCGCTTCATCGCGAGCGGCGGAGGCGGGGGCGGCACCGCTTCGCCGCTTTTCTTGAGGGCCTCGATGTAGGAGTTGGAGAGGCTCCGGAAGACCGCCGCGTCCGGGCCCTTCAGCTCGAGCGACTGGTGGATCTCGGCGATGCCGGGCGTTTTGCCGCGGAAGGCGAAATCCTCGACCCGGACGTCGAAGCTCAGGGTATTCCCCTCGACCTTGTAGCCGGTCACGGGGTTGGACTCCTTCTCGGGGCTGGCGACACCTTTCTGATACTTGTACCAGGTCTCCACGATGCGGCCGTCGGGGCGGATCTCCAGGTCGAGGGCCCGCATCTTCTTGCCGCCGTCCTTGTCGAAGGCCCAGTCGCCGCTCCAGGTTCCGGCGAAGGGGCGGAGATCGCCGCCGCGGGCGTCCGCGGCCACCGGCCGGACGGTGAGGTCCGAGGCCGCGAGACCGATGCCGGCGAGGAGCAGCAGGGCCGCTCCGAGGGCGGCGCGGGCCGGTGCCAGGCCGGTGCGGGGGTGGTTGTCGAGGATCCTTTTCATACGCACCTCCAGAGTTTGGGCGTCGAGGACGCCCAGGGTGGTGGATGGCCGGGGGATGCGGGCGGCGGACGCCGCCAGGGAGAGCAGGGACCGCGCGTACGCGCGGGGCCGGACGAGGCTCTCCACGACGGCTTCGTCGCAGGCCATCTCCCGGGTTTCCGCGATCCGGCGGCGCAGAAAGCGGACCGCCGGGTGGAACGCGACCGGAAGCAGCAGGAATTCGCAGAGGATGTTGACGGCGTAGTCCCGGCGCCGGACGTGGATCAGCTCATGGCCGAGAGCCGATGCCGTCTCGTCGGCCGAAGCGCCGGCAAAGAAGCGGGAGGGGAGGAGGATCAACGGCCGGAGCGCTCCCAGGGTGACCGGGCTGGCGATCTCTGGAGAGCCGAGAATCTCGCCGTCGCGCACCCCGAGGACGGAGCGGCAGCGGGAAATGACGGGCGCGAAGCCGTCCGGAATTTCCAGGGGACAGGCGCCGCGGGCCAGCCGCCGGGTCTGGCGCCAGGCCCGGCCCAGGTGGCAGCCGTGGGCGAGCAGAGAGAGGGCCCAGAGGCCCGCGATCGCGGCGCGGGCGCCGGCTGGGAAGCGGCTCTCGCCGGAAGGGAACGCCGCCCGCCAGGCCGCCGCATAGGCCGCCGGGGTGGGGATGGGGGCGGCAGCCGGAGAAGCTTCCCTGGAAGCGGGGAGACGGGACGGCCAGAGGCTGGCCGCGGGGAGCGCCACCGCGACCATCAGAACCGCCAGCCAGAGGGCGTGGCGCAGCCGCGCCGGAGCCCGCCGCAGCAGGCGAGCCCCCAGGAGTCCAGCGGCGACCGCGATCGGCACCTGCCAGAGGGCGTTGAGCAGGAAGGTGACGACGAATACGTCAATCCTCTCCATGGCCATCCTCCTCGCCCTTGTCGACCAGCGCCGACAGCTCGGCCAGCTTCTCCGGCGTCAGGTGACGGGCCTCGACCAGGCTGAGGACGAGGCTCTCGGCCGAGCCGCCGAACATCCGGCTCACCAGGTCGCCCACCGCCTGGCCGGCTGCCTGGGCGCGGCTGACGACCGGCTCGTAGACGTAGGCGCGCCCCTGGAGCTCCCGCCGTGCCTTGCCCTTGCGATGGAGCACGTTGAGCATCGTCTGTACCGTGTTGTAGGCGAGCTTGCGTTCAGGCGCCAGCCGCTCCTGGACGGTCTGCACGGCGGAGGGGCCGGCCTCCCAGAGCACCTTCATGATCTCCAGCTCCAGGGGGGTCAATGGGTCTGCGGGCTTCCGGGCCATCGGTTACCTCCTAACGTATTAGGATGATAATCCTCCCTCCGGCACCCTGTCAACTAAAACTTTAGGAGATGCCCGCCGGAGAGGAAGTGAGGATGGTTCGCGAGGCCCGGATTTTTCCTCCACCCGGAACGGGGGGAGGCCAGGAGGGGGGCTTTGCGGAGTCCGCGGGACCGCTCCTTGTCTGGGGCGGCCCCCTCCTGGCCTCCCCCTGAAGGGGGAGGAAAAAGCCGCTTCCTCACCACCATCTGCTCGCGCAGCCGAGCTGCCAAAGCGAAAGGGTTACGGCAGGGGTCCGGTCCAGCACCTGCAATCAGGGGCGCCGTCCGCGGCGCAGGAGTTCCCATAGACGTTCTGGCAACTGTAGCCGCCGACGCTGCCCGGAGGGGGCGTGCAGTACTGGCCGATCTGGTGGCTCTGGCACTTCGAGTCGCTGCAACCTCCGCAATACGCGCCCAGGAAGGCGGCAACGGGCTTGCCGGCCGCGGAGCGGCCGGCGGCGCAGTCCGCTGGCGCCGCGGCGGGGGCGGTGATCGACGCCGGGAGGGTGACGGTCTGGCCGGCGGCCGCGGTGCCCGCGGCCTGGGCGAGGGCGGCCATCGGCAGGAGGGCGGCGAAGAGCAGCAACACGAGTCTGAATTTCATTCGGGCTCCTTGAAAAAGCGGCTGGCCGGTATCGTGCGGCAGCCTCTGTTTATGTACTGTGCTTGCAGGCTTCATGGGTGAGCCAGGCGCGGGGGAGGCCGCCTCATAGGTCTCGTTCCCCCAGTTCACCAGGGTCTCGAGCAGGCCCACCGCGTAGAGCATCCAGACCTCGAGGTCGGGGGCGGCGACCTGGGCGAGGACGTTGAGGCCGCGGTGGAAGGCATCCCCGAAGAGTGCAGAGGTCGGGTGGCCGATCTCTCAGGAGGGGTGGAGCCCCGCCTACGGGCTTGTAATGAAACAGTTGCATAAATCGAACATAGCGTATATGGTGGGCCGTCTTCCTGTTCTTCAACACCGAGTTTACGGGGGCTCCGGCGAGATTCACTCCCTTAGCCGTCTCGCGGCGGGCCCCGGCGAAGGAGGAGAGAATGAGATTCAGACGACCATTGGCCACCACCCTGCTCCTCGGAGTCATCGGATCCGGATGGGCTGCTGCCCAGGATCCAAAGCCGGGGACACCCGGGTCCACCCAACTCGCCGCCCCCCGGATCAGCGCCGGACACATCGGCGGCTCACCGTTCAACCCGCCGGCCAGCAACGACTCCACCTTCGTCGTTGACCAAGGCGCCGGACTGGACACCGGATGCACCTACCGCGGCGGCGGCCCTTTGATCTTCACGATCAAGATCGGGCGTGTCGTCGGTGATATCCAGAAACTGAAGCAGAACAAACTGATTGGCGAAACCGCCAAGATTACTTTGCCCGCCTTCGACATAGACTTCAACGCCGTAGTCCCGCCATATAGCCCGGAGCGCGACCGCGTGACCTTCAATGGCCATGTGGTGCCTACTGAGTTCCTGACGGGCGGCAACAACAACTGGAAGCTCAATTCCTTCGAAGTGCCGATCGACTGGGTGCAGTTCCCGAGTGATCCTGGGGAAAACGGTTCCATTATCCCGAAGGACAACACCATCCGGATCGACATCGACACCGCCAACTCCGCAGAGGTCTGGTGCACCTCGATTGATTGGGCCGCCTTGTCGATTAAGGTGGTCCGGCCTGTGGTAATGGTGCATGGCATCTGGTCGGATCACACGGTATGGAGCCCGGTCTGGGTCACCAAACTCACCCAACTTGGCATTCCCAACGACGGTAACCTCGATCTCCCGGGGCTACTCGCGCTAGGAAGCATCCAGAGTAACGCTACCAAGATCGCTGAGCGGGTCGTTAAGGCAAAGCAGCGCTGGGGTG
Source organism: uncultured Acidobacteriota bacterium (assembly GCA_963792575.1). Taxonomy (GTDB): domain Bacteria; phylum Acidobacteriota; class Thermoanaerobaculia; order Multivoradales; family UBA5704; genus DATARR01. Next base: position 81,547 of record CAWBWZ010000009.1, read on the forward strand.
TCGACAAGGTAAACCTGGTGACTCATAGCAAGGGCGGTCTCGACTCCCGTGAGTACGTCGAGAGGAACAGGGACGTCGAGCAGTTGATCCAACTGGGAACGCCGAATGCTGGCAGCCCTCTCGCCGACGTTGTTAGGAGGGCCAAAGTAGGCCTGAGCTATCTGTTCGGTGGCCTATTGAGTGGTCCGATAATTAACAAACTCAGCGACTTGGCCCTACCGGGAGGAGTACAACTCACCACCAAGTTCATGGGTAATTACAACAAAGAGCGTGGGCACAACCCAAAAGTCCGGTATACGGCTCTGGCCGGGGTCTATTCTCCGGGCAGCTGCGTTTTCTCCTGTTTGGGCGACAGGGCCCTGATCGGGATCGTCGGCCTGGGCGACACCATAGTGCCGATGTCCTCGGTGTACTCCTTGTCCTATACCAGCAACCTACCGCCTGTTAGAAGTGTCTATCCCGAAACGTATGCAAAGCACACCTCGCTAGAGAAGGCTCAGCAAGTCTTTGACCGCGTATACCCCCGCGTCAGTGCATTCGGGACCGTAAGTGCCCTCCAAGCCTCGCAGGAGAGCTTGCCGATGAGCGGGACGGCGACGGCGGGGAATCTGATTCAGACTGGGCAGGTCCAGACTCTGACGGTGCCCGTCGATCCGGGCGCGCCTATCTATTTCACTTTGCTTTACGGGACCGGGGATCTCACCATGACCCTGACCTCTCCCTCGGGCCAGCGGATCGATACCACCAGCAGCCAGTTTGGCAAGTCGGACATCCCGGGCGGCTTCATGGAAGCCTATAGGATCGAAGCTCCCGAGGCTGGCGATTGGACCGTCACGGTTACCGCGACCTCGGCTCCCGATGGCGTTCCCTATGCCGTTCACGCTTGGTTCGATACCTCCGAAATCTCGCTACCCTCGGGAGGCATGCCGGGTATCGTCCTCACGGATGACCTGTCCAATCCGAACGTCCACGCGGGCGAGCCCCTGGTCGTGGCCGGCACGCTGCGCAAGGACGGCGTCCCTCTGCTGGGAGCGGCCGCCCAAGCGTTGATAGAGATGCCGGACGGCACCACCCGCCGGCTGGATTTGCACGACGAGGGCTTGGCGGGTGACGCCGTGGCCAACGACGGGGTCTACAGCGGTCAGTTCGCCGAGACTTCCCAGCCCGGCAACTACGAGGTCGTCCTGCAGGCGTTCGGGACGGCTCTCAGCGTGCCTTCAAGCTTCAGCCGTGAGACGTACGCCCTGGCGACCGTCAGCCGAAGCTCCTCCAACTTCACCGGGACCTACCGGGATCGCGGCCTGGACACGGACGGCGATGGTCTTTTCGACCAGCTCCTCATGGACGCCGACCTCAACGTAACCGACGCTGGCCATTACCGGATCTTCGGCGTGCTCACCGACGCCGAGGGCAACACGCATGAGGCCAGCGTGGTGATCGACCTGCCGGCTGGACCGACCACGGTCACCCTCGCCTTTGACGGCGAGGAGATCTTCGCCAGCCGAGTGAATGGCCCCTACACTCTCTCGTCCATCAGTTTGACGGAGGAAGGAGACATCGAGTTGCTGCCGGTGGCCTCCAAAACCGACGCCTTCCGGACGGCGGCTTACGACTACCACCAGTTCCAGCACGCCCCGATCCTGCTCACCGGCGTCGGCTCCTCGACGGGGATCGATAGCAACGGCAACGGTCTCTACGATCTCCTGAAGGTCGATGTCGGCGTGGAGGTGGACTCCGCCGGTTATTACAGTTGGTCGGCGAGCTTGGTCGACGCCAATGGACGCGATCTTGGCTTCGTCTCCAACGACGGATATCTAGACGCCGGCCTCGGTCAGCTCGAGTTTTATTACGACGGTCAGACGATCGGTATTGGCGGCGTCGACGGCCCCTACTATGTGAGAGACCTGCTGGTGTTCGGAGCCGGCAATTCACTCGTCGCCAACGACGCGTTCACGACGGACGCCTTCCTGGCCAGCCAATTCGAAGGCTACTCGCTCGACCACACCCCGCCGACTCTTACTATCACCCTGTCGCCGGTCGTGCTCTGGCCGCCCAACCATCAGTTGCAGGAGGTAAAGGCCACGATCGACGTGAAGGACGACAAAGACCCGAACCCCACCGTGCGGCTGCTCTCAATCGTCTCGAGCGAGCCGGACAACGGGCTGGGGGACGGCGACGTATCGGACGACATCCAGGAGGCGGACCTCGGGACCGACGACCGCCGGTTCCTACTGCGCGCCGAGCGCGGCGGCACGGGGCCCGGCCGCACCTACACGGTCATCTACGAGGCCCGCGACACGGCGGGTAACACCACGCAGGGCTCCGTGAAGGTGGTTGCGCCTCACGACCGGCCGCACTAGTCAACGGCAAGACGGCGGCGTGGAGGTCCCGCCGCCGTCTTTGCTCCGGAGCCCGCCTCGGATACTCTCCTTCGCCACATGCCCGCTCCCTCCTCTGCCGGTTCCCGCCGCCGTCTCCCCCTGGCCGCCGCGGCGCTCTGGGTGCTGCCGCTCTGGGTGGTGGCGCTGCCGCCGATGGTGGACTATCCGCAGCAGCTCGCGCTGTCGGCGATCCTGCGCTGGTACTCCGATCCGGCGCGGCGGTTCCGCGAGACCTACGAGCTGGCGCTGTGGGCGCCGCACGGGCTGTTCAAGCTGCTGACCGCGGGGCTCGCCTGGGCGATGCCGATCAACGTGGCCGGCAAGCTGATCGTCTCGGCGTCGCTGCTGGCGGTGGGGGCGGCGGCGCTCGCCGTCTGCCGGCGGACGGGGCGGCCCGGCTGGTACGCGCTGCTGGCGCTGGCGCTCACCTACAACACGGTCTTCTACTGGGGGTTCGTCGATAACCTGCTCGCCCTGCCGCTGGCGCTCGGCGGCGCGGCGCTGGCCGACCGCCTGCTCGACCGGCCGGTCACGGCGCGGCCCTGGCTGGCGCTGGCGGGCGTGACCGTCCTCTTCTATACGGTCCACCTGCAGTTCCTCCTCCTGTTCGCGGGGATGGTGGGGTGGCTGGCGATCTGCCGGCTGTCTCGAGAGCATTGGCGGCGGCTGGCGCTCTGGCTGACGGCCTTGATCCCCGGCCTGGTCGCCTGCGGGGCGGTGATGGCCTACGGCGTCCTGCGCTCGCCCGTCGGGGTGATCAGCGAGTACGAGCGCCGGATGCGGAGCTCGCCGCCCCTGCGGCTGCCGCTGGGCACCAAGCTCGCCCGCCTCCCGGACATCCTCTTCGGGCCCTATCCAGACCGCACCGGGTGGGTGCTGCTCGGATTGCTGGCCGCCACGGCGATCCTCGCGATCCTCTTCCGGGACCGCCCAGAAGGGCAAGGAGCCATGGACCGTCTCTTCCGCACCCGTTTCGCCACCCTGGCCGGCTGGCTCGCGCTGCTCTACCTGATCCTGCCCGAGTTCCGCGGCGGCTATCTGATCGCCGAGCGGGTGGCGCCGCTCGCGGCGATGCTGGTGGTGGTGGCGCTGCCGCCGCCGGTGGCCGGGCGGCGGCGGCTGGTGGCCGCGCTGGTGGCCGGGGTGCTCGTCTTCCAGTTCGGCCAGACCCTCTCCGCCTTCCTCCGTTTCCGCGCCGAGAGCGCGGGTCTCGCCGAGCTGCTCGCCGGCACCGAGCCGGGGCAGAACCTGGCGGGGCTCATCTTCGAGCGGGAGTCGGCGAGCTGGCGGGGGTTGCCGGTCTATCTCCACTTCCCGGCCCACTACCAGGCCGCGAAGGGGGGGCGCATCCTCTTCTCCTTCGCCGAGCTGTTCCAGACCTCGGCGCGTTTCCGGCCGGGCGCGAGCTGGGACGACCTGCTGCGGGAATGGAGCGACTGGAACCCGCGGTTCTTCAAGTACGAGCGCCACGGCGGACGGTTCCGCTACTTCCTCGTCCGCGGCGGGCCGGCGGAAGTCGTGAACGCCTTCGGAGGGGACCCCGGACGCCTGGGCCTGGTGGGGAAGACGGCGGGGGAGTGGTGGCTGTTCGAGCGCAAAGAGCCTCTGAAGGGATCAAACCCCTAGACAAGCCGCCTGACCTCAGGCACAATACTCGTCCTTTCCCTCGGGCGCCCCTTCCCAGGGACGCCCGCGCCAGGCTCCCTGCAAAGGTCGTCACCTGCGAAAGAAGGGGCTTTACACGAGTAGGGGGAGGATGTAGGATCGCGCGGTTTGACCGTTGGGGATGGCTCCGGCCCTGGCCGCGGTCGATCGCACGGGTGTCTAAAGCCCACGTGGCTCAGGGGTAGAGCACTTCCTTGGTAAGGAAGGGGTCACCGGTTCAAATCCGGTCGTGGGCTCCATAAACCAGCCTCGCCGTCAGAGAGGCTGCTGTAGGCAAGTCGAATACCGAGCTCGTCTCGATAACAAATACCCCGTCTTTAGGAGGCATCGGATAGCGCCATGGGCAAGGAGAAGTTCAACCGTTCGAAGCCGCACGTCAACGTCGGCACCATCGGTCACGTCGATCACGGCAAGACGACCCTGACGGCGGCGATCACGCGCGGTACTGGCCTCGAAGGGTCTGGCGAGCTTCGTGGCCTTCGATCAGATCGACAAGGCTCCCGAGGAGCGCGAGCGCGGCATCACGATCGCGACGGCTCACGTGGAGTACCAGAGCGACAAGCGCCACTACGCGCACGTCGACTGCCCGGGTCACGCCGACTATGTGAAGAACATGATCACGGGAGCTGCGCAGATGGACGGCGCGATCCTGGTGGTGTCGGCGGCGGACGGTCCGATGCCGCAGACTCGTGAGCACATCCTGCTGGCGCGCCAGGTGGGCGTGCCGTCGATGGTGGTGTTCATGAACAAGTGCGACATGGTGGACGATCCGGAGCTGCTGGACCTGGTGGAGCTGGAGCTGCGCGAGCTGCTCTCGTCCTACGACTTCCCCGGGGACGACATTCCGATCATTCGCGGCTCGGCGCTGCGGGCTCTGGAGAGCGGCACGGCGGACAGCGAGTGGGGCGCCAAGATCATCGAGCTGATCGACGCGGTGGACGACTACATTCCGCTGCCGGAGCGCGCGATCGACAAGGAGTTCCTGATGCCGATCGAGGACATCTTCTCGATCTCGGGCCGCGGCACGGTGGTGACGGGCCGGATCGAGCGCGGGATCGTGAAGGTCGGCGACGAGGTGGAGATCGTGGGCATCCGTGACACGGCGAAGACGATCGTGACGGGTGTCGAGATGTTCAAGAAGCTTCTCGACCAGGGTCAGGCGGGCGACAACATCGGCGTGCTGCTTCGCGGCACGAAGAAGGACGACGTGGAGCGGGGTCAGGTGCTGGCGAAGCCGGGCTCGATCAAGCCGCACACGAAGTTCAAGGGTGAGGTCTACATCCTGACGAAGGAAGAGGGTGGCCGGCACACGCCGTTTTTCAACGGCTACCGTCCGCAGTTCTACTTCCGGACGACGGACGTGACGGGAGTCGCGACGCTGCCGGAGGGATCTGAGATGGTGATGCCGGGGGACAACGTGAACCTCGAGGTCGAGCTGATCGCGCCGATCGCCATGGAGAAGGGGGTCCGCTTCGCCATCCGCGAGGGGGGCCGCACCGTCGGCGCCGGCACGGTCACCGAGATCGTCAAGTAGGAAACTGGCGGGTTCGGCGTAGGGAGGGGCTCGTCCCCTCCCGGCGCGTTTGACATAGAAGAGTCGTACAGGCCAGTAGCTCAAAATGGTAGAGCATCGGTCTCCAAAACCGAGGGTTGGGGGTTCGAGTCCCTCCTGGCCTGCCAGTCTTTTTCAGTCTTTTGAAGAATTAAGATCGAGGCCCAAGCGATGAATTGGTTGACGAAGACAAAGGAATTCCTGTCAGAGGTGCGCACGGAGATGCGGAAGGTCTCCTTCCCGGCCCGTGACGAGGTGGTGTCGACGACGATCGTGGTCATCGTCACCAGCGTCGTCTTCGCGGCGTTTCTGTTCGTGGCGGACCGGCTGATCATCTGGGGCTATCAGGGCATTGTGAGGATGTTTGGATGACCGAAGAGACGATTCCCGATCGGAAGTGGTACATCGTCCACACCTACTCCGGTTTTGAGGAGCGGGTGAAGGAGACCCTGCGCCAGCGCGCGGAAGCGCTCGGCATGGGGGACGCCTTCGGCGAGATCCGCATTCCGACCGAGACCGTGGTCGAGTACAAGGGCGGGAAGAAGAAGGAGACGCAGCGCAAGTTCTTCCCCGGCTACATCCTGGTCGAGATGGAGATGTCCGACGCCGCCTGGCACGTGGTGAAGAACACGCCGAAGGTGACGGGCTTCGTGGGCACCGGCAAGAAGCCGACGCCGCTCTCCGAGACCGAGGTCAACAGATCCTCGAGCAGGTGGTCACGGCCAAGGAGAAGCCGAAGCCGAAGTACATGTTCGAGAAGGCGGAGCCGGTGCGGATCACCGACGGCCCGTTCAACAACTTCACGGGCGTGGTGGACGAGGTCAACCTCGACCGCAACACGCTCAAGGTGATGGTCACGATCTTCGGCCGGCAGACGCCGGTCGAGCTGGACTTCTCGCAGGTGCAGAAGATCTGAGCAGCCTCGCGCGGGGGTTGATACTCGATGGCCAAGAAAGTCGTTGGACAGGTCAAGCTGCAGATCCCGGCCGGCGCGGCGACGCCGGCGCCTCCGGTAGGCCCGGCACTGGGCCAGGCGGGCGTCAATATCATGGATTTCGTGAAGAACTTCAACGCCCGGACGGCGGCCCAGTCGGGCCTGATCATCCCCGTGGTCATCACCGTGTACGCCGACCGCAGCTACACGTTCATCACCAAGACGCCGCCGGCGGCGATCCTGCTGATCAAGGCGGCGGGGATCCCCAAGGGCTCGGGCGAGCCGAACAAGAAGAAGGTGGGCAAGGTGACCCAGGCGCAGGTCGAGGAGATCGCCAGGACCAAGCTGCCGGACCTCAACGCGGCGAGCCTGGAAGCCGGCGGTCAGGACGATCGAGGGGACGGCCCGCTCGATGGGTATCGAGATTCAGGGCTAAGGAGAAACAGTCGTGGCAAAGCATGGAAAGAAGTACCGGCAGGCCGCCGGGAAGGTCGAGACCCGGCCTTACGCGCTGCGGGAAGCCATCGATCTGGCGGGTCAGGTGAAGTACGTCAAGTTCGACGAGACCCTGGAGATCGCGATGCGGCTGGGCGTCGATCCCAAGCATGCCGACCAGATGGTCCGCGGCACCGTCGTGCTGCCGCACGGCCTGGGCACGGTGTCCCGGGTGCTGGTCTTCGCCACCGGCGAGAAGCTCCGCGAGGCCGAGGAGGCCGGGGCCGACGTCTTCGGCGGCGAGGAGCTGGCGAAGCGGATCGAGGGGGGCTGGATGGAGTTCGACTCCGTGGTCGCCACCCCGGACATGATGCGGGTCGTCGGCCGCCTGGGCAAGGTGCTCGGCCCCCGCGGCCTGATGCCCAACCCGAAGGCGGGCACGGTGACGACCGACGTCGCCAAGGCGGTGCAGGAGATCAAGGCCGGCAAGGTGGAGTTCCGCGTCGACAAGACGGGGATCATCCACGCGCCGGTCGGCAAGCTCTCCTTCGGCACCGACCAGCTGCGCGACAACGCCGAGGCCCTGATCGGCGCCGTGCTGAAGGCGAAGCCGAGCGCGGCCAAGGGCAAGTACGTGCGGGGGGTCAGCGTCAGCTCGACGATGGGCCCCGGCATCCAGGTTGACGAGGCCGCCATGACGACCGAGGCGTAGGGAGACGATCATGCCTTTGACCCGCAGCGACAAAGAACAGATCCTCGAGACGTACGAGCAAGGGCTCGCCAAGGCTCAGCACGCCTTCCTCCTCGACTACCAGGGGATCACCGTCCCGCAGGTGACCGAGCTGCGCAAGCGGGTGCGGCAGAGCGGCGGCGAGTATGTGGTGGTCAAGAACACGATCGCCCTGCGCGCCATCGACAGCCAGGCGCTCGACCAGCTCAAGGAGCACTTCGTGGGGCCGACGGCGGTCGCCTTCAGCCTCACCGATCCGGTCGGAGTGGCCAAGGCGCTGACCGACTACGCCAAGGACGTGCCGGCGATCAAGCTCAAGGCCGGCCTCGTCGAGGGGCGCGCCATCGCCGCCGACCAGATCAAGGAGATCGCCTCGCTGCCCAGCCGCGAGGAGCTGATCGCCAAGCTGCTGTTCCTGATGCAGTCGCCGGTCACCCGGTTCGTCCGCGTGCTGGCCGCGGTTCCGCAGTCGTTCGTGATGGTTCTGGACCAGGTCCGGAAGAAGAAAGAAGAATCAGAATCAGCGTAGGGGCGGCCCGATGTGGCCGCCCAGGGTGCCCACGCAGGGGATCCTACAGGCTTGAAAATACAGGGATAACGATTTCCCGGACTTTCGCGGTCCGCAGCGTTTAAGGAGAGAACATGGCTATCGCGACCGAAGATTTCATCAGTCAGATCGACCAGCTGACCGTCCTCGAGCTGAACAACCTCGTCAAGGCCCTCGAGGACCACTACGGTGTCTCCGCGGCGGCGGCTGTGGCCGCTCCGGCGGCCGGCGGCGGCGCCGCGGCTCCCGTGGTCGAGGAGAAGACCGAGTTCGACGTCGTCCTCAAGGCGGCCGGCGAGAAGAAGATCAACGTCATCAAGGCGGTCCGCGAGGTCACCAGCCTCGGCCTCAAGGAGGCCAAGGACCTCGTCGAGTCCGCTCCCGCCACCATCAAGGAAGCGGTCTCCAAGGATGAGGCCGAGTCGATCAAGAAGAAGTTCGAAGAGGCCGGAGCCACGATCGAGATCAAGTAACGCGCGGCGAGAGGAGCTACGCTACGCACACTGCGCGTAACCACCCTCGACAGGACCTGTCCGCAGGTCGACGAGAACTACCAGATGCCGGAACAGGGGCCGGCCCGGGCATAAACCGGGCCTCGGCCCTGTTCTGGCCTATGTTCACCATGCCTGGTGACCTTCCGCGGGGCGAGCGGAGGGCTGGGCATGGTGTCTCCTGCTTCCGGAGCCCCTGTTTCTACCGGGGCAGGGATCCGGACGCCCCCACGGCAGTAACTAGGGTTGCCGCGTAGAAGTGAAGCACCCATCTACCCAGGCATCGAGGAGATAGCAAGACCCCTATGGATACGTTTCCCACCCCGCAGATTGCAACGCGCAACGGCCATCGGAAGGACTTCTCCCAGAATCACGACGTCGCTGCCCATCCCCAACCTGATCGACGTCCAGCGGCGGAGCTACGAGCGTTTCCTGCAGATGAACCTGCTGCCCGAGGAGCGGGCGAACCAGGGTCTGCAGGCGGTCTTCACGGGCATCTTCCCGTTCTCCGACTTCCGCGAGACCTGCTCGCTCGACTTCGTCAAGTACTCGATCGGCGACTGGCAGTGCAAGTGCGGCGAGCTCAAGGGGCTCGAATACCTTCGCATGACCTGCACCAACTGCGGCGCGAAGATCATGACCGACCATCCGCACGAGGAGACGGTCACCTGCACCGAGTGCGGCTTCGTCAACAAGAACCGGGTTACGAAGTGCGACATCTGCGGCAACCCCGTCGACCTGCAGCTCAAGTACTCGATCTCGGACTGCCAGGAGCGTGGGATGACCTTCGCCGTGCCGCTGAAGGTCACCTTCCGCCTGTTCGTCTACGACCGCGACCCCGAGACCGGCACGCGCATGATGCGCGACGCCAAGGAGGAGGAGGTCTACTTCGGCGACATCCCGCTGATGACCGACAACGGCACGTTCGTCATCAACGGCACCGAGCGGGTGATCGTCTCCCAGCTCCATCGCAGCCCGGGCGTCTTCTTCACCAAGGAGGGGCCGCGCTCGTACCTCGTCGAAGATCATCCCGTACCGCGGCTCCTGGGTGGAGTTCGAGTACGACCAGAAGGACGTGCTGTCGGTGCGCATCGACCGCAAGCGCAAGTTCCACGGCACGGTCTTCCTGCGCGCCCTCGGCCTGGAGTCGGACGAGTCGATCCTGCGCCAGTTCTACACCCCGGTCGGCCTCTCCTCGGAGGGCGCCGGCAAGTTCACGCTGCACGTCAGCCCGAAGGTGCTGGAGCCCGAGCGCCTGAAGGACCGGCAGAGCCGCGGCCGCCGCGAGACCTACCCGATCTTCGCCGGCATCACGCTGTCGCGCGAGCAGATCGGCAAGCTCGACACCGGCCAGACGATCGCCTTCGACGTCGACCGCGAGGACCTCGACCGCGCCTTCTTCATCGGCGACGTCGTCGACCTCGACACCGGCGAGGTGCTCTTCGAGGCCAACGAGCTGGTGCCCGAGGACGTCGACGAGCGGCTCGACGGCCGCAGCTCCACCCCGGTCGAGGTCTTCTTCCCCGACTGGGAGCTGGTCGGCGCGACGCTCTCGAACACGCTCGCCAAGGACGCCACCAAGAACTCCACGCGAGGCGCTGATCGAGATCTACCGCCGCATGCGGCCGGGCGATCCGCCGACCCTGGAGAGCGCCCGTTCGCTCTTCTACGGCATGTTCTTCGACGCCAAGCGCTACGACTTCTCGCGGGTCGGCCGCTTCAAGTTCAACATCAAGCTGGACACCGAGGTGCCGGTCGACCAGAAGACGCTGGCGCGCGGACGACTTCTTCCGCGTCATCGAGTACCTGCTGCGCCTGCAGAAGGACGTCGGCCGCGTCGACGACATCGACAACCTCGGCAACCGGCGCGTGCGCGCGGTGGGCGAGCTGCTGGAGAACCAGTTCCGCATCGGCCTCGTGCGCATGGAGCGGGCGATCAAGGAGAAGATGTCGGTCCACCAGGACATCGACTCGGCGATGCCGCACGACCTGATCAACTCGAAGCCGGTGATCGCGGCGATCAAGGAGTTCTTCGGCTCCTCGCAGCTGTCGCAGTTCATGGACCAGACCAACCCGCTCTCGGAGGTCACCCACAAGCGGCGCCTGTCGGCCCTCGGACCGGGCGGCCTCTCCCGCGAGCGGGCGGGCTTCGAGGTGCGCGACGTGCACGCCACGCACTACGGCCGCATCTGCCCGATCGAGACGCCGGAAGGCCCGAACATCGGCCTGATCTCGTCGCTCGCGACCTATGCCCGGATCAACGACTACGGGTTCATCGAGAGCCCGTACAAGAAGGTCGAGGCCGGGCGCGTGCTCGACCACTTCCGGATCATGAAGGTGGGCGACGGCCAGTTCCGCCTCGGGCAGATCGTCACCGGCGACGAGCTGAAGGCGGAGAACGAGCGGCTGACCAAGGCCGGCAAGCGGGCGGTCGACGCCGAGCCGTACGCCTTCTACCTCTCGGCCTGGGACGAGGAGAAGTACATCATCGCGCAGGCCAACGCCCGGACTCGACGAGAACGGCAACTTCGTCCAGCGACCGGATCATCTCGCGCGCCGGCGGCGACTTCATCACCGTCGAGCGCGACCGCATCGACTACATGGACATCAGCCCCAAGCAGCTGGTGTCGGTGGCCGCGGCGCTCATCCCGTTCCTCGAGAACGACGACGCCAACCGCGCGCTGATGGGCTCGAACATGCAGCGCCAGGCGGTGCCGCTGCTGCGCTCCGACTCGCCGATCGTCGGCACCGGGCTGGAGGGGATCGTGGCCCAGGACTCGGGCGCGGTGGTGCTCTGCAAGCGGGGCGGCATGGTCGACTCGGTGGACGCCGAGCGCATCATCGTCCGCGTCGAGGGGGAGGACCTGGAGACCGGCGAGACCAAGGATTTCGGCGCCGACATCTACCAGCTGATCAAGTTCCGCCGCTCCAACCAGAACACCTGCATCACCCAGAAGCCGGTGGCTTTCGAGGGGCAGCGGGTCAAGAAGGGCGACGTGCTGGCCGACGGCCCGTGCACGGAGCTCGGCGAGCTCGCCCTCGGGCGCAACGTGCTCGTCGCCTTCATGCCGTGGCGCGGCTACAACTTCGAGGACGCCATCCTGATCTCCGAGAAGCTGGTGCGGGAGGACTACTACACCTCCATCCACATCGAGGAGTTCGAGATCGAGGCCCGCGACACCAAGCTCGGACCCGAGGAGATCACGCGCGACATCCCGAACGTCTCGGAGTCGGCGCTCAAGGACCTCGACGAGAGCGGCATCGTCCGCATCGGCGCCACGGTCAAGGCGGGCGACATCCTGGTCGGCAAGGTGACGCCGAAGGGCGAGACCCAGCTCACCCCCGAGGAGAAGCTGCTGCGCGCCATCTTCGGCGAGAAGGCGGGCGACGTCCGCGACGCCTCGCTGAAGGTGCCGCCGGGCATCGAGGGGACGATCGTCGACGTCAAGATCTTCTCCCGCAAGGGGGTCGAGAAGGACGTCCGGGCCAAGGAGATCGAGCAGGAGGAGATCGGCCGGCTCGAGAAGAACATCAAGGACGAGGTGCGCATCCTGACCGAGGAGCGCAACAAGAAGGTGAGCGACCTGCTGCTCGGCAAGAAGGTCACCGCGGTGGTCAAGGCGCGCACCGGCCAGGAGCTGCTGAAGGCGGGCGATCCGATCACCTAGGCCGACCCTCGAGCGGCTCACCCGGCAGGAGATCCTGCGCCTGCCGGTCGACGAGCGGCGGCTGATCGACGCGGTCGAGATCGTCTACAAGAAGACCGACTCGCACGTCGAGGTGCTGCACCGGGTCAACGAGGAGCGGGTCGGGCTCCTGCAGAAGGGGGACGAGCTGCCGCCGGGCGTCATCAAGCTGGTCAAGGTCTACGTCGCCATGAAGCGCAAGCTGCAGGTGGGCGACAAGATGGCCGGCCGGCACGGCAACAAGGGCGTCATCTCGCGGATCATGCGCGAGGAGGACATGCCCTACATGCCGGACGGCACGCCGGTCGAGATCGTGCTCAATCCGCTGGGCGTGCCGAGCCGCATGAACGTCGGGCAGATCCTGGAGACCCACCTCGGGTGGGCCGGCCGGGTGCTCGGCCTCAAGTTCGCGACGCCGGTGTTCGACGGCGCCCGCGAGACCGACATCAAGGACCTGCTGGCGGAGGCGGGGCTGCCCGACTCGGGCAAGACGCCGCTCTTCGACGGCATGTCCGGCGAGGCGTTCGAGCAGAAGGTGACCGTCGGGTACATCTACATGCTCAAGCTGTCGCACTTGGTCGACGACAAGATCCACGCGCGGTCGATCGGACCGTACTCGCTGATCACCCAGCAGCCGCTGGGGGGCAAGGCGCAGTTCGGCGGCCAGCGCTTCGGAGAGATGGAGGTCTGGGCGCTCGAGGCCTACGGCGCCGCCTACACCCTCCAGGAGCTGCTGACCGTCAAGAGCGACGACGTGGAGGGGCGCAGCAAGGTGTACGAGGCGATCGTCAAGGGGGATGTTCCGGAACCGCCGGGCCTGCCGGAGTCTTTCAACGTTCTCGTGCGCGAGCTCCAGAGCCTCTGTCTCGACGTGGAACTCCTCAAGGTCTAAAGGGAGGACAGACAGTTGCAACCATTCAGCAGTTTTGACAAGCCACAGTCGCTCAAGGATTTCAACGCGATCAAGATCTCGATCGCGTCGCCGGAGAAGATCCGGTCCTGGAGCTACGGCGAAGTGACGAAGCCGGAGACGATCAACTACCGGACGTTCAAGCCGGAGCGGGACGGCCTCTTCTGCGCCAAGATCTTCGGTCCGATCACGGACTGGGAGTGTCTGTGCGGTAAATACAAGCGGATGAAGCACCGTGGCGTCATCTGCGACAAGTGCGGGGTGGAGGTCACGCGGTCCCGCGTGCGCCGCGAGCGGATGGGCCACATCGAGCTCGCCTGCCCGGTGTCGCACGTCTGGTTCTTCAAGGGCCTGCCGTCCCGCATCGGCCATCTGCTCGACATCAGCCTGCGCGATCTCGAGCGCATCCTCTATTTCGAGAGCTACGTCGTCATCGATCCCGGCGAGACCGAGCTCAAGGAGCGCGAGCTGCTCACCGAGGAGCGCTTCCGCGAGCTGCGCGAGAAGTACAGCGAGGACGCCTTCGCGGCCAAGATGGGCGCCGAGGCGATCAAGGAGCTGCTCTCGCGCATCGACGTCGACGAGCTGGCCGAGGAGCTGCGCATCATCATGCGCACCGAGACCAGCCAGATCCGCCGCCTGAAGGCCGCCAAGCGGCTCAAGGTGGTGGACGCCTTCCGCAAGTCGGGCCACCGGCCGGAGTGGATGATCCTCGACGTCATCCCGGTCATCCCGCCCGAGCTGCGCCCCCTGGTGCCGCTCGACGGCGGCCGGTTCGCGACCAGCGACCTCAACGACCTCTACCGGCGCGTGATCAACCGCAACAACCGGTTGAAGAAGCTGCTCGAGCTGCGCGCCCCCGAGGTCATCGTGCGCAACGAGAAGCGGATGCTCCAGGAAGCGGTGGACGCTCTCTTCGACAACGGCCGCCGCGGCCGCGTGCTCAAGGGCTCTAACAACCGCCCCCTGAAGTCGCTCTCCGACACGCTCAAGGGCAAGCAGGGGCGCTTCCGGCAGAACCTGCTCGGCAAGCGCGTCGACTACTCGGGCCGTTCGGTCATCGTCGTCGGCCCCGAGCTGAAGCTGTCACCAGTGCGGCCTGCCGAAGAAGATGGCGCTCGAGCTGTTCAAGCCGTTCATCTACAACCGGCTGGAGGAGAAGGGGCTGGTCGGCACCATCAAGGCCGCCAAGGAGATGGTGGAGGCCGAGGTGGACGAGGTCTGGGACGCGCTCGAGGAGGTCATCGAGGATCATCCGGTGATGCTCAACCGCGCGCCGACGCTGCACCGCCTGGGCATCCAGGCGTTCCAGCCGACGCTGATCGAGGGCAAGGCGATCAAGATCCACCCGCTGGTCTGCGCCGCGTTCAACGCCGACTTCGACGGCGACCAGATGGCGGTGCACGTGCCGCTGTCGCCGAAGGCGCAGATCGAGAGCAAGGTGCTGATGCTGGCGTCGAACAACATCCTGTCGCCGGCGCACGGGCGTCCGCTCGCCGTGCCGACCCAGGACCTGGTGCTCGGCGGCTACTACCTGACGCTGCCCAAGCTGGGCGCCAAGGGCGAGGGGCGGATCTTCCCCGACTTCGACTCGGTGCTGCTGGCGCTCGACGCCGGCGAGGTCGAGACGCTGTCGCCGATCAAGGTGCGCTACTCGGGGCCGTACATCAACCTCGACACGCAGCTCGACAAGCAGGACATCGTGCACGCCGAGCTCGAGGAGCTCGACCGCAAGCTGATCGAGACCACCGTCGGCCGGGTGATCCTCAACATGCACCTGCCGAAGGACATCCCGTTCATCAACGGCCTGTTGAAGAAGCGCGGCCTGCAGGACCTGGTCGGCTACTGCTTCATCACGCTGGGCAACGACAAGACGGTCGAGATGCTCGACGAGATCAAGGAGGTCACCTTCCTCTACGCCACCAAGGCGGGCATCTCGTTCGGCGTCGACGACATGGTGGTGCCGAAGCGCAAGCCGGAGATCCTCCAGCAGGCGCGCACCGAGGTGGTCGAGATCGAGAAGCAGCGTTCGGCCGGCGTCATCACCGCCGGCGAGCGCCACAACAAGATCATCGACATCTGGCACCGGGTGACCGAGAAGGTCTCCGAGGAGATGTTCCGCGAGATGCGGGAGATCGAGCACGAGACCGGCGTCTTCAACCCGATCAACCTGATGGCCGACTCGGGCGCCCGCGGCTCGCGCGAGCAGGTGCGCCAGCTCGCCGGCATGCGCGGCCTGATGTCCAAGCCCTCGGGCGAGGTCATCGAGACGCCGATCACGGCGAACTTCCGCGAGGGGCTCTCCGTGCTGCAGTACTTCATCTCGACGCACGGCGCCCGCAAGGGTCTGGCCGACACGGCGTTGAAGACGGCGGACTCGGGGTACCTCACCCGCCGGCTGGTCGACGTGGCGCAGGACGTCATCATCAACGAGGAGCGACTGCGGCACGATCGACGGCATCATCGTGACGGCGATCATGGAGGGCGGCGAGATCCTCGAGCCGCTGCGCGACCGCATCGTCGGCCGCGTCAGCCAGGAGGACATCTACGATCCGATGACCGGCGAGCTGATCCTCGCGGTCGGCCAGGAGATCACCGAGCTGCTGGGCACCGCGGTGCAGGCGGCGGGCATCGAGCGGGTGAAGATCCGTTCCGTGCTCACCTGCGAGACCCGGCGCGGCGTCTGCATCCTCTGCTACGGCCGCAACCTCGCGACCGGCAAGATGGTCGAGATCGGCGAGGCGGTGGGCGTCATCGCCGCGCAGTCGATCGGCGAGCCCGGCACGCAGCTCACGATGCGGACCTTCCACTACGGCGGCACCGCCTCGCGCGTGTCCGAGCAGTCGAAGCACATCGCCAAGAACCCGGGCGTGGTGAAGTTCCTCAACGTCAACACGGTCGAGAGCCGCCGCGGCTCGCTGGTCGTCATCAACCGCAGCGGCAAGCTCGTCATCACCGACGAGAAGGGCCGCGAGCGGGAGCGCTACGCCCTGACCTACGGCTCGCAGCTCCTGGTGCACGAGGGCGGACGAGGTCGAGCCGGGCACCGAGCTGGTCACCTGGGACCCCTTCACCTCCGCCATCCTCTCCGAGATCCGGCGGCAAGGTGGAGTTCCAGGACATCGTCGAGGGCGAGAACGTCCGCGAGGAGACCGACAAGGTCACCGGCCTGTCGCAGAAGATCATCGTCGAGGCGTCGGCCAACGAGAAGCGCGTGCCGGCGATCTTCATCCAGGGCGGAGGACGGCCGCACCAAGCGGTACCTCCTCCCCTCGGGCTCGCACCTGGTGGTCCAGAACGGCCAGGAGATCTACCCCGGCGACACGCTGGTCAAGATCCCGCGCGAGACGACGAAGACCAAGGACATCACCGGCGGTCTGCCGCGCGTCGTCGAGCTCTTCGAGGCGCGCAGCCCCAAGGAGCCGGCGATCATCACCGAGATCGACGGCACGGTCCGCCTGGGCGAGGTCCACAAGGGGATGCGCAAGGTGGTCGTCGAGAGCGACATGGGCGACACCCGCGAGTACCTGGTGCCGCGCTCGATCCACATCAACGTGCAGGAGGGCGAGCGGGTGCGCGCCGGCGATCCGCTGATCGACGGCCCGATCAACCCGCACGACGTCCTGCAGGTGCTCGGCGAGAAGGAGCTGCAGCGCTACATGACCGACAAGATCCAGGAGGTCTACCGGTCGCAGAGCGTCGCCATCAACGACAAGCACATCGAGGTGATCGTGCGCCAGATGATGCGGTCGGTGAAGATCGAGGAGGTCGGCGACACCGAGTTCCTGATCGACGAGCAGGTGGACCGCTGGAAGTTCGAGCGAGGAGAACGAGCGCGTCGTCGCCGCCGGCGGTACCCCCGCCATCGGCCGGCCGCTGCTCCTCGGCATCACCAAGGCGTCGCTGTCGACCGACAGCTTCATCTCGGCGGCGAGCTTCCAGGAGACCACCCGGGTGCTCACCGAGGCCGCGATCAGCGGCAAGGTGGACGGCCTGCGCGGTCTCAAGGAGAACGTCATCGTCGGCCGGGTGATCCCCGCCGGCACCGGCATGGACTACTACCACGACTTCCACATGGCCGAGGAGTTCATCGAGGCCGAGCACGAGCCGGAGGAGGAGCTCTTCTTCGAGTTCGGCGAGGAGGAGATCCGCAGCCTCCCGCAGGAGGTGCTGGAAGGCGAGTAGCCTTCATCCCAGGTTGGGTATTCCATCAGAAACACGAAGGGCGGCCGCGAGGCCGCCCTTTTCTTTTGTGACCAGATCTCACGGGACGAGCCGGCGCGCGAAGATGCCGGCGTCGTAGTCGGTCCGAGACCACGAGGCCCTGGCCATCCGGCCCAGCGCCACGGCGGGGGAGAAAGTTCAGCCCGCCGCGGACGGGGTGATCGGGACTCGCACCGCCGAGAGGCCGGTTGTCGCTCGCGAACCGGCGGCCGACGACGGAGATCGGACCCGGCTCGGACCCGCGAGGCGTAGCTCCTCCAGGCGGCGAAGAAGCTGCCGTCCGCCGCCACGGCGATGGCCGGTTGGTCCTGGATTCCTCGCGGCGAGCCGTTGACGTGGAACGACTGGCCGACAGGCTCGCCGCTGGCCGCGAACCGCTGTCCGAGGATGCCCGTGTTGTCAGTCATCCGCCGCTCGTCCGTCTTCGGCTCCGGGGTCGGTCCAGAGCACGACGAAGCCGCCGCCGGGCGCCGATCCCAGGGCGAACTCGTACCTGGTTGGCCACTGGGTACTCTCCGAGGTTGGCCTGGAGCTCGTCCGTCAGGGGAGTGCCGTCCCTCGCGAAGCGCCGGACCATGATGTCGAAGAAAGCGCCCTCGCCGGTCCAGCTCACCCAGCCGATCACGAAATCGCCGCTCGCGCTCGCCGCCACCTGGGCTGATTCCCGTTCGTCGAAGGTCGTGACGTTGACGCGAAAGTCGGGGCCGAGCGGCTGTCCCGCGGCATCGAAGCGCCGTGCCCAGACGTTCGGAAGATCGTCGAAGAGGCCGTCGCTCGTCCAGGCGGCCACGAAGCTGCCGTCGGGAGCGAGGGCGACCGCGGGCTCGCTACTGAAAGCCCTTCCGTCTCCGAGTTGAGGCGGAACCTGGCGGCCGCGAGGGCGTGCCGTCGGCGCTGAAGCGACGGCCGAAGACGCTGGCTGTGCGTAGTCGGTCCTGCCAGACGACGACGAAGGAGCCGTCGGCGCCCACGGCGAGCCGCGGGAGCATCTCGTCGGCCGGGCTGGTGCTGACCCGGACTGTTTCGCTTTCGGCGTCCCGTCGCCCGGAAGAGGCGGACCCAGACATGAGCGAGCGTCTGGGGAGCCGAAACCCCCGGTCTGCCAGACCACGACGTAGTCGCCGCCGGCGCGGCGGCCACCTGCGGAATCCGTCGTGGTCCGGAAGGTTGTGGACCTGATCTCCGCGCCCCGCGGCCTTGGGCGGCGAGGGGGAGCGCCGAGGGCACCGGCGATAGGAGGAGGCGATCCTGCGCATGATCGGCCACCTCAGGGAGCTCTCTCAGGGGATTCGCTGGACGATCCGGCGGGCCACGAGGTCGGCTTCGGAGAGATTGCGCGCCGTGCGGCTCCAGGCGACGACCCCACGGCCCGTGGCGTTGAGAGCGACGGCGGGAAAGCCGAAGCCGGCGCCGGCGAGGTCGATCCGGAGCTCCGCGCCGCGCGGAGTGGCGTCCGCCGCGAAACGGCGAGCGGCGATCATGGCGCCGCCTCCTCCTGGCGAGGCGGAGCTCGACCAGACCACCAGGAAGCCGTCCAGCGTCAGGGTGATCGCGGGATTGTCCTGGGACCCCTTGGTGAAGGCGTTGACGTGGAAGAGCGCGCTGGCCGGGGTGCCGTCGGCGGCGAGGCGCTGGCCGAGGAGGCCGATATACGCCTGAAGGTCTTCTCCCTGCTCGAATCCGATATCCCCCCCGGCGTCGGTCCAGACGAAAACCGACTCGCCGCTGTCCCGCAACGCCATCGCGAACTCGTATTGGCTGGTATTCTCGGTCAATCCCGAGTTCACCTGGAAGTCGTCGCCCAGCGGCGCGCCCCCAGCCGCGAAGCGCCGGGCGTAGACATCGTAGAACGTCCCCTCGCCGCCGTAGTTCAGCCAGCCGATCAGGAAGTTGCCGTGGCTGTCGACCGCCACCTGGGGGGAGCCCTGTTCGTTGAAGAGCGTGGTGTTGACCCGGAACTCGGGGCCGAGAGGCTGGCTCGCGGCGTTGAAGCGTCGCGCGTAGAGGTCCGACTGCTTGCTGGGGTAGGTCAGGGGGCCGCTCGACCAAGCCGCCACAAAGCCCCTGTCGGGCGTGAAGGCGACCGCGGGCGTGGACTGGCTCCCTTCCGTGTTCGAGCTCAAGAGGAAGCGGCCGCTCGCGGGCCGGCCGTCGGCGGTGAACCGGCGGCCGAAGACGCTGGTGTCGTCCGGCGATCCCCCTTGCCAGACGACCAGAAAGGAGCCGTCGGCCGCCATGGCGAGCCTCGGCAGCAGCTCGTCGGCCCGGCTGTTGCTCACCCGCAGCCGCCCACCCTTAGGGGTGCCGTCGGCGCGGAAGAGGCGGATCCAGACGCGGGACGTCTTGCCCCGCTGCAAACCGAATCCGCTCTGCCAGGCGACCACGAAGTCGCCGCTCGGCGCGACCGCGACCTGCGCCGACCAGTTAAAGTCGGTCAGGGGTGTGCTGACGGGGATCTCGCTCCCGCGCGGCGTCTGGGCGAAACCAGGAAGGGAGGCGAGCAGGGCGCCAGCCACGAAGAGAGCGAAAGCTTGCCTGCGGAACATGGCTTCTCCTTTTTGCTGTTTATGAGTTCACAGCATAGCTCAATCCCTGGGCGGAGTGCTAAAATCATCCAGGCGCTCTGGCGCCATCTATCCAGGTAAAGGAAGCTTCCATGCAGACCCGGTCTCTTCCTCTTTTCTTCCTCCTCTCGGTTGTCGCGGTTCCCGCGTTCGCGGATGATGTCTACCTGGTCAATGGGCGGAAGTTCGAGGGAGTGATCGCGGAGACGACCGATTCGCAGGTGCGCATCCAGATGCAGGGCGGAACCTTGAGCCTGCCCCGGGAGCAGGTGCTGCGGGTGGACACCGTCGACTCCAGCCTCGCCGAATATCTGCGCCGGAAGGAGACGCTCAAGAAGAGCCCCTCGACGCGGGCGGCGGACTGGCTGGAGCTCGCCCGCTGGGCGCACGGCAAGGAGCTCGAGCAGGCGACCCGCGAGTCGGCGCTGGCCGCGGCGACGCTCGAGCCGAAGCTCGGCGGTCTGGCGCCCATCCTGCGCGGGTTTGGCTACGTGCTCGACCCCCAGCTCGACCGCTGGGTCCCCTACGCCGATTCGATGCGGCGCCGCGGCTTCGTGCTCGCGGGCGGGCAGTGGATCACCCGCGAGGAGTACCAGGCGAAGCAGCGGGCGCAGGAGGAGGATCAGATCCGGCACGCCGCCGCCCGGCAGGAGGCGGCCCGTGCCGCCCGCGAGGACCGGCTGGCCGCCCTGGCCGAGATCTCGGCGGTCCGCCAGCTCATCCAGCCATCCCAGCCGGCCTACCCCTATCCGGCCTATGGCAGCTACGGACTGCCGGTGGTCGTCATCCCCGGCTGGTGGAGCGGCGGTGGAAGTCCGCGGCCGCGGCCACACCACCGGCAGGAGCCCTCCGGTTTCACCCACGTCCCCGGCAGCCTGATCGGCGGCTCGCTCTTCCCGAGCTCGAACTGAACCCCGGGCTCGCCATCGAGGTCGAGGACCTTCGGAAGACCTATTCCGGAGGCGTCGAGGCGCTCCGCGGTGTCTCGTTCGCCGTCCGCGCCGGCGAGGTGTTCGCTCTTCTGGGGCCGAACGGCGCCGGCAAGTCGACCACCGTCCGTATCCTGACCACGCTCTCGTCCCCCACCGCCGGCCAGGCCCGCGTCGCCGGCTTCGACGTCGTCCGTCAGCCGCGCGAGGTGCGCCGTCGCATCGGCGCGGTGGCCCAGAGCTCCGGGGTCGACCCGACGGCCACCGGGCGCGAGAACCTCACGCTCCAGGGGCGCCTCTTCCGGCTGCCGCCGGCCGACCTGCGCTCGCGCACCGAGGAGCTGCTGCACCTCTTCCAGCTCGAAGCGGCGGCCGACCGCGCCGCGGCGACCTACTCCGGCGGCATGAAGCGGCGGCTCGACGTCGCCATGGGCCTGATTCACCGCCCCGAGGTGCTGTTCCTGGATGAACCGACCACCGGCCTCGATCCGGAGAGCCGCGCCGTGATGTGGCAGGAGGTCCGGCGGCTGGCGCGGGAAGGGCTGACACTCCTTCTCACCACCCACTATCTGGAGGAGGCCGACCAGCTCGCGCAACGGATCGCGATCGTCGACGGCGGCCGGATCGTCGCCGCCGGCACGCCCGCGGAGCTGAAGCGGGAGATCCCCGGGGATGCCGTCACGCTCGACGATGTCTATCTCAAGGCGACCGGCCACTCTTATCGCCAGGAAGGCGGCTGATGGATTTCCTGCGCGACACCTGGTACCTGTTCCTGCGCCTGCTGCGGGCGACGGCGCGGATGCCGGTCTTCGTCCTCATCTCGATCGTGCAGCCGATCCTCTGGGTGCTGTTGTTCGGGCAGCTGTTCGCCAAGGTGACCACGATCCAGGGGTTCGGCGCCTCGTCCTACGTGCAGTTCCTGGCGCCAGGGATCTCGATCATGACCGCGCTGTTCGGCGCCGCCTACTCGGGGATGGGCATGCTGGGGGACATCGACCGCGGCGTGCTCGACCGCCTGCTGGCGACTCCGGTCTCCCGCGGCGCGCTGATCGCCAGCCGCATCCTCCACTCGGCGGTCCAGGTGGTGATCCAGGCGGCGATCATCCTTGCCGTCGCCTGCCTGCTGGGGGCGCGCCCTGAAGGGGGGCTGCCCGGCATCCTCACCGTCTTCCTCGCCGCCGCTCTCCTCGGCGCCGCCTTCGCCGCCTTCTCGAATGCCCTGGCGCTCGCCGCCCGCAAGCAGGAACTGGTGATCGCGGTGATGAACTTCGTGGTGCTGCCGACGACCTTCCTGTCGAGCATGATCATGTCGCGCAACCTGATGCCCCCCTGGATCCGGACCGTTTCCTGGTTCAACCCGGTCAACTGGGCGGTCACCGCCGCCCGTGACGGCTTCCAGGGGGAGGCGCCGGCCGAGATCGCGCTCTATCTCGGGCTGCTGGCCGCCTTCGCCCTGGCCTGCGGCGCGGTCGCCACCCTGTCGTTCAACCGGTACCGGCGGGCGATGTAGACTACTCTTCCATCATGGCCGCCTCCGATCCGGAGACCGTGCGTCTGCAGGAGGACGCCCGGCGCGAGAAGAACTGGAAGCGCTGGGGGCCCTACCTCTCCGAGCGGCAGTGGGGGACGGTCCGCGAGGACTACTCGCGCGGACGGCGACGCCTGGGAGCTACTTCCCGCACGACCACGCCCGCAGCCGCGCCTACCGCTGGGGCGAGGACGGCCTGCTGGGCATCTGCGACCGCGAGTGCCGGCTCTGCTTCGCCCTCGCGCTCTGGAACGGGCGCGATCCCATCCTCAAGGAGCGCCTCTTCGGCCTCACCGGCCCCGAGGGGAACCACGGCGAGGACGTCAAGGAGCACTACTTCTACCTCGACGCCACGCCGACGCACTCCTACGCGCAAGGCGCTCTACAAGTACCCGCAGGCCGAGTTCCCCTACGCCCGGCTGGTCGAGGAGAACCGGCGGCGCGGGCACGGATCGAGCCGGAGTTCGAGCTCGCTCGACACCGGCGTCTTCGACGACGACCGCTACTTCGACGTCTTCGTCGAGTACGCCAAGGCCGCGCCCGACGACATCCTGATCCGCATCACCGTCGCCAACCGCGGGCCCGAGGCGGCGCGCGCTGCACGTGCTGCCGACGCTCTGGTTCCGCAACACCTGGTCGCTGGGGGCGCACCGGCGAGGGCTACTGGCCAAGCCGCGCGATCCGCGCGCGACGGCGACGGCACGCTCGTCGCGCGACGCATCGCCGGCGCTCGGCCGTCTTCGCGCTCGACGCCGAGCGCCGACGGCGCGCCGCCCGAGCTGCTGTTCACCGAGAACGAGACCAACGCCGAGCGGCTCTTCGGCGCGCCGAACGCCGGCGCCCTACGTGAAGGACGCCTTCCACGACTACGTGGTCGACGGCGCGGACGCGACGCGGTCAACCCGGACGGCGACGGGACCAAGGCCGCGGCGCACTACCGTGCTCGAGCTGCCCGCCGGGCGGCGAGGTCGTCGCTGCGACTGCGGCTGACCGTCGACGGAGGCAGCCGACGGCGCGCCGTTCGGCGACGAGTTCGACGCGGACGTTCGCCGGCGCGCATCGCCGAGGCCGACGAGTTCTACGCCGCGCGCATCCGGCCGGCGCTCGCCGACGGAGGAGCGGCGCGTCGCCCGGCAGGCGTACGCCGGGCTGCTCTGGTCGAAGCAGTTCTACCACTACGTCGTCGCGCGACTGGCTCGACGGCGACCCCGGCCAGCCGCCGCCGCCCGCCGAGCGCAAGCACGGGCCGCAACGCCGACTGGCGCGCACCTCTACAACCGCGACGTCATCTCGATGCCCGACAAGTGGGAGTACCCCTGGTACGCCGCCTGGGATCTCGCCTTCCACATGATCCCGTTCGCCGCGCATCGATCCCGAGTTCGCCAAGGAGCAGCTCCTGCTGCTGCTGCGCGAGTGGTACATGCACCCCAACGGGCAGCTCCCGGCGTACGAGTTCGCGCTTCGGCGACGTGAACCCGCCGGTGCACGCCTGGGCCTGCTGGCGCGTCTACAAGATGACGGCGCCCGCGCGGCCAGCGCGACCGGCTGTTCCTCGAGCGCGTCTTCCAGAAGCTGCTGCTCAACTTCACCTGGTGGGTGAACCGCAAGGACGCGGAGGGCAAGCAACCTGTTCTCCGGCGGCTTCCTCGGGCTCGACAACATCGGCGTCTTCGACCGCTCGCAAGCCGCTGCCCGGCGGCGGCCACGCTCGAGCAGGCCGACGGCACGGCCTGGATGGCGTTCTACTGCACCACCATGCTCGCGATGGCGCTCGAGCTGGCGCGACGACGATCCCGCCTACGAGGACATCGCCTCGAAGTTCTTCGAGCACTTCGTCGCCATCGCCGACGCCATGAACACGCCTCGGCGGCACGGGCCTGTGGGACGAGGAGGACGGCTTCTACTACGACCAGCTGCACGTCGACGGCCAGCGCGTCCCGCTGCGCGTCCGCTCGATGGTGGGCTCGATCCCGCTGTTCGCCGTGCGAGGTGCTGGACGAGGACGACGTCATCGACGCGCCTGCCCGGCTTCACGCAAGCGGATGCACTGGTTCCTCGAGCAACCGGCAGGACCTGGCGCGGCACATCTCCTACATGGAACGCCGGCCGGCGGCCGGGCGCTACGGCTGCCTGCTGGCCATCCCCTCGCGCGAGCGGCTGGAGCGCGTGCTGCGCTACGTGCTCGACGAGAGCGAGTTCCTCTCGCCCTACGGCGTGCGCTCGCTGTCGCGCGTCCACCGCGAGCACCCGTATCGTGCTGCCGGTCGGACGGCCAGATGCATCGCGTGCGACTACGTGCCCGGGCGAGTCGCGACGAGCGGCATGTTCGGCGGCAACTCGAACTGGCGCGGGCCGGTCTGGTTCCCGGTCAACTACCTGCTGATCGAGGCGCTGGAGCGCTACCACCACTTCTACGGCGACACGCTCAAGGTCGAGTGCCCGACCGGCTCGGGCGCGATGATGACACCTGCAGCGAGGTCGCCGGCGAGCTCGCGCGCGCGGCTGGCCGCGCTCTTCCTGCCCGACGCCGACGGGCCGCCGGCCCTGCCACGGCGGCGAGCCGCGCTTCGCCGACGACCCGCACTGGCGCGACCTCGTGCTGTTCTACGAGTACTTCCACGGCGACAACGGCCGCGGCCTGGGCGCCAGCCACCAGACCGGCTGGACGGCGCTGGTGTCGCTGATCCTCGACGATCTGGGGAGGCAGAAACCGGTTTGAGGCGGCGTCTCGGTTCAGCACCCTGCGTGCACCTCAAAGGGCAGAGAGCCGCCTCCGGCTCTTCAACCCTGAGGAGAAACGACCATGAGAAAACTTCTGCTCGCATTGCTGGCCAGCGGCACCGCGATCCTGGCCGCGGGCCAGGCGCCGAAGGTAGAGGCCGCCAGAGACTGCGTCCATCTCCGGTATTACTACTACACCGCCCCTGGCGGCACGGAGTGCGGTCTCACGTACGTCTATTGCAATGCCGATCCCGTTCACACCGGCTGTGAGACGCCTTACTACAATCTCTATGCCGGGTGCGCCTGCCCGTAACCGAACCCTCCTGTCAGGCCGCGGCGCGAAGCCGCGGCCTAAGGCGCCCCGAAGTCCTGTACCCAGATCACCGTGTAGCCGATGGAGTTCCTGCCGACGGCGATGCCGGCCCCGAAATCCCGGAAGGCGGGGTGGAGGAGATTGGAGCGGTGCTCGCGGCTCTGCATCCAGTTGTCGACCGCCTCATCGACCGTGAACGGTCCGCGGGCGATGTTCTCCGCCACCAGGTGAGGGGTGTAGCCGCTCTTGCGCACGCGGTCGGCGGGGGTGGTCCCCTCCGGCGAGAAGTGGTTGTAGTAGGAGTGCAGCAGCATGTCCTCGGCGTGGCGCTGGGCCGCCTCGCTCAGGCGCGGATCGAGCTTGAGCGGCGGGCGGCCTTCTTTGGCCCGCTCGGCGTTGACGCGGGCGAGCATGGCGGCCCGGGCCTGGGGGAGGTTGGCGAGGGGAGCGGTCTGGCGGGCGAAGGACTCGCTCTCGCGCCAGGCGAGGAAGAAGTCGTAGAGCGGCGTCCCCCGGATCTCGCTGATGCCGATCCCCAGCTCCCTGTAGTCGGGGTCGATCAGCGACTTGAAGGCGTCCGGGCTCTCCTTCTTGATCCAGGCCACGAGGGCCGCCGGTTCCTCTTTGCCGGACGCGAAGGCCTGGTGCCAGCCATGCGCCTCGTAGCCGGCCTTGCGCAGGCGCGCCTGAATCCTGGGGATCGCCTGCTCGTCGTAGATCGCCCCCTGGTTGTCGCGGGCCTCCTCGGCGTTCTGCTGCGCCACCCGGTTCAGCGGCTCGCGGAGGTGCAGGGGCGAGACTCCCGCCGCCGCCCGCTCGGCGTTGACGATCGCCAGGAGCTGCTGGCGGACGCTTTCCGGGGAAGGTGCCGGCGAGGGCGGGCCGCCGACGACCTGTGGAGCAGGCCAGGGCGAGGAGAAGCAGGGCGATGAGAGGTCCTTGGAACATGCCTTGCAGCTAGATGACTGGATGAAGGTTACAGTGCTGGTGAATCGCCGCGGGGGCTCCGTGCGGAAAAGGGGCATCACCGCCGAGAGCCTGCGGGAGATGTTTCAGAAGGCCGGAACCGAAGCGGATGTCCGGCTCATTCCCGGCGAGGAGATCTGCGACGCCGCGCGCGCCGCGGTGAAGGCGGGGACGGATGCGGTGGTGGCCGGCGGCGGCGACGGCACCATCCGCGCCGTGGCCTCGGTGCTGGTCGGACGGCGAGGTGCCGCTCGGCGTCCTGCCGCTCGGCACGCTCAACCACTTCGCCGGCGACCTCAAGATCCCGATCGATCTCGAGGCCGCCGTCCGGCTGATCGCGGAGGGGAGGTCCAGCGCCTCGACGTCGGCGAGGTCAACGGCGAGATCTTCCTCAACAACTCGTCGCTCGGCTTCTATCCGCCGATCGTCCAGGCGCGCGATCAGGAGATGAAGCGCTTCAAGCGCGGCAAGTGGGTGGCGATGGCGATCGCCACCTTCAGGCTGCTGCCGAAGCTCTCCTCGCTGCACGTGCAAGATCTCCTCCGGCGACTGGCAGGTCGAGCGCAAGACCGAGCTCATCTTCGTCGGCAACAACGAGTACGGTTTCAGCGCCTTCGCCCACGGCGCTCCCGACCGCCTGGAGGAGAGCGGCAATCTCTACCTCTACCTCGCGCGCAGCCGGAGCCGGCTGAGCCTCTTCGGCCTGGCGCTGGTGGGACTGGTGCGCGACATCAAGCAGACCAAGAGCGTCGAGGACTGGCGTCTCCCCGAGTTCAAGGTCGAGGTGCGGGGGAAGCGACGCCATCCCGGTCGCCTTCGACGGCGAGGTCAGCAAGATGCGCTCGCCGCTGCTCTACCGGACCCGTCCGCGGGCGCTGCCGGTGATCATTCCTCGTCCAGAGCCACGCCCGGAGGCCCCGGCTCCTCCGGCAGATCGCCCGCGAGCGGTCCGAGGACACGGAGGCGCATGAAATCTCAGGAGCGTTCCCAGCGGATCTCGGCCTCGTCGCGGTCGCCGAGAGCCCGGCGCAGGATGTCGAGGAGGGCGGGAT
Organism: uncultured Acidobacteriota bacterium; assembly: GCA_963792575.1. Lineage (GTDB taxonomy): Bacteria > Acidobacteriota > Thermoanaerobaculia > Multivoradales > UBA5704 > DATARR01. Next base: position 109,175 of record CAWBWZ010000009.1, read on the forward strand.
CGGCTCCCGCGTCCGCGAGGAAGTCGACGGTCGTCCGGTTGAGGTAGTAGTCGTCATCCTGGAGCGACTCCTCCTCGAGGTGGTCGGCCAGGAACTGGAACTGCAGATCGTCGAGGGTGCCCAGGGGTGTGCCGGACTGTTTTTCGGAAATCTTGACCATCGAAGCCTCCTTGGAAGTGAAACCAATCGCCGGCCATGCCGTTACACGGGAGTGTAAGCTACACGGACCAGGAGCTTGAAACCGATGAAGCGATCCCTCCCCCTCGTCCTCTTCGCCCTCCTTGCCCTGGCGTCTACCGCCCCCTGGGCCGACGCCTGCACCACGTTCTGTCTGCGCAAGGGGCCCACAGCGGTTTTCGGCAAGAATTACGACTTTTACTTCGACGACGGGCTCGTCCTGGTCAACAAGCGCGGCGTCGCCAAGGCGGCCTCACCGCTGTCGGCCGGGACGCCGGCCCGGTGGACCGCCAGGTACGGCAGCCTGACCTTCAACCAGTTCGGCCGGGAGTTCCCCAGCGGCGGCATGAACGAGGCCGGCCTCGCCGTCGAGCTGATGTGGCTCGACGAGACCCTCTACGCGTCTCTCGACCGGCGCCCGGCCCTCGGCGCCCTGGAGTGGATCCAATACCAGCTCGACAACTACGGCACCATCGCGGAGGTCACCCGGAACGCCGGCAACCTGCGCGTTACCTCCCAGGGCAAGATCCACTTCCTGGCCTGTGACAAGGGAGGGAGCTGCGCCACCGTCGAGTTCCTCAACGGCAGGCCGGTCATCCACGCCGGCGCCTCCCTGCCCGCGCCGGCGCTCACCAACGACACCTACGAGGAGTCGCTGCGGTTCCGGGACGCCAGGCGGAAGGAGGGCCAGACCGTGACGGGGAAGGGTTCCCTGGAGCGCTTCGCCCAGGCGGCCGACCGCGTCGAGGCGTTCAGCGCCCGCGGCAACGCCGATCCGGTCGGCTACGCCTTCATCATGCTCGACGACCTCGCGCAAGGGTCCCACACCCAGTGGAGCATCGTCTATGACCTGCGGGCCGGCCGCGTGCACTGGCGCACCCGGCAGAACCGGGCGGTGCGCTCCGCCGCCCTCTCCGACTTCGATCTCTCCTGTGGGGCGCCGGTCAAGGTCCTCGATATCCAGGCCGGGAAGGGGGAGGTCGCCCGCCGCTTCGCCGACTACACGCCGGACGTCAACCGCAGGCTGATCGACTCCTCCTACCAGAAAGTGCAGGTTGAGATCCCGATCCGTCCGGAGGAGATCAGCGCGGCGCTCGCCCAGCCGGCGCGCACCACCTGCACCCTCAAGGCATCGCGACGTTAGAGAACCAGACACCCTGTTCGATCGTCCCCACACATCTCGTCCTCGTCCATACTGGAGCCGTCCTCTCCGGAGGGCGGCTCAGCCGCTTGTAACATCCGCCCCTGTTCTTCCGTAACCCTCTGAGGAAGAGGATTTTCGCCCGGCCGAGGCCGCTTGGCATCGCGGTTGCTCCAACAGAGAGCATGCAGTGCTTTACCCAAAGGAGAAAACGATGATTTCCAGAAGGACACGCGTGATGATCGCCCTGACCGGGCTGCTCGTCTTGTCGATGCCCGCTTTCGCCCAGCGCTACAGCCGGCGCTACGCCCAGGACAGCGACGGCGAGTTCCGCCTGCGCGTCGGGTCGTTCCGGCCCGACGGGGACTCCGACTATTGGCGGGGGATCCGGAGCGACTTCACCAACTCGGACCTCAGCGACTTCGAGGGCCCCGACGTCGGCCTCGACTACCTGCTGACGCTCAACGACCGGACGAGCCTGATCTTCTCGGGTTCCTACTACCAGGGGAGCACGACCAACTCCTATCGCGGGTTCGAGGATAATTTCAACAACCGGATCCGGCACGACACGAACCTCGGCATCGGTTCGGCCACCGTCGGGGTCGTCTTCAACCTGCTGCCCCGGGGGGCCTCGATCCAGCCCTACGTGGGCGGTGGCGGCGGCGCCTACGTCTGGCGTCTCGAGGAGAAGGGTGACTTCATCGACTTCGGCGCTACGGGGAATCCGATCTTCTCGGCGCGGCTGACGTCGGACGGCACCGCCTTCGGCTACTTCGGGCTGGTCGGCCTCAAGGCGCCGATCACCCGCAACGTCTCGATCTTCGCCGAGGGTCGCTGGACCCGCGTCGACGCCGATCTCAAGGACGACTTCGAGAGCTTCGGCAAGCTCGACCTCAGTGGCCGGGAGATCGCCGCCGGAATCTCCTGGAGCTTGTAAACCCGCCGCAAGACTCTCTTCGCGCCCGGCGGTTCGCCGCCGGGCCGCCTTCTCCATCCTCCCTTCCGTCAACCCTGCGGCCGGTAGATCGATCCCTCGAGAGGATTCGCCGCCACCGGTGGAGCGTGGGGATCGGGGAGGATCTGCCGCAGGTAGGGCTCGACGCCGCGGGCGGCGTCCCAGTTCTGGGGATAGCCGAGCGAGACCTCCTCGAAGCGGACGCCGTCGCGGTGGTGGGTGGCGCGGATGTGGAGGTGGCCGTAGACCACCGCCTGGGCGCGGTAGCGGACGTGCCAGTCCTCGGTGAGCCGGGTGCCGCACCAGATCGAGAAGCGGGGGATGCGCGGCAGCACGGCGAGGTCCTGGCGCAGCGGGAAAGTGGTTGATCAGGATCACAGCGGCGCGCTGCGCGCGCGGCCTCGGCCAGCCGCGGCTCGGTGCGGCGACCCGCGCGTGCGCACCAGGCCTGCCGGGTCGGGAAGGGGTCCGGAGTGGAGGAGGACCTCGTCGGAGCAGAGGAGGTTCTCCTCGGCCGCCCACTCGACCGCCTCCGCGACCGGGATCTCGTCCGGCCGGAAGGTGTAGTCGTAGAGCAGGAAGAGGGCGCGAGGATGCAGCGCTCCCCCTCGCCGGGCCAGGCCACGTAGGGGTCCTCGGGCGTCAGCACGCCGAACTCGCGGCAGATCGCCGACCAGCCGCTCGTACTTCTCCTGCCCGCGGGACTCGCCCGTCTTGGTGGGGATCGTCCACAGGTCGTGGTTGCCCGGCACCCAGAGCAGCGCGGGCGAAGCGGCGGACGAGGATGCCGAGGGCGAAGCGGAGGTGCTCCTCGGTCTCGCCGACGTCGCCGGCCAGGATCAGCCAGTCGTAGGGATGCGGGCGCAGACGCCCGCAGGGCCTGCCGGGTCACCTCGTAGCGGAGGTGGAGGTCGGCGATCGCGTAGAGCTTCATCGGGGAGGTCAATTGACCGAGTCGTTCCGGATCAGGATCGCCGAGAGTCCCGCAGACGCCCGCATGCCGAGGACCTCTTCCTCCGGCTCAGCACCCGCGGCGCTCTCCTCCGCGGGCGGCGCTTCCGGGTCTCCCCGGGGAAGAGCAGCGCCTGGCGCGCGGTCCGCTCTCGCCGAGCTCGACCTCGGTCAGCGGGTGGCGGACCGGCTCGACCGAGTAGTCGGGATGGTAGACGGCGCCGCCGCCCGTCGGGATGCCGAAGCCGCGGGCGTGCTCGCCCGCCTTGGGGAGGGCCTGGAGGAGGCCCGACCAGGCGGGCTCGTCGTGGGCGTCGACGACGAACGGCACCAGGCGCAGGGTGTCGAAGACGCCGTCCTCGTCCCACCCCTTCAGGCCGAGCTGGACGGCGCCGGCGGAGATGCCGATCAGCAGGGCGCCGGCGTAGTAGCGCTCCATGAGCCTGTCCTTGAGCCCGGTCTTCTCGAAGGCCGTCCAGCCCCGCCGCACGTCGCCGCCGGCGAGCAGGATGAGGTCCGCCTCGGTCGAGGAACTGCCAGGTCCTCGGCCGGCGGCTCGCGCCGGGATGTGGCGGCAGTCGCGGATGCCGATCTCCGCCATGGCGGCGAGGAACAGCTCGAAGAACTCCGGCGCGTCGCCGTTGGAGGCGCCGAGATAGGCGGCCTTGAGCGTGCCGGCCGGGGTCGTCGGCGTCGATGCAGCGTCCGGGCGCGGTCGAGGAAGTGATGCCCCTCCTCGTCGCGCCAGAACAGGAGCTGGCTGTCGGCGAGCAGGAAGATGGGTTTGATCGAGGTCGGCACGTTGCGGTTCTCCAGGTGGGGAAAGATAGCAGACGGGTCTACCGGGTGGCTGTTATTCGGCATACCCCAGCGCCCGCAGCTGCGCCGCGTCCTCGGAGCCGACGCGTGGCGGGGCCGAGGCGGTCGGAGGCGGACCAGGCCCTTCTGGACGGTGTCCATCCAGTCGTGGAGGCGCTCGCGAGAGCTGGGGGTCGGCCGGCGAGGGTGCGCGTCTCGCGCGGATCTGACGCGAGATCGAAGAGCGACAGCGCGCCTTCCGCCAGGCGCAGGATCTGTTTGCGGCCGTCCACCATCACGCCCACCTCGAGCAGCCCTTGCGGCGGGCGTTCGCCGCCTCCTGCGACGAGAGCACCGCGCCCTTGTGCGCCTCGAACCAGAGAACGCGGTCGCGCGGCGGGGGAGCGCCGTGGAGGACAGGGGTCCAGTCGAAGCCGCGGAAGCCGGCGGGGGCCGGCAGGCCGGCGAGCCCCAGGATCGTGGGGGCGACGTCGAGGTTCAGAGCCGGAGCGTCGATCGTCATGCCGGGCCGGATCTTCCCCGTCCAGGCGAGGCCGAGGGGGATGCGCAGCGTGGGCTCGTAGAGATTGCGGCCATGCCCCCAGTAGCCATGCTCGCCCAGGCTCTCGCCGTGATCGGCGGCGAAGACGAACAGGGTGCTGGCCTTGAGCTCAGGGTTGCGGTCGAAGGCCGCAAGCAGCCGTCCGACCTGCTGGTCGGCGAAGGCGATCTCGGTGTCGTAGCGGTCCGGCCGGGAGATGTCGCCGTGCTGAGCGAATGCCGAGCGGATGGACGAACTCCTCCTGCAGCCGGTAGGGGGCGTGCGGCTCGACGTAGTGGACCCAGAGCAGGAACGGCCGGCGCGCCCTTCCGGGCCGCCCAGCCAGGCGAGCGCGGCGTCGGTCAGGTCCCCGGCGTTCGCCTCGTCCTTGAACAGGCCGAGCCAGCGCTTGCGGGTGAAGACCTCCTCGTAGTGCTCGAAGTGCTCGCCGAGGCCGGAGATGCGGTCCTTGAGCGGCCAGTTGCTGACGAAGGCGGCGCTCTCGTAGCCGCGCCGCTCGAGCGTCCGCGCCACCGAGGGGAGGCCGGGGCGCATCCGCAGGCCGTTGCGGGTGGCCCCGTGCTCGTGCGGGTAGAGCGAGGTGAACATCGAGGCCAGCGCCGGATTGGTCAGCGGCTCGACGGTGCGGGCCTCGGTGAAGCGGACGCCGCTCGCCAGCAGGCGGTCGATGTTGGGCGTCGTCGGGCGGCGGTATCCGTAGGAAGAGAGATGGTCGGCCCGCAGGGTGTCGATGGTCAGGATCACCACATTGGGGAAGCGCTGGGCGGCGGCGGCGGGGAGGGACAGCAGAAAGAGGAGGAACGCGGCGATGCTAAGCTGAACGGCATGGAAGAGATCCGACCCGAGAAGTCGCCTGGAACCGTTCCCGCCACCGAGGTGGCGGCCGCGGCGCAGAGCGGCGAGCCGCCGCGGTGGGGCAAGGGAACCGAGTTCGCGGAGGACGGCAAGTTCCTCGAGGGGCCGCACTCCCGCCTGGGCGAGTTCCGGCGGCTGCTGCGCATCTGCGCCGACTTCATCCGCGGCTTCCGCGGCCTGCACTTCGTGGGTCCGTGCGTCACCGTGTTCGGCTCGGCCCGGTTCCAGGAGGACCATCGTTATTACGCCCTCGCCCGCGAGGTGGGGCAGCCGCCTCGGCCGCGCCGGCTTCACCGTGCTGACCGGCGGCGGCCCCGGCATCATGGAGGCCGCCAACCGCGGCGCCCGCGACGTCAAGGCGCCGTCGATCGGCTGCAACATCGTCCTGCCGAGCGAGCAGAAGCCCAACCCCTACCTCGACCGCTGGCTCGAGTTCCGCTACTTCTTCGTCCGCAAGGTGATGCTGGTCAAGTACTCCTACGCCTTCGTGGTGCTGCCCGGCGGCTTCGGCACCATGGACGAGATCTTCGAGTGCGCGACGCTGATCCAGACGGGAAAGATCAAGAACTTCCCGCTGATCCTGATGGGGACCGACTACTGGCAGCCGCTGCATGATTTTCTCTGTCATCGCATGGTCCCGGAGAAGACGATCCTGCCCGCCGACTGCGACCGGATCGTCTTCACCGATTCGGTCGACGAGGCCATGGAGCGCATCCTGAGCGCCGCCACCCGCGAGTTCGGGCTGGTCTGGCAGGCCGCCCCGTCGGGCTCGCCGCGCTGGTACCTCGGCGAGGGCGGATTGCAAAAAGCGGACCCCGAAGTCGACTCCGAAAAAGCGCGCAAGGCCGGCTAGGCCCCTCTACAGCATCGAGCTCGCCAGGTTCGCCAGCGCCGAGCGCTCCCCCTTCTCCAGATGGACGTGGGCGTAGAGCGGGTTCCCCCGCACGCGGTCGATCAGGTAGGAGAGGCCGTTGCTGCTGGCGTCGAGGTAGGGGGTGTCGATCTGGAAGATGTCGCCGGTCAGGACGATCTTGGTGCGCTCGCCGGCGCGGGTGATGATCGTCTTCACCTCGTGCGGCGTCAGGTTCTGCGCCTCGTCGACGATGAAGATGACGTTCGAGAGGCTGCGGCCGCGGATGTAGGCGAGCGGCACGATGTGGAGCTTCTCGGTCTCGACCATCTCGTCGACCTTGCTGGTACTCCCGCTCCTTCTCGTCGAACTGGTTCTTGATGATCCCCAGGTTGTCCCAGAGCGGCTGCATGTAGGGGTTGATCTTCGACTGGATGTCGCCGGGGAGGAACCCGATGTCGCGGTTCGACAGCGGGACGATCGGCCGCGCCAGGTAGATCTGCCGGAAGTGCCGCCGCTGCTCCATGGCGCCGGCGAGGGCGAGCAGGGTCTTGCCGGTGCCGGCGGTGCCGGAGAGGGTGACCAGCAGCACGTCCGGGTTGAGCACGGCGTGGAGGGCGAAGGTCTGCTCGGCGTTGCGCGGCGAGATGCCGTAGGCGAGCGGCTTGACCACCCGCTCGAGGCGGTCGGTCACCGGGTTGTAGAAGGCGAGCGCCGACTTCGAGCCGCTGCGCAGGATGTAGTAGTGGTTCGCGGCGGGGCGTTCGGGTTGACCGGGGAAGGCGGCCTCGACCGGCAGCCACTCGTCCTGGTAGAGGCGGTCGATGGCGCCGCCGTCCGCGATCTCGACCTCGGCCTTCCCCTTGGGGAGGTGGGAGAGGTCCTTGATCTTGACCGTCTCGTAGTCCTCGGCCGGCAGGTTGAGGGCGCGCGCCTTGAGGCGGAGGTTGATGTCCTTGCTGACCAGGATCACCCGCTGGTCGGGCGCGGAGCGGGCGAGGCTCAGGGCGGCGTTCAGGATGCGGTGGTCGGCCTTGCGGGCGCCGAAGATCTCGCTGGCGTCGATCCCGCCGTTCTCGTCGGTGAGGACGCGGAACTTGCCGTGCGCCGGACCGTCGAGCGGGATCCACTCGTGGAGCATGTTGTGGTCGGACAGCTTGTCGAGCTGGCGGATGAACTCGCGCGCCTGGAGGTTCAGGACCGAGTTCCCCTTCTTGAACTGGTCGAGCTCCTCGAGCACCGTGATCGGGATCGCGACGTCGTGCTCCTGGAAATTCTGGAGAGCGTTGAAGTCGTGGAGGATGACCGAGGTGTCGAGGACGAAGATCTTGCGTTGCGGCTCGGGCATTGGAACGCCGGGGTCCTTTCGTGAGTCAGGAACAGGCTAGCTCAGGCGGGTGACGAGGGCAAGGCGCTCCCTCCATCGTTCTGGCCACGCTTGCACTAAGATCCTCCCCGCCATGGACCAGACTACGCCCCCTTCTACCCCCCTCGCCTCGCGCCTGGAGGTGCTCGCCGCGGCGGCGCTCTTCTCCACGGGGGGCGCGGTCATCAAGGCGGTCCATCTCGCGGGGTGGCAGGTGGCGTGCCTCCGCTCGACCGTGGCGGCGCTGGCGCTCTTCGTCCTGATGCGGGAGGTGCGGCGGCGGCCCAATCTTGCGGGTGCTCGGGGTCGGCCTGGCCTACGCGGCGACCCTGATCCTCTTCGTGCTGTCGAACAAGCTGACCACCTCCGCGAGCGCGATCTACCTGCAGTCGACGGCGCCGCTCTACGTGCTGCTGCTCAGCCCCTGGCTGCTCCGCGAGCGCATCCGCTCGCGCGACGTGGTCTTCATGATCGCGCTGGCGTGCGGCCTCGGGCTCTTCTTCGTGGGCTTCGATCCGGTCTCGGCCACCGCTCCCAACCCGAAGCTCGGCAACATCCTGGCGATGGCCTCGGGGCTCACCTGGGCGCTGACGGTGATGGGGCTGCGGGCGCTCGGGCGCGGGGGGGAGTCGTGGGGACCGGCCGCTGCGTTCTGGGGGAACATCTTCGCGGCGCTGCTCTGCCTGCCACTGGCCTGCCCATCGCTGTCAGCCGCCCGACGGACTGGGCCCTGGTCGCCTTCCTCGGGGTGTTCCAAATCGGCGTCGCCTACCTCTTCCTGATCCGGGGCCTGGAGCGGGTGAGCGCCTTCGAGGCGTCGCTCCTTCTCCTCCTGGAGCCGGTGCTGAACCCGATCTGGACCTGGCTGGTGCACGGCGAGAGGCCGGGTGTCTGGTCGATCGCGGGCGCCGCCGTGATCCTCCTCGCCACCATCGCCAAGAGCTGGATGGACGGGCGGACCCCTACTTCATCCCCACAGCCTTCTTCATCGCCGCCGTGATCGACTGCTTGACCTTGAAGAAGCCGGCCCAGGGGTCGGACGGCAGATTCTCCAGCCTCTCGGGGAGGGTGCGGACGGTGTAGGTGTTGCCGCGCACATCCGGTCTCCAGCTCCTCCCAGAAGAGTGGGGACGGAGACCGGCGCGTTCTCCCGGGAGCGGGTGGAGTAGGCGCAGATCGAGGTCGCCCCGCGGCCGTTGCGCAGGTAGTCGATGAAGATCTTCCCTTTGCGGTCGGCCTTGGGGAGCTTCGAGGTGTACTTCGTGGGGTGGGCCGCGACCATCTTCTCGGCGACCGCCTTGGTGAACGCCTTGACCTCGTCCCAGTCGTCCTTGCGGGCGATCGGCAGCACCACGTGCAGCCCCTTGCCGCCGGTGGTCTTGAGGAAGGTCTCCAGACCGAGGTCGTCGAGGAAGGCGCGCATCGAGAGCGCGCCCTCGACCACCCGGTCCCAGCCGAGCCCCTCGTCGGGATCGAAATCGAAGACCACGTAGTCCGGCTGCTCGATCCTGTCGCGGTGCGAGCCCCAGATGTGGATCTCCAGCACTCCCATCTGCGCCAGCGAGAGCAGCCCCTCCAGGGAGTCGATGGCGCCGTAGGGCTCGGGGTCGCCGACGTCCACCCGGTAGACCGAGGGGGGAAACGCTCGTTGACGTGCTTCTGGTAGAAGCACTGCTTGGCGCGCCCCTCGGGGCAGCGGACCAGGGTGAGCGGGCGGTTGGCGAGGTGGGGGAGGATCCACTCGGAGATCCGGGCGTAGTAGATCCCCAGCTCCTCCTTGGTCACCCCCTGCTCCGGGTAGAGGACCTTGCCGGGATTGCTGAAGCGGACCCCGGCGATCTCGACCTCCTGTTTCTTGCTCCGCCCCTGGGGGGCGATGGCGACCTCCTCGGGAGCGGGGTGAAGGGCGGGCTTGGGCCCCTTCTTCATCGCGGTCTTCTTTTTCGCCGCGGCCTTCCTGGCCGGCTTCGCCTCGGCCGTATGGGCTTCCGGCGGGGGAGTCTGGGGATTCTCGCGCACGATCTCCTCCGGGTTCTTGTCCTCGCGCAGCCCCTGGAACGTGGGATGGCGCAGGATGCCCTCCCGGGTCCACTCGGTGAAGGCCACCTCGCCGACCAGCTTCGGCTTCAGCCAGTGGCTGCGGCGGGCCTCGGCGCCGCGCGGGGGGTTTTTGAAGGCCGGCTTCGGGACTTCCAGCTTGTCCATGCGGGCGCGCAGCTCGCGCAGGGTGCGGTCGTTGAAGCCGGTGCCCACCTTGCCGGCGTAGACCAGCTCCCCCTTGTCGTCGTTGACGGCGAGCAGGAGCGCGCCGAAGCCGGCGCGGGACTTCTCCGGATCGGTGAAGCCGACGATCGCGAATTCCTGCCGCTTCAGGCACTTCACCTTCAGCCAGTCCTTGTTCCGCCCGGAGTGGTAGGGGAGGTCGGCGCGCTTGGAGATGATCCCCTCGAGGGCGAACTCGCAGGCCTGCCGGTAGAAGCTCTCGCCGTCCCCCTCGATGTGATCCCCTGGACGGATGGCCTTGCCGCCGCCGGCGAGGAGCTCGAGGAGCGCCGCCTTGCGGTCCAGGAGCGGCGCGCCGCGCAGGTCGTAGCCGTCGAGGTAGAGCAGGTCGAAGGCGAAGTAGACGAGGTCGTCCTGACGGTTCTCCGCCAGGGCGTTCTGGAGCGTCTGGAAGCTGGTGGTGCCGTCCGCTTCCAGGACCACCACCTCGCCGTCGAGGATCGCCTGGCGCACCGGGAGCTTCGCCGCCTCGCGGGCCACGGGGGAGAAGCGGTCGGTCCAGTCCTTGCCGTGGCGGGTGATCAGGCGGGCCTCGCCGTCGCGGATCTCGCAGAGCGCCCGGTAGCCGTCGTACTTGATCTCGTGGATCCACTCCTCGCCGCGGGGGACCGCGTCGACGAGCGTCGCGAGCTGCGGCTCGATCGCGGTCGGCATCGCGGCCTTGCGGGCGCCCGGGATCGTGGCGGCGGTTGAAGGCGGCTCGGCGGCTTTCTTCGCGACCGCTCTTCGCCGCCTTCGCGGCGATCTTGTCCTTGAAGCTGGCGGTCTTCTCGGCGCGGTTCGATTGCCAGACGCGCTCGGGGTCGGCGGCGATCTCCTCCAGGCTCAAGCCCGTCTCGACGCTGTCGGGGTACTGCTGGACGACGGCGTCGCCGCTGCCGGGCACGGCGGTGTCGTCCTTCTCCTTGATCAGGAGCCAGTTCTCGTGCTCGCCCCTCCTGGTTGCGGGCGCCCATGCGGACCAGGACCCAGCGGCCGTGGAGCTTCTCGCCGTCGAGCTGGAACTTGAGGTTCCCCTTCTTGTAGGCCGCGACCGGGTCCGCCCTCGGGCTCCCAGGTGCCGCGGTCCCAGAGCAGCACGGTGCCGCCGCCGTACTGCCCCTTGGGGATGATCCCCTCGAAGTCGCCGTAGTCGAGCGGGTGGTCCTCGACGTGGACCGCGAGCCGCTTCTCGCCGGGATCGAGGCTCGGCCCCTTGGGCACCGCCCAGCTCCGCAGCACCCCGTCCATCTCCAGCCGGAAGTCGTAGTGCAGGCGGCTGGCCGCGTGCTTCTGGATGACGAAGGATTGCCCCTTGACCTTCTTGACCTTCCCCGCGGGCTCCGGGGTGGCGCCGAAGTTCCGCTTCTTCTTGTATTCCGTCAGGCCCATGGCGTCAGGCGCTCTTCCGCTCTTCCGGCGGCGGTCTTGCTTGGCCGGCTTGGCGGCGCTTCTTGGCGGCCGTCTTCTTGGCGGCCGGCTTGGCTTTTTGGCGTCGCCGGCTTCTTCCGGCTTGCCGTCTCGACGCTCTGCTTGAGCAGCGCCATCAGGTCGACCACGTTGTCGCGGGCCGCCTTCGGCTTCGGCGTGGGCTCGGGCGGAGGATTCGAGCTGGCCGGCCTCGACCCGCTTCTCGATCATCTTCATCAGGTCCTGGCGGTAGGTGTCCTTGTACTTCTCGGGCTCCCAGGCGGAGACCATCCCCTCGACCAGGCGCTCGGCCATGTCGATCTCGCGGTCGGTGACCCCGGCCTTGCCGCCGGGGACGTCGAGCTCGGAGGGGTCGCGCAGCTCGTGGGCGTAGCGCAGCAGCTCCAGCGTCAGCACCTCGCCGCGGGCGACGACGGCGGCGAGGTACTGGCGGGTGCGGATCACCACCTTGGCGATGCCGACCTTGCCGGTGCGGCGGAGCGTCTCGCGCAGCAGCGCGTAGGCTCTTGGCGCCCTTCTTGTCGGGACCCAGATAGTAGGGCTTGTCGAAGTAGAGGGGGCTGATCTCGTCGACGTCGACGAAATCGACGATGTCGATCGTCTGCGTGGCCTCGGGGGCGGCGCCCTTCAGGTCCTCGTCCGAGAGCACCACGTACTTGCCGGACTCGAACTCGTAGCCGCGGACGGTCTCGTCCCACGGCACCTCCTTGCCGCTCTCCTCGCTGACCCGCTTGTAGTGGATGGGCGACATCGTCTTCTTGTCCAGCATCTTGAAGCTGATGTCGTCCCGCTGTCTCGGCCGAATAGAGGCCGACCGGGATGTTGACCAGACCGAAGCTGATGCTGCCTTTCCAGATCGCTCGCGCCATGATTCTTCCTCCGCCACTGCGTTTCCGATCGTCTCCAGAAAGGACGTGGGAACGCAAGATGCATGCCTTGCGGACCGCCATGGGTACGATCCGCTTTCTCCAGCATCTTTTTGGTCCCCACCTCCACCCCCTGTTCCTGTTCTTTACCGGTCTCGGCACCAGCGCGGTGCTCTGGCCCCTGCTGCTGATCTATTACTGGCTGATCGATCCGCTGTTCGCGCGGCGGCTGTCGATCGCGTTCGCGGCGTCGTTCCTCCTTAACCGGATCCTGAAGGAGCTGTTCGGCACCGACCGGCCCTTTCAGGACGACCCGCTGCTGAGCACGGCGTCGGCGGAGCGCACGGCCCTCGGGCACGGCTTCCCGAGCGGGCACTCGCAGAATGCCGCCACCTTCTGGCTGGCCTGGGCGTTCCATTACCAGCGGCGATGGCTCTGGATCGCCGCCGGGGTGATCGTCCTGCTGGTGGGGATGTCGCGGCTCTACCTGGGCGTGCATCTGCCGGAGGATGTCGGCGGCGGCTTCGTGCTGGGGGCGATCTTCGCCTGGGGCGCGGGGGGGTGGAAGGGCCCGCGGGGGTGGCGGCCGTCCTGGGATGTTCTGATCGGCGCCGTCACGCTCGTCCTGGCGTTCGCCGTCGGAGCGGAGCCGGGCGCCTGCGGTCTCCTCGCCGGCTGCGTCGTCGCCAAGCCGGCGTTCACGCCGCCGCGGACGGCCGGCGGCCGGATCGGGATCGTGCTGGGCGGCGCCGCCGCCCTGGCAATCACCGGATTCCTCCTCTACTGGCTGCCGGAGAAGCTTTTTCCCGGCCTGCGGACCTCGCCGGCGCTGGCCTATCTCACTTATCTGGCGGCGTCCATCGTGGGGTTCGGCCTCTGGCCGCGGCTCTGGCAGATCCTCACCCCCAGCGCCCAGGAATCATGAGAAACTGACGGGCATGCGCCTCCGTCTCGCCAAGCCGAGCACGACCGGCGCCCGGGTCTACCGGGTGGAGTCCGGCGTCGCCGAGTCGCGCCCCGACGAGCTGGCGACCGAGGAGCCGCTCGAGATCCGCCTGATCCAGGAAGGGCGGCGCCGCACCGTGGCGGTCACCATGCGCACCCCCGGCGCGGACGCCGAGCTGGCCTTGGGCTTCCTCTTCGCCGAGGGGGTGATCCGGCGGCGCGAGGAGGTGCTGCGCGTCGAGCCCTGCGCCGAGCCCGGCGAGGCCTGCGCCAACATCATAGAGGTCGAGCTGGCGGACGGGCTCCCGGAGCCGGAGCTCGCCGGGCTCGAGCGGCACTTCTTCGCCACCAGCTCCTGCGGCGTCTGCGGCAAGGCGGGGCTGGAGGCCCTGACGCTGCGGGTGACCGAGGCGATCCCTCCGGGACCCGAGATCTCGCCCGGGCTCATCGCCACGCTGCCGGACCGGCTGCGCGAGTCCCAGGGCCTGTTCACCGTCACCGGCGGGCTCCACGCCGCGGCCCTGTTCGACACCGAGGGGGAGCTCCTCGCCGTCCGCGAGGACGTGGGGCGCCACAACGCCCTCGACAAGCTGATCGGCTGGGCGCTCGGTGAAGACCTCCTCCCCCTCAACCGCTTCCTGGTCCTGGTGAGCGGCCGGTCGAGCTACGAGATCCTCCAGAAGTGCCTGGTCGCCGGGGTGCCGGTGATCTGCGCCGTCTCTGCCCCGAGCAGCCTGGCGGTGGAGCTGGCGACTCGCTTCGGCCTCACCCTCATCGGCTTCCTGCGCGGCGACCGCTTCAACGTCTACAGCGGCGCCGAGCGGGTGGCGGGCGTGGCGTCGCGGATGCCTTTGCCGGTTCTGTAAAAGTTTCACATTAGACCCTTCGGATTCAGCTGCCTGAGGCAGGGATTCCGAAGGCCAGCCCGCCCGCGGGGCGGAATTTATCCAGCCTGGGGTGTCAACCCCAGGTCGGGGTGTCGGCCCTTCGGGGCTCAAAAAGGGATGGAGATACCGGTCCTGGGGTTGACACCCCAGGCTGGATAAATTCCGCCCTGCGGGCGTCCAAAGATCCCTGGCACAGACGATGCATCTACATGAAAACGCAGGCCGGGAAGCAAGGCGAACCGGCAGCAATCGGGAGCAATCCCGAGAGACGCAAACGCAGTACCGGCGCGAAGCAGCCTTTCGCGGCCCCTCCCTGAAGGGGAGGCGTCCTGAGTCCACAGACCAGCCCGCCTCCCCCTTTTTTTATCCTGAATTTCTTCGCGGATGTCTCATGCCGGGTGCGGGAATTGCTACTCCCCAGCTCGGAGGAACATCCTCTCGAAAGGAGACGACCCATGAGAATGAGATCACTCCCCATCATGGCGGCCGTCTGGCTGGGAGTCGTGATGATCCCGCTGGCCGGCTGCGATCGTGATGTCAACGCGGTTCACGCGGACCGGGACGCGCAGGGCAACACCACCGTGCATGTGGACGGCAAGCAGGTGGATCAGAACGTCGACCAGGCCAACAAGGATTTCAAGGCCGCGGGCGAACAGATCAAGGACAGCGTCAACTCGGCCGGCGCCGCCATCGAGCGCGGCGCCGAGAAGGCCCAGGAGAAGATCGGCCCGGTGGTCAACGAGGCGATGGACAACGCCACCATCACCTCCAAGGTGAAGGCCAGGCTGGCATCCGACCCGGGGATCAACGCCCTCTACATCGACGTCGACACGGACAACGGCCACGTGACCCTGAAGGGCAAGGTCGCACTCGCCGGCCAGCGCGAAATCGCCGAGAAAATCGCCCGCCAGACCGAAGGGGTCAAGGACGTGGTGAACCAGATCCAGGTGATCGGCGAGCCGGCGACGGCGCCGCCGGTCGGGCAGTAGCGGCAGTCCCCCGCCCGGGCGTCAATGCCCGGGCGGTCCTCATCGCGATATGCTCCGCGGGACCCCTTCCGGATCCCGACCATGCGCTCCTATATCGCCCCGTACATCCAGAGCTTCCTGCCGCTCTTCGTGGCCATCAATCCGATGGGGATCATCCCCATCTACCTCAGCGTCACCGAGAACCTCCCTCCGGCCGACCGCCGCAGGCTGACGCTGCAGGCGATGCTCACCGCGATCGGGCTCTCGGTGCTGATCCTGTTCGCCGGCCAGCTGATCTTTTCGCTGCTCGGCATCACGGTCAACGATCTCCGGGTGGGGGGAGGGCTGATCCTGCTGGTGCTCAGCATCTCCAATCTGATCTTCGGCGACTACCGCCGGCGCGACCCCACCGAGGGCGTGGAGGGGGAGGATCTGGCCTCGGTCGGCATCGTCCCGCTCGGCATCCCGCTGATCGTGGGGCCGGCGGCGATCACCTCGATCCTGGTCTCGCGGGAGGCCTACGGCTACATCCCCACCCTGGGCTCTCTGATCGTCAACATGGCCCTCGTATTCCTGACCCTGGTCGCCAGCCCCTACGTCGGCCGCGTCACCGGCGCCGCCGGCTCGCGGGCGATCGCCAAGGTGGCGAGCCTCTTCCTGGCCGCGATCTCGGTCGCGATGATCCGGGCGGGGGTGATGGGGATGATTTCGGGGCGGTAGGGGCCCGGCCCCCCGCCCCTTGACATCCCGCCCCCTCGCCCCTACCATCAAAAAAACCGAACGCTCGTTCCGTAAGTCGCTATGCCACGACCGAAGACCCAGGAAGAAAAGTCCGACGCCTCGACCCGCAAGGTCCTGAAGGCGGCGCTGTCGCTGTTCTCGCGGCAGGGGTACCGGGCGACCTCGATGCGGCAGATCGCCACTCGTTGCCATCTGTCGGTGGGCAACCTCTACCACCACTTCGGCAGCAAGGAGGCGATCTTCCAGCGCCTGATCGATCAGTACTGGGAGGTGCTGCTCGACCCCGAGCTGCCGCTCAACAAGATCTTCGCCGCCGCCCGCTTCCCCGAGGATCTGGAGGCGATGGCGGCGGCGATCGAGCAGGTGGTGGCCGGCAACTCGTCGCACATCCTGCTGATCTATATCGACGTCATCGAGTTCAAGGGGAAGCACATCAAGGTCTTCTACCAGCGCATGGCGGACCGCTTCGCGGCGGCCTACTCGGAGAGCTTCGCCGCGCGGAAGCAGGCGGGGGAGCTGGGCGAGGTCGATCCGCTGGTGGCGGTGATGCTCGCGACGCGCTGGTTCTTCTACTTCTTCACCGTCGAGAAGTGCTTCGGCGTCCCCATGCACTTCGGCCTGGACGCGCACCAGGCCGTCAACGAGTTCTCGAACATTCTGCGCCGCGGCCTCGAGCCGCGGGATTGAAGCCGTTCATCGATTGCAAGCGTCCCATCGGACGCGAGGAGAGGATCTCATGTCGAGGAAGATGGAGCTTCTGCCGCGCTGGAGGGGAGCCCTGGGGCTGCTGGCCCTCATCCTGGCGCTGGGTGGGTTGGGAGCGGATCGTCTGGCCGCCCAGGTCTCGACCGCCAGCGTCGAGGTTCAGGTCAGCGGGACCGATGGAACGCCCCTGCCCGGCGTCACCGTCACGCTGCGCAACACGGAGACGGGTCTCACCCGCGTCGAGGTCACCGGCGCTCAAGGGTCGGCCACGCTGCCCGCCCTGCCGCCCGGCACCTACAAGGCCGATATCGAGCTGCAGGGCTTCTCGCCCGTCACCCAGGAAGGGGTGGCGCTGCGGGTCGGCCAGACCGCGCGGGTGCGGGCGACCCTGAGCCCGGCGGTCACCGAATCGATCGACGTCAGCACCACGGTGCCGCTGGTCGACGTCTACAAGACCGACACCTCGACCAACATCGTCCCCGAGCAGATCGAATCGCTGCCGGTGCCGGACCGCGACTTCCAGCGGCTGGCCTTCATCGCCCCCGGCGTGCAGCGCGAGCGCGGCGCCTTCCGCTTCGTCAGCGGCGGCCCGGTGGTGGGCGCCGGCGGCAACGCCAGCCAGTCGACCATCCTGGTCAACGGCGTCGACTTCACCGACGCCGCCCTCGGCCTCTCGAAGATCCGCTTCAGCCAGGACGCCATCGGCGAGTTCCGGGTGATCAACAACCGCTACGACGCCGAGATCGGCGGCACGGCGGGCGGCGCGCTCTCGATCGTCACCCGCACGGGCACGAACCAGATCAAGGGCTCGGCCTTCGGCTTCTACCGCGCCGACGCGCTGCGCTCGCGCGGGGCGCTGGAGCAGAAGAAGAACGACTTCTCCCGCGATCAGTATGGCGCCAGCGTCGGCGGCCCGATCGTCCAGGACTATGCCCACTACTTCGCCAACTTCGAGCAGATCAACGAGCGCAACGTCACCCTCTTCCGCCCCAGTGGCGCCTACGCCTCGCGCGCCGACGACCTCGACCACCCCTTCGACCAGAGCCTGGGCTTCCTGCGGCTCGACCATAACCTCTCCGAGTCCAACACCCTGGGCGCCAACTTCGTGATCGAGCGCTACCGGGAGAAGAACTTCCGCGTCGGCGGCGTCAACGACGAGTCCACCGGCCAGCGGCTCGACCGCGACAGCTGGAACATCACCCTGGAGGACGTGGCGGTGCTGTCGAGCGGCCGCCTCAACGAGCTGCGGGGGCAGGCGGGGCGGCGCAAGTTCTTCGAGCCGACCAACTCGCAGGCCGTGGGCGAGTGGTTCTCCTCGGGCAACACCCTGCAGACCGGGGCCAACATCCTGGGCAACCTGCTGGGGGATGGCAAGGAATACGAGCTGCGCGACACCTATCACTGGAGCGGCGGCACGCATGAGGTGAAGGCGGGGGCCTCGTTCCTCCATCACCAGGAGCGGTCGCGGATCGACACCTTCCAGTACGGCCTCTTCACCTACGTGACCGACACCCGGGCGCTCCCGCTCGCCTACCTCTACGGCGAGGGCTCGGCCGACGTCACCTACGACACCAACCGCTACGCCGTCTTCCTCCAGGACGACTGGCGGCCGCGCGCGAACCTGAGCGTCAACGCCGGCATCCGCTACGACCTCGACGACGGCGGCAACAACCCCGGCTTCACCCATCCGCTGGTCACCAAGGCGCGGCCCAAGGACACCAACGACATCCAGCCGCGGGTCGCCTTCTCCTTTGATCCGTCGACCAACGGCAGGAACGTCTTCCACGGCGGCGTCGGCCTGTTCAACGGCCGCTACCTGCTGGTGCCCGCCGGCGTCGAGCGGCAGCAGAACGGAGTCACCGGCCGCGTCTCCCGCACCCGGGTCAACGGCGCCCTGCTCGGCCTCAACACCCCGCCGTTCGTGCTCGACCCGAACGACCCGACCCATACCGGCGTCCTGCTGAAGCCCGACATCTCGATTCTCGCCCCCGAGCTCGACACGCCGGAGTCGACGCAGGCCAGCGTCGGCTGGACCCGGGCGCTGACCTCGCGGATCTTCCTCGACTCCTCGGCCGTCTACGCCAAGGGGCGCAAGGAGATCGTCATCCGCGACGTCAACTTCGGCGGGCAACTCCCACCCGGTGCGGCCGAACACGACCTACAACCAGATCAACGAGTACACCAACGACGGGCGCAGCGAGTACAAGGCGCTCATCCTGCAGTTGAACGGGGCGCTGAAGCGGGGGGATCTGTTCACCGCCTCGGTCACCTTCGCTGACAAGAAGAACATCTCGGACGACTTCAGCCCCGAGTTCCCCTTCGGCTATCCGAACGACCCGTCGAACATCGACGCCGAATACGGCCGCAGCCGCGCCGACGAGCGCTACCGCTTCGTCCTCACCGGCATCATCCACCTCCCCTGGCAGCTCACGCTGGCGCCGATCTACGAGTACGGTTCCGGCCAGCCGTGGAACCACCGCCTGGGCTACGACTTCAACGGCGACGGCAAGAACTCGGACCGCCCCGCGGGCGTCGACCGCAACGACGAGGATGGCCCGGCGTTCCGCCAACTCAGCCTGCGCATCACCAAGAGGATCCCGCTGTTCACCGATCAGAGCCTGGACGTAATCGTCGAGGGGTTCAACGTCTTCAATACGGTCAACTACGACGTCACCTCGATCGACAGCGCCGAGTTCCTCTCCGGGCCGACGCTGGCGAACCCGGCCCTGCCGTTCCGTGCGCCAACCCCAACTTCGGCCGGGCGCGGGCGACCCTGCCGGGCCGGGAGATCCAGCTCGGACTGCGGTGGGCGTTCTAGGATGAAGGACAAGGTCGTCATCGTCACCGGCGGCGCGGCCGGGATCGGCAAGGCCACGGCCCGGCGTTTCGCCGCGGCCGGGGCCCGGGTCGCCGTCTGGGACGTCAAGGAAGGTGGATGGGGAAGATGGGATCTTTCAGAACGTGGACGTCACCGACCCCGCCGCCGTCGAGGCCGCCGTGGCGGAGGTGTTCGAGCGGTGGGGGCGGATCGACGTGCTGGTCAACAACGCCGGCATCGTGCGCGACGCCCAGCTCGTGAAGTGGAAGAACGGCGAAAAGACCGGCGAGATGAGCGAGCGGGACTTCGACGCCGTGATCTCGGTCAACCTCAAGGGGGTCTTCCTCTGCACCCGGGCGGTGGCGCCGCGGATGATCGCCGGCGGCGGCGGGGCGATCCTCAACGCCTCCTCCGTCGTCGGGCTCTACGGCAACTTCGGCCAGACCAACTACGCCGCCACCAAGGCCGGCGTGATCTCGATGACCCGGACCTGGGCGCGCGAGCTGGGGCGGTACAACATCCGGGTCAACGCCGTCGCGCCCGGCTTCATCGCCACCGAGATGGCCTTCTCGATCCCCGAAAAGGTGCTGGAGGGGATGGTCGCCCATACGCCGCTGGGGCGCCTGGGCAAGCCCGAGGATGTCGCCGAGGCCTATCTCTGGCTCGCCTCGGAAGCCGCCGGCTTCATCACCGGCACGGTGCTCTCGGTGGATGGCGGCTTGGTGCTGGGAACCTGAAATGAAAATCGCGGGAGATCTCCTCGGCGAACGGGCACGCCTCACTCCGGACCGGACCGCGCTGGTCTACGTCCCCACGGGAGAGCGCTTCACCTACGGCGATCTCAACGCCCGGGCCGAGCGCCTCGCCCGCGTCTGGCGAGCTCTGGGCATCGGCAAGGGGGACCGCTTCGCCATCCTCGCCGACAGCCGGGTCGAGTACGTCGACGCATTCTTCGCCGCGGCCAAGGCGGGGGTGATCCTGGTGCCGCTCGGCACCCGCCTCACCCCGCGCGAGCTGGCCGGTATCCTGGAGGATGCTCAAGTCTCGGGTTTGCTCTACGGTGGGGAGCACGCGGAGACCGCGCGGACTCTCGCCGGCCTCGTCCCGTTCGATCACTGGCTTTCCCTCGACGAGCCCGCCCTCCCCGGCCACGCTTGTTTGGAAGATCTCGCCCCGGCCGAATCCTGGCAGCCCGAGCGCTGCGATCCCGAGGATCTCTGGTGCCTGCTCTACACCTCCGGCACCACGGGGAAGCCGAAGGGGGTGATGCTGCCCCACCGCATGATCCTCTGGAACGGCTACAACACCGCCGCCTCCTGGCAGCTCCGGCCCGACGACGTCAGCCCCATCTTCACGCCGCTCTACCATGCCGGGGGCCTGTGCGTCTTCCTGGTGCCGCTGTTCACCATCGGCGGCACCCTGATTCTCCATCGCGGCTTCGACGCGGCGGAGGTCTGGCGGGTCATCGAGCAGGAGCGCTGCACGGTGGTGCTCGGCGTGCCCACCATCTACAAGCTGCTGATGGACGATTCCGGGTTCGCCACGGCGGATCTGTCGAGCGTCCGCGAGCTGGTGAGCGGCGGCGCGCCGCTGCCGGCCTACCTGGTCGAGGCCTACCAGCGCCGGGGCGTTCCGCTCCGGCAGGGGTACGGCCTGACCGAGGTGGGGGTGAACTGCTTCGCGATGACCATCGAGGAATCGCTCGCCAGGCCCGGCGCGATCGGCAAGCCGCTGCTGTTCACCGAGGCGCGCCTCGAAGGAGAGGACGGCGTGGAGGTGGCGATCGGAGACGTGGGGGAGCTGCTGTTGCGCGGCCCGCACGTCTGCCGGGGGTACTGGAACAACCCGGAAGCCACCGCCGCCGCGCTCGACGCCGAGGGGTGGTTCCACACCGGCGACCTCGCCCGGCGGGACGCCGGCGGCTTCTTCTACATCGCCGGCCGCAAGAAGGACATGATCATCAGCGGCGGCGTCAACGTCTATCCCGCCGAGATCGAGGCCGAGCTGCTCCTCCACCCGCGGGTGCGGGACGCGGCCGTGGTCGGCATCCCGCACCCCACCTGGGGGGAGGTCGGGATCGCCTTTCTGGTCGCCGGCGACGAGCCGCCGGCGGTGGAGGAAGTCACAGCGTTCCTGGAAGCGCGGCTGGCGCGGTACAAGGTGCCGAGGGAATTCGTCTTCGTGGACGTCCTGCCGCGGACGCCGTATGGCAAGGTGGTGAAGGGGGAACTGCGGGAGCGGTATCTGGGGGAGCGGGGACAATGAGCCCTGTCTTTTCAGCCCCGAAGGGGCGCAGGCATAAAGCCTGGGGCTTCAGCCCCAGGAAAGGGCACGCTGATTTACCTGGAGCCCCGAAGGGGCGCAGGCAGCCGGATCGTTCGCGCTGCCTGCGCCCCTTCGGGGCTCGGGAACGATTACGATCCCGGTACCTGGGGCTGAAGCCCCAGGCTTTATGCCTACGCCCCTTCGGGGCTGAAAACGGAAGGCTCTCATGACTTCGGCCCCCCTCCTCACCCACCGCCTCACCGGCAATCCGGACGGCCCCCCGGTGCTCCTCTTGAACGGCAGCATGATGACCATGGGAGCCTGGGAACCGGTCGCGGCGCCGCTCGGCGAGACGTACCGGGTGATCCGCTGCGATTTCCGCGGGCAGCTCTTCTCGCCGGGGGAGGCTCCCCCTCGCCTGGACGCCCACGTGGAGGACGTCGCCGCGCTGCTCGACAGCCTCGGCCTCGCGCGTGTCCACGTCGCCGGCGCCTCGTTCGGGGCGCTGGTGGCGTTGCGGTTCGCCGCGCTTCACCCCGGGCGGGTGATCTCGCTTGCCGCCATCACCGCCGCGGACCGCGTGGACCCTGAGTTCTGGGAGGGCTCCGCGCGCGTTCGCGAGGCCGCGCTGGCGGCGGCGGCCGGCGGCGACGGCGGCAAGGTGCTCGACCTCATCCTGCCGGTGACCTACAGCCCCGAATACCTCGCCGCCAACGCCGAGCTGCTGGGCGCCCATCGCCGTCAGACCGCGCTCCTCCCTGCCGCCTGGTACCGGGGGATCGCGGCGATCATCTCCTCCCTGGAAGGGCTCGATCTGACGCCCGATCTCGCGCGCATCCAGAGCCCCACCCTGGTCCTGGCCGCCGCGGAGGACCGCATGTTCGCGCTCGACCGCTCGCGCCTGCTGGCGGCGGCCATCCCCGGCGCGCGGCTGGAGATCGTCCCCGGCGGCAGCCATGCGATCGTCATCGAGAAGCCCGAGCTTGTGGCAAAAATCCTACTGAAATTCCTGGCCACAGTACCGTTGTCGGTTCCCCAGTAAGAAACGGTGGAGTCCGCATGCCGCGCTACGCGAACCTGATCTCGACCGGCCTCTACCTTCCCGAGCGGGAGATCTCGAACGACCTGCTGCGCGAGCGCTTCCCGGAGCCGGCCGACCTCATCGACAAGTTCGAGGCCTCCACCGGCATCCGCCGCCGCTGGTGGGCGCCCGACGACTGGGCGGCCTCGGATCTCGCCGTCCGCGCCGCCCGGCACGCCCTCGACGCGGCGGGGCGGCGCCCGCAGGATGTCGACCTGATCGTCCTCGGCACCGACTCGCCCGACTACCTGACGCCGGCCACCTCGGTCATCGTCCAGGAGAAGCTGGGGGCGAAGAACGCCGGCACCTTCGACGTCGGCTGCGCCTGCGCCTCGTTCCCCACCGGTTTCGCCGCCGCCGCCGGATTGATCGCGACCAACGCGGGGCTGAAGACCGTGCTGGTGATCGGCGTCTACCTCATGCACAAGCTGGCCGACCCGGCGGATCCGATGATCTTCTTCTATGGCGACGGCGCCGGGGCGGCCGTGCTCGAATCCGCGGCGGAGCCCGGCTTTCTGAACGCCGCCTTCCAGGCGGACGGCGCCTACGCCGACTACTGGGGGATCTTCGCCGGCGGCTCCGCCGAGCCGGCGACCGAGGAGTCGGTGCGCGCCGGCCGCAACCGCGTCCGGATGGTCCAGCGCTACCCCCCGGAGATCAACCACGAGGGGTGGCCGCGGCTGGTGCGCCGCCTCGCCGAGGAGGGGGGCTTCGCGGTGGCCGACATCGACCTCCTGATCTTCACCCAGGTCCGCAAGCCCTCGATCGCGCTGGTGATGGGCGATCTCGGCCTGCCGCCGGAGCGCACCCACACGGTGATGGAGGAGTGGGGCTATACCGGCTCCGCCTGCGTGCCGATGGCGCTCCACGACGCCCGCGAGAAGGGGAAGATCCGGCCCGGGGATCTGGTGGTGCTGGTGGGCTCCGGGGTCGGATACAACCAGGCGGCGGTGGCGTTCCGGGCCTGAGCAAGGACCAAAGGGACGAAAAGGACATCAAGGACGAAAAGGACCCTGCCGGGACCGTGTCTTTCTGTCCTTGATGTCCTTGCAGTCCTTTACGTCCTTGTCTTTATTTCCCAAGGAGAAACCATGAACAAACTGATCCGCGTTCTCCCCATCCTCGCCCTGCTCGCCCTCCCCCTCCACGCCCTCGACTACACCGGCACCTCCACCCAGTTCGCCGGCGGCTTCAACCCGGCCAGTGCCGCCAATGGCGGATTCGGGGGCGGCAGCTGCGTGGCCACCAAGACACCGATCGTCTTCCTGCACGGCAACGGCGACGAGGCGAAGAACTGGGATTACCCGGCGGCGACCGGGGTGCCGTCCGTCTACGACGAGTTCCGCGCCGCCGGCTACAACGACTGCGAGCTGTTCGGCATCACCTACCTGTCGTCCTCCGAGCGGGGCGCGCCGCAGCTCAACTACCACAATCCCAGCAAGGCGGCGATGGTGCGCGACTTCATCAACGCGGTCAAAACCTACACCGGCAAATCGCAGGTGGATGTGATCGCTCACTCGATGGGGGTAACCGTCGGCATTCACGCCATCGACTACGGAAACCTGTGGGGGAGCGTGCGCAAGTTCATCGCCATCTCCGGCGGGCTGCGCGGCCTCTCCTCCTGCTACTGGGCCGGCTACGCCAACCCGGCGATCACCACCTGCGGCAGCCAGAACGTGTTCGACTCCAACATCTTCGGCTTCTTCCCCCATATCTCTCCCGGCTACAACCCCAGGATGGGGGATGGCGGTTTCCGCGATCGCCCCTCGGGCAAGACGACCCAGTTCTATTCGATCCGCGCCGGCTACAACGATCAGATCGCCTGCTCGACCTCCTCTTACTATGTGGGTTGCGGTGACACTTCGAAATTTGACTCGTATACCAATGTCAAATCGCAACTGAATGTGGGGCGCGGTTCCACCGCGGCGCAATTCGATTACAATTTCAGCGACTGGAGCGTATACAACACAGGCGGAGGAGACTCGGACGGCGTCGGCCACTTCCGGGCCAAGAACAACACGGGGGTCATTCAGCGCAACATGATCACCACCACTTGCACGGGGACGGGCTGCTGCTCGGTATACACGACCTCGTGCCAGTGACGTAGCGGCCGGAGATGCCGTATTTCCGGTCAGGCTGAAATGGATGTCCTCCCCAGGTCACCCTTGTTGAGAGCGCCATTGAGCCCTCGACGGGCAGGGAGGACATCAGATGGATCACCCTTCCGAAGACATCCTGCAGCGGTTCGTCTCGGGGACCGCCTCGCGCGAGGAGAGCCGGGCCGTCGTCAAGCATCTCGTCAAGGGGTGCCCGGCCTGTGCCCGAAAGATCCGGGATCTGATGGAGCCGAGGGCCGTGCCCGGCTCCGCCTACGAAGAGCCCCTGGACCGTTTCGATCAGGGCCTGATCGATGGCCTGGAAAGCTCGATCAGCCCGATGCAGACCCTGCCCACGGTGCTCCGCGGCGCCCTCCCCGATCGGCCGGAGCCGGAGGAGGGCGCGGCGCGGAAGAAACGATGAGGGCCTACCGCTGCGCCTGCTTCGCCACCGCCTCGGCCGCCTTGCGGGCCGCCTCGGGATCGCCCAGGTAGTAGCTGCGGATGGGCTTCAGGTCGTCGTCCAGCTCGTAGACCAGCGGGATGCCGGTGGGGATGTTCAGCCCCACGATCTCCTCCTCGGAAGTGCCGTCGAGGTGCTTCACCAGCGCGCGCAGGCTGTTGCCGTGGGCGGCGATGAGCACCCGCTGGCCGGCCTTGAGCTCCGGCACGACCGTCTCGTGCCAGTAGGGGAGGAAGCGGGCGACGGTGTCCTTGAGCGACTCGGCCAGCGGGAGCTCCGCCGGCGAGAGGCCGGCGTAGCGCCGGTCGTGGCCGGGGTAGCGCGGATCGTCGGCGGTGATGGCGGGCGGCGGATCGGAGTAGCTGCGGCGCCAGATCAGCACCTGCTTGTCCCCGTACTTAGCGGCGGTCTCCGCCTTGTCGAGGCCCTGGAGCGCGCCGTAGTGGCGCTCGTTCAGCCGCCAGCTCTTGTGGACCGGAAGCCACATCAGATCCATGCCGTCGAGAGTGATCCAGAGCGTGCGGATGGCCCGCTTGAGCAGCGAGGTATAGGCGACGTCGAACGTGTAGCCCCCCTCCCGCAGCAGCCGGGCGCCCTCGCGCGCCTCCTCGATCCCCTTCGGCGTGAGGTCCACATCCGTCCAGCCGGTGAACCGGTTCTCCAGATTCCATTGGCTCTCTCCATGGCGGAGAAGGACCAGCTTGATCATCGTCATCTCCCATCGGAACGCGGCCCGGCTCTCCGGGCTCTGGTGGCGAGAGGATATCAGCGCGGAAGCTTGCGGCGGCTCGTCGGAAGGAGGGAAGACGGCGCTCCCTTCCTCGAACGGCCCGCTGAGCGAGGGAAGATCGTCCTCCCTCTTCAAATCGTCTCATCAGGACCGGGAGGATCGCGTTCCCTCTCCTGACAGAACGTTTTGGACCGGGAGGACGGCTCTCCCTCTTCATGACGGCTCGCCGGAAGGAGGGAAGACGACTCTCCCTCGGCTGGCGCGGCATTTTGAAGAGGGAGGATGGCGCTCCCTGTCTCCGGCGAGCCGTCAGAAGAGGGAGGACGGTTCTCCCTGCTTCGATACGGCCGGCGAGAAGAGGGAGGGCGGCGCTCCCCGCGGATCGGGAGCCGCGGAAGGATCGACGGCTAGGCGGAAGGCTCGACGGAGGACGCGATCTCTTCGCTGTCCGGCGCGGGCTCCGCGTTCCTGCGCCGTTTCCTGGTGCGAAGCGGCTGGATGCCAAACTTGATCAGTTGCGGGTTGCGGTTGCCGAGGCGTAGCGCGATGCGGGTCCGCGGCATTACCTACAGCTCCCAACCCGAGGAGTAGTGCACCGGAGAATAGATCCGCCGCAGCGCCGGCTTGAAGTCCCCCGGTGCGGGGTCGTCATCCTCGTCGGAATCGTACTTTCTGGACTTGGTCTGGAACCGTCCGAGAGTGGCGGTCCCGCGGCTCCGCCGGCGCTTCGCCTTGTCCCTCTTCTTGGTCTGCTCGTCGTCGTCGCTGCTCTCCGAGCTGACGTCTTCCAGCGCGGGGTAGTCGACGGAGTAGTAGACGTCGGCGGTGGGCCACCAGTCCTCCAGCCGCTGGGCACAGTTGTGGTAGTCGCTGCCACATGGCGCGAGCTCCGTGTACACCCAGTCCACTTGATATTCGACTCCCAGGTCCTCCAGGAAATCGTACAGCCGCTTCTCGGAGTGCAGACCTTCGGAGGGCAGGGTCTTATACCTCCAGATTCCCCACGCGCCGCCACCCCCTTTGGTCCGATAGCGGGCGGTCGCGAGGTTCCTGCCACCGACGTCGTTATCGCGGCGATAGTGACGGGCCCGCTTGGCGAAGTCGCTGGTGAAATAGGAGACCTGTGTCGGCGCCAGCTGGATCACCGCGCTGCGCTGGATCGCCGCCGTCACTGGCGGCCTGGCGGCAGGCCGTGAGGGTGGCGGCGCAAGGAACGCAGGACGAGGAGGGGCCGGCAGACGGGGAACGGGCGGCGGCGCGATGGCCTTTGCCTGGGCCGCGGCAGGGCGGGCCAGAGGAGCCGGGAGGCGCAGGGGCGGCGGGAGATGGGGCGCCGGCTGACGCACCGGCGGCGCCTGGAGCTTCGCCTGAACGTGAGCCGCCACAGGCCGTGGGCCCTGAGGAGGAGAAGCGATCTTTGCCTGCACCGCGGCGATCCCCGCCTGGACGTGCGGGGCCGATGGGCGGCCCGGGGCGGGCGCGGACAGCCTCGCCTGGGCCGTGCGCGAGAGCGCGGCCTGCACGTGGGGCGCGGCGGTCCGGGGGGGCGTCATGCCAGGAACCTCTCCAGCAGCCGGTGGAAGTGGTGCGGCCCCTGCTCGCGCGACGGCGAGTAGCGGCCGCGGTGGTAGAGGCGCGAGCGCACGCCCCGCTGCACGCTCTCGACGACCGCCTCGTCCTCGCGCTCGACGCGGTCGAGACCGGCGCCGGCGCCGCGGTCGAGCCGCGTGGGGTCCCAGACGTAGGAGAGGAAGGAGACCCGGGTGCGGTCCGGCGCCAGCGGGCGGACGACGTTGACCGAGATCCCCCAGGGGTAGAAGTTCAGCATCGTGTTGGGGAAGAGCCAGAAGTAGTAGGCCGCGACCTGCCGGCCGTAGTCGGGGGAGGACGCCGGGAGGTCGAAGACGTCGCTCGCCGCCGCTCGCCACGCCGAGCTGGAGGTTGGCCCAGGGGAAGAGCTCGGTGCTGTACTCGCCGTAGTCGAGCTCCCTCGCCAGCCCCGCGTGGACATAGGGGATGTGGAACCCCTCCAGGTAGTTGTCGCAGTAGAGCGCCCAGTTGGCCCGCACCAGGTAGTCGCGCGAGCGCACCGGGTCGAACACCGCCTGGTGGAGCGGCAGCCAGGAGACCCGCGCGTCTATCTCGGCCAGCAGCTCGGCCAGCGGGAAAGCGGGATCGAGCGCGGCGAACACCAGCTTCCCCCAGGTCCCGAACGGCACCCTGGCGAGGTTGTCGGCCGGCGAGGGGAACCCCTCCACGCCCTCGAACTCCGGCATCGAGAGGAAACGCCCATCGTGGGCGAAACGCCGGCCGTGATAGCGGCAGCGCAGAGCGGGCTGCACCCCGGCGTGCTCGCAGACCAGAGTCCCCCGGTGGGTGCAGACGTTGGACAGGCAGTGGACCTGGTCGCCGGAGTCGCGGGTCAGCAGCAGCGGCTCGTCGAGGATCCCCTCGAGCAGGGTGAAGGGGTATGTGGCCCCGGGGACGCGGACGGCGTCGGTGTCCGCCACCAGCTGCCAGCTGCGGGCGAAGACGCGCTCGCGGGCGGCCGCGAACCAGCGCGGATCGCTGTAGACCTCGGCCGGCAGGGTCGCCGCCCGGCGGATGTCCGCGTCGATGGTCCAGGAGAGGGGCATGGAGGTTGGAAGTCTAACCCGCCCGCAGGGCGGAATCTATCCAGCCTGGGGTGTCAACCCCAGGAGGGAGGTGGCCCCGTTCCTGGGGTTGACACCCCAGGCTGGATAAATCCCGCCCTGCGGGCGGACGCAGGGCCACCACCGCCCCCAATCCCCCCCTCATGGAAGCGTTTTCAGAAAACGCTTCCACCGCTGTCCCGGTTCCGCCGGGCGGTCACACTCTTTCACCGAAGTCCTCTGATTTTTTGCTGTTTGTCACCGCGGCGCCGGGGCCGCGATCCTGGGGCGGTCAGCCCTTGGGGGGAGAGCCATTCATCGGAAGGCCCGTGAGGTCGCCGGGCCGGATCCATCTGCTTCTGTAGGATTCTGTTTTTCAGGGCGCCCGAGGTCGGTGGGCGCCCCTTTTATTTCCCTTGTGCTACCATCGGTGAACATTCACCTGACCTTAAAAGCGGGGGTCCGAGGATGGCCGACAGATACGAGGCGATCGTCATCGGAAGTGGGTTTGGCGGCGGGATCAGCGCCTGCCGGCTGAGCAAGCGGTGGCCGGGCAAGGTGATGGTGCTGGAGCGGGGGAAGCGGTATCCCATGGGCGCGTTCCCGCGCGCTCCCCACGACTTCGCGCGCAATTTCTGGAACATCTGCGACGTCCCCGGGGAGCAGCGCCCGCGGCCGAAGGAGATGCAGAATTCCGAGGCCCACGGCCTGTTCGACATCCGCAACTTCCATCGCATGGACGTAGTGCTCTCCGCCGGCCTCGGCGGCGGCTCGCTGATCTACGCCAATGTCTTCATGGAGCCGCCGGACGACGTCTTCGACGACCGCTGGCCGGCCAACACCAAGAAGGCGGTGCTCGCCCCCTACTACAGCGTCGCCAAGGAGGTGCTGGGCTCCCGGCCGATCCCGCGCGACGGCGACCCCCGCCGCGAGGTCGTCCGCACCCGCCTGTTCGAGAAGGTGGCGAAGGAGATCGGGCGGGATTCGAAGCTGGTCGATATCAACGTTTTCTTCGGCAACGATTTCAACCAGCCGCTGCCGATCGGCGAGCAGGCGCCCAACCGGTACGGCGCGCTCCAGACCTCCTGTGTCTATTGCGCCGAGTGCGACGTCGGCTGCAACACTCATTCGAAGAACACGATCGATCTCAATTATCTGCACGTGGCCGAGCACCGCTACGGGGCCGAGGTGCTGACCGAGCACCTGGCGCACAAGATCGTGCCGGTCAACGCGCGCGGCGAGGACGACCCGGCGGCGGACGGCTCCAACGGCTACCGGGTCTATTACTACGATCTCCGGCAGGGGGCTAAGCTGGTGCAGGAGGCGCTCGCCAACCGGGTCGTGGTGTCGGCCGGGACGCTCGGGACGACCGAGCTGCTGATGCGCTGCCGGGATCTCTACAAGACCCTGCCGCGGATCGGCGCCCAGCTCGGCAAACGTTTCTCGGGCAACGGCGACTTCCTCTCCTTCGTGCTCGGGAGCAAGGAGCCGGCGAATCCGAACTACGGCCCGGTGATCACGCAGCGGATCGACTTCAACCTTTTCCAGCAGTTCAACCGCGATCACGCCTTCATCATGGAGGACGCGAGCTACCCGGTCTTCGCCGCCTGGTTCACCGAGGGGATCAAGCCGCGGTACATGCACCTGAAGGCGTTCTGGCTCTGGCTGCGCAACGCCTGGGCGCGCTGGATCCGGGGCACCTCGCCGGGGAGCGTCGGCTGGGCGCTGGGCGATCTGCTCTCGGGGGATCTCTCCTGGAACACCAGCGTGCTGCTCTGCATGGGGATCGACCGCTCGAACGGCACGATGTCGCTCGACAAGGAGGGGTCGGTCACCATCGACTGGCCGCAGCAGGACAGCATGCCGCTCTACAACGCGATCGTCGAGCGCTGCAAGGAATATGGCAAGGTGGTCGAGGGGAAGGATTTCTTCGTGCTCCCCACCTGGTATCACCCGCTGCGCAAGAACGTCTCCGTCCATCCGCTGGGGGGGTGCGTGCTGGCGGACGATCCGGCGAAGGGGGTCACCAGCGCCGATCTGCCCACTTTCGGCCAGATCTTCGGCTACACCGGCCTCTATGTCGCGGACGGCGCGCTCCTCCCCTCGGCGGTGGGAGCCAACCCGACCGCCACCATCTCGGCCCTGTGCGAGCGGGTCGCGGAAGGGATCACCGGGATCGCCCCGGACGCCCAGCTTTGAATTCACCGTTGTCATCGTTCCGAAGGAGGGGCGGATGAGCGAACACGCGGTAGGGATCTCGTTTCGTGAAGTGATGTCGGGCGGTTTCGTGCTGGGGGAGACCGATCCGGCGGCCGGCGAGAAGCAGGGGCACGCCGAGGGCTCCGAGATGACGATGCACGCGGCGATCGACATCCAGGACATCGACCGCTTTATCGCCGAGGCCGAGCATCCGGGAGCGCTGACCGGCACGCTCGATTTCACGCCGTTCGGCGACGGCCTGGCGGCGACCTCCGGCATCTTCAATCTGTTCAACCCCACGGACGATCCCAAGCTGAAGCTGATGGTCTACGAGATGGGCTTCCAGCACGGCGGCAAGAGTTATTACCTGGCGGGGCAGAAGAACGTGCGGCAGGACCCGATCTTCGATCTCTGGAAGGCGACGACCACCCTCTACTCCAAGCTCCACGAGGGGACGGACAAGAGCGGTCCGGTGGTGGGCGCGGGAATCCTGAGCCTCGGCGTCCGCCAGCTCATCCAGTTGATGTCGACGGTCAAGGCCCCCGGCGCCACGTCGTTCACCGAGACCTCGGAGGCGGTCGCGAAGTTCGGCCGCTTCTTCCTCGGCGAGCTCTGGGACACCTACGTGAGGCACATCAAGCCGTGAGCCTGAAAACGTTCCGCGATCCGCACATCTCCCGCTGGCAGTCGATCGTCGAAGAGGTGCTGCACCGCAAGGAGGGGACGCAGGCCGGCGCGGTGCCGCGTCCGAACCTGGAGCATCCGGTGGTGGCCGCGGCCACCGCCGCCGGCTCGGCCGCGCTGAGCGGGATTTCCACAACAGCGTCCACGACGGCGGCTCCCGGGGCCGCGGCGGCGCCAGCCTGCTCGAACGAGGAGTGCGCCCACCTCGCCCTGCAACTCGTGACGGCCAAGATCGAGCACCGGCCGGAGGCCGAGATCCAGCAGCTCGAGGACTCCCTGCGCTTCAGCACCTGCGATCCGTTGTGGGCCGAGGCGGTCACCCAGTACCTCCACTTCTTCGGCGTCGCCAAGGGGAAGATCCCCTACCGGGCCTCCACCGGGCCGGGCGATCCGGCGCCGCTGCCGCTCCCCGAGAACGCCACCGTGGCGCTGATCGCCGACTGGGGGACCGGCACGCCCGAGGCGAAGGCGCTGCTCGAACGGGTGGCGGCCCACAAGCCGGACATCCTGATCCATCTCGGCGACGTCTACTACTCCGGCACCGAGAGCGAGTACGCCCGGTACCTGTTCGATCCAATCAACCAGGTGCTGGGCCGCGGGCCGGGCCGTCCGCTGCCGGTGTTCGGCCTTACGGGCAACCACTGCATGTACTCGGGGGGCGACCCCTTCTACACCATGATCGACCAGCTCAACCAGCCGCCGCTGGCGCCGCCGGGGCAGCTCCAGACCCACAGCTTCTTCAGCCTGCGCAGCTCCCGCTGGCAGATCCTGGGGATGGACACCGGGCTCCACGACAGCGACGTCTTCGACGTGGCGACCGACCTCACCTATCTGGAGGATACGGAGCTGGCCTGGCACAAGAGCCAGATCGCCACCGCCGGTGGGCGGCGCACGATCCTCCTCTCGCACCACCAGCTCTTCTCGGCGTTCAACCAGATCGGTCCCAAGGACAACCCCGACCGCACGACGAACACCCTCCTGCATTCCCAGTTCGGCGACGTGCTGGATCAGGTGGACGCCTGGTTCTGGGGGCACGAGCACAACCTGGAGATCTACGGTCCCTACCTGGGCCTGGAGCGCGGGCGCTGCATCGGCTGCAGCGCGGTGCCGGTCTTCGTCGCCCAGGAGCCCTACAAGGCCTGCGCGGGCGGCGACAAGATCCCGCTGCTGCCGACCAACCCCGCCATCCCCGGCGTGCCGGTGATGCTCGGCAGCACGGGGGGCGTCTACAACCACGGCTACGTCATCCTCAAGCTCGACGACGCCGGCGGCACGGCGACCGTTTCCTATTACCAGGACACGGGGCTTCAGGATACGGGCATCGGAGATCTGCTGTTCCAGGAGACGCTGGGGGGATAGGCCCTCTCAACGAAAAGAGCCGCTCCCAGCGGAGCGGCTCCATCGGTCGGCGAGTGATCCGTGGCTCAGACCTTGACGACGTTGCTGGCGGCGGGACCCTTGTTGCCTTCGACGATGTCGTACTCCACGCGGTCACCCTCGGCGAGCGACTTGAAGCCGCTGCCCTGGATCGCCGAGTGGTGGACGAAGCAGTCCTTCTGACCGTCCTCCGGCGTGATGAACCCGAAACCCTTGGCGTCGTTGAACCACTTCACTCTTCCGGTGTTGCGCATTCCTGAACTCTCTTTCTTTGATTTTGCCCCAGAAACACGAAAGGGACCCATCCAAAAGCCAGGTCCCTTCACGTTCACTGGTTACAGAGACAGGCTTGTCCATTGCCTGCCGGAGGGGGAAGGTACGCGCACGGCGGGGGATTGTCAAGTGCCTTCGTCCGCGGTCTGACGAGAATCGCCGGCCAGCAGCGTAACTACGGCGGTATTTCAGCTCGATTCAGCCGAGGGGGCTTGTATTGGCTTCAGTTCCACTTCGAGAGAGAGGCTCAGATTCTCTTCCTTGTGTCTCCAAGGGGTTGGAAGTCACCAAGTGCATCAATAAACTGGCGAGTTCAGCCCCAGCCATTTGTATGGCGTGATTAAAATGAATCTGCCGGTCATTAAAATCATCGTAGAGATAATGGAGATCAGCGATGTTCTCATAAAAAGCCCTCCTTAGCGTGACCATTTCTTCACTGTCTATAAGATCCCTCTTCGCGGCGGCACGGATTTTGTTCAACTCTTCTCCTGCGTTCTTCTTCTGGTGCTTCAGATAGACCAAGGCCGCGGTCGTCCCGGAGTGCAATGGTGTGAAGTGCAAGGGCGCGTTCATGTTCGCGCTGAGATCGAGAAGTTCCTGGGTCCTTGTGAGAGTCGTTTGGTAATCCCAGCCATTGCCAGCGATAACGGTGTCGTCAATTAAGATCTTGAGTCCTTGGAGCCGGTTGATCATGGGATAGCTGTGGCGCACTAGAGACGTTTCCAATAGGATCCGGAGACTTTCGACGGACAGCTTGAACGATGAATCTCCTGTCCAGGACTTAAGCAGGGAGGAAAGGCTAGCGATTTTCGTCGTTTGATTCCATTGATGCGCGATGAGTCCCAGGGAGCAAGCCAGGGTCAGCGCGGCGGTAGGCACCTTGTCGCCGAGGAGGTAAGCGCCTTCCTCGGTCTCTTCTTCTCGCCGGCTCCTGCGGAAGAGTGAATGGGCTGCCCAGAGAGAATAGAGCGCCACTTCGACGAGATAGGACCAGTAGTTGGCGGAATCACCCGTCCAGAGCCCCTCGGCAAGCTTGGAGGTTAATGTCTGCTTGGACAGGTAGTTCCAGCCAGCCAGCCGTTTAAACGCCAAGGCCCACCAGAGGTAGTAAGTGACCGTCTCGCAAACCTTCAAGTGTTCCCGGGCCGCGTCCTCCACGTACCCGCCCTTTTCCAGATACTTGGCTCCGACGAGCGTAAAGTTTAAAGCTAATGGTAGCCGGGCAATGTCATCATGATTGCCGGATTCGTTAAATAAAATCAGCTTCCAGTTCGAAGCCGATGGGTCACGCTCGGCGACATTCCACTGTCCGAGCCATCCTCCTAGTGTACCTGCCTTGAGTACCTTGCCGGCTATCGGAATATTAATTTTGAAGCCCTTCTCCACAATGGCCGGTTTGATTTCTGCGTGCGTGCTTCCAGGGATAGTATCGTCGATCTCTTCCTCTTCCTCCTGTTGGAGGGCCGCTTCAGCAGCTTCTGTTAAAGAGGGTGCTCTCTCGATCCACTCCGTGCAGCCGCTCACGAGTTCATTGACGAAGTCAGCGACATCTTTCTTTTTGGTGTCCTTGAGCGTCAACTCGCCGAGGCTCTTGAATAGCTCGAACATCGAGACCCTGCCGAGCATTACTTCTGCACAGTCATTGAAAGTGCCGCCCGCGGCGCGGTAGATGAAGTCGGACCAGCCCCCAGGTTCGATGGTTTCCCAAGGTCTGGGATAGACCTTGCTCGACCAAATGTTCAGCTTGTATTTAGAGCTAAGCCTTCGGTGTGTCGCAAATCTCCGGAGCTCGTGGAGTCCAACTGCATAGTGATAGTGAGCACGCAGCAGATAACCCTCTCCCCCCCTGCGGGGTTGCATACGGTTCGCAAGGTTTGCATCAGGGGCGATCATCTTCTCAAGATCGCTTAATTCTATCAGCTTGAAAGGCTGCCGGCCCTTGAAAAAATAGAGGTCGCCGGCCTTGTTGTGAAGTTCGGAGACGATGAGGGCGAAGTTCGAGCCCTTGACCTTGGCGGGATTGACAGACAACTCCACCTTAGGCTCCCGCACGAAGGGCAGGAGGTTCCGGATCTGCCAGAGTTCCTTCTCCACGAGGGCTACGCTTGTATCGACTCCACCTGAGAGCTTCTCCGCAACCCAGGCCTCTGCGAAGACTGGCTGATAGATCAGATTAAGATGCTTGAGCGCGTGGAGGCGATCCGCGGTGTCCTCAGGCCTCTCCTCTAGAAGATCCATTTTCAACGCTGTATCCCTGCCAACCGTGTCGAGCATCGAAAGCAGCAGCGACCGGGCGAGTGTACGAGCGTTACGGTACTCCACTTCTGCCCGCTCCAGATTGCGGGAGAGCTCGAAGGTCATCCCGACCTGGAGCATCAGACGGAGGCGCGCGATACCCCAAGTCATAAAAAGGCGCGCGTGGTCGCGTCCAGCCGGTTTTCCCCCCATGATTTCAATGGCTGGCGAAGC
The DNA here is from genome assembly GCA_963792575.1 of uncultured Acidobacteriota bacterium. Lineage (GTDB taxonomy): Bacteria > Acidobacteriota > Thermoanaerobaculia > Multivoradales > UBA5704 > DATARR01. The sequence continues at coordinate 144,723 of CAWBWZ010000009.1, forward strand.
GGTGTCGAAAACCGTGGAGCCTCCGATGAGCTGTTGGAGCTCTGTATCGAGCGATGAGATGGCGCGCCGATAATAAAAGCGGGATGTCTCGTATTCCTGGTCGAATTCATGCAACTCTCCCAGGCCGGCGAGAAGGTCCTGGATCTCGCGAGTATTCTCGTTCTTAAAACGATTGATGTCGCTCTCATAGACCGACTTCAAGGCTTGGGATTCATCGAGAGTGAAGTTAAAGGCCGCCATCTCCTCATGCGACTGACGGGAGACGTACTCTACTTCCCGAGCCAACTCGCTGCGAAATCGGAAGTCATACATCCCGTTTCGGATCCGGTGAAGGAACCTCTCCGACCAGTGCACTACGATGGCCTCAAGAACCTCCCTCAAGTCGGGTGCACGGTGAATATGGACCAGTTCGTCGACCCGCTCGAGATTGCTCCACGAGAAAGCACGCCGATGGAACTTAAAAAGAAAATCGGCAAGATAAAAAACCGAAACGGCGAGTTTGTCGTCGCGGCGCACCAATCCCTGCTCGAAAGCCGTGGCTAGGTGGCGGTAGATGCGAGCCAGAAGCTGAATCCTGAACCGCTCGATGTCACCAAAGCGCAGGACGTGGTCACAAGTGTGAAATTTTTCTAATTTTTCATATTGGTCCGGTTTGAGGACGCGGCCCACGGGCCGCACAAACGTGCCCAAGAGCTCCTTGAGGCGTTTTGGATTTCCCATGCTGCGGTAGGTGAGGAACTGAACGAAGTCGCGCCGGAACTCGATGGCGCCAATGAACTCCGGCTCGCCGGTCATCGTCGGATCGACGATGGGGAGGAAAGGGGCCAGAAAGGCCCCGGCGGCTCGGGATGAATCCCTTGAATCATCGTCGCTGACGACGAAAGTCTCACTCTGGTAGAGCGGCAGAGGCAAGCCTAAGGATGGCAGCCACCGCTTCCTGAGGGCCCGGCGGAAGATATTGCTGGCGCGCTTGATTTGGTGAAACAGAAAGGCTTCGACCTGGAAGTGCAAACGCCCATCTTCTCCCCCATCGTAGTCGGTCAGGAGGGAAGGGAGGTAGACTTCGGCGTTGAAGATGTTCGTGAGAAGCGGTTGCCGGGCCGTCTGGTCGGCGAGCCATTCGTCGTGGAGGTTACGGCCTCCCACGAAGATGAAACGCGCCGGAGCCGATGAAAGCAGGTTCTTCATGTCGGCGAGGAGCTTGTGCAGTTCCATGGAGCGCCTGCGCTCTGCATGGAGAATTTCAGCCTGCTGGGCGCTGCCCCCCTTGTCCTCTTCGGGGTCGACGCGCGTTCCCAGTTTGTCCAGTTCGTCGAATATATAAATGATTTCGGGAGTCGGCAGGCTGATCCGTTGATTCCGGCCTCCTGGAAGTTGCAGGGGCGAGTGCTGAATATCACGGAGAATCTGCAGAAAGACGAACTCCACGGTCCTGGGATCGACCGGGTCTTGCTCGGTCTGGCGTACCTTCTCGTCGACGAAAAGGCCCTGAAGCCACTGCGCCGGTTCCCAGTGCCCTGTGGTCGACGTGACGCTGGTCCGAGCCGCGAGATTGTCCATCACATCGTCGATCCGATCGACAGTCTTTTGATAGGGAAGGAAGGTCAGCTTGCGGAGGATCCAGCGCCCAATGAGAAGGAAGAGAAAGAGCAGTACCAAATGATAGACTCTGAGATTGATACCCTTGTCGAGGAGAGGCCGCAGACCTGGCGCGCCGATCATCTTCGCGGGAGGCCACGAGTCCTCGCTGTAAGGGAGGAAGTAGAACAGCAGATGGTTTTCACGCTTTTCATAGTTCTTTACGGCTTGAAACTGCAGGAGGTTATAGTAGAGAACGTGGAAGACCGCGTCACCCCACTTGGTCTTGCAGATGACGTTGATTGCGCCCGGCCCTTTCTGCCGCCCTTCGAATCCTTTGCAAAGCTTGGTGTAGTCCTTACCCGCCTGGTCTACGATCCAATCCTTATCTTTCTGCACAAGCACGTCAAAGCGTGGAAGGCTGAACCAGCGGTCGCCGGCAAGGGTTACTAGCATCATGAGAACTAAGAACGCTAAGCCCCGCCCGAGATTCGCGAGGCCGCTGTTCCAAGCCAGGAAGGCACGGTGATACTGATCGCGAAGCCCTGCAAGCATGGCGTGGACGACCCGCCGGTGATCTAGCTTCTCGAACCCCAGGTTGACGGAGACGACCAGGATTGGCAGCCACGCTTTATAGAGGAGCCATGGTAGAGTGAGTTGAGCAAGGTCGTTGTAGTTCCGTTGCCTGCCTGCCGTCAGGCTTCCAGGCTGCTGATCTCGCCAACTGGGGTGGAGATGGGAGGGGTTGATCGAGGAATCTTCGCGCTCGGGACCAAAAGGTCGAATTACCCACTCATATTCGAGAAAATAGATTGTCAGGAGCGCTAGGAACACCGAGAACACCCAGCGGAATTCTTCGTCCCGGCCATGAAAGACGGCCGATCCTTCAATCTGGTTAATGGGGGGCGAATTCTGCGGGCCCGCAGTTTTGGTATGATTGGGCTTGATCCATATCCCTGAGATATCGTGCAGAGTAATGGGCGGCCGAAGCTCCTGGGCTCCGATTTGTGGGGAGGTTTCCGGGGTTGCGGCCATCCTTGGCCAAGTTATTTTTGAGACAACGGGATGGATGAGTTGTAGAGCGACGACCAGGCAGAGCAGTGCTTTAACCACCAAGATGAGAAGCGGCTGAGGATGGAAGCTCACAGGCTCGCTGACTTTGCTGTTCGTCCCCCCAAGTACTCTGAACGCGATAAGCGCGGCAACAGAGCACAGGAGGGCCGCCAAAAGCGAAGCGTACAGGTCCTCTTGCCGGAGATAGAATATAGAACCTAAGGTTAGAGCCGGGCCGAACAATAGATACCAAACTTGTGGGCTGTGGGTCAGTTCTTTAATAACAATATGCAATAAAATTGCATAAGCAATGACCAATCCGATCGCCAGGTATAAATGGTTAACTTCAAGCCAAGCGAAGCTGGTAAGGACTAAGGCTCCAACGATGGTAAGAAGGGAGAGATGTTGTTGCCCGCAGGTCCGAGCTATTGTAAGCAGGGACGACTGCCCCCAACCGGCGAGCACCTTCAGCAGCGTGAGAAGGGAAGGCGATTGGTTCTGGGCTTCCCCCCTGCAGTCTAATGTCGACGATTCTGGAGGGGTGAATCTCAGTCGCAGGTGAACTCCGCGCAGAAAGAACCCGGTCCCAAGGAGAGACAGCGCCCAGAGCAGGTTTCCCTCAAATTCCTGGCTTGTATCTACCAATAAAATAGACGGAAGCCACGAATCGATTCCCTTAATACCGTAGACGATCAACACGATCAGCACGGCTGTCGCGAGTTTCCATCCTCGCACGAGCTTTAACCCTTGTTTATGGGAACGGTTGAAGGATGTGGCTTGCACCCAGAGATAGAGAATGCAAAGGCCGAGGAAGAGTCGGCTCATGCTGAGGGCGGGCGCACCGAAGGGACCGAACCGCCAAGCCAGCGTAGCGGCCAGGAGGGTTAAGACCGTGGCAGGAGTTGCGTCCATCCGGTAAGTCCTGCCAGTCCAGAGCGTCTCGACGATCTCCTCGAAGATTTCCCTTGCGTACAGCAAGGGGTATAGGCATACAAGCGTCAGCGGCAGGACGACGAGCCAGAGGAGAATATTGTTCTGTTGCCCCTGAGGCCCTCTCGGCACCGGCAGGGTCAAAACCTCGGTCAGCTCAGAAACGATCAGTGCCGCCAGGATTGCCGTTAGGCCCAGGATGAGGATTCCGGCCCGGTCCCAGAAAGTCACGCGGCCCACGCTGCTGTGGAGGAAGCGCTTGTAGATCTCGTTTCGGTACTCGGCCAAGCAGTGACGGACGAAACTGGTCTTGCCGACCCCACGCCTGCCTGTGACCAGGAAAGCGCCGCGGCGGCCCATTCGGAGTAGCAGATCGATGAAGAACGCTCGCTGGCCGTCGCGACCGACAAGGACACGATCCGCGGGCGGTTCGACTTCGTCTCCCGACTGGTATCGCCCGAACGGCGCAGCAACAAGCCGTTCCGAAAAGCGTTTCTTCACACTCATTCGGAGTCCCTCCCCGTAGGCGTGCGCTTGCTTAGAGCGAAATGTCAAACTGTATTGAGCTAACGAAAATATAATATCACTGAATCCGGGAATATGAAAACCGAGGCGCGAGAAGAGTTACTATGTTTATATGGAAGCAATAAGTCCCCGCCGCGCGCGGCGCCGGCGCCGTCCATCGACGTCACCAGCCCGCGCGAGGTGATCGGCTTCCTGCGGTCAAGGATACTCAGCCAAAGAGTCATCAGATAACATCGGCCGTGTGGACCCTCGCCCCTTCCTGACCGCCCGCTGGCGTTACCTCGCCATGCTCAACTACGAGGTGCCGCCGGAGGCCCTCGCGCCCCTGGTGCCGGCGGGCACCGAGCTCGACTCCTGGCAGGGGAAGACCTTCGCCAGCGTCGTCGGCTTCCTCTTTCTGGATACCCGGGTGCGGGGGATCGCGATCCCCGGGCACCGCGACTTCGAGGAGGTGAACCTCCGCTTCTACGTCCGCCGGAAGGCGGAGGACGGCTGGCGGCGCGGCGTGGTCTTCGTCAAGGAAATCGTCCCCCGCTTCGCCATCGCCACCACGGCGCGGCTCCTCTACGGCGAGAAGTACGTCTCCCTGCCGATGCGCCACTCGATCACGGGGGACCCCTCCCGGGGTGGCATGTATGTGATGTACGGCTGGCGCTTCCGGCGGCGGTGGAACGGCATCGGCGCCGTGGTGGGGGGCGCGCCCAAGGAGGCGGAGCCGGGCTCGGAGGAGGAGTTCATCACCGAGCACTACTGGGGATATTCGTCGCTCCGCGGCGGCGGCTGTGTGGAGTACCGGGTCGATCACCCGCGCTGGCGGGTCTGGCGGCTCCTGCGGCCGGTGCTCGACTGCGACGTCGCCGGCCTCTACGGCCCGCGGTTCGCCGGGCCCCTGGCGGGGGAGCCGAGCTCGGCCTTTCTGGCGGATGGGTCGGAGGTGGCGGTGTTTCCGGGGCGGCGGGTGGGCTGAGGGCCCTACGGCGTCGCCACCTGTGCTGCCGGCGCCTCGGTCCCCAGGATCTCCAGCAGCGGCTTGTCGCGCCCGTAGATGTCGTCCCGGAGCTGCAGCGTGCCGGCGGCGTCGGCCCAGGCGGTCCAGTAGACGAGGTGCACGGGGAGCGGGCGCGGGATCGTGACCCACTGCTCGCGCCCCTTGGCGAGGGCGGCGGCGATCTTCTGCGGCGTCCAGGCCGGATTGTCCTTCAGCAGGTACTCCGCCAGCTCCACGGGCTTCTCGACCCGGATGCAGCCGTGGCTGAAGCTGCGCACCGTGCGGCTGAACAGCGAGCGCGACGGCGTATCGTGGAGATAGACGTCGAAGCGGTTGGGGAAGAGGAACTTGACCCTCCCCAGCGCGTTCTTGGGGCCGGGCCTCTGGCGGATCTCTATGCTGGAGCCGCTGCCGGTCACCTCGAACCCCTCCCGCGCCAGGTAGCTCGGATCGCGATTCATGTGCGGGATGACCTCCTTCCTGGCGATGCTCGCCGGCACGTGCCAGGAAGGATTGAGGACGATGCTGGTCATCTGGCCGGTGAACATCGGAGTCCGGTGCGTGGGCTTGCCGGCGACCACCCGCATCGAGAGGGCGGGGCGGCCTTCCTCGACGAGGTCGAAGGTGAAGCCGGCGATGTTCACCATGATGTAGCGCTCGCCCAGGTCGTGGGGGAGCCAGCGCCAGCGGTCGAGATTGATCTCGATCTGCCGCACCCGCTGCCCGGCCGGCGCGTTCAGGGCCGTCAGGGTGGCCTTGCCGGCCGCTCCGGGTTCGAGGCCGTGCCGGTCCTGGAACTTGCGCAGGCCGGCCTGGAGGGGGGTGTCGAGGAGGTCGCGCGCCTCCGGCGGCGAGGCGTCCGCGGCGAGGTCCCCCGAGGCTTCGAGGCGGGCGCGCAGGGCGGCCACCCGGGGATTGCGGTCGCCGGGGCGCAGGGACGGGCCGTCCGGCACGGCGGGCCAGCCGCCGCGTGCGGCGAGGCTGCGGGCCTGGGCGAGGGCGGCCTTGAGCGCGCGGTAGCCGTCGTGGGCGGGAGCGAGCTCGGCGATCGCCGGACGCAGGCGGCCGGCGGCAAGGGCGTCCTCCAGCGTGGCGGAGAGGTCGACCTCGGGGATGTCGAGCTCGCAGTCGGGGTAGATCAGCTGCGGGTTCACCGCGCCGTTGCGCAGGTCGGCGGCGAGGCGCAGGAAGGCGTCGGTGAGCCGCAGGTCGATCTCCGCGAGGTCGCCGGGCGTGGCGGCGCCCTTCACCTGGGCGAGGCGCTGGCGCAGGTCGGCGAGCCGGTAGCGCTCGGGGTCGAGGCCGTCGGCGGGGGTGTCGGCGAGGGCGGCGATCAGGTCGTCGGCCTCCGGCCGCACCCCTTTGTCGCCGATCCAGGCGGGGGCATAGCTCCGGCGGTTATAGAAGCAGGAGAGGTCCGGAGCGGCGCGGAAGGAGCCGCCGGCGATCGGCAGGGCCGGCGGCTCGCCCGAGGCCGGGAAGCGGGCGCGGAGGATCGGCTGCAGGCGCTGCCGGAGAGCCGGTTGAGCCAGTTGTTGTTGAACCGGTTGAGAAGGCTTCTCCTGAGTCCCTGGAAAGAGGAGCGCGGTGGCGGAGAGCCCGGCGAGGAGAGTGGCGGCACGCAAGCTGTGCGGTGGCATGAGAATCTAGGAAACGCTGAGTCGGATCATGGGTGAATGGGAAGTTCTTACCATGTCATAGATGACGGAACCGGGCACTACCTTTCGGCGCGGGAACCCACGCCGGCGTTACGGGCGGGCACCGAACTTGAGCCGTTGCAGGAACCGGGCCGGGAATCGACGGCCGGGCGGCTGGGTTAAGATGTCCTGATCGCCGGAGAGCGCGATACGTCCTCTCCCTTGGAATTTATACCCCCAACGTCTTGGAGACCTGTATGAGAAAGTCCCTGATTCTCCCCGCCGTGCTGTTCGTCACGGCGGCCGCGGTGGCCGGTGCCCAGTCCGGCAAGCCCGCGCAGAAACCGGCGGCTCAGCCCGCGAAACCGGCGGCCCAGCCCGCCGCCGCGCCTGCTCAGCAGGCCGGCAAGCCGGAATCCGTGCAGGACCGGGCCAGCTACGTGATCGGCTACAACCTCGGCCGCACGCTCAAGCAGAACGACGTCAATGCCAACTCCGACCTCATCGTCAAGGGGTTGCGCGACGGCATGACGGGTGCGAACGGGATGCTCACCGACGCCGAGATGCAGTCGACGATGCAGGAGTTCCAGAAGCAGGTGCAGGAGCAGCAGGAAGCGAAGCAGAAGGTCGTGGGGGAGAAGAACAAGACCGAGGGCGAGGCTTTCCTGGCGAAGAACAAGGCGAAGGCCGGGGTCAAGACGACCGCCAGCGGCCTGCAGTACGAGGTCGAGAAGGAGGGCACCGGCCCGACTCCGAAGGCGACTGACACGGTGACCGTGAACTACAAGGGCACGCTGATGGACGGCACGACGTTCGACAGCTCCTACGATCGCGGCCAGCCGGCCACGTTCGTGCTCAACCAGGTCATCGCGGGCTGGACCGAGGGCGTGCAGCTCATGAAGGTCGGCTCGAAGTACAAGTTCTACATTCCGTCCGCCCTCGGCTACGGCGACAAGGGCGCGGGCGCCACGATCGGCCCCAACTCGCCGCTGATCTTCGAGGTCGAGCTCCTCTCGATCGGCGAGCCCAAGCCCGCTGCCGGCGCTCCCGCCGAGAAGCCCATGGCCGACGAGAAGCCGCCGGGCCTGTAAGGCTCGATCCCGGAATGCGTTGGTAGGGGCGCCCCTGTGTGGGCGCCCTTTTCGTCAGGCCCCCAACACCTCTCTCTGCGCCGCCGCGATGTCCTCCAGCGCCATCTCCATCCGCTCGCGATGGGTGCGGAACGACAGGACGCAGATCCGCGGGGCGAACCGTCCGCGCAGGCGCGTCGGGGTCAGATAGACCCGCTGGCGGATGTTGACGCGGTCGAGGAAGCGCTGGTTGAGCTCGTTCAGCTCAGCTTCGGGCACGCCGGCCGGGGCCAGCCGGAAGGCGAGCAGCGAGAGTTGCGGCTCGGCGAGGATCTCGATCCCCGGCATCGCGCGCAGCCGGTCCGCCGCCAGGCGGGCGAGGGCCAGCTTCTCCTCCAACTGGGCGCGGAAGGCCCCCGCGCCGTGCATCTTGAACGGCAGCCAGACGCGCAGGCCGCGGAACGGCCGCGAGAGCTCGGGCGAGTACTGGCTGAAGTCCACCCGGTCGGGATCGTTCTGCATCCCCGGCATGTAGTCCGCCGTCAGGCTGTGGGCGCGGCGCAGCGCCTCGCCGTCGCGCACCAGGACGGCGCCGGTGCCGTAGGGGAGGAACAGTCCCTTGTGCGGATCGAGCACGATCGAGTCCGCCCGCTCGATGCCGCGCATCGCCCGCTTCCCCTCTTCGGTCAGCAGGAAGAAGCCGCCGTAGGCGGCGTCGACGTGCAGCCAGAGCCCCTCGCGGGCGGCGAGGTCCGCCAGCTCGGCGAGCGGATCGACGGCGCCGGTGTTGGTGGTGCCGGCGCTGGCGGCGATCAGGAAGGGGGTGAGCCCGCGGCGGCGGTCCTCCGCGATCGAGCTCGGCGAGCGCGTCGACGCGCAGGCGGAAGAGATCGTCGGTCGGCACCTCGCGCACGTTGGCTTCCGGAAAGCCGGCGAGGATCGCCCCCTTGGCCACCGAGTAGTGGGACTGGTCGGAGGCGTAGATCACCCCGGAGAGGAAATTCTCGGGCAGGCGCTCGCGGCGGGCGGTCACCAGCGCGGTCCAGTTGGCGAGCGAGCCGCCGCTGGTCAGCGTCCCCCGGGCTTCGGCGGGATAGCCGGCGATCTGGCAGAACCAGGCGATCACGTTCGCCTCGATCTGCGCCAGGGCGGGCGCGGCGGCGTAGACCGACGGTGTAGCGGTTGGTCGAGTCGGCGATCAGGTCCGCCACCGCGGAGTGGAACAGGCCGCCGCCGGGGATGTAGGCGAGGTAGCCGGGGCTCGCGGTGTTGAACGACGGCGGGATCGCCCGCTCGAACAGCAGGTCGAGCAGCCCGGAGACCGCGGCGCCCTCCTCGGGCAGCGGCTCGGCGAGCGACGGGGCGAGCTCGAAGCGCGGCCGCGGGTGTCCGAGGCCGGCTGCGTGGGGAGCGATTCGATATGGGCGACGATCCGGTCGAGCGCCGCTTCGACGAGCGCGCGCATCTCGGGACCGGAAAGCTCTAGAGGGTGGTCGGCGTCGGTCATGGGGCGAACCTTACCTCAAGATCTGGACCTCAAGATCTGGACCTCAAGATCGGGGGCCTCCCCACGCGCCATCCGGTCGAGCAGCGCCAGCCTCTGCCGCGGGATCGGAGGGCAGGGGGCCGGCGTCCACGCACCGGCCGTCGCGCACGGAGAGGGCGCGCGTGGCCCGCGGCGCGAAGGGCTCGATCTCGTGCGAGACCACCACCACGGCGGCCCCGGCGGCGACCAGCCGGTCGGTCCAGGCGAGAAGGTCCTCGCGGGCGCCGCGGTCCATGGCCTCGAGCGGCTCGTCGAGCAGGGCGTTGCGCGGGCGTGCCCACCAGGGCCGCCGCCAGCACGGCCCGCCGCCGCTGGCCCATCGACAGCTCGCGCACGGAGCGGTGGGAGAGCTTGCCGAGCCCGACGCGCTCCAGCGCCTCGCGCCCCTGCTCCCGGGGCTCGCCGCGCAGCCGGCAGACGAGGTCGAGGATCTCGCGCACGGTGGCGTAGGGGGTCAGGTCCGGCTGCTCGGGGACGTAGGCGAGACCCCGCCGCGCCGCCACCTCGTCGGTCCAGAGGTCGTGGCCGTCGATCTCGATCCGGCCGGAGTCCGGCCGCTCGATCCCCGCCGCGAGCTTGAGCAGCGTGCTCTTGCCGCAGCCGTTGGGTCCGAGCAGCAGCGTCAGCCCGGGCGCGATCTCGAGGTCGACGCCGGCGAGCACGGGCTCGGCGTCGCGGTAGGAGAAGGCGGCCTGATGGAGCCGGATCACGACGCGCTCCAGGACTGCGGATCGCCGGCCGCCAGGTGGTGGAGCTCCAGCCAGCGGCTGACCTTCTGCCGCCGCTCGCGCTCCGCCGCCGCCCGCAGCGCCCACGGGGTCGCGGCGAGGGCGAGGAGAGCGGTCCACGGCAGCAGGGCCACGAGGGCCGCGAGGAGCGCGCCCTCGAAGAAGATCTCCCCGGCGGCGCCGGTCCGCCGCTCGGGAGCCCGCCGCATCGCGCCGGCCGCCCGCACCGCCAGGAGCGGGAGGATGCCCAGAGTGGCCAGCGCGGCGGGATCGATCCGCGCCGCCAGCAGCACGAGCGGCAGGGCGTGAGCCCCCAGGAGCAGGGCGTCGGCGCCGGCGCGCCGGGCCGCGGACCAGGGCAGCGAGCGCGACCAGGGCCACGCCGGCCGGCGGACGGCGAGCGCCTCGGCGATCTGCGCCAGCACGAAGACGATGCCGAGGGCCGCGCCGAGCCGCGCCGCGAGCCGCACATACTCCGGCGCGAGGGCGTTATTGGCGGTAAATGCGAAGGCCGCCCCCACCGGCAGCAGGCCGAGAGCCCAGGCGCCGAACAGGCTGGCTCCCAGCGCCCGCCAGGCGATCCGCAGCTCGATCAGGCCGCCGCCCGAGCGTCGGGAGAGGTGGACGGCCGGAGCTCCGGACCGCGCCAGAGAGCCCGCAGCGAGGTCCGCGGCGATCAGCAGAGCCGCGGCGATGCCCAGCATCCCCCATCCTCCCGAGCCCGGCCAGAACAGCGGCGGCGAGAGCCGAGCGGCCGGGACGCCCAGGGGCGTTCGACCGGCGTCGCGCACAGGGCGGCGGCCAGGGCGGTGACGATCAGCTTGAGAGCGTCCGCCAGCAGGGCGGCGGGGGCGAGGGACGCATAGGTGGCCAGGAAGAGGAACGCGAGCAGGAGCGGGAGCATGGGCGAGGGCGATGGCGAAGCCCGCGGCCCGGCGATGGGCGAGCCCGCTCACCGGCAGGTGGCGCAGCCATCCACCGAGGCCGCGGCAGACCCGGGGAGCCGCCTCCGCCGCCCCGCCCAGGAACACCACGGCGAACAGCACCGACGTGCCGCCGGAAGCCTGGGCGCCGAACAGCACATGGGAGATCGACTTCAGGAAGTCCGGCCCGAGCAGCATCCCGGCGCCGAACGCGGCGGCGATCACCGGCACCAGCAGCCGCATCGCCAGCCGGGCGCCGACGGCGAAGTGGAAGCGGAGGAGGGCGGGGAGCGGGGAGCGGGTCACGCGGGGGATGATATCCGGGTATCAGATTTGGATCGGGGAGAACTATACTCAACGGCAGCGAGGATCTATGGCCCAGAAGGAAAGCACTGTCCAACTCGAGATCCGGCTGAGCTTGCCGGACAGCGTCGCCCGTGAGGCGGAGGCCAGTGGTCTGCTCGCGCCTGAATCCATGGAGTCTCTCCTCCGCGAGGCGCTTCGGAAGCGGCGCATCGATCGCCTGTTCGAGGCTGCCGACCGTTTGGCGGCCGCCCCTCTCCCCTCTTTGACCGAAGCTGAGATAGAGGCGGAAGTTCAGGCCGTTCGCAGAGCCCGGCATACCCCGCATGCGGGCAGTCACTGATACCAACGTCGTTGTTTCTGGTCTCCTCTGGCAAGGTCCGTCGCGACGGATACTCGACCTTGCTCGGGCGGGTACGCTCGATCTTTTCACCTCTCCAGCTTTGCTGGTCGAGTTGGAGGATGTCTTGGGCCGGCGTAAGTTTCAACGTCGCCTGGAGAGCTCCGGTGTCGATCCGCAGGATCTGATCTTTGGCTACGCGGCACTGGCTCGCCTCGTCATCCCCACCGAGAAGCCGGCCATCATTCTTGAAGATCCCGATGATGACGAGGTCTTGGCCTGCGCCTTGTCGGCGCGGGCCGAGGTCATCGTTTCAGGGGACAGGCATCTGCGGGGTCTTGGAAGCTTCCGCGGGATTCGGATCGTGACGGCGGCAGAGCTGCTGGCCTGATCTCCCCTTCAGTCTCCCTCGCTCTTCGGCCTCACATCCGCCGGGCAGGCGTCCTCGACGTTGGTGATCGCCCTGATCTTGCGCGAGCGGCGGGCGATCTCGGTGTCGGCGCAGCAACTCTGGATGGCATCGTAGAGAGGCCGGGCGCCCTTCGGGTCGAGCCCCTCAACCCAGTTGCCGGCGGTGGCGAGCAGGAGCGCCTTCTCCTCGGTGCCGCCGGGCAGCAGCTTCGCCGCCTCCTGGGCCAGATCCATCCCCTGATACCGGTAATGGAAGCGCTTGTCGGGCACGGCGCGGCTGCGGGCCGCCCGCTGCCGCTCGTCGGGTGAAGGGCCCAGGTGGCGATGCGTCTTGGGATCGGCGCGAGCCCCGGCGAAGGAGCCCTCCTCGAAGGATCCGCCATCGACGAACCAGTCGGGCTCGATCTCCGTGCCGGTCAGCTCCATTCCCTGGTAGCGGGTGAGGCAGGCGGCGCGGAAGAGCGCCTGGGACCGCTCGGCGGCGGGGCGGGAAGCGTCGCGGCCCTGAGCCGAAGAGCGCGCGAGGTCGTCCAGCGCCGCCCGCCGGCTCTCCGGCAGATACGGGCGCGCGTCGGCGAGGCGCCCGGCCCGCGCCAGGCGCCGGCCGAGGAGGTAGCGCAGGTCGTAGGCGGACTTCTCGTCCGGTGGCGGCGCGAGGCCCGCGAACTGAACCTCCCAGGCATCTCCAGGTTCGTCGACGTCACGAGGCTCTCCCGGCTTGTAGCGGGCAGCGAGGTCGGCGGGCCAGGTCTTGTCGACGTAAGCGCGCAACTCGTCCATGGTGAGCACCCGCTCGGCCACGTAAGCGGCGTCGACCCACCAGCCGCCGCGCAGGAGGTCGTCGAGAGCGGGCACGTACTCGCCCCGGGCGAGCCGGACGGCGCCGAGCTCGCCGGAGGCGCGGGGGCGGCCGGCCGTCTGGGCCCCGATCTCGTAAGCCGTCCAGAGATTGTGATCCGGATCGGGACTGGCGGGCAGCGCCGCGCGCGCCTGGGCGAGGAGAGCCTCAGCCTCGGCCACCTTGCCGGCCCGCAGCAGGAGCTTGGCGCGGATCCAGCGTGCCATCGGAGCGTCCGCCGGCGCCTGTTTCGCCCATGCCTCGGCGGCGGCGAAATCCCCAGCCCGGTAGGCTGCCCAGGCCAGGCGGTCGGCGCCCTCCGTCCGGGAGATCCCGGCGGCCTGCACCGCCGCGATCCATTTCCGCGCCGCGTCCGGGTCGAGAGGGCCGTCGTAATCCGTCCGGTCCCAGCGCTGGACCACATAGGCGGTAAAAATCGGCCTCGCCTCGGACGAGCTGGCGATCTGCCGCAATGCCACCGGATCATCGATCCATTGCGAGGCGCTGAAGCGGATCGAGTTGACCGCGGTCGAGTCCCCGGCTTTCAACTGCTGGAGGTAGAGAGTCAGGGCCTCGGCAGGCCGCTTGAGCTCGATCGCGGCGTAGGCCTGCCAGCCGAAGCTTGCGGCGGCGAGCCCCAGGGGATCGGGGAATCCCTGGGACGCGAGCTCGCGAGTGCGCTCGAACCAGGGCGCGGCCGTCTCAGGGGCAAGTTTCCAGGCTCGCCTTGCCGATCATGAAGGCGGCCCAGGTCGTGCGGCGTCGACGCTCGGCAGCCGGCCGGGAGAGCAATTTTTCCCAGATCTCGCGAGCATCCTTGAAGCGATCCTCGTGATAGGCGATGGCACCCCGCAGATAATCGTCGAATTCTCCCGGCAGGCCGGCCGGCACCACGAGCTCCATGGAATCATGAGGCGGGTAACTCTTGGCGCGACCGGTCAAAACCCGCCGGATCTCCCGGTATTGCTCCAGCAGAGCTTCGCGCCCGCCCGATGGACGATCAAGCCGCTTCGAGGGCCGCCTTCAGTTCCGCTTCATCGATCCGGGAGGTCTGCTCGTAGGGATCGGAATCAGTGATCGCAAGATGGGCGGGCTTCCCGGGCGGCAGGAGCGGCTCGAGCGCGTCCCGCAGCCAGGTCGTCGGCGCTTCGAGGATGCCGGCCTCGTTGTTCAGGAGCCAGGGGGGAAGAATGGCCCGCAGGCCCAGAGCGCGAAAGCGCCGAGCGAAACGGCAAGAAAGGCGGCGAGAGCGGCTCTAGCCGGGGTTTTTCGGTAGCTCAACGTGGATCTCCGTCTGGGACGCGAAGCGCAGCCAGGCGATCGTCCGGCGCTCGCCGGGTTGCAGGAGCCCCGATCCGGGTCGTTCCAGGCGAACAATGCCCTTGTCGAAGACCACCTGATAGCCGGCCAGACCGTCCGCGGCGAGGAATGCTCCGTCTCTCCATCCTACCCAAACGGAAGAGGGTATGGCAGCCTCGCCGTTCCCCGCGTTGAACAGGTCGATCTCCACAAGTCCCGGCTCGGGTTCGCGCACGGCCACCCGGATGGCGGCGCGCGGAGTCCGTCCGGCCATCACGGCCCGTAGCGTCGGCCAGCTCCAGTTCAGGCGGTCCCCCGCGACGGGCAGCCGGTACCAGAGGATGCCGGCGAGCTCGCGGGGGCGGTTCCCGATCCAGTCCTGGACCAACCCCGCCATCACCGCCGGATCGCTGCGCGCGGCGCGGACGGCGATCCCCTCCGGCCAGGAGAGGAGCGGACCCTCCGCGGAGAGGCCGATCAGCTTCCCCTTGGGATCGAACGCCGCGAGATAGCTATAGGTGGGGAGCGCCACCCGGAACGGCCGCCCGAAACGGGCCGCCTGCTCGACCCAGTCCCGCGTCTCCGCGGGCTTCAGAAGAGGAATCTCCCCTTGCGGGCTGGCCGGCGGCGCCAGCGAATGGACCTGTAGCACGTAGCCGTCCGCCGCCGCGATGAGCGTCGCGAAGGCTCGCCGCTGCCGCATCCAGCTCGGCAGGGCGGTGAGCGTGACGGGGACCGGCGCGGCGGCCTTACGAAGCCCCGGCAGGAGCCCGCGGTAGTCGTCGAGCTTCGATTCCGGGCAGTCATAGTCGATCTGGATCTCGGAGAGGGCGATCCCCTTCGCCCGCGCCTCGGCCGCCACGTCCCGCGTCAGCCCCTGGAGGAGCTGAACGATCCCGGGCTCATCCGCGAAGCGCGACGGAAAGGTGGTCACCCGCAGGGCGACTCCCACCGGTTTCCCCGCATCCTTCAAAGAGCCGTCGAGCGGCACGCGGGTCACCCGCGGAGCTCCCTGGCGCAAATCCACCTCGGCGGCGAGCACGACAATGCCGGAGATCCCGGACGCCTGCCGCACCGCCTCCCGCACCGCCGGGCTCCAGCTCCGCTGCCAGACGTAGGCCTCCTGGCGGAGGGGGCCGGCGGCGTGGGGGTGGCGGCAGGCAGGGAGGAAGAGCAGACTCAGGAAGACGGAGCGGCACAGGCGCTTCATGGGGCGCTAGAATGTCACTACCATGAGCCAGATTCTTCTCGACATCCCCGAAGACTCGCTACGGGCCTTGAAGCTCGCGCCAGAGGAGTTCGGTGAAACTTTGCGGATGGCCGCGGCGGTCAAGCTCTTCGAAATTGGGCGTCTCTCCTCGGGAGCGGCGGCCCGATTGGCGGGAGTGCCCCGTACCGTGTTCCTCTCCCGATTGGCGGATTATAGTGAGGATACCTTCCGCCTGACGGAAGAGGAGCTCCAGAGGGAAACCCGGCTTGCCTGAGGTCATCTGCGACACCTCACCTCTCCAGTACCTGCATCAGATTGGCCAGCTACAGCTTCTTCCTCTTCTGGCGGGCCGCGTCATGCTGGGATGGTCGAGGCTTTGACTCCTCTCCTGGATCAACTCCAGTCGCTCCGCTTCCGGCTCTCTCCTCATACGCGCAGGACGGTGCTGCGTCTCGCCGGAGAAGATGGAGCATGAGCGCAGACTCCGACGCCATGAAGCAGGCGGTGATTCCTTACCCTGCCGGGTTTCCTCAGATGTTGAAGCTGTCTGACAGCGAGTTCGCCCGCGAACTGAGGCTCCTGGCCGCAGCCAAGCTGTACGAGATGGGTCGGCTGTCGTCTGGCAAAGCAGCCCAACTTGCCGGCTTGGATCGGGTGGCCTTCCTCCATGAGCTTGACAGGATCGGCGTCCCCGCCATCAACCTACGTGAGGAGGAGGCCGAGGCCGAGGTTCAGGCGGCCCGGGATCTGGCTAGATGAGCCGGCGAGCACGAGGAGAGTGGAGGGAGGAGAGGCGAGCGTCTCACCGGGAGAGAATACCGCCCGTGTTACGATTCCTGAGCTGACAACCTGATAATGCCATGCTGAAACAAATTCGCCTCAAGGACTTCAAGAGCTTCGTGGACGAGGAGGTCGAGGTTGCTCCACTGACTCTGCTCGTGGGAGCGAATGCGTCAGGGAAGAGCAATCTCCTCGACGCGATGAGATTTCTACAAGGTTTTATTTCTGGCCTCACAGTCAGCGAGGTGCTCAACGGCGAGCGGCAATCCCGTCCAGGTGCTTGGCCCGGGATTCGAGGGCGAGCGGAGGAGACCGCACGGCTGGGAACCGAAGCGTTCACCCTGGAGACGACATGGTCCTTCCTGAAGGCCGCAGAGATTCACCACCAAGTTACTTGCCGTACGACTCCACGCATAGGGATCGAAGCCGAGAATTTTCGAAAAGCTGGTGAAGTTCGTGTCATCTCCTCCGATTTTAAAGAGAGGAGCGTAATGGGGGTTCCCAGTCTCACCCTGCGGACTGCGTATTCTGAGTTTTTTGAAACCTTTCGACGGCTTCAATTCCTGAGAATCAGTCCGAACGATATGCGCGGCTATGGCCGTCGCGATGAGTTGCTGGGAGAGGACGGGAAAAATCTTTCAGGAGTGCTCGCCCGCTTCTGTGACGATGCTGAAGTGAAACAGGTTTTTATCGACTGGCTCACCGAATTCTGTGCGCCAGAGATTGAGAAGGTCGATTTTCTTGAAGTCAAGGAGCTGGGAGACGTCCTGGCGGTATTCGTCGAGAAAGATGGTAAGCGCATCTCTGCTCGCAGCGTCTCCGACGGAACGCTTCACTTTCTCGGTACCCTCCTCGCTCTGCGTACGGCCGAGCCCGGTTCTATTATCCTGATCGAAGATATAGAAGTTGGTCTTCACCCTACCCGTATCCGTCTACTTGTCGAGTATCTGGAGGCGGTCACCCGCGAACGCGGAATCCAGATCATCGCCACCACGCACTCACCCGTCGTGCTGCAGTGGCTCAGCGATGAATCTCTGCGGAATGCGATCGTCTTCGGGCGCGTCCCGGATCACGAGGGGACGATTATGCGCCGTTTGGGTGACCTCCCCCACTTTGATGAAGTGATGCAAAGGAAGGGAATCGACGAGTTGTTCACCACCGGCTGGCTGGAGATGGCTCTGTGAAGGTGCTGGTAATTCCGGAAGATCCCAGACTCGATCAGTATATTCTCAAGCCGGTTGTCGAGAGAATCTTCGCCGATCTCCGGAAGTCACCTCGCGTCACGGTTCTCTCCAATCCGCGGTTGCGTGGAGTCGCCGAAGCTCTGGATTCCGCAACGCTGGCGGACATCGTCGCGACCTATCCGATGAACGATCTGTTTCTCGTTCTCGTGGATCGCGATGGCGACGGTACACGATCGGTCGTGGCGAGCGCGCGGGAGCTGGAGCATTCCGACCGTCTGTTCGTCTGCCTGGCCATCGAGGAGATCGAGGTCTGGATGCTGGCGATCCATTCCGAAGCCTTGGGCATTTCGTGGCGAGATGTCCGAGGGGAGATCCATCACAAGAAGCGGTTTGCCCATCCCTTCCTGAAGGAGAGAGCGCCCAAGCTTGATCCTGGTCAGGGCCGCGCCTGGGCGATGCGGGAGCTGGGCGGGCAGTGGCGAGGAGTCCTGGACCGGTGCCCGGAACTCAAAGACCTGAAGCGGCGTATTGAGGCTTGGCTGGACGCCTGACGGGAAGAGGCAGTCTGAGCGTCAAACGCAAGACGCGTCCGCTACAATCCCCCTCCCCATGCTGCTGACGATCCGCACCACTCACGTCCCGGCCTCCGATCTCGGCTTCCTGCTGCACAAGCATCCGGACCGGCTGCAGTCGTTCGAGCTGCCGTTCGGGCGGGTGCACGTCTTCTATCCCGAGGTGGAGGAGAGCGCCTGCACGGCGGCGCTGCTGCTCGACGTCGATCCCGTGGGGCTGGTGCGCGGCGGCGGGGCGTCGCTCGACCAGTACGTCAACGACCGCCCCTATGTGGCCTCGTCCTTCCTGGCGGTGGCGATCGCGCGGGTCCTCGGCACGGCCCTTGGCGGGCGGTGCGAGCGGCTGCCGGAGCTGGCGGCGGCGCCCATCCCGCTGGAGGCGCGCCTCGCCGCGCTGCCCTGCCGGGGCGGCGAGGGGCTCCTCCGGCGCCTGTTCGAGCCGCTCGGCTACATGGTCCATGCCGAGCAGCATGCACTGGACCCCACGTTTCCGGGATGGGGATTGAGCCGCTACTTCACGGTAGTCCTGCGCGGCAACTGCCGTCTGAGCGAGCTGCTCTCCCACCTCTACGTGCTGATTCCCGTGCTCGACGACGACAAGCACTACTGGGTGGGCGATCCGGAGGTGGAGAAGCTCGTGCGCCACGGCGAGGGGTGGCTCGGCGCGCACCCCGAACGGGAGACGATCGCGCGGCGCTATCTCAAGCATCAGAAGGGCCTGGTGCGGGAGGCCATCGCCCGCCTGGCCGTGGAAGATGAGGAGGTCCGCCCCGAGGAGACGGCCGTCGTCCGCGACGCCGAGGAGGCGGGCCTGGAGCGCCCCCTCCGCCTTCACGACCGGCGGCTCGACGAGGTGGCCGCCGTCCTCCACGAGAGCGGCGCCACGCGGGTGATCGATCTCGGCTGCGGCGACGGCAAGCTGCTCAAGCGCCTGCTCGCCGACCGCCAGTTCGAGGAGATCGTGGGGATGGACGTCGACTCCCGCTCGCTGGAGACCGCCCGCGACCGGCTCGACCTCGACCGCATGGCACCGAAGCAGCGCGAGCGCATCCGGCTGCTCCACGGCTCGCTGCTCTACCGCGACCGCCGGCTCGCCGGCTACGACGCCGCGGCCGTGGTGGAGGTCGTCGAGCATCTCGATCCCCCCCGGCTCGCCGCGTTCGAGCGGGTGGTCTTCGAGTTCGCTGAGCCCAGCACGGTGGTGCTCACCACGCCGAACCGCGAGTACAACGTGCGCTGGCCGTCGCTGCCGGCGGGGCGCTTCCGCCATCGCGACCACCGCTTCGAGTGGACGCGGGAGGAGTTCCGGCGCTGGGCCGAGGCCGTCGCCGCCCGCTTCGGCTACGCCGTGCGCTACCTGCCGGTGGGGGACGAGGATCCCGAGGTGGGCGCGCCATCGCAGATGGGGATCTTCTCTCGATGAACGTCACCCTTCCCGAGCTCGCGCTGGTGGTGCTGGTCGGGCCTTCCGGCTCCGGCAAGTCGACGTTCGCCCGCCGTCACTTCAAATCGACGGAGATCCTGACCTCCGACTTCTGCCGGGCGCTGGTCTCCGACGACGAGAACGACCAGTCGGCGACGAAGGACGCCTTCGCCGTCCTCCAGTTCATCGCCGGCCGCCGCCTGGCCCGGGGACTGCTCACCGTGGTGGACGCCACCAACGTGCAACCCGAGGCGCGCAAGCCCCTGATCGAGCTCGCCCGCGAGCATCACGTGCTGCCGGTGGCCATCGTCTTCAACCTTCCGGGGGAGATCCTGGAGGAGCGGAGCCGCACGCGCACCGACCGCGACCTCGGCGCGCACGTGCTGCGCAACCAGCAGAGCCAGCTCCGGCGCTCGCTGCGCAATCTCCAGAAAGAGGGTTTCCGCCACGTCTGGACCCTGCGCTCCCCCGAGGAGGTCGAGGCGGTCGCCGTCGAGCGGCGCCCGCTGTGGCCCGACCGCCGGTCCGATCACGGCCCCTTCGACCTGATTGGAGACATCCACGGCTGCGGCGACGAGCTGGAAGAACTGCTCGGCAGACTCGGCTACGCCGCGGACTCGGCCGGTGTCCGGCTCCATCCGGAAGGGAGGAAAGTGATCTTCCTCGGCGATCTGGTGGACCGCGGCCCCCGTGTTCCCGCCGTGCTCCGTATCGTCATGTCGATGGTCGAGGGGGGCTCAGCCCTCTGCGTGCCGGGCAATCACGACGCCAAGCTCCTGCGCTGGCTGCGGGGGAAGCGGGTCACGATCGCCCACGGGCTCGAGCGCTCGATCGAACAGCTCGAAGACGAGAGCCCCGACTTCCGCGTCAGGGCCGCCGCCTTTCTCGACGGCTTGGTGAGCCATTACGTGCTCGACGGCGGCCGGCTGGTGGCCGCCCACGCCGGCATGAAGCAGGAGATGCAGGGGCGGGCCTCCGGCCGGGTACGCGATTTCGCCCTCTACGGCGAGACCACGGGCGAGGTCGACGAGCTCGGCCTCCCCGTCCGCCTCGACTGGGCCGCCGGGTACCGCGGGCCGGCCATGGTGGTCTACGGCCATACGCCGGTCGCCGAGCCGCGGTGGCTCAACCGCACGATCAACGTCGACACCGGCTGCGTCTTCGGCGGCGCCCTCACCGCTCTGCGCTACCCAGAGCTGGAACTGGTCTCCGTGCCCGCCCGCGAGGTCTACGCGGGAACGCTCCGCGACTTCCTTGCGCCGGCGGCGAGCCTGACCCCGCAGCAGGAGCACGACGACGTGCTCGACCTCGAGGACGTCACCGGCAAGCGGATCATCCACACCCGGCTGCGCAACGATGTCACCATCCGCGAGGAGAACGCCGCGGCGGCCCTGGAGGCGATGAGCCGCTTCGCCGTCGATCCGAAGTGGCTCATCTACCTGCCGCCGGCGATGTCCCCGTCCGAGACCAGCCGCCGGCCGGACCTGCTGGAGCACCCGGCCGAGGCGTTCGCCTACTTCCGCGCCGAGGGGGTCGAGCGCGTCGTCTGCGAGGAGAAGCACATGGGCTCGCGGGCCGTCCTGGTGGTCTGCCGGGACGTCGACGAGGCCCGCCGCCGCTTCGGGATCACCACCCAGGAGATCGGGACCTGTGTCACCCGCACCGGCCGCCGCTTCTTTGACGATCCGGCCCTGGAGCGGGCGCTCCTCCTCCGGGTGCGCGAAGCCCTCGACCGCTCCGGGCTCTGGGAGCGTCTCGATACCAGCTGGGTCTGTCTCGATGCCGAGCTGATGCCCTGGTCGGTCAAGGCCCAGGAGCTGATCCGCGAGCAGTACGCCTCGGTGGGAGCCGCGGCGCGGATCGCCCTGCCGAAGGCGATCGCCCGGCTGGCCGAGACCGGGGCCCGCGGGCTCGACACCAGCGAACTGCTCGCCCGCTACCGCCAGCGTTACGAGCTGTCGAAACAGTTCGCGGACGCCTACCGGCGGTACTGCTGGCCGGTCGCCTCTATCGCCGATCTCCGCCTCGCGCCGTTCCACCTGCTGGCGAGCGAAGGAGCGGTGCACATCGACAAGGATCACGTCTGGCAGATGGAGACCCTCGCGGAGGTCTGCCGCGCCGATCTGGAGCTGCTCGTCGCCACTCCCTACCGGGTGGTCGACCTGGCGGACCCGGCGAGCGAGGACGCGGCCACCGCCTGGTGGGAGGAGCTCACCGGGCGGGGTGGCGAGGGAATGGTGGTCAAGCCCTTCGACTTCGTCGCCCGCGGCCGGCGTGGGTTCGCGCAGCCGGCGCTCAAGTGCCGCGGGCGGGAGTACCTGCGGATCATCTACGGCCCGGAGTACACCCTGCCGGACAACCTGGAGCGTCTCCGCCAGCGCGGTCTCGGAGCAAAGCGCTCGCTCGCCATGCGCGAGTTCGCCCTCGGCGTCGAGGGGTTGGAGCGCTTCGTCCGCGGCGAGCCCCTGCGGCGGGTTCACGAATGCGTCTTCGGCGTGCTGGCGCTGGAGAGCGAGCCGGTGGATCCCCGGCTGTAGGGCTCTTTAAAGCAGCCCGCGCAGCAAATGCATCATCCGCTCGGTGACGAAGGCCGCCTCGATGTTTTCCATCGGGTAGACCTCCTGCTCCCGGGCGCCGGAGTGCCAGCCGTACTCGATCTTGAGCTTGGGCTCCGAGGGGTGGAGCGAGATCTCGATGGCGCCGCGCTTGGGGACGCGGGTCTGGATCTGAACGTCGAAGCGGAGCTTCTCCGGGGTCTTTTCCCATAGCCGCGTGAGGTGCCCCTTGCGGTCGAGGTCGACCATCAGGGCGCGCAGAGTGGGGAGGATGACGTCCTTCTTGATCTCCTGGAAACGGTAGACCTGACGGTTCCGCTCGAGGAGGCGGTCGCGCTCGCCGAGCTGGTCCTGCTCGGCGTTGACCTCGAGAGTCGTGAGGAGCTGGCGAAACTCTTTGATCTTTCCGTCTTCCAACAGGTTCTCCAGGATGAGCCGGGACCCCATGATTTTACCACCCTGGCAGCGGACCCTCGTTATACGATCCGCCGCTGAGGAGGTTCATTCATGATCCAGACCTTCGATCACGGCCCCGTCCGCGAACTGCGGCTCGACCGTCCGCCGGCCAACGCCCTTTCCCCGGAGCTGATCGCGGCCCTGCGCGACGCGGTCGCGGCTTCTCCTGGCGACGGCGCCCGGGCGCTGGTGATCTCCGGCTCCCCTCGCATGTTCTCGGGCGGCCTCGACGTGCCGCTCCTGGTCCAGCTCGACCGGCCGGAGATCCTGGCCGCCTGGCGGGACTTCTACGCCATGATGCGCGCCCTGGCCACCTCGCCAATCCCGATCGCGGCGGCGATCACCGGCCACAGTCCGGCCGGCGGCGCGGTGATCTCCCTTTTCTGTGACGCTCGGATCATGACCGATGGGGATTTCAGGATCGGCCTCAACGAGGTCCAGGTGGGCTTGTTCCTGCCCCCTGTCATCTACAGGACGATGCGGCGGCTGGTGGGGAGCCGGCAGGCCGAGCGGCTCTGCGTCGGGGGATTGCTGATCCCCGGGGCGGAGGCGGCCCGCATCGGCCTGGTGGATGAGCTCGCCCCCCACGAACGGGTGGTGGAGCGGGCCGTCGAATGGTGCCAGTCGCTCCTCGCCCTTCCCCCAAAGGCCATGGCCGCTACCCGCCGCCTCGCCCGCGCCGACCTCGCCGCCCTCTTCGCGGGCGATGACGAGGAAGAGATCCTGGGCGTGCTGGACGAGTGGTTCAGCGACGAGACCCAGAGGGTGATGCGGGAGGTGGCGGAGCGGCTGACGAGGAAGAAATAATGTCCGGGCTTTGATGTTACTATCCGTGAAGTCGTGCCGAAACGGCACTACGCCTGAACCATGAACCGACTCCGGTCTTCTGCCACGCTGCTCCTGGTCGCCGCTTTCGCGGTGTTCCAGTTGCTCGCCACGGCGCCGCTCTTCCACTCCGCTCATTGCGAGAGCCTGGAGTCGCTGACCCAGGCTGTGCACCAGCGCGAGGCTCCGACCTTCCGCGATGGAGGAGGAGCAGAGCTCGAGAGACCGGCCGAATGTCCGGTCTGCATGGTCTCAGGGCTCGCGGCGATCCTCTCGCCCGGCCTTTCGGTCTGCGCTCCCACGGCGCATCGGGCCGCCTCCCAACTGCCGCCCGACGCCGCCTCAGGCTCCCTCTCCAGCGAAAACCTCCGCAGCCGCGCTCCTCCTGCCGTCTAAAGCTTCCGTTCCGCTCACATAGCGCCGGCCGCCTCATCGCGAGGCTGCCCGGCAGCAACGGAAACCTTTAAGGATCGGGATGTTGCCGATCGGGAGAGACGCACATGGCCGTCTGGAATCCCGCGTATCGCTCCATTGCGCTCGCGTTGATCCTCTTTCTCGGACTCGCCGCTCTGCCGGTGACCCCCCTCGCCGCCCAGGAACCGGCGCCGGCTCCCCAAGCCGCGGCGCCCACGAACGACCCCGTCGCCGACCTCCGCTCTCAGCTCGATGCCCTCAAGGCCGAGTACGAGCGGCGGATCGCCGACCTCGAGAAGCGCCTGACGGAAATGCAGGGACAGCAGGAACAGCAGGGACAAGCCGCGACCCCGCCTGCTGAAGCCGCCCCGCCCGAGACCCCGCCTCAGCCCGCGGCGCCGGAGCCGGCCGAGCCGGGCTCGGTAGCGAGTGGCGGCGGCGGCTCGCAGACCGCGAACTACTTCAATCCCGCGATCTCGGTGATCGGCAACTTCCTCGCGGTCGGCGGCCAGAACCGCGTCGAGAACCTCCCGAGCGCGAGCCTGCGCGAGTCCGAGGTCGGCATCCAGGCGATCGTCGATCCCTACGCGCGCGCCGACTTCTTCCTCTCCTTCGGCCAGGAGGGGGTCGATGTCGAGGAGGGGTTCCTCACCTTCACCGCGCTCCCCCAGAACCTGCTGGCCAAGGTGGGCCGCATGCGCGCCTCCTTTGGCAAGGTCAACACCCTCCATCTTCATGTCCTCCCCTGGCCGGACGAGCCGCTGCCGGTGGTGAACCTGCTGGGCGGCGAGGAGGGGTGGATCGGCACCGGCGTCTCGGTCGCCCGCCTCCTGCCGGTGGGGGACACCTTCACCGAGGGGACGCTACAGGTTTTCAGCGGCCAGGAAGGCGGGCCGTTCGCGGGGGAGCGGCGCGGCGACCTCGCCTACAACGGCCACTACCGCGTGTTCAAGGACCTGACCGACGCCACCAACCTGGACCTCGGCCTCTCCTACGGCGTCGGCCCCAACAACTCGAAACCGGACGCCCGCACGCGGCTGGAGGGGCTCGACCTGGCCTACCGCTGGAAGCCGCTGCAGACCGGCTCCTACCGCTCGGCGATCTTCCGCGGCGAGATCTACCGGAGCCTCCGCGATCAGCCGGGCGGCGTCCAGACGGCGCTCGGCTGGTATGCCTCCGGCGAGTATCAGCTCGCCAAGCGCTGGTTCGTGGGCGCCCGCCTGGAGGCCTCCGATCATGCGGACGACGAATCGGCGCGCGACACCGGCGCCGCCGGCACTCTGACCTTCTGGCCCAGCGAGTTCTCGCAGCTCCGGGCCGAGCTCCGGCGCCGCCACTACGGCCTGACCGACTACACCGCCAACGAGCTCCTCCTCCAACTTCAATTCGCGATCGGCGCCCACGGCGCCCATCCGTTCTAGAGGTATGCCATGAAAAGAATCTTCCCGATCCTCCTGATCTTCGGCGCGCTCGCCGGCTTCGGCTCCGCCGCCGAGGCCGCCAAGCTCCGCGTCGTCTCCTCGCTCCAGGACTTCTCCTCGATCGCGCAGTCGATCGGCGGCGACCGCGTCGAGACCTTCGCGCTCGCCAAGGGGTACCAGGACCCGCACTTCGTCGACGCCAAGCCCTCCTTCGTGCTCCAGCTCTCGCGTGCCGATCTCCTGATCGTCGTCGGCCTTGAGCTCGAGATCGGCTGGCTGCCGCCGCTGATCGACCAGAGCCGCAACAACAAGATCCAGCCCGGCGACCCCGGCTACCTCGACGCCTCGGCCGGCACCGACATCCTGCGAGCGCCCGACGGCGCAGGTCACCCGCGCGATGGGCGACGTCCATCCGTACGGCAACCCGCACTACTGGCTCGACCCCGAAAACGGCCGGGTGGTGGCGCGCGCGATCGCCGCCCGCCTGTCGCAGCTCGATCCGGCCGGCAGCGCGGTCTTCCAGCAGAACGCTCGCCGACTTCGAGGCGCCGCCTGACGCCGGAGAGAGCGCGGAGTGGCGGACAAGATGGCGCCCTACAAGGGCACCCGGATCGTCACCTACCACCGCTCCTGGCCGAACTTCGCCGAGCGCTTCGGGCTCAATATCGTCGGGCTACGTCGAGCCCAAGCCGGGCATCCCGCCGTCGCCCTCGCACACGCTGGAGATCATCAACCTGATGCAGGCACAGAAGGTGCAAGCTGATCCTGGTCGAGCCCTACTTCGACCGCAAGACGCCGGACTGCGATCGCCGCCAAGACCGGCGCGGCAGGTGGTGATCCTGACGCCTCGGTGGGCGGCGACGCCGGCGGTCGGGCGACTACTTCACGCTGTTCGACTACCGACATCAACGCGTTCATCGCGGCGGCGAAAGGCAAGAAGTGAGCATCTTCCAACTGCTTCTGCCGCGCCTTTCGTTGCGAGCCTGATCCTGACCGGCATCCACGCCTACCTCGGCGTTCACGTGGTCGAGCGCGGGGTGATCTTCGTCGACCTCTCGCTCGCCCAGATCGCCGCCCTGGGGTCGACCATCGCCTACCTGCTCGGCTACGACCCGCACTCGACGGCCGCCTATCTCTGATCAGCTCAGCTTTCACCTTCCTGGGGGCGGCGATCTTCGCGTTCTCGCGCGTCCACCGGAAGCCCGTATCCCGCAGGAGGCGATCATCGGTATCTCCTACGCGGTCGCGGCGGCGGCGGCGATCCTGGTGATGAGAAGGCGACCCAGGAGACCGAGCACCTGAAGGAGATGCTGGTCGGCAACATCCTCTCGGTGACCTGGCCCGAGCTGGCGAAGACCGCCATCCTCTACGCCCTGGTCGGCGTCTTCCACTACATCTTCCGCGAGCGCTTCCTGATGATCTCGATGGACGAGCAGGAGGCCGAGCGGCGGGGCCTGAACATCCGTTTCTGGGACTTCCTCTTCTACGTCTCGTTCGGCTTCGTGGTGACCTCGTCCGTGGCCATCGCCGGCGTGCTCCTCGTCTTCTGCTTCCTGATCGTCCCCTCGGTGACGGCGATGCTCTTCGCCGAGCGCCTGGGGCCGCGTCTCGCGATCGGCTGGGGAATGGGCGCGCTGGTCTCGGCGGCGGGAGTCGCCCTGTCCTTCCTTCTCGACCTGCCGACAGGCGCCGCGATCGTGGCCACCTTCGGTTTGACGCTGCTGATTCTTGCGGGGGTGAGGAAGGCGTTCTTCAAGCCGATCGCGGCTTAGGAGATGGCGGGCGCCTCCTCGGAGGCGCCCTTTGCTTCAGGAGCTTTCCTGCTTCGCGATTTCTTCGAGCATGCGTCCGAGCTGGCGTTTTACCCACTGGTCTAGTCGTAAGAGAAAGTGAGGCGTGAGCTCCGGGGAAACGTCTTCGAGTCGAACCTCCAAGTCGTCGTTACTACTCATCGCGTGAATCAGGAATGGGAATGGGCTTGGACGGCGAGAACGGAAAACGAACACCTCAAGAGCGGCGCTTTTGACTTGGGGAACCTCGCCCGAGAGGGTAATCCTTGTGTGCGCAGAGGACGTCGCGAGCTTATAGCCTGGGCGCAAAGGCGTTGCCGACCTGCCGCCGGTGAGTACTTCTACCGACAATGGAAGAGATTGCAGTGCCGCAAATTTTGCCTCTACTATCGTCTCGATCTCTCTTAGAACCCGCAAGGCAGTGGTCTCGATCTCGGAATTAGAAAGGCCTTTCCAAGCCTTGGCGGTCTTGGCGATGTGCTCTGCCAAATCCTCAGTTTTCGGCGCCTCCGCCGTCATCAGGCTCTCCGACACGAGCTGCATCGTGTCGATTCCACGATTCAGGAAAAATGAGATCACCGGCCTGAAATCCCCGAGATCGGCAGCTCGTAACGAATCCAGATACGCCGGCCGTTGATTCTCAAAGATCACCAGGGGTATCGACTGCGCCCTGTAGAAAAAGGTCGAGGCAAGAGCCCGGGCCACCCGGCCGTTGCCGTCGGCAAAGGGGTGGATCACCACGAAGGCGTAGTGGCAGTAGGAAGCCTGGAGGACGGGGTGAGCTGTCTCGAACTCCGGCGTCCGGATCTGCTCGATGAGGCGGTGCATCTCCTCCGCCACGCGATCGACCGGGGCGTAGGCGTGGAAGGTGCCGTCCGTCAGGCGGACGTGATTGGGACGGGTCTTGTATTGCCCCTTGGGGAGATCCTGCTCCTGCCAGCCCACGTCCGTGAGGACCCGGTACGTCTTCTGAGGCTCGCACAACCTCTCATGGAGGGCGCGGATCCAGGCCTCTGTGATCGGCAACTTGTGCGTGACGGCGTCGAGGACGAGCTCGTAGGCCGCGAGCTGGGCCTCGAACAGCTCCCGGACCCCGGCACCCCGTTCCTCGATCGCCTGCTCCCACGTCAGGCTCTGCAGAGCGACCGTCATGGTGAAGCCGCGATCAACGCTGTAGAGCCCCTCGATGGCCCCGGTATCCAGGGCAGCAGCGCGGACGGCCACCTCGACCGACGCCTTCAGGGTTTCAGGAGAGGCCTCCCGCCGACGCTCCTCCAGGCTCGCGGCGAAGCGGCTCCAGAGGTCGGCGTCCTCGGAGGACAGCTCTCCCCAGGTGGAGAAGTCGGGGAAGCCACGGTAGAGCTGGTCCGCCTGCGCGAGTGAGGGTAATTCCATTTGGGAGTTGTCCTCTCTGACGGAGCGATCTTATCCTCCTCTACCCCTGAACATGGCATCGGACGTGATAGATCAGTATCGCCTACGCGGTCGCGATCCTGGCGATGTCGAAGACGACCCAGGAGACCGAGCACCTGAAGGAGATGCATCCTGGACTCAGAGGAGGTATTTTTATCCTGTAAACTTGAATGCTGGAGGATCTCCAGGCAATGCCGGAGCCCGATCGGACGGAATCGGTCATACCCGATGCTCCTCTGCCGGCATCGATCCGGATCCTCGATCCCGGGACCTGCCTGGACCAGAGATACGAGATCCGGCGGGTTTTGGGCGTCGGCGGTTATGCCGTGGTCTATCTGGCGTTCGATCGCGAGTTGCGGCGCGAGGTGGCGCTCAAGGTCCTGCGCGCCGACCGCATGAGCCCCGGCTCTCTCGCGCGCCTGCGCCGGGAAGCCGCCGTGGCGCGCGATGCGGCCAGCCCGCGGCTGGTCCGTATCTTCGACATTGGAACCTCCGATGCCGCCGTCTACCTCACGATGGAGGCGGTCGAGGGGGAGTCGCTCCGCGACCGGCTGAAGCGGGGCCCGCTGCCCGTCGACGAGGCGGTACGGCTGGCGGTCCAGATTCTCGAAGGTCTCCGGGTTCTCCATTCCCTGGGTATCGTCCACCGCGATATCAAGCCCGGCAATATCCTGCTGGAACCGGGTGGCGGCGTGAAGCTTGCGGACTTCGGGCTCGCCCTCAGGCGGGACGAGACGAGGCTGACCGTCGGCGAAGGCGTCCTGGGCACGCTCGACTACGTCTCTCCCGAGCAGGCCCTCGGCGAGGAGGTGGACCCGGGGAGCGACCTCTACTCTCTCGGGGTGGTTCTCTACGAGATGCTCACCGGCGAGTTGCCGCATGGGGGGAAGAGCTCACTCGGCGCCATCCTCGGCCGGCTGCGCGCCAGGGCTCCCGATGTTCGCCAGTTCCGGCCGGAGGCGCCCTCCTGGCTGGCGTCGACCGTGGCAGGCTTGCTGGAGAAGAACCGTTCGCGCCGCTACTCCTCCGTGGACCCTGTCCTTGCCGACCTTGGCCGGCGGAGTCCCCTGCGGACACGTGCCTGGCGGCTACGCCTCGTCCGCTGGGCCGGTGCGGCTTCCCTGCTGCTCGTCCTGGTGATGGCGGTCTGGTTGTGGAGCCTGTCTCGCCGGCCGCGATTCTCGCACGTGGTCCCCATGGAAGGGGGCGGGGTCGTCGCTCTGGATGCAGAGGGCCGGGAGCTATGGAGAAAGCAACAGATTGAAGCTCGGTTCAACTTTGCCGATCTGCGCCTGCGGGGAGATCGCCGGCGTTACCTGGCCGCCGTGCTGAAGCCATCGGGCGTCCACGATCCCCAGTGGGTCAACGTGCTGTCCATCCTGAACGCCGAAACGGGAAAATTGGTAAAGGAGATCCGTCTGCCCAGCGCTCACGAATCCTTCCCTGGCTTCTCGAATCAATACGGCACCATCGTACGGACTCTGGACCTCGATGGGGATGGGACGGACGAGGTCCTGGTCAGTTATTCACACACTCCCTGGTGGCCCAGCTACACGGTGCTCTGCGAGCCTCGCCGAGACGTGGCGCGGGTGATCTTCGTCGGTTCCGGCCATCACCTGGTCGCCGGCGCCGAGGATGTCGACGGAGATGGCCGCCCCGAGGTGATCCTGTCGGGAGTCAACAACCGGATGGGCTGGTACTCGGCCATCGCCGCCGTCAAGATCGTGCCTTGGGTGGGGGAGGGCTTCCCCGGCCGGGATGCGATGCACGCGGCCTCCTCGCCCGACGAGGTCTATGTGGCCAGCGTCGGCAACCTGCTCTGGTATGCCCTCGGCCCCCGGGCCTTACCCGGCACACCAGCAAGAATGGGTGTCTACCGCGGACGGCGGACGCTCGCCATCCGCTATGAGAATGCGCCCACGGTGGAGATCGGGTTCGACGGCTTCCTGAAGCTCTTTCCGTCGCCCTTGCCAATCGCGGAGAGGCAGGCTCGGCGCGGCCAGGCGTATGCGCGCCTGCGGGAGGCCACGCGCTTGCTGCGGGGGGGCCATGCCGCCGAGGCCCTGCCGGACGCCGAAGCGGCGCTGGAAACGGCAGAGGCGTCGGCCGATCCCTACCTGGTGGAATGGATCTCGCGGGTGAAAGCGAAGGCGCTGGTCGCCTCGGGCCATGCCGTCGAAGGCGATATGCTTTTTAAAAAGCTGGCAGCAAATCCCGGCACCGGCTCGGAGGCCGCCTATGACGCCGGCCGTGCCTTCCACCTGCAGGGCCATCTCGAACGCGCCCTGACCTGGTATCGCCGGGGGCTGGGTCAGGGGGCGACCGCAGAGGCGGGAAGGGGCAAGTACGAATATCTCGAGGGGATCGTATTCTGCCTGAGCGAACTGGGCCGTTGGGAAGAGGCTCTCACCGAGGTGGAGCGGTTCCAGGCGGCCTATCCTTCGACCAACCCTGTGGGGGGATATCGTGAATACGTCCGGTGGCGCACGGGCGAGATTCCCGCGTTCGTGGGAGGACAGGACATCAGCAATCCGGACCTGGGCCGGTACTGGCAGCTCGAGTTCCGATGGATCCGCCATGAGCCTGCTCAGACTCTACTTACGGAAGTCGACAAGGAAGTGAAGCGTACCTCCGAAGCGGGACCGCTTCTCCTCTCTTTGCGGGGTGAGCTCCTCAACCGGCTCGGCCGTGGCGCCGAAGCCCTGGTGGCTGGGCAGGAGGCTCTGCGCCAGACGCGGGTGAGCCTCGGCACGAGCCCCGCCGCCCGCGCGCACTACGATCTGGTGGCCGAGCGATTCGCGGCGCTGGCCCGCCAGGCCGGCCGGCGGCAGGAGGCCGGGAACGCTCTCGCCGAATTCAGGCTCTGGAAGCAACAGCAGCGTCAGATCAAGGATTGAGGTCCCGCCATGTTCCGACTCGCGTTGCGCTATCAGGAACAGATCCGGTACTTCCCCATGCCCGACCACGATGTCCGGCTGGGTGCCGCGGCGGAGAACGACCTCGTCGCGCCGTTCCCCGGCATCTCCCGTCACCACGCGAGGATCCAGCCGGAAGGCGCCGGCTTGCGGGTCACCGACCTCGGCTCGACGAACGGGCTGGTGTGCGACGGCCGGCGGCTCGACGAGATCCTCCTGACCCCTGGCAAGGCCGTCTGCCTGGGCCGTGCCGTCCTCGCCCTGGAAAACCTCTCATCGTCGGACGGCGAGACCGGTCTCCGCTTTCAGACTCCGGCCGGCCATGCCGCCGCCGGCCCCCTCGCCACGGATACCGCCGCTCTGTCACCCACCGCCGGCACCTCGCCCGCCAGGGCTTTGCGCTTCGTTCGCGAGCTCGAACGCGCCGGCATGGCCGACCCGGCCGAGCGACTCGACCGCGCCCGGCGTGCCCTCGGCGCCATGAGCCTCCTGGTCCTCGACGTCCGATCTCCCGATGACGCGGCCGTGGTGGCTTGCGAGGGGCCGCTGCCGTCCGAATCCCGGCTCGGCGATCTGGCCGCGCCGGAGATCGGTTCCACGGCTGGCGAGATGCTCCTGGCGGATACCTCCGGCGGCGTGCGCTTGATCGCCTTTTTCGACAACGCCCCGGAACCGTGGCAATTCGACTTCTTTTTCTATCTGGCGGAGAAGCTGCTGCCGGTGCCGCCGGTAGAGCGGCGTGAAGCCCCCCTGCCCAGGGACGAGGTACTGCGCTTGCCGCCGGGCATGGTGCTGGGCTCCTCGGCCGCCCTGCAGGATCTCCTTGCGCAGTTGCGCGCCACGTCCCGGAGCGATCTCAGCGCGCTCCTCCTGGGGGAGACGGGAACGGGCAAAGAGCTTTTCGCCCGGCTGATCCACGACTCCGGACCGCACGCGCGCGGCCCTTTCGTCGCCATCAACTGCGCCGCGATCCCCGCCGAGCTGTTGGAGGCCGAGCTGTTCGGCATCGCCGGACGGGTGGCCACGGGAGTCGATCCGCGGCCAGGGCTGTTCGTCCAGGCCCACGGCGGCACGCTCTTCCTGGACGAGATCGGCGAGCTGCCCGAACGCCTCCAGGCCAAGCTGCTGCGGGTGCTCCAGGAGCGCGAGGTGCTCCCTCTCGGCGGCTCGGCGCGCAAGATCGCCGTGCGGATCGTGGCGGCCTCCAACCGCGACCTCGGGCGCTTGATCAAGGAGGGCGCGTTCCGGGCCGACCTCTACTACCGTCTGCGCGGGCTCGAGTTGCGGGTGCCGCCCTTGCGCGACAGGCGGGAAGACCTTCCGGCGCTGATCCTCACCTTCGCCTCCCGGGCGGCGCAGCGGTGCGGCAAGCGCATCCACGGCGTGAGCCGGCGGGCCCTGAGCACGCTATTGGCGCACGACTGGCCGGGCAACGTCCGCGAGCTTGAATCGACGATCGAGCGGGCCGTCCTGCTCTGCCCGGACGGCGGCACCCTGCAACGGGAGCATCTGGGGGGCCTGGAGGAGGCCGCTGCCGAGCCCGTAGCCTCTGCTCCGCCCGCGGCGCGCATGGACCTGCCCGCGCCCACGGGTACCCTCCAGGAGCAGGTCGACGCTCTCGAACGCGAGGCGATCCTGCGCGCGCTCGCCGCCGCGAAGGGCAACAAGTCGAAAGCGGCGGGGGTGCTGGGGATCACCCGGAACGGGCTCAGCCTGAAGATGGAACGGTTGAAAATACCCCGCTTCAGGTGACGGTGTCTGCCTCATGAGGGTGCTGCTGATCCCTGCCCATGGACTGCGCGGCTGCCCACCAGCTTGACCCGAAAGTGCCAATCGACTGATCAATTTTACCTTTTCCGGGCGGCGAGAGCCATGGAATCCGGATTGCAGTGAGGGAGCAGGGAATAAGCCCTGGAATTCCGGAGGAAAAAATGCGATCGAAGAAAATGTTTCCAATGGCTGTGTTGCTCTTCGTCACCATTTCGTGGGCGAGGCCTGCCGCGGCTCAGTGCATCCTCCAGCCTACGGATCCCGGTCAGAACGGGCAGACCAGGAACCAGAACTTTCTCGCCCTGGTCCACGATCTCTATGCCGTCGACTTCCACCCGGCCCACCGCGTCGCCGTCAACGGCAAGACCCTCCAGGTGCCGCCCTGGTTCTGGTCGTCGACCGATTGCGACGTGCCCCATCTCCAGAGCAATGGCGGCATGATCGCCTCGCCGTCGTTCTCCGACTACCTGGTGGTGAGCGACGAGCTTTCCGAGCTGGCCGTGGTCACCGCGCTTGCCGACGACGACACGCGCATGATGGAGATTCATAACACCGTCCAGGCCATGGCGTCGGCGACGTATCCCGGCCTGCCCTGCTGGATCGCCGAGGTCTCCGGCGGCTCGCTGACCTGCCGCTCCCAGGACACGGCGACCGACGCTACGGCCCGCTTCGGCCTCGCCTACTACTACGCGGCCAACAATCCAAGCTTTCCGGCCGCCTCCCGCGCCATCTATCGCGGTGCCGGCGACGCGCTCGCGGTGCAGCATCTGGGGGCCGAGTACGCTCATGGCTGCTACACGAGTCCGGTCACCGGCGACCTGCTCTGCGATTGGCTGGCCGGCGGCGCCAATACCGCCACGGCTGGCGTGGGCGGTCTCAAGATGTGGATCGGCTACTTCCAGGACGTGGCTCGGTTCCTCCTCGCGGCCTCGGTGTCGACCGGCAACCAGGCCTATTCCGACCGCGCTCGGGACGTCGTGGATCAGTGGCTGATCGCCAGTACCTTCGACGGTGCGCACCTGACGTTCGGCCGGACCAACTTCGGCTGGAACACCACCGCACAGCCGATCGCGCCCCGTCCGGGAGACTCCTACTACTGGCAACAGGGGCGGGCCTGGGACGACTCCGACGCTCCCCGCGCCCTGTGGATGGGCGATGTCCTGCGTGCCGTCGACCTCGCGACTCATCAGGCGCCGCTCACCGGCGCCTACGCCGAGCTTTCCGCCTGGCTGCAGCTCCTGCTCGCCAACGGCACCCAGACCGCGGCCAGCTCCTGCATTCAGTACAACCAGGACGGCACCGCGTCCGCCAACTGCGGCACCGATTACTACTACAACGGCCTGGGAGCGGGTCTCTATACCTATCTCAACACCGCTCAGCTCGACGACAAGCTCGACACCGCTCTATCGCAGTACGGATGGGCGGGCGGACACACCTGGAACTCGACTTCCTGCTTCGGCCTCTATCGGGGTCTCCGGCCGGTCAAGGCGCTGGCCGCGTCGATCGGCCTCGACGCAGCGGCCTATGGCGGGTCCTCCTGCACAGCGAGCCATACTCTCTCGGTCAGCAAAGCTGGCACCGGCTCCGGTACGGTGACCAGCAGTCCGGCCGGGATCAATTGCGGCACCTCCTGCTCGGCCGCTTTTCCCACCGGGACCGCCGTGACCCTGACCGCCACGCCGGTCTCCGGCTCGACCTTCAGCAGCTGGAGCGGTGCCTGTACAGGTACGGGGAGCTGCGTGGTCACGCTCGATGCCGACCGTTCGGTCACCGCCACCTTCACCGCAAGCATCAACCCACCCGCCGCTCCAACCTGGCTGCGTGTCGACACCGTCCCCGGGACCGCGACTCAACTCAAGCTGACCTGGCAGGACAACTCCAACAACGAAGCCGGATTCAAGGTGGAGCGCAAGCAGGGGTGCTGCGGTCCCTGGACATCGCTGCCCGACGCGCCGGCCAACTCCACCGGCACTGCTATCTACCAGAACACCGGCCTCCAGTGCGGCGGCACGACCTATGCCTATCGCGTCTGGGCCTTCAACACGGGTGAAGCCTCCGTCAAGACCAATGAGGCGGCCCGGGCGACCCCCGCCTGTAACTGATTCGGTCGGGGGAGCTGTCCTCTGGCATGGGTCAATTCTTACGTTTGTTCGGGAGCGCCTGCCTCTAGAAGTTCGAGGACCAGCCGCTCCTTGAAGTCCTCCAGAGCCTTTGCTGCCTCCTCGTTGAGACCTGCAAGGTGACCCAGGGCCTTCGGCCGCATATCCCTCAGCACCCAGGCAAGGGCGAGAGGGGAGAACCCAGCGTCCTTACGAGGGGCCTCTGCAAGAGCTCGTTTGAGATCGGCACCGGACGCCAGGAGCGCCTGAGCGTCCACGAGGTCTCGAATTTCCGCTCTGCCGAGCAGTGCACAAAGCTTGTTGGTCAGGATTTCCTGCGGGTCGTCGACCGTGATCGACACACCCTGGAGAGCGATCTGCTGTGGAGCCACAACGGCAGGAACGGGATCAGCGACGAGATCCACGACACATACGTTGTTTCCATCACTGGTCCGAAGCTGGAAGAGAGTACCGCCGCTCTGAAGGACGGTCACCTCCAGTCCTGCGGCCGACAACCGGTCCCGAACCTCTCGCGGGAGATCCCCTAGATGATCCTGCCCATGCCAGAACAGGTCCAGATCCTTGGTGGTGCGGTGCTTCAGGTAAAAACCCGCCAAGGCGCCCCCTCCCGTCAGGGTCCATTCTGGCTCGATGCCTGCGAGAACCGTCAAAATGCGCCACTGGAGGGCTGTCAACTTATCGCCAGACATGCCCACGCGACTCCCAGGTTTCGAACAGCCAGGTCCAGAACTCCCGTTTCTTTCCCAGATAGCGCTCTAGCCGGGGCCAGAGCAGCCGGATCTCGCGGGCGGAGATAAAGGTGAAGACGTCGTCCGGTTTGGCCTGCCGCATGAGCTTGCCCGCCAGATAGGCACGGACTTCTGGGTCCGTATCCTTGAGCCCGGCGCGGAACTGTTCGAGAGTCATCTCGGAATCCCAGAGGAAGTAGGGCTGACCCTCGGCGTTGACGAGATGTTCGGGGCGCGTTGGATTGAGCATAAAGGTCGATTCCCTCTGACGGAGCGATCTTACTCTCTCCCGTCCCTGAGCATGGCATCGGACGTGATATAGGAGCGCTGGAAGAGGAAGGGAGGGATGCCATGCGAGTCGCGTTCATCGGCACCGGTCTCATGGGGCGCCCCATGGCCGAGCGGGTCCTCGCCGCCGGCCACGAGCTGATCGCCTACAACCGCACGCGGGAGAAGGCCGAGCCGCTGGCGCGGAAGGGGGCGCGGATCGCCGCCAGCGCCCGCGAGGCGATCGAGGCCGGGGAGTGTGCGATCTTCATGGTCCGCGACGGCAGCGTGGTCCGCGAGCTCCTCTCCGACGGCGGGTTCATCCCCAGCCTCGGCGGCCGCACGGTGATCCAGATGTCGACCATCGCTCCGGTCGAAAGCGTGAAGCTGATGGACGAGGTCCGCGGCGCCGCCGGCGACTATCTGGAGGCGCCGGTGCTGGGGAGCGTCCCGCAGGCCGAGGAGGGGAAGCTGCTGGTGATGGTGGGTGGGAGCTCCGAGCAGCTCGAGCACTGGGGCGATCTGCTCCGCTGTTTCGGGCCGGAGCCGCGGCTAGTCGGGCCGGTCGGCCACGCGGCGACGCTCAAGCTCGCCATGAACCAGCTCATCGCCTCGCTCTCGGCGGCCTTCTCGCTCAGCCTCGGCATGGTGGAGCGCAAGGGGATCGAGGTCGATCTCTTCCTGGACATTCTGCGCAAGAGCGCCTTCTACGCCCCGACCTTCGACCGCAAGCTCCCCCAGATGCTCGCGCGGGACTTCGCGAGCCCGAACTTTCCGGCCGATCTCCTGCTCAAGGACCTCGATCTCGCGCGCTCCGAGGCCGGCACGCTCGGCCTCGACACCAGCGCTCTCGACGGGGTCCGCGAGGTCGTCAAGAAGACCGTCGAAGACGGTAAAGGGCGGGAGGACTACGCCGCGCTCTACGAGACGATCAACCCCCCCGGCCTGACGTGACCGTTCCGGCGACTTATCGCGACATCTGAAAAGGCGGCGCCGGCGGCTTCATCCGCAGCTCTTCAGGCGTCGCCAGGGCCGCGATCTCCCGCCGCATCTCCACCAGCTCCTGGACGCGGTGCTGCCAGGGCCGGACCTGCAAGCCCAACTGCTGGCGGCGCGCCACCTCCTGCTCGGCGCCACGAATACGGCGGTTGATGATTTTCAGGCATTCGTCGAACCTCATGGTTCACCTCTTGAGTTCGCCCAAACGGGAAATTAAATCCAGTATACACCCTCATTTCGGCGAAGTTCAAATGTTGCGCGTGGCCCGGGAGAGATCGATTTTTTGATATAGATCGTTATGAGCCCAGATGATCGATCCGCCGGGTCTCGATCGAGCGGGAGGCCGTACGGCCAAGGATTTGCACGGCACCGGTCAATTTCGCGAAACGCTCGTCGTGCGTGAGGCCTTGCCTGTAGCGGAAGTAAATCTGCTGCGCGATGACCGCGATCTTGAATAACCCGTACACGTAATAAAACAGGATGCCTGAGACGTCCCGGCCGCTTCGCGCGGCGTAGCGCTCGACCACCTCGCCGCGGCTCAGGTTGCCGGGGAGGGTCGTGGGACCGCCCGGCAGCAGGCGCAGCTCGGGGGCGTCGTCCGGGTCCATCCAGTAGCCGAGGCTGGTGCCGAGGTCCATCAGCGGATCGCCGAGGGTGGCCATCTCCCAGTCGAGCACGGCCACGATGCGGTCGAGGTGCTGCGGATGGAGGACGAGGTTGTCGTACTTGTAGTCGTTGTGGATCAGCGCCGCTCCGCTTTCCGAGGGCAGGTTCGCGGCGAGCCAGGCGGCGGCGCGGTCGAGGTCCGGCACGTCGTCCGTGCGCGACTTCCGCCAGCGCCCGCTCCACCCCTCCACCTGCCGGCCGACGTACCCTTCCGGATGCCCGAGATCCTCCAGCCCCGCCGCTCGCCAGTCCACGGCGTGCAGATCCGCCAGCCCGTCGACCGCCGCTTCGCTGATCGCCCGCATCCGCTCCGGCGGCAGATCGATCCCCGGCGGAGCTTTCGGGTGGCGGAGGATCACGCCGCGCACCCGCTCCATGAGATAGAACGGCGCGCCGATCACCGCGGGATCATCGCAGTGGAGGAGGGCCCGGGGCGCCTTCGGATAGGCATTGTGGAGGCGCGAGAGCACGCGATACTCCCGGCCCATGTCGTGCGCCGTCTTCACCTGCGAGCCGAACGGCGGGCGGCGCAGCACCAGCTC
The DNA here is from genome assembly GCA_963792575.1 of uncultured Acidobacteriota bacterium. Classification (GTDB taxonomy): domain Bacteria; phylum Acidobacteriota; class Thermoanaerobaculia; order Multivoradales; family UBA5704; genus DATARR01. Next base: position 182,942 of record CAWBWZ010000009.1, read on the forward strand.
GCGGTCGCCGGCGCGCAGGAGGTAGGTGAGGTTCGAGTGCCCGCCGGGGAACTGCTCGATCGTGATCGGCCCCTCGACGCCGGGGAGGCGCCCACCGAGCCACGCCGCCAGCGCGGCGGCTTCGATCTCCTCGCCGGGGCGGACGGCCCGGGGTGAATCGATCGGAGTGTCCGTCGGAACGTCTGCCATCAGTCCTCACCCCTCTTCATGCCGTAGCGTTCCAGGATCCGGCGGGCGGCGGCGGTCTTGTGGACCTCGTCGGCGCCGTCGTAGATGCGGGCGCCGCGCTCGTGGCGCCACCAGAAGGCGAGGGGGGTCGCCTCGGTGAGCCCGAGGGCGCCGTGGGTCTGGATCGCCCGGTCGAGCACCCGCTGGAGCACGGCGGCGGTGTGGAACTTGATCAGCGAGACGTCGTCCCGCGCTACGGCGGCCCCCTCGCGGTCGATGCGCCAGGCGGTGCGCAGCACGAGCAGGCGGGCGGCGTCGATCTCGGCGCGGCTCTCGGCGATCCACTCCTGCACGATCTGGCGGAGCCCGAGCGGCTTGCCTCGCTCAAGCTCCCTGCTGGCGGCCCGCTCGCACATCAGGTCGAACGCCCGCTCGCAGATGCCGATCCAGCGCACGCAGTGATGGATGCGCCCCGGCCCCAGCCGTTCCTGGGCGAGAGCGAACCCGGCCCCCTCGGGCCCGATGCGGTTCGCCGAGGGCACCCGCGCGCCGTCGAGCCGCACCTCGGCGTGGCTCATCCACCCCTCCCCCCGCTCGCCCATGACGGCGAGATTCTGGACGATCTCGAACCCCGGCGTGTCCGTGGGCACCAGGATCTGGCTCGCCCGCGCGTGGGGCTTCGGGGCGTCAGGATTCGTGACCGCCATGACGATGCAGAAGGCGGCCCCCTCGGCGGCGCTGGTGAACCATTTGTGGCCGTCGAGGACGTAGTCGTCCCCTTCGCGGCGGGCCGTGGTGCCGAGCCGGACAGGGTTGGAGCCGGCGAATTCCGGCTCGGTCATGCCGAAGCAGCTCCGGATCTCCCCGGCGACGAGGGGGCGGAGCCAGCGCTCCTTCTGCTCGGGGGAGCCGTGGTGGAGGAGCAGCTCCATGTTCCCGGCGTCGGGGGCCTGGACGTTGAAGACGTAGTGGCCGATGACGCTCCGTCCCAGCGCCTCGCCGATCGGCGCGAACTCGAGGAGCGAGAGGCCGCCGCCCCCCCATTCTTTCGGCATATGAAGGGCGAGGAAACGCTCCCCTCGCAGCCGGGCACGGAGGCGCTCGATCTCCGGCCCGGCCGCTCCGAAGCCCCGTTCCAGCACGGTCCGCTCGACGGGGAGGATCTCCTCGTCGACGAAGCGGCGGATGGCGGCGGTGAGATCGCGGATCGGTTCGGAGACGGCGAAGTCCATGGGCGCTCCCTCCCTCTGGGCGGAAAACGCAGTCTAGCGCGGCAGCTCGATCTCCGCGAACGACGAGACCACCCGGTCCGCTCCGGCGAGCAGCTCCTTCTCATGGGTCGTGGCGAGGCCGATCGAGGCCATGCCGGCGCGGCCGGCGGCCTCGAGGCCGCGGGGGGAGTCCTCGATGACGAGGCAGCGCTCGGGCGGCGCGCCGAGCTGGGCGGCGGCGTAAAGGAAGATGTCCGGCGCCGGCTTGGCCCGCCCCCCGACGTGGGTGGGGAAGTAGACGCGCCCCTCGAAGAAGCGCGCGATCCCCAGCTTGCGGTCGGCCACGGCGAAGAGCTCCTCGGGCATCGAGGTGGCGATGCAGGTCGCGTAGCGCCCCCGCACCTTCTCCTCGTAGAACTCCGGGAACCCCTCGGTGAACCGGACCTCCTGCTCGAACAGCTTGCGGATGATCTCCAGCCGCTCCAGGACCAGGGCGTCCGGATCCCCCGCGACGCCGTACTGCTCCTGGAGCAGAAGGACGCCCGCCCGCTGCCCGAGCCCGGTGATCAGCGGCTTGGTGCGCGCGATGTCGAAGGCGATCCCGCGCCGGCGCAGGAACTCCGTCTCACAACGGTCCCAGATCGTCTCGCTATCCAGGACGACGCCATCACAATCGAAGAGAATCGCGTCGATCACGTTCGAAATCGGCATTCCGCCCCCGCTTCCTGCATCACAAAAACCTCCCAGTCCGGCACTCGCGAGGCGAGTTGCCTCACGACGCTACCGATTTTTGCCCCGCGCCACGGGGATTGGGACACAGCCCCCTGGAATTGCGGCACGCCCCCCGGGAGGGGCGACACGCGCACCGCGAATTGCATCACGGCCCCCGCGAATTGTGTGACGCAATCCACGAGTTGCGACACGGCCCCCTTGAATTGCGTCACGCCCCACTCGGATTGCGGCACCGCCCCTTCGAATTGCGTCACGCAGTTCGCGGGGGCCGTGCCGCAATTCGCGGGGGCCGTATCCCAAGAGTCTTCCGCCGCGCCGCAATCGCGGAGAGCGGGATAGCGCGAGCGCTCCTTTGTATCGCAATTCCGCTCCGGTCATGCGCGGTTTCGCGGTTTCGTGTCGCATGACCGGATTGGCGAGACACGTGAGCGCTCCGGTGTGTCGCAACTCGGCGGGGCGGTAGTGCTGCTACGGAAACCCCTGCCAGTCGGACTGGTTGCCGGACTCGAAGCCGTTGCTGAAGAGGGACTGGAAGGGGCACGACGTGGCACCGGTCACGGTGACGTCGTCGATCCACCAGCCACCGCCTCCCGCCGCCACGCTGGAGGCCAGGCGCCAGCGGAAGAGAACGGACTGGCCGGCGAAGTCGCTGAGGTCCACGACGACCTCCTGCCAGCCGGTGCTGTCATCCGACCAGGCGTCCCGGCCGGCGAGGGGATTCGAGCAGCACGGGCTGAGGGTGCTGGTATAGCCGTTGGCGAGGATGCGGAAAGGATTGGCCGGGATCGCCGCGCCAGCAGCGGCCAGCACGTCGGACCAGGTCTGCCCCCCGCTCACCGAGACCTCCAGCACGCCGCCGGCGAAGGGGTCCGGAAGGGAGACCCGGTGCCAGAAGCGCAGCTCGGCGGGTCCGGCGCCGATCACCATGGGGAAGCGGCTCACCAGGAGCTGATCCTTGACGCGGGACTCGCCCGGCACGGTCCAGGAGCGCACGGGGCTGTGGCTTCCCTGGGATGCCAGGCTCCACCCCGTGCTGAGGCCGTCGTCGAGCGGACCGCGCCGGGCTTGCCAGTTGTCCGGCCCGGCCTCCAGAGAATCCGCGCATGCGGAGTGGGGATCGAAGATGGGGAGGGCGTGATCCTCCACCTCGCCGTCCAGGGCCAGACCTGACGGCGACAGGCCTCCGGTGCTGCTGAAGCGGAAGCGTGCGAAGGCGGTGCCCCCCGGCGTGGCGGTGCAGGGCACGGCGACCGAAAGTGTGTTCCCGCCGGCCGCGAGAGGTTGGCGGGTGGCGACGTGCTCCCCGGTATTGGCCGAGTCGCCGTCCGTGTTGAAATCGATCCAGGCGTCGAGGAACCCTGGCGCCGAAGCGGTGACCTGAACCGCCGCCGTCTGGCAGGCCACGAGTTGGGTGGGCGGCACCACGCCGTCCTCGTCGCGAGCACCCTGCGCATCGTCGCCGCTGGCGGCGAGGCTCGGTTGCCCGTCGGCCTCGGCGTCGATCGCCGCCCCCAGCCGCAACTCGGGATGGATGCCGTGCCGGGGGCCGTTCTCCGCCAGCCGGGTGGGGAAGGTCCAGGCCGCGCCCAGCGCCGCGCTTGGAGCGTCGCCGAAATCCAGGCCGCGGAGGGTGAGGGACGCCAGGGAGCTGTTGTCGGTGCCGTTCGGATCGGTCGCCGAGGCCGGTGGAGACACGGTGGCGGTGTTGACGAGCAGACCGGAAGCCGTGTCCGCGATCCTGGCGCTCACCGTGTAGGTGGCGGTCCCGCCCGCGATCAGGGCCACGGAGGCGTCGTTGATGGCTCCCGCCTGTCCGGCCGCGCAGGACGAGCCCGTGGTGGCGCTGCACGTCCACTGCACGTTGACGAGACTGCCGGAAAAGCGTCCGCCACCAGCACGCCGGTCAGGCAGCTCGGACCGTGGTTGACAGCCTGGACGGTCCAGGCCACGGTCTCCCCGGGCACCGCCAGCGGCGAGCTGAACGTCTGGGTGATGCCGAGGTCGGCCTCCAGCCCGACGTCGACTGTCACCGTCTTCGTATCCATCGCTCCGATGGAGTCCTGGGCGATCACCGGGAACGTGTAGGTCGCCGGGCCCTCGCCGCACTGGGGCGTCCACTCGAAGATGCCGGTCGAGGGGCCGATCAGGGCCCCGGCGGGTGATCCCGTCCCCAGCCGGTAGGTGATGGGATCGCCATTGGGATCGGTGGCGGTGGCGGTGAACGTCAAGATCCTGCCGGCTTTCGCGGCGAGCGGCCCCGGAATGGGATTGAGCACCGGAGCCTGATTGGGCGCGGCGACGTGGAGGATCAGCTCCGCGGCATCGTTGTTGGTGTAGTCGTTCTCGGTCAGCCGGCCGGTGCCGGGCGGGTTGATCCGCGCCCGGATGGTGTACGGCCCGGGGCCCGGAGGCACGACGAGCGGCAGGCGGAAAAACTGATCGTTCCAGTCGTCCCCGCGAACCTCCGCATAGATCCGGTAGAGGAGGCTCTGAGTCCCGTTGAGGTCGAGAGTCACCTCGAAGAACGGCAGCGCCGTACTGAAGCCGTCGCCGAGGTTTTTCGCCGTATAGCGCAGATCCACGGTGGCGCCGGGCTGCAGATCGGCGGAAGGAAAGGAGCTCGCGGACAGGGCGAAATCGGGTAGCGAGTTGTTGACCACGTGGATGCGGCCGGTATCGAGGAAGCTGTTGACGTTCGACACGCCTTTCACCTCGACGAAGTAGTCGCCCGTCGGCAGCGCGGGGTCGGCCGCGAACGATCTGGTGCAGTTGCCGTTGTGCCCCGGCGTGAGCGAGTTGATATTGCAGGTGAAGGGCATGCCGCCGAGGATCCTCAGATTGCTGGTGTTGAGGACGGCGAACGTGAGAGAGATGCCGCTGACCGTCGACGAGCCGAAGTTGGCCACGTCGAAACGGATGTCCGCGGTGCTCCCCCCGACTCAAGATTCCGTTGTGATTGGTCTCGCTGACCACTCCCGCGGCCTGCCATTTGAGAGAGGAGCCGATGAGCGAAGTCTGATTTTCGATCTCGATCGTCACGCTCTGCTGCCCCACGCCGGCGGTCGCGGCCGAGAGGGTCGCCGTCGTCGCCGTGGTGCTGCCGGGATTGTTGCGCGTGGTCACCGGAAACTCCACGAGCACCTGGCCCGCGGGCAGGGTCACCTGGCTGGGGTGGATGAGCTCGCCGGCCGGTGTCGAGGCCAGTGTGATGACGCGGTCCTGGGGGACGGGAGCCTCGAACCAGAGACTCGCCTGGGTCTGGGAGCCTTCCATCACCTTGCGGGGCTGAGCGGTCAGATACATCTTCGGCGTCCCCGCCACCGCGGTGGTGAAAGTGAAGCTCACGGGCGCGCTCAGCGAAGAGCCCTGCGTGTCGGTGACGGCGCCCGCCGGGACTTCGACCACGTAGGAGACGCCTGTCTTCAGGCTCGACGTGGGGAGGAGGAACAGCCGGCGATCGGTCGAGCGGATCACGGGGGTGAACGGCACCGGGGTACCGCCGGCTTCCCGCAGCACCAGGCTCGCGAAGCTGGGACCCGCCTGGAGGTCCCGATTGAACGTCAGGTAGGGCTGCGCGGTCACGGACACCCCGGTGTCGCCGTTCGTGGGAGTGGTGAAAAGGACGGCGAAAGCATCTGGAAAACCGAAGGAAGCATAGACCTTGCGGTCGGCGAACATCGTGAAGACGCAGGGATCGGTGCCATAGCAGGGGTCGCCCGCGAAGCCGACGAAGACCGAGCCCGCCGCGGCCGAGCCGTTGAGGGTGACCGACGACCCTTGAGGCAGATTGACGGAGGTGCTCGTGCAGGTGGGACCACAGACGACGGCGCTGCCGGACACCGTGCCGGAGCCGTCTCCTCTCTTGAGGATGGTGAGCTTGAAGGTGGGGCCGGAGGGGGGCGGGTTGAACGTGAAGCCGTGGGAATCCACCACGCGGACGTCGCCCGTGGCGTCCTGCACGAAGAGGCTCAGGGTGACCGTTCCGCTGGCGGCGCCGAAGGCCGCGGGGTTGACGCCGGTCCGCGAGTAGGTGCCGCTGGTGCCGCCGCACGGTGACGGTCCATCCGTGCCGCAGAGCACCAGCTCCGGGCCGCCGGCGACGAACGTGACGCTGACGCGGGCCAGCCCCTCCGGATCGCTGGCCGTGGCGCCGACGGTCACCGTCCCCGTCTGCGTCCCGTTCGGGCTGGTGATCGTGCCCGATCCCGGGCTGTTGGTGCCGGGGACCAGGAGCCCGAAAGTTCCGGTTCCCACCAGGCCCCGGCGGTCCCCGCGCACGACGTGGATCGTGAATACCGTGTCCACGGCCACCGTGGGCGGAGTCCAGGTCACGCGCGAAAAGCTCACCGGATCGGAGGTCGTGAAGCTGCCGCCGTCAGCGGTCCAGAAATAGAAGAGCGCATCGCCGTCCGCGTCCTGGGCCACGCCGTTGAAGGTGAGCGGGCCGGTGACGGTCTGCTCGTCCCCGCCGGGGAGGTGGAAAGGCGCGGGAGCGTTGTGATTCGTGGGATCGGCCACCTGCTCATACAGGGCGCCAAGCGTGATCACCCTAGGGGAGAGCAGGAGCTTCGAAGGCGCCTGGGAGCCGCTGATGGTGGCCTGGGGGCCGCACTCGTGCTCCCCCCGGGTGGAGGCCCGGCAGTAGAGCATGGTGTTGGTGAGGAGCTTCGCCATTTCGGCTCGCGTGACGAGCCATTCGGGATGGAACTTGCCGTCGCTGTAGCCGCACAGCAGGGTCTCTCCGGAAGGCAGGCCCAGATCATTGAAGCCGTTTTCCAGCTTCGAGCTGGTCAGCCAGTAGACATAGAGATAGAACCAGTTGGAGGTCTGGACGTCCGAGAACGGGATGGGAGTGGAATTGGTCACGTGGTTGAGGTGGTTGATATCGACCTTCAGCAGGATGCTGACCAGCTTCGCCGCCTCCGCTCGGCTGACGGCCTCGTTGGGATTGAAGCATTGCTGCGACCCGCACGGCACGCCGGTGACGAAGCTCTTGGCCTTGGCGTCCGCCACCAGGCGATAGAACCAGTCCGCCGGATGAACGTCGGCGAATCCCGGGTCCGGAGGTATGGGAGAGATGTCCTCGCCAGCACCCTTGTAGGCCATTTGGAGGGCTTCGGCGCGCGTGGCCGTGTTGTTGGGCCGGAAGGTACCGTCCTGGAAGCCTTGGATGACTCCCTGGAGAAGCATGTAGCGGACGTAGCCGGCGAACCAGTCGGCCTCCTGGACGTCGGTGAAAGGCACGGGTTTCGTGGCGACCTCGTACACCTTGAGCAACCCGGCGCCATAGGCGGTGGCGAGTGGATAGAGAGTGTCGCCGTAGATTTTGAGAAGAGGCAGCGAGTTCTGGCCCGTGGGATGGGCGCCCGCCTTTATCCAGACTGCGGGCTTTAGATCGGTGGTGGTTCCTCCGGAGTTCTCGATGTAGAAGTTTCCCGAGATCCTGGAAGATCCGTCGACCGTACAGCTCTCCTCCATACCCCACCAGTCGTCTCCCTGATTACCCCCGCAGGAGCCGTAGAACATTCCCCCGTCGGCGATCGACCAGCCGCGAAGCGTGAAATTGTACGCAAGGCTGGGAAACATCTCCTGGAGATCGGAGTCCTGTTGGGTCGTGCCGACTTGCAGGCGTCCAGAGTACGTCGTGAAATCGTAGGTGCGGTTCGCGAGATCGTGAATGAAACCACCGGGGCTCAGGTCGATGGGAAGCACTGGCTCGTAGTGGAGAAAATCGATCAGGAGGGAATTCATGGTCCCGGTCATGGCGCCGCCATTGACCTGACCGGTCACGTCGGTAGTCAGAGTCACGTAATCGGTGATCCGGCTTGAGCCCGTTGCAGTGCACCATCCCCAATTTTCGAAATCGTCGGCGTCATCGCAGTCGGAGAAGGGGTCGGCGTGTGCGTCATCATGGATATGAGCCGGTGACGTCATGTCCTGGAGAAGATGCAGCACGTGGCCCAACTGCTTGAAGGCTTCCGTGTCGGTATGGCCGATGCACGACGGGAGCAAGTCCCCCGGGCACCCCAGACCACTGGTGACCGATCCACCGATGGCTCTATGCCAGAGCCGCTCAGCTCGTTCACGGGCCGACGTCGTGGCAATCACCCCCGCGACGTGGTTCTCGTGAGTTCTCGGGTTATAGAAATGATAGAGCGAGCAGCCGCATTGATCCTCGTCAATCACACCCTGCAGCAGGTGTGCCCTTTGATCGATCAAGAGCGGCGGGTTGCCGGAGGCCACCAGGAGTTGCAGAGATGCCGCCGCGAGCCCCGTATGGGTGTGGTATTCCTCATGGGCGCTCAGCACCTCCGGCCCGGCAAGGCCGGACAGCAGGAAGGCGCAGAGCGAGATCCGCCGCGCTGCCGTCCGTGTACGCCAAGACACAAAAATCTCACTCAAGATCATTTCGCAGTCCTCCCGGTGAGAGACGCGAGAATTGAAATTGAAAAAGTCCCCCGTTCTTTCCCGAGAATGGGGGACCCGGAAGTGAAGGACGGGGTGCCGCTACGGGCTCACCGACACACCGATCTCGTAGGTCCCGCCTTCGCCGGTCCCAGTCTCGATCCGCACGAAGTACCGCCCGGCACCGAGCGTGCGGACCCCCCGGCCGTCCGCGGCCAGCAGCGTGCCGTCCTCGCCATGGAGGCTGGCGGCGAGGTCCTCCGGCCCAGTGAGGGTGATTGTGACGGACCCGGCCGCGGTCAGCTCGAAGGAGAAGACGTCCTGGTCGGCCGCCGAGACTTCTGCCGTGAGGGGCGCTCCTGGGGTGATTTCCGTGGCGCAAAGGAAGCTGTCGCCGTGGTCATCCTGCGGTCCCAGGCCGCAGACATCGAAAAAGGTGGCCCGCAGGCGGAGGTTGCCGGTGGCGCCGGCAGGGGGCGTCACCTGCACGCAGTGCTCTCCGGGCGGGACCACCATGGTGAGAGGACGGTATGCCGTCCCGAGTTGACCGCCGTCCTCGAGGAGCGGGGAGCCCGAGGACGGATCGGCCGCATAGAGCGAGCCCTGGACCGCGGGACCCTCGCCGGAGACCACCAGGATTCCGGGGCGGGAGACGCGGAGCTTCAGGATGTCGCCGTCCCACTCGTCCACCTTTTTGGTCGTCGTGGTGGTCGCGGTATCGGCGAGGGAGACACCGCCGCCCGAGACCTGGAGCGCCGCCTCACAATCCGCGGCCGTCTGAGCGCGGGCCGTGGAGCCGAGAACGAAGAGCAGCAGCGCAACGATCGGGAACGAAGCCGTGCGGGACTTGGATTTCGTGAACATACACCTACCCCTTTCAGGCCGAAAGGCCCCAAGAACGTGAATGGATTCGCGGTTCTGGGATGTCCCCGTTGGGACTTGGCCGGCCGGCCCTCGAGGCGTCCCACGCTCGCCTCGGGAGGGGCGTAACGGAGGCTTTCGCGGGATTGGCGGGATTCAGCGACGGATGAGTTCAGATGTGTTCAAATAGGGGGCATCTTGAAGATTGCCGGGCTTTCCTGGGGGGAAGGAGAGGACGCCGCCGGAGGGCGGGTCTTCACCGAGTTCGTCCGCTCGTTGGAGCGGGGGGAGAACCGCACCCGCAACGGCTCGCGGCGGTGCAGGAAGCCCTGCGCGGAGCCCTGCGGGGTGAGCTGCGGCGGAGAGGGTTGTGGAACGCCCCGCCGGACTACCTCGGCGTGTATGGCTGCGAGAGCTGGGAGGACGCCCTGGAGGAACTGCTCGCCGCCTGCTACGCCTTCGTCTTCATCGATCGCCTGCGCGCCCTCCAGGCCCAACTCGTGGCCAAGCCGAACGTCGACGGCTTGGTCTTCCTCAACGTCCGCCACTTCCTCCACGAGCGCCAGAAGGAGCACGACCCGCTGGGCTCCCAGGTCTTCGAGGTTCTGCAGTCGGCGGTCCGCGGCGCCGTGGCCGAAGGCGAGCTGCACGTGCTGGCGGGCGACCCCCGGGTACGCAACGAGACGGTGCTGGGCTTCCAGCCCGACTCCGCTCCCCCTCCCCGGAAGTCCGGGACCTCCGCTCCCTGGTCTCGCGCTGGAACGACGAGTTGCTGCCCGGCCTCGTCACCCTCCGCGGCCGGCGGCAGGAAGAGGTCGTGGCGCGGCTGCGCGAGCGCCTGGCCGACCTGCGGGCCGAGGGCGCCGTGGCCTTCCGCTTCAAGGATCTGATCGATCCGCTCAAGGCCGACGTGCGGGCGCGCTGGGCCGCCCTGCTGGACCAGGCGGCGGGGGAGGGCGCCCCCGAGCGGGTGGGAGACGAGGCGGTGCGGACCGTACGTCTCGTCCGTCCGGACACCAGCTTCGAGGAGCGGCAGCTCTTCCGCAAGTTGGTCGCCTGCGTTCTGGCCTCCATCGAACGCCTGGACGTCAACGAGAAGACCAGGGCCTACCTCACCGATTTCTGGCAGTTCCTGCGGGTGAACGCCGCGAGCGGCCTGGCCGAAGAGCGCCTCTCGCAGCGCCGGACCGCCGAGTTGCTGCGCATCCCTCGTGACCGGCTCGACGATCTCCGTGAAACCCTCGGCGAGCTCTTCGAGCGGTGCCGCGGCGTCAATTCCGGAAGACTGCCCGGCACCGCTTTGCCCGGGACGTTCGCCCCGACGGGTCCGGGGGGGATCACGCCATGAGCCGCCGGAGCCCAGGCGCGCGGTTGCCTGAGCCCGGGGACCTGTTCATCCTCGTCGAGACCGCGGACTTCCCCGTCGAATGGGCCGTCCTCGACCGCCGGACCGGCAATCCCGAGCGGCTCCTGGCCGTTCCCGCGGACACCAATCCCCTCGCCGGCAGCGCCGACGTGGAAGTCCTCGCGAACGAGCCGGGCGGACCCTTGAGCCTGCGCTGCCGCTTCGGTCTCTGGCTCGACACGGCCCGTTTCGATCCCGCCCGGCAGACGGGAGCTCTGGCGCCGGATGCCGTAGCCCGTGCCCTCGCCTGCCGCGGCGAGTTGGAGGCCGGGAAGTCCTCGGCCTCCCCCCTCGCCTGGGAGGCGGACGCCGATCCCGAGTACGAGGATTGGGTGCGCGAAGTCCTCGTTCCTGCCCACGCCGCCCTGGCGCGTCCCCTTGCCGAGGGGGAGCCCGCGCCGCAGTCGCCGGTCCTCCCGTTCCGGCGACGCTGGACCGCCTTCGGGAATCCTTACGCTCTCGCCGCCTCGGTCCTCCTCATGGTCACCCTCGGTCTGGCCGGCGGCCTCGTCTGGCAGAGGGGAGAGATCGCCGATCTCGCCGCGGTCCGGGTGCGCACCGAGGAGGATCTCCGGAGGGAGCGGGAGACGCGGGCGGGGGTGCTACGGCAGGCCGAAGAGGCGCACCGGCGGGAGATCGCAGAGCGGGACCGGCAGACCGCGAAGACGTTGCAGGAGGACCGGGACCGTATTGCCGACCTCGAAAAGCGCCTGGACAGCGCCGGCCATGCCCGGCCACTGATCAACGCGCCTTTCGCTTTGCTCAATCCGAAAGACCCGACACGGGGAGAGCCGGATGCCGTTCCCTTACCGCCCGGAGCGAGCTATCTGTTCGTGATCCTGACGTCGACGAATCTCCGGGATTTCCCCGAATACCGCCTGGAAATCGTAAACAAGGACACGGGTAAGCCCGTCTGGTCAGCCGCCGGCCTCCACCGCACCGGCCTCCTGGAAGTGAGCGTGGCCCTTCCCCGCGACCTCCTCCCGCCCGGCGATTACCGGCTTCGCCTCTACGGGTTGCGTGGTGGCAAGGCGGAGCTGGCGGAGGAGTACGAGATGCGGATCGAGGATAAGTAGGTCAGTAGGCGAAAGGCCGCGCCAAGAGCTTTAACCCTATCGTTGCAAAAGACCGCCTGCCGGCCTCGACTGGAGCGCTTTTGCAACGGCCTCTTACCGACGAGACCCCGCTGGGGGCAGGACTTCACCCAGGGTGCAGTCCAGAGGCAGGCGCTTCGAAAGCTCCATACAACCTCGGGCCATGGCTTTTGTTGTATTCATACGGTTTTCTCAATGCAACTGGCAGGTTAAGTCTGAGGGGGCGGCAGCTTCTGCAGGCGAGCCGCTCCCGATTCTTGATCAAAGCAAGAAATGATTCTGTCCTCGGATCCCGAATTGCATGAAACCGCCGTCTTCCCTTCAAAGCCAGAATTGCTTCTGATGCCAGACGCGATAGCCGCGAGAAAGGGCCAAGATAGGCTTTACTGCCAGTCGCCGTAGATCTGGAACGCGGCCCAATAATAGGGGGCACTGAAGTCCCTGAGCATTCGCTCGCCCTTGTCGTTGACGATCTCAATGGGGCCGGTGGTCAACTCCTGCTGGGCGGCCTGAAGAGCTCGGTCCTTAGGCAGACCGGCGCGCAGGTGCTTGTAGAAGCGGATCATCAGTTCAGAGGTGGCCTGATCGTTCACGTTCCAGAGACTGGCCAGCACGCTCCGCGCCCCGGCATACTGGAATGCACGGGTCAGACCGATCAATCCCTCACCGCCCAACTCTTCTCCAAGACCCGAATCGCAGGCGGAGAGAACCACGAGGTTCTGCATTCAACCGCACCCGCTCGAAGATCTCCCAAACCTGGAGCAAACCGTTGTCACGTTGCGGACCTGTCCCGTCAGCGGATGTTTCTTCGGGGATTGTAAGGGCGATGAAGGAGCCCGAAGGGAGGTGCTCGTCGATCGAGGCGTGGGCTGCGAGATGGAGGATTCTGGTCTTGGGATCGAGGTCCTTGATCCTCTCTTCGAGGGCCTCGGGTCCGAGGAAGGTTCGGGCGGAGCCCGCGGGAAAGAGGCTTGCGATCCCCAAGACCTCGCGGCGAGTGTAGGGAAGGGGCTGAAAGTCAAAGAGGCCGCGTTCCGCCGCTCCGCGCACCGTGGAGTCACCCCGGCCGGTTCCGAGGGCGCTATTAGCCGGGATGGCGTCCGTGGAGGTCTTCTTCAGCGTAGCGAGGCTCTGCGGATAGACAGGATCACCGAAGGCGGCGAGTTGGAGAGGAGCTTGGAGGGCCTCTCCCACGCTCGTGGGGTGCCGCCTTTGCTTCAACTCGGCGTAGACCGTGGCGGAGAGCGCAACGTGGAGCGGTTTCCACGCTGCTAGATACTGAGGGCCATCCTTGGTGTCGCGCACCAGCGCCGCAAAGGGAAGAGCATGGAGGGGACCGTCAGGCAGGATCAACAGACGCTCGCTTGCGGCGATTCGATCTGCCACGGGCCCCAACAGCATTTTGTAGAGTTCCCGGCTGGCAGCTTGGAACTGCTTCCGTCGCTGCTCGCCCAGCGAGGAACCTCCTTTGGCCTCGCGTGCCAAAGTCAAAAGCAGCTTCACTCTGAATCGGAGGGATTCCTCGCCCAGAGGCAGGGTTTTGAGTTCCAAGGCCTCGGTGCGGGAAAGGGCAAAGACAGAGGTCTTTTTCTTGCCCACGCTGAAGGAAAGGAGCAGCGTTCCCGGGTCGAGCGCCTGCTCCACTGCTGCAGCGTCGAGGGGCTGGGGATATCGGAGGGCGGCGAGTTTGGGGGAGGCTTGGCGGATGCGCGCTTCAATATCCCCGGCTTCGTCGGCTAACTTTTGAAGCTCCTTGCGTGTATTTTTGATCTCTGTAGAATTCTCCGCCAGATTGAGTCCAGCCAATTTCCTCATGTTACGGTCGTAGCGGACACTGATCTGTCGCCTTTCCTGATCCAGCTCTTCGGGAATATCCGCAGTGAAGGCTATATCCCGTTCGGCGAGCATAGTCAGGAAGGTCTGGGCGCGGAAGCGTTCCTGGGCATAAAAGGCATCACGGAAGCGACCCTTAGTGAGAATGAGGTCCAACAGATCGCGGTAGAAGGCAACACGTTTAACCCGAAAGCCAGCTTGTGTGTTGTAGGAACCTCCTAGCCTCGAGACTTGCTGCTCCAGAGTCTCCAGGGCGCGTAGGTAGCGGTTATGAGCAAGGGCGAGATTACCGCGAGTCTTGGCCACGTCACCAAGATGGTTCAGGCTATCGGCTACGTCGCGGCTTTGGGGGGCCAACTGTTTACGAATTTCTAACGCTTTGCTGAAGTACTCCTGCGCGCGGTCTAGTTGTCTGCGAGCCAGCGCCAAATCGCCCAGATGGTCGAGACTTGTGGCAACGACCAAGCTTCTGGTGGCCAAGTGATCACGAATCTGGAGGGCTCTTTTATTAAAATATTGTGACTCGGCCAACGCTCTCCGAGCCCAAGCAACATCTCCGAGATTAGTGAGACTTGTGGCCACCGAGAGACTCTTGGGAGCTAGTTGCTCTTGGATCTGGAGCGCTCGAGTAAAGTATGTGTAGGCGCGGTCTAGATCTCCGCGAGCCAAGGCCACGGCTCCCAGGTTGTTCAGGCTGTAGGCTACATCAGGGCTTAGGTGAGCTAGCCGTTCGCGTATATCGAGCGCTCGAAGGTGGTAGTCTTGGGCACGGTCGAGTTCCCCGCGATCCCATGCCACAGAGCCTGCATTATTAAGACAGGTGGCCATATCGAGGCTTGTTGGCGAGAGCTGCTGGTAGATCCGCATGGCTTGAAGGTGGTACTCATGGGCGTGGTCCAGATCCCCGCGCTCCCGGGCCACATTTCCCAGGTTCGTCAGGCTGCCTGCCACTTCAAGGCTTTGGGGAGCGAGTTCCTCGCGTATCTTCAGAGCTTGGAGGTAGTAGTCGTGAGCGATGTCCAATTGCCCACGCTCCCACGAAACTACTCCTAGATTGTTCAGACTAGCTGCCTCTTTTAAGCTTCGCGGGAGCAATTGCTGATGGATCTGCAGAGCTCGGCTTAGATAGCTATGTGCGGCGTTCAATTCGCCACGAGCTAATGCCACGCCTCCAAGATTGTTCAGACAATTGGCTACGGCGAGACTCTCGGGAGCGAGTTTCTCACGGACATGCAGAGCTTGGAGGTAGTAGTTGTAGGCGTGGTCCAGCTTGCCCATCATTCGGTTTAAATTCCCCAGGTTGATAAGGCTACTGGCCACACCGAGGCTCTCCGGGTTGAGCTTCTGGCGGATTTTCAAAGAGGAGGAGTAGGCTCTCTCAGCGGCTTCATACTCCTTCTGCCTCTCGTGAAGCTTGCCGAGAGCCTCCCAGGCCCCTATCTGAGCTGATGAGCTTGCGGTACCTTCCATAGCCTCACGATAGGCATCTTGAGCCCTTTTCCACTCATCCTTCTCTCTGAAGGTATCACCAATCCGCAGAGCCACCCAGGCCCGCAGTTTTCCACCATCATCACCGACCACACTTTCAGCGATTGACCACCACGCCCGGACCGCCGCTTCGAGGTCACCAACTGCGAGGTGGGTTTGGCCCGCCCCGAGGGCGGCTTCGAGGGCCAGGGGCAGGGCGGGCCGCACTTTGATCTCCCAGAGACCTGGCGTGACCGTCAAATCCAAGGGTTTGTCGCCTCTCCGCCCCAGGAGCACCACCGTTCCCCGAGGCGCCTGCTCCATTTCCAGTTCCTGCCAGTCGAAGTACGAGGCCATCGCACCCTCGGCGGCCTCGGGGTTGGCCGGCGGATTCGGCAGGCGCTTCCAAGCAGTGATCACATCCCCTACGAGCAGGCCTGCCTTCTCGAGTGCCGAGCCCTTCGGGATCTCCTCAATCACTACTGCACCATGCAGATCTTCCTGGCCCGCCATCGCTGGAGGAGAAGAGGACGACCTTTGACTCCGGGCGGCTGGGCCGCCATTGAGGAGCCCGGCCCACAACGGCACTATAGAGATGAGCAACCACGCAGCGGCGCGGTCCCTGGCATGGGGATATCCCTCCTTGGTTTCAAAACCGCCACAAGTAATAAGGGTTTCAATTCTGGAAGCCCGAGCCTTCCTACCTTAGTTGCTGCAATTTCCGGTTTCGGAAGTCCGCTTTAAGATCTGGACAGCCTCATTGTAATAGCAGGATACCTGCATCGGTCTTGTCTCTGTAGGCGTCCACCCGGCCGGTGTTCTCGACCGCGCCGTGGAACTCGGTGAAGGCCCAGCGCGCGCGCTGGTTGGCCGTTTCAAGCAGGTCGTCACGCCTGTGGAGCTTGGCCTGTTCTCAATCTGCTTGATCCGTTCCTCGGTGCTCTTCATCAGGTTGAACGCGTCGGTGCGGTTCTGATCCGCTTTTCGTTTGCGCTCGTCCTGGAGTTGCTGATTGTACTCCTCAATGCCGCCATTGAACCGTTCGGCCACGCGCCTTGCGCTCTGGACGGCGTCATTGTATTGCTCGCCCGCCTCGCGAAAGTTGCTTTGTGCGTCGTCGAGGAGGCTCGTGTTACGGGTGCTGCGGAGACGATCGAGATAGTCGCTGGCCCGCTGAAAAGCGTAGGCGGCCCGATCGAAATGAGATCCGGCCGATACGTAGTCCTTCGCAGCGAGTTGGAACTTCATGAATTTCGTCTCCCGTAGAGCTGACGGGATTTGGACCGCCTCTCCTCGGCGGTCCGGACATCCTCCGGGATTCCTCCCTTGCATCATTCGCCTGCCGGATGGCATCGCTCAGCTCATCAGCGCCCGCCGGTGGCGCCCGCCGTTATTGAAAGTTACCAGTTTACCAGCTTATAACATGAATGCTGCGTTTCTGGAGGGGCAGCCCCCTGGTATGGGGTTCGTACAATAGTTCCAGTAGTGGAGATCGTGAGAGGTACTCTGTCGGCATTCAGATGCTTCAGAATGAGGACGAAGCCGGAAGGAGAAGACTGGGAGCAACTATCGAGTGGCGCTGTGATGGTGCCACTCTTGCTGAAGGTACCCCATGCAACCGAAACGGAAGTATTCTGCGTGGTGCCGAGGGTTCTCTTATAGTCGATGACCGTATAGATCGTGCCAGTCTGGGCCGGGGGAGTGTAGGTAAATGTGGCTGCCCAGGCTGACACCGTTGCCGAGGTCACAATTGCGAACACAATAGCTGCGGTGTGATAGCGCTTTTGCATAGTAAGGCTCCTGTAGAATGGTGTATGTTGAGCTCAATTAGAGCTATGGGGCCCAGCCGATTGCTTTTTTTAGCAGGTCCTGGTCTCTCCGAACGAGGTCTATGCACTCTCTTATTCTGTCCGCATTCCGCCTCCTCTTCGTATTTTCCCTTCGGGGTTGGTACCGGACCTTAGGGCTTCTTTGGAGGTACGCGCACTTCCGGGAAGCGGAGGATCATTCCACCTCATAGACCCGCCTCTGCTACAATCCTCCAATCCATGCCCCCCACCGACCCTGAGGTCACGGAGCTCCTCCATGCCTGGAGCCGCGGCGATGCCGCGGCCTTGGAGCAACTCGTGCCCATGATCCTGAACGATCTGCGCCGCATGGCCCGCCGGCACCTGCGCGGCGAGCGGGAGGGGCATACGCTGGAGCCCACGGCCCTGGTGAACGAGGTCTATCTGAAGCTGGTGGACCAGCGGTCGGCCGACTGGCAGAACCGGGAGCAGTTCTTTGCCGTCGCGTCCCGGATCATGCGGCGCATCCTTCTGGACTATGGCAAGGGGCGGCAGACGGTGAAGCGGGGCAAGGACGTGGCCAAGGTCCCCCTGGAGGAGGCGTTCGAGGTGGGCCAGGAGCAGGACGTGGATTTCGCCGCTCTTCACGATGCCCTGGATCGGCTGGGGGAGCTCGATCCACGGCAGCGCCGGGTCGTCGAGCTCAAGTTCTTCTATGGCTTCGAGCACGAGGAGATCGCCGGATTGCTCGACCTCTCAGCCACCACCAGCAAGCGGGAGTGGAAGGCGGCCAAGCTCTGGCTTCTTCGCGAGCTGAGCCGTCGCTGACCGGGGAGGGAGACGGCCACCTATCGTTTCTCGCGTCTCTTGGGGGACATGCCCCAGGAGGAAAGATGGTGACGCCTGAGCGATGGGAGCAGGTCAAGGCGGTGCTGGACGGCGCGCTGGAGACGGGGCCGGCCGAGCGGGCGGCGTTCGTGGCCGCCGCGTGCAGTGAGGACCCCGAGCTGCGGGCGGAGGTGGAGTCGCTCCTCGCCTTCGAGGAGGAGAGCGAGGCCTTCATCGAGGAGCCGCTCTTCGGCCGTTTCTCCGGCGGGCCCGAGGGGCTCGCGGAGGGCCAGCGCGTCGGCCCCTATCAAGTGGTGCGGGAGATCGGCCAGGGTGGCATGGGGGCGGTCTACCTCGCCGTGCGGGCGGATGAGGAGTTCGATCGGCAGGTGGCTCTCAAGCTGGTGGGGATGGGCTCGGCGGCGACGATCGTCCGCCGCTTCCGCGCCGAGCGGCAGATCCTCGCCCATCTCGATCATCCCAATATCGCCAAGCTCCTCGACGGCGGCACGACGGAGGATGGCCGGCCCTATTTCGTGATGGATTTCGTCGAGGGGCGCCCGATCGACGAGTACGCCGTGGGGCTCTCCCTGCGCGAGCGGCTGGCGCTGTTCCGGGAGGTGTGCGCGGCCGTCCACTTCGCCCACCAGAATCTGGTGGTTCACCGGGATCTGAAGCCGGGCAATATCCTGGTCACCGCGGACGGCGTTCCCAAGCTGCTGGACTTCGGGATCGCCAAGCTGCTCGATCCCGGGCAGACTGATCCCGGGCTTTCGGAGCTCGGGCTGCGGCCCATGACGCTCCAGTACGCCAGCCCCGAGCAGGTAAAGGGGGAAACCATCACCACCGCGAGCGACGTCTACTCGCTCGGGGTCCTGCTCCACAAGCTGCTCTCCGGCCGCTCGCCTTATCCCGCCGCGGCGGACGATCGCCAGGCCCTGGAGCGGGCCATCCTCGAAGGGGAAGACGGTCCGGCCGAGCGCGGCCGTGGAACGCCGGGAGGAGGCCCGGCGGTTGGCGGGAGACCTGGACACCATCGTGCTCCGCGCCATGGACCTGGGGCCGGGGCGGCGGTACGCCTCGGCGGAGCAACTCGCGGCGGACGTCCAGCGTTACCTCGACGGCTTGCCGGTCCTCGCCCGCAAGGACACGGCGGGCTACCGGCTTGGCAAGTTCGTTCGCCGCCACAAGGCGGGAGTCGCAGCGGCGGCAGCCTTGCTGCTGCTGATCCTGGGCTTCAGCGTCACGGTCACACTGTTGTTCAGGAAAGCCGAGCGGGATCGGGATCGGGCGGAGGCGGTTTCCGGGTTCCTGGTGGACCTGTTCGAAAGGGCGGACCCGAGCCAGTCCCGGGGCAAGACGATTACCGCTCGAGAAGATCCTGGACCGTGGCCAGCGGCAGATCGCGGGGGACCTTCAAGCCGTGCCGGAGACGCGGGCTGCCCTGATGGAGACGATGGGGAGGGTGTATCGCAGCCTGGGTCTCTACGATCAGGCCCAGTCTCTGCTGGAGGAGTCGCTACACATCCGCCGGCGGACCCTGGGACCTGACCATTTGGACGTGGCGGAGAGCGAGCTCAACCTGGCTCTAGTGTTCCAGGGCCTGGAGCGGCCGGACGAGTCCGAGGCGCTCACCCGCAAGGCATTGGAGACCTATCGGCGGCATGGGGAAACGGTGAACCCCGAGTACGCGGCGGGGTTGAACAATCTGGGAGGGATCCTGGAAGAGCGGGGGGAGCACGCGGCCGCCGAAGTGCTTTTTCGTGAAGCCTTGCGACTCAAGCAGGGGATCCCAGGGGCCGGCGAGGAGGTCGCGCGGGCCTATAACAACCTCGGGCAGGTTCTCTATGGGAGGGGTGACCTCGCCGCTGCCGAGCCGTACTTGCGGCAGGGCTTGGCAATGCGCCGAAGACTCCTGGGCTCCGAGCCCCATCCCGATCTGGCCACCAGCCTCAACAACCTGGCCTCGCTGCTGGAGGCCAAAAAGGATCGTGCCGGGGCCGAGACGCTTTACCGCGAAGTTCTGGCGATGCGCCGCAAGCTGTATGGCGATCATCACTCCAAGGTGGCCAGGAGCCTCAGCAATCTCGCATTTGTGCTCCTGGCCGAAGGACGGCCGGCGGAGGCGGAGCCGTTTGCCCGCGAGGCACTGGGCATGACGACGCGCGGTGTACCCCGGGCCGTATTCCTTCGCCATCTCGCAGCAGTCCTGGTGGCTCAGGGGAAGGGCGGAGAAGCGGAGCCGCTGGCGCGAGAGTCCCTGGCGATTTTCAAGACGTCCGAGACGAGCCCCTGGCGAACCCCGGATGCGGAGAGCGTCCTCGGAAGCTGCCTCGCGGCTCAGGGGCGATTCGCGGAGGCCGAGCCCCTGCTGCTCGGCAGCTATCCCATCCTCAAGGCGGATGCGGGCGAGGGTGGCCGCTACGCCCCGGCCGCGCTGCGGCGCATCGTGGACCTCTATGCAGCCTGGGGCCGGCCGGAGCGCGCTGCCGTTTATCAGCGGCTCCTTATCGAGGCTCCTCCGTCAGCCGCGCGATCTCGCGGTCGTGCATCCGGCTGAGGGTGAGCTGGGCGGTGAGGGCGCCGAGCAGGGCGCAGAACATGTCCCACTGGGTGTCCCAGGTATCTCCCTGGGTGCCGAGGAAGTCGTCCGCGGCCGCGCCGCCGAGCACGGCGGAGCCCCATTCGAAGAATTCGTAAAAGGCGCTTAAGGACAGGCAGACACAGGTGACCAGGAAGAAGAGCCAGCCGCCGCGCCGCACCACTCCCCGGCGCAGCAGGACCTCCCGCGCCAGGATCGCCGGCACGAACCCTTGCGCGAAGTGCCCCAGGCGGTCGTAGTGGTTCCGCGCCAGGCCCAGCAGGTCGCGGAACCAGAACCCCAGCGGCACTCTTGCGTACGTGTAGTGGCCGCCCAGCATCAGGATCAGCGCGTGCAGGAAGAGGAGGCGGTAGGCGAGCGGAGTCAGCGGGAAGCGGCGCCGGGTCGCGATCAGGAGGGGAACCCCGAGCAGGATGGGGAAGACCTCCAGAATCCAGGTCACCCGGTCGTAGGCGCCCACCGCGGAAGCGGCGAGGGCCAGGACGCCGAGCACGAGCAGGACGGCGGGTTCCTTCCGCATGGGAATCTCCTCGGGGTTACAATTTAATGCCTGACCACCATATCAGGATGGGCGCCGATCGCGTAGAATGAAAGACGCTGTGCAATGGACGACCTCGCTTTGACACACCTCGAAGGGGCGGTGCGGGTTCGCGCGAATCCGCGCAACACCCACACCACGCCCCAGGAGATTCCACTCATGAACAAGCGCTTCCTCCTGTCCGCCTGCGCGCTGATGACCACCGGCCTCCTCACGGCCGGGGCCGCCGCGGGCGCCGCCCGGGCCTCCTGGCCTTCCCTCCAGAGTCAGTTGGAAAAGGATCGGGTCCCCGCGGGGAGCCCGCTGGAGAAGCTGATCGCCAGCAACCAGGACTTCCAACTTCTGCGGGCCGAGGAGGCGCGCGACAAGATCGCCGTGCCGCTCTGGCTGCGTGTCCTCTGGCGGAAAGACCACCCGAACCTGGAGTACAACCCGGGCGATGGCACGGGCGGCTACCCCCTGGTGCTCAAGGAGGTCCACGAGTGGATGCGGTACCACCCGGACCTGCAGCCGGGGGATGCCGGGGAGGGGGCGCTGGAGAAGAAGAAGCCGCGCGGTCCCGTCGCCGCTCCCGGGCCCGACTTCCGGATCTCGGGCAATCAGACCAGCCCGCGGTCGGAGTCGGACATCCGGGTGAACTACTGGAATCCGAGCCTGATCGTCGGCAGCTCCAACAATCTCCATGGCGGCGGCACGCTGGCGATGTTCTACTCCAGCGACGGCGGCGCCAGTTGGAAGCAGACGGTGATGCCGCGCGAGGTCGGGCGAAAGCTTCCAGTCCGATCCGGCGGTCGACTGGACTTCCGACGGCACCGTCTGGGCGACCACGATCAGCGTCTCCACCTCGCCGCTCCGGCTCTTCCTGAAGGCCTACAAGTCGACCGACAGCGGCGCCACCTGGAAGCTGGACAGCCTGATTTCAGGCGAGGGCCAGGAGCAGGCCGACAAGCAGATGATGTGGGTCGACCACAGCGAGGGGTCCCCCTACAAGGACACCATCCACATCATCTGGCACAACGGCCGCGAGGTGTTCGTGTCGCGCCGGTCGCCCGGCAGCTCCTCCTGGTCCGAGCCGCTCCAGATCAGCGGCGGCGAGACCCTCGGCACCGGCATCGGCAGCGACATCAAGACCGATGCCAAGGGCAACGTGTATGCCTTCTGGCCGGACACCGGCAACAACCCGTCCGCCAACAACCGCAAGATCTACTTCTCCCGCTCGACCAACGGCGGCCAATCCTTTTCGAAGCCGGTGGCGATCGGCTCGACCTATCAGTCCTTCCAGAGCATCGTCCCGGCCCAGAGCAGCCGCGGGGTGCTGGTCTACGTCACCGGCGGCGTGTCCATCAATGGCAAGAACACCAACGTCTACGCCGCCTGGACCGATCTCTCCGGCGCCACGGGCTGCCGCACGCCGTTCGACGATCCGCAGGACGACGTCAACTCCACCTGCAAGACGCGCATCTGGTTCTCGCGCTCGACCAACGGCGGCACGAAGTGGACCAAGCCGAGGATGCTCAACAACCAGTCCAGCAAGAACGACCAGTTCAACCCCTGGCTGGCGGTGGACGAGACCTCGGGCCTGCTCGGGATCATGTATTACGACACCGTCGGGCGAGAGCCGGAGGAGTGTCAACGTCTTCTTCCAGATTTCCGCGAACGCCGGCACCAGCTTCAGCGCTCCCGTGCGGGTCTCCACGGCTCCGAGCAGCGAGAGCGCCGACGAGAGCGATAATGATCCCAACCAGTTCGGCGACTACAACAGCTCTGTCGGCATTCGGCGGCAGGTTCTTCCCCTCCTGGACGGACCGCCGCGACTCCGGTGGAGGGAGGAGATCTGGACGGCGCCGATCACCATCCGCGCCAGCGCCTCCGCCACCGCCGCGGAGTGCGGCCGGTCGCTGCGCCTCCTGCTCTCGGCCGACCCGGCCGAGAACGCATGGTTGCTGGATAAAGCGGCCATGACCGCCTGCACGCCGTAACGAAGACCTTCCAGGGAGGCCTCCGCCGTGGGCGTGGGCCTCCCATCTCATCCATCAGCCATGAGGGAACAGCATCCTGATGCGGAGGCCCTGGCGCGGTTTGCCGTGGGTGAGCTGACCCGTGCCGAGATGATCGAGATCGAGCGGCACCTGGCGGTCTGTTTCGACTGCCGGGATCGGGTCGACGAGGGCACGGCTTTGATGAGCTTCCCGTTGCTCGATGGGCTGTCGGCTGAATACGACAAGGTCTTCGAGCGTGCCGTCCTGGGAGCGGCCGAGCAACTCGCCGGCCTGCGGCGAGAAGCCCGGAGCGCGGAGGACCTGCTGGCCGAACTGCTACGCGAGCCCGCGACCGGACGTCAGCGCAGGATTCGGGAAGACGAGCGCTTCCACTCCCTGCAGCTCTGCCAGCTTCTCCGCGCGCGCAGCAAGGAACGCTGGTTTTCCAATCCCGTGGCCGCGTGCGATCTGGCGGAGCTGGCAGTGGGAGTGGCGGAGCGTCTGGATTCCAGGCGATATGGAGCGATGCTGGCCGAGGACGCCCGGACCCTCTCCTTGGGCTTACCTTGGCAACGCCTTCCGGATCACGTCCGACCTCTGGCGGGCGGAGCGGGCTTTCCAGCGGGCCTGGGACCATCATCGGCAGGGGGGCGGGGACCTCGATACGGAGAGCGAGTTGCTCAAGTTCACTTCCTCCCTACGAATCGATCAGAACCGGTTCGACGAGGCGGCGCGGATCACCAACCAGATGATCGCTCTCTGCCGCGCGGGGCGGGACGACCATCGAGAGGGCGCCGCACTGATTCAGAAGGGGCTTGCGCTTGGTTATGAGGGCCTTTGCCGGGAGGCGATTCCGGTGATCCGCTCGGGACTCTCCCTCATCAACGCTACGCGGGAACCGCACCTCCTCGTCGCCGGGAAACACAATCTTTGCTTGTTTCTCTTGGAGAGCGGTGAGTGGGAAAACGCCGGGCGGCTCCTTGAGGAGCTCCGGTCCTTGTCTCAGGAGAATGCGGACGGGACCATGCTGGCGCATTTCCGTTGGCTCGAGGGAAGCTTTGCCAGCCAGCTTGGCCAGTTCAACAAGGCCGAGGCCCGCCTGCGCGAAGCACGGGACTTCTTTCTGGATTGGAAGCTTGGAGCGGACGTCGTCGTCGTCTCTCTCGATCTGGCCGGCGTGCACGCGAGAGCCGGCCGGCGTTGGCAGGTGCGGGAGGTTTTGGACGAGGTCATTCCCCTCGGAGAGGCGCTGGGGCTTCGGCAGGAGACTTTGATGGCTCGCCTGCTCTACGAGCAGGTCTCCAGGAGGTGACCTGCGAGTAGACTTTCCCCATGGGCCGCCACCACCCGAACCGGGAGACCCTGTCGCGTTTCACCGTGGGCGAGCTGCCAGCGGACGAGGCGCGCGGGATCGAGCGCCATCTGGCGCTCTGCTCGGACTGCCGGAACCGGGCCGACGAGGTGTCTTCCCTGGAGCGGCTCCAGCTCCTGGAGTCGTGGCTCTTTCCCCAATACGACCAGGCCTTTGACCGGGCGCTCGCCGGCGCCGTCGTGCGACTGGCGAGCTTGTGGGGAGAGGACCGAAGCTCGGAGGATCTGATCGCCGAGCTGCTGCGGGAGCCCGCGCCGGTGCGCCGGTGGCGGGTGCGCAACGAGGAGAGATTCCACACCCTGAAGCTCGCGCAGCTCCTCCGCACTCGCAGCCGGGAAACCTGGTTCTCCGATCCGGCCACCGGGCTCGATCTGGCGGAGCTCGCGGTGATGGCGGCTCAGCATCTCGATCCGCGGCGCTACGGGACGGACCTGGTCGAGGACGCCCAGGCGCTCTCCTGGGCCTATCTGGGCAATGGCTTCCGGATCACGTCGGACCCCTGGCGGGCGGAGAAGGCTCTGCGCCAGGGCTGGAGCCATCACGTCCAGGGCGGCGGCGACCCTTATACGGAAGCCGAGCTGTTCAACTTCACCGCCTCGTTGCGCAGCCTGCAGGGCCGGTTCGATGAGGCTGTTCAGCTCGGGGACCGGGCCATTGCTCTCTATCGCGATTTGAAGGACCGCCAGCTCGAGGGCTCCACGCTGATCCAGAAGGGGCTGCACCTCGGGGATACCGGCCGCTACCAGGAGGCGATTCCGATCCTGCGCAAGGGGCTCGCCCGGATCGATCCGGAGCGCGACCCACGCCTCCTCCTGGCGGGCAAGCACAATCTGATCCGGCTCCTCTCCCCGGCCGGCGAGCCCGGCAAGGCCTGGCAACTCCTCGAGGAGTGCCGTCCTCTCTATCGCGAGCTGGGCGATCGGATGAATCTGGTCAAGCTGGGCTGGCTCGAGGGGAACATCTGCAAGGATCTTGGCCGCTTCGCCGAGGCTGAAGCCTCCCTGCTGGAGGTCCGGGAAGCCTTCCTTGCCAGTCAGCTCGGAGCCGACGTGTTCTTCGTCTCCATGGATCTGGCGGAGGTCTATGCGAAGACCGGCCGGCAATGGCAGGTCCGCGCGATCCTGGGCGAGGTGATCCCGCTGGGAGAGGCGCTGGGGCTGCGCCAGGACGTCATGATGGCCCGCCTGCTGTACGAGCAGGCCTCCCGGAGGTGAGCATGAGGCGCGAGATCGAGATCTATTCCCTGGAGATGACCTCGCCGGCGGACCTCCGCCCGTCCCGCCCGCCCGCGGCGGGCTTCCGGGTGGAACAGGCGCGCGTCCCGTGCCCCGAGCTCAACCGGTTCTTCTACACGGCCGTGGGCGGCGACTGGTACTGGATCGACCGTCTGGAGTGGACCTGCGACCAGTGGCTGGCCTGGCTCGACCGGCCGGAGCTGGAGACCTGGATCGGCTATTTCGAGGGGACCCCGGCCGGCTACTTCGAGCTGGAGCGCCAGCCCGGAGCCCAGGTCGAGCTGGCCTACTTCGGCCTCCTGCCCGGCTTTTTCGGCCGCGGCCTGGGCGGCGCCCTGCTGACCGCCGCCATCGAGCGCGCCTGGGAGATGGGAGCGTCCCGCGTCTGGGTTCACACCTGCTCGCTCGACGGGCCGGCGGCCCTGCGGAACTACCAGGCGCGGGGCTTCCGGCATTACGAGACGAAGAGGATTGAGAAGGATTTCCCCGCGGAGCCCCCGGGACCGTGGCCGGGGGCGCGAAAGCTCAGCAGTTGTACCGGGTGACGATGGTCTGGTCGACGCACACTTGGCCGCAGGTGAGGCAGTTCGTGGGGCCGGCGCTCGCTCCGCCCCGCGTTGCCCGCAGGCCGTCCGCATCGAGCCCTTTCAGGGTCTCCCTGGACAGAGTGAGCTTTGGAGATTTCGTCTTCTTCATGATCGCTCCTTTCCTGTAAGGCTTCTGAATATACCCGAAGAACCGCCCGCGCCGGGTCTCTCGCCGTCCTGCTATCATCGGCGCGTTCTTCCCCTCAGGACTGAGAAACGGCGATTCACGATGCCTTGTCTTCGGCCAGCCGCCCGCCCGCTCGCGTGGCTGGCCGTGGCCGGCATTCTCCTCGGCGCCTCGCCGACCCTCACCGCGCCGCTGCTCCCCGGACAGCCCGCCGAGCGCGAGCTCGCCCCCGGCGAGACTCACGCCTACCGGGCCGAGCTCGCGGCGGGGCACGTCTGGCGGATCACCGTCGAGCAGCGGGGGATCGACGTCGAGCTGGCCGCCAGGGGGCCGGATGGCCGCCGTATTGTCGTGGACGCTCCCTTCGACCGCCAGGGGACCGAGACGCTGGTCGTCGAGCCCGCGGCGGATGGCGTCCTTTGACGTCGAGGTGATCGCCCGCGAGCCGGCGGCCCCGCCAGGCCGGTATGAGATCCGTATCGACGAGCTGACGCGCGCCACCGAGGCCGGCCGCCATCGCGCCGCCGCTGAGGCGGCGATGTCCCTGGCCGGGGAGCGTTACCGGGAGGGGACGCCTTCGCGGCGGCAGGCCCTCGCCGAATATCGGCGGGCGGTAGAGGAGTGGCGGGCGGCGGCGGATCGCCCCCGGGAGGCCCGCGCCCTCTACGCCGCCGCTGTCCTCGCGCGGCTGGTCGACGACACCCGGGAGGCCCTGAAGACGGGGAAAGAGGTCCTGCCGCTCTGGCAGAGTCTCGGCGACCGGCTCTGGGAGGCGGCCACCTGGAACGAGATCGGGCTCGATCACTGGCAGTTGGGTGCTACCGCCGAGGCCCGGGCGGCTTTCGAGAAGGCCCTGGCCCTGCAGCGGGAGGTCGGCGACCGCTACGGCGAGGGGGCCTCGCTGGGCAATCTCTGCGCCACCAACCTGGGGAAGGGGGAGCTGAAGGCGGGGCTCGCCTGCTACGAAAAAGCCCTCCCCGTGTTGCGCGAGGTGAAGGCCGAATCGCTGGCCGCCTTCGCGCTCAACAATCTCGGCCGAGTCTACGACATCCTGGGCGAGCCCGATCAGGCGCTCGACCGCTACCGCCAGGCCCGTGAGCGGATGCGCGCCATCGGCGACCGGGCCGGCGAGGCGCGGACCCTCAACTACATCGGCCTGCTCCATCAGGAGCTGGGGGACAACCAGGAGGCCCTCGCCGATTTCGGGGCCGCCCTGGAGGTCTTCCGCTCCCTGGACAACCGCCGCTGGCAGGCCTTCGTCCTTCACAACCTGGGGCTGGTCTACCAGGGACTCGGCGAGTGGGCGCGGGCGGCCTCGGCCTACGAGGAGGCGCTGCGCCTGCGGCGCGAGGTCGGCGACCGGGCGGAGGAGGCCGCGACACTCACCAATCTCGGCCAGGTCTACAGCGCCCTCGACACGGGCCCGCGAGGCCCTGGAATGCCAGCAGAAGGCGCTGGTCCTGCGGCGGGAGAGCGGCGACCGCTAGGGCGAGGGGGTGGCGCTGACCCAGCTCGGCCGCGCGGCCCTGGCACTGGGGGATACCCCCGCGGCGCTCGCCGATTTCGATCGCGCGATCGCGCTTCTCCAGGCGGCAGGCTCCCAGGCCGAGGAGGCCGAAGCCCTGCGCAGCCGGGGTGATGCCGATCTCGTTGCGGGGCAGCCGGCGCGAGGCGCTGGAGAGCCTGGAGGAGGCGTTGCGGCTGGCGCGGGCCACCGGACACCGGGCGAGCGAGGCCCAGGCGGAGTTCGGGCTCGCCCGGGCCGAGCGCAGCCTGGGCCATCTCGCCGCGGCGCGCCTGCACGCCGGAGCGGCCCTGGAAATCTTCGAGACTCTGCGCACCCGGATCGGCAATCCGGATCTCCGCGCCTCCTACTCCGCCCTTCGCCATCAGGCCTACGAGCTCGATCTCGAGCTGCTGATGGAGAGCCATCGCGCCGAGCCCGCCGCAGGCTGGGACCGGGCGGCCCTGGAGACCGCGCGAGCGCGCCCGCGCCCGCACCCTGGTCGAGCTGCTGAACGAAGCCGGCGTGGACATCCGCGAGGGGGTAGACCCCGCGCTGCTCGAGCGCCGGACCTCTCTGCTGCGCCGCCTGAGCGCCAAGACCGAGCGCGCCCTGCGCGAGCATCCGAAGGGAGCGGACGAACGGACGGCGCTGGAGGAGGAGCGCTACGCCGTGCTGCGGGAGCTGGACGCCGTCGAGGCCGAGATTCGCGAACGGAGCCCGGGCTTCGCCGCGCTCACCCAGCCGCAGCCGCTGCGCGCCGCCGAGATCCAGGCCCTCCTCGATCCGGACACGCTCCTCCTCGCCTACGCCCTGGGCGAGGAGCGGAGCTATCTCTGGGCCGTCACGCCGGATCGAATCGAGAGCTTCGAGCTGCCCGGCCGCGCCCGCATCGAGGAGCTCGCCCGCCGGGTGAACGAGGAGATGAGCCGCTTCGACGTCGAAAACCGGCAGCGCGAGGCCAGCGACGCGGCGGCGCTCGGCCGCCTGTTGCTGGGCCCCGTGGCCGGCCGGCTCGGCCGCCAGCGCCTGGTGGTCGTGCCGGACGGCGCTTTGCAGTACATCCCCTTCGGCGCCCTGCCGCTGCCGGCGGCCAAGGCGTCCGGTGAAGAGGCGAGACCTGTTCTCCTGCTCGAGCGGCACGAAGTGGTCGATCTCCCTTCGGCCTCAGCTCTGGCGGTGCAGCGGCGGGTACTGGCGAAGAGGGCGCGGCGCCCGCCGGCGGCGAAGCGGCTCGCCGTGCTGGCCGATCCGGTCTTCGACCGCCAGGACCCCCGGGTGGCCGCGCGCGGGCTCGCGAAGGGAGGTCCCCCCGCTTTCGCGCGCCTGCCCGCCTCGCGCCAGGAGGCGGAGGCGATCGCGGCGCTCGCTCCGCGGGGGGAATCCCTGGTGGCTCTGGACTTCGACGCCGCCCTCCCGCGGGTGCTCGGCGACCGGCTGAGCGATTTCCGGATCGTCCACTTCGCCACCCACGGCGTGATCGACGCCGAGCGCCCGACGCTCTCGGGGCTGGCCCTCTCCATGGTGGATTCAGACGGCCGGCCCCAGGAGGGGTTTCTCCACCTGCACGACATCTACAACCTGCGGCTCAACGCCGATCTGGTCGTCCTGAGTGGCTGCCGGACGGCCCTCGGCAAGGAAGTGCGCGGCGAGGGGCTGATCGGGCTCACCCGGGGTTTCCAGTACGCCGGAGCCTCGCGGGTGGTGGCGAGCCTGTGGCGCGTGGAGGACCTCGCCACGGCATCCCTCATGGCCCGCTTCTATCGCGGCCTGTGGATCGAGAAGCTGCCCCCCGCGGCGGCGCTGCGGGCGGCTCAGCTCTGGGTGAGCCGGCAGCGCCGCTGGCGCGACCCCTACTTCTGGGCCGCGTTCGTCCTGGAGGGGGACTGGCGTTGAAAAACGAGGTGCGATGATCCGCGTCTCCGCACCACTATCCGATTGAAAAGGAGGTCATCATGGAAATCGCGAACTTCGTAGGGACCTGGTATATCCATTTGCAAGACGGCTCGACGGACCATGGGATGCAGAAGGATTCGACCCTGCTGATCGGCACCGGCAGCAAGTACGGGGACATTCCACCTTTTCTTACCGAGGAGTACGCGATCTGCGTGGGCTTCGCCATCCTCGGCGAGAATGGCGTCGTGGAGCTCTCCACGGATCCTCCCTCCGAATCGAACCCGGCGCCGAATCAGGCCCTGGTGCTCCGCCTGACCGGCGATCAGCTCCGATGGAAGGGGTACTACAAGCAGAAGCCGCTCTACATCTATATCTCCGCCGCCCAGACCTGGACGCCGGAAGGGCAGTACACCAACCTGTTCGGGGCGACGACCTACGGCGATCCCGAGCAGATGGCGGTCTGGGGGGGCAGCGGCACGCCTCCGCCTCCGCCGGCGCCGTGAACGGGGAGTAGCCGAGCGGGCCGCGTGCTAGAATCCGCCAACACTTTCAGGCGGGACCACGCGGGGATATCGCTTCTGGCCAGCTACGAGACAACCCCCGAAGCGCTGGAGGAGCTGGTCGCGCGCGTCCGCTCGGGAGACCGGCGCGCGGAGGAGCGGGTGGTCGAGCTGTACGGCCGCGGTGTGGCGATCATCCTCGACCGCCACACCAACGGCCGGCCCGAGGCGGAGGATCTCTTCCAGGACACCTTCCGCACCGGCCTCGAGAAGCTCCGCCGCGGCGAGCTGCGCGAACCGGCCAAGCTGCCGGGCTTCCTCGCCCAGATCGCCCGCAGCCTCGCCATCGAGCACTACCGCAAGATCACCCGCCGGAAGACCGACGCCGACAGCGACGCCGTCCTGGAAGCCGTGGCGCCCAGCGAGGGTCCGCTCGGGGATCTCCTCGCCCGCGAGAACGCCATGCTCGTCCGTCAGATCCTCCAGGAGCTGGCGAACGAGCGCGACCGCCAGATCCTGCTCCGCTTCTACATCGCCGAGGAGGACAAGGACCGCATCGCGGCCGACTACGGCCTCTCCAGCCTGCAGTTCAACCGCGTCCTCCACCGCGCCCGGCAGCGCTACAAGGAGCTGATGGTGGAGCGGCTCGGCGGCGGGACCCAGGCCGCGCGGGTGGCGGGTGCGATAATTCTGCTCCTCATCACACTCTGGAGGGGAGTGCCGCGCGGGGGAGTATGACCTCTATGGATCACGCCTACATCGAAACCAACGGCTTGGTGGAGCGCTATCACCAGGGCCTGCTGCCGCCCGACGAGGAGGCGCGGTTCGAGGAGCACTTCGTCGAGTGCCCCGCGTGCATGGAGCAGCTCGAGTTCGCCCGCGGCTTCCAGAGGGGGCTCAAGACCCTGGTGGCCGAGGACGCGGCCCGCGCGGTGGTGAGCGCGGGGCTCTTTGCCTGGCTGGCCCGGCGGGGGCGGCTGGCGCAATGGGGAGCGGCTGTCGCCATTCTGGCTGCCGCCGCGTTGCCGGCGCTCTGGCTGCTCGCCGGCGGCCAGGACGAGCGGCAGGAGTGGAGAGCGCGTCTCGACGCCCAGCGCCGGTCCAACCAGGAACTGGAGCATCGTCTCAGCGAGAGCGAGAGCCGCCGGAGCGAGGAGCGCCGCGAGCTGGAGGCGAAGATCGCCGCAGCGAAGCCTCCAGAAACCCCGCGCGGTCTCGCCGGTCCTCTGGTCAATACGCCCGTCTTCCTCCTCTCCGCCCTGCGGAGCGACGACGGCAAGCCCGCCACGATCGATCTCGCCCGCGCCGGGGACGCCCTGGCGCTCGCGGTCGACGTCGGCGACGACCCCCGTTTCGCGACCTACCGCGCGACGATCACGAAGGCGGGCGGCGGGACCGTCTTCCATCAATCGGGCCTCAAGACGAACGCGCTCGAAGCCCTGATGATCACCTTCCCCGCCTCCTTCTTCGCCCCCGGCGACTACCGCCTGCGCGTCGAGGGGGTGAAGCCGGATGGCTCCGCGTCCGAGATCGGCGGGTATCCGTTCCGGGTGGCTTCGAGCTCTTGACCTCTTGCGGTACCCGCCGTTCCCTGCCTGCGTGCCGGTGCGCCACCTCCGTTGCCAACTTGAGCTGAGTGGAACGAGCCCGGGGATACCGCGGGCTCGCTCCACTCAAAAGACCTCAGGGAAACAGCTGGCTGGCGGGGAGGATCTGGCGGGGGAGCCCCGGCGCCGACCAGAGCAGCCGCACTCCCGCCTCGCCCGCGAGGTCGTGATACTCCAGCCGCACGGCGTAGCGCTGGCCGGCCACCAGGTTGATCATCCCCTGGTCCACGCGCGCCGCGTGCTCTGTCCAGCCGTCCACCAGCAACGTTCCGTTCACCCACAGCCGGGCACCGTCGCTGCGCACAAAGAAGGTGTGGGGCCCGCTCACCTCGGCCTCCACCTGCCCTGTCCACCGTACGCTCCAGCGGTCCGCGCCGATTCCGGGCGCCGGCGATCCCGTGCCCCAGTTGAAGTTGATGGCCGGGTCGATGCGCGCGAAGGTCGTCCCGCTGAGCTCTGGTCCATTGAAATAGGTGCCCGTCAGGCCGATCCCGTCCGCCCGCTCGATCTTCCGGAACACCGCCGTCCAGGTCGTGTCCGCCGCTGGCGTCGTGATGTCGTGCGTGGCCGCGCCGCCGTCCGACCAGGAGACGAATGCGTAGAGGTCCGCGCCGAGGGACTGCGGCGACACCACGCCCAGGGTCCGGGTAATCCCGACGACTCCGGTCAGCGCGAGGGGTGAGGTTTCCACCTTGCCGTCCAGCGTAACCTGCAGACCGGGAGGATCGGTCTCTACGCCGATCCTGGCCAGCCGCGGCAGGACGTCGACGTAGGTCTCGCCCACCAGGCCGCTCGCGTCCCGCGCGGAGAGATGGAAGCGGTACCAGACCGTCGGCGCCGTCTCGCCCAGCCGCGGCGCGCTGATCAAGCCTTCGGCGATCCCCGAGGTCTCGGGGAGGAACGGGTGGAGATGCGCGTCGTGATGGAAATCGACGCGCCAGGTCAGGGCCGAAGGCGGCAGCGCCCCGTCCTCCGCGTCCGTGGCGCTCCCCCGGAACGCGATCGTGTCGCCGCCGCTGTAGGTCGCGCCTGCCGCCGGCGCGGCGATCGTCACCGTGGGCCGGTGGCCGTTGACGACCGTGAGCCGCGCCGCCCGGCTGGTCACCCGGCCGGCGGCGTTCCGCACGATGACGCTGAACAGCGCGCCGTCGTCGGCGAGCGAGGCCGCGGGGAGCCTGTAGCTCGCTGCTGTGGCGCCCGGGATGGGCGTGCCGTTGCGCCGCCACTGATAGGTGAGCGGCGGCGCGCCGTTGACTTCCACGGAGAGCTCCGGCGACTCGCCGGCCGCCACCTTCTGGTCCTCCGGCTGGGTCGTGATTGTCGGCGCCTGGCTGCCGGTGTAGCGGATCTGGTAGACCTCGCCGTTCCGGTGCGCCAGATAGAACAGGCTGCCGTCATCGCCGACGATCAGGCCGACCGGAAACACGATCCCATTCGCGAACGGGGACGTCACCCCCGTCGCCGGGTCGAGCCGCCGGATCCAGCCGTTGCAGTAGTCGGAGTAGAAGTAGTTCCCCTGGAATTCCTCGGGGAAGGTCGCCTCCGCCGGAGCGTAGAAGGCGCCGCCAGTGATCGAGCACCCCTTCTCGGGGCCGCTGCCGTGCGGGTAGGCGAAGAGGGGGGCGCGGAACCGCGGATCGGTCGACGGCCCCTCGACCACCGGCCAGCCGTAGTTCGCTCCCGCCACCCCCTCGTTGATCTCCTCCCAGGAATGGTCGCCGACGTCGTTGATGAACATCCGTCCGGTGCCGGGCTGGAAGGTAAAGCTGAAGGGGTTGCGGAGCCCCATCGCCCAGATCGCCTGCGCGGTGCCGGTGGTCCGGGTATAAAACGGGTTGTCGGCCGGGATCGAGCCGTCCCGGTTCAGGCGCAGGATCTTGCCGAGCGGGTTGGCCAGGGTCTGGGAGTTCGCGGCGATGTAGTTCTCTCCCACCGAGGCGTAGAGCTTGCCGTCCGGACCGAAGCGGAGGGTGCCGGAGTTGTGCCAGTAGGTGGAGAGCTGCGGCAGCTCGATCAGGATCTTCTCGCTGCCGGGGACCGCCTGGTCGCCGTCCGCCGTGAACCGGCTGATCCGGTTGTGAATCTTCGGGTAGCGGACGGTGTAATAGATATAGACGTAGCCGTTATGCTCGAAATCGGGGTCGAAGGTGACCCCCAGCAATCCGCGTTCGCCATCGCCGATGACCGTCACCTTGAGGAACGCCGTCGGCAGCAGGGCGCCGTTCTTGATGATCCGCAGACGGCCCTTCTTCTCGCAGACGAACAGGCGGCCGTCCGGCGCCATCGAGATCGCCGTCGGCTGATCGAGCCCCGACGCGATCTGGGTTTCGACGAACCCCGCGGGCAGGGTGGCGGCGCGCGCGGGGGTAACGGAGGCGGCGAAGGTGAGCAGGGAGAGGAGGAGCAACGAGACCGAGATGTGATTGCGAGCTGACATGGGGGCGGATTTTAGCCTTTTTCCTCCCCCTTCAGGGGGAGGTCAGGAGGGGGCGCCCCAGACTAGGAATAGTTCCGGACTCCGGGAAGCCCCCCTCCTAGCCTCCCCCCGTTCCGGGTGGAGGAAAAAATCCGGGCTCGGCCCGCCCCTCACGAGATCCAGGCGAAGGCCTGCCGGATCTCGTCCCGCAAAGCCGGCCACTCGAGCGGCTTGGCGAGGAAGGCGAAGGCGCCGGAGCCGAGGGCCCGCTGGCGCAGGGCGTCGTCCATGTGGCCGGTGATCAGCACGACCGGGAGCTCGGGGTCGGTCTTCGCGAGGTGCCGCTGGAGGTCGATCCCGTTGGCGTCCGGGAGTATGACGTCGAGCACCAGGCAGGCGGGGGCGTCAGGCGGCCGCTGGTAGGCCAGGAACTCGCGGGCGGTGGAGAAGGACGTCACGGCAAAGCCGGATAGCCGGAAGAGCTCCCCCAGGTCCCGCCGCACCGACGGATCGTCGTCCAGGAGCAGGACGGACTTGCGGAGGGGGTGGCCGGTATCCCGATCCGAGGAGCCGGGAGAGTAGAGGAGAGAGCCGCTGGACCGGTGGAACGTTTCCACCGACCCCGAGGTCGATCCGCAACGCGAGAGATTCATGATGGCCGTCCTTGGTTCCGAGACCGCCCGTAAAGGCGTAGTGCGACTATTTTAGGTCTTTCAGAGATAGATGGCAATAGCTGGACGAGCCGCGGGTGAGCCTGGCACGTCCATTGAAGACAGGAAAAAGAGAGGAGGACACGATGGAGATCGACGTCAAGCACGATGAACGGGCGGGCAAATACTATGCGGTGATCGACGGCCGGGAGGCCGTTTGCGAGTACGGGCCGGCCGGCGAGGGGCGGCTCAACTTCTTCCACACCTACGTTCCCAACGAGCTGCGCGGCAAGGGGATCGCGGACGAGCTCGTCCGCGTCGCCCTGGACGACGCCCTCGCGCGCGGCCTCAAGGTCATCCCCTCCTGCTGGTTTGTCCGCGTCTATATCGACCGGCACGAGAAATACAAGGCGGCGCTGGCAGGTTGACGCTGGCCGGTTGAGATATCCTGCGCGTCGCCATGCAAATCGAAGACATCGTCCAGATCCAGGAGCGCTTCCGGAGCGAGCTCGGGGCAGTCACCGATCTGGCCCAGCTCGATCAGGTCCGGCGCGACTACCTGGGAAAAAATAGCGGCCTCAAGGCCGCGCTCAAGGATCTGCGCAGCGTCCCCGAGGAGAGCCGGGCCCAGTTCGCCAAGCTGCTGAACGACACCAAGGCGAGCATCGAGGCGGAGCTCGACGCCGTGAAGCTGCGCCTCGACGAGCTGAGCCGCCGGGCGCAGATCGAGAGCGAGTGGGTGGACCTCTCGATGCCGGGGATCGCTCCCCGCCGCGGCGGGCGCCATCCGGTGACCGAGGTGGAGTACCTCTGCCTGGGTGTCCTCCGGCAGCTCGGCTTCAAGCTCGAGGTCGGCCCCGAGATCGAATCGGAGTTCTACAACTTCGACGCCCTCAACATCCCGGCCCACCACCCCGCGCGCGACATGCAGGACACTTTTTTCGTGGACGGCGGGCTGCTGCTTCGCTCGCACACCACCCCCGTGCAGGCGCGCACGCTCGAGCAGCGGCCGCCGCTGCCGATCAAGATCGCCTCGGCCGGCCGGGTCTACCGCAACGAGGCAGTCGACGCCACCCACATGCCGATGTTCCACCAGCTCGAGGGGTTCTGGCTCGACACCAACCTCACTTTCGCCCACCTCAAGGGGATCCTCCGCTTTGTGGTGCAGGGGCTCTACGGCGAGGAGCGGCGCTTCCGCTTCAAGCCGAAGTACTACCCCTACACCGAGCCGTCGCTCGGCATGGACGTCGAGTGCATCTCCTGCCACGGCGCCGGCTGCCCGGCCTGTCATGGCGGGGGATGGGTGACGATCATCGGCGCCGGCATGATTCACCGCAACGTGCTGCAGACCTTCGGCTACGACCCCGACGAGGTGAGCGGCATCGCCTTCGGCTGGGGGACCACCCGCATGGCCTCGCAGTGGATCGGGCTCGGCCGCATCAAGAGCCTCTACGAGCAGGATCTCCGGTTGCTGCGGGCGATTCACGGGGGTGACGCATGAGGATCTCCCTGAATCACCTGCGGCGCTACTGCCCGTCCCTGCCGGAGAGCCTGGTCGAAGTGCGGAACCTGATGGACGACGTCGGCCTCGAGGTCAAGCGGATGGAGGATGACGGGGGGGACCCGGCGGTCGTCCTCGAGTTCCTCGCCAACCGGGGCGATCACCGCTGCTACGCCGGGATCGCGCGGGAGATCGCGGCGCGCCTCAAGGGGCCGCTGCTGCTGCCGCCCGTGCTGGCGCTCACCGCCGGCGAATCCCCCGTTCCGCTGCGGATCGAGACCGATCTCTGCCTGCTTTATACGGCGACGCTGATCGAGGCGGGACCCGAGGGGGGCACTCTGCCCGAAGAGGTCCTGCATCCGCTGCTCGCGGCCGAGATGCAGCCGGTGAGCCCCTGGGTGGACGCCACCAACATCGCCAACCTGGAGCTGGGGCAGCCGACCCACGTCTTCGACGCCGACGCCATCGTGGGCGGCATCACCGTCCGCCTCTCCCGTCAGGGGGAGCGCGCCTGGCCGCTCTTCCAGCCGGAGCCCATCACCCTCGACGAGGGGATCCTGGTGATCGCCGACGACGAGAAGATCCTCGGCATCGCGGGGGTGATCGGTTGCGAGGACTCCAAGGCGACCGCCGGCAGCCGCCGGCTGCTGCTCGAAGCCGCCGCCTTCGATCCGGTCGCCGTGCGCAAGGGCGCCCGCCGGCTGCGCCTCTCCACCGACGCTTCGGCCCGCTTCGAGCGCGGCGGCGACTCCTCGCTGCCGCTGGTGGGCGCCGGCCGGGTGGCGCACCTGCTGGAGACCTGGGCCGGTGCCCATCATCGCGGGGTGGGAGTGGCCGGTGACTGGCGCGACCCCGAGCGCACGATCGCGCTCCGCCCCGACCGGGTCAGCGCCTACTTCCACCGGCCGTTCTCCGCCACCGAGATCGCCGAGCGCCTCGCCGGCTATGGCTTCACGACCTCGGGCGGTCCTGAGGAGCTGGCAGTGCGGGTGCCCCCCGGCCGCCTGTGGGACGTCCACAATCGCGAGGATCTCTACGAGGAATTGGCGCGCAACGCCGGCTACGACGAGCTGCCGCTCGCCCTGCCGGCGGTCGCCATGGGAGTCCTGGAGTCCCCCTGGGAGCGCACCAAGAAGCGGGTTGAGGAGGTGCTCCTCGGGCTCGGCTTCCACGAGGTGATGACCAACGGGTTCTATGGCCGGCAGCTGGTCGAGAACCTCGGCATCGCCGAGGGGCATCCGCTCTGGGAGCACGTCGAGACGGTCAACGCCCTCGACCGCTCGTTCTCCCTGCTCAAGAACAACGCCATCGCCCAGGCGGTCGAGGCCGCCGCGGACAACCTCCGCTTCGGCGTCGACGAGATCAAGATGTACGAGTGGACCCGCACCTTCCACCGCAACCCCGCGGCCGCCAACGGCGTCAACGACGAGCGCGAGCTTCTCTGGCTGATCGCCACCGGCCCCTCCCGCGATCCGAGCTGGGCCGACAAGCCCCGTCCGGTCGACGTCTGGTATCTCAAGGGGATCGTCGAGGATCTGGGCACCGAGCTGCGGATCCCCTTCGAGGTCACCCCTCCCGACCCCGAGGCGCCGCTCCATTCGGTCCTGCACCCCTACCGCCAGGGCACGATCCGCCTGGGCGGCCGGCGGGTGGGGATCTTCGGCGAGCTCGATCCAACAGTGGCGCGGGCCTTCGGCATCAAGAAGGCGCGCCCCTACTACTTCGAGATCGAGGCCGAGGCTCTGCGCCAGGAGCCGAAACCCGTGGCCTTCTCGCTCCCGCCGCTGCGTCCGCCGAGCGTCCGCATGCTCGCCTTCACCCTCAGCGGCCGGGTGGAAGCGGGGGAGGTCGCCGGCTGCCTGCGGAAGAACGGTCCGGACTGGCTGCGCAAGGTCTCGATCGTCGACCTCTTCGAGCACGAGGAGAATGGCGAGCCGGTGCGCACGGTCACCTTCGCCCTGGAGTACCGCAACGACCTCTCCGAGCATTCGATCGAGGAGATGAACGCGGTGAGCGAGGGGCTGGTGCGGGCGGTGGAGGGTGAGCTGGGCGGGCGGGTGCGGCTGCGGTAGGAGACGGGGGCGGCAAGCCCCCCCCGTCATCCCCGCCACCCTGGACCGAGTCTTCCTAAAACCCCAACGTCCCATTCTCCCGCGCCCACGCGATCTGCTGGGCCAGGAAGTCATACGGGTAGGAGATGCCGACGTCCGTCACCTTGCCGGCCTTGTCCTTGACCGGCACCAGGTTCGAGTAGACGCCCGAGACGGAGATCGGGATGTCGAGCTTTTTGTAGCGGGCGGCCACATCGTCGCGCACGGCGGGGTCGAAGTGGGTGCCGTACTTGTCGACCAGCGCCTTGATCCCGTCGTAATCCCCGGTGGCCTTGATCCGCATGATCTCGGCCAGCAGCTTGCCCACCGCCTCGTGGGCCTTGTCGTAGTCCACCACCTCGACGTACCAGTGGCCATTTTTCTGCACCCGCTTCAAGGCGCCGGACTCGATCATATAGTTGGCGACCAGGAGCCGGGAGCGGTCATGGTCCTCCTGTGCCGTGTCCCCTGTCGGGTAGTTCTTGAGCGGCGTCAGCCCCGCCCGCGCGAGCTGCCGGTAGAGCTCGCGGCCGACCTCCTGGATGTCCGCCACCCCGAGCTCGGTGAGCTTCGGGTCGTAGATGTTCCAGTAGGCCACCAGGTCCGCCCGCGCCTCCTCCAGCGTCGAGGCATATTCCCGCAGGTAGGTCGCGGGATCGTTGGGCACCACCACCTTGCCCGAGCCGTGGCCGATGATCTCGTGCAGGGCGGTGTGGAGGTTGTCCGCCTCCGGTCCGTACTTTTCGAAGAGCGCCTCCTCATCCGGGTTGTCCGAGAACTCGATCGCCGCCTTGGCCCCGCGCGTGGCATTGAAGGCGTTGACCGAGGAGGTCAGGAGTAGGCTCTTGGTGCCGTACTTCTCGCGGATGTCCTGCTCGTTCGGCAGGTTGTCGCCGATCGTCGAGACGCGGAAGTCGCCGGTCGCGACCAGCGTCTCGATCGCCTTGCCGACCGGCGGCTTGACGTCGAGTTTCTTGAACCGCTCCTCCCAGGGCGCCTTGCGCTCGAAATAGACGGCGTTCTCGGCCAGCTTGCGCATCAGCGGCTCCAGGGCCTGATCGACCACGGCCACCACCATCTGCGACGACCCCTTGATGCCGCGGGCATCACGGTAGACCTCGATGAAACCGGAGGCGAAGTCGACCTCCTCGTCGTTCTGGATCCAGAGGACGTTGTAATCGTGCCAGTCCTTGAGATCGCCGGTCTGGTAGAAGCGGACCAGGGCGCGGAGCACCTTGGCCAGCCCCGGATCGGCCGACTGCGCGGCCGCCTCCAGCTCGCGGTTGACCGCCTTCAGCTCCCTGGCATAGAGCCCGGGCGGGATCTTGCCGTCCGGCGTGCCAGCCCGGTAGACCTCCTCGACCAGCTTGCCGCCGCGGTTGACCAGCCGCGAGTTCAGCGGATTCTTCTCCGTGAACCCCTGGAGATCGCCCAGCTTCACCCCCTGGTAATAGTTGTTGCTCGACGCGGTGAGGATGTCCTCGCCCGCCGGCGGAGTCTTGGCGGTGAGCTGGAGCTGGAAACCGGGATCGAAGAGGGGACCCTGCAGCGACTTCAGCGTCTGTGCGAGCTGCGCCTGCGTACCGAGGCGTGCTCCCTTGGCCCTTGCCTGCTCGGCGGCCTGGGAGAGCTGCTCGAACGAGAACGTGGGCACGAACTTCTCCCCCGTGGTCTCGTTGTGGTTTCCGTTGCTGCCGAAAAAGAGCATCGCGTAGTCGACGAATCGCCTGCCGCGACGACTCCGGCAGCCGTCTCGGGGTCCTCGACCAGGGCGCCGAGGAGCCGCTTGGCCGTCAGCCCGTAGGCCGACATCTGGTCATAGAAGATGGGATCGAGCTGGACCGCCGCCTGATAAAGGTGGTACGCGACCAGCTTCTGGCTCGGCGGCAGCTTCGAGAAGCTCGGGGACTGGACCTGCAGGAAGCCGCGGTCGCCGACCCGCGCCACCAGGGGCGAGCGCGAGGGGCCTTCAGCGAGCAGCGGCGCGGCCATTATTGAGGTGAATATCGAGACGAGCGGGATCAGGGCAAGCGTTCGTCGAAAGGTCATGAGGACTCTCTTTCCTTGCTAGGAGGAGGCGAGTGGCGCGCTCCCGGGCGGCATTGTAGCAACCCCGCCTTGCCAGCCCCCCGGCCGATGCGGCATCATCGCTCCCTACCTTAGGAGGAGCCGCGCTTGAGAAAACTCACGCTTTCCATCATCAGTGCCGCGGTCCTGCTGGCCGCCGTCCCCGCCTTCGCCGGCATCCATTACAAGTCCGTCACCAAGACGGAGGCCGAGGGGCAGAAGTCGCGGGGCAGCGACGTCCAGGCCGAGGGGTGGGTCTCGGGCGAGAAGGTCAAGGTCGCCTTCCTGTCGAGCAACGGCAATCCGTTCGCCGAGGAGGGGACCTACATCCTCAGCAAGGATGGCGGGAAGACCCTCTTCCTGGTCAACCCCAAGGAGAAGACCTACGCGGAGTGGAGCCTCCAGGGGATGCTCGGCGCGGTCGGCGCCGTGATGAACGGCATGGGGCCGCTGCTCAAGGTGCAGTTCTCCGACCTCAAGGCGACCAGGGGCGCGGAAGCGGACGGCGGCCTGGTCGTCGGAGTTCCCACCCGGCACTACAAGTCCCATACCTCCTACACCATGACGATCAAGGTGCTCGGCATGGGCAACACGGCGAACGTGGTCAGCGAGCAGGACGTCTGGGCGACCACCAAGCTCACCGACCCTGGCCTGGGCGTCTGGCTGCGGGCCGAGCCGCCGCGGACCGGCAATGCCGAGTTCGACAAGCTGATCGCCAGCGAGTCGACGCGATATGAGGGCTTCCCCCTGAAGATGGTCACCGTCAGCACCTCGACCCCGCAGAAGGGGAACAAGGGGGCGACCACCTCGCGCACCACCGTCGAGGTGACGGAGCTCGACAGGAACGCCAACATCCCGGCCGCGACCTTCGAGATCCCCGCCGGCTACAAGGAGACGGAGATGATTCCCACCGGACAGGAAGGGCGCTGAGCCATGAAGAGAATCTCGTTGTCGCTGTCGCTGATCCTCCTCGCCCTCTCCCCTCTGCTGGGGGCGGGCGCCAAGAGTTACGGCACGGGGGTGACTCTCGCCGAGACCACCTCGGTCGCCAGAATCCTGGCCGATCCGGACGCCTACGTGGGCAAGAAGGTCCGCATCGAGGGGCAGGTGGCCGAGGTCTGCCCGATGAAGGGGTGCTGGATGGAGCTCTCCGAAACCAAGAGCGGCTCGTCGCTGCGCGTCAAGGTGGACGACGGGGTGATCGTCTTCCCGGTCACCGCTAGGGGCAAGCTCGCGGTGGCCGAAGGGGTGCTCGAGGCGATCCCGATGACCCGCGATCAGTACGTGGCCTGGCAGGCGCACCTGGCCGAGGAGCGCGGCCAGAAGTTCGATGCCGCGACCGTCGGAAGCGGCCCCTTCCGCATCCTCCAGCTCCGCGGCACCGGCGCGAGGATCGACAGTTGAGCGGATCGGGCGAGGAGCGCCCGCAGGGGGAGCGGCTCGGCACCCGCGAGATCTACCGCGGCCGCACCTTCAACGTCGACATCGACCAGGTCCGCCTCCCCAACGGCCAGGAGGTGGAGCTCGAGCTCGTCCACCATCGCGGTGCCGCCGCCGTGGTGCCGGTGCTCGACGACGGCACCGTGCTCCTCGTCCGCCAGTATCGCTACGCCACCGGCGGCTGGCTCCTCGAAATCCCCGCCGGCAAGCTCGACCACGGCGAGTCCCCCGAGACCTGCGCCAGCCGCGAAGCCGAGGAGGAGGTCGGCTACCGCCCCTCCAGGCTGGAGCCCCTCGGCTGGATCTGGTCCTCTCCCGGCTTCTGCGACGAGAAGATCTGGCTCTTCCTCGCCACCGGCCTCGAATTGACCCAGCAGGTCCTGGAAGAGGACGAGGTCCTCCACGTCGAACGCCTGCCCCTCCAGGAAGCGGTCGAAAAATCCCTCAGCGGGGAGATCCACGACGCGAAGTCGGCGGTGGCTCTGCTGCGGGTGGCGCGAATTTTCGATTCAAGGGCCTGATGGCCCTTCGGGGCGTCCTGCTGGCGCCGGCGAACGATCCGCCGGCCATTTCATGTGAGGACGGCTACTTTTCGCTGTCCAGCATCCGCATCTGGTGCGCGTCGTAGCGCGTGCCGGCGACGGCGGAGGCGGGAACGGCCTCCTCGACGCGGGCGAGGTCGGCGGGCGACAGCTCGACCTGGAGAGCGCCGAGCGACTCCGCGAGCTGCGTCCGCTTGCGCGCGCCGATCACCGGCACGATGCTCTTCCCCTTGGCGAGCACCCAGGCGATGGCGAGCTGGGTGGGGCTGATCCCCTTTTCCGCCGCGAGCGCCTCCAGGGCTTCGACCAGCCGCCGGTTCCGCTCGCCGTTCTCGCCGCTGAAGCGCGGCAGGTTCGCCCGGAAATCCCCCTGCGCCGACGGCTTGGAGCCGCTGAGCAGCCCGCGCGAGAGCACGCCGTAGGCGGTGACGCCGATGCCGAGCTCCGCGAGCAGCGGGAAGATCTGCTCCTCGGGGCCGCGGCTGATCAGCGAGTACTCGATCTGCAGGTCGGCGATCGGGTGCACGGCCTGCGCCCGGCGGAGGGTCTCCGGCCCCACCTCGGACAGCCCGATGGCGCGGACGTAGCCGGCCTTGATCATGTCGGCGATGGCGCCGATCGTCTCCTCGATGGGCACCGCGGGATCGAGGCGCGCCGGGCGGTAGATATCGATGTGGTCGACGCCGAGGCGATTCAGGGTATAGGCCAGCGAGGTCTTGACCGCCGCGGGGCGCGCGTCGAAGCCGATCCAGCTCCCGTCCGGCCCGCGCAGGGCGCCGAACTTGACGGACAGCAGCGCGCGGTCCCGGCGGTCCCGGAGCGCGCGGCCGACGAGCATCTCGTTATGCCCCATGCCGTAGAAGTCGCCGGTGTCGAGCAGGTTGACGCCATGGTCGAGCGCGGCGTGGATAGTGGCGATGCTCTCGTCGTCGTCGGCGGGGCCGTACATCCCGGACATGCCCATGCATCCGAGCGCGATTGGAAAGACGGTCGTGGAGCCCAGTTGCCGTAGCTGAGGGGTTG
Source organism: uncultured Acidobacteriota bacterium (assembly GCA_963792575.1). GTDB lineage: Bacteria > Acidobacteriota > Thermoanaerobaculia > Multivoradales > UBA5704 > DATARR01. The sequence continues at coordinate 226,409 of CAWBWZ010000009.1, forward strand.
CTTGGGTTGTCATGCGTCCACGGTAGGGCAGGGCGGTGTGCTTGGCAAGGGCGAATGGACGTGCCTGCGACCGGGACGGTAACGAATCCCACCCGCTCGCGCCAAAGAGATAAAGCCATAGCCATAGAAAGGACCCCATGCGCCACCGCTCCCTTCCTCTTGCCCTCGCTCTCATCATCTGCGCGCTCGCCCTGCTCCCAGCCCCCCAGCCGGCGCTGGCCGACCCTCCGATTCCCGACAGGGTTGTCGTGACCTGCAAGCCTGTCGAATCGAGGATCGTCTTCGGCCGCCGGTTCCTGGTGAGGTGCGACAAGGGCTGGTCGCACCCCACGACGAACCACGAGTACCCCTTCTTCGGGATCGGCACGACCAACGCGGCGTACGTGGAGCAGGCGATGAGCACGGTGCACACCGCCCAGATCTCGGGCAAGCGGGTGATGGTGTGGGTCGAGACCAGCGCCTCGTCCAACCCGCCCGGCTGCCAGACGGATGACTGCCGGGCCTTCGTCGCGATCTCGGTGGTCGACTAGGAGGGGACAGGGGACGGGGAGCTCGGGCCCCGTCCCTATTCACGAACCAGCAGGTACTCCTGGATGCCGTGCTTCAGCAGGAAGGAGCGGTCGACGCGGAACCCCTTGAGCAGGCCGGTGACCTCGGCCGGCGCGAGGCGCGGCGAGGGGCGGTCGGCGCCCGTGCGCCGCTCGTAGATCAGGTGTTGCTCGTCCTTGATCCGGAACCGGTACGGCTGGGCCGGGATCGTCTTGTGGTACGAGACCAGCGCGAAGATGAGCGCGCCGCGGTTGGTGAGATTCCGGAGCTGCTCGGAGAAGGCCGCCAGCTCCTTGCGGTGGAGATAGTCGAAGAGGTCCCAGGCGAGGACCACGTCGAAGCGGGTATCCTCGGGCAGCGCGAGGAACTCGGCGAAGAAGCTGGGACCCGCGAGCTCGCCGTCGTTCCCCGTCGTGCGGGACGCGAGGGCGGCGTAGAGGTCTTCGATGAACAGCTTGCAGCCGTACTGGGAAAGGAACTCGACGTTCGAGCCGACGGCCGAGCCGAGGTCGAGCACCTGTAGCTTGCGCCGGCGGATCTCTTCGCAGAGGGCCGCCAGCGCGAGCGAACGGTGGACGTCGGGCTCGACTTCGGTCTGAACCCGGCCCTGCTCCTTGCGGGGGCCGGAGCCGCGGGAGGAAAACCAACTCATCAGGCGGTGGCCTTCACTCCAGTGGCCTCGGGCCGGTTCGCCTCACGGTCGGAGTTCCGGGAAGAAGAAGAACCGCTGCCGGTCTCCTTCGGAGCCTCCATGTCGATGCTCCCCTTGAAGCGGGAGCCGTCCTCGAGCATCACGCGGGGGGCCGTGATGTTGCCCCGGATCGCTCCCGCCTGGCGGAGGATCGCCTGCTCGCGGGCGAAGACGTTGCCGTCCACCTCGCCCTCGATGATGACGACTTTGCCGAAGACGTCGGCGCGCACGCGGCCGTTCTTGCCGATGGTCACGTTGTTCTGCTTGAGGTCGACTTTCCCCTCGACCCGGCCCTCGATCACGAGGTCCTCCTCGCCGGACAGGTCCCCCTTGATGAAGATCGACGGGCCGATCGTGGCGTTGGTCGAGCTGCGCCGGGGGGGCTCGTTCGTGGCGGACGTGGGCGCGGGCGACGGTGCGGGCGCCGAGGCGGTCATCGGGCGCGGTGCGGGGGTCGGCTCAGGGTGGTGGGTCGGTGGGTCGTCACTCTTTTTCCAAACCATTGCAAACTTCTCCTTCTCTACATTTGGAGTGAGTAAACGGAGGGTATGGGCCGCAGGAGGAGAAGTCAAGGAGAAAATAGAAGCTTGTCGATATTTCCGTTGCGGAAGGAAATGATTTGGACACATCTCTCCGGTGAGCATTCGTGGCCTGCGACCTCACCCTCGGTCGCAGGCCACCGATGCCGCGATCGATCAGGGCAGGGGGCGGAGCTCAGCCCGCCAGCCGCGCGTTGAGGGTGATCTCGACGCCGCCCAGGGCCTGGGAGACGGGGCACCCTTCCTTGGCCTTGCGGGCCTGCTCCTGGAAGCCGGCGTCGTCGATGCCCGGCACCACGGACTCGTTGTCGAGCTCGATGCGGGTGATCTTGAACCCCTCGCCGACCTTCTCGAGGTGGACCTTGGCGGTGGTGGCGACGCGCGTGGGCGTGAAGCCCGCGCGGCCGAGGCCCGCCGAGAGGGCCATCGAGAAGCAGCCGGCGTGCGCGGCGCCGATCAGCTCCTCGGGGTTGGTGCCCGTCCCTTCCTCGAAGCGCGAGCCGAACGAGTACTGCCCCTCGAAGGCGCCGCTGCCCAGCTTGACCGTCCCGTGACCCTCTTTGAGATTCCCTTCCCAGACCGCACTGGCTTTACGTACCGGCATAAAAAATCCTCCTTCGGATCGTGGTTTGGATGGCTTTCCGGGCGGCCGGGCCGCGCGGAAATCGAGATGCAGGTCGGGGGAGAGCTTGCGCAGGCCGGTGATCTCGACCGCCCGTTCGGCGGCCTGCCAGTCGACGTGCAGGAGGACCTCGACCTTGTCGCTGGGCCGGATCTCGGTCAGCGAAACGCTCCTGGCGACCAGGAAGGGCATGGTCATCGAGTCCATGCCCTCCGCCTTGCCGTCGCGGGTCACGAAGCCGTCGATCGCTTCATGATGAAGAACAAAGAGATTGCCGTTGGCGGCGCCGGGCAGCTCGACCACCTCGGCGCGGACGGTGTAGTTCTGCCCCCTCTGCGGCCGGCATCCGGCGGCGAGCAGGACGGCCAGGCAGACCAGGATCAGACTTGATTTCAGCGCTTCCCGCATGCTCTCTCCCTCGACGCCGGATCGTAGCATGGGCCAGGGTGAGGGTTTGATAAGGTAGGTGACGGCTGAGGAAGGGAGGAGAAGCATGAGCGATCAGGGGGATCTCCGGTTGGGTGGATACGCCGCCGCGGTCGACGCGCGGCTGGCGAAGTGGCAGGAGGAGGCTTTCGGCAGGCGGCTGTGGGAGAAGGATTACCGGCTCTGGTCGCCGGAGCCGATTCCGGAGCTGAGCGACCGGCTGGGGTGGCTGGATCTGCCGAACAGCATGACGGCCGCGGTGGATACGCTCTCGCGCCTCGCCCGCGAGGTGGCGGCGGAGGGTATCCGCGATGCCGTGGTGCTGGGGATGGGCGGGTCGAGCCTCGCCCCGGAGGTGTTCGCGCGGACGTTCGCGCCCGCCTTCGGGAATCCGGCGCTGACCGTGCTCGACAGCACCCATCCCGACGCCGTGCGCGCCCTCGGCGACCGGATCGATCCCGAGAAGAGCCTGTTCGTGGTGTCGAGCAAGTCGGGCACCACCACCGAGATGCGCTCTTTCTTCTTCTACTTCTGGGAGCTGCTGAAGGACGTGCCGCAACGGGGGAGGCACTTCGTGGCGGTCACCGATCCCGGCACGCCGCTCGAAGAAGATGGCGCGCGAGCGGGGCTTCCGGATGGTGATCAACGCGCCGGAGGAAGTGGGGGGGCGCTACAGCGCTCTCACCCCGTTCGGCCTGGTGCCGGCGGCGCTGCTCGGCGTCGATCCTGCCCGCCTGCTCTCGCGGGCGCGAGGCATGGCCGAAGCCTGCGGCCCCAATGAGAGCGCCGACGGCAATCCCGGCCTGCGGCTGGGAGCCGCGATGGGCGAGCTGGCCCTGGCCGGCCGCGACAAGGTGACCTTCGTCACCTCGCACTCCCTGGAGTCCTTCCCGGACTGGATCGAGCAGCTCATCGCCGAGAGCACGGGCAAGACCATCCTCAAGGGGGGCGAGCGCCGGGGGATCGTGCCGGTCGCGGGCGAGCCGCTGGGACCGCCGGAGGCCTACGGCGACGACCGCTTCTTCGCCGCCCTGCTGCTGCAGGGGGACGACGTTACCGCCATCGAGCAGCGCCTCGATCGCCCTGGAGGGGGCCGGCCACCCGGTGGCCCGCCTCCACCTCTCGGATCGCTACGACCTCGGCGCCGAGATGTTCCGCTGGGAGGTGGCGACCGCCGCGGCCGGCGCGGTGCTCGAGGTCAACCCCTTCGATCAGCCGGACGTGCAACTCGCCAAGGAGCTGGCGGGCAAGATGATGAAGGCCGCCGAGAGCGGCATCCTGCCCCCCGCCGAGCGGGAGGTCCGCGCCGCCGACGCCCAGGAGCTCGCCGCCGCGCTGACGAAGTGGGTGCGCGGGGCCAAGCCGGGGGATTACCTGGGGATCCACGCCTACCTCGCGCCGACCCCGCGCAAGACGGAGGAGCTGCGCGCCCTCCAGGCCGCGCTGCACGAGAAGACCCGGCTCGCGGTCACCCTCGGCTACGGTCCGCGCTTTCTCCATTCGACGGGCCAGCTTCATAAAGGGGGGGCGGACCGCTGCCGCTTCCTTCAACTCGTCGACCGTGCGGCGGACGACCTGCCGGTGCCGGAGACCAGCTACACCTTCGGCACCCTGATCCATGCCCAGGCCGAGGGGGACCGGCAGGCGCTGGAGCAGCGGGGTCGCGAGGTGCTGCGCGTCCAGCTCGGCCGCGACGACGACCAGGGGCTCCGCCGTCTGATTCAGGATCTGGAGACGGCCTTCTAAAGGAAGAAAGACGAGGGAGGGCATCATGATCCTGGCGGGGGACGTCGGCGGCACGAAGACCAATCTGGGCCTGTTCGAACGCGAGGGGGACGGGCTGCGGCGGGTCCGTTCGGACAAGTTCCACAGCCCGGATTTCCCCGGCCTCTCGGCGGTGATTCACGCGTTCCTGGGCGCCGGCGCGGTCAGGGAGGGCATCGAGGCCGCCTGCTTCGGCATCCCCGGGCCGGTGATCGAAAACCGGGCGAGCACCCCCAATCTCGCCTGGGTGGTGGACGGCGCGCGGATCGGCGCGGAGATTGGCGTCGAGCGCCTCGCCCTGATCAACGACCTGGTCGCCACGGCGGAGGGGATCCCGCTGCTGAAGGCGGAGGAGGTGGCGGTGCTCCAGGACGGGGAGCCCGGAGCCGGTGGGGAACCGGGCGCTGATCGCCGCCGGCACCGGCCTCGGCATGGCCCTTCTGCCGCGTGTCGGGGACCGCTGGGTGCCCGTCCCGTCCGAGGGGGGGCACGCCGACTATCCGCCACGGACGGAGGAAGAGATCGATCTGCTCCGTTATCTGCGCGAGCATTTCGGCCGGGTGAGCAGCGAGCGGGTGGTGTCCGGGCATGGGCCTGTTCAACCTCTACAACTTCCTGCGAGACGTGCGGAAAATGCCGGAGACCCCGCCGGTGCGCGAAGCGCTCGGCCGCGGGGAGGACCCGGCGCGGGTCATCGGCGAGGCGGCCATGGGCTCCGCGCCGTCCGGGTGCGATCTCTGCTCGCGGGCGCTCGACATGCTCGTCGTCGCCTACGGCGCCCTGGCGGGGAACCTGGCGCTGCTGGGCACGGCGACCGGCGGCATCTACCTGGGGGGCGGCATCGCGCCCAAGATCCTGCCGCGGCTCCTCCTCGGCTCCTTCCTGCAAGCGTTCATCGCCAAGGGGCGCTTCGTCCCCTATCTCGAGAAGATCCCCGTGCGGGTGATCCTGAACGACCAAGCGGCCCTTCTGGGAGCGGCCCGGCACGCCTCCCTGCTCTAGCTGGATGCCGTTTTGGCGCATTTGCGTCTGAACGGCATGCCAAGGAGGTCTCCTGAGGGAACTTTGGGCCCTTTCTCTTGCGGAAAGTTTACAGAAGTAAACAGTGTGTAAAAGTTTTTACCTCTTGGCATCCGGAGTGCAGTAGATCCCTGCCATCAAGGACGGAGATGATCTCCGGCCTATCTTTGGAGGGCGCTACCATGCGCAAGCTTTCGACGATTGCCCTTGTTTCGTGTCTGACTCTCGGTGCGACGGCGGCCATGGCGGCCCAGACGGCCACCAGCCGGAACCGCGGCCAAGACCACCAAGGCCGTAAAGACGACCACCACGACCACCGTCAAGGCCAAGCCCGGCCACACCAGCGGCGCGCTCACCGCCATGGACGCGACGGCCAGGACGATCACGGTCAAGGACACCTACACCGTGACCGACACCACCAAGATCACCGCCAAGGGCAAGGCGATCACGATGGCCGACCTGCACGTGGGCGACACCGTCTCGGTGACTTACGCCAAGGACGGCGACAAGTGGGACGCCACCCGCGTCATCGTTACCAAAACCGCCAAGATGTAAGACGGCAGCAACTGATTTCGTTCGATGTTCCAAGGGGGGCTGCGAGTGATTCGCCGCCCCCCTTTTTTATGCGCGAACGAAGTCGAAGGCTACTTCTTGAGCGTCCGGGCGAGGAAGGCCGTCGTCCGCTGCCAGGCGTCCCTGGCGGCGTCGGGGCGGTAGTTGCCGCCCGAGGGGTTGGCGAAGGCATGGCCGGCACCGTCGTAGATCTTGATCTCGACCGGTCGTTCCCTGCTTCTTGAGGGCGCTCTCGAAGGCGCGGACGGAGTCGACGCGGGAATGCTCTGGTCCTCGGCGCCGAACAGCCCGAGCACCGGGTGCTTGATGGCCGCCAGCTTGGCGGGATCGGTCTCCAGATGGCCGTAGTAGATCACCGTGCCGTCGATCTTGCCCGGCATCAGCAGGGTCGTGCCGAGCGACCAGCCGCCGCCGAAGCACCAGCCGACCACGCCGAGCTTCTTCGCCCCCTTGCCTTCCAGCCAGGCGGCGGCGAGCTTCAGGTTCTCCTGGGCGGCGGCGGGGTTCTGCATCACGGCGTTCATCAGCTTCATCGCCGCGTCGGGGGTGTCCGCGTGGGTGCCGCCGTAGAGGTCGACCGCCAGGGCCTGATACCCCTCGCCGGCGAGCCGCCGGGTCATGGCGCGGATGTTGTCGTTCAGCCCCCACCACTCATGGATGACGATCAGGCTCGGCAGCACCCCCTGCGCCGCCTTGGGGCGGGCGACGTAGCCGTGCAGGGGCTTGCCGCCGGCCTCGCCGTAGGTCACCTCCTCGGCGGTGACGGGCCGCGCCGGCTCCTGCATCGCCGCCGGGCTCGGCGTCGGCTTGTCGTGCTGGTGCTCCTGCGCCATGCGCTGCATGTCCGCCTTCTCGTCGGCCTGGACGTCCACGGGGATCATGGCGGGGGCGAGGGTCAGGAGCAGCAGGGCCGGAAGGATGAGCTTTCTCATGGGAGCGTCTCCTTTGGAGAGTGTGAAGAGAAACGACCGGTTGGACTCTCCGGTTTCGAAGCTACCACGATGCTGCTATGATTCGGCCCTCAGCCAGCCTGGTGACATGGTCGACTACTCGAATATCCCCCGCGACTCGCGGCGCGTTCCTCTTGAAACGCGCGTGCAGTTCAAGTTCGACCGTTTCGACGGTTTCATCAGCGAGTATTCGGCGAACATCTCGCCGGGCGGCATGTTCATCCGCACGCGGGTGCCCCAGCCCCCCGGGACCGTGCTCGACTTCGAGTTTCGCCTCGGCGACGGCTTCGAGCTGATCCGCGGGCGCGGCGAGGTGGTCTGGAACCGCCTGGAGGATGAAGGCCCGGCGCGGCCCGGCGGCATGGGCCTCCACTTCCTCGAGCTCGCCGAGGGGAGCAAGGAGCTCATCTACCGCATCGTCGACCAGCACGTCGCGCTCGGCGGCACGCCGTTCGACATCATGCAGCGCCCCCCGGATCCGGTGCCGACGACGCCGCCTGTCCTGCCGCCGCCGCTCTCCACCGGACACGCCCTGGCCCCGGCCGGCACCGCCGCCAGTCAACCGGGACGTTTTCGATCTGCCGCCGGTACCTCCCACGGCCGCCCCCGTGCCGGAGCCCTCCTCGTGGCTCCCGGCCCTCGACGACTCTGGCCCCGGCGTCTCTGCGCTGAAAGAGCCGTTCCCCGATCTCTTCGCGTCGCCGGAGCCGCCGCCGGCCGAAGCGCCGCCGATGTTCGCCCCCACCTTTGGCCATGCCTCGGTACGGCGAGCCTCGCCGCGTGCTCCCGCTGGCCCTGCTGGCGGCCGGCCTGCTGCTGGCGGTGGCGCTCTTCCTGCTCCGCGACCAGCTGATGGGCTGGGTGGGGCTCGGCGGCGAGGAGGAGACGGTCGCCCAGGCGGCGCCCCCCCGGCGGCCGAAGAAGGTGCCGCCGGCCCAGCCGGCCGCGCCGGCGACGGCCCCGGACTCTGGCACGAGCGATTCCGCGCTCCCCGAGGCGGCGCGCGGCCCCGCCGGCCACCGCTCCGGCCCCCGTCGCCGGTGGAACGGCCGCGGGGGCTTCCGCGCCGGCCACCCCCGCGACGCCCGCTCCCGCGGCTCCGCCTCCGGCCCGGCCCCCCGTGGCGCCGTTTCCGGCGGTCCCCGAGGACAGCGGTCCGGCGCTCACGGCGGTCGACAAGATCACCTTCGAGGCGGCCGGCGGCGGCACGGACGTGATCCTCTGGGGGAACGGAGCGATCCCGGCCTCCGTCTATACGCAGACCCGGCTCGACGGCAATCCGCCGCGCGAGCTGTTCCGCCTCTCCGGAATCCGCCAGCAGTTCGCGAAGGCGCGCCTGGTGGTCGGCACTCCGGAGGTTCTGCAGATCCGCACCGGGCTCCACGCCGGAGCGCGCGGCAGCGAGCTCCACGTGGTGCTCGATCTGGCGCATCCGAATGTGACCGTCACCCAGGTCGAGCCCGGCTCGCACCGGCTGCGGATTCACCTGCAGCGGAAATAAGGCCGCCGCGCGGCCCCCGAGTGTAGTAATATTCCTTCCCCTGAATATCCTTTTTGAAGTAGCGCCGGGACGAAGCACGCAGTTGAAGCCGCTCAGGAATCGCTGATGGCGAACGTTGACCGCGTCAAGCGCCAGCTCCTGCACGATCTGGTGCAGCAGAACGTCGACCTCGCCGAGGGCCGTCTGCCGCGGACCTTGCGCAAGCGGCGCCGCTGGACGCCGGCCGCGCGCATCGCTCGCCGGGGTCCTGCTCGCGGTCACCCTGCTCGGCTCTTCGCGGCTGATCTCCTCGCGGTTGATCTCCTCGTCAAATCGCCAACTGGCGGAGCCGCCCGCCGTCCCGGCGCGCGCGGCTCTGCATCGCGCTGCCGGCAAGGCCGCGGCCGTGGCGCCGGCGTCCATGCCGCTGCCGGGCACTCCGCTCCAGCCGGTCGACGCCGCCGTTTTCCCGCTGGCGGTCCACAAGATCGTCATCGACGCCGGGCACGGCGGCGGCAGCACCGGCACCCGCACCCCGCAGGGGATGCTGGAGAAGGAGCTGACGCTCGACATCGCCGAGCGCCTGCGCCGGCTGCTGGCGCAGCAGTCCTTCGAGGTGGTGATGACCCGCGACGAGCGACCGCGACGGTCTCGCTCAAGGAGCGCGGCGCGCTCGCCAACCGGGTCGGGGCGCCGACATCTTCGTCTCGATCCACCTCAACTGGATCGAGAACCGGCGCTCGCGGGGGGTCGAGACCTACTACATGGGCACCACGGACGACCCCTACCTCACCCGGCTCGCGGCCGCCGAGAACCGGGAGTCCGGCTACTCCCTGGCCGACATGCGGCGCCTGCTCGACCGCATCTACGCCGGCGTGCGGCAGGAGAAGTCGCGCAAGCTGGCCGAGACGGTGCAGAGCGCTCTCTTCCAGTCGCTGCGCAAGTCCAGCCCCGAGATCCAGAACCGGGGGGTCAAGACCGCCCCCTTCATCGTGCTCCTGTCCACCGAAATGCCCGCGATCCTGGCCGAGGTCTCCTGCCTGTCGAACGAGGAGGAGGCCCGGCTGCTCGACCAAGCCGCTATACCGGCAGTACATCGCCGAGGCGCTCGCGAAGGGGGTCCGCTCCTACGCGGAAAGCGTCGAGGAGACCCCGGACAGTCCGACGCCCCGGCGGCAAGAAAGGAATCGAGCGATGAGCGAGAAGAAAGAGGTCCTCCACGTGGGGATCGACCTGGGCACCTCGAGGAGCTCGATCTCGGCGTCCAACGGCCAGCGCCACGTGATCGAGAGCTACGTCGGCTGGCCGCTCGACATGGTGGCGCAAGCGGGTGCTGAAGAAGTCGGTCCTGATCGGCCGCGAGGCGCTGGAGAACCGCTCCATGCTGGACCTCCACCGGCCGCTCGAGGAGGGGCTGATCAAGGACGGCTCGGAGAAGGACGAGGCGGCCGTGCGCGAGCTGCTGCGCCATCTGCTGTCGCTGGTGGGGGTCGAGCCCGACGCGCGCAACGGCCGGGTGCGCGCCGTGGTCGGCGTGCCGGCCGAGGCGCTGCGGGTCAACAAGCAGCAGGTGCGCAAGGCGCTGCAGAACGCCGTCGACAGCCTGCTGATCGTCTCCGAGCCGTTCGCCGTGGCCTACGGCATCGAGGCGCTGCTGCACACGATGATCATCGACAGCGGCGCCGGCACCACCGACTTCTGCGTCATGAACGGCCGCCTGCCCACCGAGGAGGACCAGCGCACCCTCCCCCAGGCCGGCGACTTCGTCGACGAGACGCTGACGCGGCTGGTCCGCGGCCGCTATCCGGAGGCGAAGTTCTCCGTCCACATGGTCCGCGAGTGGAAAGAGGCGGGGAGCTTCGTGGGCGCCGCCGAAGAGCCCGGTGGTCGTCACCGCCCCGGTCAACGGCAAGCCGACCCAGCTCGACATCACCCAGGACATGCGCCAGGCGTGCGAGAGCATCCTGCCGCCGATGGTGGAGTCGATGCTCGACCTGCTCTCCCGCGTGCAGCCCGAGTATCAGGAGAAGGTCCGCAACAACATCGTGCTCTCCGGCGGCACCGGGCTGATCCGCGGCCTCGGACCCCGTCTGGAGCAGGAGCTGCAGGTCGTCGGCGGCGGCAAGGTGCGGGTGGTCAAGGACCCGATCTTCGTCGGCTCGGACGGCGGCCTGGCTATAGCGACGGACGCTCCGGACTCGGACTGGGAGAAGCTGTCGGCCTAGGATTTTGCGGAGAGACCGGTCCCTGCCCCAGGGCTCGCGCCACGGCGCCGCCCAGGCCGTAGGTCAGAAAAGCCCAGGCCACTCCGAGCGTCGCGGCGAGGAGGGCGCCCCCCCAGGGGGCGCCCGGCACGCTCGCCAGCTCGCCAAACTTCTTCCCCAGGTCATCGCCGCGCAGCAGGGCGCGGGTGGCCGGCTCCGTCCAGGGGGGGAGGTGGGTGGTGAGGATCGACCCGATCTCGTAGGCATCCCCGGTGAGCGAGAGGAGGGGGGCCAGCGCGAAGGGGAGCGCGGCCCCGAACAGCGCCGCGTTCCGCGCCGCGGCGGCCCGGCGCAGCGCCCAGACGCCCGGGAAAAGGGTCAGCAGAAACGGTCCGAGGTCGGTCGCGAGATAGATGAGATCGCGGCCGCGGGTGTTGAACCCCGAGAGGCGCCCCGCGTACTCACTCGCCGGCACCACGAACGGGACGATCCGTGCGATCAGGGCGCCGCCATAGAGCCGGTCGATCTCCAGCCGCGTCACCTCGCCACCCAGAGCCAGACAGGCCGCCGCGTGCAATAGTTCGTGCGCCGGCACGTAGATCCACCAGCCCGCGAGGAGACCCAGGACGGCGAAGGCGAGTCCCCGCGCGCCGCGGTCGAGGCAGCGGTCGAGCCCGTTCATGGCATCCGTGAGAGGAGCGAGCAGAAGGCGGAGGATTCGGCGACGCATGGGCTGGAGCGGGGATGATACTCTACGCGGCTTCAAAGAAGCTGGTCCCGTCCGGCCTGATCCTGTAACATAGTAAAAAACAAGAAGAGCCTGAATGACTTTGCACCCTGAAGAACGCCGCATCGCCGGCCTGCTCCGGGAGTTGATCGTCCAGAGTGGCGCTCCTCCGGAAACCCTCGAGAAGCGCCTTGGCTGGGAGCCGGGGCGCCTGTTGAGCCTGCTCGACGGACATCTGAGGCTGAGATTCGAGGACGTTCTGGAACTCCTCCCCATGCTGAGCACGACACCTACCGATTTCTTCGCCTGGCTCTACGGCTTCGACGCCAGGAATTCAGGTGCGCCGGGCACGGGGGAGGAGACGGAACTGGCGGCTCCATCCGGCGACTCCGCCGCCCAGAGAGCGCTCGACCGCCGCTTTGAGCAGAGTCTGCGGGTGGTCAAGGCCGCGATTTCCCGCCGGCAGGTATGGAAGAGCGAGAAGCTGGAGATGGAAAAAAGGTAAGGGGGGCGCCTCCTGCTCAGAGGCGCCCGCGGGACATCAGGACGGTCCGTGCCTGCCTAGCGAGAGTCGATCGACAGCCGGCGCAGGGGTTCGACCTTGGCGTTGAGCGTGCGGATCAGCTCGAGAGCCTGCTGTTCCTGGTCGGCCACCTGCTGAAGCTGCAGCAGCGCGGCGAGCGTCTCGACCTTGACCCGCAGAGCGTGGAAGATCGGAACCGCCATCAGCACCGTCCGTTTGACCTCTTCCACCAGCCCCAGCTTGACGTAAACGGCCGCGAGATCGAGCAGCACCAGGGCCACCTCGTAAGAGAGCCCCTTCTCCTGGTAGCCCTTGCGGGCGCGGAGCAGAGCGGTCTCGGCCGCTCGCAGGTGGCCGAGGTCGCGCAGCAGCCGCCCTTCCTGCCAGGTCGCCCGCAGGAGGAGCAGCGGATCGTCGAATTCCTGGAAGAGCTCGCGGACCTCGTTGTAGAGCATCAGCGCCTGGTCCGGCCGGTCGAGGTCGACGTAGCACCAGATCAGGTTGTGGCAGGCGGCGAAGAGGAGGTGTGGATCCTCCTCGTAATCGATCAGAGGGATCGCCTGGTTCAGCGAGAGGATCGCCCGCTCCGCTTCTCCGGAGTAGACCTGCGCGATCCCCTGGTGAATCAGGGTGGTGGCGAACTGATGATCCTCGCCAAGCTCCTGGTAGATCCGCCCCGCCTCCACGCACATTCCGATGGCTTGATCGTGGCGGCCCTGAAAGATGACGAGCGTCGCCTCTCTTTCGAGCAGCCAGGCGCGCAGCATGGGATCCTGGGTGCCCTGCCGGCGACGCTTCTCGGCGGTCGAGAACGCCTCCTCAGCCTCCCGTGGGCGGGCGCAGACGCGGAGGACGTTGCCGTACTGCCCCCAGGCCCGCGCCTGGAGATCCGCGAGCCGCATCGGGTTCCCCGCCTGATCGGCGGAACAGGCCTCGGCGGCGCTCCGAGCCAGGTGGGCGAAGTGCAGCATCTCATCCGTGTCCTTGTAGCGCACGGCGTGGCTGCGGTCGATCAGGGCCCGGATCAGCCCAGGGGTGGAGAACGGCAGGCTCGCCACCCGTTCGAGGCGCTCGGCGGCCGGCAAGGCCTCGAGCTCTTCCAGCAAGGTGGCCACCGGTCTTTCCGTCCGCGGCTCGGGAGCGAGGAAAGCGGATACAGCCTGATCCACCGCGGCGAACGAGCGGCTGTAATCGTAGGCCGGCATGGCTTCCGCTTCCGGCAAGTCCCCCTTCGCCGTGAGTTGGAGCAGGCGGGCGAGGCGGGGCTTGCTCCAGCCCATCGAGCTCAAACGATCGCGACAGACAGCGCAATCGCTCAGCAGATGGAGCATCACCTGCGGGTTGTCCGTGTACCGGCCGGCCTGGGAGGTGCTCAGCAAAAATCGATCAAACGCCTCTGCGCTCGGATGTGCTTCAAACATTTCATACCTCCCGTGGACGGATAAAATCAAAAAATCAGAACCGGCTCTGTCAGGAGCACAACGGGCGCGGACGGCCGAATGGATCCACGCAGCCGCCGCCCTGCGTGGTGTTGACCGTTTCCTTCTGGTTCGGCGGCGTCTGCCGCCCGGACTGTCCATTCGGGTGGCCGGGGTGGCGCAGCCCGGTGAGATCTTCGACCCAGCGCAGGGTGGCGCCGAGCCAACCGCCGGCGGCCGGGTGGATCGAGGGAGAGCCCACGGTACGGGCACCGGCCATCGGCACCACGAGCAGGGCGAGAAGGGCTGCGGCAACGAGAACCAGACGCATGCGGGGCATACGAGACATGGCAATCATCTCCTCTCCAGAAAAACGCGGCTCCAGCTCGAAGCCCGGCACCGGAAACCGCGGAAATTACGACCCTCAATGGATACTTCTCTGCTTAGATGGGTGTGCCCACTGGGGAAAACGTGACAACCGGGGAGAGCCATCGTGAGGGTCGTTGAAGAAAGAGGGCGAAGCGGCGCCGACACGCCCGGGAACTGCCGGCGCCGCCGCGGAAGATTCATTTGAGCAGCCCGTGCTTCGCGAACGGTTCGATCCGCGCGTTGAGGAAGCGGATCAGCTCCATCGCCTGCTTCTCCTGGTCCGCGACCTGCTGGAGTTGGAGCAGGGAGGCCAGCGCCTCGCGGTCGACCCGGAGAGCGCGGAAGATGGGCACCGTAGCGATTACGGTCTCCTTGAGGTCTTCGACATTCTTGAGCTTGACATAAAGGGCCGCCAGGTCGAGACAGACGACCGCCACTTCGTACATCAGGTCGCGATCCAGGAAGCCCTGGCGGGCGCGGAGGAGCGCCGTTTCGGCGGCGCGCAGGTGGCCGAGGTCGCGGAGCAACTGGCCCTCCTGCCAGTTGGCCCGCAGCAGGATCAGGCTGTCGCCAAACTCCTTGTAGAGGTCGCGGGTCTCCGAGTAGATCGACAGTGCCTGCTCGGGCAGATCCAGATCGATGTAGCAGCGCACCAGGTTATGGCAGGCCGCGAGCAGCAGGTGGGGGTCCCCTTCGTGGTCGATCAGAGGGATCGCCCGGTTGAGGAGGCCGACAGCGCTGTTCGCCTCTCCGGCGTACAGGGAGGCGATCGCCTCCTGGACGAGCGTCCGCGCGAAGGCGTGCGTCTCGCCCAGTTGACGGTAGATCTCGGCGGCGTCGGCGAGCACCGTGATGGCCGCGGTGAAGCGCCGCTGAAACGTATGGAGAGAGGCGATCTGCTCGTTCAACTTGGCCTTGAGAGCGGGATCTCCGGTCCCCTCTTCAAGGTACCCCTGCGCGGTGACCATCGCCTCCTCCGCCTCGAGGAGCCGGCTGGCGACGCGCAGAGCATTGCCATACTGGCCCCAGGCCCGGGCCCGCAGATCCGCCAGGCGGGGAGTGCTGCCCAGCGACTCGGCCGTCGAGCGGGCGGCGACGCCGCGACTCATGCGAGCCCAGTGGAGCATCATCTCCGGGTCCGCGTAGCGGGCGGTGTGGCTGCGCTCGATCAGCAGCTCCACGAGTTGTGGAACCCAGAATTTCTCGTCCTCTTCCACCCGCGCGAGCTGGCGGTCGTGTGGAACCTGGTCAAGTTCCTTGAGGAGCTGGCCGGGGGACATCCGTGGCAGTGGGGAGACCGCCAGGAAATCGTCGATCGCCTGCTCGGCCCGGGCGAACGCGCGATCGTAGTTGTAGCCGATCGCCCTGGCCCGCGGTTGCTCCTCGCGTCCATCCATGCGCCCTGGGAGATAGACCAGATGCTCCAACCGGCTGCCGGACCACCCCATCACATCCAGCCGGTCGTGGCAGACCTGGCACTCGGCGAGCAGATGGCGCAGGATTTTCGCATTGCGCGCGGCATGACCCGGCCGGGCAGCATCCCGCAGGAAGCCCGTCAGATCCTCAACGGTCGGATGATCTTGCAACATCACTCACCTCCCGGAAAACAACTCGATCCAGAAAATCCCCCCGCGCCATGGGCGCGGGGGGAGGCGGCAGAGCCGCCGGCTAATTCCCGCCTCCGAAGAAGCAGCCATTGGGGTCGATACAAGATCCGGTCATCGGCTGCGGGGGAGGGACCGGGTAGATCCCCAATTTCTCCACGCTCCGGGCCGCCTGCCCGTGCGGCGTACTGACGATGAAGCCCCCCAGCCAGCTCAGAGCGGCATCGAACCATCCTCCGGTGACCACCGAGGCGGAGGGCCGGGGCTTCGCAAGATTGCGGGCCTGCGCGGCTGGCGCGGTGGCGACGAGCAGGGTGGCTGCGAGGGCGACGGTGACGGCGGTGCTGGAAATGCGGTTCATGACTTCTCTCCTCTCAAATAGATAGATAGCAACACATTGCGGGTCTGCTTGACGTTATGCCTCGCTTCCCGCGTCAACAACTACAACTTCAGAACCGGTTCTATCCCGTAAGTGTACCCCCAAAGGCGAACCGTGACACCGGCGTGACACTCTTTTGGGAAAAAGAACAAGGCCCGGGGGGAAGGCAGGGGGAGCCTGCGTGGCGGTAGCGGCAAGCCGCGATTTCGTGGCACACATCTTGTATTTCCGCGACGTGGAGGAGACAATGATGCCGAAGATCATAACTCATCCGTCCGCCTTCGAGTTCATCCCCGAACGGCCGACGATCCCGAAGCTCTGGGAGGCGGCTCAGGGGTGCACGGCCTGTGACCTCTACAAGAACGCCACCCAGGCGGTGCTGGGAGTGGGCCCGCGGGAAGCGGCGGCCTTCTTCATTGGCGAGCAGCCGGGGGACCAGGAGGATCTGGCGGGCAAGCCCTTCGTGGGACCGGCCGGCCGGGTGCTCGACGAGGCGCTGGTCGAGGCGGGGATCCCGCGCGAGGAGGTCTTCGTCACCAACGCCGTCAAGCACTTCAAGTGGGAGCCGCGCGGCAGGAAGCGCATCCATGCCAAGCCGGCGATGGGGGAGGTCAAGGCCTGCCGCCCCTGGCTGGAGACCGAGCTGGCGATCGTCAAGCCGCGGGTGATCGTCTGCCTCGGCGCCACCGCCGCCCAGACGCTGATGGGCTCGAAGTTCAAGATCACCGTCGAGCGCGGCAAGTTCTTCGAGACCCCCTGGGCCCCCTGGCTCACCGCGACGTACCACCCCTCGGCCCTCCTGCGAATGCCGGACGAGATCGCGCGCCATGAGGCGCGGGCGCTGTTCGTGGCGGACCTGCGGGGTGTGGCGGAACGGCTGCGGGCGGTGGCGGTTCCGTAGCGCCGCCAGAGGCGATAAGCTTCCCCGATCCCAAGGAGGGGAGCATGCAGGCCACCAACATCGACGACGTGCTGCGCATCCTCGACGGCATTATCGCCGGCTGCAAGGCGAAGAGCGATCCGCTGGGGTACTTTCCGGCCCTCTACCGGCAGGTCACCCTGACGGTGAAGCAGGGGATCGCCTCCGGGACCTTCGAGGACGGGCCACGGATGGACCGCTTCGACGCCCTGTTCGCCAGCCGGTATTTCACGGCCTGGGACGCCTGGACGTCCGGCGGGAAACCCACCCAGAGCTGGCAGGTGGCCTTTCAGGGGATGCGGTCGGGGCGGCTCATCATCCTGCAGGACCTCCTGCTGGGGATCAACGCCCACATCAACCTCGATCTCGGCGTGGTCGCCGGCGAGACCTTCCAGGGGGCCGCGCTCGCGGGCTTCCACGGCGACTTCGACAAGATCAACCAGATCCTGTCCGGGCTCCTCCCCAAGGTCGAGGCGACGGTCTGCGAGTTCTCCCCCCTGCTCGGCCTGCTGGCGAAGATCGGCGGCAAGGACGCCATCGAGGTGCTCGACTTCAGCATGGACGCGGCGCGCGACGACTCCTGGATGCATGCCACGCTCCTCTCGCTCCTGCCGCCAGCCGCCTGGACGATGGCGGTCAAGACGATCGACGCCAAGGTCGCCTTCCTCGGCAAGGTCGTGGCCCAGCCGGTGGGGCTGGTCCGGCAGGCGGTCCAGATGATCCGCGGCACCGAGAGCAAGGATGTGCCGGCGATCATCGACGCCCTCAACTCGATCGTGCCGGAGGACTGATCTCCATGGACCACCCCCGCGTCCAGCTCCTCCTGCGCGCCCTCGACACCGGCTACGACCACAAGTCCTGGCACGGCACGATCCTCCGCGGATCGCTGCGCGGCATGTCGGCGGAAGAGGCGGCCTGGCGCCCCGCCCCCGATCGCCACAACGTCTGGGAGCTCGCCCTTCACGCCGCTTATTGGAAGTACTCCGTCCTCCACCGTTTGCGCCGCGAGGTCCGCTTCCCCCTGAAGGGGAGCAACTGGTTTCCGCGTCCGGAAGGGGAGATCGACGAGCTGGCCTGGAAGGCGGACCTGCGGATTCTGGGCGAGATCCACCGCGACCTGCGCGCGGCCGTCGCCGCCCTCCGGGATGAGGATCTCGACGCCGTGCCGGAGGGGAGTAAGACGACCGTGCAGGACCTCATCCTCGGCGCCGCCTACCACGACATCTACCACGCCGGGCAGATCCAGCTCCTCAAGCGGCTGCGGCCTGCGCGGTGAGCCAGGCGGCCGACTCCCGCCAGAGCGTCGCGCGGAAACGCTCGCGGAAAAAGCCGAAATGGCCGATCGCCGGCGCGCCCACCTCACAGGGGGTGACGTGCCGGTGGTCCACCCGCGCCTCGCGGTAGGCGTCGAGCAGGCTCTCGACGGCGGCGCGAGGCGCGTAGTCGTCGTCCGCGAAGCTGTAGGCGAGGAAGGGTTTGGCGAAACGCTCGAAGCCGCGGCGGCGCTCGGCGTGCCCCTCGAAGAGGAAGCCCGGCCGGCGGCACCAGGCGGCCCACTCGCGGGCGACCCCGCCGGGGAGGTCCTCTTTGGTCCCGAGCCAGCCGGGGACGTAGCCGAAGAGGCGGCTCGCCAGCGGCACCCCCAGATACCAGCGCAGGGCCATCCCATAGCGGGACGGGGAGGGCCAGTGCCCCCAATAACCGTTCTGGGCCGCGACGCCGACCACTCCGGCGATCCGCTCGTTGCCGGGGGCGAGCCCGACGATCTGCCCGCCGACGCTGTGCCCCACGACCAGAAGCTTGCGGGGGCGCAGGCTGCCGGCGATCCAGTCGAGAACGCCCCCCTGGTCCTCCTCGGCCCACTGGCGCAGCCGGGCGGGGAAGCGGACGAGGCTCTGCGGACGCGAGCCGCCGATCCCCCGGTAATCGTAGGTCAGCACCGTGAGCCCCTCGCCCGCCAGGTAGCGGGCGAAGGGGTCGTAGTAGCGCCGTTTGACCGCGGTGGCGGAGTTGATCAGCACGGCCGTCCGCCGGTCCGCGCCGGCGGACGCCTCGGCGGCCGGCTCGGCGACCGGCTCGGCGACCGGCTCATAAAGAGTGGCCGCGAGCTCGAAGCCGTCGAGCGCGCGGATGCGGAGCCCGTCGTCGATCCGAACGTCCATCTCCACTCCTCCTCTCAGAGGTTCAGACTCTTTCGATAATCGTTGCGATCCCCTGGCCGCCGCCGATGCAGAGGGTGATCAGGGCGGTGTTGAGGTCCCGCCGCTCGAGCTCGTCGAGGGCGGTGCCGAGGAGGATCGCGCCGGTCGCTCCCAGCGGATGGCCGAGAGCGATCGCGCCGCCGTTGACGTTCACCCGCTCGGGATCGATGCCAAGGCTGCGGATGGTCTGCAGCGGCACCACGGCAAAGGCCTCGTTGATCTCCCAGAGATCGATATCCTTCACATCCATGCCGGCCTTCGCCAGCGCCTTGCGCGACGCCGGGGCCGGGGCGGTGAGCATGATCAGCGGCTCGGAGCCGAGGGTGGCCATCGCCCGGATGCGCGCCCGCGGCTTGATCCCCCGCGATTCGGCGTACTCCCGCGAGCCGATCAGCACGGCCGCGGCGCCGTCCACGATGCCGCTAGAATTGCCGGCGGTGTGGACGTGGTGGATCGAACCGAGCTGCGGGTAGCGCGCGAGGGCGATCTGGTCCAGGGTTTCCCCGGCGGGACCCACCGGCGTGGCGCCCAGGGCCACGAAGGCGGGGCTGAGCGCGGCGAGCCCTTCCATCGTCGTGTCGTGCCGCGGATGCTCGTCCTTCTCCAGCAGCACCGCGCCGGTCGCGGGGTCCTTGACCGGGAAGAGGCCGCGGCTGAAGAAGCAGGAGCTCTGGGCGATCGCCGCCTTGCGCTGCGACTCCAGGGCGAAGGCGTCCAACTCGGCGCGGGAGATGCCTTCCATCGTGGCGATGACGTCGGCGCTGATCCCCTGCGGCACCTGGAAGACCTTGCCGCGCAGCGTCATGTTCTCGCCGTCCTGGCCGGCGCGGTCGGCGCCCATGGGCACCCGCGACATGCTCTCGACGCCGCCGCCCACCACCAGATCCTGGGCGCCGGCCATCACTCCCATGGCCCCGAAGTTGATCGCCTGCAGCCCGGAGCCGCAGAAGCGGTTGACGGTTGTCCCGGTGACCTCCTCGGGCCAACCGGCGGCGAGGACCGCGTTGCGCGAGATGTTCGCTCCCTGCTCGCCGGCCTGGGACACGCAGCCGGCGACGACGTCGTCGACGTCCGCCGGATCGATCC
The DNA here is from genome assembly GCA_963792575.1 of uncultured Acidobacteriota bacterium. Lineage (GTDB taxonomy): Bacteria > Acidobacteriota > Thermoanaerobaculia > Multivoradales > UBA5704 > DATARR01. Next base: position 246,453 of record CAWBWZ010000009.1, read on the forward strand.
CGGTCCTCTCGGCGAGCCGGTTGAGCGCCTGGGCCAGAAGCTCCTGCGGGTGGACGTTAGACAGGGCGCCCTTGCCCGCCTTGCCGCGCCCCCGCGGCGTACGGACGGCGTCCAGAATATAGGCGTCGGTCATTGGCGGTTCTCCTTGGTATACGAACGGTCGTTCGATTATTTTGGACAAAATCAGGGCCCTGGAAGGCGTCTATCCGCGATCCGGGGCGATAAGATTATACGAACGGTCGTACTATTTTTGCAAGGAAATGCACTGCTCCCGCGAACCTCGCTCGGCCTGAAGGCCCTACCCCTACAGACATCCCTGGCCTCTTGGGCGTCCTGCCCTCCGAGTCCTCACCCTCGGTCCCTCTCCACTCCGTGGAGAGGGAGGGCCCTTCGACCAAGGTAGTCCTCCCATCAGCGGGCCCTCCCTCTCCCCTTGGGAGAGGGACCGAGGGTGAGGACTCGGAGGGCAGGACGCATCAACCAGCGAGGAAGGCATGTATAGAGGATGGCATTGAAACCCGGGCGTCGGGTTCGGCCCCTATTCGCCCCATAAACGAACGCCCATAAACGAAAGAGCCCGGCTCCCTTTCGGGGCCGGGCTCTCAAGGGTCCGTTTCGGTGGCGTTGGGTTCCCCTTAGGGGGACTACCCGTCCGGTGCCACGGACACGTGGAGAATCCCCCTACGAGGACGCCACCTCCACTGAACCGTGTTTGCCTTCTATCACTGGACCACCTCCTTCCTGGGCGTGTGCATCATCGGCGGGTCCCAACCCGCCCGGTTCCGTGGGCCGCCCAAGCCTCTTTGGAACCGCCACGTCACTCCCGGTAGGAGGCGTGGACCCTCGACACAACAATATGTTGGGGCACGAATTCCCAAAAGTCAACGGGCAAGGACAGTTAGCGGGCGGCGAAGAATTGCTCGACGGTAAGTCCCAGATCCTTCGCGATCTGCCGGACGAGGATCGGGGAGATATCACGGCCTGCGTGGAAGGGAACTGTGGTGCTCCGCCCGTCCGGATGGCGGAATTGCTTGTGCGAGCCACGCTGGCGTACCTCGCTGAATCCAAGGGAGAGAAGGACTTCGACGACCTCCCTCGGCTTGAGGACGGGATGGCGCCCCATGCTCAGGCGACCAGGACGGTCTGGATACCGACGAACTCCGTTTCCAGGGGCGGCTCGCCGTCTTCGAGCAGCATGCCGATGACTTCGCGGAGATTCTCGTTCAGCTCGTCGAGGCTCTCCGCCTGAGAGTGGGCGCCCGAGAAGCCTGGAACATACCCGACGTAGAGGCCCGTGTCCGGGCACCTCTCGATTACCGCCGTATAGGTCTTCATCGCCTTCTTCACCCTCCTTACCTTCCTGGATCGTACCATCGACTCCTTCATAAGACCCTGTGGTATGTTGCCCGAGGTCCGAGGAACGGGACGAAATCGGAGGGAACAGATGAAGAAAGTAGGCATCCTTTTCGGGCAGGAGGACACCTTTCCTCACGCCCTGATCGACCGGGTGAATTCCAGGAAGACCGACGGAGTGGTGGCGGAGCCGGTCCGCATCGACAAGCTGATCCAGGGGGAGCCCTCGGGGTACGACGTCATCATCGACCGCATCTCCCAGGATGTCCCCTTCTACCGCGGCTATCTGAAGAACGCGGCTCTCAACGGCACGGCGGTGGTCAACAACCCGTTCTGGTGGAGCGCCGACGAGAAGTTCTTCAACAATTGCCTGGCGACCAAGATCGGCGTCGCCGTCCCCAAGACGGTGCTGCTCCCCTCGAAGGAGCACCCGCCGGACACCGGCGACAAGTCGTTCCGCAACCTCGCCTATCCGCTCGACTGGGAAGGGATCTTCGACTACATCGGCTTCCCGGCCTTCTTCAAGCCCTTCTCCGGCGGCGGCTGGAAGAGCGTCTACCGGGTGACCAGCCCGGACGACTTCTTCCGCGCCTACGACGAGACCGGCCAGCTCGTGATGATGCTCCAGGAGGAGATCGTCTTCAACGAGTACTTCCGCTGCTACGCGCTCGACTGCCAGGACATCCACATCATGCAGTACGACCCCCGGGAACCCTTCCACCGGCGGTATGTGCGCAACGGTCCGCCGGTCGATCCCGCGCTGCTCAAGAAGGTGCACGACGACGTGCTCGCCTTGAACCTCTGGCTCGGCTATGACTTCAACACCGTCGAGATGGCGGTGCGCGACGGCATCCCCTACGCCATCGATTTCTGCAATCCGGCGCCGGACGCCGACGTCAACTCGATCGGCGAGGACAATTTCGGCTGGATCGTCGAGAAGGCCGCCGACATGGTGATCCGCAAGGCGACCCTGCACATCGGCGGCGGGGACAATCTGCGCTGGGGTCAATACATCCGCAAGGCCGCCGCGGCGCCGGTTCCCGCCGTGGGGACCGTGGCCACCGAGCCGGCCGCCGAGACGAAGACAGTCGCCAGCAACGAGGCGGTCTCCAGCAAGGGGTAGATCCTCATGGCCGAGGCGAAGCTGTTCACGCTGGGGATCGAGGAGGAGTTTCAGCTCATCGATCCGGAGACGCGCGACCTTCGCTCGCACGTCCAATACCTCCTCGACGACGAGCACACGCTCGCCGATCAGTTGAAGCCCGAGCTTCACCAGTCGGTCATCGAGGTGGGGACGAACATCTGCCGGGACATCCACGAGGCCCGCCGCGAGGTCACCTCGCTGCGCAGCAACCTGTCGAAGCTGGCGCGGCGCAACGGCCTGACCATCGCGGCGGCGGGCACCCACCCCTTCGCCCACTGGAAGGACCAGCTGATCTCCCCCCACGAGCGGTACACGGAGATCGTCGAGGACCTCCAGCAGATCGCGCGGGCGAACCTGATCTTCGGCCTCCACGTCCACGTCGGCATCGAGGACCGCGAGGTGGCGATTCACATCATGAACGCCGCCCGCTACTTCCTGCCGCACATCTTCGCGCTGTCCACCAACTCCCCCTTCTGGCAGGGGCAGAACACCGGCCTGAAGTCCTACCGCAGCAAGGTCTTCGACCGCTTCCCGCGCACCGGCATCCCGGACCACTTCGGCAGCCTCTCCGAGTACGAGAACTACATCAAGCTGCTGATCAAGACCCGGTGCATCGACAACGCCAAGAAGGTCTGGTGGGACATCCGGATGCACCCGTTCTTCAACACCCTGGAGTACCGGATCTGCGACGTTCCGATGCGGGTGGACGAGACGATCGCGCTGGCGGCGCTGATCCAGGCGGTCACCGTCAAGCTCTACAAGCTGATCCGGCAGAACCTCGGCTTCCGCCTCTACCGGCGCCTGCTGCTCGCCGAGAACAAGTGGCGGGCCGCCCGCCACGGCATCTCCGGCAAGCTGATCGACTTCGGCAAGCAGGAGGAGGTGGACTGCGTGGCGCTGATCCACGAGCTCCTGGCCTTCGTGGACGACGTCGTGGACGAGCTCGGGAGCCGCGAGGAGATTGAATCCATTCACCGGATTCTGCACATGGGGACCGGGGCGGACCGCCAGCTCGCGGTCTGGGAGCAGACGGGCGACATCCGCAGCGTCGTCGACTACATCGTGCAGGAAACTCACCTCGGGCTGGAGTGACAGTTCCACGATGGTTCCAGACATCCGCCGCGCCTACAACGCCGATTTCACCCAACAGCGCTATGAGGACATGGTCCGCGATCTGGAGCGGGACGCGGGCTGCCCCTCCATCTTCCGGATCTGCGAGACGCCGCTCTTCCTCTCCGAGCGCCTGACTCGCGAGCTGATCGCGGCGGCCGGCGAAGTGCTGGGCTTCGTGACCTCCGAGGAGTACCTGAAACAGTCGGACCGGGCCGTGCCGCCGCACCTCCGGGTGCCGGGGGACGAGGGGCATTCGTTCTTCTTCCAGGTGGACTTCGCCATCGCGCGGGGGGAGGACGGCGAGCTGACCCCCCGGCTGATCGAGCTCCAGGGGTTCCCCTCGCTCTACGGCTTCCAGTGGCTGCTCGAGAAGGAGTTCCGTTCCCACTTCCCGGCGATTCCGGATGGCTGGTCCCCCTACTTCTCGGGCCTCACCGCCGAGACCTACCCCGCCGCCCTGCGGGACGTGATCGTGGCCGATTGCGATCCGGAGCAGACCGTCCTTCTGGAGATCGATCCCGCGCACCAGAAGACGCGGATCGACTTCTGCGTCACCGAGCAGCTGCTGGGCATCCCGGTGGTCGACGCCCGGGAGGTGATCGAGCGCGGGGGGCGGCTGTTCTATCCACGGGATGGCCGGGAAGTGCCGATCCGGCGGATCTACAACCGGGTGATCTTCGACGAGCTGGAGCGCAAGGGGATCGACCTCTCGCGCATCTTCCATCGCGACCTGGTGGACGTCACCTGGGTAGGGCACCCGAACTGGTACCTCAAGATCAGCAAGTTCTCGCTCCCCTTCATCAAGAGCCGCTACTGCCCGCCGACCTGGTTCGTGAGCGATCTCCAGGAGGTCCCCGAAGATCTGGAGAATTATGTGCTGAAGCCGCTCTTCTCCTTCGCCGGCCTCGGCGTCGAGCTGGGCCCCACACGGGAGCGTCTGCGCTCGCTGCCGGACCCGGAGAACTTCATCCTCCAGCGCCGGGTCGACTACGCCCCGGCCCTCGAGACCCCGGACGAGCCCGCCAAGGCCGAGATCCGCATGATGTTCGTCTGGAAAGACGGCCCCATGCTGGTCAACAACCTCGTCCGCATCAGCAAGGGGAAGATGATGGGCGTCGACTTCAACAAGGACAAGACCTGGATCGGGGCGAGCTCCGCGTATCATCCGCCGCTTGGGTGAATCCCTCTGAAGGGCGTCCTGATGCCCTGATCCGGATCTTTCTCATGGTATCTTCCGGCGACAATTTGCGCAGTCCAGTATCTTTCCCGTACCGCTGAGGGCGTGCTAGGGTGTTGGCATGCAGGCCGATTTCGAGCCCCCCTATCTGCTGATCAAGCCCGGAATCCCCGAGGAGGAGTTCTACGCCTTGGGAGAGGACAGCGGCTGGGAGTACCTGGACGGGAGGCTCGTCATGTCGCCGGCGTCGAATCGCCACGAGGACCTGTTCCGTTTTCTGCTGACTCTGCTGAGTATCCTTCTCGATGAGCGCGGTGGGGGAGTTGTCCGCGGCTCCCGCTATCCGATGCGCCTGGACGAGAGGTGGTCGCCGGAGCCCGATCTGTTCGTGGTCCGCGAGGAGCGGCGGCACTTGTTGCAGCCGCAACGGCTCGAAGGCCCCGCCGACCTGGTCATCGAGATCGCTTCGGAGGGGGACCCCAAGTTCGAGCTGCGGGAGAAGCTTCCCCGGTACGAGCAGGCGGAGATCCCCGAGATCTGGCTCCTCAACCGTTTCGAGCGGTCCGTCCTCGTGAAGGTGAAGACACCCGAGGGGTACGAAGCGAAGAACTTCTCTTCGGGCCGTCTGGAGTCGCGGGTCATCCCAGGTTTCTGGATAAAGGTCGAGTGGCTCTGGCAGGACGAGCTCCCTTCGACCTTCTCCTGCCTGCAAGAAATCCTCGGCTGATCCTCCCGCGACATCCGCCTCTGGGGTAGGGCAATGATGTCAAGGTGCCGCAAGAGACGGCCCTGGGGTTGCGACGGAGGCCGATGCCGAGCTGAGCTCACTTGGCGGTGACGCTACGTCTCCTCACGGAGGCGCTTCGTCTGGAGACGTAGCGCCAAAGTCTCCTTACAAAGTCTTTCCCGCGCAAGACAAAGCCTGCCCGTAGCCGGTAAATGCCGCGATGCAGACTCCCGGCGCATCAAGATGGACCCATAATGGCGCGATATTCTCTCGTCATGGCGCGAGAAGGTGAGATAGCGGCTTGATCTGATCTTGCAATGGCTCAAGATGGCCTGATGTTGTCTTCTTGCGAGGTGGTGTTGCTTCAAGATGACGCTATTTCCGTTCGTTTTTGCCGCAAATTGATGCAACTTAACTCCCTTCGAAACATTTTTGTCTCCAGGTCGGAGCTGGGTAGGCTCATCTTGATGCACTTTGACTGCATCGCAATTTCATTGCGCCTTATCTCGCGACTCAGCTGAGGTGATTTTCTAAGACGTCGCAAGGAAAGGGCGTGACGCTTCCTCATCTCGCGTCCGTATAAGGTGGTGGTCGCGCCACTGGCGTGGTATTCTTCCGCGCGTTCCCGCTTGTCGATGCACTTGAGTCAGGGGTTGGTCTGATATGCCGCGACATTGCGAGCACGGCGGCAGACCCTTGATCGCTGGACTCTACAAAGGAGACGAGGGATGAGCACGGCCTTTTCCGTGGCGGAGATCCTGGCGAAGCTGGAGGCGAGGATCGCGCATCATGAGCAGCAGATGGGCTTCCATCAGCAGCAGGAGGTCCATCATCGGGAGCAGAGCGCCGCGCATGCCGCCGAGTTGGAGCAGGTCCGCCGGCACTTCGAGGCCTTCCGGGCGACGGCTCTCCCGGCCGCGGACCTGGCCGGTGTGCCCGTGGCCGCTCTCTCGCCGGCGAGAGCCGAGGAGCCGGAGGACTACCGGGAGTTCGTCGGCAAGCGGCTCGTGATGAGCAAGCTGATCACGCGAGCGATCCACCGCCTCGGCGAAGGCGAGACCTTCGGGGCCCATCGGGTGGCCGAGGAGGTCAACCGCCGCTACCGCGACCAGTTGAAGAAGCCGGTGCAGGCGCGCGTGGTCTCGGTCGTCCTCCGCCGGATGCGCGATGCCGGCGAGCTCCACCAGGTCAAACCGGGAGGGGCCGCCCACGAGGCGCTCTACTCCCGGCGGTCTCCGGGGTAGGGTTCTCTCCGGGACCGCCCTGAAAGGGCGGAATTTGAGTAGCCTGGGGCGTCAGCCCCAGGAACCGAGCCCCAAAACAAACCTGAACCCCGAAGGGGTGACACCCTCCGCGAAGCTTCGGATTCGTAAAGACATGCCGGCCCGGCGGGGCTTGTTGATCCTGGATCCTGGGGGCCTCCCTACCTGGGGTTGACACCCCAGGCTGGATAAATTCCGCCCTGCGGGCGGCCTCATCTATTCGGTCCGGACAGGAAGACCGGCGCCTTGGCGGCCGGGTGCTTCCAGTGCACGCGGAGGTAAGCCCGGGCCATCGCAAGAGACTGTTGGGTCAGCGCCTGCCGCTCGGCGGCTTCCTGCAATTGCGTCCAGACGACCCGGAGCTGGTCGTGCCCAAGCTCGAGCAGATCGAGCTGCGCGAGCGCCCGCCGGCAGACGTCGACCGCCTTCTCCGCCGAGCCCGCGCGGATGTGGAACCCGAAGAGATAGAGGAAGTCGAGAAAGGCATCCTTGTACCACTCCCGTTCGAGACCTACGGCGATCACCTCCTCGAAGAGCCTCTCCGCCTCCTTCGTTCGGCCCAGAGCCTCCAGAAGGAGAGCTGCGGTGAACATGCTCCTCAGCTTTGCGTTGGGTCGCGTTTGAGCGTCCAACAACGACTCCACTTCTTGAAAAGCCATGAGCGCCTGCGGGACCCGTCCGGTCTCGATCAGGCATTCCGTGCGAAGAATTGCAGCGATCCACCGCAGGGTGGCGTCTTCGGCGAGTAATAAAGGGCCGGCTTGGTCGAGAAGGGCTAGTCCGCGCTCCGGCTCGCCGTCCACCAGAACGTGTGCCATCTGCACCAGCGTACGAGCTACCAGGGGCCAATCCCTGTTGGTCTCATAGATATGTCGGCACCGCTCCAGGAGGACTAAGGCATCGGAAAGATACCCCTGGTCGGCTCGGAGCGATGCGGCGATAGAGAGCATCCTCGCTCGAGGCAGCGGATCCCCTGTCCCCTCCGCCAGAAAATGCTCGGCTCGCCGGAGGGCGACTTCGGCGTGGTGCCACTCGGTGCCGATCCTGCGGACGTTAGTGATCTCGGTCCAAACTCCGGCGAGGAGATCGTTCTTGTGTGACACGGGGTATTTCTTCGCCTCCATGCCCTGTACGGCCAGAATGGCAAGGCTGGCGAGAAACTCTGATTCATCGCGGGAGCTCGCCGAGCGCAGTTCCGCGAGAAGGATTTCCAGGAAGGCCCAGGAGTGGCAGGTCCGTGACTGGATGACCCGGTCTTTCTGAGCTTTTCGGGTCAATCCTCGAAGAAAGGACCATTCCGCTCTCGCGACCAGGGCCTCCAGAGCGTTCTCGCGTTCCCGCCGATTGAACTCGATCAAGGCTTTCAGCGGACCTTCCCGCTTCGCCCCTGAGGCCAAGTCCTCCAAGAGGCCGGCGATCAGAGCCCGACAGGAGTCACAGGTGAGCGCATGCTGCGCAAGCCGTTCGACTTCGACCTCTCCGGCCTTGCCTGCGACAAGTCTCTGGAATGCCTCTTTCGAGACATGCGCCATTTTGCGTTCTCCTGAATGAAGGGAGCTACAGCCGCAGTTTAGCCTAACTCAAATTACGAGCCTGTGTACATTGCTGTTTGAAGCGGGGAGGGCCCATATACCCTCCCCCGGTTAAACGTGGCCCTATTAACCGTTCGGGTCCGTCCCACCTCGAACGTCAGTGTTCGGGGGGGACGTTGGGTAGTTGTTGGGGTCGGTCCCCGCGCCAGCCTTTTCGTGAACCGCGAGAGCGCCGGTGAGGAGGATCGCGAACAGTAAGAGCACTCGAAGCATAGCTTCTCCTTCAGGGGCCTGGACACACGAGCGGCATTGCTCGCGACAGGAGCTCCTATGGCTGAAGTGTCTGCTTCTGACAACTCACGGGCAAGGATTTGACGGAGGGAGAGGCTCCAATGGACGATCTCGTCATCCCACGCTGGAAACGGAGCGCCTGCGGCTGCGGCCGTTCCGGCTGAGCGACTTCGACGACTACGCCGCGATGTGCGGAGACCCCGAGGTCGCGCGCTACCTCCTCACGCGGCTCAGCCGCGAGCAGTCCTGGCGGCATCTGGCCTTTCTGGTGGGGCACTGGAAGCTGCGCGGGTACGGCATGTGGGCGGCGGAGGAGAGGGAGACCGGCACCTTCGTCGGTCGGATCGGGTTCGCCGATCCGGACGGCTGGCCGGGTTGCGAGCTGGCCTGGACCCTGTTGAGGCGCTGGTGGGGTCGCGGCTACGCCACCGAAGGCGCCCGCGCCGCCCTGGCCCACGCCTTCACCGTCTTGGACAAGGACCGCGTCATCAGCCTCATCCATCCGGAGAACCGCGCCTCCATCCGCGTGGCCGAGCGCCTCGGCGAGAGCCTGCAAGGCCGCGCCGAGATTCTGGGGAAGGAGCACCTCGTCTACGGCATCGACCGGGAAAGCGGCGCCTGGGCTCGACCGACTGATTCGTGCCCGGAGGCGGTGCAAGCGGCCTGTCGCGCTCAGGCGTGAGGCGATCGAGAGCCCTCGTCCACCTGCGCGGTCCCGATCTCGAAGTCGCCTACACGACAAGCTCTCACCCTGAAAAAAGCCTTCTGACGTCCGTCAGAGAAACCTCTGGAAGCCTCTCGCAAGACAAGACTTGCTCTTGTCTTTCCATTTTGCGGGGAACGCTTACCGACAGACCGACGTGCGTATAACTCTCCGTCATCCCTGAAATCGATCGCTTACCGACAGCGCGGACCCATCGACTCGGAGCGAGAAGCCGGACCCTGAAAGACGTGTAAGCAAGCGCCGCCTTCCTCAGGGAATCGGGCGCTTACACGACCGCTGCCATCCCTTGACGCGGATGCTGGCCTCACCTACTCTTGAGTAGAACTAAGAAAGCCAGCAGACATTGCTGCATAGCCATGATTTGAATTTCTGGCAGAGCCAGCAGGGATGTCGGTAAGGCAGCATGGAGCGACGGGTAGACTACAAGGTTGGGCGCTTTTGCGGAACCGATAGGAACGGCAGAGCACAGGACTACGAATAGCGAAAGGGGTCAAATGCGAATTATCCTGCCAGGCACATTCTCACAACACCGGGATTTTATTTCCGAGGAACTGCCCAATCTTGTCTATCAGGCAAACATGGATTCTAAGGTGGGTGGCAAGCTTCTACGAACCGCATTAAAAACTGACCGATTGCAGAATTGGAAGATCATTAACGACGCCCCTGCAAGCTTTGAGGCCGCGGTCTTTCTCGGCAAGAGTTCAAACCGACTTACCACCGGATTTCGGCGGATCCTAGTTAGGGCCGGAGAAGAGGGTCAGCAAACGCTAGTTGAGTTAAGCAGCACCAATCGAGCTACGGCAGTAGTTCTTGTCGGCTTCCTATTATGTGTGCTCCCTGGAGTCGTTCTTCTCATTGTGAAGATCATGAACGATGGATTTGAGCGTCGGATAATAGCCAAGGTTGGCGCAGAGGTTAAGAAGCGGTATCCAGAGGCTATCCTGCAGGAGTGAGCACCACTGGCCTACATGGGCACCAGTGAGGAGATAAAGACTCCGGGTAGATCGCAGGATGTTTGGGGACCGACCGAACCCCTACGGTCGAGCGGGTGGATACCACACTATTCGTGCGGTCCCGCCGCTCACCTTAGAGCGTTGGCTGTCCACGGCGGCGTACGAGAAGAAGAAGAATATAAAATGAAGACATTTTTGAGTTATACGCGAACGAAGGACACATACAGCGCAGTCACAGATTTCCGAGATCATCTTGCGCTAGAATTATCTCTAGTCTCCTCAGATTCGGACGTCTTTCAAGATCGGTCCCACATCGGTCCCGGAGATAACTTCCCCACCGTATTGGAAGAGGCGCTAAGGGAGGCGAGCGTCCTGATAGTCCTGGTGTCGCCTGCCTGGTTGAGAAGTGAGTGGTGTAGGAAAGAGTTCGAACTGTTCACCGGCGAGCGCCGAGACGCCGCGAGACTGGATTGCGTACTGCCAGTGCTTTGGGTAGACACGCCGGCCTTGGCCTCTCCGGGAAATGACCCAATCGCTACAATGCTAGCCACGATCAATTACGCCGACTGGCGATATCTCCGGCATGAAAATTGGACCAACGTAGAAATTCGGCGACAGATCGCTAAGCTCGCCGAGAGAGCCATAGCTCTTGGTGGTCGTTAGCGCGTCGCATATTTGCAAGGGTAGGAAAGTGTCGCGGCCCGGAGCGTGGTCAGGCGACCATGGCGCCTTTGGCCGTATTCGCTTCGAGGAGCGGTGGTGGCCTTCCAGGGGCCGCTCGCTTAGCTCCTAAACGTTACTGCGGGAGATAGGCTACGATGATTTCCTCTCTGTTTCCGTTCAAGACCCATAGAATCGCATTGGACCAGAATGTGCTTCTGCACTCGGAGCCGTCGGGGGCGTCGCTGGAACAGGTCAAAGCGATGAGGATGGTCGCTGATCTTGGACAGAGCAAGGAGGAGGGGAAGAAGGCACAGCTGAATCTTGCGAAGGTCTCTGAAGAAGAGATTGCTCAGGTGCACGAACATTGGGGCGAACCTGGTCTCCTTCAGCTGCTGATCCTCGCGATGTCGCACGATGCCGGAGAGTTCGATCATTTCTACGGATTAACGAAGCATACGTTGGCATTGGGAAAGACGATCGATGGTGGCAAGCACCAAAGCATCCAGTACGACAATGCGTCACTTCCATCGGATGATCGGTTGTCCGCCTTCACCACCAACGTCTTGAATCCTTCACTCTCACGAAAACTCTACCGAGCCGGTACACATCACGGTTCCCTTGTGTACGGGCTTGGAGGCCCCCGCGTTCTCGTGTCCCATCCTTTTCAGGGCATCGATCGCGAAATTTTCTACGACGTCTATGCCAACTCGATTGATGTGATGACAAGCCTCAACCTACGAGGCTATCACGGTACCTTCCATTTCCTTGACCACTTGCCCGGGCTCGACTATGAACTCGCCGGTTTTCCAGCTTGGGCGCTATGGTTTTCCGTCATTGCAACGCATTCCGACCTCGTCTTGTTCGTCAAGGAATTCGAGGGTGCATTCGGAAAATCTCAGCAACTTGAGATCGCACTTACGCCAGATAGCGTGCGCAAGAAGATCGTCGAGATTCCACACGATGAGCTTTCTTGGGCAAAGAAGCCGGATCCAATCGATGGTGCTAAGAAGCTCTACATAACAAAACATGGACCCGTAACTGAGGACGAGTGGAATCGGTTGGAAGCTTCGCATGCCGACCCTTTCATCAATAGTTACGTGGACGGGGGGTTCCCCTCTGATCGTCTAATAGTGCTCCGAGAGGACCGCGTCGACGAGTACCCTCTCGACTTCCCGGTGTACGACGCGGGGGCGGATCTCGGGTTGGCGACGACCCGATTCTTGAATGGGCGCGAGGGCGGACCCGAGGGAGCTAAGCGTCCGTCACCAGCGCCTCCTGCGTGGTGGCAATTCTGGAAGAGGGACGAGAACCGCTAACACACAAATGGAGCCGATGCGTCCAGCGGTTTCTGCTATCATGAATGGCTGGCGCGCGGCTCATTGGCAACGTTGTTAGGCAGCATTCGGAATGCCCATGGCAGACAAGCGTTATTATTCGGATCGGCACGGCCGACGTCCGCAAACGCCCCGGCTTTCGCTAGAGGATCTGAGGCGCGCGGTAAAGATGTACCTTCTGGGTATCGAAGAGGAGGGCTACTTTCAGGAGCATCTCGGCTACTTCTGTGTCGACAGCGGCTTCTCGCCGGGCCTCATCGGTGGCGACCCCGCTACCGAGATCCTCCTCACCCTTGGTAAGCCACACCTATGGCCCATGAGTTCCACTATCGATGAATGGGGCGAGGACGACTTCTTCGACATGCTCGAGTTCCTCTACGCTCACATCTCGAAGCCCATCGACCGTCACTGGCATTCCTGGAACGGCTGCGGGTGGCACTGCACGGCATTCGACGCCAAAGAGGGCAGAGCCGAGTTTCGCGACAAGCTGAATCGGATCCTTTGCGCCTACGACTCAGGTTTTGATCTCTCGGCGGAAGGCGAGGTTCTAGCGATCCCGCCGACCGGCTTGGAACCCCTTGCCGAGGTGCCGCTAGAGCATCCCAACGCCACGAGCGTCGTCGAGAAGGTCAACGCTGCTGTTCACAAGTTTCGACGCCACCGAGCGACGGTCAGCGACCGACGCGATGCCGTCCGGGAACTCGCCGACGTTCTTGAGTTTCTCCGACCTGATCTCAAAAAGGTCCTCGCCACACAAGATGAGAAGGACCTGTTCAATATCGCTAACAACTTCGGCATTCGACACCACCGGCCGGACCAACGGACTGATTACAACCTCGACATTTGGCTGGATTGGGTCTTCTACTACTATTTGGCTACGATACACACAGCCGTGCGGCTCATCGAAGAAGATGCGGGTTGAGACGCCAACTAACCCGGGCATTGCACTCGGACGGCTGACGCCGCCGGTGAACGCCATCCTCGTTGACGCAGTGGTAATCCGTAGAACCTGCAGATGATTTTAGGATCCGCGATCTGAACTTTTGGCGAACTGGTCTGGTATAGATTATGCCTGGAGATTCAAGAAATGTAAACGATGTGGTAAGCTCACCCGCGAAACCGACCCAAAATGCTGGAACTGCAAAAAGGAAGATTTCGAGGAGGAGAGAGTGATGGGCAGTCCCGGCTCCACATCAATGCCGGGTGACACGCCGACGGGATTGCAGGAAGCCATGACTACCGAAGAGCCAATTCGTTGTCCACGTTGCGGGTCGACGCAAGTCACTGCCAATAAGAAAGGCTTTGGTGTAGGAAAGGCTCTGGTCGGCGGATTTCTAACAGGGGGAGTAGGGCTTCTTGCGGGCTTTCTCGGAAGTGGTAAGGTCATGGTCACATGTGTTAAGTGCGGGAAACAGTGGAAGGCAGGCGGCTAGTTGTTTGATAACTGATAATTGGCCGAGGATAGCGCCCAAGTCCTGCAGCGGATGGCTGATGCCGTCGCCGAGGGCGTCTCCCATTGGGCGCCTGGCAAGCAGAATGAAATCTAACTACTCAAACAGGAGACAACCATGAAGGGACTCATTATCACCTTATTGCTCCTCGCCAGTTCAATCCCAGCATGGGCAGGCGATGAGACAAAGCAAGCTTCGTCGGATGAGACGAGAGCGTGTATGAAAAATTTTACGGAGGAAGGCTCCTTTTTTAAGGGTAAAACCTACAAGACTTGGCAAGACTATAAGGATATCGCATATGACAGCGTGTTCCGTAGGGTAGCCCAAGCAGTGGCCGAGAATAATTGGGGTACCGTGAACGCCAACAAGGATCTCGGGATCATTACCGCAGGGCAAGCCGTCACCATGGGACAAGGCTCTGTGGCTCCGCTAAACGTTATTGTTAAAGAAAAGAGCGGCGGCTTGATTCACATTGAAGCCAATTTCGGCACCGCCGGAGGGCAGAAGGCATCTACCAATACTGTTCGTACGGAACTCTGCAAGCTTGTGGAGGCTGCTGCCGCCGAGTAGGCGGAGCTTAATCAAGGAATGCCCAATCCTGGCGGTCGAGTGGACGGATACCGCACTTCGCGCGGTCCCGCAGCTCGCCGCCAATCCCGTTCGGCATGAGACAAATTTTCTATGAACGAATCTCGTAGGGAGCGGCTTGAAATTCTGCGCAGATCGCTGGTGTCTGGCGATCTGGAGAATGTCAAACGGGCTGCTGACTCCCTTCACGAGGATGGAGCCGATGCTGTGGCTCATCTCTCCGGCATAGCTCTGAACGAGTCGGCCGCCCCCGATGAAAGGGAGATGGCTCTTCGTGCTCTGGAAGTTCTCGACTCTTCAGCTCTGAAGCTGGTCGAGCGCATTCGCTCTTCAAGGGGCACCTCGCGGGCCCGCGAAACCAAACCGTTACCCGATCCAGGCAAGGTCTTGATCTTTGGTTTCCTCGTCGCGCTCGCAATCCTGTGGCCGGCATACTCCGTTTATCGGTTCAGTCATCCAAGCCCTCAGAAACCTCCGGAACCCAAGTTGCCTTGGACTGATCAAGAGATCCAAATGGAGTCCCTTGCGGCTTGTCGATCCGCGATAAGGCAGCAGCTTAAGGACCCGAGTTCCGCCGATTTCCCATTCCTTGATCCACCGAATGTGGAGGTTTCCTACTCCGGTAGGGTGGATGTCAAAGGGTACCTCCATGCGAACAACGGTCTGGGATTAAAGGTCCGCGCGGATTATCTCTGTGCCCTGCAAGCGGACCGTCAAGCTCGTACCCTGTCAGTGCTGAGTGCTCAGTTGTCACAACGGTAAGTCATCGTTACTGAAATCATGGGGATCGCGATGCTGGTACCAGGTCTTTGAAGCAGGTGCGCCCATGAAAAGCGATCGAGGTGGAGGACGCGGAAGGCGCGACGGATCTGAAGCGGTGGCGCCGCCGCGGAGCCGACTTGGCCCGAGGTCACTTGTTGAGTCCCAGGCCCACGTATTACCATGTCACCCTGCCTCACAACCTGAATCAGGAGAACAGCGATGCGAAACGCGATTCTGGCGATGATCCTGGCCTCGACTCTCGTGAGTGGAGAGCTCCATACCGCGACGGCCAAGGCTCCACCGGCGGATGTCGGACCGGGCCGCATCGCCTGGTTCGACATCACCACGACCAGTCTGCCAAAGTCCAAGGAGTTCTACGGGAAGCTCTTCGATTGGCAATTTACCCCGGTCCAGGGCACGGACCAGGCGGTGGAGATCGTTGCGGGTGGCACGGCGATCGGGACCCTGCGCGGCGCGGAGGGTAAAATCGCCGCGTTCAACGGCGTGGTCTATGTTCAGGTGACCGATATCCAGGCCAGCTGCAAGAAGGCGAAGGAGCTGGGAGGAACCATCCCGCCCGGATTCCCCTTCAACCTGTCAGACGGCATCGGAGCCATTGCGTTGGTCGTCGATCCCGCCGGCCATCCGGTGGGTCTCTACTCGCGGACCCCGATCGCGCCGGCGCCCGCGGCGCAATAAGGCAATAAGGAGCGGCCCGCGCTGGCAGGCCGCTCATCATTCCTCTCACGTTGACTTCACCCGGCAATCGGCACGATCTCGCCCAGGAAGGGCGAGACGATGGTCTGGTTGTGATTGGCGGTGACGCGGGTCTTCATGGTCGATCTCCGTTCTTCGTCATAATGGGGCGCCGAGCTGGTGACCCTGTGACGAGAACGATCTCTGGGGCAGAATTCCCTCATCCGCCCACCGGCCCACCGATGAAAAACGATCGAGGTGGAGGACGCGGAAGGCGCGTTGGATTCGGAACGGTGGCGCCGCCGCGGAGACGTCCCGCGGTCCCCGTGGCCTCCCGAGGGTGTCGTTCAGGACCTGGGAATGTCTCTACCGCCTTCGATCAACGGCGTTTCTGGCCGCAAGGTTGCCTGATCAACCCCGGCGGTACATGAACCGCAACGCTGCCGGCAGCCGCCTTCTCCAGGATGCCTCGCTGTGGGTTCCCTTGGCGTCAGCGCGCCACATCAGGCGGTCGGAGTCGTAGTCTCTCTCGACCAGGTGCTCGGCCATTCTCTTGACGGCCTCGACGACACGGCCTTTGTCCTCGCGGGCGCCAGCGTCGATATAGATGCGGGAGACCTCCGGGGTGGGCTGGGTGGCGATGTCGGTGAAGATGGCCTGGTTCGCCACCCAGAAGGAGGGGGACATCACCAGCGCTCCGCCGAAGGCGTGCGGGTAGTGGAAGTGCGACCAGAAGGCGGCGAGGCCGCCCATCGAGGAACCGCCCACGACGGCTCCGAACGGGCCGGGCACCAGGTTGAGCTCGGCGGTCAGGGCGGGCATCAGGTGGTGGGTCACCCAGTCGAGGAGCATCGCGATCTGCCCCGGTTCGGCTTCGAAGGGGAAGGGGGAGAGCTCCAGGTTCCTCCCCGGCCCCCCATGCTCGATGCCGATGACGACCGGCATCGGGCGCTTCGACCTCGCGAGCCCCTCGACGGCTTCGTGGATGTACCAGCCGCCGGAGAAGGACGGCAGGTCGTCGAAGACGTTCTGGCCGTCGAACATGTAGAGCGCGAAGTGCGGCTCCGCCGGGTTGTAGTCGCGCGGCAGGTAGACGCGGATCGGGCGCGGCGCCAGCCCCGGCACCTGGAAGGGGCCCAGGAGGGTGATCTCCCCCGGTCTCATCCGCGCCAGCGAGCCAGGAATGGCGGCTTCGGCCGTGGGCTCGTCCGGCTCGGGCGCCGGCGGCTCCATGTGAATCAGCGGTTCCTGCTCCGGCCACTCCTCGCGCCGCAGGAAGGTTTCGATCCGGTAGCCGTGCAGCAGGTCGTGCAGGGTGATGTGCCGGGCCACTCCAAAGATGTTGTAGACCGCGTACTCCGGATGCCGGCCCGTGCGTTGCCAGGCTTCTGGCGGTAGCTCCCGCAGCCGTTCGATCAGCTCTCCGCGCTCGTGGAGGAACCGCGCGATCGCCTCCTCGAGATCGACGTTCAGCAGCCCTCCGGCCTCGTCCTCGGGCGCGGGATAGAAGGGCTCGAGCTCGGGATTGTCCTCGGCCAGCATCTTCTCCAGCCGCGCGCGGAATTTCGACTCCAGGGAGACGACGTGGCAGAAGTGCTCGTGAGCCGACCACTTGTGCGGCAGGGGCCGGCGCTTGCGCCAGGCCTCGGGGACGTCGAGGATCAGCGGCACGAGGAGCGCCGGCGCGTTCTCCAGCGCTACCAGAACGGCTTTGGGATCGGTCACGGTTGCTTTTCTCCGGGTTGGGCCCCCACGGCCGCGGGGCGGCGGGAGTGTAACAGAGGGTCTCAGATTGCCAACTTCTCACAGAGCAACGTTGCGGGGCGGCATCGGCGTGCGGAGCTTCCCCGCCCCGAATCCTCACCCCCGGCCCCTCTCCCGCCGCACTCCCCCCAACCGGGAGAGGGGGGACTTTTCTGAGAAGGCGTGGCTCGTAGGGTGCGCTGTGCGCACCATCACCGTTTCTGGTGCGCACAGCGCACCCTACAAGCAAGGTCTCCTCCGTGAAGCTCCCCTCTCCCGGTCGGGGGGAGTGCGGCGGGAGAGGGGCCAGGGGGTGAGGATTCGGGGCGGGGGGTTACAGCTCGACCGCCACCCGCGCCAGCAGCTCAACCACCTCCCCTGTGTCCCGGAGCTGATACTCCGCCGCGGTCTCGCGCGCTTCGCCGGCCACGAGGATGCCGATTCCCCTTCCGGCGATGGCCCGGAAGGCGTCCTCGTCCGTGAGGTCGTCGCCGATGTAGAAGGGGAGGACATCCGGGCGGTCGAGGCCGAGGGCGTCGAGGAGCCAGAGGAGGGCGCGCCCCTTGTCCCAGTCGAGGTCGGGGCGGAGCTCGAAGAGCTTCTTGCCGTGACCCTTGCGCAGACCGGGCACGGCGGCCGCGGCGTCGTCGACCGCCTGCTCGATGCGCGGCAGGTCGCGCTCGTCTGCCAGGCGGAAGTGGATGGAGATGGCGAAGCGCTTGGGCTCGATGACGATCCCCTCGATCCCCGCGAGGTCGCGCCGGAGCCGCTCGGCGGCCTGCTCGACTTTTTCGGGGACCCCCTCGCCGACCTCGAGCCGGAGCGGCGCGGTTCCGTCGACGGCAGGCGGGCCGGCGATGTCGAAGCCGTGGCTCCCGGCATAGGCGAGATCGGGCAGGGCCACCAGGGCAGCCACGTCCTCCCGGCCGCGGCCGGAGATGATGACCACGGGGAAGCGGCCGGAGAGGCGGCGCAGCAGCTCCCGCGTCGCCTCCGGCAGGGTGGCGAGCTCCGGACGGGGCGCCAGCGGCGAGAGGGTGCCGTCGTAGTCGAGGAAGAGGGCGGGGCGGCGGCCGTCCAGGCGGGCCGCGATCTCGTCCCAGCGTTCGAGGGCGGAAGGGCGCATGGGCGGAGGCTCAGAGATACTCTTCGAACTCCATCGGGGGGAAGTACTCCTTCAGCGCGCGGAAATCGTGGGGCACGGTGCCCAGGGCGGCCTGGAGATAGTAGTCCACCCACCAGAAGATGTCCTGCTCGCGCACGATCGTCCGCATCTCCTCCATGCGGCGCCGGCGCTCCTCTTCGTCCATCTCGAAGGCGGCCTTCAGGGCGTCGGCCGTCCCCTCGATGTCGTGCGGGTTGACCAGCAGCGCCCCGGTCTGGAGCTGCGCCGCGGCGCCGGCGAACTCGGAGAGGATGAGGACGCCGCCGCCGTCCACCTGGCAGGCGCAGAACTCCTTGGCCACCAGGTTCATGCCGTCCTTGATCGAGGTGACCAGGCAGACCCGGGCCATGCGGTAGAGCGCCAGCAGGTCCCGCCGCGCCAGGCTCCGGTAGTGGTAGTGCACGGGCACCCAGCCCGCCATCGAGAACTCGCCGTTGATCTCGCCGACCAGCCGGTCGATCTCCGCCTTGAGGGCCTGGTACTCGGCGACCCCCTCGCGGCTGGGTACCACGACCTGGAAGAGGACGACCTGCTCGCGCAGCTCTTCGTGGCGCTGCAGGGCGTTGCGGAACGCCTTGAGCCGCTCGATCAGACCCTTGGTGTAGTCCAGCCGGTCGACCCCGACGATGATCTGGCGGGGGCCCATCCGCTCCCGGAGCTCCAGCATCCGGCGCGTCCACCTCGTCGGAACGGGCGGCGGCGTCGAAGGACTTGAAATCGATGCCGATGGGGAAGGCCCCGACCCGGACCGCGCGCGAGCCGGCGCGGACCTCGGTGATCGGACCGCTGGTCCGGTCGATCTCCACCTCGGGCAGCAGGTTCTCGAGGCAGGTGAGGAAGTTCCGGGGGTCGCGCGGCGTCTGGAAGCCCAGCAGGTCGTAGGCGAGCAGGGCCCTGAGGATCTGGCCGCGCCAGGGGAGCCGCAGCAGGATGTCGAGCGGCGGGAACGGGATATGGAGGAAGAAGCCGATCCGCGCGGACTCGTTCTCATGGCGGATGTATTCGGCGACGTGGATGAGCTGGTAGTCCTGCACCCAGATGAAGTCCCCCTCCCGGCTGTTGTGGCGGACGCTGTCGGCGAACTTCTCGTTGACCTGCAGGTAGGCGTACCAGAAGGACGGGTCGAAATTGCACTGTCCCAGCAGGTCGTGGAAGAGGGGCCAGAGGATGCCGTTGGCGAACCCCTCGTAGAAATCCTTGACCTCCTCTTCCGCGAGGAGGACGGGCAGGAGGTCGTACCCGCGCTCCTGGTAGCCGGCGTCGAGCACGGCCTCCCAGGCGCCCCCCCGCTCGAGCGCCATCCCCGGCCAGCCGACCCAGAGGCCGCCGCGATGGGAGAGCACGGGAGCGAGCGCGCTCACCAGGCCGCCGGACCCGGGCTTCAGGCCCCAGCCGTCGCTCTTTTTTTCGAGCACGATCGGAAGGCGGTTGGAGACGACGAGCAGGCGGTGCGTGGTGGGGCTCAAAGCAGGTTGGAAGTGGTGCAAGGCGTGAGCCAGACGAAAGGCCGTCCGCCCGGAGGGTGGAATTTATCCAGCCTGGGGTGTCAACCCCAGGTGGGAGGCCACCCGGTCCGCCGTACCGCCCCGAAGGGGTGGAATTTGGATAGCCTGGGGTTTTAACCCCAGGTGGGCGGGCCACGAGATCTCCCAAGCCCTGAAAGGGCGGCCTATTCTTCGCAGACCGGCCACCCCCTTCGGGAGTTTGGGGGTTACCGGGTGGCCCCTACCTGGGGTTGACACCCCAGGCTGGATAAATTCCGCCCTCCGGGCGAGTCATATCCGCTCCCAAAACTTTCCCCTACCCCGGTCGTAGTACAGCTCCATGACGCGCTCCAACCCCTTCCTCGCCCTGGCACTTCTCCTCGCCGCTCCCTCCCTCCTGCGCGCCCAGCCGGCGGCGCAGGAGACGCTCCACATCACGAAAGCGACCGCGCCGATCGAGGTGGACGGCGCGCTGGGGGATCCGGGATGGAGCGGCGCGACCCGGGTGGATACCTTCTACGAGACGAACCCGGGCGACAGCGTGGAGCCGAAGGTGAAGACGGTCGCCTGGCTCACCTACGACGATCATTTCTTCTACGCCGCCTTCGACTTCTCGGACCCCGATCCGAAGGGCATCCGCGCCCCCCTGGGCGACCACGACGAGGTGCCGAGCTACACCGACTACGGCGGCGTCATCCTGGACACCCGCAACGACGGCAAGACGGCGTTCATGTTCCTGGCCAATCCGCGCGGCATCCAATACGACGCCATCAGCAACGACACCAGCGGCGAGGACAACTCGCCCGACTTCTACTGGGACTCGGCGGCGCGGATCACGCCGACCGGCTGGACGCTGGAGATCCGCATCCCCTTCTCCTCGCTGCGCTACAACTCGGCCGACGTCCAGACCTGGGGCATCCTGCTCTACCGCAACCGCCCGCGCGACTTCCGCTATCAGATGTTCAACAGCAAGCTGCCGCGCGGCTCGAACTGCTTCATCTGCCACGCGCAGAAGATGACCGGCCTCACCGGGCTGCCGAGCGGCAATCACCTCGTGCTGGCCCCCTACGCCACGGGGCGCCAGGAGTGGCTGCCGGAAGGGCGGCGCGGGCAGCTCCGCTGGCCCGTCAAGCCGCCCAGTGGGAAGCCGGGCTCGACGCCAAGTGGACGCCGAACGCCAACACGGCGATCGACGCCACGATCAACCCGGACTTCTCGCAGATCGAGTCGGACGTGGCGCAGATCACGGCCAACGAGCGCTTCGCCCTGTTCTTCTCCGAGAAGCGCCCGTTCTTCCTGGAGGGGCTGGAGCTCTTCTCGACCCCGCTGCAGGCGGTCTACACCCGCACCATCACCTCCCCGCGCTGGGGGTTGCGGGCCACGGGGGAGGCCGGCAGCGCCCTGTACACCGTCCTGGTCACCGAGGACCGCGGCGGCGGCAGCGTCATCCTGCCGGGTCCCAATGGCGTCGAACCTGGCCGACCAGGACTTCTCCTCGCGGGTGGCCATCGGCCGCGGCCGGAAGGACTTCGGCAACTCCTTCGCGAGCTTCCTGCTGACCGACCGCGAGATCGAGGGGGGCGGGCACAACCGGGTCCTCGGCCCCGATTTCCAGTGGCGCCCGAACGGCGCCGACACGGTCACCGGCCAGCTCCTGGTGAGCGACTCGCAGACGCCGGACCGCCCGGATCTCGCCGCGGAGTGGAACGGGCAGGATCTCGGCTCGCACGCCGGCTACCTCGAGCTGGAACCACTCGACCCGGACCTGGTGACTGGAACCTCCAGTACATCGACATCGGCGACGAGTTCCGGGCGGACCTCGGCTTCCTCCCGCAGGTGGGAGTGCGGGACTCCAACTCCATCCTCGGGCGGTCGTTCTTCCTCGAAAAGGGGCCGTTCCGCCAGATCCGCCCCTCCTTCCGGGTGCGCAACGTCGACGACCGGAGGGGGGATCTCCTCCTGCGCCGCTTCGCCCCCGGCATCGAGCTCGAGGGGTTCTGGAACAGCTACATCAACCTTGAGCGGCGGACGGACAAGGTGCGGGCCGGCAGCCATCTTTTCGATTCCACCTACTATGTGTTCAACGCGCGGATGAGCCCGTCGCAGCGAATCGGCGACCTGTCGCTCAACCTCGCTTTCGGCGACGACGTCGATTTCGCCAACGAGCGGCCGGCCCGGGGGGCCACGGTCGGCGCGCAGGCAACCGTGCGGCCGACCGATCATCTGGCCTTGCAGCTCAACGCCAACCGGCGCTGGCTCGACGTCTCGCCCACCGGCAGGCGGGAGGCTCGCCTGTTCACCGCCGACGTGGCCCGCGTCAAGGCGACCTATACCTTCACCTCCCGCGCCTTCCTGCGGCTGATCGCGCAGCGCATCCGCACCGACCGGGCGGCGGAGCTCTATGCCCCCGAGCTCGGCGTCAACCGCCGCGACGAGGGGATCTCCGGCTCGGCTCTCTTCGCCTACAAGCTCAACTGGCAGACCGTCCTCTTTCTCGGCTACTCGGACGACCGCGCCCGCTCGGTGGACGACCGGCTGGAGCCGGCGGGGCGCGCGCTGTTCTTCAAGATTTCCTACGCCTTCCAGCGCTGAGGTGGGATAGCATCAAAACCATGCGGATCGAATCCCAGCTCCAGCCCGGCGAAGAGATCCTCTACCGGGCCTACGTCACGCGCCTGACCCTGGCGCCGCTGGTGGCCGTGCTGGCGGCGGCGCTGGTGATCGCGGCGGTCTCCTGGTTTCAGTTCCAGAACCTGCCCGGGGCGCTGGTCGGCCTCGCCGTGGCGGTGGTCGCCGGGCTTATTTTCGCCTGGAAGGATTTCATCCGCCGCGCCAACGACTACGTGCTGACCAATCACCGGATCATCCAGGAGATCGGGGTCCTCTCCCGGCGGTCGATGGATTCCCGGCTGGACAAGATCAACAACGTCGAGCACCGGCAGACCCTCTGGGGTCGCCTCCTCAACTACGGCGACGTCGAGATCGACACCGCCAGCGAGACCGGGGCGGCCCTGTTCCGCAAAATCTCCCATCCGCTGCCGTTTAAGAACGCCATCCTGGCGGCGGCGGAGCAGTACCGTGGCGCCGGCCGCATGCCTCTCGCCGCGCCCGCCGGCCCCTCCGGCGCCGAGCGGATGCGCCAGCTCAAGGCCCTTCTGGACGACGGCCTGATCTCCGGCGAGGAGTACGAGGCCAAGCGGCGCGAGCTTCTCTCCCAGCTCTGAAGAGCCATGAAACTCGTCCTGATCTCCCCCAAGGGCCCGCTCTACCGGCACCGCGGCGGCATTTTCAAGAAGAATCTGCGCTACGCCCCGCTCACCCTGACCACCCTGGCGTCGCTGGTCCCCCCCGAGCTCGAGGTGGAGATCCGCCTGCTCGACGAGGGCATCCAGGACATCGATCTGGACCTCGAGGCCGATCTCGTCGGGATGACGGTGATCACCGGCAGCGCGCCGCGGGCCTACGAGCTGTCGGCCCATTTCCGCGCGCGCGGCATCCCGGTGGTGCTGGGCGGGCCGCACGTGACCCTGATTCCGGACGACGCGCAGCCGCATGCCGATGCGATCGTCGTCGGCTACGCGGAAGAGACCTGGCCGCAGCTGCTGCGCGATTTCGCCGCCGGCAAGCTCGCGCCGCGCTACGTCCAGGCCCCTCGCCTGGACCTCGCGGGGCGCCCCTTCCCGCGCCGCGACATGATCGAGAAGGGCTCTTATATAACCACCCACGTTTTCGAGGCGACGCGGGGGTGCGTCCACAGCTGCGACTTCTGCGTCGTGCCCGCCGCCTGGGGGACGAAGCCGTATCAGAAGCCGGTCGAGGAGGTGGTGGCGGACATCCGCCAGCACTGGGCCCGGAAGATCATCTTCATCGATCTCAACATGATCGCAGACAAGGCCTACGCCGCCCGCCTGTTCGAAGCGCTGATCCCCCTCAAGGTGCGCTGGTTCGGCCTCGCCACCACGCTCCTCGGCCGCGATCCGGTGCTCCTGGCGCTGGCCGCCCGGAGCGGGTGCTCCGGCCTGCTCATGGGGTTCGAGTCGATCGTCCCGGAGAGCCTGAAGCAGTCGCGGAAGGGGTTCAATTCACCGGGTGAGTACCGCGAGCTGGTCGAGAGCCTGCACCGGCACCGCATCACGCTCATGGCCTGCTTCACCTTCGGGATGGATCACGATACGCCGGACATCTTCCTCCAGACCGCGCGCTTCGTCGTCGACGCCCACATCGACCTGCCGCGCTTCGCCATCGTCACCCCCTTCCCCAATACCGCCCTGTACAAACGGCTGGAGAGCGAGGGGCGCATCCTGACCCGGAACTGGGAGCTCTACGACGCGCAGCACGTGGTCTTCCAGCCGCGCCAGATGACCCCGGCGGAGCTCTATGCCGGTCACGAACGGGCCTGGAAGCACGCCTACTCCGCGCGCTCTCTGGCGCGGCGCTTCCTGGGCTCGCGCATCCAGCCCCCGGTCTGGTGGCTCGCCAATCTCGGCTACCGCTTCTACGCCCATCACCTGCACGACTTTTACAATTGCGACTGGATCGTCGGTCAGAGGGCGGCTTGAAGCTCACGCTGGTCCACCCCTGCATCGGCCGGCGCATCGGGCAGCCGTACATCCGGACCTGGCAGATGGAGCCGCTGCCGCCGGCCGTCATCGCCGGGCTCACCCCGCCGGAGGTGGAGGTGGCCTTCCACGACGACCGGATGGAGACCATCCCGTTCGACGAGCCCACCGACCTGGTGGCGATCAGCGTCGAGACCTACACCGCCAGGCGGGCCTATGAGATCGCCAGCGAGTACCGCCGGCGCGGCGTGCCGGTGGTGATGGGGGGCTTCCACGCCACGCTCTGCCCGGAGGAGGTGGCGCAGTACGCCGAGGCGGTGGTGATCGGCGAGGCTGAGCAGCTCTGGGAGCGCGTGCTCGCGGACGCGGAGCGCGGCGCCCTGCAGACCTGCTACCGCGCTGAAAAACGCCCGTCGCTCGCCCGCCTGCGCCCGGACCGCTCGATCTACAAGGGCAAGCGCTACCTGCCGATCGGCCTCGTCGAGGCCGGGCGCGGCTGCCACTTCCGCTGCGACTTCTGCGCCGTGCAGACCGTCTTCCAGAACAGCCAGACCCGGCGGCCGGCGGACGACATCGTGGCCGAGCTCGCCGCCCTGCGCCACAAGCCGCTGATCTTCTTCGTCGACGACAACATCACCTCCAACATGGAGCAGGCCAAGGAGCTCTTCCGCGCCCTCATCCCCCTGAAGCTCAGATGGGTCAGCCAGGCGAGCATCAACGCCGCCCACGACGAGGAATTCCTCGAGCTCATGGCCGCCAGCGGCTGCCAGGGCGTGCTGATCGGTTTCGAGTCGTTGAACCCGCTCAACCTGAAGACGATGAACAAGGGGTTCAACCTGATGAAAGGCGGGTTCGCCCAGGCCCTGGCCAACCTGCGCCGCCATCAGATCCGGCTCTACGTCACCTTCGTCTTCGGCTATGACGAGGACACCGAGGCGAGCTTCGACCAGACCGTGGACTTCGCCATGGAGCACAAGTTCTACATCGCCGCCTTCAACCACCTGACCCCCTTTCCCGGCACACCGCTCTACCGGCGCTGGGAGGCCGAGGGGAGGCTCCGATATGAAAAGTGGTGGCTCGACGAGCGGTACCGCTACAACCAGATCCCCTTTACGCCGCGGCACATGGCGCCGGAGCGGCTGCAGCGGGGGTGCGTCGAGGCGCGGGAGCGGTTCTATCGCTGGCGGAGCATCTGGCGGCGCGGCCTGGACCCGGTGAACCGCGGAGATGCCGCGATGTGGTGGCACTTCTACGGCATCAACTATCTCTTCCGCCGCGAGGTGAGCCAGCGCGACGACTATCCGCTCGGCGACGAGGCCTGGCGCGGAGAGCTGATCAAGGTCCGCGAGCGTCCGGCGCCCGCGCTCCTGGAGGCTTAGCATCCAGCTCGATCTGGCCGTCCCCGGGGATGACGCCGCCCTGCGCCGGCTGTTGCGGGAGAACCCCCTGCCCGGGCGCGTCGCCATCTCGTACGAACGCGAGCCCTCTTACTTCGCGGCCTCGGCGCTCGAGGGTCCGTTCCAGCAGACGATCGTCGCGCGCGAGGAAGGGACGGGGGAGATCCTGGGGTGTGCCAACCGCTCGGTGCGCCTCCGGTTCGTCAACGGCGAACCCCGGCCCGTTGGCTACATGAGCCAGCTGCGGTTCCACCCCCGCGTCCGCCGGGGGATGGGCCTGGCGCGGTTCCTCTCCCGGGCGTTCGCGCTCTTCCATGCGCTCCACGAGGATGGCCGCGCCCCGTTCTATCTGGTCAGCATCGTCGCCGGCAACCATCCGGCGCGCCGCCTGCTGACCAGCGGCCTGCCCGGTTTCCCCCGGCTTCGCGCCCAGGACCGCCTGGTGACGCATGCGATCCACCTCGGCCGTCTCCGGCGCCCTCTCCCGCTCCCCCGGGAACTGCGGCTGGAGGCGGGAAGCGAGGCGCTGCTGCCGGCCCTGCTCGACTGCCTCGACCGCAACGGCCGGAGCCGCCAGCTCGCGCCCTGCTGGACGGCGGAGGCCCTGTGCCGGTCCGGGTCCACCCCGGGCCTCGCGGCGGCGGACTTCTCCCTGGCGCTGGACGGCGAACGGGTGGTGGGGTGCCTTGCGGCCTGGGACCAGAGCGCGGTCAAACAGCTCGTCGTGCGCGGCTATGCGGGCGCGCTCGCCGCTTGGCGGCCCTTGCTCAACCTCGTGGCCCGGCTGCCCGCTCCCGGCACCCGCCTGCGGTCCTGCTACGCCAGCCACCGGGCGGTCGACGGCGATGATCCCGCCATCTTCGCGGCCCTGCTGCGCGCGGTCTACAACCGTGCCGTCCGCCGCGGCTGCCGTTTCCTGACGATCGGCCTCGGCGAGGCCGATCCCCTGCGCTCCGCCCTGTCGGGCTACCGCGCCACCACTTATTTTTCCGATCTCCACCTCGCCGCCTGGGAAGACGGCGAGGCGGCGGCCTCCCAGGTCGACGGGCGGCCTTCGGACCCGGAAATCGCCGTGCTTTAGGCCGCCACGCGCCCCTGCGTGCCGGCCACCAGATCCGAAACGCGGTAGGTGGGGATCAGGAGCACGCTGGTGAGCGCCATCCAGGCTAGCGAGAAGACCATGATGGCGAGGCCCAGGTTCCGCAGGTCCGCCCAGTCCGCGAGGGCGAGGACGGTCAGCAGGCCACTGGTACCCAGCGTGGCGAACGCGTACCAGCGCGGGAAGCCGCCGAAACGGAGCGCGACCAGGGAGACGGCGAAGGTCATGATGATCATCAGCGAGGGCGTGAGGACGTACGCCGTTTCGATGGCGAGCATGCCCGCGATGCGCGCGCCGGCGGGGTTGCCGTAGCTGTACGCGAAGAGGATGGCCGCCGAGTTGAACAGCGCGCTGAGCAGCCAGACGCCGCCCCAGAGGGTGCCGACGCCGAAGGTGATGCTCGCGAGGCGGCCGGGCTCGCCTTCGGCGAGGCGCAGCCGGCCCGCGAGGCTCCCCATCCACCAGACGATCATCAGGCCCGCGACGATGCGGAGGAAGGTCATCCACTCCCACCACATGCGCTCGCTCCGCAGGGCGTCCAGGAACGCCCCGTCGCTCGCCGACGGGTGCGCCGCCGCGCCGAGCATAAGGGCGAGGTTGATCGCGAGCAGGATGGCGGCCCACAGGCCCTCCACCGCTCCGAGCTTCTCCCACAGGGTCCGGTTGTGATCTACGTCCATCGGTTGGCCTCCTCGGGTATCGTCATGGCGGCGTCCGTGTCCATTCAGGGATCTCTTCCAGCAGGTCCGCGTAGAGGGCGAAGGCCGAGTCGCTGGCGACGAAACCGGGGGTGAAGTCGATGCCGTCCAGGACGCGGCGGTCGGCCCAGGTGGTGGCGACCATCATCGGCAGGGCGCGTGCGAGACTGCGCCGGCGCGGCAGGAAGAAGAGGGTCCGCGCGGCGCACCCGCCCCCTGGCAGCGGCCGGCCCGCCCAGACCAATTCGAAGGACGTCGGCGCGCTCACCCGCACCCACGCCAGGCTGGGGCCGATGGTGGTGAAGCGCCAGCGGGCGGTCTGGCCGGCGAGGCCCAGGAGGCGCCGCAGCCAAGTCGGGCGGAAGCGGGCCTGGATGTCCGCCGAGAGGCGGTGCGGCGGCTCGAGGTCGAGAGCGGGGTCTTCCTCGAAGCTGTAGCGGTGCACGGGGCCCACGTGGGAGAGGTCGAGGCCGTTGCCGAGCATGACGTGCGGATGGCACGCGAGCCGCTGCGGGGGGAGGCGCAGGACGTGCGCGCGGTTTTCGGGGCTCGGGTCGGGAAGCTCGTACTTCGGCGGCCCGTCGCCGGCCCAGATCCAGGCGAGCCCCCACTTCTCCCGCGCCTCGTAGGAACGGATGCGGCGCCGGTTCCCGCCACCCTCCGAGCGCCCGCCGCCGGTGCCCCAGCACCAGCCGTGGAACGCGCACTGGAGGCCCCGCTCGACGACCCGCCCCTGCGCGAGGTCGGCGCCGAGGTGAGGGCAGCGCCGCTCGAGAGCGCGGAGCGCTCCCCCGAGCTCGCGGTAGAGGACGAGATCGCGCTCACCGATCCAGACCCGCCGGACCTGCCCCCGGGCGACGCGGGCCGCGCGGGCGACGGGGTACCACCCCTCGCAGACGGCCGCCGGATTGGCGAAGCGCGAGAACGCGCGGGGCTCCCGGTCGAAGGCGCGCTGGCTCTCCTTGAAGGTGAGCGTCACGGCGCGGTCTCCACGCCCGGCCGCGTGAGGCCCATCACCGAGTCGTCCCCGCGCAGCGAGCGCGCCACGAAGCCCCCCAGGAACCGCGTGTAGGACGCGGTCTCGACGGCGCGGGGGAGCTGGGGGCGCAGGAGCGCTCGCAGGCGGGGGAGGTTGTAGCTCGGGATCTCCGGGAAGAGGTGGTGCTCGAGATGGAGGTTCTCGTTGAGCAGGAGGAACGAGACCAGACGGCCGCTGCGCACCGAGCGGCTCGCCAGCAGCGGCTCGTCGCCGGTCAGCGCATGCTGGGCCAGGGCGCGGATGGCGGAGAAGTATCCCACGGCGATGCCGGGGACGAGCCATGTCTGCAGGAGGACGCGCAGAGGGACGAAGGCGAAGGCGAGGCCCCACACGCAGGCCATGCCGGCATACTCGGCGAGGATGCGCCACCGGTCTCCGGGCCCGGCGCGGCGCCACGCGACCACGGGGATGAGAGGCATGTAGACGAGCGTGCCCATGGTGAGACGCACCCAGTGGAGGGCCCACACCAGCCGCCGGTCCGACGTGTAGTTGCGATACTCGTCCGGGTCGCCCGGGCCGCCGAGGTGCCAGTGGTGGCGTTCGTGCAGCACGCGGTAGGCCGAGGGCGAGTGGAGGAGCGGCACGCACAGCAGCACGTTGGCCGCGTGATTCACCACGGGCCGCCGGAAGAGGAGATGGTGGTGCCCCTCGTGAGAGAGGAGATAGAACGCGTTGAGCGCGACGGCTGAGAGCCCGGCACCGCCGGCGCGCAGCACCCAGGCGAGGGGGCCCTGAAGCGCGAGGCCGCTCAGGCCGAGGGCGATCCCCAAGCCCCAAAGGCCCGCGAAGATCGCGATCTCGCCGAGGCGGCGCGGGACGCGCAGCCGCCGCAACGGCAGGATCTCCTCGCCGAGAACGATCGACAGCTCCTCACGCGCCCGGCGTGTCGCCTCAGCGGAGGTCTCCGCAGTCAGACCGACGTCCACGACTTCCCCTCCCCTTGTTCGAGAAACCAGGAGAGTTTATCAAATACAGTGGAGAGCGGCCCGCCCGTTCGCGGGCACGTTCTCTTATGATCCCTATGGCTCACGAGAGCCGTCTGATCAATTTCCTGAGGAGCTCCGTGATGAAAAAGAAGCTGATCTACCTCGTATTCGCCGCGGCGCTCACCACGGCCGCCGTCGCTGTCCGGCCCGCCGCGGCGACCGACTGGGTCTGCACCACGACCTGCGACGGCCCCGCGTGCTGCTCGACCTGCTGCACGAACGGCTTCCGGGAAATCTGCACCGAGAATCCCTGCTACAACCCCGGCACCGGGGGGCCGGATTGATCGGGGCGGACGGCGGCGGCGTGCTACCATCGGGCGGTAATGCCCCGTAATGCCGCCGCCTCCGTCGTCCTCCCCGCCGGCTCCACTCTCGGCCCCCTGATCGAGGAGCTGAGCCGCGACGCCAGGCTCGGTCCCCAGCTCCTCTACACCACGCATCTGCCGGGGAGCGAGGCCCGCTACGGCGATCTGGAACTGCCGGAGTCGATCTCCCGGGCGCTGGGGAGAGGGGGCGTGCCGCGTCTCTGGACGCACCAGACGGAGGGGATCGCGGCCGTGCGGCGGGGGGAGAACGTGCTGGTCACCACCCCCACGGCGTCGGGCAAGTCGCTGATCTTCCAGGTCCCGCCCCTGGAAGAGGCGGCGCGGGGCGGTCCGGGGCATGGCGCTCTTCCTCTTCCCCCTGAAGGCCCTGGGGCAGGATCAGCGGGGGAAGTTCCTCCGCCTGGCCGAGGCCTCGGGGCTGCCGCCGGAGGTCGCGGGGTGCGAGATCTACGACGGCGACACCCCGGCCGCGAAGCGGACGGCGATCCGCAAGAACTTTCCGCGGGTGGTGATCTCCAACCCGGACATGCTCCACCTCGGCGTCCTCGGCCACTGGACCGGCTGGGGGCCGTTCCTCGCCGACCTGCGCTGGATCGTGCTCGACGAGCTGCACACCTATCGCGGCATCTTCGGCAGCCACTTCCATCACGTTCTCCAGCGCTTCTTCCGCCTCTGCCGCTCGGTGGGGTCGGACCCGGTGCTGATCGCCTCCTCGGCGACCGCCGCCAACGCCGGCGAGTTCGCCGAGACCCTCACCGGCGCGGAAGTTCCACTGGATCACCGAGTCCGGAGCGCCGCGCGAGGGCCGCCATCTGCTGCTCTTCCGGCCGGACGGCGAGCCCGTACACCGCCGGCGCTCCAGCTCTTCGTCCGCTTCATCAACGCCGGGCTCGAAGACGATCGTCTTCACCAAGGCGCGGCGGATCACCGAGCTGCTCTACTCCTGGCTGCGGCGCGCAGGAGCCGGCGCTCGCCGCGCGGGTGGCGAGCTACCGCGCCGGCTTCCTCGCCGAGGAGCGGCGGCGGATCGAGCAGTCGCTCTTCGAGGGCAAGCTCGACGGCGTCATCTCCACCTCGGCGCTGGAGATGGGGATCGACGTCGGCGGCCTCGACGCCTGCATCCTGGTCGGCTACCCGGGCAGCATGATGGCCACCTGGCAGCGCTCGGGACGGGTGGGGCGCGCCGGCCGCGAGTCGATCACCGCCCTGGTGGCGATGCCCGACGCGCTCGACCAGTACTTCCTCGACCATCCCGAGCAGTTCCTCGAGCGGCCCTGCGAGCGGCTGATCGTCGATCCGGTCAACGATCCGGTGCTCGCGGGCGCACCTGGTCTGCGCCGCCTCCGAGATGCCGCTCAGCCGGGGACGACCGCGCCTATCTCGCGCCGCACCAGGCGCGGGTGGAGAAGCTGCTGCGCCAGGGGCATCTGCTCGCCGCCGCCGAGGGCGGACGAGATCTTCTCCCTGCGCCGCCGGCCGCAGCGCCACGTCAACCTGCGGGGCGCGGGGGAGACCTTCGCCATCCTCGCCGGCGGCCGGACGATCGGCACGGTGGACGGCGTGCGGGCGCTCCACGAGTGCCACCCCGGGGCGGTCTATCTCCACGCCGGCCGGCAGTTCCTGGTCATCGGCGCTGGAGCGCGAGGAGCGGCGGGTGCATCGCGGAGGCGGCGGACCTCGACTACTTCACGACGCCGCTGACCGAGAAGGAGACCGAGATCCTGGAGGTGCTGGAGGCGAAGAGCGTGCGGCCCGCTCCAGGCCTGGCTCGGCCGCCTCAAGGTGACCGAGCGGGTGGTCGGCTTCGAGCGCAAGCGCATCCACGGCCAGGAGGTGATCGACCAGACGCCGCTCGACCTCCCGCCGGTCGAGTTCGAGACGGTGGGGCTCTGGTGGGCGGCGCCGCAGCCGGCCGAGGAGACCCTGCGCCGCCAGGGCGAGCACTTCCTGGGCTCGCTCCACGCCTCCGAGCACGCCGGCATCTCCCTCTTCCCGATCCTGGCGCTCTGCGACCGCGGGGACATCGGCGGCATCTCCTACCCCCTCCATCCGCAGATGGGCACCGGCGCCGTCTTCATCTACGACGGCCACCCCGGGGGAGTGGGGATCGCCGCGCGCGGTTTCGAGGATCTGCCGGATCTGCTCGGGCGGGTCCTGCTGCTGATCGAGGGGTGCCCCTGCGAGAAGGGGTGCCCCTCGTGCGTCCAGTCCCCCAAGTGCGGCAACGGCAACCGTCCGCTCGACAAGCCGGGCGCGGCCCGGGTGCTGCGCCTGCTGCTCGGGCGCGAGGAGCCGGCGGTGCCTTGGGGGGAGCCGGTGACGGTGACGCTGGTGGCGGTGGAGGAGGTTGAGGAAGAGGTGGAGGATGCGGCCTTCCCGGACCCTCACCCCCTGACCCCCTCTCCCGTCCCCGCCCTTCCTCCCTCACCGGGAGAGGGGGAAAATGCCCCCGGCGAACGCCAGGCCCATCTCCGGACCGGCCCGGCGCCCGCGATCGAGCCGATCCGGGCCGAGCCCTTCCTGCTCCAGCGCCCGGCTCTGATCCCCGCGCGGACGGTGGGGAACGGGGAGCGCCGCACCGTCCTCTTCGACCTCGAAACCCTCCGCTCCGCCGCCGACGTGGGCGGCTGGCACAAGGCCTACCGCATGGGGGTCGCCGTCGGGGTGGTCTGCTTCCTGGAGGAGGGGCGGCTTCGAGGTCTACCCCGAGAGCGAGGTGCGCGCCCTGGTGGACGCCCTGCGCGGCGCCTCTCTGGTGATCGGCTACAACATCAAGCGTTTCGACTATCTGGTCCTCGCCGGCTACACGGGGGAGGACTTCGCGCGCACCCTGCCGACGCTCGACCTGCTGGAGGACGTCGCCTCCCGCCTCGGCTTCCGGGTGGGGATGGGGCACCTCGCCCAGGAGACGCTGGGGATCGGGAAGTCCGCCGACGGCCTGCAGTCCCTCGAATGGGTCCGCCAGGGGCGGCTCGACCTCGTCGAGGCGTACTGCCGGAAGGACGTCGAGATCCTGCGCGACCTCTATCTCCACGGCCGGCGCGAGGGGTGCCTCTTCTACCGCGACCGGCAGCGGGACCTGCGTCTTAAGCTCTGCGTGGAATGGTAGGGTGGAAGAGGATGAAAGGAGCCCACCCATGAACCGACCCCTTCGCCTCCTCCTCTTCGCCGCGTTTTTCGCCCTCGCCGGCTGCGCGGGGCTCTCCACCCTCTCCGAGATGGCCGCGCCCGAGGTCGACGTCACCGGCGTCAAGCTGCTGGGGACGAACCTCACCGGGGCCGACGTGCTCGTGCAGTTCCGGGTGGACAACCCCAACGCCGTGGACCTCGTGCTCGACGGCATCGGCTACAAGCTGCGGCTCAACGGCGAGCCCCTGCTCACGGGCCGGCACGACCAGCAGGTGGCGATCGCCGCCAGCGGCCGCACCGCCGTCGAGCTGCCGGTGACCATCAGGTTCGAGGATCTCTATCGCGTGGTCCGCACCCTCCAGGGGCGCAAGGACCCCGAGTACACCCTCGACGCCGATCTCCGCTTCGCCGTTCCGGTGCTGGGCGAGGTCACTGTGCCGGTTACCCAGTCGGGGAAAGTGCCGGTCGACCGGTTGCTCCAGCAGATCGGGCAATGATCAGGCAATAGGGGGACGACATCAAAAATTCTAAATTAGCAACAAAGCTGTAGATTTGATCGGGTCCTCCTGGAACTCTCCCCCTATAATTCCGGGCTCAGTCAAGGAGATCCGTATGCGAAGCACCCGGCCGTCCATCGTTTTCGCCATCCTCGCCGGCCTGTCTCTGGCCGGCTGCCGCACGGCTCCGCCACCGGCTGCCGCCGCGCCGGACGCCATGCCGGTCACCCTGGCTTCTGATCCGCGGGAGATTCACTACGGTTTCCTCTTCTCCGGCAACCGGGCCGGCTCCGCGGCCTCTCGCGTCGAAGCCGACGGCACCCAGGTCCACACCTTCGAGTTCAACGACCGCGGGCGCGGATCGAACACCACCAGCCGGTACCGGCTCGACGCCGCCGGGCTGCCGACCTCCGTCGAGACCACGGGCGTCGACTATCTGAAGAGCCCGGTCGACGAGCGGTTCGAGCGCAAGGGGACCCAGGCCTCCTGGAAGAGCTCGGCGGAGAAGGGGGAGCGCGAGGTCCGCGAGCCCGCCTTCTTTCTCAGCCTGAACGGCCCGCCCCAGGAAGCGGCCCTGCTGGCGAAGGCGCTGCTGGCGGCCCCGGGCCACCGCCTGCCGCTCCTCCCCACGGGCGAGGCGCGGATCGAGGAGCTCGCCTCCGAGGAGGTCCGCAAAGGCGGGGTCACACAGAAGATCCGCCTCTACGCGCTCTCTGGCCTGGGCTTCGCCCCCAGCTACGTTTGGCTCGACGAGAATCGCGACCTCTTCGCCTCGGTCGGAGGGTGGGCGGCGGTTTTCCGCGAGGGGTGGGTGGACGTCGTGCCGAAGCTCACCGGCATCCAGTCGGCGGCCGAGAAGGCGCGCTACAAGGATCTCGCGGCCAGGCTCACCCATCACCCCCAGGGGGGAGGGCTGGCCATCCGCCACGCCCGGCTCTTCGATCCGGCGACCCTGGCGGTTCAGCCCGATATGACCGTGATCGTCTCCGGCAACCGCATCCAGGCGGTCGGCAAGGACGGCGAGGTCCAGGTGCCCCCCGGCGTGGAGGTGATCGACGCCCGCGGCAAGACGCTCCTGCCGGGGCTCTGGGACATGCACGTCCACCTCTCCGAATCGGATGGGCTGTTCAACCTGGCGGCGGGTGTGACCAGCGTGCGCGACATGGCCAACGACATCGACGAGCTGCGCGGACATGCGCCGGCGCTGGGATTCGGGGGAGGGGATCGGCCCGCGCGTGCTGAAGGCCGGCTTCATCGACGGCCCCGGCCCCTACGCCGGCCCCACCAAGGTCCTGGTCTCGACCGAGCAGCAGGCAGCTGGAGTGGGTGGACCGCTATGCCAGGCTCGGCTACGTGCAGATCAAGCTCTACAGCTCGCTCGATCCCAGGCTGGTGCCGCCGATCGTCAAGCGCGCCCACGAGCTGGGCCTGCGGGTCTCCGGCCATATCCCCAACGGCATGAACGCCGAGCAGGCGGTGCGCGCCGGGTTCGACGAGATCCAGCACGCCAATTTTCTCATGCTCAATTTTCTCGATCCGAAGATCGATACCCGCACCCCGGCGCGGTTCCACGAGGTGGCCAAGCACGGGGCCGAGATCGATCTCGGGTCCGCCCAGGTGAAGAGCTTCATCGCCCTGCTCAAGGAGCGCGGCACCGTCTCCGACCCCACGCTCGCCACCTTCGAGGGGATGTTCAAGGCCCAGCCCGGCGAGATCGATCCCAGTCTCGCCGCGGTGGCGGACCGCCTGCCGCCACAGGTGCAGCGCAGCCTCTACGGCGGCGGCCTCAACCCGCCGGCCGACCAGATGCGGCGCTACCGCGATTCGTACCGGGCGATGCAGAACATGGTGAAGGCCCTCCACGATGCCGGCGTCACGATCGTCGCCGGCACCGACGCCCTGGCCGGCTTTACCCTCCACCGCGAGCTCGAGCTCTACGTCGACTCCGGCATCCCGGCTCCCGAGGCGCTGCGCATCGCCACCCTCGGCGCGGCACGCGTCATGAAGCGGGATCAGGAGCTCGGCTCGTCGCCCCCGGCAAGCTCGCCGACATGATCCTGGTGGACGGCGATCCGCTGAATCGTATCTCCGACATCCGCCGCGTCGTTCTCACCGTCAAGGGCGGGGTGACCTACGATCCGAACGCGATCTGGGAGACCTGGGCGTGAAACCTGCCGGATGAGGATGTTTCCGTTGTAACATCGCTGTCACATTCGCTGCCTTTTATCGCCCGCTCGTCAAGGGGTTTCTGGTTCTGGGAGAAAAGTCCAATGGGAAAGGTGTGTTTATGCACCCTTGCGCTCCTCCTGTGCGCCCGGCCCGGGGCCCTGGCCGCCACGCCCCCGGCCGCGCTCGCCGCCGGAGGTGAGCTGCGCTATACCATCTGCCTGGGAAACCTGCGGCCCGCGGGCCTGGTGACTCTGCGGGTCGAACCGGACGGCGAGAACGTCCTCACCCTGAAGGTGAGCGATCGTGGACGTGGCCACGACCTCACCACCCGCATCCGGGTCGACCGCGCGGGCATCCCGCGTGCGCGAGCGCGTCACCGGCCTCGACTACTGGAAGAACCCGGTCGACGAGCGGTTCGAGATCGTCCGTGGGATGGCCTCCTGGAGCAACGTTCCGGAGAAGGGGGAGAAGAAGGTTTCCGGCGCGGCCTTCTACATCGCCCGCAGCATCTCCAACATCGACCTCGGCCTGCTGGCCACGGCCCTGCTGCGCAGCCCGCGCCGAAGCTGCCGCTGCTCCCCGAGGGGGAGGCCGCGATCGAAAGCCTCGGCTCGGCCCGGCTCGGGGCGGGGGAGAAGGCGCGGGATCTCTCGCTCTACGCCATCACCGGGCCTCGGCCTCTCCCCGTTCTACATCTGGATGGAGGACGCCCGGACCTTCTTCGGTCGCTACGACGGCTACATCACCGCCGTCCCCGAGGGGTGGGAGGACGTGGCGCCCGAGATGATCAAGGCCCAGGCTCAGAGGGTGGCGGCGCGGCAGAAAGCGGAGGCGGCGAAGCTCGAGCCACCGGCCGCGCGGGGACGCTGGTGATCCGGGGGGCCCGCCTGTTCGACCCCGAGACCGGAGCGGTGCGGCCCGGCACCACCGTCGTCGTCGCCGGCAACCGCATCCAGGCGGTGGGCATGGACGGCGAGGTTCCGGTGCCCGCCGGCGCGCGAGATCGTCGACGGCCCAGGGCAAGACGCTGCTGCCCGGCCTCTGGGACATGCACCAGCACTTCAACGACGGCGCCGGCCTCCTCGACCTGGCCGCCGGCGTGACCACCGGCCGCGATCTCGGCAACGATCCCGACTACGTGCTCGACCTCAAGCGGCGTTGGGAGACCGGGCGAGGCCCTGGGACCGCGCGTCGTGCTCGCCGGCGTCATCGACGGCCCGGGCCCCTACGCCAGCCCGACCAAGATGCTGGTGGACACCGAGGAGAAGGCGCGCGCCGCGGTGGACCACTACGCCGAGCCGCGGCTTCGTGCAGATCAAGATCTACAGCTCGCTCGATCCCAAGCTGGTGCCGGCGATCATCGCCGAGGCCCACCGGCGCGGCATGCGCGTCTCCGGCCACATCCCCAACGGCATGATCGCCGAGCAGGCGCGTGCGCGCGGGTTTCGACGAGATCCAGCACGTCAACTTCCTTTTCCTCAACTTCATCCCCGGGATCGACACCCGCACCCCGGCGCGGATGTCCGCCGTCGGCGAGCACGCCGCCGAGCTGGACCTCGCCTCCGAGCCGGTGCGCGCCTTTATCCAGCTGCTCAAGGAGCGCCACACGGTGGTCGATCCCACCGTCAACTTCTACGAGGACCTGTTCACCGGCCGTCCCGACGCGGTGAGCCCCAGCCTGGCGCCGATCGCGGACCGCCTCCCCTACCAGGTGCGGCGGCTGATGCTCGGCGGCAACCTGCCCGGCGCGCTGACCCAGCAGCAGCGCTACCGCGACTCCTTCCGCGCCTGCCTCGCCATGGTGCGCCTCCTCCACGACGAAGGGATCACCATCGTCGCGGGGACCGACGCCACCCCGGGCTTCAGCCTCCAGCGCGAGCTGGAGCACTACGTCCAGGCGGGCATCCCGGCACCCGAGGTGCTGCGCATCGCTACCCTCGGCGCGGCCCAGGTGATGAAGCTCGACCGCGACCTCGGCACAGTCGCCTCCGGCAAGCTCGCCGACCTGATCCTGGTGGACGGCGACCCCACCCGGAACATCAGCGACATCCGCCGCGTCACCCTGGTCGTCAAGGACGGCGTGATGTACGACCCCGCAAAATTGTACCGGGCGATCGGCGTGAAGCCGGCGATGTGAGATGGTTGCCGTGGGAGGACGGAATGTCAAAGGATGAGCCGGAGGATCTCGAGGACGAGTTCGCGAACTACATCGCCGCTTTCGAGCGGGAGGAGCCGAGGGCCTTGTCCGAGGTGCTGCCCGAGGCCGGCGTGGCCCTGCCGCCGCCGGATGAGCTGGACGACTCGCAGCTCAGCGGCAAGCTGTGGGAGGTCATCAACATGCTCGCGCTGATGGGGACCTTCCTGCACAGCACCAACCATCTGAGCGATCGCGAGCTGTACGCCGAGCTGTGGGGCGATGTGCTGCGCGAGCCGGCGGTCCTGATGCCCGACAACGCGGCCTATGCCTGCCACCTCGACATGGTCGGGAGCGGCAGCGAGGAGCACACGCTCCTGTACATGAAGTACTACGCCAGCGAAGAGGAGCGCCGGAGCTGGCTGAAGGAGTGGCCGGAGGATGTTCTCCCGGACCACGAAGACCCGCCCTACGATCGCGACCGCCTCCTGCCCCAGGCCGAGTCGAGGAAAGACGGTCCGATCATGTAAGAAGAGCGGCCATTGTCAGTGCTAAAATTATGCGGCTGGAAGACAAAAGGAGACTCTAATGCGCACACGGTTGATGTGGAGCACCGGGGCCCTGCTGATCGCCGGCCTCTTCTTCAGCGGTGGTTCGGCCCAGGCTCAGGGCAGCTTCGGCATCGCGGCCGGCATCTATCAGCCCGACGACAACGACCTGGACCGGACCGAGGTGTACGGCCTCCGTGGTGGCTATCGCTTCCGTCCCAGCTTCGGTTTCGAGGCCGCCTTGGGCAAGGTGGATCTGGCGGATGCCCTCTCCCTGGATGAAGGGGTGACAGGCCCTGACCTCGGATTCGACGCCGATTTCAAGGTCGACCTCTACAACCTCGATCTCTCCTTGCAGTGGTTTCCAAACGGGAGCAATTTCGTGGTCTTCGGCGGCCCCGGCGTCGCCCGGCTGGATACCAGGATCCGCGTGACGGCCTTCGGCCAGACCTTCTCGGAGTCCGACTCCTCGAACATCTTCACGGCCCACCTCGGCCTGGCGTACCAGTGGCAGCTCAACGATCGCTTCTTCGTCCGCCCGGAAGCCCGGGTGCGCCGCTACTTCGACGACGACGCCTCGCTTTCGGAGGACGATAGTCTCGCGGTCTCCTACAAGGCGACCGACTATGAAGCCAGCCTGATCCTCGGCTGGCGGTTCGGGGGCTGAGCGCCCGCCTCAGGCTGTTGTCCCGGAATGGGGTCCGCGCGCACCTCCTTAGTTGAGGGAGCATTAAACGACTAAGGAGGTGTATGTGGACAAGATTGTCGGCAAAATCCTCGTCAGTGGTCTTTTCGCTCTGTCCCTCGTGGCAGTCCCGGAGCCGGGCAGCGCCCAGTTGCCGGCGTCGCCGCGCCGGTTTGTCGACTTCCTCGATCTGCGTTGCTACCAGATCGCCAACCAGCCGCCGCTGAACCTGACGCTGCGCCTGGATCACCTCAACCCCGTCCTCTCCGGGTTGCCCTTCGAGACCGTGATCCTCCAGAGCCCGCAACAGCTCTGTGTCCCGGTCCAGAAGAACGCCAACGTGGCGCCCGCGGACACCCTGGCCTTCATCCGCTTCGTCGACTGGAAGTGCTACGGCATCACCGGGCCATCCATCAACTTTCCGCTACAGCTCACGCAGCTCAATCCCGTGATGTCGAACCTGTTCGGTCCGAACCTCGCGGTGACGCTGCGGGAGCCGCAGCAGCTCTGTGTGCCGGTGGTCAAGAACAACGCCAACCCTCCCGCCAACGTCCTGCAGCTGGTTCAGGAGCTGGACGTCAAGTGCTATCGGGCGGAGAACACCCAGACCTTCACCAAGCAGATCACGCTGAAGCATCTGAACCCGCTGCTCGCGGCCCTGCCGGCGGAGATCTCGACCGTCGGGGTACCGCAGCAGCTCTGCGTGCCGGTGATGAAGAACCAGAGGAAGCCCCCGGCGGCCATCCTGCCCTACGTGCAGTTCGCCGATGTCCTGTGCTACGGGGCGACCGGCGCTCCGCTCGGCCAGAACCTGGCGCTGAAGCACATCAATCCGTTGCTGACGACGCTGCCGGTGGAAAACGTTTTCATCGGCAACAGCCTGAAGCTCTGCGTCCCGGTCGCCAAGAACGGCATGTTCCCGCCGGGCGCTCCGTAAGCCCGGCGAAGGCGATGCGGGGTGGCTGATGGATGAGGCCGCCTCGCATCCTTATTTTTCTCCCACCACGACCCTCCTCTCCGGGACGCGCAGCTCATAACTGCCGCCGCCGATCACCCGGCCCCCCTTCCGGCGCTCCAGGACGGTGAAGCGGTAGACGGCTCCAGGGGGAGCTCCGGGCGGCAGGGCGACGGCGATACCGGCGGTGACATGGTCCCCGCCGCGGATGATGAAAGAGGGGAGGAGGAAGCGCCTGCGGCCTGACGCCGGAGGGAGGTCGGCGGCGAGCTCCCAGACCCCGCCCCGGCGGTGCTCCGCCGCGGCCCACCACTCCTGGCCGGTGACCGGGGCAAGGGGCACCGCGCCGGCCGTGCCTTGGGGGAGGATGCGGGGCAGGAGGATGGCGACCCGGCTCCCTCGCGGCAGATTTCCGCGGTCGGCCACGATCTCGAAGGAGACCCGGCTGCGGTCGGGATTGTGAAGGTCGATCCTCATCCCCGCCTCGGGTGCGGCGCCGCCCCCGGGCGGTGGCACGCCGGCGTCGACCACGTGGAGGTTCCGCTGCGTCACGTGCTTGTCCCCAGGGACGACAACCTCTACCAGGTGGTCGGAGGAGCTGTCGCTCCGCGTCACCGGATCCTCATCGGAGGAGACGGCGACGAAGACGCAACTGTCCTCGGTCGCGTCCTGAGGCACCGCGAAGTCCCAGCGGAGGATCGCCGGCGTGTGCGGGAGGAGCTTGGAGATCGTCTGGGAGGGGACCGCCGGGTCGAGCAGCTTCCACTCGCTCGCGGCCTGGAACGGCCCCGGGAAGGTCGCCCAGAAGTCGTCGGGCAGCGCCGGCACCCCGGCGGAGGCCCGCATCCAGAGCGCCGCGACCTTAACGTGGTGGACGGTCTCCGGCCCCCGGTTGTGCACCTGGACGTAGACGGGCACGGTGGTGCCGCGGACCGCGCTCTCGGCGGCCATCTGGTCGAACTCCACGCCGTCCCGTGGTTCCGGGCCGAGCGAGACCTTGATGTCCGGGCTCTGCCACCAGTAGACGTCGGTGTCCAGGGCGCCGGGGTCGGGGACCCCGGAAGGGGAAGGGAGCACCTCGCCGGTGTCGATCCGGCTGTCGCGCACATAGAGATCGGTGGCCGGGCAGGAGGCCTTGAGCTGCCGCTGCCACATCCCCCAGCCGTAGGTGGCGGCGCGGAGCACGTGGCGCTGGGTGTCGAGCTCCAGGGCGGAGATCACGACGTTCGGCAGGGCGTCGCCGTTGAAGTCGTCCCACGACGCGCCGCCGTCCGCGGAGGTGAAGACGCCGATGTCGGTCCCCACCCAGAGGCGTCCGGGCTCCGCGGGGTCGACGGCGAGGGCGTTGGCCGGCACGTCGGGCAGGTTGCCCGAGAGGTCCGTCCAGGTCACCGTCCCGTTGCTCGCCACCGTGCCGTGGAAGACGTGGGCGAAGGGGCCTGAGGCGCCGCCCGCCCAGCCGCCGAAGGTGGCGTAGACGGCGCGGCCGTCCGCGGGATCGGCGGCGAGCCGGGTCAGCCGGCGGTTCGGCAGGACGGCGGTACCGGGCGCGGTACCGGCCGTGACCTCCGTCCAGGCCGGGCTCGTCGCGTCGCGGTTGGCGGTGAACCAGACCCTCCGGCGCGGCAGGCCGGCCCAGAGCGCCTTGCCCGAGGTGGCGAGCGCCAGGGTGCGGATCTCGCCGCCGAGGTCCGGGCTCGCCTCTTTCCAGCTCGCGCTGCCGTCGGTGCTGCGGAAAACCTTGGCGAGGCCACCCACGAAGAGCTTGCGATTGGGATCTGGCGAGCTCGCGGGGTCGAGGACGAGCGGAGTGACGAACGGTCCGCCGGGGAAGGTGCCGCCAGTGTCGAGCTGCTGGAAGCTCGCGGCGCCGTCGTCGCTCTTCAGCACGAGGCCATTGATCGACCCCAGGCCCCAGGACTGCTGGGCGTAGAGGTGGTGGGGGTCGGCCGGATCGGCGATGAAGAAGTCGCCGTCGCCCGCCAGGATGTCGTCCCAGGTCAGGCCGCCCAGGGTGCGCTCGGTGTCGTTGTCCTGGCTGCCGCCGCCCACCAGGTTGGGGCCGGCGGGAGAGGAGCCCAGGGTATTGAACTGGGTGAGGATGAGGCCGTTGCTGGCCTTGGACCAGCCCCCCGAGCTGTCGGCGAAATCGCGCCGCCAGACGCCATGATCGTTGCCGAGATAGACGATCCGGTGGTCGGCCGACGAGAAGGCGGCGGCGTGCTGGTCGGAGAGCGTTCCGTCCTCGGCGCTCCAGTGGTCGCCGCTGTCGTCGCTCCTCTCGAGTCCTTGAGCCCCGGTCAGGAGGGTCTTCGAGTCGGCCGGATCGACGGCCAGGAGCTCGCTCCAGTATCCATAGGGGTCGCCGCCGTGATCGCCCAGCGGGGTCCAGGTGTTTCCGGACAGGCGGTAGACCGTCTGATTCACCTTCGCGTATCTGGTGTGCGGCACTGAAGGGCCGATGGCGATCAGGACCAGCCAGAACGGGTTGCCGCCGGAGTCTTTCAGGGTCAGGCCATTGTTGAGGGCGGAGGAGGCGCCGGTCTGGGTGTCGACCTTCAGGATCCCCGTGCCGGTGACGCCGGCCCAGAGCGTCTTGGCGTCGTCCGGGTCGAGGGCCAGGCTCTGGACGTTGGTCTCGGTCGTCAGCCGGTTCCAGGTCTTGCCGCCGTCGGCCGAGCGAAAGATCCCTCCCGAGCCCCCGGCATAGAGGATGACCTTGTCGGGATCGCCGGTGACCGATGCCGGGTCGACGGCGAGCGACGTGACGTCCAGGGTGCCGAAGTCGCCGCTCGCGGTCCAGGTTCCCGGCCGGCCGTTCTGGGTGGAGCGCAGAACGCCCACGCCCGGGTAGGAGGGGAAGATCGTGATGTCGGCGAATTCCACCTGGCCGGTGCCGGCATAGACCGTGACGTCGCCGTCCGGCACGGCGGGATCGGTGAGGTGGACCGCGAGCGAGCCGATGGCGAGCGAGCCCTCGTCGCGCATCAGCGGGCTCCAGGTCGTGCCGCTGTCACGGGTGATCCAGACCCCGGCGTTGGCGGCGCCGGCATAGACGGTCTCGCCGCGGGTCGGATGAGCGGCCAGGGCGCGTACCCGGCCGTTGATGTTGCGCGGCCCCAGGGAGGTCCACTGGCAGGCGGGCCGGCGGGGAGGGGGAGGGCCGGGGTGCGGCATCCGCCCCTTCTGCCTCAGAGCGCGTTCCAGGGCGCCTGGCGGGACCGGGTCGCGCCGGGAGGAGGGCGCTTTCGCGAGCCGGCCGAGCAGATCCTCCTCCGCCTCCCGGGCGTGGAGCGCCAGCGACAGGGCGGCGCCGCGCCCCGCCGGCACGGTGATCCGCGCCTGCCGCGTCCGGTGTCCGCGCGCCATCGCCTCCACCTCATAGACGCCCGGCGGCACGGCGAGCACGTAGCGGGTAACCCCGCTGGAGGCCTCCGCGTGGAAGCGCCGCCCCGGTTCGGCGACCGCGGTGAGCGAGAGGGAGCTCGCCACCGCGAGCGGCCGCCCCGCTTCGTCGGTCAGGTGGAGCGCGACCTCGGCTTTCGGTTGAGCGGCGGCGGCGAAGTTGAACAAGAGGACGGCAGCGAAGGCGATGACGTGCGATGCGCGCATACGGGGCCCCCAGGCAGAGGAGAAGGTGAGGGAAGAAACCTCGAACGGCTTAGGCGCCGGGACCGGCGGGCGCGTTACGCCAGAACAAAAAAATGCCGCCGTCCCGTGAGGGGCGGCGGCCGTGGAGACTGAGCTGAACGATCAGGGACGGCTCAGTGCGGGATGCTGGCGAAGGTGCCGTCCTTGAGCGGCGTCTCGAAGCGGAGGCGGCCCTCCCGGAAGGTGGCGCCCCGGAGGGTGAGGGCGAGGGCGTCGCCCAGCTCCTCGGCAAGGTGGAC
The DNA here is from genome assembly GCA_963792575.1 of uncultured Acidobacteriota bacterium. GTDB lineage: Bacteria > Acidobacteriota > Thermoanaerobaculia > Multivoradales > UBA5704 > DATARR01. The sequence continues at coordinate 290,726 of CAWBWZ010000009.1, forward strand.
TCAGGCTGTCGCGCACCTCGCGCGGCAGATCCTCGAGATCGGCCTCGTTGTCCTTCGGCAGCATGATCTGGGTGATGCCGGCCCGCACGGCGCCGAGGACCTTCTCCTTGACGCCGCCGATCGGCAGCACGCGGCCGCGAGAGCGTGATCTCGCCGGTCATCGCGATGTCGTGCCGCGCCGGGCGGCCGGAGAGCGCCGAGACCAGCGCCGTCGCCATCGTGACGCCCGCCGACGGACCGTCCTTGGGGATGGCGCCCGCCGGCACGTGGATGTGGATGTCGCGGTCGAAGCACTCGGCCGCGATGCCGAGCGCAGTCGGCGTGCGACCGGGCGTAGCGTCCAGGCGGCGCGGGCCGACTCCTTCATCACGTCGCCGAGCTGGCCGGTGAGCACCAGCTCGCCCTTGCCGCGCATCGGTCGAGGCCTCGACGAACATGATGTCGCCGCCGGTCGGCGTGTAGTACATGCCGGTCGCGACTCCCGACCTGGTCCTCGCGGGCCGCCTGCTCGGGGTGGACCTTCGGCCGGCCGAGGAGCTCGTCGCACCTTGTCGCGCGTCGACGTCGACCCGCTCGACCTCGCGGGCGGCGATCTTGCGCGCGACCTTGCGGGCCGAGCCGGCCGAGCTCGCGCTCGAGCTGGCGCACGCCGGACTCGCGGGTGTAGCTCGTGATCACCTCGCGCAGCGCGTCGTCGGTGATCGTCGAGCTGCTCCGGCGTCAGGCCGTTCTCCTCGAGCTGCCGCGGCACCAGGTAGCGCTGGGCGATCGCCAGCTTCTCCCGCTCGGTGTAGCCGGCGAACTCGCACCACCTCCATGCGGTCGAGCAGCGGCCCCGGGATGTTCTGGATGAAGTTCGCCGTGGCGATGAACAGCACCTCCGACAGATCGAACGGCACGCCGAGGTAGTGATCGGTGAACGAGTCGTTCTGCGCCGGATCGAGCACCTCGAGCAGCGCGCTCGCCGGATCGCCCTGGTAGGAGACGCCGAGCTTGTCGACCTCGTCGAGCAGGAAGACCGGGTTCTTGGTGCCGGCCTGCTTCATGCCCTGGATGATCCGGCCGGGCATGGCGCCGACGTAGGTGCGCCGGTGGCCGCGGATGTCGGCCTCGTCGCGCGCGCCGCCGAGCGAGATGCGGACGTACTTGCGTCCCATCGCCCGCGCGATCGACTTGGCGATCGAGGTCTTGCCGACGCCCGGCGGGCCGACGAAGAGCAGGATCGGGCCCTTGGCTTCGCGCTTCTCCTCGGCGGTCGTGGGCGGCACCACCTCGTCCTTGCCGAAGCCGGGAACCTCGTCGAAGCTCGCTGACCACCTCATCGGTCGCCTCGACGGCCTCCTCGGCCTTGCGGCGTCTGCTCGTCGGCCTGCCGCGAGCTGGCGGACGGCGAGGAACTCGAGCACCCGGTCCTTGACGTCGCCCAGGGCGTAGTGATCCTCGTCGAGGATCTCGCGACGCCTCGGGGAGGTCGAGGTGCTCCTGGCTGCGCGTGCTCCACGGCAGCTCGGCGATGGTCTCGAGGTAGGTGCGGATCACCTGCGTCTCCATCGACTCGCGGCCGATGCGGCTCAGGCGGCCCAGCTCGCGGTCGACCTCCTTGCGGACGCTCCGCCGGCAGCGTCGAGCGCGGCGAGCTTCTCGCGCAGCTCGTCGAGGTCGTCGCCGCCCGTCGCCCTCGCCGAGCTCCTTCTGGATCGCCTTGAGCTGCTCGCGCAGGAGCATCTCGCGCTGGCGGTCGCCGAGCTCCTCCTGGACCTTGGACTTGATGTCCTCCTGGGCCTCCAGCACGTTGATCTGGCGCTGGACGTGGACCAGCACGCGCCGCAGCCGCTCCTCGACCGAGAGGGTCTCGAGCAGCATCTGGCGCTGCGCCTGGTGAGGTCGGTGTAGCCGGCGACGAGGTCGGCGAGCCGGCTCGGCTCGTCGACTCCCTCGAGCACCTGCTGGACGACCTCCTCGGGCAGGCCGGACTTGGTGCCCAGCTCGGCGGCGCGCTCCCGCAGCTCCTCGGAGAGAGCGACGAAAGCGGGATCCTGCGAATTCGAGCGGCTGCATCTCCTCGGCCTCGCGGACGATGGCCTGCAGGTAGCCGTCCTTCTCGACGATCTTGCATCGCGATGCCGCGATTCTCGCCGTGGAGGAGAAGCTGCATGCCGGCGAGCCCGCGCTGGAGCTGGCCGATGCGGGCGACGGTGCCGATGGTGTGGAGCACCTCGGGGGTGACCGGCTGAACGTCCTCACGCTGGGACACCGCGAACACCAGCCGCTCAGGCGTGTTCAGAGCGGCTTCGATCGCTTTCAAAGTGGCGGGCTTGCCGGCGTTGATCGGCGCCGTCACACCCGGCAGCAGGACGAAGTCCCTCAGCGGCAGAACGGGAAGCGTCATTCTCTCACTCATCTCTTGATCTCCTTGCTCGACCGCGGCGCCTCAGAGGGGCCGTGGTCTCGTACCCAGGATAACCAGAGGACGGAGGCGTCAATTCCAGGACTTGCGCGCTGGTCACTCAGGATGAGCCTGGAGGCTCAAAGGTTGACAGCAGGCAACTCAGACTATCGCCTGTATTCGATGTACCGCGCCGTCTCGTCGGCCACCTCGCGGCCGAAGATCGTCTCGACGATATGGAAGGACATGTCGATCCCGGAGGCGACGCCGGCCGAGGTGATGACGCCGTCGTCGACCACCCGCTCGTCGCGCTCGACCGTGATCCCGGCGTCGAGAGAGGCGAGGAGATCGAGGGAGGCCCAGTGGGTGGTGGCGCGGTGCCCCTTGAGGAGGCCGGCCTGGGCGAGCAGGAGGGCGCCGGTGCAGACCGAGGAGACCTGGCGCGCCGCCGTGGCCGTCCGCCGGATCCAGCCGAGCATCTCCTCGTCATGGAGGAGGGTGCGGGTGCCGAATCCGCCCGGCACCAGGAGGAGGTCGATCCACGGATTGTCGGCGAAGCTGTGGTGGGGGATGACGGCGAGGCCGCCGGTCGCGGTGACCGGCTCCCGGGTGCGGGCGATCGTGAACACACGGAACGGCGCGCTGGCCTCCGAGCGGCGGGACTCGACACCGGGGATGAGGCGGGTGCGCGAGAACACCTCGAAGGGTCCCGCGAAGTCCAGCACCTCGACGTCGTCGAAAATCAGAATTCCCACCTGGATACGGTCCATGGTTCCTTTCTCTCCTCTCGGTGTCTTTGCTCATAAAGATACATCGACCCGTGAACGGGAATCAGGAGCGATCCGCTATCCTTCTCAGGGATGGCCATGCACACGACCTCTCCTCCCTCCTCTTCCCCGGCCCGCGAGCGCTTCGCGGCGATCGCCGCGCTGCCCGACGAGCGCATCGATCTCGCCGAGGCGGCGCTCTGGATCGCCGCCGAGGAGCAGCCCGGACTCGATCCGGCCCTCTGGCTCGCCCGGCTGGACGAGATGGCCGCCCGGCTGCGTCCGCTCCTGGAGAGGGTGCCGGATGAGCTCGACCGGGTGGAACGGCTCGCCGGCTTCCTGGTCGACGAGGTCGGGCTGCGCGGCAACGCCGAGGATTACTACGATCCCCGCAACAGCCTGCTGAACGAGGTGCTCGCTCGCGGGCTGGGGATCCCGATCACCCTCGCGCTCGTATATATAGAGGTCGGCCGGCGGGCGGGGGTGCCGCTCGACGGTGTCGGGTTCCCCGGCCACTTCCTGCTGCGCCATTCGCTCTGCCCGCGTCTCCTCTTCGACCCCTTCGACGGCGGCCGGCTCCTTACCGAGGAGGACTGCCGGGCGATGCTCGACCGGCTGAGCGGCGGCACGCTGGCCTTCGATCCGCGCCTGCTGAAGCCGGCGGGTCCGCGCCACATCCTGATCCGCATGCTCAACAACCTGCGGAGGGTCTATCTCCATCGCGGCGAGTTCCTGCGCACCATCGGCGCTCTCGACCGCGTCCTGCTGCTCGATCCGGACGACGTGGGGGCGCGGCGCGACCGCGGTCTGCTGTCGCTGCGCTGGGGGGACCCGGCAAGGGGGATCGCGGATCTCGAATGCTATCTCGCCCTCGAGCCCGAGGCGCCCGACCACGCGGCGATCGAGGGACTGATCAAAGAGGCCGGAACCCGGCACGTGCACTAGCGGCGCTTGCTCTGGCGGCGGCTGCCGAACGCCTGCACCCACTCCGTCTGCCAGCCGTCGCCGCTGCGTCCGAGTGCGAGGCCGACGCCCAGCTCCTTGAAGCCGGGATCGAGGATGTTGCGCCGGTGGCCGGGGCTGTGCATCCAGGTGTCCATCACCTCCGCGACCGTGAGCTGACCCGTCGGCGATGTTCTCGCCGATCGCCCGCCATTCGTAGCCCGCCTCGCGGGCCCGCTCGCGCACGCTCTTCCCCTCCGGGCTCCGGTGGGAGAAGTAGGCGCGGGCCAGCATGTCCCCGGCGTGGCGCCGGGCCGCCCGGTCGAGGCTGGCGTTCGGGCTCAAGGGGGGAGCGCCGGCCTTCTTCCGCTCGGCGTTGACCCGGGCCAGCATCTCGGCGCGCACCCCGGCGGGGTCGCGGAGACCGGCGGTCTGGCGCGCGAACCAGTCGGCGGCCGGCACGGCGAAGAGAAAGGTGTAGAGCGGCGTCCGGCCGACCCGGTCGAAGCCGATCCCGAGGTCCCGGTACTCGGGATCCAGGAGCTTGCGCCAGGTCTCGGGATCCCCCTGCCGGAATTCGCGCAGCACCGACTCGAGATCGCCGGAGGTGGCGGCCAGGCTCTCCGTCCAGGCGTGGGCCTGATAGCCGGCGCGCTTCAGCCGCTCGCGCATCTCCTCGGTGGAGCCCGCCCGCAGCTTGAGCGAGCCGCGGGCCGCGACCTCGGCCGCGTGCGCCTGGGCGGCCCGGGTGAGCTCGGGGGAGAGGCGGAGCGGCGGCGAGCCCGCCCGCTGCCGCTCGGCGTTGATCCGCCGCAGGAGCTCGCCGCGCGGCTCGCCCTCGGCCGTGGCGGGGATCGCGAGCAGGAGGAGCAGGAGGAGGAGAAGAGGGGATCTCATTGCATTTTCGGGTACGATGTCCGGGCTTTGCTCACGGCCCCAAAGTACGCTCCCGCGCGCCTCAGCGACCACGACCGCCCGGTCGCGGCGCATCGCTGGATCCTCGCCGCCGCCTGGGGGATCTGGTGCACGGGATTCTACTCCCTGATCCTCCTCTCCTTCCTGCTGCAGCCGATCCAGGGCGAGCTCGGCCTGTCGGAAGCGGACCTCGCGACGCCTCACCGCCGTCGGCGTGGGGATGACCGGCGTCGGCGGGCTCCTCTTCGGCTGGATGAGCGACCGGCTCGGGCGCCGGCGCCTCGATGGCCGTCTCGATCGCCGCCTTCTCGCTGGGCAACGCGGCCTGCGCCTTCGCCCCCGGCTTCGGCTGGCTGCTCGCCGCCCGGGCGCTCGCCGGCCTCGGCATCGGCGGCACCTGGGGGGCGGGCAGGCGATGCTCGGGCGAGACCTTTCCGCCGGCCCTGCGCGGGCGCTACGGCGCCATCGCCCAGAGCGGCGCGCCGGCCGGGCTCGGCCTCGCCGCCATCGTCGGCTCCTTCCTGGCGCCGCAGCTCGGGCTGGCGCCCGATCTTCCTGCTCTCGGCGGCGCCGGTCCTGGTGCTGCTCGCCTGGCAGCGCCTGCCGGAGTCGGACCTCTGGCTCGAGCACCGCCGGCGGCTGCGGCGCCGCGGCGAGCTCTGGCGCCCGCGACCGGCGGCCGATCCTGGCGCAGCTCGTGGCGGCGGACCTCGCGGGGCTCTTCGCCGCGCGGCCTTCATCCTGACCATCCTCAACATGTCGGCCTACTGGTTCGCCGTCGTCTGGCTGCCGCGCTATCTCCAGAAGGAGCGCGGGCTGTCGATCTTCGGCTCCGGCTGGTGGACGCTGACCTTCGTCGCCGGCTCGCTGCTCGGCTACCTCACCTTCGGCTGGGTCTCGGACGCGATCGGCCGGCGCCGCGCCTTCGCGCTCTACTGCGCGGTCACCGCCCCGGGCCTGCTGATGGTGACCCTGTTCTGGGACGTCCTCGCGTCGCGCCCGGCGCGTGGGGCTCGCCTGCATGTTCATCGCCGGCGTGGGGACGGGCACCTGGTCCTGCTACGGCCCTTACTTCTCGGAGCTCTTCCCGACCCGGGTGCGGGGCGCCGCGATGTCGATCATCATGAACGTCACCCGCGGCGTGCAGTTCCTGGCGCCCCTGGTCATCGCCGGCGTCGCCGGCCGCTGGGGGCTGGCCGGAGGCGTGGCGCTCGCCGCCGGCTTCGCCGCCCTCGCCGGAGTGTGGGTGTGGAGTCTGCCGGAGACGGCGGGCGCGCGGATCGAGTAGCAGGAGACCGAAGCCATATGATCGAGAAGACCGAGCCCGCGTCCGCTCCCTCATCCCAGTTGGCCCAGTCCTCCCAGCCGACCTTCCGGCGCGCCGTCTCGCGCTGGGAGATCGTCGGCTTCTCGGTCAACGACGTCATCGGCAGCGGCGTCTACCTGCTGCCGGCGGCGGCGGCGGCGATCCTCGGGGCGGCGAGCGTCGGGGCGGTGGTGCTCGCCGGCTTCGCGGTGCTCCTGCTGGTGCTCTGCTTCGCCGAGGCGGGGAGCTACTTCGACCGGCCGGGGAGCGCCTACCTCTACACCCGCGAGGCGTTCGGCGAGCTGGTGGGCTTCGAGGTGGGGTGGATGACCTGGCTCGCCCGCGTCTCCTCGGTCGCCTCGCTGTCGGTCGGCTTCGCGCAGGCGCTCGGCTATCTCTGGCCGGCGGCCAACGTGGGGATGGGGCCGGGCGCTCGGCGATCGTCCTGCCGGTGCTCGTCCTGACCGGGATCAACGTCATCGGCGTCAAGTCGGGCGTGCGCACGGCGGTCTTCCTGGCGATCACCAAGACGCTGCCGCTCCTGATCTTCATCGCCGTGGGGATCTTCTACGTCTCGACCGAGTCTCGCGACCTCGGTCGCCGCCAAGCCGGGCGTCCGGAACGCCTGGGGGACGCCGTGCTGCTCCTCCTCTTCGCCTACGCCGGCTTCGAGAACACGGCGGCGCCGGCCGGCGAGTTCAAGAACCCGCGCCGCGACGTGCCGTTCGCCCTCATCGTCCAGATCGTCATCGTCACCCTGATCTACTCGGCGCGTGCAGTGGGTGGCCCTCGGAACCCTCCCCGGCGTGGTGGGCTCGCAGACCCCGCTCGCCGACGCCGCCGCGCGTCTTCCTGGGCAGCTGGGGCGGCCTGCTGATGACGGTCGGCGGGGTGATCTCGATCCTCGGCACCAACAGCAACACGGTGCTCTCCGGGCCGCGCTACCTCTTCGCCCTGGCCCAGGACGGCTTCGGGCCGCGCTTCCTCGTCGGCCCTCCATCCGCGCTACCGCACGCCGGCGGCGGCGATCCTGGTGCAGACCGCGATCGCCCTGCCGCTCGCCTTCACCGGCTCCTTCGAGGCGCTCGCCACGCTGTCGGCGGTGGCGCGGCTCGCGACCTACTTCGGCACCGCCGCTGGCGGTGCCGGTGCTGCGCCGCAAGCTGCCGCGGCAGGGCGCGGTCCGCCTGCCGGGCGGACCGCTCATCCCGATCGCCGCCGCGCTGCTCTGCGTGGTCTTCGCGGCGAGCGCGAAGAAGGAGAACCTGATCGCCGGCGCCATCGCCCTGGCTGTCGGCGGGGTGATCTACGCGCTGCGGAGACGGCCTTCTATCCCGGATACGGCTCCCTGAGGTAGGTCCGCGCCTTGTCGCGGACCTCGCCGGGCGGCTTCGACGCCATCGCCCGGTTGTACCAGTAGACGGCCTCGTCGCGCCGGCCGAGGGCATCGAGAGCCATCGCCCGGTAGAGGCGGCCGTAGGCCTTGTAATTGCCTGCCGTTCCCGAGGGGAGCCCCTCGAGCCGCGAGAGCACCGGGATCGCCTCGCCGTACTGCCGCCACCGCACGTCATCCCGGCCGAGCACATAGAGGGCCTGCGTCATCACGTCGCCACGATAGCCGGGCTTCCCCTCCGAATGCCGCTCCAGCACGTCGAGCAGGGACTGGTGCTCGTCCGGCCAGAGGTTCAGGCGGGCGAGGGTACGCCCCTCGTAGACGTGGAAGAGGGCGTTGTTCGGGTAGCGGTCGCGCAGCCAGCGGGCGTAGTGCAGCGAGGTCGCGTAGTCGTGCTCGAAGATGTAGTGGATCTGCACCAGGCAGAAGGCCGCTTCGGCCTGCACGAACTGCCCCTTCTCGACCGCCTCGGCGATCTCCCGCAGCCCCCGCTCGCGGCTCCCCTTGGGGAAGAAGCGAGTGAACGGCTTCAGGACCGGGTACTGGCTGGGCGCGACGTCCGCCAGATAGTCGAAGAGCCCGATCCCCAGCAGCAGATCGGGGTTCTCGGGGTCGCGCTTGCGGACGTCCTCCAGCAGTTGGAGGGCCTTGCGGCCGTCGAGCGCCGCGCGCAGCCAGCTCTTGCGGTCGGTGTTCAGGCGGCCGCGGAACGCCAGGGCGCCGGCCTTGAAGAACATGCCGTCGAGGTCCTGCGGATCGGCCTTGAGCCGCCGGTCGCAGCGCTTGATCACCTCGTCCATGGCGTGGAAGAAAGCGTCGTCCTGGGAATTGTCGTCGGGATCGACCTGGATCTCCCACCAGGGGTGCAGCGCGCGCAGGAACGGGCCGACGGGGTGTCCCGGGTAGTGCTGCTCGATCAGGGCGAAAGCGGCGTTGGCGCCGTCGTAATCCATGTCATAGAGGTGGTCGAGCCCCTGCCGGACGTCGGCGCGGAACTGCTCGTCGTCGAGAATGGACGCCGGCCGGGCCGCGGCGACGCCGGGAGTCAATGCTGCCATGCCGAGGAGCAGGGCGAGATACAGGACCGCTTGTCGGGTCCAGAGGCGAGCCGGGTGTGCATGCATGGGGTTTGGTCTCCGAAGTCTGAGCAGCAGAACGGAGCGGGGGCGATCCGCTATTCCAGGCCCCCCTCTTTCAGCCCCTACGTGCGGAACAGCCGTTTCGTTTCAGTGTCCCACCGCCAGGCCGCCTCGGCGCCCTGGAGATGGACCCCGCCGAGCCAGCGGTCGATGCCGCGGCTGCGCACCCAGTCGTCCCGCCCCTCCAGGACTCCGCGGCCGCTGGCGGTGAGCGCGATCCGCAGCGAGCGGAGGGAGCCCTGGACGCCCGGCTCCAGGCGGAGGAGCGGGCGGGGAGGCGCGGCGAGCTCGCGCAGGATGCGATCGAAGGAGCTGTCCCCCATGTAGACCCGCTCTTCCATCGCCTGCGTGGCGCGGAAGACCTCCTCGAAGGTCCCGGCTCCCGCGCTGACCGCGCTCAGGATCTGCCGCTCGGAGCGCGAGAGGCCGTTGGCGACCGCGGGGAACTCCTCGAGATGCCGGCGCAGCGCTCCGGCGAGGAAGGGGAGCGGGGAGGTGTCGCGCCCGAAGATCGCCACCAGGGCGGTGGGGTCCGGGGCGCGGAAAGCCCGCCAGGCGTCGCGCGCCAGGAGCTTCTGCCCCTCGTCGACCCGCTGGCGTCGCGGCAGGAGGGTGGCCATCTGCTGGGGAGTGAGCTGCCCCAGGCCGTGGAAGGGGTCGATCCCGGGGAACTCGCCGATGCAGATCAGCGACAGCTCCGTGCCGCCGAGGCTGCGGCCGGCGAAGAAATCGAGAGCGCGGATCAGCAGGAGCTGGTCGAACAGGTCGTGCTCGAACCAGAGGACGACCTCGTCGTAGGAGAGGTAGTCCTCAAGGGTGTGGTCCCAGCGGGTGAGCCGGGCAAGACAGGAGTCGTAGTCGTCGTAGCCGCTCTCGGCGAGGTAGCGGGCGCGCACCTTCCGCCACCGTTCCGGCGGGAGGCCGCCGGGGGCCGGGCCCTCGTGGAGCACGTCGGCCGTGACCGCGACCTCACCCCTCTCCCCGACAACCCCGGAGAGGCGGATCGTCCCGGCCGCGACATCGCCGTTGGTGATGTGGAGCATCCGCCGCGCCGGCGCCGGCCGGATCTCGCGGACCGGCGCGGCGTCCGGGCGCGACCCCCGCGAGGCGTTGACGCCCTCGGCGGCTGGGAACTTGAACCCCAGCTGCCGCATCAGCTCGGCGGCAGTCAGTGGATGAGCGGGAGAGAGGGTGGACATGGCCGTGGAGCCCCGAACGGGAGCGACGCATGCAACTCCACCAATATACTACGACGCCCTCGTCTTTACTCCTTGTCCTTGGCGATCGCTCCAACGGTGCCGCGGACGGCGCGCAGATAGTCCGCCGGCGCGAGCAGGAGCTGAGTGCCGCGGACGCCCGCCGAGACCGAGATCACGTCGAACAGCTCGATCGTCTCGTCCACGAAGACGGGGTAGTCCTTCTTGCCGGCGAGCGCCGTGACCCCGCCGCGCACGTAGCCGGTGAGCGGGGTCACCTCGCTCAGCGGCACCACCTCCGCCTTGCGGTCGCCGGATGCGCGGGCGAGCGCCTTCAGGTCGAGCTCCGCGTCCCCCGGCACCACGGCGAGCAGCACGCCCGTGCAGTCGCCGCGGGCCACCAGGGTCTTGAACACCTGCTCGGGGGGGAGCCCGATCTTGCGGGCCACGGACTCGGCCGCGAGGTCGTCGGGATCGACCTCGTAGTCGCGCAACTCGTAGGGGATGCCGAGGGAGTCGAGAAGGCGGGCGGCGTTGGTCTTCACAACGCCGGTATCGTATGGGAAAAGGGCGCCCTGCCGCCCGGGCATCAATGCCCGGGCTACGCTGCAAACAAAAAGCCGGCTGAAGCCGGCTCAAAACACGCTGGATTCCTTGAGCCGGCTTCAGCCGGCTTCTCTTTTGGAGCGTAGCCCGGGCATTGATGCCCGGGCGGGGTGCGGCTCTCTTACTTGCCCTTCGCGGCGGCGGCCGGGGCCGCCTTGATGGTCTCCAGATTGATGGAGACGTTCACGTCGTCGCCCAAAAGCACGCCGCCGTTGTCGATCGCCTTGTTCCAGACGATGCCGTACTCCTTGCGGTCCAGCTTGGTGGACGTCTCGAAGCCGGCCCGGGTGTTGCCCCAGGGGTCCTTGGCCTCGCCCATGAAGGTCACCGGCAGCGTAACCTTCTTGCTGACGCCGTGCATCGTCAGGGTGCCGGTCACGTTGTACTTGTTCTTGCCGGCGGGCTTGACCGAATCGCTCTTGAAAGTGATCTCGGGGTACTTCTCGACGTCGAAGAAGTCGGCGGTGCGCAGGTGCTTGTCGCGGTCGGCGTTGCCGGTGTCGATGCTCGTGGTCTTGACGCTGAACTCGACCGAGCCCTTCTGCGGGGCCTTGGGATCCATGTCGACCGTGCCCGAGAAGTCGTTGAAGCGCCCTCGGACGTTAGAGACCATGTGACGGATGGTGAAGCCCACCTCCGAATGGCCGGGATCGATCTTGTAGCTCTCCGCCTGCAGCGGCAGGGCGGCGAGGGTGGTGAGAACGGCGGCGGCGAAAAGTTTTCTGGTCATCAGCGTTTCCTCCTGAATTAAAGTTTCCCCCTGGGGGATGAGTGTCGGATTAAAGGTTGTCGGTTCAACCTTTCAGCTAAATTTTTTTACCGGCGGCTGGCGCGGATCGCGTCCAGCATCCGCAGCAGACGGTCCTGTTCCTCGGGGCTCAGCATGGCGACCGCCTCGGCATCCGCGGAGTCGACCGGCTCGTCCAGCCGCTCCACCAGCTCGAGACCGGCGGGGGTGAGCCAGCAGAGCACCTGCCGCCGGTCCTGGGCGCAGCGCTGCCGGCGCACGAACCCCTTGACCTCGAGGCGGTCGAGAAGCCGGGTCACGCCAGGCGCCTGTTCGATCATTCGGTCGGCGATCTCCAGGGTCGGCAGCCCCTGCTCGCCCGCGCCGCGCAGAATGCGCAGCACGTTGTATTGTTGGGCCGTGATGTCATACGGCTCCAGCGTCCGGCCCACCACGCGCCGGACGAGGTCCGCCGTGCGAAGCAGCGACACGACTACCTCCTGTCCGCGGGAACGGAAAGGCTTTCCCTGCCGGATCTCCCGCTGCAATGGGCTCAGGTCTTCCATTCAGGAATCATTGTAGGGGTACATAGTTGACATGTCAAGTATCGGGATGACGTTGATTGCCGCCATCATGCTTGTCCTCGGCGGCTCCGCGCCACGCTACCTCGCCCTGGGCGACTCCTACACGATTGGGGAGAGCGTCGACGCCGCCGACCGCTGGCCGGTCCGGCTGGCGGCGCTGTTGCGGGAACAGGGAACAGCGGTCGGTGACCCGGAGATCGTGGCGCGGACCGGCTGGACCGTCCGCGAGCTCGCTCAGGGGATCGACGCCGTGGACCCTCAAGGTCCCTACGCCCTGGTGACGCTGCTGATCGGCGTCAACGACCAGTATCGGGGAGGGGACCCGGAGGCCTACCGGGCCGATTTCGTGGCGATGCTGCGACGGGCGGTCGGGTTCGCGGGAGCACGGGCGGAGCGTGTGGTGGTGCTCTCGATCCCCGACTGGGGCGTCACCCCCTTTGCCGCCGAGAGCGGCCGCGACCGGGGGAAGATCGCCGCCGAGATCGACCGCTTCAATGCCATCAACCGGGAGGAGACGGCGCGCGCGGGCGCCCGCTACGTGGACGTCACTCCGGTCTCCCGCAAGGCGGCGGCCGAGCGCTCGCTGGTCGCCGGGGACGGCCTTCACCCCTCGGGGACGATGTACGCCGAATGGGCCCGGCTCGCACTGCCGGCGGCCAAGGCGGCGCTCGGCGCTCCTCCTACCGCTCGGTCGGCACCAGCAGGCCGCGGTCGGTGAGAGGGCGGTCGATCCCAGGGACCTCGGCGGTGACGGTATAGGGGTGACCGCCGCCGGGGCCAGGCATGACCACGTTGAACGAGTAGTCCCCGCGCCCGGTGAACGGCACGATCCGGTCGCGGACCGTCGTGCCGGCGATCGTCAGCCGCACGGTGGCGTCGGGGACCGGGGTGCCGTCCTGCCGGTAGACGGCGGCGGCGAACGCGTTCGTGGTCCGCGGCACGAACAGCGGCTCGGACGCGAACGCCGAATGGAGCTGAACGTCCGGGAGCTCCCGCCGCAGCAGGATCGGCGTCAGGATCCGCTGCTGCACCTTCTCCAGCCCGAACAGCCGGACGTGAGGCCCGAAGGGGACGGGAAACCGGAAGATCGAATCTCCGGTCAGGCTCTGCCCGCTGGCGGAGACCTCGGGGACCGTTCCATCCCCCTCAGGGCGGTCCTTGAAAGTCGTCTGGCCCTGGGTGGAAGACGCCGAGATCGCCGTCATCGTGCGGGTGCCGTAGATGAGGAAAGTCTCGACCGGAACGTCCATCGGCAGCAGGACCGGAATGCGCGCCGCGGCGCCGGCCAGCAGGTTTTTCATCTCCGCGGTCTGGCACCAGCCGTTCTTCTGCATCGGATTGGCGTCGGCGCCGTTGAACTGGAACATGGAATCCGCGGCGTCACTGGGCAGCAGCTCATAGGAGGAGGGGAAGGCCCGGCAGGCCTGCTTCACCCTGGCGGCGGAGAAGGTGAACACCTTCGAGCCCTGGACGATCGCCTTGAATGTCTCCAGCAGCCCCTTGTGAGGGGCGCCGAGCGTGACCAGCCTCTCCACCCGGTCCGGACCATGCTTCTGGAAATAGGCCCGGGCGACCAGGCCGCCGAGGCTGTGGGCGACGATGTCGACCCTGGAGCCGGACGGCTTGTCCTTCAGCCAGCGTCCGATCTGGTTGTGCAGGAGATCCGCGGCGATGTCCACTGATTTGCGCCAGTCGTAGTAGAAGTCGAAGACCTCAAGGCCGAGATTGTTGCGCAGGAACCTGGTGAGGCCTTTATAGACGTCGGGATCCCAGAACGGCGGCAGGATCACCACCTCGTCGAGGATGCCCACCGGCACCGCCCGGTCCGGATCGCCGACGTCGAGGCGGAGGGCCTCCAGAGTGACCTCGGGGTTCAGCAGCCCGTGCCCGTCCAGCCAGAGCAGGCGGCTCCTGTCGAGAGCGTCGGCGAGCTTTGAACCGAAGTATCCAGGGATCACCACCACGGAATTGGCCATGGGATCGCCTCCTTGGGCATCTGATCATCAGACGACTTTATCTCAGCTTTTCCGGTCCGCCGTTTGCGATGCTGCGCCGGACCATCACCCGCGGTTTGGAGCCGGCGTCGTAGTACCATGCGGGTCCTGTTTCGTCAGGGAGGAGGACGTGCCATGCGCAAGATCTGGAAGGTTCTGACATCCATTTTTTCCCTGGCGCCCGCGCTGCCGCTCTACTCTGGAGATGTGCCGGCGCCCCCCGATTTCATGGCGGTCCAGCAGCGCTCGCAGATCGTCTACAAAGTCGTGGACCTCGCGAACGGCGGGTCGGTGAAAAAGCCGGCGTCGGAGCTGAGCTGCCCCCCGATCGATTCGCGGCAGCGCCGGGTCCGCGACTCGCGCGGGGTAGTGGTGCGCCTCGAGAACTGGGTGCCGGCGGCCACGGCGGCGCCTCTGTTCGCGCGGGCGGAGAGCGAGCGGGCGGCGGGTCGTCTGCGGGAGGCGGCCGACGCCTACGCGCAAGGCCTGGCGATCAGCCCGGAGTACGGCCCGGGCTGGATGAGCGCCGGCGACGTCCAGCTCGCCAGGAAAGAGTATGCGGCGGCCCTCGGCTGCTACCGCAAGGCGCTCGCCCTCGATTCCGGCCTCGCCCCGGCGCATCGCCTGGCCGCCGATTCCCTGGTCAAGCTGGGGCGGCTCTCCGAGGCTGAGGACGAGTATGTGCGGGCGCTGGTCTACAACCCGGGCGATGAAGAGGTCTGGCGGGCGCTCAGGGAGCTCGGGCCGAAGGCCGGCTTCACGGTTCACCGCCTCGCCGCCTCGATTCCCGCCGGCGCGATCGGGGACGTCGTGGACGGCAAGGTGGAGATCGGAGTCGCCAACCCGGAGTGGCTGCAGTACCTGAATTGCAAAGCGGTCTGGAGGCACGAGGACGCCTACCGGCAGGCGAGGATGGCCGCGGTTCCCCGGCGCTACTCGCGGAGCGTCTCGGTTGCGGGCACCGCCTACTCCTGGTCAGTGGCGGAAGAGATGGAGTGCCTGCGCAGCTACGTCGCGGGCCATCTGAAAGCGGGCGGCAAGGCACCCGAGCTGGTCCCCACCCTCGTGCGGGTCGATGAAGCTGGCCTGCTCGACGGCTTCATCTTCTTTACCCTGCTCGGCGAACGCTGCCCGATGGAGCTGGCGCTCTTCTCCGACCCCGAGCGGGCCCAGCTCGAGCGCTTCATCCGCAAGTTCGTCGTCGTCCACGGCTCAAAATGACTCGTTGAGGCCCGCGCGAATCGCGGCCCGCGCGCTCGTCACCGGCGCTGACTTATGCACTATTTTGAACTATTCCATAGACTTGTACCCCGCGGTCGTGCTCCAATCATGGCAACAAATCGGAGGAGAGGATCAGCATGAGCAGCGATGCGCTGTCCCGAAGGGAGCTGTTGAAGGGGACCGCCGGGGCAGGGGTCGCCGCGGCGATGTTCCTGCGGCCGTGGCCCGCCCAGGGCCTGGAGACCGGCGAGCCGTCGCGGCTGCTGCCGGTCAAGGAGCTGGCGGGGATCACCGCTCGGTTCTCGCAGTCGACCGACCGCGTGGCGCATCTGCTCCATCGCACGACTTTTGGCGTGCGGCCGGGGGAACTGGAGCGCGCCCGGCAGATGGGGATCGAGGCCTGGCTCGACGAGCAGCTCCATCCGGAGCGGATCGACGACTCCGCGGTGGAGACCCAGGTGGCGGCGCTCTTCCCCACGCTGGGCAAGCGGGCCCAGCAGCTCTACGACATCGCCGAGGAGCAGGAGGACGGCGGCTACTCGGTCGCCATGGAGCTGAAGCGGGCCACCCTCTACCGGGCCCTGTTCAGCAAGCGGCAGCTCTACGAGACGATGGTCGAGTTCTGGAACAACCACTTCAGCATGTATCACTTCAAGGACGACGTCGCGGTGCTGAAGACGGTCGACGACCGCACGGTGTCGCGCCCCCTGGCGTTCGGCCGTTTCCGCGACCTCCTCCTCGCCTCGGCGCACAGCCCGGCGATGATGGTCTACCTCGACAACGAGAGCAACGTCGCCGACGGCCCCAACGAGAACTACGCCCGCGAGCTGATGGAGCTGCACACCATCGGCTCCGACGCCGGCTACACCCAGACCGACGTCCGCGAGGTGGCCCGCTGCCTCACCGGCTGGACGGTCGACTACAACGGCGAGGGGACGGACGGCGAGTGGGTGTTCAACCCCGACGCCCACGACCCGGGGCCGAAGACCGTTCTCGGCGTCGCCATCGCCGGCGGCAATCCGGGGGCGCTCGACGGCCGGCGGGTTCTGGAGACCCTGGCGCGCCACCCCGCCTGCGCCCGCTTCATCAGCAACAAGCTCTGCCGCCGTTTCGTCGCCGACGTCCCGCCGGCCGCGCTGGTGACCCGGGCGGCGGCGACCTTCTCCTCGACCGGTGGCGACATCCGCGCCGTGCTGCGGACGATCCTCCTCTCCGACGAGTTCTTCGCCGCCGCCGAGCAGAAGCTGCGCCGCCCCTACGAGTTCCTGGTCGCCGCCCTGCGGGCCCTGGGGGTGGCCCAGGTGACGCCGGACGGGCTCGACAACCTGGTCTACTCCCTCTATCCGCTCGGCCAGGTGCCTTTCGAATGGGAGCCCCCCAACGGCTACCCGGACGTCGGCGCCGCCTGGGCCAACACCAACGGCCTGCTGAACCGCTGGAACCTCGCCTCGGCGCTGACGCTCGGCTGGTTCGGCGACGACGTGCTGGTGCCCGTGCGCGGCATCGTCGCCCGCTCGGGAGCCAAGACCTCGGGCCAGTTCGTGGACGCCATCGCCTCCCTCTTCCTGCAGCGGCGGCTCGACGAGCCCGACCGCGCGCGCCTCATCGACTACGTGGCCCAGGGCAAGCCCGCCAGCGAGCGGGTCCCCGGGTGGTATCTGAACCGGCAGGCCCCGGGATTGATCGCCCTGATCCTCGGGTCCCCCTACTTCCAGTGGCGCTGACGAGAGGAGACTGACTCATGTCCAAGCTGACCCGCCGCGGTTTCCTCGGCGCCCTGGGCGCCGCCGCCACCCTGCCGGGCTGGTTCCCCCGGCTGGCTTTCGCCGCCCCCGGGCGCGCCGCCGCCCAGCGCGATACGCTGGTCTGCATCTTCCTGCGCGGCGGCGCCGACGGCGTCAACGTCGTCGTCCCCTTCGGCGACAGCCACTACCACGACAACCGTCCCACCATCGGCATCCGCGAGCCCGGCGCGGGACCGGACCGGGCGGTCAATCTCGATGGCTTCTTCGGCTTCCACCCGTCGCTGGGGCCCCTGAAGGAGGTCTGGGACGACGGTGGCCTCGCCGTGGTGCACGCCGCCGGGATGCCGGTCAACAACCACTCGCATTTCGATTCCATGGACTGGATGGAGCGCGGCACGCCCGGCGAGCGCCGGGTGCTCTCCGGCTGGATCGGCCGCCATCTCGCGGCCGTCGACGGCACGAATACCTCGCCGTTCCGGGCCATCGGCTTCGGCGACCTCGTTCAGGCGTCGCTGCGCGGGACGATCCCGGCAACCTCGCTCGCCTCGATCGCCGACTTCCATCTCCAGGGGTTCGAGGACCAGATCTCCCGCTTCCAGGGGACCCTGGCCGCGCTCTACTCAGGGACCACCTTTCTCGACGTGCAGGCGCTGCAGACCTTCGGCGCCGTCCAGCGGCTGACCGCCGCCGATCCCGGCCAGTACGAGCCGCGCAACGGCGCCGAGTATCCGGACACCGACTTCGGCAACGCGCTGAAGCAGATCGGCCAGCTGATCAAGGCCGATCTCGGGCTGGAGGTGGCCTGCGTCGACCTCGGCGGCTGGGACATGCACGACACCGAGCCGGACCAGATGCCCGGCCTGCTGGCCGACCTCGGCGCCGGCCTTCACGCCTTCTACGCCGACCTCCACGACCGCATCGGCAACATTACGGTGGCGACGATGACCGAGTTCGGCCGCCGCATCGAGGAGAACGCCTCCGGCGGCACCGACCACGGCACCGCCAGCTTCATGTTCCTGATGGGGGGCGGGATCAATGGCAGGAAGGTCTACGGCCGCTGGCCCACCCTCGCCCCCGAGGCCCTCGCCGACCCTGGCGACCTCGCGGTGACCACGGATTACCGCACCGTGCTCAGCGAGATCCTGGAGCGCCGGCTGGGCAATCCGGGGGTGGAGCAGGTGTTCCCGGGGTTTGTGAGGGGAAGCTATCTGGGGGTTTGCAGGGGCTGAGCCGGTAGCGGGCGCGTCTCATGCCATAATCCGCCCCTTCTTATGGCGACCCCTCAATCCGCGCCCAACCGGTTGGCGATCTACGCGACCGGCGTCCTCCTCTTCCTGTTCATCCCGGCGGTGCTGTTTCTCTTCGTGCGGCACCCGGAGCCGGTGGGGTTGAGCCTGGCCGGCGGCGTGGTCCTGATCGTCGTTCACCGTTTCCTCGCCCGGCCGTACATGGAGCGGGTGCTGGCGGTCAAATGCCTCTGGTGCAATCGGGTCCCGCCGCGGACGCCCGTGGAGCTCGAGCTCCGCTCCGGCGCCCGCAAGGTCGCGGCCCGCTGCTGCGCGGAGCACCGTCAGCCCGCGGCGCGGTTCTTCTCGTTCCTGCATACCTGGCGCTGGCCCTTGCGCCTGGGGATCTTCCTCCCTCTGCTCTTCCTGCTCACCGCGCTCGCCGCCTCCGCCGCGGGGCAGCCGGCGCCGGTGCCGCTCGCCACCACCTGGTTCAAGCTGGTGGTCGGCGTCACCGTGAACGTGGCCGCCCTCGGATATTTCCTCGCCCGCGAGCACGCCCCCCTTACGGTCCCCTTTCCGGTCCACAACTTCTTCCTGCTCGGCGTGCGGAACCTGCTCTGGATCTTCCGTCTCGTCGGGCTCTGGTGGATCTGGCAGGGGATATCCTCCGTGGCTTTTTGAGCTATCCTTTAAAGAAGCCGCGCCGTTCCCGCTGTTCCAACCTTCGACGCGGTTTCCCCAAAGGAGGCTTGAGTCATGGTTCGTAATGCGATCGTCAGGTTGTGTACGCTCCTCGTCCTCGTCCTTCTGGTCAGTGCGGCGACTTCCGGCTGGGCGGGGTCCAAGGCCGGCTATGCGTCATCGGGCGCCAAAGGGGCGATGTGCGGCGGCATCGCCGGCCTGAAATGCCCGGAAGGGCAGGCTTGCCGGTACCCGACAAACATGTGCAACGTCGCCGATCTCTCCGGCACCTGCGTGAAGGTCAAGAGCCCCTGCCCGACGGGCGGGGCGAAGGTGTGTGGCTGCGACGGCACGACCTACGACAACGAGTGCGCGCTGCTGACCGCCGGCGTGCGCGAGGCCAGCAAGGGCGCCTGCAAGAAGCCGGCTGCTTGACGTCCTGAGACATGCCGGGGTGGCCTCCAGGCGGCCACCCCCTTTTCCAGTCAGACCAGCCCCAGATCCTCGTAGAGCGCGTCGAGCACCGAGCGGATCCGCCGCTCGTGGGCGTCACCCGCCGGCGTGCCGTTGAAGGCCAGCGCCACGGCGAGGCCGCGCTCCGGGTCCGCGAAGCCGGTGGACGAGCGGTAGCCGCTGTGGCCGAAGGTGCGGGGGGAGGCGTGATGGCCGTAGCCGTAGGGCACCGTCTCCGCTCCGTACTGGATCGAGTTGACGATGAACCCCAGCCCCCAGTCCAGGACGTGCTTGAAGGTGACGTCGGTCATCCCGATGCGATGCGGGGCGGTGAAGGCCTCGACCGTCTGCGGCAGCAGGATGCGGCGGGCGTTCCAGGAGCCCCGCGCCGAGCAGCATCTCGTAGAAGCGCCCCAGCTCGCGCAAGGGGCCGTAGCCGTTGCCGCCGGGGCTCGGGCGGACGCAGCGCTCCTCGGTGTCCCAGCCGTGGTCCTTCGGCTCGCCCCCCTCGGTGTTCCACATGGCGCCGATCCGGCCGGATTCCTGGTAGGAAAGGTAGCGTTCGGGGGGCATGCCGATCCACGAGTCCGCCATCCCGAGCGGCTCGAAGATCTCCTCGCGGACGTAGACAGAGAACGGGCGGCCGCCGGCGCGCTGGATCACCTCGCCGAGGATGAACCAGCTCGACGCCTGGTGGTAGCCGGCCTTCTGTCCGGGGACCCAGCGGGGCTCCGGCTTCATGCGCGCAGATCTTCGCGACGATCTCCTCCCAGGAGGCCTGCGGGCCAGCCGGTGTCGAGCAGCCGGATGCCGCCGGTGTGGGTGAGGAGATGGCGGAGCGTGATCCCCTCCTTGCCGTTGGCCGCGAACTCGGGGATGTGCCGCGCCACCGGATCGTCCAGCTCGAGCAGGCCGCGCTCCCAGAGCTGGGCGATGGCCACCGCCGGCACCGGCTTGGTGGAGGAGAGCCAGAGCATCAGATGAGCGCGGGTGAGCGGCGCGCCGGGGCGGTCCTCGCCCAGCGCCGCGTCGGCCACGGGCTCGCCCCGCAGCGAGGCGTAGATCTGCGCGCCGAGGTGGAGCCCGTCGCGGATTCCCGCCTCGATCGCCTCCCGCGTCCGGGGGAGCCGGTCCAGAGAGCCGTCGGTCATGGCGGGGATTGTAGCCCGGGGAGGGAAGGATGATGGAGCGGCCCCGCGGGGCCGCCCCTGAGACCGGCCGGTCTGCTAGCTTCTTGGCGCTCTTGCGCGGGTGCATCGTCGAGTGGATGCCCTGCGATCATCTTCAGATGGTCCTCCAGGGTGGGCAGGGTGGTCGAGGCCCAGCTCTTGAGGTCCGAGTCCTTGCCGCTCTTCGACTCCTTCTGGAACTCGGCGACGTCCTTCTTGTGGTCCTGGACCATCATGCTGACGTACGTGCTGTCGAACGCGGCGCCCGAGAGCTTCGCGAGCTTGCTGACGTCGTGCTTCTGCATATTGGACATCGCCGCCGGCAGGGTGACGCCCTTCTGCGCGGCGAGCTGCTTGAGCTGGTCGTTGGCCTTGGAGTGATCGTCGACCATGTGCTGGCCGAAGCTCTTGACGTCCGGGTTGGAAGCCTTCTGGGCCGCCAGCTTCCCGAGCTCGACCTCCTCCATGCCGCCCGTCGCCGCTCCCCGCATGAACTTGGTGTCGCCGGCGCTGAGCTTCGACGTCGTGGTGGTGGTCGTCGTGGCCGTGGTTTTCTTCGACATGCTGCTGGTGGACGCCGAGGGGCTCTGGGCGATAAGGGCAGGGCCTACGATCAGAATGCCGGTCAGGGTGGCTGCCATGGCGAGGCTCTTGTTGTTCTTATTCATGGGTGTCTCCTCTTTGTTCAGGATGAAAACTGTGCCAGAAGGCAAAAGAAGATGGCTCTGGACGAAGTCCAGAGCGCTTCCTGACCAAGAGTTAAGCAAGAGCGGTGCCACGTGGCCGCTATTTCTTGAGCTGCCGGGGGATGAACTCCTCGAACACCGCCTTGCGCAGGAGCGAGGGGGGGAGCAGCCCCTGGGCGAGCAGGAAATCGTGGTAGGTCCTGCGGTCGAACTTCGGACCCAGGGCGCGCTCGGTCTCCTGCCGCAGCTCCATCAGCCGGGTGTAGCCACAGAAGTAGGCGGTCGCCTGCCCCGGGCTGCGGAAGGTGTAGCGCTGCACCTCCTGGAGGGCCATTCCCTCGGAGAGGCCGACGTCCTCGCGCAGGATGCGCGTCGCCTCCTCGCGGGTGATCTGGCCGCTCTGCAGGCCGGGGTCGAGGAGGGCCCGGGCGGCCCGGGCCAGCCGGCTCTGCAGGGCGGCGAGCTGGCCGTCGAGCGGCAGGTAGGGCTTGACCTCGGCCTCGGCGTAGAGCGCCCAGCCCTCGACGTTGACGCTGTTGAAGGCGAAGATCGCCCGCGCCTTCGAGACTCCTCCCTCGATCAGCGACGCGAACTGGAGCTCGTGGCCAGGGCGCCCCTCGTGGGCGGTCACCGGCCAGGAGAAGGCGTCGTAGGTGAAGTCGTCGAGGGCGAGACTCGCCTTCCCCTGCGCGCTCGGGATGCGCAGCGGCAGCACGAACTCGCCCATCTCGCCGGTGTTGCCGATCAGCCGCGGCGGCTGCATGTGCGGGGCGGGGCTCGCCACGCTCTCGGCCTCGCTCGCCAGCCGGAACTTCATCGGCCGGTCGGGGAGGCTGACGATCCCCTCGCGCCGGATGATCTCCTCCAGCGCCTTGATCCGCTCCTGGAAGAAGGGGAGGACAGCGTCGCCGGTGATCTGCTGTTTCTTCAGCTCGCGGATCACCCCGCGGTAGTCGGTGACGCCGAGCCCCTTCTCGCGCGCCACCAGCGGCGCCAGCGTCGCCATCTCGCTCTGGATCTCCTTGAAGGCCACCTCGGCGCGCCGCACCAGCTCCTCGACCGGCATGTCGATCCCCACCTGCTGGAGGCGGTAGGCGTAGAGCTCCGGCGGCAGGCGGAAGTCGTCGCTGGCGCGGGGCAGGATCTCCTTGCGCAGGAACGCGTCATAGGCGGCGAGCTGCTCCTTGAGCCTGGCGTAGGGCTCCTCGTACCCCGCGATGCCGTACTTCTTGAACAGCTCGCCGATGCCGGCGACCACCGTCTGGTTGTTGGCGAGGTCGCGCTCGATGCGGTCCTTGAACGGGCCGCGCAGCTGGGCATTCTTCAGCTTCGAGCGGGTGTAGTCCTCGGCCAGCCGGGTCAGCGGCGTGGTGCCCGGCGCCATGCCGGTGTACTTGCGCAGGCGCACCAGGGCCGCGGGGCGCCGCGCCGGCTCCACCTGATCGTCGAGCAGGGCGCGGAGGCCGCCGAAGATCAGCTGGGTGACGTTGGAGTAGGGGAGGTTGTACTTGCGCCCGAGCTCGTCCCCCTTCAGGTCGTCGTCGCCGGCCTGGATCAGGATCTCCAGGTCCTGGCGGACGCGGGGGTCGGTCTCCGCTCCCAGACGGCGGCTCAGCTCCTGCCGCACCTTGCGGGCGGCGGCCGCGCGGCGCTCGTGGAAGCCGGGCGTGAGGTCGAAGATCTGCTCGTCGAGCCCCGGCACGCCGAGCTCGCCGGCGCCCTCAGGGTCAAAACGGGCGAGGCTGTCGAGCAGCAGCTGAGTGTTCTGGTCGCTCTTCGCCACCCAGGCGGGAGGCGCGGCGAGAGCTGGAGCGGCCAGCGCTGGAACGGCTGAGGCCGCGAGCGCCAGGGCCCCGGCGAGGAGCCGCGTGGCGCGGTGAGGACGGCGGCGGGCATGAGAATCCATCGAGATCTCCTGAGTCGAAGGCGGACCGGGCGCGGCGAGGTTGCCGGCTGTAGAGATGCTAACGGGGTTGAGCGGCGAAAAGTTCTGACCCTGATCTGGCACGCTATTTGCCCTACAAGTTTGGCGTCCGGTGGGCGGGCTGCTCCCGACGATGAACCGAAACGAAGACGTACCGCCCGGCTCTTTTAGGGATACAACAAGGAGTGACGACGATGACGCCAAAATATCGCAGCTTCCCCCTTCTGCCGCTCCTCGGAGCTCTGGCCGTGTTCACGCTGGCTCCGGCGGCATGGGCCCAGGATGCCGCCCCCCTTCAGGAGGACGCCGCGCGGGCGATGCAGAGAGGTGAGCGTCTCGTCCAGGAGGGAAATTACAAGGCGGCCTCGGCCGAGTTCGAGCGGGCGAGCGAGCTCGCCGGCGGCCCCTGCCCCGACTGCCTGCTCGGCGTCGGCCGCGCCTACAGCGGCGCCCGGCAGTACAACGCCGCGCTGCAGGTGACCCGCATGGCACTGGCCCTGTACTCCTCTCCCGAGGACCAGGCCCGCGCCTACGACCAGCTCGGCACGATCCTGACGCTCAAGGGGGAGACCAGCGCCGCCCGCGAGGCTTTCGCCAGGGCGGTCCAGCTCGACGGCCGGATGGAGGGGCAGGTCCGCTCCAGCCTCGCCGAGGCTCTGCTCCGGCGGGCGAACTACGCGCAGGCCCCCGAGGCGGTCGACGCCGAGGCCGGCGTGGCGTTCGCCGGCGTCCTGAGCGCTCCGCGCTAGTAAAGATTCTTCGGCGCGCGATCACCTGGACCCCTCTCCTCCCGGAGAGGGGTTTTTTCGTGGGCCCCTCCTGCTACACTGCCGCCTTTCCGATCCCCTTCTGGCCACCGTGAAATGATTACGCTGAAAGACGTCGAGGAAGCCCGCGCGCGGATCAGCAGGATCGTGCAGCCCACCCCCTGTCTGCGCTCGTGGGCCTTCTCCGAGGAGCTGGGCGCGCACGCCTGGTTCAAGTACGAGACCCTTCAGCTCACCGGCTCCTTCAAGGTCCGTGGCGCCTACAACAAGATCGCCGGGCTGCCGGCGGACGAGGTCCGGGGAGGGGTGATCACCGCCTCGGCCGGCAACCATGCCCAGGGGGTGGCCTTCAGCGCCACCCAGGCCGGAGTGCCGTCGATCATCGTCATGCCGGTGACCACCCCCCTGATCAAGATCGAGAACACCCGCCGGCTCGGCGGCGAGGTCGTGCTGGCCGGGGAGATCTTCGACGAGGCCTACCAGGAGGCGCGGCGGCTCGAACGCGAGCGGGGGCTGGTCTTCGTCCACCCGTTCGACGACGAGCAGGTGATGGCGGGGCAGGGGACGATCGGCCTCGAGATCCTCGAGCAGACGCCGGAGGTGGAGGTGGTGGTGGTCCCCATCGGCGGTGGCGGGCTGATCTCCGGCATCGCCACGGCGATCAAGGCGAAGCGGCCGTCGGTGCGGATCTACGGCGTCCAGACCGCGGCCGCCCCGGCGATGGCCGAGAGCTTCCGGGCCGGCGAGATCCGCGTCTGCCCGGCCGAGCGGTCGGTCGCCGACGGCATCGCCGTCAAGACGCCCGGCGAGCGCACCTTCGAACATATCCGCCGCTCCGTGGATGCCGTCGTCACCGTCTCGGAAGACGAGATCCGCGCGGCCATGGTCCGCCTGGTCGAGACCGGCAAGACGGTCACCGAGGGGGCCGCCGCCGTCACGCTGGCCGCCATGGCCGCCCACCGGATCCCCGACGTGGCGGGGCGCCACGTGGTCATGCTCCTCTCGGGCGCCAACGTCGACGTCGCCCTGCTCGCGCGCATCATCGACCGCTACCTCGTCGAGAGCCGGCGCCTGGTGCGCGTCCGCACCCACGTCCCGGACCGTCCGGGGGCGCTCGCCGAGCTGCTCCAGGTGATCGGCCAGCACGGCGGCAATGTGGTGCGCATTCAGCACGACCGGGTCTTCATGCACGCCGGCTTCTGGGAGGCCCAGGTCGACGTCACCCTGGAGACCCGCAACGCCGGGCACATCGACGAGCTGCGCCAGGCGCTCCACGAGCGGCAGTATGAGGTGGAGCTGCTGTGAACGGCGGCGTTGAAATTTTTACCCGGAACGGTCCCCGGGGACCGTTCTTCATCTTATTGATGAATCTAGATAAAATGCTTTTGTTGTAAATCTTCTCTTGGCTGCTTGGGCGGACTGCGGGAATAAGGGTCCCCCAGAGCATGTTTTCATTGGGGAAGCGCGAATTACAAAAACAGCCTTGACATTCGACAAGTTCGACTCCAAACTCGCAGATCTCACGCATCGAAAAGGCAAAGCCGCCGCGAGGTGGTGACGCAAAGCCGCGGGTCTCACAGAGATAGCCGGGTTGCCGAAAGAAGAAGAAGGACGTAGGACGGCGACAGGAGTGTCTCTGGGTGTCTCTGAACCAACCTGAACCCCAGCGTCCCGGGCTCTACGGGATTCTGCACTGAAGCATTGGCTCGTTTCTTCTCAGCTGGAACTTCCGTTCCGCGAGCGTTGGCCGGCATGGTGCCGGTTCCTCTCCGGAACGTGCCTCGATGCAACCCCTAACGGGAGGATGGTTATGACGAATACGTGTGGAAAAGGCGTTCGTATCGCCGCTCTGGGCCTGGCCGCCGCGACGGTTCTGAGTCTCGGCGGCTCCGGCTTATGCCGCCAAGACGCGGCGCGCCAAGGCTCCGGCCCCGGCCGCCTCTGGGATGATGGTCGCGATCGATCCCGCGACCGGCAAGATCCGGCAGCCCACCGCGGCCGAGAGCAAGGCTCTCGTCGCCGGCATCCAGGAGATGACCAAGGCCTCGGCCGTCAAGCCGGAGCTGAAGCAGTTCTCGGACGGCACGATGTCGGTCGACCTCTCCAGTTCGTTCCTGAACATCTCCATGGCGCAGGTGCAGCCGGATGGCTCCATCCGCGAGGTCTGTGTGGACAGTGCCGCCGATGCCAATGCCGTTCTAACCGCCGCTCCGGCCTTCGAGGACAAGTAACATCATGAAGACCACCAAGCTCCTCGGCCTCTTCGCCATCGCCGCCCTCCTCCTCACCGGCCCCGTCTTCGGCGCTGCCCAGATCGTCATCGTCAACACCAACGCTCCCGGCGTGGGCTTCAACGATCCCACTCCCGCCGTTCCCGTCGGCGGCAACCCCGGCACCACTGTCGGCCAGCAGCGGCTGAACGCCTTCCAGTACGCCGCCGACATCTGGGGCTCGATCCTGAGCAGCCCGGTTCCGATCTACATCCAGTCGTCCTTCACCCCGCTCGCCTGCACGGCGACCGCGGCCACTCTGGGTTCGGCCGGCGCGCTCCAGGTCTTCGGCGACTTCCCGAACGCCGAGCTCGCGGACACCTGGTACCACGTCGCCCTGGCCAACAAGCTGGCCGGCGCCGACCTGGCTCCGGGCCCGAACGGCACCAGCGCGGACGACATCGTCGCCCGCTTCAACAGCAACCTCGGCCAGCCCACCTGCCTGGCCGGGATCGGCTGGTACTACGGCCTGGACACCAACCACGGCACCAACATCGACCTGGTGACGGTGCTGCTCCACGAGTTCGGCCACGGCCTGGGCTTCTCCGGCTTCTATAACAAGATCGACCGGCGCGCAGCTCGCCGGCTTCCCGGACGTCTACGGCACCTACACCTTCAGCACCACCTTCAACAAGGCCTGGCCGCAGATGACGGACGCCCAGCGCGCAGGCCGCGACCATCGACACCAACAACGTGGTCTGGACCGGCATCAACGTCACCGCCGCGGTGCCGAACGTGCTGCAGCTCGGCACGCCGCTCGTCACCGTCAACGCGCCCGCCGCCCTGGGGAGCTACCGGGTCGGCACCGCGACCTTCGGCCCGCTCCTCGGCTCGCCGGGCATCACCGGCGACGTCCTCGTCGGCTTCGACGCGGCGGACGTCGCCGGCCCGTCGACCACGGACGGCTGCTCGGCCATCACCACCAACCTGCACCGGCAAGATCGGCCTGGTCGACCGCGGCACCTGCGGCTTCGCGATCAAGGCGAAGAACCTGCAGAACGCCGGCGCCATCGCCGTGCTGATCGCCGACAACGTGGCCGGCAGCCCGCCGGCCGGCATGTCCGGCACCGATCCGACGATCACCATCCCGTCGGTCCGGATCAGCCTGGCCAACGGCAACGCCCTCAAGTCGGCGCTCGCCAGCGGCACGGTCAACGTGACGCTCGGCGTCAACCTCGCCGTCCGCGCCGGCGCCAACCCGGCCGGCAAGGCGCTCCTCAACGCCCCGAACCCGGTGGTCACCGGCTCGTCGATCTCGCACTGGGATCCGATCGCCTTCCCCAACCTGCTGATGGAGCCGTCGATCAACAGCGATCTGACCCACGGCGTCGACCTGACCCGTCAGGAGATGACCGACATCGGCTGGTTCTCCGACGGTGACGGCGTCGCGGACGGCGTCGACCAGTGCATCGGTTCCTCCACCAGCGCCACCGTCGTCATCGACGGCTGCAACTCGGGCGTGGCCAACACCACGTTCGCCACCGGCTGCCGCATCTCCGACCAGATCAACGACTGCGCGGTCGGCGCCGGCAACCATGGCGCGTTCGTGAGCTGCGTCGCGAACCTCACCAACACGCTCAAGAAGCAGGGCGTCATCTCGGGCAACCAGAAGGGCGCCATCCAGAGCTGCGCCGCGCACGCGAGCCATTAACCCGCTCGCAATCAGACGTAGCTGCCAGGGCCGGTGCGCGAGCGCCGGCCCTTTTCTTTTGCCCCGGAAGCCCTGCGGTATAATGGTTTCTTAAAGCATTCGGAGGATCTTCATGACCAGGTCGTACCGGAGCGTCCAGCTCTTCGCCCTCGCCGCGCTGCTGCTCGCGGGCCCGGCTTTCGCCGCCGCCGAGATCGTCATCGTCAACACCAACATGCCGGGCGCCGGCTTCAACGATCCCACGCCGGCCACGCCGGTCGGCGGCAACTCCGGCACCACGGTCGGCCAGCAGCGGCTCATCGCCTTCCAGTATGCCGCCGACCTCTGGGGAGGGATCCTGGACAGCCCGGTGACGATCAACATCCAGTCGGCCTTCCAGTCCCTGCCCTGCGCGGCGACCACCGGCACGCTGGGCGCGGCGTCGACGATCCAGGTCTTCGGCAACTTTCCGCACGCCGAGCTCCGCAACACCTGGTATCCGGTGGCGCTCGCCAACAAGATGGCGGGCGGCGATCTGGCCCCCGGCGCGACGAACACCAACGCGGACGACCTCGTCGCCGTGTTCAACAGCGACCTGGGAAAGGCGAATTGCCTCTCGGGGCTCGGCTGGTATTACGGCCTGGACAACAATCACGGCGGCAACATCGATCTCGTCACGGTGCTGCTGCACGAGTTCGCCCACGGCCTGGGCTTCGCCGGCTTTTATAACAAGACGACCGGCGCCCAGCTCCAGGGCTTTCCGGATGTCTACGGCACCTATACCTACAGCACCACCCTCAAGAAGGCCTGGCCCAAGATGAGCGACGCGCAGCGGAAAGCCGCCACCGTCGACACCAACCACGTGGTGTGGACCGGCAAGAACGTCAGCGCCGCCGCACCGCAGGTGCTGCAGGCGGGTACGCCGCTGTTGACGGTCAACGTGCCGGCCTCGCTGGGCAGCTTCGCCGTCGGCACCGCGACCTTCGGCGCGCCCCTCACCTCGCCGGGGGTCAAGGGCAACGTCCTCCTGGCCAGGGATGCGGACGAGGACGGCCCCGGCGGCGAATCGACCGCGACGGATGGCTGCTCGGCGATCGCCACCAATCTTCGCGGCAAGATCGCGCTGATCGACCGCGGCGTCTGCAACTTCGTGGTCAAGGTGAAGAACGCCCAGAACGCCGGCGCGATCGGCGTCATCATCGCGGACAACGTGGCCGGCAGCCCGCCCCCCGGGATCTCCGGCACCGATGCGACCATCACCATCCCCGCTGTCCGGATCAGCCAGGCCGACGCCGGCAAGCTGCGGCCCAAGGCGGTCCGCGGCACGGCGCAGGCGACGATCGGCATCAACCCGCGCATTCGCGCCGGCGCCGACGCCCAGGGGCGCGTGCTCCTCTACGCGCCCAACCCGGTCGCCCTCGGCTCTTCGTACTCGCACTGGGACACCGTCGCCTTCCCCAACCTGCTGATGGAGCCGTCGATCAACGGCGACCTCACGCACGACACCGATCTGACCCGCCAGCAGCTGGTCGACATCGGCTGGTTCTCCGACGACGACGGCGTGGCGGACGGCGTCGATCAGTGCATCGGCTCGTCGCGCAACCCGACCGTGGTCATCGACGGCTGCGACTCGGGGTCGCCAACACGGTGTTCGCGACCGGCTGCCGGATCTCCGACCAGGTCGCCGACTGCAAGGTCGGCACGAGCGGCCACGACGCTTTCGTGGACTGTGTCGGCCGCCTGGCCGAGGGCCTCCAGAAAGAGGCCCTCCGGACCTGCGCGCAAAAGAGCCGGCGATGAAATTCGAGACCCGCGCGGTCCACGCCGGGCAGCGGATCGATCCCGCGACGGGCTCGGTGGCGCCGCCCATCTATCTCTCCACCACCTACGCCCGCGATCCGGAGAGCGTCCCGATCGGCGGCTATACCTACATCCGCGAGTCGAACCCCGCCCAGGAGCAGCTCGAGGAGGCCCTCTGCCCCCTGGAAGGGGGGGAGGCGGCGCTGGTCTTCGCCTCCGGGATGGCGGCCGGGATCGGCCTGCTCCAGGCCCTGCCGCCGGGCTCCCACGTCCTGTTTCCGGACGACGTCTACTACGGTTTCCGCGTCGCCGCCGGGGAGGTCCTCCCCAACTGGGGGATCCGGTCGGACTTCGTGGCCATGGGGGATCTCGCGGCGCTGGCGGCGGCGATCCGTCCGGAGACCCGGCTGGTCTGGCTGGAGACGCCCTCCAACCCCCTGCTCAACGTGGTCGATCTGGCGGCCGCCGCCGCGCTCGCCCATGGGGCCGGCGCCCTGGTGGCGGTCGACAACACCTTCGCCACCCCCGTGCTCCAGCGTCCGATCGAGCACGGGGCCGACGTCGTCCTCCACTCGACCACCAAGTACCTCGGCGGCCACAGCGACGTCCAGGGGGGCGCCCTCGTCTTCGCCCGCCGCGGACGAGATCTGCGAGCGGGTCGAGCCATCTGCGCCACATCCTGGGGGCGGTCGCCTCGCCGTTCAACGACTGGCTGGTGCTGCGCGGCGTGCGCACCCTCGCCTGCCGGATGGCGGCCCAGAGCGCGGGAGCGCTCGCCGTCGCCCGCGCCCTGGAGGACCTGCCGGCGGTCTCGGCCGTCCACTACCCCGGGCTCCCCTCCCATCCCGGCCACGAGATCGCCCGGCGCCAGATGTCGGGCTTCGGCGCCATGCTCTCCTTCCGGGTCGCGGCGGGGCGGGAGGCGGCCCTGCAAGGCGGTGGGCCGCGTGCGCCTGTTCACCCGCGCCACCTCGCTCGGCGGCGTCGAGAGCCTGATCGAGCACCGCGCCACCAGCGAGGGGCCCGGCTCGCGCACGCCGCAGGAGCTGATCCGCGTCTCGATCGGCCTCGAGCACCCGGACGACCTGATCGCGGATCTCGCCCAGGCGCTCGGCGGTTTATAGGCGCGTTTCTTGCTGCAAGCCGCGGCAGCAGGAACTGTTGTCGTTTGGCTCTCCAGAAAGGAGCTTTCCATGGCGTCAAGCAAGAAGCCGTCTGACAAGACCGTTCCGCCCAAGAAGGGCGTGCCGGAGACCAAGGCCGCCAAGAAGCCGGCCGCCAGCCGCAAGACCCTCCTCGCTTCGGCCGCGGCCGCGGTCGCCGGCGTAGCCGCCGCCGCGGCGGGGCTCGCCGCGGTGGTTCGCAAGAAGAAGGCGCCGGCCGCCAAACCCGCCGCCAAGGCCGAGAAGAAGCCGGCCAAGCCCGCCGCCAAGAAGGTGGCGAGCTCGAAGAAGCCCGCGCCGGCGAAGAAGAGCGCAAAGAAGGCCGCCAAAAAAGGCTAGAAAGCAACACGGACGAACACGGACCCACAGGGACGAGCAAGGACTGCGTGTTCCTTGCTGTCCGTGTCAGTCCGTGTTTGTCCCTGTTCGTCCGTGTGCCTTCCCCCCCTTCACCGCTCCCGCGTCAGCGCCCGCAGGGCGGCGTCGAAGGTCTGCCGGAACCCTTCGCGGTCACGCTCCTCGACCTGCCGCTCGATCTGTTCGAGCGCCTCGCGGGTCGCGGCATAGACCTCGTGCCGGTGCGGATTGAGATTCTGGATGTCGAGATAGAGGTCCGGATTCTCTGAGAGCACGTACCCCGCGGTCGCCGCCTGCCGGATGAACGTCGTCGAGGCGCAGGCGTGGAGCTCGTCCGCCTCGACACCCGATTGGGCGATGGCGGCTCCGAACAGAATGTTCGAGAGGTGGGCGAGCCCCAGGAGCCAGCCCATCAGGCGGTCGTGATGGGGGAAGGGGACGGCCACCAGCTTCGTGTAGGGGTGCGTCAGCAGCGGCGCCAGCTCCTTCTTCTCGGCGGCCGGATCCCCCTGGGCGGCGAGCACGAAGGTCAGCGGCTCGTAGAGCGACTTGCTGGGCCCGAACATCGGGTGGAGGGCGAAGGCCCGCACCCCCCGCTCGCGGGCCCGCGCCAGAGCCGGCGAGAGCGGGTCCTTGATCGAGGCGATCTCCACCACCAGCCCGCGCGGCTCCCGCGCCACCACCTCCGCCAGCACCTGAGCGGTGCGGCCGAGCGGCACCGAGACCAGGATGGCGGCATAGGCGTCGAGGTCCGCCACCTCGCTCAGGGCCGCGAAGCGCCCGGGGGCGCGGGGGAGGGTGCCGAGCGTGGGATCGGTGAGCTCCACGGTGTGCCCGGCGAGCTCGAGGAAGCCGCGGAACCAGCCGCCCATGCCGCCAGCGCCGCCGACGATCAGCACCCGCTCGCCGCGCTGCTCGCGCAGCGAGATCCCCACCCGGTACTGCCGCTCGACCGAGCCGCGGATGATCGCCTGGAAGACCTCCGCCATCACCTCCTCCGAGACTCCGCAGGCCTCGGCGTGCTGACGGGCGCGGCCGAGCACCCGGTCCTCGACGTCGCGCACCACCACGGGCAGGTCCGCGGCGGCCTTGACGCGGCCCACCTCGGCGGCGAGGTCCATGCGGCGGCGCAGCAGCTCGAGCAGGGCGCGGTCGACTTCGGCGATTGAGTCCCGCAGCGGAGAGAGCGGATCGGGTGAGGCCATGGCGATCTCCTTCAGAGTTCTTCGGCGGACAGGCCCGCGATTCTACGCCGCACTCATATTGATGGAGATACCGATGGAGATATCGAGGAGGGGAGGGAAGCCGGGCGGGGGCGCCCGACTTCCCCCGGGGTGCCGCGCGGCGATCTCCTGCCGCGGGTCAGATGGGTGAAGCTCGTAACCGTCTTTGGAGTATCGCAAGGGGGGTGCCATGCCGTTCTCTATAGGAGGAGAGGGGATTTCCGCACCGCCATCGACCTCTGGAGTGAACGGTGCGGCGTACGGGTGCGTCCTCAGAAAAAGACGGGTGGCCGGAAGCGCTCCAGCGCGGGATCAGGTGGCACTGGGCTTGCTGCGCCCGGGTGCGGTAAGCTCGCGATTCTCGAAATCGAAGGCAGGCAAGATCAACCTTTTTTTAGGTGGTGCTCATGGTCAAGACCCCTGATCTGGAAATCGCCAACCCGGCCGACGGCACGAGCGCCGGCAACGTCGTCCCCCAGTTGGGAGGCTTCTTCGGCCACCCCCGCGGCCTCTCGACCCTCTTCTTCACCGAGATGTGGGAGCGGTTCAGCTTCTACGGCATGCGCGCGCTCCTCCTCCTCTTCATGACCAGCCCGGCGGCCGTGGGCGGGCTGGGGTGGAGCACGGCCAAGGCGGGGCCGATCTACGGCCTCTACACCTCGATGGTCTACCTGACGGCGCTGCCGGGCGGCTGGATCGCCGACCGGCTCATCGGCCAGCGGCGGAGCGTGCTGATCGGCGGCATCATGATCGCCCTCGGCCACGTCAGCCTGATCGTTCCGCAGCACTCCCGTTCTTCTTCCTGGGCCTGGTCCTGATCGTCTTCGGCACCGGCCTGCTCAAGCCGAACATCAGCACCATGGTCGGCGGCCTCTACGCGCCCGAGGACGCGCGGCGCGACGCCGGCTTCTCGATCTTCTACATGGGCATCAACATCGGCGCCTTCGCCGCGCCGCTGGTCTGCGGCTTCCTCGCCCAGAGCCTGCGTTCCGCGCCTTCCTCCAGAGTCACGGGATCGATCCGAAGAGCTGCTGGCACTGGGGCTTCGGCGCCGCGGCGGTGGGCATGACGCTCGGGGTCATCCAGTACGTCCTCGGCGGGCGGCACCTGGGAACCACCGGCCTCGCGTCCCTCCACCGACGCCGCGACCCGCGTCCGCGACCGCCGCAACCTCCTGATCGGCAGCGCCGTCGTCGCGCTGCTCGCCGCCATCCTCTGGGTGCAGCCGTTCGCCGTCACCGACGTGATGAGCTACCTGCTGCCGCTCGTCCCCATCCTCTACTTCGTCTATCTGTTCAATCAGCAAGTGGGACGCCCGAGGAGCGCAAGCAGCTGTGGGCGATCCTGGCTCTTCTTCCTGTTCGCCTCCCTGTTCTGGTCCGCCTTCGAGCAGGCGGGCTCGACCCTCAACCTGTTCGCCGAC
Source organism: uncultured Acidobacteriota bacterium (assembly GCA_963792575.1). Lineage (GTDB taxonomy): Bacteria > Acidobacteriota > Thermoanaerobaculia > Multivoradales > UBA5704 > DATARR01. The sequence goes on from CAWBWZ010000009.1 coordinate 324,422, forward strand.
CGCTTCACCCGCGACACGATCTTCGGCTTTCGGTACCCCACCTCCTGGTTCCAGTCGGTCAACTCGGTCTTCCTCTGGATGCTCGCGCCGGTTTTCGCCTGGCTCTGGATCGCTCTCGGCCGGCGCCGCCGCGAGCCGTCGAGCCCGACCAAGTTCGCCTACGGCCTGTTCTTCGTGGGGGCCGGCTTCCTGGTGATGGTGGGCGCCGCCCTGGCCTCCGGAACCGCCGGCGGCAAGGTGACGCCGATGTGGCTGCTCACCGTCTACCTGCTGCACACCATCGGCGAGCTCTGCCTGAGCCCGGTGGGCCTGTCGACGATGACCAAGCTGGCGCCGGCGCGGGTGGTGAGCCAGATGATGGGGGTGTGGTTCCTCGCCGGCTCGCTCGGCAACTTCATCGGCGGCCGGGTGGCGGGCGTGTTCGAGAAGTTCCCCCTGCCGCAGATCTTCGGCGCCGTCTTCGGGGTCTGCATGCTCTTCACCCTGATCGCCATCGTCCTGATCCGCCCGCTCAAGCGGCTGATGGGCGAGGTGCACTAAGGGGTCTTACGAGCTACAGCTGGACCTGCATCCCCAGCTCGACCACCCGGTTGACGGGGATGCGGAAGAAGTCGGTCGGGCGCTGGGCGTTGCGGACCATCAGGGCGAACAGCTTCTCGCGCCAGATCGCCATGCCCGGCTCCTTGCTGGCGATCAGGGTCTCGCGGCTGAGGAAGAAGGTGGTCGACATCTCGATCGAGCTCGATCCCCTTCGCCCTCAGGCAGTCCAGCACCTCCGGCACCCCCGGGGTCTGCATGAAGCCGTAGTGGGTGATCACGCGGTAGAACTCCTTGCCCAGCGACTGGACCTCCAGCCGCTCCTCGGGCGGCACCTGCCGGCACCTCCTCGGTGATCATCGTCAGCACCATCACCCGCGCGTGCAGCACCTTGTTGTGCTTGAGGTTGTGCAGCAGGGCGGTCGGGCTCGCCCCTGGGATCGCGGGCGAGGAAGATCGCCGGTGCCCGGCACCGCGGATCGGGCGAGTCCGGCCGGATGTTCTCCACGAACTTCTCGAGCGGCAGGGATTCCTCGGTCAGCCGCTGCGTCAGGATCTGCCGCCCGCGGTTCCAGGTGGACATCAGGGTGTAGACGACGACCCCCACCAGCAGCGGGAACCAGCCGCCGTCGGGGACCTTGATGATGTTCGAGGCGAAGAACGAGCTGTCGATGAGCAGGAAGAGCGAGCGCCACCGGCGCCACCACCAGCCGGCTCCACTTCCAGCGGTGGCGGGCGACGACGATAGCCGATCAGGGTGGTGATGACCATCGCGTTGGTCACCGCCACGCCGTAGGCCGCCGCGAGGTTGGTCGACTTCTGGAAGCCGAGCACCAGCCCGAAGGTGGCGAGCATGAGCAGCCAGTTGATCGACGGGATGTAGATCTGGCCGATCTCCTCGTTCGAGGTGTGGACGATCTTGATGCGCGGGACGAAGCCGAGCTGCACCGCCTGGCGGGTCAGCGAGAAGGCCCCCGAGATCACCGCCTGCGAGGCGATGATCGCCGCCGCCGTGCTGAGCACGACCATCGGGTAGAGCATCGCCGGGGCGAGCCGCCGCACCATCTCGTAGAACGGCTGCGCGGCGGCGTCCTGATGGGTCACCAGCAGGGCGCCCTGGCCGAAATAGCAGAGCAGCAGGGAGGGGAGCACCAGGGCGAACCAGGCGATCCGGATCGGACGGCGGCCGAAGTGCCCCATGTCCGCGTACAGCGACTCGCCGCCGGTGACCACCAGGAAGACCGAGCCGAGCACCAGGAAGCCGTGCCCCCGGTTGACCAGGAAGAACCGCACGGCGTGCCAGGGGTTGACCGCCGCGAGCACCGAGGGGACGCGGATCACCCAGAGGACGCCGAGCACGCCAATGGTGACGAACCAGAGGATCATCACCGGCCCGAAGAGCTTGCCGATCCCCGCCGTGCCGCGCTGCTGGATGAGGAACAGGGCGAACAGGATGACGAGCGTGATCGGCACCACATAGGGATTGAAGAACGGCGTCGCCGTCTCCAGGCCCTCGACCGCCGAGAGCACCGAGATCGCCGGGGTGATCATGCCGTCGCCGTAGAGCAGGGCGGCGCCGAAGAGGCTCAGCGCCGTCAGCAGCCACCGCCGCTCGAGCCCGTGCTCGCGCAGGTCGTGGGGCACCAGCGAGGTCAGCGCCAGGATTCCGCCCTCGCCCCGGTTGTCGGCGCGCATGACGAAGACCAGGTACTTGATCGAGATGATGATGATCAGCGCCCAGAATACCAGCGACAGCACGCCCAGCACGTTGCCATGGCTGGGGGTGATGCCGTGCTCGCCGTGGAAGCATTCGCGCAGCGCGTAGAGGGGGCTGGTGCCGATATCGCCGTAGACCACCCCCAGGGCGCCGAGGGAGAGGGCGAAGAGATAACGGTTGCCCTGCTTGTGGCGGGCTGGTTGAGCCGGCTTCGGGGAGTCCCCCCGCCGAGCGGAGGGTTTACAGCCGCACCTGCAGTCCCAGCTCGACCACCCGGTTGACGGGAATCCGGAAGAAATCGGTCGGGCGTTGGGCGTTGCGCACCATGACGGTGAACAGTTTCTCACGCCAGATGGCCATGCCGGGCGCCTTGCTGGGGATCAGGGTCTCGCGGCTGAGGAAGAACGTGGTCGACATCAGGTTGAGGTCGAGCCCCTTCTCCCGCATCAGGGCCAGGACGTCCGGAACCTCCGGGGTCTGCATGAAACCGTGATGCGCGAGGACCCGGTAGAACTCCTTGCCCAGCGGCAGGATCTCGATCTGCTCCTCGTGCTCCACCGCGGGGAACTCCTCGGTGACCAGGGTCAGGATCACCACCTTGGAGTGCAGCACCTTGTTGTGCTTGAGGTTGTGGAGCAGCGCGGACGGCGTGCCGTTGGGATCGCGGGCGAGGAAGACCGCGGTGCCGGGGACCCGGTGCGGCGAGTCCGGCTTGACCTGCGCCACGAAGCTCTCGATCGGCAGGGATTCCTCCCGCAGCCGCTCGGAGAGGATCTGGCGCCCCTTCTTCCAGGTGGCCATCAGCGTGTAGACCGCGATGCCGACCAGCAGCGGGAACCAGCCGCCGTCCTCCACCTTGATGATGTTGGCGCCGAAGAACGAGCGTCGATCAGCAGGAAGAACGCGGTCAACGGGAACGGCTACCCACCGTGACCAGCCCCAGACCTGGCGCTCGACGACGTAGGCGAGGATGGTGGTGATCACCATCGTGGCGGTGACCGCCACGCCGTAGGCCGCGGCCAGGTTGGTCGACTTCTGGAAGCCGAACACCAGGGCGAAGGTGGCGAGCATCAGCAGCCAGTTGACCGCCGGGATGTAGATCTGGCCGATCTCCTTCTTCGAGGTGTGGACGATCGCGACCCGCGGGATGTAGCCGAGCTGCACCGCCTGCCGGGTGAGCGAGAAGGCGCCGGAGATCACCGCCTGCGAGGCGATGACGGTGGCCAAGGTCGAGAGCACGACCAGCGGGTAGAGGAGCCAGGAGGGGCCGAGCCGGGCGCCAGCTCGTAGAACGGGTTCTTGGCGGCGTCGGGGTGGGTCAGCAGCAGCGCGCCCTGGCCGAAGTAGTTGAGCAGCAGCGCAGGGGAGCACCACGGTGAACCAGGCCAGCCGGATCGGCCGCCGCCCGAAGTGCCCCATGTCCGCGTAGAGCGCCTCGCCGCCGGTGACCACCAGGAAGACCGAGCCGAGGACGAGGAAGCCGCGCCACCGGTTCTCCGCGAAGAAGCGCACCGCGTGCCAGCGGGTTGACGGCGCCGAGCACCGCCGGGTAGCGCAGGGTCCACAGGACGCCGAGCACCGCCAGCACCAGGAACCAGACGAGCATCACCGGGCCGAAGAGGGCGCCGATGCCGGCCGTGCCGCGCCGCTGGATCAGGAACAGGCCGAACAGGATGACGATCGTGATCGGCACCACATAGGGGTTGAAGAACGGCGTCGCCACCTAGAGCCCCTCGACCGCGGAGAGCACCGAGATGGCCGGCGTGATCATGCCGTCGCCATAGAGCAGGGCGGCGCCGAACAGGCCGAGCGCCACCAGCACCCAGTGCCCCTCCGGACCGACCCGCCGGAGCTTCTTCGGGACCAGCGCCATCAGCGCCAGGATCCCGCCTTCGCCCCGGTTGTCGGCGCGCATGACGAAGATCAGGTACTTGATCGAGATGATGACGATGAGCACCCAGAAGATGAGCGACAGCACGCCGAGCACGTTGTCGTGGGTGGGATGAATACCGTGCTCGCCGTGGAAGCACTCGCGCAGCGCGTAGAGCGGGCTCGTGCCGATGTCGCCATAGACGATCCCCAGGGCTCCCAGAGAGAGGCCGAAGAGGTCGCGAGTCCCGTGCTTGTGTGAGGGAAGGTGGGTCATTTCCGGGCGGTGAAGCTATCACACCCTCCAGCCCCGCGTGGCCGCCCTGGAGGTGGCGGGGCGCCCGGAAGGGCGCCCCCGCGGTTTCGTCCCTACAAAAGCGTCAAACCCCTACAGCGGCCGCGACGTTGATCGTGCTCTCGGCGAGCCGGGTGAGCAGCTTGTCCGCGTCCCCCTCCTCGTCGAGGGTCTGCTGCAGGATCTTGGCCTGCTCCTTCTCGCCGAGAAGCTGGGCCCAGGTCCGCACCGTGCCGTAGCCCGCCATCTCATAGTGCTCGATGCGCTGGGCGGCGCCGATCAGGGCGGCGTCCATCACCTCGGGCTCCATGTCCTCCTGCATCATCTCCTTGCCCTCCTCGATCAGCCCCTCCATGGCCTTGCACTTCTTGCCACGGGCGGCCTTGCCGAGCATCTCGAAAATGCGGTCCAGACGCTCGACCTGCATCTCGGTCACCTGGCGGTGATCCTCGAAGGCCTTCTTGAGCTGCTCGTTCTGAGCCTTTTTGATCATCTTCGGAAGGGCCTGAAGGATCTGCTTCTCAGCGCTGTAAAGGTCCTTGAGCTCGTCCACGTAGAGCTTCCTGAGGGAATCAATCTCCATGATGCACTCCTTTTTTCCATCCAGGCGCTATTGCCCTCGGGCGTTGATAGAGCAAGAGGAGTGCCAGAAAATCAAAATCCCCCCTCCACGGCGTGGAGAGGGGGCCAGGGGGTATTCGAGGGAGCCTTGAAGAGCGCCGTTCCTACAGCGTCTTCAGCACTTCCTTCTCGCCCTCCGCGTCGAGCTTGCCGACCCAGACGTCGAGTACCTTGCCGGTGTTGTCCACCAGCATCAGGGTCGGGGTGCCGGGCACCTTGATGGCGGCGAAGTCGATGTTCACCATGCTGTCCGGCTGGGCGCCGCCGGCGGAGAACTTCTGCGACTCCTCGGAGACGAGCTTCTGCGCCTCCTCCGGCTTCTCGTTCGTGGGGACGGCGGCGATGAACTTGACCGCCGAGTTCTTCTGGTTCCGCTGGTCGATGAGGTTCTTGTAGAAGGGGATGCTGTCGTTGCAGAAGTGGCATCCGGGCTGGACCGCCACCACCAGGGCGCGGTTGGTGCCGGCGGGCACCACCGCCTTGAGCTGGTCATACTGTTCGCCCTTCTCGACCTGCGGCATGCCCCCCGGCGCCTGCGTCCTGGGGAAGAACTGGTTGCGGACCAGCACCACCGCCGCGATCGCGCAGACGAGGATGATGGCGATGTTCGCCACGGTATCGAGCGTGCTCTTCTTCGCGGGTACAGGGTTGTTGATGGCCATCGATTTGTCTCCTGTCGCCGGAGCCGTTCATGCCGGCCGGCGCTTGCCAATTGCTTGAAAGGGAGGGTAGCACAGCCCCTGCTTGCCCGAAGACCCGATTGACAGAGTGCGCAAGATCTTGCAACGTACCCGGCGACTCCACCGCCCAACGGGCGCCTCTCTTCAATGGGAGAGGTGCCGGAGAGCCCAAAAACCGATCATGGCCGCCGAGCTGCCCCTCGCCCCGCCCGTCTCGCCGGCGCCCATGCGTCCCGCCGACCGCTTCCTCCGCGCCTTCGTGCGCCTGATCCTCAAGGCCTTCTTCCGCGAGGTCGAGGTGGCCGGGGCCGAGCGCATCCCGCGGGACCGGCCGCTGGTGCTGGTGGCGAACCACGGCAACGGCCTGATCGATCCGGCCCTATTGTTCGGGCCGCTGCCGGTGACGCCGCGGTTCCTCGCCAAGAGCACCCTGTGGAAGAACCCGTTCGTCCGCCCGTTCCTCGACGCTGGCGCAGGCGATCCCCGTCTACCGCCGGCAGGACGAGGGGTCCGACCTCACCAAGAACGCCGACACCTTCGCCCGCTGCCACGAGCTGCTGGCCAAGGGGGGCTCGCTCGCCCTCTTCCCCGAGGGGACGAGCCACAGCGAGCCCTCGCTCAAGCCGTTGAAGACCGGCGCCGCGCGCATCACCCTGGAAGCCGAGCGGAAGTTCCCGGGCACCGGCGTCCGGATCGTCCCCGTCGGCCTCCTCTTCGACGCCAAGCACACCTTCCGTTCCCGCGTTCTCTTGCAGGTGGGGGAGCCGGTCGATCCGGCGCCGGAGATCGCCCTCGACGCCGAGGACCCGGTCGCCGCTGCCCGCGCCCTGACCGCCCGCATCGACGACGCCCTGAAAGAGGTCACCCTCAACTACGAGACCTGGGAAGACGCCCGGCTGATCGCCCGCGCCGCGGACCTCTACCGCCACCGCGCCGCCGAGCTGCCGACGCGGGGGAGCCTCGCCGAGGGGTACGCCTTCCGCCGCGCCTTCCTGGAGGGGTATCAGGAGATGCGGGAGAGCCACCCTGAAAAAGTCGCCGCCGCGGCCCACTGCGTCAAGGAGTACGACGACCTCCTCCGCGCCTTCGCCCTCCGGGACGACCAGGTGGGAGCGGCCTACCCCCCCTCACCGGTCCTGAAATTCATCGGCCACACCCTGCTGCGCCTGCTCGTGCACCTGCCGCTGGCGGCGGTGGGGACCCTCCTCAACTACCCCGCCTACCGTCTGGTGGGGGAGCTCGTGAAGCGGGTCATCCGCGACCGGGATCAGAAGGCCACCTACAAAGTCTTCGGCTCCTTCCTCTTCCTGCCCCTCGCCTGGATCGCCGAAGGCTGGCTGACCGGCCACTATCTGAATCCCTGGCTCGGCCTCGCCGTCACCCTGATCGCCCCGCCCACCGGCTACATCGCCCTCCTCTTCCACGACCGCCGCGCCATCTTCTGGCACGAAGCCAGGGCCTTCCTGCTTCTAAGGACGAGGAAACGCCTCGCCGAAGAGCTCAAGAAGAGAAGGGAAGGGGTCCTGAAGCAGGTGGAAGAGCTGGCCTCTCTCTACGAAACAGATCGTCAATCCGCCAATTAGTGCCACCCTTTATCGGAGGCGGTAGAGACGCTCCCAGGTCCTGAACGACACCCTTTCGGAGGCCACGGGGACCGCGGGACGTCTCCTCGAAGGGTTTGCCGCTCCATCCATCTCTCCCGGTGAGAAGGCCAACGGCACCCTCTCCCGCCAAGGAGAGCCTCGGCCTGCCAAACCTTCTGACGGCGTATCCAAGCTTCCGACAGCCCAGCTAACTTTCTGACGAGCTGTCGGAAGCTTCCAACGGGCCGTCAGAACACTTGGATGAGCTGTCAGAAGCTTGGATGGGCCGTCGGAAACTTCGCTGAGCTGTTCGAAACTTCGCTGAGCCGGCGGAAGCTTCCGACGGGCTGTCAGAACCTTGGATGAGCCGTCAGAACTTTAAACGGGCTGTCGGAAGCTTGGATGAGCTGTCGGAAACTTAGCTGAGCCGTCAGAAGCTTGGATAGGACGCCGCAAGCTTCTCTCTACGTATCCGGGTAGTAGATCCCGAGAATCTGGTCGAACTGTACCTTCAGCTTCGCGTAATCCGATGCCTGGAGATCGCTTTTGGACGCGATCTCGGAGATCTGGTTGAGGCTCTCGCGGCTGACCGGATCGAGCTTGGTGTCGCCGAGCCCCAGCTTCTCCCGCCAGCGGAAGCGGCGGAGGAAGCTCCGGGTGTCCGATTGCTGGAAGAAGGACGGGTTGCGCGCGAGGGCCGCGAGCCGGCCGGCTTCCACCCACTGGCCGAGATCGAGATAAGGCTCATCGAGATAGTCCCTGGAGTCATGAGCCACCTGAGCGGCCTTCCCCAGGAGCTCTCTTGGGGCTTTGCTCTCAAGATCCGCCGAGAGTGCTGCAAAGGCGTCCGTCAGGGGAGACATAAGGGGCTGGGTGTCGAGCACCTGACGGATGCGTGGCAGAATGTTTCTGCCCGCCTCCTCGCCATCATTCGCTTCCAGGCTCAGTTGGAGGTTCACGAGTTGGACACCCATCTGGAAAGACGCGTCCTCGAACCGCTTCTCCTGGTCATCCCCAGGTCCTCTTGTGGTCGGACCCAGCCAAAAGTCCCCGGTCAGCCCAGGCTTTCTCTGAAGCGATGCGGTCACTGCGTTTGGCGTAAGGGCCGGAGGAGACCCCAAAAAATACCAGCCGGCTCCGCTGATCCCCACCAGGAGAAGGGCGGCAATGGGGAACCACTGGCGGACAGCAGCCGCAATCCTTCCCTTCTCCTTGGGCGCGCGGAACGGCAGTACCTCACCCTCTGCGAATACGGACTCGGTATCCAGCTGAAACCGCAGCGTTTCCGTATAGACGGCGTAGCAGTTCTCGCAGGAAGCCAGGTGCTCGGTGATGCGCTGGCTCTCCGCTTCCCCGAGTTCGCCGTCGATATAGGCGGCCAGGGCTTCAGCGGAAGGACACTGCCCGTCAGGGGTAGCTGAATCTTTTTGTGCAAATTCCTGCATTTCGTGAACCGCCTAAACTCCGTCCCTTACTTAGACGGACGTCTATAGAAGATTACTCCGATTCCGTTCCTACGCGACTAAGACCCGTCTTCGTCATCATCTTCATCATCGGTCTGCAGTCCCCCAAGAAGGTCCCCGATGTCCGCACGCCGGATTCCGTGCCGCTCCAGCTCCTTCCGCAGCTTCTCGTAGATCTTCTCCAGGCGCTTGTAGAGAGGCTTCTGCTCCATCCCGCGCAACCGGGCGATCTCCGAGACCTTGAACTCCGTCCGCATCCGGACGAGGACCTGTTCTTCCGAGGTCAGGATCTTGAGCGCCTGCAGAAGGAGCGCGAAGACCCGCCGCCGGAAGCCAGCCTGCTCCTTCCCCTCCAGCCGCTCGTCCGGCCGCGGCTCCCGGGTAATTTCAGCCTGCAGCCACTCCTCGCTGACGAACCGCCGGAGGCTCCTGGGCGGCAGCTTGGCCCGGAGGTCGGCGAGCTCCAGCACGGTCATCTCCCCCCCTCCCCCCGGAGGATCTTGCAGACCTCGTCGAAAGAGAGCTCGTCCCGCACCAGCAGCCTCTCCATCCGTATCGCCACCCGCCCGAGCCGTTCCGCCTCCGCCGACGGCCGCCACTTCCCCCAGATGTGATTCTGGTAGTCGAGGAGAAGCCGATTGATGGTCACCGTGAGGTAGGTCTTGATGCTGCTCCGTCCCCGGAACTCCCGGAAGACCCGGCAGACGTCCTCGAAGAGCTTGAGCCTGACGTGTCCCCCAAAGTCCTTCGCCTCCTGCGGGGTGAAGTGGGCCCGCCGGCAGCAATGGCCGATGATCTGCTCGATGAGGGGCAGATTCTCCCGGAAGAGCTCCTCGGGGGTGGGGTCGTGGGGTGGGGTGGGCATGGAGGCTCTAGAGGTACTCCCTTTTTCCTGGAGTGGCGCGATTCTATAGGAGTCCTCTATATAAGGAAGGTGTCCCGCGGTACTGGAGGGGTGTAGCCCACCAAAAGTCCCTTGGAATGATATTCCAATGTTTCTAAGTGCAGGCCCGTGCCGAGTTGCGGAGCTATTACTTTGGCGGGACCTCTTTGACTTTGCCAGGAGCGGAACCTCGACGACAGGCTGAAAGACCATCTTGACCTCCCTAAAGGGCCGCGGAGAAGCAGTCGCGGCCTTGTTCCAGAGCAATCCTCGCCTGTCGGGACTCTTGGGTCCTCTGGAAATGATTTGGAAAACCTCAGGACTGGTCCTGCGTAGGCCTTAGAATGTATGGGAGGAGGTCTCGCTGCTTCCGACCTCTCTACTAACCCCCAATGAACTCGTTGAGAGAGACAGCAGGTGTCCCGAGCCTTGGCCAAATTTGCATAGGCCCATGGTCCATCCATCAAGCCGATGGCGTTCTGCGGAAAGATGGTCAGTCTGTCCGTCTAGAGCCCCGAATCATGGACGTGCTCGTCTATCTGGCGGCTCACTCGGAGAGGGTTGTTCTAAAGGAAGAGCTTATGGAGGCAGTCTGGAGTGGCGCGTTCGTTGAAGAGGGAGCCCTCTCCCAGGCCATACACAGCCTCCGGAAGGTGCTGGGAGACGATGCCCGCCAGCCTCGGTTTATCCAGACGATCCCCAAGCGGGGGTATCGGCTCGTAGCGCCAGTCACTTCAGAAGAGCCGCCAGAGGAGTCTGCAGCGACCGGGCCAGCGCAGCCAGAGTTCCAGGAGTCCCCCCGGGTCACCGAACGGAGAAGACTCCTGTTTTTCCTCTGGTGCGCCGTTGGCCTTGTAGCCATCGTTGCCCTCTGGCTTGCTTGGGAGCATGTCAGGGCGAAAAAGCATCCTTCCGAGACGCTAAAAACAAGAATCGTAGTTCTTCCATTTGAAACTCTAGGTAAGTCCGAGGATGCCTTCTTCGCTGATGGGCTCACCGAGGAGATCACTAAGGATCTGGCATCCCTTCAAGCTCTCCAGGTCATCTCACGGACAAGCGCTGTGCAGTACAAAGGAGCCAAAAAATCGCTCCCTGAGATCGGTCGAGAACTCGGAGTCGATTACGTGCTGGAAGGCACAGTGTCTTGGGACTATGGGTCTATTGGGAAGCCGCGAGTGCGAATTACACCCCAGCTTATACGGGTGGGAGACGACGTCCAGGTCTGGTCTAAATCCTTTGAGCGGCAGGTGAGGAGTATCTTCGAGGTTCAGACAGAAATATCTCGCCAGGTGCTTGGCCAACTGGGTATCACTCTGCTGCCCGAAGAGAAACCGACTTTGCGGCCACCTCCCACGAAGAGCCTAGAGGCCTATCAAGCCTACCTTCGGGGCCTAGAGTTCAAGAACCAGCCATTCTATTCAGAAGAGGACTTGCGGAAGGCCCTTCCTATGTTCGAGCGGGCTGTCAGGATAGATCCAACCTTTGCTATTGCCTGGGCCGAGCTCTCTCAGGCCCACTCGTATCTCGCGTTCAACGCCGACCCCTCGCCGAGTGAAGTCGAGCGGTCTCGGCAGGCGATGGAACAGGCAGTTGCTTTGGGGCCAAACCTGCCCGCAGTGCGTCTGGCTCAGGCTTATTTTACCTACCGCTGCTTGCAAAACTTTGAAATCGCCTTTCAACAGATCTCTACCGCTGCCCGGTTGTACCCGAACGATCCGGAGATTCTTCAAGCGTTAGGGCTGGTTCTTCGCCGCCGAGGGCATTTCGCGGAAGCTATAGAAGCCTTTCTACGTGCACATGCGCTCGATCCGCGTACTGTCAAACTAGTCTGGATGCTTGCGGAGACTCACCGAGCCTTGAGGGAATACGAGCAGGCAGACAACTACTTCAATCAGGCCATATCAGTGGTGCCGGATGTTCCTGCCTTTTGGGAAGAAAGGGCGCTCAACCGTTTGGCTTGGACCGGAGATTTGGAAGCCGCCCAAGCAGCAATCGCTGAGGTTCCGATGCCTGAGCATCCCAAGCTGGTGCCAATAAATTTCCAAATTGATTTATACCAACGAAAGTATGTCTGGGCTTTGGCACGACTCTCCCCAAAAAAAATGCAAGATCTCGCTCCACAAATCCAGAGCCGGATCAATACTCTAGCTGCTTTGGCACGCGAGCAATCTGGTGACCACAATGGAGCCTTGGCAGAAGCGGAGGAGAACCGTATCACCTTGGAGGCTCGAGTTGCTCGATATCCAAGGGAGCCGTTCTATCGAGGATACCTAGCGGTGGCGCTTGCTCAGCTAGGCCAAGAAGCTGAGGCTCTTGCTCAGGCAGAACTCGCTGTCCAGCTACGACATAGCGATGCCTTTACCGGTCCGCGTATGATTGAGATTCAGGTAATGGTGGAAGTTATTCTTGGCCGCCGCCACGAGGCTGTAAGCCAACTGGCCCGCCTACTCGCAACACCCTATCAGTCCTCTCTTACCGTAAGCGATCTGCGTCTAAATCCTGTCTGGGATTCCCTGCGGGACGATTCTGGTTTCAAAGAGCTAATTCGAGAGTCTGGAGGTTGACATAAGAAAAAAGATTTGCTATTTATATGTCCTAGATTGAGGTCTAGCTTAACTCTGGCTTATAGGCGAGTATTCAGGCATGGCGATTGCGTCATTGTAGGTATGTGTAGAATTTTGGTCGATCCAGTCCTTGGGTTCGGGAGTTTAAAAAGGAGGAGTGATGCCTCTTATTGTAACGTTGCATATTTATTCCGGGCGACTTAATCCGAGTTTGGCCCTCTCGGGAGAGCAGTCTGTTGAGTTGTTAGCGATTGTTCGAGCCCTTCGGGATCAGACCCCTTTCAAGGCGCGTAGCATAGCCAAGAGGCTCGGCTATCGGGGCTTTTCCGTAGCGTCAACTCCTCGTTCGTCTTTTGGTGACATATGGTTCTTCGTAAATCGAGGGATTGTTGACCTTGGACCGACAGAGATAAGCCTTTTAGATTCTCGCCATACTGTAGAGGCTTGGCTTTTGGCTGCCGCGACTCCGTACATAAGCGAGACCGCTCGCGGTTGGGTCGAGCAGGCAATGAATACTTCTGTTGAAGAGCTAGCTGATAATAGAATCGTATTCGCAAAATCTTTGCCTAGAAGTTGTACGCGAAAGGCCTTGGATGCTCCTCATTATGAGCCAGCAGCATGGAATGTCTCTTCGGTGCAGTTTTCAAATAACTGTTATAATTATGCAAACAATAGGCCTGACGGTAGCTGGGCTCAGCCTGGGCGCGCTCACGGCGTAAGTCTTGTGGATCACTCTTGCAAAGAGGTTCAAAATGCGGCCTTGACTGACGGCCTGTCTTTAGTGACGCATTCTAATGCGGCGCTAGCACGCGGAGATGGATGGTATGTAGCTTTGGCGGTAGCCCCGGGAGAAGACTACCATTGGTATCGACAAGATGCTGACGGCTGTTGGTCGCACAAGATAGATAAACTAGAGGTTATAGATGTCGACGAAAGCGGAGCCACTGTTACAGATCCAGAAACATGCAACCGAGGGGTTTACACAGATTTTTGTCACTATATGATCACTGGAGGCGGGGTTGTAATTGGCTAGATCGTCTTTTACGGTTGGCTTATAGTGGAAGTCTCGTTCACTTGCGACGTAAAGCTCGGGTTTGTATCTTGAGGACGCTGGTATATGAAAGGGGTGCATATGCAATATTTTAAAGTGACCGACCTCATGCTTAATCTAAAGATCGTGGAGCCTGGCCATGCTCAACTGCACATGGATGGGTGTGGGGGTGAAACTTTGTTGGTTCATTTACTTTCCTGTGGACCAACGAACGGCAAAGGCAAGGAAGGGCTCGATTTGGCATGCAGCATGAGGAGTCGCGAACATTTAATCGAACTCAAGGATGCTCTTCAAGAAGCATTGAACGGAGTAAAAAAAGTCGGAGCGGAATTGGGTATCGAAATGTAGTTCAGCCTACATTGGCAGGAGACTCTAGTGTAGTGCGTCACAGGGGCATGTCCTTAACAGGAGACTAGGTGCCACGTCCGTGGATAAGCGCGGCGGCAAGCCGGCCACCCATTCCGACGACGGCCCAAAAGTGGCCGCCTTCACGTCGGAACAGGTGGCCGCATTGACGTCGGATTGGATGGCCGGCTTGGGCTTGGGCCCGCTTGGGGCTTGGGCCCTCCCCAAAGTGCCGATAAGCCTGGGTGCCACGTCTATGGATAACCCTTCATTCTCTTCCTCCCCCAAGTGCCACGTCCCTGGAGAAAATCGCGCCTCATCGAGGGGCTTTTCGGCTTGTCAAGTCCCCAAGAAGCAGGCTTGAGGACGTCGAGAGGCCTCTCGGGACGGCAACTTACGACAGCGATTTCCTGAAATTCACACCAAATCGGTCTCTTGGATACACCTTCTCCTTCCCTTCAGCCGGTGAAGGTCGCGATCGCCAGATAGCCGATCAGGATCTGCCGAGGCAGTCGCGTCCTACCCGCCGACGAACGGCAACGCCGGCGGGAAGCTCCCGATGGGAAAGCGCGGGTCGGGTTCTCCCCTCTGCAGCTTCTCGGCCGCCGTGCGGTAGGCGGCCGGGGGGACTAGGTGCCACGTCCGTGGATAAGCGCCTCGGGAGCAGCCGGGGATACCGAATAGATCAAGTGATTCAGCAGTAGCCGCAGCCGCAGACGCAGGCGTCATGTTGCGCCTCACAGGCCTCCGAGAAACCGCAATTCCGGAATTGAGAAGAGCAAAAGCCTAAGCAGGAATAAGCTCTAGCGCTCACAGGTGCGCTCATTCCCAGCCCAACGAGAACGAAACCAAGAACTACGCCAAGAAGCTTTCCCATACATTTACCTCCAGTGATTGCGACGGCAATATCGATTATGTCTATTCTTGCTATTGATTGTCAAGCAAGGCCTCTAGAGAGATTAGGTGCCCTCCCCAGCCCTCCCCAAAGTGCCACGCCCCTGGAGAAATCGTGCCTTGTCAAGGGCTTTTCGACTTGTCAAGTCCCCAGGAAGCAGCCTTGGGGAGGTCGAGAGGCCTCTCGTCACGGCAACTTACGACAGCGATTTCCTGAAATTCACACCAAATCGGCCTCCTGGATACACCTTCTCCTTCCCTTCAGCCGGTGAAGGTCGAGATCGCCAGATAGCCGATCAGGATCTGCCGAGGCGGTCGCGTCCTACCCGCCGACGAACGGCAGTGCCGGCGGGAAGCTCCCGATGGGAAAGCGCGGGTCGGGTTCTCCCCTCTGCAGCTTCTCGGCCGCCGTGCGGTAGGCGGCCACGAACCAGGAGAAGCCCTCGTAGAAGTAATGGCGCATGGCTTTGCTGGCCGCGTGGAAGAGCGGAGCCGGCGATTTCTTCAGCCGTTTGGGGCGGCTTGTCGGATCCTGGGCCAGGATCGCCGCCGCGCCGAGGGGCTCGATTCCTGTCCGCTTCCTGGCGGTCAGATCAGCCCCGCAGGGGCGACCGGAATTAGCCCGGGGCGTCAGCCCCGGGAACCCAGAGCAAGCCACCCCGAAGCCCCGCAGGGGCGGCAGGAGATCAGCGTGGCGTCGTTTCCTGCCGCCCCTGCGGGGCTTCGGGTTAGGTGGGGGTGCGGTTCCCGGGCCTCACGGCCCGGGCTAATTCCGGTCGCCCCTGCGGGGCTGAAAAATTGCTCTTTTGGGTAATCTGACAAAGTAGAACTAATACGACGTAAAATCTAACCCCTTCTGACAAACCCTTTGCTGCTCGTAACTTGCAGAGGCATTTTGCGGCGAAGACTAGGTGCCGCGAAGACTAGGTGCCACGTTTATGGATAAGCCTTCGTTCTCTCCCTCCCCCAAGTGCCACGTCCCTGGAGAAAATCGCGCCTCGTCGAGGGGCCTTTCGACTTGTCAAGTCCCCGGGAAGCAGCCTTTGGGATGTCGAGAGGCCTCTCGTGACGGCAACGTACGACAGCGGTTTCCTGAAATTCACGCCAAATCAGTCTCCTGGATACACCCTCTCCTTCCCCTCAGCCGGTGAAGGTCGAGATCACCAGATAGCCGATCAGGATCTGCCGAGGCGGTCGCGTCCTACCCGCCGACGAACGGCAACGCTGGCGGGAAGCTCCCGATGGGAAAGCGCGGGTTGGGATCTCCTCTCTGGAGTTTCTCGGCCGCCGTGCGGTAGGCGGCAACGAACCAGGCGAAGCCCTCGTAGAAGTAATGGCGCATGGCTTTGCTCGCCGCGTGGAAGAGCGGAGCGGGTGATTTCTTCAACCGCTTGGGACGGCTCGTCGGAGCCTGGGCCAGGATCGCCGCCGCGCCGAGGGGCTCGGTTCCTGTCCGCTTTCTGGCCGCCGCGGCGTCCTCCTCGATCTCTGTGGCCATGTTGGCGACGCGTTGCCTGTAGGCTTCTGAGGAGAGATGCTCCCAGCAGGGGAGGGGCGAGAAGATTACGGTCTCGGGGGTGGCATAGCGGAGGCGATCGACGTCCTCTCCCTTGCGGCGGGCGAGGTACTCCTGGGTGCGGTCGAACCAGGTACCGGCAAGGGGTTCGCCGTCCGCGAGCTGCCGGACACTGTGGAGACCGGGCCACTCACGGAGGTTGGCCACCAAATTTTCCTTGACCCCGTGGCTGAGGACGTACCGGAAACGCGCGACCTGCACGTCCTCCTCGTTGCTGATCAGGATCGCCTGGTAGCGCCGGTCCCAGATCTTTCCCGTCCAGTCGGTGAGCCGGCTGACTTCCCGCGCCAGGTTCGAGTTGAGGTACCCAACGAACCGCGCCAACCGTTTGGCGCTCTCCGCCCGGGCGATTATGTGGTAGTGGTTCGACAACAGGCTGAACGCCATGAGGTCGACTGGATAGAGCCGCTGGGCCCTGCCGAGGACCCCGGCGGCGATGTCGTTGAGCTCCGGGCTCGGCCGGAGCAGCAGGCGCCCTTGCAAGGTCCGGCAAGTGACCTCGACCAGGGCGCCCTCCTCGGGAAGGTAGCGAAGTTTTCGTCCCATACCTCTAATAAGACGTAAAATCTTGCCCCCTCTGACAACCCCTTTGCTGCTCGTGACTTACAGAGGCATTTTGCCGGTAGGCGTGAAATTTCCGTCTCAGCCGTACAGATCCTCCAGCCCATGCCACCGCCCCCGGCCGCCGCTCCCGCCGGCGGCGGCTGCCGCGGTGAAGATCCGCCGTCCGATCGTGGCTCCGCGGGGGTTCGGGAACTCCCGGACCTTCTCCTCCAGCTCCTGCTCGACGGCGCGGGGCGAGCGGACGGTGCCCCATTTGCATTTCGCCGAGGTCGGTCCAGCCGTCGTCGCGCAGGCCGACGACGTCGATCTGGGTGGTCTTGGACCAGTACTCGCCGACCTCGAAGGCGGCGGTGATTCCTTCCCGGCGGTAGAGCCAGGGGAGGGCTTCCCGGCAGAGGCGCTCGAAGCAGGGCCGAAGTAGGCGTCGAGGTGCGGCCGGATGAGGTCGCGCAGAGCGCGCGTCCGGCTCCCATGTGGCGGATGTAGCTGGTGTTGGGGAAGACGAAGCGGAACCAGAAGCGGATCAGCGGGTCCGCGAGGTCGTAGCGGACCGTGCCGCGGCGACGGCGGCTCGCCGGTCAGCGGATGGCGCCGCTCGACATAGCCGAGCTCGATGAGCTGCTGCAGGTAGTAGTGAAGGCTTCGCGACGTCCTGGCCGGCCGCCTGGGCGATTTCTGAACGGTGGTGGCCCGGCGGCAATGGCGAGCGAGCACGGCGTAGTAGATGTCGACCTCGCGCAGCTCTTCCCGCAGCAGGAAGTCGGCCTTCGCGGTAGAGCGCGCGCGTATTCGTCCAGCAACTCGGCGGCGATGTTGCACTCGATCGAGCGGTCGTCGGCGAAGCCTTCAGGTAGAGGGGCACGCCGCCGCAGAGGAAGTAGGTCTTGGCCTGGTCGGTGCGGGAGTAGCGCGGGTGGAAGAGGGCCGCCTCGCGATAGCTGAAGGGGCGGAGCGAGGATCTGCGCCGTCCGGCGGCCGAAGAGGGGGCTCGTCTTGCCGAGGACCTCGCGCTCCATGAAGCCGATATAGGAGCCACAGAGGATGAGGACGATGCTTGCCGGACGGCATCCGCCAGGAGCGGTCCCACTTCTCCTGCAGGATCGAGGGAAGCTCGGGGCTCGCGCCGACGGTCCACTGGAATTCGTCCAGAGCGAGGACGAGCTTGCGGTCCGGACCTCCAGCGGGAGACGACGGCGTCGAGGAGCGTCGCTCCAGCTCTCCGTGGAAAGGCCGGCGAGCAGAGGCTCGTCCAGGACGCGGCGGCCTCCCCGAGGAATTCGCGGATCTGGAGCGCGGCGGGAGCCTTCTTGCCGAGGAAGTAGACGCCTGGCCGGTCCTTAATGAAGCGGAGGATGAGCTCGCTCTTGCCGATCCGGCGCCGGCCGTAGATAGGAATGAAGGCGCTCGCCGGACCCTCGTACGCCTCCGTCAGTACCCTGAGCTCTTCGTGTCGGCCGATGAAGGAGGTCATCTGGTGTCACTCTCTGGAACGACTGTAGGAATGCTAGGCATGACTTGTCAAGTCTAGACTTGTCAAGTTACGGCTAGCAATGTGCTGCTGGCGGGGGGCGGGGCGATCTGGTGGTTGTGGCCATAGAAGAGGAAGGCCAACGCTCCAGACTCCGGAACGCCCCCTCCTGGCCTCCCCCGTTCCGGGAGAGGAAAAAAGCTCCCCAGCGACCTCTTTCCTTGCCTACGTGGGCCCTCCCTCTCCCCGCGGGAGAGGGACCGAGGGTGAGGCCTCGAAGGGCATCCCGCCCGCCGAGCACCGAAGCCCTGGACACCAGCCCCATATGGGAATACACTCCACCTTGCAGTCGTTGTGAGGTCTGTGCTGAGGAGTCGGGCCGGGAGGTGAGCCTTCCCCTCGTCCTTATTAGATAAGGACAAGGAAGGGAGCTCAAACCGCCGGCCTTGCGGAGTGGGGACGCTCCGGTTATACTGCGCGTCCCGCTGGCCGACCTGGATTGGGTCAAGGCGCGGTCGTCTGTTGACGCGCGCCGGCCTCTCAATGTAGACTCTGCGGGTTTCGCCGCCGATGGTCCCGCCAGGGACGGGGGCGGTTACAGTCTTCAAACCGAAGACCACTAAACCCTGAACACCGTTCGGGGCCGGAGTTGGGGCCATCAGACCCGTCTGGGATGGGCTGGGGTCGTGTCGCTCCGCGGAAGAACATCGAATCAACGGGTCTGAGGAGATCTGGACGCATGCCTACGATTCATCAATTGGTGCGCAAGGGTCGCGAGCGCGTGGAGACCAAGACCAAGAGCCCCGCGCTGCAGAGCTCCCGCAGAAGCGCGGCGTCTGCGTCCGCGTCTATACCCAGACGCCCAAGAAGCCGAACTCGGCGCTCCGCAAGGTGGCCCGCGTGCGCCTGACCAACGGCATCGAGGTGACCACCTACATCCCGGGCGTCGGCCACAACCTGCAGGAGCACTCGATCGTGCTGATCCGCGGCGGCCGCGTGAAGGATCTCCCCGGCGTCCGCTACCACGTCATCCGCGGCACGCTCGACGCGGTCGGCGTGCAGGCCGCCGCCAGGGGCGCTCGAAGTACGGCGCCAAGCGGCCGAAGGCTCAAGGGAGGCAGAGTAAGTCGATGCCGAGGCGCAGAGAAGTTCCGAAGCGCGAGATCCTGCCGGACCCGCTCTACAACTCGCAGCTGGTCACCAAGTTCGTCAACGTGGTGATGAGCGACGGCAAGAAGTCGGTCGCCGAGCGCATCCTGTACGACGCCTTCGAGGCGATCCGGAGAAGACCAGCGACGATCCGATGAAGGTGTTCAAGAAGGCGATCGAGAACGTCAAGCCCGCGGTCGAGGTGAAGTCGCGGCGCGTCGGCGGCTCGACCTACCAGGTGCCGGTCGAGGTGCGCCCCAGCCGCAAGCTGGCGCTGGCATGCGCTGGATCATCGGCTACCGCCCTCGGGCGCGGCGAGAAGACGATGCGCGCCCGGCTGGCCGGCGAGCTGCTGGACGCCGCCGAGAACCGCGGCGGCGCCGATCAAGAAGAAGGAAGACACGCACCGCATGGCCGAAGCCAACAAGGCGTTCGCCCACTATCGCTGGTAAAGCAAACCGGCGCTGGTAGTCGCGGGTCTCCGCCGGTCTCCGCCTCGGGATGGCTGGCGGCTCCGGGCGGAATCCTCCTTCGAGCCTAAGAGACGAGACATAACGAGCGGTTAGAGACGAGAGTCAAAGGTTTAGACCATGGCACGGCAATCACCCCTGAAAGATACGCGCAACATCGGCATCATGGCCCACATCGATGCCGGCAAGACCACGACCACCGAGCGGATCCTGTATCTACACCGGGGTCAACTACAAGATCGGTGAAGTCCACGAGGGCACCGCCACCATGGACTGGATGGTGCAGGAGCAGGAGCGCGGCATCACCATCACCTCCGCCGCCACCACCTGCTTCTGGAACGAAGCACCGGATCAACATCATCGACACCCCGGGCCACGTCGACTTCACGGCCGAGGTGGAGCGCTCGCTGCGCGTGCTCGACGGCGCCGTCGCGGTGTTCGACTCGGTCGCCGGCGTCGAGCCGCAGTCGGAGACGGTCTGGCGCCAGGCCGACCGCTACAAGGTGCCGCGGATCGCGTTCGTCAACAAGATGGACCGCATCGGCGCCGACTTCGACCGCACGGTCTCGATGATGCGCACCCGCCTCGCCGCCAACCCGGTCGTCATCCAGCTCCCCTGGGGCCGCGAGGACCGCTTCAAGGGGGTCATCGACCTCATGCAGATGAAGGGGATCTTCTACAAGGACGAGACCATGGGCGCCGACTACGAGCTGGTGGACATCCCGGAGGAGTACGCCGACCAGGCGCACAAGATGCGCGAGCAGATGGTCGAGGCGATCTCCGAGACCGACGACCAGCTCCTGGAGAAGTACCTCTCCGGCGAGGAGGTCACCAACGACGAGCTCAAGGCCGCGCTGCGCCGGGCGACGATCGCCAACCAGATCCAGCCGGTGATCTGCGGCAGCGCCTTCAAGAACAAGGGCGTCCAGCCGCTGCTCGACGCGGTGGTCGACTACCTGCCCGTCGCCGCTCGACATCCCGCCGATCGAGGGGCTCGATCCCGAACTCCAACGAGGCAAGGTGGTCCGCCACTCGGACGACTCCGAGCCGTTCTCGGGGCTGGTGTTCAAGATCATGACCGACCCGTTCGTCGGCCAGCTCGCCTTCTTCCGCGTCTACTCGGGGTCACGTCGAGTCGGGCGCCACGGTGCTCGGCTCGAAGCGCAAGCAGCACCGAGCGCATCGGCCGGCTGCTCAAGATGCACGCCAACAAGCGCGAGGAGATCAGGAGGTCTGGGCGGGCGACATCGCCGCGGCGGTCGGCCTGAAGAACGTCACCACCGGCGACACCATCTGCGATCCGAAGACCCCGGTGGTCCTGGAGTCGATGAACTTCCCGGAGCCGGTGATCGCGGTGTCGATCGAGCCGAAGACGAAGTCCGACCAGGAGAAGCTCGGCACGGCGCTGGCCAAGCTGATGCAGGAGGATCCGACCTTCCGCGTCCACACGGACAAGGACACCGGGCAGACCATCATCTCCGGCATGGGCGAGCTGCACCTCGAGATCATCGTCGACCGCCTGGTGCGCGAGTTCAACGTCGGCGCCAACGTCGGCAAGCCGCAGGTCGCCTACAAGGAGACGATCACCCAGGAGGCCGCGGGCGAGGGGCGCTACATCCGCCAGACCGGCGGCCGCGGCCAGTACGGCCACGCCAAGATCCACATGCGGCCGACCACCGAGGGTGATTTCATCTTCAACAACAAGGTGGTCGGCGGCATCGATCCCCAAGGAGTTCATCAAGCCGATCGAGCAGGGGATCAAGGAGGCGCTGGAGACCGGGCCGCTGGCGGGCTTCCCGCTGCACCGGGGTCGAGGTCGACCTCTACGAGGGGAGCTACCACGACGTCGACTCGTCCGAGATCGCGTTCAAGATCGCCGGCTCGATGGCCTTCCAGGACGCCTGCAAGCGGGCGCGGCCGGTGCTCATGGAGCCGGTGATGGCGGTCGAGGTGGTCACGCCCGAGGATTACATGGGCTCGGTCATCGGCGACATCACCTCGCGGCGCGGCCGCATCCAGAGCATGGAGGCGCGCGGCAACGCCCAGGTGATCGCCTGCCAGGTGCCGCTCTCCGAGATGTTCGGCTACGCGACCGACCTGCGCTCGATGTCGCAGGGGCGCGCCCAGTACACGATGCAGTTCGCCGCCTACGAGCAGGCTCCGAAGAGCGTCAGTGAGGAGATCGTGGCGAAGGCCGCCGGGTAACCGGTACCTGACTCTACGAGATCCAGGAATTCGAGGAGAGACCATGGGCAAGGAAAAGTTCAATCGTTCGAAGCCGCACGTCAACGTCGGCACCATCGGTCACGTCGATCACGGCAAGACGACCCTGACGGCGGCGATCACGCGGGTCCTGGCCTCGAAGGGTCTGGCGAGCTTCGTGGCCTTCGACCAGATCGACAAGGCTCCCGAGGAGCGCGAGCGCGGCATCACGATCGCGACGGCGCACGTGGAGTACCAGAGCGAGAAGCGCCACTACGCGCACGTCGACTGCCCGGGTCACGCCGACTACGTGAAGAACATGATCACCGGAGCGGCGCAGATGGACGGCGCGATCCTGGTGGTGTCGGCGGCGGACGGTCCGATGCCGCAGACGCGGGAGCACATCCTGCTGGCGCGCCAGGTGGGCGTGCCGTCGATGGTGGTGTTCATGAACAAGTGCGACATGGTGGACGATCCGGAGCTACTGGATCTGGTGGAGCTGGAGCTGCGCGAGCTGCTGTCGCTCGTACGACTTCCCCGGGGACGACATTCCGATCATCCGCGGCTCGGCGCTGCGGGCGCTGGAGAGCGGCACGGCGGACAGCGAGTGGGGCGCCAAGATCATCGAGCTGATCGACGCGGTGGACGACTACATTCCGCTGCCGGAGCGCGCGATCGACAAGGAGTTCCTGATGCCGATCGAGGACATCTTCTCGATCTCGGGCCGCGGCACGGTGGTGACGGGCCGGATCGAGCGCGGGATCGTCAAGGTGGGCGACGAGGTGGAGATCGTGGGCATCCGTGACGACGGCGAAGACGATCGTGACGGGCGTCGAGATGTTCAAGAAGCTTCTCGACCAGGGTCAGGCGGGCGACAACATCGGCGTGCTGCTGCGCGGCACGAAGAAGGACGACGTGGAGCGGGGTCAGGTGCTGGCGAAGCCGGGCTCGATCACGCCGCACACGAAGTTCAAGGGCGAGGTGTACATCCTGACGAAGGAAGAGGGTGGTCGCCACACGCCGTTTTTCAACGGCTACCGTCCGCAGTTCTACTTCCGGACGACGGACGTGACGGGAGTCGCGACGCTGCCGGAGGGGTCGGAGATGGTGATGCCGGGGGACAACGTGAACCTGGAGGTCGAGCTGATCGCGCCGATCGCGATGGAGAAGGGCGTGCGCTTCGCCATCCGCGAGGGGGGCCGCACCGTCGGCGCCGGCACCGTCACTGAGATCGTGAAGTAGTTCTTTTTTCGCTAGACAAGGGCAGAGGTCCATGGTCAACGAGAAGATCCGCATCCGTCTGAAAGCGTTCGACTACCGCATCCTGGACACGTCGACGCACGAGATCGTCGACACCGCGCGGCGCACCGGCGCCCGGGTGGTGGGGCCGATCCCTCTGCCCACCCACATCTCGCGGTATACCGTGAACCGCTCGCCGCACGTCGACAAGAAGTCGCGCGAGCAGTTCGAGATCCGCACGCACAAGCGGCTGCTCGACATCTTCGAGCCGACCAGCCAGACGGTCGACGCGCTGATGAAGCTGGAGCTGCCGGCCGGCGTCGACGTCGAGATCAAGGCTTTCGGCAAGTAACCCTGGGATTGCAAGGAGAGCACGTCATGGAAGGAATCCTGGGACGCAAGGTGGGGATGACGCAGATCTTCATCGCGGACGGGACGGCGATCCCGGTGACGGTGATCAAGGCGGGCCCCTGCCTGGTCGTGCAGGTCAAGACGGCGGACAACGACGGCTACGAGGCGGTCCAGATCGGTCTCGTCGAGGACAAGCCGGCGAAGCTCAATCAGCCGGAGGCCGGCCACTTCAAGAAGGCCGGAGTCGCGCCGCTGCGCCAGCTCGAGGAGTTCCGCATCGACGCCGGCGAGGAGCTCAAGGCGGGCGACGAGGTCAAGGCCTCGATGTTCGCCGAGAAGGATTATGTGGACGTCGTCGGCACGAGCAAGGGCAAGGGCTTCCAGGGCGTCATGAAGCGCCACGGCTTCCGCGGCGGCCGCGGCTCGCACGGCTCGATGTTCCACCGCGCGCCGGGCTCGATCGGCTCGTCGGCCTACCCCTCCCGTGTCTTCAAGGGCATGCGGATGACGGGCCGGATGGGTGGCGAGCGGGTGACGACGAAGAACCTGCAGATCGTCAAGGTCGACGCCGAGCAGAACCTGATCTACGTGCGGGGCGCCGTTCCCGGTCCGAGCTCGGGCTATGTGGCGATCCGGCGGGCAAAGCGGGGCTGAGCGCACAGCGCTTAAGGGATCAATTTCATGAAGATCACGGTAAAGAATTTCGACAACCAGCAGGTGCGCGAGATCGACCTCCCGGAGGAGATCTTCGGCTATCCCTACAAGGAGCACCTGATCCACGAGGCCGTGCAGGCTTACCTCGCGGGGCTGCGCCGCGGCACCCACAAGGTGAAGACCCGCTCCGAGGTCTCCGGCTCGGGCCGCAAGCTCTGGCGCCAGAAGGGCACCGGCCGCGCCCGCGTCAAGGACCTCCGCACCCCCAAGTGGCGCGGCGGCGGCACGGTCCACGGCCCGGTTCCGCACAGCCACGCCAAGGATCTGACGCGGCGGGAGAAGAAGAACGCCCTGAAGTCGGCGCTGTCGCGCAAGCTGGCCGATCAGGAGATCGTCGTCGTCGAGAACCTCGAGGTCGGCAATCACAAGACCCGCGAGCTGCTGGCGCGCCTCGGCAAGCTCGGCATCGCCGGCAAGAAGACGCTGCTGATCGACAGCCGCGACAACGAGTCGCTGACGCTCGCGGCCCGCAACGTCAAGGCGCTGAAGACGGTCGACGCGCTGGCGGTCAACGTCTACGACGTGGTCGACCGCACGGTCGTCATCGTCAGCGAGGACGCGCTGAGCCGTCTGGTGGAGGTGCTCGCGAAATGAGAGTCCAGGAGATCATCCGCCGTCCGCTGATCACCGAGAAGTCGACGGAGCTGCGGGAAGACAAGAACGTCGTCGCGTTCGAAGTGGCGCGCGACGCCAACAAGATCCAGGTCAAGCGCGCGGTCGAGACCCAGTTCAAGGTCAAGGTCGCCGAGGTCCGGATCGCCAACTGCCACGGCAAGGTGCGCCGGCAGGGCCGGTTCGTGGGCCGTCGTCCGGATTGGAAGAAGGCCTATGTGCGGCTCGCCGAGGGCGAGAAGCCGATCGAGTTCTTCGAGGGAATGTAAGCGATGGCGATCAAGCAGCGGAAACCGATCAATAACTCCAGCCGGTTCCAGACCTACCTGACGTTCGAGGAGATCACCCGGGACACCCCGGAGAAGTCCCTCACGGAAGGCAAGACGAAGAGCGGCGGGCGCAACAACCGCGGCCAGCTGACGTCCTGGTGGCGGGGTGGCGGCCACAAGCAGCGCTACCGGATCATCGACTTCAAGCGCGACAAGCACGGCGTGCCGGCGAAGGTGGCGACGATCGAGTACGACCCCAACCGGTCGGCCCGCATCGCGCTGCTCAACTACGCGGACGGCGAGAAGCGCTACATCCTCTGGCCGGACGGCCTCAAGGTGGGCGCCGAGGTGATGTCGGGCGAGACCGCCGAGGTCAACCTGGGCAACGCGCTGCCGCTGCGCAAGATCCCGCTGGGCACGGTGGTGCACAACATCGAGCTCAAGATCGGCAAGGGGGGCCAGATGGTCCGCAGCGCCGGCGGCGGCGCGCAGTTGATGGCGCGCGACGGCCACTGGGCGCAGGTCAAGCTCCCCTCGGGCGAGGTGCGGCGGGTGCACGTCGAGTGCTACGCCACCGTCGGCCTGGTGGGCAACCTCGATCACGAGAACGTGTCGATCGGCAAGGCCGGGCGCAACCGCTGGCTGGGCTGGAAGCCGCACAACCGCGGCGTCACCATGAACCCGGTCGACCATCCGATGGGCGGCGGCGAGGGCCGGACCTCCGGCGGCCGTCATCCCACGACGCCGTGGGGCCTGCCGACCAAGGGCTACAAGACCCGCAATAACAAGCGCACGGACGGCATGATCGTCCGCCGCCGGAACAAGAAGTAAGGAGCCAGAGACCCATGGCGCGTTCACTCAAGAAGGGCTACTTCATCGACGATCATCTCGTCGACAAAGTGACGGCGATGAACGATCGTGGCGAGCGGCGGGTGATCAAGACCTGGTCGCGGCGCTCCACCGTCATCCCCGAGATGGTCGGCCACACGATCGCGGTGCACAACGGGGCGAAGTTCATCCCGGTCTACGTCAGCGAGAACATGGTGGGCCACAAGCTGGGCGAGTTCGCGATGACCCGCACCTTCCGCGGACACAGCGGCAAGAAAGCCGAGAAGGGGGCCCGTCCCCGGTGAGGGGCGGGACCTTGAGAAGAGGAGTCGAACGATGGAAGTGAGAGCGCGGCTTCGCTACGCCCCCGGCTCGGCCCAGAAGATCCGTCTGGTGGCCGATCTGATCCGGGGCAAGGGCGTCCAGGATGCGGTCAACCTGCTCACGGTGACCAACAAGGTGGCGGCCCGGCACGTGCAGAAATGCCTGAAGTCGGCCATCGCCAACGCCGAGAACCGGGAAGACCACGTGGACGTCGACCGGCTGTTCGTCAAGGAGGTCTTCGTCGACGGCGGCCCGATGATGAAGCGGGTTCGTCCCGCGCCGATGGGCCGGGCGTTCCGGGTCCTGAAGCGCTACAGCCACATCACCATCAAGCTCGACACCCGCAAGGGTGACGGCAAGGGCAAGTAGGAGACGAACGTGG
Source organism: uncultured Acidobacteriota bacterium (assembly GCA_963792575.1). Lineage (GTDB taxonomy): Bacteria > Acidobacteriota > Thermoanaerobaculia > Multivoradales > UBA5704 > DATARR01. Next base: position 351,072 of record CAWBWZ010000009.1, read on the forward strand.
GTCAGAAAACGCACCCGTACGGGTTTCGGCTCGGCTATAACAAGACGTGGCACTCGCGCTGGTACGGCGACGCCAACTATGCCGACACCCTGCATCAGGACCTCAGGCTGCGCCGGCGGTTGAAGAACCGCCTCGGTCACGCCGGGGTGTCGGAGATCGACATCGAGCGCGCCGCGGACAAGCTGCGGGTCACCATCTACACCTCGCGCCCGGGCATCATCATCGGCCGCCGCGGCGCCGAGGTGGACAAGCTGCGGGACGACCTGCAGAAGGAGATGGGCCGCGAGGTGCACATCAATATCCAGGAGATCCAGCGTCCGGAGCTCGACGCTCAGCTGGTCTCCGAGTCGATCGCCGGCCAGCTCGAGCGGCGCGTCTCCTTCCGCCGGGCGATGAAGAAGGCGATGGAGTCGGCGTTCCGGTTCGGCGCCAAGGGGGTCAAGATCATGGTCGGTGGCCGCCTCGGCGGCGCCGAGATCGCGCGCCGCGAGTGGTACCAGGAAGGGCGGCTGCCGCTCCACACCCTGAAGGCCGACATCGACTACGGCTTCGGCGAGGCGCGGACCACCTACGGTGTGATCGGCGTCAAGGTGTGGGTCTACAAGGGCGATCTGCTCAAGGAGAAGGGGCGCCGCCCCACGGCGTAGTCCCCAGGAGCTTTAGCTATGTTGATGCCGAAGAAGGTCAAGTACAGAAAGCAGCAGCGCGGCCGGCGCACCGGACTGGCGAAGGGGGGCAGCTATATCGCCTTCGGCGACTTCGCGCTCCAGGCGCTGGAGACCGGCTGGGTGACGGCGCGGCAGATCGAGGCAGGCCGTATCGCCATCTCCCGCCACGTCAAGCGCGGCGGCAAGGTGTGGATCCGGGTCTTCCCGGACAAGCCGATCACCAAGAAGCCGCTCGAGACCCGCATGGGCAAGGGCAAGGGTCCCCCGGAGCAGTGGGTCGCGGTGGTGAAGCCGGCGCGCATCCTTTTCGAGCTGGAAGGCGTGCCGCAGGACGTGGCGGAGGCGGCGATGCGCCTGGCCTCCCAGAAATTCGGGATCAAGACCCGATTCATCACGCGGCACGACGAGCTGAGGTAAGACGATGAAGGCTTCGCAATTGCGTGATCAGACGATCGAGGAGCTGAACGACCGGGAGCGCGATCTCTCGGAGCAGCTTTTCGCACTGCGCCTGCAGAAGGTCACCGGCCAGCTCGAGAAGCCGGCCCGGGTGCGGCAGGTGCGCAAAGACCTGGCCCGGGTGCTGACCATCCTGCACGAGCGGCAGAGCAAGTAGGAGACGACATGGCGGATATGGTTGAAACGACTGGGACGGCGCAGGATCCCGCCGCGGCGGGTGCCTCGGAGCGGGGCCGCCAGCAGGTCAAGGTAGGCCGGGTGGTGAGCACCAAGATGGACAAGACCGTCGTGGTGGCGGTCGGCACCACGGCCACGCACCGGCTTTACCACCGGACGATGAAGAGGACCAAGAAGTTTCACGCCCACGACGAGGAGAACCGGTGCAAGGTCGGCGACGAGGTGGAGATCGTCTCCAGCCGTCCGCTGTCGAAGACCAAGCGCTGGCGGGTCCGCGAGATCGTCAAGCGGGCCGAGTAAGGGGTTGAGATCATGATCCAGATGGGAACGATTCTCGACGTGGCGGACAATTCAGGCGCCAAGAAGATCTCCTGCATCCACCTGCGCGGCGGCTCGGCGGGCCAGTACGGCCGGCTGGGGGACGTGATCACGGCCTCGGTCAAGGAGGCCTCACCCGACGGCACGGTGAAGAAGGGGCAGGTGGTCAAGGCGGTGATCGTGCGGACGGTCAAGGAGCAGCGGCGCAAGGACGGCAGCTATATCCGCTTCGACCAGAACTCCGCCGTCCTGGTCAACGACGCCGGCGAGCCGATCGGCACGCGCGTCTTCGGCCCGGTGGCGCGGGAGCTGCGCGAGCGGCGGTTCATGAAGATCGTCTCCCTCGCGCCGGAGGTCATCTGAAATGAAGGTGAACGTGAAGAAGAACGACCAGGTGCTCGTCACGACGGGCAAGGACCGGGGCGCCAGCGGCCGGGTCCTGCGGGTCCTCGCCAGCGAGGGCAAGGCGATCGTCGAGCGCGTGAACATGATCAAGCGGCACACCCGGCCGAACCCGAACAAAGGGGTCCAGGGGGGTATCCTCGAGCGCGAGGCGCCGATCCAGATCTCCAATCTCAAGGTGATCTGCCCGGAGTGCGGCAAGCCCTCGCGGATGGGCCGCCAGCGGCTCGAAGACGGGCGGGGCGTGCGGGTCTGCAAGAACTGCGGCGCCACCTTCAGCTAAGTCGAACGATGGAATTGAGGCGAGTTTGATTATGGCGAAAGACGCGAAAACCGCGCCGAAAGACGCGAAGAAGAAGGATAAGGGCTCCCGGGGAGCGGCGAAGGCCGCGGCTCCGACTGGACCGGTGCGCGAGGCCCCCGAGGGTTACGTGCCGCGCCTGAAGACCCGGTACGCCGAAGAGGTGGTGCCGAAGCTCCGCAAGGAGTTCGGCATCGACAACATCATGGCGGTGCCGCGGATCGAGCGCATCTCGCTCAACATGGGTATGGGCGAGGCGATCCAGAACATCAAGATCCTGGACGACGCGGTCGAGGAGCTGGCGGCGGTCGCCGGCCAGCGCCCGACGGTCACCCGCGCCCAGAAGTCGATCGCGGCCTTCAAGCTGCGCGAGGGGATGCCGATCGGCGCCCGGGTGACGCTGCGCGGCGACCGCATGTGGGAGTTCCTCGACCGGCTGATCTCGGTCGCGCTGCCGCGCGTACGCGACTTCCGCGGCGTGCCGAGCAAGAGCTTCGACGGCCGCGGCAATTACACGCTGGGCATCCGGGACCACCTGATCTTCCCCGAGGTGGACTACAACCGGGTCGAGCGCCCGAAGGGGATGAACATCACGATCGTGACGACGGCCGGCAACGACGAGCGAGCGCTGTACATGCTGCGCGAGCTCGGCATGCCGTTCACGCGCTAGGAGGCTTGCGTGGCGACCACTGCGAAGATTGCAAAAGAGAGAAAGAAGCTGAAGTTCGAGGTGCGTCACCGCAACCGGTGCCGGATCTGCGGCCGCCCGCGCGGGGTCTACCGCCAGTTCGGGCTCTGCCGCATCCATCTGCGGGACCTGGCGCTGCAGGGATATCTGCCGGGCGTCATCAAGGCGAGTTGGTAGTGAGGAGAATCAGGCAATGAGCATGACCGACCCGATCGCGGATCTGCTGAGCAGGATCCGCAACGCGCAGGTTGCCAAGCACGACCGTCTGGACGTGCCGGCCTCCAAGCTCAAGCTGGAGGTGGTGAAGCTTCTCAAGGAGGAGGGCTTCATCAAGAACTTCCGGGAGATCGAGGGCACGCCGGTGGGGACGCTTCGCGTCTTCCTGCGCTACAGCCAGGACGGCGTCCCGGCCATCTCCAATATCGAGCGGGTGAGCAAGCCCGGACGCCGGGTCTACCGCAAGTCGGACGAGATCCAGCCGGTGAGAAACGGCCTCGGCATCGGGATCGTCTCGACGTCGCAGGGTCTGCTGACCGATGCCCAGGCTCGCGATCGCCGCGTCGGCGGCGAGCTGCTTTGCCAGGTCTGGTAGGAGAGACGCTTATGTCGCGGATTGGAAGAATGCCGATTCCCGTTCCTCAGGGGACCAAGGTGGAGCTCCGGGACGGAAGGTTCGTGGCCGAGGGGCCCAAGGGACGGGTGGAGCAGTCCGTCTTCGCGGGCTACCCGGTCGAAGTGAAAGACGACGGTTCGATCGAGATCACGCGCCCCGGCGACAGCGGGCCCGAGCGTTCCTTGCACGGTCTGTTGCGGGCGCTGCTCGCCAACGCCGTGCAGGGCGCCTCGGTCGGCTTCACCAAGCAGCTCGACATCGTCGGCGTCGGCTACCGCGCCGAGGTGAAGGGGAATCAGGTGCAGTTCGCGCTCGGTTACTCGCATCCGGTGCTGTACGACATCCCCGAGGGGATCAAGATCGAGATCGACACCAAGGCCAACCGGGTGACCGTCACCGGCGCCGACCGCCAGAAGGTGGGGCAGGTGGCGGCCGAGATCCGCGGCCTGCGCAAGCCCGACCCCTACAAGGGCAAGGGCATCAAGTACACCGGCGAGGTCCTGCGCCGCAAGGTCGGCAAGGCCGGCGGCAAGTGATCGATAGAAGCGAGAGGACCAGATGAATATCACGAAGCGGATGAAAGCCAAGCGGCAGCGCCGCAGCAACGCCCATCTGCGGGTGCGCAAGCGCGTGCAGGGGAGCGCGGAGCGGCCGCGGCTGGCGGTCTACAAGAGCCTGCGCTACATCTACGCGCAGGTGATCGACGACGAGCGCGGGATCACGCTGGCCCAGGCCAACTCCTCCGATCCGACGGTCCGCGAGGCGGTCGGCAAGTCGACCGCCGGCAAGGACGCGGCGAAGCGGGTCGGCGAGCTGGTGGCCGAGCGGGCGAAGGAAAAGGGCGTGGAGAAAGTGGTCTTCGATCGTGGAGGCTACATCTACCACGGCCGGGTCCAGGCGCTGGCCGAAGCGGCCCGCGAAAAAGGTTTGCAGTTTTAGTTCCAGTTATCAGCGAAGGAGACGAGCTTGGCCAGGGACTTCGAGCGCGAGAGTGAGTTTTTCGAGCAGGTCGTCCACATCAACCGGGTGACCAAGGTGGTGAAGGGGGGAAAGAACTTCTCCTTCTCCGCCCTGGTGGTGATCGGGGACGGCAAGGGGCGCGTGGGCTACGGCGCCGGCAAGGCGAAGGAGGTGCCGGTGGCGATCCGCAAGGGTATCGAGATCGCCAAGCGGAACATGGTCCAGGTGCCGCTCAAGGGGACCACGATCCCGCACGAGACGCTGGGCGAGTTCGGTTCCGGCCGCGTGCTGCTGAAGCCGGCCTCCGAGGGCACCGGAGTGATCGCCGGCGGACCGGTCCGCGCGGTGGTGGAGACGGCGGGCATCCAGGACATCCTTACCAAGTCCCTGGGCTCGACCAACCCGCACAACGTGGTGAAGGCGACCTTCGCCGCCCTGCTCTCGTTGCGTACCGAGGCGGACGTGATGGCGATGCGCGGCCTCTCCGACCGGCTTCGCGAGAAGCAGCCGGCCGCCGCGGCCGGCGCCGCCGCCGGCCGAGGCCGGCGCCTAAAGGCGAAAAGGGGATCAGTGTATGGCGAACGAAGTGAAGACGATCAAGATCACCCAGGTGAAGAGCGGCATCGGCACCAAGAAGGGGCACCGCGAGGTGCTCAAGAGCCTGGGCCTGCGCCGGATCCGCCACCAGGTGGAGCGTCCCGACACCCCGGCGGTGCGGGGCATGGTGCGGAAGATCCAGTATCTGCTGGAGGTTGAGGAATCATGAAGCTGCATGACCTGTCCCCCGCCAAGGGGAGCAAGCACTCGAAGAAGCGGGTGGGGCGCGGCCCGGGCTCCGGCCTGGGCAAGACGGCCGGCCGTGGCGAAAAGGGCCAGAAGTCCCGCACCGGCTACAGCGGCCGGCCCGGTTTCGAGGGCGGCCAGATGCCGCTCGTCCGCCGGGTCCCCAAGCGCGGGTTCACCAACATCTGGCGCAGCGAGTACGCGGTGGTGAACCTCTCGCAGCTCGCCGAGCTCGAGGGGGACATCACCCCCGAGTCGCTGCGCGAGCTGGGGCTGGTCCGTGCCGGCCGCAAGGTGAAGGTCCTCGGCGACGGCGAGATCGCCAAGCCGCTCCGCGTCGTCGCCGACAAGTTCAGTAAATCGGCCCGCGAGAAGATCGAGGCCGCGGGCGGTCGCTGTGAGGAGCTCCAGGCGTGATCGAGAGTTTCCGCAATATCTTCGCGATCCCGGATCTGCGCAAGCGGGTGCTGTTCACGTTCGGCCTGCTCGGCGTCTACCGGATCGGCTGTCACATCCCGAGCCCGGGCGTCGACCCGAACGCGCTGCTCGACTTCATGCAGTCGCAGGCGAACGGCCTGCTCGGGTTCGTCAACACCTTCACCGGCGGCAGCCTGCAGAAGATCGCGGTGTTCGCGCTGGGCATCATGCCCTACATCACCGCGTCGATCATCCTGCAGCTCCTGACGGTGGTCTGGCCGTACCTCGAGAAGCTCTCCAAGGAGGGCGAGCTCGGCCGGCGCAAGATCACCCAGTGGACCCGCTACGGCACGGTGCTGATCTCGATCATCCAGGGCACGGGTATCGCCATCTGGCTCGAACGGATGTCGGCGCCGGGGGGCGCGGCGCTGGTGCCGAACCCGGGCTGGGGCTTCCGGGCGCTGACGGTGCTCACGCTGACCACCGGCACGGCGTTCATCATGTGGCTGGGCGAGCAGATCAGCGAGCGGGGGATCGGCAACGGCATCTCGCTCATCATCTTCGCCGGCATCGTGGTGGGCCTGGTCCCGGCGGTGGGCTACGACGGTCGACATGATGCAGAAGGGGAACCTGTCGCCGCTGGTGCTGGTCCCGCTGCTGGTCTTCATGGTGCTGGTGGTCGCCTTCATCGTCTACATGGAGCGGGCGCAGCGGCGCATTCCCGTGCAGTACGCCAAGCGGGTCGTCGGCCGCAAGGTCTACGGCGGCCAGAGCACCTACCTGCCGCTGCGGGTCAACACCGGTGGCGTCATCCCGGTGATCTTCGCGAGCTCCGTGGTGACGGTGCCGACGGTGATCTCGAACATGATCCAGAGCGAGGGGGTGCAGAAGGTCGCGCACTACCTCTCCTACGGGGAGCCGATCTACTACCTGCTCCAGGTCCTCGCGATCGTCTTCTTCTCCTACTTCTACGTGTCGATCATCTTCAACCCCACGGACCTTGCGGACAACATGCGGAAGTACGGCGGGTTCATCCCCGGCATCCGGCCCGGCAAGCGGACGGCCGAGTACATCGACCGTATCCTGACCCGGCTGAACCTGGTGGGCGCCCTCTACCTCTCGGCGGTCACCATCCTGCCGGAGTTCCTGCTCACCGGTATCCACCTGTCGAGCTTCCCGTTCGGACCGCGGATCCTGGCTTCTTCGCCGACTGGGTCAACGAAGGCCTGGGGATCCAGTTCTACTTCGGCGGCACGTCGCTGCTGATCGTGGTCGGCGTCGCGATGGACACCATCCAGCAGGTCGAGAGCCAGCTCGTGATGCGCAACTACGAAGGGTTCATGAAGAGGGGCCGGATTCGTGGCCGACGCGGCTAGTCAGGGAGCCAGGGTGGTCCTTCTGGGCCCCCCCGGCGCCGGCAAGGGGACGCAGGGGCAGATCCTCTGCCGGCGGTTGGGCGTCCCCAGCATCTCGACCGGCGACATGCTGCGCGAGGCGGTGGCGGAAGGCACGCGAGCTGGGGAATAAAGTGCAGGGCATCATGGCTTCTGGAGCCTTGGTGGACGACGCCACGATGGCGGAGGTCGTCCGCGACCGGCTTGCCAAGCCGGATGCCCGCCGGGGTTTCCTGCTCGACGGCTATCCGCGGACGCTCCCCCAGGCCGAAACGCTGGCGGGGGCCCTCCGCGACGCCGGCCAGGATCTCGATGCCGTGCTGCTGGTGGACGTGCCGGAGGACGAGCTGGTCCGCCGGACCCTGCTGCGCGGCCGCGCGGACGACCAGGAAGACGTGATCCGGGAGCGCCTGCGGCTCTACCGGGAAAAAACTGCCCCCCTGATCGGTTACTATAGGGAGCGCGGTCTGCTGCGCGAGCTCGACGGCAACCGTCCGGTCGAAGAGGTGACAGCCCGGATGTTCGGGCTGTTCGGGGTCGAGGCGGACGGGTCCGGGGGAAATTGATGGCCGCGGTGCTGAAGACCCTGGGCGAGATCGACCTGATGGATCAGGCGAACCGGATCGTCCACAAGGTGCTGGACGAGGTCGGCAAGAAGATGATCCCGGGGGTCAAGACCCGCGAGCTCGACCGCCTCGCCGAGAGCATCATCCGCGAAGCTGGAGGGGTTCCCGCCTTCCTGAACTACCGGGGCTATCCGGCGACGTTGTGCATCTCGGTCAACGACGTCATCGTGCACGGCATCCCTGGGGATGTCCCGCTCGCGGAGGGGGATATCGTGGGGATCGACTGCGGGGTCTTCTTCAAGGGGTACTGCGGTGACGCGGCGCGGACCTTCGCCGTCGGCAAGGTCGACGAGAAGGCCGAGCGGTTGCTGCGGGTCACCGAGGAGGCCCTGAATCTGGCGGTCGCGCAGGTGCGGCCCGGGGCGCGGCTGCAGGACATCGGCTACACGGTGCAGCGGCACGCCGAGAGCAACGGCTACTCGGTGGTGCGCGAGTTCACCGGGCACGGCATCGGGACCTCGCTGCATGAGGATCCACAGGTGCCGAACTTCGGTATCCCCGGCAAGGGACCGAAGCTCAAGCCGGGGATGGTGCTGGCGATCGAGCCGATGGTCAATGCCGGCGCGAGCGGCATCAAGATGGACCCCGACGGCTGGACGGCGCGCACGGAAGACGGGTCGCTGTCGGCCCACTTCGAGTTTTCGGTGGCGGTGACCGCCTCGGGAGCCCGGGTGCTGGGCACGGATCGCGTTTAGAGACGTTTCAACGGCAGAGAGAGGAAGGACGTTTGTCCACGAAAGAAGAGGCGATCGAGGTCGAGGCGGTGGTGGTGGAGCCGCTCCCCAACGCGATGTTTCGCGTCGAGGTGGAGCTGAACGGCAACAAGCATCAGGTCCTGGCGCACATCTCGGGGAAGATGCGGAAGCACTTCATCCGCATCCTGCCCGGCGACCGCGTGCTGGTCGAGCTGTCGCCGTACGATCTCAACCGGGGCCGGATCGTTTACCGCTTGAAATAGCGCTTGAAATAGGCGATTGAAGCAGACGGCGGGAAAGGAAGTCGGACATGAAAGTACGTTCATCGGTCAAGCGGATCTGCCCCAAGTGCAAGGTCGTCCGTCGCAAGGGCGTCGTGCGGGTGATTTGCGAGAACCCGAAACACAAGCAGCGTCAGGGATAGGGAGTCGCTATGGCACGTATTTCAGGAGTCGACCTGCCGCAGAACAAGCAGGTCTGGGTCGGTCTGACCTACATCTACGGAATCGGCCGCTCGCGTTCGCGCGAGATCCTGGGCAAGGCCGAGGTGCCCGCGGTCACCAAGGTCCGGGACCTCACCGAGGTCGAGGCCCAGCGGATCCGCAAGGTCATCCAGGACGAGGGCCGGGTGGAGGGCGATCTCCGCAAGGAGATCAGCCAGAACATCAAGCGTCTGATGGAGATTGGCTGCTATCGCGGCGTGCGCCACCGGCGGGGCTTGCCGGCGCGTGGGCAGCGGACCCAGACCAACTCGCGCACCCGCAAGGGGCCGCGCCGCGGCGCCGTGGCGGGCAAGAAGAAGGCGACCAAGAAGTAAATCCAGGTTAGGGGACGGAGATGGCCAAAGCGGAAAGCAGCAAGAAGGAAAAGAAGGGCGCCAAGCGTAAGGAGAAGCGCAACGTGCCGCACGGCGTCGCGCACATCCAGGCGACTTTCAACAACACGATCGTCACGATCGCGGATCCGGAGGGGAGCGTCCTCGCCTGGTCGTCGGCCGGCCGGATCGGTTTCAAGGGCTCGCGCAAGGGAACCCCCTTCGCGGCCCAGGTGGCGGCGCAGAACTGTGGCAACCAGGCCAAGGACGCCGGCGTGCGCTCCGTGGACGTGATGGTCAAGGGTCCGGGGGCGGGCCGCGAGTCGGCGGTGCGCGCCCTTCAGGCCGCGGGGATCGAGGTCAAGTCGATCAAGGACGTCACGCCCATCCCGCACAACGGCTGCCGGCCGCGCAAGCGGCGCCGCGTCTAGCCCGTCTGAAGAAAGTTGTCTCGCAGTCTCGGGACCGCCGAGCTTTGAGCCCCCGGGCGTGCCGGGGGTTGTCGTGCGTCTTCCCAAGTTGAAGTCCCCGTAGCCTCGGGGAGAGGACGTCAAGTCAAGGAGAGATCCAGTGGCCAGATATACAGGACCCGTTTGCCGGCTCTGCCGGCGGGAACGGATGAAGCTGTTCTTGAAGGGGGACCGCTGCTTCAAAGAGAAGTGCGCCGTCGAGCGCCGCAACTTCCCGCCGGGCCAGCATGGCACCCGGCGCGGCCGGCGGACGCTCGGCTACGGCCTGCAGCTCCGCGAGAAGCAGAAGGTCAAGCGTATCTACGGAGTGCTTGAATCCCAGTTCCGCAACTATTTCGCCGAGGCCGATCGCCGCAAGGGGATCACCGGCGAGAACCTCCTGGTGCAGCTCGAGCGGCGCCTGGACAACATCGTCTACAGCCTGGGGTTCGCGGCTTCGCGCGCCCAGGGGCGCCAGCTGATCCGCCATGGCCACGTGCAGGTGGACAACCGCAAGATCACGATCCCCTCTTTCCAGGTGAAGGCGGGTCAGACGGTCGCGATCAAGGAGCCCAGCCGCAAGAACCCGCTGATCCGCTCGAGCGTCGAGACGGCGCGCGGCCGCGGCGTCCCCGAGTGGCTGGAGCTCAATGCGGAGAATACGAGCGGCCGGGTGCTCCGGCTGCCGGTGCGTGAGGATATCAAGCTCCCGATCCAGGAGCAGCTCATCGTCGAGCTCTATAGCCGCTGACGGTGGAGTCGAACCCCAGGGAAGGAGTTTTTAAATGCTTTGGAAAGGATTTCAGCGCCCCAAGCGGGTCGAGGTCGAGACCGAGACCCTGACGGCGACCTACGGCCGGTTCACGGCCCAGCCGTTCGAGCGGGGCTTCGCCACGACCATCGGCAACGCCCTGCGGCGCTGCCTGCTCTCCTCGATCGAGGGCGCGGCCATCACCGCGATCAACATCGAGGGCGTTCTGCACGAGTTCTCGTCGATCCCCGGCGTGGTCGAGGACGTTACCGACATCATCCTCAACCTCAAGCAGGTGTCGTTCACCCTTCACTCGGAAGAGCCGAAGGTGCTGTCGGTCGACGTCCAGGGGCCGGGCAAGGTGACCGCCGGCCAGATGACCGAGGACCCGCAGATCGAGATCTTCGATCCCAATATTCACGTCGCCACCCTCAACGAGGAGGGGCGGTTCAAGCTGCAGGCGCAGATCAAGCGCGGCCGCGGCTACGTCTCGGCCGACCGCAACTTCGACGAGACGATGGGCATCGGCTGGATTCCGGTCGACTCCGCCCACAGCCCCGTCCGGCGGGTCAACTTCCGGGTCGAGGCGGCCCGCGTCGGTCAGGCGACCGACTACGAGCGCCTGATCCTCGAGGTGTGGACCAACGGCACGGTGCGGCCGGAGGAGGCGGTTTCGCTCGCCTCCATGCTGCTCAAGGACCATCTCGGCATCTTCATCCAGACCGAGGAGAGCCTGCGGCACGACGGCGGCGAGCTCGGCCGCGAGGAGCTCGCCGGCCTCGACGCCCTGCTGGCCAAGAACATCGACGAGCTCGACCTCTCGGTCCGCTCGGCCAACTCGCTCAAGAACGCCAACATCCACACGCTCCGTGACCTGGTGCGCCGGACCGAGAAGGACATGTTGGAGACCAAGAACTTCGGCAAGAAGTCGCTTGAAGAGGTGCAGGAAGTCCTCGACAAGCTCGGGCTCTCGCTCGGCATGGAAGTGCCGGAGCGGGCCGCGGCTTCGGCGTAAAGGGAGGAGATCATGCGTCACGGGATGAGACACAGAAAGCTCGGACGGGTCTCCTCGCACCGGGAGGCCCTGTTCCGCAACCAGCTTCAATCGCTGGTGGAGAAGGAGCGGATCGTCACCACGCTGCCCAAGGCCAAGGAGCTGCGCCCCATCGCCGAGAAGGTGATTACCCGGGGCAAGCACGGCACTCTGCACGACCGCCGCTGGGTGTTGCGGTGGGTGCTGAGCCGCGATCTGGTCAAGAAGGTGTTCGACGTCATCGCGCCGCGGTTCACCGAGCGGCCGGGCGGCTATCTGCGCATCGTCAAGCTGGGACCCCGTCAGGGTGACGGCGCCGAGATGGCGGTGCTCGAGCTGGTCGAGCGGCCGGATGCCGAGGCGGCGGAACCGGTGAAGGAGGCCCCGAAGACCAAGGCTCCGAAGCCGAAGCCGAAGAAGGAAGCCAAGGACGCGGCCGGCAAGGGGGACGCCAAGCCGAAGCGGGACGGCGGCAGGAGCGAGGAGAAGAGGGTCTCGGCCAAGCCCAAGAAGGAAGGCCGGGCCCAGACCGCGGCGCCGAAGAAGATGGGCGTCTAGTCCGGACAGCTACAGATTTCTGAAACGGCCGGCGCGAGGAGCGCCGGCCGTTTTGTTTTGAGCCTAGAATCCTCGCGATGGCGCGCCCCCCTTCTCTTTTCGCCCGTCTCGGCCGCAACGTCCTGGCGCTCTCCGCGGTCAGCCTGCTGACCGACGTGGCGAGCGAGATGACCTATCCGCTCCTGCCGGTCTTCCTGGCCACCGTCCTCGGGGCGAGCGCCACGTCCGTGGGGGTGATCGAGGGAGCGGCCGAGTCCACGGCGGCTCTCCTCAAGCTGGCGAGCGGCTGGTGGTCGGACCGCGCGCCGCGGCGCAAGCCCCTGGTCGTGCTGGGCTATGGGATCGCGTCGGTGATCCGGCCGCTGATCGGCCTCGCCCAGTCGGTCTCGCAGGTGCTGGCGATCCGGGTGGCCGACCGGGTGGGCAAGGGGATCCGCACCTCGCCGCGCGACGCGCTGATCGCCGATTCGGTCGACCCCGCCATCCGCGGCCGGGCCTTCGGATTTCACCGTGCCGCCGACCATGCCGGAGCGGTGATCGGTCCGCTTCTCGCCTTCGCCATCCTGCGCTGGAGCCGGCTCGACCTGCGGACGGTCTTTCTGCTGACCGCGATTCCGGGAGCCCTCGCCTTCGCGGTGCTCCTGTTCGGCGTGCGCGAGGTGCCGAGGGCGCTGCCGGAAGCGAGCCAGCCGCTCGACCTGAAGACCCCGCTCGGGCGGCGCTTCTGGGCCTACCTCGGCGTCCTCCTCCTGTTCACCCTGGGCAACTCGACCGACGCCTTCCTGCTGCTGCGCGCTAGCCAGCTCGGGGTCGCTCCGGCCCTGATCCCGATCCTCTGGGCGATGCTCCACGTCGTCAAGTCGGCCTCCAGCACGCCGGGAGGCGCGCTCTCGGACCGGCTCGGCCGCCGGCCTCTCATCGTCGCCGGCTGGCTGCTCTACGCGGCGGTCTATTTCGCCTTCGGCCGGGCGGCGGCCACCTGGCACGCCTGGGCGCTGTTCGCCGTCTACGGCCTCTACTTCGGCCTGACGGAGGGGGTCGAGAAGGCCCTGGTCGCCGACCTGGTGCCGGCCGACCGGCGCGGGGTGGCCTTCGGCTGGTACAACCTGGCGATCGGGCTGGCGGCCCTGCCCGCCTCGCTCCTCTTCGGAGCCCTCTGGGATCGCTGGGGATCGGCCGCCGCTTTCGACGCCGGCGCCCTGCTCGCCCTGGCCGCGGCGCTGGGAATGGCGGTCGTGGCGCCGCGGCGCCCCCTGATGTCGTAAAATCAGAGAAATCGCCCTTCCAAGGAGCTTTTTGGATGTATATCGCTCGCCGTCCCTTCGTCTTTTCATGCCTTCTCCCTGCTCTTCTGGCGGCCGGCGCCGTCCGCGCCCAGGCGCCCGATCCCGCCGCGCTCCAGGCCGCGATCGCCGGCGCCAGGCTCGATCCCGCCCGGGCGGTGACGCTGAAGAACGTCAAGCTCGGCGTCGGGCTCGGCAAGCTCTCGCTGGACGACGGCGTGCTGATCCCGGCGACCGCGGTGGGGGGCAAGACGATCGAGATGGTCTTCCTGGGCAAGGGGCGGATCGAGGTCGAGCCGCCGGACCGCGATCGAAGGCGGGGCAGCTCGAGCTGTTCACCGGCGGCTCCCGGCTGGACGAGGAGTTCAAGGAGGCGGTGCTGGTGGTCGGGCAGGACGCGGCGGTGTCGGCGGTGCTGCGCCGGCCGGCGGCGGCGCCGGACGCCGAGCTGACGCGCCGGGCGGAGGCCCTCTACGCGGACTGGCGGAAGAAGGGGGAGTGGAAGTACATGAGCGTCGAGCGGGGGATGCTGCTCAACGCCCTGCGTGACCCGCGTGGCGGCAGGCTACTTCGCCGCCTGGTTCCGCGGCGGCGAGCTGGGGGACATCTTCTACTGCGTGCAGCCGGGCGAGCGGGAGCAGGTGACCGTCGGCCACTTCATCCCCATCGAGGCCACGGACAAGGAGAAGCGGAAGCTCGTCAAGCAGATCTCCCGCGAGCAGCGGAAAGGGCGGCTGCTCGGGGTGGAGGTGGACGATCTGGGGCAGTGGGACACCTGGCTCAGCGCGTCGCTGCGGACCGCCGCCGGCAAGCCGGCACCGGGGGCTCCCACCTACGAGCCGAAGAAGTACACCCTGGACGTCAACCTGACGGAGCGCGATCTCCGCTTGACGGGGAAGGCCCGGATCGATCTCGAGCCGGTCATCGCCGGCTCCCGCGCCGTGTCGCTCACCCTGCCCAGCGACTTCCAGGTCGCCAAGGTGACCGACCCCGGGGGCGCTCCGCTCTTCTATCTGCGCAAAGGCGGCGAGCTGACGGTGATCCTCCCCCAGGCACCGCCTTCCGGCGGTACGGCCTCGGTGGTGGTCGAGTACTCCGGCCGTCCGGTCGACAAGGACTGGAACCTTTTCACGCTCCTCGACACCATGGGGTGGTATCCCCACGCCGGGGTCGATCGACCGCGCCCCCTACGACGTGACCTTCCACTGGCCCAAGGGGCTGGAGCTGGTCTCCAGCGGCCATCGCATGGACGGCGGCGACAGCCCGGACGGCACCCGCTGGGAGCGGCGCACCCTGGACTATCCGGCCTTCGGGTTCTCCTTCGAGGTCGGCCGCTTCAGGGTCGAGACGGCCCAGGCCGGGCACGTCGCGGTGCGGTTCGCCTTCGGCAACGGCTCCGGGTGGACCGGCCGCGGGGTCCGCGAGGAGGTGATGAAGGCGGTCACCGACTCGCTCCAGTTCTATGAGGAGAAGTTCGGCCCCTACCCGCTCGACGAGCTGACGGTGACCACCGCCAACCGCAACTTCTCTCAAGGGATGCTGGGCTTCGTCACTCTGGCGAACGGAGTGATGAACGACCTGGGGGTCTGGAACCGGTTCTTCGGCGTCGAGGACCGCAGGCTGGTCATCGCGCACGAGGTCGCCCACCAGTGGTGGGGGGACCAGGTCGGCTGGACGAGCTACCGGGACCAGTGGATCAGCGAGGCGATGGCGGGCTATGCCGCGCTCCTCTTCGGCAAGGAGCGCCTGGACGACAAGTACTCCGGGGTCGACCTCACTTCGGGGTGGCGGAGCGAGCTCACCGCCAGCCTGCCGGACGGGCGTTCGCTCGAATCGATCGGTCCCGTGGTGCTCGGCGCGCGGCTCTTCTCCAGCCACTCGGACGACGCCTATGAGGCGATCGTCTACAAGAAGGGGGCGGTGATCCTCGACATGCTGGCCCGCGGCCTGGGAGCGGACAACTTCCCCAAGATCCTCAAGCAGATCGTCAAGGTGGAGAACGGCCGCACGATCTCGACCGAGGACTTCTTCACGCTGATCGAGCGGATCACCAGCCAGGACCTCAAGGCGTTCACCAGCCAGTTCGTCTACGCGACCGGCCTGCCGCAGGTGCTCTACAACTACCACTTTGAGAAGAGCGACAAGGGGTGGGTGGTGAAGGGGGAGGCCCGGCAGGATACGGCCCACCGCTTCCACTACAAGGTCGTCAAGACTCCGCGCGGCACCTTCGACGTCGCCGCCGAGGCGGTGCGGGAGGTCGACGTCAAGCAGTCCACGCTGGTGGTGCCCGTCGACCTGGAGGTCTACGACCCGAAGAAGGGCAAGGGGAAGGGGAAGGACGGCGCCAACACCATCGTGCGCGGGAACATCCTGGTCAAGGGGGAATCGACCGCTTTCGAGATCCCCGTCGAGCAAGAGCCCAAGGCGTTCTATCTCGACCAGCACGCCAAGGTCTTCGGCCTCTTCTTCGACGAGAGCCGCCACCCCAAGCGGACGCTCTATTACCGGGGCCTCAAGGCGGCCGTGGAAGGGAAGGCCGGCGAGGCCGTGGCCCTCTACGACAAGGCGCTGAACACCGAGGAGCCGCCGCCGGACACCGGCGAGACGGTCTATTACGCCGACCTCCAGTACGCGCGGCGGGTGATCAACGCGCAGATCGAGCTCGGCCGCGCCCGTCTCCTCCTCGACCAGGGGAAGGACGACGAGGCCGACGCCGCGCTCGGCAAGGCCAACTACCTGCTCGGCGACTACGAGGAGTTCAAGATCCTGCGCTCGCGGCTCGACGTCCGGCGCGGCGACTACGACAAGGCCTTCCAGCGGCTGCGCAAGGGGCTGAAGTCCGCCGAACTGGACAGCAGCGAGGGATTTGCCCTGCTGGCGATCTCCGCCCAGGCGACCGGTCATAAGGAAGAGCTCGACAAGGCTCTGAAGAAGGCGCGGGAGAACGGCGCCGACGTCAGCCTCCTGGCCGGCTCATGAGGACGACACTGATGAAGAAGATCACGTGGCTGTGGGCCGTCCTGCTGCTGGCGGGCGGCCTGGTCGCATCCGGAGCGGAGAAGAAAGCGGCGGTGAAGGATGAGAAGGGCAAGCAGGAGAAGGGCAAGGAGGAGTCGATCCTCCCGGCGCCGCCCCGCGCCGAGGGGGAGGGCCCTTTCAAGCGGCTGATCCTGCGCGGCGTGACGCTGATCGACGGCACCGGCGCGCCGCCGATCGGGCCGGTCGACATCGTGATCGAGAAGAACCGCATCGCCGCCGTCGTGCCGGTCGGCAGCCCGGGAGTCGCGCCCGACCCTGAAGGCCGGCCCAAGGCCGAGGCGGGGGACCGCGAGATGGACCTCCACGGCATGTACGTCCTGCCGGGGCTCGTCGACATGCACGGGCACATCGGCGGCAAGGAGCAGGGGACCCCGGCCGAGTACGTCTACAAGCTCTGGATGGGGAATGGCATCACCACCGTCCGCGATCCAGGGAGCGGCAACGGTCTCGACTGGACGCTCGACCAGCGGGCGAAGAGCGCCAGGAACGAGATCACGGCGCCGCGCATCAAGGCCTACATCTTCTTCGGCATGGGGCGCGACGAGCCGTTCACGAAGCCGGAGGAGGCGCGGCGGTGGGTCGACGGCATCGCCGCCCGCGGCGCCGACGGCGTCAAGTTCTTCGGCTACCGGCCGGACATCATGCAGGCGGCGATCGAGGAGGTGAAGAAGAAGGGGCTGCGCTCCGCCTGCCACCACGCGCAGATGGACGTGGCGCGGGTCAACGTCCTCACCTCGGCGCGCTGGGGGCTGACCTCGATGGAGCACTGGTACGGTCTCCCCGAGGCGCTGTTCGAGGACCGCACGATCCAGGATTATCCGCTCGACTACAACTACGCCGACGAGTCGCACCGCTTCGGCCAGGCGGGACGCCTCTGGAAGCAGGCCGCGCCGCCGTTCTCGAAGAAGTGGAACGAGGTGATGGACGAGCTGATCAAGCTCGACTTCACGATCGATCCCACGTTCAACATCTACGAGGCGAACCGCGACCTGATGCGAGCCCGCCGCGCCGAGTGGCACGACGAGTACACCCTCCCCTCGCTCTGGGACTTCTACGCCCCCAGCCGCCAGTCGCACGGCGCCTACTGGTACGACTGGACGACCGAGAACGAGATCGACTGGAAGAACAACTACCGTCTCTGGATGGCCTTCGTCAACGAGTACAAGAACCGCGGCGGCCGGGTGACCGTGGGCACCGACAGCGGCTTCATCTACGAGCTCTACGGCTTCGCCTATGTCCGCGAGATGGAGCTGCTGCGCGAGGCGGGGTTCCATCCGCTGGAGGTGATCCGCGCCGCCACCCTGAAAGGCGCGGAGGCGCTGGGAATGGACAAGGAGATCGGCTCAGTCGAGCCCGGCAAGCTCGCCGACCTCGTGGTGGTCGAGGAGAACCCGCTGGAGAACCTGGCGGTGCTCTACGGCACCGGGGCCATCAAGCTCAACGCCCAGAATGAGGTGGTGCGGGTGGGAGGGGCCAAATACACGATCAAGGACGGGATCGTCTACGACGCCAAGAAGCTTCTGGCGGACGTGCGGCGGATGGTGAAGGAGGCGAAGGAGAAGGCCGGGAGGCCGGTGCTGTACCAGCCGGGGATGGCGCCGACGAAGCCAGTTAAGACGACAGGGGACTCGGGAGCGCCACAGTAGCGCACGCCGGCTTCCTAGAAGTTGGCCAAGAGCATTTCGACACTATTCTTCGCCCTCCCATCCAGTGCCATGCTCGCTACTATCTGTTGAACCTTGGCGCGAAGTTCGTCGTTGGCCGAAATCAAGTAGGCCCGCCGTAGATAGTCGATAGAAAGCAGAGGATTGTTCTGGAGCTGATTTGCGGCGGTCTCGTAGTAATCCGCCATAGTCATAAAATTTTTCAGAAAACCCTTCATTTTGTTTTTGAAGTCTTTGTCGTACTGCACGTATTCGGTTCTTACGAAGTCAGAGGGAATTGTCGCTGCTTCCGTTTTGATTATGAGCGTTTCCTTCCCATATGCTTGTAGTGCGCCGAGTTCATAGAAAATGTTGGACAGAGTATCTGTTCGCATGCCCTCGCTGATAATCGCAATGCCTAGGGGGACGGCGAGAATGAGGGACCAGATCTTCAGCAGAAAATCTTTCCCGGTGACAACGCTGCCTGCGTCGATCACCTCAATGCCGTATGATCTGAGTATCTGGGTCAGGCTGTGGCGAATTCTAAGTACTTCCTTCCCGGGGTTTCCGAGCTGGGTCACCAGGAAGCAAGTCTTGGGCCGGTATTCTATAGGCTGTGTATAGGGATCGCCATCTGTAGGCCTATAGGAGATCATTTCTTTTTTCGAGCGATAGGAATGCCCTTGTAAGGCCCTTCGCTTTTTTTATGATCAAGTATCATTCCGGCAGCGCGATCAATCTTTACATAATGACCGGATTTCGGGTTTTTTATCTGGACGACATCTTTCTTTTTGTCTGACATACTGCTGCCTCTACTGAGTTTCCCTGCCGCCGTCTGTTGGGTGCTCTATTTGCGTCGCCCCTTAAGCTAGGGCAAAGTATAGCAAGCAGCTCACCGCCGGTCCACCGCCACCCGCCCGTCCTTGACCACGAGGGCCGGCCGCTCGATCGCCGAGATGTCGGCCAGCGGATCGCCCTTTACGGCCACCAGGTCCGCCAGGTAGCCGGGGGCGATCCGGCCCAGCTCCTTGTCCTTGCGCAGCACGGCCGCGGCGATCGAGGTGGCGGCTTGCAGGGCCTGCCGCGGCGACATGCCGTAGGCGACCATCAGCTTCAGCTCGCGGGCGTTCTCGCCGTGGGTGAAGACGCCGACGTCGCTGCCGTTGGCGATCGTCACCCCTGATTTCAGGGCGCGGGCGAACATCTCGCGGGATTCCTTGACGCGTGTCGGCTCGGGCTCACCGGGCTTCCAGCCGGCATAGCGGGCGATCGCGTCGGAGGCGGCGAGGGTGGGGACCAGCGCGACGCCTTTCTGCTTCATTAAGGCGAGCAGCTCATCGGTGACATTCGTGCCGTGCTCGATCGTGGCCACCCCGGCGAGCACGGCACGGCGGATCCCCTCCTCGGTATAGGCGTGAGCGGCTACGGGAAGCCCGGCGCTCCGCGCCTCGTCCACCGCGGCGGCCATTTCTTCCTGCGTGAAGGTGGGCGTCGTGACGCCCGGACGGCGGCGGTAGTCGGCGTAGACCTTGATCCAGTCGGCGCCGGCGGCGATCTGCTCGCGCACGGCCTTGCGCATCTCGACGGGCCGTCCACCACCTGCGCTCCTTTCGGGATCTCCCAGCGCGGATCGAAGCCGGACGGGCCGTAGGAGCCAGTGGCGACCAGCGCGCGGGTGGCCGCGAGGACGCGCGGCCCGGGAATCATGCCCATGCGCGATCGCGTCCCGCAGGGCGACGTCCGCGAAGCCCGCCCCTTCGGTGCCGAGGTCGCGCACGGTGGTGAACCCCGCCTCCAGGGTGGCCTGCGCCGCCACCACGCCGCGGATCGTCCGCAGCTCGAGCGGCTCCTTCAGAACCTGATCGTCCCAGGGGGTCTCGTCATAAGGGTGGAGGAGGAGATGCGAGTGCATCTCGATCAGCCCCGGGATCAGCGTCAGCCCCGCGAGATCGATCCTCCGCGTTCCGGCTGGCGCCTGGAGCGTGCCGGCGGCGCCGACCGCGGCGATCCGGCCGTTCTCGATCAGCACGTCGCGCCCATCGAGGAGGCGCTCGCCGGCGGGATCGAGGACCCGCGCGCCGGTCAGCAGGAGGGGCGAAGACGCCGGAGGCGCGGCAAAGGCAGCGGCGGCCAGGAAGAAGATCGCAACGGCGGTGGCGATCTTCAATGGTAGCCCGCGCCGGGATAGAGCAGGTTGAGCGCCAGCGTCTGCAGGGGATCGGAGACCAGGGGGAAGATCCGCCACGCCGCCAGCAGGCCGATCATCGAGAACATCGGCTGGCGCAGCAGGTTGTGGAACCCCCGGGCCATATCGTCGCTCATCAAGCCGGGCAGGATGGCGCTGCCGTCGAGCGGCGGCAGGGGGAGCAGGTTGAAAGCGAAGAGCAGGAGGTTGAGCGAGAAGAGGATCGACAGCGGCGTCACCGCCGCCGCCGCCCAGCTTCCGGCGTCCACCGCGGCGGTGACCGCGGTGAAGTTGGCGATGTCGGGAGCCTGGAAGATCCCCGACCAGACCCCGGCCCGGATCAGCAGCCCCGCCACCAGCACCAGCAGGAGGTTGGCCGCCGGACCGGCGGCGGCCATCAGCGCCGCCCGCTTCGGGTAGCGGTGGGCCCAGAGGGGATCGTAGGGGGCGCTCGCCCAGCCCATCATCCAGTGGCTCAGCGGCGAAGGAGATGAGAGGCACGAGGACCATCCCCACCGGCTCCCGCCGGATGTGGGGGAGCGGGTTGAGAGAGACCTGCCCGCCCTCGTAGGCGGTGGAGTCGCCGAGCTTCCAGGCGGCGAGGGCGTGGCCCGCCTCGTGGAGCGTGGTCGAGAAGATGAAGACCACGAACCAGGTCAGGCCTTCGACGAGCAGTTGAGGATTCACGCCCGGCTCAGGTACTTGTTTTCGCGGGTGTCGATGATGATTTTGGTCCCGACCTCGATGAAAGGCGGCACGCTCACCGTCAGGCCGGTCTCCATCTTGGCATGCTTGTAGGAGGCGCTGGCGGTGGCCCCCTTCATGCTGGGCTCGGTATCGACGACCTCGAGGGTGACGGTGTTCGGCAGCTCGATGCCCACCGCCTTCTCGTCGTAGAAGTCGATCTGGATGACCGTGTTGGGCAGCAGGTAGAGCATGGAGTCGCCGAGAACCTCGTCGTCGAGCGTGATCTGCTCGTAGGAGTCCTGGTTCATGAAGTGATGGCCCGAGGGGTCGGAGTAGAGGTACTCCATCGGCTGGGTGTCGAGGATCGCCCGCTCGACCTTCTCGGTGGAGCTGAAGCGGTGCTCGAAGCTGTTGCCGTTGCGCAGGTTGCGCATTTTGGCCTGGACGAAGCCGCGCAGGTTCCCGGGGGTGACGTGATGGGATGTCATGACACGGCAGATATCACCTTCGAAGAGGATGCACATGCCGGTGCGTAGTTGACTCGCTTGGATCAAGGTTCGATCTCCGTGAAGGGTCTTTGCAGTGACGATTCCAGGCGCCCGAACGGGCGCCTGGAACGGAAGATTGTATCGCGT
>CAWBWZ010000010.1:0-602688 GCA_963792575.1 uncultured Acidobacteriota bacterium
ATGTTTATGTACGTCTACTGGTTCAGTTGCGTATTCATAATCTCCCAGGGGACCACGACCAGGCGGCCGCCATACAGCAGGGCTCCCCAGATCTCCCAGACCGAGAAGTCGAAGGCATGAGAGTGGAACAGCGTCCAGACGTCAGCGGGTCCGAAGTCGAACAACCCCTCGGTGGAGCGGAACAGGCGCGAGACGTTGGCGTGGGTGACGAGGGATCCCTTGGGCCTGCCCGTCGATCCCGAGGTGTAGATCACGTAGGCGAGGCTCTCGGGGGCCGCCCCGGAGGCCAGGGCCCCGTCGCTCTCGCGGTCGATCGCCGCCCGGTCTGTGTCGAGCCGGATCACCGCCGCGTCCAGCGGCGGCAGCGACGCGGCGAGCCGGTCCTGGGTCACCAGGATCGATACCCCCGCGTCTTCCAGCATGAAGCGCAGCCGCTCGGGCGGATAGAGGGGATCGAGCGGCAGGTAGGCGGCCCCCGACTTCAGGATGCCGAGGATGCCGAGCACGGTCTCCAGGGATCGCTCGACGAACAATCCCACCAGGCGCTCGGGGCCCGCGCCGTGCCGCAGCAGGTGACGGGCAAGGCGGTTGGCGCGCCGGTCCAGCTCGCCATAGCTCAGCGCCTCACCCGCGAACACGACGGCGGCGCGGTCGGGGGCCTCCGCCACCCGCGCCGCGAACTCCTCATGGAGGCAGCGGACCGGGTGAGCGGCCCCCTGGTCCCAGTCCGCCAGGACTTGACGGCGCTCTTCCACCGCGAGCATCGGCAGCTCCGACAGGGGGGCCTCCCCGCCGGCCCGGAGATGGCTCGCCATGCCTGCCAGCAGGTTGCGCAGGTGGCCCAGCAGGCGGTCCGCGAGCGGCGCGTCATAGCGGGCGCGGTCGAAGTCGAGCCGCAGCCCGAGCCCGGCGCCCGGGGCGACGACCGCGGAGAGCGGGTAGTGGCTCTGCTCGACGGCGCGAACATCGGAGACCGCGATGCCACCGCCGCCGCCGTCCTGGCGCATCGAGTCCTCCCGCGGATAATTCTCGAACACCAGGATGCTGTCGAACAGCGCCCGGCCGCCCGGAACCTCGCTCCAGCGCTGGATCTCGACCAGCGGGGCGTGCTCGTGCTGCCGGACCTCCGACTGGCGCCGCTGCAGGTCCCGCAGCCAGGGCAGGAGGGGGGACCGGCCCGGTATCTGAAGCCGGACGGGCAGGGTGTTGATGAACAGGCCCACCATCGACTCGACCCCCGGCAGCTCGGCCGGCCGCCCCGAGACCGTGCTTCCGAAGACCACGTCCTCCCTGCCGGAGTGGCGGCCCAGGAGCACACCCCAGGCGGCCTGAGCGAGGGTGTTGAGGGTGAGCTGATGGCGCCGCGCCTGTTCCTCGAGCGACGCGGTCGCGTCCGGGTCGAGCCGCAGGACTCGCGTCTGGGTTCCCGCCGGGCCCGGGTCGGCCTCCATCGCCGCGGGGAGCGGCGTCGGCTCCGACCAGCCGGCCAGGGCCTGTCGCCAGTAGGCTTCCAGGGCCGGACGGTCGCGCGCCTCGATCCAGGCAATGTAATCCCGATAGGGGCGCTGCCGCACCGGCGCGGGCTCGGTTCCCCGCCGCAGAGCGTCCAGGGTGGCGAGGAACTCCGCGGAGAGGACAGAGAACGACCAGCCGTCGAGCAGTATGTGGTGGTTGCTCCAGAGCAGCCGGTGCTCGGCGTCGCCGGTCCGGATCAGAGTCCAGCGCACCAGCGGCGCCCTCGCCGGGTCGAATCCCCGCTCCCGGTCCTCGTGCAGCAGCCGCTCCAGCCGGAAGTCCTGCCCGGCGCCGTCGAGGTCCCGCCAGTCGAGGCGCTCGATATCCACCTCCACCTCCCCGTGCACGACCTGCAACGGCCGTGGGAGGTCGTGCCAGTGGAAAGAGGTGCGCAGGATCGGGTGCTGGTCGACGACCCGCCGGCAGGCCTCCGCGAGCACCCGTTCGTCCAGCTCGCCGCGGAACCTGGAGAGAAGCTGCGCGACGTAGACGCCCGAGCCCGGGTTGTACCGGGTGTGGAACAGCATCCCCTCCTGGAGCGGCGAGAGCGGATAGACGTCCTCCACGCCCCATTCGCCGCCGAGCAGTTGCGCGAGCCCCTGCCGGTCCAGGCCGGCCAGCGGGAAGTCCGACGGGGTGTAGCTCCCCCGGTGGGTCTTCACCGCCGAGCCGCAGACCCCGATCAGCTCTCGCAGACAGGCGAGAAACCGCTCCGCGAGCCGTTCGACCGTGGGCCTGCGGAGGACCCCGCCGCCATGGCCCCAGTTCATCCGGAGCCGCCCTCCGGCGACCGCCCCGACCACGTCGAGCCGGTGGAGCCGCCGGGCGCACAGGCTCCGGGAGGGGCCGGCCGGCTCGCCCGCCTGGACGAACAGCGAGTCACCCGGCAACACGCGGTCGAACTGCCCGAGGTAGTTGAACGAGATTTCGGGCCAGGGCTGCCCCGCCAGCCGGGACGAGGTCCCCTCCGTGCCAAGATGGCGCAGCAACCCGTAGCCGAGCCCGCGGCCCGGCAGGGCTCTCAAATGCTCCTTGACGGTCTGCAGCGTCTCGGCCGGATCGCCGCCAGCCGGCACCTCCAGACGCACCGGGAACAGGGACGTGAACCAGCCGACGGTCCGCGAGAGGTCCAGGTCCGGCGCGATCTCTTCGCGTCCATGGCCTTCCAGGGCCACGTTGAGCGAACCGCCCGAGCCCGCCAGCGCCAGCGCCAGCGCGGTCAGCAGGACGTCGTTGATCTGGGTGCGGAAGGCCGCCGGAACCTCCTGCAGCAGCGCCTGGGTCTCCTCCACGGTGAGCGCCACGCCGACCCAGCTCGTGGAGGCTTCGGTGTCTTCCCCTCCCGGACCGTCGAGCGGCAGGCGGGCCGACCCGGGCTCGCCCTGAGCCAGCCACCAGGACAGCTCGGGCTCCAGCGGCATCGAGCCGGCATGCTCGGACAGCCGCTCCGACCAGCGCTGAAACGAGGTCGTCTTGGCCGGCAGGGAGACCGCCTCGCCGCCGCCAAACTGCCGGCAGGCGGTCTCCAGATCCTCCAGCAGAACGCGCCAGGAGACGCCGTCGACGGCCAGGTGATGGACGGCCAGGAGGAGACGCGCCTCGGCGGCGGGCAAGTCGAACCAGACAGCTCGCACCAGGGGACCCGCGACCGGGTCGAGGCTCGCCTGGGCGATCGCCGCTCCGGCGCTCAGCTCCGCGCTGGCCCGGACCGGTTCGAGGGCGGACAGGTCGATCCGGTGCCAGGCCGGCGGGGCGCCGTCCGGGGCGGCATTCCACGCTGTCCAGCCCGTCTCGTCCGGGGTGAACCGCAGGCGCAGCGCGTCATGATGCTCCACCAGCGCGGCGAGCGCCCGCTCCGAGATCGCGGCGGGAACCGGGCCACGCACGGCCAGCAGCATGGACTGGTTGAAGTGGTGAGGGTCGACGGGGCTGGAGTCGAGGAACCAGCGCTGGATGGGGGTGAGCGGCACCGGGCCGGTGACCGGCCCCTGGCCGGTCGTAACCGCCGTTCCGGCCTCGGCCACCATGGCCAGGGCGGCGATCGTCTGGTGCTCGAACACCTGCCGGGGGGTGATCCGGTAGCCCGCCCGGACCGCCCGGGCGACCACCTGAATGCTCAGGATCGAGTCCCCCCCCAGCTCGAAAAAGTTATCGTGAACCCCCACTTCCGGCAGCCGCAGCACCTCGGCCCAGACCCCGGCCAGGATCCGCTCGGCCTCGGTGCGCGGCGTCTCCGACCCCGCGGTTCGCGCCAGGCGCTCCGGCGCCGGCAGCGCCCGGCGATCCACCTTGCCGCTCGGCGTCAGCGGCAGCCGGGAGAGCTCCACGAACGCGGCCGGGACCGCGTGCTGGGGGAGCCGGTCCTGCAGCCAGGCGCGGAGCTCCGTCACCTCGAGACCGGCCGTGGCCGGGACCAGATAGGCCACCAGGCGCCGCTCCCCCGCGCTGTCCTCGCGGGCCAGGACCGCCGCTTCGCGCACCGCCGGATGCCCGGCCAGGGCCGCCTCCACCTCGCCCAGCTCGATGCGGAAGCCGCGCACCTTCACCTGGTGGTCGGCGCGGCCGAGAAGCTCGATCTCGCCGTCCGGCCGCCGCCGCGCCAGATCTCCCGTCCGGTACAGCCGTTGGCCCGGGACGGAGGAGAACGGGTGCGGCACGAAACGTTCGGCCGTCCGCGCCGGCAAGTGCAGGTAACCCCGCGCCAGCCCCGCTCCCCCCAGGCAGAGCTCCCCCGCCACGCCGGCCGGCGCCAGGTTCCCCCGGGCGTCCAGCACGTAGACCTCGACCCGGGCGATCGGCAGGCCGATCGGCAGGCGCTCGCCGCCGTCGTAAAGCTTCGCCGTGGCGCAGACCGATGCCTCGGTCGGACCGTAGGCGTTGAAGAACCGCCGTCCGCGGGACCAACGCCGCGCCAGCTCCACCGGACAGGCTTCGCCGGCCACGATCAGGGTCTCCAGCCGCGGCAGCTCCACGTCCGGCAGGAGCGCGAGGGCCGTCGGCGGCAGGGTCGCGAGAGTGCATTCCCCCAGAAGCCCGGCCAGCTCCTCGCCGGAGAGCAGCCGCTCGCGGGGGCCGAGGACCAGCGTGGCGCCGGCCCCGAGCGCCATGGCGATCTCCCAGGCCGAGGCGTCGAAGCTGAGGGAGGCGAACTGCAGGACCCGGTCTCCGGGCCTGACGCCAAAGAGCCCCCGCTGGGCGTCCGCCAGGCCGCTCCAGCCGCGGTGAGGGAGCATCACTCCCTTCGGCCGGCCGGTCGTGCCCGAGGTGTAGATCACGTACGCCAGGCTCTCGGGCAGCGCGCCACCCGGGAGCCGCGCGCCGCTCTCGCGGGCGATCTCGTCCCGGTCGGCGTCCAGGCGGACGTTGACGGCGCTCGTCTCCGGCAGTGCGCCGAGCCAGCGCTCCTCGGTGAGGAGCACCGGCATCCGGGCGTCCTCGACCATGAAGGCCAGGCGCTCTCCCGGGTAGGCCGGATCGAGCGGCACGTAGGCCGCTCCGGCCTTGAGGATGCCCAGCAGGCCCACGACCATCGCGAGCGATCGCTCCGCGCAAAGACCGACCTTGGAATCGACGGTCACCCCGAGCGCCCGCAGCCGGCGGGCGAGCTGGTTGGCGCGGCGGTCGAGCTCGGCATAGGTCAGCGCCTCCCCCGCGGCGAGCACGGCGACGGCGTCCGGAGCGCGGTCCGCCCACTCCTCGAACTTCTCGTGCACCAGCCCGCGGGACTGCGGGCCGGCGCCGGTCTCGTTCCAATCGATCAGGAGCTGGTGCCGCTCCGCCGCCGAGAGCAGTGGAAGATCGAACAACCGCGCGCCGGGCTCGCCCGCGGCGCCGGCCAGCAGGGTCTCAAAGGCGGCGGCCAGGCGCGCCACGGTGGCGGCGTCGAACAGGTCGGGCTTGTACTCCCAGGAGCCGGCGAAGCCGCGCGGCGTTTCGTCCAAAGCGAGCGTGAGGTCGAACTTGGCCGCGGACGTCCCCGCCGCGACCGTCTCGAAGGCGAGGCCGGGGAGATCCAGCCGGCCGGCCGGCGCGTTCTGGAGCACCAGCAGGGTCTGGAACAGCGGCGTATGGGCGAGGCTGCGCTCCGGCTGCATCTCGTCCACCAGCTTCTCGAAGGGGAGGTCCTGGTGCGCGTAGGCGCCGAGCGCCGTCTCCCGCACACGCGACAGCCACTCCGCGAACGTCAGCTCACCCGCGGGGTGGCCGCGCAGGGGCAGCGTGTTGACGAAGAAGCCGATCACCCCTTCCGTCTCCGGCCGGCTCCGGTTGGCCACCGGCGTGCCCACCACCACGTCCTCCTGGCCGGAGAAGCGGGCGAGCAGCGCCTGGAAACCGGCCAGCAGGACCATGAACGAGGTCGCCCCCTGCCCCCGGGCGAGCGCCGCGAGAGCCCGCGCCACCGCCGGCGGGAGCGCCGCCGGCGCCCAGGCGCCGCGGAAGGTCCGCACCGCCGACCGGGGCCGGTCGAGAGGGAGGTCGAGCAGCGCGGGAGCGCCGGCGAGCTGCCGGCGCCAGTAGTCGAGCTGCCGCTCCAGCTCGGCCCCCGCCAGCCAGGCGCGCTGCCAGACCGCGAAGTCGGCGTACTGGACGGCGAGCCGCGGCAGGGCGGGGGCGCGATCCTCCAGGAGCGCCGTGTACGCCTCGCCCAGCTCCCCCACCAGCACGCCCGCCGACCAGCCGTCGTAGACGATGTGGTGGACGTTGAGAAGGGCGACGTGCAGCGCTGTGTCCAATCGCAGCAGGCTCACGCGCAGCAGCGGCCCCCGCTCGAGGTCGAACGGACGCGCCGCGTCGGCGGCCGCCAGCTCCCGCGTCACCTGCCACCGCCGGTCCTCCGGCAGGCCCGCCAGGTCGACCACCGGCGGCGCGATTCGCGGCGCCGGCCGGATCACCTGCAGCGGGCGCCCCTCGACGGCGGTGAAGACCGTGCGCAGGGCCTCGTGCCGGGCCACCACCGCCGAGAGGCCCGCGGCCAGGGCGCTCCACGAAAGCTCGCCGCGCAGCGCCAGCGCCAGCGGCATGTTGTAGGTCGGCAGCCCGGGCAGGAGCTGGTCGAGAAACCAGAGCCGCTCCTGGGCGAAGGAGAGCGGCAGCTCGCCGCCGCGAGGCACGGGCGCCAGCGGCGGGACCTCGCGGCCCCGCTCCTGCCGAAGGAGGCTCTCGACCCGCTCGGCCAGGGCGCGCACGGACGGATGATCGAACAGATCCCGCAACGGCAGCTCGACCCCGAAGGCCACCTGTGCCCGCGAGGTGACCCGGGTCGCCAGCAGCGAGTGCCCCCCGAGGTCGAAGAAGCTGTCGAGGGGGCCGACCGCGGGCAGGCCGAGCACCTCGGCGAAGATCCCGGCCAGCAGCTCCTCGGTGGGGCCGCGGAAGGCCGGCGCGCCGGCGACGGGGCGCTCGAGGCTTCCAGGACCCGCCAGGGCGTCCCGGTCCACCTTGCCGTTCGGAGTCAGCGGAAGGGCGGCGAGAAAGACATAGCGCGCCGGCACCAGGGCCTCGGGCAACCGGTCGCGCAGGAACCCGCGCAGCTCCGCGGCCGCGACCCCCTGCTCCCGCGCCACCACGCAGGCGACCAGGCCCATGCCACCGGCCGTGTCCGGCCGCGCCACCACCGCGGCATCCAGAACTCCAGGATGGGAGCGCAGGCTCACCTCGACCTCCCCGGGCTCGACGCGGACGCCGCGCACCTTGACTTGGCGGTCGATCCGTCCCAGGAGCTCCAGCGTCCCGTCCGCCCCCAGACGCCCCAGATCGCCGGTGCGATACAGGCGCTCTCCCGGCCGCTCCGCGCCGGGGTGCGGCATGAAGCGCTCGGCCGTCCGTTCCGGCAGACCCAGGTACCCCTGCGCGAGCCCCCGTCCGCTCACGCAGATCTCCCCTGGGACCCCGGCGGGAACCGGATTTCCCCAGCCGTCGAGCAGGCGGACCTCCATCCCCGCCAGCGGGCGGCCCAGCGGCAGCCGGTCGCCGCCGTCCCAGAGCCCCGCGGTCGCGCAGACGGTCGTCTCGGTCGGTCCGTAGGCGTTGAACAGCCGGCGTCCCGCTCCCCAGCGCCGCGCCAGGTCGATCGCGCAGGCCTCCCCCGCTACCACCAGGGTCTCCAGCGCCGGCAGATCCTCTTGCGGCAGCACGGCCAGAGCGGACGGCGGGAGCGTGACCGTGGTCACCATCTGCTCGCGGAGCAGGGCCGCGAGGCCGGGGCCGGGCAGCAGCGACTCGCGGGGGGAGAGCACGAGCGTCGCTCCCGCCCAGAGCGCCATCCCGATCTCCGACACCGAGGCGTCGAAGCTCGGCGAGGCGAACTGGAGCACGCGGCTGCCCGGATGGACGCCGAACAGGCGCGACTGAGCCGCCGCCAGGTTGGGCAGGCCACCGTGCGGCACGACCACCCCCTTCGGCCTCCCCGTCGAGCCCGAGGTGTAGATCACGTAGGCCGGCAGCTCCGGAGCGATCACGCGCGGCGGCCCGGCCGCGCTCTCGCGGGCGATCTCCGCGCCGTCGGCGTCCAGGCGGACGGCCGCGATCCCGGCGAGCGGCAGGCGCTCCAGGACCGCCGCCCCGGCGACCACCAGCCGGAGGCCGGCGTCCTCGGCGATCCAGCGCAGCCGGTCCGCCGGATACTCGGCGTCGAGCGGCACGTAGGCGGCCCCGGACTTCCAGATTCCCAGGATGCCCACCAGGATCTCCGGCGAGCGCTCGACGGCCAAGCCCACCCGCCAGCCGGGCTCCACGCCCCGGCGGAGCAGATGGCGCGCCAGCCGGTTCGCCCGGCGGTCGAGCTCGCCGTAGGACAGCGCCGTGTCGCCGAACGCGGCCGCGACCGCTTCGGGGGCGCGGCGCGCCAGCTCCGCGATCCGCTCGGGCAGCGTCGCTGCCCCCGGCTTCTCCGCCCCGCCCTCAAGGACGAGCTCGCGGCTCTCCGCCGCGGACAGGACCGGCAGCTCCGACAGGCGGACGTCCGGCCGGACCGCCATGCCGGTCAGCAGGTTGCGCAGATGGCCCAAGGCCCGTGCCGCCCACGCGGCGCCGAACCGGCGCGGGTCGTAGGTGATCTTGAGGAACAGCGCGGGGCCGAGCGATGCCGCCAGGGCGAGGGGGTAGCTGGACTGCTCGAAGGTCTCCGCCTCGGCGATCCCCATCGTCCGCCCTGCCTGCTCCTGGACCGCTTCGTCGACGGGAAAGTTCTCGAAGGCGATCAGGCTCTCGAACAGCGGCATGCCGCGCGGTATCTCGCTCCAGGCCTGTACCTGCAGGAGCGGGCTGTGCTCGAGCTGGCGCTGCTCGGCCTGGCGCGCCTGGAGCTTCCGCAGCCAGGGGACCAGCTCGGCCGCCGGCGCCAGGGTTACCCGCGAGGGCAGGGTATTGACGAACAGGCCCACCATGGCGTCGATGCCATCCACCGGCGCCGAGCGGCCCGAGGTGACGACGCCGAAGACCACGTCGTCGCCGCCCCCCTGAGCGTGGAGCCACAGTGCCCAGGCCCCCTGCACCAGCGTGTTGACGGTGAGCTGCTGCCGGCGGGCCAGCGCGCGCAGGGCGTCCGCGGTCTCCCGTGACAGGGTGCCGGTCACCGAGCCGAAGAGCGGGTCCACCGCCGCAGCTCCCCCCTCGCTCGCCAGCGGGGTCGGCGCCCGGAAGCCCGCCAGCTCACGGCGCCAGAACGCCTCCGCGGCGCCGAGGTCCTGACCCGCCAGCCAAGCGATGTACTCCCGGTACTCAGGGGGGCGCGCCAGCTCGACCTCGGCGGCGCCCAGGCCGGCCTCGTAGAAGGTCAGGAGCTCGCGCAGCAGGAGCGGCAGCGACCAGCCGTCCAGGATGGCGTGATGATGGAGCCAGACGAATCGCCAGGTCTCCTCGCCGACGCGGATCAGCGCCAGGCGCAGGAGCGGTGGCCGGGAGGTGTCGAAGCCCCGCCGCAGGCTCTCCTCCATGTAGGCCGACAGTCGTTCCCGCCGCTGTTCGCGAGGAACATCCCGCCAGTCGAGGATCTCCAGCGGAACGGGCACCGCCGGATGGACGACCTGAAGAGGCTGATCCCGCTCGAGACCGAAGAACCCCGTGCGCAGGACCACGTGCCGGGCGAGCACCCGGGCCCAGGCCCGCTCGAACGCCGCCGGGTCGACCGCGCCCTGGAACAGCAGGCTGAGCCTCCCGATGTGGGCGCCGGAGCGCGGCTCGAGCCGGCTGTGGAACAGGAGACCCTGCTGCATGGGGGTCGCCGGGTAGACGTCCTCGATTCTCCCCGCCGTGGTGACCAGCCGGTCGAGGGTCGCCGGGTCGAGCGAGGCGAGCGGGAAGTCCGCTGGGGTATAGCCGCCCGCCTCGGGGGAAGCGCAGTGGGCGATCAGTGCCCGCAGGGCCTCGGAGAAGCGCCCGGCGAGGGCTTCGACGGTGCCCCTCCGGTGGCGGCTCTCGCTGTAGGTCCAGACCATCGAGAGGCGGCCGCCGGCCACGCTGCCGTTGATCTCGATCAGATGGGTTCGCGCGTGGCGCTCGCTGCGGCCCGGTCCGGCCGATTCGCGGGCGCCCCGGAAAAGCCGCCCCGCGGCGACGGCCTGATCGAGTTGCCCGAGGTAGTTGAAGATCACCTCGGGATGGGGGACCGCGGCGAGCCGCCGCCGCGCCCCGGCGTCCCCCAGGTAGCGCACCAGACCGTAGGGGAAACCGCGCTCGGGGACCGCGCGGAGCTGCTCCTTGACCGACGTCAGCGCCTCGCCGGCCGCCGCCGTCCCCTCCAGATCGACCAGGACGGGATAGACGGTCGTGAACCAGCCCACGGTGCGCGACACGTCCAGATCCGGGAAGACGTCCTCCCTCCCATGCCCTTCGAGGTCGATCCATAGCCGGCGGGAGCCGGTCCAGCCGGCGAACGCCTCCACCACCGCCGTCAGCAGCACGTCGTTGATCTGCGTGCGATAGGCGCGGGGGACCTCCTGGAGCAGCGCCCGGGTCTCCTCCGGCCCCAGCGAGACCACGATGCTGGCGGCGGAAGCGACCGTATTGCCGCCGGTCTCGTGATCGACCGGCAGGTTGGGCGCGGGCGCGCGGAGAAGCTCCAGCCAGCGCTCCGCCTGGGCGGCCACGGCCGCGTCGCGGGCGTGCTCGACGAGCCGCTCGGCCCACCGCCGGAACGAGGTGGTTCTGGGCGGCAGCGCCACCGCGCCGCCTTGAGCGAGCCCGCGGTACAGGCTCTTCGAGGTCCTCGAGCAGGATCCGCCACGAGACCCCATCCACCACCAGGTGGTGGACGGACATCAGGAAGCGGTCGGGGCCCATGGAGCCGACGTGGAACACCGCGGCCCGGACGAGCGGGCCGGCGGTCAGGTCGAGGCTCTTCTGGAGGGCGGCGGCGGCGCTCTCCAGCGCCCCGGCCCGCCGATCCGGTGGCAGGGCGGAGAGATCGGCCTCGACGATCGGCGGCTCCCCCCGGGCCGCCTCGTTGCGCTGCCGCCAGCCGGCATCCGCCGTGGGGGGCTCGAACCGCATCCGCAGGGCGTCATGGTGCTCGAGCAGGAGCCCGAGGGCGCGGCGGAGCGCCCCCATGGCGAGCCGCCCCTCCTCCGGCGCCGCCTGCAGCAGCAGGGTCTGGTTGTAGTGCTCGGGATGGACGAGCCCCAGCCCGAGATAGCTGCGCTGGATCGGCGTGAGCGGCACCGGCCCGGTCACCGGCCCATCCTCCGCCGTGGCCCGCGGTCCCGACCCGGCCACCCGCGCGAGCTCGGCGATAGTCTGATGCTCGAACATCTGCCGGGCCGTCAGATGGATCCCGCGCTGCCGCGCCCGCGAGATCACCTGGATGCTGAGGATGGAGTCGCCGCCGAGCTGGAAGAAGTTGTCCGCGATCGAGACGCCGTCGAGACGGAGGATCTCCCCCCAGATCTCGGCCAGCGCCCGCTCGGTCCCGGTCTCCGGCTCGACGCGCGGCGCGCCCGGCCGCGGCCCCTTGCGCTCCGGCAGCGGCCTCTGGGCCAGCGCCCGGCGATCCACCTTGCCGCTGCCGGTCAGCGGGAACCCGGGCACGGCCACGAAGGCCGCTGGGATCATGTAGACCGGGAGCCGGCGGCGCAGGAAGGCGTGAAGGTCCTCCGGCGAGCCATCGAACCCGGCGGGCGCCTCGCCGGACGGGAGCAGATAGGCCGCCAGCAGGGCCCCTTCGCCGGTCTGGCGGACGACGACGGCCGCCTCCCGCACCCACGGGTGCTCCAGCAGGACGGACTCGATCTCCCCCGGCTCGATGCGATAGCCGCGGATCTTGACCTGATGGTCGATCCGGCCCAGGAACTCCAGGTGGCCGAGGGGAGAAAGCGGGCGAGGTCGCCGGTGCGGTAGATCCGGGCGCCCGGCCGGGCGCCGGACGGGTCCGGAACGAAGCGTTCCGCCGTCAGGTCGGGGCGCCCGCGATAGCCGCGCGCGAGGCCCGCGCCGCCGACCGCCAGCTCGCCCGGCGCTCCGAACGGAACGGGCCGCAACGCCGCGTCCAGCACGCCGGCCTCGTAGCCGGCGAGCGGCCGGCCGATGACGCCGTCGGGAGGCGTCCCGATCCGGTGCGCAGTGGCGTCGACCGTGCACTCGGTCGGGCCATAGACGTTGAAGAAAACCGTGCGGCCGGATTGGGCCAGCGCGGACCACATCGGCCCGTCGATCGGCTCGCCCGCCACCAGGACCACCCGCGGCACCGGCCCGGCCGCGGTGAGCAGGCCTCCGGCGAGCAGGATGCGGAGCTGCGACGGCGTGCAGTCGAAGAGGTCGAGGGCGTGGTCGCGGAGAAAGCCGAGCAGCGCCGCGCCGTCGGTGCGCACCTCCTCCGGGACGATGAACAGGGTATGGCCGGCCAGCAGCAGCACGAGCTGCTGCACCGAGGCGTCGAACGCCAGCGGCGCGTTGAGGCTGGCGCGGAGGGGGGCCGGGCCGGCCGCGCCGAGCGCCGCGGCCTCCAAAGCCGCCAGCAGGTTGACCGCCGAGCGGTGCTGGACCATCACCCCCTTCGGGCGTCCGGTCGAGCCCGAGGTGTAGATCGTGTACGCCAAGGCGTCGGCGGGGACCTCGACCTCCGGACTCGAGCCGGGCCGGCGCGCGATCGCCTCGGCCTCGCGGTCCAGGAGGATGACCCGGACCCCGGCGCGGTTCTCCGGCGGCAGCGACGGCAGGAGAGCCTCGACCGTGAGGAGCACCGGGACGCCGGCATCCTCCAGAACGTGGGCCATCCGCTCCGGCGGGTGGGTGGGATCGAGGGGCACCCAGGCTCCTCCCGCCTTGAGGATGCCCAGGATCGCCACCACCATCTCCGCCGAGCGCTCGAGGCAGATCGCGACCGGCGTCTCCAGACCGATGCCCGCGGCGATCAGGTAATGAGCCAGCTGGTTGGCGCGCGCGTCGAGCTCGGCGTAGGTCAGGTGCGAGCCGGCGTGCCAGACCGCGGGCCGGTCCGGCGTCCGTCCGGCCTGCGCCGCGAACGACCGGTGGATCGTCCCCTCGCCCGGTGCCGCCGCGGCGGGCGCGTCGGAATGGCGGAAACGCTCCAGGAGCGCCCGCTCCCGGCGCCCCAGCCCCTCCAGGTCGCGCAACGGCGCGGCGGGCCATTCGACGATCTCCCGCAGCAACGCCTGGAAACGGTCGGCGAGGAGCTCGGCCGACTCACGGCGAAACCGGCGGGGGTCGTAGCGCAGCTCGATCTCGTAAACCCCCCGCCGTTGCGTGCAGGCGAGGGCGAGCTTGAAACGGTCGAGGACCCCTTGCCGGCGGTCGATCGAGAAGCGGATACCGTCGAAAGCGTACTCCCGGGTCACTCCCCCCGCCTCGAAGCAGACGGGGAAAAAGGGGGGACGCGGGCCGCCCCCCGGGAGGTGCGCCCAGCTGAAGCGCTCCTGCCGGCGTGCCACTTCCTCGTCGGCCTCCCGCGTCAGTGCGGCGACCTCGCGCGGCGTCAAGGTATCCATAAGGTGAACGTGGACGGGAAGAAAACGGGCGAGCGGACCGAGGGCGGACCGCAGCTCCTCATATCGGCGCCCGTCGTGGAGGACGCCGACCAGGACGCCCGGCCGCCCCGTGCTCTTCCGCAACAGGATCTGCCAGGCAGTGAGGACGAACAGGGCGACCGGCACCTCCCACTCGCGCAGGAGGTTCTCGATGCCCGTGACGAGCTCCAGAGACAGCGGGACCGGTACGGCCTCCGGCTCGAACGGTTCCGCGGGCCCGGCCGCCTCCTCGAACGGCAGGGGAATGTCGAGCTGGGCCGCGATCTCGCGCTCATTCCAGTACTCACGCCAGCGGTCGAGAGGCTCGCCACTCTCGGCGGACTCCAGGAGCTGGTTCTGCCAGTCGGCGAGATCGGCATACTGCATGGGCGGCTCCTCGCCCTCCTCCTCGACGGGCTCGAGCCCCCGCGCACGCGCATACGCCGCCGCGATCTCCAGGGTCAGGTTCTCGAAGGTCGCCGGGTCGGCGCAGAGCGCGGGGAGCTCGAGCAGCAGGAGGTGCTCCCGGGGAGCCATGCGGACCAGGGTGACGAGCAGGACCACGCCGCGGTCGAGGTCGAGCTCCGGCCCGCTCGCGCGGAGGCTCTCCGCGACCCCCGACTCCCGCCGGCCCTCGTCGAGCCCGCTCAGGTCCGTCTCACGCCAGGACAGGGGGGCCGGATCGAGGACCACCTGGAGCGGGAGGTCCATCCCGGGAACGGCCTGGAACGCCGTGCGCAGGATCTCGTGGCGCGACACCAGGTCCTGGAGCGCCCTGCGGAGGGCGTCACGGTCCAGCTCTCCCTCGATGCGAAGAGCTCCCCGGGCGCGGTAGAGGGTGGCTTCCGCCCCCTCCTGCAGCCGCCACAGCCGCTGCTGCTGCGGGGAGAGGAGAAAGCCCTGGCCGGTCACATCATCCATGAAGCATTTCCTTTGTCATCATTGCGGCGACCGCCGTTCCCCGGCGGAGCGCCGCCGGAATGCGCGCAGTTGCTCCCGATCCGCACCCTCGATCTCGCGATCCCGCGCCACCTGGCGCTCGCGATCGGCAGCCTCCAGGCCCGCCGCCAGTTCCGCGAGCCGAGACTCGGGACGGGCCGCGGCGGCGGCGAGCAGCCCTTCGAGCTGTTCGAGCAGCAGCTCGATCGCATCGACGTCGAAGAGATCTGTGTCGTACTCCAGACTGAGCGCCAGGAGACCGCCGGTGTCGGCAACGCGCAGATTCAGATCGAGCTGTGAGGTAGAGCTTTCCAGGTCCACCGGCAGCAGGCTCAAGGCAGGCAGCTTCACCGGCCTCGTCTCCGGAGCGTTCTGCAGATTGATCTTCACCTGGAACAGCGGCGAGTGCCGCAGGTTCCGCGGCACCCGCAGAGCCTCGACCAGGCGGTCGAACGGCAGGTCCTGATGGGCATAGGCGCCGAGGGCCACTTCGCGTACCCGCGCCAGCAACTCGCGGAAAGTCGGGTTCCCCGACAGATCGGTGCGCAGCACGAGCTGATTGACGAAGAAGCCGATCATCCCCTCGGTCTCCAGCCGGTTCCGGCTGGCGATGTCGGTCCCGACGACAACGTCGGCCGAGCCGCCGCGGATCGCGAGCAGTGCCTGGAAGCCGGCCAGCAGCACGAAGAACAGCGTTCCCGACTCCTGCCGCGCGAGCGCTCTCACACCCTCGGCCGTATCGGCGGAGATCGCGCGGCGGCACACGGCGCCGCGGAACCTCTGGACCGGCGCCCTGGGCCGCGCGAAGGGGAGATCGAGCAATGGCGGCGCACCGGAGAGCTGCAGGCTCCAGTAGGCGAGCAGCCTCTCCATGGCGCCCCCGTTCAGCCAGCGCTGCTGCCACACGGCGAAGTCGGCGTACTGGATGGGCAGCTCGGGGAGCGCCGGCGGCTCGCCCAGGGTGAAAGCGCGATAGAGCGCGCACAGCTCGCGGACGAACACCCCCATCGACCAGCCGTCGCTGACGATATGGTGGAAGGTGAGCAGCAGTTGGCTCTCCTCAGCCGCGAGGCGAAGGAGGGTGACCCGCAGCAGCGGCCCGCGCTCGAGATCGAAGGTAAGGCGTGCCTCCCGATCGGTCAGACGCCGAGCCTCCCGCGTCCGCCTCGCGTCGTCCAGCGCCCGCAGATCGACCGTCGGCAGATCGACCGGAGCGGCCGGCGCGATCACCTGCGCGGCCTCGATATCCAGCGCGCGGAACGTGGTCCGCAGCACCTCGTGCCGCCGTGCGAGCTCGGCGAGCGCCGCCCGCACCGCCCAAGCCTCCAGCCGTCCCGCGAGGCGGACCGCCATGGGCATGTTGAACGCCGCGCCGCCCGGATTGAGCTGGTCGAGGAACCAGAGCCGCTGCTGGGCGAAAGACAGGGGCAGATCGCGGTCTCTCGGCGCCCGCTCGAAGGGCGGCGCCGCGAGCCCTTCGCCCTCCCGCAGGGAGACCTCGATCCGCTGCGCCAGACCCGCGGGGGTGGACTGTTCGAAGATCGCGCGCAGCGGGATCTCCACCCCGAGAGCGCCACGGATGCGGGAGAGCAGTTGCGTCGCGAGCAGCGAGTGGCCGCCGAGCGCGAAGAAGTCGTCATCCCGGCGCACGGCTTCGCGGCGGAGCACCTCGGCAAAGATGCCGGTCACGATCTCCTCGACCGGAGTCCGGGCCACCTCCCCTTCCGCCCCCTCCTCGGAGGCCAGGGACTGCCGCGAGAGCCCCTGGCGGTCCACCTTGCCGTGGGGGGTGAGAGGCAGGGCTTCCAGAATGGCGAAGCGCGCCGGGATCATGTACTCGGGCAGCGCGCTCCGCAACGCGTCGCGCAGGGTCGCGGCGCGCAGCTCGCGCGTTGCCGGGACCACGTAGGCCGCGAGCCCCCTGCCACCGGGGAGATCCTCGCGCATCACGACGGCGGCCTCCCGGACCCCCGGGACCGCGGCCAGTGCCGACTCGATCTCCCCGGGCTCGATCCGGAACCCGCGAATCTTGACCTGGCGGTCGCTCCGGCCGAGGAACTCCAGGTCGCCAGCGGCGCGCCAGCGAGCCAGGTCCCCGGTCCGGTAGAACCGCCGGTCCCCGATCGCCGGATAGCTCTGGGCGGTGAGCTCCTCGCGCCCGAGATAGCCGCGGGCCACCCCCATGCCACCGATCCAGATCTCTCCGGCGCTGCCGAGCGGCACCGGCCGCCCCTCGCGGTCGCAGAGCAGGATCTCCGCGCCGGGTAGAGGCCGCCCGATCGACGAGCGGTCGGGTGGCGCTCCCGCCGCTACCGTCCAGCTCGTGGCGATGATGGTCGCTTCCGTCGGACCATAGAGGACCTGGATCTCCGCCGCGGGGAAGACCTCGCGCATCTCGGTCAGCAGCTCCAGCGAAACGGAGTCCCCCCCCACGAACAGTGTCCGCAGGCCGGGGCAGCTCCATCCGGCCTGCCGGACGGCCTCCGTCAGCGGGCGCATGACGGCGGGCACGGCGTGCAGGCGCGTCAGCGTGGGCAGCAGGCCGGCCAGACCGGGTATGTCCAGGCCCGGAGCGATGGGAACCAGCGTGCAACGGCCGCCCACGAGCAGCGGATTCAGCAGCTCGAACAGGAAGATGTCGAACGAGAACGCCGCCAGGCAGGCGGTGGCGTCACCGGAGTGCCATCCGAACGCCCGCCGGCTCGCCTCCAGGACATGCGCCAGGTTCTGGTGCTCGACCATGACGCCCTTCGGGCGTCCGGTCGACCCCGAGGTGTAGATCCCGTAGGCCAGGCTCCGCCCATGCGCCCCGCTCTCGGGATCGGCGTCGCTCTCCGCGGCGATGGCGCGCTCGTCCGTATCCAGGCAGACCGGGACCGCTTCCGTACCGCCCAGGAGCTCGGCCCACCGTGCCCGGGTCAGGAGCGCCGAGGCGCCGGTATCCGCGAGCAGGAGGGCGAGGCGCTCCCGCGGATGAGACGGATCGAGCGGCACGTAGGCGGCTCCCGCCTTCCAGATGCCGAACAGGCCGGCGATCAGGTCGAGCGAGCGCTCCAGGCACAATCCCACCCAGTCCCCCGGAGAGACTCCCCGCCGGCGCAGATGGTGGGCCACCCGGTTGGCGCGGCGGTTGAGCTCGCCATAGGTCAGCTCCACGCCCTCGAAGACCAGCGCAACCGCCGCGGGGACGCGCCGGGCCTGCGCCTCGAACGCCTCGTGCACGCAGACCGGGGCGGCGGTCGCGAGCGCGGTGTCGTTCCACTCGACCAGCATCTGGTGGCGCTCCGCCTCCAGGAGAAGAGCGGGATCGCCGAGAGCGCTCTCCGGCCGTTCGGCCATCACGCCTAGCAGAGCCTCGAAGCGCAGGGCCAGACGCGACACCGTGGAGGGGTCGAACAGTTCCGCCGAGTAGTGCCATGACCCCAGCAGTCCGGCCGGGGTCTCCGTCAGCGTGACGCTGAGGTCGAACTTGGCGCCTCCAGGATCCGCCGGCACCGGCTCGAGGGCGATCCCTGGCAGCTCGAGCCTTCCGGCGGGCGCGTTCTGGAGAACGAACATCACCTGGAAGAGCGGCGAGTGCGCGAGGCTGCGCTCGGGCTGGAGTTTCTCGATCAGCTTTTCGAACGGCAGATCCTGATGCGCGTAGGCGCCCAGCGCAGCTTCCCGGGCGCCGGCGATCTGCTCGCCGAACGTCGATCTCTCCGCGATCCTGCCGCGGAAGGCCAGAGTGTTCACGAAAAACCCGATGAGGTCCTCCGTCTCGGCGCGGTTGCGATTGGCGATGACCGAGCCGATGATCAGATCCCGCTGGTCCGTCACCCGGGACAGGGTCGTCTGCAGGCCCGCCATGAGAACCATGAAAACCGTCGCTCCGCGCTGGCGGGCGAGGACCGCGAGCCGCCGGGACAGATCTGCAGGGAGCTTGGCGTAGACCGTGGCGCCACGGGTGCTCTGCGTCGCCGGGCGTGGCCGGTCGAGCGGCAGCTCGAGGACCGAGGGCGCCCCTTCCAGGCGCTCGCGCCAGTACGCGAGCTGGGCTTCCAGCGTCTCTCCACGGAGCCACTGCCGCTGCCATGCCGCGAAATCCGCGTACTGCACCGGCAGTGCGGGCAGTGCGGGCGGCCGCCCCTGCGCGAGAGATGAGTAGAGCTCGCCCAGCTCGCGGACCAGAACTCCCATCGACCAGCCGTCCGCGGCGATGTGATGGAGCGTGAACAGGCCGATGTACCGTTCTTCCGCCAAACGGAGGAGCGTCGCCCGCATCAGCGGTCCGCGTGTGAGGTCGAACGGCCGGGCGGCCTCTCCCGCCGTGAGCCTCCGCGCTTCTCCTTCCCGCCGCGTATCCGTCAGACCGCTCAGGTCAACGACCGGCAGCTGGACCGGCATAGACGGCTGCACCACTTGGAACGGCTCTGCTCCGGCGGCGAGAAAGATCGTTCGCAGGGCCTCGTGACGAGCCGCGACTTCCGACAGGCACCCGCCGAGCGCGGAAACCGAGAGAGACCCACGGATTCCGAGCGCCAGGGGCAGGTTGTACATCGCGGAGCCCGGCACCAGCTGATCGAGGAACCAGAGCCGCTCCTGCGCGAAGGACAGCGGCAGCCCCTGGTCCCGCGGCACGGGTTTCAGGGGAGGAGGCATACGCTCCGGATTCTCGGAATCGCAGGTCACCAGCGTACGAGCCAGGGCGGCGACCGTGGGGTTTTCGAACAGAGTGCGCAGCGGCAGCTCGACACCGAAGACCTTGCGCACGCGCGAGGCGACCTGCGTGGCCAGCAGCGAGTGGCCGCCGAGATCGAAGAAGCTGTCCTCGCTCCCTATGCGTTCCTGGCGGAGCACCTCGGCGAAGATTCCGGCGAGGAGCTCCTCCTGGGGCGTGCGCGGCGGCGCGGCCATGCTCTCCGCCCGCGCGGGCGCCGGCAGCGCCCGGCGGTCGACCTTGCCGTTGGCGGTCAGCGGCAGTTCGGGGAGAAAGACGAAGACCGCCGGCACCATATGCCTCGGAAGCCGCTCGCCGACGTAGGACTGCAGGGCGGCCGGCGTCAGGTCCTGGCCGGTACCGGCGACATAACCCACCAGAGCGCTGTTCCCCGCCACCAGCTCGCGAGCGACCACGGCGGCGTCCCGCACTTGCGGATGGGCCCGCAGGACCGACTCGATCTCGCCCGGCTCGATGCGGAAGCCGCGGATCTTGACCTGGCTGTCGATGCGCCCGAGGAAATCGAGCGCGCCGTCACTGCGCCAGCGCATCCGGTCGCCCGAGTGATAGAGGCGAGCTCCCGGCTCGCCGCCGAACGGATCGGGAACGAACCTCTCCGCCGTCAGCTCCGGCCTCCCGAGATAGCCGCGGGAGACTCCGGCGCCACCGATGCAGAGCTCGCCGGGCGCGCCGGCCGGCACGGGATCGAGGCTGCGGTCGACGAGATAGAGACGCGAACCGGCGAGCGGACGTCCGAGCGATACCTCGCCGGCCGGATCGCCCGCGACCTCGCACAACGCACAGGCGACGGTGGTCTCCGTGGGGCCGCAGCTGTTGAACAGGGTGACGCGGTCGCCGACGGCGCGGCGCCAGCCGAGCACGCGCTCACGCGCGATCCGGTCACCTCCCGAGATGACCAGGCGCAGAGACGGCGGCAGCCGCTCCACCTCTTCCTCGACGCGCAGGCTCAGCTCGTGCCAGATGGCGGGAGTCAGGGAGACCGCCGTGACGCGCTGCTCGCGGCAGCGCGCGAGGAAATGGTCGGGTTCCAGCATGTCGGGTGTGGCGAGCACGAGGGCACCGCCGCTGCCCAGGCAGGGAAAGATCTCTTCCACGCTGATGTCGAACCCGAGCGACGCGAACTGCAGGAACCGGTCCGCCGGCGTCAGCCCGTAGGCATCGCGGGCTATCGAGGCATACCAGGCGGCCGACCGGTGCTCGACCAGGACTCCCTTGGGCCGCCCCGTGGAGCCCGAGGTGTAGATCACATAGGCGAGGTGGCGGGGGTTCGCCAGCGGCGACGGCCGCGAGTCGCTCGCGCCGGCGGCCGCGTCGGGGTCGTGATCGAGGAGGACCGTGCGGATCCCGCCGCCGGGAAGCCGGTTCAGCGAGGAAGGATCGGCGATCAGGACCGGCACCCGCGCGTCGGCCAGCAGGAAAGCGAGACGGTCGGCAGGGTGTGCCGGATCGAGGGGCACGTAGGCCCCCCCCGCCTTGAGGACGCCGAAGATCGCGACCAGCATGGCGAGCGAGCGCTCGACGCAGACACCCACGGGCACCTCGGGCCCGACGCCCAGAGCCCGCAGGCGATGGGCGAGACGGTTGGCCCGCCGGTCCAGCTCGCCGTACGACAGCTCCTCCCCGGCATGGACGGCTGCCGTGGCCCATGGCGTGCGTTCCGCCTGCGCCTCGAACGGCTCGTGCAGGCAGCGCTCCGTCCCGCGGTCGTCCGCCAGGCCGCTCCAGCCGATCAGGAGCTGGTGCCGCTCCGCCGCGGAGAGGAGAGGCAGGTCCGCCAGGCGCCTCCCCGCGTCGAGCGGAGCGGCGGCCATCCCGGCGAGCAGGTTGCGGAAGTGAGAAAGCATGCGGTGCACCGTGGCCCCATCGAAACGGGCGGTGTCGTACTCGATCGCCAGCGCCATGTCTTCGCCCGGGACCGCCGAGACGGTGAGCGGGTAGCTGGTCTGCTCCATCGCGCGCACCTCGGCGACGCCGAGCTCCCCCCCACCTTCCCGCATCGACTCTTCCCGCGGGTAGTTCTCGAAGATCAGGATGCTTTCGAAGAGCGCCAGGCCGCGCGGCACCTCGCTCCAACCCTGGATCTCGACGAGCGAGCTGTGCTCGTGCTGCCGCACCTCCGCCTGGCGGGCCTGCAACTCCTCCAGCCACGGCAGCAGGAGACCCGTCTCGGCGGCGGACAGGCGCACCGGCAGGGTATTGATGAACAGACCCACCATGGACTCCACGCCGGGCAGATCCGCCGGACGGCCCGACACAGTGGTGCCGAAGACAACGTCGTCCTGCCCGCTGTAGCGGCCGAGAAGGAACCCCCAGGCTCCCTGAACGAACGTGTTGAGAGTGAGGCGGTGCCGCCGCGCCTGGGCCTGGAGGATTTCCGTCTCGGCGCCCCCCAGCCGGGCGAGCTGCGACCCCGCTTCCGCGGCCGGCCCGCCGGATTCCCGGCCGGCCGGCAGGGCGGTCGGCTCCAGCCAGCCGGCGAGAGCGCGGCGCCAGTGCTGCTCGTCTCCGGAACGGTCGCGGCCCGCCAGCCAGGCGATGTAGTCGCGATAAGGCCGGCGGACCGGCAGGCGCGGCTCGGCGCCACGGCTCAGCTCGCCATAGGCCGACAGCATCTCGCCGGCGACGCTCGAGAACGACCAGCCGTCGAGCAGGATGTGGTGATGGCTCCAGAGAAGCCGATGCTCCTCCTCGCCGGTGCGGATCAGCGTCCAGCGCATGAGCGGCGCCCGCGAGAGGTCGAACCCCCGTTCGCGATCGGCACGCGTCAGCTCGTCCAGGCGCTGCCGCTGTTCCTCCGCCGGCAGACGCCGCCAGTCCTCCCGCGCGATCTCCACCTCGACGGCGCCATGCACCACCTGCAGAGGCCGGCCGGACCCGCGCCAGTGAAAAGAGGTCCGCAGGATGGGGTGATCGGCCACCAGGCGCCGGCATGCCGCCGCGAAGGCGTCCGCATCGAGGGCCCCGCGCAGACGGGACAAAACCTGTCCCAGGTAGACCCCCGAGCCCGGGTTGTAGAGGGCATGAAAGAGAATCCCCTCCTGGAGCGGGGAGAGCGGATAGACATCCTCGACACCCCATTCGCCGCCGAGCAGGGCCTCCAGGCCCTGACGGTCCAGGCCGGCCAGCGGGAAGTCCGCGGGGGTGTAGCTACCCACCCGGCGCGCCACCGCCGAGCGGCAGGCGGCGATCACCTCGCGCAGGCGGGTCCCGAAGCGCTCGGCGAGCCGCTCGACCGTGGTCCTCTGCAGCCTATGGCCGCCGTAACCCCAATCGATCCTCAACCGCCCCCCTGCCACCATGCCCACCACGTCCAGCCGATGAACACGGCGAG
The DNA here is from genome assembly GCA_963792575.1 of uncultured Acidobacteriota bacterium. Taxonomy (GTDB): domain Bacteria; phylum Acidobacteriota; class Thermoanaerobaculia; order Multivoradales; family UBA5704; genus DATARR01. Next base: position 22,463 of record CAWBWZ010000010.1, read on the forward strand.
CCCGCGGACTGCGCGGCGGGCCGGCCGGCTCGCCGGCCTGGATGAACAGCGAGTCGCCCGGGAGCACCTGGTCGAACTGCCCCAGGTAGTTGAACGACACCTCCGGCCACGGCATCTCCGCGAGCCGCCGCGGGAGCTCCTCGTCCCGCAGGTGACGCAGCAGGCCGTAGCCGAGCCCGCGCCCCGGCAGGACCCGCAGATGCTCCTTGACGCTCTGCAGCGTCGCGACCGGATCGCCTTCCGCCGGCACCTCGAGCCTCACCGGGAAAACCGTGGTGAACCAGCCCACGGTGCGCGACAGGTCGAGGTCGGGCGCGATCTCCTCGCGCCCATGTCCTTCCAGAGCCACCGTGAGCGAGCTCCCCGGGGCCGCCAGGGCCAGCGCCAGGGCGGCCAGCAGGACGTCGTTGATCTGGGTCCGGAAGGCCACCGGCACCTCCTGGAGCAGCGCCCGGGTCTCCTCAGAGTCGAGCGTCGCGCTGACCCACCGGGTCGAAGCCTCGGTGTCGTCGCCATCGGGCTCGCCGAGCGGCAGGCGGGCCGTCCCGGGCTCGGCCTCCGCCCGCCACCAGGACAGCTCCGGCTCCGGCGGCATCGCGCGGGCGTGCTCGGAGAGTCTCCTGGACCATGCCTGGAAGGAGGTGGTCTTCGCGGGCAGGGACACCGGCTCGCCGCGGCCGAGCTGGCGGCAGGCGGTCTCCAGGTCCTCCAGCAGCAGGCGCCAGGAGACGCCGTCGACGGCGAGGTGATGGATCAGGAGGAGCAGGCGCGCCTCGCCATCCGGCAGGTCGAGCCAGAGGCCGCGCACCAGGGGACCCGTGGCCAGGTCGAGGCTGGCCTGGGCGAGCGCTGCCCCAGTGCTCAGCTCCGCGCGGGCCAGGACCGGCTCCAGGCCGGCGAGGTCGATCCGTGTCCAGGCCGGAGGAGCCTCGTCCGGAGCGGCATTCCACGCCGTCCAGCCCGCCGGGCCCGGCGCCAACCGCAGGCGCAAGGCATCGTGGTGGCGGACGAGCGCGGCGAGCGCCCGTTCGGCGGTCGCCGGCGATACTGGGCCGCGCATGGTCAGCAGCACCGATTGATTGAAATGTTGCGGATCGATCGGGGCGGCGTCGAGAAACCGCCGCTGGATCGGCGTGAGGAGTACCGGGCCGGTAACCGGGCCCTGCTCCGTCTCGATGGCTCCCCGGGTTTCGGCCACCTCGGCCAGTGCGGCGATGGTCTGATGCTCGAAAACCTGGCGAGGGGTGATCCGGTACCCATCCCGCGCCACCCGGGCGACGATCTGGATGCTGAGGATCGAGTCCCCGCCCAGCTCGAAGAAGTTGTCGTGAACCCCGACCTCCGGCAGCCGCAGAACCTCGGCCCAGACCTTGGCCAGGATTCGCTCGACAGGCGTGCGCGGCGCCTCGGTTCCCAGCGTCCGCGCCAGCCGCTCCGGCGCCGGCAGCGCCTGCCGGTCGACCTTGCCGGTCGTGGTCCGCGGCAGCTCCGGAAGGGCGACGAACGTGGCGGGCACCATGTACGCCGGCAGCCTGCTCGCGAGAAAGCCCTGCAACTCGTCGGGATCGAAGCCGGGTTCGGGGCCGGCCACGTACGCGACCAGCCGCGGCCGCGCCCCATCCTCCCGCACCACCACAACCGCTTCCCGCAGGCCGGGCCACTCGCCGAGGACCGCCTCGATCTCCCCCATCTCGATGCGCAGGCCGCGGATCTTGACCTGGTGGTCAAGGCGGCCGAGGTACTCGATCTCCCCCCCGGGCAGCCGGCGGGCGAGGTCGCCGCTCCGGTACAGGCGCTCGCCGGGCCGCGAGGACCAGGAATCCGGGATGAACCGCTCCGCGGTGAGGTCGGGCCGGCCGAGGTACCCGCGGGCCAGCCCGACGCCACCGATGCAGAGCTCTCCGGCGATCCCCACCGCGACCGGCCGCCACGCTCGATCGAGCAGATGGAGCCGGGTGTTGTCGACCGGCCGGCCGATCGGGACCGGTCCCGTCCGCCCGTCCGGCCGGCAGAGCCAGTAGGTGACGTCGATCGACGCCTCGGTCGGCCCGTACTGGTTGCGCAGCGGGATGCCGAACCGCGCGGCGAAGCGGTCCTGGAGGTCGGAAGTCAGGGCCTCGCCTCCCGAGAAGACGAGGCGCAGGCGGTCGCACCGCTCCACCCCCTCCTCGTCGAGGAAGACCCGCAGCAGCGAGGGGACGAAATGAGCGACGGTGATCTCCCGTTCCATCAGGGTCCGCACCAGGTACGCGGCGTCACGGTGCCCACCCGGGCTCGCCAGGACCGCCCGCGCTCCCGCCAGCAGCGGGGCGAACAGTTCCCAGAGCGAGAAGTCGAAGATGAACGGTGCCTTCTGCAGGACGCGGTCGGCGGCGTGGAGCGGGTAGGTCCGCTGCGCCCAGAGGAGCCGGTTGACGAGACCGCGATGCGTCAGCGCCACCCCTTTGGGACGGCCGGTCGAGCCCGAGGTATAGAGGATGCAGGCCAGGTTGTCGGGTGAAAGCCGCGGGCCGGAGGCCGCGGGCAGGCCTGGACCGTCCTCTCCTGTCCACCCGGCCTCCAGGCAGAGCCAGGGCGTGGCTCCTTCCGGCAGCCGCTCCAGGAACCGTTCCTGCGCGAGGAGCATGCGGGGCTGGGCGTCCGCCAGCAGGAAGGCCAGCCGCTCGCGTGGCAGCTCGGGATCCAGGGGCACGTAGCACCCTCCGGCCTTGAGCACCGCGAGCACGGCCACGGCCATCTCGAGCGAGCGCTCCATGGCGATCCCGACCGGGATCTCGGGTCCGACGCCCATCTCCCGCAGCCGGGCGGCCAGCCGGGAGGCCCGGTGGTCGAGCGCGGCGAACGTCAGCGTCTCGCCTTCAAATTCCAGGGCGATCCCCCCGGGCGTGCGCCGGGCCTGCTCCTCCACCAATTCGTGGAGGCACCGCTCCGGCGCCGGAGTCCCGGTGTCGTTCCACTCGCAACGCAGTTGATGGCGTTCCGCCGCGGAGAGGCTCGGCAGCTCGGACAGGTGGCTCTCCGGGTGGGCCACGGCGCCGGCGAGCAGCGTCGCGAGCTGGACGATCATCCGCAGCGCCGTCGGGGGATCGAAGAGATCGGGGTTGTAGCGCAGGGAACCGGTCAGTCCGCGCGGGGTCTCCTCGAGCGCGAGCGTCAGATCGAACTTCGTGCTCAACGCCCGCTCGCCGCCGGCCGGCTCCACCGAGAGCCCCGGCAGCTCCAGGACTCCGAGCGGCGCGTTCTGCAGGATGAACATCACCTGGAAGAGCGGCGTGTGGACCAGGCTCCGCTCCGGCCGCAGCTCCTCGACCAGTTTCTCGAACGGCAGATCCTGATGGGCGTAGGCGCCCAGCGCCAGCTCGCGGAGGCTCTCGATCGTGCCGGCGAAGGCAGGGTCGCCCGCCAGCTTGCCCCGCAGCACCAGCGTGTTGACGAAGAACCCGATCAGGCCTTCCGTCTCGATCCGGTTCCGGTTGGCGATCGGCGAGCCGACCGTGAGGTCCTCCTGTCCCGAGAGCCGGGCCAGCAGGGCCTGGAACGCCGCCAGCAGGACGATGTAGAGGGTCGCCCCCCGCGAGCGGGCGAGCGCGGCAAGATCGCGGGAGAGCTCCGGGGGGAGGTGGACCTGGACCTGCTCCGCCCGGAACCGCTGCGCCGCCGGACGCGGCCGGTCGAGCGGTAGCGCGAGCACCGCCGGCACTCCAGCGAGGCGCTCCCGCCACCAGGCGAGCTGCGCTTCCAGGACCTCTCCCGACAGCCAGGACCGCTGCCAGGCGGCAAAGTCCGCGTACTGCACCGGCAGCGGCGGCAATTCGGGTTCCAGGCCCCGGGATAGCGCGCCGTAGAGAGCGGTCATCTCGCGAACCAGCACACCGATCGACCAGCCATCGGAGACGATGTGGTGCAGCGTCAGGAGGGCGAGGTGGTGGTCGGGGGCGAGCTTCAGCAGCGTGGTCCGGAGCAGTGGCCCCCGACCGAGATCGAACGGCAGGACCGCCTCCGCCGCCGAGAGCCGGGACGCCTCGGCCTCTCGCCGGCCCGCCGGCAGCCCGTCCAGATCGACGAGGGGAGGAACCACGGGAGCCGGCTCCGCGATCGCCTGCGCGGGCCGCCCCTCCGCGGTCGGGAAGGAGGTCCGCAGCGTCTCGTGCCGGGCCACGATCATGGAGAGGCTCGCCGCCAGGGCGGCGGGGGAGAGATCCCCGCGCAGGCCGAGCGCCAGGGGCACGTTGTAGACCGCCGAGCCGGGATCGAGCTGGTCCAGGAACCAGAGACGCTCCTGGGCGAACGAGAGCGGCAGCGGGCCGCCACGGGGCACGGACGTGATCGAAGGCGGTTCCCCACCCTTTTCGCCGGCGCGCAGCGTCTCCAGAACGGTGCCGAGCGCCGCCACGGTCGGCGACTCGAACAGCGCCCGCAACGGCAGCTCGACCCCGAACGCGGCACGGGCCCGGGAGATCACCTGAGTCGCCAGCAGAGAGTGCCCGCCCAGCGCGAAGAAATCGTCGAAGGCACCTACCCGCCCGATCTGCAGCACCTCGGCGAAGATCCCCGCCAGCAGTTCCTCGATCGGGGTTCGCGGTGGCGTGAACGCCTCCTCGATGCCCTCGGGCGCCAGCCCCCTGGCGGTCAGGCTCCTGCGGTCGACCTTGTCGTGAGGGGTCAACGGGAGCTCGTCGAGCCGGACGAAGCGGGCCGGGATCATCGACTCGGGTAGCTGCGCCCTGAGCCCCTCGCGAAGGCGGGCGGAATCCGGCTCCGGCCCGTCTCCCGGCACGAAGAACGCCACCAGCCCGCGCCCGCCGGGCAGGTCCTCCCGCGCCACCACCGCCGCCTCCCGTACCCCTGGCAGTCGCGACAGAACGGCCTCGATCTCCCCCGGCTCGATGCGGACGCCGCGGATCTTGACCTGATGATCGACACGGCCGAGGAACTCCAGCTCGCCGGATGGGAGCCGGCGGGCCAGGTCGCCGGTGCGGTAGTACCGCTCGCCGTCGACCACCGGATAACTCCGGGCGGTCAGCTCCTCGCGGCCGAGATAACCGCGGGTCACACCGGCACCGCCGATCCAGATCTCGCCGGCGGCCCCGAGCGGTACCGGCCGGCCTTCCGGATCCCGGAGGTCGATCCGCAGGTTGGCGAGCGGCCGGCCGATCAGCGCGCGGACCGGCAGCCCGCCGCCCGGCACCGGCCAGCTGGTGGCGATGATCGTCCCTTCCGTCGGCCCATACAGGACCCGGACCTCCGCGGCGGGGAAAATCTGCCGCATCTCCGCCAGCAGATCGGGCGGCACGGAGTCGCCGCCGACGAACAGGGTGCGCAGCCCGGGGCAGCTCCTGCCGGCGCGCCGGCAGGCTTCGACGAGCTGGCGCATCACGGCCGGCACGGCGTGCACGCGCGTCATTTCGGGCAGCAGGCTGGCCAGCCCGGGGATATCCAGGGTCGGCGCGAGGGGGACCAGCACGCACCGGCCGCCGGCCAGCAGCGGGTTCAGCAGCTCGAACAGGAAGATGTCGAACGAGGCCGCCGCCACGCACGGGGTCGCGTCGCCGGCATGCCAGCCGAACTCCCGCCGGCTGGCCGCCAGGACGTTCGCCAGCTGCCCGTGTTCGACCATGACCCCCTTGGGCCGGCCGGTCGAGCCGGAGGTGTAGATCACATAGGCCAGATCGCCGGGTGCCGTCGATATCTCCGGATCGGCGTCGCTCTCCGCGGCCAGCGCTCCGCCGTCCACGGCGACCGGAACGGCGCCCGTGCCGCGCAGTCCGGCGGCCCACCGCTCCTGCGTCAAGAGGAAGGCGGCGCCGGTGTCCTCCACCAGGAAGGCGAAGCGCTCCAGCGGATGGCCGGGGTCGAGCGGCACGTAGGCCGCGCCCGCTTTCCAGATCCCGAGCAAGCCCGCCACGAGGTCGAGCGAGCGCTCCAGGCAGAGCCCGACGATCGCTCCCGGCCCCACGCCGCGCCGCCGGAGGTGGTGCGCCACCCGGTTGGCGCGCTGGTTCAGCTCGCGATAGGTCAGAGCATCTCCCGCGAACGTCAACGCCACCGCATCTGGAGCGCTCGCCGCCTGCAGCGCGAAGCGCCCGGGAGCGGAGAGCGGCTCCAGGGCGGACGCGGTGTCGTTCCACTCCACTCGCAGTTGATGGCGCTCCGCCAGGGCGAGCATCGGCAGATCGGCGAGGAGGCCGGCCTGCTCGACGAAGCCCTCGAGCAGGGTCGCCAGGTGCCGCATCCGGCGCTCGATGGTGGCCGGGTCGAACCGCGACCGGTGCCAGACCAGCCGCAGGAGCAGGCGCGGACCCGGGGCGGCCATCAGGCTGAGCGGGTAGTTTGTGGCTTCGGGAAGATCGACCTCGACGATGCGCAGCCGGGGTCCGTCGCCTTCCCCCTGGACCGTGTCGTCCACGGGGTAGTTCTCGAAAGCCAGCAGGGACTCGAAGAGAGCCTGTCCGCGCGGGATCTCGCTCCAGCCCTGCACCTGGGCGAGCGGACTGTGCTCGAGCTCGCGCGCCTCCGCCTGGCGCTCCTGCAGGGCGCGCAGCCATTCGACGAGCGTCGCCCCGTCGGGGATCGCGGCACGGACCGGAAGGGTATTGATGAAGACGCCCAGCATGGTCTCGATTCCGGGCAGCGCGGAGGAGCGCCCGGAGGAGACGGCGCCGAAGACCACGTCCCGCTCCCCGCTGTAGCGCGAGAGAAGCAGCGCCCAGGCCCCCTGGATCGCCGTGTTCAGCGTCAGCTGATGGCGCCGGGCCCAGGCCTGGAGAGCTGCCGTAACCGCCGCGGACAGCGGCTCTTCGCGCCGGTCCTCCCCCGCCGCCGCAGCGGGCTCCCTGGGCTCGCGGTCGGCGGCGAGCGGCGTGACGGTGTGAAAGCCAGCCAGCTCCCGCCGCCAGAACCGCTCGGCGGCGGCGAGATCCTGCCGGCGCAGCCAGGAGATGTAGTCGCGGAACGGCCGGGGCTGCTCGCTCTCACGGGCGACGCCGCGGCGGGCGTCCGCGTACAGCGCGAAGACCTCCGCGACGAGCCGCGGGAAGGACCAGCCGTCCAGGACGAGATGGTGAAAGCTCCAGATCACCCGGCAGGCGAGGGGTCCGAGGCGGATGAAGGTGAGCCGCATCAGCGGCGCCCTGGCGAGGTCGAAGCCCCGGGCCAGGTCCTCCCGGCGGAGCGCGGCGAGCCGCTCCCGCCGCTCGCTCTCGGTCAGGTCCCGGAGATCGTGGACCTCGACCGGCAGCCACACCCGCCGCAGCACGGCCTGCAGGGGCTCGCGCAATCCCTGCCAGAGGAAGGCCGTGCGCAGGACGGGGTGATGATCCACCGCCCCCTGGCAGGCGCGCTGGAAGGCCGCGAGGTCCAGATCCCCCTCCAGCGTGAAGCCCCACTGCCGGAAGTAGGCGCCCGCCGGGGTGTCGATGCTGTGGAACAGCATGCCGTGCTGCAGCGGCGAGAGCGGGTAGAGGTCCTCCACCTCCCCGCCGAGGACGGCGAGCGCCCGGTCCAGCCCGCGCTGGTCCAGCCCGGCGAGCGGGAAGTCGGAGGGCGTGGGCTCCGGGCTTTCCTGGGACAGGGCATGCCGGATCAGCACTCGCAAGGCGGCCAGGAAGCGCTCGGCCAACCCCTCCACCGTCTCGCGCCGGTGCCGGTTCTCGCTGTAGGTCCAGTTGAGCCGCAGACGGCCGCCGGCGACGCTGCCGTCGACCTCGAGCAGATGCGACCGGGGTTGCCGCGGGTGCCGGACGTCGCCAGCCGGCTCGGACGCGAGCCGGAACAGGTGCTCCGCGGACGCCACCGTGTCGAACTGCCCGAGGTAGTTGAAGATCAGCTCCGCCCCGGGTGCCGACCGTAGTGCGGCGGCTTCCTCCCCGGAGCCCAGAGAGCGCAGCAGGCCGTAACCGATGCCGCGTTGCGGGATGGCGCGGAGCTGTTCCTTGACCGCCTTGAGAGCCGCGCCCGGCGCCACGATCCCGTCGAGGTCGAGGAGCACCGGAAAGACGGTCGTGAACCAGCCCACGGTGCGGGAGACTGCCAGGTCGGCGAAGATCTCCTCTCTGCCATGCCCTTCGAGGTCGACCAGGAGCCGCCGGTTCCCCGTCCAGCCGGCGAGCGCCTCGACCAGCGCGGTCAGCAGGACGTCATTGATCTGGGTCCGGTAGGCCCGCGGCACCGCCTGGAGCAGCGCCTGCGTCTCCTCGACTTCGAGCGCGATCCGGACGGCACAGGCGGACGCCGCGTCGTTGCTCCCCTCCTCCCGGTCGCGTGGCAGCCACCCCGGAGACCGGCGGACCGCCTGGAGCCACCAGACCCCCTCGGGAGCCGCGGAACCCACCGCCGCGGCCAGCCGCTCCGCCCAGCGCCGGAACGAGGTCGTCTTCGGCGGCAAACTCACCGCTTCCCCGCGGCTGAGCTGGCGGTAGCCGGTCTCGAGGTCCTCCAGCAGGATCCGCCATGACACGCCGTCGATGACCAGGTGGTGCGCGGCGAGCAGCAGGCGGGCCTTCCGGTCCGCGCCCAGGTGGAAGAGCACCGCCCGCAACAGCGGTCCCGCGACCAGGTCCAGGCTTCCCTGCACCCATCCCGCTGCCTCTTCCAGCGCGGCGCGGCGCGCCTCTTCCGGGAGCGCCGCCAAGTCGATCTCGGCGAGCGGCGCCTCGGCACCCGGGCCGGCGTTGACCTGGCGCCAGGAGGATCGCCCCGGAGCCGGCGGCTCGAAGCGCATCCGCAAGGCGTCGTGATGGAACGCCAGATCTCCCAGGGCCCGGCGCAACACGTGGACGGAGAGCCGTTCCTCCGTCGCGCTCTGCAGCAGGACGGACTGGTTGAAGTGCTCGGGATGGGGGAGGTCCCGCGCGAAGAAATCGTGCTGGATCGGAGTGAGCGGCACCGGGCCAGCGACCATCCCGGAGTCGGCCTCGGGAGCCGGAGCGGCCTCGGCGATGCGGGCAAGTCCGGCGACCGTCTGGTGCTCGAACATCTGCCGGGCAGTGATCCGCAGCCCGGCCAGCGCCGCCCGCGAGATCACCTGGATGCTCAGGATCGAGTCTCCTCCCAGCTCGAAGAAGTTGTCTTCGATGCCCACCCTTTCGACGCGCAGGGTCTGGCGCCAGATCCCTGCCAGCGTCTCCTCGGCTGGATTCCGCGGTGCCACATAGCGGTCGCCGCGCTCCGGGCGCCCCCTCTGCGGAGCGGGCAGGGCGCGGCGGTCCACTTTGCCGCTCGGCGTCAGCGGGAAGGCGGCGAGCGGCACGAAGGCGATGGGCACCATGTAGACCGGCAGCGTCTGTCGCAGGAAGCGGTGCAACTCGCCGTGGAGATCAGACCCCGCGGGCGTTTCAGGAGCCGGGATCACGTATGCGACCAGGACGGCGGGCTCCCCGGAATCCCGCCGGGCGGCCACGACGGCTTCCTGCACCCAGGGATGGTGGGCGAGAGCCGTCTCGATCTCCCCGAGCTCGATCCGGTACCCGCGGATCTTCACCTGGTGATCGACGCGGCCCAGGAATTCCAGATCGCCGCCGATCCGGTAGCGGGCGAGATCGCCGGTCCGGTAGAGACGGGCTCCCGGCCGCGACGCGAACGGATGAGGGACGAAGCCCTCCGCGGTGGCCTCGGGGCGTCCGACGTAGCCTCTGGCGAGCCCGGCGCCTCCCACGCAGATCTCCCCCGGCGCGCCCAGCGGGACCGGACGCTGCCCGCGGTCGAGGAGGTAGATCTCGTAGTTCCGGAGCGGCCGGCCGATCGTCGGTCCGCCGTCGGCCGCACCCGCCGCGCGGCTGATCCGGTGGGCCGTGGTGTCGACCGTGCACTCGGTCGGACCGTAGACGTTGTAGAAGACGGTCCGTTTCGCCCCGCGCAACGTCTCCCAGAGCGCCGGATCGATCGCCTCGCCGGCGACCAGGAAGATCTCGGGCACCGGTCCGGAGTGCTCGAGGAGACCCGCGGCGAGCAGCAGCCGGAGCTGCGAGGGGGTGCAGTCGAACAGATCTAGCTCACGCGACCCGATGCAGGCGAGCAGCGCCGCTCCGTCCGTCCGCACCTCTTCCGGGATCACGTGGAGGGTGTGCCCCGCGAGCAGCAGCACGAGCTGCTGCACGGAGGCGTCGAACGCCAGTGGAGCGTTGAGGCTGGCGCGCAACGGCCGCTGCCGCGCCCTGGCGGAATGGTCCAGCACCGCGCTCTGCAGACCGGCGAGCAGGTTGATCGGCGCGCCGTGCTCGACCAGCACACCTTTGGGCCGTCCCGTCGATCCCGAGGTGTAGATGGCATAGGCGAGACCTGGGGCCGTGCCGTCGTCCGGGAGATCCGAGCCGGGCTGGGCCGCGATCTGGCCGGCGTGCGCATCCAGCAGGACCTCTTGCGCTCCCGGGAATTCCCTGGGGCCCCCCGCGGCGGTCAGCACGACCGGCGCCGCGGTGTCGCCGAGGATGAAGCGCAGGCGCTCCTCCGGCAGCGTGGGGTCCAGCGGCACCCAGAAACCGCCGGCCTTGAGGACGCCCAGGATCGCGGTCACCGCGGCCGCCGAGCGGGGCAGGCAGACCCCCACCGGGACCTCGGGACCGACCCCCAGGCGCTTCAGATGGCGGGCCAGCCGGTTGGCCCTCGTGTTGAGCTCGGCGTAGGTGAGCCGCTCCTCATCGGAGACGACGGCCGGCCGGCTGGGATCGCGGCGCACCTGCTCCTCGAAGAGCCGGTGGAGCGAGCCGCCGTCAGCCGTGGCGGGGGCGTTGCTGAGCTCGGCGAAGAGCCGGGAGCGCTCCCGCCGCCCCAGCGGATCGAGCTCGCTCAGCGGCGCCTCCGGCCGCCGGGCCAGGCTCTCCAGCAGCGCTCCCAGACGTTCCGCCAGCAGGTTGGCGGTCCCGGCGTGGAATCGCGCGCGGTCGTACCGCAGCTCGAGGCTGAACGAGCTCGCACGCACCCGGCAGACCAGCTCAAGATGAAAGCGGTCCAGGGCGCCGGCCTGGCGCGCAAGGGAGAGGCGAAGCCCGGACCGGCCGTCCTCCCAGGGCTCCTCGCTCACGAAACAGAAGGGGAAGAAGAGGGGCTCGCCGTCGGGAGAGCCGTCGAGGTGCCGCCAGCTGAAGGAGTCCTGACCGGCCGCGGCGTCGTCACAGGCCGCCCGGATCCGGGCCACGACCTCCCGCATCCGCAGCTCCTCCTCCAGCCGGAGATGGACCGGGAGGTAGGCGGCAAGCGGACCGAGAGCTCCCCGCAGCTCCTCATAACCGCGCCCGTCGAGCAGCACGCCTACCAGCACCTCGGGCTCCCCGGTGGTTTTCCAGAGCAGCGCCTGCCAGCAGGCGAGGGCGAGCTCCGGTCCCGAGCAGGCCCACTCGCGCAGGATCTCGTCAAGGCGCGCGGAGAGACCCTCCGCGAGAGGAACCGGCACGCTCGCGGGATCGAAGAGCCCCGTTCCCCCGGCGTCCTCCAGCGGAATGCGCCCGGCGAGCCGGTCGGGCACCTTGCGGTCGCGCCAGAACTCCCGCCAGCGCTCAATCCCTTCCAGGGCCTCGGGCGAATCCAGCGACTGGTTCTGCCATTCCGCGATGTCCGCGTATTGCAGCGCCGGCTCCGGCTCCGCCGCGGCATCGCGCTCCACGGCGCAGGCGCGCGCGATCTGCGCGGCGAGATTGCGGAGGGTCGCTGGATCGGCGCAGAGAGCGGGGAGGCTGAGGAGTAGGAGTTGCTCGCGGCTGGCGAGCTTCACCAGGGAAGCGTGGAGGACGTCGCCGCTCGCGAGGTCGGACCCGCGATGCGCGAGCGAACCGAGCAGGCTGTCGATCTCCTGCTCGGACGACTCCTGATCCAGGCCGCGGAGGTCCACCTCGCCGAGCCGTGGCGCCCGGGGCTCCTGGATCACCTGCAGCGGCCAGCTCATCCCGGGCAGGAGGGAGAACGCGGTGCGCAGGATCTCGTTCCGCTCCACGACCCGCTCCAGCGCCGCCTCGAGAGTGGCGCGGTCCAGATCCCCATGGACATGCAGGGCGCACTGGCAGCAGTAGACCGATCCTGGAGCGGAGCTCTGGAGCGACCAGAGCCGCCGCTGCGCCGGGGAGAGTCCGAACCCCTGGACGGCTTCGTTCTCCAGGACTTCCATGGCCGCGGCCGGCTTCATGACGAGCGCCTCGGGGTGCCCTGACGGCGGATCGACTGGAGACTCTCCCGGCGGGCGTTCCGGGCCCCCTGCTCGCGCGCCACCCAGCGGCTCCGGTCGGCCTCGCGGAGCCCCGCGGACAGCTCCGCCAGGGTCGACTCGGGGCGCGCCACCACGGCCCGGAGGAGCTCCTCGAGCTGCTGGAGCAGCCGCTCCATGACGGTGGCGTCGTAGAGGTCCGTGCTGTATTGCAGCGAAAGGTGGAGGCCGGAGGGGCTCTCCGCGACCCGGAGGTTCAGATCGAGCTGGGACGTGGCAGAGCCCGCGTCCACCGTGCTCAGGGCGAGATCCGGCAGCTCCAGGCTGGCGGCAGGAACGTTCTGCAGCACGAGCTTCACCTGGAAGACCGGCGAATTCGCCAGACTGCGCGGCACCTTGAGGAGATCGACCAGGCGGTCGAACGGCAGGTCCTGGTGGGCATAGGCTCCAAGAGCGACTTCGCGCACCCGCGCCAGCAGCTCACGGAAGGTCGGGTCCCCCCCAGTTGCGTCCGCAGCGGGAGTTGATTGACGAAAAACCCGATCAGCGGCTCGATCTCCTCGCGATCGCGGTTCGCCACGTCCGTACCGACCACCAGATCGGTTTCCCCGGTGCGGGCGTGGAGCAGGGCCTGGAATGCCGCGAGCAGGATCATGAACAGCGTCGCCGATTCGCGCCGGCCCAGGGCATGGAGCTCTTGTGCCAGGGCGGCGTCCAGCCGGCCGTCGCGCGTGGCGCCGCGCCCGCTCTGCACGGGCGGGCGCGGCCGGGCGCCGGGGAGCTCCAGCAGCGACGGCGCTCCCGTCAGGCTGCGCGTCCAGTACTCGGCGAGCCGAGCCAGCGCTCCCCCCGCGAGCCGGCGCATCTGCCAGTGCGCGAAGTCGGCATACTGGATGGAGAGCTCCGGCAGGGGGGACCCTTCGCCGCGGAAGGCCGCCGCATAGAGCGCGGCAAGCTCCCGGACCAGCACCCCCATCGACCAGCCGTCGCTCACGATGTGGTGCATCGTCAGGAGCGCCATGTGCTCGTCCCCGGCGAGGGCGATCAGAAGGCCGCGGAACACCGGCCCGCGGGCCAGATCGAACGGTCGCCGCCCTTCCTCCCGGGCCAGCCGCAGCGCCTCGTCCTGCGCGCCCGGAATGTCTTTCAGGTCGACCAGGGGCAGGGGGCAAGGGAGGACCGGACCGGCGACCAGGACCGGCTCGCCAATCTCCGTGCTGCGGAAGGTCACGCGCAGCACCTCGTGACGCCGGACGATCTCGTTCAGCGCCGCGCCAAGGGCGGAAATCCGCAGGGAGCCACGCAGGCGGACGGCCGCCGGCAAGTTGTAGGCCGGGCTCTCGGGTTCGACGCGGTGAAGGAACCAGAGCCGCTGCTGGGCGAATGAGAGGGGGAGGTCGCCCACCCGCGGGATGGACTCGATCGGCGGCGCCACGAGGTCCCGCTCCTCGCTCAGCGCGGCGTCGATCGTCGCGGCGAGACCGGCGACGGTCGGGTGCTCGAACAGGGCGCGCAACGGCAGGTCGACCCCGAAGGCGCTCCGCACGCGGGAGATCAACTGGGTGGCGAGGAGGGAATGCCCCCCGAGATCGAAGAAGCTCTCCGTCACCCCTGCCGAATCCCGGCGCAGCACCTCGGCGAACAGGCCGGCCAGCAGCTCCTGGGTCGGAGTCCGCGGCGCGGCCGGCGCGCGGTCGCTCTCGCCACCAGGATCGAGCGGCCGCCGCGCGAGGTCCTGGCGGTCGAGCTTGCCGCTGGGCGTCCTGGGGAGAGCGGCGAGAAGCGTGAAACGGAGCGGGACCATGGCGGCCGGAAGCTTGCGACGCAGCGCCTCGCGCAGCTCGACCATGGAGAGGGGGCGCCCCTCCTCGGCGACCACCCAGGCCACCAGCCCGCGGCCTCCGGGCAGATCTTCCCTGGCCACGACCGCGGCGTCTCCTACCCCGGCGAGGGCGGTGAGCGCCGCTTCGACTTCGCCCAGCTCGATCCGGAAGCCGCGGATCTTCACCTGGTGATCCACCCGCCCGAGGAACTCGACCGCGCCGTCCGGGGCAAGGCGGGCCAGATCGCCTGTACGGTAGAGCCGGGCGCCCGCCGCTCCGCTCCAGGCGTCGGGCACGAACCTCTCGGCCGTCAGGCCGGGCCGTCCGAGGTAGCCCCGCGCCAACCCCGCGCCGCCGATGTACAGCTCTCCGGGAGCGCCGGGGGGGACGAGATGACGGCGGCCGTCCAGCAGGAACAGCCGGACGTTGGCCAGAGGGCGGCCGATCGGGACCACCGCTTCCCGGAGCCCGGGCTCGCAGGGGTGGAAGGTCGCGTCGATGGCGGTCTCGGTAGGGCCGTAGAGATTGCAGAGCTCGCCGTCCAGCAGCTCGAAGTAGCGCTCAACGAGAGCCGCCGGGAGCGTCTCCCCCCCACAGAAGACACGGCGCAGCCTCGGGATGTCGCCCCCCTTCAGCCCTTCCAGGAACGAAGGAAGAAGAGAGGGGACGAGCTGCAGGATCGTGACGCCGTGGCGCGCCACGGCATCACGCAGGTAGGCGACGTCCTGGTGTCCTCCGGGCTCGGCGATCACCAGACGGGCGCCGAACAGCAGCGGCACGAAGATCTCCCAGACCGAGGCGTCGAAGCTGTACGGGGTCTTCTGCAGCACCCGGTCCGTCGCGCTCACCGGAAAACGGCGCTGCATCCAGAGCAGCCGGTTGATGATCGCCCGGTGGGAGATCATCACCCCCTTCGGGCGGCCGGTGGAACCCGAGGTGTAGATCACGTAGGCCAGGTTCTCCGCGGCGGGGTCGCTGGGAAGCGGGACCGCCGGCGCCGCGATCTCCAGACTTTCGTTTTCGAGCTGGTCCCCGGTGAGCAGGAGCGTTGCACGCGAGTCCTCCAGCATGAAGTCCCGCCGCTCCGCCGGGTAGGAGGGGTCGATCGGTACGTAAGCCCCACCCGCCTTGAGGATGCCCAGGATCCCGACCACCATCCCCAGCGACCGCTCCACGGAGACCGCCACCCGCGACTCGGGTCCAACGCCCAGGTCAGCCAAACGGCCGGCCAGCCGGTCGCTCGCCCGGTCGAGCTCGCGGTAGGTGAGCCGGCGGTCGCCGAAGACGGCCGCGACCGCATCCGGCTCGCGGGCGGCCTGCCGCCGAAACAGGGCAGGCAGCGTCGAGCCGCTTCCAGGCTCGACCTCGGGTCCGCGCAGATCGCGAAGAAGGTGGTACCTCTCCTCCTCACTCAACAGGGGGAGGTCCGACACCGGGCGCTCCCAACCGGCAGCCAGCCCTGCGAGCAGGGTCGCGAAGCAGCCCGCCACGCGGGCGGCGGTCGAGGCGTCGAGGATCTCAGGGTTGTACTCCCAGGAGCCGGTGAGGCCGTCGGGGCCCTCCACCAGCGCGAGCGTCAGGTCGAGCTGGAGGTTTCCCGCCCGCGCCTGGCCGACCGGCGCCAGCGCGAGCCCCGGCAGCTCCAGCGCTCCGCCCGGCGCGTTCTGCAGCACGAACAAGACCTGGAACAGCGGCGCGCGGGCCAGGCTCCGCTCGGGCTGCAGCTCCTCGACCAGCTTCTCGAAGGGCAGATCCTGATGGTCATAGGCCTCGAGGGTGGATTCCGCCACCCGCGCCAGCAGCCGCCCGAAGGCCGGATCCCCCGCCACATCCGTTCGCAGAGCCAGGGTATTCACGAAGGCACCGATGAGCGGCTCGATCTCCGGGCGGGTGCGGTTGGCGATCGGCGATCCGACGACCACGTCGGTCTGGCCGCTCAGGCGGGCGAGCAGAGCCTGCAGGGCGGAGAGCAGAATCATAAACAGGGTCGCTCCCTGAGCGCGCCCCCTCCGCCGCAGCTCCCCGATCCCGCCGTGGACTTCGGCCGGCCGCGAGGCCACGCCGAAGGCTCCGCGCTCCAACCGGCTCCGGTCGAGCGGGAGTGACAGCTCGGGTGGCGCCCCCGCGAGCGCCCGCCGCCAGAAGGCCAGCAGCTCCGCGAGCTCTTCCCCCTGCAGCCGGCGCCGCTGCCAGGCGGCGAAGTCGACATACTGCACCGGGAGATCCGGAAGGGGGGACGGAGCCCCGGCGTGAAAGGCCCCGTAGAGGGCGGTCAGCTCGCGGGTCAGGACGCCGAACGACCAGCCGTCTCCCGCGGCATGGTGGAGACCGAACACGGCCAGGTGCTCCTCCTCCGCCAGGCGCAGGAGGGCGACCCGGAAGGGCGGGCCGGCGGCGAGGTCGAAGACCCGGCACGCCTCTTCGGAGAGCCGGCGCCGGCTCTCCGCCTCCCGCCGGTCCGCAGGCAGCGATCCCAGATCCTGCACCGGCAGGTGGAAAGGCCCCGGCGGCTCGATGACCTGCGACGGGCGGCCGTCGACCTCCGGGAAGCGGGTGCGCAACACCTCGTGCCGGCGTACGATCTCGCGGACTGCGGCCGCCAGCGCGGGCACGTCCAGACCGCCGGAGAGGCGCAGCGCTCCCGAAATGTTGTAGTACGGGTTCCCGGGCTCCAGCCGGTCGAGAAACCAGAGCCGCTGCTGCGAGAAGGAGAGAGGGAGGTCCCCCTCGCGCGGGATCCGCTCGATCGCCGGCGCGCGCAGCCCGCGCCCGGCCCGTCTCTCGGCCTCGATCCTCTCGGCCAGCCCGGCCACCGTCGGCCGCTCGAAGAGCGCGCGCAACGGCAGCTCCACACCGAGCGCCTCGCGGACCCGCGAGATCACCCGGGTGCCGAGCAGCGAGTGCCCGCCGATCGCGAAGAAATCGTCCCGGAGCCCCACCCGGCGTTCCCCGAGGACCTCCGACCAGATCCCGGCCAGCACCTCCTGGGTCGGCGTCCAGGGGAGCTCAAAGCCCGCCGGCGCCGCGGCCGCGTCGAACTCCGGGCGCGGCAGGGCGCGGCGGTCGATCTTGCCGTTGGGGGTGAGAGGGAAGGCCTCCAGGACCACCCAGGCGGAGGGCACCATATAGGGGGGGAGGAGTTCCCGCAGGAAGCTCCGCAGTTCCGCCGGCCACTCCCGCGCGACGGCCTCGCCGCCCGGCAGTGCCGCTGGAACCACGTAGGCCGCCAGAAGCCGGCCGCCGCCCGCGTCGTCCATCGCGTGAACGACGGCCTGGCGGACGGCGGGATGCCCGGCGAGAGCGCCCTCGATCTCTCCCAGCTCGATCCGGAATCCACGGACCTTGACCTGGTGGTCGGCGCGGCCCAGGAACTCCAGGAGGCCGCCGGGACGGTAGCGGACCAGGTCCCCGGTCCGATACCACCGCTCCCCTGGCTGCTCTCCCCAGACGGCCGGCACGAACCGCTCCGCGGTCTGCTCCGGCCGGCCGAGATAGCCGCGGGCGAGACCGAGGCCGGAGATGTAGAGCTCGCCCGTCACGCCGGCGGGGGCCGCCTGGAGCCAGCGGTCGAGGACATGCAGGCCGGTGGCCGCGAGCGGCCCGCCGATCGGCACCGCCCCCTCTCCCGGCGACACCCGCGTCGCCGCCGACCAGATGGTGGTCTCCGTCGGCCCGTAGACATTCCAGAGCGGAGAGCCCTCGCGCAGCAGCCGCGAGGCCAGCTCGCGCGGCAGCGCCTCGCCACCGCAGAGCCCGCGCAGCCCGTCTTCCACGGTCCAGCCGGAATCGGCGAGCAGGCGCCAGGTCGTGGGCGTCGCCTGGAGGACGGTCGCGCCGGCCGCGCGGAGCGCCGCCGCGAGCCGCGCGCCATCCTGGGTCTCCTCGCGGGTCGCGATCGCCACCCGCGCTCCCACGGCGAGCGGCAGGAACAGCTCGAGTCCCGCGATGTCGAAAGACAGGGAGGTGACCGCCAGCAGCGTGTCGTCACCGTCGAGGGAGAGGCGCTCCTGCATGCTGCCCAGGAAGTTCACCACCGCGCGGTGCGGGATCTGAACCCCCTTGGGCCGCCCGGTGGAGCCGGAGGTGTAGAGGACGTAGGCCAGGTTCTCCGGCAGAGCTCCGCTCGCCGGCCGCGCCGCGAGCTCTCCGTCTCCGGTATTGAGCGTGACCCGTGGCGGCTGGAAGCCTGCCGGCAGATCGAGCAGACCGTCGCCAGCCAGCACCGCGGCCACGCCGGCGTCCTCCAGCATGAAGGCGAGCCGCTCGCCCGGGTACTCCGGGTCGAGCGGCACATAGGCGCCTCCCGACTTGAGGATCCCCAGCAGGCCGGCCAGCATCTCCGGCGAGCGGTCGACGCACAGGGCGACCCGCGACTCGGGCCCCACGCCCAGGGCGCGGAGGCGGTGCGCCACCCGGTTCGAGCGCTCCTCCAGCTCGCGGTAGGTCCAGAGGCGCGCGCCGCAGGCGACGGCGACCGCCTCCGGAGTGCGGTCGGCCTGGCGCTCGAACAGCTCGTGCAGCAGGAAGGTGAGCGGGAAGACGGCGGGACCGGCGTCGTTCCACTCGCGGGCGATCTGCTGGCGCGCGGCCGCGCCGAGCAGGGGGAGCTCCGAGAGATTCCGGCCCGGGTCCGCGGCGACCCCCTCCAGCAGAACCGCGAGCTGCTCCGCCAGCCGCTCGACCGTGACCCGGTCGAACAGGTCCGCGCTGTATTCCAGGGTACCTGGGAGAGCGCCCGCCGCCGCCGCCAGCGTCAGGGTCAGATCGAAGCGCGAAACGGTGCCCGGCACCTGGAACGGCGCCGCGGTGAGCCCCGGGAGATCGAGCTCGCCGCCGATCCTGCCCGCGTTCTGGAGCAGGAACATGACCTGGAACAGCGGCGTATGGGCCAGGCTGCGCTCCGGCGCCAGCTCCTCCACGAGCTTCTCGAAGGGGAGGTCCTGGTGCGCGTACGCCTCCAGCGTCTCCGCCCGCGTGCGAGCCAGCAGCTCGCGGAAACCGGGGTCGCCCCCCAGGTCCGCGCGCAGCACCAGGGTATTCACGAAGAAGCCGATCAGCCCCTCGGTCTCCAGCCGGTTGCGCCCGGCGATCGGGCTTCCCACCGCGAAGGTCTCCTGCCCCGAGAGACGCGCCAGCAGCGCCGCGAAGGCGCCGAGCAGCAGCATGAAAAGCGTGGCGCCTTCGCCGCGGGCGATGCCGCGGAGGGCTTCCGCCAGGCTCTCCTCCACTGTCAGCGGGCACCAGGCGCCCGCCAGGGTCCGCACCGCCGGGCGCGGACGATCGGCCGGCAGCTCCAGCCGGGCCGGCAGGTCCAGCAGCCGGCGGCGCCAGTGCTCCACTTCCGCCGCCAGCGTCGCGCCGGCCAGCCACTGCCGCTGCCAGCGGGCGAAGTCGGCGTACTGCACCCGCGGCTCGGGCAGCGGCGAAGGCCGGCGTTCCCGCGCGGCCCGATAGAGGAGGCTGAGCTCGCGCACCAGCACGCCGGTCGACCAGCCATCGCTCACGATGTGATGCAGCGCCGTCAGGACCACGTGGTCCTCGGCGCCGAGGCGGAGAAGCAGCGGACGGAACAGGGGGCCAGCGGCGAGATCGAACGGGCGCGCCGCGTTCTCCGCGGCCAGCCGCCTCGACTCCCGCCCGGCCCCCTGGCCCAGCGCCGCCAGGTCGACCCTCGGCAGAACGAAGCCGGCGAACGGGGCGATCCGCTGGACAGGCTCGTCGCCGGCCAGCGCGAAGGTGGTGCGCAGGGTCTCGTGGCGCCGCGCGATCTCGCCGAGGCTCGCCGCCAGGGCCTCGGGGTCCAACTCCCCCTGGAGCCGCACCGCGACCGACAGGTTGTACGCCGCCGAGCCGGGCTCGATCCGGTCGAGAATCCATAGCCGCTGCTGGGCGTAGGAGAGCGGCGGGTCGCCGTCCCGGGGCGCCGGGAGCAGGGCGGGAGGCCCGCTCTCCCCATCGAGCCGCCGCGCCGCCGCGATCCGCGCGGCAAGGCCGGCGATGGTGGGCTCCTCGAACAGGGCACGCACCCGGATCTCGACCCGGAAGATCTCCCGCACCCGCGATACCAGCTGGGTCGCGATCAGCGAGTCCCCGCCGGCCGCGAAGAAGTCGTCGTGAACGCCGATCGGCCCGGTCCGCAACAGGCTGGACCAGACCCCCTCCAGGATCTCCTCCGCCGGGCTCCGGGGAGCGGCGAAAGCCTCCCGCGAGCCGGACGGCGAGGGTTGCGGATCGGGAAGCGCGCCGAGGTCGAGCTTGCCGTTGGGCAGGCGAGGGAAAGCAGACAGCCGGGTGAAGGTGGCCGGGACCATGTAATCGGGCAGGGAGGCCGCCAGCTGATCGCGCAACTCGTCGACGCCGGCCTCCTGGCCCGCTTGAAGGACTACATACGCGGCCAGGCGGCGCGCTCCGGGCTCCGGCTCCCGGGCCACGACCAGCGCTTCGCGGACCACCGGATGGCGCCTCAGGCAGGCCTCGATCTCCCCCAGCTCGATACGGAAGCCCCGGACCTTGACCTGATGGTCCACGCGCCCGAGAAACTCGACATCACCGTCGGCGGCGAGGCGAGCCAGGTCGCCGGTCCGGTAGAGCCGGCCCCCCGCGACGCCGCTCCAGGCATCGGGCACAAACCTCTCTGCGGTCAGCTCGGGGCGGCCGAGATAACCCCGCGCCAGCCCGGTGCCGCCGATGTACAGCTCCCCCGGAGCTCCCGGCGGGACCCGCCGCCCACGGCCATCCACGAGGAAGAGCCGGACATTGTCCAGCGGCCGGCCGATCGGCACGGCCCCCGCCGGAAGGTGCGGCCCGCAGGGGTGGAAGGTGGCGTCGATCGCGGCCTCGGTCGGGCCATAGAGATTGCACAGCTCGCCGTCCAGGCGCTCCAGGCAGCGCGCCACGAGCGTCGCCGGCAGCGCCTCGCCGCCGCAGAAGAGACGGCGCAGGCCGGCGAGGTCCCGCCGCTCCGCCCCGTCCAGAAAGAGCGGCAGGAAAGAGGGCACGAGTTGCAGGACCGTGACGCCGTGGCGCGCCACGGCGTCACGCAGGTAGGCGGCGTCCTGGTGCCCTCCGGGCTCGGCCACCACCAGGCGGGCGCCGAACAGCAGCGGCACGAAGATCTCCCAGACCGAGGCGTCGAAGCTGTACGGCGTCTTCTGCAGCACCCGGTCGGCCGCCTCCACCGGGAAGCGGCGCTGCATCCAGAGCAGCCGGTTGGCGATCGCCCGGTGGGAGATCATCACTCCCTTCGGGCGGCCCGTGGAGCCGGAGGTGTAGATCACGTAGGCCAGGTTGTCCGCGGCCAAGGCGACGGCGGGCGGCCCGACGTGCTCGACAGGAGCGGGCACGCTCAACGCCAGCCCCTCGCGGGTGAGCAGCACCGCCGCCCGCGCATCCTCCAGCATGAAATCGCGCCGCGCCGCCGGGTAGGAGGGGTCGACCGGCACGTAGGCGCCGCCGGCCTTGAGAATGCCCAGGATGCCGGCCACCATCTCCAGCGAGCGCTCGACGCAGAGTCCCACCCGCACCTCGGGCCCCACGCCCAGGGCGCGCAGACGCCAGGCGAGCCCGTCGCTCCACCGGTCGAGCTCGCGGTAGGTGAGCTGATCGTCGCGGCAGACGGCCGCGATCGCGTCCGGAGTGCGTGCGGCCTGGCGCCGGAACAGCGATGGCAGGGTCGGCTCGTCGCCGAGATCCACCCGCGGTCCGCGGAGCTCCCGTTCGAGCCGTTCGCCCTCGGCGGGACTCAGGATGTCGAGGTCCTCCAGCGAGATCTCCGGCCGGCGCAGCGCACCCTCCAGCAGGCTTTCGAACCAGCCGGCCAGGCGCCCGGCATCGCCGGGCTCGACGGCGCCGGCGTCGAAGTGGAGCTCGAGAGCGACCCGCCCAGCGCGCCGCAGGCAGAGCAGCTTCAGCCGGAAACGCTCGGTGCAGACGCTCCAATCGTCCAGCGCGAAGGAAGCACCATGGGCCTGGTGCTCCACCGGCAGCTCGTGGTCCTCGAACGCGTAGGGAAGGAAGCGGGAGGCCTCGCCCGCCTCCTCGAAGCTCCGCCAGCTGAAGTACTCCTGCCAGCGGGAGAGCTCGCCGGCCGACCGGACCACCGCCGCGGCGAGGTCCTGGAACGATGCCGCCTCCCCCGTATCGCACTGCAAGGGGAGATAGCGGGAGAACAGTCCCAGCGCCCCCCGCATCTCCGCGAACTTCCTGCCGTCGCAGGCGACCCCGATCACTGTCTCCGGCCGCCCGGTGAGGCGCCGCAGGAGGGCGGCCCAGGCGCTCAACAGGAGGATGGCGGGCGGCAGGCCCGAGGCGCTTGCGCGCGCGTCCAGCTCCACCGCCAGAGCGTCGGCGAGGTTGAGACGCAGACGCCGCGGCGCGAAAGCTCCCGGCTCGCCGGCCGCGCGCTCGAACGGCAGGCGGGTGTCGAGTCCCTGGAGGAAACCCGCGGCTCTGCCAGAATTTGCGGGCCAGGGCATCCTGGGACTCCAGCAGCTCGTTCTGCCACCCCGCGAGGTCGGCGTACTGGACCGGCTCGTCCCACCGGACTGCCGGGGACCGGTAGAAGCCGCTCACCTCCCGGACCAAGTTGTCGAGCGTCGCGACATCCGCGCAGAGGGCCGGCAGGACCAGCACCAGAACGGCGGATCGCTCGGACAGTCGCAGCAGGGCGGCATGCACCACCGGCCCTCGCTCCAGGTCCAGCGGTCCGCGGGCCGCGGGATCCAGCAGAGCGCCGATCCGGCGGCGCTGCTCTCCGGCGCCGAGGCCGGCCATATCCTCCTCGCGCCAGCCCAAAACAGGCTCGGCGCCGATCACCTGCAGCGGGGCCTCCAACCCGAAGAGCCGCTGGAACGTCGTCCGCAGGATCTCGTGGCGCTCGATCACCTGCCGCAGGGCCGCCTGCAGCTCGCCCGGATCGACCTCCCCCGCGACCGCGATGGCGCAGGCGGCGTGGTAGGGGTGCCCGGGCTCGTCGGCACGGAGCCGCCAGAGCCTCTCCTGCTGGGGAGAGAGCCGGAATCCCTCGATCGTGATCTCTGCGGGTTGCATCGCTTCCTTCCTGGTGCTCCTGTCAGCTCTGGGACCGCGGAGAAGCCACGGACTGGCGCTTGCGGTTGCGGAAACCCTGCGCGCTGGCCTGTTCGAGGTCCCTCTCCACCGCGGTCCAACGCTGGCGGTCCGCCTCGACGAGAAGCGTCCGGAGCTCGGTCAGGAGCACCTCGGGTGTCTCCACGGCCCGCTCCAGGATCCGCTGGAGCTGATCGCGCATCCCGGCGACCGTGATCTCGTCGAAAAGGTCCCGGCTGTATTGCAGGCTGCCGGTCAGGGCCGGCGTGTCGATCATCGTCAGGTTGAGGTCGAACTGGGCCGTCTCGAGGCCGACCTTGAAAGGGCTGAGGGCGAGGCCGGGGAGGTCGACCGGCTCGCCGTGAACGGCCTGAAAGGTGAAGCCCACCTGGAACAGGGAGCCATGGCTCAGGCTCCGCTTCAGCCGCAGCTCGCCGATCAAGCGGTCGAACGGCAGGTGCTCGTAGGCGAACGCCTCCAGGGACAGCCGGCGGACTCTCGCCATCAGCTCGCGGAACGAGGGGTCGCCGGAGAGATCGCCGCGGAGGGGGAGGGTGTTGACGAAGAAGCCGATCAACCCCTCGACCTCGCTCCAGTTGCGGTAGCTGACCGGCGAGCCCACCACGAGGTCCTCGTCCCCCGAGGAGGAGTGATGCAGGAGGACCAGGAACGAGGAGAGCAGGGTCATGAAGAGGGTGCACCCCTCCGCGCGGCTCAACTCGCGCAGCCGGCCGCTCAGCTCCGGAGGGAGCTCCAGCGCGAGCTGGGCGCCGCGGGCGCTCTGCACCGCTGGCCGTGGACGGTCGGTGGCCAGCCGGATCAGGGGGGGCGCCCCCTCCAGCCGCTGCCGCCAGAAGGCGAGCTGTTCCTGGAGGGCGCCCCCCCGCAGCCAGCCCCGCTGCCAGGAAGCGTAATCCGCGTACTGGACCGGCAGCTCCGGCAGCGATGGGCGTACCCCCTCCCGGCAGGCCGTGTAGAGCGCGGCCAGCTCACGGACCAGCACGTCGGTCGACCAGGCATCGCCGACGATGTGGTGCAGCGTCACGGAGAGGACGTGATCCGTCTCCCCCAGCTTCACCAGCAGCGCCCGCAGCACCGGCCCGCGCGCCAGGTCGAAAGGGCGCCGCGCGTCCGCCGCGAGGAGCTCCTGCGCCGCTACCGCCGCGCCGCTATCCAGCGGCGCAAGATCGACGAGTGGAAGCGGGAACGGCTCCGGCTCATGGATCAACTGCGACGGTTCCCCCTCCGCGTCCCCCGCCGCGAAGGTCGTCCGCAGGACCTCGTGGCGGCGGACGATCTCACCGAAGGCGGCCTCCAGCGCCCCCGGATCGAGCGGGCCGCGGAGCCGCACGGCCATCGGCAGGTTGTAGGCCGTCGAGGCCGGCTCCATCTGGTGGTGGAGCCAGAGGCGCTGCTGCGAGTACGACAGCGGCAATCGCCCGTCCCGCGGGACCGTACGGAGCGGGGGGGCCGCGGGCTCCTCCCCCGCCCGCCCTGCCGCCGCCACGGCTTCGGCGAGCTCGGCCAGGGTGGGGGACTCGAAGAGCGAGCGGACCTTGATCTCGATCTGGAACAGGTCGCGCACCCGCGAGACCAGCTGCGTCGCGAGCAGGGAGTGCCCCCCTTTTTCAAAGAAGTGGTCGTGCCGGCCCACGAGGTCGAGGCGGAGCAGATCGGACCAGAGCCCGGCCAGGATCTCCTCGGTCGCGTTGCGCGGCGGCTCGTACCCCTTGCCGCCAGCGGACGGCACATCCTCGGGCTCCGGGAGCGCCCGGCGGTCCAGCTTGCCGTTGGGGAGCCGGGGGAAGGCGTCGACGATCACGCAGGTGGCGGGGACCATGTAGCCCGGCAGCCGGACGGCCAGGGAACGGTGGATCTCTTCCCGGCAGACCGCCGGCGCCGGCGCCCCGTCGCGGAGTCGCGCGTACGCCACCAGGCGCGCCGGGTCCGGAGCCTGCCCCCGGGCGGTGACCGCCGCCTCTTCGACCCAGGGGTGGGCGAGGAGGGCGGCCTCGATCTCTCCCAGCTCGATCCGGAATCCCCGGATCTTGACCTGGTGATCGAGACGCCCGAGGAACTCGAGCTCTCCGTACAGTCGATGCCGCGCGAGATCCCCGGTCCGATAGAGGCGGGCGCCCGGCCGGTCGCTGAACGGATGGGGGATGAACCGCTCCGCCGTAACGTCCGGCCGGCCGCCGTACCCGCGGGCGAGCCCGGCGCCGCCGATGCAGATCTCCCCCGGCGCCCCGGCCGGCACGGGCCGCAGGGCGGGATCCAGGAGATAGACCTCATAGCCGGCGAGCGGCCGGCCGATCGTCGGGCTCCCGGACGGCCCGACGCGATGGGCCGTCGCGTCGACCGTGCATTCGGTGGGGCCGTAGACATTATAGAACGCCGTCCGCCCGGCGCGCCCGAGCGCCGACCACAGCGCCTCGTCGACGGCCTCGCCCGCGACCAGTACGACCGCGGGAGCCGTCCCCTCCGTCGCCAGCAGCCCCGCGGCCACCAGGACCCGTAGCTGGGAGGGGGTGCAGTCGAAGAGGTCGATCCCCTCCTCGCGCAGGAAGCGGACCAGAGCCTCGCCGTCCGCCCGGATGGCCTCGGGAACGATGTGGAGCGTGTGCCCCGCGGTCAGCAGCACGAGCTGCTGCACCGAGGCATCGAAGATCAGCGGCGCGTTGAGGCTCGCGCGCAGCGGTCCCGGATGCCGCCCGAGGACCGCGGCCGCGAGCCCGGCGAGGAGCGCCAGGGGCGAACGGTGCTCGATCAGGACCCCCTTGGGCCGGCCGGTCGAGCCCGAGGTATGGATGACGTAGGCGAGCGACCCGGGGAGCGCTCCGCCCGCCGGGTTGGTGGCGGGCCGGGAGGCGATCGCGCCGGCCTCGGCGTCGAGGTGGACCGTCCTCACGCCGGGCGGAATTCCGGTCAGGGAGCCGGCCAGCCGCCGCTCGGTGAGGAGCACGGGAGCCCCGGTATCCTCCAGGAGGAGTCTCAGCCGCCCGGACGGCTGCCCCGGATCGAGCGGAACCCAGGCCCCCCCCGCCTTGAGCACGCCCAGGATCGCCACCACCGCCAGCAGCGAGCGGTCGAGGCAGAGGGCGACCGGCGTCTCCAGGCCGACGCCCAGGGCGCGGAGGTGATGGGCCAGCCGGTTGGCGCGCTCGTTCAGCTCCCGATAGGTGAGGCTCTCCCCGCCGCAGAGGACCGCCGGGCGCTCCGGCGAGAGCTCCACCTGATCCTCGAAGCCGCGGTGGAGGCACCCCGGCTCGGGCGGTCCCCCGGGACCCCGGCCGAACTCGACGAGGATCTGCCGAAGCTCCCGCGCTCCGAGCACCCCGAGCTCCTCCAGGGGAGCCTCGGGGCGGTCCGCCGCGGAGCGCAGGAGCGCGCCCATCCGCTCGGCCAGACGCGCCATCGCCTCCGGCGGGAACCGGCAGCGGTCGTAGCGCAAGGCGAGATGGTTCTCGCCGCCGCTCCGATGACAGGCGAGAGCGAGCTTGAAACGGTCGACGAGATCGGCGCGCCGGACGCAGGAGAGGCGCAGGCCGGCGATCTCGCGAGGCTCGGGGTCCCGGGTCGCCTCGAAACAGGCCGGGAAGAAGCCGGGGAGCCGCTCCCCCGTCTCCGCGGCCACGTGCTCCCAATCGAAGTGCTCCTGACGGCTCCCCGCGCTGGTGACGGCCTCGCGGTTCGCCGCGGCGAGATCGCACAGCCGCATCTCCGGACGCAGCCTCACGTGGACCGGCAGATGGCGGGCGAAAGGTCCGAGCGCGATCCGCAGCTCGTCGTAACCGCGCCCTTCGTGGAGCACGCCCACCAGCACGTCCGCCCGGCCGGTGCTGCGCCAGAGCAGGACCTGCCAGCAGGCGAGGAGGAGCCCGGGCTCCATGGCGAAGCCGGAGCCGAGCGGCACCGCCACGGCGGCCGGCTCGAACGCCGCCCCCCCCGCGGTCTCCTCGAACGGCAGGGGCCAGGCCAGTTGCGCGGGGATCTCCCGCTCGTGCCAGTGCTCGCGCCAGCCGCTCACGGCGTCCGCGGTCTCCGTCGATTCCAGCAGATCGTTCTGCCATTCGGCGATGTCGGCCAGTTGCAGGGCCGGCCCGGGCTCCTCCCCGGTTCCGCGCAGATGCGCGTAGTCCCGGAGGATCTCGAGCGCCAGGTGGTCGAGGCTCCGCGGATCGCCGCAGAGCGCGGGCAGGTCGAGCCACAGCTCATGCTCCCGCTCCCCGAGCCGTACCAGGCCGACCCGCAGCCCCTCTCCGGGGAGGGGCTGGCCCAGGGGCTCCGGGCCCGGAACGGCCGGCTCGATCCGGACCGGACTCCCCTCGCGCACCACCTGCACCGGCAGGCTCATCCCGGGCGCCAGCAGGAAGGTGGTGCGCAGGATCTCGTTCCTGGCCACCGCCCGCCGCAACGCCGCGGCGAGCGCCTCGCGGTCCAGCTCCCCCTCCAGGCGGAAGGCGCACAGATTGCGGTACGGGAAGCCTGGATGGCTCTCCTGCAGGCGCCAGAGCCGCCGCTGCTGGGGCGAGAGCCGGAAACCCTGCTCGGCCGGGCTCTGCATCGCCACCGGTTCCATCGCGTCCGCGCTCACGCGGCGCTCCCGCCGGCGGACTGCCGCCGGATCGTCCGCAGCTTGTGGAGCCCGACCGCCTTCAGCTCGTGATCGCGCGCCGCCTGCCGTTCCCGCTCGACTGCGGCGATCTCGGCCGCGAGATCCTCCAGGCGGGCGTCGGGGTGCGCCGCCACCGCTCTCAGCAGCGCCTCGTACTGGGCGAGCAGGAGCGCGATCGTGGCCTCGTCGTACACCTCGGTGCTGTAGGCCATGGAGAGGAGGAGCCCTCCTTCGCCCTCCGTGACGCGGAGATTCATGTCCAGCTGGGCGGTCGTCATCTCCTGCTCCAGGAGATCGATCTCCAGACCGGGCATCTCCAGTCTTTCGTGGGGTGCGTTCTGCAATACGAGCTTCACCTGAAAGACGGGTGCGTGCCGGAGGCTGCGCGGGACTTTCAGCGCCTCGACCAGGTGATCGAAGGGGAGATCCTGGTGGACGTAGGCTTCCAGGGCGACCGCGCCGACCCGGCGCAGCAGCTCGCGGAAGGTGGGGCCGCCGGAGAGATCCGTGCGCAGGACCATCTGGTTGATGAAGAAGCCGATCAGCCCCTCGGTCTCCCAGCGGTTCCGGCCTGCCACGTCGGTGCCGAGGACGATGTCGGTCGCCCCCGTGCGGAGATGGAGCAGAGCCTTGAAGGCGGCGACCAGGGACATGAACAGCGTGACCGACTCCCGGCGGCCGAGCGCCCGCAGCTCGCGGGCGACGTCGGCCGGGACCCGCCGCCGTAGCTCGGCCCCGCGGGAGCCCATCGCGGCGGGGCGCGGCAGGACCCCCGGCAGCTCCAGCAACGGCGGCGCCTGGTCCAGACGCCGCAGCCAGTGGGTGACCAGGTCTTCCAGGGCCTCGTCGCGCAGCGACCGGCGCTGCCAGTCCGCGAAGTCCGCGTACTGGAGCGGCAGCGCGGGGAGCGCCGCCGCCGAGCCGTCGAGCGCGGAGCGGTAGAGGGCTGCCACCTCCCGCACCAGCACGCCGAACGACCAGCCGTCGCCGGCGATGTGATGCATCGTGAACAGGACGACGTTCTCCTCGTCTCCCAGACGGAGAACCGTGGCGCGCAGCAGGGGTCCCCGGGCGAGGTCGAACGGCCTTTGCGCCTCCTCGGCGGCCAGCGCGCGGGCCAGACCTTCCCGGCGCTCCGCCCCCAGACCGCGGAGGTCCACGACCGGCAGCGGCAGACGCAGCTCCGGCGCGATCACCTGAACCGGCCGGTTGCCTGCCTCGCGGAAGGTGGTGCGCAGGACCTCGTGGCGGGCGACGACGCCGGCCAGGCTCGCCGCCAGCGCGGCCGGGATCAGCGGGCCGCGCAGCCGCAGCGCCAGCGGCATGTTGTAGGCGGCGGAGCCCGGGTGGAGCTGGTCGAGGAACCAGAGCCGCTCCTGCGCGGGGAGAGGGGGAGGCGGCCCGTCCGGGGGATCGGAGACAGCGGGGTGAGATCACGAGCCGGCCCCCTGGGCGAGCCGCCGGTCGATCTTGACCGCCAGCCCGGCGACGGTCGGGCTCTCGAACAGGTCGCGCAACGGCAGCTCGACGCCGAAGGTTCGGCGGATCCGGGAGACGACCTGGGTCGCCAGGAGCGAGTGCCCGCCCAGCTGGAAGAAGTCGGCCGCCGCTCCCACCCCTTCCGTCCGCAGGACCTCGGCGAAGATCCCCGCCAGCAGCTCCTCGGTCGGGGTGCGCGGCGCGACGGTCGCCTCGCGTGCCGTCCAGGCGGAGGCGGACCGCGAGAGCGCCCGCCGGTCCACCTTGCCGCTCGGCGTCAGCGGCAGCTCGCCGCGAAGGGCGAAGCGAGTGGGCACCATGTAGTCGGGGAGCCGGGCCCGGAGGTGCTCCCGCAGCCCCTCGGCGGTCGGGGCCGCCCCCTCCGCGGGCACCACCCAGGCCACGAGCCCCCGGCCACCGGGCAGGTCCTCGCGCACCGCCACCACCGCCGCCTGGACGCCGGCGGCCGCCGCCAGCGCCGCCTCCACCTCGCCGGGCTCGACGCGGAAGCCGCGGATCTTGACCTGCTGGTCGGCGCGCCCCAGGTATTCGATCTCGCCGCCGACACGGTAGCGCGCGAGATCGCCGGTGCGGTAGAGACGGCCGCCGGGATGCCGGCTCCAGGGGTCCGGCACGAACTTGCCGGCGGTCAGCTCCGGACGGCTCACATAGCCGGTCCCGAAGGTGATCCCCGCGATGCAGAGCTCGCCGGCCACGCCGACCGGCACGGGATGGAGGCCGCGGTCCAGCAGGTGGATGCGCGCGCCGGCGACGGGGCGGCCGATGGACGGCAGGTCCGGCCAGGAATCCGGATCTCTGGAGAGGATCGCGGCGGTGACCACGTGGCTCTCCGACGGGCCGTACTGGTTATGGAGCCGGCATCCGGGCATGCCGGCGAGCCAGCGCCGGACCGCGGGGGTGACCTGGAGCTGCTCGCCGGCCGTGATCACGTCGCGCAGCCACGGCGCGCCCCCGCTCCCGGCTTCGGCGGCCTCCGCGAGCAGGCGCAGGGCGACGAAGGGGAGGTAGAGCCTCTCGATCCCCGCCCGCGCCAGCAGGGCCAGCAGGGCCGGCGCGTCGCGCCGCGTCTCCTCGTCCACCAGGTGCAGCGTGCCGCCGCGGGACCAGGTGGCGAAGATCTCCTGGAAGGAGACGTCGAAGCTCAGCGAGGCGTACTGAAGAGTCGCCGCCGGCCCGCCGAGACCGGCCCGCTCCTCCTGCCAGAGCAGCAGGTTGGCGAGCGTACAGTGGGTGACGGCCACCCCCTTCGGGCGCCCGGTCGAGCCGGAGGTGTAGATGACGTAGGCGGGGTCCTCCGGCCGGACCGCGACCGGCGGCTCTTCCGCCTCGGGATCGAGCCCGGCGAGGTCGCGGTCGAGGACCACGACGCGCGCACCGGTCGCCGGCAGCCGGTCGCGGACCGCTTCCTGGGTGAGCAGCACCGCCGCCCGGGAGTCCTCCAGCATGAAGGCGATCCGCTCGGCGGGATAGTTGGGATCGAGCGGAACGCAGGCCCCCCCGGCCTTGAGGATGCCGAGCAGCGCCACCACCATGTCGAGCGAGCGCTCGGCGCAGAGTCCGGCCAGGAAGCCACCCTCCGGCGCCTGCCGCCGCAGCAGGCGGGCCACCCGGCCGGCCCGGCGCTCCAGCTCCCGGTAGGTCAGCGTCTCGCCGGCGAAGGCGACGGCGATCGCCTCCGGAGAGCGCTCCGCCTGCCGCTCGACCCGCCGGTGGACGCAGAGGTCAGGGGAGCTCAATTCCGCGTCCGCGTTCCACTCGATCACCAGCTGGTGCCGCTCCGCCGCGGCGAGCAGCGGCAGCTCCGAGAGCCGGGTCCCGGGAGCCGCGACCGCCCCGGCCAGCCAGGTCTGGAACTGGCTCAGGAGCCGCTGGACGGTGACGGCGTCGAACAGGTCGGAGGCGTACTCCAGGTTGCCCGCGAGCCCCCACGCCCCCTCCACCAGCGAGAGGGTGAGGTCGAACTTGGCGGTGGCCTGCCCGGAGGTGGCCGTCTCCAGGGCGAGTCCCGGTATGCGCGGCGGTGCCGCGGCGGCGTTCTGCAGCACCAGCATCACCTGGAACAGCGGCGAGTGGGCCAGGCTGCGCTCCGGCTGCAGCTCTTCGACCAGGCGCTCGAAAGGGAGGTCCTGGTGCGCATACGCCCCCAGCGCCATCTCCCGCACGCGGGCCAGCCACTCGTCGAAGGGGAGCTCCCCCAGCGGCTCGCCGCGCAGCGCCAGGGTGTTGGCGAAGAACCCGATCAGCCCCTCGGTCTCGACCCGGGTGCGGTTGGCGACGGGCGAGCCGACGACGACGTCCTCCTCCCCCGCGAGCCGCGCCAGCAGCGCCTGGAAGCCCGCCAGCAGGAGCATGAACGGGGTGGCGCCGCGCGACCTGCCGAGAGCTTCCAGGGCGCGGGAGAGATCGGCGGGGAGCCGGGCCGGTACGCTCGCGCCGCGCAGGCTCTGCACCGCCGGCCGCGGGCGGTCGAGCGGCAGGTCGAGGACGGCCGGGGCGCCCGCCAGCCGGCGGCGCCACCAGGCGAGCTGCTCGGCGAGCGCCTCGCCGTTCAGCCAGGACCGCTGCCAGACCGCGAAGTCGGCGTACTGCACCGGCAGCTCCGGCAGGCCGGCGGCGAGGCCCGCGGCGAAGCCGCCGTACAGCGCCCCCAGGTCCCGCACCAGGACGCCCAGCGACCAGCCGTCGGCGACGATGTGGTGCAGGTTGAAAAGCACGGCGTGGAGCTCCGTCTCCAGACGCAGTAGGGTGGCGCGCAGCAGCGGCCCGCGTGCGAGGTCGAACGGCCGCAACGCCTCGCCGGCCGCCAGGACCGCCACCTGTTCCTCTCGCCGGGCGGCCGGCAGGCCGCCCAGATCCACGAGCGCCGGCTGGACCGCCGGCGCCGGGCCGATCACCTGCACCGGCAGGCCGGCGGCGGCGGCGAACCGCGTGCGCAACGCCTCGTGCCGGGCGACCAGCGCGGCGAGCGCCGCCGCCAGCGCGGACCGGTGGAGCGGGCCGGTGAGCTGTAGCGCCAGGGGGACGTTATAGGCGGCCGAGCCGGGGGCGAGCTGGTCGAGGAACCAGAGCCGCTCCTGCGCGAACGACAGCGGCAGGTCGCCGCCGCGCGGCACCGGGACCAGCGGCGGCGCCTCGCGGGTCCGCTCCCCGCGCAGCAGCCCCTCGATCCGGCGCGCCAGGGAGGTGACCGTGGGGTCCTCGAACAGCGCGCGCAGAGGCATCTCGACCCCGAAGACCGCGCTTACCCGCGAGGCCACCCGCGTCGCCAGCAGGGAGTGGCCGCCAAGCGCGAAGAAGTCCTCGCCGGCGCCCACCCGCTCCCGCTCCAGGACCTCGGCGAAGATCGCCGCCAGCAGCTCTTCCGCCGGGGTCCGCGGCGGCGCCGGCAAGCCGGCGCCGGAGCCCGCCTCCAGCTCCAGCCGCGACAGCGCCCGCCGGTCCACCTTGCCGTGCGCGGTGAGCGGCAGGGCGGGGAGAAAGGCGAACCCCGCCGGCATCATGTACTCCGGCAGCCGGCTCTTCAGGGTCTCCCGCAGGCCGGCGGCCGAGAGCCCCCGCCCCGCCACATAGGCCGCCAGGCCGCGGCCGCCGGGCAGGTCGTTGCGCACCTCCACCACCGCCCCCTCGACGCCCGGGCAGGCCGCCAGCGCCGCCTCGATCTCCCCCGGCTCGATCCGGAAGCCGCGGATCTTGACCTGCTGGTCGCTGCGCCCGAGGAACTCCAGATCGCCGTTCGGGCGGCTGCGGGCCAGATCGCCCGAGCGGTACAGGCGGGCGCCGGGCTCGTCGCCGTAGGGCGAGGGGACCAGCCGCTCGGCGGTCAGCTCCGGGCGGCTCAGATAGCCGCGCATCAGACCGGCTCCGCCGACGTGCATCTCGCCCGGCGCTCCCGCCGGCACCGGCTGGCCGTGACGGTCCAGCAGGGCCACCCAGAGATCCGGCAGCGGCCGGCCGATCGGGCCACCCGCCGCCGGGCGATCCAGGTCCGCCCCCCCGAGCTCCCGGTAGGTGACGTGGACCGTCGTCTCGGTGATCCCGTACATGTTGACTGCCAGCGGCGGCCGGCCGTCGCGGTCCAGCCAGGAACCGAGCGCCGCCGGCTCCAGCGCCTCGCCGCCGAAGATCACGAAGCGCAGCGCGCCGTCACCCCCCCGTTCCAGGTGGGGCAGGAGCTGCCGGAACGCCGACGGCGTCTGGTTGAGCACCGTTACCTCCTCGCGCAGCAGCAGCTCGTGGAAGGCCGCGGGCGAGCGGCTGACCTCCCAGGGGACCACCACCAGCCGGCCGCCGTGCAGCCAGGCGCCCCAGATTTCCCAGACCGAGAAGTCGAAGGCGTAGGAGTGAAACAGCGTCCAGACGTCGCCGGGTCCGAAGCCGAACCGCTCCGCCGTCGCCGCGAACAGGCGCGAGACGTTGGCGTGCGTGATCAGCGCGCCCTTGGGCAGGCCGGTCGATCCCGACGTGTAGATCACGTAGGCCAAGTTCTCCGGCCCGGCGCCGGGTGCCAGGTTCGAGCCGCGCTCGCGCCCGATCGCTTCCCGTTCGCCGTCGAGCAGGATCACCCGCGCGCCTGATTCCGGCAGACCCGCCGCCAAGCTCTCCTGGCTGAGCAGCACCGACACCCGGGAATCCGCCAGCAGGAAGGCCAGGCGCTCCCGCGGGTAGGCGGGGTCGAGCGGCACGTAGGCGCCGCCCGCCTTCAGGATGCCCAGGATCCCGAGCACCAGCTCGGGGGAGCGCTCCACGCAGAGACCGACCAGGCTCTCCGGGCCGACCCCATGCCGCCGGAGGTACCGCGCCAGCTGATTGGCCCGCCGGTTGATCTCCCCGTAGCTCCAGACCTCCCCCGCGCAGCACACGGCCGGGCTCTCCGGCGAGCGCGCCGCCTGCGCCTCGAAACCTTCGTGGAGGCAGCGCACCGGACAGGCGAGCCGCTCGCTCCAGCCCACCAGAGCCTCCAGCCGCTCCTCCTCGGCGAGCAGCGGCAGCTCCGAGAGGCGGCCCGCGCTGCCGGCGGCCAGGCCGGCGGTCAGCCTTGCGAAGCGCTCCGCCATCCGCTCGACCGTGGCGGTGTCGAACAGGTGGGCGGCATAGCTCCAGAAGACGGAGAGCCCCGCCGGGTTCTCGACCAGGGTCAGGGTGAGATCGAACTTGGCGTCCCCTTGGCGCGCTCCGGCCGGCTCCAGGGTGAGCCCCGGCAGCTCCAGCGGCTGGAACGGCGCGTTCTGGAGCACGAGCACGGCCTGGAACAGCGGCGAGTGGGTCAGGCTGCGCTCCGGCTGCAGCTCCTCGACCAGCTTCTCGAACGGGAGATCCTGGTGCGTGTAGGCGCCGAGCGCCATCTCCCGCACGCGGCCGAGGAGGACGGCGAACGGCGGATCGTCCCCGAGCTCGGCGCGCAGCGCCAGATTGTTGGCGAAGAAGCCGATCAGGCCCTCGATCTCGGTGCGGTTGCGGTTCGCCACCGGCGAGCCGACGACGAGGTCGGCCTGCCCCGAGAGCCGCGACAGCAGGGTCTGGTAGGCGGCCAGCAGCACCATGAACAGCGTCGCCCCCTCGGTCCGGGCCAGCCGGGCGAGCTCTTGCGAGGTCCGCGGCGGAGAGCCGCGCCGTGACCTGCCCCTGGCGCGGGCGCGGCGCGGCGCCGCGCGGCCGGTCGAGCGGCAGGTCGAGCAGCGTCGGCGCTCCGGCCAGCCGCCGCCGCCACCAGGCGAGCTTCGCCGCCAGCACCTCTCCCGCCAGCCAGGACCGCTGCCAGACGGCGAAGTCGGCGTACTGGACCGGCAGCGCCGGCAGCCGCGGCTGGCGCCCCTCGGAGAGGGAGGCGTAGAGCGCTCCCACCTCGCGCACCAGCACGCCGGTCGACCAGCCGTCCGAGACGATGTGGTGCAGGGTGAGCAGGACGGTGTGCCGCTCGCCGGAGAGCCGCAGCAGGCGAGCCCGCGCGGGCGGCCCGACGCGCGAGGTCGAACGGCAGCGCCGCCTCCTCTTCCGCGAGCCGGTCCGCCTCCCGCTCTCGCGTCGCGGCGGGCAGGCCCGCGAGGTCCACCCGGGGGAGCGCGAGCGGGGCCGGCGGGACGATCCGCTGCACCGGAAGCCCCGCCACGGTGTGGAAGGTAGTACGGAGCGCCTCGTGCCGCGCCGCCACCGCCGAGAGGCTCGCCGCCAGCGCCTCGATGGACAGGGCGCCGCGCAGCCCGAGCGCCACGGGCAGGTTGTAGGTCGCCGACCCCGGGTCGAGCTGGTCGAGGAACCAGAGGCGCTCCTGGGCGAACGACAGCGGCAGGTCGGCGCCGCGGGGGGCGAGGGGGATGGGATTGCCGTCGCTCTCCCCGCCGGCCGCGAGCGATCCTCCGAGCGCCACGGCGAGAGCGGCGACGGTCGGCTCCTCGAATACGGTGCGCAGCGGCAGATCGACCCCCACGGCGGCGCGCAGCCGGGCGGCGAGCTGCGTCGCCAGGATCGAGTTTCCCCCCAGCTCGAAGAAGTCGTCGTGGGGCCCGGCATGCTCGATCCCCAGCAGCTCGGCGCAGATTCCCGCCACCAGCTCCTCGAGCGGCGTGCGCGGAGCCTCGAAGCCGCGCTCGGAGCCCGCCGCCCCCTTGCCGAGGGTGGCGAGGGCACCGCGGTCGACCTTGCCGTTGGCGGTCAGCGGCAGGGCCGCGAGGACCACGAAGCTCGCCGGCACCATGTAGGCGGGGAGCTTGCCGCGCAGGAAGCGCGCGCACGTCGTCGACGTCCGCCGGCCGGTCGGGATCGAAGACGACGTAGGCGGCGAGGCTGCGGCTCCTGGCGGTCGCCGACCGCCGCCACCACGCCTCCCGCACCGCGGGGTGCTGGGCCAGCGCGGCCTCGATCTCGCCCAGCTCGATGCGGTAGCCCTGGACCTTGACCTGGAAGTCCTCGCGCCCGAGGAACTCGATGTCGCCGTCCGGGCAGGTAGCGCCCGAGGTCGCCGGTGCGGTAGAGACGCTCGCCGGTGCGCGGGTGGACGACGAAGCTCGGCGGCGCTCTTCTCGGCGTCCCGCCAGTACCCCCTGGCGAGGCCGATGCCGCCGATGTAGAGCTCGCCCGGCACCCAGACCGGCCGCGGCTCGCAGCCGCTCGTCGAGCACGTGGAAGGTCTGGTTCACCATCGGCCGGCCGTAGGGGATGCTGCGCCAGCCCGGCTCGACCTCGCTCGATCGGGTAGAGGATCGACCAGATCGACGCCTCCGTGGCGCCGCCCAGGCTGATCACCTGGACGCTGGCGGCAGAGCCCGCGGATGCGGTCCGGCAGGTCGACCGGGATCCAGTCGCCGCTCAGCAGGACCAGGCGCAGCGCTCGGCGGCAGTACCTCCGCGCGCCCTTCCAGGTCGGTCGACCAGCATCTCCATCAGGGCCGGCACGGAGTTCCAGATCGTGACCCGCTCGCGCCGCAGCACTCCGGCCCAGAGCGCCGGATCGCGCGGCGGCCGGCGCCGGGGCAGCACCACCGCGCCGCCGGCCGCCAGCAGGCCGAAGATGTCGTAGACCGAGAGGTCGAAGCTGAGCGACGACAGCGCCAGCACGCGGTCGCCGGAGCCGGCCGCGAAGCGCTCGTTGACGTCGACGCACCGTGTTGAGGGCGCCGCGGTGGTCGATCATCACCCCCTTGGGCAGGCCGGTCGAGCCGGAGGTGAAGATGACGTAGGCGAGGTCCTCCGGCGTCTGCGCCGGCGCCAGCGGCGGCGCGCCGGCGGGCTCGGCGAGCTCGCCGTCGACCGCCAGCGCCAGCACGCCGCCGGGCCACTCCAGGCGCGTCGATCAGCCAGGGCTGGGTCAGGGCCAGCTCGACCTCGCCCGTGCTCCAGCAGGAGGCCAGGCGCTCCGGCGGCAGCGCCGGATCGATCGGCAGGTAGGCCGCGCCCGGCGCGGAGGACCGCCAGGACGCCGACCACCTGCTCCCACCCCTTCTCCATCACCACCGCCACCAGGGTGTTCGGGCGCGCCCCGAGCGCGCGCAGGCGCCGGGCCGCCGCGTCCGCCAGCCGCAGCAGCTCGCCGTAGGTGAGCCGCCGGTCCGGGGCGGCCACGGCGAGGCGGTCCGGATCGTGCCGCGCCTGTTCCAGGAACGGCTCGTGGAGCAGCCCCGCCGGCACCGGCGCCGCGGTGGCGTTGATCGCCGCGCGCTGGGCGAGCTGCGCCGGCGGCAGCGCCGCGACCAGCGGCTCCGCCCAGGCCGCCGGGCTCGTCGGCGAGCCGCCGCAGCAGCTCCCGGTAGGCCGCGAACATGTCGTCCAGCATTCCCGCGGGGAACAGCTCCTCGACGGCGTCCCAGTTGAACTCCAGCCGCCCCTCGCGCTCCATGACCTGGTGGTCGAGGCAGACCTGCGGGGTCTGGGTGATGCCGTAGACGCAGCTCGGCCAGCCGGGTCCTCCGGCGCGCCGCGCGCGGTCGAGATCGCCGAGGTCGAGCGTGCTGGTGAAGACGACCGGCACCGGCCGCGCGCGAGGCGCTCCCCTGCCGCGCCAGCTCGCGGGTCACCCGACGCCGCTCACGTAGCGATGGTCGAGGTCGCTCCAGAGCTGCTGCTGGACCCCGCGGGCGCGCTGCTCGAAGCTGTCGGCGGGGGAGCGCTCGACGGCCAGCAGCGCGGCGAGGTGAAGTCGCCGACCAGCGCGTTCACCTGCGGGTGGAGCGGCAGCCGGTTGAACAGGGTCAGGTTGAGCGTGAAGCGCGGCATCTTGCTCCAGGCGCGCCAGCACCTCGGCGAAGGCGGCGAGCAGCAGCGCCGAAGGGGTGACGCCGGAGCGCAGGCCGCGGCTCCTGCAGACGGTCCCAGTCGCCGGCGGCGAGGGCCTCCTTGCGGCGGCGCGAAGACGCGGCCGCGCGAGCGCCGCCGGGCTCTGCGCCAGCGGCAGCTCCGGCGCCGGCGGCAGGTCGGCCAGGCGGCCCCGCCAGTACTCGAGCGCCGGCTGGTACCGCGGGGTCTCGCGCAGCGCCATCTCGGCCAGCACGTAGTCGCGGAACGACAGCTCCAGCGGCGGTGGCGGCGGCGCGTCGGGCTGCCGGTAGAGCGGCCTGCAGCTCGCGGGTCAGGAGCCGGATGCTCCAGGCGTCGGCGATCAGATAGTCGAAGCTGACGCAGATGCGGGCCCTGCCCCGCCGTCCAGCAGGAACGCCCGGATCTCGAACAGCGGCCAGCGGTCGGTCGGCAGGACCTGGTGGGACATCCGCGCGCGGCTCGCCGCCAGCCGCTGCCCGG
The DNA here is from genome assembly GCA_963792575.1 of uncultured Acidobacteriota bacterium. Taxonomy (GTDB): domain Bacteria; phylum Acidobacteriota; class Thermoanaerobaculia; order Multivoradales; family UBA5704; genus DATARR01. The sequence continues at coordinate 60,825 of CAWBWZ010000010.1, forward strand.
CCTCCCCGGCCGGCCGGCCGCGCCAGGTCCTGCACCTCGACCCGGTACGGCGGGACCTCGGGGAGGATCCGCTGGCGGCCGTCGGGGAGGAAGACCGCCCGCAGCATGCCGTGGCGGTCGATCAGCCGCCGCCAGGCGCGCTCGAAGCGCTCGACGTCGAGATCCCGCCTCGATCTCGAAGTAGCGGTGGGTGGCGACGTTGCCGAGGTCGAGCGCGCCGAGGCGGCCGACCCAGTACGCCTGCTGGATGTCGGTGAGCGGGAACGGCAGGTCCCGCTCCTCGCCGTCGATCCGCAGCAGGGCGTCGAGCGGCGCCACCGCCTCCCCGCCCCCCTGCTCGCCCTCGATGCGGGCGGCGAGCCCCGCCACCGTAGAGCTCTCGAACAGGGCGCGCAGGCTGAGCTCTACGCGCAGCGCCTGCTGGATGCGGAACAGCAGCCGGGTGGCGAGCAGCGAGTGGCCGCCGAGGTCGAAGAAGTCGTCGTGGACCCCCACCCGGCGCACGTCCAGGACCTCTGACCAGAGGGCGCAGAGGATCTCCTCGAGCTCGGTGCGCGGCGAGGCGTACCCCGCTTCCGGCCCCCGAGGCTCCTCGGCGGGCGCGGGCAGCGCCGCGCGGTCGACCTTGCCGGTCGGCGTCAGCGGCCAGGCGGCGAGAAAGACGAAGGCGGCCGGCACCATGACCTCAGGGAGGTGCTCGCGCAGCCGCCGCCGGATCTCCGCCGGCACCAGGGGGGGCTCCGCTCCCGGCGCGAGAACATAGGCGATCAGCCGCGGCTCGCCGTCGGCCCCCTCGCGGGCGGCGACGACCGCCTCGCCGATCTCCGGCAGGGCGTTGAGCCTCCCCTCGATCTCCCCCAGCTCCACCCGCTGGCCGCGGATCTTGATCTGCGAGTCGGCGCGCCCGACGTACTCGAGGACACCGTCCGGCAGCCAGCGGCCGATGTCGCCGGAGCGGTAGGTGCGCCACCCCTGCCCGTCCGGTCCGGAGAAGGCCGCCGCGGTCAGCTCGGGGCGCCGCCAGTAGCCGAGCGCCAGATGGGGGCCGCGCAGATGAATCTCGCCGGCGCCGTAGACCGCCACCTGCTCGCCCGCGCCGTTGCGCAGCGTCACCTCGGTGCCGGCGACCGGGAAGCCGACGGGCACCGTGTCGCGGCCGATCTCGTCCGCCGCCGCGGCGAAGTGCTGCAGCGCCAGGGTCGACTCGGTCGGGCCGAGCCCGTTGACGAACCGGCACTCCGCCGGGAAGTGGCGGCGGAAACGCTCGAAGTCGCGCCGCACGCACTTCTCGCCGCCCAGCACGACCTGGAGCACCGCCGGGAAGGCGCGTTCGCCGGCGGCGTCGGTCAGGGCGCGGAACAGGGTCGGCGTGGAGTGATAGACCGTGATCCGCCGCTCGGCGAGCCAGGCCGGCAGGGGAGCGATCCCCTCGCTGCGGACGTCGAAGGGGCAGAGCGCGGCGCCGTGGAGCAGCGCGCCGAAGAGGTCCATCACCGCGGCGTCGAAGGAGTAGGAGGCGAGCAGGCTCAGCCGGTCCGCCGGCGCGAGGTGGAGGGAGTCGGCATACGTCCGGGCATGGTGGAGGACGTTGCGGTGGCTCTGGACGACCCCCTTGGGCTCGCCCGTCGAGCCGGAGGTATAGAGGATGTAGGCCGGGGTGTCCGGCGGCAGCGACGGCAGCGGCGGAATCGTCGGCAGCGGCGCCGCAAAGGTGGCCGGATCGCCGGACTCCAGCACCGCGATTCTCTCCCCCGCCAGCGCCCCCGCCAGCGACCGCGCCAGATCCCGATGCTCGGGGGCGGTCAGGACGGCGGCCGCTCCGGCGTCGCCGAGCATGAACGCGAGCCGCCGCTCCGGGTAGGTGGGATCGAGCGGCACGTAGGTCCACCCCGCCTTGAGGGCGCCGAGCAGGGCGGCGACCATCGCCGCGTCCGGGGAGAAGAGCAGGGCGACGCGCCCCGGTCCCGGCCCGAGCGCCGCGAGAAGCGAGCGCGCGACGGCATCGGACTCGCCGTCGAGCCGCGCGTACGTCCACTCCTCGCCCGCCACCACCACCGCCGGCCGGCCGGCGTGGGCCCTTGCCACCGCGGCGAACCGCTCCGGGATCGACTCTTCCGGAGCCTCGATGGCAGGGAGGAAGACCGGCCGGGCCTCGGGACGCGCCAGCGGCAGGCCGGAGAGCGTCAGCTCGGGGTCGGCGGCGGCCGCCGCCAGGAGAGCCCGCAGGTGATCCGCCATGCGCTCCATCTGGCGCGCCTCGAACAGCTCCCCGTCATAGTGGAGCTGCAGCTCGATCTCCTCGCCGCGCTCGGCGGCGTAGACGGTGAGATCGAACTTGGGCGCCAGCGGCGGCAGCTCGATCGGGGTCAGCGCGATCCCGGGCAGCGAAGGCTGGGCTCCCGCCCCGAAGGCGAGCATGTTGAACAGCACCTGGAACAGCGGCGCGCGGTCGAGATCGCGCGCCGGCCGCAGCGCCGCGAGCAGCTGCTCGAAGGGGAGATCCTGGTGCGCGTACGCTCCCAGGGTGGTCTCGCGGACCCGCGCCAGCAGCTCCCAGAAGGGGGGGTCGCCCGCCAGGTCGGAACGCAGGGCCAGGGTGTTCAGGAAGACCCCCGCCAGCGCCTCCGTCTCCAGCCGGGTCCGGCCGGCGACAGGGGTGCCGACGCAGAGGTCGGTCTGGCCGGTGTAGCGCGCCAGCAGGGCTTCCAGACCCGCCAGCAGGACCATGAACAGGGTCGCCCCCTCGCGGCGGCCGAGGTCCCGCAGGGCGCGGACGAGCCCGGCGGGGAGGCGGACGAAGGCGCGCGCGCCCTGCCGGGACCGTTCGCCGCTCCGGGAGCGCGCGGCGGGGAGCTCGAGCGGCGGCGGCAGCTCGCGGAAGCGCTCCCGCCACCAGGCGAGCTGCGACTCCAGGGCCGCCCCCTGGAGCTGCTCGCGCTGCCAGAGGGCGAAGTCGGCGTACTGGACCGGCAGCTCGGGGAGCCGCGACGGCTCGCCGGCGACCGCCGCGCCATACAGCGCCGCCAGCTCGCGGACCAGCACCTCCAGCGACCAGCCGTCCCCCGCGATGTGGTGGAGCGTCAGCAGCAGCGCGCGCTCGTCGCGGTCCAGCCGCAGCAGGACGGCGCGCAGCAGCGGCCCTTTCCGGAGGTCGAACGGCCGCAGCGCCTCCTCGCCGGCCAGGCGGAGCAGCTCGGCCTCCCGGCGGGCCGGCGGCACCGCCGTGAGATCCGCCGCGGCCAGGGGGAACCCGGAGAAGGGCGCGAATTGCTGCACCGGCTCCCCTTCCCGCTCGTGGAACGTGGCGCGCAGCGCCTCGTGCCGGCGGACGACCTCCGCCAGGGCGGCGGCGAAGGCGCGGTCGTCGAGCGGGCCGCGGAAGCGCAGCGCCGCGGGGACGTTGTAGGCCGAGGAGCCGGGTTCCAGCCGGTCGAGCAGCCAGAGCCGCTGCTGCGCAAAGGAGAGCGGCAGGGGGTGCTCGCGGGAGACCCGCGGGATCGGCGGGGGATCGGCCGCTCCCCCCTTGAGCCGCTGCTCGGCCACCGCCGCCAGCTCCGCCAGGGTGGGCGCCTCGAACACGGCCCGCAGAGGCAGGTCGACGCCCAGCAGGCGGGCCGCCCGCGAGACCATCCGGGTCGCCAGGAGCGAATGCCCGCCGAGATCGAAGAAGCCGTCGTGGACCCCCACGCGCTCGACGTTCAGCACCTCGGCCCAGATGCCGGCCAGGATCTCCTCGACCGGCGTGCGCGGCGGCAGCCAGCCGCCGGCGGCCGACGGGGTCGCCGGCGCGATCGCCGCCAGGGCCCGGCGGTCGACCTTGCCGTTCGGCGACAGCGGCAGGGCGGCGAGCGTCACGAAGGCGGCGGGGACCATGTACTCGGGCACCCGCTCCCGGAGCCAGGCCCGCAGCTCCGGGGCGGCGGGCGCCGCGCCCTCGCGCGCCCCCAGGTAGGCCACCAGCCGCCGGCCCGCCGGTTCCTCGCGCAGCAGGACCGCGGCCTCGGCCACCGCCGGGTGGGAGGCGAGGGCCGCCTCGATCTCCCCCAGCTCGATCCGGAAGCCGCGCAGCTTCACCTGGTGATCGATGCGCCCGAGGAACTCCACCTCGCCGTCCGGCCGCAGGCGGACGAGATCGCCGGTGCGATACAGGCGGCCTCCCGGAGCGCCGGCGAAAGGATCGGGCACGAACCGCTCCGCGGTGAGGAGCGGATCGCGGGCGTAGCCACGCGCCAGCCCCGCCCCGGCCACGTGCAGCTCCCCGGGCACGCCCACCGGGACCGGCCGGCCCCCGGCGTCGAGCGCGTGCAGCCGGTAGCCCGGCAGAGGGCGGCCCAGCGTCGCCACCCCCTCCGCGCCGGGCGCGGCGGTGATCCGGGCGGCCGAGGACCATACGGTCGCCTCGGTCGGGCCGTAGAAGTTCCAGACCGGCGCTCCCCAGTCGAGCAGGCGGGCCGCGAGCTCCCGCGGGAACGCCTCGCCGCCGCAGACCAGGAAGCGGAGCGCGGGCGGCGGGGCGGCGTCCGGACCGGCGAGCTGGCGGACGGCCGACGGGGTCTGGTTGAGCACCGTCACCCGCTCCGCCACCAGCAGCTCCCGGAAGCGGCCGGGGGACTGGGCGGTCTCGACGGGCACCACGACCAGCCGGCCGCCGAGGGCGAGCGCGCTCCAGATCTCCCAGACCGAGAAATCGAACGCGAAGGAGTGGAAGACGGTCCAGACGTCGCGCTCGCCGAACCCGAACCGGCGGCGGGCGATCTCCATCAGGTGGACCGCGCTGCGATGGGTGATCTCCACCCCCTTGGGGCGGCCGGTCGAGCCCGAGGTGTAGATCACGTAGGCCAGGTTGGCGGGGGTGACCTCCCGGGATCGCCGGGATCGCCGCGGCCGGCCGCCGCCGGCCCCGGGCTCGTCCAGCCGGACCACGCGGGCGGAGGACGCGGGCAGCCCAGCTTCCAGCCCGCCCCGCGTCACCACCACCGGCGGCGCGGCGTCCTCCAGGATGCGGGCCAGCCGCTGCGCCGGGTAGGCGGGGTCCAGGGGGAGGTAGGCGCCGCCGGCCTTGAGGATGCCGAGCAGCCCCACCACCATCTCCGCCGAGCGCTCGACGTACACCCCCACGGGGACCTCGGGACCGACGCCGAGGCCGCGCAGGGTCCGCGCCAGGGCGTCCGCCCGGCGGTCGAGCTCCCCGTAGGTGAGCCGGACCTCGCCGCAGACCACCGCCTCGGCCTCGGGGGCCCGCTCCGCCCAGGCCTCCACCAGCTCGTGCAGGCAGCGGCCGGAGATCTCGTCCGCGCCGGTGTCGTTCCACTCGCGCAGGAGCTGCTGGCGCTCCGGCCGGGTGAGCACCGGAAGCTCCGGTAGCCGCGCCTCCGGTGCCTCCAGGGCCCCCTCCAGCAGGGTCAGCAGGTGGCGGCTCAGACGGGCCACCGTGGCGGCGTCGAACAGGTCGGCCGCGTACTCGAAGCCCCCGTGGACCCCCTCCGGCGTCTCGACCAGATCGAGCGCGAGATCGAACCGCGCCGCGCCGTGCGGGACGGGGAAGGGGGCGAGCTCCAGGGCGCCGAGCCGCGCCGGGCGGGCCGGGAAGGCATGCAGGCCGAACAGCACCTGGAACACCGGGTTGTGCGACAGATCGCGCCGCGGCGCCAGGCTCTCGACCAGCAGCTCGAAGGGGAGGTCCTGGTGGGCGAAAGCGGTGAGCGCGGCGTCGCGGACCCGCCCGGCCAGCTCCCGGAAGGAGGGCGCCCCCGCCAGGACCAGCGGCAGCACCAGGGTGTTGGCGAAGTTGCCGATCAGCCGCTCGGTCTCGACCGCGCTCCGGTTGGCGACCGGCGTGCCCACCGGCAGCCGCTCGGCGCCGGTCTGGCGCTGCAGCAGCGCGGCGAACCCGGCGAGCAGGGTCATGAACGGGGTGCTCCCCTGGGAGCGGCCGAAGGCGCGGAGCGCCGCCGTGGTGGCGGCGGGGAGGGCGACCGGCAGGCGGCCGCCGCGGAAGGTCTGCACCGCCGGCCGCGGCCGGTCGGCCGGCAGCTCGAGCACCGGCGGCATCCCCTCCAGGCGCCGCCGCCAGCCGTCGAGCTTGCGCGCCAGGACCTCCCCCGCCAGCCACTCCCGCTGCCAGACCGCGTAGTCGGCGTACTGGACCGGCAGCTCCGGCAGGACCGGCTCCTCGCCGCGCGAGCAGGCGGCATAGAGGTCCGCCAGCTCCCGCTCCAGCAGGCCGATCGACCAGCCGTCGCAGACCGTGTGATGGACGTTGACGAGGAGCGCGTGCTCGGCCTCTCCCAGCCGCAGCAGCAGGGCGCGCAGGAGAGGCCCGCGGGCGAGGTCGAACGGCCGGCGCGCTTCCCGCTCCGCCCAGCGCCGCGCCTCCCCTTCCCGCCCTGCCGCGGGCAGGCCCGTCAGATCGACCCGCGGCAGCGGCACGCCCCCGGCCGGCGCCACCGCCTGCACCGGGCCGCCGTCCACGGCCGGGAACGCGGTGCGCAGCGACTCGTGGCGGCGCGCCACCGCGCCGAGGGCGCGGGCGAGGATCGTGGCGTCGAGCGGTCCGCTCAGGCGGACGGCGAGGAGCAGCTGGTAGAGGGCCGAATCCGGCGCCAGGCTGTCGAGGAACCAGAGACGCTGCTGCGCGAAGGAGAGCGGCAGCTCGCGCTCGCGGCCCACCGGCACGAGCGGCGGCGGCGCGCCACCCTCGCCGGCCGCGATCTCCTCCTGAAGCCGGCGCGCCAAGCCGGCCACGGTCGGCGCCTCGAACAGGTCGCGGACCGGCAGCTCGACGCCGAAGGCGCGGCGAACGCGGGAGATCACCTGGAGGGCCAGCAGGGAGTGGCCGCCGAGGGCGAAGAAGTCGTCGAAGACGCCGATCGCCACGGCCTCGCCGGGGCGTGCGGGCGGCAGCACCTCGGCCCAGATCCCCGCCAGCGTCTCCTCGGCGGGGGTGCGCGGCGCCACCGGCTCGCCATCCGGCCGCGCCGCGTCCAGGCCGGGCGCCAGCCGGGCCAGGGCGCGGCGGTCCACCTTGCCGGCCGGGGTCAGGGGGAGCGCGGGGAGGACGACGACCGCCGCCGGCACCAGGGAGCGTGGCAGCCGGTCGCGCAGGAAGCCGAGCAGCTCCGGCGCGGCGCTCTCCGTGGCCCCGGTGACGAAAGCGGCGAGCCGGAGCTCCCCCGCCGCGGCGACCGGCGCCACCGCCGCGGCCGTCACCCAGGGGTGCTCGCGCAGCACGGCCTCGATCTCCCCCGGCTCGATGCGCACGCCGCGGATCTTGATCTGGCGGTCGATGCGGCCCAGGAACTCCAGGCTGCCGTCGGCGCGCCAGCGCGCGCGGTCGCCGGTCCGGTACATGCGCGCCCGGTCGACGCCGCCGGCGAACGGATTCGGCACGAAGGAGCGGCCGGTCTTCTCCGGGTCGCCGAGATAGCCCAGCCCGACGCAGCGGCCGGCGACAGAGAGCTCTCCCGGCACGCCGGCGGGCGCCGCGTGACCCCGCGGGTCGAGGACCAGGGCGGCGACGTTCGAGATCGGGCGTCCGATCGGCACGCGCGCTCCCGCCGCCTCGCCGACCGGATGGCAGATGCAGCCGATGCTGGCCTCGGTCGGCCCGTAGAGGTTGACCAGGTGGACGCCCGGGAAACGGCGGCGGAACTCCCGTGCCGCGCCCGGCTCCATCTCCTCGCCGCCGACCACCACGGCGCGCAGCGAGGCGAGCCGCGCGGCGGGCTCGTCCCCCGCGGCGAGGCGCTCGACGACCCGGTTGAAGACCGCCGGCACGAAGTCGGTCATGGTGATCCGGTGGCGCTCGATCAGGCCGGCCACCGAGTCCGGATCAAGACCCTGCCGCGAGGGGTTGAGGACCGTCCTGCCGCCCAGGGTGAGCGGCCAGAAGATCTGCCAGACCGCGCTGTCGTAGATCGGGCGCGTCGTCTGCAGGACCGCGGCGGCCGCGGCGGCGCCGAAGGCGCGCTCCATCCAGAGGAAGCGGTTGACGATGCCCCGGTGGGGGACCACCACCCCCTTGGGGCGGCCGGTCGAGCCGGAGGTGTAGATGGCGTAGAGCGGGAGCTCCGGATCGGCCGCGACCGCCGCGAACGCCGCGAACGAGGGCACCGGACCGCTCGCCGCCTCGCGGTCGACCCGCACCGGCACCCCCGCCGGGGGCTCCGGGCTCGCCGCGTCCACCAGCACCACCCCGCCGGACCGGCCGGCGGTCTCCTCCAGGACGGCCGCCAGGCGAGCGGCCGGCCACTCGACGTCGAGCGGCACGAAGGCGGCTCCCGCCCGCATCGCCGCCAGCATCGCGACCACCAGGCCGGGTCCGGAGTCCATCAGCAGGGGGACGAACGAGCCGGGCCCGATCCCCCGCGCGGCCAGGAAGGCGGCCAAGCGGGCGCTCCGGTCCCACAGCTCGCCGTAGGTGAGCTCGCCACGAGCGGAGACCACGGCGACCGCCTCCGGGTGGCGCGCCGCCCGCGCGGCGAGGATGGCGTGCAGGCAGAGGCCGTCGCGGTCGTCGGCGGCGGCGGTGTCCCCCCACTCGATCAGGAGCTGGTGGCGCTCCTCCGCGCTCAGCAGGGGGAGCGCCGAGAGCGGCAGCTCTGGCCGCCCGGCGGCCCCGGCGAGCAGCGTGGCGAGATGCCCGCCCAGGCGGGCGACCGTGGGCGCGTCGAAGAGGTCGGCGGCGTACTCGATCAGGCCGGCGAGGCCGCCGTCCGCGTCCACGGTCGCGGAGAGGCTGAGATCGAGCTTGGCTCCCCCCGAGGCCAGGGGCACGGCCTGGATCTCCAGGTCCGGCAGCCGCAGCGGGCCGCCGGGGGCGTTCTGGAGGACGAGCAGGACCTGGAAGAGCGGCGACTGGCCGAGCGCCCGCTCCGGCCGCAGCTCCGCGACCAGCCGTTCGAACGGCAGATCCTGGTGCGCGTGGGCGGCGAGCGCCGCCTCCCGGGTGCGCGCCAGCAGCTCGCGGAACGGCGGGTCCCCCGCCAGATCCCCGCGCAGCACCAGGGTGTTGGCGAACGGCCCGATCAGATCCTCGGCTTCCACCCGGGTGCGGCCGGCGATCGGCGCGCCGACGCAGAGATCCTCCTCGCCGGTGAGGCGGTGGAGCCAGGCCTGGAAGGCGGCCAGGAGAACCATGAACAGGGTGCTCCCCTCCCGCTGCCCGGCCTGCCGCAGGCGGGCGGCCAGGGCGGCCGGCAGGGTGAGCGGCTGGCTGCCGTTGCGCGGCGAGAGGCGGACCGGGCGCGGCCGGTCCGCCGGCAGCTCCAGGGCGGCCGGCGCGCCCGCCAGCCGTTCGCGCCACCAGGCGAGCTGCCGCTCGAGCTCCCCGCCGGAGAGCCAGGCGCGCTGCCAGGCCGCGAAATCGGCGAACTGGATCGGCAGAGGGGGGAGCGGCGAGGCCTCCCCGCGCGCCAGCGCCGGGTAGAGCGCCGCCACCTCGCGCGCCAGCACCCCGAGCGACCAGCCGTCGCCGGCGATGTGGTGCAGGACCAGCAGGAGGAGGTGCTCGCGCTCCCCCAGCCGGAGCAGCCTGGCGCGGACGAGCGGACCGCGCGCGAGATCGAAGGGGCGGCGCGCCTCCTCCCGGGCCAGCCGCGCCGCCTCGCTCTCGCGCCGCGCCGCCGGCAGCCCGGTCAGATCGAGCGCCGGCAGCGGCAGCCCGCCGACGGGCGCGATCGACTGCGCCGGAGCGCCCTCTACCTCGGCGAAGGTGGCGCGCAGGACCTCGTGACGGGCCACGATCGCGCCGAGAGCGCCCTGTAGAGCGGGCACGTCCAGGTCGCCGGCGAGCCGCAGGGCCGCGGGCATGTTGTAGGCCGCCGAGCCCGGCTCCAGGCGGTCGAGGAACCAGAGGCGCTCCTGGGCGAAGGAGAGCGGCGCGCCGCCGGCGAACGGGCGGGGGAGCGGGTCGAGGGCGGGGGGCGCCAGAGCGCCGCCGCGCAAGGCGTCGTTCACCCGCTCCGCCAGACCCGCCACGGTGGCGGCCTCGAAGACGGCGCGCAGGGGGATCTCCACCCCGAGCGTCCGCCGCACCCGCGACAGCACCTGGGTGGCCAGCAGCGAGTGGCCGCCGAGCGCGAAGAAATCGTCGTGGATGCCGACCCGCTCGACCCCCAGCACCTCCGCCCAGAGCCGCGCCAGGAGCTCTTCGGCGGGCGAGCGGGGGGCGGGCTCGCCGGCGACCGCGGACGCGCTCCGGTCCTCCGGCGGCGGCGCGGGCAGGGCGCCGCGGTCGACCTTGCCGGTCGGCGTCAACGGCCAGGCGGTGAGCGGGACGAAGTCCGCCGGCACCATGGCGTCCGGCAGCCGGAGGCGGAGCTCGCGGCGGAGCTCGGCCGGCGCGAGCGGCGCCGCCGCTTCCGGGACCAGCAGGTAGGCGGTCAGGCGGACGTCGCCGGCGGCGTCCTCGCGGGCCACGACCACCGCCTCACGGATGCCGGAGAGGGCGCCGAGCGCCCCCTCGATCTCGCCGAGCTCCACCCGCTGGCCGCGGACCTTGACCTGGAAGTCGGCGCGGCCGGCGAATTCAAGATTGCCGTCGGGCAGCCGGCGGGCCAGGTCGCCGGTGGAATAGGCGCGCGCCCCCTCTCCCGCGGGATCGGGGCGGAACGCCGCCGCGGTGAGGTCCGGCCGGCGCCAGTAGCCCAGCGCCAGATGGTCGCCGCGCAGCGCGATCTCGCCGACGCCATAGGTGGCGACCTGCTCGCCGGCGCCGTTCCATAGCGACACGCCGGTGTCCGCGACCGGCAGGCCGACCGGCACCGTGCCGCGCTCGACCGCGTCCTCGGCGGTGGCGAAAAACTGCAGGGCGAGGGTCGACTCGGTCGGACCGAGGCCGTTGACGAAGATCGCGCCGGGCGGGAAGCGCCGCCGGAAGCGGGCGAGATCGTGGGCGAGGGTACGCTCGCCGCCGAGCACCACCAGGCGGGCGGCGGGGAAGGGCACGTCCGCCGCTTCCTCTTCCACCGCTTCCATGACCCGCCGGTAGAGTGTCGGCGTCGAGTGATAGACCGTGATCGCCCGCCGCCGGAGCCAGGCCGCGACGGGCGCCGTCCCCTCCCCCCGGACGTCGAACGGACAGAGCGCCGCCCCGCTCAGCAGGGCGCCGTAGACGTCCATCACCGCGGCGTCGAAGGCGTGGGAGGCGAGCAGGGCCAGCCGGTCCCCGGGCCCGAGGCGGAGCGCGTTGACGTAGGCCCGGATGTGGTGCAGCACGTTGCGGTGGCTCTGCACCACCCCCTTGGGCTCGCCGGTCGAACCGGAGGTGTAGAGGATGTAGGCGGGCGCCTCCGGCGGCACGGCCGGCGCCGGGACCGGGGGCGCGGTCGCCGTTCCATCCTCCGCCGCGATCACCCGCGCGCCCGCCGCCGCGGCCAGCTCGCGGGCAAGGTCGAGGTGAAGGGCGTCGGCGAGGATCGCGCCGGCGCCGCAATCGCCCAGGATCGCGGCCAGCCGGGGGCGCGGGAACGACGGATCGAGCGGCACGTAGACCGCCCCGGCCTTGAGCGCGCCGAGCATCGCCGCCACCATCGATGCGCCGTGCGCCAGCAGCAGCGCCACCACCGGCCCGCCGCCCGCCGCCGCGATCCGCGCCGCCGCGCGGTCCGACGCCTGGGAAAGATCCCGGTAGCTCCAGACGCCGTCCGCCGTCTCGATCGCGGGCGCGTCCGGGCTCGCCGCGGCCTGTTCCTCGAAGCGGCCATGGATCGTCCCGGCGAGAAAATCGGGAGCGATCTCCCGCCACCCCGCGGGGGTGGGGACGGGCGACAGGCGCCGCGCCGGCTCCCGCCCCGGCTCCAGGGGGATCTCGGAGAGGTGGAGCCCGGGATCGCGCGCCACCTCGTCGAGCAGCGTCCGCAGGTGTTCGGCCATCCGCTCCACCTGGGCCGCCGCCAGAAGGCTGGCGTCGTACTGGAAGCGGAGCGCGATCCCCTCCGCCACCTCGGCGACGTACAGCGTGAGGTCGAGCTTGGCCGTGGCGTCCGGCACCTCCAGCCGGCGCACCCGCGCGCCGGCGAGGCCGAGAGCCCCCTCCAGGCCGGTCCCCCCGGCCTCGAAGTTGAGGGCGTTGAGCAGCACCTGGAAGAGCGGCGCGGCGCGCGGGTCGCGCCGGGGCTGCAGCTCCTCGACCAGCTTCTCGAACGGCAGGTCCTGGTGGCCATAGGCGCCGAGGGTCGCCTCGCGGACCCGCGCCAGCAGCGTGAGGAAGGTGGGATCGCCCGTCAGGTCGCCGCGGATCGCCAGGGTGTTCAGGAACAGGCCGATCAGCCCCTCGGTCTCGGCGCGGGTGCGGCCGGCGACCGGCGCGCCGACGCAGAGGTCGGTCTGCCCCGTATAGCGGGCGAGCAGCGCCTGCAGCGCCGCCATCAGGGTCATGAACGTGGTCGCGCCGTGGCGCCTGCCGAGATCGCGCAGGGCGCCGGCGGCCGGGGCGGAGAGCCAGAGGTCGGCGCTGGCGCCCCGCGGCCGGCCGGCGGACTCGCGCGGGCACGCCATCGGCAGCGGCAGCGGCGGCGGTGGGTCCTGGAGCCGTTCCCGCCACCAGGCGAGCTGGGCGTCGAGGGGGGCGCCGCGCAGCCAGCGCCGCTGCCAGACGGCGTAGTCGGCGTACTGCAACGGCAGCTCGGGCAGGGGGGACGGCTCGCCGGCGAGGCGCGCCGCGTACAGCGCCGACAGCTCGCGCAGCAGCACCCGCAGCGACCAGCCGTCGGCGGCGGCGTGATGGAGCGTCAGCAGCAGCGCGTGCTCTTCGGCGCCGAGGTGGAGGAGGCTGGCGCGAAACATCGGCCCGCGGGCGAGATCGAAGGGGAGCAGCGCCTCCCCGGCGGCCAGGAGGAGCGCCGCCGGCTCCCGCTCCGCGGCGGGGAGCGCCGCCAGGTCGATCACCGGCAGGCTGAAGGGCGCCGCCGGCCGGACCTCCTGCGCGGGCCCCTCCTCGCCGTCGCGGAAGACGGTCCGCAGCACCTCGTGCCGGCGCACCACCTCGCCGCAGGCCGCGGCGAGGGCGCGGGGATCGAGCGGCCCCGAGCAGAGCGCCGCCAGCGGGACGTTGTAGGCCGGGTCCCCGGGCGTGATCCGGTCGAGCAGCCAGAGCCGCTCCTGGGCGAACGACAGCGGCAGATCGCCCGCGCACGGCGACCGCTCGAGGGGAGGAGCGGCGCTCGCGGCGCCCCCTCGCGCGGCCTCGGCGCGGCCGGCGAGCCCGGCCACGGTCGGCGTCTCGAACAGGCTGCGCAGCGGCAGCTCGACGCCGAGCTCCGCCCGCAGACGGGAGACCACCCGCGTGGCGAGCAGCGAGTGGCCACCGAGGGCGAAGAAGTCGTCGTGGATCCCCACCGCCTCGCGCCCCAGGAGGTCGGCCCAGGCGGCGGCGATCAGCTCCTCCAGCGGGTTGCGCGGCGCGTCGCCGCCCGCCGCCGGTCCCGCCGCCTCGGGGCGCGGCAGGGCCTTGCGGTCCAGCTTGCCGTTGGCCGTCCGCGGCAGCGTCTCCAGAGCCGTCCAGGACGCCGGCAGCATGAACGCCGGCAGGCGCTCGCGCAGGTGGTCGCGCAGGACCGCCGCGTCCACCGCCAGGCCCGGAAGCGGCACGACGTAGGCGGCCAGAGATTTGCCGGCGTCGCCGATGCCGCCGTCCCAGGCGGCGACAGCGACCTCGGCGACGCCGGGGTGGGCCGCGAGTGCCGTCTCGATCTCCCCCAGCTCGATGCGGAAGCCGCGCACCTTGACCTGGTGGTCGAGGCGGCCGAGGAAGTCGAGCCGGCCATCGGGCAGCCGGCGCGCCAGGTCGCCGGTGCGATAGAGCCGGGCTCCCGGCTCGCCGGCGAACGGATCGGGGCGGAACCGGTCGGCCGTCAGGTCGGGGCGGCGGAGATAGCCGCGCGCCAGCCCCTCGCCGCCCAGCCAGAGCTCGCCCGGCACGCCGGCCGGCAGGGGGTGGAGCCGGGCGTCCAGCACCCAGGCGCGGCTGTTGTCGAGCGGCCGCCCGATGGCCAGGCGCGCCGCCGCCGCCGGCACGTCGCGCCCGACCCGCTCGCCGGTCGAGTAGGTGGTGTCTTCCGAGGGGCCGTAGAGGTTGTGCACCTCCTCGATCCCGGGCAGCGCGTAGAGCCGCGCCGCCAGCTCGGGGGGGAGCGGCTCGCCGGCCAGGTTGACGACGCGCACCGAGCCCGGCACGGCGCCCGCCCGCGCCAGCTCGGCCATGGCGGAGGGGACGGTGTTGATCAGCGTCACCGCGCCGGCGGCGGGGAGGTCCGGCAGCGCCAGGGCGTCGTCGGCCAGGATCGCCGTGCCGCCCAGGCAGAGCGGCACGAACAGCTCGAAGACCGAGAGGTCGAAGCCGGTCGAGGTCGCCGCCAGCACCCCCGCCAGGCGCTCCGGCGGATAGGTCCGCGCCGCCCAGGCCATGCGCGCCACCGCGGCGGCATGACGGATGACCACCCCCTTGGGGGTTCCGGTCGATCCCGAGGTGTAGATCAGGTAGGCGAGCTGATCGGGGTGGCTGAGGGGGGGCAGCGCCTCGCCGCCCCCCTCTTCCCGTTCCACGGGCTCGATCGCGACCGCCTCCCCGGGGAACGCGGGGAGGCGGGGGGCAGCGACTCCTGCGCCAGCACCACGCGGGCGCCGCTGTCGGCGAGCAGGAAGTCCAGGCGCTCGCGCGGGTAGGACGGATCGAGCGGCAGATAGCCGCCGCCGGCCCGTAGCGCGGCGAGCATCGCGGCCACCATCCCCGGGGTCCGCTCCGCGAGGATGCCGACCAGGACCTCCGGGCCGACCCCCAGGCTCCGCAGGCGGCGGGCCAGCCGGCCGGAGCGGACCTCCAGCTCGCGGTAGGTCACCCGCTGGTGGCCGTGGACGATGGCGACCGCCTCCGGGGTGCGCGCGGCCTGCGCGGCGAACAGCTCGTGCAGGCCGCGCCCGCGCGGGAACGGGGCCGCGGTGGCGTTCCACCCGGCGAGGGCGCGCTCCTCGGCGGGGGTGAGCAGCGGCAGGTCGCCGGCCGGCCGGGCCGGATCGGCGGCGGCGCCGGCGAGCAGGGTCGTGAGGTGCCCCGCCCAGCGCTGGATGGTGGCGGCGTCGAAGAGGGCGGAGTTGAGCTCGAACCCTCCCGCCAGCCCGCCGTCCGCGGCGGCGAGCGACAGGGTCAGGTCGAGCTTGGCCGTGCCGGTGTGCACCGGGATCTCGCGGGCGCTCACCCCCGGCAGCCGCAGCTCCCCGGCGGCTCCTTCCTGGAGCGCGAAGAGCACCTGGAAGAGCGGGCTGCGCGACGGATCGCGCCGGCTCCGCACCGCTTCGACCAGCCGCTCGAACGGCACCTCTCCATAGGCGTGGGCCTCCAGGGAGACGGCGCGCGCGGCGGCGATCAGCTCGCGGAACGGCACCCCTCCCGGCACCCGCAGGCGCAGCGGCAGGGTGTTGAGAAAGAGCCCGATCAGCCCCTCGGTCTCGAGGCGGTCGCGGCGGGCCACCGGGGAGCCGACGGTGATGTCCTCCTGGCCGGTGAGGCGATGGAGGAGCGTCGACAACCCGGCGAGCAGGACCATGAACAGGGTCGCCTGCTCGCGGCCGGCGAGCTCGCGCAGGCGGCGGACGAGGCCGGCGGGGAGCGCCAGCGGCTCGGCGCCGCCACGCCAGGTCTGGAGGGCGGGGCGCGGCCGGTCCGCCGGCAGGTCCAGGTCCTCCGCGCCGGCGAGCCGCTCGCGCCAGAAGGCGAGACCGGCGTCCAGCGCGCCGCCGGCCAGCCGCTCGCGCTCCCAGACGCGCGTAGTCCGCGTACTGGATCGCCAGCGGGGGGAGCGGCGCCGGCCGCCCCTCGGCGGCGGCGCGGTAGAGCGCCGAGAGCTCGCGCAGCATCACCCCGGTCGACCAGCCGTCCGAGACGATGTGGTGGACCACCGCGACCAGCACGTGATCGGCGGCGGAGAGGCGGATCAGGAGGGCGCGGAGCAGCGGCCCGGCGGCGAGCCGGAACGGCCGGCGAGTCTCCGCCGAAGCCAGCGCCAAAGCCAGCGCCAGCGCCGTCTCCTCGGCGATCCCGGCGGCGGCGAGGGCCGTCAGGTCGGCGACGGGCAGCGCCAGCGGCGCGGGGGGAGGACGCGCTGCGCGGTCCCCCCGGCGGTCTCTTCGAAGACGGTGCGCAGCGCCTCGTGGCGCTCGATCAAAGCCTGGAAAGCGGCCTCCAGCGCGCCGGCGCGCAACGGGCCGCGCAGATCGCAGGACGGTCGGCAGGTTGTAGGCGGCGCTCTCCGGCTCCAGCCGGTCGAGGAACCAGAGGCGCTCCTGGGCGAAGGAGAGCGGGATCCCGCCCTCGCGATCCTCCCGGGAAACCGGCCGGATCGGCGCCGCCAGCAGCTCGCGGCCGGCGTCGCGGGCCCGCTCGGCGGCGGCGGCCAGGGCGGCCGGCGTCGGATTCTCGAACAGGGCGCGCAGCGGCAGCTCCACGCCGAGCGCCTCGCGCAGCCGCGAGGCGGCGCGGACGGCGAGCAGCGAGTGGCCGCCGAGAGCGAAGAAGTCGTCCCGGCGGCCGACCCGCTCGACGCCCAGCAGCTCGGCCCAGACCGCCGCCACCCGCTCCTCGGCGGCGGTGGATGGCGGCTCCCAGACGGCCGCCGGCTGCCGCTCCGGCCGCGGCAGGGCCTTGCGGTCCAGCTTGCCGTTGGGGGTCCGCGGCAGCGCCTCCAGCGCGACCCAGGCGGCGGGGATCATGAACGCGGGGAGCCGTTCCCGCAGCCAGGCGCGCAGCGCGTCCATCTCCAGGGTGTCCAGATCGGTATCCGCCACGGCGACCACGTAAGCCGCCAGGCTCCGGCCGCCGGGCCCCTCCCAGACGCGCGGCCGCGGCCTCGGTCACGCCGGGGTGGGCGGCGAGCGCCGCCTCGATCTCCCCCAGCTCGATCCGGAAGCCGCGGATCTTGACCTGGTGGTCGAGCCGCCCCAGGAACTCGAGCTCGCCGCCGGGCGTGCCAGCGCGCCAGGTCGCCGGTGCGGTAGAGGCGGGCGCCGGGCGCGCCGCCCAGCGGATCGGGGCACGAAGCGCTCGGCGGTCAGCTCCGGCCGGTTCAGGTAGCCGCGGGCGAGCCCGTCGCCGCCGAGGCAGAGCTCGCCGGGCACGCCGGCGGGCAGCGGCCGGAGCGCCGGGTCGAGCACGTAGGCCTGCCCGTTGGCGAGCGGGCGGCCGATCGCCGGCTCGCGCCGGCCGCGCCGGTGGACCAGCGGCGAACGTCGAGTAGGTGGTGTCCTCCGACGGGCCGTAGAGGTTGTAGAGCTCCTCGACCCCGGGCAGCTCATAGATCCGGTCGGCCAGCTCGCGCCGGAGCGCCTCGCCGGCCAGGTTGACCGTCCGCACCGACGCCGGCACGGCCCCCGGCCCGCAGCAGCTCGGCCATCGCCGAGGGGACGGTGTTGATCAGCGTCACCTCGGCGGCGGCGGCGAGGTCCGGCAGGGCGAGAGCGTCCTCGGCCAGGACCACCGCGCCGCCCAGCGCCAGCGGCACGAAGATCTCGAAGACCGACAGGTCGAAGCCGATCGAGGTCGCGGCGAGCACCCGCTCCAGGCGCTCCGGCGGGAAGGTCTCCGCCGCCCAGGCGACGAGCGCCGCGGCGTTGCGGTGGGTGATCGCGACCCCCTTCGGCACGCCGGTCGATCCCGAGGTGTAGATGACGTAGGCGAGGCGCTCCGCGGGCAGGGGAGCGGCCGGCGGCACGGCGACGGCGGTCTCATCGTCCGCGCCGCCGTCTCTATAGTCGTCGAGCCGGATCACCACGCCGCCATAGCCCGGGAGGGCGGCGGCGAGCGCGCCCTCGGCGAGCAGCACCGGGGCGCCGCTGTCCGCCAGCAGGAAGCCGACGCGCTCGCCAGGGTAGGCCGGGTCGAGCGGCAGGTAGGCGCCGCCGGCCTTCAGCGCGGCGAGCATGGCGACGATCATCCGCGGGCTCCGTCTGGCGTAGATCCCGACCAGGACCTCCGGACCGACGCCCTGCCGGCGCAGGCGCGCCGCCAGGCGGTCGGCGCGGCGGTCCAGCTGCCGGCAGGTCCAGCGCTCGTTCCCCCAGATCAGGGCCACGCCATCCGGCGTCCGCGCCGCCCGCTCCTCGAACGCCTGGTGGAGGCCACGCTCCCGCGGGAAGGGGCGGGCCGTGGCGTTCCACTCGGCCACCAGCTGCCGCTCCTCCCCCGGCGTGAGCAGCGGCAGATCGATCAGCCGGCGCCCCGCCCCGGCCGTCAGGCCGGCGAGGAGTGTCGCGAGATGCCCGGCCATCCGCTCGACGGTGGCGGCGTCGAAAAGGTCGGAGTCGAACTCGAGGGTGCCGCCCAGCCCGTCCGCCTCGCCGGCGAGGGAGAGGGTGAGATCGAACTTCGCCGTACCGCTGTGGAGGGGGATCCGCTCCACCGCCAGCCCGGGCAGCCGCGGCGCCGCGGCCGGACCGTCGCGCAGCACGAGCATCACCTCGAACAGCGGGCTGCGCGACAGGTCGCGCCGGGGCTGGAGCTCCTCCACCAGGCGCTCGAACGGGACCTCCTGGTGGGCCCAGGCGCCGAGGGCGGTCTCGCGCAGGCGGGCGAGCAGCTCCCGCACGGTCGTCGCCTCGCCGCCGAGATCGGCGCGCAGCGGCAGGGTGTTGGCGAAGAAGCCGATCAGCGGCTCGAGCTCCGCCCGGCCGCGGTTGGCGACCGCCGTGCCCAGGATGAGATCGTCCGCCCCGGTATAGCGCTGGAGCAGCGCCGCGAAGCCGGCGAGGAGGGCGGCGAACAGGGTGCCCCCCTCGCGGCGCGCCAGCCGGCGGAGGTCGCGGGCGAGGGCGGGCGGCAGCGAAACCGGGATCTCGCCGCCACGGAACCGCTGCGCCGCCGGGCGCGGCCGGTCGGTGGGCAGGTCGAGCGCCACCGGGGCTCCGGCGAGCCGCTCCCGCCACCAGGCGAGGAGAGGCGCCAGCGCTCCCCCCTCCAGCCGCTCGCGCTGCCAGACCGCGTAGTCGGCGTACTGGACCGCCAGCTCGGGGAGCGGCGACGGCCGGTCCCGCTCGCCGGCGGCGTAGAGCACCTCCAGCTCGCGGAGGAAAGCCTCGGCCGAGGCGCCGTCGAAGGCGGCGTGATGGAAGGTCAGCAGCAGCAGGTGATCGTCGCCGGCGAGCCGCAGCAGCGCGGCGCGCAGCAGCGGACCGCGGGCGAGATCGAACGGCCGGCGCGCCTCCTCGCCGGCGAGCCGCAGGGCCGCCGCCTCGCGGCCGGCGAGCGCGGAGAGATCGACCGCCGGCAGCGGCAAAGGAGAGGGCGGCAGGATGCGCTGCGCGGGAGTGCCGTCGGATTCCTCGAACACGGTGCGCAGGGCCTCGTGCCGGCGCGCGATCTCCGCCAGCGCGGCGCTCAGCGCCGCGGCGTGGAGTGGGCCGCGGAGCCGCAGGACGGCCGGGACGTTGTATGCCGCGCCGCCCGCCGCCAGGCGGTCGAGGAACCAGAGGCGCTCCTGGGCATAGGAGAGCGGCAGGGGGCGGTCGCGGGGGACCGGGACGAGCGGCGGACCGCCGGCCTCCGGCGCCGCGCGGCGGGCCCGCTCGACCGCCGCCGCGAAGCCGGCGACGGTCGGGTTCTCGAACAGGACATGCAGGGGGGGTTCGATGCCGAGCGGCTCGCGCAGGCGGGCGACGGCGCGGGTGGCC
Source organism: uncultured Acidobacteriota bacterium (assembly GCA_963792575.1). Taxonomy (GTDB): domain Bacteria; phylum Acidobacteriota; class Thermoanaerobaculia; order Multivoradales; family UBA5704; genus DATARR01. The sequence goes on from CAWBWZ010000010.1 coordinate 80,481, forward strand.
AGCAGGGAGTGGCCGCCGAGCGCGAAGAAATCGTCGTGGATGCCCACCCGCTCGCGGCCGAGCAGGTCGGCCCAGATCTCCGCCAGCAGGTCCTCCACCGGGCTGCGGGGGAGGACCGGGGGCGCCCCCGCCTCGTCCTCGGGATCGGGAAGGGCGCGGCGGTCCACCTTGCCGTTCGGGGTCAGGGGGAGCGCCGGCAGGAAGACGAAGGCCGCGGGCACCATCGGCTCCGGCAGCCGCTGCTTGAGGAAGCCGCGCAGCTCGGCGGCGGCGGGGGCCGGCTCGGCCACGACCCAGGCCACCAGGCGGCGGGCCCCGGCGCCCGCCGCCGGATCGGCGCGCACCCCGACGGCCACCGCGCCCACCTGCGGATGGAGCGCGAGCGCCGCCTCGACCTCCCCCGGCTCGACGCGGTGGCCGCGGATCTTGACCTGCTGGTCGATCCGGCCCAGGAACTCGATGTCGCCGTCCGGCCGCCGGCGCGCCAGGTCGCCGGTGCGGTAGAGCCGCTCTCCGGCCGGCTCGCCCGGCTCCGGCGGAAACGGGCTGGGGACGAACCGCTCGGCGGTCCAGTCCGGCCGGCCCAGGTAGCCACGGGCCAGGCCGTCGCCGCCGGCGAAAAGCTCCCCGGGGACCCCTACCGGCACCAACTGGAGGGCGCGGTCGAGCAGGTAGGCCTGGGTGTTCGCGATCGGCCGGCCGATCGGCACCGGCTGCCCCGGGGGCAGGGGCGCGGTCAGGCGATGGGCACAGGTGAACGTGGTCCCCTCGGTGGGGCCGTAGCCGTTGATCAGGACGCGGCCGGGGAGCTCGCGCAGGAACCGGCCGGCGGCATCGGGGGAGAGCACGTCGCCGCCGGCGAGGAGCTGCCGCACCGGCCGCAGGGCGTCGATCCGCCCCTCCACGACCTGATGGAAGAGCCCGGCGGTGAGCCAGAGCGTGGTGACGCGGTGCCGCTCCAGCGCCGCCGCCAGCTCCGCGAAGGCCGGCACCCCCGGGGGCATCAGCGCCAGGCGGCCGCCGTTGAGCAGCGCCCCCCAGATCTCCAGGGTCGCGGCGTCGAACGCGGCGGGGGCGAGATGGAGGAACACCTCGTCCGGACCGAAGTCGGCGTACGCCGTCTCCCGTACCAGGCGGACGATGGCGCGGTGCTCGACGCCGACCGTCTTCGGGCGGCCGGTCGAGCCCGAGGTGAACATGGCGTAGGCGAGCTGCCCGGCGTGGGCCCTCCAGCGCGGGTCGCGCGGGCTCCGCCGGCCGATCGCCCGGCGCTCGCGGTCGAATGGCAGCGCCACCGGCCCCGCCGGCACCGATCCGAGCCACCGCTCGGCGGTGAGCAGGAGCGACAGGCCGGCTTCCCCGGCCATGGTGGCCAGGCGCTCGCGGGGGTGGGAGGGGTCGAGCGGCACGTAGGCGCCGCCGGCCTTGAGGATGGCGAGGAAGGCGATCACCATCTCCGGCGAGCGCTCCAGGGCGACGCCCACCAGGCTCTCCCGCCCGACGCCCTGGGCCCGCAGGTGGCGGGCCAGCCGGTTGGCGCGCGCGTTCAGCTCGCCGTAGGTCAGCAAGGCGTCCTCGCCCGGACCGGCCAGGGCCACGCGCTCCGGCTCCCGCGCCGCCCACTCCTCGAACAGGCCGTGCACCGTGGCCTCGCGCGGGTAGGCGGTGCGCGTGCGGTTCCAGCCGGCGACGAGCTGCCGCCGCTCCGCCTCCCCGAGCATTTCCAGCTCCGCCACCCGCCGCTCCGGCGCCGCCGCCAGGGCCGCCAGCAGGCGGGTGAAATGGCCGCTCATCCGCTCGGCCGTCGAGGTGTCGAACAGGTCGGCGTTCCACCGCAGGGAGAAGCCGAGATCGCCGTCCAGCTCCGCCGCCATCAGCGTCAGGTCGACCTGCGCGCCGGGCGCGCCGAGCGCCACCGTCTCCAGCGTCACGCCGCCGGCGAGCGCCAGCCGGATCCCCGCCTCCCCGAGGGCCAGCGCGGCGAGCGCCTCCAGCCCGGGCAGCGGCGACTTCTCCAGCGCCAGCATCGCCGGGAGCAGGGGGGACGGCCGGGATCGCGATCGGGCTGGAGCCGCTCGGCGAGGAGCGCGAAGGGGAGGTCCTGGTGCGCGAAGGCCCCCAGGGCCGTGGCGCGGACCCGCGCCAGCCACTCCCGCACGGTGGGATCGCCGGCGAGGTCGGCGCGCAGCGCCACCGGGTTGACGAAGTAGCCGACGACGCCGGCCAGCCGGCCGCCCCCCGAGGTCCGTCCCGCGGTGGGAGCCCCCACCAGGAAGTCCTCCTGGCCGCTGTAGCGGGCGAGCAGCGCCTGAAAGCCGGCCAGCAGCACCATGAACGGCGTGCACCCCGCCGCGCGCGCCAGGTCGCGCAGGTCGCGGGCTACGCCGGGCCCCAGGCGGAACGGCAGGGCGGCCCCGGCGTACGTCTGCACCGGCGGCCGCGGGCGGTCGGTGGGGAGCGCGAGCTCCGGCGCTCCCGCCAGGCGCTCCCGCCAGTAGCTCCACAGGGCTTCCCCCCGCGGGCCGGCGAGCTCGCGCTCCTGCTCGCGCGCCCAGCCGGCATAGGTCGCCGCGGGCGCCGGCGGCACCTCGCCGGCGAGCAGCAGGCCGAGCTCGCGGACGAGGACGGCGAGCGACCAGAAATCCGCCGCGATGTGGTGCACGGCCACCACCAGCAGATCCCCTTCCGGGCCGCCGGTGAAGAGCGCCGCCCGGAACAGCGGACCGCGCTCGAGGTCGAACGGGCGGAAGGCCTCCCCGCGAGCCCGCGAGAGCAGCTCCGCCGCGCCCGCGCCCTCCTCGTGCCGGAAGGCCACCCGCTCGCCGGCGCCGATCCGCTGCACCGGCCCGTCCGCTCCCGCGGCGAAGGTGGCGCGCAGCGCGGGATGGCGGTCGAGCAGCGCCTGGAAGGCCCGCCGCAGGCGCTCCGGATCGACCGCCGGCGACAGGCGGAAGGCCCCCGCGAGATGGTAGGCGGTGCTCGCCGGCGCGAGCCGGTGCAGGAACCAGAGCGCCTTCTGGCCGGCCGAGGGCGGCGCCTCCCCCTCGGCGGTCTCCTCCGGCAGGGGCTCCACCGCCGCGGCCGGAGCCGCGAGCCCGGCGAGCACCTGGTCGGCGATGGCGCCGGTGCCGGCGCCCGCGAGCAGCTCGGCGAGCGGCACGGCGACGCCGAGCGCCCCTTCCACCGCCGTCTTGAGATCGACGGCGGAGAGCGAATCCAGGCCCAGGCCGGTGAGCGGCTCTTCCGGCCCGGGCGTGCCGAGCCCGGCCGCCGCCGCCCGCGCGCCGAGGAAGGCGAGCAGGGCCGGCCGGCGCGCCCCGGCAGGGAGGGCGAGGAGCGCCTCGCGGGTGAGGAGGAGCGCCCCCTCGCCGCCAGCCGCGGCCACCGCGGTGACCGCGGCCAGCGCGCCGAGCGCGCTCACCGCCGTCACCGCCAGCCCTCCCGCCAGCCAGGCGGCGCGGCAGGCGCGGCGCTGGACCTTGCCGCTGGACGTCTTCGGCAGGGTCGCCATGCGGATCAGCACGACTTCGTGGACCTGCGCCTCGTGCTCTTCGGCGATCGCCTGGCGGACCGCCGCCGCGATCTCCTCGGCCGGCCCCGCGAAATGGCGGTCCACCTCGCAGACCAGCACCAGCCGCTCCTCCCCGCCGGCGTCGACCGAGAACGCCGCCGCGCCGCCCGGCCGCAGCGCCGGGTGGCCGCGCTCGGCCGTCCGCTCGAGGTCCTGCGGGTAGTGGTTGCGGCCGCGCAGGATGATCAGGTCCTTGAGGCGGCCGGTCACGAACAGCTCGCCGCCGGCGAGGAAACCGAGATCGCCGGTGCGCAGGAACGGCCCGCTCTCCTGGCCGCCGCCGCCGGCGAGCGTCGCCTGGAAGGTCTCCGCCGTCTCCGCGGCCCGGTCCCAGTAGCCGGCCGCCACGCTGGGGCCGGCCACCCAGATCTCCCCGACGCTCCCCGCCGGGAGCTCCATGGCCGTCTCCGGATCGACGATCGCGATCCGCTGCCCCCCCATGCCGCGCCGCAGCCGGCGAGCCGCCGGGAGCCCGGGCCGCCGTCCGCCGCGGCGACCGCCCGATGCTCCTCCAGGGGGGCGCTCGCGAAGCTCCTGGCGGGCGGCGCCTCGCCCGGCCGCGGGCCGGCGACGAACAGCGTCGCCTCGGCCAGGCCGTAGCAGGGGTAGAACGCCGCGCGCCGGAAGCCGCTGGGCGCGAACGCCGCCGCGAAGCGGTCGAGCGTCTCGGCCGCACCGGCTCGGCGCCGTTGAAGGCGAGCCGCCAGCTCGCGAGGTCGAGCCCGGCCCGGTCCTCCGGCCCGATCTTCTGCACGCAGAGGTCGTAGGCGAAGTTCGGCCCGCCGCTGGTCGTCCCCCGGTAGCGGGCGATCGCCTCCAGCCAGCGCCGCGGCCGCTGCAGGAAGGCCACCGGCGACATCAGCACGCACCGGCCGCCGCAGTAGAGCGGCTGCAGCACGTTCCCGATCAGCCCCATGTCGTGGTAGAGCGGCAGCCAGCCCACCACCACGGAAGATGCGTCCTGGCCGAAGGCCTCCTGGATCAGCCGCTCGTTGTGCAGCAGGTTGCCGTGGGTGACCATCACCCCCTTGGGCGTCGCGGTCGAGCCGGAGGTGTACTGGAGGAAGGCGGGGGCGTCGGGCGCCGGCTCCGGCCCGTCCCAGCCGGCGGCGGCCGCGGGGAGATCGTCGGCGGCGATCCAGCGCAGGCCGGCGAGCTCCGGCTGGCGGCCGGCGAGCTGGGGGGCATCGGCCAGCAGCTCCGCCGTGGTCAGCACCACCCGCGGGCGGGCGTCGCGGACAATCGCGGCAAGACGCGGCTGGTCGCGCCGCGGCCGCGGGGGGTAGGCCGGCACCGCCACCACGCCGGCGTAGAGACAGCCGAAGAAGGCGGCGATGAAGTCGAGCCCGGCGGGGAAGAGCAGCAGCGCGCGGTCCCCCGGCGCGCACGACTCGCGCAGCGCCGCGGCCACGACCCGGGCGCGGCGGTCCAGCTCGGCGGCGGTGAGCCAGCCGGCCTCCGCCTCGCCGTCCTGCAGAAAGGTGTAGATCGCCGCCTCCGGCTCCTCACCCGCGCGGGCCAGGCGCGAGCGGAGGAGTCCCCGCAGACTGAGATCTTCGAAACCGGCCTTCATGGGGATGAAACTCAGGCGGATGCCGGGATAGCCGTCAGATCCTGGTGCTCGGAGGTGGACCGGTCGTATTCAACCTGACCGTAGTTCAACTTGATGATGCGGTCGGCGACATGGAAGTAGTGATCGTCGTGACTGATGACGAAGATGGTCTTGCCGCGCCGCCGCAGCTCCGGGAGGAGCTCCAGGTAGAACACCTGCTTGAAGGTCGGGTCCTGATCGGCCGCCCATTCGTCGAAGACGTAGATCGAGCGGTCCTCGAGGTAGGCGGTCATCAGGGCCAGGCGCTTGCGCTGCCCCTGCGACAGGGCGAGCGTGGAGAACCGGCCGTGCTCCACCCGTACCTTGCGGTCCAGCTGCAGCCGCTCCAGGTAGCGGAGGGCGTCCTGATCCAGCCTGGCGCTCTCCAGGCCGAGCAGGTCCTCGAAGAGGAAGTAATCGGAGAAGACGACGGAGAAGCTCTCGCGGTAGCGTTCCCGGTTGCCGTCGTTGACCACCTCGCCATTGAAGCGGATCTGCCCCGCCTCCGGCGCATAGAGGCCGATCAGGATCTTCGCCAGGGTGGTCTTGCCGCTGCCGTTGCCGCCGACCATGAAGACCAGCTCGCCGGGACGGAAGGTCAGGTCGACCGGTCCGAGCAGGAAGCTCTCGTCGTTCTCCTGCCGGTAGGTGTGGGCGACCTCTTTCAGCTCCAGGAGCTCCCAGGCCGCCGCCGGGGTGATCACCTCCTCCTCCTCCGGCGCCAGCTCCTCGGCCTCCAGCGAAAACCCCAGATCCTCCACCGTCTGGATCGCCACCGTGCCGCGGGAGAGCCCGGGGATCGCCGTCAGCAGGACCTCCAGCGGCGCCATCATCTGGAACAGGACGATCGTGTAGCCGACCAGGACCTTGGGGTCGAGCGTCTGGAACCGGGGGAGGATCAGGATGATGAACCCGGTGAGGATGAAGAACAGCACCTGCCCCCAGCTCGAGGCCGCGGAGAACACGATCTGCCCCGACTTCTGGTCCTTCTGCTGGGTCGTCGTGCTGCGCTCGACGTTGCGCAGGAAGGAGAGCCGCCGGGCGCGGTGCATCTTGAGCTCCTTGGTGCCCTCGATCATCGCGCGGATCTGGCCGAACACCTCGTCCATCCCCCGGCGCGAGCGATGGAAGAAGAGGAGCGCCCGGCTCGCCGCGAACCGGTAGGACAGGATGCCCCCGGCGATGAAGAGCGCCACCTCCAGGAGCAGCCGCGCGTCGAGCCATCCCATATAGGCCAGGGAGCTCGCCACCAGGGTGATGTGCATGATCAGGAGCGGCACCATCGACATCGAATCGGCGATCGTGCCGATGTCGCCGGTCAGCGTGGCGAGCAGGCGGGAGGCGCCGATCTCCTCCAGCTGCCGCAGCGGCGCGGAGAGCACCAGCCGGGAGAGCCGCAGCCGCAGGGCGAGCAGACTGCTCTGCGACAGGTCCACCAGCAGCACCTGGGAGGCGAAACGGCAGGCCGGCAGCGCCACGCAGAGGGCGACGAAACCCCAGATCCGCTGCGTGCCCCGCGACCCGGGACCGGTGATGATGGCGTTGATCAGGGCGATCATCGCGGTCGTCGCCAAGCCGCTCGCCACGCCGGCGACCGCGACGCCGACGATGCGCAGCCGGGAGTACCGCACGTTGGCCGACAGGCGCAGCAGGAACGAGAGCAGGCGGAAGAGCGAATTCATTCAGCGCTTCCCGGGCTCTCGATCAGCACCTGCTCGCGGGCCACGGCCTCGGCCATCCCCACCAGCACCTGCCGCGGGCCGGAGAAGGGGGCCCGGCCGTGGGCGACCATCATGTTGTCCAGCATCAGGAGATCCCCCTTCTGCCAGGGGAAGCTCACCGTCTCGCGCCGGTAGGCCTCGCGCAGGTGGTCCATCACCGCGAGCTCGATCGGCGAGCCGTCGCCATAGAAGGTGTTGGTCGGCAGCTCGCTCTCGTCGAACTCCTCGAGCAGAGCGTCGCGGATGTCCAGCTCGAGGGTCGAGACGTGGAAGAACGTCGCGTGGTTGAACCAGAGGGTCTCGCCGGTCTTGGGATGCCGCACCAGGGCGGGGCGGATGGCGCGCGTCCGCAGGCGGCCGCCCTCCTTCCATTCGGTCTCGATGCCGTTGCGCCGGCAGTGCTCCTCCACCTTCGCCTTGTCGGTGGTCTGGAACACGGTGTCCCAGGAGAGGCCGAAGCCGTCGCCGAAGTTGCGGACGTACATCCACCCCTGCCGGGCGAAACGCTCCCGGATCTCCGGATCGATGTGCCGGAGCACCCGCCGGCAGTCCGCGATCGGCGTCGCGCCCCCCTCCTGCGCCGGCTGGCGGCAGAGGAAGAAGATCTTCAGCGGCCACTGGCTCTGATACGAGTTCTCGTTGTGCAGGAAGATGGGGTGGCTCGGCGGGTAGTCCGTCGAGGTGTAGATGTTGCCGCTCACGGCGGTGCGCGGCGACGAGCGCTCGCGGTACTCGAGCGACTCGCCCGAGATCGCCTGGATGGCCTTCTCCAGCTCCTCGGGCTCCTGGACATTGAAGCCGCGGAACAGGATGCCGCCGTGGTGGAGAAGCTTCTCGTCGAGCAGCGGGCGGTTGGCGGCGGCCCAGGTCGCCAGATTGAGCCCCTGGACCGCCGGTTCGACGAGGAGCGGCAGGTCGCCGTCCGGGAACAGCGGGCCGGTCTTCACCAGCGCCTCGGTGGTCACGCTCACGGCGCGCCGCTTGATGCCGCCCAGGCTCTTGAAAGGCGACAGGCTGGTGTCGCCGGAATCGATCGTCATCTGAAAACTCCTGTTTCTTTCTATGAGGCCCGCCTATGCGGGTCGGGGCTCGCGCCAGAGGTGCTCGATCTCTCCCAGGTGCTCGCGGACCCAGTCGTCGTCGAACAGGGTGTCCAGGTAGCGCTCGCCGCGGTCCGGCAGAATGGCGACGCAGTTGGCCCCCGGAGGAATCCGCCCCTGAAGCCTCTCGATCGCCGCGAGCACGCCACCCGAGGAGCCGCCGGCGAGGATCGCCTCGCGGCTCATCAGGCGCCGGCACCCGGCCACGCAGTCCGCGTCGCTCACGTGCACGCATTCGTCGACCGACAACGACTCGCAGAGCGGCGGGCGGAGGCCGGCGCCCAGGCCGGGGACCATCCGCTTGCCCTTGACGTCGCTGAAAATCAGACTCCCCAGGGCGTCGACGGCGATCACCCGGGTGTCGAGGCCAAACTGGCGGACATATTCAAGGCATCCGCGCACCGTGCCGCAGGTGCTGGTGGCGACGAAGAGAAAATCCACCTTGCCGTCGAGGGCGACCGCGATCTCGTGCATCGTGGTGCTGTAGTGCGACGCCGGGTTCTGAAGGTTGGCGTACTGATTGGGCCAGAAAGAGTTCTCGAGGATGCCGAGGAGCTCGCGGACGCGGTTGAGCCTCGCCTGGAGGAACTCCCCGCTCTCGGGATCGGGCTCCGCGACCAGGTCGATCTCCGCGCCATAAGCGCGCAGCACCCGCAGGTTCGTGGGCGAGGTCTTGGGGTCGACCACGCAGACGAAACGCAGCCCGTGATAACGGCAGGCCTGCGCCAGGCCGACGCCCATGTTGCCGGAGCTCGACTCGATGACGACCGAGTCCGGGCCGATCGTCCCGGAACGGAGCGCGTCCTCCAGGATGGCCAGCGCCGGCCGGTCCTTCATGCTGCCGCCAGGGTTCAGCGCCTCGAGCTTGGCGAACAGCTCAAAGCGCGCCTCCGGCAGCACCCGGCGGAGGCGGATCAGGGGAGTGTTACCAATCGCGGAGAGAATCCCGTCGCACACCCGGGCCGTCGCGTGTCCAGGTTCCTTAAGCTTCGCGGGCTCACGCAGCATTAATTCAGAACCTTCTTCAGGTTTTAGTAGCGAAGAGTCGTGGCTGTTCATAGGTTCCATAAAATTTATTGTCGGCTTGACACTAATTTAGTGTGTCTCCCACCGGGAAAGCGGGACAACGACACGGGGTGAGGGAGGATCAGGTACATAAATTTTACGTTATCACTATCAAGCGAATCGATTCTAAGTAAGATTTAAATCATGTCAAAATAAATTTAAACTTCAATTGCCGCCAGTCTTGACCCGGACCGCCGCGGCGCCAGGGTTGCCCAGGCGCGGGAGCGGCCATAGAGTTCCGTCGTCCGACAGGAGGGCAATGATGACGATCAGCTCAAAGGAAGACCTCGCCGGGATGACTCTCGTCGGGAAACTCGTGGGCGAGGCGATCCAGGAGATGACGGCGGCGGCACGGCCGGGGATGACCACCGCCGAGCTCGACGCGGTGGGGGCCGGCTTTCTGCGCCGGCACGGAGCGCGGTCGGCGCCGCAGATGACCTACAACTTCCCCGGCTTCAACCTGATCAGCGTCAACGAGCAGATCGTCCACGGCGTGCCCGGACCGCGCCGCCTGGAGCCAGGGGACGTGGTCAAGATCGACGTCACCGCCGAGCTCGGCGGCTACATCGCGGACTCGGCGACGACGGTGCTGCTCCCCCCCATCTCCCTCGTCGGCCGCAAGCTCCGCAAGTGCGCGCGGGCGGCGTTCCAGAGGGCGCTCGCGGTGGCGCGGGTCGGCCAGCAGGTCAACGACATCGGCCGGGCGGTGGAAGGGGAGGTGCGGCGGCACGGCTTCAGCGTGCTGCGCAACCTCTGCGGCCATGGCGTGGGCAAGACGATCCACGAGGCGCCCGAGGTGCCGAACTTCTACGATCCGCGGTCGCGGACGCCGCTGACCGACGGCCTGGTGCTCGCCGTGGAGCCGATGATCTCGGCCGAGCCGGCGCAGCTCGTCACCGAGCCGGACGGCTGGACGATCCGCACCGACAACCGCTCCCTCACCGCCCATTACGAGCACACGATCGTCATCCGGCGCGGCGAGCCGCTCATCCTCACCGCCGCCTGAGCCCACCGCGTGGATCTCTCCCCCGTCCTCCGCCTCCTCTACCGGGGCCCCCGGGGAGCTTGCCCCGGGGTGGTGAACCCCTACCGCGAGGCGTTCCCGGAGCTCGACGGCCCGGCGGCGCCCCGGCGACGGCGGGAGAACCTGGAGGCCTATCTCGAACGGGTGGGAACCCCGCGGCTGGTGCTGGTCGGGGAGGCGCTCGGCTTCCGCGGCGGGCGGTTCTCCGGCATCGCCTTCACCAGCGAGCGCCAGCTCGCCGGGTCCGACGGCCGGCGGCTCCCGTGGGCCGGCGCCCCCTTCCTGGCCACCAGCCGCAACCCGGCCCTCTGGCTCGAATCCTCGGGGAGCATCGTCTGGGACGCCCTGGGCGGCGAGGCCCGCGGCGCCCTGCTCTGGAACTCCTTCCCCTGGCACCCCTACGGCGCGCGCGGCCGCTTAAGCAATCGCACGCCGGAGCGGAGCCTGGTCGCCGCCAACCTGCACGTCCTGGAGCGGCTCCTCGCCGAGATCCCCGGCGCCCGCGTGCTCGCCGTCGGCCGCACCGCGCAAGGAGCGCTCGCCGAGCTCGGCGTTGACGCCCCCGCCCTGCGCCACCCCGCCCACGGCGGGGCGGTGTTGTTCCGGGAGCAGCTGCGGGAGGAGCTGCGCGCTCTTCACTGACTCAGCGTCTTACCTGCGTCCTGCCCTCCGAATCCTCACCCTCGGTCCCTCTCCACTCCGTGGAGAGAGAGGGCCCTTCGGCGCAAGGTTGTCGTCTGATCAGCGGGCCCTCCCTCTCCCCCCGGGAGAGGGACCGAGGGTGAGGCCTCGGAGGGCGGATCGCTCCAACCGGCAAGGGCTCCATGGACCCGTCCCCCCGGACCTATGCACTTTCATGAAATTGGTGCTAAGCTTGCAGGAGCTTTCAATGAATGCGGTCCGCCGCAGGAGGATTCCATGTCCCGCTTCCTGGCTCGTGTTTCGCCGTTGCTGGTCGCCCTGGCGTTGCTCGCCGTGCCGGCGTCGGCCGACGTCTATTACGTCACCCTGACGAACGGAACCGTGGTGGAGACCGCGCGCCAGCCGCAGCAGGCGAGCTGGGACCCGAACATGGTGCTCCTCCTCACCGAGGTGGGCAACTGGGTCGGCTTCCCCAAGGAAGAGGTCCAGAGCGTCCGCGCCGAGGACCCGACGCAGGGCTTCGGCATCCGGATCAGCGACAAGGCCATCGCGCTCGGCCGCGCCCCGAACGACCTGCCGGACGAAACCAAGACCAAGCAGGACCTGATCAACGACCGCTACCTCGAGTTCGCCAACCGGATGCTCGACCTCCAGGAGCAGCGGCAGAACTACTCGATCCAGCAGTTCGCCGAGCCCGGCAGCGGCTCGGGCATCCCGATCAGCTACGGCGTCGGCTTCTCCGGCATGGGCAGCCTCGGCGGGATGGGCACGGGCAACATCAATACGCCGACGAACACGGACGGCGCGAACTCAGGTGTCCCCTTCGGCGGCCTCACCGGCGCCGGCGCCCCGCCGCAGTAGCCATAGTAAAGTTTCTCGACCAGGGCCCTCCGCCGTGGAGGGCTTCTTTGACAAACCAGACGACGCGGTGATGCCGGAGCCTCCTCGAAAGGGGAGGTTCTCGCGTCTTGAGGGAAGCCGGTGTGAAACCGGCGCGGCCCCCGCCACTGTAACCGGGTACGAAACCGGAAGAGCCACTGCACGGGAGAGATCCGAGAAGGGTCGCCCGCGTGGGAAGGTCCGGGAGTAGGAAGATCCGGGAGCCAGGAGACCTGCCGCTCGTCGAGAATGCCTCCCCCGGGGTGCGGGCGAGGGATTGCGCGCGCGCTCGTGCTCTCTTTCCATCCCCCCATGCCCAGGAGAGGCGTGGCATTCCGAAAGGAGCACGTCTCATGCGTCAGATCGTCCCGTTTCTGATCGCCGGCGTCCTCGGGGGCGGACTTCCGGCTCGGGCTCAAAACCCGGTTCCCGTCTTCAGCGACTCCGTCGTCGTCAGCGCCTCCCTCGACCCTGAAGACCGCGAGGACGTCCCCGCCTCGGCCACCGTCATCGACCAGCGCGAGATCGCGGCCCGCCAGGCTGACCGACCTCGTCCGAGCTGGTGAGCACCGTCCCCGGCATCTCGATCACCCAGGCCGGCCCCGCCGGCCAGCAGACCTCGCTGTTCACCCGCGGCACCAACTCCAACCAGACGCTGCTGCTCTGGAACGGCATCCAGCTCAACGACCCCTACTTCGGCGGCGCCAACTGGCAGTTCGTGCCGCTCGACGGCGTCGAGCGCGTCGAGGTGGCGCGCGGGCCGTTCAGCGCCCTCTACGGCAGCAACGCCGTCGGCGGCGTGGTGCAGGTGCTCACCGGCTCGCGCCAGGGCGGGACGGTCAACCTCGAGGGTGGCGAGCACGGCTACAAGCGGGGCGGGCTCGCCGCCGGCGGCAACCTCGGCCCCGCCCGCTTCGACGTCACCGGCAGCGTGCGGCGCGGCGGCAGCGAGCTCGTCAACGACGACTTCGACAGCGAGGAAGGAGTGGCCCGCGCCCTCTGGGGGATCGGCCAGGGCTCGAGCCTGGGCCTCCTGGTGCGGGCGAACGACTCGAAGACCGGCATCCCGTTCTCCGGCGCCCAGGTGTCCCCGCACCGCCGGATCTCCTGGCAGGAGCGCGAGGTGGCCGTCCCCTTCCGCTCCGAGCGGGGCCCCTGGCAGGTCGAGGCGCAGGTCTCGCGGACCGACTTCGACAACGCCTTCCGCGATCCCGACGATCCCTTCGCTCCCAGGTCGCGGACACCGAGTCCGAGGCCACGCGCGGCCGCGCCGTGGGGTCGCTGGCATGGCGGCGAGGATCTGCGGATCTCCGTCGGCGCCGAGACCGAGCGGCTGGAGGTGACCGACTCCTCCAGCGGCTTCGGCACCAACCTGGACGGCGCGCGAGCCAGCGGACCTGGGCGGCGTTCGGCCAGGCGAGCTGCGGGGACGGGTCCGGTCCGGCTCGACCTCGGGCTGCGGCGCGACGACAACAACGTCTACGGCGGCCAGACCAGCCTGCGCGCCGGGACGGTGGTGGAGCTCGGCCAGGGCACCCTGCTGCGGGCGAGCTACGGCGAGGCCTTCCGCGCCCCCTCCCTCGGCGAGCTGTTCTTCCCCGGCAGCGGCAACCCCGACCTCCAGCCGGAAGACAGCCGGAGCTACGAGCTCGGCCTCGAGCACACCGCCGGCGGCTGGCGCTTCGCCCTGACCGGCTTCGAGAACCGCGTGCGCAACCTGATCGACTTCGAGTTCGTCACCTTCACCAACGTCAACATCGGGCGCGCGCGCAGCCGTGGCGTCGAGGCCGAGGTGGGCTTCCGCCAGGGGATCTTCGACGCGTCGGTGAACGGCACCTGGCTCGACGCCGAGGACCAGGACACCGGCCTCGCCGCTGCTCCGGCGCCCCAAGCGGAGCGCCAACCTCATCCTCACCGCGCGGCCGGGCGCCGTGGACGCTGAACCTCGTCGGGCGCTACGTCGGCGAGCGGGCCGGACTTCGATCCGGTGACCTTCGGCCGCACCGTCAACCCGAGCTACTACGCGGGTCGACCTCGCCGCCCGCTGGCGGGCGCTGCACCTGGCTCTCCCCCTACGCCCGGGTGGAGAACCTCGCCGATCGAGGAGTACAGTCAGGCGCTCGGCTTCCCCAGCCCGGGGAGGACGCTGATCGGTGGACTGTCGTTTGATTTCTAGACGAGCCCTCTCTCCTCCTGCCGCTCCTCCTGCTCCCCGCCTGCCGGCGAGGGCAGGAGGGCGGTGCCGCCGCGCCCCTCCCCGCCGGCCCGGCGGATCGTCGCCCTCACCCCCAGCCTGGTCGAGACCTCTTCGCCCTCGGCCTCGGCGACCGCGTCGTCGGCGTCGGGGACTATACGCTACTGGCCCCCCGAGGCGCGTCCGCAAGCCTCACCTCGGCGGCCTGTTCAATCCCAACCTGGAGCGCATCGTCTCCCTGCGGCCGGACCTGGCCGTCCTGAGCCCGAGCGAGCGGGACCTCGGCGGCCAAGCTCCAGCCGCTGAAGATCGACGTCGCTGATCGTGCCGAACGAGACCCTGGCCGACGTCGAGCGCTCCTTTCATAAGATCGCCCGGCGCTGCGGCGTGCCCGCGGCCGGCGACCGGCTCGCGGCGCGAATGGCGGGCCGGCCTTGCCCCGCGGCCGCTTCCCGGTCCGCCGCTCAAGGTGATGCTCTCCGTCGGCCGCTCGCCCGGCCGGCTGGGGGAGATCACCGTCGCCGGGCACGGCACCTTCCTCGACGAGCTCCTCGTCCGCCTGGGCGCGGTGAACGCCTTCGCCGACTCGCCGACCCTCTATCCGCAGATCAGCGTCGAGGAGATCGTGGCCCGCAAGCCGGACGTGGTCCTGGAGCTGCGGTCGGACCCGCCAGACCGCCGGAGCAGGCCGCGGCCATCGTCCACGACTGGCAGGCGCTCCCCGAGGTGCCGGCCGTCCGCAACCACGCCGTCGTGGTCATCGCCGACACCTTCGTGCTGCTCCCGGGCCGCGCCTGCCCCAGCTCTACCGCGAGATGCGGGAGGCCCTCCTCCGCGCCCGCGGCGCCAGGGACTCGCATTGACCCACCACCCGTCCTGCTCAGCGCACGCGAGCTCACCTGGGGCTCCCGTGCGCGAACCATCCTGGGACCCCTCGATCTCGAGGTTCTTCGCGGCGAGTGCCTGGCGGTGGTCGGACCCAACGGCGCCGGCAAGACGACCCTGCTGCGCTGCCTCACCGGACTGCTGCGGCCGGTCCAGCGGCGAGATCGCCTACGGCGGCCGCTCCTTCGCCTCGCTCTCCCGCCGCGAGATCGCCCGCCGCATCGCCTATGTGCCGCAGATCCGGCCGGCCCAGGTGCCGCTCAAGGTCGAGGAGGTGGTCCTCCTCGGCCGCTATCCGCACCTCTCGGCGTTCCAGCTCGCGCCGCGCGCGGAGGACTTCGCCGCCGTCGACGGAGGCGCTCCGCCTGGTGGGGATCACCGAGCTGCGCGGACCGGCCGGTCGACGAGCTCTCGGGCGGCGAGCGCCAGGCCGTCTTCATCGCCGCCGCCCTGGCGCAGGAGCCGAGCTGCTGGTGCTCGACGAGCCGACCTCCACCTCGACGCCCGCCACCAGCGCGACCTCGCCTGCCTGCTGCTCCGCCTCAAGGCCGAGACCGACCGCACCGTCGTCCTCGCCACCCACGACCTCAACCTCGCCTCGCTGCTCGGCGACCGGCTCCTCGCGCTCGCCGGCGGCAAGATCCTCGCCACCGGCGCGCCGGCCGAGATCCTCCGGCCGGAGGTGCTCGACCGCCTCTTCCGCGCCCGCTTCGAGATCGTCCGCGGCGGCGAGCGGCCGGTCACCATGCTGGAGCTGCGCCCCTGGAGCGCGTGGGCGCCAAGCCGCCGCGACCGCCCTCGCCTGGTCCTGGGCTGCGCCGCCTCTCGGCTCGCGACGCTGATCCTGACGCCCGCTGGTCGGCAGCCAGTCGGTCTCGCTGGCCGAGATCCTGCGCGGCGATCCCACCGCGGCGTCGATCTTCTGGCAGATCCGCCTGCCGCGCGATCCTGCTCGCGCTGCTCGGCGGCGCGGCGCTCGCCGTCTCCGGCCTCGGGCTTCCAGACCCTCTTCCGCAACCCCCTCGCCGAGCCCTACACCCTGGGGGTGTCGAGCGGCGCGGCCCTCGGCGCGGTGCTCGCCCTGCGCTTCGAGGGGGGGCAGTTCCTCGGCCTGTCGCTGGTGGGCCTCGCGAGCTTCGCCGGAGCGCTCGGCGCCACCGCGCTGATCGTGGGCCTCGCCATGCGCCGGCAGGGGATCGCAGACCTCGACGCTCCTGCTCGCCGGCGTCGCCGTCTCGCTCTCCTGCTCGGCGATCATCCTCTTCCTCCAGTACCTCGCGGACTCCACCCAGACCTTCCGCATGGTGCGCTGGATGATGGGCGGGCTCTCGGTGGTCGGCTACAGCGAGGTGCTCTGGCTCCTGCCCTGGGTGCTGGGCGGGAGCGCCGCGCTGTTCGTCCTGCGCTGGGAGCTGAACCTCCTGCTCACCGGCGAGGAGCTGGCGGCGAGCCGCGGCGTGGACCTCGCCCGCCTGCGCCGCTAGGTGCTCCTCGCCACCTCGCTGATGATCGGCGCCCTGGTCGCGGTGGCCGGGCCGATCGGCTTCGTGGGCCTGATCGTCCCCCACATGCTGCGCCGCTTCGTGGGGCACGACCACCTCTACCTCGTCCCCGCCTGCATCCTCGGCGGCGGCGCCTTCCTCGCCCTCTGCGACGCCGCCGGCCGCACCATGATGTCGCCGGCCGAGCTGCCGGTCGGCATCCTCACCGCGCTCCTGGGCGGACCGTTCTTCCTCTGGCTGCTGGTCTGGCGCCGGCGGGAGTAAGGGCGGGGGCCGCCCACGGGGGGCGTCCGTGGCCTGCGACCTCATCCTCTATCTCCTTCTCCTGAAGGAGAAGGAGGACGACTCCGACCGTATGGCCCATAGGGCGTGTTGTGCACGCCTGAGCACCCCAGAAAGGCCCTCCCTCTCCTTCAGGAGAGGGATCGAGGGTGAGGTCGCAGGCCACGGACGCTCCCCGCGGCTTGCCTGATCTTAAATGTAGATGTTAGAATGTCTAAGAACTTCCGGCCGGAAGCCTACAGAAAGGGGAACTCTATGAGAGCTAAACTTCTCGTTTTGATGTTCGCCGTAATGGTTCTAGCCCTCGCCTCGCAGCCTGCCGCCAAGGCCTCCGTGTTCTGCCCCGCCTATTACTGCTTCGACGTCAGCCAAGCCTGCGTGAATGGCGGTGGAGCGCCGATCCCTGAGGGCGGCACCGAGTCCTGCTACACCCTGCCGAATCACGACACGTACACGATCCAGATGGTCTACTGCTATCACCCCAGCACCAACACGACCACCGCCCAGGAGTGTTACGGGTGAACGTCACGTCTCTGGAAAGGGGAACTCTATGAAAGTGAAGCTTCTCGTCCTGGCCTTCGTCATCACCGTCCTCGCCCTCACTTCGCAGCCGGCGGTCCAGGCCTCCGTCTTCTGCCCCGCCTACACCTGCTACCAGGCCCTCCAGATCTGTTTGAATGGTGGAGGGGCGCCGTGGTCTGAAGTGAGCATCAACGAGACCTGTTTCACCCTGCCCAGCAGCGGCGACCACGACGTTTACATTCTCACTTGCTACTACGACGGCACCGACTCGTTCCAATATCAGGAGTGCTACAAGTAAGCAACGGAAAACACTTGGCCAGGACGGCGCCGAATGAAGCCCGGCTTCAGCAGGCGCCGTCCGCGGTAGTCCGTCGCAGCCGGAGGCAGACCGCCGTAACGGTACGACGGGCCGTCGCAACTGGAGGCAGACCGTCGTAACGGTAGACGAGCCGTCGTAGCCGGAGGCAAACCGTCGTAACGGTACGACGGGCCGTCGTAGCTGGAGGCAGGCCGTCGTAACGGTAGCCGGGCCGTCGCAGCCGGAGGCAGACCGTCGTAACGGTAGGCGAGCCGTCGCAGCCGGAGGCAAACCGTCGTAACGGTAGGCGAGCCGTCGTAGCTGGAGGCAAACCGTCGTAACGATAGGCGGGCCGTCGCAGCCGGAGGCAAACCGTCGTAACGATAGGCGGGCCGTCGCAGCCGGAGGCAAACCGTCGTAACGATACGACGAGCCGTCGTAGCCGGAGGCAGACCGTCGTAACGGTAGGCGAGCCGTGGTAGCCGGAGGCAAACCGTTGTAACGGTACGATGGACCGTCGCCCCAGTCTGAGCGATTCCCCCGCGGGTGATTCCCGTATCCTTCCCTCATGCCTGAACCCATCCTCCTCTCCTGGAGCGGCGGCAAAGACAGTGCCTTCGCCCTCCACACCCTGCGCTCCTCGCCGGACTTCGAGCCGGCGGGCCTGCTGACCACGATCACCGAGGATTACGACCGCATCAGCGTCCACGGCGTCCGCCGCGAGCTGCTGGAGCGCCAAGCGGAATCGATCGGACTGCCCCTCCACAAGGTCCTCATCCCCAAGGACTGCCCGAACGAGATCTACGAGGAACGCCTGGCGGCGGCCCTGAGCGCCATCAAGGACCAGGGGATTCACCACGTCGCCTTCGGGGATCTCTACCTGGAGGACATCCGCGCCTACCGGGAGAAGCAGATGGCGGCGCTCGGCCTGGAGCCGGTCTTCCCCATCTGGGGGCACGACACCACGGAGCTTGCCCACGAGCTCATCCATCTCGGCTTCCGCGCCGTCCTGGTCTGCGTGGACACCGACATCCTCGATCCCGTCTTCGCCGGCCGCGCCTTCGACGAAGACCTCCTGCGCGACCTCCCGGCCGACATCGACCTCTGCGGCGAGAACGGCGAGTTCCACACCTTCGTCCACGCCGGGCCGATCTTCCGCGAGCCGGTGGCGATCAAGCTGGGACGGGTGGAGGGGCGGGGGCGGTTTTGGTTTCGGGATCTGGAGGTGGGGTGATCCCTCAGTCCGTCGCGTCCAGGGACGACAATACGTCTCCTATCGCCACGCACCAGAGGAGAGTAGAATAGCTCCAGGAGATGACGATGACCTCTTCCCAGATCCGACAGAAGATTCTCGAACGGCTTGACGAGCTCTCAGAAGGCGAGCAGCGCCGGATCCTCGAGTTCGCCGAGAGTCTACCGCCATCCCCCAAGGGAGTTCCGGGCAGTGAGCTGCTGAAGTTCTTCGGGACCATCGACTCCGAGGATTGCCGCAGGATGGAGGCGGCGATCGAGGCTGGGTGTGAGCGGGTGGACCCCCGTGACTGGTAAGTACCTGCTGGACACGAACATCGTCATCGCAGTTTTCAACGGAGACGCTCTCCTTCATCACCGGGTGACCAACGCACCCGAGGTCTTCCTCAGCATCGTCTCTCTGGGCGAGTTGTTCTACGGCGCCCGTAACTCCAAGCGAATCCAGGAAAACATTGCTCGCATCGAACAGTTCGCTGCCAGCACAACCGTCTTGGACTGTGACTCGCAGACCGCTCGCCGTTACGGAGCCCTCAAGGCAGAATTGCGGGAGCGCGGCACACCTATTCCGGAAAATGATCTCTGGATTACCGCCTTGGCGAGTCAGCACAACTTATCCTTGGTGACCCGCGATCAACACTTCTCCGTCTTTACAGATCTTCGGCTCGAGAACTGGTAGGGACTTTCCTGATGCGATTCACGACCGGACCTGTCGCCAACAGCAGGATTGAACCCGATGGAGAAGATTTGGCCGAGGGCGCAATCGTAGCGATTTGGCTCCCGAGGACTAGGAGAGTCTCACCCTCGGACCCGAGGTGGAGGTAGAGCTTCTCCTCGCGATCGAGGAGGCTGCTCGGGTTCTGAGACAAACCACAACAGGACAGAGTTCTTTAAGAATTCACCCGTCCGCACCTAAGAAAACCATTCCCAGACGCCCTAATCAACTGCTCACATCCTTGATAAGCAAGGCATGCCTTCTTCAACCTCTCGATAACTTATACCCTTCCAACCTAGAACCATCATTTTTTGTAAACAGGCAATCAAATATGCAACTGGAAGGCTTAGAGCATCAAGACCCCTTTCTTCTTGACGTTCATGCTCTAAATCTAATCCCATCTCGATAGGTTGATCTATTGGCAACCCCCCATGGACGTACGCACCACGCAGATCGTAAAATGCTCGGAATGCAGCCTTTGCCTTCTTGACGTTATGACTTGGTATATCCAGAAATTTTGATATCCGAGAAAACAGCCCTGCAAAAGCTAAGCTGGGAGACGTATCGAAAAGACCTTCGAATGCTCGCGCACACCATACTAACGCGGCAGGATCCATTATTCCTATTTGGGCAAGGTGAAGCATCGAAAAGAGGCCTTTTTCTACAGGCGAGGCTGCCAACGTCCTTCCAAAGAAATCTAAAGCCCGTAGCCACGCCCAAACTTTAGGCAATCCAAGGAACTGGATCGGTGGCCATGCGGAACGCAGACTCTCATGCAATGCCGACTCAAATAGCTCGCCGTAAAATCTAAGATCTTTGTAACATTTAGCATGCCCCAAGATTTCGAGCCTAGCCTGGGGATAGGAAACAATACCAGGCGACGCCAAGTTGAGCGCGAGAAATAAATGACTCAAGTGGCGAGCAGCACAGCTTAAGGCAAGTTCCGCCCGATAAGGTCTCTCCTCGCCTTGCAGGAAAGACACGGAGCCGTGCATAAGCACGTGGTCACGGGAAGGATAGATTGCCTGCGCCAACTTAAGCTGCTCGTCACCGGGCAGATCTTTTAGTGTTTTTTCGTACTGCGTAATAGCGACAGCAGAGGCGAAATTGGTATCAATTCTAATTATATAATCTTGAAATCTGTATTTGGCACGACTGATGGTTGAAGAGGTTTCTATCCAGACTCTCAGATCCTCAGACATACTAATTTCTTCAAATCCACCATAGCAGCGACCAGCGTACGGGGTCGTCAAGGCAAACAAAAATTTGTCCACTTCATCTCCTCGCATTTAACTATGCCAGCGGCGAATCCGGCAATCTACTCCTCCATCCCCACCCCTTCTCCTTCGCATCCATCCGCAGCAGCAACATCCCAATCCCCGCCGTACCCTGCATGTACCCCGTCTGAGCGTAGACATACTCCGGCTTCACCCGATGCTCGGCGTGAACCCACTTCAGGCCGTCGCCAGGAGTGTGGGTAGCGCGGCCAAGGATGTTCTTCGTGACTCGGCGGGCGAAGGCCGTGTAGGTAGCATCGCCGGTGAGCTTTCCAAGATCGAGGAAGAAGTCGGCGACTCCGGCGGAGCCGCAGCATTGGCCGAGGTTGTTCCAGAAGCCGGGGGTCTGGTGCTCGGGGATGCCGCTCGCCAGTATGGACTTCGCTCCCTTCTTCGCCCAGTTGAGCCAGCCGGCCTTGCCGTCGATCTGGTCGAGGCGGACCCAGAGGCGGGAGGTTCCCACCGGGCCGTGGCACCAGCCGAGGTAGTAGAGCTTCTTGTTGTCCGGCTCGTCGTGGAAGATGAGGCAGGTGTCCCCCTCGGTGCTGGCGATGGACTGGAGATAGCGGGCTCCCGCGAGGGCGGCGTCGAGGAACTCCTGGCGACCGGTCTCGCGATAGAGGGTGGCGAGGTAGTAGGCGACTCCCGCGGTGCCGTGGGAGAAGTTGGGCATCAGGCGCTCGAAGGTGGGGTCCATCCGCCACTTGCGCCCGCCCGCGTCGGGGATGCCCAACTCGATCAGCCGCAGACCGGCTTTCACCGCCAGATCGCGCGAGGCGGTGTCGTCCATCGCGCGGGCCACGTGCAGGAGGTAGAGGCCGGTTCCGGAGGCGCCGCCGATGATGTCCGTGACGGTCCCCCACTCGACGCCCTGGCCGGCGGGTTGCGCGGCGGCGTGAATCAGATCGCGGCAGCGGACGGCGGCCTTCCGGTATTTCTCGTCCCCGGTCTCCTTGAAGACCTGGCCGAGAGTGAAGCCGATGCCGGCGACTCCGGTATAGAGGCCGCTCTCTTCCCGGTCCAGACGAATTTTCTCCGGCAGGGAAGCGATCAGGGCGTCCGCACCGGCCGCGGCCTCCTCGCGGTGCGCCTTGTCGCCGGTCGCCCGGGTGACTTCCAGGAGGAAGAGGACGATGCCGGAGCTCCCCGTGTAGAGGTTCGGGGTAGTGTCGAAACCTTCCGGCCGCTCGGGGCCGGTCAGCCAGACGTACCCCTCCGGCGTCTCGATGCGAGCGGTGCGAATCCAGCGCGCTGCCTTGATGGCGGCGTCGAGGTAGCCGGGAGCGGATGCGGCCGGAGCGGGAGGTTTCGAGGCTTTGTCCGCGGAAGCGGTGCCGAAGTGGAGCGAGGAGGCGGCTCCGGCGGCGAGGCCCAGGCGGAGGAGATCACGGCGGGTTATTGGAGGTTGGCTCATACAGCGTCTCCCAGGCTTTCTTATGACGACACCGTTTTACCGCAGGCATAGTATACTATGCTCCCCGTAGATACCGCGAGCACAGTATACTATGCTCGCGGTAGGTCCCCGAGGCATACTGTACCGTCAGGAGGAGCTTCCCATGCGCCTGCTCCAGTCCGAGGACGTTCTCAGGGTACTTTACGGGTTCAATCCCTGGTGGACCCAGAAGTCGGTCTCCGTCCCCTCGTTCCACCGCCTCGCGTTCGACGCGTGCAGCCGCTATCTCTTCGATCCCTCCATCCGCCGGGGGGTCCTGCTCGCCGGTCCGCGCAGGGTGGGGAAGACGACGGTCCTCTATCAGTTGGCCGAACGGCTCCTGGCTCGTGGAGAGGAACCCACCTCCATCCTTTACCTGAGCCTCGACCATCCGGTGCTGAAGCTCCTGACGATCGAGAAGATCCTGGCGGAGTACCACAGCCAGATCCGGCCGGACGGAGAACCCGCCGTCCTGCTGCTGGATGAGGTGCAGTACGCGCAAGAGTGGGACCTTCATCTCAAGCTCCTGATCGATCATCATCCCGAGCTTCGAATCGTGGCGACCGGCTCCGCGGCGCTACGGCAGCGGCGGGATGCCATCGATAGCGGCGTCGGACGCTGGATCACCATTCCGATGCCGACGCTTTCATTCTACGAGTTTCTCCAGATGCGTGGCCGGGCTCTGCCGAATGTGCCCCGCGATCTTCGGCCTCAGGATCTGTTTCAGAAAAACAAGGCTTATCTGGCGAACCTGGCGGAGAGCTTCCGGGGGGTGATGCCGGAGTTCCAACGCTATCTTCTCGTGGGTGGATTTCCTGAGACGGCTCTGAGCGACGAGACGGATTACTGCCAGCGCATCCTTCGGGAGGATGTGGTCGAACGCGTGCTGAAGCGTGACATGGTCGCCTTGTTCGGGGTCAGGAAGATCAACGAGCTCGAAAAGCTTTTTATCTATCTGTGCCTGAACACGGGCGGGATACTCTCCGTGAAGACGTGCGCCTCGGAGTTGGGGACGACCGCCATCACTGTGACGGGATATCTGGAGCTGCTGGAAAACTCCTATCTGGTCTATCGGCTCTCCCCTTCGGAGATCGGCGGCAAAAAGGTTCTGCGCCAGCAGAGCAAGTATTATCTGGCGGATGCCGCCCTGAGAAACGCGGTGTTGCTGCGGGGCCAGGAGGTGCTTTCAGATCCGGAGGAGCTCGGCAGGGTGGTGGAGACTTCCGTGCTGCGCCATCTCTACGCTTATCATTATCTGGACACTCCACGGATCGTGTA
Organism: uncultured Acidobacteriota bacterium; assembly: GCA_963792575.1. GTDB lineage: Bacteria > Acidobacteriota > Thermoanaerobaculia > Multivoradales > UBA5704 > DATARR01. The sequence goes on from CAWBWZ010000010.1 coordinate 103,707, forward strand.
TTGGCGGGAACCGCGGACGGACAAGGAGGTGGATGTCATCGTCAGGAGCCCCCGGTACGTGATTCCTGTCGAGGTCAAGTATCGAGTGTCGGCGAGCCTGGATTCCTCCGGCGGGCTGGCGACCTACTGCAAGCAGGACCCGCAGGTCCGCTACGCCTATTTCGTCACTCGGGAGGACAAGGATTTCGGCATCACCGAGCTCGACGGCGTGGCGGCGCGATTCCTCAAGATTCCCGCCCACATCTTTACGTACCTGCTCGGCCAGGCGGAGCACCAACTCTGGAAGCAGGCCGGGCGACGGGCTGAGCCGGTCCCGTCCCTGCTTCCAGAGGACGACATTTTTTGAGGAAGATGAAAGCCCCGCCCCCTCAGAGGGTGTTTCGAAAGTTAGTCGCGAGGCCCTCGGCCCGGGCATGAATGCCCGGGCGGGGGAGGCGGCTTTCGAGACACCCCCTCAGATCCGCGCCACCGTCTCCCGGTAGAACCCGTCCAGAATCTCCTGGTTCCGGCTCTCCACGACCTTGCGCTTGATGCTCATCTTGGGGGTCATCTCGCCGGTCTCCACGGAGAGGTCGTGGTCGAGGAGATGGAAGTCCTTGATCCGCTCGTAGGAGGCGAGGTTGGCGTTGACGGCGTCGATGCCGTCGCGGATGAGCTGCTTGACCTCGGGGCGGGAGGCGAGGTCGGCGTAATCCTTGTAGTCGATGCCGTGCTCGCGGGCCCATTTGCCCGTGGTCTCCTCGTTGATCGCGACCAGGGCGACGCAGAAGGGGCGCCGGTCGCCGAGCATGACGACCTGGGAGACGTAGGGGCAGCTCGCCTTGAGCTGGCCCTCGATGTTCTGCGGGGCGATGTTCTTGCCGCCGGCGGTGACCAGGATGTCCTTCTTGCGGTCGGTGATGGTGATGAAGCCGTCGGCGTCGATCTGGCCGACGTCGCCGGTGTGGAACCAGCCGTCCGGCTCCAGGGCCTCGGCGGTCGCCTCGGGGAGGTTGTAGTAGCCGCGCATGATGTTGCGCCCGCGCAGCATGATCTCGCCGTCCTCGGCGATCCGGGCCTCGACGCCCTTGAAGGCCTTGCCCACGGTGCCGAACTTGTAGCGCTCAGGGCGGTTGCCGGTGCTGCCGGCCGAGGTCTCGGTGAGGCCGTAGGCTTCGAGGATCAGGATGTCGCAGGAATGGAAGAACTCGGCGATGGGGCGCGAGAGCGGCGCGCCGCCGGAGATCAGGAAGCGGAGCCGGCCGCCCAGGCGGGCCTTGAGCTTGGAGTAGACGAGCTTGTCGGCCAGCCGGTGCTGGAAGGCGAGCATGCCGGACGGCTGCTCCCCCTGCTGGCGCAGCCGGGAGACTTTGCCGCCGACGTCAAGGGCCCACTGGAAGATCTTGTACTTGAGCCCGCCTCCCTCGCGGGCGCCAGTGACCACCCGGTTGTAGACCTTCTCGAAGACGCGGGGAACGCCGGCCATGACCGTGGGCCGGACCACGGCGAGGTTGGCGACCAGGTCGTCGACCACACCGTCGATGGCCGTGGCGACCCCCAGGCGGATGAAGGTCATCTCCAGCACCTTGCCGAAGGAGTGGGCGAGCGGCAGGAAGAGAAGCTGTTTGTCGGTAGGGCCGAGGATGTTCAGCTCGGCGATCGACTCCCCCTCGAAAATCCAGTTGTCGTGGGTGAGCATCACCCCCTTGGGCTTGCCGGTGGTGCCGGAGGTGTAGATGAGGGTCGCGAGGTCCCCGGGGCCGATCGATTCCGCCAACTCGTCCAGATGGCCGGGGTTCGCGGCGTTCCAGGCCTTGCCCTGGTTCTCCAGCTCGGCGAGGGTGATCGTCCAGCCATCCGCCGTCATCGGCTCGCCGTCGATCAGGATCAGATGAGCGACGTTGCCGAGCCGGCCGCGCACCTCGCGGAGCTTCGCCTCCTGCATCGCGTTCTCGACGAAGCAGACGCGGGACCCGGAGTCCTCCAGGATGTAGGCGCTCTCCTCGGCGGTGTTCGAGGTGTAGATCGTCGAGGTCGCTCCGCCGGCCGCGAGGATGCCGAGGTCGGCGATCACCCATTCGGGCCGGCTGGTGGCGAGAATCGCCCCGCGCTCCTCTTTCTTGAACCCGAGGTTCAGCAGGCCGCCGGCGACGTTGCGCACGCGGCGGCCCGCCTCGGCCCAGGTCATGGAGTGCCACTGGCCGTCGCGCCTGCCGGACATGGCCTCGGCGTCCGGCGTGGAGCTCACCCGGTGCTGGAACATCTCGACGACGGAACGGAAAGTCGGCTCGCTCATTGGATCTCCCGAGGAGAACGTGATCTGCGGTGGCGGGGGTCGGGAGGATGATAGCGCGCCGGACGGCCGCTCTACGGCCCAATTTTGTAAACAAACATCCCACCGCCCAGGTCCGCCACCCGGGGGTAGCGCGCGACCCAGGTGAAGGCCCCGGCCGGGACGGGCACCATCCGCCCCCCGGCGAAGGTCAGATAGCCGTAGCCATGGAGGAAGTTGGCGCTGATGGCGACCAGCCCGGGCTCGCCCGGACGCGGGAAGTACCCCTCGATCCCATAGAGGGCGGGATCGACGTGGCCGAAGTAGACGAGGCCGATGCGGTCGATCCCCTCGCGGTCCATGTACTTGCGGAGGCGCTTCAGCCCCTGCCCCCAGTCGAGATTGGAGTCGAGGAGGATCTCGTCCCCCCGGCCGCGGGCGAGGAGGTTGAAGTAGTCGATGGTGTCCGGCGTCGCGATCACCGCCGAGAGGGGGTAGAGGAGCAGCCCGGCCAGGGCGGCCCGGCGGACAGGCGAGGTCCGTTCCAGGAAGAAGGGGGTCAGGCGGCTCGCGTAGATGAACAGCAGCGGGAACGCCGACAGGATGTGCCGGATGCCGTAGTTCACGTTGCCGGTGAGGGCCGAGTAGGAGACCAGCAGGATCGCCAGCGGGAGGGCGGCGTAGATCTCCCCCTTCGGCCGCGAGCGGAGACGCACGAACGGGGCGAGCAGGCAGGCGATCAGGAACGGCAGCGGCGTCTTGAACAGGAAGCAGACCAGGTAGTAGAGCGGCGTCCCCTGGCGCGACCAGCGGCCGAAGAGATAGTTGGGGAACTCGCCCGACTCGGCGTCGAGCCGCACGCCGTCGAACCCCACGAGATAGGGAGCCGGCAGCGGCATCGGGAGCCCGCCCGGAAGGTGGCCGGCGATCCCCTTCATGAAGCGGCTCTGGAACTCGAACGATCCCAGCGGCTTCCCCGTCCCCTGGAAGAGATAGCCCGCGTTGAGCACGAGCAGGCTGACCAGGACGATCGCGGCGAGCCCCCCGAGGCGGCGGACCACGGGGCGCTCCCCCCGCACCAGGGCGATCACCAACAGCAGGAAGAGGATCGGGTAGAGCAGCACCGCCGTGGTCTTGGCGAGCTGCGCGATCCCCAGCCCGAGGCCGGCCAGCAGCAGCCGGGCGGGAGTCGGCTGGAGCATCCAGCGGTGGAACAGGTAGAGCGCGAGCACCACGAACGTGGCCGTGCCCACGTCCGCGGTGACGATGTGGGAATGGCCGATCAGGGTCGGGTTGAAGGCGAAGAAGGTGAGCGCCACGACCCCGGCCGCCGGGCCGTAGAGATCCCGCGCCCAGAAATAGACGATTATGCCCATCAGCAGCCCGAGGAGGACGATCGGCAGCCGGCCGAGCAGGAAGAGGCGGTCGAAGACCGGCCGGTTCCGCTGCATGAAATCGGTGCCCAGGATCCAGGGGTACCAGGCGCTCTCGCGGGCCGGTTTGACCGTGCGGACCTGCGGATCGAGCGGCAGCAGAGGCACCGCCGCCAGCGCCTTGACCAGCGGCGGCGTGCGGGCGGCGAGGTCGAAGTCGCCGGTCTTCAGATAGAAGTAGCCGACCGGGAGATGGGTGAACTCGTCGACGGTGGGGGAATCCCAGACCAGGCCGTGCAGGCAGAGGATGGCGAAGGCCCCGAGGAGGAGGAGCTTGAGGGAGCGGGGGGTGAGGGACGATTTCCAGCCGGTCATCGGCCGCCCTCCCGGGCGTTCAAGCGTCCGTGGCCTGCGACCTCACCCTCGGTCCCTCTCCTAAAGGAGAGGGAGGGCCTGACAGAACCGATGGACCGCGTAGGGTGCGCTATGCGCACCTTCAAGATCTTCCAGGCGTGCACAACACACCCTACAGGCAACCTGGCGCGGAGTCGTCCCCCTTCTCCTTTAGGAGAAGGGGATAGGGGTTGAGGTCGCAGGCCACGGGCGTTCCCCTCGGCAAGGCCTACTCCATCTCGAACAGCGGATTGCCCTTGTCGACCGCCTGCCCCGGCTGCACGTGGATCTTGCTGACGACTCCGTCGTGCTCGGCGCGGATCTCGTTCTCCATCTTCATCGCCTCGAGGACGATGATGCCGTGGCCGGCGGTGACGGCTTCGCCCTCCTGAACGAGGACGGCGACCACGCGGCCCGGCATGTAGGCGTCGACCCGCTTGCGGCGCTTGCCACCCTGGGCGCCGAGGGCCTGGTTGGCCAGGTAGGTCAAGGGGTCTACGACCTCGACCGGGCCGGCGCCCTGGGCGGTGCTCACCCAGTAGGTGCCCTCCCCCTGGTTGCGGATGGCGACCTCGTGGTGGTTCCCCTCGATCCGCAGGCTGTGCAGGCCGGCGCGGGCCGGCAGGGAATCCACGTGGTAGGTGCGCTCGCCGAGGGTCACCTCGTAGCCGCCGTCGACCCGGCGCACCTGGACCTTCTCCTCGCGCTTCCCCTGGCGGACGACCAGATCCATGATCTACCCTCCCCCCCGCATGGAGCCGCGGCGTCCGGCGGTGCCCCAGCGCGAGCGGCGAGAGTCCGATGATGTGGCCGGGCCGGCGGCGCTCTGCCGGTTCGCCTGCTCGTAGTGGGCGAGCGCGGCGGCGATCAGCGGCAGGTCGTCCGGGTCTTCACCCTCATGGGCGACCGGATGCAGCTCGCCCGAGGCCAGCTTGCGGTCGAGCATGCCGATGTCGAGATTGCCGGAGCGGAAGTCCGCGTCGGCCAGGAGTGCGTGGAAGAGGGGGGCGGTGGTGCGGATCCCCTCGACGCGCAGCTCGAAGAGGGCGCGCTCCAGGCGGTTGAGGGCGTGCTCGCGGTCGGCCGCCCAGACGATCAGCTTGGCCAGCATCGGGTCGTAGTAGATCGAGACCTCCGACCCCTCATAGACGCCGGCGTCCACCCGCACGCCGGGGCCGTCGGGCCAGCGGAGCATCTCGATCCTGCCCGGCGAGGGGGCGAAGCCCTGCCAGGGGTCCTCGGCATAGAGGCGCACCTCGACGGCATGCCCGCGCGGCTGGACGTCGTCGAACTCGGGGCCGAGCGGCTCCCCTTCGGCGACCCGGATCTGCGCCTGCACGAGATCGATGCCGGTGACCAGCTCGGTGACCGGGTGCTCCACCTGCAGGCGGGTGTTCATCTCCAGGAAGTAGAAGTTCCCCTCGCGGTCGAGCAGGAACTCGCAGGTGCCGGCGTTGCTGTAGCCCACGGCGGAGGCGGCCTTGACCGCGGCCTCGCCCATGCGGCGGCGCAGCTCGGGTCCGACCACCGACGAGGGGGCCTCCTCCACCACCTTCTGATGCCGGCGCTGGAGGGAGCACTCGCGCTCGCCGAGGGAGACGACCTTGCCGTGGAGATCGCCCATCACCTGGATCTCGACATGGCGGGGGTCGACGATGAACTTCTCGAGGTAGACAGAGTCGTCGCCGAAGCTCGCGCCGGCCTCGGAGCGGGCGGCGCGGTAGGCGCTCGGCAGCTCGGCGGCGGAGGGGATCATCCGCATCCCCTTGCCGCCGCCGCCGGCCGCGGCCTTGAGCATCACCGGGTAGCCGATCGTCTCGGCGGCGGCGGCGGCGCTGTCGAGGTCAGGCAGCGGGTCCTTGCCCCCCGGCACGACGGGCACCCCGGCCGCCATCATCAGCCGCCGGCTCTCGACCTTGGAGCCCATGGCGTCGATCGCCTCGGGCGACGGGCCGATGAAGGTGATCCCGGCGTCACGGCAGAGGCGGGAGAAACTGGCCCGCTCGGAGAGGAAGCCATAGCCCGGGTGAATGGCGTCGGCGCCGATCTTCACCGCCAGCTCGACGATCGCCTCCGCGCGCAGGTAGCTCTCGCGGGATGGCGCCGGGCCGATCGGATACGCCTCGTCGGCGAGCAGAACGGGGAGCCCCAGGCGGTCGGGCTCGGAGTAGATGACCGCGCCGCGGATGCCCATCTCCTTCAGGCCCCGCAGGATCCGCACGGCGATCTCGCCGCGGTTGGCGATCAGGACCTTCCGGATACGTTTGCGTGGAATGTTGTCGGCCATGTGAGGGTGGGTATCTTATAGCAGGGGCGGCGCGGCGAACTCGCGGATATCGACCACCCGCGAGATCCGCCACCCCCACCACCCCAGCCCGGGCACCAGCAGCAACCCCGCCAGCGCCGCCGCCAGCGAACGGTGCAGCGGCGCGCGGTCGACGTAGAGCCGCACCCGGTGGCGCCCGGCGGGGACCTCGATGCCGATCCGGTAGGCGTTGGCGGTGCGGACGGCCGCGGGTTTGCCGTCGATCGTGGCCGTGAAGAGGAGGTTGGAGCGCTGCACCACCAGGAGCGCGCCACCGGGACCGGCGTCGATCGCGATGTCGTAGCTCTCGGGGCCGCGGCGGAGAACGCGCGCGGTACCCTCTCCTGTCATCCAGGGCGAGGAGCCGGTCCCGAAGACGACGGCGTCCGTTCGCGGATCGAATCCGGGAGCGGTCAGCCGCTTGTAGATGGCGGGGATGTCCTTCTCGCGGAAGACCCGGCGGGCCAGCGACGACCTCGGGGGCGCGATCGGTCACCTCGAAGAGGAACAGCTCGTGGCCGAAGCTGGGAATCCGGGTGAGCAGCCTGGCGTGCGGCGGCACCGGCTCGAGCGGGTGGTTGATCAGCAGCCGGCCCACCCCCCAGGCGGCGAGCAGCTTCAGCCGCTCGGGATTTTTGGCGCGCTGGACCTCGGTCTGCGCCCGCCGGGCGAGATAGGTGTCCAGCCCCTCGGGCGAGGTGTTCAGCTCGTAGCGCAGCCCCCAGACCGGACCGCTGAACGGGTAGAGCTCGTAGAACGAACGGCGCTCGAGCCAGCGGGTGTGGGTCTCGGGGAAGCGCCCCTCGCGCAGGGTCGAGGGGCCGAAGAGGTAGTTGTAGTCCGGATGGACCACCAGCAGGTCCGCCGGTACCCAGGCCAGGGCCGGCGGCGGCACGAGATAGGGCTGGACCGCGTCCATTGGATAGAGCGGCCGCAGGAGCCAGAGCTGCGTCGCGGCGTGGATCGCGATCAGCAGCGCGCCGCCGGCAACCCACGAGCGGCGGGAGATCCGCAGGGCGATCGCCAGGGCGGCGAGGATGATCAGCGACAGGAGGGCGAGGCCGGCCCAGCGCAGGCGCTCGTTGGCGATGAACGGCGCCGGACGCGGGATGAAGAAGTTGAGCCAGGCTTCCGCCGGCCCTCGCGCGAAGCTGAGGAAGCCCCAGAAACCCGCGAACGCCAGCGCCAGCGCGACGAGGAGCCAGCGGAAGAGCCGCCGGGCCTTCTCGTCGCGGCCCAGCCGCTCGAACCCCAGCCCGCAGAGGAGCGCCGCGCCGATCGCCACCGGCAGCCAGAACTTGATCGGATAGCGGAGCGACTTCGCGTGCACGAAGAGCCACGCGGACACCGGGTTGAACCGGCCCAGCGAGAGGAAGACGCCGAAGGCGATCCCGCCCCAGGCCCAGTCCGCCCGCCGGTTACGGGGGAGGCCGGAGACCGCGATCAGCATCAGCGCCAGGAGCCCGGGGTAGAGGGAGAGATAGTAGGGGGGGACGCCGGTGAAGAACTGCGTCCCCCAGAAGGCGCCCTTGTCGATCACGTCCGGCCGGCCGAACAGGAAGGGGATCAGCCACTCGGCGGCCTGCCGCGGGTCCCAGCTCGACATGGTGACGGACTGCGCGCTGTAGCCCACGTAGCCGCGCAGCGAGACCGGGAAGATGCGCAGGAACTCGACGATCTGCGGCAGGGCGATCAGCGAGCCGCAGAAGATCGCGGCGCCGAGCAGGGCGGGAACGCCCCACCCCGAGCCCGCCGGCCGCTGCTTCCAGGTCAGGGCCACGGCGGCGGCGGCCAGCAGCAGGGCGAGGGCGGCCGTCTGCGGGTCGCCGCCCAGGATCAGCAGCGTCCAGAGCAGGGCGATCCCCGGCGCCAGCCAGGGGCGCCGTTCGGGGAGGCGGACGAGGTCGAGGCAGGCGGCCACCAGCGCTGGCGCCAGGCTCACTCCGGCGATCAGGTTGTAGAAGTTGAGGTGGGAGAGGAAGAAGCCGGAGACCGTCCAGCAGACCGCCGCCGCCCAGGAAGCCTGGCGCCCCAGGCCCCAGGCGCGGGCCATCCAGTAGAACGCGAACGGCGCCAGGAGCAGGTGGAGCCAGAAGTGGGCGTTGAACGCCCAGAAGGTGGAGCCCAGGAAGACCAGCAGGTTGTCCGGATAGAACGGCGCGGCGTTGAGGTTGCCCGCCAGCGGCTGCCCCCCGGCCCGGTAGGGGTCGATGATCGGGAAGTGCCCCTGCCGCATAGCCTCGGCCTGCGACCACTTCATGGGGAAGTGGGAGTTGAGCACGTCGCGCAGGATCAGGGTCTCCGTGCCGCGCACCAGCGGCAGCATGGCGACGAGAAGCAGGATCAGGAGCGGGCCGGCGTAGAGGAGGGCCGTGCGCCAGCGCGGGGGCTCGGCGTCGGGCAGGACCGGCGCTTCGGCCGGTGAGGTCTCCTCGGACATGGGCTCGGACATGGGGGTGAAGAGTACCAAAGGCGGTTTGATCTGGGGCGGATCGGACGATTGGGCGGCGCGGGTAATTGGGCGGATCGGACCACGGGCGGATCGGCGCCGCCCGGGCATCAATGCCCGGGCTAGAAACGGCGCCGGGTGAACCCGGCTTTGAAGCCCCCTTCAGGGGGCGCTGTTCTTAGCCCGGGTATTGATGCCCGGGCGACCCGCGGCGCCACGCCATCCCCAACGCCACCAGAAAAGCCACCACCGCCACCCCGCCCGCCCACTTCTCCGGCCCGGCGGAGACTCCGATCCGCACGCGATGAGTCCCCGGGGGCACCTCGACGCCGAGCAGACTGAGGTTCACGGGGAGGGTCGGTAAAGCTTTCCCCTCGGCGGAGGCGGTGTAGAGCGGCTGAAAGGCGCGGCGGAGGACCAGCAGCCCTCCTTGGCCTGTAACGTCGATCTCAATGGCGTCCGGAGTCTCCGCGTGGAGCGCCACCTGGGCGCCGGGATGATGAACGACCGGCCGGGCGGCGATGACGTCGGCGACCGGATCGGGCTCACGGCTGACGAAGCGGAAGGCCTGGCCCGCGCTGCCGGCGGCGGCTACCGAGCGAGGCCACCAGACGGGCGGGGCCGGATCGCGCACCGCGAACAGGCTGCTCGAATTGCCAGTGCTGAGGGGCTGGAGCTTCGGCGTCCCCGGCGTCTCGTTCAGCACGGCCGCCTGGACCCCCAGCGCCCGCATCCAGTTGGCGCGGCCGCCGCCGTCCAGAGCGGGAAAATGGAGCAGCACCGAGGCGGAGAGGGGGGAGTAGAGGCCGTCGAGGTCGCGGGCCAGCGGATAGCGCAGGCCGTGCAGGACCCCCGGCGCGGGACCGAGGTTGAAGGCGTTGATGCGGACCAGCGTCAGATAGGAGGGGTCGGAGAGCGGACCGGAGGGTCCCGCGGACACCACCTCCGCTCCCTTGCCGGCGAGCGGCAGCCAGGGGGACGGGGTAAAGTCGGCCACCGGCGCCGTCATCACCGAGCCCGGCGAGCGGCAGCAGGGCGGCGAACTGCGCCGCGGCCAGCCCGGCGGCGCTCCGGCGGCGGGCGGCCAGGGCGGCGAGCCCGAGGAGCGCCGCCGCGAGGAGCAGCGCGAGGATCCACGATCCCACCCGCGTCCGCGGCGCCTCGGCTACGAACTCCGGATCGACCCGCCCCGCGGCCAGCCAGTCGGCGATTCGCGATCCCTGCAGGAAGACGACGGCCGCGAGGAACAGCGCGCCCCCGGCGCCAAGGGCGGCCCCCAGCCAGGCCCGGGGCGCTTCGCGCACCCGTTCGAGCCCCCAGCCGGCGAGCAGGGAGGCGGCGAGGGCGAACCAGAAGAGGAGCTTCTCGGGGTAGCGGACGAGCCCGTGGGACAGCAGGACCAGGGCATCGCCGCCGAACGCGCCCGCCCAGGCGAGGACCAGCCCGGCGAGCGCCAGGAGCGCCCACCCCCGCGCCCGCCGCGCTCCGGCAAGAGCGAGCCAGAGGCCGACGATTCCGAGGTGCAGGGTGAGGATGTACGGCAGCCCCGGCTGCTCGTCCCACGGCCAGTACCCCCCCTTGCCGAGATCCCAGGGGTGGCCGAAGGGGAAGGGGACGATCAGCTCGAGCAGCCGCGCCAGGCCGAGATGGAACCGGCCGGCGCCCACGGCCGTGGCGCCGAGAGCGCTGCGCGAGGTGAAGCCGAGGATGCGGGCGGTCGCCACGAGCTGGGGGAGGGCGATCAGCAGACCGGTGGCCCCGATTCCGAGAGTGGTCAGCGCGCCCCGGCGGAATCCATGGCGCTGCAGGGCTACCAGCAGCAGCGGGACGATGCCGAGCGCGGCCGTCACCGGCTCGCCCGCCAGCAGGGCCATCCCGCAGGCGATCCCTCCGAGAGCAACCCCCCGCCGGCCGCCGCGCGCCGCGCCGAGGAGCACGAACGGCCACCAGGCGGAGACGGCGAGCAGGTTGTAGAAACTCAAGGTCGTCAGGATCCACCCCGAGCCGGCGTAGGTGAGCCCCGCGACCAGCGCCGCCGCCCGCCCCTGCCCGAGGGCGCGGGCGAGGGCGGCCATGCCGAGCGCGGCGAGCAGCCAGTGCAGGGCGTAGTGGAGGTTGAAGGCGCTCCAGAAGGGGAGCACGAGATAGAGCAGGTTACCGGGGTAGAACGGCAGCGCGTTGGGGTTCCCCCGGAACGGCTGTCCCAACCCCCAGGTGGGGTTGAAGGCCGGGATGCGCCCCTGCCGAAGCTCGGCCGCCCCGAACGCCTTCACCGGCATATGGGTGGTGAAGACGTCGCGGAAGTAGAGCGTCCGCTCACCCCAAGCGAGGGGAACGGCCGCCCAGAGCCAGAGCGCGAGAGCGGCGAGAGCCACGAGGGCGAGGCCGCGGGTTGCCTTCTTTTCCGTCGGGTTCAACGCCTCTCCCATAGAATAGGCCCGTGATTCGACCACTCCTGCAATCCCTGCGGCCCGCCCAGTGGGCCAAGAACGTCTTCGTCCTCGCGCCGCTCGTCTTCGGCGGGCTGCTGCTCAACTCCGACGTCACCCTGCGGGCCGTCCTCGCCCTGGTCGCCTTCTGCTGCGCGTCGAGCGCCGTCTATCTGATCAACGACCTCCGCGACCGCGAGGAGGACCGCCGGCATCCGCTGAAGCGCCTGCGCCCGCTCGCCGCCGGCACGCTCAGTGTCCCCGCGGCGATCGCCGCCGTGGTCTTCCTGATCGCGGCGGCGGGCGCTCTCGCCGTCTGGCTCGGCCGCCCTTTCGGGACGATCCTGGGCACCTACCTGATCCTCAACGTGCTCTATACCCTCTGGTTCAAGCACATGGTGATCCTGGACGTGATGTGCATCGGCATCAGCTTCGTGCTCCGGGTCGAGGCCGGCGCCCGGGCGACGGGGATCGAGGTGTCACGGTGGCTGTTCCTCTGCACGACCTTCCTCGCGCTCTTCCTCGCCTTCTCGAAGCGCCGCCACGAGATCACCCTGCTCGCCGACGAGGCCTCCGGGCAGCGGCCGGTGCTCGACCATTACAGCCCGGCCTTCCTCGACCAGATGATCAACGTGGTCACCGCCTCGGCCGTGGTCTCCTACGCGCTCTACTCGGTGGCTCCGGAAACGGTGCAGAAGTACCACACCCAGGACCTCGTCTTCACCATCCCGCTGGTGCTCTACGGGATTTTCCGCTACCTCTACCTGATGTACCAGCGCCCGGGGGAGCGCAATCCCACCGAGGCAATCCTGCGCGACATGCCGTTTCTGATCAATATCGTGCTCTGGGGGCTGGCGGTGGTCTGGATCGTCTATGGCCATGAGGCGGGCTTGAAGTAGGATTCCGCGCCGAGGTTCCAAAGTGACTGAAAAACTCTCCGCGCCGACGAGCGCTCCCGCTTCGCCCCAGGTGGCCGTGGTCATCCCCTGCCACAACGAGGAGATCACGGTGACCAAGGTGGTCTCCGATTTCCGCGCCGTCCTGCCGGACGCCCTGATCCTGGTGGTGGACAATGCCTCGCGCGACCAGACCTCCCAGCGGGCGCGGGCGGCGGGCGCGGAGGTGATCCGCGAGCCGCGCCCCGGCAAGGGGTTCGCGCTGCTCTCCGGCTTCCGCCACGCCCACGCCGCCGGCGCCGAGTACTTCGTGATGGTCGACGGCGACGACACCTACCCGGCGGACGACGCACCGAAGCTGATCGCCGCCGCCCAGGACGGCGCGGAGATGGTGATCGGCACCCGCCTGGCCACCTACGACGAGGGGGCCTTCCGCGCCGGCCACTCGTTCGGCAACTGGCTGTTCATCTTCCTGGTGCGCGTCCTCTTCGGGGTGCGCACGCGCGACCTCTTCTCCGGCTACCGGGTGATCACCCGCCGGTTCCTGGAGGCGACGCCGCTGATCGCGCAGGGGTTCGAGGTGGAGGCCGAGCTGTCGCTGCAGGCGGTGGTGCAGCGCTTCCCGGTGGCCGAGGTGCCGGTGCGCTACCGCGCCCGCCCGAAGGAGAACCCGAGCAAGCTCCACACCTACCGGGACGGCTACCGCATCCTGCTCGCCATCCTGACCTTCTTCCGCGACTACAAGCCGATGACCTGCTTCGGCCTGCTGGCGCTCTTCTTCCTCGCCCTGTCGCTCGCCGGCGGCGCCGTGGTGGTCGCCGAGTTCCTGCAGACCGGCCTGGTGCCGCGGCTCCCCCTGGCGGTGCTCTCGGCCGCGCTGTTCACCCTCGCCGCGCTGTCGTTCACCTGCGGGGTGCTGCTGTCCACGATCAACCGCCGCTCGGCCGAGATCGCAGCGCTGATCCCTTGGAAGTAGTTTGAAGATCCTCCTCGTCTACGAGACGGTCTACCCGGACTTCATCGGCGGGGTCGAGAGCCGCAACTACGAGCTGGCGGCGGCGCTCCGGCGGCGGGGGCACGAGGTGACGCTCGCCGGCTTCCGCAAGCCGGGGACGTCGAGTTCGCCGACCCCGGGCGTGGAGTCGCTCGGCGAGCTCGCCGGGCTCTACAACGCCGCCGGGCAGCGCAGCACCCGGGGAGCGATCCGCTTCGCCCTCACCGTGCCGCGGATCGACGTCAGCGGCTACGACGTGGTCGAGACGGCGAACATGCCCTACCTCCACATCTTCCCGCTGGCGCTGAAGTGCGCGCTGGCCGGCAAGCCCCTGCTGGTCACCTGGTACGAATACTGGGGGGACTACTGGAAGGGGTACGTCGGCCGTCTCAAGGCGCCGGCCTACAAGGCGATCGAGTGGTGCACCGGGCAGGTCGGCACGGCGGTGACGGCCACCAGCCGCCTCACCCAGGAGCGGCTCGCCGGCCAGCGGCGGGGGGGCGTCGAGCTGGTCCCCTGCGGCATCCACGTCGACGAGGTGCGGCGGGCGGCGGCGATGGACGGCCCGCGCGCCGGCCGCGTGCCGCCGCTGATCTACGCCGGCCGCCTGCTGCGCGCCAAACGGGTCGACCTCCTGCTGCGCGCGGTCGCCCTGATCGCTCCCCGGCACCCGGGAGTGCTGCTGACCGTCTTCGGCGACGGCCCCCACAAGGAGGAGCTGATGAAGCTGGCGGAGGAGCTGGGGATCGCCGACCGCATCGACTTCCGCGGCCACGTCGAGACCAGCGAGGAGGTCTGGCGCAACCTCGGGCAGGCGCGGATCGCCGTCCAGCCCTCGGAGCGGGAGGGGTTCGGCCTCTTCCCCCTGGAGGCGATGGCGGCCGGGCTGCCGGTGGTCTACTGCGAATCGCCCGAGAGCGCCCTCCCCGAGCTGGTGCGCCACGGCGTCGAGGGGATCTGCACGCCGCCGGAGCCCGCCCCCCTGGCCGCCGCCCTCGACCGCCTGCTCACCGACGACGAGGAGTGGCGGCGCCTGCAGCACAACGCCCTGGAGCGGGCGGCGGGGTACGACTGGGACGAGGTGGCGCGTCAGGTCGAGGCGACGTGCGCGCGGCTGGTGAAGGTTCCTACGAAGCCCCCCGCCCCGACAGCACCACCGGCACCGTCTTCAGCAGGATCTTGAGGTCGAGCAGCGGCGACCAGGAGTCGATGTACTCCAGGTCGAGCTGCATCCAGCGGTCGAAGTCGAGGTCGTTGCGGCCGCTGATCTGCCAGAGGCAGGTGAGGCCGGGCTTCATGGCCAGGCGGCGGCGCTGCCAGCGCTTGTACTGGGCCACCTCCTCGGGGATCGGCGGCCGCGGGCCCACCAGGCTCATGTCGCCGCGCAGCACGTTCCAGAGCTGCGGCAGCTCGTCGAGGCTGAAACGGCGCAGCAGCCGCCCGAGCCGGGTCACCCGCGGATCGCTCCGCAGCTTGAACACCGGGCCGTCCATCTCGTTCAGGTGCATCAGCTCGCGGCGGCGCTCCTCGGCGCCCTCCACCATCGTGCGGAACTTGTAGAGGGTGAAGGAGCGGCCGTTCAGGCCGCAGCGGGTCTGGCGGAAGAGGACGTTGCCGCCGCCGGAGGTCAGCTTGATGGTCAGCGCGATCATCCCCGCGATCGGCATCCCGATGAGCAGGAGGAACGAGGCCAGCGCCACGTCGAGCGCCCGCTTGAGCATCAGCTGGAGCGGGTTGGTCGGCGTGGTGGCGAAGGAGAGCAGGGGCACGCCGTCCAGCTCCTCGAGCTCCACCCGGGCGCGGGTGTGCGGGAAGAGGTCCATGGCGAAACGGGTGCGGATCCCCTGCTCCTGCAGGCTGAGGAAGAGGTCCTCCAGCCGGTCCAGCTCGCGGCGGTGGACGGCGAAGATGACGTCGTCCACCACGTGGCTCTCGACGATCCGCGGCAGGTCCTCGATCTCGCCGAGGATCGGGTAATGGGGGGCCAGGGCTCCTCCCAGGCGTTCTCGTTGCGGATGAAGCCGAGGATGCGGTAGCCCCAGAAGCGGTGGCCGTGGATCGAGTCGGCGATCCGCAGCGCCGCGTCGCTGGTGCCGACGATCAGCACGGTGCGGTAGTTGAAGCCGTGCGCCCGCACGTAGCGCGAGGTCAGCCGCAGGCCCAGCTTCTCGGTGAGCAGGAAGACGCAGGAGAAGGCCGCGAAGAGCAGCGACCAGAAACGGCTGATCCGGTCGTCGCCCAGCAGGCGCTCGTCCCACCGGCTCAGGTAGAGCGACGAGAGTGAAGAGGATCGCGCCGCTCACGCAGACGCGGACGATCGCCCACGCCTCGTCGAGCAGCGGCACCGTGCGGTGCGAGCGGTAGCGCCCCGAGCTCAGCAGCAGGCCGCCCCAGATGGCGAGGGCCAGCGGCAGCAGCGGCAGGTAGTCCACCAGCGCGCGCAGGCGGCTGGGGAAGGTCGCCGGCGCCACTTGCGGCAGCACCGCGTCGCGGAGCCCATAGGCGCACAGGAAGGCAGCGGTGACTAAGAGCAGGTCGAGCGAGAAGATCGCGACCGCAAGAATGCGAGCTCGTTCTTTGAGCATAGGTTCTATTGGGAGAACACTGAGCGCCTCATTCGCTTACAGATTCTAACGTGCGGGAGGTACTTTCCGTCTATGCCTCCCTAGCATAGCTCGATGAAGACCATCCTGCCAACTTTCTGAGCAACGCGGCATATTGGTCCGCTACCCTCTCCCAGGAGAAGAGGAGAGCCGCCCGCCGCGCCGCCGCCCGCCCGCGCGCCCTGGCCCGGCCAGGGTGGCCGCGCACCCAGTCCAGCGATTCCGCCAGCGTGGCCGGCTCGGCGGCATCGGAAGTAGAGGCCTGTCCCCCCCGCCACCTCGCGGTTCTCCGGCGTGTCGTTCACCAAAGTGCAATTCCCGTACCCCATCGCCTCCACCAGCGCCGGGTGGGTGCCCCCGACCTCGGTGGCGTGGATATAGGCGAGGGCGTGCGACAGCAGCTCGCGGTAGCCCTCGCCGTAGATGGCCCCTGGAAACAGAATGCGCGGATCGGCCCCGCGAGTGAAACCGGCGATGAACTTTCCCGCGTAGGGCGCGCCGCCGACCATCACCAGCGGGAGGTCGCCGCCCACCCGGCGGTAGGCCGCGGCCACCCGGTGAGGGTTGTTCTCCGGCTCGAAGCGGCTGACATAGAGAAAGTAACGCCGGCGGGCAAGACCCAATCTTTCAAGCACCCCGGTCGCGGCCGGCGGGCGGGGATCGACGCCGTAGGCGATCGGCACCGACTCGGCGCCGTAGCGCTCCAGGTAATGGCGGCGGATGACCTCGGCGTCGGTCACCAGGGCGTCCGGCACCACGCAGGCCAGCCGCTCGGAGAAGGCGTAGACGGCACGGCCGAAGGCCCCCCACTTGGCCCGCCGCTTCTCGATGCCGTCGACGTTGAGGGCCACCGGGATGCCGCCCACTCCCAGCAGCGGCACGAAGAGCGCGTTCGCCGAGTTCACCACCAGGGCGGCGTCGTAGCCGGCCCCGGCGGCGTGCAGGCAGGAGAGGAAGGTGTGGACCGGCGTGTCCAGATACTTGGTGCGGATCGTCGGCAGGACGACCAGGTCGCACCCCGCGCCAGCTCTTCAGCTCCCGCGGCGTCGAGTGGGAGCGGCAGTAGACGGTCACCCGGAAGCCGCGGGCGACGAGCCGGGCGCCCGAGCTCCTCCATCAGCGTCTCGTAGCCGCCGTAGCGGCCGGGGATGCCGCGGCTGCCGATCAGGGCGACGGAGAGGGACTCGGGTCGTCACAGGGGCTCTCCCGGGATGGAGAACCAGCGGTCGATCGCCGCCGGCGGCACGGTGCGCCGCCCCTGGATCAGCCGCCGCCGGCGCAGGATCTCCGCGGCGGTTGCGCCACAGCCAGGCGTAGGCGGCGAGCGAGGAGCGCTCGCGCAGCAGCACCCAGCCGAGGGCCGCCAGGTCGCGGGCCAGGGTGGGGAAGAAGGTGCGCAGCGAGGTTCCCCGCCGTCTGGTGGTAGATCCGCAGCAGGTAGCGGTTCTTGAGCGAGTGGAGATTGACCGCCGCCGGCATCGCCGGCCGCCGCTCCGGGAGGTTGAACCGGCGGTGCTCGCAGACGGCCGCCGGCTCGTACGATCACCTCCCAGCCGCGCTCGCGCAGGCGGAAGCAGAGCTCGGCGTCCTCGCGGAAGGAGTGGAAGCGGGAGTCGAAGATCTCCCCCTCGACCGCCACGTCGGCGAGCGCGGCGCGGCGGAAGAGCGAGGCGGCGCCGGTGGCGCCGAAGACCCGCTCGGGCACCGACAGCTGCCCGCGGTCCACCTCCCCCGAGCCGCGGTCGAGGTGGCGCCAGTTGCGGGTGAGCCGCATGCCGCAGGCGTCCAGCCGCCGGGCGATCGGTGCGGCCGTCACCAGCCGGCCGGTGACCGCTCCCACGCGGATCTCAGGGTGTCGCCGCGGCGCCGTCGAGCAGCCGGGTCACGTAGTCCGGCGCCGGGCGGGCGTCGGCGTTGAGGGTCAGCACCCAGGGGGCGCCGGGTGTGGGCCGATGGCCGCGTTCATCCCGCCCGCGAAGCCCAGGTTCTCCGCCAGCCCGACCGCCTGGAAGGGGATCCCCGCCGGGGCGTGCGCCCGCGCCGCCTCCAGGCTGCCGTCGCCGCTCGCGCAGTCGACCACCACGATCTCCAGCGGCCGGTGGCGCAGCGCGGCGATCGCTTCGAAGCACCCGGCAGATCGGCCGCCGAGTCGTGGGTGACGATGCAGACCGCGACGGCTGGCTCAATCAAAGACGCCCTCCGCGAGCCGCCGCGGCCGGGTCCACCCCGAGAGGGCGCCGGCGAGCACGCCGAGGAGCCCGGCGAGCGCCTCCCGCCGCGACGGCCGCCCGCCGGGGGCGCCGGAACGGCAGCGCCAGCAGCCGCGCGGCGAGCCCGCGGGATCAGCGCCGCCCGCGCCGCCAGCGCCCAGGCGCGGCCGTGGTGCTTGGCGAGGTAGCGGGTGAGGTTCCGGTAGTAGATGAAGAGGAAGGGGCCGTAGCCCAGCCGCGGCACCGTGCTCCCCAGCCGGTGGCGGAAGCGGGCCGCCGGCCAGTAGCGCAGGACGAGCCCGGCGCGCTGGAGCCGCTTGGCGAGGTCGACGTCCTCGAACCAGGCGGGGTGGAAACCCGCGTCGAACCCGCCGACCGCCGCCAGCGCCGCGCCGCCGGAGAGCGAGCGCCGCCGCCGCCGGCTGCTCGACCGCCGCCCCGGCCGGCGGCTCGGGCGCGCCGCCGGACAAGCCGGGCGACCGGCAGCGCGTGGAGCACGCAGCTGCCAGGCGGTCGGGAGCTTGCGGAGCTGCCACGCCGCCTGCGGCTCGCCCGCCGGCCCGACCAGCCGGGGCGCCAGCCCCGCCGCGTCCGGCCAGGCGGCGAACCCTTCCAGCAGGCGGTCGAGCGCCCCGTCGTCCGGCACCGCGTCCGGATTCAGGATCAGAACGATCTCCCCCCGCGCCGCCGCGATGCCGGCGTTGGCGCCGCCGGCGAAGCCGAGGTTCGTCCCCGGCGCGCAGCACCCGCACGCCCGGCCGGCAGCGGCGTCGGACGGAGCCGTTGTCGACCACCAGCAGCTCGAAGCGCGGATCGCGCGGCCACGCCGCCGCCAGCTCGGCGAGGAGATCCTCGTTGCGCCAGTGGACGACGACGCCTGTGAGAAGAGGCTCCGGGCATGTCGCGGAGAGGTTATCGCGGACCGCCGGACAGGCGCGGGCGCGCGTCCCAGCCGGCGACGATCCCCGCCGCCAGCTCGCCGTCGCCGCGCAGCGAGAGCCCGCCCGAGGTCGATCCCGTCGCGGGCCGCCAGGAGCGGGACGCGCGGCCAGAAGCCGCCGCCGAGGAAGCGCTCGCCACCCGCCAGCGGTTGCCGTAGATCAGCCGCCAGCGCTCGCGGCTCAGCGTCCGCCCGGTCGAGCGAGCCGGCATGGCGGGCGCGGGCCGCCGGGACGAGCAGAGCGCGCGAAGCCGGCGGCGCGCAGCCGGCCGGCGAGGTCGACGTCCTCGTAGTAGGAGCCGAGCCGCGGATCGAAGACCTCGCCGCCGGAAGCGACCGCGCGCAGCGCCTCCCGGCGGTAGACCGCCGCCGTGGCCGAGACCCCGAAGATCTCCTCGACCCCGACGTCCGGCCGCCGGGGCCGGCTTGCCATGCCCGATCTGGACCGCCTGCCACCAGCGGTTCCAGGCGATGCCGCAGCCGTCCGCGAGGTCCGGGCGAGTCGAGGAGGAGATTGACCCCCTGCGCCGCCGCCGCCCGCGGGTCCGCCTCCAGCGCCGCGATCAGCGCCGCCGCCCATCCGGGCTCGACGAGCGCGTCGTCGTTCACCGTCGCGATCCACTCCCCCCGGGCCGCGGCGATCCCGAGGTTGGTCCCCGCCGCGAAACCGAGGTTGCGCCCCGGCCGGAGGACGCGGTCCGCGAGGCCGGCGGGAGATCGCGACCGGCGACTCCCCCTGATCGACGACGACGATCTTCGGCCCCCTCGCGGCGGAGGGCTTCCAGGCAGGGGACGAGAAGCGGGCTGCGGCCCGAGGGTGGGGACGACGGCGGTCAGAGGCGTCACCGCCACTCCATCTCCACCCGATCCAGAATCACCCCGTTCAGCGCTCCCGGCGGCGCCGGCCCGTGCGCGGCGAGGACCAGCGGCTCCGCCGCGCCTCGCCAATCGACCGGCCCGACCTCGACCGTCTCCCAGACCCGCTCGCGCCCCGGGGTCCAGGAGGCGAGCAGCCGGTCCCCCTGCCAGGATGTCGAGGGTGAAGGGGACCGGCTGGTTGCGGATGAGCTCGGCGGCAAGGCGGAGCCTCACCCGGCGGCCCCCCGGCGCCACCGGCGCCTCCAGCCGCTCGCCGACCCGCAGCACCCAGCCGCCGCGGTAGCGGGTCCGCTCCACCACCCAGCGGTCGGGGTGGAGATGGCCGCCGCTCTTGCGGACCTGCGGGTCCTCGAATTCCACGACGCGCGTCGGCACCCGGGCCGCCGCCGAGGGGAGGAGCGCCGCGGCCCCGAGCATCAGCGCGATCCCGGCCAGGCCGCCGCGCCGGCCGGGTACCGCGCGCTTTCCCCGGCAGCCACCAGAGCAGCGAGATCAGCGGGATCGACAGCAGCGGGCCAGACCCAGGTGGCGGTCCGCGGCCGGATCGAGCTGGGGAAGAAGCGGGCGATGTCCACCCCCAGCCGGCCGCTCAGGGCGTCGAGCGGCGTAGGTGCGGCCGTCGGCGAAGTTGTAGGTCCACCCCGGCACCGCCACCCAGACGAGCGTCAGCGCCAGCGTCAGCGCCGCGAGGCCGCCGAGGAGCGCCCGCGGCTCCCGCGCGCTCCCGGCCGGCGGCGAGCAGCGGCACCAGGGCGATGCCGAGCAGGGGCATCGCGATCAGGGCGTAGCGGAAGGGGGGCGACCAGCCGCCGTACCACTCGATGCGCGGCACCACGATCACCAGGTAGGGGAGGCTCAGCACCGCCAGATGGAGCAGCAGCGGGCTGCGCCGCGCCAGGAGCAGCAGGAGCGCCGGCAGCAGGAGCAGCCAGACCGGCGCGCAGCCGAACAGCCCGAACGCCGCGTCGAAGAAGAGGCCGGAGAACCCCTTGAGATACGAGGCCAGCGCCGTAGTGGTGGGGATCGACCTCCTGCCAGGTGTGGATCTTCAGCGGGTTCGAGTAGAGGAACTGGTTGTAGAGGAGCATTCCCGCCGCCAGCCCGGCGAGCAGCCCGGCCAGGATCAGCAGCGGCCGGCGCGGGCGCCCGGCGTGCCACCAGCCGAGGACGAGCAGCGGCCCGGAGATCAGGATCAGCCGGATCTTCACCAGCGGCAGCAGCAGCACCGGCAATCCCAGCCCCAGCCACTCCTTGCGCCCCCAGAGGCGGCCGTTATCCGCTCGCTCCGCGATCGATCACCAGGATGCGGTCGAGGGCCGACCGCCAGGAGCAGCGCCGCCGGCACCTCCACCCAGACCTGATACGAGTAGAGCAGCAGCGGCGGCGCGAAGGCGGTCAGGGCCCAGGCCGCCAGCGATTCGCCGGGCAGGTCCGGAACGTAGTGGCGGGCGAGGCGCAGCGTCAGCCAGGCGAGGGCCGCCGTCATCAGCGCCATCATGGCCAGCGCGCCCGTCTTTCCGGCCAGCCGGTAGGCCGGCGCCAGCGCCATCGGCAGGAGCTCGTTGTGCCGCGAGTACTTCTCGCCGTGCGGCCCCACCGGATCGCCCGGCTGCGGCTCGATCGGGCGGTCCATGAAATAGCGCCAATCCCCATGCGCGTAGTTGTTCGTCAGGTCGGCGTCGAAGTCGTAGGCCAGGCTGTGGGTGATCAGCAGGTAGAACGGCTCGTCGCCGTCCGGCTGCCGGTGCCGGGCCGACCAGGGGAGGATGGCGATGTAGACGGCGAGCGGCAGCAGGAAGAAGAGGATGGACGGGCGCCGCGGCAGCCGGTCCCCGAGCAGCGGCCGGAGCGCGGCCACCTGCCGCGCCACCCGGCTGCCGAGGACGAGCAGGAGCCCGGCGGCGAGGACCTCGTCCATCCCCGCCAGGGAGAGATGCGGACGGACGAGCACCAGCAGGATCAGGACCGCGAGCGCGCCCAGCTCCCCCGCCGTGGCCGCTACCCCGAGCCTCCGGCCGCCGAGCCGCGCGCCCCAGCGGTGGATCTCGCGCAGAGCGCCCAGGATCAGCGGCAGGACCACCAGCGTGCCGCGGAACGGATCGGCGGCATCCAGAGGGAGTACTCGGGGCAGTAGCACGGCGAGGACGACGCCCGCCGCCAGGACCGCCGCGGTCCCGGCAAGCCCGTCCCGCCCCTCTCCTCAACGCCGGATCTCCAACTGGTAGACGGCGACCGACAGATCCGGCGGCACGCCTGGAGCCCGCTCGATACGCAGCAGCGAGGTGCGCTCGGGCCGCTCCAGGGTCCACAGCGAGCGGTAGCGCTGGGCCAGGAAATCCCCCGCCACCCAGGAGATCCAGGGAGGCGGCGCCTTGACGCCGGCGCGGGCCACGTCCGGCCGCCGGGCCGCCCACTCGCCCGTCCCCTCGCCGGCGCGCAGGATCCAGTCCGACCCCGGACCGGCGGCGTCCCGCAGATGCACGATCGCCACCGGCGTGCCCGGCGCCAGCGCCGCGCCGTGCGACAGGCTGGACTCGACGACGACGCTGCCAACCCGCCGCGCGGAAACCTTCGCCTCCCAGGCTGGATGACCGGCGTCGAGCACCAACGGGACCTCGGGCGGCAGCAGCGGAGTGCCGGAATCAGGGAGCCCGGCCAGCAGCGCCAGCGCCACGCAAGCCGCCGCCAGCCCGGCCAGCCGGGCCGATCGCAGCGGCTCGCCCCAGCCGCGGCCCATCCAGACTCCGAAGCCGGCGAGCGCCAGGAGGAGAGCGGCCGCCGCGGCCGCCAGCGCCGGGCCGGGGTGGAGCCCGAGCAGCGAGAGGTACGCCGGCAGCGGCTCCTCGCGCAGCCAGGGGTAGCCCGCGAGCAGCGCCGTGCCGGCGAGCGCCGCGCCGGTCCAGACCGCCTGCGGCACCACCAGGGCCGCGTCGCGCCGGATCGAGAGCGCCGCCAGGGCCATCGGCGCCGCGAAAACGGCGGCGCCGAGGAACGGCGGCACCGTCCCCGCCATCAGCAGCCGCCGCGAGCGCCGCCGGGAGCCGCTCGCGATCCGGAAGGACCGCCGCCGGCACCAGCAGGAAGAGCCAGACCGCCTGCAGCGCGATCCCGCCGGCCGGTTCATGGAGATAGACGGCGAGGCCGCCCGCGGCCAGCACAGCGACCCCCAGCCCGATCCTCGGCCGCCAGAGCGCCAGCCCGCACACCGCCGCCGCGATCCCCGGCCCGGGAGCCCAGGCGATCGGCGCCAGCAGCGCGATCCAGCGCCGCCCCCTTCGCCAGCGCGCCGGCCTCGCGCCGCGCCAGGAAATCCCCAGCCGCCAGCGCGATCAGCCCCACCGTGGAGGCGACGTTGAACCCCGGCGCCAGCGCCACCGCCGTGCCGCCGGCGATCAGCGCCAGGGCCATCCCGTGCCGCCGCGCCAGCATCGCCAGCGCCACCCCGGCCACCACCGGCAGCGCCACCAGCGCCACCGCCATGCGCAACGGCGGCGGCGGCGCGAGGAACAGGTCGCCCCGCAGCAGCACCTGAATGCCGAGAGCCAGGGGGATCAGAACGCCCAGTTTCGATCTCTCACCCGGCGAGGAGCGCCCGGCCCGCCGCCACTGCCAGCGCCGCCACCAGCAGCGCCGCCACCGCCGCTCCCCGTCCCGGCCCCGGCGGCAACGCCCAGACCGCCGCCGTGATCAGCGTGGCCCCGATCCCCACCTCATAGGCCGGCCAGGGAGCGAGGAACGCGATCGGCAGCAGCGCCGCCGCCGCCAGCACCGCGAGATAGGCGCTCTCCGCCGCGCCCGCCGGATTCACCTCGTGCGCCGCCAGCGCGGCCATCGCCGCCAGCGCGGCGAGCGGCACCAGGATGCGGAAGATCTCGTTGCGGAGCGAGGGTTGGGCGGTCTGTTCGTTCATGCGAACTTTGCGAACCTGATGACGCGAGGCGCTCGCCGGGGGGCTTGCGGCTGCCGGATGTTATCTCTGACTCGCTGGTATTCCTACGGAGGAGAGGGGTGGAGCGTTGAGGCGTGAGATAAACTCCCCCGTCATGCTTTCCCGAGACCTCCTCCGCGACGATCCCGAAAAGGTCCGCCAGGGCCTTCTCAACCGCAATACGAACCCGGCGCCGCTCGACGCCTGGCTGCTGCTCGACGCCGAACGGCGCGCCGCCCTCGGCGAGTCCGAGGAGCTCAAGCGGCAGCGCAACGAGGCCAGCCGCGCCATCGGCGAGATCAAGAAGCGCGGCGGCGACGCCTCGGCCGAGATCGCCGCCGTCGGCGAGCTCAAGGGGCGCATCGAGGAGCTCGAAGGCCGCCTCCAGACGATCGATCCGGAGCTGCTCGCCATCGAGCACAGCCTGCCGAACCTGCCGCACGAGAGCGTGCCGGTCGGCGAGGACGAGTCGGCCAACCGCTGCGAGCGCGACTGTCGGCACCCCGCGCGCATTCGACTTCGAGCCCAAGGCCCACTGGGACCTCGGGCCGGCGCTCGGCATCCTCGACTTCGAGCGCGGCGCCAAGCTCACCGGCGCCCGCTTCACCGTCTACTTCGGCGCCGGCGCCCGGCTCGAGCGCGCCCTGATCAACTTCATGCTCGACCTCCACACCCGCGAGCACGGCTACACCGAGGTCCTGCCGCCGTTCCTCGTCAACGACCAGACGCTCTTCGGCACCGGCCAGCTCCCCAAGTTCGAGCAGGACCTCTTCAAGCTGGAGAAGCACCCCTACTACCTGATCCCGACCGCCGAGGTGCCGGTCACCAACCTCTACCGCGACGAGATCCTCGACGAGTCGCCGCCTGCCGGTCCGCTACACCGCCTACACCCCCTGCTTCCGCAGCGAGGCGGGCTCCTACGGCAAGGACGTGCGCGGCCTGATCCGCCAGCACCAGTTCAACAAGGTCGAGCTGGTGCAGCTCACCACCCCGGAGACCAGCTACGCAGGCCCTGGAGGAGCTGACCGGCCACGCCGAGCAGGTGCTGCAGAGCCTCGAGCCTGCCCTACCGGGTGATGGCCCTCTGCACCGGCGACATGGGCTTCGGCGCCGCCAAGACCTACGACCTCGAGGTCTGGCTGCCGGGGCAGGACGCCTACCGCGAGATCTCCTCCTGCAGCAACTGCGAGGACTTCCAGGCCCGGCGCGCGAACATCCGCTACCGCCCCGACGGCGGGAGCAAGACCCGCCTGCTGCACACCCTGAACGGCTCCGGCCTCGCGGTCGGCCGCACGCTGATCGCCATCCTGGAGAACTACCAGCAGGCGGACGGCTCGGTGGTGATCCCCGAGGCCCTGCGCCGCTACACCGGGGGGCTGGAGAGAATTACGGCACCAGAGTAAGCTGTTGCACACCTCACGGAGGGGTGGCTGAGCGGTCTAAAGCAGCGGTCTTGAAAACCGCCGGTCGTTCACGCGGCCCGTGGGTTCGAATCCCACCCCCTCCGCCAAGATGTCTTCAGATTCCGAGCTTCCGCCGGGCTTCCATCATGGGATACCGGTGATCAGCGGAGTGACGTAGGTCCGGAAGAGATAGTCGGCTTCCGGGGCGTGGCTGGCCCGGCCGTTCGGATAGGGGTTGTTGAGGTTGAGGTCGACCCAGCCGACGGTGATCCGGGGGATCGAGAGGCGGTAGGTGTACAGGCTCCCGGCTTGGACGAGGGCCGGCGTCGAGAATTGGAAGGTCTGAAACCCGAACTCGTACTGGAAGGTCACTTCCTGGGTCGCCAGGAGCGGCCCGCCGGTCCCCTCCCCCTCGTAGATCCGCAGGACTCCGGCCTGGGACTCGTCGACGAGCCCCGAGTTGACACCCAGGTCGAGCCGGGTGAGGAGCCCTGTCCTGCCGGCGGTGAACGACTGCCACTGATCGAGGCCCCCGGCTCCCCAGCCCCCCACCGTCTGCGAGTGGTCGAGCACGAACTGCTCCGCCGACGGCGGCAGCAGGGGTAGCACCGATACGTTGTCGACGAGGGGCCCGGCGCAGGTTCCGTCGGTTTCGAGGCTCCCGAACGAGATCACCGTCGAAGAGCTCAAGGCCGTGAAGCTGACCGAAACGGCATGCCAGATGTTCGTGGTGTCCAGATAACCCTCGGTGAGCGGATCCGCCGTTACAGTCATGGAGGCACTCCCGGCGCTCGCCTGCAAGGTTTTCGGCCCAAAGTAGCATGGCGAGTAGGGGTGACCGGAGTAGGAGAAGCTCAGGATGTACGAAGCCCCGGGCGTCGTCGCGATCGTCTGCGAGATCAGTCCCGGTGCGTTGCCACAGCAGCTGTTCAGGTCGACGAAACGATCACGGTTCGCGGCCACCATCGAGTTGGGGACAGTCACGTCTGAATCGGACCAGTCCACACCGCCGCCGCTGACTGTCCAATTGGGAATCGTGTCGGTCGCCCCGAAGTACCCGATCGGCGCCCAAAGGCCGTGGTTGTTCGGCCAGCCGCCGTTGATCGAGGTCGTGCCTTCATACCCCACCTCGAAGCTTCCGTTCTGGACGAGATTGTTGTTTGTGGCTTGAGCCTCGGCTGAGATTGACACAAACCCCAGTGACAACCCGACAAACAGGGAAAGGCCGATGACGCTTCTCCTCATGCGGACTGCTCCTTTTCGTTAGAAAAACATGGATGCTCGCTTTCCGATGGCGAATTCACGAGCATTATTGCTGGTGGTCTCGGCGCGCGGTTACGCCGACACCAGAGAGTTGCAATGATCAAGTTGCTATTCAGACCTTTGGTATTTCGCCAAGTTGCGACAGCCAAAAGCAATCCATATGCCAGGCATGCGTGCGGAAAAAACCGTCAAAATCGAGGTCTGACATGTCACTCGAATGCCCTGCGTCTTGTCTGATGTGTCAGTGGCACTGTCGGCGCGTGTCAGAGGTTTCTAAGGAAGATCCTGTAGGCGGGCAGTGGCGCGGGCCCATCGGATGGCATCGGCCTTCCGGTCGAAGGTCTGGGATTGCCTCGGGTGTCCCTTCAGGCGTATATAAGCCGTATAGCGGACTCAGGACGCCGGCCTGGGACTCGTTGGTGAGCCCCGAGCCGACACTCAGGTCGAGCTGGGTGAGGAGCCCCCCGGCTGACCAGCCCCCCACCGTCTGCGACTGGTCGAGCACGGGCTGGGGCTGCGCCGACGGCGGCTGGGGCAACACCCACACGTTGTCGACGAGCTCGAGTCCGAATCGTGCCAGTCCACTCCGCCGCCGCTGACCGTCCAGTTGGGAATCGTGTCCGTCGCCCCGGCGTACCCGAGCGGCGCTCAAAAGCCATGTCGGCGAATGTGTCATAGGCACTGTCGGCTCATGTGTCAGATGCCCAGGAAAAGCTTGGCGGTGCGGCTTGACTGTAGTATGTTTTCAACTCTTGGCCGGAGAAAAGAGCGGTGGCCGAAACGCGGGCGAGGAGTCTGATCAACCACTCACGTGCGCGTCGGCCCTAAGAAAAAGTATCGCGTCTCTACTCGTATTATTTCGTGATCGCAGTGTCCTGTTCACTCGCGCAGGAGAGGGTAGATGAAGATTGACTGTGTAAGCATCTCCACCGTGCACAATTTTCCCGGCAACCTTGTGGCCGAGCAGCATCGGCTGCGCTACCGTGAAGTCATAACGAAAGAGAGATGGAGCGATGTTTATGTGATGGGCGGTATGGAGTTCGACAAGTACGACAATCTAGCAACGGAGTATTTCGTCGCCCGCGACGAACGGGAAAAAGTGGTCGGGACTTTGCGCTCCCATCCCACCACAATCCCCTCCATGCTGAACGATAGTTTTAAATTTCTGGTTGCACGTAACCTGCCGGCAGACCCTAAAATCCTGGATCTAAGCCGACTGGTTCTCGACCGGACCGCGTTGCCTAAGGAGCAGCGTAAACCGGTCATCAATGCGCTCGTGCTTGCCTCATTGGAACGCGGCCTGCAACGGTGTATAAGAGGCTATGTCGGCTTCATGCTGCCTAAGATATGGGCGAGCACGTTCCAGGGTGCGGGCTGGGAGTTGGAATGGTTGGGGGGTGAGAAAGCGCTTAAAAACGGCGATATTGTCCGCGCTGGCTATCTGCCGGTGAATGAAGCTATGTGGAAAAAAGTTCGCGGCGTGACTGGTATCACGGAATCCATCTTGAATTTTGGCAAAGGCGGTGAAGAGTCGCTGGCGGTCGCATTCCATTCCCACTTGTTCGGCGGTGCCAGTGAGAAGGCCACGGCGGTGAGGTAGGCAATGACACGGGCGTCTTCCCGGGTCAGTCCGCTAAGCTATGAAGAACCGAGGGATACATGACGGAGGGCATGGGAATCAACCAGGCGCTCCGAACGATAAAAGACTTAGTTGAGGCCCAGAGATTGCTCCGTGCCTTTCTCTCTGCCGCGGGAATAACCCCGTCGGCAGAAAATTTCAATTCCCAACCAGAAGTGGAGACTAATGATTAACCGAGACAGATTTCCCTTGTTGCACGCTTTGCCCGTTCTCGCTTCCATGCTCCTCATTTTCTGTTGCTTCCCCGCCCGGGCTCAGAACCGGGACGGCTCCAACCTGCCGGGCGTCATCCATGAGACCGAGGGTAGATGGAGCGGTACCTGGACCTTGAACAACGGCCAGTACACCGCTCAGTGGAACAATGGAGCCAAAGCAGTACTGACGGCAGCAAGTTTCACGTCCCAGTCGGTCATACTGAACCGTACCGATACGCTCGACAGCGGCTCCAGGGGACTGACGGCCGTCTACACAGGCCAGATAGCAAGTACGGGAGACAGAATCATAAACGGCCATGTCACCTGGACGTGGCCCGGCGTGCCAGGATATCCCGCGTCGGGAACCTGGAACGCTTCATGGGTGAGCGCGACTGCCAGCATAAAGATACTTCTTGACGGCAGGGATGTCACAGGCACCGCTCCGTCCGTTGTTGCTGGCCAGCAGGTCAACCTTCGGATGATGCTTTCTGACAGCACTGCATGCACGCTCCCGATGTGGTCTGTTCAGGGAACTACGGTGGCGGGTTTTGAGGCCCTGCCTTCATTCAAGAATCCTCTGGCGGGATCGGCCCTTCCTACTGACTTCACGAAGTCTTCGACGACGGAGAGGTTCTACTGGACCCAGGGCGGTGCGTTTTTGGTGACCGCGGCCTGCGGGTTGGGGGCAGGGAGGCTTTCAGCCCAAATCGCCTTTAACGTTGACATGCCGGACATCCCCTTCGTTAGAGCAGGCCTGGGAGACATTAATATAGGCAGATATCCGTTCGGCCTTGCCGGAACATGGCTCAAGCTTGGGGGTACCCTGACGAGCGTTGGAGCTGAATTCAAAGCCGAGCCCGCTACCAAAGGGGTTTACCAGTGGGTTCAGGTACTGAACACTATAAAAATCACCAAGACTGCGCCGAAGAGCAAACCCAACGTACTGACGAAGACCCACGCACTAGACACCTATTATCCGCTCAACAGCAACGACGACCTCAGCACGACCTACGAGGTTACTGACAACCCTGGTGCCCTACTAAATTCTCCCTATACGTACGTATCAGAAACGATGTCAGCGACCACGTTTCTAATGTGGAACCCAAGGCTGCCCACCAACTGCATCCTGCCTAGTACCGAGGCCGGCGCTGGAACCTGCACGTCGATTTCCGTCCCGCTTGGATATATCAATTGGCAGTGGGCTGGAGCCGCACGGCTTAACTCTCGCAGAGAATGGGAAGCTGTACCCAGGAGCTACTCGAAGTCGATAAAGCCTTTCGTGCGCAGCGGAGTATTCCCCTCTTGGCTGCAACGATACATCAGCGGCTGCTATCCAAATTGCGGGCGCGACTAACGCCAGATAAACAAGGCTGGAGGCGGTCTCGGCCGCCTCCCCTCCGCCCGTTTTGCAGATGGCTCCGGAAAACAAAGGACGTAAAGGACGACAAGGACATCAAGGACGAGGAGCCACGGTGTCAGCCGTCTGCTTATTGACCTTTACGTCCTTGTCGTCCTTTAAGTCCTTTGGCTTTTCAGCGCCCCCACCCCACCCCCTCCCCCTCCGCGAGCGAAACCCGGAGCTCCGGCGAGTAGGTAACCCATCCGGCGGGCGACTCGTACTTGACGCGCAGCAGGAGCGGCGCGCGACCCTGCATCTGAAATCCGGCGCGCCGCGGCATCTCGAAGACGGCGGCGCCGTCGCCCAGGATCAAGGAATACTTTCCTTCCTCGGCAGGGCCGAGATCCCAGAAGAGGGCTTCGCCGGAAGCGCGGAAATTCGCTGTCAACGGCGCGTCCGCGCGCAGCGACGAACAATACTGATCTCTCAGGGCCGGGACGCGCTCCGTGATCTCCACCACGCGGCGCAACGCCGGATCGTAGCCCCACACCCGCCCCAGCGGCTCCCGGTGAACGCAGAGATAGAAATCGTCCTGGAACCAGCGCCCCCCGCGGGATCGATGAAAAACGTTTTCTTTCAGCCACTGCAGCTCGCCGAGCGACGCGGTCGGCGTGAGCGGCTGCCGCAGGACGTCCCTCTCTCGCATGCCGGTGAGAAACCGATCCTCGGCGCTCATCCGCTCGACCCGCGCGAACCGGACACTCCAGTCCTGCCGGTTCAGGACCAGACCCGAGAGGCAGGCCACCACCGCCACCGCCATGCCGGCCCAGCGGCCTGTCTCTCTTATCGCCAGAGCCCGGCAGCCGGCGGCAAAGGCCACGGCGAGGGCGATCCAGGCTGGTACCGCGAAGCGCGGTTCCATCTGTGTGGAAACCGGCAGGACCGGCGCCAGAGCCAGGCACAGGGCAATGCCGGTCAGGAGGACGGCCCGGCGGCCCCGCAAGAGGAACAGCGCGAGAATCCCGGCGGCGATGGCGGCCAGAAATAGAATCGCCGCCCACGAGAACCGGCCGCCCACGAATTCGGCTACGACCTTGCCTGGCAGAGACAGGGCCAGCGCCGGCCAATCCGAAGGAGTCACGGCGAACCCGTAGCCGCCCAGGAGTGTGCCCAGCACCGCATAGCGGAGCGCCAGATAGAGGGCGAGCATCGCGGCGTGCGGCAGGACGAGGCGGAGACGGGCCGCGAGATCCGTGCGCGGGCCTCCGGCCGGTTCGGGCAACAACGGAAGGAGCACGGCGAGCGGCACCGCGATCTCCTTGGCCATGCAGGCGGCGAAGTAGAGCGCGGCCGAGAACACGGCCAGCGCCCAGGCCGGCGCCCCCGTCCGCCGCAAGGCCACAACCCAGGCCGCCACCGCGAGGCTCGCGAGAAAAACGGCCTCTATGTAGTGACGGACGAAGAGGAGCGGCGCGAGCGCGGCGATCACGGGCCCGATCAGAAAAACCCATGCCCCTGCGGCCGCCCAGAGACGCGGCAGCCAGATCCGCAGAACGCCGTAGAGCGCCGCCGGGCAGAGCGAGAAGACCAGGAGCTGATGGAGATAGAAATAATAGGGCGCGAGCCCGAAGAGGCGCCGGTCCACATCCAGAGAGAGGAAGAGCAGCGGCGTCAGGATCCCCTCCGTGGTCCGCCGGATCTCCGCGCCGTCGAAGAGATACCAGCCGGGCCGGCCGGTGATCAGATGGCGCAGATGGTGGACGTCGTCATACATCCACCAGAGCCGGAGGACCGGGTGGTAGAGCACCCATGCGATTGCGGTGAACGCCAGGGCGATCCCCGCCTCGATCCACCAGCTCTCGGACCCCCTCCGCCGACTCATTCCGCGATCCATCCAACCTCAGCTTTCATCAACCGGCCGGCCCCGCCGCCGACGCGCAGACCGTCCGCGCGGCCGGCGAAGTATCGCGCATTGATCTCTTCCCCGCCCAGATCCTCGAAGGAGCCGAAGCCCAGCCGCCTGAGCTCGCCGATGAGCCCGGACGGCTCGAAGAAGGTCTGAAACGGCTCGCCGGCCGCCGCCACGCGCGCGGCCAGCGCGTTGAAGGCGAGCCGCTGCACGAGGTTCAACGACCCGGGAGGAATCGCGTAATCGAAGACGATCCCGCTCCCCGCCGGCAGGGACCCGACGAACCGGAGCGTCTCTATCGCGGCGCTCCGCGTCAGGTAGGGGACGACGCCGAGCCAGGAGAAGAAGGCCTGCCGATCTGGCTTGAATCCCGCCCGCGCGAGCCCGTCGGCCAGCGTCTGGCTCTCGAAGTCGACCGGCGCGAACGTCAGCGATTCCGGAATGGAGATCCCTGCCGTCTCCAGCCGCCGGCGCTTCCACCCTTGAGTCGCCGGATGGTCCACCTCGAAGACCCGCAACCCGGGATGGGGATTCCGGTACGCGAACGTGTCGAGGCCGGCGCCCAGGACCACGTACTGGCGGGTACCGCTCTCCACCGCTCGCGCCAGCTCATCCTCGGCATACCGGCTCCGCACCGCCAGAAACGCCCGCAGGACCCGGGACAGCTTGCTCCGACTCTTCGAATCGGCCCGCAGCTCCTCGCTCTCCGCGCCAACGATCGCCAGCGCGAGCGGATCCGTGAAGACCTGGGGAATGTCCAGAACCTGGTGCGCGGCCCGCCGCAAGGCGACGCGGTAGGCGGTTTTACTTGGACGGTCTTCGTGCATGGGTTCTCAGACTCGCTACCACCACTCGGCGTCGAGATTTTCGAGCGATATGTAAGCTTCCATTCCGCCAATGGGAACTTCCATCCGCCGGCGGAAGCTTCTTCAGCAGCTCCGGATCACCCGGCAAGGATTCCCGACCGCGATCACATTCATCGGCAGATCGCGAATCACCACGCTGCCGGCCCCCACCACCGTATTGGCGCCGATCGTCACGCCCGGACAGAGAATCGCACCACCGCCGATCCAGGCATTGTCGCCCACGGTCACCGGCAGCGCGAATTCGAGCCCGGACCGCCGCGTCTCCGGATCGGTCGGATGCTGCGCCGTGTAGATCTGGACGGCTGGCCCGACCTGCACGTCATCGCCGATCGTGATCCGGTTGCAGTCCAGAAAGACGCAGTCATAGTTCACGAACACGTTCCGGCCGATCAGGATGTTGTAGCCGTAATCACATCGGAAAGACGGCTTCAGGACCGAGCCGCGGCCGAAGTTGCCGAAGAGCTCCATGAGAAGCGCCAGCCACTCCTCGGCGGCATCGGCTCTCGTCGCGTTGAACTGATAGAGGAGATTTTGCGCGTGAAGATGATCAGCGACGAGCTCCGGGTCTGTTGAGCTGTAGAGCTCGCCGGCTAGCATTTTCTGTTTTTCGCTTATCCATGTCATGAGCCATCTTCAATCAATAGACGCTTTTTGGATAAAGGGAAGCTCGGTCTATAGTCCGCATCCTAACGGTATGGCAATTCCCCGGTCATGGTTGCTTAACACCAAGCGCAGAGCGAGGGGGGGGTTCCGCGCCTCCCCTGGAACGTCGTGTCCGGCGGGTTGAAGCCTGAGCAATCCTCACAAGCGAGCGCAGTGCTTCGTTGACAGCATCCGCGGTGGGAAAGGCGGCCGCAACATCAGGACTTAAGAGAACGAGGTTCGTGCCTTTGGCGTAAGCCTTATAGTATTTACCGCGAACACCCTTACCAAGATCTTCACGCCGATACTCGGGACGGAGCTCATCCTCGGAAGATGGGTTAGCCTTCTTCATATATTTTCCTTTCATGACGGGTAGCGAGCCGAGCGCTGATCAACCGGGTCCTCGTTCTGCGCCCTGTGTGGCATACAACGAGAAGCCGACTGCTCGCCGATAAGCCAAAGGTCAGAGCACGCTTTTCGCCCATAGAATGGTCAGGGTCATCAAAGGTAACCGCAAGTGGATCTCCGAAGACAGAGGCCGCCTCTTCGAAAGGTACGCGGTGCTTCCTGAGATTTTCAACCGCTTTCCCGGGGTCCCACTCGAATTCCATATAGTCCTTATCGGTAGGTGTTTTTGAAGCGTCCTCTTTCACCTATGCAGTTGAATCATTATCGCCCCCTACTTCCCCAACACCTCTTCCGCATGCCGCACCACATCCTCCGGCAAGAACCCGAGCTCCTTCTGGATCTGCTTGTAGGGCGCCGAGGCGCCGAAGCGCTGGATGCCGTGGACGTCACCGTCGAGGCCGGCGTACTTATGCCAGCCCATGGGGGCGGCGGCTTCGATGGCGAGGCGCTTGCGGATCTTGGCCGGCAGCACGGATTCCTTGTAGTCGTCCGGCTGCGCGTCGTAGAGCTCCCAGGAGGGCATGCTCACCACGCGGACGCGGCGCCCCTTGGCGGTGAGCTGCTTGGCGGCTTCGAGCGCCAGCCAGACCTCGGAGCCGGTGGCGATCAGGATGATCTCCGGCTCCCCCTCGGACGGATCGGCAAGGATGTAGCCGCCGCGCGGCACCCCCTCGCGGGCCTTCTCGGCGGTCTCGGCCAGGATCGGCAGGTTCTGCCGGCTCAGCGCGAAGGCGATCGGGCCGTGCCGATGCTCGACGGCCACCCGCCAGGCCTCGGCCGTCTCGTTGGCGTCCGCCGGACGGAGCACCGTCAGGCCGGGGATGACGCGCAGCGAGGCGAGCTCGCCGATCGGCTGGTGGGTGGGGCCGTCCTCGCCCAGGAAGATGGAGTCGTGGGTGTAGACGAAGATCGACTGCAGCTTCATCAGCGCCGCCAGGCGGACCGTCGAGCGCATGTAGTCGGAGAAGACCAGGAAGGTGCCGCCGTAGGGGATCCAGATCCGGGAGAGGGCGATGCCGTTCAGGATCGCCCCCATGCCGTGCTCGCGGACGCCGAAGCGGAGGTAGAGCCCCTCGGAGTTGGCGGCCTCGAAGTCGGTGCGACCCTCGATGGCGGTGTTGTTCGAAGGCGTCAGGTCCGCCGATCCGCCCACGAGCTGCGGCAGCTTGGGGACGATGGCGTTGAGCACCTTGCCGGAGGCGGCGCGGGTGGCGATCGGCTTGTCCTTGGGATCGAAGGTCGGGATGGCCTCCTGCCAGCCCGTCGGGGAGCTTGCCGGAGAGCCGCTGGTCCAGCTCGGCCGCGATGTCGGGGTGGGCCTCGCGGTAGCGTTGCATCAGCTCTTCCCACTTCCGCTCCAGCTCCTGGCCGCGCTTGCGCGCCTCGTCGAAGGGGGCCTTCGCCTCCTCCGGCACCAGGAAGGTGGGCTCGAGCGGCCAGCCGAGGTTGTTCTTGGTGGCGGCGGTCTCCTCCGGTCCCAGGGCCTCGCCGTGCGCCTTGGAGGTCCCCTGCCGGTGCGGGCTGCCGTAGCCGATGATGGTGCGGACGATGACCAGCGTCGGCTGGCTGTCCTCGGCCTCGGCCGTCTGCATGGCGGCGTTGAGCTGGGTCAGATCGTTGCCGTCCTCCACCCGCAGCACGCGCCAGCCATAGGCCTCGAAGCGCTTGCCGACGTCCTCGGAGAAGGAGAGGGAGGTGGGGCCGTCGATCGAGACCTTGTTGTCGTCGTAGAAGACCTTGAGCCGGCTGAGCTTGAGGTGGCCGGCGAGGGAGCAGGCCTCGTGGGAGACCCCCTCCATCATCTCGCCGTCGCTCATGATCACCCAGATCCGGTAGTCGAGCACGGGGTATCCCTCGCGGTTGAAGCGCTGGGCGCTCATGCGCTCGGCGATCGCC
Source organism: uncultured Acidobacteriota bacterium (assembly GCA_963792575.1). Classification (GTDB taxonomy): domain Bacteria; phylum Acidobacteriota; class Thermoanaerobaculia; order Multivoradales; family UBA5704; genus DATARR01. The sequence continues at coordinate 138,916 of CAWBWZ010000010.1, forward strand.
ATGCCGACGGAGTTGGCGATCCCCTGGCCGAGCGGGCCGGTGGTCACCTCGACGCCGCGGGTCAGCTCGTGCTCGGGGTGTCCGGGGGTCTTGGAGCCGAACTGGCGGAAGTGCTTCAGCTCCTCGATCGGCAGATCGTAGCCGGCGAGATGGAGCAGCGAGTAGAGCAGGGCCGAGGCGTGGCCGCAGGAGAGCACGAAGCGGTCGCGGTTCGGCCAGTCGGGGTTCTCCGGGTTGTGGCGCAGGAAGCGCGTCCAGAGGAGGTAGGCGAGCGGCGCCTGCCCGAGCGGCGCGCCGGGGTGCCCCGATTGCGCGGCCTCGACCTGGTCGACGGAGAGGAACCGGATCGTGTTGATGGCGAGTTGATCGACGGTCTGCGAGTCTTGATCGGGCATGGCAGGCACTCCCTCCGCGGATAGGCCCCTTGGGGCGAGGGTAGTCTATCGCGGAGGCCGGGAGGGGAGGTGCCCGGCAAAGCTGAAAAAAAGGACATAAAGGACAGCAAGGACGTAAAGGACAAAAACACGGACGAGACCGCGGCTCTTTGTTTCTATGTCCTTGTCGTCCTTGCTGTCCTTTGCGTCCTTTCCTGGTTTCTCCCCGAGGCTCCCCAGATCTCCCGGCGCGCACCCTCTTGGATAACACCCGCGCAGCTCTGGCCCGCGGCAAGCAGCCGCGGGCCTCCGGGAAGATCGGAGGAAATGGGTATGACACGCAAGCTCGTCTGGCTTCTGCTGTTCGCCTTCGGCAGTGCGGTACACGCCGCCCCGCAGGACGCCGTCCCCACCGCCGCCAAGCACGCCGTGCTCGACGTCAGCCGTCTGGACTCCGTTCTCCCCTCGAAACTGGACCTGGCGAAGCTCGGGGAAGAGGACGCTTTGAGCGACCGCAAGGGGACGCCGCCGCGGTTCGCGGTTCCGGAGCAGGTCTCCGTCACGCCGGACCGTCAGGGTACCTGGGAGAACCTGGGCAACGGCCAGCTGCTCTGGCGCCTGCGCATCATCGGCCGCGAGGGTACGACGTCCCTGAACCTCGGCTTCACCCGCTTCAAGATGACGCCGAACGGACGCCTGATGGTCTACTCGGCGGACGGCCAGCAGGTGCTGAGGCCCTTCACGGCGGCGGACAACGCGGCGCACGGAGAGCTGTGGACGCCGGTCGTCACTACCAGCGATCTCGTCGTGGAGCTCACCGTGCCGCGGCGGGAGCGGAAGCAGGTGGAGCTCAAGCTCGGCTGGATCAACCAGGGCTACCGCGGCTTCGGGACGCTGTCCGGCGTGGAGTATCAAAAATCCGGCAGCTGCAACCTGGACGTCGAGTGCCTGGCCGCCGGCGATACGTGGCGCGACACGATGCGGGCGGTGGGCGTGATCTCGACCGGCGGCTCCAGGTTCTGCACCGGGTCGCTGCTCAACGACACCGCCGGCGACCACAAGATGTACTTCATCACGGCCAACCACTGCAGCATCACCTCCGGGAACGCGGCCTCGCTGGTGGTCTACTGGAACTATCAGAACTCCTTCTGCCGGACGCCTGGCAGCGCGGCCAGCGGGCAGGCCGGCAACGGCCCTCTCACCCAGTTCCACACCGGCTCCTTCTTCCGCGCTGCCAGCGCCGCCTCGGACTTCACGCTGGTGGAGCTCGACGATCCGCCGGTCGCGGCCTACAACCATCGCTGGGCGGGCTGGGACCGTTCGACGGGCAACTTCGCGTGCAGCGCGGCGACCCCCTGCGCGTCGATCCACCACCCGAACACCGACGAGAAGCGGATCACCTACGTCATCACCACCACGGCGACGACCAGCTACAACAACCCGGCCTCACCGGGAGATGGCTCCCACATCTGGGCGCACTGGGCGACCGACCCTCCGGGAACCTTCACGGTGCCGGGCGTGACCGAGCCCGGCTCCTCCGGCTCGCCGCTCTACAGCCAGGCGGGGCGCTTCATCGGCCAGTTGCACGGCGGACCCTCCGCCTGCGGCGCCACGGGCGACAGCCTCTCGGACTACTACGGACGCTTCAGCGTCTCCTGGACCGGCGGCGGCACCAACAGCACCCGCCTCTCCAACTGGCTCGACGCGGGAGGCACCGGCGCGACCACCGTCGACGGCATCGACGGCTCCACCGGCCCCTGCACGCCGCCGGCGGCACCGACCGGCGTAACCGCCACGGCCACCTCGCAGACGCAGATCAACCTCACCTGGACCGCCGCCGCCGGGGCGTCCTCGTACACGATTTTCCGCGCGACGACCAGCGGCGGACCCTACACGTCGGTGGGAACCTCGGCCACCACCTCGTTCTCGAACACCGGCCTCGCCTGCAACACCACCTACTACTACGTGGTGACGGCGTCGAACGGCACCTGCGCCTCCGGCAACTCGACGCAGGCGTCGGCGACGACCCAGGCCTGCACGGCCTGCAACGCGGTCGCCGATACCGAGCCGAACAACAGCCGCACCGCGCCGCAGGCGATCTCAGGGGTCTGCAACCAGATCTCGGGGACCTTCCTCAACGACGCGGCGTCGCAGCAGAACGACTACTTCCGCCTGAGCCTGCCCGCGGGCAGCACGGTGACGGCGCTGCTCAACGGCCTGACGGTGGACTACGACGTCTACATCTACAACTCGACGACGGGCACCGAGGTGGCGAGCTCGCTGAACGGCGGCACCACCGCGGACCAGGCTTCCTGGACCAACACGGGCGCCTCGGCGATCAACGTCTATATTCGCGCGTATCGCTTCTCGTCGACCCGGACGACCTATCAGCTGAAGGTCAGCTACTGATCTGAAGGATAGGAACCTGGAGGGGGGCGGAGCTCATTGGGGAGCTCCGCCCCCCTTGTTTTGACTCCAAACCCAGTTACCCCTACAATCTCACCTCCCTGTCGGGCCTTACGGAGAGGTGCTGGAGTGGCCGAACAGGGCTGCCTGCTAAGCAGTTGTCCGGGGTAAACCCGGACCGAGGGTTCGAATCCCTCCCTCTCCGCCATCATTTCCCTCTGCAAGCATCCCGGCCCGGAGGTTGCAGCACTCTGAGGCCGCTCGCGTTTCCTCGGAGCCCTCCAGGGTGCGCGTGGGCAGATGTGGAGGACGGACATGTTGAAGGCCATCAATCCCGCCACCGGCGAGACCCTCCGCGAAGTTCCCGAGCACGACGAGCAAGAGGTCAACGAGCGGCTGGAGGCTGCCGAGGTGGCCTTCAAGTCCTGGCGGCGCTTCGATTTCGAGGAGCGGGCCCGGCATCTGACCAGCGTCGCCGACCTGCTGCGCGAGAACATGGCGGACTTCGCCCGGCTGATGACGGAGGAGATGGGCAAGACCCTCGCCTCCGCCGAGTCCGAGGTCGACAAGTGCGCCTGGGTCTGCGATTTCTACGCCGAGAACGCCGAGCGCTTCCTCGCCAATGAGCCGGTGGCGACCGACGCCGCAAAGAGCTTCATCCGCTACGAGCCGCTCGGACCGGTGCTCGCCATCATGCCGTGGAACTTCCCGTTCTGGCAGTTCTTCCGCTTCGCGGCGCCGGCGCTGATGGCAGGCAACGTGGCGCTGCTGAAGCACGCGGCGAACGTCCCCGGCTCGGCTCTCGCCATCGAGGCGGTGTTCCGCGAGGCGGGCCTGCCGGACGGCGTGGTGACCACCCTCCTGGTCTCCTCGGCGCGGGTCAAGTACCTGATCAGCAACCCCGTGGTGCGGGCGGTGACTCTCACCGGCAGCGACCGCGCCGGCATGGAGGTGGCCGCGGAGGCGGGGCGGTGCCTGAAGAAGGCGGTCCTCGAGCTGGGCGGCTCCGACCCGTTCATCGTGCTCGTCCGACGTCGATCCCGCCGAGGCGGGCCGGCAGGCGGCGAAGGCGCGCACGATCAACAACGGTCAGAGCTGTATCGCCGCCAAGCGCTTCATCGTCATCGACGACATCGCCGACCGCTTCGAGGAGGAGTTCGTCCGCGCCGTGGAAGGGCTCAAGGTGGGCGATCCCATGGAGCGGAGCACGGACGTCGGCCCGATGGCGCGCGAGGATCTGCTCGACTCCCTCGACGATCAGGTGAAGCGCTCGGTCGCGGCCGGGGCCCAGCTGCGAACCGGCGGCAAGCGGCTGGAAGGGAACGGGCTGGTACTACGCGCCGACGGTGCTGACCGGCGTCCAGCCCGGCATGGCCGCCTTCGACGAGGAGACCTTCGGGCCGGTGGCGGCGGTGATCCGGGCGCGCGACGCCGCGGAGGCGATCGAGCTGGCGAACCGCTCGCGGTTCGGCCTCGGCGCCAGCATCTGGACCGCCGACGCCGCCCGCGGCGAGGATCTGGCGGCCGAGATCGAGGCCGGCTGCGTGTTCGTGAACGGCACCGTCAAGTCCGACCCCCGCCTCCCCTTCGGCGGCGTCAAGAGCTCCGGCTACGGCCGCGAGCTCTCCGAGGTGGGGATCCGCGAGTTCGTGAACATCAAGACAGTCTGGATCAAATAAACCGGATCAAGTAGGCCGGATCAAGTAGGCAGCCGGATCGTCATCACCGGACAGGGGGCGTGCTCGACGGCCCGTTCGGCGGTGCTGCCCATCAGCAGATGGCGCAGGCCGGAGAGCCCGCGGGTGCCCATGGCGATCAGGTCGGCGCCGCGCTTCTCGGCCTCCTCGGCGATGACGTGCGCCGGGTCCCCCTCGCGGGCGACCGTCTCCACCGTCAGCCCTTCCCGCTGCAGCGCCTGCGCGGCCTCATAGAGCCGCCGCTCGGCCTCCAGGCCCGTGTCCTCGAGATAGCGGAGAGAGGTCGGGATCACCCCATAGGCGGTGTACTCGATCGGCAGGTTGAAGGCGTGCAGCAGGATGAGCCGGGCGTCCTGCTCCAGCGGCGCCAGCAGCCGGTGGGCGGTGGCGATGGCGAGCTCGGCGGCCGGCGAGAAATCGGTGGGCACCAGGATGGTGCGGATCACGCGGTGCTTGCCGAAGTCGCCCGGATGGACCGTCAGCACCGGACAGTGGGCGTCGTGGACCACCCGCTGAGCGGTGCTCCCCAGCAGCAGATGGCGCAGGCTGGTCAGCCCGCGCGTGCCGAGGACGATCGCCAGCGGCGAGATCGCATCGGCGCGGTCGAGGATCACCTGTGAAGGCGTGCCGGCCCGCAGGAAGGTCGTGACCTCGCCCCCCCTGCCGCCCAACGCCGCGGCGGCTTCCGCCAGCCGGGCCTCGGCCGCCTGGGTCACCTCTTCCTGGAAGTTCTCCGCGGAGGGAACGTAGCCCGGAATGGAAGGGGGTATGGTGACGGCGTGGACCAGCTCGACGCTCCCACCCTGCTGGCGCGCGAGCTCGACAGCCCAGTCGAGCGCGGCGGAGGCGGTGGCCGAGAAGTCGGTCGCCGCCAGGATCATGGGTTTGCTGCGGGTCACTGGTTCCATGGGTTCCATGTCGTCCCCTCCCGCCTCCCATTCTAGACCGCTAGGCCGGTGCCCTGGCGCCGCGCCGGGCCGAGAAGATGAAGATGTGCTGGGCGGGGAGGGTCTCCAGCCGGTTCACCAGCTCGAAGCCCGCCGCGTTCCACTCGGAGAGCACCTGCTCGACCGACATCCGGTGCTTGATGTTGATGTGGGAGGCGGTGTTCCCCTCGAGGCGGTACTCGACCAGGGCGACGGTGCCGCCGGGCGCCAGGCTGTCGCGGATATGGGCGAGCATCGGCTCGGGCTTCTGGAACTCGTGGTAGACGTCGACCAGGAGGATGCGGTCGATGCCGCGCGCGGGGAGCTTGGGGTCGGTCTCGGTGCCGAGGACGGTGATGATGTTCTGCACCCCCTCCCTGGCGGTGTACTGCTTGAGCAGGTCGATCATCTGGGGCTGGATGTCCTCGGCGTAGACCTTGCCCGTGGGTCCCACCACCCTGCCGATCCGGCGGCTGAAAAAGCCGGTGCCGGCGCCGATCTCGGCGACGTTCATCCCTTCCCTGAGCTCCATCGCCTGGATCACCAGCTCCGGCTTCTCCAGCTCGGCGCGCCCGTCGCGCTCCAGCCAGTCGGCGTGCTCGTAGCTCATCACGTTGGCCGGCTCGCGCTTTTCGACGGGCACGGCACTCAGGCGGGCGCCGCCCGGGCGGTGGCCAGCTCCCGGCTCGGCACAGGCGGCGAGCAGCAGGAGCAGGAAGCCGAGCCAGGCCCGCCAGGTCAGGCCGCGGACGGAAAGAGGCGAGGGGGTGCGGTGAAAGTTCATGGGCGGTCTCCCGACGAGCGGTCTTGGGAAGAGAACATAGTCTGTCAGGAGAACCAGAAGCCGGAGCGCCTCATTTCTCCTGAAGTGCGATACTGGTTCCGGTGATACTTCCGATGATCGACACCGCCGAAGCCCGAAAAGCCCGCGGCGCCTTCTTCACCCCCGCGGAGCTTACGAACTTCGTCGCGGGATGGGCCGTCCGCTCCACGGCGGACCAGGTCCTCGAACCGTCGTGCGGCGAGGCCGCCTTCCTGATCTCGGCGGGCGAGAAGCTGAAGGCCCTGGGGGCGGCGCGGCTCGGAGAGGGGCAGCTCCAGGGGATCGAGATCCATGAAGCCTCGGCCCGGAGCGCCGCGGCCCTGGTGGCGGACTACGGGCTGGAGGCCCGGATCCGGACCGGCGACTTCTTCGACGCCGACCCCGCCGAGCTCTTCGACGCCGTGATCGGCAATCCCCCTTATGTGCGCTACCAGCAGTTCACAGGGAAAGTGAGGGCCAAGGCGCAGCAGATCGCCCTGAAGCAGGGGGTCCGGCTGGCCGGGCTGGCGAGCTCGTGGGCGGCGTTCGTGGTCCATGCCTCCTCCTTCCTCAAGCCGGGCGGGCGTCTCGGGCTGGTCCTGCCGGCCGAGCTGCTGACGGTGAACTACGCGGCCCCGGTGCGCGAGTTTCTGATGCGGCGCTTCGCCCAGGTGCGGATCGTTCTCTTCGAGGGGCTGGTCTTCCCCGGCGTCCTCGCCGAAGTCATCCTGCTGCTGGCGGAGGGCACCGGCCCGACCGACCATTGCGAGCTGTACCAGGCCCGGGACCTATCCTCCCTCGAAACCCTGAGCTGGCGCAGCTGGGTCCCCGAGAATCCCAAGCAGAAGTGGATCGACGGCCTGCTCCCGGCGGAGGCCGCCGGGCTCTACGCCAGGATCCGCTCGGGCCCCGGCGTCGCCGAGCTGCGCGAGTGGGGGAAAACCGACCTCGGGATCGTCACCGGCAACAACCGCTATTTCGCGCTGGACGCCGCCACGATCAAGGCGCTGAAGCTGCCGGCCCGCGAGCTCCTCGCCATCTCGCCGCCGAGCTCCCGCCACCTCCGGGGTCTCGCGTTCGCTTCGGAAGACTGGGCCGGGATGACGTCCCAGGGCGCCCGGACTCATCTCTTCTATCCGGCCGCGGAAAAACCCTCGGCGGCGGCGCGCCGGTACATCGACCAGGGGGAACGGGAGGGGGTCCACGAGGCCTACAAGTGCCGCGTCCGCAACCCCTGGTGGCGAGTGCCGCTGCTGCCCGCGGCGGATCTCTTCCTCACCTACATGAACCACGACACGCCGCGCTTGGTGGCCAACCTGGCGGGGGTGCGCCATCTCAACTCGGTCCACGGGGTCGCCCTGAAAAAGCCTCTCCGGCGGCTGGGGATGGGAACTCTACCGCTGGGGATGCTCAACAGCCTGACCCTCCTCGGAGCGGAGCTGGTCGGCCGTTCCTATGGAGGCGGGATTCTCAAGCTGGAGCCCAGGGAGGCGGACAAGCTGCCGCTCCCCTCTCCGGAGTCCCTGCGACGGATCGCCCCCGCGCTCCGGAAGCTCCGGTCCGAGGTCGGGCCGGCGTTTCGCAACGGCGAGCTGATGAAGGTCGTCGAACAGGTCGACCGCGTTCTGCTCGCCGGGCACCTGCGGATCAGCCCGGACGACATCCTCATCCTCCGGCGAGCCCGGCAGGCACTCTTCGAACGGCGCGTGCGGCGCGGGGAAGACAAGCCATGAACAGTCTGCGTCTGATCCTCCTCCTCGTCCTCGGGCTCCTGCCGCTGTCCTCGGGGCGGTCCGGCCAGCCCGGCGCGGCGCGGGCAGGGGCGGATACCCGCCCCGATACTCGCCCCAACATCCTGGTGATCATGACGGACGACCAGACGGTCGAGCAGATGCGCGCCCTGCCGAAACCCGGGCGCTGCTGGCGGCGCGGGGCACCTCGTTCGCGAACAGCTTCGTCGACTTCTCGCTCTGCTGCCCCTCGCGCGCGACCTTCCTCACCGGCCAGTACGCCCACAACCACGGCGTGCTCGCCAACGGCGGACCGCATGGCGGCTACCCGCACCTCGACCACACGAACACGCTGCCGGTCTGGCTCCAGGAGGCCGGCTACTACACCGCCCACGTCGGCAAATACCTCAACAACTACGGGGTGAGCTCCCCCGAGCCCCCTCCGGGGTGGTCGCGCTGGTTCGGGCTGATCGATCCCACGACCTACCGGCTGTTCAACTACACGGTGAGCGACGACGGCACGCCGGTGAACTACAAGAGCGCCGCCAAGGATTATCAGACGGATGTGATCGCGGCCAAGGCCGACGAGGTCCTCCGCTCGCGGGCGAGCTCCGGCCAGCCGTTCTTCCTCACCGTGGCGCCAACCTCGCCGCACCTTGAAAGGCTCACCCGCAACGGCGACCAGATCCCGCCGCGGCCGGCTCCGCGCTTCGCGGGGAAGTTCGGCGCGGAGCCGCTGCCGGTGAAATCGTCGTTCGACGAGGCCGACATCGCGGACAAGCCGGCCCACATCAGCAACCGGCCGCGGCTCAGCCCGGCGAAGAAGGCCCACGTGGCGGAGACCTACCGCGCCTGCCTCGCCTCGCTTCTCGCCGTCGACGACCTCGTCGAAAAGCTGGTCAGAACCCTCGACGACACCGGCCAGCTCGGCCGCACAATCATCATCTTCACCTCGGACAACGGCTTCTTCTTCGGCGAGCACCGCGTCACCGAGGGCAAATACCTCCCCTACGAGGAGTCGATCCGGGTGCCGCTCATCGTCTTTGACGGACGAGGCGCCGCCGGCGGTTTCCCGGCCGGGGCCACGGTCACGCAGCCGGTCTCCAACATCGATCTCGCGCCGACCATCGTGGCCCTGACCGGCGCCCGCGCCCGCCGGGTGATGGACGGCCAGCCGCTGCTCCCCCTGGTCCTCAACCCCGGACAGGGGAAGAGCCGGACGCTGCTGATCGAGGGCTTCGGCGAGGGCGGCGGCAAGCCGCCGTTCACCGCGCTGCGCGATCCGCGCTGGTTCTACGCCGAGTACAAGAACGGCGACCGCGAGCTCTACGATCTTCAGACCGATCCGAACGAGCTGCGCAGCCTGCATGCCGACCCCGCGTTCGCGGCGGTCCGGAAGGACCTCGCCAGCCGTCTGGCGAAGCTGCGGGCCTGCTCGGGCGCGAGTTGCCGGTAGAAAAAAGAAGAAAGGACGTAAAGGACGACAAGGACTGCAAGGACACCGGAATTCGTCCTTTGCGTCCTTGCAGTCCTTTACGTCCTTTCTTCTAAATCGACCCCCACCATCGCCGGCTCTTCTGCACCAGCCGGTGCAGATGCCGCCAGAAGGCGTGGCGTCGGCGCCTCCGGCGCAGCAATCGTAAGACTCTCATGTCGGCGCTCTGGTAGACGGACGGACACGCGAATCTCTGATCCCGTAAGATTCCGCCGGGAGGAGAACGAATGCGCGACGGATATCCGCTGGTCGAGCTGCACCGCCACCTGGACGGCAACGTCCGGATCGAAACCGTGCTGGACCTCGCCCGGCGGCATGGTCTGGAGCTGCCGGCCTGGACGGTGGAGGAGCTGCGCCCCCACGTCCAGATCACCGAGCGCGAGCCGAGCCTCGTCCACTTCATCGCCAAGTTCGCGCTGCTGCGCCGGGTGATGGTGGACTACGACGCCGTGCGCCGGATCGTGCGCGAGAACCTGGAGGACGCGGCCCGCGAGGGGATCGACTACATCGAGCTGCGGTTCAGCCCCTACTTCATGGGCGAGGAGCACGGGCTCGACACCTTCGGGGTGGTCGACGCCGTCTGCGACGCGCTGGAGGCGGGGCGGGGGACGATCCCGGTGCGGGCGAAGCTGATCGGCATCATCTCCCGCCACTACGGGCCGGAGATCGGCCGCATCGAGCTGGCGGCGGCGATCCGCGGCCGGGACCGCGGGGTGGTGGCGCTCGACCTCGCCGGCGACGAGGCGAACTTCCCCGGGGAGCTGTTTGTCTCCCACTTTCAGGAGGCCCGCGAGGCGGGGTTGCGCACGATCGCCCACGCCGGCGAGGCGGCGGGGGCCGCGAGCGTCCGCCAGGCGGTGCTCGGCCTCGGGGCCGAGCGGATCGGCCACGGCATCCGCGCCATCGAGGACCCGGCGGTGCTCGACCTGCTCGCCGAGCGCGGCGTGCCGCTGGAGGTCTGCCCGACGAGCAACCTGCACACCAGCACCGTGCGGGACTACCGGTCCCACCCGCTGCCCGCCCTGCTGCGGCGGGGGCTCCGCTGCACTCTCAACACGGACGACCCGAGCATCAGCGGCCTCGATCTTGCTCACGAGTACCGGGTGGCCGCCACAGAGCTGGACCTCTCGGCGGCGGAGATCCGCCGGATGCAGGAGACCGCGGTCGAGGCCGCCTTCCTCTCTGTCGAGGAGAGAGAAGAGTTGCTGGCTTGATATGGTTTGAGCAAGGAGGGAGATGAGAATGGCGAAGACGGGTATCGATCTTTCGAAGCTTTCCCTGGAAGAGCTGCAGAGCCTGGCGCGGGACATCGAGACGGAGGTCGTGGGCCGCCGCGAGGCGGATCGGGAACGGGTGCTGAATCAGATGCGGGAGCTGGCGGGGAGCCTCGGCATGACCCTCGAGGAGGTCGTGCGCGGCGAGAAGGGCAAGGGCGTGCCGGTGCCGGTGAAGTACCGCAATCCCGACAACCCCATTCTCACCTGGTCGGGGCGCGGGAAGCGGCCGGCCTGGGTCAACGAGGCGCTCGCCTCGGGCAAGTCGCTCGAGGACCTCGCGGCGTCCTGAGGAGGACCGAACGATGCGTAAGCTGCTCTACCTGCCCATGGCCCTGATCCTGGCCGTCGCGGCCTGCGCCGCGAATCAACCCTCCGATCCAGCGGCGGCGGTCTGCGGCGGCCTCCGGGGGGCGGCCTGTCCGGAGGGGAAGTTCTGCGATCTGCCCGCCGGCCAGTGCCGGTCGGCCGACCTCCAGGGCACCTGCGTGGAAAAGCCGGACGCCTGCACCAAGGAGTACCGGCCGGTCTGCGGCTGCGACGGCAAGACCTACGGCAATGACTGCATGCGGCGGGCCGCCGCGGTCCAGAGGGACCGCGAGGGGGCGTGCCCGCAGGGGTGACGCCTACCCCGCATAGGAATCGTCCTGCTCGATCTTCGACAGGACCCAGTCGAACTCGCCGCTGGTGATCTTGGCGCCGCAGTGCTCGCACTGGCCGGCCATGTTGACGTCGAGCGGCGCGCCGCAGTTGGGGCAGCTCTTGTCGGCGCGCGGCGTACCCTTCACCCCGGCGCCGCGGATCAGCGTCCAGTATTCGGAGTAGAGGCGGTCGCGCCGGGGGTCGCCCGAGACGACCTCCCCGGCCGCCTCGCGCACCGTGGTGTCCCGCCCCGAGCCCCAGAGCCGGACGGTCAGCGAGTCATAGTGGCGGTCGCGCACGATCTTGACCGTCTTCCAGTCGACGATCCGCATCCCCTCCAGGACGTTGCGCAGCCCCTGCTTCTCATAGGCGGCGATCCAGTACTGCAGGTAGTTGAAAAGGCCATCCGAGACGAAGGGGCGGACGCCCGCGAGGTCGCGGCGGGACCACCCGCCGTTGAGCTCGCCGTAGATCAGCTGGAGCCGGGCGTTGAGCCCCTCCTGGGTCACGCCGGGGTCCTCGCGCACCAGCTCCGCCCAGCGGGCATTCAGCTGGGGGTGGAAGATCGTCGGGAAGTCCGTCCCCGCCTCCTGGACGTTGGAGGTGAGGGCCGGGGGTCGCTCCTCCAGCCGCGCCAGATCGATCGCCTCGACGCTCCAGTCGAACCGGCCGCCCGAGACCACCTCGCCGCAGTACTGGCAGCGGTCCCCGCCCTCGGGGCCGAACGGCGCGCCGCAATTGGGGCACTGGAAGGAGAGCGCCCGCTCCGGCGGCTTGCTCCGCACATTGGCGTCGCGCTCCAGGCGCCAGACCTCCTTGACGTAGTGGGTGCTCTCCGCCCCGGCAGCTCCCACCGTCATGTTGGCCTCGAACTCCAGGGTCACCACCGCGCGCGGCGGCGGTCCTCCCGGCGCGGCCGGCGCGGCGCTGCTGGCCGGCGGCATCGACAGCGCGACGACCCGCATCGCCCCGATCACCACCCCCGAGACCGGGGCGCCCACCGGCGGGCGCTGGGCAAGCTGGGCGCGGACCGCCAGGGAGAGGTAGGGCGAGAGCGCCTCGAGGTCCCGCTCGCTGGAGCGCGCCTGGTGGGCGCGGGCGAACAGGGCATAGGCGAAGTCCTCGAAGAGCACCACCGAGAACTCGGGGTCGAGCGTGCGCAGGTCGTCCAGATCGCGCGAGGCCCGCGGCGCCGGAGCGGCCCGGGGCGGCGCCGAGTCCCAGCGCTGGGAGCCGGCCGCGCCCGTGCGCTTCTGGTACTTGATGAAGGCGTAGACGATCACGATCGTCAACGGGATGCCGATCACCGGATGATGGATGATCAGCCAGAACAGCAGCCGGATCAACAGGTAGATGAGGCCGCCGCCATCGCCGCCCCCGCCGCCGCTGCTGCTCCCTCCCGAATAGCTCTCGCCACCCCCCGCCCGGGCGAACGCCGCGGCGGGCGCCAGCAGAAGGGCGAGGAATCCCAGGAAGGGGAGGAGATGACGGAGCGGCCGGAGGGAAGACTTCACGGTCAGCACACCTCGTTCGGCAGCTCGTCGACGTCGTTCTCGCCCCGCGCCAGGGCGGGACTCAGAAGGGGGGCGAGGGCGCGGATCCGCGCCGCCACCGCGACCCCGTCCTCCTTGTTGCGGACCGCCTGCTCGATCTCTCCAATCGCGCGCTGCCACGCCTCCGTGGCGGCCAGGGCCTCGACCCCGACGTCGGCCACGAAGGCCGCCTCGCGCTCGAGCACGGAAACATAGAAAAGGATGCCCGTCCGTCCGGCCGTGCCGTGGACGCGCCGCTCGACAAAGGTGGACCGGGCGGCGGCCTCGACCCGCTGCCGGCGCTCGCGCCAAGGCGTGAACGCCCGCCGCAGGCGCGCGCTCCGCGAGCCCACGAGCCCCGCCAGGGCGCCGATCAGGACGGGATCGACCAGGACCCAGACGGGCGCGAAGATCCAGGGCGAGAAGAGGAGCACCGCGAGCGCCACGAGCCCCATCAGGAGGCCGAAGCCCAGGCCGGCGTGCAGATACGAGCCGGTCCGCGGCCGGACCGCGATCACCAGCTCGGCGCTGCTGCACGACTCGACCGCGCTCACCGCTTCGGAGAGCGCGGCCTTGGATTCGTCGTTGAGAAAGGGTTTGGCCATGAGCGTTCCGGTCGTGGAGGGAGTTTATCCCAGGCCTGAGGGTGGAGGACGGCAAAGCCGCGACATGTCAGGACATGCCCTTTGTTGCGCCTCTTGACAACACGGCCGGAATTTGGCTATCTTGGGTCTCGGCAGGCATGCGCGGGGGAAACTTCTGGTCGCTCTGGTAGCGGCAGCCCCTTTGGGGGTGGGATCCTGAAGCCCGGGGCCTGCTTATTCTTCTCCCTCTAGAATTTCGCGTACCCAGCTCAATCTTTTATCGGCGAGAGATCTCTCGCTAAGCCGCGGCCAGAACTTGAGTCGTGATCCTGGCAGGTCTCACCCTTCCGATACAAGACCGTCTCGAGCATCCTGGCGTACCGATCCTCGGTATGGCCGTACTGCGTTGGCTCGACCGCTTTGAAGAATCCGCTGGCCACGGCATCGGCGACCTGAAGACCCATCCTCCGGCCAGCCGTGTGAGAGTAAATCTGATCGTGGCGGATCGGCGCCCCTTCGAATTGGGGGGTGCGGATCGAATCGATCAAGTCTTCATAGCTCATCCCAGACCGATTCGAAAAGATGACGTCGGCGGTACCGTCCCCTCCACGCGGCCGGGCATCCCGGCAGAGCAAGCTCACGCGTTCCAACAAGTCGTGTACGGCACGAAAGTAGAGGGCGCTGCCCTGCCGCAGGTCCTCCGGGTTCGGAACAGACGGTTTATGGACCAGCAAAGTTACGACTCGTAGCGAAGCGCGAGAGATCTCGGCGATGAGGGGGAGCCGATGCTCGTGGCGAAGATCCCGGAAATGGAGCGGCTTGTGATCAGGCCGGCCCAACATCTTGCGGACACGGTCCACCAGACCCACGACTTCCATGTCTTCCGCCTTCAGCGTAACGACCGCCGAGAGCACGAACCATTCCGAGCAGCCGCCTCCAAAGGCAAACCCCTCGTCTCCCGACTCGTCGATGTAGACCACGAAGCTGCAGGGCATGGGGAGGTGAGTATACTTCCGTCCACCCATGATTTTTTCCCACCCCGTCCCCCGGCGCCCCGCCTCCTGGGACCTCGCCGATCCCGGCTCCTGGGCCTGGGACGAGATCCCCGCCCTGCCCCCCTTTCGTCTCGCCGATGGCAGCGGCCCGGCGGTTCAGCAGACACAGGGGCGCCTCTGCTGGGACGAGATGGCGCTCCACGTCCGCTTCGACTGCGAGGACCGCGACGCCTGGGGGACCTTCCGGCAGCGGAACGATCCGGTCTCTCAGGAGGAGGCGGTGGAGATCTTCCTCGCTCCGGGGGAGGAGGACCCCGTCCGCTACTTCGAGCTCGAGGTGAGCCCGCTCGGCACCCTCTTCGACGCCACGATCCACAACCCCACCTCTCTGCGGGCCGACATGACGGGCGATCCGTCCTGGGACTGCCCCGGGCTGCGCTGGGCGGCGGGATCCGGCGAGATCAGGCAGGACTGGTGGGCCTGGCTCTCCATCCCCTGGGAAGGGATCTCATCCACGGAACGGCCGCCGCGGATCTGGCGGGCCAACCTCTACCGGATCGAGCGCCCCAGCGGCGGCGAGCCCGAATTCAGCGCCTGGTCTCCGACCCTGACCCGTCCGGCCGACTTTCACAAGCCGGCCCGCTTCGGATTCCTGGAGCTCGCCGGCGGATCGAGCAGCCGGTAGACCCAGTCGCCGCCGTCCTGGTAGACGCGCTCCACCCGCCGACTCTCTCCCGCCGCGAACCGCCCCTCCCAGTCCCGCAACGCCGCCGCCCTTCCCGGCGACTGGGCGTGGACCACCAGATGCGAGATCCGCAGGTCCCGCAGCAGATCGAGCCCAACGGTGTCCGGGAGGAAGCGAATGCGCCCGGTCAGCCGCCGGTGGGATTCCGGTATATAGCCGCTGTAACCGTTGGCCAGCGGCTTCCAGTGCAGGGTGGAGTAGTAGATATAGAGGTTTTCCCGCACATCGTCATGAATGGGCAGCTCTACCAGGGCTCGCACCGCCGGTTCCCGGGCGATCCAGCGATAGACGGCGGGGAACGCCTCCTCGCGCGGCAGGGGCTTCCCCCACCGGACAGGCCGTGGCGCCAGCTCCAGGAGGAGCCCGGCCGCGAGCGCCGCGACGAGCGCCGCGCGGGTCCGCGGCCCGCGCATCCTCTCCCGCAGGACGTCCACCCCGCGCCCGGCGAAGTACACGAGCGTGAGCGAGACGAAAGCGTAGAAGCGCGTGGGGACGCGCATGCCGCTCATCCCGGGGACGATCCGCATCAGCGGCGCGTAGATCCAGGGGAAGGTGAGCAGGAAGCAGAGGAGGCCGGAGAGGACGAGCCCTCGTTCCCAAAGGTCCGGCGGAGCCTCCCGGCGCCGGCGCCAGCGGGCCGCGGCGCCCACGAAAAAGAGAGCCGTGGGCAGGAAGCCGGCGAACAGCTCCCCCTCGGGCCGGGAGAAGGCCCGGGCTCGGGCGCCGAACGCCGCGTGCAGCAGGTGCCGCCCCTCGATCCCGAAATAGAGATTCGACCGCGACGGGCTCAGATAGCTCACGGGCGTGGCCCCGAACTCCCTGATCTCCTCGTCCGTGCGGACCAGTCCCAGCGACTTCGAGACCCTCAGATACGGCAGGAAGAGAACCAGGATGGCCGCCCCGGCGATCAGGCCCACGGGAACGAGACGCCGGAGCGACCGGGGCGAGAGGAGCGCCCGGCCCTCGCTCGCGGCGCGGTTGGCGAACAGCGCCAGCAGCGGAAAATGGATCATGTAGGCGAGGTAGCACCCGCCCGTCAGGTTCAGCAGATAGAAGGTGAGGAACAGAGCGGCGTTCCGGGTCGTGCGCTCGGCGAGCAGGCGATCCCAGAACCAGAGCGTCAGGGGAGCCCACTGCACGATCAGCACCTGGATGTGGGTCATCTGCGCCAGACGGAACGGCGTGAAGGCGTACATCCAGCCCGCCAGCAGCGCGGCCGCCCAGGAGAGGCCGGCCCGCCGGCAGATCCAGCAGACGGCGAGCGCGCTCGCCACGAACGAGGTGACGAAGAGGAAGTTGTAGCCGGCGATCGCGTTGGGCACGATCCACAGGAAGAGGACGAGCTGCGCCGCCGGTCCCAGCAGGTGGTCCGAGAGGGCGAGCGTCCCCCGGGTGGGATAGAAGAGGTTGGCGTTCCAGAGGTCGGGAAGCCCGAGCCGGATCTGGTGAGCGCTCCACTTCAGGACATAGAGATTGAAGATCGGGTCACCCTGGCTGAAGGGGAGGAAATCCCCGCCGACGCGCCAGATCGGACGCAGGTAGATCAGCGTCAGGAGTGTGTAGGCCGCCGCGGCCGCGGCCCACGCGAGCCACCGCGCCGCTCCGGCGGGACCGGGCGAAACCGTTCTCTGGGGGTCCATTTCCGCGAGAGAGTATCTTTCCACCGGCCCTTTTCGCTACCCTGCGCAGTCGCATGAGCGCTCCGCTCCCTCATCGGCTAAACGACCGGCTCACGCCGGCGGCCGCGTCCCGCATCGTCTGGGCCCTCTTCGCCGCCGGGCTGGCGATCGCCCTCCTGATGCTGGCCCGCAGCCAGGTGGCGGGCGACCAGCTCAACCTGCTCGCCCGCGGCTGGCTGCTGGCCGCCAAGGGGCACTGGATCTCCTACGGCAACCCACTGTCCACGGGGGGCAAGGCGCCGGGGGGGATCACCAGCCTGCTCGTCGGCCTGCCGCTCTTCCTCTGGCGGGACCACCGGGCGGCGAGCGCCCTCGTGCTGCTCTTCCATGTCCTCGCCTACCTGATCCTGGACGGCACGCTCAAGCGCATCCTCTCTCCCCACGAGCGGGTGCTGCTCGCCCTCTTTTACTGGCTGAACCCCTGGCAGCTCTACTTCGCCTCGTTCCTCTGGAACCCGAACTATCTCTTCCTGGCCGGGGCGATCCACCTCTGGAGCGCTCTCGTCCAGCGCGATCGGGCGCGCTTCTGGCCCTCCTTCCTGCACGCCGCCGCGCTGGGACTGGCGTTCCAGATCCACCCGTCCTGCCTGCTGCTGGCGGTCGCCTCCCTCCTGCTCTGGCAGCGCCGGTTCTTCCGGGTGCACTGGACGGGGGGCATCCTCGGCGGACTGGTCGCGGCGATCCCCCTGATCCCCTGGGCGATCGAGGTCACGACCCATCCCGCCATCGTCACCGAGGCCAGCAAGGGGTTTCTCGGCCGCGGCCTGATCCTCGTCTTCCCGCTGGCGCGGGGCCTTCTGTACTGGCTGCGCTACGCCTCGCTCTCGGTCGCGGGGAGGATCGGGGACTTCAACTTCTCGGACCTTCTCGGCTCCGACCCCTGGCTGGGTCCCGGGCTCACCCGCCTCGGTCAGGGGCTCGGCGTCACCCTCGTCATCCCCTTGCTCGCGAACCTCTATCTCTGGCGCCGGAGGGAGCGCCGGAAACCGTGGCTCCATTGGCTCTGGCGGCGGAAGCTGTCGCCCGGCACGACCGGCCGCTCGTGGCTCGCGGGGTACGCGCGGGTCTGCTTCGTCGCGGCGGTGATCGTCTACGCGCTCTCGCCGACGACGGTCATGATGTGGCAGGGGCTGATCCTGCTCCACGCGGCCATCCTGCCGGTGATCCTCTGGGCGGGCGCGCTCAGCCGGTCCCGCCTGGCGCCGCGGAGCCTGACCGCGACCCGGATCTATGCCGCCGCGGCGATCGTCTTCCTCGTCGCCATGGCCCTCGGCAGCTCGCAGTACCGTTGCGGCGGTCACACCGGCAAGGACGGCTTCGGCTTCAATCTCCGCTACGACAGCCCGATGTTCCGCGAGCTGCGCATCCAGCAGACCTGCCCGTGGCCCGTGAACGTTCCGGGAGGGTGGTGGCCGGATGTGCTGCCGCGGCCCGGGGAGTGAAGGGTCTGAAATAAAACGGGGCCGCCCGCCGGCAGCCCCGTTCACCCCAACGATCCGAACCGCTCTACTTCTTCCGCGCCTTGTGGATCTCCCGCTCCTCGAAGACGTACTTGTAAAGCACGCCGGCGAGAATGCCGCCGAGGACCGGTCCGATGAGGTAGACCCAGAGGTTGTCGAAGTTGCCGGTCGCGACTGCGGGGCCGATGCTGCGGGCCGGGTTGAGGCTGGCGCCGGTCAACGGGCCGCCCATCAGGATGCAGAAAACCAGCGTCATGCCGATCGCGAGACCGCCGGGGATCGTCGCCTTGCCGCTGATGCCGGCGTTCATCACCGCGTTGACCAGAAAGAAGGTGAGGATCGCCTCGAGGACCATGCCGACGAGCGGCGTGATGGTGATCGACGCGCCGTTCACGTTGAGGTCGCGGGCGAGCTGGGTCAACCCCAGGCCGGTTCCCGTGCCGCCGAGGATCCCGCGCAGAGCGAGCGCGCCGACGATCCCCCCCGCGAGCTGAAAGACGATGTACGAGCCGGCGCGCGCGGCGTCGATCTTGCCGGCCGCCCAGACCCCCAGGGTCACCGCCGGGTTGATGTGCGTGCCCGAGATGTGCCCGTAGGAGTAGGCGAAACCCAGGACGACCAGACCGTGGGCCAGGGCCACCCCGACCAGCCCGCCGATTCCCAGGGCGCCGGCGCCGGCGCCGATGAAGATCAGCGCGAAGGTGCCGATGAACTCGGCGAGCAGAGACGTCGAGAGCTTGTGATACATGCAAGACCCCCCTTTGGGATACAGAATGGATGAAGCTGCTGAGCAGAGCTTACCAGCCTCACGGCTGTTCCGGGATCACTGCCGGCGCTCCTGCATGCGCTTGACGATTCTGGTGGCGAGCGAGCGGGGGGAGATGCGGATCGACTGCACGCCCACCTTGTTGAGCAGGCCGGGGATGACGATCCGCTTGCCGGCGCGGAACCCCTCGTAGCCGGCGCGGGCAACGGCGGCGGCGTCCGCCACCTGCATCACCCCCGAGAAGAGCTTCGACGCCTCCATGCCGGCCCGCCGCTGAAAGCCGGTGGCGGTCGGGCCCGGGCAGAGCACCGAGACGGTGACACCGGTGCCGCTCAGCTCCTCGGCGAGCGCCTCGGAAAAGGAGATCACGTAGGCCTTGGTGGCGTAGTAGACGGCCATCAGCGGCCCGGGCTGGAAGCCGGCCGTGGAGGCCAGGTTCAGCACCCCGCCCCGGCGGCGGGCGAGCATGCCGGGGAGGAGCTTCTTGGTGAGGTGGGTGAGAGTGACGACGTTGAGCTGCAGCTCCTCCAGCTCCTTCTGGAGATCGGTCTCGGCGAACGGCCCGTAGGTCGCGAACCCCGCGTTGTTGACCAGCACGTCGACCGCCACCCCCGCCGCCTCGAGCTCGCGGAAGACCTCCTCCGGCGACTCGGGGCGGGCGAGATCCTTCGCCAGCACCCTGACAGCGGCGCCGTGCTTCCGGAGCTCGCCCGCCAGCTCCTCCAGCTTGGTCGTGCTCCGCGCCACCAGCACCAGGTCATACCCGCCGGCCGCGAACAGCCGCGCCAGCTCCAGCCCGATGCCGCCCGACGCCCCGGTGATCAGGGCCGTCTGACGTCCGCCCGCACCCGTTCCGTTCGCCATGCGCCGATTCTACATCCCTACTTCGCTCCCTTCTCCTCCTTCGGCGGTTCCAGCACGAACGGCGTCATCTGGATCTTGCCCACGCAGGAGAGGTCGAGCCCATCGCCGGAGCCCTTCTCGATGAAGCTCACCGTGAGCTGATTCCGGCACGGTTCCTCGCCACCGTGGCTGCCCCAGGGGATGACGACGCGGCCCGCGTGGGTCATCGCGCGGGTCACCCGCGGTCCGAAGTCGGGGGGCGTCACCGGGTCGCGCTCGCCGTTGATCACCAGGACCGGGAGGTCCGAGGCGACCGGCTCGCGGTGGCTCGGCTCGATCCGGGCGCGCGGCCAGGCGCCGCAGGCCGCCGTCTGCTGCGCGACCCGGTAGTCGCCGAGGAACGTGTTGGCCGTGCGCGCCGGTACCTGGGCGGGATCGATGAACGGGATGTCCTCGGCGCAAGTGACGGAGAAGAACAGGCCCATGGTGATCCCGTCGATGGCGCCGAGGCGCGAGTTGACACTCGCCTGGGCGAGCGGCGCGAAATCGCCGGCGGCCGCCTGGTGGATCATCAGCGGCAGCCAGGAGCTCGGCCTGGGGGAGTAGAGGGCCCAGCGGACGCCGTCCGCCACGACGTTCCAGGCGACCTTCACCTGCACTGGTTTGCCCGTCCGCGGGTGCTTGACCTCCACCGTCGCCGGCTCCCGCCGGAGCTGGCTCATCACCGTCTGGAACTCCTGCCGGAATTCCGGGAACTTGCCATGGCAGGCCGCGTCCTTCTCACACCATTCGGTGAGCAGGTCCAGCGAGCGCTGGCCGGCGGCGGCATGGGTGATGGGGAGCGTCTCGTCCATCGGCACCGCGCCGTCGAGGACCACGGAGCGCACCGACCCCGGATGGCGCCGCAGATAGACCTGCGCCGCCCGCGTGCCGTAGGAACCGCCCACGACGTTGATCTTGCCGTAGCCCAGCCAGGCCCGCGCCTGGTCGAAGTCGTCGATCGCCATGTCGGTGGTGTAGAGCGTCAGATCGTGCGTCTTCGCCAGGCGCTCGCGGCATTCGCGGACGGCGGCGACGGGGAACATCTCCCCGAGATAGCTCTGGAGGTCGTCCTCGTGGCCGCCGAGCTCGCAGGCCAGCTTGTCCGGCTCCCCCGTGCCGCGCTGGTCCACGAAGACGAGGTCGCGGTCGCGGCGCAGCTCGCTATCCGCGAGATAACCCGCCTCCGCGGCGATCGCCTCGCCCGGGCCGCCGCCGAAGAAAAACACCGGATCCGGCTTCGGCGCCGCCGACCTGGCGGGGAGGACGACGACCTTCAGACGGATCTTGCGGCCGGACTTCGCCTCCCGGTTCTCCCAGACCTCGAGGAGGCCGCAGCGGGCGGTGACCTTGTCCTTCGCTCCCGGCACCTTGCAGGGCTTGAGTTTGGCAGCGTAAGGATGGACAGACGGCTTGGCGCCGGCGGGGAGCGCGACGGCTACGAGGGTCAGGGCGAGAAGGGCGGGCTTCAGTAACTTCCGAAAGATCATAGATTTCTCCTGTCGTCTTTTCGATTTACGCAGGATAGCGGAAGGGTGTTTCAGATCCGGATACAATCCGCCGCATGGCACTGTTCCGGCGCAAGTTCCGCCTCACCGCCTGCGCGACCACCGGCGGCTGAGCGGCCAAGATAGGTCCGGGGGACCTTTCAACGATGATCTCTCCGCTCGTCCGGCTCTTCGGACGGGATGAGAGGATCCTCGTCGGCGCGGAGACCGGCGATGACGCCGGAGTCTACCTCCTCGGCGACCGCGCCCTGGTCGCCACCGCCGACTTCATCACCCCGGTCTGCGACGATCCACACCGCTTCGGCCGCGTCGCCGCCGCCAACGCCCTCTCGGACGTCTATGCCATGGGTGGCCGGCCGCTCTTCGCCCTCAACCTCTGCTGCTTCCCGGAGCTGGACGAGGAGGGGGACAAGGCGCTGGCGGGGGTCCTGCGCGGCGCCGCCGAAGCCCTGGTGGACGCCGGCGCCGTGCTGCTCGGCGGCCACTCGGTGCGCGACCCCGAGCTGAAGTTCGGCCTGTCCGTCATCGGCGAGGCCGATCCCAAACGCCTGCTCACCAACGCCGGAGCGCGGGCGGGGGACCGGCTGCTGCTCACCAAGCCGCTCGGCACCGGCATCCTGATCAATGCCTTCAAGGTCGACAAGATCGACGAGGAGGGCCTCGAGCCCGCCCTCCGCGAGATGGAGCGGCTGAACGACGTGGCGAGCCGGCTGGCCCTCGAGCACGGCGCCCACGCCGCCACCGACGTCACCGGCTTCGGCCTGACCGGCCACGCGCTGGGCATGGCCAAGGCCTCGCAGGTCGCCGTCCGCTTCATCTTCGAGCAGCTGCCGGTCCACGCGGAGGTCTACCGGCTGATCAAGGCGGGGGTGACCACCGGCTGCACCGTGGCCAACGAGGAGAACGTGAGCGCCGTCCTCAGCGACTTCGCCAAGCTCGACCGCATCCGGCGCGAGGTGCTCTTCGATCCCCAGACCTCGGGGGGGCTCCTCCTCGCCGTGCCCGCCGGGAACGCTCCCGCTCTCCTCGCCGCCCTGCTCGCCAGCGGCCATCAGGCGGCCGATGTCGGCGAGGTGCTGGAAGGGCCGGCGCGGATCGAAGTGACTTAGAAGGTATTTGGAAAGTGGCGATTCCGTTTGGCACCCTCACTGTAGAGACGCCCCGTGGGGCGTCTCCGAGGCGGAGAGGAAGATCCTCATTGCCACAGAGCACCCGCGGGGGCGTCCAAGGGAGCATGGCCGACGTTCGCTGCCCTGGAGACGCCCCACGGGGCGTCTCTACAGTGGAGGGGCACCCCTTTCCAAACACCCTCTTAGACGTGCTTCTGTAGGGGCGGCCCTATGTGGCCGCCCTGGGTGCCGGAGCAGGGCGGCCACATAGGGCCGCCCCTACAAGCGCTGCCTACACTCCAAGCTGCTTTTTTAATTCCTCCAGCTCCGCCGCCAGCCGCTCGACGATCTCCTCCAGACGCTGCACCCGCGAGGCGAGGCCCGGCCGTGGGGGCGCGGACGGATCGGCGGCGGCCTCGAAGATCTCCTCGGGCTCCGGCTCCGGGGACGCCTCTCCCACCAGATGAGTCCAGCGCGCCTCCTTCTGGCCGGGCCGGCGGGGGAGCTCCATCACCAGCGGCTCGTCGTCCGCGGCCAGGCGGCGGAGCGCCTCCTCGGTCTCCTCCAGCGAGGCGAAGGGGTGAAGGCGCTCGCTGCGGGTGCGCAGCTCGCCCGCCGTCTGCGGACCGCGCAGCAGCAGGAGCGTGATCAGCGCCTTGCCCGCGCGGTCCAGCCCCCAGCGGCGCACCACGCTCTGCTGCCAGCGCTCCGTGCGCGCCCCCTCCGAGCGCCAGGCGAGCACCTCCTGCCGCATCCAGTCGAGGGCGGTGACCACCTGGTCCTCGGTGAGCTGCATCACCGGCTCGCGATTGGTCTTCTGGTTGCAGGCGGCGATCAGGGCATTGATGGTCATCGGCACGGTCTCAGGGTTCGTCTGCTCCTTCTCCAGAAGCGAGCCGAGCACCCGTACCTCCACGGCATCGAGCTTTCTTGGAATGCGTGTCGACATCCCCGGATCTTACCGGATGGCGTCCTCTTGATTTCTGTGTCCGGAGATGCCATAGTCCTTCGAAACACCGAGTGGCACAGAAAAGGTTGGTAGCGGTTTCAAGAAGATTGCCCTGCCATAGACACATTCCCCCGCAGCAACCGACTCAGGTGCATACCTTGCCAGATACGACGCGGATCGCCCGGACTCCAAAGTAGCGAGAGGATTCAGCAAACCCGGACAGCGAACCGAGCGCAACACGCTCCCGAAGCGCACTCCTTGCAGCCATGCAACGCCAGATCCCATCGGGGTCATCCGTAGAGGAGAGAGCCGGCCGGAGTTTCTCGATTGAAGCCAATGATTTGGCCCCCTTGTGGGGTGGAGGATGCCGTCTAAACCGCGGCAAGAACAACAACCCTGTTTCATGTTGCAAGGAGCAAACGTATGTCTGAGCAAGGTACCGTGAAGTGGTTCAACGACGCCAAGGGTTATGGTTTCATCGTGCGGGAGCGCGGCGCGGACGTCTTCGTCCACCACGCCTCGATCATCGCCGAGGGATTCCGCACCCTTGCCGAAGGCGATCGCGTCAGCTTCGACGTGGTCGAGGGCCCGAAGGGTCTGCAGGCCAAGAACGTCGTCAAAATCTCCTGAGCCGCTTCCCGTCTCGATAGCCACGCCCTGCCGGTCCCGCCGGTGGGGCGTTGTCGTGTTTGTTACAATCCCCGTCTGATGATCGAGATCGGCCCCCTCCGCATCGACCCGCCGCTCTGGCTCGCGCCCATGGCCGGGGTGACCGACCGCGACTTCCGCCTGATCGTGCGGCGGATCGGCGGCATCGGCGTGGTGACGATGGAGTTCATCTCCTCCAAGGCGATCGTCAGCGGCAACAAGCGGACGCGCGAGATGATGCACTTCAGCGCCGAGGAGCGGCCGCTCTCCATCCAGATCTACGGCTCCGACGTGGCCACCATGCGCGAGGCCGCCCTGGTCGTCGAGGAGCTCGGGGCCGACATCTGCGACATCAACATGGGGTGCCCGGCCAACAAGGTGCTCAAGGGGTGCGCGGGCGCCGCCCTGATGGGGGACCTCAAGCTCGCCGAGTCGATCGTCCGCACCGTGCGCGACGCCATCACGATCCCGCTGACCGTCAAGTTCCGGCTCGGCCTCGACGACTGCCGCCGCAACTACCTCGAGCTGGGAAAGATCTGCGAGGCCAACGGCGTCGCCGCCGTCGCGATGCACGCCCGCACCGCCCGCCAGATGTTCGCCGGCGAGGCCGACTGGAGCCATCTCGCCCGGCTCAAGGAGACCCTCGCGATCCCGGTGATCGGCAACGGCGACATCAAGGAGCCTGAGGACGCTCTGCGCATGCTGGCCGAGACCGGCTGCGACGGCGTCATGGTCGGCCGCGGCGCCACCCGCAATCCCTGGATCTTCCGGCAGATCGCGGCCCGCCTGGAAGGGAGCCAGATGGGCGAGGCGACCCTCGCCGACCGCCGCGACCTGATCCTCGAGCACTTCCGCATGGTGGCCGAGCGGGAAGACTCCCTGTTCGCCCTGCACAAGCTGCGGAAGTTCACCGGCTGGTACACCCACGGCCTGCCCAATGGCCGCAAGCTGCGCCAGGCGATCAACCAGATCCCCGACGTCCCGACCTTCCTCGCCACGGTCGAGGCGTTCCTCGGCGAGATCCTCGTCGAGGAAGCCGCGGCCTGACATGGCGGTGGTGGAGCACTCGATCGGCATGGACGTCCCTCCGGCGGGGGCCCTCGCGGCTCTCCGGCGGACGGCCGAGGATCTGGGGGCCGAGTTCCAGGCGGACGGAACCGGCGGCAAGCTCCACCTTCCCGTGCTGGCGGGGCTCCGCAGGGGGCTCGTCAGCGGCGACGTCGAGATCCTGCCGGCTCCCGGGGGCTCCCGGCTGGTCTTCCGGCCGGAGACGGCGGTCTACCACGTTCAGACCCAGGCCGTGATGATCCTCCTCTTCGCCACCGCGGGCGCCCTGCTCACCGTCCTCTGGCCCTTCTTCCCGGGGCTGCTGCAGGTGGCCCCGTTCGGCGCCCTGATCGCCCTCGGCGGCTGGTTCCTGGTGATCTCGCGCCTGCGCACCAGCGGCCCGGACGAGTTCCTGAAAGCCGTCGCGGCGCGGGAAGACGCCCCCGAAGCTCCTTGAGACGTCACGCCACAAGCTTGCGGCGCCTCGGCCAGGCCTGAGCCGTGACGCACTGAGCCTGTGGCGCTTCGGGGCAAGCCTGAGGCGGTCCTCGCCAAGGATTCCGCGCCTCGCATCAGGGTTTCAGCGCCACATCCAGGCTTGGGACGAGAGGGAGGAAGCTCCCGCCGTCACGTTCAAGCCTGGGGCTCTCCACTGCGAGCCTGGAACGTCCCGAGCCAGGCTTGCGGTGACTCGGCTGAGCCTGCCTGGGAGGCAGAGCGAGCTTGGGACGGCCCGCGCCACGCTTGGTTGGAGCCAGCCAGGGTCGCGACGTCTCGCCGCAGACCCGGCGGCGGGCGGTCAGGCCTGGCCGTGCCCGCCTAAGCTCGCGGAGAGGCGTCTCAAGGGATCGGCATGACGCCACAAGCTCGACCCCGGGAATGCTCTCTTCCCCATCCTGGTTTATACTCCTGCAAGCAGTACGGTTCTTTGGCAATTTGGGGGTGTACCGGTTTCGACGGGGAACAAAGCGGAGCAGTGGGCGGCGTGTCGAGCTTCCGCTCGTAACACTGGAAAAATAACTGCGAACGATAACTTCGCCCTCGCGGCCTAAAAAGGGCTCGTGACGTTCCGATGGTGGGCCTTGATTCGCGGCGCCCACCGGAACGACGCTAAAGCGGATCAATGGGTGCGGCGGCCTTGTGACGCATCCTGATATAAAGCAAGGCTGGCTACCGTGCCAGGTTGGCCTTCTTCCAGAGCACGGTGGCGAGACTTAGAATAGAGGGATACACACGTAGATGCTCCTGATACGCGTTTCTCGGACGTGGGTTCGACTCCCACCACCTCCACCAAAGCCAGCTTTCCTTCCAGACAGTTCCATTCTCGGGGATCTACGACTCAGAGTCCGTCTCATCCTGCTCCTCGGGGTGCGCTTCCCTTGACGCAGCGCCGACAACGCTGCATACTAACCATCGGCTGTGTACAGAGTGGCCAATTTGGCCCCGATCCACTGGACCGCCCGCGAGTCAACGCAGGGTCTTACCGGCGCAGCCAGTTTTAGATCCTCCAACGGACGCGCGTCCGAAGGGGGATTTTTCCTACCCCAAACCCCTGAACTCTGCCGTCTGGCCCCTTCCGGAACTTTGTAAGTATCCGCAAGAACCAGTCATAGGATGGAAGACTCGGCAACCCGCGCGTCTCCCACTCCTCGCCGTATTCACGGAACTGCCGATAGACGTTATAAGCCACTACATCTGCGACCTGCAGCAACTCGGATTGTTTCGAGTCCACAAACCGCAAGTCCTTCAGGTGCTCGAAGGTGAGCCCTTTCCACAGCGTAGAGCCAGTCTTTCTTAACTGTCCGTGGTGTCGGCGAAGATTCTCACGGTACTGGTTTCCCTTCGGTGTCGCCCCACTCATGTCGTCCACAACTACGGAAAAAGAACGCGAACCGCCCACTGAATCACGATCAACGATTTCAGCATGGGCTCGCTGAAGGAGCAGCTCATAGGCCGCGGCAGGTGGATACCAGGCGCGGTCGCCGTAATCCTCCCGCATGTGAACCTTGTCTACCACACACGCAATGAGCACCAGCTCACTGTCTAATATGGCTTGGTAAAATCGCTCCACAAAGCGTGTAAGGCCAGCTTCCGACAGGCCAAATCTTCGCAGATACCGGGATGTTCTTTCGTTTTCCAGGCGCAGCCAGTTTGACTTGATTTCTACGTTCTCAGTCCTGAATGTTTCCACCTTTAAGCGTCGGATCTGTGCCGTGAGCCTTCTCGCGTTTTCTATCCCTAAAAATGGACCTCCGAATACGAAGTAGCGCGTATTTCCCGCTCCGTAAGCCCCGGAGGGCGAAGACTCCTTGGTCCCGGAATCGTCTACATATAGGATGTGGGTCTCTTCCTCATCTTCCTTTGACATTAGCAAATTCGGGTCTCGGCCCGCGGCATATCTCCGGCGGACCAGACAGAGTCTCCTCAATATAAATGTTAAGGTAAATTAACCTCGGAGGCGTGGTGCGTCGACCTTCCTCCGGCGGAGTCCGCTCAGGATCTCTCGAACGCCGCCGCGATGCTCCGTTCATACGGGGCTTCCAGCACCCCGACCTCGGTGATGATCGCCGTGATCAATTCGGCCGGCGTGACGTCGAACGCGAAGTTGAGGGCCGAGGTGTCGTCCGGCGCGACGCGGGTGCCGAAGACCTCGGTGACCTCGATCTCCTTGCGCTCTTCGATCGGAATGCCCGCGCCGTTCGCCGTCGCGCGATCGATCGTCGAGAGCGGAGCGGCGACGTAGAAAGGAACCTTGTGGCGGTGGGCGAGGACGGCCACCGTATAGGTTCCGATCTTGTTGGCGGTGTCGCCGTTGGCGGCGATGCGGTCGGCGCCGACCACGATGCGATCGACGAGACCTTGCGACATCAGGGCGCCCGCGCTGTTGTCGGTCACCAGGCGGAAGGGGATGCCGAGCTTCTTGAGCTCCCAGGCGGTGAGGCGCGCGCCCTGCAGCAGCGGCCGGGTCTCATCCACCCAGACCTGCCCCACCTTCCCCGCCTTCCAGGCGGACTGGATCACACCGAGGGCCGTGCCGTATCCCGCCGTGGCGAGCGCGCCGGTGTTGCAGTGGGTGAGCACCCGCGAACCGGCCGCGAAGAGAGCGGCGCCGTGCTCGCCGATCCGGCGGTTGGCCCGAATGTCCTCCGCGTGAGTTTCCTGCGCCCAGGCGAGGAGCGCTTCCGTCACCGCTTCCGGCCCGCGGCCGGCGTTCGCCGCGAAGACCTGCCGCCCCCGCTCCAGCGCCCAGCGCAGATTGACCGCCGTCGGCCGCGTGCTCCCGAGCAGCGTCGAGACCTCCTCGAAACGCTCTTCAAGCCGCCCCGGATCGCGCACCGTCCGCAGCCCCAGCACCAGGCCGTAGGCGGCCGCGACCCCGATCGCCGGCGCGCCGCGAACGGCGAGCCGGCGGATCGCGTCCGCCACCTGCTCGGGGGTCTCGCAGTCAATCCAGATCTCTTCAACGGGAAGGCGGGTCTGCTCCAGGAGCCGGAGTCCGGGGCCTTCCCAGCGCATCGGCGAGAACGTCTCGGGGGCGAGGGCGGTGGGGTCGCTCATGGCGCGCATCTTATCTCTCCTTTCGCCCCTCTGGCTCCGATGGGCTCCTGATAGAATGTTCCAAGTCACGAGCGCCGTTTTATTCTTCCCCAGCAATCTTTCGCGAATCGAGGATTTTGACTTTGAAAGCCGATCCGAGGAACTTTGGCTTCTCTACCCGCGCCGTCCACGCCGGCCAGAAACCCGACCCCCGCACGGGCTCGGTGGCGGTGCCGATCTATCAGACGTCCACCTACGTGCAGGAGCACCTGGGCGAAGCGGTCGAGTATCGAATACGCCCGGGTGCAGAACCCCACCCGCGAGGCGCTCGAGGAGCAGATCATGATCCTCGAGGGCGGGGTCTCCGGCCACGCCTTCGCCTCCGGCATGGCGGCCATCGCCTGCCTGATGACCGTGCTCCAGGCGGGCGATCACGTGGTGGTCTCGCGCAACGTCTACGGCGGCACCTTCCGCTACTTCACCCGCATCCTGGAGCGCTCCGGCCTCACCTTCTCGTGGGTCGACACCACGGACCTCGCGGCGGTCGAGGCGGCGATCCGGCCGGAGACGAAGATGGTCTACATCGAGACGCCGACGAACCCGGTGATGGACATCACCGACATCGCCGCCGTCGCCGGGATCGCCCACGCCCACGGCGCGCGCGTGGCGGTGGACAACACCTTCCTGACCCCATATCTCCAGCGGCCGCTGGCCCTCGGGGCGGACTTCGTCGTGCACTCGGCGACCAAGTTCCTGAACGGCCACAGCGATTCGATCTGCGGCGTGCTGATCGCGTCGACGCAGGAGGACGCCGACTGGTTCGCGCTGGTCCAGAAGTCGTCAGGCGCGATCCTGTCGCCGTTCGACTGCTTCCTGGTGATGCGCGGCATCAAGACGCTCGTCGTCCGCATGGACCGGCACGAGCGGAACGCGCGGCGGATCGTCGAGTACCTCGTCGAGCACCCGAAGGTGGAGCGGGTGCTCTATCCCGGGCTGCCGGACCACCCCGGCCACGAGATCCAGAAGCGCCAGGCTTCCGGGTTCGGCTCGATGATCACCATCGAGATGGGGAGCTTCGAGGCGGCCAAGAAGATGCTCGAGGCCATGGTGGTGATGAGCTTCGCGGAGAGCCTGGGAGGCGTCGAGAGCCTGATCTCCCACCCCGCCTCGATGACCCACGCCTCGATTCCCGCCGAGCGGCGGGCCGAGCTGGGCCTGACCGACGGCATGGTGCGGATCTCGGTGGGGATCGAGAACGTCGAGGACCTGCTGGCCGACCTGGATCAGGCGCTGGCGAAGGTGTAGGGCAGGGAGAGAGGAGGGGCTAGTCGTCGTCGGAATCGACGCCCGCGTAGGCCAGCCCCTCTTCCTCCTCGTCGTCATCGTCGTCCCCGAAGTCGGCGTCCTTGTCGACGCTCCCCGCGATCCAGTCGAGGAAGCCGCGCTCGCCCTCCGCGACGTTGAAGGAGAGGATCTCGGGCAGCTCATAGCTATGGAGCTCGCGGATGGTGGCCGCGACCCCCTCGAACTCCCCTTCGAGGGTCTTGACGAGGAGCATCAGCTCCCCGTCCTTGCAGATCTTCCCCTTCCAGCGATAGATCGAGCGGACGCCGGGGAGGATGTTGACGCACGCGGCCTGACGCCGCGCGACGATCTCGCGCGCGATAAGGTACGCCTGCTCTTCGGTTCCAACGGTGGTGACAACGACAATCGCGCGCATGAAACCAAGGTACTGCACTCGTTCCGAGCGAGTCAATCACGCCAGACCCGCCGCTCGGGATCCCAGGTGAAGACCCGCATCCTGCCGGCGTTGTTGGCGACGCGCACGACGGCGAGCCGGCGCAGGCCGTCGCTCAGGTAGAGCGAGCCGGGCGTCGAGGTGCCCAGCGGGCTGAACGAGGCGAGGTCGGACTGGTTGAAGCGGATCGGATCGCTGGTCGGCACCCGGTGCCCGGGCGAGCCAGGATCGGGCACCGGCGGCCCGGGCGGAAAACCGAAGCCAAAGCCGCGCCCGAGGTTGGAGAGCCGCCGCGGCGGCTCGACCTGCGGGTCCACGCCGGCGTCGATGTCGCGGTTGAGCACGCCGTCGCCATCGCCGTCGCGATAGAGCGTGTAGGTGACCGCGCCGTCACGGGCGGTGCGGAACTTCACCGCCACGTTGGCGTTGTGCCGCACGGCCCAGGAGCGTGCCAGTCGAAGGACGCCCACCAGCTCGGCCGTGCCCAGCCGCAGCCGCAAGTCGCCGGAGGACCGCAGCAGCGGCGGTAACCCGAGGGTCACGAGGAAGGCGAGCACCGCCAGGGCGACGGTGAGCTCGGCCAGTTGAAAGCCTTTCGGATGGGAGGTCATCGCACGGCCCCGGAAAGAAGCCCGGGCGGGGCGGAGCTCCAGGCCCCACCCCGCCCGGCGCTCTTCAGCGGGACGACTCCGGCTTGTCCGGCTTGGCCGCGGATTTGGAATCGGGCTTGCCGTCGGACTTACCGCCGGACTTGGACGAGGGGGACGAGCCGGAGCGGCTGCCCTTCACCTTCTCCCGCAGCGTCGTCTCGCCGGCGGTCGCGACGTAGGGCTTGATGAGCTCGAAGGTCTTTTCGCCGATCCCCTGTACCAGCATCAGGTCTTCGGCCTTCTTGAACGCGCCGTTCTGCTTGCGGTAATCGACGATGCGGCCGGCGACGCTCGGGCCGACCCGCGGCAGCATGGCGAGCTGCGAGGCGTCGGCGTTGTTGATGTTGACCTTCTTGGCGTCCGCGCTCCAGACGGGCAGGGTGTTGGCGAGGAACGCGAGGGCCAGCAGACCGGCGATGGCGCGATGGGCGCGATGGGCATGCTTCATGGGGGTGCTCCTTTGGGTTGCGTGATGCGTTGGTTTTGCGACGGTTCGTCGAGGTCCCTTTCCGTTTGCTTTTTCAGCTCCGTGTCTCTCTGGGCGCCACCTCCTCTCGGGTTGACGCCGGCCCTGGAGATCAAGTCCCCTGCCAGATCGGCGACAGCGGCCTAAGTACCTGGATTTAAAAGGGTTGCTGGAAAAGGCGGAGCTCCGGCCCAGGGGGCCGGTGTCAAAGGATCTGGCGGGGAATCGGGGCTGGGGGAGCGAGAATCGAGGCGGGCCGGGCGTTTGCCGGCATGTCAAAGGATCTGGCGCCGCGCGTGATCTTTTGCGGCGCGCTGGCCTTTCGAGTACAGTAGCCGCGCCATGGCGGAAGAACGGGTGGAAAAACGCGCGGACGAACGGTCAGTCTGGCGGGAATACATCGAGGCGTTGATCATCGCCGCGGTGTTCCTGCTGTTCACGAACACCTTCGTCGTGCAGACCTTCTACATTCCGAGCGGCTCGATGGAGGACACCCTCCTCATCGGCGACCATCTGTTCGTCAACCGGTTCATCTACGGCCCGACGCCGACTGGGGTGGAGAAGGGGGTGCTGCCGTTCCGCCCGGTGCACCGCGGCGACATCGTGGTCTTCCGCTCGCCCGAGAACCCGGCCCTCGACCTCGTCAAGCGCTGCGTGGCGGTGGGCGGCGACACGGTCCAGGTGATCGATCAGCAGCTCTACATCAACGGCAAGGCGGTCAAGGACGCGAGCTACGCCTTGCACAAGAACCCCGAGCCGGTGGGCTTCTTCGTCGATCCGCGCATGCAGCTGCGGGACAACTACGGCCCTTACCAGGTGCCCGCCGGCCACTACTTCTGCATGGGCGACAACCGCGACAACTCCTATGACTCGCGGTTCTGGGGGCCGCTGCCCGCCCATCTCGTCAAGGGGCGGGCGCTCTTCATCTACTGGTCCTATGGCGGGAAGACCTCGACGGGCCAGTGGGAAGGGGTGGGATCGAAGGTCAAGGACCTGGCGGAGACCGCGCTCGGATTCTTCTCAAAGACCCGTTGGGAGAGGTCGTTCCGCCTGATCCGCTAGCCGTCGCAGTATGGACGACGCAGGTACTCACGCAGGTATGCACGCCGAGAAATCCCTGCTCCGGGAGTACCTGGAGGCCCTGCTCATCGCGGTGATCTTCGCGACCTTCGCCCGCACCTGGGTGCTGCAGGCGTTCAAGATCCCGTCCGGGTCGATGGAGAAGAACCTGCTGATCGGCGATCACATCCTGGTCAACAAGTTCGTCTACGGGCCGACGATCTCCCCGCTGGAGGAGAAGCTGCTGCCGATCCGCAAGGTGCGGCGGGGGGACATCGTGGTCTTCAAGTACCCCGAGGACCCCAACCGCGACTTCATCAAGCGGTGCATGGGCCTGCCCGGGGACACGATGAAGATGATCGACAAGGACCTCTACATCAACGGCAGGCACATCGACGACTCCTCGTTCACCTACTACGCCGACTCCGAGAGCTACCCGCGCGACCTCTTCTTCCACGCCAAGCGGGTGCGCGACAACTTCGGCCCCAAGAGCGTCGCGCCCGGCACCTACTTCTGCATGGGCGACAACCGCGACAACTCCAACGACTCCCGCTACTGGGGGACGGTGCCCGAGCGCTACGTCAAGGGGCGGGCGTTCATGGTCTACTGGTCCTTCGCCAGCGACGACGAAACGAGTGAGGGTGGGGAGTGGCCGGGCTATGGCGGCAAGCTGCGGCAGATCGGCGGCGTGGCCCTGAATTTCTTCTCGCTGACCCGGTGGGATAGAACCTTTCGCATCGTGCGATAAACTACCCTCCAACGAATCCTTAACGGAGGGAGCCAATGCCACGACGGAGTTCCGAACGGGGCGAGGGGAATCTCGGGTGTATCCTCTGGTTGCTCGCGCTGGGCCTCGCGGCCCTGATCGCCTGGAAAGCGGTGCCGGTCAAGATCCAGAGCACCCAGCTCTACGACTACATGGACGAGCTGGCCAAGTTCTCGGCTGCCCGTACGCCGCCTGACGAGCTCGCGAAACAGATCGTCAGCCGCGCCCGGCAACTCGACATTCCGCTCGAGAAGAAGGACGTCAAAATCGTGCGGGACGGGGATCGCATCTTCATGGAGCTCGACTACACCGTTCCGGTGCAGTTCCCCGGCTATACGTACCAGTGGCACTTCCACCAGAAGCTCGACCGGCCGATCTTCATCGTCTGATGCGCGGCTGGCTGGCGATCCTCGGGGGTGGCTTCGCCCCCGGGGCGCTCGCCGGGGTCCAGCTCGCCGGGCTGATCTTCTACCTCAATCCGCACCTGCCGTTCGCCTTCGGCCCGGTGCTGCGCGGGAGCCTGATCTACGGCACCCTGATCGGCACGATCAGCCTGGCGCTGCACCTGCCGTTCACCTGGAGGCGGCCGCGGCGAGCCCGGCGCGCGCTCGCCTGGACCTTCACGGCCGCGCTCGCGGTCTCCGCCCTGCTCGACTGGGCCCACGCCTCCTACTTCGCCTATTTCCTCCCCCCCGGCATCAACGACCGCCTGATCAAGACCGCCCTCTGGCTCACCCTCGGCACGCTGATCGCCTTCTACACTGCGCTGCTGCACTCGCTCAGCCGCCGCCGCTACGGCCGGCGCAGCCGCTGGGGGCTGACACTGATCGCGGCGCTCTCGATCTACGCCATGGTCGAGCGCCGGGAGGCGTTTCACCCGCGACCCGCGACCACCCCCCGCCCCGCGGCGGTGGAGGCCGGCCAGCGGCCGAAGCTGTGGGTGATCGGCATCGACTCGGCGACGCTCGACGCCATCCTCCCCCTGGCCGGCCAGGGGCGCCTGCCGTTCCTCGCCACGGTGCTCCAGAACGGCGCCTACGGCCGGCTGAGCTCGATCGTGCCGACGCGGCGCGACGCGCTGTGGACCACGCTCGCCACCGGCAAATACCCGTTCAAGCACGGCATCACCGGCCGGCGCTCCTACCCCGCCCCCTTCCTCGCTCCCGGCGCCGAGCTGCGCCTCCTCCCCACCGGGATCTCCTTTCAGCGCTGGGGCGTGCTGGGCGCCAGGCCCATGCCGGCAGGCACGCCGCGGCGCGAAGCGCTGGCGCTCTGGGAGATCCTGCCGCGACTCGGCGTTCCAGCCGGCGTCGTCGGCTGGCCGGCGGCCAACCCGGAGGCCGGCGAAGCCACCTTCGCGCTCGGGGAAGACCTCTTCACCGGCGCTCCCGACCCGGACCTCAGGCGGCAAACGATGGCCCTGAAGCTCGCCGGCGAAAACCCGCGCGTAGAGGCGGTCTTCCTGCTGCTGCCGGGGTTGCGGGGGGTGTCGCGGCGCTGGTTCGGCGGCTTCAACGCCGTGCAGTTCGAGGGCCGCCAGGAAGGGGAGGCGGCCCGCGCCGCGGCCGATCGGGTGGCCGATGCCTACACGCAGCTCGACGGCCTGCTGGCGGAGGCCTGGGCGCAAGGCCAGGGCCCGAGGCTGCTCGCGGTCATCTCCCCCTACGGGGTGAACCCTCCGGGGTGGCTGAGGCGGCAGATGGCGCCGGGAGCGGCGCTCGGCGGTGAGTTCCAGGGTGGACCGGACGGCGTTCTGCTCCTCTACGGCGAGGGGATCCGCCCCGGGGCCCTGCTCACCGGCGCCCGGCTGGTCGACGTGGCGCCCACGCTGCTCTACGGCCTGGGATTTCCCGTCTCACGCGAGCTCGACGGCCAGGTGCTCACGTCGGCGTTCGAGAAGAGCTTCCTGGCGCGGAATCCGGTGGCGGTTTTTCCCTCGTACGAGGGGCTGGCGCGGGCCGCAAGAAACTAAGAACACGGACAGACACGGACGTAGAGGACGAACACGAGGCCCAGGCGTGTTCGTCCTTTACGTCCGTGTCTGTCCGTGTTCTTTAAGCCTTGGCCACCAGCTTGGGGCCTGCCGGCCGGGCTTCACGGTTCATCGAGCAGCGCCCTTCGAAAGTGGCGCCGTCTTCAATGATCAGCGAAGGCGTATCGATCTCGGCGAATACTTTACCGCTGGGGGCAATTTGAACCTTGCGAAGGGCACGAATAATGCCTTTAACCGTGCCGGAGATGAAAACCTGTCCAGCCCGGACCTCGCCGTCCACCTCCCCGGCTTCCCCGACGATCAGGTCCCCTTCCGACTCCACCGTGCCGGTGAGCTTGCCGTCGACACGGAACGAGGCGTCGAAGCGCAGCTCCCCCTGGAGATGACTGCCACCGTCGAGAAAGCCATTGAGGTCGCTCTGCTTACCGTCCGACTTGAAGATCATCGGTTCTCTCCCCGCTCGATCAGTACGTCGAAAAGCCGCATCAGCTCCTCCTCCGAGTGGAAGTGGATGCGGAGCTGCCCACGCTGGCCACCCTTGCCCTGTCGCATGATCTCGACCCGGGTTTGCAGGCGGCGGGTGAGCCGCTCCTCGGCGGCGGCGGTATGGACCTCGACCGGACGGTCCGGCTTCTTGGTTTTGGGACGCTCCTCCCGGGGGGCGGCGGCCAAGCCGCTCGAGATCGCGCGCGGAGAGCCCGTCGCGCACCGCGCTGTCGGCGAGCCGGATCTGCTCCTCCTGATCCTGCAGGCCGAGCAGCGGGCGCGCCTGGCCGGCGGTGAGCCTGCCCTCGCGCAGCAGGTCGAGCACATCGTCCGGCAGGCGCAGCAGGCGCAGCGAGTT
Organism: uncultured Acidobacteriota bacterium; assembly: GCA_963792575.1. Classification (GTDB taxonomy): domain Bacteria; phylum Acidobacteriota; class Thermoanaerobaculia; order Multivoradales; family UBA5704; genus DATARR01. The sequence continues at coordinate 175,219 of CAWBWZ010000010.1, forward strand.
GGTGACCGTGGTGCGCGCCTTGCCGACGCGGGCGGCCACCTCCTCCTGCGAGAGGCCGAACTTCTCCTGGAGGGCGGCGTAGGCTTCGGCCTCCTCGATCGGATTGAGATCGCTGCGCTGCAGATTCTCGACCAGGGCGAGCTCCAGCAGCTCGCGATCGTCGGCGACCTGGCGAACGACCACCGGAACCGATTCGAGCCCCGCTTTCCGGGCCGCCCGCCAGCGGCGTTCGCCGGCGATGATGGCGTAGCCGTCCCCCTCGGCCGTCACCACCAGCGGCTGAATGACTCCCTGGGTGCGGATCGACGCCGCGAGGTCCTCGATCGCCGCATCGTCGAAGCGGGTGCGCGGCTGGAAGCGGTTGGGGTGCAGGCGATCGATGGGGAGTGTGCGCACCGGCTCGTCCGGCTTCGGCTCGGCCTTCTCGATCAGCGCGTCGAGGCCGCGGCCGAGCCCACGCTTCTTGCCAGCGGTTTTGCTTTCCGTAGTGCTGCTGGCCATCATGCCGCCCTCCGCAGGAACTCGCGCGCGAGCGCGAGGTAGGCCACGGCGCCGCGCGACTTGATGTCGTACTGGAAGATCGGCAGGCCGTGGCTCGGGGCCTCGGCCAGCCGGATGTTGCGGGGGACCACCGTCTCAAAGACCTTGCCGGCGAAGTGAGAGCGGATCTCCTCGGCCACGTCCTTCGACAGGTTGGTGCGGTCGTCGTACATCGTCAGCAGGATGCCGGCGATCTGGAGGCGCCGGATTGAGGCTCCCCTGGATGCGCTGGACGGTGGCCAGCAGCTCGCTGATCCCCTCCAGGGCGAAGTACTCGCACTGGAGCGGCACCAGAATGCCGTCCGCGGCGGTGAGAGCGTTCACCGTCAGGTGGCCGAGCGACGGCGGGCAGTCGAGCAGGATGGTGTCGTAGCGGTCCGCGACCTCGGCGAGAACGCCCTTGAGGCGCTGTTCCCAGCCGCTCTCGCCGACGAGCTCCACCTCGATGCCGACGAGGTCGCGCTGCGCCGGGACGAGATCGAGATTGGGGAACCCGGAGGGGCGGATCGCCGCCGAGATCGGCACCTCGCCCGACAGGGCATGGTAGAGGTGCGGCTCGGTCGCCCGGACGCCGAGGCCGCGCGTGGCGTTCCCCTGCGGATCGCTGTCGACGAGCAGGACGCGCCGCTCGAGGGCGCCGAGGCCGGCGCCGAGGTTGATGGCGGTGGTGGTCTTGCCGACCCCACCTTTCTGGTTCGCGATGGCGAGAATCATGGTTCGGTTTGGCCCAGGGGCTCGGGAGAGGCGCGGCGCAGCGCCAGGATGCGCCGTTTCTCGCTCCCCGCGAGCGGCAGGCTGCCGCAGGAGACGAGCTCCGCCGGCAGCTCGGGATCGTGCTCACCCGCCCAGAGGAGGACGCGCCCGTCCGCGTCCAAGCGGTTCGCGAGGGCTCTCCAGGTCTCGGGATCGAGGCGCAGGGCCCGCGAGGTGATCACATCGATGCTCTCCGGCAGGCCGGAGGGCAACGGAACCTGGACTCTAGCATCGAGGCACCGGCAGGGCAAAGCGGCCTTGCGGGCGGCGGCGGAGAGGAAGGCCCACTTGCGCTCCCGCGCCTCGACCAGCGTCATTTCCAGCCCGGGACGGGCGGCGGCGAGGACCAGACCGGGAAAGCCGGCGCCCGAACCGAGGTCGAGCCCGCGCCGGGCGCCCGCCGGCATCAGAGGGAGCGCTGCGAGCGACTCGCCATAGTGGCGGGCCAGGATCTCATCCCGGGTGCCCGGCCCGATCAGGTTCGTCCGCCGGTTCCAGAGCGCGAGCTCGCGGTAATGGGCAAGAAGAGCGTCGATCGCCCGCTCGTCGAGCGGCTCCGGAGAGAGCTGGCGGATCGCCTTGGCGAAATTGGCGCGCGAGATGTCGGGGAGGACGAAGGCCATGGGAGTGGGATCTTAGAACGGGTGAATGTTTCACGTGAAACAAGGGGCAGAGAGCTGAAGCGGCATGTTTCACGTGAAACGTCGCCAAAAAGAAAAGCCGGCTAAAAAGCCGGCTCTCTCACGATCGCTACCGTGAGGCTGCTACGCCGGCCGGACCATGATCCGCTTGAAGTAGCCGTCCCCTTCGCTCTCGGTGACCACGTTGGGGTCATCCGCCAGGGTGGTGTGGATGATGCGGCGGTCGCCCGGGTTCATGGGCTCCAGGACCCGCGGCTTGCCACGCTTGCGGACCTCCTCGGCCACCCGCTGGGCCAGGCTGCGCAGACGCTCCTCCCGGATCTCGTGGAAGTTGTCGCAATCCACCCGCACGGCAGTGGTCTCGCCGCCACTCAGGGAGCGGATCATCCGCGGCAGCAGGTGCTCGATCGCCATCAGGATCTCGCCGTCGTCGGCGAAGCACCAGTCCACATCCTCTCCCACGAGGTCCACCTCCAGCCGCTCCTCCCCCTGGAAGACCCGCGGCTTGAGATCCAGACCCCGCGACGCGGACTAGCAGGTTCGCCGCCTTCGCCGCGGCTTCACCCATCGGTCCAGTCGCCTCCGGATAGCGCTCGGAGATTCCCCGCGGCCGCTCCGGCAGGGTCACCAGATCACCCTCCGGATTTACCTGCGGGCCCGCCTCGCGCCTGGCGGAACGGCTCCGCCTCCGGCAGGCGCGGCGACCGCGGCGCGAAATCCCGCTCGCGGCGGCGAGGCCGCTCGCCGCCACGGTCCCCGCCACGCCGCCTCCGCGGCCTCCGCGATCCCCGCGCAGCCGGTCTCCACGGGGCTCGCGCGGCGGACGGGCTTCCCGCGCCTCCGGCGCTCGCGGCGGCGGCGCGGCCGCGGGTGCAGGCGCTTCCCCTTCCACATCGGCCTGGGGAAGGGGGCTCGCCTCCGGTCGCGTCCGGTACTCGGATGGCACCGGCGGTGGGAGGGTGCGGGTTGCCGCGGGGACCGACACCGGCGTCTCGCGGCGCGGGTTCTCGGGGTCAACCTCGATGACCACCTTGCGGCGGGTCTTCAGGAAGCCGTGCTTCTTCTCGAGGCTGCGGTAGGCGACATAGCTGGGGTCGAGATTGAAATAGTTGGCGGCCTGAACCAGAGCCTGTTGCAGGGTGTCGCCGGAAAAATAGCGTCGCTTGGCGTCGTTCATAGGGATAGGTCTCTCAGGGGAAGGCGTGCTCACGCCTCACGCTTCCGCAAACTGTTGTAAACCTGAAGTTGGATGATGGTCAAGATGTTGTTGGTGAGCCAGTAGAGCACCAGCCCGCTGGGAACGCCGAGGAAGAAGAAGGTCATCGCCACCGGCATGATCTGGAACATCCGCCGCTGCATCGGATCGCCCGCCTGCGGGCCCATGCGGACCTGGATGAGCTGCGAGACGCCCATGATGATCGGCAGCGCGAGGTAGGGGTCCGCCGCCGAGAGGTCGTGAATCCACAGCATCCAGGGCGCGTGGCGCAGGTCGACCGCCGTCGACAGCAGGCGGTAGAAGGCGAACAGGATCGGCATCTGGATGAGCAGCGGCAGGCATCCGCCCGCCGGATTCACCCCCGCCTCCTTGTAGATCCCCATCACCTCCTCGTTCATCTTGCGCTGCGCCTCAAGGTTCGGCTTGCCCGCCTTGTCGCGCAGCTTCTGCCGGTAGCGGTCGCGGACCGCCTGCACCTTAGGGTTGAGGTCCTGCATCTTCCGCATCGACACCGTGCTGCGATGGGTCAGCGGCAGGAGCACCAGCTTGATCAGGATCGTCAGCAGCACGATCGCCCATCCATAGTTGGCGACGATGTTGTTGTGGATCCAATGCAGGGCGATGAGCAGCGGCACCACCAGCGGCTTGAGGGTGCCGAGCTCGATCGTCTCGTCGAGGCCGTAGGGGAGGGCCTTCAGCCGGTTGTAATCCTTCGCTCCCCAGTAGGAGGCGAGCGCCATGTGGTCCCCGGCCGGCCGCAGCATGGCGACGAACTCGCGGGGGAGCTTCTTCTCATCACTGGAGATCTGGTCCTTGCCCGGCACCGGCAGGAACTTTGGCGCGCCCCCCTTTTCGCCAGCCTGCACCATCACCGGCACGAGGATCGCGCGGTCGATCGCCCCCTGCGGAACCGCGGCAGAAAGGTAATAAGTGTCCCCGATACCTATCCAGGCGAGCGAGCGACCGGGGATCTCGACGGGGTCGAACGCGCTGCCCGGATCGACGGTCTCGTAGTCGCCGCCGGCCTTGTAGACGGCCCGCCGGTGCTCATAGCGGCTCTTCATCTCCTCGGCCGAGGGGTTGCGCACGCCGGGACCGAGCAGCAGCCCCCAGTCGGCGCGGCCAGGCACCCGGACGTCGGCCGCCAGGAGCCCCCGGTCGTCGAACCGGAAGGTCTTCTCGGCCACCCCTAGCGGACCGCTGTAACGAAAAGTAACCGAACGGCCGTCCGCCCCCTGCTCGGCCTTGAACAGCGCCTGGTTCAGCGGGCTCGGCTGGAGGCCGTCGGCGGTGGTGAGGGAGTAGGGGTAGTCGAGGCCCGCCCGCTGGCGTACCAGCTCCAGAACGCCGCCCTTCGGGTCCGACTTCTCCGGCGCCATCATCGAGAGGAGCTGCGCGCCGCGGTTGGTGAATACCGCCTGGGTCCGGCCGGACTGGAGGGTGACCTTCTCCTCGGCCGCCGCCGCGACCGGGGCGACGGGAGCGGGCGCAGCCACCGTCGCCGCGGGCTGGCCCGGAACGGTGGCGGGAGCCGACAGCACCGAAGGAGCGCCCGGCGCGGGGGCGACGGGGGCCGCCTGCCGGCTCTGGGCCGCCGGCTCCGGCGGCTTCGGCTTCGCCGGCGGAAAGAGGGTGTACCAGATGGCGATGACCGCCAGCGAGAGCACGAAGGCAAGAAGCAACCGGCGAGTTTCCACGGGGATCAGGGTCCTTTTCGTTCGTATGTTCTACAGGGGGCTCGGGGCCGCTACGGCAGGTCGAGGCCGCCCGGATGAAAGGGCTGGCAGCGCATCAGCCGGCCCGCGGTGAGAAACCCGCCGCGCCAGGGGCCGTGCTTGAGAATGGCGAGGCGGGCATATTCGGAGCAGGTCGGAGTAAACCGGCAGGAGCGGGGCAGCAGCGGCGAGAGGCGCCGTTTGTAGACCCCGAGCAGATAGACGAGCAGGCGCGTCATCTGGCCGGCTCCCGCCGCTCGCGCAGGCCTCCGAACAGCCGCAGCAGCTCCGCCCGCAGCGCCGGAAAGTCGCTCTTGCCGGCTTCCGGCTTCAGATGGACCACCAGGTCGAGCGCGGGGAGGCTGCCGCGGTCCTGCCATCGCCGGTAGACCTCTTTGATCCTGCGCTTGAGCCGGTGGCGCACCACCGCCTTGCCGACCTTCCGGCTGGCGGTGATTCCGATCCGGGGGTGCCCGAGCTGATTGGGAACGAAGTAGAGGATGGCGAACGATCCGTGCCGCCGGCGACCTGTCCGGTAGCAGCCGAGGTAGTCCTTCCGTCGCCGCAGTCTCTCTTCAGAGGTCAGGCGTTCGCCCGCCGCGCCCGCGATAGGCCCCGGCGGGAGACGATCGCCCGCCATCAGACGCTCAGGCGCTTGCGTCCCTTCTGGCGCCGCCGCGCGATCACCGCGCGACCGTTGCGGGTGCGCATGCGCACCAGGAAGCCGTGGGTCCGCTTGCGCCGACGGTTGTTGGGCTGAAAAGTCCGTTTCACGTGTGGCCGCCTTCTTCGAAGTCGAGGTCATGGATCGCGGGACCGCCGGCTGGTCCGGAACCGCCCGCTCGGTTGGAACGAAACCCGTAAAGTATTGCACCGCAGGGGAGTACGTCAAGGACGCCCGTCCTCCAGCGGCAGATGGTACAGCGAATGGCGGAGAGGGTGGGATTCGAACCCACGGACCGGTTGCCCGGTCAACGGTTTTCGAGACCGCCCCATTCGACCGCTCTGGCACCTCTCCGGTTGTCTTATTCGTTTGAATCGATGGCGGAGAGAGTGGGATTCGAACCCACGGTAGAGTTTCCCCTACACACGCTTTCCAAGCGTGCTCCTTAAGCCACTCGGACATCTCTCCCGATCCTTCCAAAGAACCCTGCCGCCTCACGGCCTGCGCCGCAGCGACGCGAAGAAGCCGCGCAACAGCGCGGCGCTCTCACTCTCCATCACGCCGGCCGTCACTTCCAGCCGGTGGTTCAACCGCGGATCCTGGACCACGTTGCCCAGGGTGCCGCAGTAGCCGGCCTTCGGATCGGGCGCCCCGTAGACCAGCCGCTCGACGCGGCCGTTCACCAGGGCTCCGGCGCACATGGCGCACGGCTCGAGGGTCACGTACATCGTGCACCCGGCGAGCCGCCATCCGCCGACGACCGATGCCGCCTGCCGGATCGCCAGGATCTCGGCGTGCGCCAGCGGATCGCCGTCGATCTCGCGGCGATTGTGGCCTCTCCCCACCACCACCCCATCCCGGACCACCACCGCCCCGATCGGCACTTCGCCGATCCCGGCGGCTCGCCTCGCCTCGGCGAGGGCCTCCGTCATCCAGACCTGATCTTCGGGTCTTTCCAAGTAGATGCCGCCGCCCCGCCCAGACGGGAACGCGTATGTTACCCGAGAAGAAGCTTCTCGCAAAGCGTCCGGCGTTCGACCCACAGTCGAAAAGCCTTGTGCATGGACAGAAATGCTTAGGTTCAAAGGCTGAAAAGTTCCCTACGCTTGACTTACGCTATGGTGTGGCGAATAATTCCAAAACCGTCCTTGCTAAGCATGGAGGCCCACCATGGCGAATATTCGGCCCAACGACCAGAAACTCCGGGAGCTGATCCTTTACGTCTCGCGACGGTGTGAGCAGGATCCCAACTTCGGCAAGACCAAGCTGAACAAGATCCTCTTCTACTCCGACTTTATCGCCTATGCCCGGACGGGCGAGCCGATCACGGGGCAGGAGTACATGCGGATCGAGCACGGGCCGGGAGCGCGCAGGCTCAAACCAGTCCTGGAAGGCATGCAGGGGCGAGGCGAAGTGCGGATCAAGAGGGAGAGAAAGATCGACCATGACCAGCAGCGGGTACTGGCCCTTCGCGATCCCCAGCTGGAAGGATTGTTTTCCGATCACCATCTCGGCATCGTGAACCAGGTCATTCAATACCTGTGGGGGCGGACCAACCGCCAAGTCAGCGCCCTGTCCCATGCCGACATTGGCTGGCAGACGGCTCGCCACAAGGAAACGATCCCCTACGAGACAGTGTTCCTCTCCGACCGTCCCCTCACCGAGGCGGAGCTCGAGTACGGTCGGCAACTGGCAGCCGAGCTTGGACGATAGCCCCCTCCGCGTCCTCGTGGAGTCCCTCCGCTTTACGCGAGAGCGGGGGAAGATCGTCTCGGATGTCCGGCGCTTCGACAATGCCATGCGGGCCATCGACTTCAGGCTGTGCAGGGATCCCGAGAGCGGCATTCAGATTTCCAAGGGTGGACTGTACGCGACCTGCGTCAGCTTTCCCGACGGAACCACCTTCGCCATCTACTATACGTTCGACGACCACGAGGTCGTGCTTGAGTCCGTCCGTCGCGACAGCTCGGTCTCCGATTGGTAGACCACTCTTAATGGTCAGGGAATGGGGACAACCCCAATCCGGTTGTCGACATAACGGACGGCGGCTGGTCTTCCCAAGTGGTGTTCTTTACTTCCGCGATCCCACGACATAGCATGAGGGCCTTGCAGTGGCCCACGAAGGGTTCGGGTCCTGTGCATCGGCCACTACCGAACCTCGTCAGGCCCGGAAGGGAGCAGCGATAAGGTATGCGGTCGAGTGCCGCAGCTTCACCGGAACCCTTCGTAGACCACTCGTCATCTCCCCAGAATCCCATGACGTACCAGGTCCTCGCGCGCAAGTGGCGCCCGCAGAATTTCTCCAGCCTCGTCGGCCAGGAGCCGATCGTCACGGCTTTGCGCAACGCCCTGCAGGAGGGGCGCATCGCGCAGGCCTATCTCTTCTCCGGCATCCGCGGCGTCGGCAAGACGACGGCGGCCCGCGTGCTCGCCAAGGCGCTCAACTGCGAGCGCGGCCCGGCCGCCGACCCCTGCAACGAGTGCATGCCCTGCATCGAGATCACCCGCGGCTCGGACCTCGACGTCATCGAGGTCGACGCCGCCACCTACTCGAAGGTCGAGCAGGTGCGCGATCTCACCGAGAGCCTGAAGTACGGCCCGGCGCGCAATCGCTACAAGGTGGTGGTGCTCGACGAGATCCACCGCCTGTCGCGGCAGGCGTTCGACGCCCTGCTCAAGATCGTCGAGGAGCCGCCGCCGCACCTGGTCTTCATCTTCGCCACCACCGAGATCGACGCCGTGCCGGCGACGATCCTGTCGCGCTGCCAGGAGTTCCACTTCCGGCGCGTGCCGTCGCCGGCCCTCGCGGCGCACCTGCGGACGATCTGCGAGGCGGAGGCGATCCAGGCGAGCGACACGGCGTTGCGGCTGATCGCCCGCGCCGGCGAGGGGAGCGTGCGCGACTCGGTCGCCCTGCTCGACCAGCTCGCCACCTTCGGCTCTGGCGCGATCGCCGACGAAGATGCCGTGCGGCTGCTGGGCGGCCTCGACACCGCCCTCTTCCAGACCCTGATCGCCGGGATCCTCACCGGGGATTCCGCGGCGGTGAGCACCGCCGTCCGCCGGGTTGAGGATGAAGGCTGGGATCCGCGCCACGTCTACGGCCAGTTTCTCGCCTTCTGCCGCGACGCGCTCCATCTCGCCATGGGCGGCTCGCCCGGGCAGGTGGACCTCCCCGGCGAGGAGGCCCAGGCGCTCGCCACGACCGCCCGCGCCAGCGGCTACGAGAACCTGCTCCGGCTGATGAACCTGCTGCTGACCAGCGAGCCGATCGTGCGCCGCAGCGACACCGGCGCGCTGGCGGTCGAGATCGCCTGGCTGCGCGCCGCCGAGCTGCCGAAGCTCACCCGGGTGGAGGAGATCCTCGCCGGCTCGCTGGCCACCGGGGGCGCCGAGAGTGGGCGGTCCGCGGCGGCGCCGAGATCCGCTCCGGCGCCCGCGCCCGCTCCTCCACGGAGCCGCCCCCCCGAGCCGCCTCCCCGGGCCGCCGCGCCGCCGCCGCAACAGCAGCCGGCGCCGAAGCCCGCGGAGACGCCGGTCTGGGTTGAGGCGCAGCCGCCGCGGCCCGCCGCCGCGCCGCCGACGCCAAGCCGGCCGGGCGATCCGATCACCGCCTTCAAGGAAGAGGCCGGCAAGCGCAAGCAGAACATCGGCGGCTTCCTCGACGCCGCCGAGGACATCCGCTTCGAGGACGGCCGGGTCACGGTCCTCTGCCCGAGCGGAGACACCTATCTGCGGACGCGGCTGGACGCCAATCGCGCGATCCTGGCGGAAGCCGCGGCCACGGTCTGGGGTCCGGGGACCCGGCTTGATATCCTGGAGAGCCGCAACGCGCCCAAGGCCGCCGCGGAGGCGAAGACCGGGCCGGTCCAGCAGGTGGAGCAGAGCCCGACAGTGCAGGCCGTCCTCGATATCTTCAAGGGGCGGATCGAAACGGTGGAAGAGCACGGCAGCTATACGGAGGATTGAAACGATATGAGCAGCATGCAGAAACTGATGAAGCAGGCCCAGGAGATGCAGGAGCGCCTGCAGCGCGAGCTGAACGAGCTGGTCGTCGAGTCCAGCGTCGGCGGCGGCATGGTGACCGTCAAGATGAGCGGCCACAAGCAGCTCGTCGGCTGCAAGATCGACCCTGAGGCGATGGACAAGGATGATCCGTCGATGCTCGAGGACCTGATCGTCGCGGCCGTCAACGAGGCCGGCCGCAAGATCGAGGAGACGATGCAAGGCAAGATGGGGTCGATGGCGTCGAGCATGCCGGGCCTCTTCTAGCCCGCATCGAGACGATGTCCGACCCCCTGGCCCGGCTTATCGGGGAGCTGTCCCGGCTTCCGGGGATCGGTCCCAAGACCGCGACCCGCCTCGCTCACTATCTCCTCAAGGTGCCGGCCTCGGAAGCCGAGGCCCTGGCGCAGGCCATCGTGGAGGTCAAGGAGAAGCTCTTCCACTGCTCGGTCTGCAACAGCATCACGGCCGTGGACCCCTGCCGCTACTGTGCCGACGAGCGGCGGGACCGGAGCCGGATCTGCGTCGTCGAGGAGGCGTTCAACCTCGAGCCGGTCGAGCGCACGGGCGAGTATCACGGCCTCTACCACGTCCTGCTCGGGGCCCTCTCCCCGCACCGGGGGATCGGCCCCGACCGCCTCGCCATCCCCGGCCTGCTCGCGCGGCTGGAGGGGATCGAGGAGGTGATCCTGGCCACCAATCCCAACGTCGAGGGGGAGGCGACCGCCATGTATCTCGCCCGGCTGCTCAAGCCCCGGGGGGTGAAGGTCACCCGCCTGGCCTTCGGCATGCCGGTCGGCGGCGACATCGAGTACACCGACGAGGTGACGCTGGGCCGCTCGCTCGCCGGCCGGCGCGAGATGTGACTTTCGGCGACCTCCCCCCCGAGATCGTCGTCCCGCCGCCCGGGCCGCGCTCGCGCGAGCTGTCGGCCGCCCTCGGACGGTTCGAGGCTCCCGGGATCAATACGCTCGCCGGTGGCGAGCCCGCCATCCTCTGGGAGGAGGCGCGGGGCGCCAACGTCCGCGACGTCGACGGCAACCTCTATATCGACCTCACCTCGGGCTTCGGCGTCGCGGCGGTCGGCCATCGCCATCCGCGGGTGGTGGCGGCGGTGCGCGAGCAGGCCGGCAAGCTCCTCCACGCCCTGGGGGACGTCATGGCCCATCCGCTGCGCGTCGAGCTCGCGCGGCGGCTGGTGGAGATCGCGCCGGTCGACGAGCCGCAGGTCTTCTTCGCGATCTCCGGCGCCGAGGCGGTCGAGATCGCCCTGAAGACCGCCCTGGGCGCCACCGGCAGGCCGGGCATCCTCGCCTTCGAGCCCTCCTACCACGGCACGACGCTCGGGGCGCTCAACGTCACCTCGCGGGAGGAGTTCCGCGCCCCCTTCGCCGCCCATCTCCACGGCCACGTCCGGCGGCTCCCTTTCGGGGGCGATCTGGCGCGGGTGGAGGAGGTGCTGGCGGGCGGCGAAATCGGTGCCGCGATCGTCGAGCCGATCGTCGGCCGCGAGGGGGTGCTGATCCCTCCCGCCGGCTGGCTCTCCGGGCTCGCGGAGATCTGCCGGAAGCACGGAACGCTGCTGATCGCGGACGAGATCTTCACCGGCTTCGGACGCACGGGGTCCCTCTTCGCCGTCGAGCAGGAAGGGGTGCGGCCGGACATCCTCTGCTGCGGCAAGGCGCTGGGAGGCGGATTGCCGATCGCCGCGGTGATCGCCCGCCGCGAGCTCTTCCGCTGCTGGGAGACTTCGGGCGAGGCGCGCCACACCGCCACCTTCCTCGCCAACCCGCTCGCCTGCGCCGCCGCTCTCGCCGCGCTGGACGTCCTGCGGGAAGAGGACCTCGCCGCGCGAGCCGCCCGCGTCGGCGGCATCCTCGGCCGGCGCCTCGCCACCTGGCCAGAGCGCTTCCCCGCCGTCGAGGAGGTCCGCGGCCGGGGGCTCCTCTGGGGGGTTCAGTTCCGCACCAAGGAGGTCGCCAAGAAGTGGATGCTCGCCGCCTGGTCGCGCGGCGTCCTGATCCTCGCCGGCGGGCCGGAAGGGCGAGTCGCGCAGTTCGTGCCGCCGCTGACGGTAAACGAGGAGCAGCTGGAGGAGGCGATCAGGATCCTGGAGGAATCCCTGGCGGTCGGGAAACCGTAGCGCGGCGGAAATCTGCGTCCCCAGGTCTCCGTTTGCTTTGGAAACCGGCCATGAGGCCCGCCGCCGCCATTCTTCTCAGGATGGCCGTCGCTTTCACCGTCCGGAAGGCTTTTTTGGCTGGATAACGCCGTTTTTCGTTGGATGGCGCCTTCCTTTAGCTGGATAGGTGGCCGGCTTTCTTCCGGGCGGCCCATCCTGACGCTTCAGGTGTCCATCCTTCCATCCACGCCGCCATCTTTGCGAGACGGCGGGCCATCTTGCGATCCTCAGCCTCCATCTTCGTTCCGGAGAGCTCATTTTTCTTTGCGCGGGCTCGGCCGCCGATATACTGCGAGCCGGTCATGCTCCGCACCTCCCGCTTCAAGATCGCCTTCATCGGCAGCCACGGCGTGGGAAAGACCACGCTCTGCTACGGGCTGGCGGCGCGGTTGAAGCGGCGGGACGTGGCGATCGAGGTGGTTCACGAGGTGGCGCGGCGGTGCCCGCTGCCGATCAACGAGGAGACGTCGGTGGCGGCGCAGTCGTGGATCCTCCATACGCAGATCGCCGAGGAGCTGGTCGCCCAGACGCGGTATCCGGTCGTGGTCTGCGACCGCAGCGTCCTCGACAACTACGTCTACCTCCTCCTCGCCGCCGGCCGGCAGGATGGGCCGGAGCGGCTGGTCGAGTACTGGCTCCAGGGGTATGACCTGCTGGTCCACGTCCCGATCGTCGAATCCCTGAGCCCGGACGGCGTCCGCTCCTCCGATCCCGGGTTCCAGCGCGCCGTCGAGGAGCGCTTGGTCCAGGAGGTCGCCGAGCGGCGGCTCCCCGTGCTGCAGCTCGACCCCGGGGCGCGGCAGGACTGGCTGGACACGGTCGAGCGCGCCGCCTGGGAGCGGCTGAGGCCGGCCCAGCTCCCGCTGCCATCCGTATAGCTGCCTTCCTTATAGAAAGCGCCCGACTGCGGCTACAATAGGCGCACCTTGGGAATTGAGAACCTTCTTCGCCGGTGGGAGATCTTCGCCCACTTCACGGACGAGCAGCTTGCCCAGCTCGCCCAGTGCGCCACGCGCAACCGTTTCCCGGCCGGCGCCATGATCGTCAAGGAGGGGGAGGAGACGCAGGACGCCTACCTCATCGAGAGCGGCGGCGTGCGCATCCAGCGCAAGACCCCCTACGGCCACTTCAGCCTCGCGGCCCTGGAAGCGGGCACCCTGTTCGGCGAGACCTCCTTCGTCGACCGCGTGCCCCGTTCGGGGGACGCGGTGACGACGATGGAGACAGAGCTGATCGGGCTCAATCCGATGGCGCTCTCGACCCTCATGGAGCGCGACCCGCGCTTCAAGCTGGCCCTCTACTGGGCGTTCTGGAAGAGCCTGTCGGCCAAGCTCCGGCAGACCAACGCCAACCTCACCCAGTTCTTCTCGGAGACCGGCAAGCCCCCCGACGCCGAGCCCGCCTCCGGCGACGAGCGGACGGCCGAGTTCCGCGTCGACCTCGCCTCCAAGCGCAAGCTGTTCCAGGAGCAGAAGCTCTCCAGCATGGAGATCAACTTCCTCTCCTCCCTCTCGAAGGAGCGGAAGTACGGTCCCCTTCAGGTGATCTTCCGCGAGGGGGAGATGGGCAACGAGATGTACGTGGTGCTCGAGGGGCGGGTGATGATCAGCAAGTTCATCCCCGGCGCCGGCGAGGAGGCTCTCGCCTTCCTCGAGCGCGGCGGCTACTTCGGCGAGATGGCGCTGATCGACAACGCGGCCCGCTCGGCCGACGCCAAGGCCCACGAGGGGGGCGCCGTGGTGCTGGTGATCTCCCGCGAGGTGCTCGAGGGGATCCTCGACATCAACAAGCTGTCGTCGATCCGGCTGCTGACCATCCTCTGCAACCTGGTGGCGAGCCGCCTGCGCGAGCTGGACGAGAAGATCATCGGCTGGTTCATCATCGCCGGCGGCTCGGGGATCTCCTGGCCGGTGCCGCCGCCGATGGCCTAGCCGGCCCGGTCAATCCCGAAGCTTCCAGCGCTCCCAGCACCTTCCCCACCAGCGACGACAGCGGCAGTTTGGCGCGCCCGGCTTCGTCGAAGAAGCCGGCGGCCATCCCCTCGCGCACTTCCCCACCCCAGGCGAGCTCCGCGCGGTGGACGTCGATCTCCAGATCGCGGTAGGTGATGCCGTGCCGCGCCCCGGCGATCCGCGGGCCCACGGTCCAGCGGCCGCCGTAGAGCTCGGCCAGGGCGGACTCAGGATCCCCGGGCTCGGGCACGCCGTTCCGCTCGCGGGTGGTCCATGGGAGCTCCCAGGTGCCGGCGAGGAGGGTGCTGTCCTCGGGGCGGCGGAAGAGGAGCACGCCGGACCCCTCCTCGACCACCGCCACCAGGAGCCGGTGCCGCTCCCCTTCGCGCTTCACCTTCGGGATCGGATACCGCTCGGGATCCCCCTCGCGCGCCGCCCGGCAGCCGGGGCGCAGGGGACAGAGCAGGCACTTGGGACGGCGCGGCGAGCAGAGGGTCGCCCCGAGCTCCATCAGGGCCTGGTTGCTGTCGCCGGGGCGGGCCGGATCGAGCAGCTCGGCCGCGGCGGCGAGGAGCTGGCGGCGCGCGCCGCTCGCTCGCGGGTCCTCGTCCAGGGCGAGACAGCGCGAGAGGACCCGCTCGACGTTGCCGTCCATCACCGGCGCGGCGACCCCGAAGGCGATGCTCGCCACCGCCGCCGCCGTGTAGGCGCCGATGCCCGGGAGCGCCAGCAACCCCTCGACGGTCGACGGGAACGCCTCCATCCCGGCGATCTGGCGGGCGGCCGCGTGGAGCTGGCGCGCCCGCCGGTAGTAGCCGAGCCCGGACCAGAGGGTCAGCACTTCCTCGACCTCGGCCCGCGCCAGATCTCCCACGCTGGGAAATCTTTCCAGGAACCGCTTGTAAAAAGGGAGTACTGTCTCTACCCGGGTCTGCTGAAGCATGACCTCGGAGAGCCAGATCTTGTAGGGATCGCTCGTTCGCCGCCAGGGGAGGTCCCGGCGGTGCTGGTCGAACCAGGTCAGGAGGTCTTCGGCGCGCCGCATCGCGTCATTCTAGACATGTACAACAGCCAATTTGGCAGACCAGGCGCCGAAAAAGAAAAAGCTCCCAGCTTTCGCTGGGAGCCCCCTCCTTCCCGAGGGAAGGAGGAAGTAGGGGGGGAGGCCCCATCTCTCCGGGTTGGCTATTGTGGCTGTACCCCTGTATTTAGGGGATTATGGTTGGAGTCAAAGAGGTTGAGACCACTGAGGATCTCGTAAACAGGTAGGGTAGGTTAGGTTGGTCTGGAACTCTCCCCCTCGTCATTTCCTGTCTCTTATTGTCTGCAACAGTCGTGCCCGGCTTGGCATTCCGCTCCGGGACGGCCACTTGCTTCCTCAAGAACGTTGGGAGAGGCCGGTTCCCCTCACCCCTCTGCAGCCTAAAAACTCCCCATAAAAAGAGAGGCCCCCTGGCGCTTGGCCGGAGGGCTTAAGGGGGGAGGTTCCTGTTTCGGGTTGGGTTGGGTGGCTCTACCCCTGATCAGGGGATCAAGGTGGGGCTTTTTGAGGATGAGATCGCGTTAGGATCTCTAAAAGGATGGGATATAGGTTGGCTGGATGAAACGTCCCCCTCGGTTCCGACTAATTTGTACCCTGCTTTGTCTGCAAGCCATATGCCAGAGAGAGCCCGATGCCCGGGAGCCCATGAAATACGCTTTTAAGCGAAGCTCCCCCTGAATGCCGGGCCGGGACCCTCGGCCAATCCTTCTCATTCGTACAAATGCATTCCTCCGAGTTAGGCATTTCTACATAGGGTCGTCCGCTCCAAGAGGAGATGGGAGATGTCAGAGTTTCGGGAAGTCCGGACTGTCGGCTGGAAGGAGCACCTCGATCTTCCCGAGCTGGGGATCGTCCGCATGAAGGCCAAGGTGGACACCGGGGCCCGCACCTCGACGCTGCACGTCGATTCCATCCGGCTGCTGGAGGTGCTCGCGGACGGCTCCGAGCGGGTGGAGCTCGACTTTCGTCCCGACCGCCGCCGGCCGGACTGGCGGGTCCAGGCTGAGGCGCGGGTGCTGCGGCGGATGCGTGTCGTCGACTCGGGCGGACACCCCGAGGTGCGGCCGGTGATCGAGACGGAGATGGTGCTCGGGCCGGTGCGCAAGAAGATCCTGCTCACGCTGACCAACCGCTCCGGCATGCTGTTTCGTATGATCCTCGGCCGGAAGGCCCTGGAGGGGGACTTCCGGGTGGACGTCGCCGGCAAGTACCTGCTTCGCGAATGGCACCCCCGGAGGTCGCGCAGGACGCACGGGCGAGAGGCGGAGAACCGATGAAGATTGCCATCCTGTCGCGCAAGGCGACGCTGTATTCGACCTCGCGCCTGATCGAGGCCTGCCGCCAGCGGGGCGCCGACGTGACGGTGCTCGACCCGCTGCAGTGCGTGGTCAAGGTGTCGAAGAAGCGGCCGGAAGTCTTCCATGACGGCGAGCGGGTGACCGGCATGGACGGGGTGGTGCCGCGCATCGGTGCCTCGATCACCTTCTACGGCCTCGCCGTGCTGCGGCAGTTCGAGATGATGGGGGTCTTCCCCGCCAACGAGAGTCAGGCGATCTCGCGCAGCCGCGACAAGCTGCGCAGCCTGCAGCTCCTCTCGCGCTACGACATCGGCATTCCGCCCACCGCCTTCGCCCGCCGCCGCGAGGATGTGCGCTCGGCCATCCGCCGGGTCGGCGGCGCGCCGGTCATCCTCAAGCTGCTGGAGGGGACGCAGGGGATGGGCGTCATTCTGGCGGAGTCGGCCAAATCGGCCGAGTCGGTGCTCGACGCCATGAGCTCGCTGGGGCAGAACATCCTCATCCAGGCCTTCATCGCGGAGGCTCACGGCACCGACTACCGCGCCATCGTCATCGGCGGCAAGGTGGTGGCGGCGATGGCGCGCCAGGCCGGCGAGGGGGAGTTCCGCAGCAATCTCCACCGCGGCGGCACCGCCACCGGCGTCGAGCTCGAGGAGTCCTACGTCCAGACGGCGATCCACGCCGCCGAGGTGCTCGGCCTCAACATCGCCGGGGTGGACATGATCCCTTCCAAGGACGGCCCGATGGTGCTGGAGGTCAACAGCTCCCCCGGCCTGGAAGGGATCGAAGGGGCGACCGGCGTCGACGTCGCCGGCGCCATGATCGGCTTCGTCCTCGAGCGCGCGCCGCAAGGGCACCCGCGCACCCAGGGCCGTGGATGACCGGGAAGAGATGATGCCGGCGCGCGAGCCGCTCTCCTTCGCCGGCACCCCCGTCGCCCTCGGCGAGACGGCCGAGCTGCGGCTGCGGGTGGCCGAGTCCTACGCCGCCGAGCCGGTGGCCGTGCCGGTGACGGTCGTCCGCGGCGCGCCCGGTCCCACCCTGTTCGTCACCGCCACGGTCCACGGCGACGAGCTCAACGGCGTCGGCATCCTGCGCGGCCTGCTCAACGACACCGACTTCAGCGCCCTGAAGGGAACGCTGATCGCCGTGCCGGTCGTCAACGTCCCCGGCTTCCTCAACCAGGACCGCCGCCTCCCCGACCGCCGCGACCTCAACCGGAGCTTCCCCGGCAGCCGCAAGGGGTCGCTCACCGCCCGGCTGGCCGACGTCCTCTTCCGCGAGGTGATCCGCCAGAGCGACTTCGGGCTCGACCTGCACACCGCCGGCGGAGAGCGCACCAACTATCCGCAGATCCGTGCCGATCTGACCAACCCCGCCGTGGTGGAGCTCGCCGGGGCGTTCGGCTGCCCGCTGATCGTCGACGGCGCCGGCCCCGAGGGGTCGCTGCGGCAGACGGCGGTGGCGGCGGGGGTGCCGACTGTGGTCTACGAGGCGGGGAGCGCCCGCCGCTTCGAACGGCCGTTCATCGAGGTCGGCATCCAGGGGGTGCTCAACGTCCTGCGCCACCTGAAGATGATGCCGGGGGAGCCCGCCTCGCCGCCGCTGCAGCTGTGGATCGAGCGCACCCGCTGGATCCGCTCCCGCAAGGGGGGGATCCTCGAGCTCAAGGTGGATCTCGGGGCGCCGCTGCGCCGCGGGCAGGCGATCTCGACCAACAGCAACCCCTTCGGCCGCGAGCGTAGCGTGCTCAAGGCGCCCTGCGCGGGGATCGTCCTCGGCCTCACCCAGCTCCCTCTCGTCCACCCCGGCGACGCGATCTGCCACGTCGCCCGCGTCGACCCCCAGGAGATGGACGCCTGGCAGGCTTATTGGGAAATGACCAGGAAACTGCCGGGAAGAAGACAAGCGGATAGGATGCCGCCATGAAGAAGCTGCTCCTGATCTTCCTGTTCCTGCTCGGCGTGGCGGTGCTGGCGACCGTCGCCGGCATCCTGATGGGCGGGAAGGGGAGCGCCGTGGGCGAGGGCCCGACAGTCCTCGTCTGGCGCCTCGCCGGACCGGTGCTGGAGCAGCGGGCGCCGCGCCTCCCCTTCAGCGACGACGCGGCGCCGGTCAGCATCGCCGAGCTCTACCCGGCGCTGCGCGCCGCCCGCCAGGACTCCGGCGTGCGCGGCCTCGCCGTCTACATCCAGGAAGCCGATCTCGGCCTCGCCAAGGCCCAGGAGCTGCGCCGCCAGATGATGGCCCTGCGGCGGGCCGGCAAGTTCGTCGAGTGCTACCTGGAGACCGCGGGCGAGGGGTCGAACGGCACCCTCGCCTACTACCTCGCGACCGCCTGCGAGAAGATCTACCTCGCCCCCGCGGGGGACCTCAACCTGCTCGGGCTCTACTCCGAGAGCCGGTTCCTGCGCGGCGCGCTCGACAAGCTCAAGATCGACCCGAACTTCAACCGCGTCGGCCGCTACAAGAGCGCCGTCGAGTCCTACACCGAGAACCAGTACAGCCCCGAGGCCGAGGAGGCGATCGCCGCGGTGCTCGACGGCTACTTCGCGCAGATCGTCGCCGCGATCGCCGAGGCGCGCCACAAGAGCGGCGCCGAGGTGCGGGCGCTGATCGACGGCGCCCCCTGGTCGGCCGAGGAGGCGCTGGCGCGCGGCCTGGTCGACCGGCTCTCCTACCCGGACGAGTTCAAGGACCACCTGGAGAAGCGCGCCGGGCGCAAGCCGTCCTACGTCGCCGTCGAGGACTATCAGCCCCGTCCGGTCCTCGCCGGCAAGCGGGTGGCCATCGTCTTCGCCCTCGGCACCATCGTCCGCGGCGACGGCGGCTCGGCCCCCTGGACGCAGGAGACCTACCTCGGCTCGGACGACTTCGCGGACGTGCTGCACGACGTCCGCGACGACCGCTCGATCGCCGCGGTCGTCCTGCGTATCGACAGCCCCGGCGGCTCAGCTCTGGCCTCCGACTTCATGCTGCGCGAGATCGAGAAGCTCAAGGAGAAGAAGCCGGTCGTGGTCTCGATGTCCGACGAGGCCGCCTCGGGCGGCTACTACATCGCCGCCAAGGCCAGCAAGATCGTGGCGGAGCCGGCCACCCTGACCGGTTCGATCGGCATCTTCGGCGGCAAGTTCGTCACCCGCCGCTTCGAGGAGGAGATCCTCGGGATTGGCCACGCCATCCAGAAGCGGGGAGCCAACGCCGACATCTACTCCTCTCTCCAGCCCTATACGCCGCAGCAGGAGGCGCGGATCCAGCAGCTGATGGACCACACCTACCAGACCTTCATCGGCCACGTCGCCACCGGCCGCAGGATGAGCCGTTCGGCCGTCGAGGGGATCGCCAGCGGCCGGGTCTGGACCGGCGCCGCGGCCCAGAAGATCGGGCTGGTGGACGAGCTCGGCGGGCTCGACCGCGCCGTCGAGATCGCCCGCCAGCAGGCGCGGATCGGCGCCGGCGAGACGGTCGGCCTCGACTTCTACCCCTCGCCGCCGTCGTGGCTCGACCTCTTCCTGGAGAAACGGCAGCCACGCCTCCCGACAGCTCTGGCGGAGGTTGTCAAGAGGCTTGAAACCTCCCCTCCCAGGCTGCTGGAACTGCCGCTGGAAGTGTCCAGAATCGCCCGCCCCTTTCAACCCTAATTGTGGTCGTAAATCATTGATTTTTATAAGCTTGCAGAACTTTTCAAAGATTGGTCCCAGGGGGCTTGCGGGCGGTCGTGGCTGTGCTATGATCTCTCAGGTCGCAGTCACCTAAGCCGCTTCAGAAACAATCCTCTTCAAGGCAAGGATTTCCACAGCCTGTGGAAATTGTGTGGAAAAAATAGTCTGATTATCGTTCGTTGTTAGAGGTCTCATGTCGCAATCCTATTGGTCTCTCCTCCAGAGACAGCTTCAGCAGCAGCTCGATCCCGACGAGTTCGCCACCTGGTTCCGCCCCTTGCGAGTGGGTGACGAGGATGGCCGCCGGCTGGTGCTGGTGGCTCCCAACTCGCGCTTCCTCCACACGCTGGAGGAGAGCTACCGGCCGATGGTCGACCGGGCGGTGGCGGGCCTGGCGGACTCCGGCGTTCGAGGTGCTGTTCTCGCTCGACGACATCGAGGTCGCCGCTTCCCCGGAAGAGCCGATCACGCCGTCGAGCTTCAACCCCAAGTACATGTTCGCCAGCTTCGTCGAGGGCAAGTCCAACGAGTTCGCCCTCGCCGCCGCCAAGCGCGTGGCCGAGAACCCGTCGCTCTCCTACAACCCGCTCTTCCTCTATGGCGGCGTCGGCCTCGGCAAGACCCATCTGCTGCACGCCATCGGCTCACGAGATCCAGCGCAGCCGGCCGCAGCTGCGCGTGCTCTACCTGGCCGGCCGAGCAGTTCGTCAACGAGCTGATCAACTCGATCCGCTTCGACCGCATGCCGGCTTTTCGCGAGCGCTACCGCACGATCGACGTGCTGATGATCGACGACGTGCAGTTCCTGGCCAACAAGGAGCGGACGCAGGAGGAGTTCTTCCACACCTTCAACACGCTCTACACCAGCCAGAAGCAGATCATCCTCTCCTCCGACTCCTC
This sequence comes from uncultured Acidobacteriota bacterium, assembly GCA_963792575.1. GTDB lineage: Bacteria > Acidobacteriota > Thermoanaerobaculia > Multivoradales > UBA5704 > DATARR01. Next base: position 195,789 of record CAWBWZ010000010.1, read on the forward strand.
GCCGCGGAACATCCCGACGCTGGAGGAACGGCTGCGCAGCCGCTTCGAGTGGGGGCTGATCGCCGACATCCAGCCGCCGGACCTGGAGACCAAGGTGGCGATCCTGCAGCGCAAGGCCTCGCTCGAGGACATCCAGCTTCCCGAGGAGGTGGCGCGAGTTCATCGCCCAGCAGGTGAAGTCGAACATCCGCGAGCTCGAGGGGTTGCTGACGCGGGTGATGGCCTTCTCCTCGCTCACCGGCAAGCCGCTCTCGCCGGCGCTCGCCCGCGAGACGCTCAAGGACATCCTCCCCGAGGAGGGGAAGAAGCCCCGCCGCGGCCGAGATCATCAAGGTCGTGGCCCGGCACTACGACCTCAAGGTCTCCGAGATCAAGAGCAAGAGCAACTCGCGGCAGATCGTCATCCCGCGGCAGGTGGCGATGTACCTCTGCAAGCGCGCTGACGGATCTCTCCTACCCGGAGATCGGCAAACTTTTCAACGACAAGCACCACTCGACGGTCATGTACTGCGGTCGAGACGGGCATCGAAGAAGCGCGACGCCGAGCGATCCGCGACTTCGACCGCACCCTCAAGGCCTTCGAGCAGCACTTCAAGTAGGCCGTGACAGGCGGAAGACCGCCTGCGGGAAAGCCTGTGGAGAGGCGCCGCGACAAGCGTTGTGGAAAATCTGCGGAATTTTTCTCGGCCTTACGGGCTTTTCCGCACCGCCTCCACAACCCGTCCACAGGTTACCCACAGCCCTGCCGAAGACCTAAGGTTTGCCACTCTGACAGAGGCTTAGGTCCGGTTTTCCGCATTTCCGCGGCGCCTATCTACTACTACTGCTATGCTATATATTCAGATGTCTTCTAGAGGAGGAAGAGTGAATGGAGATCCGCGTCACCCGTAGCGAGTTCCTGGGCGAGCTGGCCCCGATGCAGGGCATCGTCGAGCGCAAGACCACCATCCCGGTCCTCTCGCACCTGCTGCTGACGGCGCGCGGGGACAAGCTCCACCTGGCGGCCACCGACCTCGACGTCTCGCTCACCTCCTGGTGCGAAGCGGAGGTCAAGCGCGAGGGCGGCATCGCCGTCCAGGCCAAGAAGCTGGTGGAGATCATCCGCTCGCTGACCGGCGAAGAGGTGCTGCTCGTCCAGGAAGAGCCGCGCGTGCTCTCCATCCGCGCCGGCAAGTCGCGCTTCAAGATCCACGGCCTGGCGCCGGACGATTTCCCGACCCTCCCCGACGGTCGAGGACGGGCGCCGGGTCGACATCCCGTTCGCCGACTTCCGCCGCATGGTCGGCCAAGATCCTCTTCGCCGTCTCGGCCGAGGAGTCCCGCTTCCAGTTGAACGGCGCCCTGCTGAAGCTCAAGGACGGCTCGCTGGAGATGGTGGCGACCGACGGCCACCGCCTCGCCCTGGTCGAGGGGGGGCTCGAGAGCGCCGGCGGCGAGGACTCCGTCCTGGTGCCGCGCAAGGCCCTCCAGGAGCTGCAGCGCTTCGAGGGGGAGGGCAAGCTCTCCTACGGCCGCGGCGAGCACCACCTCTCCTTCGGCCTCGGCCGGCGGGAGCTGATCTGCCGCATCCTCGAGGGGACCTTCCCGGACTACGAGCGGGTGATCGCCAAGGACAACGACAAGAAGGTCCTGCTTCGACCGCAAGAACCTGGTCGACGCCGTGCAGCGCGCCGCGCTGATGACCGGCGACCGGGCGCGCGCCGTGCGCCTGCAGTTCGCGCCCGACCAGGTGGTGATCTCGGCCGTCAACTCCGACCTCGGCGAGGCGATCGAGGAGGTCGCCTGCGACTACGACGGTCCCGAGTTCCGGGTGGGGATCAACCCCGACTACCTGCGCGAGTTCCTCTCCGCCGTCGAGACCGAGAAGGTCCGGCTGGAGCTCAAGGACGAGAATACGCAGTGCGTCGGCTATCCGCAGGACGGGCCCGACACCCGGTATCTCTGCGTGATCATGCCGATGCGAATCTGACGTAGCGCCGATCGCCGGGGATGCGACCATGATCCCCGGCGATGCTCACCCACCTCACCGCCCGCGACTTCCGCAACCTGGAGCCCCTCTCCTGGCGCCCTTCGGCGGGGTCCCATCTCCTGCTGGGCGGCAACGGAGCCGGCAAGACGAGCCTTCTGGAGGCCGTCTACGCGCTGGCCACCACCCGCAGCTTCCGCGCCTCCCAGATCGGCGACTGCGCCCGGCACGGCGCCGGCTCCTTCCACATTCAGGGGGAGATCGAGACCGACCGCCGCTCCACCCTGGAAGTAGGCTGGATGGAGGGGCAGCGGGTGCGGGCGCTCAACGGCAAGGTGACGCCGCTCGCCGAGCACCTGGCCGTGCTCCCGGTGGTGGCCTGGACGGCCGCGGCGGAGGCCGAGGTGCTGGTGGGGGCTCCCAAGGCGCGCCGCCGCTTCATGGATCGCGGCGTCGTGGGAATCCGGCCCGTGGCCCTGGAAGTCCTCGGCCGCTACCGCGAGGCCCTGCGGCAGAAACGGGGGCTCCTGCTCTCCGACGGCGCCGGCATCGAGATCTGGAACGAGATGCTGGCCGCCACCGCCGCGGACGTCATCGCCCAGCGCCATCGCTACGTCGAGCTCCTCAAGGTCCAGCTCGCCCAGGTCCTCGACGCTTCCGGGCTCCAGTTTCCCGCCGATCGAGCTGCGCTACCGCCCCTCGCCCGCCAGCGGCCTCGAAGGGCAGACGGTCATCGCCGACGCTCTCGACCGCATCGCCGACCGCGAGCGCCGGCGCCAGACGCCTCTCCTCGGACCTCACCGCGACGAGCTGGAGATCCTCTGGGGGGGGCATGAGATCCGGCGCGTGGCCTCGGCCGGCGAGCGCAAGGCCCTCTCCCTGATGCTCCTGGCCGCCCACGGAAAGGTCATGGAGGAAGCCGGGAGGCCCCCCCTCTACATGCTCGACGACATGGACGCCGAGCTGGCGCCGCCGACCGTGACCGCCGTCTGGGGGATCTTCCGTGGCGCGGCCCAGCTCTTCGCCACCTCCAACCGCCCGCAGGTCTGGCTGACCCTGGACGTCGGCGACGATCTGGGAGATGGAGCGGGGCGAGCTGAGGCTCCTCTCCGAGTAGGAAGCCGGCGGGAAACCGGGAATCCGCTTCGGGGAATCTTTACCCTTCGTTTTTTTGTTGAAGTGGTACCCGAGGGTCCCGCCCGGCGCTGTTTACGGGGCCCTTCAAGGCTGGCCAAAATCGGGCCTAAGCTGTTGAAATTTCAGCGCTAATAAGGCTCGTAAGAAGGCTTCTTTCGTGGTATAATTTTCACATTCTTGGACCCCCCTTCCGCGGGGTTTCCACCCAAGCTCAGGGATAGAACGGAGAATCCTGTTTTGGCAGATCCACAGGCTACCTATACGGCTGAAAACATTCAGGTCCTCAAGGGTCTGGAAGCGGTGCGCAAGCGCCCGGGCATGTACATCGGCGACACCGATGACGCCTCCGGCCTGCACCATATGGTCTTCGAGGTCGTCGACAACTCGGTCGACGAGGCCCAGGCGGGCTACTGCTCGCGGATCGACGTCACCATCCACACCGACAACTCGGTGACGGTGGAGGACGACGGCCGCGGCATCCCGGTCGACCTCCACAAGGAGGAGGGGCGCTCGGCGGCCGAGGTCATCATGACCGAGCTTCACTCGGGCGGAAAGTTCGACAAGAACTCCTACAAGGTCTCCGGCGGTCTCCACGGCGTCGGCGTCTCGGTCGTCAACGCCCTCTCCGAGACCCTGGAGCTGGAGATCAAGCGCGACGGCAAGGTCTGGTGCCAGACCTACCACCGCGGCTTCCCCGACGGCGCCGATCCAGCCGATCGGCCACGAGCGAGCAGGACGGGCACCAAGGTCCGCTTCTGGCCGGACGCCGAGATCTTCGCCATCCTCGAGTTCAACTACGAGACGCTGGCCACAGCGGCTGCGCGAGCAGTCGTTCCTCAACCGCGGCGTCCACATCCACCTCAAGGACGAGCGGACGGACAAGGAGGCGGACTTCGCCTACGCGGGCGGCATCTCCTCGTTCGTCGAGCACCTGAACCGCAACAAGGCGCCGCTCCACCCGCAGCCGATCCACCTCATGGACGTGCGCGACGACGGCACCGGCCCGGAGACGGTCGAGGTCGCCCTGCAGTGGAACGACGGCTACCAGGAGCTGATCTACGCCTTCACCAACACGATCAACAACCGGGACGGCGGCACCCACCTCGCCGGCTTCAAGTCGGCGCTCACGCCGCGCGATCAACGCCTACGCGACGGCCTCGAGCGGCCTGTCGAAGAACCTGAAGGAGAACCTGACCGGCGAGGACGTGCGCGAGGGGCTCACGGCGGTGATCTCGGTGCGCATCAAGGACCCCAAGTTCTCCTCGCAGACCAAGGACAAGCTGGTCTCCTCCGACATCAAGGGGTGGGTCGAGCAGGTGGTCTTCGAGCGGCTCGACACCTACCTGGAGGAGAACCCGCGCGAGGCCCGGCGGATCGTCGAGAAGTGCGTCGAGGCGGCGCACGCCCGCGAGGCGGCGCGCAAGGCGCGCGACCTGACCCGGCGCAAGGGCGCGCTCGACGCCTCGAACCTCCCCGGCAAGCTCGCCGACTGCTCGGAGCGCAACCCCGAGTTCGCCGAGCTCTTCCTGGTCGAGGGCGATTCCGCCGGCGGCTCGGCCAAGCAGGGGCGCGACCGGAAGTTCCAGGCCATCCTGCCGCTCAAGGGGAAGATCCTCAACGTCGAGAAGGCGCGCTTCGACAAGATGCTGTCGTCCGACGAGATCAAGGTGATGATCACCGCTCTCGGCACCAGCATCGGCAAGGACGACTTCGACGATCGACAAGCTGCGCTATCACAAGCTGATCATCATGTGCGACGCCGACGTCGACGGCAGCCACATCCGGACGCTGATCCTGACCTTCTTCTATCGCCAGATGCCGGAGATCATCAAGCGCGGCTATCTCTACATCGCGCAGCCGCCGCTCTACAAGGTGGCGCACGGCAAGAACGAGACCTATCTCAAGGACGACCGCGAGTATCAGGTCTTCCTGGTCGATCGCATCAAGGACGCCTGGGAGCTCGACATCACGCATCGACGGCAATGGTGGTGCGAACGGAGACAGCGGCCGGCTGACCGGCGTGCGGCTCGCCCACTTCCTGGAGAAGATCGCCGTCTTCCGCCAGAACCTCGACAAGCTCGTCTCGCGCGGCTATCCGGCGGACGCGATCAAGATCGCGCTGCAGAACGGCGTCAAGGACAAGCTGTCGCTCACCGACGCGGAGAAGATCGAGAAGATCGCCCATGTGATCGAAGCCTCCGGCTTCCACGACGTGGTCGTCGGCCAGGACGAGGAGCACGGCACGCTCTACATCCGCTTCTTCTCCAAGCGCGACGGCGTCGAGCGCGAGATCCGCATCGACTGGAACCTGGTCACCGGCGCCGAGTACCGCGCCATGGCGAACAACCAGCTCGGCCTCGATGCGATCTCCGCGACCAGCTTCACCCTGCTCAAGGGGGAGACGGTCTACGTCCACAACACGCTCGAGGAGGCGATCGACAGCCTGTACGAGGGGGCCAAGAAGGGCCTTTCGATCCAGCGCTACAAGGGCCTCGGCGAGATGAACCCGACGCAGCTCTGGGAGACCACGATGGATCCCACCAAGCGCCGCCTCCTCCGCGTGCACGTCGAGGACGACGTCGAAGCCGACTCGATCTTCACCATCCTCATGGGCGACGAGGTCGAGCCGCGGCGCGCGTTCATTCAGAACAACGCGCTGGAAGTGCGGAACCTGGATGTGTAAAGGCGACATAGGACAATTGCGTGGTCGATTGGAGACGGTTTCAACCCACAGATTTCGAGTATGACTTCGACCACGACAAGCTCTCAGTTCATGGGGTGGTCTTCGAAGAGACGGTTGAATGTTTTTTCTCAGACTTCTTCGTTCGAAGGAATAAGGCGTACAAAGATCGCTATCAACTCGTCGGACAAACTGTCAGCGGCCGTCTCTTGAAGGTTATCTTTCAACTAAAGCCTGGTAACGTGGTTCGCATCATCACAGCGTGGCCATTATGAGCAAGAAGCAAGAAAAGCCTTCTGAAGAAGAGATTGACGAGATCGTGGCTAGTCACGCCAACGATGATTTGGCTTGGGAAGAAGCAATACACGTTAAGAGACTGGTGGTCGAATCGTTCTCGCTTCCAGCCGATCTTGCTGCGCGTGCTTCTTTTGTGGCAAGGCTACATCACGCGCGAGGATTGGAAGAATGGTTAATGCGAGTTATCCGGGAGAGGATTGAGCTGGAGGAATTCGCGTTCGCCGAAGCAAAGCGAGATATTGTACGACTGTCTATAAAATGGAGAACCAATAGTTCTGTCCACACGCGGGCCTATCGAACATCGGAATAAGACAATGCTTTCGGAAAAGTTTGACCAACGTCTGTTGAAGACGCTTAGCTTTGGTGCCCCTGCCGCAGAAAGAGACATCTCTCAAGGTCTACGAGATTATTTTGTTGAGTCAGATGCGTACAAGCGAGTCAGGGAGGGCAAAAAGTCTATAATTTTGGGGAATAGAGGTTCTGGGAAAAGCGCCATTTTTAAAATAGTAGCAGAGCAAGAGCGTCATTCAGGCTCTCTTGTTATAGATCTAGCGCCTGAAAACTATTCGTACGAGATGCTTAACTCTGTTCTAACTACAGAAGATCGTGGCTCTTGGGTCAAGCAAGGAGCTTATACAGCAGCTTGGAAGTATCTGATCTACGTTTTGGTGATGAAAGAACTCTCGAAGCAAGGCGCGAAGGTAAAGACTGGACCTGCTGCGCAAATTTACGCATACCTTCGTGATAATCACCAAGGGGGGCAAGATAATCCTATATCGGTTCTGATTTCCTATCTAAAGCGTATTGAGGGATTGAAGATTGGGTCATGGGAAGCCTCTGTAAAAACACGAGAGCTAGCTAGGCTGTATAGGTTGGAGGAAGTAACAAACCTACTTCCGGCATTGGGAGAACTCTGTAAAAAGCGCCGTGTTCTCGTGTTGGTAGACGAACTTGATAGAGGTTGGGATGCATCAGAAGATGCAAAAGCTTTTGTGGCAGGCTTATTTCAGGCATGTGTATCGATTAATCAAAATACTCCAAACTTGCGAGTCTATGTATCGCTGCGCCGCGAGCTCTACGACAGCATCCCTTCTCTATACGAGGATGCACAGAAGTACCGAGATATCATCGAGACAATCACGTGGGATGAGACATCTCTGCTGGAGCTAGTAGGAAAGAGAATTCGTTACACGGTGCCGGCTCTCTCTGAGGTTAGCAATAAGGAATGTTGGAATGCTATCTTCGCCGAAACTTTGGACTATAGGCAAACAAAATCTTTTAACTACATGATTGATCGGACGCTATATCGACCAAGAGAAATTATTCAATTCTGCTCTGATGCATTGGAGCAGAGTCATAGAAGCAACTCGACGCCAATAGATTATTCAGTGATTAGTAATGCAGAGCTGGCATATTCAGAGGAAAGGTCAAAAGATATAGCTGCAGAGTACAGGTTCCAATACCCCGGCCTGCTGAGTATCTTTGAGGTATTTAGAGGCCGGGCATATACATTTGACAGAGGAGATCTTGAGTATTTAAGTCTAGGAATAACTCTAGAGGAATATAGAACAGATGATTCTGCGAAGTGGGTTATAGAGCAAGACCCAGAATTTTTGATTGATGTACTTTGGAGAATAGGCTTTCTTAGAGCCCAAGCCGTAGGAGGAATCAAGGCTCTTAGAAGGAGTGGAAGCTCCTATTTAGGCCCTCACCAAGTGAGCAATCTTAACCTGAGGAATGTAACGAGATTTCATGTTCATCCAATGTTTCGATCGTATCTTGGCATGAAGGAAGCTCGAGATAGGCCCATTTCGGAACAAGAATAGCGGTTGCTTGGTTAACTGTAGGTTGTCTTAACGGACTAGGCGGTAAGTATAGAATGAGTGACAACGAAGACCAGAATCTCTTCGATCAGCCGATCCCGGTCGGCATCGAAGATGAGATGAAGCGCAGCTATCTCGATTACGCGATGAGCGTGATCATCGGCCGCGCGCTGCCGGACGTGCGCGACGGCCTGAAGCCGGTGCACCGGCGCGTGCTGTACGGCATGTGGGAGAGCGGCAACCGCTCGGACCGGGCCTACAAGAAATCGGCGCGCATCGTCGGCGACGTCATGGGTAAGTATCACCCGCACGGCGACTCGGCGATCTACGACACGGTGGTGCGCATGGCCCAGGACTTCGCCATGCGCTATCCGCTCGTCGACGGCCAGGGCAACTTCGGCTCGCTCGACGGCGACAACCCGGCGGCCATGCGGTACACCGAGGTGCGGCTGATGAAGCTTGCGGAGGAGATGCTCCGCGAGGACATCGACAAGGAGACGGTGGACTGGGTTCCGAACTACGACGGTTCGGAGATCGAGCCGATGGTGCTGCCGGCGCGCGTCCCCAACCTCCTGGTCAACGGCGCCACCGGCATCGCGGTCGGCATGGCGACCAACATCCCGCCGCACAACCTGCGCGAGGTGGTGGACGCGCTGCTGATGCTGATCGAAAATCCGGATGTCCTGGTCAAGGATCTGATGACCGTGATCCCCGGGCCGGACTTCCCCACCGCCGGCTTCATCCACGGCCTGGAGGGGATCCGCTCGGCGTACACCACCGGCCGCGGCATCATCCAGCTCCGCGCCCGCGCCGTGATCGAGACCAACGAGCGCACCGACCGGCAGGCGATCATCATCAACGAGATCCCCTACCAGGTGAACAAGGCGAGGCTGATCGAACGGATCGCCGAGCTGATCCGCGAGAAGAAGATCGAAGGGATCTCGGACCTGCGCGACGAGTCGGACCGCGAGGGCATCCGCATCGTGATCGAAGTGAAGCGCGACGCGATCGGCGGAGATCCTCCTCAACTCGCTCTACAAGATGACCCAGATGCAGACCACCTTCGGCATCATCCTGCTGGCGATCGTCGACAACCAGCCGAAGGTGATGACGCTCAAGGAGCTGCTCTACCACTTCCTCAACCATCGCAAGACGGTGATCATCCGCCGCACCCGCTACGACCTGCGCAAGGCCGAGGAGCGCGCCCACATCCTGGAGGGCATCCTCAAGGCGCTCGATCATCTCGACGAGGTGATCGCGACGATCCGCGCCAGCGCGACCCCGCGCGAAGCGCGCGAGAACCTGATGGCGCGCTTCGCGTCTCAGCGAGGTGCAGTCGCAGGCGATCCTCGACATGCGCCTGCAGCGCCTGACCGGCCTCGAGCGCGAGAAGGTCGTCGAGGAGTACCGGGAGCTGATGGTGACGATCGAGCGGCTGCGCGCCATCCTCGGCTCCGACCGGCTGGTGCTGGAGGAGATCAAGGGCGAGCTGGCCGAGCTCAGGGAACGCTACGGCGACAAGCGGCGCACCGAGATCATCCCCGAGACGCACGACATCTCGATCGAGGACATGATCGCGGACGAGCCGATGGTGATCACCGTCTCGCAGTCCGGCTACGTCAAGCGTTCGCCGCTGTCGCTCTACCGGGCGCAGGCGCGCGGCGGCAAGGGGCGGACGGGGATGGTGACCAAGGAAGACGACTTCGTCGAGCACCTCTACGTCGCCACCGCCCACAGCTACATCCTGGTCTTCACCGAGAGCGGCCGGGTCCACTGGCTGAAGGTGCACGAGATCCCGGAGGCGGGCCCGACGGCGCGCGGCAAGGCGATCGTCAACCTGCTCAACCTGGAGCCGACCGAGCGGCTGGCGACGACGGTCGCGGTGCGCGAGTTCCGCGACGACCGCTATCCTCGTCTTCGCCACCGCGAACGGCACGGTGAAGAAGACGGAGCTGTCGGCCTACGCCAATCCGCGGGTGGGCGGCATCATCGGCATCAACATCGACGAGGGGGACCGCCTGCTGGCGGTGCGCGAGACGGACGGCAAGAAGGACATCCTGTTCGCCACCGCGAAGGGGTTCTCGATCCGCTTCCCGGAGAGCGACGTCCGCTCGATGGGCCGGGCGACCTACGGCGTCAAGGGGCTCGTGCTGCGCCCGGGCGACCGGGTGGTCGCCATGGAGGAGCTCGATCCGCACGGCCAGGTGCTCACCGTCACCGAGCGCGGCTACGGCAAGCGGACGCCGGTCGAGAACTACCGCCTCCAGGGGCGCGGCGGCCTCGGCATCATCAACCTCAAGGTGACGCCGAAGACGGGCGAGGTGGTGGGGGTCCGCGTACGTGACCCCGGACGAGGGGCTGATGCTCATCACCCAGGAGGGGATGATCATCCGGCTCAACGTCTCCGGCGTCCGCGAGGTCGGCCGCTCGGCGCAGGGGGTCAAGCTGATGAACCTCGACGCCGAGGACTGCATCGTCGCGGTCGCCAAGCTCGCCGAGAAGGACGAGGAGACGGAGATCGAGCTCGCCAAGGCGGACGGCGGCGCGGTGCCGGCCGAGCTGGAGCTCGAGGCGGCCGACGAGCCGGATGACGATGCCGACGACCTTCAGATCCTCGACGACTCCGACTTCGAGGAGGGCGAGGACGAAGGCGACGAGCCGGACGAGACGGTGCACTGAAGACCGACCGGTTGCCGTCACTCGGGGCGGGGTCCAATCCCCGCCCCTTTCCTCTTCTGTCCGGTGCTACCCTAGTCGAGCCCCGTTCGGGGCATGAACCTGGAAAGGGAGGGCTCATCCATGCAATTCTTCCTCGATACCGCTGAAATCAAAGAGATCGAGACCGGCCTCGAGTGGGGCATGGTCGATGGCGTTACCACCAATCCGTCGCTGATCGCGAAGTCGGGCCGGGCGTATCTGGCGACGGTGCAGGAGATCGCGAAGCTGGTGCCGGGCCCGGTCTCGGGCGAGGTGCTGGCGACCGAATACGAGGAGATCCTCACCCAGGGGCGGCGTCTCCACGGGCTGGCCGAGAACGTGGTCGTCAAGGTGCCGCTGACGCCGGACGGGCTGCGGGCGGTCGCCACGTTCAAGAAGGAGGGGATCCGGACCAACGTCACGCTCTGCTTCTCGCCGACGCAGGCGCTGCTCGCGGCCAAGGCCGGCGCGGCCTACATCTCCCCCTTCGTCGGCCGGCTGGACGACATCGCGGAGGATGGGATGGAGCTGATCGAGCAGATCGTGACGATCTACCACAACTACGATTTCGAGACCAAGGTGCTGGTCGCCTCGGTGCGCCACCCCATCCACATCGTGCAGGCGGCGATGCTCGGGGCGGACGTGGCCACGATCCCGTTCAAGGTGCTGGAGCAGCTCTACAAGCATCCGCTCACCGACGCCGGGCTCGACCGCTTCCTCGCCGACTGGAAGAAGACCGGCAAGAACTTCGAAGAGTAGGCGCCGCGGCATTCTTGGAACCCTCGCCGCCATTGCCGTCATCGCTCCCCCCGGCCCTCCCTCCGGGGCGGCTCTATCGCTTCGCCTGGGGGCTCTACCTGGTCCTGGCCCTGGCCGGGGTGATCTGGATCGGCGTGCAGCGGGGGAGTGATCCCGCTGTCGCTGTTCTTCGACCGCGACCGGTGGTGGCTCGACCTGGGGCTTGGTGCCGGCGCGGGGCTGCTGCTGCTCGGCGCGTGGTGGGCGGCCGAGCGCACCTTTCCTCTTGCGAGGGAGCTCGAGGGACGGCTGGCCGGCGCGCTGGGGCCGATCACCCCTTCCGAGGCGGTGGCGCTGGCCTTGCTGTCCGGCTTCGCCGAGGAGCTGTTCTTCCGCGGCGCCGTTCAGGGGACGGTCGGCTGGGCGGCGGCCACGGTGCTGTTCGGCCTGCTGCACAGCGGTCCGGGAAAGGCGTTCCGGCTCTGGACGCTGTTCGCCATCGTCGCCGGCGCGCTGCTCGGCGGCATCATGGCCTGGCGCGGCAACCTTCTCGGGCCGGTGGTCGGGCACTTCCTGGTCAACGCCGTGAACCTCCGGCGCCTGGCCGGCCGCATGGAGGACTCTGTTAGACTCAACCCGGGCGAAGCCCGCAGCGAAAAGGAGAGTTAACGGGATGGCAAGTGATTCGCGGGATGTGCTCACCCCGACTACCTCGACGCGAAAAATTATCTGCTCCAAGGGATGCTGATATGGGGACAGAATTGTCTGACCCCAGAAGCATAAAGGGAGGCAAGTAGATGATCCGAAAGATTAAAAAGGAAGGAGTGGACGAGGGGACCGTGTTCAGAATCGTGCTGTCTGTCCTCGTTGCCTTATCGGCGATCGTGACAGCCATCGTCAGCTTGATCTTCTAACCACAGTCCCCTGTCCTAAGCACGGGGTCGGCGGCCACCGACCTCGTGCCTTTTTGCACTATACCAGTGCGCCCACTCTAATCAAAGCAACCCCAACATGGTCCATATATAGCAGTTAGGACCCACAATATGTTGCGGTACTTCATAATAGTCGGCATGGTAGTCGTAGCTCTGGTAGACTGACCGTCCCAAGAGAAGGGGGAGAGATAAACACATGGCGGCAAGCGATTCGCGGGATGTGCTCGCCCGCATCGATACCGAGAAGGAGAGCTATCTCGAAGAGCTGAAGGATTACATCCGGATCCCCTCGATCTCGACCGATCCGGACTTCAAGGACGAGGTGCTGCGCGCGAGCGACTTCCTGGTCGGCAAGATGCGCGAGGCGGGGCTCCAGGCCGAGCGGATCGACACCGCCGGGCACCACCCGCTGGTCTACGCCGAATGGCTGGGCGCTCCGGGCAAGCCGACGGTCCTCTTCTACGGCCACTACGACGTGCAGCCGGTCGATCCGATCGAGCTCTGGCGCAACCCGCCCTTCGAGCCGACGGTCGAGGGGGACAAGCTGGTGGCGCGCGGCGCGACGGACGACAAGGGGCAGTCCTACGCCCACCTCAAGGGGGTCGCGGCGCTGCTCGCCGAGCGCGGCCGGCTGCCGGTCAACGTCAAGTTCCTGGTCGAGGGGGAGGAGGAGGCGGGCGGCGAGGCGATCGACGCGTACGTGAAGCAGGACGGCGGCAAGCGGCTGGCGGCCGACTGCGTCGTCATCTCCGACTCGTCGCTCTTCGCGCCCGGCCAGCCGTCGCTGATCTACGGCCTCAAGGGGCTCTGCTACATGGAGATCAAGGTCACCGGACCGAACCGGGACCTGCACTCCGGCACCTACGGCGGCGCGGTCTGGAATCCGCTCAACGCCCTCTGCCACATCGTCGACGGCCTGCGCGACGCGGAGACGGGGAAGATCCTGATCCCCGGCTTCTACGACGACGTGCGGCCGCTCGAGGCCTGGGAGCGCGAGGAGTTCGGCAAGCTGCCGTGGGACGAGGACGCCTACCGGACGCGAGCTCGGCGTTCCCGAGCTGTTCGGCGAGGAGGGGTACACCACGCGCGAGCGCACCTGGGGGCGGCCGACCTGCGACGTCAACGGCATCTTCGGCGGCTACATGGGGAAGGGGGCGAAGACCGTGCTCCCCTCCTGGGGCGGCGCCAAGGTGTCGATGCGCCTGGTTCCCGATCAGGACTCGAAGAAGATCGCCGAGCTGTTCACCGCGCACGTCCAGTCGATCGCGCCGGCCGGGGTCACCGTCGAGGTGACCCCTCTCCACGGCGGCGACGCCGGTCGTCGTGGAGGTCAAGGGCCCGATCGTCGACGCCGCCCTCGACGCCATGGAGGAGATCTGGGGCGCGCGGCCGGTGCGGATCCGCGAGGGGGGCTCGATCCCCATCGTCTCGACCTTCGCGGCGGTCCTCAAGTGCCCGGTCCTGCTGCTCGGCTTCGGGCTGAACGACGACGGGCTGCACTCGCCGAACGAGAAGTTCAACATCAGCCACTTCTACAACGGCATCCGCTCCGTGGCACGGCTGCTGGATCGCCTGGGCGATCTATGAGGAGCAAGGACAACCTGGAGCGCGAGATCAAGTTCCCGCGCGTCGAGCTGGACAAGCTGCGCGACCGGCTGATCGAGCTCGAGGCGGAGCGGGTCGGGCCGCTCGGCCTTCGAGGACAACTGGATTCTCGACCGGGCGCAGGAGCTGATCTCCTCGGGCCGCATCCTGCGGCTGCGCACCGACGGCGGCCGCGCCCGGCTGACCTTCAAGGGGCCGATGACCCTCGAGGGGAACGTCAAGGTGCGCGAGGAGCGCGAGATCGAGGTCCAGAGCGCCGAGGAGGCCGATGGCCCTGTTCGAGAACCTCGGCTACGCCGTGGTGCGCCGCTACCAGAAGATGCGGGAGGAGTGGCAGCTGGGCGGCGTCACGATCGCGCTCGACCACACCCCGATCGGCGACTTCGCCGAGTTCGAGGGGGACGGCGCCGAGACGGTGGCGAAGCGCTGCGGCTTCGATCCCGGCAAGGCGGAGCGCCGCTCCTACCTGCGCCTCTACGAGGAGCACCTCAAGCTGCATCCGGATGACCCGCCCGAGATGGTGTTCCGCGTAGGACCCCCGCCCTGCGGTCGAGCGATGCAGGGTAGGCGGATCCGCGCGCTGGTGCTCGCGGCGGGGCTGGGCACCCGGCTGCGGCCGCTGACCAGCCTCACGCCCAAGCCGCTGCTGCCGGTGCGCGGCGTGCCCATCCTCGGCCACACCCTGGCGCAGCTCGCCGCGGCCGGCTGCGAGGCGGCGGCGGTCAACCTCCACTACCTCGGCGACCAGATCCGCCAGCGCTTCGGCGACTCCCACGCCGGCATGCCTCTCACCTGGTCGGAGGAGCCCGACGTTCTCGGTACCCTGGGAGCTCTCCACCCGCTGAAAGAGTTCTTCGCCCCCGCCGACCTGGTGCTGCTCGTCAACGGCGACAGCCTCTGCCGCTGGCCGCTGCGCAAGCTGATCCGCAGGCACCTGGTGAGCGGTGCCCGCTCGACCCTGCTCCTCACCTCGCGGCCCGATCCGGCGCGCTTCGGCGGCGGCGTCGGCGTCGATCGCGCGGGGCGGATACTCTCTTTCCGGCTGGGCGGTCCGGAGCCGGGCGGCCTGGAACCGGGCGGTCCGGAACGGGGTAAGACGGCGCGGCGCTACGTCTTCGCCGGCGCTCACGCCTTCTCGCCCGAGCTGCTCGCGCGGGTGGGGCCGGGCAAATCGGACATCGTGAGCGACCTCTACATGCCGATGCTGACGGAGGGGGAGGCGATCGACTCGATCGTGGACGCCGGGCTCTGGCACGACATGGGGACGCCGCAGCGCTTTCTGGAAGGGGCGCTCGACTGGGCCCGAGCGGACTGGCCGGAGCGGCTCTGGCGGCGGTCGTGGATCTCCCCGGAGGCCGAGCCTGGGAGCAGGGGCGAGGGTGCGACGGTCGGCGATCGAGCCGGGAGCGAAAGTGGGGAGGGAGCGCGGATCGAGCGCTCGGTGCTGCTGCCGGGGGCGCGGGTCGGCAAGGGGTGCGTCGTCCGCGAGACGATCGTCGGCTTCGGCGCCACGATCCCCCCGGCACCTGGGTCGAGCGGCGGATCGTCATGCCGCAGTCCCCGGGGTTCGCACCGGGACTCGACGACTCGGTGGTGGGCGGGGCGGTCTATACGCCGTTCGGGCCCGGCGCCGAAGGTTGAACGAGCCGCTCCCGTCTGTCATGATCGTAGAACCGGAGGATCTCCGGCCCCCACGATGCCTCTAGACGTGACAACTCACGAAACAGCGCCTTTCCGCCTGCTCGTCTTCGACTGGGACGGGACGCTGATGGATTCCATCGGCACGATCGTGGCGTGCACCCAGGCGACGATCCGAGAGCTGGGACTGGGGGAGCTGCCCGAGAAGACCATCCGCGGCATGATCGGCCTCGGGCTGCGCGAGACGATCGAAACCTTGAGCCCCGGCTGCGACGAGCAGCTCTTTGGACAGATCCTCGACGCCTACCGGAACCACTGGCACTCGACCTACCGCGACATGCCGCTGCTCTTCCCCGGCGTCGGCGAGATGCTGCGGAACCTCGCGGCGGAGGGGTACCTACTGGCGGTCGCCACCGGCAAGAGCCGCCGCGGGCTCGACTACGCCCTCGATCAGACCGGCCTGCGCCCGCTGTTTCACGCCACGCGCACCGCTGACGAGGCCTTCTCGAAGCCCCACCCTCAGATGCTGCTCGACATCCTCGACGAGATGGGGGTGGCGCCGGGCGATGCGGTGATGATCGGCGACACCACCTACGACCTGGAGATGGCGCGGAGCGCGCGGACGCACGCGGTCGGGGTCTGCTCGGGAGGGCACGGCCGCGAGGAGCTCCTGGAGCTGGAGCCCCTCGCCTGCCTGGATCAGGTGGTGGATCTGGGGGCCTGGCTGGCGGCTCGCGCGGCCGTGACGGCATAGGTTCCCCTAAGCATCCGCAGGCCGAGCAGCCGCTCCTCGACTTCGCCCCGGTCCGGTGCGTCCGGCTGAAGAGACAGGTAGGTTTCGAGGTCCAGGGCGGCGTCTCCTGACAGCCCCAGATCTGCCCTGACCACGGCGCGATTCTGATAGAGACCGGCATGGTCCGGAGCCAGCTCGAGGGCCTTGCTCAGGTCGGCGAGCGATTCCGTGTAGCGATCCATCTGATAGTAGAGGACGGCCCGGTTCGCCAGCGCTTCCCACTGATTGGGAGCGATCTCCAGAGCGCCGGTGTAATCTGCGATCGCTTCCGCCGCCCGGTCCAATCCCTCCCAGGCCTGGGCGCGTCCGAGCAGGGCCAGCAATTGGTTCGGCTCCAGGTCGAGGGCTGTGGAGTACGCGTTCACCGCTTCCGCCATCTTTCCCATTCGGCGATAGCACTGCCCGAGGTTCGTGTAGATCTCGAAGTACGGAGGGCTCAATTCGATGGCCTTCCGGTAGTCCACGAGGGCCTCCTCCATGGCTCCCATCTTGAAGAGCAGGCTTCCCCTGTCGTTGTAATACTCCGAGTAGTTGGGATCCATGGCGATCGCGGCGGAATAGTGAGCCAAAGCTTCTTCGAGGCAGCCGATCGCCGAATAAACCTGCCCCAGGTTGTAAAGCAGGACGGAGCGATGGAGTTTGTGCTTATCCTCGCTCAGATGGAGCGTAAGGCGTTCGAAGCTCGACTGGCAAAGCGCGATCGCCTCGGCATACCGGCCCTGGAAGTGCCGTATCATGGCGAGACCGTTGCGGTTGAAGACGATTTGAAAGTGTAGCCTATCCTCGGGTAGAGCGGCTCGCTCCAACTCCTCAAGGGCCAGTTGAAGGTACTCTTCAGCCTTTTCGAAGTCTTTCTGGGGTAAATATCGGGCGTAAAGCATCGCCATCAAGTAGTAAAGCTGACTACGCCACTCCGGGCGTTTCGTCTTGCCGAGAGCGTCTTCCTGCGCGAGCCTTAGGGCAGCGGTGGTATCGCGTAGAGCCATCTGGCAGGAGAAGAGCTTGAAGAAGATCATCCAGCGCAGCGCGTCATCGTCGGGTCTGGTCGCCCTTGCGAGCCGCCTTGCGGCCTCACCATAAACAAGGGCGTCCGCATAGAGGCCCGCATCGGTGCAGTTCGAGAGACCCAATAGATTCCACTTCAAGGAGCGGTCGGAATTTCCGGCGCGCGCCCAAAGACGAATCATTCTAGCCAGGTTCTTTCGGATCAAAATGTCGTCGTTGCCAATCTTGCGGTCTAGATCCTCCGCAAGTCCCACCGCATCGGAGAGCTCATCATCGGAGGCATTGTCGCAAGCTGCCTCCGCGCTCAAAAGTGGTCCTTGAGACGCAAGGGAGAAAGAGGCAAGAGTTCGCTCTCCCTTGCCTGGGGGCACGACCACGAGCATGGAGAGGTTCAATGCATGGCCGCGACGTCTCATCAGCTCTCGGAAGAAATGGAGACCCATCTGACTGGCGGCATCATAGCCGTCACAAATCATGAGCCAGCGATCGCCTTCAGCGGATGTCTTCCAACTGGTTAGAAGATCGATGAGACCGTGAACGCTACGGAAGGCACGGTCAGCCGGATAGCTTCGTACCTTCTCCTCGCCGACCGCGATGTCCGTCAGGCTTTGAAAACGGAGTTGCAAAGAGTCATGCTGCTCCGGCAGCACCTGGAGTATCTCCTGGTCATGGTGCCTCAGCAAAGATGGGCTCTCCGCGCGAATTTCTTCGATGACGGACGCGAAAAGATGCTGGATTCCCGCCCAGACGCCGCCGTTTTCAAACCCACACTCCAGAAGCCAGACCCTTGCGAAATTCGACCGTTGAAATTCGAGGATGTCATGGAGTGGGCGTGGCCATCCCCGCCCGGGTTGCGCCTCGAGCACGGCGACCTGTCCGCGGCCTGGCTGCCAGGAATCAAGTAGGACTTGTGGATTCATGAGTTTCTCCTGACCAGTTTCTGACCATGCTCCTGATCCACAGCCATAGTCCACCGCAGAGAGGAGCTATCGAGAGAAGCATGAACGCCACGGAATCCAGAAAATCGTAAGGGTGGCTTTGGAAGCCCGCGGCGAGGGATGAGTGAACCCCGAACATGTACTTCAACGAAACCGGTATCGTCACGAAAAACAGCATGCTGAAAGCGAGACCCCGTCCGAAGAGCCAGACGAAAGAATAGGCGCGTATTACTCTTTTCTCAGCTTCCGGTATCGCGCTCTGATCGGCATAAGAGATCCTGGGGAACACCCGCGCCATCTGTCTGCGGAGGAGCATCTCGGTATCCTTGAGCAGGCTCTTGCAGTCGAAGAAGGTGGCAACGAGATAATAGACATCCGTCCGGACGAAAAAGAAGAACTGCCAGAGCAGTCGCATGAGGTAGCCGAACAGGACCGCTGGAATCAAGCGAGACGCGATGGGTCCCAGATGGAGCCATCCCGATCCTGCCGCGAACTGGATCAAGATCAGGATGGATGCCGAAACCATGTCGACCAGAGGACCGGCGATCATGGGAAAGTAGCGCTGCTGTTTCGGTACCGACCATAGCCCTGTGAGATCTGTCTCCGCCACGATCATCCAGAGACGGTTGCTGATGCTCAGCCGGGCCTTGACGCCCAGCGCGCGCGCAGCCAGAAGATGCCCCATTTCGTGGAGAAATACCGCCGAGCATCCGATGATCACCAGGGAGAGGGCATAGAAGAATCGATGCTCCGGGAAGTAGAAGGCATTTCGATCCGGCAGGATCGAGGGATTAGCGGCAAGGGCACCCAACGCCAGCGCGATTAAAAGCCGGCAAACCAAGAGTACCGGTTTGCTGAAGAGCCGCTGCGCGGTAACTGGGGATACGTGCTGAAAGTGATAACGATGAACATTGTGGATGGGAGACTGCGATGGTGCCGGCCTATCTTTTACCTGGTGCCGTGGTTGCACGAACCCCTTCTTTTCCAAAAAATCAAGGAACTCAGGAAGATCCGGGGCCTCACCATATTGCGCGCGATAGAGTTCCTGGGTCTCTCCTACCGTCTTTCCTTGCGCGAGGATGTCGAGCAGGTCTACCGCGTAGGCAGGAATGGCAAAGAAGACACCGATATCCGGACGGCCTACAACAATCTCGTTGCCCTGAGGCTGCCGGGTGAAGGGATGGACAGTGACCTGAGTGTTGCTGATAAAGTTTGGCATATAAAAGTTAGAGAAGGAGGACCACGCATCGGAGCATGATCCTCCAATGAGTCCTTTAGCTGGCTCCGCAGATCTCAATCCAGCTACCATCGGGATAAATGTATACTGTACAACAATTGCTGTTGTAGAAGGCCGCCGTGGTTTTCAGGGTCTCCACCTCGCGAATCGCAATCTTCTTCATGTTTTATCACCTCCTTTCCGAAGCCGTGATGGGCTATCAGGATAAGGGAATATCCCGCCATGAGATTGACTCGGCCTCTTGATCTTCTTTCTTGACGTCTGCTCTCATAAGGCTTCCTCAGGGTCCCGACGCAACTCTGAGGCGGTCCTCCGGAAGCGCCGATGAAAGGCGCGACAAAACGTCTCCTGATGGCCGTATCCGACGGCCATCCCGACCAGATAGAGCTCGAGGCATTCTTCTCGAAGAAGAAGGAAGGCGGCTTCGAGCCGCAAGGTCTCTATGTATTCGCGGATGCCCACTCCGAGAGCTTGGCGAAAGTGCGTGGAGACATTGTTGTTTCGCAGCCGGCAACCTGCGCGAGCGGAGTTGACGTTGAGGGAAGTCTCGAAGAGGTGGTCGTGAATATACCGGACAACATCGGCGATTTCCCTGGGAAGGCTGGGCGGGACGGGTGGGCGCTCTCTCTGAATGCGCCCAAGAGCCTCCTGGAGGCGCTGAAGCTTGTGGGAGAAGTCTAGTTCCCGGAGACAAACCTGAGGTACTCGTTCCATCTCTACCCCTCGACTCTGTTAGAAGGGAGCATTTCCTAATAAGCATGGTGCCAGACGGCACCAAAGTGGTGCCGGACAAACGTCCGCTTGTCGGGGCTGGCGCGAAGAGAGTCGTGGAGAGAAGATACCCGCTTGGGGAGGCGGGTTGGGGGAGGGCTTTCGCCCTGCCCCCATTGCTTAGGGGCCGGAATGGCAGGTAGCCGCCTGAGCCTTACTTCCCCTTCTTAGCCCCCGCCTTCGAACCCGCGATCCCTTCCAGATCCTTGATCTGCTGAGCGGCCGGCGCCTGCGCCTGCGGGAGGGCCTTCGCGGCGGCGAGCGCCCGCTGGGCGTAGCCCGCGGCGGCGGGGTCGTTCTTCTTGGCCAGCAGCATGGCCTTGGCGCGCAGGTTGGTGAAGTTCGCGTCGAGCGCGATCGAGGCGTCGAGCCAGCGCGAGGCGTCGTCGAGGCAGGTGTTGTTCTGGATGCAGTAGTTCGCCGCCTGATACGGGGTCTGCCAGCGGACGGCCTCCTTGACCTTGGCCGCCACCAGCTTCGGCGTGTCGACCTCGACGGTGAAGGGGACCTCGAGCTTCTCCCAGTGGAGGACGACCTTGGCGGCGGTGTCGGTCACGTCGTCGAAGTCGAAGGCCATGCGCTCGCGGAACTCGGCCGGCTGCGGCTTGGCCTGGATGCGCAGCGCGTCGTCCTCCTGCTTGTAGCTGAAGGCCCCCCACTCGTCGGCGTCCTTGCTGAAGATGACCGTCCAGTCCCCGGCGGTGGGGATGGTCTGCAGGCCGTAGATGCCGGCCGGCAGCTCGTGGCCCGTCGACCTTGACCGGGGTGCTGAACCGGATCGTCGTGTTCTCGTTGGCGCCCGTGCGCCAGACCTCGCCGTAGGGGACGAGCTTGCCCCAGATCTGCCGGTCCTTGACCCCGGGGCGGCTGTACTTGATCGTGATCTCGGTGACCCCGACCGTCTGCGAGACGGTGGCGTTGGGGCTCGGGCGTGGGAGGTCGAGCTGCTGCGCGAGGCGTGGCGCCAGCGGCGAGGAACGACAGCAGGCCGGCGGCAACGGCCGTCCGGGAACGAAGAGTGCTCATTTTCGGCTTCTCCTTATAGGAATCTCTCAACAAGACGGGAATGTACCAAAGCCGGCCGGCGCCGGGGGTATCAGTTTTGTAAAACGGGTTCGGACTGCATCGCCTCGGCCCGCCGCCGGGACTCGGCGGCCTTCGCCGTCGCGCCTCCTCCTCGCTCCACTCGGCGGGCGCCTTCACCCACCCCTGGAGATTGCGGTGGATCAGGTCGGCGAGCACGCGGATGTGGTCCGGCCGGTCGTTGAGCGCCGGGATGTAGCGGTAGCGCTCGCCGCCGGCGTGGAGGAAGATCTCGCGGTTCTCCTGGTCGATCTCCTCGATGGTCTCCAGGCAGTCGGCCGAGAAGCCCGGGCAGACGACGTCGAGGCGGCGGAGCCCGGACTTCGCCAGCGCCTTGATCGTCTGGTCGGTGTAGGGCTTGAGCCACTCCTCCCGGCCGAACAGCGACTGGAAGGAGACCTGCCAGCGGTCGCGGGGGAGTCCCAGCTCCTCGGCGGCCAGGCGGGCGAGCTTGTGGCACTCGCAGAAGTAGGGGTCGCCGGCCAGGAAGTAGCGCTTCGGGATGCCGTGGAAGGAGAAGAGGAGCTTCTCCGGCTCCCCTTCCCGGCCCCAGAGCTCGCGGATGCTCGCCGCCAGCGCCCGGATGTAGGCGGGGTCGTCGTGGTAGTGATGGATCGTCCGGATCTCCGGCACCCACCGCCAGGTCGTCAGCTCGGCGGCGACGGCGTCGATCGTCGAGCCGGTGGTGACCGCCGCGTACTGCGGGTAGAGCGGCAGCACCAGGACGCGGCGGCACCCCTTGGCGGCCAGCTCGCGCAGCGCCGCGCGGACCGAAGGATTGCCGTAGCGCATGGCGACCGCGACGTGGACCGGCGTGCCGATCTCGCGCGTCAGAACCTGCTGGAGCGCCGCCGCCTGCCGGTTGCTGATGACCAGGAGCGGGGAGCCTTCCGGGGTCCAGACCTTCCGGTAGAGCGCCGCCGACTTGGCCGGCCGGAAGGGGAGCACGAACAGATGGAGGATCAGCCACCAGAGCGCCCGCGGCATCTCGATGACCCGCGGATCGAGCAGGAACTCGCGGAGATAGCGCCGGAGCGCCGGCGTGTCCGGCGCGTCGGGCGTCCCCAGGTTGGCGAGGAGGACGCCCACCGCCGGCACCTCCCCATGCTGGAAATCGGGCTGGCCGAAGTACTTCATCCAGAGAGTCTACCTGGGGGGTTACCCGACCGCGAATCCTTCGACGATGGCCACAACATCGCGGAAGAATTTATCGAACGAAGGGGCCGTCCTTGCCTGCAGCAGGTCAAACGAGGCCGCCAACGCGGGTTGATCCAAGGTCTCCACGTAACTACGCCCCGCGGTCATTCGCGCCGTCAGCCACTCCTTGGTCCCTCGGATGGACTCCGGATCCGAGGGGGGCTTCAAGTCACTCGCCAGACCGCGAAGCCCCCGTAGCGACTCGGCGGAGGCCAGGAACCAGCCTTCGAACTCCCGCTTCGCGAGCACGACGCTGATCGGCAGGTCAGGACGAACTTTCCTGGCGCGGCCGAGAAGCTCTGGCCCGAGGGTCGCGGGACAATCATCGTCACTGTCCAGAACGACAAAGATGGCTCCACGCCTTCCCGCCCTCCTGGCAGCCAGCTCGATGGAACGCTCCAGCTCTCCGGGTTTCACCAGCTTTGTCCGCGGAACTCGAAGCGGGTGAATCTTGATTGTCAGGCCTGGATCGATCTCCTGAACGATTCTTCGGAGGGCGATCGGCACCGCGTCGACGTCACCATCCCCTTCCACGATACAAGCCAGATCGACGAACATTCAGGCGAGGGTCTTCTTGAACAGATTCATCTGGCGGTTGCTGATCCGGTCCAAGGCTGCGGGATCCGGAGAGAGTTGATTGAGCTTCAGCAGCTCTCCCGGCGTATAGAGGCGATCCCGGAGAACCGATTTACCAACCTCGTC
This sequence comes from uncultured Acidobacteriota bacterium, assembly GCA_963792575.1. GTDB lineage: Bacteria > Acidobacteriota > Thermoanaerobaculia > Multivoradales > UBA5704 > DATARR01. The sequence continues at coordinate 219,028 of CAWBWZ010000010.1, forward strand.
CAGCGAAGCGATACGGGTGATCCCACCAGCGGCCTCTACCGCCAGGATCGAGTCCGCGGAAACCCGGTGGTTGTCCAGCAGCTCAGGACTGTGGCTGGTGACGAGGACTTGTGTCTTCCGGCTGGCGTCCATCAACGCATCCAGAAGAACACCGGCTGCCGCGGGGTGGAGAGCCATCTCGGGTTCCTCGATCCCCACCAGCGGCACCCGGGTCCGCTGGCCATTGGAGGATTGAAAGAGCGCGACCAGGATGCCGACGGCTCGCAACGTTCCATCCGACATGCTGGAGGCGAGGAATTTCCAAGGGTGCTCCGACCCCGCCATCTGCTGCCGGAACTCAAGGGTCTCTTTCGAGCCGATGGACCTCGCATCCACTGTTTGGATGCCCGAGACTACCTTGCCGAGGTACTCCTCGATTCGCGTCTTGGCCACGGGATTGTGCGCGGTAAGCTGTCCCAGAACGCTTGCGATGTTATCGCCGTCCCGGGAGAGGATCTCTCCAATATCTGGAGACTGGAGGTCGCGGATCTCGTCCGGGTTGAGGTTGTAGAACCCCATGTTGGACAGGAGCTCGAACACGCTCCTGAACTCAGGCAGTCCGGATGCGTTGACCAGATAGAGCCGATCCGCGGAAGCCGCGGGAGCGACCTGAACACTCGTCGATACCACCTGCCCCTGATCCACACGGAAATGAGCTTCCGGAGCCAGGGCTTCGGGAGCTGTAATCAAGCATTCTTCCCGCTGGACCTCATAGCCGGCCTCGCGCAAGGCCCCGATGCGAAACGAGTAGAACCCTCTCTGGCCTGCCGGCAGAGCGAACTCGAGTCGAATGCCAAAGTGCGTCGGATGGGTGACGTACCTGCGCCGGACCTCCTTGATCCCACCACGATCCCGGATCGCATGGTCCAAAGCGGTTCTAAGGGCATCGGCGACAAAGCGTAGAGCATCGAGGAAATTGCTCTTGCCGGAACCATTCGGACCGACCAGGAAAGTCAGGGGGGACAGAGAGACATCACAGCGCGCGATGCTCTTGTAGTTCTCCAGCTGAACCCTGGTCAGGAAGGTCGAATCGTTCATGGGTGGGACCGGTGGAAACCCGCCAGTCCTCATTGTGTCACAGCCGAGGGTCAGGTCCCGAGCAGCCCGAAAACCTCCCCGACCTGCTCCCAGCCGATCCGCATCAGGAAGGTGTTGTTCCGTCCGTAGGACTTGGCGCCGAGGATGAAGAAGCCCGGCTCCGGGTTGGTCAGGGTGTCGGCGCCGTGGGTGGTCTGGGCGAGGCAGTCGCCGCCGCCGGCGCCGAGCAGGGCGGCGGAGAGCTTCATCGGGCCGCAGGTCGCGTAGCACTCGTGGACCTGGAGCTGGCGGTAGAGAGCCGTGGTCGCCGACCGTAGCCGGTCAGCGCGAGGATGCGGTCGACCGCGATCCGCTCGGAGCCGGCGCCGTTGCGCAGCACCACTTCGAGGCGGCCGTCCGGCTTCGTCGATCTCCTCGACGGCCACGCCGCGCCGGGCCTCGACCGCCGGCGAGGCGCCGGCCGGCGAGCTCCGCCGGCCGCAGCCGCGAGACCCGCGCGCTCGGGGAGGGGATCGCCTTCGTGGGTGCCCCAGGCCGGCTCCGGATTGCGCAGCGCCCAGATCACTCGCGTCCCCGGCGCCTCTTTCGCCAGCTCCGCGAGCGCGCGGACGGCCGTCTGCGCCGAGTGGCCGGCGCCGGCGAGGAGGACCGTCTTGCCGGCCCAATCCTCCCGCTCGGCGGCGAAGTCGGGGATGTCGCGCCGGATCGCCCTCCGCGAGCGCGCGCTCGCCCGGCGCCGGGATGCCGCCGTCGCCCAGGGTGATTGGGGTGTCCCTAGGTGCCGGTGGCGTCGATCACGACGTCGGCGCTCTCGGTCCACTCGCGGCCGGAGCCGTCGGCGAGCAGGATGCGGAAGGGGCGCCGGCCGCGCTCGGCGGTGGCGATCTCCTCGTGCTTGAGGAGCCCCTCGCGGCCGATGCCGAGCACGCGGGTGCCCAGCCGCAGGTTCGGCGCGATCTCCGGCAGCGCCGCCAGCGGCGCGAGAAGCGCTCGGCGAGGTCGTTGCCGGTGGGGCATTCGGATCCGGACCGGGGCCGGCGCTTCGAGGTGGCGCCGCATGCGCGGGGAGACGTTCATCTCCCAGGGCGTGAACAGCCGGACGTGCCCCCAGGCGCGGACGTTGCCGGCGACGGTGGGCGCCGCCTCGTAGAGCGTGAACGGGAGGCCGGCCTCGGCGGCGGCGAGAGCGGCTTCGAGGCCGGTGGGGCCGGCTCCCAGGATGGCGATGTGCGGTTTGGCGTGCATGAGTCTCCTCAGCCTCAGAAGCGGGAAGCCGCCCGCTCGCGGGCGGGCAGGATCTCCAGGCAGGTGGTCCACCAGCCGGTCAGGATGGTCTCGACGAACTCCTCGGGCAGCCCCTCGGCGCGCATCTCGGCGGCCAGAGCCTGGATGGTCGTAGGCGAGCGGCACCAGCTCGACCGCGAGGCCCTCGTCGCGCCCTTCGAGCATCGCGTACCAGACGTGGGTGTCGCCGTCGTTGGCCGGGCGGCCGATGACGCCGACGTTGACCACGTCGCGGCCCGAGGGGAGGCGGCGGTGCCAGTGCAGCCCGGTGTGGGTGCGCGAGGATGCCGTCGCAGGCGGTTCTGGTCGAGCAGCACCTCCAGGAACGGTACCGGCGAGGTGCTCTGGAAGAGGAACTCGTTGATCCGCCGCGGCGAGCCGTGGACGAGGAGCAGCTCGCGCTCTCCTACCCGCACCCGGCGGCGCCGCGGGGAGCGCGCCCATCCAGGCCTTGAAGCTCGGGCGAGCAGCTCCGCTCGGTGTAGCCGTAGGAGATGCTCGGCGAAGTGGTTGTCGCGCGGATCGGTGTAGCCGCAGTTGCAGTCCTCGCGGCCGGAGGCGAGCGACTCCTCGTAGTTCCCCTGGATGGCGCAGCACGCCGCCCTGCGGCCAGCAGCGGCCGGACCTTCTCCGGACTGGGGCCGAAGCCGCCGAGGTCGCCCAGGCAGTAGACCGCCTCGGCGCCCCGGCGGGCCGCGTCCTCCAGCAGCGCGGCGAGCGCGAGGTGGTTGTTGTAGATGCCGCCGAAGACGGCGATGCGCGTAGTACGGACCCTCGACCGGGGTCGGGATCGGCGAGCGCCGGTCGGTGAGGCAGCGCACCGCCGCCTCCCGCTCCTCCGGCGAGAGCGCCAGGCCCGCGGCCGGCCGCGGCCTCGCGGAAGTCGCCGAGCGGGACGAGCTTCTCGCCCCAGGTCGCCATGCCGCGGTGGGCGGTGAGCTTGGCCCGCGCCTGGCGCGCCTGCTCTTCGAGGTCTTTGGGAGGCCGGTAGGACATCCGCGCGTCTCCTTCAGGTCCGGCAGCTCACGCCGTAGGCGTGGCAGGTCCAGCAGGCCGGGTGCTCCAGGGGGAAGGCGCCCAGCGTGTCGGCGAGGCGTCTCGCCCATCTTCGCCTCCGGCTCGTTGACCAGGATCGGGCAGACCCAGACCCCCTGGTCGGTCACCATCCGGCACGACGCTGCACTGCAGGTGATCCCAGCCCCCCTCCGGCACCTCCCCCTCGCGCAGCCGCTGCCAGCTCTCGTAGGCGCCGCCGCGCTCGGCCTCGGCGCCGATGCGGAAGACGGGGAGGATCTTGAGGCGCGGGCGCTCGATCCCCATCGACCGCAGCAGCGCGAAGAAGCGCTCCTTGCCGGAGTCGGTGGCGGCGCCCTCGCAGACCTCGGTCACCGTGATCACCGGGTTGAGGCCGGCCTGATAGAGGTTGCGGATGCCGGCCAGGATCTTCTCGAAGGTCCCGGCGCCGCGGATGGGATCGTTGCTCGCGGCATCCTAGCCGTCGAGCGAGACGCGGAGGTCGAGCGAGTAGTCGGAGCCGTCCGCCAGCGCTTTCAGGCGCGCGCAGCGCGCGGGGTCGAGCAGCAGGCCGTTGGTCAGCACGGTGGCCGGGCCGACCGGCGAGGGTCGCCGCCAGGATCGCCTCCATCTCGGGGTTCAGGAACGGCTCGCCGCCGGTGAAGTAGTACTCGCGCACCCCGAGCGCGAGCGGCCTCGTCGAGGTAGCGCTCCACCTCGTCCAGGCCGCATCATCTCGTGGGTGTGGTTGGTCGGCGAGCAGGAGACGAAGCAGTGGGTGCAGGCGAGGTTGCACACCGTGCCTCCGACCTGGAACCAGAGGGTGTCGAGCGAATTGAGGGCGACCTGGGGGGCGTTCATGCGGGCTCCCGGGAGAGATAGCGGGCCAGCTCCGGCGAGCGTGGCCGCGAGAATAGATCTTCGCACGGACCGCTCTCGATCACCTCGCCGGCGCCGTCGCGGACGGCGAGGTAGACGAGGGAGTCCGCCACGCGGCGGGCCTGCCGCAGACCGTGGGTGACGAGGACGATGGCGTGGCGCTCGCGCAGGCGGAGGATCAGCTCTTCGATCGCCGCGGTCGAGCCGGCGTCGAGCGCGCTGGTGGGCTCGTCGAGGAGGAGGATCTCCGGCTCCCCCGCCAGCGTCCGGGCCAGGCAGAGGCGCTGCTGCTGGCCCGCCGAGAGGCTCGCCGCCGGCTCGCGGAGACGGTGGCGGACCTCCTCCCAGAGGGCCGCCTCGCGCAGCGCCCGCTCGATCCGCTCCGGCCACTCGCGGCGTGAGGGCCTCTGGGTATGGCGGACGCCGAACAGGACGTTGTCGGCGATGCTGCCGGGAAAGACCACCGGCTGCTGGAACAGCATGCCGACCCGCGTGCGCAGGGCGTCGGCGTTCACCTCGCGGCCGCGTATGGAGCGGCCGTGGAGCAGGATCTCTCCCGAGACCGCGAGCTGCGGCGTCAGGTCGACCAGCCGGTTGAGGCAGCGCAGGAGGGTCGTCTTGCCGGCTCCGGAGGGGCCGAGGACGCCGAGCACCCGGCGGGGCTCGATCCGCAGGTCGATCGACCGCAGGAGAGGGCGCCGGCCGGTCGCGACGGAGAGCCCCCGCGTTTCCAGCACCGCCGCAGCCGGCTCCGTCGCGAGCGCCTCCGGAGAGATCCAGTCAAGCACTCTTCGCCTCCTCGTGAATGCGCAGGCGGACCGGCAGCGCCAGCAGGCTCAAGGCGAAGACGAGCGCCAGCAGCACGGCCGCGGCGCCCCAGAGGTGGTCCTGCACGGCGGGATCGAGCGAGTCCTGGGCGAGGACGAAGATGTGGTAGGGCAGGGCGACCACTGGGCTGTCGCGGATGCCGGCCGGCAGGCCGGCGCCGGAGAAGACCGCGGCGGCGAAGAGGATCGGAGCGGTCTCCCCCGACGCGCGCGCCAGGCCCAGCAGGAGGCCGGAGATCAGACCCCCCAGGCTCTGGGGGAGGAGGACCGACCAGATCACCTGCGAGCGGGTCAGCCCCAGGCCGGTCGCCGCCTCCAGGTACCTGCGCGGCAGGCCCCGCAGGCGCTCGATCAGGGCGACGCTGACGGTGGGGAGGATCATCAGGCCGAGCAGGATGCCGCCGGCGAGCCACGACTTGCCCCAGCCGAGCCAGCGGCTGAACACGATCAGTCCGGCGATGCCGAGCAGGACGGAGGGAACGGAGTTGGCCGCGTAGAGGGCCACGAAAAGCCAGCGGCGGGCGCGCGGCCAGGTTTCGAGATAGACGGCCTGGACCAACGCCACGCCGGTCGCCAGGGGAGCGCTCACCAGCAGGGCCGTGGCGACCAGGATCAGGGTTCCGAGGATCTCGTAGAGGACGCCGCCGGAGGCGCCGGCCCCGGCGGCCAGGCGGCTCACGAAGCGCCAGTCGAGGACCGACAGGCCGCGCCAGACAATCGAGCCGGCGATCCCCAGCAGGAGAGCGCAGACCGCGGCGGCGCAGATCCCGGTCGCGGCGGCGAAAGCGCGGTCGATCCCCCTACGCACCGCCGCCCTCCCGCAGGGCGAGCCGGGCGCCGGCCACGCTCACCACGCCCACCACGGCGAAGAGGACGAGCGCGAGCCCCATCACCGCTCCCCAGTGCAGGGGGTCGCCGTAGGAGATGAACGTCTCGGACCCTCCCAGCTTGGTGGTGAGCGTCTGGCCGGCGCTGGCCAGGGGTTCCATGGAGAGCAGCCGCTCCGGCCACTGGTTGTCCTGTCGGCCGATCACCAGGAAGACGGCGATGGTCTCGCCGAGCGCACGGCCGAGGCCGAGGAGCACGGCCGAGGCGAGCCCTGGGAACGCCTGCCAGGCGGCCACCCGCAGCGCCGTCTCAGCCCGGGTCAACCCGAGCGCCCGGGCCGCCGTTCGCTGGGCGGAAGAAACTCCGGAGAGGGCGTCGTCGGCGAGCGTCATCACCGTGGGGAGGATCATCACCGCCAGCAGCAGGCCGCCGGTCATCAGGGTGTCACCGCTCAGCGGATCCCAGTGAGCGAGGAGTCGGACGACGAAATCGCGCAGGAGTAGGACGCCGAGCAGTCCGTAGATCACCGACGGGATGCCGGCCAGCAGCTCGACCGCTGTTTTGACCGCCAGCCGCGCCCGCCGCGGCAGGACCTCGACGGTGAAGAAGGCGGTGCCCACCCCCAGGGGCGCGGCGACGAGCAGAGCAACGGCCGAGACGGCGAGCGTGCCGTAGACCATCGGCAGGATGCCGAACTCGTGAACGCGGAAGAACCACCGCTTGCCGAACAGGTAGCCGAGCCCCGCCTGCCGCCAGACCGGCAGGCTCTCCACCGTGAACAGCGCCAGCATGCCGAGAAACACGAGCGCCGCGAAAGCCGTGAACCCGAGGCTTGCGAGCCGCGTGATCTCCAGCCGGCTGCTGCCGCTTCCTCTCACTTGGCGGGCACTCCGCCGGTGATCGGCTCGTAGCCGTTCTTGCGCACCAGCGCCTGTCCGCGCGGGCTCACCAGCAGGTCGATCAGGATTTTCGCCGCGCCCTGGGGAGGGCCGTTGGTGACCAGCATCAGCGGCCGGGAGAGCGGATAGCTGCCGTCGAGAACGGCGGCCGGCGTGGGGGAGACCGTCCTGCCGCCCTCCTGGATGCCGACGGCGAAGATGTGCTGGCCATCCGCCCAGGCGGCGGAGAGCTGCGAGATCGAGCCCGGCGTCGCCGTTACCTTGCTGCGCCCCTCTTCATTGGAGCCCACCTCGGGCAGGTTGACCAGGGGAGCTGCCTTCGGATCTCCATACAGCCAGCGCGCGAAGACCTCCCAGGTGCCGCGCCCCGCTTCCTTGTTGAAGAAGACCACCCGCCGGTCCGGCCCACCGATCTCCTTCCAGTTTTTCACCCTCCCCTCGTAGAGCCCCCGCAGTTGGGCCTTGGTCAGGGTGTGGATGCCCCCCTGCCAGACGTCGCGGGAGACCACGAGGGCGACCCCGTCCTCGCCGATGCGGGTGGCCTGAAAGCGGGCCTTGGGATAGTGGGCGCGGTCCTCGTCGATCAGCGGGCGCGAGACCATGGCCATCTCCGCCCGCCCCTCGCCGAGGGCGGCCATGCCCCCCGAGCTCCCCCCCTGGGTGTCGACCTGAATGACCAGCCCGCGCTCTTTCCGCAGGATCTCCGACGCCTCGACGACCACCGGGTTGATCGTGGTCGAGCCGTTGACCCGCAGCGGCGCCGGAGCCGCCGCGAGCGTGGTGGCCAGCAGGATCGATCCCGCGATCAGCAGCAGTTTCCAGGCGCGCAGCATGCCTCGGCCTCCGTGGTCACCTGGTAATCCTGCCCCTTGGTCTCCCGCGGATGGCGGAGAGCGGTGCGGGAGCAGTCGAAGGGTTGCGCCGCCTCCAGGGGCACTTCCACCAGAGGCTCGACGAATTCGAAGGACGAGCGGTAGGGCTCCCGCTGGTACAGGTTGAACGTCTTGTCGCAGACCGCGTAACGCTCGCCGCGGCGCATGCGGTGGCCGTCGTCGTCGAGCACCTCGCGGAACGGGCCCTTGTAGACGACCGCCTGATGGCGCTCCAGGCAGATCCCCTCCTTGCCCTTGAAAGCCTCGACGGAGAGCGACCGGAACTCGATGCCGGCCACCGTGCGCCAGGGCTCCCGCTGCCGCTCGAGGATGCGGATGCCGTAGAAGCCGGCGGCCTCGAACGCCGCCAGGAAGCTGCTCTCGGTCAGCGCGCCCGAGATGCAGCCGCTCCAGAGCTCGGGGTCCTGCTGCAGCTCCAGCGGCACCGGCTCGTCGCTGACAATGTCCGAGATCACCGCCCGGCCGCCGGTGCGCAGGACGCGGTGGATCTCCTGGAAGAGCCGCCCCTTCTCCTGGCCGTCCACCAGGTTGAGCACGCAGTTGGAGACCACCACGTCCACCGAGCCGTCGGCGATCAGCGGCCGGGTGCGGCGCAGCCCGTCGGCGAGCGCGGCGGCGCGCAGCAACCCCTCGGCGCTGGCGACCGGCTCGCGCGCCAGCTCTTCGTCGAGGAGATCGAAGTCGAGCGCCAGGTCCTGGATGCGGCCGCGGCGGAACTCGACGTTGGCGAAGCCCAGCCGTTCGGCCACCACCGGGGCGTTGCGGCGGGCCACCGCCAGCATCTCGCCAGTCATGTCGACCCCGATCACCCGCCCGGCCGCGCCGACCACCTGCGCCGCGATGAAGCAGATCTTGCCGGTGCCGCTGCCGAGGTCGAGAACGGTCTCCCCCTCCCGCAGGTGGCGGCTGGGATCGCCGCAGCCGTAGTCCCGTTCAAGCACCTCTTCGGGAATCACCGCGAGATACCGAGGGTCGTAATCCACCGGGCAGCAGAGGTCGGCCACGCGCTCCTCGGCCCCCTGCCGGTACCGTTCGCGGACGACGCTTTCGACTTCCATCCCCACCATGGATGAGCTCCTCTGTCTGAGGTCAATTGAAGAGAAGGATGCCGCGACGGCTCACCGCCGGCGGTCCATACTGAACACTGCCGTTATCGGGAGTTGTTACGCGGGAGGGGCGCGCCCGGCGAGGAGGGGCACGAAGGCGCAGCGAGGTTCCCCGAGCAGGGCGGGGATGAGCGGCCGGCGAAGCTCGGCAAGAGCCCGCCGGAGGCCGGGGTCCGATTCCGCGCCGGCGAGCCAGCGCTCCAGGTCGGCTGGACGGTCGAGGTCGGCCAGCGGCGCGAGCAGCACGACCGGCCGGCCCGCCGCGCGCAGGGTCTGGAGGAGATCGCGCAGGGTCTCGCGCCGGCACCAGCGGACGGACGCCGCGAGGCCGTCGATGGGCCGGCGGGCCGCGAGGAGATAGAGGCCGCCGTCCGGGCTGGGCCCGATCACGACGCGCTCCGGGTCTCCGTCGAGGAGGCTCAGCGCTTCGTCGAGGTGCCGCGAGGAGAGTCCCGGCACGTCGGTCCCCACGATCAGCAGCGGACCGGCGCCGCGCTCGAAGGCGCCGAGCATCGCCCGCTCGAGACGGGAGCCGAACCCCGCGCCCGGCTGCGGGACGTTGCGGGCGTCCGCCGGCAACGGGATCGGCGACGGGGAGGAGACCTCCAGCCGGCAGCCGCACTCCCGCCCCGCCGTCAGGGCCGCCGCCATGCACCCCTCGCGCAGGTCGATCTCCAATCCCCTGAGCTTGTCCGGCACGAGAGAATGGCGGGCGCTCTCACGGATGGCCCCGAGGGTGAAGACAAGCAGCGTGGGTGAGGACGTCTGGCGCATACGCTTCAGGTAGTCTACGTTCCTCATGCTACGTCGGATGAGGGCGGGCCGCCAGCCGTGGACTTTTTCTTCAGGGCTGCAGGCGGGAGGCGGCGGCGGCGGCGCCCAGCACCAGGCCGCAGAGGGTGTAGAGGATCCACCAGGAGAACGCCAGCGCCCACCAGGGGCGAGGAGGGAGGCCGGCGAGCCCGACGACGGTGACCACCAGCAGCGGGCCGCGGAAGATCCAGGCGACCCACCCCGCGAGCAGGCCGGCCGCCCACCGCGAGCCACCGCGTCCGTGGATCAGCAGGTAGAGGGCCGCGAGCCCCACCGCCTCCAGGATCCAGGTGGCGAGCACCACCCATCCCGGCAGGCTCGCCACTCCCGAGCGCGAGAGGACCGCCGGGTCAGGAGCCAGCCGCAGCATCTCCAGTACGAAGTGGAAGAGGCCCATTGTCAGGACGAGGAGCGGCAGGGCGAAAATCAGGAATCGTCTCAAAGCGCGCAGATCATAACGCAAGCCTGAACGGAGACCCTGGCAGGGTCTGTGCTAGCCTTTTCCAGCCTTGAAGATCGCCGCCGTCGGGAAGGCCTTCCCACCCCACTACTACGACCAGGAGAAGCTCCTCGCGGCGCTGCGGGAGCGCTGGGCGGACCGCAACTTCAATACCGAGCGCCTGGAGCGCCTCCACCAGAACGTCCTGGTCGGCGGCCGGCATCTGGCGCTGCCGATCGACGAGTACGCCGGCCTCACGACCTGGGGGAAGGCGAACGACGCCTGGATCCGGGTGGCGCAGGAGGTCGGCGCCGCCGCCGTGCTGGAGGCGCTGGAGCGGGCGGGATTGTCTCCGGCGGACGTGGACGCTCTGATCTTCGTCACCGTGACCGGGGTCGCCACCCCCTCGATCGACGCCCGGCTGATGAACCGGCTGGGCCTGCCGCCACGGGTCAAGCGGATGCCGATCTTCGGCCTCGGCTGCGTCGCGGGGGCGGCGGGGATCGCGCGGGCGGCCGACTACGTGCGGGGCTTTCCCGGATCAGGTGGCGGTTCTCCTCTCGGTCGAGCTCTGCTCGCTGACCCTGCAGCCGGAGGATCTCTCGATCCCCAACCTCATCGCCTCGGGGCTGTTCGGGGACGGCGCCGCCGCCGTGGTGGTGACTGGGGAAGACCGGCCGGCCGGCGAGACGAGCGGACCGCGCATCGTCGCCACCCGTTCGGTCTTCTACCCCGACTCCGAGCGGGTGATGGGCTGGGACATCTCCGAGACCGGCTTCAAGATCGTCCTCTCCGGGGACGTGCCGGTCGTCGCCCGCGAGAAACTGCGGCCGGACGTCGACGCCTTCCTCGCCGACCAGGGCCTGACCCGCGCCGACATCGCCTCCTGGGTCTGCCACCCCGGCGGCCCCAAGGTGCTGGAGGCCATGCAGGAGTCGCTCGAGCTCCCCCCCGGGGCGCTCGACGTCACCTGGCGGAGCCTGCGCGAGGTGGGGAACCTCTCCTCGACCTCGGTGCTGCTGGTCCTCGAGGAGACCCTGGCCAACCACCGGCCGCCCCCCGGGAGCTACGGGCATGCTGCTCGCCATGGGGCCGGGGTTCTGCTCGGAGCTGGTGCTGCTGCAGTGGTGACGGATAGCGCAGTGAATAGCGCAGAATAGCGACGGGAATGCAGAATAACGCAGAATAGCGCAGCGCTATTTTGGGTTTCGCCGGAGCCAGTAGACCGCACCGCGTCCATGGCCGCCCGAATCGGTAAGCCCAAGTCTCTTCAGGTGAGCCAGTTCCACCTGAATCGTCCGGTCCGAAGGGGCGTTGTCCAACCCCGCGCGGATAGTCCGGAGAGGTGTTGAGCCTTTTCCAGCCAGGAAGAGCAGAATCTCGCGCTGGCGAGACGTCAGGTCGTGGGAGACGCGAAGAGGCCGCGACGTAACCGCTCGCCAGGAATCGGACTCCTACCGCGACGTTCTGCTCGAGGAACTCAGGCTCCGGGTGGCCCGCGCGAATGCAGAGCTCGACGATCTTCTGGGTTCCCCGGCCCCAGCGCTCGACCAGACCTCGACGAAAGAACGTCTCGGCAATCAGAGGATTGCGCGGGCGGGACAGGTGATCGCTCTTGAGGTCTTCGACGGTGATCCCGAAGGGCAGACCGCCGTCGCTCCAGATCTCCAGGCGATCATCGAACACCGCCAAGCTGACGCCGCCCCCTGGATAGGAGTAGTCACGGTGGCAGAAAGCGTTGACGAGGGCTTCCCGCAGGGCTTCGAGGGGGAACAGGGGTTCGTCGGCGCGCTCGAAGATACCCGGTTGTACCCGGCCAGCGACAGGCAGGTGCCGCCGGAGGAAAAGGAGAGCTTCTTCCAAGAGGCGAAAGCCGTGACCGAGGATCTGGTTCTGGTCGAGGAACTCCGTCTTATCCGTACCCTTGAAGCGGGCCATTCGTAATTGGCACTGGGGGAGATTGGGCAAGAACCTGCGGCCGAACGTGACCACGGCGGCGTTGAGGAGTTGGCCATTCACCCGGAGACCGAGACGGTCGAGGATATCGACGGGGCTCATTCCTGAAGATTCGGGCATTCGTCCCGAAGAGATGCCGATACGGAGAGTCCGCAGGATCTCCTCCTCATCCAGGTCCAGGATGCGGTGCGTCTCGGCCGGCTGATTTTCCCACCGGTGCTGGTTGTGGATCCGGTTGAGCAGCAGCTCCTGGTACCGCACCTGCGGCATCATCGAGACCGACGGGCCGAGGCGTTCGTACGCTCGGCCCTCGAAGGTGAACGGAGCGAGGTCGGTCCTCGTCTGAGCTTCGAGAACGATCACTTCCCGAGACGATCCGGGAAGCGGGACACGCTCGACGGAAACAGGAGGCTGCGGCTCGAAGCTCCGCAAAAGCGCCGCGATGTCCAGCAGGGTTTTGTCCGAGACGAGCTGGCCAACGGTCTTGCCGTCAGGGTTCACTCCGAAGATGACCAAGCCACCCTGCCGGTTGAGGAACCCGCACAAAGCCTTGCCGGCTCTCGGCAACTGGCCCGTGCTGGCCTTGAGCTCGACCGTCTCGGATTCGCCACGGGCGGCGAACTGCTCGATGTCCGCAAAGTTCATCGAAGAGGGGTCAGGTTCCCTAAAGCGATGCCGACTCTCTGGATCGACGATCAGACCCTTGATCGGGCGCGGCTGCTCGCCCAGAGGCGCGGCATGTCTCTGGACCAGATGATCCAGGATCATCTGAGAGCACTGATCGCTAGCGATACTGCCCAGGCATTGGCTGAGCTGGAGCGCCTCTGGTGCGAAGAGGAAGGTGATTCAGGTGGCCGGGTATGGAACCGGGACGAAGCGCACGACCGCCGGAATAGCGCAGTCAATAACGCAGAATAGCGAAGCCAATAGCGCCGAATAGCGCAGCGATAACGCAGAATCCTCCCCATGGACGCTCTCTTCGGCTTCGACACCCGCGTCCTCTATACCCTCCTCGTCGCCTTGGTCGCCGCCGGCCGGGTGGTCGAGCTGCGGATCGCCGCCCGCAACCGGCGCGCGCTGCTCGCCCGCGGCGGGGTCGAGGTGGCGCCGGGGCATTACCGGTGGATGGTGCTTCAGCACACCGCCTTTCTGGTCTGCTGCCCCTTGGAGGTCTGGCTGCTCGGCCGGCCGTTCCTGCCCTGGCTCGGCATCCCGATGCTCGCACTGGTCGTCCTGGCGACGGCGCTCCGCTACTGGGTGATCACGACGCTCGACGGCCGCTGGACCACCCGCATCGTCGTGCTGCCGGGGTCATCCCCCGTCACCGGCGGGCCGTACAAGTTCCTGCGGCACCCCAACTACCTGGCGGTGATCACGGAGATCCTCGCCCTGCCGCTGGTGCACACGGCCTGGATCACGGCGATCGTCTTCAGCGTCTTCAACGCCCTGATCCTCCGCGTCCGCATCCGAGCCGAGGAGGAGGCATTGTCACGAATGTCCGACTACGGCACCGTCTTTGCGAGCCGTTCCCGATTGATGCCGGGTGGACGATGAGCGAGGCGGAGATCCTCGCCGGCGTCGCCGAGGTGGCCCGGGTCCATCTCGGCTGGGAGGACCCGCTGACTCCCGACATGCGCCTGGTCGAGGACCTGCGGCTCGACTCGATCCGTCTGCTGACCCTGGCCGTGGAGGTGGAGAACCGTTTCCGGGTCCGCCTGGACGAACTGGACGAGGGGGGCATCGAGACGGTGGGCGATCTGGTGGCGACCGTGCGGAGGAAACTGGGTGACTGAAACGATCAACGACTGGCTCTTCGCGGCCGGACGCCACCCCGAGGGGGGGCTCCGCTTCGTCGACCGCTCCGAGGCGGCTACCTGGTTCGGCTGGGGGGAGGTGCGGGAGCGGGCGCTCGCCGTCTGCGGCGGGCTGCGGAGCCTCGGCGTCCGGCCCGGGGACCGCGTCGCCCTGATCTTCCCCACCGGCATCGAGTTCTTCGAGGGCTTCTTCGGCGCCCTGCTCGCCGGCGCCGTGCCGGTGCCGCTCTACCCGCCGGTGCGCCTGGGACGGATGGGCGAGTACCTCCACCGCACGGCGCGCATGCTGGAGCGGTCCGGGTCCCGCCTGGTCCTCGCGGATTCGCGGGTGCGGCGCATCCTCGGCGAGGCGATCGCCGAGGCGCGGCCGAACCTCGGCTGCCGGACGATCGGCGACCTCCCCGGATCGGCGATGGAGCCGGTCGCCGTCGCCCCCGCCGATCTCGGCCTGATCCAGTTCTCCTCCGGCACCACGGTCGACCCCAAGCCGGTCGCCCTGAGCCACCGGGCGATCGCCGCCCAGGTCGACATCCTGAACGGCTTCTGGCAGGACACCGACGAGCTGCGCCATAGCTGCGTCTCCTGGCTGCCGCTCTACCACGACATGGGGCTGATCGGCTGCGTCTTCCCGGCGCTCTCGCGCGACGCAACCCTGACCCTGCTCGGGCCGGAGCTGTTCGTGGCCCGGCCGGCGCTCTGGCTGCGCGCCCTCTCGCGCTATCGCGGGACGATCTCGCCCGCCCCCAATTTCGCCTACAGCCTGTGCGTCACCCGCGTCTCCGACGCCGAGATGGAGGGGGCCGACCTCTCCGGCTGGCGGACCGCCCTGAACGGCGCCGAGTCGGTGGCCCCCTCGGTGCTGCGCGCCTTCTGTGACCGCTTCGCCCGCTGGGGGGTCCGGCCGGAGGCCCTGACCCCCGTCTACGGCCTCTCGGAGGCGGCGCTCGCCGTCACCTTCTCGGACCTCGACCGGCCGTTCCGCGGCCGCCGCTTCGACCGCGAGGGGCTCTCTCGCGACCGCGTCGCCCGCGAGGCGCCCGACGGTCGGGAGATCGTCTCGGTCGGCCGCGCCGTCCCCGGCTTCCGCCTGCGGATTGTGGACGAGATGGGGTGCGAGCTCCCCGAGGGGCGGGTCGGGCGGGTCTGGGCCCAGGGGCCATCGCTGATGGACGGCTATCTCGGCGACCCGGAAGCCACCGCCCGCGCCCTGCGCGACGGCTGGCTCGACACCGGCGACCTCGGGTTCCTGCGCGAGGGGGAGCTCTACCTGACCGGCCGCGCCAAGGACGTGGTGATCCTGCGCGGGCGCAATTACGCGCCGGACGAGATCGAGCGCTCCGTCGAGGCGGTGCCCGGCGTCCGCTCCGGTTGCGCGGTCGCCGCGAGCTGGCTGCCGGAGGACGCTCCCGGCGAGGTGCTGGCGCTGTTCGTCGAGGCGTCGCGGGCGGCGACGGCGGCGGAGCGCGAGGCCCTGCCTGAAGCCTGCCGCGCGGCGGTGCTCGGCGCCACCGGGCTCGCCGTCGACCGCGCCGTGATCCTCGCGCCGGGCACCCTCCCCCGCACCTCCTCCGGCAAGCTGCGCCGGGCCGAGACGCTGCGCCTCTACCTCGCGGAGGAGCTGGCGGCGCCCGATCCGGTCACCCCGCTGCGGCTCGCCGGGGCGATGGCGCGCTCCAGCCTGGCCTACGCGAAGATGCGCTTCGAGAGGCGAGAGGGGTGATCGATCTCCTGATCGTCGGCGGCGGCCCGGCCGGGCTCGCGACGGCGATCCGTGCCCGCCTCGCGGGGATCGCCGTCACCGTCCTCGACCGCGCCAGCCCGCCGATCGACAAGGCCTGCGGCGAGGGGCTGATGCCCGACGCCGTGGCGCGGCTGCGGGAGATCGGCGTCGAGCCGCGCGGCCTCCCTTTCCGCGGCATCCGCTACTTCGACGGCGCGCTCGCGGCCGAGGGGCTCTTCCCGCACTCCGGGGGGCTGGGGGTGCGACGGACCGAGCTGCACGAGGCGCTGGTCCGCCGGGCGGAAGAGGTGGGTGTGGTCCTCCGTTGGGGGATCAAGGCCGAAGGGATTCAGGACGGCGGAATCGCGACCGATCAGGGGATCTTCACGGCACGCTGGATCGTGGGCGCCGACGGGCTGCGCTCGCCGGTCCGGCATTGGGCCGGGCTCGACGGTGGCGAGGCGCCCCTTCGCCGGTTCGGCGTGCGGCGCCACTTCGCGATGCCCCCCTGGAGCGACTTCGTCGAGGTCTACTGGGGTCCGGACTGCGAGGCCTACGTGACGCCGGTCGCCACGGACCAGGTGGGGGTCGCCTTCCTCTGGAGCGGCCGCAAGGCGGATTTCGACGATCTCCTGGAGAGCCTTCCGGATCTGCGCGCGCGGCTCGCCGGCGTCCCCGAAGCCTCGCGCGACCGCGGAATCGGCCCCCTGCGCCAGCGCGCCCGGGCGGTGTGGAAGGGGAACGTGGCTCTCGTTGGGGACGCGGCGGGGTACTTCGACGCCATCACCGGCGAGGGGCTGGCGGTGGCGCTCCACGAGTCGGCGGCCCTGGTCGAGGCGATCCTGGCGGGAGATCTCGACCTTTACGCGGCGGCGCACCGGCGGATCAACCGTCTCCCCAACCTGATGACGGGCCTGGTGCTCACCATGGAACGGCGTCCCCGGCTGCGCGCCCGGGCGATCCGGGCGCTCGCCGCCGAGCCGGACCTGTTCTCGCGCCTGCTGGGCATTCACGCCCGCACGCTGCCGCCAAGACGGCTGGGGCTGGGGGCTCTGCGGCTGGCGTGGCGGCTGGTGGCCGAGCTGGAGCGGTAAACGCTAAGAGCGGCGGATCGGCCGCCTCGGGGCGGGTGGGGCGAAAGCCGGCCGCAGGCCGAAAGAGCGTCGGGGTGGAGTCCGGGCGGGCTGTGCGGGGACCGAGCCCCGGCTCGCGAGGCGCGAGCCCGGCGGTCGCTCGCCGGGCCGCAGCAGCGGCGCCAGGAGCCAGTCGGGGAAACCCATGCGCTCGTCCATCCGGCTCAGTGTACCCCTCCCGCGAGGTAGAATGGGGGCATGGCTCACGAACGCGAACAAGGCGACCTCCTGCTGGCCCTCCTCCGCGGCACCGACATTGAAGTCTGGCTCGATGATTCGGGCCAGCCCAATGCGAGCCGGAGCGATGGCGGCCGGATCGTCGCCGACGACATCTTCGATCTGCGGCGGGCGGGGTTGGTGAGCTGGACCGGCCCCAGCCTGCAGATTCCTCAATCCGTCACCCTCACTCCGGAGGGCCGGCTCAAGGCCGACCAGCTCCGGGCTCCTTCTCTGAGCTAGTCCCCAGAGAAATAGAGCCCGGGGGGAGCCGCCCCCCGGCCTCACCAGACGTTGCCGGGCTGGGCGGAGACGTCCTCCGGGTGCTCCTCGCTCTCTGCGGACCTCAGCAGCTCCGCCGGGCTCTCCCGGAGCTCCAGGGTCTCGCCGCTGCCCGCCAGGATCACCACGCAGCCTTCCTGCGGACGCTTCGGAACCCGGTCGAGGATGGCCGCGATCTGGCTCACCTGCAGGTTGACGTGCCGCTCGTCGAGGGTCGTTCCAATGATCCATGCCATGCCGCGAGGGTAGCACGGGCAGGGTACGAGGGCTGGTCCCTCCGGCGTTTTTTTCGCTAAACAGGATAGAGTTCCAAGCCGGAGGAAGTCATGGCAGAAGACGCAGGACAAGAAGAAGAGAGAGAGACGGTGACGTTCGAGAGCCTGGGGCTGTCCGCGCCCATCATGAAGGCGATCACCGAGATCGGCTATGAGGCGCCGACGCCGATCCAGGAGAAGACGATCCCGCCGATGCTCGCCGGGCGCGACCTGATCGGCCAGGCGCAGACCGGCACCGGGCAAGACGGCGGCGTTCGCCCTGCCCATCCTGGAGAAGATCGATCTCGCCGTCCCGGAGGTCCAGGCGCTGGTGCTCGCTCCCACCCGCGAGCTGGCGATCCAGGTGGCGGAGGCGATCCACACCTACTCCAAGTACCTCGGCCGCGTCGGGGTGCTGCCGGTCTACGGCGGCCAGCCGATCCAGCTCCAGCTCAAGCGGCTGGACCGCGGCGTCCACGTCGTCGTCGGCACGCCCGGCCGGATCATGGACCACCTGCGGCGCGGGCACGCTCCGCCTCGACGCCGTGCGCATCGTGGTGCTCGACGAGGCGGACGAGATGCTCCGCATGGGCTTCATCGAGGACGTCGAGTGGATCCTCTCGCAGGCGCCCGGCGAGGGCGGCAGACCGCGCTCTTCTCGGCCACCATGCCGCGCGAGATGCGGCGCATCGCCGAGCGCCACCTGCGCGAACCCGCTGGGGATCGAGATCGAGCACAAGACGCTGACCGTGCCCGCCATCGAGCAGCGCTACCTCCACGTCGGCGCCGCAGCAGAAGCTGGATGCCCTCGCCCGCATCCTGGAGACCGAGCCGACCGAGGCGGTGCTGATCTTCACCCGCACCAAGAACGGCGCCGCCGAGCTGGCCGAGCGGCTCCAGGGGCGCGGCTACGCCGCCGAGGCGATGCACGGCGACATGAACCAGGCGCAGCGCGAGAGCGTGATCCGCCGCCTGAAGGGCGGGCAGGTGGAGATCGTGGTGGCGACCGACGTCGCCGCCCGCGGCCTGGACGTCGAGCGGATCAGCCACGTCGTCAACTACGACATCCCCAACGACGTCGAGGCCTACGTCCACCGCATCGGCCGCACCGGCCGGGCCGGACGCTCGGGGGTCGCCGTGCTCTTCGTCTCCCCCCGCGAGCGGCGGATGATGACGGAGATCGAGCGCTTCACCGGCCAGCGCATCACGCCGATGAAGATGCCCACCCGCGCCGACGTGGCGGCGCGCCGGGTCGGCCCTGTTCAAGGACAACATCCGCGAGCACCGTCGAGGAGGGCGACCTCGACCTCTATCTCTCCCTGGTCGAGGAGCTGGTGGAGGAGGGGCTCGACCTCGCCGAGATCGCCGCCGCCGCCGCCCGTCTCGCCCGCGGCGACAAGCCGCTGGAGGTCGAGGTGGAGCCCGCGCCGGAACGGATCGCCCGCACCGAGGAGGGCATGGTGCGCCTGTTCATCGACGCCGGCAGCCGCGCCGGCGTGCGGCCGGGGGACATCGTGGGCGCCATCGCCAACGAGGCCGGGGTCCCCGGCAAGGCGATCGGCTCGATCGACATCTACGACGACTTCACCTTCGTCGAGCTGCCCTCGCAGTTCCGCGACCAGGTGCTCCAGACGGATGGCCCGCGCCACCATCCGCGGCCGGGCGGTGGAGATCCGGGTGGCGACCACGGAAGGCGCCGGCCCCCATGAGCGCGGCCGGGATCGCCGGCCGCCCCCGCAGGACCGGGGGCGGAGCGGGTATCGGGACCAGGGGCGGCGGCGGTGAGCCCCGCCCGGGCATCAATGCCCGGGCTACGCTAGAACCGAAAAGCCGGGTGAACCCGGCTCAAAAACAAGCTTCTTGAGGAGCCGGCTTCAGCCGGCTTTTCTTTTGGGGCGTAGCCCGGGCATTGATGCCCGGGCGGACGTTTCACGTGGAAACGGCCAGATCCCGCACCGCCGGCAAAATCCCGAACCCATCCGCCGCGGCCACGCCGGCGAGGATCGCCTCGGCCACGGCGCGCTCGGCGAGCACGCCGATCTGGTTGACGTGGGCCTTGCGCTCCCCCGCCGAGAGGGCGACGACGAGGTCGCCGTCGTAGAGGGAGAGGGCCGGGGCGAGGGTGCGGTGGAAGCCGCCGAAGGCCATGTTGCAGACCTTGAGGAGGCTGGCCTTGGTGAGAGCGGCGTCGGTCATCACCACGGCCAGGGTGGTGTTCCCTTCCCAGGCTCCCACCGTCTCGGGAGGCAGGTTCGCCAGGATACGCTCGGCATTGGCCAGCTCGTGGGAATCCGCGGCGGTGCGGCAGCCGGCGAGGAGGGTGCCGTCGAGCCGGCGGACATCGCCGAAGGCGTTCACGGCCACGGCGGCGGCCACGGTGGGTCCCCCGGGCACGGTGAGGCTGGCGAAGCCGAATCCCCCCTTCATGCCGTTGACCGGGCCGCCGTTCGCCTTGCCCACCGTCGCCCCCGTGCCCGCGCCGACGCTCCCCATCTCGACCGGCCCCTGCGCCGCCCCGACGATCGCCTCGTCGACCAGGACCGGGCCGGGGAAGACCTGATTGCCGAACGCGAGGTCGAAGAGGATCGCGGTGGGGACGATCGGCACCTTGGCGACGCCGGTCTGGAAGCCGTAGCCGTGGCGGGCGAGCCACTTGACGACCAGATCGGCGGCGGAGAGCCCGAAGCCGCTGCCGCCGGCGAGCACCACCGCGTGGGCCTTGCTCGACACGTGCTGGGCGGAGACCAGGGAGTCGAACTGCCGGGTGCCGGTGGCCGACCCCCGCACCTCCGCCGCCGCGAGCGCGCCCTCGGGGCAGAGGATCACGGTGAGGCCGGTCAGGTTCTTGGAGTCCGTGCCGTGGCCGAGGGTGAAGCCGGGGATGGTGAGGGCGTGCGAGGGCTCGGGGAAGGGGGGCGTCGTCATGGCCGGGCCATTCTATACGCCGCCCTCAGCCGCTGGATGTGGCCCGTCCTTGCACGACACCCTGCCTCCGGAATATCCTCTGCTGCCTCGAGGAAGCCGCCAGCCGGCGGAGATAAAGCCAGGAAATGCCGGAATCAACGATAACCCCCGCGCTGAAGCCTCGGCCGTCGCCTGGAACTGGCGCGGCCGCGCCGCCGTGGACGCCTCGGCGCTCGCCCGCGAGGCGGCGGCCAACCGCCGGAAGGGGCTGATCGGCGGCGCCATCGGCCTCGCGGTCGCGGCGCTGTTCTACTTCGTCCTCCACCGGCAGCTGGCGGCGGAGGTGGTCGCCGCGATCGCCATCCTGGTCGCCCTGACCGCCCTGGCCTCGCCGCTCGGCCTCTATAAAGGCCTGCACGCGGGTTCTCGACCGCTTCGCCTACGCCGTGGGCGCCGGCGTCACCTGGCTGCTGATGCCCTCCTCTTCTATCTCGTCTTCCTGCCGGCCGGCCTGATCCTGCGGGCACGGGGGAAGCTCGGCATCACTCGCGGCAACGACCGCGCCGCCGACCGCCGCCTGCCCACCTACTGGATCGCGACGGACGAGCGCGAGCGCGCGCGGACTCCCGAGTCCTACCGCAAGCAGTTCTGATGAAGCTCCTCGGCATCAGCTGCTACTACCACGACTCGGCCGCCTGCCTGGTGGACGAGGGGCGGATCGTCGCCGCCGCCCAGGAGGAGCGCTTCACCCGCAAGAAGCACGACGAGGGGTTCCCCACCAACGCCGTGCGCTACTGCCTCGCCGAGGGGGGCGTCGGCACGGGGGAGCTCGACGGGGTCGTCTTCTACGACAAGCCGCTGCTCAAGTTCCACCGCATCCTCGAGACCTACCTCGCGACGGCCCCCAAGGGGCTGCGCTCGGCGGTGATGGCGCTGCCGGTCTGGCTGCGCGAGAAGCTCTGGATCCCGCCGCAGATCCAGGAGGCCCTGGAGGCTTGCGGCGTCGGCGAGGCGAAGGAGATCTTCTTCACCGAGCACCACGAGTCGCACGCGGCGTCGGCCTTCTACCCCTCCCCCTTCGAGGAGGCGGCGGTGCTCACGCTCGACGGCGTCGGCGAGTGGGCCACGACGACGATCGGCGTCGGCGAGGGGAACCGCCTGCGGCTGATCCGCGAGATCGACCTTCCCCCACTCGCTCGGCCTGCTCTACTCGGCCTTCACCTACTTCACCGGCTTCCGGGTGAACTCGGGCGAGTACAAGCTGATGGGGCTCGCCCCCTACGGCGAGGCGAGGTACGCCGACATCATCAAGCGGGAGCTGGTCGACATCCGCGAGGACGGCTCCTTCCGGCATGAACATGGACTACTTCGGCTACCTCGACGGCCTGGCGATGACGAACGACCGGTTCGCCGGCGCTGTTCGGCGGCCCGGCCGCGGCAGCCCGGAGTCGCCGATCACCCAGCGCGAGATGGACCTCGCGCAGTCGATCCAGGACGTCACCGAGGAGATCGTCCTCAAGCTGGCCCGCCACGCCCGCGAGATCACCGGCAAGCGCAACCTCTGCCTGGCCGGCGGCGTGGCGCTCAACTGCGTGGCCAACGGCGTGCTGCTGCGGGAGGGGATCTTCGACGACCTCTGGATCCAGCCCGCGGCCGGCGACGCCGGCGGCGCGCTCGGCGCGCCGCTCGCGGTCTGGCACAACGCGCATGGACAAGCCGCGGACGGTCGCGCTCTCGGCCGCGGGCAAGCCGCGGGACGCCATGCGCGGCTCGCTGCTCGGCCCCGAGTTCACGCGCGAGCAGATCCGGGAGTACCTCGACGTCCACGGCTACCCGTACGAAGAGCTCTCCGACGCCGACTGGGCGCGGCGGATCGCCGAGGTGATCGCCGGGGAGAACGTCATCGGCCTCTGCCAGGGGCGGATGGAGTTCGGGCCCGCGGGCGCTCGGCGGCCGCTCGATCATCGGCGACGCGCGCATCGCCCAGGATGCAGTCGGTGATGAACCTGAAGATCAAGTTCCGCGAGAGCTTCCGGCCGTTCGCGCCGAGCGTGCTGGAGGAGCGGGTGTCGCGACTACTTCGAGCTCGACCGGCCGAGCCCCTACATGCTGCTGGTGGCCGACGTGGTCGAGAGCCGGCGCGTTCCGAAGCGGGGGGACGAGCGCAACCTGCCGCTGATCGAGTGGGTGAACCGGCCGCGCTCGGACGTCCCGGCCATCACCCACGTCGACTACTCGGCGCGCATCCAGACGGTGCGGCGAGGAGAGCCCGCGCTACCACGCCATCATCGAGGAGTTCGAGAAGCTCACCGGCTGCGGGGTGATCGTCAACACCAGCTTCAACGTGCGCGGCGAGCCGATCGTCTGCACGCCGGAGGACGCCTACCGCTGCTTCATGCGCACCGAGATGGACTATCTGGTGCTCGGTCCCTTCCTCCTCGACAAGAAGGCGCAGCCTGAGATCGAGGAGAAGGGGGACTGGCGGCAGGAATTCCAGCTAGACTAGAGAAGGCAGGGAAAAACTCATGCGCAAAGTCCGCTACTTCGGCTCCTTCATGGGCGAGATCGTCCAGTTCGCCCGGCAGAACAAGGTCTACTGGATCGTCCCCCTGGTGCTCATCCTGGGGCTGGTGATCCTGCTGGTCGTCACCAGCCAGGCCACGGCGCCATTCATCTACACGCTGTTCTAGGGCGCCGGGTCGGTCGTCCGAGCGCCGGACACGGCACCCCCGTTCCGGCGCGGCGTTCTCTTCTTCTTCCTCCCCGGAAGAAACTTCCCACCCGCGCATTCGTAACCTCTGAAGGTTGATCCATCTTCAGGCTCTCCGGAGGATTGGGGGCTGCTGTTCGTTGCTGGCTTGAGCTGACCAGGGAAGGGCGGAAAGGGGGTGCTCGGAAGCTCCTGGGGGCGGCGCGTGCCGTCCCGCAACGAAACGAAGTCTCATTCCAAACCTTGAGGACAACGTCATGATGAACCAGGGTAAAACCGTGCTCCACGGCGGCCTTCTGCTCGCGGCCGCCGCCATCCTCCTTCTCGCCTCGGCGGCGCCGGCCGCGGCCCAGGCGAACTGCGACAACACCACGGCGACGATCAGCGGCACCTCCGGCGCCGACACCATCTACGGCACCGGCGGCAGCGACGCCATCTTCGGCAACGGCGGCGAGGACGTGATCTACGCCGGCTCGGGCAACGACGTCGTCTGCGGCGGCGCCAACTACGACACGATCTACGGCGATCATGGGGCCGACTACATCCGCGGCTACGGCGTCGGCGACGACCTCGACGGCGACTACGACGACGACACCATCGACTGTAACTACGGCGGCGATTACGTCCAGGGCCGGCACGGCAACGACACGGTCTACGGCGGGCCGGACGGCGATTACCTGGTCGGGGGTCCGGAGACCGACTACCTCGACGGCGGCACCCAGACGGACACCTGCACGGGGGGCGAGACCTACGTGAGCTGCGAGTCCATCATCTAGGAGCCGGTCCGGTCCTTCCGGAGGACGGCCGCCCGGCCGTCCTCCTTTTTCGTGGATTCCCCCCGGTCAATGGGTCAACTGGATCTCCGCCGCTCCGCCGGCGGTGGCCACCGTGCCCGTCCAGGAGCGCCCGTCGGGGGTGCTGGCGGTCAGTCTCCAGGATCCGGCGGGCACCCCCTCGACGACCGCCTTGCCCCCCTCGAGCGTCCACTGGGACTGGATCGTCCCGTAGGCGCTGACGTTGCGGAACGGCCGGCCGGCGGCGTCGAGCAGCGTCAGGGTGGCGAGCTGGTCCGAGGCGGCGAGCGCCGGCACGCGGACGACGAGCGGGCCGGCATCGGGCAGGACCAGGTGGACGGCGGCCCCCGGGACGGTCGCCTGGATCTCGGTGAGCGCCCCGCCGGGAGCGGTGGCGAGGATCCGCCAGGCCCCCGCGGGCACGCTGGGGAAGCGGGCATGGCCGGTGGCGGGATCGACCAGCCGGCTTTCCAGGAGGACGATGCGCCCCGCGGGATCGAGGAACGCTGCCGTCAGGCGCGACGGCCGGGAGCCCGAGGCCAGGCGGGCGTCGAGGTCGATCCCGGCGGCCGGCGAGAGCTGGAGCTTGAGGTCCTGGAGGCTGGCGCCGGCGACGACGTCGAGGTCGCGGTCGCGCGGGGTGTAGCCGTCCCGGGTGACGGTCAGCCGGTACCGCCCCTCGGTGACTCCCGGGAGATTGAAGAAGCCGTCGGCGTCGGTGCCCACGGTCACCAGGAAGGCGGCCTCGCCGTCGACGATCCGGCGCAGGGCCGCCAGGGCGTCGGGGAGCGGCGCCGAGGAGGAGGCGTCGGTCACGACGCCGCTGACCCGGATGGTGGAGAGGTCGATCCGTACCTCGCGGTCGGCGGTGATCTGGAGGTCCTCGCTGTGGGAGAGGAGTTGCGGGGCGTCGACCACCTGGAGGCGGTAGCGCCCCGGCTTGAGGTCCGCCACGCGGAAGGCCCCCTCGAAGTCGGTGGTCGCCCCCCGGGAGGCGGCCACGTCCAGTCCGCGCAGGAAGATGTTGGCCCCCTGCAGCGGCTCGCCGGAGTGCGTGACCCGGCCGGAGAGGGTGGGATCGCGGCCGAACTCCAGGTCCAGCGTCGCCCCCTCGCCGCCGGGCTCCAGGGTGACCCGGCCGTGGGTCTCGCGGCCGCGGTCGCGGAGGGTGGCCGACACCAGCCAGTCGGCGGGACCGAGGTCGCTCACCTCGTAGCGCCCCTCGTAGTCGACCCGCCCCGGCCTGTCCGCCTCGGCGTTCCGGCTGGCTCGCACCTCGACCTCGGCGAGGTCGTGGGGGTCGAGCCCGAGGATGCGGCCGGAGATGCGGCCCCCCTTGTCCAGGCGGACCTCGACGTCGCGGACCGGCGCGCCGGCGACCCGGACACCCAGCGCCAGCTCGGCGGTCACCCAGCCCTCCTTCTCCACCCGCAGCGAGTAGTCGCCGTCCGCCACCGAGGTGTAGCGGAACGCGCCGTCGGCGCCGGAGAGCGTGGCGTCCTCCTTCGGCGAGCCGGGCGGGAAGAGGGCGACCGCCGCCCCCTCCACGGGCTTGCCGGCCCGGCTCACCACCCGCCCCGAGACCTCCCGGCCGTCGGGGAAGACCAGGTCGAGGTGGTTCTCCTTCTCCCGCACCACCAGCTTGCGGTCGAGCATGGGGTAGTGGCTGTGGATCGCCCGCACGTTGTGCTCGCCCAGGGGGAGCCCCTCGACGCGGTAGTAGCCGTCGGCGTCGGAGACGGTGGTCTCCGAGGCGCAGATCACCCGGGCGTCGTCCACCGGATCGCCGCTGCCGGTGAGCACCCGCCCCTCGAGGACGGCGCCGTGCTCCAGCACCACCCGGACACCCTCCAGATCGCGGTCCGCCGGCACCTGGAGGTCGGACAGGACGGCCGGCTGATAGCCGTCGGCGTCGGCGGAGAGATCGGCCGCGGCGCCCGGCGTGGCCGGCTCGAGGACGAAGCGGCCGTCGGCGTCGGAGAAGGCGGTGGCGCTGACGCCCCCCGAGAAACGGAGGGGGCCGCGCTCGCCCGGCCGCTCCGAGCGCAGGTCCAGCTCGGCGCGGGCGATGGGCCGCCCCTCCGGGTCGACTACCTGCCCGGTGACCCGTGAGGTGCGGTCGAGGGTCACCAGGACCGGCTCCTTCGTGGGGACAGAGACCCCCTGGAGGAAGGCCACGGAGTAGCCCGATTTGCGGATGCCGAGCTCCACGCGGTCCCCTCGCCGCAGATCGGGGAGGGAGAAGCGGCCGTCGGCGCCGCTGACCGTGTCCGCCTGCCGGGAGGGGCTCTCCATCTCGAATTTCAATGGCCGCAGCTCCGGGCCGGCATACACCGAGGCCCCCGCCACCCCGGCGCCGGCGCGGTCCACGACCCGCCCGAGGAGGGTGACGCTCGGCTCCAGGGTGACCGTGCCGAGGTCGAACGCCCCCTCTCCGGCCGGGATGGGAACCCCCCGCACCGCGGCGGCGGCGAAGCCCTCCCGGCTCACCCGCAGGTCCACCGGCCCGGCGGGGAGGGCGGGGACGGTATACCGGCCGTCGGCACCCGAAACGGCCTTCCAGGCGTTGAGGCCGTCCCCCTCCTGGACCCGCCGCTCCCTGGCCATCGAGCGCTCGCCGGTTGCGGCCACCAGGGTGATCTCCGCCTGGGCGACCGGCTTGCGGGCGCGGTCGACCACCTGCCCGAACGCGGCGCGCCCCCGCCCCATCACGACTCGCAGCCCGGCGCGGGTCCTGGAGCGCTCGAGCGCGGCGACGGTGACGCGGGTGGGGGCGTACCCCTCGCGGACGGCGCGCAGCTCGTAGGTCTCGCCGGGGGAGAGCCGGTCCAGCGTGAAGCGGCCGTCCGCCCCGGAGAGGGTCCGCCCCTCGGCCCGGGAGCGGGTGAACAGGCGCTGGCGGTTGGCGGTGCGGAGCACCGCCTGGAGACGGACCTGCGCCAGCGGCGCCCCCTGGCCGTCCACCACCACACCGCTCAGGGCCGCGGCGGGATCGAGCGCGATCGCGGGGCCGCGGCCGGCCGGGGCGGTGGGGAGCTTGGCGGCGAAGGGGAGGTGCCCCGCCGCCTCGGCCTGGAGGACGGGGTCGTCCAGCTCCCCGGGGACGACCCGGTAGTCGCCGCCGGCGCCGGCGCGGACGAAGGCGCCGGGATCGAAGTTGAACCAGACCAGGGCGCCCGGCAGGGGCTGGCGGGTCCCGGCGTCGAGCACCCGCCCCCGCAGAGGCGCCGGCGGCGGCAGGACCAGGACCGTCGGGCCCGCGCTCCCCGCCGCGGCGGGGGGCAGGGGGGCCAGCAGGCGGCCGCCGTCCGCGGACAGCAAGCGGAGCCGGGGCTCTCCCGAGGCGGGAGGGAGCAGCTCGAGGCGGCCATCGCCGCCGGTCGTCCCCTCGGGGAGCGGGAGCTTCTCCAGGCGGACCTGCACCCCGGCGAGGGGCCTGCCGTCCGAACCGCGGGCCTCGATCCAGCGCCGCGGTCCGGCCGCGGCCCGCAGCGGCACCGGCCCCCCCTCGACGCCAGTCTGGCGCGCGGGCAGCATCCCCCGCGCGTACACCTGGACGTTCAGCCGCTCTCCTTCGGCCCGCGGCAGCTCCACCGCGCCCGTCCCCGTGGCGACGCCGAGACGGGGGCGGACGGCCCAGGTTCCGGGGGCCCCACGCCCCACCAGGGCCGGCGTCGCCGTCGAGGCGAAGAGCCAAGCCCCGGCCGCCGGGCTTCCTCCTGGAGCGAGGACGGTGAACCGCGCCGCCGCCGCCTTCGGCAGGACCACGGCGGGGAGCTCCGCGGCGCCGGTGAGGGGCAGTGGGGAGAGCTGCATGGGGAGGAATCCCGGCGACTCGACGACCACGGTCCACAGGCCGGCCTCCGGCGCCGCGAGCGTGAAGCGTCCCGCCGCGTCGCTGACGGCGGTGACGGCCGGCTTGGGGTAGGGCTGGCCGGCGAGCACCATGCGCCCCCACTCGTGGCTGCTCTGGATGGGGACGAGCTGCGCCCTGGCGCCGGCGAGCGGGACTCCCGCCAGGGTGGACACCGCGCCGCTCACGGCGAGAGGGCCGGCGGCGGCGGGCAGCGAGACGAAAAGCGTCAGCAGGGCCAGCCCGCAGCCACGGCGTGCGTCCATCGGGAATCCTCCAAGGCCCGGGTCAAAGGGCCGGTGAGACAGCGATCTCCGTCGATGGATACGCGGCGGCGTATCGATAGTTTCGCAGAAGCTGGGGATGGGGCGCACTTGCCGTCCCGGGGGGGTTGGGCCACAATAGCCGCACGATGCGTCGCTTCAAGCCGGTTCATGGTGTGCTGATCGTCCTGCTGTCCCTGGGGGTGCTCTGGGGGGCCGAGGTGGCTCTCGAGGGGCGGCTCAACTCGCAGGGGTTCCAGCGGGTGGCGCCCGGCCGTGGGGGTCAGGTGCGGATCGACGTGGCGGATCTGAAGCCGCAGGAGGTCCGGTTCTTCCAGTTCCTGAATTCCGGGAACCAGGAGGTGCGGTTCTTCGTCGGCCGCGACAAGGCGGGCCAGGTGCAGGTCGCCTTCGACGCCAACGAGCAGTGCGCCAAGTTCAAGCGCGGCTTCCGGCACGACGGGGAGTGGATGGTCTGCAACAAGTGCGACAAGGCCTTCCGCCTCCTCGAGGTCAACTCCGGCGGCGAGGGGTGCACGCCCATACCGGTCCACCACCAGATCGCCGGCTCGGAGCTGGTCCTGGCCGAAACCGACATCCTCCAGGGGTGGCGGCTGTTCCATTGACAGCCGTGGCCGCTGGAGACAACTAACGTGAAATCAGAGCTTTGACGGCCAGCCCCGCGATGTTGTATCTTCGCTCCGTCCGGATCCGGAAAGGTTAGCTAATGTGCGCAGACTTCGTGCTCTACGAGGAGGAGTTCAAGCACCTTGAGGAGGCCCTGCGCCGTCTGCGCCAGGAGGCCAACGCCAAGGCTGTCTTCCTCATCGACAAGAACGGCCAGCAGATCGCCTCGGCGGGAGAGGTCGAACAGTTCGACACCACCTCGCTGGCTTCGCTGACGGCCGGCAACGTGGCCGCCACGGACGGGCTGGCGAAGCTGATCGGGGAGCGGGAGTTCTCTGTTCTGTTCCATGAGGGGCAGCAGGACCACATCCATATCTCCATCGTCGCCAAGCGCGCCATCCTGGTGGTCATCTTCGACGACCGCTCCTCTCTCGGTCTCGTGCGCCTGCGGGTCAAGCGGGCGAGCGTTGATCTCGAGAAGATCTTCGAAGTGATGCTGCAGAAGGGTGAAAAAGGAGCGCAGGGACCGGCCCACGCAAGCCCCTTTTCGGAGATCACCGACGACGACATCGACGCGCTCTTCGGCGAATAGCCGCGGAGGGCGGAGCCGGCCGGCGGCGGCTCGGCACCTGGAGCGCGGCTTCAGGCGAGCCCGGCGGAGCGCCCCGATCACGCAAAGGCACCGACGACGATGACTTTCATCAACTACGCCAGCAAAGAGATCAACTGCAAGATCGTCTACTACGGCCCCGGCCTGTGTGGAAAGACGACCAATCTGCAGTACATCTACAACAAGACCGCCCCCGAATCGAAGGGCAAGATGATCTCCCTGGCCACCGAGGCCGACCGCACGCTCTTCTTCGATTTCCTGCCGCTCGACCTCGGCAGCATCCGCGGCTTCACCACCCGGTTCCACCTCTATACCGTCCCCGGCCAGGTGTTCTACGACGCCAGCCGCAAGCTGATCCTCAAGGGGGTCGACGGCGTCATCTTCGTCGCCGACAGCCAGGAAGCGCGGATGGAGGCCAACATCGAGTCGATCCGCAACCTGGAGCAGAACCTCAAGGAGCACGGGTTCGACCTGGCGACGATCCCCTACGCCCTGCAGTTCAACAAGCGGGACCTGCCGAGCGTGGCGCCGGTGGACGAGATGTATCGCACGCTCAACTACAAGCGCGAGCCCACCTTCGAAGCGGTGGCGACGACGGGGGTCGGAGTCTTCGACACCCTGAAGTCGGTCGCGAAGCAGATTCTGATCGAGCTGAAGAAACGCTAGCGAAGGGGAGCCATGGCCAAGGCCGCCAAGCCCAAGACGCCGTCGAAGACCGAGCCGAAAGTCGACGCACCCGCCGCGGCAGCGACGACGCCCGCGCCCAGGAAGACCGTCGGCGGAACCGATCCCGCCCTCGAAGCCCTGACCCAGGGGCTCGCCGCCCTGCAGGCGAAGAACTGGAAAAAGGCGGTGGAGCACTTCGAGCGGGCGGTCGAGCAGAGCGACCAGCCGGAGGTGAAGGACCGCGCCAAGCAGTTCCTGAACGTCAGCCGGCAGCGGGCGCAAGGAGCGGAGGCGAAGCCGGCCGGCGCCAAGGGCGCCGCCGCCGAGGAGCCGGACCCCTACCTCCAGGCGGTCTACGAGAAGAACCGGGGTCAATCTCACGGAGGCCCTGGAGATCAGCCGCAAAGGGGGGCGCGACCAGAAGGACGAGCGCTTCGCCTACCTGGCGGCCTCCATCCACGCGGTTGAGAGCCGGTGGGACGAAGCGACGCAGGCGCTTGCCCGGGCGGTCGAGCTGAACCCCAAGAATCGCATCCATGCCTTCCACGACCCCGACTTCGCCGAGCTCCGCAAGAATCGCGACCTCCGCCCCCTCTTCGGCCTCTCCTGATCCGGTGTCCGCGCCGGACAGGGCCCTGGTAGCGATCGGCGGCGGCACCGGCCTGTCCGCCCTCCTGCGCGGCCTCAAGCACCATGTAGGAACTGAACGGCTGCGCCAGCTCACCGGAGTGGTCACCGTCACCGACGACGGCGGCTCCTCCGGCCGGCTGCGCCGCGAGTTCGGCGTGCTGCCGCCGGGGGACATCCGCAACTGCATCGCCGCCCTGGCCGACGACGAGGACCTGCTGACCCGCCTCTTCCAGTACCGCTTCCCGAACGGCGGTGGACTGCTCGGCCACTCCTTCGGCAACCTGTTCCTGACCGCGCTCACCGGTATCACGGGCGACTTCCACCAGGCGATCCTCACCGCCGAGTCGATCCTGTCGGTCCGCGGCAAGATCTTCCCGGCGACGCTGACCGACGTGCGA
Organism: uncultured Acidobacteriota bacterium; assembly: GCA_963792575.1. Taxonomy (GTDB): domain Bacteria; phylum Acidobacteriota; class Thermoanaerobaculia; order Multivoradales; family UBA5704; genus DATARR01. The sequence goes on from CAWBWZ010000010.1 coordinate 249,917, forward strand.
CTGCGCGCGCGCGGCGCCTCGGGGAAGATCTACGAGGGGGAGTCCGAGGTGGGGCTCTCGGGCGAGGAGCTGACGGCGGTCGAGCTCGACCCCGGCGCTCCCCCGGCGTTCCCGCAAGCGGTGGCGGCGCTGGAGCAGGCGGACCTGATCCTGCTCGGCCCCGGCTCGCTCTACACCTCGATCCTCCCCAACCTGCTGATCCCCGGCATCCGCCAGGCGCTCGCCCGATCCAGGGCGCGGGTGGTGCTGCTGCTCAACCTGATGACCCAGCCGGGCGAGACCGACCGCATGATGGGGATCGACCACCTGAACGCCCTGGTGCGGCACGCCGGCCCAGGGATCATCGACGCGGTGCTGGTCAACTCGACCGAGATCCCGGCGGCGCTGATCTCCCACTATGCCGGGACCTACTCGGAGCCGGTGGCGATCGACCGCGCCGCCCTGGAGGCGGTGGGTGTCGAGGTCCACGAAGCCGACCTGCTGGCGGCGGACGGCGACCTGATCCGGCACGATTCCGAAAAGCTGGCGGCGGCGGTGCTGGGGTTGACGGAGCCTGTGAACACGGTACATTCGACGTAGGGGAGGGGCTTGTCCCCTCCCTCGCCCCGAAGGGGCGAAATTTGAATAGCCTGGGGTTTTAACCCCAGGTAAGGCGCACCAACAACCCAAACCCCGAAGGGGTGGCCGGCCGCGTTGAAATCGGCCACCCTTCCAGGATTTGGGTTTCCCTGGGCCTGCCTACCTGGGGTTAAAACCCCAGGCTATTCAAATGCCGCCCCTTCGAGGCGGAGGAGGGGACAAGCCCCTCCCCTGCTCCCTGGCAATCGGAGGAGAATCAGTCCATGCCCAGCCCCCACCCCCGCGTCGCCGTGATCCTCGCCGCCGGCAAGGGGACGCGCATGAAGTCCTCCCTGCCGAAGGTGCTCCACCGGGCCGCCGGCCGCCCGCTCCTGCAGTGGGCGGTGGACGCCGCACGCGCCGCCGGCTGCGAGCGGATCCTGGTCGTCGTCGGCCATGGCGCGGAACGGGTGCGCGAGGAGATTCAGGGCGACGATCTCGGCTGGGTGCTCCAGGCCGAGCAGAAGGGCACCGGTCATGCCCTCGCCCAGGCCGAGGCCGGGATTTCTGGGGAGGCCACCATCCTCGTGCTCTCCGGCGACGTGCCGCTGGTCCAGCCCGCGACGCTCGACCGGCTTGCCACGGCCGCCGAGGAGGGGTGGGGCGCCCTGGCGGTCGCCGAGCTCCCTGATCCGGGCTCGCTCGGCCGGGTGATCGTGGAGGACGGCGCCTTCCGGGGGATCGTCGAGTTCAAGGACGCGAACCCCGAGCAGCGGGCCGTCCGGCTGATCAACGCAGGGATCTACGCCCTCCCCGCCCCGGAGATCTTCGACTATCTGCGGAATCTGACGACCAACAACGCCCAGGGGGAGCTCTACCTGACCGACGCCGTCACCAACGCCGGGCGGGATGGCCGCCCGGTGCGCCTGGTCACCCTCCCCGACCTGGACGAGGCGCTGGGGGTCAACGACCGCACCGAGCTCGCCCAAGTCCACCGGCTGCTGATCGGCCGCCATCAGGTGGCGCTGATGAAGGCCGGAGTGACCCTCCTGGAGCCCGAGCGAACATCCATCGAGCCCGGGGTGCGGATCGGCGAGGACACGGTGATCCACCCCGGGGTCGCCCTGCTGGGAAACACCGCGATCGGCCGCGACTGCGTGATCCACCAGGGGGCGTGGCTGCGCGACACCACGGTCGCCGATGGAACAACCATCGAGCCCTACAGCGTTCTCGAGGGTGCCGAGGTGGGGGATGGCTGCCGGGTGGGCCCCTTCGCCCGGCTACGGCCGGCATCCCGCTTGCGGAAAGGGGCCCGGGTGGGCAACTTCGTCGAGATGAAGAACTCGGTGCTGGGCGAGGGCGCCAAGGCGAACCACCTCGCCTACCTGGGCGATGCCACGGTGGGCGAGAGGGCCAATATCGGCGCCGGCGTCGTCACCTGCAACTACGACGGCACGCGCAAGCACCCGACCGAGATCGGCGCCGGCGCCTTCATCGGCAGCGACACGCAGCTGGTGGCGCCGGTAAAGGTTGGGCGCGGGCGCATCGACGGCGGCCGGATCGATCATCACCAAGAACGTCCCGGCCGGGGCGCTCGCGGTCGGCCGGGTGCGGCAGAAGAACATGGAGGGGTGGGCCGGCGGGCTCCGCCGCGGGCGGGTTGACTCCGATAAGACCAAGAAAGGGAACGAGTAGCCACTATGTGCGGAATCGTCGGATACGTCGGACAGCGTGAAGTCGTGCCCGTGCTGATCGACGGCCTGCGCCGCCTGGAATACCGCGGCTACGACTCGGCCGGCGTGGTGGCGGTGCGCGACGGCGAGTTCCAGACCGTCAAAGCCGAGGGCAAGCTCGACCGCCTGAAAGAGAAGCTCGAAAAGCAGCCGCTGACCGGCGACTACGGCATCGGCCACACGCGCTGGGCCACCCACGGCCGGCCGAGCGAGGGCAACGCCCATCCGCATGGCGACTCGCGCCGCCGGCTGGCGTCGTCCACAACGGCATCATCGAGAACTACCTGCCGCTCAAGAAGCGGCTGATCGCCGAGGGGCTGGACCTTCACCTCCGAGACCGACACCGAGATCGTGGCGCACCTCATCTCCTCCGATCTCGACGGCGGCGACCTGCGCGACGCGGTGGCGCGGGCGGTCAAGGAGCTGGAGGGGATGTACGCCTTCGCCGTGGTGAGCGTCGAGACTCCAGGGCAGGAGATCGTGGCCGTCCGCAACGGGCCGCCGCTCGTCGTCGGCCTGGGCGACGGCGAACACTTCCTCGCCTCCGATCCGCCGGCCCTGCTCGCCCACACCCGCGACGTCGTCTTCCTCGAGGACGGCGACATCGGCCGCATGACCCCCGCCGGGGTCGAGTTCCAGGACCGCGCCGGCAAGCCCGTCCAGCGCCCCGTCCAGCGCGTCAACTGGGATCCGATCAGGCGGAGAAGGGCGGCTACAAGCACTTCATGCTCAAGGAGATCTACGAGCAGCCGCGGGCCGTGCACGACACCTTCGCCGGGCGCGTCGACTTCGAGACGCGGCCGAGGTCTTCCTCGACGACGATCAAGATCACCCGACGAGGAGCTCGAGCGGATCGAGCGCGTCCACCTCCTCGCCTGCGGCACCTCGTGGCACGCGGCGCTGGTCGGCAAGTTCCTGATCGAGACACTCGCGCGCGTGCCGGTCGAGGTCGACTACGGCTCCGAGTACCGCTACCGCGACCCGATCGTCTCCGACCGCACGCTCGCCGTCGGGCATCTCCCAGTCGGGCGAGACGGCCGACACGCTGGCGGCGCATGCGAGGCGGCGCACGAGCGGGGCGCGCGCCTGCATCGCGATCTGCAACGTGGTCGGCAGCATGGCGACCCGCGAGCAGCGACGGGGCGATCTACACCCACGCCGGCCCGGAGATCGGCGTCGCCTCGACCAAGGCGTTCACCATCGCAGCTCGTCGCGCTCTACCTGCTCGCGCTCTACCTGCGGCAGTGCACGCGGCACGCTGACGCTCGAGGCGCGCAGCTGCACCTCGACGACGCTGACCGCAGCTGCCGCAGCTGCTCGAGCAGACGGTGATCAGCCGGCAGGAGCCGCACATGGAGGAGATCGCCGCGCAAGTTCACCAAAGCGCAGCGACTTCCTCTATCTCGGCCGCGGCATCAACTACCCGATCGCGCTCGAGGGCGCGCTGAAGCTGAAGGAGATCTCCTACATCCACGCCGAGGGCTACCCCGCCGGCGAGATGAAGCACGGGCCGATCGCGCTGATCGACGAGAACATGCCGGTGGTGGCGATCGCGCCGGGGACCAGCGTGTTCGAGAAGATGATCGGCAACATGCAGGAGGTGAAGGCGCGCGGCGGCATCGTGATCGCCGTCACCGACCGCGACCCGGAAGAGCTGGGCGGCGTCGCCGACGAGGTGATCGAGGTCCCCACCGTCTCGCCGCTGCTGCAGCCGATCGTGAACGTGGTGCCGCTGCAGCTGCTCGCCTACTACATCGCCGTGCGGCGCGGGGCGACGTGGACCAGCCGCGGAATCTGGCGAAGAGCGTGACGGTGGAGTAGGTATGACGAGGCAGAGGACGTTTACCGCGGTTCTCCACAAGGAAGGCGATCTCTACGTCGCCGAGTGCCCCGAGGTCGGTACGGTCAGTCAGGGGTCGTCTCTGGACAAAGCTGTAGCCAACCTGAGAGAGGCCACGGAACTCTTCCTGGAGGAGTTTCCCTACTCTCAGGGCTCCGGATAGTTCTCGAGCTGGAGAACCCGTAGCCCTGGCATCGACGGAATTCGGCCATCGTTGGTAAGGAAGGTCGGGCACTCGGCACTCAGAGCCGAGGCGATCTGGAGTGCATCCGGCGTCTTCAGCCGCGCGACAGCCCGGACGTGAGCCGCCGCGCGCAGCAGGCCGGAATCGATGGGTACGAGATGCAGACCCTGGCTGTTCGTCAGGAATCGCTCATATTGGCGCGCCAACACCTCGTTGCCTGTCCGGAGAGGGACGACCAGCGTCTCCAGCAGCGTAATGGCGCAGGTAACCGCCTCCAGACGCCCCTCGGTGATGGCGTCAAAGATCGGATCGATGAGTTGTAGATACTGGGGATTCTCTTCGATGTAATAGATGAAGATCGAGGAATCCAGAGCCACGGGACCTGTCCCGATGTCGCTCAGGAGTCCCAAGAATCCCGCTCCTCCCGGATATACTCGGCCGCGTCGATCCCTTTCCAGAGCTCCTTGCCCAATCCCCGCAAGCCGCGGATGGAGAGAGGCTCCTCCTGCTCCACGGTCTGATGGAGGATGTGGATGACCTCTTGGGCTAGCGAGCGATGCTCTTGCTGCGCACGTTCCTGAAGCTTTTCGTAGAGCGGATCGGGGAAGTTCTTGATGTTGAGGGTTGCCATGGACTCCTCCTTGTTGCCTCCATTCTGGAGGAACACAACCAAGACTTCAATATACTCCCGACATGGAAGCCCCTGCCACCCTCTACACCCACCGCCGCGATATCTTCGCCGCCGAGGAAACTCGCCTGGCCGGGATCTCCTCCCGGTTCTCGCTCCTCCGCGGCGCCCTGTTCCTGGCTTTCGTCGTCTGCCTCGCGGTGATCCTGGTGCAGCGGGGCAACCCGGGTTGGGGGTGGTGGGCCGGCGCCGCCTTCTGGCTGGTCGCCTTCTTCTGGGTCCTTCCCTACCATGACCGGGTCATCCAGCGGCAGCGGCGGGAGGGGGAGCTGCGGACGATCAACGAGGAGGGGCTGCTGCGGATCGCCCGTGACTGGACGCGCCTGCCTCTCCCCTCCCTTCCGGAGCCGGACGACACGGAACGGCCGATCGCGCGCGATGTCAATCTCTTCGGCCGCGCCTCGGTGGCGCAACTGCTTGGCACAGTCCATACCCCTCCCGGCAAGACCGCCCTCGTGGACTGGCTGCTCCATCCCGCGCCCCCCGAGGAGATCGTCCGGCGGCAGGAGGCGGTCGTGGAGCTGGCGCCCGAGATCGACCTGCGCCAGAAGCTCGAAGCGCACGCCCGGCCCATGGATCAGGCGCGGCTCGATCTCGAACCCCTCCTCGGCTGGGCCGAGGGGGAGCCGTGGCTCCTCCGCCGGCCCGGGCTGATCTGGCTGTTCCGCCTTCTGGCGATCCTCACCCCCGCCGCCGGTCTCGCGGGCTGGTTGACCCCTCTGCCCATGGCGCCCTTCCTGCTCCTGGTGACGGTCAACATCGCACTCGGCTATCTCCTCGCAAAGCGGACGTTCGGGAGCTTCGACCGGGTGGAGGCGCGCGAGGGGGACTTTCAGCGCTACGCCGAGGCCCTGGAGACGATCGAGGCGGGACCCCGCGCGTCGGGAGAGCTCCTCCGCATCCACGACGAGCTCATGCACCAGGGACGGGCCGCTCACTCCTGGATGGGACTCCTGCACCACCGGGTCGGCCTGTCGGACGTCCGCCACTCCGCCTATCTCCACATGCTGCTGCAGTCGCTCTTCCTGTGGGATTTCCACGCCCTGCTCCTGCTGGAAAAGTGGCAGCGGGACGCCGGCGCCCAGGCGCGCGGATGGCTTGCGGCGCTCGGCCGCTTCGAGACGCTCGCCGCCCTGGCGAGCCTCAAGTTCGAGCAGCCGGAGTGGTGCTTCCCGGTGGTGGACCAGGCGGCGGACCGCTTCGCCGCCCAGGGGCTCGGACATCCGCTGATCGCGGACGGCCAGCGGGTGTCGAACGACGTCGAGGTCGGTCCGGCGGGCACCTTCCTGCTGGTGACCGGCTCCAACATGTCGGGCAAGAGCACGCTGCTCCGCTCGATCGGGGTCAACGCGGTGCTCGCCCAGGCGGGGGGGCCGGTCGCCGCCACGGCGCTCCGCATGCCGCCGGTGATCCTGGCGACCAGCATCCTGGTCGAGGACTCGCTCGCGGACGGGGTCTCCTTCTTCATGGCGGAGCTCCAGCGCATCCAGAAGGTGGTCGCGGCGGCGGACCGTGCTCACGGCGAGGGGCGTGTCCTGCTCTATCTCCTCGACGAGGTGCTGCGAGGGACGAACAGCTTCGAGCGGCAGGTGGCGGTGCGGCGGGTGGTGCTTCACCTGTTGCGGCGGGGGGCGATCGGCGCGGTCTCGACCCATGATCTCCAGCTTGCCGAGGTCGAGGAGCTGAAGACCGTCTGCGTCCCCGTCCACTTCCGGGAGACGATCCATCCCGGGGGGGACCCGCCGATGACCTTCGACTACGTGATGCGGCCGGGGGTGGCGACGACGGTCAACGCGCTGAAGTTGATGGAGCTGGTGGGACTGCCCGCGGAGAGCTAGAAAAAACAAAAGGCGCTACCCGAAGGCAGCGCCCCTTGTCCATGGGTTCAGGCTCTGTCGATCAGCCCTTGGCGTGGGCGGTCGTCTCGACCGGGATCCGCATGCCGTAGAACGAGCGCCAGACGAAGACCATCGAGATCAGCAGGAAGATCCCGGACAGCACGAGCCGCGTCGTGGTCGCCATCTCGACCGCCAGCTCGACGGCGAGGAGGCCGAAGAGGGTGGTGAACTTGATGATCGGGTTCATGGCCACCGACGAGGTGTCCTTGAACGGATCGCCGACGGTGTCGCCGACGACCGTGGCGGCGTGGAGCGGCGTGCCCTTCTCCTTGAGCTCGACCTCGACGATCTTCTTCGCGTTGTCCCAGGCGCCGCCGGCGTTGGCCATGAAGATCGCCTGGAAGAGGCCGAAGATGGCGATCGAGATCAGGTAGCCGATGAAGAAGTAGGGCTCGAGGAACGCGAAGGCCGAGCGTGCTGAAGAACACCGTCAGGAAGATGTTGAACATCCCCTTCTGGGCGTAGGTGGTGCAGATCGCGACGACCTTCTTGCTGTCCTCGATCGAGGCCTTCTGGGCGCCGCGTCGAGCCGGATGTTCTGCTTGATGAACTCGACCGCCCGGTAGGCGCCGGTCGACACCGCCTGGCAGGAGGCGCCGCTGAACCAGTAGATCACGGCGCCGCCGGTGATCAGGCCGAGCAGGAACGGCGGGTGGAGCAGCGAGAGGTACTGCGACGTACTCCGGCTGCAGGCCGTGGGTGAGCACCAGGATGATCGAGAAGATCAGCGTCGTCGCGCCGACGACCGCGGTGCCGATGAGCACCGGCTTGGCGGTCGCCTTGAAGGTGTTGCCGGCGCCGTCGTTGGCCTCCAGGTGATGCTTGGCGGTCTCGAAGTCGGGCTCGAAGCCGAAGTCCTTCTTGATCTCCTGCCTTGATGTTGGGCAGGGTCTCGATGGTCGACAGCTCGAAGACGGACTGCGCGTTGTCGGTCACCGGGCCGTAGGAGTCGACGGCGATGGTCACCGGTCCCATGCCGAGGAAGCCGAAGGCCACCAGGCCGAAGGCGAAGACGGCGGGGGCGATCATCAGGTTGCCCAGGCAGCGTCGTGCTGACGCCGTAGCCGGCGCCCATCAGGGCGACGATGGTCAGGCCCAGCCAGTAGGCGCTGAAGTTGCCGGCGATCAGGCCGGCGAGGATGTTGAGCGACGCGCCGCCCTCGCGGGAGGCGGTCACCACCTCCTTGACGTGGCGCCGACTCGGTCGAGGTGAAGACCTTGACGAACTCGGGGATCAGCGCGCCGGCGAGCGTGCCGCAGGAGATGATCGTCGACAGCTTCCACCAGAGGCTGCCATCGCCGTTGAGGTTGGGGATGAGCAGGTAGGAGGCCGCGTAGGTGACGGCGACCGACAGGACCGAGGTCAGCCAGACCAGCGAGGTCAGCGGCGCCTCGAAGTTCATCGTGTCGGCGTTGCCGTAGCGCCCCTTGGCGATCGTCTCGTTGATCGAAGTAGGAGACGCCGCTGGTGACGATCATCATGACGCGCATGGCGAAGATCCAGACCAGGAGCTGGGTCTGGATCGTCTGGTACCGGGGCCCGCGACCGCCGGGGACACCGCCAGCAGGATGAAGGTGATCAGCGCGACGCCGGTGACGCCGTAGGTCTCGAAGCCGTCCGCCGTGGGGCCGACCGAGTCGCCGGCGTTGTCGCCCACGCAGTCGGCGATCACGCCGGGGTTGCGGACGTCGTCCTCCTTGATGTTGAAGACGATCTTCATCAGGTCGGAGCCGATGTCGGCGATCTTGGTGAAGATGCCGCCGGCGATGCGCAGCGCCGCCGCGCCCAGCGACTCGCCGATGGCGAAGCCGATGAAGCAGGGGCCGGCGTAGTCGCGCGGCACGAAGAGGAGGATGCCGAGCATCATCAGCAGCTCGACGCTGATCAGCAGCATGCCGATCGAGATGCCGGCCTTGAGCGGGATGGCATAGGTCGGGAACGGCTTGCCGCGGAGGCTGGCGAAGGCCGAGCGCGAGTTGGCGAAGGTGTTGACCCGGATGCCGAACCAGGCGACGCCGTAGCTGCCGCCGATGCCGATCAGGCTGAAGACCAGGATCGTGATCACCTTGCCCAGGTCATAGCCGCGCAGGGTGTAGAAGTAGATGAACATGACGATGCCGATGAAGACCTCGAGCAGGAGGATGAACTTGCCCTGCGTCGTGAGGTAGGTCTTGCAGGTCTCGAAGATCAGCTCGGAGATCTCGCGCATCGAGCGGTGGACCGGCATGTTCTTGAGCTGCACGTACATCACCATGCCGAACAGCAGTCCGAGGACGCAGACGAACAGGCCGCCCAGCAGCAGGTTGTGCCCGGTCATGCCGAAGAACGTCACGTCCGGATTCGACAGGTCCGGCAGCACGAGATCGGCCTCGCTGGCGGAGGCGGGCATGGCGGTCAGGATGGCGAACAGCGCCATCAGCCCGAGGATCGGCAGCCGTCTCAACGAGCGGCCAGTCCGGGCGAGGGACTCGAGTTTGGACATATGTTCCTCCAGAATGCTTGGCAAAGCCTGCACAAATTCACAGCGCGAGCCGGGAGCCCTCCGCCCAGTGGTGGCCGGGCCGAAAGGATGTCGCGCTGACGGGGTTTAGGGTCCCTCCGGGCTTCCCTGAGGGTCCGCTACGGCTCCAGACACACGGGGCCGCGCTTCCGACCGGCCGGGAAGATCCGGCGGAAGGTATCACAAATGGAGGGAAAACCCGAGATAGGGGCGGGGGAGAGAGCGGCTCAGTGCCCCGCGATGAACCCCTTATATGCGTTGTAGGCCGGCTTCGGCGAGCCGTCCGCCCGCAGGATTCCCCAGGAGTAGCTGCCGTCCGGCCCGTCCTTGAGCTCGTAGAAGAAGACCTTGGAGATCCAATCCCGCCCGGAGCGGCCGGTGAACCAGTCGCTGAGGAAGCCGGCGTAATAGTCCGCCTGCCGCTGGTCGCTGACGCGGGCCGACTCCCAGCCGGTCTCGGTCAGCCAGACCGGCTTGTTCTCCCAGCCGGCGCTCTTCAGGACTTCCTTGACCGAGGGGTTCACGTACTGCCAGAGCGAGGGGCGGCTCCCGAAGGTGGTGCTCGCCTCGAGCTTCGAGGTGACGTCACGGTTGCCGTCGTTGTCGTAGATGTGGTGGGTGATGAAGTCGAGCTTACCGCCCGCCTCCAGGAGCGACTCGCGCAGCCAGTCGTACCAGTCGGCGTCCCCCGACACCAGGTGCGCGAGATCGGGGCCGCCCACCTGCGCCGCCGGGTTGCCGGAGCGGAGGGCATCGGCGCCGGTCTTGAGGATGACGTCGATGTACTGGTCGCGACTCCCCGCCCAGAACTGCTTCAGGTTGGGCTCGTTCCACAGCCCCCAGTAGCGGATCTTGCCGCGATAGCGCTTGGCCGCCCGGAAACAGAACCGCCGCCAGTCGTCCGGGTTGCGCGGCACGCCGGTGATCTCGGGTCCGTCGGTGGCCCAGGCCGGGGTGTAGGCGACGGTCGCGAAGACCTCCAGGCCGCGGGCGCGGGCGGCGGCGGCGAGGGCGTCGTAGCCTCGCCAGCTGTAGGCGCCCTTCCGCGGCTCGGCCGCGGCCCAGATGAAGTCGATCCGCACCCAGCCGAGGCCGGCGGCCTTGACCCGGTCGAGCTCGGCCGCGAGCTCAGCTCCCTGAGGAGCGTGGATGTTGACCCCGAACTGGGAGGCGGGGCTCGCCACGGCGGCGCGCGCCATTGCAAAGAGAGGCAGGAGGAGCAGGAGGACGAGGGCTCTTAAATGGTGGTGCATGGTTCCAAGTCGCTTTTCATTGAGGACCATCTATAATAGCGCAGTCGGAAACGAACGTAGAACAGGGTTGCGCTTGGCGCCGGTCCGGGGAGGGATCGAGGCGATGCAGTTCCGTGAGCTCACAGACCGCTATCAACTTGAAAAAATTCTGAAGTCGACTCGCTTCGGGACCGTGCTGCGGGCCGCCGACGCCAAGTCGGGGCAGACGGTCGCCGTCAAGCTGATCACGGTGACCTCGCCGCCGCGGCTCGTCGCCTTGGCGCCGGAGTTCGAGAAGCTGGGAGCGACGCTGGCCGCGATGGCGGGGCACCCCAGCCTGCCGGCGGTGCTCGACTCCGGCTTTACCACGGACGGCAGCGCCTTCCTGGTGATGGAATTGCTGGAAGGCAAGGGGCTGGACACCTTCGCCGGCTCCCCGCCCGCCCAGACCCTGGAGCGGATCGCCCAGGCGCTCGACGGCCTCGAAGCCCTCGCCGTCCAGGGGATCGCCCATCTCAACGTCTCGCCCGACAACCTGCTCGTCGTCGAGACTCCCGTGGGTGAGGAGGTGAAGCTCCTGGGGCTCGGTACCGCTGTCTTCCGTCCCCAGGGCGCCGAGGCCGCCGCCCGGCCGGCGAGAACGCCCGCTTCCAGGCCCCCGAAGTGGCAGCCGGAGGGGCCGCCGCGGACAGCCGCGCCGATCTCTACTCGCTCGCCGTCACCACCTGCCATGCCCTTGGGGCGACGATCGGCTTCGGCGACTCGCCAGTCGTCCAGCTGCCGCTCTCGGTGAGCTTCGACCTGGAGAACGACGAGGCCCTGCGGCAGGGGCTCGAACGGGCGCTGCGGCAGCGTCCCGAGGAGCGCCCGTCGATCCGCGAGCTGCGCGAGGCCCTGCGGCTGGCCATCGGGGCTCCCGCTGTTGTGGCCGTCGCGCCCGCGCGGCCTGTGGTCCCACCGGAGGCGCCCAGCGCGCCGGTCGCGCCGTTTCCCGCTCCGGTCGCCCTTCCCGGCGGCCGTTCAGGTGCCGTTCCCGGAGATGACGATCCCCGACGCCTGGACCCCTGCGCTGGCGGCTCAGCCGGGAGCGGCGGCGGTGGCGGCGCCCCAGTTCACCGAGCCCGATCCGCTCGCCTCCCCGGAGCCTCCTCCGGAAGAGCAGGGGGACGTCCTCTCGTCGGTCGACGACGAGCTCCTGAACGCCCTGCTCTCCGTGCCGGCGCCGCCGCCACGCCCGGCGGGGCCGCCCGCGCAGCCGCAGAGAGGCGCCAAGGTGGTGCCCTTTCTCAAGAAGAAGGAGTCCCCTGCTCCGGCGGCCGGCGGGGCACCGGCGGCTCCCGCCTCCGCATTGCGCGGAATATTGCGCAAGCCGGCCGTGCTGGCGGCGATCGCCGGCGCGGCGGTGCTCGGCCTGGCTGGCCGGGGTCTGGCTCCTGCGGCCGCACCAGGAGCAGACCGTGGTGACCACGGTGCCGTCCGGGCCGCCGCTGCCGCAGCCCCCCACCCAGCCGCCGACCGCCCGTCTGGAGGAGGCGAAGCTCTATCTCGCCCAGGGAGAGGACCTCAAGGCCCGCCGGGTCCTGCGGTCGATCCCCTGGGGGGAGCAGGGGCTGCTCGCGCCGGCGGGGTGCCGGGAGCTGAGCGCGATCCAGGAGAACCTGGCGCTCGCGGCCTTCGAGCGGCTGCCCGCCGACCTCGCGAGCGGCTTGAAGTCGGGGGATCTGGAGTCCCTCGAGACCGCCGTCGAGGCCGGGACCGGGCAGGAGGCCGGGCTCGCTCCGGCGGTCCGCGCGGACTTCGACCGGGCGCGCGGCGCGGTCGCCGCCTACGCCCAGGTCCGGGCCGCTTCGGCGCAGGGCAACCCCGTCCAGGCGCTGGAGCGCTTCGCCGCCCTGGCCGCCCTGATCCCCAAGGCGAGCGATCCGGACGACCTGCGCGGCAAGGCCGCGGCGGCGATCGAGGCCGAGGCCGAGAAGCTGCTCCGCGACGGGAAGTACGCCGAGGCGCTGGCGCGGATGGAGCCGGTCCAGCGCACCTGGTTCGAGCGCCCCGGCCTCCGGGAGCGGCTCGCCCTGTACCAGAAGTACGAGCAGGACGAGGCGCTGCAGGAGCGGATCCTCGGCATGCTGCCCAACATCGAGCGCCATAAGAAGCCGTGGGACGGCCTGCAGATGATGACAGGAGTCACCCCCACGCCTCACCTGGCCGCCCGGTTCCAGGAGGCCCGCGGCCGCCTCGAGGACCTCCTCTCCCGGCTCGACAAGGAGGCTCCGAAGCTCGTGCTTCGCGACGGCTTCATGCTCGATTACGCCCGCGGCACGGTGGCGAACCTCAGCTTCCGGGCCAGCGACGACTACGAGATCCGGGACGTCAAGCTGATGGCCCGCCCCGAGGGGGGGAAGTACCACGACATGCCGCTGGAGAAGACCCGCACCGGCTACTACACGGTGGAGATCCCGGTGAGCTTCCACCAGAACGGCACGGTGGATTTCTACGTCGTGGCGACCGACCTCTCCGGCCACGAGACCTACATCGGCAACCGCGACCAGCCGATGCAGCTCAAGCGCCAGCAGGGGTTCCAGCGAATCATACAGTGAGGCCGATGGCCTGAAACTCGGGCGGACGCCTACGCCGGCATCAACGGCATCCGCCCCGCCCCCACGGACGCGTCGGCGGTCGCCGCCGGCGCCTTCTTCTCCTCGTCTTCGTCCGCCACCGCCTCGCCAGGATTGCGGAACAGGTTGGACTCGAGGTTGTACTGGCGCGTGTAGAGGGCATGGTAGCGGCCGCCCAGCGCGAGCAGCTCCTCGTGCCGGCCGCGCTCGATGATCTGCCCCCCTTCGAGCACCAGGATCGTGTCCGCCTTGCGGATGGTCGAGAGGCGGTGGGCGATCACGAACGTCGTCCGCCCCTTCATCAGCTCCACCAGCCCCTCCTGGATCGCCGCCTCGCTCTCGCTGTCGAGCGAGGAGGTCGCCTCGTCGAGGATCAGGATGCGGGGATCGGCCAGGATCGCCCGCGCGATCGCCACCCGCTGGCGCTCGCCGCCCGAGAGCTTGACGCCGCGCTCGCCGACGATCGTGTCGTATCCGTCGGCGAGGCGGGTGACGAAGTCGTCGCAGCGGGCGATCTTCGCCGCCCGGATCACCTCCTCGTCCGCGGCGTGCGGGTTGGCGTAGGCGATGTTCTCGAGCACCGTGCCGTCGAACAGGAAGTTGTCCTGGAAGACCACCCCGAGATGCGAGCGGTAGTCGGCGAGCCGCAGGTCCGCGAGGTCCTGGCCGTCGACCAGGATCTGCCCCGTGGTCGGGCGGTGGAAGGCGGCGACCAGGCCGATCAGCGTGCTCTTCCCGGAGCCGGAGGGGCCCACCAGCGCCGTCGAGGTGCCGGGCTGGGCGGTGAAGGAGACCCCCTTGAGCACCGGCACGTCGGGGTTGTACTCGAACCAGACGTCGCGGAATTCGATCCGCCCCTCGACCTGCCGCATCGGCTGGCGGTCGGCCTCCCCGGTGTCCTCGGTGACCTCGTTGCGGATCTCGCGGATGCGCTCCAGCCCGGCGAACGCCTCGGTGATCTGGCTGCCGATGTTGACGATCTGCATCACCGGGCCGACCAGCATGCCGAGATAGATGGTGAAGGCGAAGAAGTCGCCCACCGTCATCCGCCCGGCGAGGACATCCTGCGCCCCGATCCCCATGATGGTGACGCTGATCACCCCGAGCAGCAGCGTCGAGGCGGCGCCGATCGCCGAGAAGCTGGTCATCGTCTGGGCCACGTTGCGGAAGAGCCGGTGGGCGCCCTTGGTGAACACCAGGGCCTCCCGCCGTTCCGCCTGATAGGCCTTGACCACCCGCACCCCGGAGAACGACTCGGTGAGCCGGCCCGAGATCTCGGCGTTGATCTTCGAGCGCTCGCGGAAGAGCGGCCGCAGGGTCCTGAAGGCGTACTGCATGACGAAGACGAAGAGCGACAGCACGCCGAGCGCGATCAGGGTGAGCTTGGCGTTGAAATGGAACAGGAAGCCGAGCGCGAAGACGGCGGTGATCATGCCGCCCACCACCTCGACCAGGCCGGAGCCCACCAGGTTGCGGATCCCCTCGGCGTCGTTCATGACGCGGGAGAGCAGGGAGCCCGCCTTGGTCTGCTCGAAGTAGCCCACCGACAGGCGGGCGACGTGCCGCTGGACCTGCCGGCGCATCTCGGTGATGGAGCGCTGGGCGGCCTTGCCGAGCACCTGCGAGAGGGAGAAGGAGGTGACGGCCTGGACCAGGGTCGCCGCGCCCGCCACCAGCACCAGCTTCATCAGGAGCTCCCGGTGCCCCTTGCCGATCACGTCGTCGAGCAGGTATTTGGTGGTGTAGGGGAGGACCAGCCCGCAGAGGCGGTTGATCGCCATCAGCCCGAGCCCCAGCGCCAGCCGGCCCTTGCGGGCCCGCACCAGCTCCAGAGCGTCCGCGAACACGACGCGCGGCTTCAGCGGGGTCTTCTTGCTGTTGGCTTCGGACGGCGGCGTGACCGCCCGCGGCTGCTTCGACGAAACCGGCCCGCCGAACAGCCCCTGGCGAGCCGGGCGGCGGGACGAGGGAACGCTATCTGTGGTCATAAGGGAGAGAACGGGCGGAAGGCGGGCGGAGATTCCCCAGGAGGAAGCGCCGCCCCTTCGGGGCTGGCCCTCACCCTACCCTCTCCCAGAGGGAGAGGGGAAAGACTCCAGCTTTACCTTACCGCGGCACCATCACCCGTACCCGCACCGAATCGTCCAGCCGCAGGCTGACCAGCGAGCCCTCGGGGATGATGACCTCCTCGCCCGGGGTCTTCGAGGCGATGGCGGTGCCGGCCGCGGCGCCGATGATGGCGCCGAGGACGCTGCCGCGGGAGCGGTTCCCCTGGCTGAGGATGCGCCCCAGGACCGCGCCGCCCGCCGCCACGCCGCCGATCGTCGCGGCGTCCCGGCGGGTCTCATTGCGCCCCTCCTGGACGAAAGAGGCGTCGATCGGCACCGTCTTGCCCGAGGGGAGCACCAGGTCGGTGAACTTGAGGGCCAGCCGCGCCTGACCGCCCACTCTCTTCAGCGGCAGCGCGTCGGTCACCTCGCCCAGGATCTCCGAGCCGGCCGGGATGGCGACGACGCCGTCCTGGATCAGGTCCTGGCTGACCCGGGCGCGGAAGCTGTCGCCGGGAGAGCTGGTATTGCTCGCCAGCCGGCGGGTGAACTCGACGTCGATCTGCGTGCCTGCCGGGACGGTGACGGACGCCGTTCGCGGCTCCTCGCGCACCGGCTCCGGAGCCGTCTCCGGCTCGGGAGCCGGCGGCGCGAGCTCGGGCGTCACGGCCCGCGGCGGCTCGGGGCGCGCCTCTTCCGCCGCGGGGTGGGAGGGAGCCGGACGGGGCTGAGCCTGGGTTTGGGTCTGCCGGAGCCGGCGCTCGCGGGCGTCGAGCTCGGCCTCGCGGTCCGCCAGCTCACGCTCGCGGGCGCTCAGGTCCGGAAGCTCGCGCTCCACCGCTGGAGGTGGAACCTGCTCCTCCACCCGCACCGACTGCGGCGCCGGCTGCAGCTCGTGGGTCTGGGGCTCCGCGGCGACCGGCGGCGCCGGAGCCTGCGTCATGGTCTGCGCCAGCCGGGGGGGCGCCTGGTCGGCAACCTCGCCGCGGCCGCAGGCGAAGGTGAACAGCGCGGCGCCACAGAGGAGCGCCGGCAGGATGGGATGTGTTCTTGTAGCTCTCATGGTGGATCCTCACTTTCAAGTCTCCAAAGGAGGGGAACAGCAAGCGGGATGCCACCTTCCTGAATCCACGCAAATGACTGATTCAGCTCGACTTGCCGGCAGGCTGCGGCCGCGGCGCGCCGCTCCTTGGGGAGGACGCCGCGCCGCCCTGGCAGGACGGCCGGACCGGCTCAGCGCCGCCGGGAGGGGTCGAAGCGGATGACGTCGCCCGGTTGCCGCGGTTCCGCCGCGGGCTTCTCCGCCTCGGGCTCGCCGGCGGTCTCCGGGACAGATTCGTTCGCGGGGTCCGCGGCGTCGAAGCGGAGGCCGAAGTCGGCCGAAGGGTCGGCGAAGGCGGTAAGGGCGGCGAAGGGGACGGTCACCCGCTGGCGCGCGCCGCCGAAGCTGAGCAGGACCGAGAACTCCTCGGGCGTGACCTCCAGCCCCCAGAACTGATGCTGGAGGATGATCGTCACTTCCTCGGGATATTGCTCGCGCAGGAAACGGGGTGCCTCGACGCCGGGAAAGTCGGTACGGAACCCGATGTAGAAATGATGCTCTCCGGGCATCCCGTGCTCGGCCACCTGCTCGATCACCCGGCGCACCGCGTCGCGCAGGGCGTCCTGGAGAATGGCTGAGTAGTCGATCTTGTCCGGGTCCATCGGTCGAGAGTATGCCAAACCGGCCCTCGCCTCAAGGCGGATCGACCGTGCCGGCCGGCGTCCACGGGCCGCAGCGGACGATCCGCCAGAGGGTCTTCCAGCTCCCCGTCCAGGCGCCATACTTGCGGATCGCCCCCTCGCCGTAGTGGCTACAGGTGGGCTTGAACCGGCAGTGAATGATGATTCCCATCCCGGGCGAGAGCGTCGCTTGGTAGAGGTGGATGGCGCCGAGCAGGAAGCGGGCCGAGAGCTGATTGCGAGGGGCGCGCGCCATGTCGAGCCCAAGCAGGAGCAGGAGGGCCAGGGTGACAATCCCGATCTTGAGCCGGCGGCGGCGAAGGGGGTCCATGGGGAGAGATTAGCCGACTCCGCGTGGGATCATGGCGATCCCTCTTGCTGACACCTCCGTTCCCTCGGACAATGCCGCGTTCCTTGTGGACATGTCGAAGGGGGTGCGGTGGCGGAGCACGATGGCGGGTACAAGCTTCTTTTCTCTCATCCCGAGATGGTGGCGGACCTGCTCCGTGACTTCGTCCGGGAGGACTGGGTAAGGGATCTGGATTTCTCGACTCTGGAGCCGGTCACCGGTAGCTACATCACTCCAGATCTGAGCAGCCGGGAGAGCGACGTCGTCTGGCGAGTCCGCTGGGGGCGCGACCGCTTCCTCTATATCTATCTCTTGATCGAATTCCAGTCGACAGTCGACCCCTTTATGGCCCTTCGCATCATGGTCTATCTGGGCCTGCTCTACCAGGATCTCTTCAAACACCAGGAGGTCCTCCGGTCCGGCAAGCTGCCCCCGGTTTTGCCACTGGTTCTCTATAATGGGAACGCGCCCTGGAGGGCCGCCCAGGAAGTCTCCGAGCTGATCGAGGAGGTCCCAGGCGGTCTGGAGCGGTACCGGCCTCAGTTGCGGTATTGCCTGCTGGACGAGACGCGAATGGCCGACTCCGAGTTGGAGCCGTTACGCAACGTGGCGGCGGGGCTGTTCCGGCTCGAGAAGAGCCAGGGGCCGGAAAACCTCCAGCGGGTCGTAGCGTCGCTATTGGAGTGGTTACGGGAGCCGGAATTGGCGGAGCTGAGGCGGTCGTTCGCCAAGTTCCTGCTGAAGAACCTGCTCCCGGCCCGGATGCCGGGGATCGAGATCCCCGAGATCGCCGATCTTCAGGAGGTCAAGTCGATGCTCGCCGAACGTGTCATGGAGTGGACCCATCAGTGGAAGCAGGAGGGGCTCGAAGAGGGGCTCCAGAAGGGGCGTCAGGAAGGTCAGGAAGGTACCCTAGTGAAGGCCCGTGAAGTCCTCTTGCGGGATCTCGTGAAACGCTTCGGTCCTCTGCCCGAGGAAGCCCGACGGCGGGTTGACGCGATCGCTTCGATCGAGGATCTCATGGAGCTCAGCATCCGCGCCGGTGCAGCCTCCTCCCTGGCCACCTTGTGGCCGGCCTGAAGTAAAGTTCGATCGCTCTTGCCTTGAGAGGACAGATTCGTCTCTGAGCGAACAGATTGGCGATACTCAGCGCGTTTTCCCAGAAAACACGCTGATTTCCCGAAAAACATTGTTTCGTCCGGATTCAACGCCAAAAATCCCATCGAACTCTGTGATTCCTGGCAAACTCAGTTTTTCGCTGAATGACAATGTCTTTTGCCGGGGAACTCTGTTTTTTCCAAAAAATCAATGATATAGGCCGATTTCCGCTGTTGTAGCCCGATTTTGCGGATTCCGAGCGCCGGACGAGCGATATAACGGAAACCAGGTTGTGTCAGAGCTTTTTTTACCAGGGGAGCGTCCCGGTGGCGGCGCGGCCCAGCCAGAGGGCGAGGAGCACGGCGGCGTGGGCGAGGGTCAGGGTGTCGACCCCGGCCGGCAGGCGGAAGGGGCGCCGGGCCGCGAGCGCCGCCCCCCAGCCGAGCCAGCCGAGGAGCGCTTCCAGGGCGAGGACCGGCGCCAGGGGGTGCATAGCGAAGGCGGCGGCCCACTCCCCCTTGGCGAGGGCGGCGAAGGCGCGGGTGAGGCCGCAAGCAGGACAGGGGAGATGGAGCAGGCGGCGGCTCAGGCAGAGAGCCGCCGCGGGATCGCCGGAAGGGAACCAGACGTGGAGGGCGGTGAGCCCGGCCGCCCCCGCGAGGCCCGTGAGCAGCCAGAGCCGGGCGTCCCGCCGGGCCTCCACAGGTTCCACTCTAGAACTGATCGGCGTACTGGCTGATCCCCGGGATCAACACCCGCTGGCCGTTGTTCGCCTTGATGATCAGGAAGATGCGGAAGATCAGGGTCAGCGGCCAGAGCATCCACAGGACGCAGCCGGCGAACGGGATGACGTGGGTCACGATGCCGACCACCACCCAGAGCAGGAACTCGGCAACGGTGAGCACCAGCCCGTGCTTGGCGTGCCACTGCACTTCCGGGTCGTTCTTCTCGACGACGAACGGAATCAGGGCCAGCAGCCAGAGGTACGAGAGGACGAGCATGATCCCGCGGTTGGGGCTCGCCGTTCCCGTCGGCGGCGTTCCGATCGGCGGCGGGGGAGGCGTATAAGAGGGGGGCGGCGGAACGTTCGGTTCACTCATCGCAGACCTCTCCTTTCAAAGGAAGATCACTGAGGCACGTAGAGATCAGTCTATACAACCCCGGGTCCGGGGACAAGAACGGGCCTCAGGCTGGAATCTCCTCAAAGTCGCTTTCATTTCATCAGCTTAGAGGATTCACTCCAAGCTCGGCCAGCGCCTCCCGCAGGCCCCCCTCCCGCTCCGCGTGGACGGCGAGCACCAGCCGCGCCGCCGCACCGTATTCCTCCCCGTCCAGCTCGATCTCGGGCGGACGAAGCAGGCGCTTCACCGCTCCGATCTTCTCGTAGGGGACCTCGACGGCCACCCGCACGGTCGGCACCCGCAGGGCAACCGGCAGCCCCTGGAGGGCCTCGCGGGCCGCTCCGGCGTAGGCGCGGGCGAGCCCCCCCTTGCCGAGCCTGGTGCCGCCGAACCAGCGCACGACGACGGCCATCACGTCCGCGAGGCCGGCGCCACGGAGCACCTGGAGGATCGGCATCCCGGCGGTGCCGGCCGGCTCCCCGGCGTCCGCCGAGCGCTCGCGCGCCGGAACCCCGAGCCGCCAGGCCCAGCAGTGGTGGGTGGCGTCCGGAAACTCCTTCTCCAGGCGGAGAAGGAAGGCTTTCGCCGCCGCCTCGTCCGCCGCCGGTCCGATCACCGCCAGGAAGACCGAGCCCTTCTCGCGGATCTCGGCGCGGGACTCGGCGAGCGGGGCGCGGTAGGAGGACATCCCGGCGTCCTCCGGATCAGGGGAGCCCGGTCAGCCGCTCGTAGATCGACCGGTAGCGCTGCACGACGACGCCCTGGCTGAACTCCTCGACGGCCCGCCGGCGGGACGCCACGGCGAAGCGGCGGTGCAGGTCGTCGTCGGAGAGCAGCTTCAGCGCCGCCGCCGCCATGCCGTCCACGTCCCCCACCGGACAGAGGTAGCCGGTCTCGCCGTCGATCACCACCTCGGGCAGGCCGCCGGCGTTGCTCGCCACCACCGGCACCTCGCAGGCCATGGCCTCCAGCGCCGAGAGGCCGAACGACTCGCTCTCGGAGGGGAGCAGGAAGAGGTCGGCCCCCACCAGCACCTCCTCGACCAGCGGGAAGCTGCCGATGAAGCTGATCGAGCCGCAGATGTGATGCTCGCGGCAGTACTGCTCGACCTTGCCGCGCTCCGGGCCGTCGCCGACCAGGATCAGCCGGCTGGGCACCGTCTGCTGCACGCGCTGGAAGGTGCCGATGACGTCGAGCACCCGCTTGACCGGGCGGAAGTTCGAGATGTGGACCAGCAGCTTCTCCCCCGGCTTCGCCCAGCGGCGCGCCCCGGGACCGCTGCGGGCGGCGTCGAAGCGGGCGGGATCGATGAAGTTGGGGACGACCTCGATCTCGTTGTGGATGCCGAGCTGCTCGACGGTGGTGCGGCGCAGCGACTCCGAGACCGCCGTCACCGCGTCGCTCTGCAGGATCCCCCAGCGGGTGGTCGCCAGGTAGTTGGGATCGTTCCCCACCAGGGTGACGTCGGTGCCGTGCAGCGTGGTCACCACCGGCAGCGGCTGCGGCTCGACGATCTGGCGGGCGAGCACGGCCGAGACGGCGTTGGGGATGGCGTAGTGGACGTGCAGCACGTCGAGGGGCGCGTGGCGGGCCACCTCGACCATCTTGGTCGACAGCGCCAGCGGAGTAGGGGGGGTAGTTGTCGAACAGCGGATAGGTGGGGGTCACCACCTCGTGGAAGAAGATCCGCGGATTGATGAACGACAGGCGCGAGGGGAGGGCGTAGCTGATGACATGGACCTCGTCCCCGCGCTCGGCGAGCGCCATCGCGAGCTCGGTGGCGACGATCCCCGAGCCGCCGTAGGTCGGGTAGCAACTGATGCCGATCCTCATCGCACTCCTCCCGGCAGAATCGCCATCGGGTCCGCGACCGCCAGCGGCAGGCGGCTCCAGAACGGCTCGCCCAGCGGCGCGCCGATCAGCTCCCCGAAATGGCGCGCCCGCCCCTCGATGGCGAGCCAGAACTCCGGCGTCGACACCTTGGTGATCGGTCCGCCCTGATCTCCATCCACATGAAGCTGGCTGCGGTGGGCGCGCATCGACGCGAGCTTGGCCTCCCAGCCGGCGGTGACGTCGACGATGAAGCTCGGCGTGAAAACGTCGTGCTGCATGTAGGAGAAGACGGCGGCCGGCCGGTGCGCCGGCCCGGCTTCCAGTGCGCGGTTCTTGAGCCCGGCGTAGAAGCAGGCCGCCTCGACGAGCTGGTGGGCCCGCCCGTGGTCCGGATGGCGGTCGTGCGGCGTCGGCCCCAGCACGAGCTCCGGCCGCCACTGCCGGAGCCTGGCGATCAGCGCGTCCTCCTCGGCCAACCCCAAGCGCAGGCCGCCGTCGCCGCAGTCGAGGAAGTCGAGCTCCACGGCGCCCAGGGCGCGGGCGGCCGCCTCGGCCTCCGGCTTGCCGCTCCTCGGCGGTCCCCCGGGTCCCCATCTCGCCCCGCGTCAGGTGCAGGATGCCCACCTTCCGCCCCTGGCCGGCCAGCACGGCGAGCGTGCCGCCGCAGCCCAGCTCGACGTCGTCCGGATGGGCGCCGATCGCCAGCACGTCGAGCTTCATGGCGCCCCTCCCGGCGGTGATCACCTGGAGATGCGAGGCGTCGAGCTTCATCTGCCGCCAGTAGCTCTCGATCAGCTCCGGGCCGTACTTGCCCGGGTAATGCGCCGTGGAGACGATGCGCTCCTGGAGCTTGTCCAGGGGGACGCAGGCCTCGCGGAGCTGCTGGATCCGGCGGTTCAGCACCTCGTTCTTGCGCGCCGCGGCGCCGATCGCCTTCTCGCCGAAGAGGTCGAGGGCGCGCAGGATCTGCTCGCGCGTCTTCTCGAACGGCCGCTCGAGCCCCGGATCGGCGGCCACCGCCGGTCCGCGCAGCTCGGCGAGCGCCTCCTCCAGCCGCTGCCGCACCGGGCCGACCAGGTCGCCGCCCTCCCGCTCGGCGAGCCAGCGGTCGAGCGCGCCGCGATCGCCCAGCAGAGTGGCGAGAGGGAGGCCGAGCTCCTCCAGCCGCTCGATCTGCTTGGTCTCCAGCAGCAGCGTCTGCGGCCGCAGGGCCACGAACGTCGGCTCGACCTCCAGGACCGCGTGAGTGACCCCCGCCTGCGCCATATAGGAGAGCTCGCCCGGACCCACCACCTGGATCGCGGTGCCTAGCACGGCGTCCTGCATCGCCGGCCGGGCGAGCACGCCGGGGGAGACGACGCCGGGGTTCTCCTCGATGATCTCGAGCAGCTCCGCCACCGTGCCCCCCTCATCCTCCCGGCCGCGCAGCGCGAACCGGTCCTCGCCGCGCCACTCGATCCGCCGCCGCTCGCCGTGGCGGAGGAGGAAGAGCGGGCTCGCTCCGCGCTGCGGGCTCACCTGCAGCGGATAGCCGCGCGCCTCGATCGCCGCGTCCCGCTTTGCCAGCTCGCTTTCCAGTGTGGCGCGGCGCTCGACCAGCCGGCGCAGCCAGGGGCGCTCCGCCGTCTTGAGGGCGGGGAGCATGGCGTCGAGCAGCAGGGGACATCGGGCGCCGAGCAGGTGCGCCATCAGCCGGCAGAAGGCCTCGCCGAAGCGGGCGTCCGGCCGGTACCAACGTCCAAGGGTCTGCAGCCATTCGGCGTAGCGCTCGCCGGGCACGGCCTCGCCGATGCCGCTGAGCACGCTTTCCATCCCGGGTCCCAGGGTGCGCATGCCGACCGGCACCAGCGGCTCGGGGTCCGGACCGAGGTCGAAGGTCCGCGGCCCGTCGGACCCGAGCACCACGGTCGAGGAGATCTCGGCCCAGTCGTGGTCCTCGGTCGCCACCCAGAAGACGGCGACCGCCGGCTGGCCCGCAGCTTCCAGCGCGGCGGCCCAGCGCGAGACGGCCACCATCTTGGCCAGGGAGTAGAGAGGGCCGCCGAGGAGCCCCGGCTGCTGGCCGGAGACGACCACGCGCACGGCCGGGTCCGCCAGGCGGGCGGCGAGCCGGTCGGCCTCCGGGTTGCCGTAGGCGCGGTTGGCCACCGCGAGCGCCTCGGCAAGCTCGCGCCGGCTCCCCTTGGATTGCGGGGGGGGCAGGGCGGGCGGCGTGCCCGAGCCCAGGAAGCGCAGCGGCTCCAGCAGGTCGAGGTCGCGGCCGGCGAGCCAGGCGGCGGGGAGCGGCGGCAGCAGCCGGGCCGCGGCGAGGTCGACCTCCAGCAGGTGGGCTGAAGAATCAGGCTGGCTTGTGACCGATGAGGATGAGGCGTTCGCTATCACGCTCGTAAGGATCTCCGTGGAAATTGCCGAAGAGGGAGTCGACCTCCAGGCCCGCCCAGCGCAGGCCGATGGTCACCTCCTCCGGCTGATAGAGCCGCACGCTCTCGACGAACGTGCGGGGGGGCTCGTCCGCCCCGCGCACCGTAATGCGCTTCTGGATCCGCTGGCTCGCGGCGTCGTACCAGCGCTCGATCTCGGCCTCGCGGCCGTCGAGCGCCTCGACGTCCCGCGGCTTCAGGTTCTCGATCGTCGGCTCCGGGTTCATCAGGTCGATCAGGAACCGGCCGCCGGGCGTGAGGATGCGCACGATTTCCTCCAGCACCCGGAAGTTCTCCCGCTCCCCCTCGAAGTAGCCGAACGAGGTGAAGAAGTTGAGCACCCAGTTGAAGCTCTCGTCCATGAACGGCAGGCGGCGCATATCCCCCGCCACCCGCGGCAGGCCCCGGGCCCGCATGCGGGCGAGCAGGGTCATGGACAGGTCCACTCCCAGCGTCCGGTACCCCCGGCGGCGCAGCGCCGCCGTGTGCCGTCCGGCGCCACAGGCAAGGTCCAGCACCGCCCGCGGGCTCGCCCCTCCGGTCCCAAGGTAGCGCTGGACGAAGTCGGCGTCCTGCTCGGCGCCGGAGTCGTCCCGGCGGGAGTAGAGCTCCAGGTACTCCTCGCCGAACCAGTCGTTGTACCAGGGCATGGGCCGATCATATCCCTTGAACCCTTACCCGGCCCCTCTCCTGGGCGGTCGAGGGAATCGCTGGCGGTATGAAAGCCGCAAGTTGCGGCCTGCCGGCCTTTTTTCTTCCTATCGGCGAGGCAAAGCGCGCTTTCAGGGCTTCTTGTGTCACGTTTCAATCTCCTCAAACACATATACTTGCGGAAGCTACTTTCTTCTTCGCGGAGGATGAGTGTCGAAACCAAGACCAAGACCTTCGCCGCTGGGAGCCATTCTGCGCTCCTTCCGCTTCGCGAGCGGCCTGAACGCAGTCGAAGCGGCCCGTATCCTCGGGATTAGGCCGGCCTTGCTCGCCCGATTGGAGCGAGGGAAGGAGGGAGCGCTCTCCCGCGGCTCTCTGGAGGAGCTGCTGGCGCTCCTCGACGTCCCCCCGGAGGCGATCGATCCCGCCCTCTACGCTCTCGATATCGCCTTCTCCCCCGCGCCGTCCGGCTCGCCCGTGGATCCCACCCCGGCGGAGTGGCGGAGCATCCAGCGGGCGGCGGTCAGCACTGGACAGGGCGTTTGGGAGGCCACCTGGGAAAGGCTCACGGCGAACCTCCGCCAGGCGCGGGCCTCCCAGGACCGCCACCAGGCCGCGGCCCTCTGGAAGACCTTGGAGGAGCTCCCGCCTCGCCGCCGGCGCTTGGCCGTGGAGACGGAGCGGCAGTATTGGACCTGGGCCCTGGCCGAGCGGCTCTGCGAGGAGAGCGTGCGGGCCGCGGCCCACCGGGCGGACGAGGCGGTGGAGCTGTGCCGCCTCGGGCTGCGCGCCGCCGAGCTGGCTCCGGTCAGCGAAGCCTGGCGCTCGCTCCTCCTGGGGTGGGTCTGGGCCTTCGTGGCCAATGCCCGGCGGGTCCAGGGCGATCTGCCTGGCGCCGAGGAGGGCTTCCGGCGCTCCGAACGCCTTTGGGAGGCCGGGGCATCCGCCGATCCGGACCCGCTGGACGCCACGCGGCCGCTCGACCTGAAAGCTTCGCTGCGGAGGTACCAGGGCTGCTTCGACGAGGCGCTCGCCCTGCTGGAGCAGGCACTGAAGGCGAACGGCTCCAACGATGGTCGAGGGCGCATTCTGATTAAGAAGGCGAACACGCTGGAGCTGATGGGGGACTCCGAGCGGGCGATCACCGAGTTACGGCAGGCGGAGCTTCTTCTCGCGGGCTCGCAGGAGGCTCGGCTTCCGTGGCTTGCCCGGTACACCCTGGCCGTGAACCTTTGGCAGCTTGGCCGGAATATAGAAGCCGAGACACTTCTGCCGGAGGTGCGCATGAGGGCGGTCGAGGCGGGCAACGAGCTGGACCTTGTTCGCACGCTCTGGGTGGAGGGGGGTATCGCGGCCGGGCTGGGGCGGCGGGAGCAGGCTCTCGCCGCGCTGGAACAGGCGCGGCGGTACTTCAACGCCCGCCGGATTACCTACGACGCGGCCCTGGCCTCGCTGGAATTGGCGGTCCTCTACCTGGAAGAGAGACGTCCCGCGGAGGTCAAGAGGCTAGCCGAGGAGATGTACTGGATCTTCAAGGCCCAGGGAGTTCACCAGGAGACGCTCGCCGCGCTGCGGATTTTCTGCGAGGCCGCTAGAAAAGAAGAGGCCACGACCGAGCTGGCCCGGCGGCTCGTTGGATACCTCACGAAGGCCCGAAGTCACCCAGGCCTGCCGTTCGAGGCATGGTGAGTCTTTCGTGGCAGGTGAAATGTAGGGGCGCGATGCCATGCGCCCCTACATGCCGGCATTACCCGTCTGGGTCAACCTGGTGACCGTTGTCCTCGTTCGGCAATACAGAAACGGGGATTTGCAGGCTGCTGCCATTGGGTTCCACCATGCTGCCGTTTTTGATCGGCACCCCACTCGGGTCCACTTGGCTGCCGTTTTTGGTCCATGCGCGGATCAGGAAACTCCAGAGTTGGGTGGCGAGGCCCGAGGAGGCGGAGGCTGAGATCGCGCTCCGTCGAGGTTGGGCTCTCCCGAGGGGATCCGCCAGCGCGGCGGTGGTCGCGAGGATCGCGGCCATCAGAAAAACCAGGGCCATGCGAGGCAGGCGAGGCATGCGCAGCTCCTTTCGCGGAGA
Source organism: uncultured Acidobacteriota bacterium (assembly GCA_963792575.1). GTDB lineage: Bacteria > Acidobacteriota > Thermoanaerobaculia > Multivoradales > UBA5704 > DATARR01. Next base: position 276,491 of record CAWBWZ010000010.1, read on the forward strand.
GCGCTCCAGAACGGCCCCGTTGGCCGCGCGGGCATCTCTCCACAGTAAGGGTGCCTGAAACTGAGAATAAAAAGTCCCCCAGGAGCCGCAAGGTGGGGCTTTTGCGGAAAAGGAGGCGAGAATGGCGAGACGGGCGAGACAGACGGTGGGAGACCCCGCGGATTTGAGGCTGGTGGTCACGTTCCTCCGCTCGCTCCGGAGGTGGACCCAGGAAGAGCTGTCGAGAGCCTCCGGGGTCGACCGGGGGGTGATCTCCGACTATGAGCTGGCGGACAAAGTTCCGACGCGCAAGACCCTCCAGCGGCTCGCCGCCGCGACCGGCCTCCCCTACCGCTTCGTGGAGATCCTCCTGCCGATCTTTCGGGCGGCCCGGCTGACCACAGAGGGCACCGGCGGCGGCCCGCCGGAAACCGGCGAAGCCTCCGGGGACCTCGCGGCGGGGCTGGACCAGGCCATCCTCGACGCCGTCCTGCCGCGCCTGGCGCCCCGCCTGATGGAGCTGGAGGCTCTGGTGGGCAACGAGGCGGTTCCCGCGGCCGGGGATCGCCCCGCGGCGGCGAAGCTTTGGGAAACCCTCAAGAAGTTGCCGGCGGGCCGCCGGAGGCTGGTCATCGAGACGGAGCCGAAATATTGGACGTGGGCCCTGGCGGAACGGCTCTGCGAGGAGAGCGAACGGGCCGCGGCCCACCGGGCGGACGCCGCGGCGGAGCTGGCCCGGCTTGCGTTGCGGGTCGCCGAGCTGGTCCCGGGAAACGACGCCTGGCGCTCATCCCTCCTGGGCTGGGCCTGGGCCTTCGTGGCCAATGCCCGGCGGGTCCAGGGAGATCTGCCTGGCGCCGAGGAGGGTTTCCTGCGCTCCGGCCGCCTGTGGGAGGCCGGGGCATCCGCCGACCGGGGCCTGCTGGACGCCTCGCGGCCGCTCGATCTCAAGGCGACCCTGCGACGGTGCCAGGGGCGCTTCGACTAGGCGCTCACCTGCGAGGCCGAGGGCCCGGCAGCGCTATGCTACGTCCATGGACCCCGAATGGATCGATCTCCCGGGGGGGCGCTTCTGGATGGGAGGCGGACCCCGCGACAACGAGAACCCGCGGCACGAGGTGCGGGTCTCCGCGTTCCGGCTGGCGCGGAAGCCAGTGACGCGCGAGGAGTACCAGGCCTTCCTCGACGCCACCGCGCACCCGGCGCCGCCGTTCTGGGGGGAGCCGGCCTTCTCCCACCCGCGCATGCCGGCGGTGGGCCCCTCGTGGGAGGACGCCGCCGCTTTCTGCGCCTGGACGGGCGGGCGTCTGGGCGTGGCGGCGCGCCTCCCCACCGAGGCCGAGTGGGAGCACGCGGCGCGGGCCGGCCGCGACGTCCTCTATCCGTATGGGGATGATCCCCCCGAGTCGCTCCCCGACTACGGCCGGCGCTGGCTCAGCGGTCCGGAGCCGGTGGATGCCTACCCCTCGCTCCATCCGCTCGGCTTCCTGGGCCTGGGGGAGAACGTCCACGAGTGGTGCGCGGACTGGTACGACCCCGGCTATTACGGAACTTCGCCGATGGATGATCCGCGCGGACCGGCGAGCGGCATCCGGCGCGCCTCCCGCGGCGGCTCCTGGCGCCACCAGATCAAGGTCAGCCGGTGCGCGGCCCGCTCGGCCATCCCGCCGGGGATGCGCTACAGCGACTATGGCTTCCGCCTCGCCGCGGACGGGGGTCTTTCATGACGCCGCGTCCGGTCCGCCACGCCGTCCGCACCGCGCTGATCTTCGGCGTCCTGCTCCACACCGCTACCGCCCTCGGGGTCTGGGCGACCTGGGGAGAGTTCGGCCGCGGCAACGTCCTCGCCTGGATCGACTTCCCCGCCTCGCTCGCCTTCCTGCACCTGGACGGCACGCCCATGCTCCTCTGGAGCCTGGTCGCCGGCGGCCTGCAGTGGGCGATCATCGCGGCGCTGCTGGCCTTCTCCCTCGGCTGGGCGGTGCGGGCGCGGCAACGCTGAAACAATCAACGATGCGCAGATCCGTTCTCATTCTCCTGAGCCTGGGGCTCTTCCTGGCGCTCGGTGCCGGCGGCCATGCGGCCGAAACCCACAGCGCCGGGCACGGCGGACCGGTGGTGCCGGTGCTGCTGGGACTGGTGGTGATCCTGGCCGCCGCCAAGGTGGGGGGGAGATCTTCGAGCGGGTGGGGCAGCCGGCCGTGCTTGGCGAGCTCTTGTTCGGCATGCTGCTCGGCAACCTGGCGCTGTTCGGGTTCGGCGGCCTGGAATTCCTGCGGACGTCGCCGGGGATCGAGATCCTCGCCCAGCTCGGGGTGATCCTGCTGCTGTTCCAGGTGGGGCTCGAATCGAACGTCGCCGAGATGCTCTCGGTGGGGTGGTCGAGCCTGCTGGTCGCCGTGCTCGGGGTGATCGCGCCGTTCTTCCTCGGCTGGGGGGTCTCGGCCTGGCTGCTGCCGGGAGAGGAGACGCTGGCGCACGTCTTCATCGGCGCCACCCTGGCGGCCACCAGCGTCGGCATCACGGCCCGCGTGCTGGCCGACCTCGGAAAGCTCTCCGCCCGCGAGTCGAAGATCATCCTCGGCGCCGCGGTGATCGACGATGTGCTCGGCCTGGTGATCCTCTCGGTGATCTCCGGCATCATCGGCGCGGCGAATACCGGCGGCACCCTCGACGCCATGGACGCCTTCGCCATCATCGCCAAGGCGGTCGCCTTCCTCGTCGGAGCGATCCTGATCGGCGGCTGGCTCTCCCGCCGGGTCTTCCGGCTGGCGGGGGTGCTGAAGGTGCAGGGGATGCTGCTGGCGCTCGCGCTCGCCATCTGCTTCCTGCTCGCCTACCTCGCCGACCGTATCGGCCTCGCCACCATCGTCGGCGCCTTCGCCGCCGGGCTGATCCTCGACGGCGTCCACTACCGCGACCTCGGCGAGCGGACGAAGCACACGATCGAGGAGCTGATCCATCCGATCGCCGGCTTCCTGGTGCCAGTCTTCTTCGTGCTGATGGGGGTGCGGGTCGACCTCTCGACCTTCAGTCAGACGGGCGTGCTGGGTTTCGCGGCGCTGCTCACGCTCGCCGCCATCGTGGGGAAGATGATCTGCGCCGCCGGCGTCGTGGAGCGCGGGCTCGACCGGGTGTCGGTGGCGGTCGGCATGGTGCCGCGGGGGGAGGTGGGGCTGATCTTCGCCGGGATCGGGGCTCAGCTCCAGCTGCACGGCCGGCCGGTGATCGTGCCCGCGGTCTTCGCGGCGGTGGTGGTGATGGTGATCGTCACCACCCTCGTCACCCCGCCGGCCCTCAAGATCACTCTCGCCCGGGGGGACCGCTGGAAGGCGAAGAGGAAGACACCGGCACCACCGCCGGAGGCGCCGCTGGAGCGGCCGAAGACACGGCTGGGGTAGGTCTCGGCGCCACCGGCGCCACCGGTGCCGGCGGGAGAGGCGCCACGGGGGCCGGCGCCGCGGCCTCGGGCAGCTCGACGATCACGTCCGCCGGCCGGGCCATCCCCAGATCCTCGCGGGCCAGCCGCTCGAGCATGCCGGGGTCGTGGCGCAGGCGGTCGATGCGCACGCGCAGCCGCTCGCTCTCGGCGACGGTGGCGGCGATCTTCCCCGTCAGCAGGCGCTCGCGGGAGCGCGCGGCCTGCAGGTCGCGGTTGCTCTTCAGGGCGGCGATCGCCAGCAGCGCGAAGACGAGAACGACGGTCGCGCCCAGCACGGGGCGGAAGGAATCGCTCCGGACGGGCGCTTCGGGCGGGTTCACGGTTTCCAACGTGGGAAAGCCCTGGCCCCGGGATAAGTGGCCACGCCCTCCAGCTCCTCTTCAATGCGCAGGAGGCGGTTGTACTTGGCGACGCGGTCGCTGCGGCAGGGGGCGCCGGTCTTGATCTGCCCCGCGCGGGTGGCGACCGCCAGGTCGGCGATGGTGGTGTCCTCGGTCTCCCCCGAGCGGTGGCTGAGGACGTTCGAGTAGGCGTGGGTCTTCGCCATCTCGACCGCCTCCAGCGTCTCGGTCAGCGTGCCGATCTGGTTGACCTTGACGAGGAGCGCGTTGGCCAGCCCCTCGGCGATCCCGCGGCCGAGGATCTCCGGATTGGTGACGAACAGGTCGTCGCCCACGAGCTGCACCCGGCCGCCCAGCTCGGCGGTCATCTCCTTCCAGCCGTCCCAGTCGTTCTCGGCCAGGCCGTCCTCGATCGAGACCAGCGGATAGGCGTCGAGCCATTCGCGATAGAGGGCGATCAGGTCGGAGCTGGCGAGGCCGGCGCGCCCCTCGCCCGCCAGGGCGTAGCGCGTGGCAGCTTTCCGCCTTCTTCTTGTCCGCCTTCTTGTCGGCCTTCTCCACCAGCTCGCTGGCGGCGACGTCGAGCGCCAGGCCGATCTGCGTGCCCGGCTTGTAGCCGGCCTTCTCGATCGCCTGCATCAGCAGGTCGAGCGCCTCGCGGTTGCTCTTGAGGTTGGGCGCGAAGCCCCCCTCGTCGCCGACCGCGGTGACCATGCCGGCCTTCTTCAGCACCCCCTTCAGGGTGTGGTAGATCTCGACGCCCGGCCCGTAGCGCCTCGGCGAAGCGGTCGAAGCCGATCGGCACCAGCATGAACTCCTGGATGTCGATCGAGTTGTCGGCGTGGGCGCCGCCGTTGAGCACGTTGAGCAGCGGCACCGGCAGCACGGTGGCGGCGGGGCCGCCCACATAAGCGTAGAGCGGCAGGCCGCTCGCCTCGGCCGCGGCGCGGGCGACCGCCAGCGAAACGCCGAGCATCGCGTTGGCGCCGAGGCGGCTCTTGTCCGGGCGTGCCGTCGAGGTCGATCAGCGTCGCGGTCGATGCGCGCCTGATCGCGGGCGTCCATGCCGCGCAGCCGGGGAGCGATCTCGTCCTGTACGTTGGCGACGGCCTTCAGCACGCCCTTGCCCTGATAGCGCTTGCCGCCGTCGCGGAGCTCCAGCGCCTCGCGGCTGCCGGTCGAGGCGCCCGGACGGCACCGCCGCCCGGCCCCCGACGCCGCCGTCGAGAACGCAATCGACCTCCAGGGTCGGATTGCCGCGCGAGTCGAGGATCTCGCGGGCAACGATCTCTTCAATACAGAACATCCCACTCCTCCCGAAGCAGACTTTTCGCTAGACTCCGGCGGAAAGGTTATCTTCAAAACCCCCGTCGGCTCAAGCATTTTCAATGGAACGCACCTGCGCGAGCGATTTGAAAGCAAGGCCGATGCCCAAAACAGCAGTCGCCTGGAGGCGCGCGGCGGCCGCCGCCGTGGCCGCTCTGCTCCTGCTCTCCTGCCACCGCCAGGCCGCCAAGCCGCGCAACGTCATCTTCATCCTGGTGGACACGCTGCGGGCCGACCGCCTGAGCGGCTACGGCTACGCCCGGCCGACCAGCCCGAATTTCGATGCCTTCACCCGTGAATCGGTAAAGTTCGACGCCAACCGCAGCCAGGCCTCCTGCACCTTCCCGTCGGCCAACTCGATCCTCACCTCACGCTGGCCGTCGGCCTTCCTCGGCCAGCCGGGCCAGCAGCTGGGCATTCCGGAGGGGATCCCGTCGATCGCCGAGATCCTCCACGCGCGGGGCTACCGCACCGTCGCCGTCTCCGCGAGCGCCGTGGTGCGCCGGTCGCCGAGCCGGTTCAATCCGAGCGGCGGGTTCGGCCGCGGCTTCGACGTCTTCAATGAAGAGTGCGTCTGGAAGTCCGCTGCCTGCGTCAACCAGGCCGCAAAGCCACACCTCCGTCAAGGGGACAAGCCGCTCTTCCTGTATATCCATTACATCGACCCGCACGGGCCCTATCAGCCGCCCAAGGAGTGGCCTCGCAAGTTCGCCACCGGCCAGCCGGAGAAGGAGTGGGTGCGCGCCGGCGATCCCAACCCGATCGGCAACTGGCTCTACAAGGGGAAGCCGAACCCTGGCTTCACCCCAGCCGACCTGCGGCACCTGAGGGACCTGTACGACGACGAGATCGCTTTTTTCGACGAGCGGTTCGCCGAGCTGCTGCGGTCGATCCGCGACGCCGGCCTGATGGACGACTCGATCCTCGTCTTCGTCTCCGATCATGGCGAGGAGTTCCTCGAGCATGGCGACATCAAGCACTGCCGGACCCTCTTCGACAGCTCGATCCACGTGCCGCTGCTGCTGAAGATCCCGGGCGTCGATCCGAAGACCGTCACCCGGCCGGTCCAGAGCCTCGACCTCGTGCCCACGCTCGTCGACTATCTGGGAATCGATCTGGGGGGCGGCACCAGGTTCGAGGGGCGGAGCCTGCGGGCGGAGATCGAAGGGGAGGGGCGTCAGGATCCTCAGTTCGGCCTGCAGGGGACGCTGCGCAGCGCCTCGGACGGCCGCTTCAAGCTGATCGAGGATCTGGCGGGGGGCGCCCCGAGGCTCTTCGATCTGGTGGCGGATCCCGGCGAGACGAAGGATGTGCTGGCCCGCCAGCGCCGGGCCTACTTCGGCCTGCGGGACGCCCTGGCCCACTGGCTTGGCCGGAGCGAAGGAAAAGGCGCGGAGGACGAGAGCGTCCGCCGCGCCCGCGAAGCGGAGGAGAAGTTACGCTCGCTCGGCTACATCGAGTGAGCCTCGCTTAGCGACAGGGAATGTTCGAGCAGCTGCAGCTGCCGTAGCAAGCCGTCGGCGGATAGGTGCCGGTGTCGCAGGGGCACCCCGTCTCCTGAAACGGATCCTGCAGGCCGATGCTGACGCCTCCAGCCGCGGTCCGCAGCTTCCGCTCCTCGAGCGAATGAATGGTTTCCCGGTTGAGAGTGAGTTTCTTCATCGACTTCTTCATATTGGCTCTCCTTTGTTGAGCAAAACGAAGATAGAAGACAATTTTGTTGAAGTCAAGAGGGTGATTACCTCAAAGTTCCGGGGAATGTTGGTTGACAGCTTTCCGTTCTCATGAGAGCATCGCCTTCCGCTTCCGAAAGGAAGTGGAGCGAATCATTGACGCGGGGTGGAGCAGTCTGGTAGCTCGTTGGGCTCATAACCCAAAGGTCACAGGTTCAAATCCTGTCCCCGCAACCATTCGACCTATCCGCCGCAAGGCGTTCCAAGGCAGGGCACAGCGCGAGCGGCCCTGCCTTTTTCCTTTCTCCCCCTTCCTCTGGCGACCGGCGAACCGGTGTAAAACTTCGGCGCTCTATGTAAAAGGGTGTTGCGGTGACAACGCGTACGATTTACTATAGATGCACGTCGCAGTTCGTTATCGTTCGTGATGGGTTGGTGTAGTAAATCGTCAAGAGAGGTGCACTGATGAAGAAGGGGTTCGTCTACGGAGCGCTCTGCGCGCTCACCCTGGCCGCTCCGGCCACCGCCGAGAGATTCTATGTCCCGGTTCTCGGAACGACCGCCGCGGACGGCAACGTCCTCGCCACCAAAGTGTGGGTCGCCGACGCCGACGGCGCGGAACGACAGGTCGCGACCTCCGCCGAACGCGCGGGCCTGGTCGCGGTCGAAGCCGACTCATTCGAGAGTGTCAGAGCCTTGATGACGGGCCGCGGCGGCGACGCCGAGGCGCCGGTGTTCACCGTTGAGGAGCTTTACCAGGCGGGCACCGACGTGCCGCTGGCCGACCTGCCGAAGCCGCGGGCGATGAAGTCGCTGCTGGTCGGCGCGGCCAACCTGTCGGAGAAGACCGCCTCCTGCCAGGCCACCCTCTTCGCGCGCGACGGCAGCCGCCTCGGCGAGGCCGCGTTCGACGTCGAGCCGATGTCGCTGGCGCGCCGGGACGGCCTGATCGCCGGCCGCGGCCGGGTCGCCGAGGTCCGCGTCACCTGCGACCAGAACTTCTATCCCTTCGCCGTGGCGTCGCAGGCGAGCGGCAAACCCCCGATCATCGCCAAGGGCATCGGCCCCAACGGTCCCTGCAACGTCTACCTGTCCCTGCTCAAGCAGCCCGACGGCAGCTACTCGACGGCGAGCGCGCCGGGCATCTTCCACGACGCGACCCGGGCGAACCCCAAGGGGATCATCTGCATCAAGTCGCCGGAGGCGCAGCTGAAGATCGCCAAGGCCACCTTCGAGTGGGACACCACCGCCGGCCCCTGGGCCACCCGCGACCACTCGGGCCTGCATAACCTGGCCTACTTCTTCCTAGACCGCTATCGCAGCGGCGTCGTCGGCAACATCAATCAGGCCGGCCCCAACAAGAACTTCCTCAAGTTCATGCAGAACATCAGCATGCCCGCCGGCACGAACACCAACAACAAGGTCTCCTACACGATGCAGACCGGCGCGACCTACCACCAGGTCTACGTCTACGACGCCGCCAACAAGACGGCCAAGATGTCCCTCTTCCTCAACGGCGCGCAGGTCGCCACGGTGAGCAAGGACACCAAGCCGGGCAACGACCAGACGCTGGTCGTCAAGCCGTTCGGCTCCGGCGCGATCCTGGGTGTGGCGATGGTCGCCGAGTTCGGGAATTACTTCGGCCAGCACCCCCCGGAAGAGGCGAGCGTGGGTTGGAAGTTCGCCAACTTCAAGGTGAACATGATCCCGAAGAAGAAGTAAGCTCGAAGAGCTTCCTGAGACTTTCGAGGGCCGCGGCTGAATCCAGCCGCGGCCCTTTTTAATTGGATCTCCTAGGCCCGATCGGTCGCCGGTTCCTCGACGGTCACCAGCTTCTCCGGCTCCGCCCCGGTCAGCCGGGAGGTGAGGAAGCTGGTGGCGAGCATCACCGCCGCCGCGGCCCAGAACGGGGCCCGGATGTTGATCTCGTAGAGCCAGCCGGCGCAGATCGGGCCCACCACCCGGGCCGTGGAGCCGAAGGCCTGCTGGACTCCCATCGTCTGTCCCATCTCCGTCCGGGTAGCACGGCGAGAGACCAGGGCGGTGGTGGCCGGGAAGAGCAGCGCCGTCCCCACGGGCACGAAGAGGACGATCAGGGCCAGGGCGGCGAAGCGCTCCGGCCGGGTGAGGTCGAACATGGCGGGGATGGGGATCAGGGCGAGACCGAGGACCAGCGACAGCGAGCCCATCCGCGTCACCCCGATCTCGCCGAAGCGCCGGACTGTCGGGCCGAGCAGCACGGCCCGCATGACGATCCCGATCGCGCCGATGTAGCTGTAGAAGTAGCCGATCGTTTCCTTGGTCACGCCATAGACCTTGCCGAGGTAGAGCGCGAGGACGCCGTTCATCCCCATGAAGGCCAGCATGCCGACGGCGTAGATCCAGATCAGCAGGCTGACCGGCGAGCCCGGATCGCTCAGCACCTTGAAGACCGAGCGCAGGAGCGGCTGGCGCGGCACGGCCACGGCGGCCGGCGCTCGCGGCTCCTCCTCCCGCTTCGATTCCGGCAGCCATCTCCAGGCGGCCAGGGCGTTCAACGTGCAGAAAATGGCGGCGAGGAAGCCCGGACCCGAGGCGCCGATATGCTTGGCGGCGAGAGATCCAAGGGCGGGGCCGATCATCACGCCCGCGTTGGTGGCGGCGCTGATCCAGCCGAGCGCCTCGGCCCGTTTCTCCGGCGGCACGGAATCGCTGACATAGGCCTGGACGACCCCGGTGGTGCCCCCCCCGGCGCCCTGGATCAGCCGGAAGACGAACAGCAGGAGGATCGAGTTGGCGAGCCCGAAGAGGGCGAAGGCCACCGCCGACGAGGCCAGCCCCACCAGAAGCGCCGGCCGCCGGCCGTAGCGGTCCGAGAAGCGCCCCCAGAACGGCGCCGACAGCAGTTGGGCGAGGGAGAACGCCGAGAGGATCATGGTGACCACGAGCGGCCGCGCTCCCAGGTTGGTGGCGTAGAACGGCAGCAACGGCGTGACGAGGAGGAATCCGATCATGTCCACGAAGACGATGGCCATGAGGACCCAGAGCTGCTTGAGCGAGCTGGACTGCATACGATTTTCCGGCGGGCCTATCTGGCTTCCCCCTGCCCCCAGAGCAGGAACGCCGCGGCGCTCGCGGCCATCAGGAGGACGCCGTAAGCCGCCGCCATCCCGAGATCCTGGAGGCGCAGGCTCGAAAGGATCTCGATCGAGATGGGGCGGGTATCGAAGGTGTAGAGCACGATGGAGACGATGAAGTCGCCGAGCGCGGTGATGAAGGCGAGCCCGGCGCCGGCGGCGAGCGCCGGCCGCAGCAGCGGCAGCGTCACCCGGGCGAGCCGGCGCCAGCGCCCGGCCCCCAGCGAGGCCGCCGCCTCTTCGAGCGCGGGGTCGAGCTGGCGCAGTCCCGCGAGCGCCGCCCGGCCGGTCAGCGGCAGATTGCGCACCAGGTAGGCGAGCGGCAGGATCCACGGGGTGCCGATCAGCACGAAACGGCCGATCCAGGGCTGGCGGACGCTGAAGGTGGTGGCGAGGGCGATGGCGAAGACGGTGCCCGGCACTGCCCAGGGGATGGCGATCATCCCTTCGAGCACTCCGCCCAGCCGGTCGCGGCGGACGGACGCCAGCCGGGCCGCGGCAAACCCGAGCGCCAGGGCGAGAGCGGTGGCGGCGATCGCCATCCAGAGCGAGTTGACGATCGGCCGCAGATGCTCGCCTTGAGTGAACAGCGAGGTCCAGTTGCCGAAGTTGAGCACCGGCGGGAAGGGCTCGGCCGTCCAGGTGAAGGCCGGCACCAGGGAGACCAGCAGGAGCACGGCGTGCGGCAGGAGCAGGAGGATGGCGAGCAGCCAGCCGAAGAGGCCGGCGGCGCCGCGGGCGAGCGGGCTTCTCAAGGTCCGGCGGGCCGGAGCGATCCCCCGCACGCCGGTACCCACGGAGACCGCCCGGTCCGCGCGCCGCATCGCTCTCAGGCCCAGCAGGGCCAGCAGCGCCAGCATCACCGTCTCCACCTGGGCGAGGGCGAGCTCGCCGTTGAGCTTGGAGGCGACGATCTGGGTGGTCATCACCCGGAAGCCGCCGCCGAAGAGGTAGGGAGCGGAGAACGAGGCGAGCGCCGTCATGAAGGTGAGCAGCGCCGCCCCGGCGAGCGCCGGCCGCAGCAGCGGCAGGGTCACCCGGAAGAGGGTCCGCCAGCGGCTGGCCCCCAGCGAGGCCGCGGCCTCCAGCAGCGCCGCGTCGAGCCGGGCGAGGCCGGCGCGCGTGAAGAGATAGAAGTAGACGTACATCGAGTAGGCGTGCACCAGCAGGATCGCCCCCGGCCCCACCAGCCGCCAGGGGGGCTCGTTCAGCCGCAGCAGCGCCTGCACCGCCCGCGAGGCGAAGCCGCTCTCGCCATAGAGGAAGAGGAAGGCGATCACTCCCACCAGGGGCGGCAGGGCGACCGGCAGGGCCACGATCGCCCCCAGGATCCGCCGGCCGGGGAAGTCGGTGCGCTCGAAGAGGAAGGCGAGCGGCACTCCCACCAGCGCCGCGAGCCCCACCGAGGCGGTCGAGATCCACAGGCTGCGCCAGAGCGCCAGCCATTCGTCGCGGCGGCTGAAGAACTCGGCGAAGTAGCTGAGCGTCCACGCCTTCGGCCCGCCGAGCGACTCCATCAGCGTGATCAGCAGCGGATAGCCCACCAGCCAGGCGAGCAGGGCCACGATGGCGAGGGCTGGGAGGCGGGCTTTCACGGCGTTCCCTTCTACGCCGCCGGCGAGGTCAAGGTTCTGGCCTTCCCGTAAAGCGCCCGTAAATCTTTCTCAACGGCTTCTCCGGAAAATCCGCGGCGCCGGGCCTCGGGGCTCAGGCGCCACCCGCACCGCATCCCCCACCGCCGCCGCTCCCGGCGGCGCGAGCACCTCCAGCTCTCCTCCCGCCGCCAGGGCCACCTGGTAATAGGTCACCGGGCCGGCGTAGCGCCGCTCGGTGACCCGGCCGGAGAGCGCTCGCGGATCGCTGCCGGCCACGAACGCCAGCGACTCGGGGCGGACGACGAGATCCACCTCCTCGCCGGGGCTTGAATCCTCCGCCTCGGGGGAGCGGACAGCGGACCAGCGCACCGGGCCGGCCGACCCGCCGCCGAGAGCGGGGTGAGGCACCCAGACGGCGCCGTCCCCTTCGAGCACGCCGGGGAGCACGCTCGCCCGCCCCACGAAGGTGGCGACGAAACGGGTGTCCGGCCGCTCGTAGAGGTCCTCTGGCGCTCCCACCTGGTGGAGCACCCCGCCGTGGAGCACCGCGACCCGGTCGCCCAGGTGGAAGGCTTCCTCCTGCTCGTGGGTGACGAGCACGGTGGTGATGCCCACCCGCCGGATCGCCGCCCGGAGCTCGCGGCGGGTGCGCTCGCGCAGGGTCGGATCGAGGTTCGAGAGCGGCTCGTCGAGCAGCAGCACCCGCGGCTCGGGAGCCAGGGCGCGGGCGAGCGCCACCCGCTGCTGCTGGCCGCCCGAGATCTCCCCCACCCGCCGGTTCTCGAAGCCGGGGAGGTCGACCAGGGCGAGCGCCTCGGCGATCCGGCGAATCGGCCGTCTTCTTTTTTGCCGGCGAGGCCGAAGGCGACGTTCTCGCCCACCGTGAGATGGGGAAAGAGAGCGTAGTGCTGGAAGACCATGCCGAAGTGGCGGCGCTCGGGAGGGAGGGCGGTGACGTCGCTCTCCTCGACCAGGATGCGTCCGCGGTCCGGGGTCTCGAACCCGGCGATCAGCCGCAGGGCGGTGGTCTTGCCGCTGCCCGAGGGGCCGAGGAGGGCGATGATCTCCCCCTTCTCCACGGCGAGCGACAAGCTCCCTCAGAACCGATTGGGCGCCGAAGCTCTTGTCGAGCCGGTCGAGGACGAGGAAGGGCATGGTCAGAGAGCGATTTCGTAGGGGCGGGGCTTGTCCCCGCCCTCGCCCTGTAAGGGCGAAATTTGAATAGCCTGGGGTTTCAACCCCAGGTAGGGAGCCCCCCGAAAATCAAACCCTGTAAGGGTGGCCGATTCCGGCCTGACAGGCCACCCCTGCGGGGTTTGGGGTTGGTTGGGCCGACCCACCTGGGGTTGAAACCCCAGGCTATTCAAATTTCGCCCCTGCGGGGCGAGGGCGGGGACAAGCCCCGCCCCTACGTTCCATCCGGCCGGACTGATGGGGGTTGCGAGCATAGATCCACTGGCAAACGGTTACGGGGCAGACGCGCCGTGGCTGCGCACCTTGCGATCCCAGTCGGTCATCCACGGCTGGCCGTTTCTGGCGATCATCTCCCAGTCGACGTCGGCCGGAACGAGATCCCGCAGCACCTCCCGCGCCCATTGCGGCAGGCGCTCGGCAGGGATGTCGGTGCGCGCCGGCAGGCGGAAGGCCTCGCGGGCCGCGAGCTCCTGCGCCTCGACGCTCCCCACGTACTCGATGAACGCCTTCGCCTCGGCCGGGTGCTTCGCCCCCTTGACCAGGCCGACCGAGTCGTCGATCACCGGCGTGCCGCTGGTCGCGAAGCGGTAGCCGAGCGGGGCGCCGCGCTTCGCCTGCCAGAGCATGTCGGTGAGCTCCCAGACGGTGATCAGCCCCTCCTTGCGGTTGAGCTTCTCCATCAGCAGCGCGGGGTTCTGCACGTACTCCTTGGTCTGGGCGTCGAAGCGGCGGAGCCACTCCCAGCCGCGGTCGGGGCTGCCGGTCTCCTTCACCGAGCGGGACAGGATCATGCCGAAGAGCGTGCGCATGGTGCCGCTCGCCAGCGGATCGCGGATCAGGATCTTCCCCTTCCAGCGCGGATCGAGGAGGTCGTCCCAATCGGCCGGGGCCTCGTCGCGCTTCACCGCCTGCGAGTTGTAGACCAGCACCGGCGCGGTGCGGTAGGAGCCGAAGTAGAGATCGCCGGCGGCGCGGCTGGTCGCCGGCACGGCATCGGCCCAGCCCGGACGGAAGGGGGCCAGGAGCCCCTCGGAGGCGCCGCGGGCGAAGATCGTCTGCGGCCCGCCGAACCAGATGTCCGCCTGCGGGTTGGCGGCCTCGGAGCGGACCCGGTCGTAGACCTCCTGCGAGCCCATGTCGAGCCAGCGGACGTCGATGTCCGGGTGCTTCGCCTCGAAGCTCTTCTCCATCAGCGTCAGGAGGTCGCGCCCATGGGGCGAGTAGACGACCAGCGGCTTGCGGCCGTCGCCGCAGCTCGCGGCGAGGAGGGCGAGGGCGAGCAGGCAGATCTTTTTCATGGTTTTTGGGATCTTATCTCAGGGGCTCCCCTTGAGCCCCAGCAGGTTGGCGAACAGCCGGTAGGCTCCCGGCACCCCGGCCGGGAGCTGGCGGAAGATGGCGAGCCCGGTGTAGACGTAGACGCCCTTGCCGTAGCCGGCCACCAGCAGGCTGCCCTGGAGGTCCGGGGTGTCGGGATCCTTCATCGAGAGCAGTGGCTTGAAGGCCGGGTCCCAGGCATGGGCGAAGTAAAGCCCCCGCTCCTGGATCCACCCCTCCCAGTCCGCGGCGCCGATCTTGTTGGGCGTGTTGAAGACCGGGCTCGCCGGATCGAGGAGCGTCACCGGCGCCGTCTCGTCCGTCACCCGGTCGGCTTGCCGGGCCAGCTCGAGCGGATACGGAGCGTACTTCCCATCGAAGTACGCGGCCTGCTGGTACTGGACGATCACCAGCCCGCCGTTATGGGCGTAGTCGAGCAGCCGGCGGTTGGCGCGCAGGAGGGCCGGGGTGGTCTCGTAGGCGCGGCTGCCGATCACGATCGCTTCGTAGCGCCCGAGATCCGCCGATTGCAGCTGTTCGGGGCCCAGCATCTCGATCGGCACCCCGACCTGGCGCAGGAATTCAGGAACGCGGTCCGAAGCGCCGCGCACGTAGCCGACCCGCTTCAGCGCCGGCAGGCGGAGGTCGGCGGTCCGCACCGCCACCTCGGCGGCCACCGGCCGGGGGGTCGGGCGGATGTGGGGGTAGTCGACCACTGGCACGGCGAGGTCGAACCGGCGGCCATCCTCCAGCACCGCCGCGAGCCGCAGAGCGGTGCGTCCGGGTTTGAGCTCCTTCGGCGGCTTGAGGGTCAATTCGAGCTCGAGCGGCTCGTTCGCCCCCTCCAGGGTGAACGGCTGGGGCGCGATGGTAAACCCAGTCCCCTCCGCGCTGGCTTCGAGCCGGCCGCGCAACGGCGACGTGCCGTGCGAGGTGAGCGTCACCTTGAGCCGCCGGGGCTCGCGGCTCTGGACCGGCCAGACCTCGAGGCTCTCGGCCGCCGCCACCTCCATCTCGGGCACGATCCGCAGCGGCCGGCGCACCTCGCCCAGCGCCTGGTCCCGGTGCAAATGGACCACCTCGCGCTCCAGGGTGACCGGCACGCCATCCAGGGTGAAGCTGATCTGGGCGGTGAGCGGCGGCGGCCCGAACGGCTCTCCACGCTCCGACGGCAGGGCCGCAGACCAGTCGTAGAGCGCCCCGGTTAGCGGCTTGCGCAGGAAGTAGGGGATCGTCGGCGGCGCCTCGGCCGGCACGGCGGGCTTGAGCTCCCAGGTGCCGAGCGCGCCCGCCGCCAGGTCCTTGCTCTCGCCGTGGAGGACCTCGCCGCCCTCCGGCAGCAACGAGACCGCCGCCCCGGAGACCGCGTGCGCGCCGCCGTTCCAGAGCGAGACCTGGACAGTAAAGGTCTCCCCCGCCGTCAGCTCCTCCTCGGCGGTGGTGGCGTCGAGCGCGAGGCCGGCCGCGGCGGCGAGACCCGCCGCGGCGACGTCGATCTTCTCGTCGAGCAGATCGCGGACCGGGCGGTCCTCCGCCGCGAGCGCCGCGCGCGCCGCCTGGAGATCCTTCAGGATGTCGAGGAAGGCTGGCACCGCCGCGTCGAGGTGCGCCGGGTTGAGAGCGCTCCGCGTCTTCTCGGCCGTCGCCTGCACCGCGTCGAGGCGCTCCTGGACGCGCTTCCGGCGGCCGTCGTCGGCGACCGTCGCCGCCAGCGAGGAGAGGCGGGTGTCGATGCCGTCGAAGAGGCTCTTCGCCTCCTTGCCCTTGCCCCCCTGCACCCAGGCGACCCGGGTCTGCTGGGGTCCGAGGCGCTGGATCTGCCCCATGTCCTGCGAGCGGTGCATGCTGCGGCTCGCCATCGCGAGCTGGAAGATCGATTTGCCCGCCAGCGGGTCGATGCCGCCGGTCGGCAGGGTCATCGTGCTGGCGTTGGGATCGAAGTAGGTCGAGCGGTAGAGCGCCTGGGGGGTCCACGGCGGGAGCCCCTCGGTGGTGAGCTGCGGCAGGGCGTTGGGATCTCCCGCCAGGGGGAAGGCGGCGTAGGCGGTCACCCCGGCGGCCTGGTGCTGTCCGTGGTTGGGGTGGGGGACGCCCGGGAAGACCGAGACCACCACCTGCGGCTTGAAGCGGCGGATCACCCGCACGGCGTCCTCCACCAGCACGTCCTTCGGCCAGAGGCGGAGGGTCTCTTCGAGCGAGCGGGTGTAGCCGAAATCGTAGGCGCGGGAGAAGAACTGCCGGCCGCCGTCGACCGCGCGGGCCGCCAGCAGCTCGCGGGTGCGCAGCAGCCCGAGCGCCACCCCCAGCTCCGGACCGATGACGTTCTGCCCCCCCTCGCCGCGGCTGAGCGACAGGTAGGCGGCCTCGCCGCCGAGGCCGCGCGAGACGAAGCCGATCAGCGACGTGTCCTCGTCGTCCGGGTGGGCGCCGATCACCAGCAGCCGCTGGTTCGCCGACAGCTTGGCGAGCGCCCGGTCGACCGCCGGCAGTCCGCCCGCGGCGGCCGGCTCCAGCGGGTTCGGCACCGGGGCGACCTGCGCCGCGGCGGGCAGCAGCCAGAGAAGGAAAAGGAGGAAGATGGGGAACGGCTTCGCGAATCGTCGCGTCATCGTGTCGGGCTCCGGAGAAGCGAGCCGGCCGGCTGGCCGGACCGCCGGGCAGTCTAGCACCGGGCGGAAAGAAGCTTCCTAGACACTCCCCGCCGGGCCTGCGTACTACTTGTTGGAACACGGCAACAGACCGGCTTCGAAGCCCAACACGCGCGGCAGCCCGGGATTCCGCGCAGATCGAATCGATGAAGTTATCGAAGGAGCAACCATCATGATTTCTTCTGTCAGTCGTCTAGCTTCAACGCTGCTGCTCGCGCTGGCCCTGCCCGCCGCGGTCCAGGCGGCGGTCTACACCCCCACCAAGGGGACCGACACCAACGACGGCGCCTGCGACGCCGACTGCTCGCTGCGCGAGGCGATCGGCGCGGCGAACCAGCACCCCGGCGAGGACGCCGTCCTGCTGCGCGCCGGAACCTACACCCTCTCCGCTCCCGGTCCCGCCACCGGCAATCTCGAGATCCAGGGCAACCTCGTCCTGATCGGCGACGGCGCCGAGCGCACCATCATCGACGGCGGCGGCGTCGACGGGATCTTCTACATCCCGGGCGGCGTGACGGTACAGATCCAGGACGTGACGCTGCGCAACGGCCGGTCGCCCGGAGCGGGCGGCGCGATCCGCAACAGCGGCGACCTCACGCTCCTGCGCACGATCCTCACCGGCAACGCCAGCGTCGCGGGAGCCGCCGGCGCCGGTCTCGGCGGCGCCATCGTCACCGACGGCCACGACGCCTCGCTCACCATCCGCGACAGCACGATCGCGAACAACACCGCCCAGAGCGCCGGCGGCGGCATCGCCGCCGGGGGGACCTGACCCTCGCCAACGTCACGATCTCGGGCAACCGCTCCACGGCCGACTTCGGCGGCGGCCTCTATCTGTTCTCCGACGTCCGCGCGACGGCGAACAACATCACCGTCGTCGGCAATACCGCGGCGTTGAAGGGGGGCGGTCTGTTCGTCGAGAACTCCGCCTTCATCGGGATCTCGCCCAGGATCACCAACTCCCTGTTCTTCAACTCCGGCTCGGATCCGGACTGCTCCGGCGCCATCGACTCCGCCTACAACCTGATCAGCAACAACATGGGGTGCTTCGGCCCCTCGGCGGCCAATCACGACAAGGTGGGCACGCCGGCCTCGCCGCTCCTCGCCAGGACCGGCGCCCTCGCCAATTACGGCGGCCCGACGCCGACGATCCAGCTCGTCGCTGGCAGCCCGGCGATCGACGCCGGCAACCCCGCCGCGCCCGGCTCGGGCAACGGCGCCTGCGAGGCCACCGATCAGCGTGGGGTCAGGCGGCCCGGCGGCACCACCTGCGACATCGGAGCCTTCGAGGTGACGACCGATTGCGTGGCCGGCGGCAACACTCTCTGTCTCGCCGGTGGCCGCTTCCGGGTGACCGCCAACTGGCAGACGTCGACCGCCAGCGGCAGCGGCACGGCGGTGACCCTGACGCCGGACAGCGGCTACTTCTGGTTCTTCGATCCAGGCAACGTGGAGGTGGTCGTCAAGGTTCTGAACGGCTGCGGGATCAACAGCCGCTACTGGCTCTTCGCGGCCGGCCTGACCAACGTCCGCGTCGACCTGACGGTGACCGATACCCGGACGGGCCAGACCAAGATCTATGTCAACCCGCTGGGCCGGACCTACGTCAGCATCCTCGATACGAACGCTTTCAATACCTGCTCCGCCAACTAGGAGCGGGCCTCTGATCGAGGCGGCGCGGTCCGGAGAACCCGGGCCGCGCCGCCTCGCCTCACTTTTGCACTTTGAAGTTGACCGTCAGCACGTAATAGACCGCCACCGGCTTGCCGTCCAGCTTCGCGGGCTCGAAGCGCCACTGTCGCAGGGTATCGAGGGCGACATACTTCAGCGCCGGGCCGCCCCCATGGGCGTCGAGGACCACGGGCTGGCGGGGCCGGCCGTCGCTCCCGATGATCGACGAAACGACGACCGCTCCTCCCGATTCCAGCAGGCGCAAGGCCTTGGGATAGTCCGGCTTCGGCTGGCGAATGATCCGGGGGGGCGCGATGTTCTTGCCGCGCGGATTCAATACGACCTCCCCCTCTCCTCCCGGCCGCAGCGCTGGATCGCTGTCGAACCCGACGGTCCGCAGGGTCCGCTTGCGGAGCTCGGCCGCCGCCGGACCGTAGGGCGCCACGCTGGTCTTCGCGATGTCCGGAAAGAGATTGAGCGCGCTGTCCCAGAGCCATTCCGCGTCGTCCTGATGCCCGAGCCCCGCTTCCGCGATGGCCCGGAAGACGGCGGCAACCGCCAAGCTGTAGGCCGGCGACTCCCCCGTGCCGGCCAGATCGACGATCTCATCGCCGGCCTTCCGGCCCCGCTTCGCGGCCGCTTCCCACTGCTGCGCCCGAAGCTTCTGGTCGGTCTCCCTGAGGCCCGCGAGCCACTTGTCCACCAACGGCTGCCCCTGGGAGAAGAGCGGCAGGACGCTCGCCAGGAAAAGAACGGAAGCTGTGAGTCTGGAAACAAACTTCAGCGGCATGGCGGCCTCCATCAATATGTTTCGATCTCATAATACTATCAGAGCCCATCCTCCCGATTCCGATCCGCCCCCCTTGCCAGTTGCGGTATCCTGACTGTGTTATGGAGACCATAGCCACTACCCCGACCGTTGCGTCCGAGCGCCCCGCCGCGCTGGACGAGAAGACTTTGGACGCCTACCGCCGCCTGGGCTATCTGCTGGCGGATCTGGACCCGATGAACCGCATCGAGCCCGAGGCGCAGCCCGGCCTCGAGAGCGCCGATCCCGCGACCGCCGAGTACTGCCGGCGGCACTACTGCGGCACGATCGGCGTCGAGTTCATGCACATCCCCGATCCGGAGCGCCGGCGCTGGATCGAGGAGCGCATGGAGGC
This sequence comes from uncultured Acidobacteriota bacterium, assembly GCA_963792575.1. Lineage (GTDB taxonomy): Bacteria > Acidobacteriota > Thermoanaerobaculia > Multivoradales > UBA5704 > DATARR01. Next base: position 295,956 of record CAWBWZ010000010.1, read on the forward strand.
CGAGGCCGCCGCCGGTTCGACCAGCGAGCGCATCCTCGACCTGCTCATCCGCGCCGAGATCTTCGAGCAGGTCCTCCAGTCCCGCTACCTCGGCACCAAGCGCTTCTCGCTCGAGGGGGTCGACGGCGCTGCATCCCGCTCCTCGACCAGATGCTCCAGGGCGCCGCCGAGCACCGCGCGCCAGCAGGTGGTCATCGCGATGAGCCATCGCGGCCGCCTGAACGTGATGGTGCACACCGTCGGCCGGCACGCCCGCCGAGATCTTCGCCGGCTTCGAGGACGTCGATCCGCGCAGCACCTTCGGCGGCGGCGACGTCAAGTACCACATGGGCGCGACCGGCGACTTCACCGGCCGCGACGGCCGCAAGGTCAACATCCACCTGGTCTCGAACCCCAGCCACCTGGAGGCGGTCGATCCGGTGGCGCTCGGCCGCGCGCGGGCCAAGCAGGTGCGGCTCGGCGACGAGCGGAGCCACGACAAGGTGTTGCCGATCGTCCTCCACGGCGACGCCGCCTTCGCCGGCCAGGGCATCCTCGCCGAGACGCTGAACATGTCCGAGCTCCCCGGCTACGACGTGGGCGGCACGGTCCACGTCATCGTCAACAACCTGATCGGCTTCACCGCCGAGCCCAAGGCCGTCCACTCCTCGCGCTTCGCCTCGGACGTGGCGCAGCGGCTGCCGGTGCCGATCTTCCACGTCAACGGCGAGGACCCGGACGCCGTGGTCGCGGGTGGCGCAGCTCGCGGTCGACTACCGCTACGCCTTCGAGAGCGACGTCGTGGTCGACCTGATCGGCTACCGCCGGCACGGCCACAGCGAGGTGGACGACCCGACGATCACCCAGCCGCTGCTCTACAAGAAGATCAAGGCCCACCCGCCGCTCTGGAAGCTCTACGCCCGCGCCATCGGCGTCGCCGAGGCGGAGGCGCAGCGCCGGGAGGAGGCGCATCCGCGCCGAGCTGGACGCCGCGCACAAGACGGCCTCGGCAGCTCGAGAAGAAGCCGACGCTGCGCACCCTGCCGGCCTACTGGGACCCCTACCAGGGCGGCTGGTGGAAGCCGGAGTACGAGGTGCCGACCGGGCTCGCGGCCGGCGAGATCGCCGAGCTGACGGCGCCGCTCACCACCGCGCCCGAGGGGTTCCACGTCCACACGAAGATCCAGGAGCTGCTCGCCCAGCGGGCCGAGATGGGCACCGGCAAGCGCCCGGTCGACTACGGCATGGCCGAGGCGCTCGCCTTCGGCTCGCTGGTCAAGGCGGGCACGCCCGTCCGCCTCACCGGGCAGGACAGCCGGCGCGGCACCTTCAACCAGCGCCACTCGGTGCTGATCGACATCGAGAACGCCGCCGAGTACATGCCGCTCGCAGCACATCGCCCCCGGCCAGGCGCGCTTCGAGGTCTACGACTCGATGCTCTCCGAGGCCGCCGTGCTCGGCTTCGAGTACGGCTATCAGCCGCGACTACCCCGAGGCGCTCGTGCTCTGGGAGGCGCAGTTCGGCGACTTCGCCAACGGCGCGCAGATCATCATCGACCAGTTCATCGCCGCCGGCGAGGACAAGTGGGGCCTGCTCTCCGGCGTCGTCATGCTGCTGCCCCACGGCTACGAAGGGCAGGGGCCGGAGCACTCGAGCGCGCGCATCGAGCGCTACCTGCAGCTCTGCCGCCGAGGACAACATCCAGGTCTGCCAGCCCTCGACCGCGGCCCAGTACTTCCACCTGCTGCGCCGCCAGGCGCTGCGCCCCTGGCGCAAGCCGCTGGTCGTCTTCACGCCCAAGAGCATGCTGCGCCACAAGGACTCCGCCTCGACGCTCGAGGACTTCGCGCGCGACCGCTTCCTGCGGGTCATCGACGACGGCCAGGTCGCAGGACGCCCAGCGCGTCCTCCTCTGCTCCGGCAAGATCGGCCACGAGCTGCGGCGGGAGCGCGAGAAGCGGCAGGACTCCTCGACGGCGATCCTCGTCCTCGACCAGCTCTACCCCTTCCCGAGGAGGAGCTGGCGGCGGCGCTGGCGAAGCATCCCGAACGCCCGCAACATCGTCTGGGTGCAGGAGGAGCCGGCCAACATGGGGGCCCTCTTCTTCGTCCAGCCCCGCATCGAGCGCCTCACCGGCAAGCCGATCCGCTCGGTCAAGCGCTCGGCGAGCGGCAGCCCGGCCACCGGCTCGGCCAAGGCCCACGGCATCGAGCAGCAGACGCTGCTGACGCTGGCGTTTACGGTTTAGGGAAACCCTCCACTGAGCAGCAAGGGCGGCCCTGGGGCCGCCCTGCCTTGTTACCTGCCATCGTCACGTAATATCGAAATCAAGCACCTTTCTTTGCAGGGAACCATCCCTACCTGTAAAGGAGGCTCCGAGATGAGATCCGTGATCTTCGTCCTCGTGCTCATCCTCTGTACGTGTACCCTCGCCGCCAGCGCTCAGGTTCCGCCAGCCGAAGGAGCCGTGCCGGGCACTGCGGCCTTCCTGGAGTCCCTGCGGACTCCGGACCCCGTGATGGCCAAGAGCGGCGGCTTGGCCACGAAGTCTTCGTGCACCGTGAACCTGACCTGCGATGTCGGCGGTTACCGGCTCTCCTGCACCAGCGCGAGCGGAAACTGCCATTCCGGTTCGACCTGGGTGAGCTGCGACGATGTCCAGCAGAATTGCCCGGTCTGTTACCGGAGCAAGACCTGCTGCGATGGCTCGGTCATCGAGTGCTGGGGCTGGTCCTCCTGCAGTCCTGGCGGGATCAGGAACGTAGTCTGCGACGGTATGATCCAGGGCACTTGCCCACCCATCTCGCAATGCGGGCCTTAGCCTGAAGGTTCTGTAGGGGCGGCCCTGCGTGGCCGCCCCGGAATTCACCGCCCTTCCAACTCCCTCAGCTAATGCCACCCGCGTCTGCCAGTACTTCTCGCGCTCTGGGCCGGGGCGAGCCGGCCATGGCCTGAGGCGCGGCGGCGAGGGTCCAGGCGCGTCCTCCGCGGAGGACGGCGGCGAGCCAGAACGTACGAGAGCAGCCACGGCCCGTGGGTTCCCACGCGGTGGTTCTGTTCTTGCTTGACCCCGAGTCAGATTCCGGTCCGGCGGTGGCGGTGTGGTAGGGTACGGACCCAAAACTCTTCGCCAGAAAGGTCCCTGCATGGCGATTTCCGAAGTTCCACCGCAAGAGTACCCCGACATCGTCGGGGCGCGCCCGGAGGAGCCCCAGGCCGCCGCGTTCCGGCCGTTCATCCCGGCCTCGGTGCAGCTGCCGGAGCTCACGTTCCTGCCGCTCATCGTCGGCACGATCCTCGGCATCATCTTCGGCGCCTCGTCGCTCTACCTGGTGCTCAAGGTCGGCATGACGGTCGAGCGCCTCGATCCCGGTGGCGGTGCTCTCGATCACCATCTTCCGCGGGCTCCGCGCGGCTCGGGTTCCGGCGGGCGACGATCCTCGAGAACAACATCGTGCAGACGGCCGGGTCGGCCGGCGAGTCGATCGCCTTCGGCGTCGGCGTCACCATGCCGGCGATCATGATCCTCGGCTTCGACCTCGAGATCACGCGGGTGATGCTGGTCGCGGTGCTCGGCGGCCTGCTGGGGATCCTGATGATGATCCCGCTGCGCCGGGCGCTCATCGTCCAGCAGCACGGCCTCCTCAAGTACCCCGAGGGGACCGCCTGCGCCGAGGTGCTGAAGGCCGGCGCCACGCCCGAGGAGCGGGCGATCGCCGCCCGCGCCGCCGCCGAGGCCGGGGACGCCCCCGCCGCCGCCGAGGCGAGCGCCTCCGGCGCCAAGGCCATCTTCACCGGCTTCGGCATCGGCCTCGTCTACCAGACGATGATGAAGGTCTTCAACCTGTGGAAGGAGACCCCCGAGAAGATCTTCCGGAAGCCCTTCGAGGCCGGCTCGATCTCCGCCGAGATCAATCCCACGCTGCTCGGCGTCGGCTACATCATCGGCCCGCGCATCGCCTCGATCATGTGCGCCGGCGGCGTGCTCGCCTACCTGGTGCTGATCCCGGCGATCAAGTACTTCGGCGGCGTCGCGACCGGCGTGATCCCGCCCGGCACCATGCCGATCTCGGAGATGGGCCCCAACGACATCCGCGGCGCCTACGTGCTCTACATCGGCGCCGGCGCGGTGGCCGCTGGCGGCATCATCAGCCTGTTCCGCTCGCTGCCCACGATCTGGCACGGCCTCAAGGGGGGCCTCGCCGATTTCCGCGGCCGCACCGGGGCCGGCCAGAGCGGACCGGCGACCCTGCGCACCGACCAGGACATGTCGCTCAAGTTCGTGGTCGGCGGCATCGTCGGCGCTGATCGCCGTCATCATGGTCGTGCCTCAGCTCCACCTGCAGTGGAACCTGCTGGGCGCGCTGCTGATCATCATCTTCGGCTTCCTGTTCGTCACCGTCTCCTCGCGGCTGACCGGCGAGATCGGCTCGTCGTCGAACCCGATCTCGGGGATGACGGTGGCGACCCTGCTGCTGACCTGCCTGGTCTTCCTGGCCATCGGCTGGACCGGCCCGAGCTACTACGTGACCGCGCTGTCGATCGGCGCCATCGTCTGCATCGCGGCCTCCAACGGCGGCACCACCTCGCAGGACCTGAAGACCGGCTTCCTGGTCGGCGCCACGCCGCGCAACCAGCAGATCGCCATCCTCTTCGGCGCTCTCGCCTCGGCCCTGGTGCTCGGCCCCATCCTGCTCAAGCTGAACGACTCGGCGACCGTCTACGTGCCGATCTCCAACCCGGCGGGCCAGATCGTCGCCGAGGGGTACTCGCCGGACCTGCGGGTCGATCCGGCGACGCTCTCGACGCTGAGACCTGAATCTCTCCAGGGACCCCAGGCGACCGCCGACAGCCGGGCCTATCACTCCTGGCAGAAGACCGACGACGTGGGCGGTCCGGCCGGCCGGTATCTGGTCAACGACGCCGGCGTGCCGGTCTATCTGGTCGATCCCGGGATCAACGGCACCCACAAGGAGCGTCCGGGCCCGAACGGCACGAAATTGACAGTCAACAAGTTCGACGCTCCGAAGGCGACCCTGATGTCCTACATCATCAAGGGCATCCTCAACCGTCAGCTCCCCTGGGGGCTGGTCCTGCTGGGGGTGATGATCGCCATCGTCCTCGAGATGTCCGGCATCCCCTCGCTCGCCTTCGCCGTCGGCGTCTACCTGCCGCTCTCCTCGTCCAGCCCGATCTTCATCGGCGGCCTGGTGCGCTGGATGGTGGATCGTCACCTGAAGAAGAAGCTCGCGCACCGCAAGCTGACCGAGGAGGAGCTGACCGCCGAGGGGGACAAGAGCCCGGGCGTCCTCATGGCGTCGGGCTACATCGCCGGCGGCGCCATCGCCGGCATCGCGATCGCCTTCAGCCAGGGGCTGCTGAGCGACTTCGACAGCGGCATGATCGCGAGGATGAAGGCCAATCCCTTCTTCGAGGGGGGCTCCGCCGATCTCCTGGCGCTGATCCCCTTCGCGCTCATCACCGTGCTGCTCTACATGGCGGGACGGGAAATGATCCTGGCCGGACGTTCGAAGACGCGCTGAGCCAGGCAAAGACAGAGGTGAGCCGGGGAAGGGGCGCGGGAGACCGCGCCCCTTTGTCGTTCCAGGCCTTTCACCCTACCTGGCGGTAGCGGATCACGCGGGGGGCCGAGCTCAGCAAGCCCTGGATCCGGGCGCGCAGACCCTTGAGGTGCTCCGACTGGCCGTGCGCGTCCAGCGTCTCCTCCGAAGCCCACTCCTCGACGAAGACGAACTCGGCGCCGTCCTCCCCCTTGAGCGAGCGCAGCAGGTCGTAGCGGGTGCACCCGGCCTCGCGGCGGGTGGGCTCGATCAGCTCCCGGAGGATGCTCTCCACCTCGTCTTCCTTGCCCACCCCGGCGTGGAAGATCGCGATCACGTGAACGGTGTCCTGCGGCATGAAATCCCCTCTCCGGTTTGGGTCAAGTCCGGCGCGGGAGTATATAGCGGGCGTAAAACCGCAGGGGCGGCCCTGTGTGGCCGCCCTGTTCCTCAGCCCGCGGGTACCAGACGCAGCGTATGCACCGCCGGCCCCGGCAGGAACGGCGCCGGCTTCCCCTCCTCCCAGGCCTTGTGCCCCTTCCGGTAGTACGGCGAGAGCGGATGCCCGCTCTGCCCCACCGGCATCTCGAACAGGCCGGCCTCCTCGTGGCCGGGGGAGACCACCATCCGCTCCGAGGCGCCGAAGGTCGGGCCCTGCACGCGCGGCATGTTCTCGTCCCCCGGGAGCTGGCGCGTCGGCACGTCGAGCCAGCGGCCCAGGAACGGCAGCGCGAGGCTCAGCGGGTGCTGGATGCGCGCCGTGTTGCGCTCCCCCCAGGTGCGGTCTGCCAGTTTGACGCCCTGGCGCTCGCCGCTCTCCAGCAGGGCGTCCACGGCGGCGAGGATCTCCTGATCCCAGCTCTTGTACTGGGGATCCAGCAGGTGGACCGGCCGCTCAGTGACGATCCTCCAGAGCGGCCCCTCGAACTGCGAGGGGGGCTGGACGCGGCCTTCCTCGGGCATGTTCCCCTGGCCGGTCAGGGACACGAAGACCGCTTCCTCCAGATGGAGACGGAACCCCCGCACGGCGCGGTAGGCGGCCGAGTCGACGGCGGCGCGGCCGGCCCAGCGGGTCTCCACCAGCCGGCGCAGCTCGCCGCGCCCGGGGTGCCCCTGGACCGCCTCGGGGCTCAAGATCCGCAGCAGCAGGTCGCGCCAGCGCTCCAGGAACAGGGCGCGGTCGTCGAGCTGGATCGCCAGCAGGTCGCGCGGCGTCGCGCGCTCCAGCTTCATCAGGCCGTCGCGGATCTGCCGCGCCCGGGCCCCGAGGTCGTAGCCGCCGTTGCCGATCGCCCGCAGGCTCTCGCCGTCCATCACCCGGGCGTTGGCCGTCCAGATCCTTCCAGAAGCGGGATTGATCACGCGCGGATACTCCTGCGGAGAGAGCCACCCGTCCCAGCGGTGGGAGCCGTCGGCCCAGGAGGTCGGGGTCCGCCCGTCGAAGCCGACGCGGCGGGGGATCCTGCCGATGATCGTCCAGCCCACCCGCCCCGTCTCGTCCGCCACCGTGAAGTTCTGCGGCGGGATGCCGGAGCGGTTGGCGATCGCCATCGCCTCCTCCAGGGTGCGCGCCGTCTGGAGCTCGTCGAGCCCGAGATTCACCGCTTCCGGATAGTGGGCGGTCCAGGCCAGCGCGCGCGGGCGGCCGATGCGGTCCTCGTCGACCACCGGGCCCCAGATCGTCTCCTGGACCTGCAGGAGGTTGTCCGCTCCCCCCTTGACCCGGATGTGCTCCTTCACCATCGCGAAGCGCCGCCACCCGTCCGGCGCGCGATAGCGGTTCGCATCTCTGGGATCGATCATCAGCTCCACGAGATCGGTCCAGTCGCCGTAGCTGTTGGTGAACCCCCAGGCCACGTGGCCGTTGCTCCCCACCGAGAGCGAAGGCGTCCCCGGCAGCGTCACGCCGGTGACGCGCAGAGTCCCGCCGGCGGGGTCCGGCCGCACCATGGACGCCCGGTACCAGGTGTTCGGCACCCGGAGTCCCAGATGCATGTCGTTGGCGAGCAGGGCGTGGCCGTCCGCCGTGTGCGCGCCCGCCACCGCCCAGTTGTTGCTGCCAGCCGCCATGGCCGCCAGCTCCTCCTCCCCATCAAGATCCCGTGAATCCAGGGAGGCCGCCTTCGGCAGCGCCGGCCGGTCGGCCGCCCGCTTGCGCAGATCGAAGACCTCCGGCCCGGGGATCGGCGGCGTCGCATAGGCCGGGCCCACCAGCGGGGCGTCCCACTCCGTGCCTGGAGAGGCCAGCAGATCGAACATCGGACCCGGGAGCGTGTCGCGGAGCACGCCCAGGGCGGATTCCCGCTCCCCGATCGTCGTGCAGATCGAAGAACATGGCGTAGACCGCCAGGATCGAGTCCTCCGGCCGCCACGGCGCGGGATCGACGCGCAGGGCGAGGTATTCGAACGGGACCTCGCCGAGAGAGGAGAGCCCGGCGTTCACCCCATCGGCGTACGCCGCGAGGAGGTTCTGCTCCTGTAGCGGGGACGCTGCCAGGACCTGCCGCGCCCGGGCCCGGAAACGATGGACCCGGTGCCGGCGGTCCACCTTCACCACGGCCGGACCGATGATCTCCGCCAACTCGCCCGCCGCCTGCCGCCGCAGCAGGTCCATCTGGAAGAAGCGATCCTGGGCGTGGAGGAACCCGAGCGCCCGCGCCATGTCCAGCCGGTTTGCCGCCCGGATCGTCGGCACCCCGAGAGCATCCCGCTCGACCTCGACCGGCGCCGAAAGCCCGGCGATCCGCCGCTCGCCGTCGAGCCGCGGCAGGCTCGCCGTCAGCCGGTCGTTGAGCCAGATTCCGCCGGCCACGATCAGCAGGCCGATCAGCACCACGAGCGCCAGCAGAACGCGGAGCAGGGGGCGCCGGCGGCGGCGGGGTGGCGGACCGGGACGGGCGGCATAGGTGGGGGCTGACGTAGGTTCAGACACGGGGTCTCCTCTCGGATTCAGGCGGCTTGCGGAACTCTGTCAAGTTTCCCGGACCAGCGCTCTGGGTGCAAGCCCGGCGTCACCGTGCCCGGTTTACCGCAAAGATTCCGCCTCGGTATCCCGCTCGGTCATGCTTAATTCGGTATTTGTGAAATCAAAATTTAATCGTTGACATAGCGATGTTTAAAATCTAAAGTCTTTCTAGCCAATCGCTAGAAGTTGAGTACCTCAACTCTCTGGTTGTCTGTTCGTCGAGCATTAAGCCCGGCGATTCTTGTAGGAGTTTGTCTGAAGATGTCGACGAAAAAGTTTCTTGTGACCCTTCTGCTGTCCCTCGCCCTCGTGTCTAGCACGCGTCCGACTCTGGCTCAGGAAGTCCAGAAGGCTTCGAACGACGATGTTCTGACCCAACTCCAGAGCGAGGGGTGGCGGATCGTGAAGATCGGGGTGCTTCAGCGCGAGCTGCGGGCTGGCGAGGTGGAAAGCTTCGTCTTCGGTCCCGAAGGGTTCACCTGGAAGCTCCAGGATCTGCGGCAGCAGCTCAGCAAGGTGCAGCGTGAGTTCCAGGCCCGGCCAACCCCCGAGTTGCAGAAGGCCGTAGCCGGCTTCCGGAAAGAGATCGCGAGCACCCAGAAAATGATCGAGCGCGCCCGGACCGCTGAAGCCCTGGGTGAGACGGCGACTGACAAAGTGAGCTGTGCCCTCAACTTCGCTTATGACGCCAGCGCCTCCTATGGGACCTCGGTCCAGGGCACTTGGGGAAACGCCAGCGCCAACTTCACCGGCAACTGCGGCTTCACCGGCGAGGTCTATGCTACCGCCTACGCCAAGGTCACCGTCAGCGGTGCCCCGACGACCAAGACCGTGACGGATGGCCCCAGGAGCGGAGCGAACGTCAGCGCCAGTGCATACGCCAGCCTGAACGGCGGATCTGTCTGCGAATCCACCGCTTACGCGAGCATGACGAGCAGCTCGCTGAATCCCTCGTCGTATACGATCTCGGCGACGAACACCAGTTGCCCGTCGGTGGCGGTAAATCCCGTGCCGACGATCAATGGAACCAGCTACATCGGCGTGAGCTCGTGCACCACCACCACCTGGACCTCGTCCGTTGCCTATGGTACGTCGCCCTACACCTACCAGTGGACCTGGAACGGAGTCGCCGTTGGTACGGGGAGCAGCTACTCCCGGACGATCTGCGGCGGCATTAACTACAATTACACCAGCAACACGCTGGGCTTGACGGTGACCGACAGCGTCTACCTTACGGGTAGCACCGCGATCACCGTCGATGTCGAAAAGTACGGTAATGGTGGCGGTGGTTGCGGTCCATACCCCTGCAACTAAACTCTTCCCTGAAGGCGGGACCGCTCCGGCGGCCCCGCCTTGTCTTTTCTGGGGGAGCTTTCCGGGAACGGATAGACTCTCCGCGTCATGGCCGACTCGACCTATCCCGATCTCCGCGCCTTCCTCGACCAGCTCCGCCGCGACGGCGACCTCGTCACCGTGGAGGCGCCGGTCGACGCTCGTCTGGAGGCGGCGGAGATCCACCGGCGGGTGATCGCGGCCGGCGGGCCGGCCCTGCTGTTCACCAACGTCCGGGACCGCGACTTTCCGCTCGTCACCAACCTCTTCGGCACCGCGCGCCGGGCCGAGCTGGCCTTCGGCACCCGCCCGCTGCGGCTCATCAAGCGGCTCGTCCATCTCGCCGAGACGCTCCTGCCGCCCACGCCGGCCAAGCTCTGGGGCGCCCGCGACATCGGCCGCGAGGCGCTGCGGATCGGCTCCTACCGGCGCGGCTCGGGCCCGGTCGCCGAGGTCGTCACCGTCGGACGTCCGGCTCGACCGCCTGCCCGTGCTCACCACCTGGCCGGAGGACGGCGGCCCGTTCGTCACCCTGCCGCTGGTCTACACCGAGCACCCGGATGGCAAGGGGCACAACCTCGGCATGTACCGCCTCCACGTCCACGACGCGCGGACGACCGGCATGCACTGGCAGATCGGCAAGGGGGGCGGCTTCCACTACGCGGTCGCCGAGGCGCGGGGCGAGGCCCTGCCGGTGACGGTCTTCCTCGGCGGCCCGCCGGCGCTGATCCTCGCGGCCATCGCGCCGCTGCCCGAGAACGTCCCCGAGCTGATGCTCGCCTCGCTGATCGCCGGCGAGCGGCTGACGCTCGGTCTCCCCCGGTCCGGGCACCGCATCCGCTCGTCGCCACCGCCGAGTTCGCGCTGATCGGCAAGGTGCCGCCGCGCGTCCGCCGGCCGGAGGGCCCGTTCGGCGATCACTACGGCTACTACTCGCTGCAGCACGACTACCCGGTCTTCGAGGTCGAGCAGATCGCCCACCGCAAGCGACGCGATCTATCCGGCGACCGTGGTCGGCAAGCCGCGGCAGGAGGACTTCTTCATCGGCGACCTCCTGCAGGAGCTGCTCTCGCCGCTCTTCCCGCTGGTGATGCCGGCCGTCGAGCAGCTCTGGTCCTACGGCGAGACCGGCTACCACTCGCTGGCCGCCGCCGTGGTCAAGCAGCGCTACAAGCGCGAGGCGATGGCCTCGCGCCTTCCGCATCCTCGGCGAGGGGCAGCTCTCGCTCACCAAGTTCCTGCTGGTGACCGACCGCGCCGTCGACCTCAAGGACTTCCGCGCCACGCTCGACGCACATCCTCGCGCGCACCCATCCCGAGACCGACCTCTACGTCTTCTCGAACCTCTCGATGGACACGCTCGACTACACCGGCCCGGTGGTCAACGAGGGCTCGAAGGGGGTCTGGCTCGGCCTCGGCGATCCGGTGCGCGAGCTGCCGCGGCGCTTCACCGCGCCCGAGATCCCGCAGGGGATCGACGGACGTCCACGTCTTCTGCCCCGGCTGCCTGGTGGTCGGCGGCCCCGCCTACGCGGACGATCCCGGCGCCGCCGCCCGCTTCGCCGCCCACCCGGCCTTCGCCGGCTGGCCGCTGGTCGTCCTCACCGACGAGCCGCGCCGCGCCGCCGCCAGCCCGATCAACTTCCTCTGGACCACCTTCACCCGCTTCGAGCCCGCGGCCGACATCCACGCCGCCGCCACCGGCGCTGGTCCGCCACCACGTCTCCTACACGCCGCCGATCCTGATCGACGCCCGCATGAAGCCCTGGTACCCCAAGGAGCTGTTCGCGGACGAGGAGACGGCGGCCACCGTGACGCGGCGCTGGAAGGAGTATTTCCCGGGCGGCAAGGTCGAGATGGGGGATTCGGGGACGGGGCACCTGCACTTCCCCATGACTCCCCACCTCCTCATCACCCTGATCATCGCCGGCGCCGCCATCGCGCTCCTGCTCACGGAGCGGCTGCGCGCCGATCTGGTGGCGCTTCTGGTGGTGGTCGCGCTCGGCACGACGGGGGTTCTCACCTCGCAGGAGACGTTCTCCGGGTTCAGCCGCTCGGCGGTGATCACGCTGCTGGCGATCTTCATCCTCGCCGCGGGGCTGGAGCGGGCGGGCGTCACTCATAGTGTCGGAGACCTCCTCGTACGGGTCGCGGGCAGGAGCGAGCAGCGGCTGGTCGTGGTGGTGATGCTCTCCGCCGCCCTGCTCTCCCTGTTCATGAACAACATCGCTGCCGCGGCCGTGCTGCTGCCCGCCGTCTCGGGGGCGGCGAAACGCTCGGGCGTGAACCCCTCCCGGCTGCTGATGCCGCTCGCCTTCGGCACCATCCTCGGCGGCATGGCGACCCTCCTGACCACCACCAACATCGTGGTGAGCAGCCTGTTGCAGGACCGCAGGATGGCCGGCTTCGGCCTCCTCGATTTCGCGCCGCTCGGCCTGCCGATCATCGCGGTCGGGGTCGCCTACATGGCGCTCTGGGGACGGCGCCAGCTCCCCGCGCGCTCGCCCGTCCAGCTCTACGAGGATCTGCAGCGCCAGGAGGCCAATCTCGCCGAGGTCTACCATCTGGGCGAGACCCTCTCTCGCGCCGGCGTGCCCGCGGGATCGCCATTGGTTGGCCAGACCCTCGCCGGCAGCCGCCTGCGCGAGACCTACGGCGTCAACGTGCTCGCCATCGAGCGCGAGAGCCGGATCGTCCGCGCCCCCTCCCCGGACGAGGAGCTCCAGGCCGAGGACGTCCTCATCCTCGCCGGCGAGCCGGAAGGGCCGGGGTTCGCGGCCGACCTCGATCCCCTGCCGCCGCGCCACTGGCGCGACCGCGACCTCGAATCCCGCTCCGTGGTGCTGGTGGAGGCCGTCCTCTCGCCGCGCTCCGACCTCATCGGCCGCACTCTCCGCGAGACCCGCTTCCGCGACCGCTACGGCATGGCGGTGCTCGCGATCTGGCGCGCCGGCCGCTCGCTCCGCACCGGGCTCACCGATCTCCCCCTTCAACTCGGCGACGGGCTCCTGCTCCAGGGAGACCGCGGGCGGCTGCCGGTCCTGCGCGCCGAGTCCGACCTCATCCTCCTCGACCGCGGGGTCGACGAGCCGCCACCGTCGCGCCGCCGGAGCCGGCTGGCGCTGACGATCATGATCGTCACCCTCGCGATCGCCGCCAGCAATCGTTTCGGCGTCGGCGAGATCATGCTCGGGGGCGCGCTGGTGATGATCCTCACCCGTGTACTCTCGATGGACGACGCCTACCAGGCCGTCGAGTGGCGGAGCGTCTTCCTGGTCGCCGGCATGCTGCCGCTGGGGACCGCCATGACCAAGACCGGTGCCGCCGATCTGATCACCCACGGGCTGCTCTCCGTGCTGGGGGGCGCGGGTCCGCTGGCGATCCTCGCCGGGCTGGTCGCCCTCGCCATCCTGCTCACCCAGGCGATGAACGGCGCGGCGGTCGCGGCTATCGTGGCCCCCATCGCCATTCAGACCGCGCAGAGGATCGGCGCCGACCCGCACGCCTTCGCGATGGGCGTCGCGCTCGCCACCTCCGTCGCGTTCCTGACGCCGCTCGGCAGCCCCGTCAACGTTCTGGTGATGGGCCCCGGCGGCTACACCTTCCGCGACTACTTCCGCGCCGGCCTGCCGCTCACCGTGCTGCTCTTCGCGCTGATCGTGGGGTTGCTGCCGCTGATCTGGCCGCTGGTGCCGCGCTAGGAACAAGGACGTAAAAGACAACAAGGACTGCAAGGACAAACAAGCCTTGGCTTTCGTCCTTGTCGTCCCTGTCGTCCTTTACGTCCTTGTTTTTTCTGTAGACCGCCCTCGCGCCGCGCGCCGCCGGAAGGCCCGCGCCGTTTTCCGGTTGACATTCACCGCGATCTCCGGATTGAGCCGGGTGAGCCACCAGAGCAGCTTGGCGTAGAAGGGAAAAACGATCATCGCCCGGTTGCGCTCGACGCCCCTCAGTATCTTTCGAACCGCGACGTCGACATCCACGAACTTGAAGGGGATCAGCGAACGGATCCCCTGCTGGCTCGTGCCGGCGTAGACGCCGTTCTCGAAGATGCGGCTCTGGATATACGCCGGGCAGACGGCGCTCACCTTGACGCCGAGATCCTCTCCCTCCGCCCTCAGACTGAGCGAGAGCCCCACGACGCCAAACTTGGTCGTGGCGTAAGGGAGGCCCAGGGCCATGCCGCCAATTCCGGCCAGGGAGGAGATGTTGACGATGTGGCCCGAACCCTGTTGGATCATCCGGGCATAGCCTGCCATGGCGCCGTGGATCACCCCCCAGAGATTGACGTCCATCACCTTGCGCCAGATCTCGAGAGGGATCTTCTGGGCTTCTCCGGCGGCGGCGAGCCCGGCATTATTGAACAGGTAGTCGAGGCGCCCATGATTGGCGATCGTCTCGTCGAGAAGCCGCTCGAACGCCGCCGCGTCCCGCACGTCGAGCGCCGCGCCGGAAGCCCGCCCGCCGGCATCCGTGATTCCCGCCGCTACGGTCCGGGCGCCCTCCTCCTGAACGTCCGTCACCACCACGACCGCCCCGCGCCGTCCAAGCTCCTCGCAAAGCGCCCGGCCGATCCCGGAAGCGCCGCCGGTCACCACCACCACGGCGTTCTGAAACGGGATCGCCGCCATCGCCAGTTCTCCCTTTAGAATGAAGGGAAGGATAGCACCAGCGGGAGACATCGGCGGCCTGCGACCTCACCCTCGGTCCCTCTCCTGAAGGAGAGGGAGGGCCTGACGGGCAACCTGTCGCGAAGTCGTCCCCCTTCTCCTTCAGGAGAAGGGGATAGGGGTTGAGGTCGCAGGCCACCAACGCCCGAGATCGCGCTATAACGGTAACGCACACCCGTTTTTGACGCCTGTGTTTTCAGGAATACCTGTCGCCGGGCCGCGGCTCGGCGGTTTGAAGGAGGGTGTAGATGTCGTCCATGCCGACCCGAAGCGACGATAGCCAGAGCTCTTCGCCCAATCCATCCCGCTCCCTCCCCAGACCCTTCTGGTTCGGAGCGGCCCTCCTCCTGTTCCTGATCAGCTCGTGGATCGCCTTCCGCCAGGAGCCCGCCCTCGACGCCTACCGGCAGACGAGCCCTCTGCATGCGGACTGGTGGCTGACCCCCGTCGAATTCAACGCGCCTCAACGCCTGCCGCAGGTCTGGGCCGACTTCAACGACGTCTTCGCGCTCGCGGGGACGGGTCACGTCTGGGCGGTGGGGAGCGGCGGCCTCATTCTGCACAGCGCGGACTCCGGGAAGCACTGGAGCCGGCAATATCTGGTTGATCCCAATGATCCGGTGGCCGATAGACCGATCAATGCCCCGCCAACGGCTCCTTCCAAGGGACCAACGGCCGCCGGGCTCAGGACGGAGCCCACGCCTTTGTGGCGCCGCATGACACCGACACCGCTGGAGAGCGCCGCTCTGCTTGGATTGATAATCAAGGCCGGACCGCCAGCCGATCAGCTCAACCCATCCCAGATGCCAATCGATCCCAAGCTCCAGGCCACCCCGCCAAACAGAGAGATCTCCCCTAACTCCGGCGTGTCGCCCGAGAATATGAATCCGGCCGGCGTCAACTCCCCTGGAGTTTCTCCTGAAAACGCGCAGGCGCAGAAGCCGACAGGGAGCACTGGCAAACGGGCGCCGAACAGGACCAACCGGCCCGCCAACCCAGCCCAGGCACCACTCCCAACCTATCCCCCCTCACCTCCGCCGACCACACCCAAGGAACCCGAGCTGACCTTGCGGGAGCTCGCGAGCTCGGATCTCTACAGCGTACATTTCGTCAATGCCCAGTACGGTTGGGTTGCGGGAGACAACGGGGCATTGTTTCTCACCCAAGACGGGGGGCTAAGGTGGGAGCGTAGAGATGCGGGAGTAGGCAAGCAAACTATTGATACAATCTTTTTTAGCGGTGCTTCAGAAGGTTGGGCATCGACAAGCCCTCCAAGAGAAGCGCTTGAGCCAGCAATAGCTGGGTATTATCAGATATTTGGTTCTTATTTTACCCACGATCGCGGAAATCACTGGACCCGCACTGATTCAACCAAAATTAAATATCGCCTAAAATTGATTAAACACTACAAGCCGAACAATCAAACCTCCTGTCTCTTTTATGACAACAACACTGTGTGTCGTGGAGAGCGCATAGACCGTGGTGGCTACAGCGTAGAACCCCCGATGCCACCAACCTCTTGGGGCTCTTATAGTGCGATCAGCGTATCCGGCGATCGAATCTGGATTGCAGATGCTCACGGCACTTTACGAATTAGCGATGATAGGGGTCAGACCTGGGGGCGCGCGACGCGGGACCTCGCGAATGCGACCGGTTCGTCCGGGAGCCATCACGTCTTACCCGCCCCCTGGTACTACCTAAGCCTGCTCGTCGTCGGCTTTCTGTTCGTTCCCGCGCTCAAATCCCCCGCACCCAAGGTGGTCTCCGAATCGGCGGCGGATCTGCTCGTTTCGGACAGTCCGATCAATTCGGACAAGGCCGACGTCTTCGACTTTAGCGCGGTCGCCCTCGGCCTGTCGCGCTTCCTGCGCAACGAGAAGACTGCGCCACCTCTCACTATTGCCGTCACCGGCGAGTGGGGGAGCGGCAAGAGCTCGCTGATGAACCTGCTGCGGGTGGACCTCGGACGCTATGGTTTCCGGCCGGTCTGGTTCAACGCCTGGCATCATCAGAAAGAAGAGAACCTCCTGGCGTCGCTGCTGGAGATGGTCCGCTCGCAGGCGATCCCGCCCTGGTGGCGGCCGGAGGGAGCCATCTTCCGGTTCAAGTTGCTCGGCATCCGGTGGGCGCGTTTATGGCCACTGATCGCCGCTCTCCTGATCGTCTCCTCCTTCTCGCTGGGTTATCTCCGGGCTCATCCCGGCCAGATCGACAAGGCCTGGGATTTCGTCAAGAGCTTCCCTCTCGATCCGGCGAAGTGGTTCGCCGACGAATCAAAAAAGATGGCGACGGGGAAGGAAGGAGACGCGAAGGTTCCCTGGTTCGTCTTCCTGCTCAGCTCCACCGGGCTCCTCATCTCGCTCTGGAAGGGTCTCAAGGGGTTCGGCGTCAATCCCGCGAATCTCCTTGCCAGAGACTCGGGCCGCGCAAAAGTGCGGGATCTCGAAAACCTGACCGGTTTCCGCCACCGCTTCGCGGCCGAGTTCCGCGACATCACGGCGGCACTCAATCCCCGGACCATGCTGATCCTGATCGACGACCTCGACCGCTGCCGGCCCGAGATGGTCCTGGAGGTCCTCGAATCGGTCAACTTCCTGGTCTCTTCCGGGGACTGCTTCGTCGTGCTGGGGATGGCCCGCGAGCGCGTGGTGCGGTGCGTGGGCCTGGGGTTCAAGGACGTGGCGAGCGAGCTGCTCACGACCGATCCGCGCCCGGAGGAGAAGGATCTCCCCGCGGAAGAGCTGGCGCGGCGGCGGCGGATCGAGTTCGCCCAGCAGTACCTGGAAAAACTGATCAATATCGAGGTCCCGGTGCCCTCTCCCACGGATGCGCAGTCGCGGCGGCTGATGCTCGCCGGCGGCCCGCCGGAGGAAGAGCCGCGCGAGAGCCGCGGCCTCCGGCTCTGGCGCGAGGTCTGGCCGGTGATCCGGAAGGCCCTTCCGGCGGCCAGCGTCGTCCTCCTCCTGTTCCTCGGATATTGGCTCGGAGCGGCACGCACCGGCCGTCCAGGGGACGAGCCGAAGACCGCCACCGCATCCACCGCGCCCAGCCAGCCCTCGGCGACACCGGCGATGTCTGTCCCGGGGTCGATCCCGGCGTCCTCCGGCGGGACACTCCCCAAGGGGCCGGCGCGGATGGAGGAAGGGGAGGAGGCCCGCCTGCCCCTGTGGCTCGTCGCCCTGCTCCTGATCGTCATCGTGGGGCTCGGGGTCTGGCGGCTCTCGATCCCACCCGGCGTGGTGCTCCGCGATTCCCAGGAGTTCGAGACCGCGCTCGCGACCTGGCACCCGCTGGTCTTCTCGTTCCGCAATACCCCGCGCTCAATCAAGCGGTTCCTCAACCGGGTGCGCTATCTCGCCATGCTGCAACGGGGACAGAGCGCGGAGCCGGTCGGCTGGCGGGCGGTCCTCGCGTGGCTGCTCCGGCGTCTGGCAGGCCGTCTGGAACAGACCGCGGCGGGCAACGGGCATCACACCACCATCCCCGAGGACGTCCTGGTGGCCCTGGCCGCCATCGATCACTGCCACCCCGAGTGGCTCGGGAACAACGAATTTTTTCTCGCGCCCCAGCTCGTTCTCGCCGGTCAGCCGATTCCGGACGAGATCCGGGCCGCCCTCCTGCGGACGCCTCTCGCGCCCTACCGCGAGGCCTACTCCCGGATGTCCAAGGGTATCCACATGAGCTGAGGGGGAGCGACAGACAAAGCGCTTTGCTTCGGCCTCAGCGGCCTGCGACCTCACCCTCTGTCCCTCTCCTGAAGGAGAGGGAGGACCTGACGGGCAATCCGTCTCGCAGTCGTCCCCCTTCTCCTTCAGGAGAAGGGGATAGGGGATGAGGTCGCAGGCCACGGACGTCCCCTCCCTCTACTTGTGTCAGGATAGGCGCCGCGCGGTGGAAGGAGGTGTTGAATGCCTGAAGGACCGCTCTCCCCTGAAATCCTGCGGAAGATCGACGCCTGGTGGCGTGCGGCGAACTATCTCTCCGTGGGGCAGATCTATCTCTACAAGAACCCGCTGCTCAAAGAGCCGCTGACGATCGAGCACATCAAGCCCCGGCTCCTCGGCCACTGGGGGACGACCCCCGGGCTCAACTTCCTCTGGGTCCACCTGAACCGGATCATCCGGCAGCGCGATCTCAGCATGATCTACATCACCGGTCCCGGCCACGGCGGCCCGGGGATCGTGGCCAACGCCTATCTCGAGGGGACCTACAGCGAGGTTTACCCCGACGTCTCCCGGGACGAGAACGGGATGCGCCGCCTGTTCAAGCAGTTCTCCTTCCCCGGCGGCATTCCGAGCCACGCGGCGCCCGAGACCCCGGGCTCGATCCACGAGGGGGGCGAGCTCGGCTATGCCCTCTCTCACGCCTATGGCGCGGTGTTCGACAACCCGGACCTGATCGCCGCCTGCGTCATCGGCGACGGCGAGGCCGAGACCGGCCCGCTCGCCACCAGCTGGCACTCGAACAAGTTCCTCAACCCGGTCCACGACGGCGCCGTGCTCCCCGTTCTTCACCTCAACGGCTACAAGATCGCCGGCCCCACCGTGCTCGCCCGCATCCCGCACGAGGAGCTGGACAGCCTGATGCGGGGCTACGGCCACAAGCCCTACTTCGTCGAAGGGGACGACCCCGCGGCCATGCACGAGCGCATGGCCGCGGTGATGGACGAGGTGTTCGACGAGATCCGCCGCATCCAGTCCGAGGCGCGGACGAACGGCTTCAAGGAGCGCCCCTGCTGGCCGATGATCGTGCTGCGTTCTCCCAAGGGGTGGACCGGTCCCAGGGTGGTGGACGGCAAGCCGGTCGAGGGGACCTGGCGCGCCCATCAGGTGCCGCTGTCCGAGATGGCCGCGAACCCCGGGCACGTCAAGATGCTCGAGGAGTGGATGCGCGGCTACCGCCCGGACGAGCTGTTCGACGACAACGGCCGGCTCCGTCCGGAGATCGCGGAGCTCGCCCCCGAGGGGGAGCGGCGGATGAGCGCCAACCCGCATACCAACGGCGGCGCCGTGCTGCGCAACCTGCGGCTGCCCGACTTCCGCGACTACGCGGTGGAGGTCGCCTTCCCCGGCGCGACCCTGGGCGAGGCCACCCGCGTGCAGGGCAAGCTCCTGCGCGACGTGCTCCGGCTCAACGCCGAGTCCCGCAACTTCCGCATCTTCAGCCCGGACGAGACGGCCTCCAACCGCTGGAACGACGTCTTCGAGGCCACCGACCGCGAGTCCACGGCCGAGCTCCTCCCCACCGACGAGAACGTCGGCCCCGACGGCCGCGTCATGGAGGTGCTCTCCGAGCACCAGTGCGAGGGGTGGCTGGAGGGGTACCTGCTGACCGGCCGGCACGGCATCTTTTCCTGCTACGAGGCGTTCATCCACATCATCGACTCGATGTTCAACCAGCACGCGAAGTGGCTGAAGACGATCCGCGAGATCCCCTGGCGGCGCCCGATCGCCTCGCTCAACTACATGCTGACCTCCCACGTCTGGCGGCAGGACCACAACGGCTTCAGCCACCAGGACCCGGGGTTCATCGATCACGTCGCCAACAAGAAGGCCGAGGTGGTGCGCATCTACCTGCCGCCGGACGCCAACTGCCTGCTCTCGGTGACCGATCACTGCCTGCGCAGCCGCAACTACGTCAACGTGATCGTCTGCGGCAAGCAGCCGGCCCCGCAGTGGCTGGACATGGACGCCGCCGTCAAGCACTGCACGGCCGGCGTCGGCATCTGGGAGTGGGCGAGCAACGACCAGGGGGGCGAGCCCGACGTGGTGATGGCCTGCGCCGGCGACGTCCCCACCCTGGAGACCCTGGCCGCCGTCGACCTGATGCGGCGCGAGCTGCCGGACCTCAAGATCCGCGTCGTCAACGTCGTCGACCTGATGACGCTGCAGCCGCCCGGCGAGCACCCGCACGGCCTGTCGGACAAGGAGTTCGACATCCTGTTCACCGAGGACAAGCCGGTCATCTTCGCCTTCCACGGCTACCCCTGGCTGATCCACCGCCTCACCTACCGGCGGAAGAACCACGACAACCTCCACGTCCGCGGTTACAAGGAGGAGGGCACGACCACCACCCCCTTCGACATGGTGGTGCGCAACGACCTCGACCGCTTCCACCTGGTGGCCGACGTCATCGACCGCGTCCCCAAGCTCGGCTCCCGCGCCGCCTATCTCAACCAGATGACGCGCGACAAGCTGATCGAGCACCAGGAGTACATCCGCAAACATGGTGACGACATGCCCGAGATCCGCGACTGGGCCTGGCAGAACAAGGGCGCGCCCTCAGGCGGCGGCAAGGAGACGGGCGAGGATGCGGATGGGAAGCGGGTGGAGGGGTAGGCCCTCATCACCCCGGCCCTCTTCTCCCAGCCTCCCCCCCTTCCTGACGGGAGAAGAGGGAGAAGTTAGTCAAAAACCCCAGATCCTTCTTCTTTAAGCCCCTCTCTCCCGGCGGGAAGGGGGGAGGCTGGGAGAGAGGGGTTGGGGAGTGAGGGCCGCGGCGGCGGAAATGATCCGATTCCCCGGAGACCGCCCGG
The DNA here is from genome assembly GCA_963792575.1 of uncultured Acidobacteriota bacterium. GTDB lineage: Bacteria > Acidobacteriota > Thermoanaerobaculia > Multivoradales > UBA5704 > DATARR01. The sequence continues at coordinate 317,000 of CAWBWZ010000010.1, forward strand.
CGTCAGTTCTTTTTGCCGCTGCCCTTCGCGTCCCCCACAATCCCCACCGCATCCCGAGCAATCATCAGCTCCTCATTCGTCGGCACCACGAACACCCGCGACCGCGCCCCCTCCGGCGAGATCTCGGCCTCGGTCCCCTTCGCCTCCGCATTGCGCGCCGAATCGAGGGTGAGCCCGAGGGCGTCGAGGCCGCGCATCGTCCTCTCGCGCACCGCCGGGGAGTTCTCGCCGATGCCGCCGGCGAAGGCGATGGCGTCCACCCCGCCCAGCGCAGCCACATAGGAGCCGATGTACTTGCGCAGCCGGTAGCAGAAGATGTCGATCGCCAGGCGGGCCCGATCGCTCCCCTTCTCCTCGGCTTCCAGCAGCGCGCGCATGTCGGACGACAGCCCGGAGATCCCCAGCAGGCCGCTGTGCTTGTTCATCAGCGCGCTCGCCTCGGCGGCGCCGAGCTCGTCGCGCCCCATGATAAACAGCAGCGCCGCCGGATCGAGATCGCCGCAGCGGGTGCCCATCACCAGCCCCTCCAGCGGGGTGAAGCCCATCGAGGTGTCGACCGACTTGCCACCCAGCACGGCGCAGGCCGAGGCGCCGTTGCCGAGATGGCAGGTGATGAGCCGCAGCCCGGGGTCCCCCTCGCGGCCGAGCAGCGCGGCGAGGCGCCCGGAGACGAAACGGTGCGACGTGCCGTGGAAGCCGAACCGCCGCATGCCGAAGCGCTGGTAGAGGCTGTAGGGGAGCGCGTAGAGATAGGCCGCCTCCGGCATGGTGTGGTGGAACGCGGTGTCGAACACCGCCACCTGGGGAGCGTTCGGCAGCACGGCCTTGGCGGCCTGGTAGCCCTGGAGGTTGGCGGGATTGTGCAGCGGCGCGAGCGCGATGTTGGCCTCGATCCCCTCGATCACCTCCTCGTCGATCAGCACCGAGGACTGGAACCGCTCGCCGCCATGGACGACCCGGTGCCCGACGGCGCCGATCTCGTCCTTGTGGGGGATGACGCCGGTCTTCGGGTCGGTCATCACCGCCAGCGCCCGCTCGACCGCCGTCCGGTGCTGAAATGCCCCGATCGCGTCGCGGACCGGCTTCTTCCCCTCCGCCTCGTAGTGGAGGACCGCCGTCCCGCCGGCGTCCTCGACGAGCCCCTTGGCCAGCGTCCGGTCGCGCCCGTCGCGGGCCATCGCCTCGTCGGTTTCGATGAGCTGGAACTTGAGCGTCGAGCTGCCGCAGTTGAGAACCAGGACCTTCATGGGTGGAGCGCCCCTCCTTCCTGCCGGGTTGGATGGTATACAACTCTCACGCCGAGTGTGGTAAATGCTGGTGCGCCACCGGTCCGGACGGCCGCGTGAGCTTTGATCCAAGGAGAGGAACGCGATGGAGATCCGGCAGTTCAGGGTGATGATCCGCGCCTCGAACTTCGAGCGCGCGACGAAATTCTATGGCGGCGCCCTGGCGCTGCCGCAGCTCCAGAGCTGGAACCGCGAGGACGAGCGGGGGGTGGTCTACCAGGCCGGCTCGGCCGTGGTCGAGGTGGTCGGCCCGCCGGTCAACGAGGATCCCCGCTCCAACGACGAGCGCTTCAAGGCCCAGGGACCGCGCATCCAGGCGGCCCTGGTCTTCGATGTCGCCTCCGCGGAGGCCGCCTTCCGCGACATCTCCTTCCGCGAGAAGAACATCCCCGGCGGCCTGGAGAAGGACGATCAGGGGCGGCTGACCTTCGTCACCCACGACCCGGACAACATCCGGGTCATCTTCCGGGAAACGGGCGCCTGAGTTAGACCGGAGCGGGAGCCCGTCCGTCCAGCAGGCGACGGGCCTTGCCGGCGATCAGGAGGAAGCCGCGAATTCGAGCCTCCTGCTCGACCCCCTGGAGACGGGAGCGGTCGCCTTGCCGGGCTTCGATTCCTCCCAGGATCAGGCGAGCCTCCAGAGCCTGGGAGGCGAGTCCTGCCTGCTGAGCTCTGACAAGTGCCTCCTGGAGGATCTGGATCGCCGCGTCCCGCTCGCCCAACCGGTCGCGCACTCGCGCTTCCGCCAGGGACACCTCGATGTGAAGATCGGGACGCTCGCTGGGGCCGGCGAGCTCGCGAGCCTTTTCAATGGCGCTCTTGGCATCTGCCGGCCGGTCCTGCGCGAGGAGAGCGCGCGCCAGCAGCGCCTCGGCTTGAGCCTCTTGGTCTCGCATCCGTTCGCCACGGAACAGCGTGAGAGCCTCTTCGAGCTGATCGGCGGCATCTTCCGGGCGTAATTTCTCGAGGAGAACCGCTGCCAGCTTCAACCGGCTTTCAGCCACCGTCCGGTCCGTTTTGAGCCTGCGGCGCTGATCCAAAGCTTCCTGATAACTCTTCTCGGCCTTCTCTAGGTTCCCTTGGGCGATGGCTACATCCCCCAATCCCATGTAGGCCAGGGCGATCTCCTGTGGGGCTTTTGCCGCTTCCGCCATCTGCTGGAACTGCTCGAAACTATCCTCTGCCCATTTCAGCTCCATCCCCTGGAGCCGAACCTGCGCCAGGTTGGCGTAGAGCTGCCTCGCCTGTTCTTCCCCCCCTTCCAGATCCTGCGCCAGCGTGATTGCCTGCCTGCAACGCTGGACGGCCTCCGCGAGCTTCCCTTGCCTTTGCAGGAACAGGCCGAGATCGCCGAGGGCCTGCGCTTTGCCGGAGTCGTCCTCGATCGCTCCGAACTCCCGGACAGCGAGTTCGCCCGTGCGTTGCGCCTCCGCGAGCTTCCCTTGTTCGGAGAGGACCTGGGCAAGCCGGAGGTGCTGGGAAGCGAGCCCTCTCGGATTCTGCAGATCCTGATACACCGCGATCAGTCTCCGGCGGGTCCGCTCCGCGCTCGCGAGCTTGCCTTGATCGAACAGGGCTTGGGCGAGCGCGTCCAGCGCCTGCGCTTCTCCGCGCCGGTCGTAAGCCTGCGCATAGTACTGGCGGGCTTTGTCGAAGTCGGGAATGGCCTCTTCCAGATCGTTGGACCTCGCTTGAGCGATTCCCCGGAAGAGCCGAGCCTTGGCTTCGAATAGCCGGTAGCCTTTTTTGCCTTCGACCGCCGCGATGGCCTTCGTGGCGGCCTCTCGCTGCAGCTGGTAATCCTGGACCGCATTCGCGGCCCAAGACTCCCACAGATGGAACCGAGGGTTTTCCTTCGCTTCGCTTTGCAGACTTTTCAGATCCCGCAGGGCTTCCCTGCCCTGCTCAGCTCCGATCCGGGACTCGACAAGCCCAAATCCATATTCGAGATGTCTGGAGCTTCCTGGATAGCCGGCCAGGAGTTGCTGGTACGCCTGGATCGCGGCATCCGATTCACCGCGGATTCGCAGCAGGCGTGCCTTGATTTGAAGCCGTTCTTCCGGCGGGAACTGGGAGCTGCCATCGAACGCCCGCTGAGCTTCCTTTCCCGGATCGCCCAGACCGAGCCGTGCCAGCGCCTCGGCCCAGACGGAGCGAGCCGGAGGAAAGTCCTGGATTTTGAGCACCCTCTCGAAGGAGCGCCGGGCCAGAGGAGCGTCGAACCGGGCTAGAGACTCCAGGCCTTCAAGGTAACGCTCCCGGGCCTCCGGGGCCGACGGCAGACTATCGGGGGGCCCCGGACCGCGGCGGAGCCAGAGGCCACCGACCAGAATTAGGACGAGCAGCAGAGAAGAGAGGCCAGGCACCGGCGACAACCACCGCCGGCGCCTCGCTCTTGCGGGCGGTCGGTTCTTCATCCCCGGTCGGCTTAGGGCTCCCGGCAAGGAGCACCGTGGCAGTAGCGGGAGAGTCCGCGCGCGGCAGTACTGGCAGGGGTCCCAACTCCGGCTTGACGATCCTGGGCTGGCCAGTGAGATGACGCAGGAGACCGTCATACCCCTCCTCGGTATCAACCCGATAGCGAGTGTAGGCGCGAAGAGGGCGCAGGATCTGCTGCGGGTCCAGGTCCTCGAAAAGGATTGGGATAAACCTCTCGTTCTGCATCCCCGCGTCATAAAGATCCTGCACGATCAGTACGCTTTCGAAGGTTACGCCGTGGCCGACACCCGGCCGTTCCTCTCCCCGGGCCCGCCGGTAATAGATGGGAGTGCAGACGATCAGGACGAAATCGGCCTCTTCGACCTCGCGGTCCATCCAGCGCGGCCAACCTTCCACCGGAGCCGGATGGTACTGGTCGATCATGCAGTCCACGCCGTCACCGCGCAGGCGATCGGCCAGCAACCAGACCCTCTCGGAGTGAACCGGAGAGTCATGGCTATAGCTGATAAAAACCTTCGGCCTACGGACCATGGCTCTCCCTCGCGGACAGAGTGTCTGACGACCTCATACCCTTCCCGGGTTGGCGTGTTATTCTTTATTGTAACGGTTAACAAGCTCGCATCTCGACAGGCGCCTCAGGAAACAGGGGTGTCCGCCGCGTTTGCAGACCCGGGAGGTCCTTTCATGACTCGAAGGCCGATGCTTCTTCTCTGGCTGGTGTTCACCTGTCTTCTGGGCCTGCCCCCGCGCGCGGCTGCCGTGATCCAGACCATCGACGACGTTCCCGCCGCTACCCTGCTGCTCCCATACTTCGAGGTGGACCTCGACGACCCGAACGGGCAAACCACGCTACTCTCGGTCAACAACGCTTCAGCGACCGCGGTCCTCGCTCATGTGGTGATCTGGTCTGATCTCTCGGTCCCGGTGCTCGATTTCAACCTGTACCTGACCGGCTTCGACGTGCAAACGATTAATCTGCGTGACATCCTGGTCAACGGTGTGCTGCCGCGGACTGCGTCCGACGGGCAAGATCCGAACGACACGGTCAGCCCGCAGGGTTCTCTCTCTCAGGACATCAACTTCGCCAGTTGCGGTGGCCTGCTTCCCCCGCCACCCTTGCCGCAGTTTTTCCTCGCCCATCTGCAAAGCTCGCTGACCGGCAAGGCGTCCGCCATTCTGGGCAACCGTTGCGCCGGACGGAACCTGGGGGACAACGTCGCGCGCGGCTACGCCACCGTCGACACGGTCAATAACTGCACGCTCCGCTTCCCTGGAGACTCTGGCTACTTCGCACCCGGTGGCACGGGGGACGCCACAAACCAGAACGTGCTGTGGGGCGACTATTTCTTCGTCAATCCTGGCCGCAACTTCGCCGAAGGCGAGACACTGGTGCACATCGAGGCGTCGGCGACCGACTGCGAGACCTCAATCTCGGGCCAGTACACTTTTTATGGCCGGTACGTGGGTTGGACGGCAGCCGACAATCGCGAGCCGCTGGCTTCCGGCTTCGAAGCGCGATACGTGAACGGCGGTGCCTTCAATGGCGGCACCGAGCTTCTGGTCTGGCGCGACTCGAAGGTCAACCAGGGCGCGTTCACCTGCCCGGCCGCCGCCGGGGTCAACCCCTCGTGGTATCCGCTCGGGCAGGAAGAGATCGTCATCTTCGACGAGGCAGAAAACCCGTCGGTGCAGGAGACCTTCCCGGTTTCACCTCAGCCGCCGGGACAGAGCTTCATTCCTTTTCCCGCCGAAGCCCAGCGTGTAACTGTAGGCGGTCCTACGTTCCCAGTCCCGTTCGACTTCGGTTGGCTAGATCTCAACTTGAACACCACCGTCACGAGTAATCCCAACCCGCCCGAAGATCCGGCGGCGGCTCAGGCCTGGGTAACGATCCGGATGAAGGCCGAGGTGGTGGGAGTGGCCCAGACTAAAGACGGCGGCAGTGGCCGTTACAGCGTCGGCTACGATGCAGTAAAGCCTGATTGTGCCTGCAAAGCCCGGCATAAGATGCCACGCAGTAACAGGTAGACGAATCAGCGGAAACCGACCGGCCGGTCAAGGAGGCCTTTGGAGAAGCCTAGGTACGACGCCTTCCTGTCGCACGCGACTCCGGACAAGCCGGCGGTCGAGGAGCTGGCGCGCCTTCTCAAGAAGCGGGGATTCGAGCCCTGGCTCGACAAGTGGAACCTCATCCCCGGCGAGCCCTGGCAGGAGGCGATCGAAAAAGCCCTGGAGAACTGCGCGGCCTGCGCGGTCTGCCTCGGCCCGAGCGGCACCGGCCCCTGGCAGAACGAGGAGATGCGCGCGGCGATCGATAGCCGGGTCTCCGGAGAGCGGGGGCCATTTCGAGTCATCCCCGTCCTGCTCCCTGGGGCCGAACGCGGGGAGCCAAGCCGGCTCCCGGCCTTCCTCCGCGCCACCACCTGGGTCGAGTTCCGGGAAACTCTGGACGACGAGAAGGCCCTGCACCGCCTCGATTGCGGCATCCGGGGCATTCCACCCGGCTCCGATCCCGGCGAGGCCGTTGCCGAGGGCGCCTGTCCCTACCGCGGCCTGCAGGTCTTCGACATCGGTGACGCCCTCTTCTTCTTCGGCCGCGAGGCCCTGACCGGGTGGCTCCTCGACAAGCTCCGGACGGATCGCACCGGCAACCGCTTCCTCGCCATCGTCGGCCCCTCGGGCAGCGGCAAGTCCTCCCTGGCCCGCGCCGGTCTCGTCGCCAATCTGAAACGAGGGGAGATCCCCGGCAGCGACGCTTGGCCGGTCGCGATCTGCAAGCCCGGCGCGCAGCCGCTCGAAAGCCTCGCCGTCGCCCTCGCCGGCGCGGCCCGCCTGGGCGACTCGCCATCCGCCGTCCGCGAGCTGATCCGCGATCTCGGCACGGACCCGCGCATGCTCCACCTGACGACCCGCGTCTCCCTGCGGGACGCACCGGCGGACCGGCGGCTCGTCATATTCGTGGACCAGTTCGAGGAGATCTTCACCCTCTGCCCCGACGAGGCCCAGCGCAAGTCGATCATCGCCAACCTCCTCCACGCCGCCACGGCGGCCGACGGCCAGACCATCGTCGTCGTCACGCTCCGCGCCGACTTCTACGGCCGTTGCGCCGCCTATCCGGATCTAGCGGCGGCCGTCTCGGATCGCCAATCCCTCGTGGGCCCGATGACCCGCGACGAGCTCCGGAGCGCTGTCGAGCGCCCGGCCTATCTCACCGGCTGCGAGTTGGAGGGGGGTCTCGCCGATCTCCTGCTGAATGAGGTCGCGGCCCAGCCGGGCTCCCTGCCTCTGCTCGAGCACGCCCTGCTCCAGATCTGGCAGCGCCGCGAAGGAGGCCGGCGCCTCACTGTCGCCGCCTACCACGAGATCGGCGGCGTGGCCGGGGCCCTGGAAAAACACGCCGAGGAGGTCTACTCGGATTTTGCTGAGGAGGAGAAAGAGACCTGCCGCCGCGTCTTCCTCCGATTGGTCCAAGTGGACGAGCAGGAAAAGGCGACGAAGCGTCGCCAGGGCCTCGACGATCTCGCACCGGCGTCCGAGGTGGACGGTAGAGTAATGGCGACCGTCATCAGCCGGCTCACGAATGCCCGCCTGCTGACGACCGATCAGGAAAAACGCCCCACGATCGAGTTGGCGCATGAAGCGCTCTTCAGCAACTGGGACCGCCTAAAACAATGGATCGAGCAGGATAGAGAGGCCCTTCAGATTCGGCGCCGACTGGACCAGTCTGCCGCAGACTGGATTGGTGCCGGCCGTGACAGAGGCATTCTCTATCGAGGAGATCGATTGGCTCGAGCTAAAGACTGGGCTGATAGCCATCCAGGAGAGCTGAGCGCGGATACATGGGAATTCCTCACGACAAGCGTCTCCGCTCGGGATGAAGAGCGTATACGAGAGTTGGCTCAGGCCAGGCGACAAAAAGCTTTGACTCTCGCTTTTGCTACTATGGCGGCGATAACCACGATTGTCGCGATATTCGCCATCGGTATGTCGCGCGTCGCGAGAACTCAAAAAAAGATGGCTCTCGCTAGCGAACTCACCGTACGCTCCCAGAGTGCTCTGCCGTCGGATGATCCTCAACTCGAGCTTCTGCTTGCGGTCCAATCGCTCAACATGGCCCAGGAGTTTAAAAAACCTTATTGGTCGAGGGCTCAATCCGCGCTGAGACAGACACTCTCTCAATCCGGCGGCATCCCCATTCCTGTCGGGCTGGCTACTTCGTCCTTCCTAACTCTAGACCGGCGTTGGCTAGCCACCGTGGGAAAGGATCTCCACCTTCGGCTTTGGGACTTAACCGCAGAAGCCCCTTGGTCCTTTAGCCGGGATCTCGGCACGCTACCGACCACTAATTCTGCGTCACCGACAGTTTCAATATACGCAAAGAATAGCTGGCTCATGATAGCTGGACTACAACGCTCATGGCTTTTGGATCTGAAAAACCCTAGCGCGAAACTCTCTACGTCGACCCCCCTCAAAGGAGAGGATTGGCCCTTTGAGGGCGACCCATTTAGCCCCGACGGTCATTGGCTAGTGACTAGGCAAGGCGCTGACTTGTTGCTGAGAAATATGGACAATATAAAAAAGAGGCCCCAACTTCTGAGCGAGTGGACAGGAGGCCCTCTCTGCTTCAGCCAAGATAGCCTTACTTTGGCCGAGGGTTCAAGAAAAGCAGTACAAATCTGGAATCTGACATCACCTTCTTCTTTACCTCGCTTAGTCAACCTTCCTCTTCCGGAGTCCAATCTACCCAAAGATGCGGAGCCGCTGAAAAAGCTTCGTAGGCTGTCAGACCCCGAGCGCGATACGTATGGCACTGAGTCTCTTATACGGACTCTTACTTTCGATACTGACAAAGGCGTCTTTATCGCGACCGCAAAGTTGCCGCTGTCTCAAAGTATCGGCTTTTGGACGATTCGCGCGGACGGCAACCTCAAGGGCCCCAGCCTGCTTGACGGATGCACAAATGAAAGAGCTATTACGCATTCAAAGGCTGCTCTCTTCTTCTGCCACGCTGAGGGAAAAAGCGGGCTCTGGATGACAAGACCAACGAAAGGCAACAGTGTCTCTTCATCCGCTACCTGGAAGTTTGACGCCTCCCGAGCTGATCTAAGCCCTGATGAAATTTGGGTTGCGGCCGAAGACAGCAGGGGAAATATTTATCTAGGAAAGAAATCTGACCAAGGATTTAAAGAGCCTGTTCTCATGAAACAAGCGACGCCGGTGACTATGGTCGGGTTCTCGGCCACGAGCCGTTGGCTGATAACCCAGGGCGGCAGCGAGGCTCCACGGCTCTGGGACCTGGGCCGAGGCGTAGATATTCCGTATTTCGAGCCTCGTATACTTCCAATCAATCCCGAATCGATTCTTAGAGTCGATGCGAGCGGAAATTTATTACGCCGAGATCAACGCTCAAAGCGGCTGCGCTTGTGGAAGCTGACGGGGGAACCAAAGACTCAGGAATTCCCAGGCTCCGAAGCTTCCACCTCTCCTTTGGCATTGAGCTCCGATGGTCGCTCGTTTGTAGCCGGTCGAAAAGACGGAACTTTGTTGCTTTGGCGAATTCACTTCGACGGCAGAGTACTTCAGCCGACAGTGCTACCGGTAAGACTGCGGCTCGGTACACTAGCCCTTAGTCCGAGTGGACGCTGGCTCGCTGCAGTTGATCTGGATGGCAAGGCGTCCTTGTGGAATTTACAGGGAACAATGATGGCTACCTATTTGCTCCCAGACGTTGAATCCACCCAAGCGTTATCTTTCTCCGCTCGCGATGACCTGCTCGCAGCCATCGAACCTGCGCAATCACACGCAACTATCTATAAGATAGTTTTAGGCGAAGAAGGAATTAGCTTAAGAGACAAGAAATCCTTCTCTATTTCCTTGAACTCGCCTCAAGCTATTGCGTTTAGCCCCAGTGATAACTGGCTCGCGATCGGGGGTGAGGACCGCAGCATCCAGATCCTGACACCCTCTGGCGAAGAGGTCTTGCTCGAGAGTCATGTATCCAGCGTCAGATCTTTATCCTTCAGCTCTGACGGCCGGTGGCTAGCCGCCGGGGGACGCGACGGTACGATTCAACTCTGGAGATGGGATGGTAAAGAAACCGAAACGAAACCAATTATTTTGGCAGGTCACTCAGGGACGATATCCTCGCTGGCGTTCACTCCACAAGGGCTGGTATCGTCGGCAGGCGACGGAACCGTACGCCTGTGGGAGTTGAGCACCCAAGGGCTCATCCAACGCGGGTGCCAGAGCGCTGGGCGAAACCTTACCCTGAAGGAGTGGAAGACCTACATCCCCTCTGAGCCTTACCAAGAAAGCGAACCCTGCCCTGGGCTCCCCAGAGCGCCCGATTAGTCTCTGCCTTTCCCGCCTACCCATAGCTCTCATGATGCTCCCGGTCCGGGGGCACGCCGATCGTCTTGAGGGCGGCGAGCGTGGTCTCCAGGAAGCGGGGCTGGGGCTCCTCGCCGCGCTCGCGGGCTCCGGCTTTGTCGAAGTTCGAGAGGCCGGGGCCGCAGGTGTAGACCTCGACGGCCGTGGGGTCCGGGATGAACTCCCGCAGCAGCTCCTCGCTCACCCGGCCCTGGCGGATGTCCAGCCCGGGGAAGGTCCGCCGCTCCCGCGAGATGGCGTGGACGATCCGGAATTTGTCCGGGAAGCGATCCGCGAGCGCCTGGAGCTGGTGGCGGTAGATGATGTCGTCCCAGGTCTTGTTGCCGTAGATCAGGGTGTGCCGCAGGTTCATCCCCGTCTCCAGACAGAACTTGAGGAGGGCATAGTTCGGCACGATCCCCGAGCCGGCGCAGACGTGGATGAGGTGGTCGGTGCGCGTCTCGACGTCGGGGGAGAGGACGTACGGACCGCCGATGCCGGTCGCCTTCATGCTCATCCCCGGCTGCACGCTGTAGGTCAGGAACGGCGAGAGCAGCGGCGGGTACTTGGTCTGCCCCTTGACGTAAGTCTCCGCCTTGATCGTGATCGCCAGCTGCTTCTCGTGCGGCGCCGAGGTCAGGGAGTAGGCGCGCCCCGGCTCCTTCTTCCCCTTCATGACCTCGAAGTAGTCGCAGAGGCTCGCCAGCGCCGGGAACTGCTGCGGCCGGATGGTGATGAACTGCCCCGCCTGGTACTCCAGCCGCTCGCCGCCGGCGAAGAGGTTCAGCGTCACGGTGTCCGCCGTCTCCCAGATCACCTCGGTGATGATCAGCTCCATCTCGCGGATCTTCTGCCGCGGCGCCTTCGCCGGCGCGGCCTGTGTGGCCGCCATGGAAGGAAGGTGGTTGTCCGGCACGGCGATGGATGGGACCTCAGGCTCGGCCATTCTCTGCTCTCCCTTCAGCGGTTCATCGGGGCGGATCGGCGGCGTTTTTTGAGTGGCGATCATTCTAAGCCCATTCCCTGGGTCTTGATCACCGGCCGTTTGCCGGTGGCCTCGTCGTCGATCGCCACGCCCTCCCACTCGATCCGGTAGACCGGCACCGGCCGCGCCTTCCCTCGCAACGGCCAGGGGGTGAGCGCCGACACCGGCGGCGGCTGGCCGAGGGCGGCGTAGAACGGCTCGGCGATCAGGATCTCCCCCGGCCCGGCCTCCGAGCAGAGGCGCGCGGCGGTGTTCACCGCGTCGCCGATCACCGTGTACTCCAGCCGCCGCTGACTGCCGATGTTGCCGGCGAAGACCTCGCCGGCGTTAATGCCGATGCCGATCGACAGCTCCGGCCGCCCCAGGAGCGCCCAGCGCGCGTTGAGCCGCCCGAGCACCTGCTGCATGGCGATCGCCGCCCGGTTGGCGCGGTCGGCGTCGTCGACGTGGGCGATCGGCGCCCCCCAGAGCGCCATCAGCGCGTCGCCCATGAACTTGTCGAGGGTGCCGCCGTAGCGGAAGACGATCTCCACCATCTCGGTGAAGTAGTCGGTCAGCAGGCTGGCGATCGCGTCCGGGTTCATCCGCTCCGACAGCGAGGTGAAGCCGCGGATGTCGGAGAAGAGCACGACGACCTGCCGCTTGGCGCCGCCGAGCTGGATCTCCCCCTCCTGGCCGGCGATCTGGCGGGCGAGGTCGGGCGCGAAGTAGCGCTGGAAGTTGGAGAGCACCACCGCCTCGCGCCGCATGCGCTCGATCAGCTGGCCGTTCTCGATCCCCACCGCCGCCATGCCGGCGAAGGCGGTGAAGAACTCGAGGTCCTCCTCGGTGAACGAGTGGCCGATCCCCACGCTGTCGAGATAGATGATGCCGAGCACCGTCCCCTGGCTCCCCAGCAGCGGCGCGCAGAGGGCGCTCTCGATCTCCGCCCCGGCATCCTCCTCGGCCGGCACGTTCTCCGAGAGCACCGCCACCCGCTCCTCCACCGCCTTGCGGGCGATCGCCCGCGGCACCCGCCAGCTGCCGGCCGGCGCCTCGACCCGGCTGCGCCAGACCCGCGGCACCAGCTCGCCGCCGTCCTCGGAGGTCATCACGGCCACGCGGTCGACGTTCATCACCTGGAAGATGAGCCCTACGACCTTGTCGAGCAGCCGGTCGACCTCGGTCTGCCGCGAGAGCTCCTTGGCGATGTCGAGCAGAAGGTTGAGCTTGCGCGCCTGGCGGTCTTCGAGGGATTGGCCGGCGATCCGGAGCAGCGAGGAGCCGGGGGGGCCTCGGCGAGCTGCGAGGCGATGTCCGACCGGCCGCTCACCGGCACCTGGCGGAGGATCGTGGCGTCGAGCGACCCCTCCCCCTCGAACCTCTCCTCCTCCAGCGCCGGCGGCTGGACCACCTGCACCTCGAAGTCCACCTTGCCGAAGGCGACCCGCGAGCCGGGGGTGGCGAGCGCGTCGATGATCCGCACGCCGTCGAGATAGGTGCCGTTGGTCGACCCCACGTCGCGCACCCGCACCCCGGCCCCGGCGAGCTCCAGCTCGGCGTGGCGGCGCGAGACCGTCGGGTCCTGGATCGGCAGGTCGCACGACGCCACGCGGCCCACGGTGAACGGACGACCGCCCGTGATCAGGACCGAGGGGCTTCCAGTGGCGGCGACCAGCTTCAAGATCAAAGAAGGGCCTCTTCTCCAGGGACCGCGATGGCACGAGTCCGGATCGAATAAAGGTACTACAAACGCGTGGCGGGGCCGGGGAAATCGCCCCCTCATTTTACGGTTGAACACCCCGGAACGTCTGTGGTACCCTTCGCGGGTCCGATGGCGGTTCTTATTGGACATATGGCGCATTCGTCTAGGGGTCCAGGACGTCGCCCTCTCACGGCGGTAACACGGGTTCGAATCCCGTATGCGCTACCAGACGTTCCCCAGGGGCGGTTAGGTACTGTAATGTCCTCGTAGAATGAGGTACTTACGGTAGTTTAGCCTGTCTATCCCTGACCTCCAGGTTGCGGGGAGGCTCTGGGGGCTGAGTCACCACGATCTCCCAACTACCTGGAACACAGCCCAAGCCCGAGGTGAGCGCAGCTCTTCATCGCTGCTCCTCAGCATCGCAATCTGCGCCTCTCGTAGTGCCTCAGCGGCGTCGCCGCGGGCGAGATAGCGCCGGTGAAATTCAGGGATCAGTTGCGAGGCCACCTCGTCCCCGACGTTCCAAAGAGAGCCGACCACCTCTTCAACACCAGCATCCAGGAAGGGCCGTGCCAGACCGGAGACCCCCAGGATGCGTGTATCTTGCGCACCCAGAGACCTGCACGAAGAGAGCACCACCAGGCGTAGGTTACCGAACCGCCGGCCTGTGATCTCGCGCAGGAAGATCACCCCCCCGCCGGAGGATGAAGCGACGACAAAATAGGAGTTCTCCGGATGTCGCTCGTTGAAGGTGGAGTGACCGGCCAGATGGAAGATCTCATGACGGTCCAACTCGGCCAGTATACGATCCCGGGTTGCGTCTTTGCCTTGCAGGACCACCGGTGAGGTGTAGAGTGGAGCGACACTGCGGATCTCATCTTCCGCGCCAGGTAACGGCAGCAGATCCGGAAAGGCGTTCCGGTCGAAAACCGTCGCCGCAACCAGAAAAGCCGAGGGTATCCTTGGATGCCGCTTCTTCACAACTCCAGACTGCGCCAGCCCCGGGGTGATGCGTATCGTTCTCTCTTCGATCAGGAACCGCCCCGTGTGAGGGTTCCGCAGGGCCGCAAAAGGCAGTATGTTGAGAATCTTATCGGGGATTAGACAGAGCTCTACGTTGCCGGGCAGGGCCGCCACAGTGGACGGAATCAACATCGAGTAGAGATCCCTCGCCAGCTTGTCGATGCTGTCCGGGTCCTCGCGTCGCTCAATCTCCCCTACGAACCTCCGGATACTGGTCTCGAAGCGCTCGTCCGTCACGACTTGGGAGTGGCTCTCAATGCGTCCTTGCCAGAGGACCCAGGTTAGTAACCGGTCCTGGACGCGGGCGTACTCGATCACAGCCCGATTGCCTGGAAGCTGGCGAGACAGATCCGGGAGCCGCTGCGGAGAGACCGGAGTCAGGCCCCCGAGAGCCAGGGAGCGAGCCCGTTCGGAATAGCCCAGAGCAGATTCCCGGTCCTGCCTGGCCTCCGCCTGCAGAAGAATCATGCCGTCGTAGAGGCCCTGGGCCACTTCGGAATAGGTGACCTTCGAACCAATGTCCGTCAGGAGATCCCTCTGGCTTTCGAAGAGCTCAATGGCCTCGGAGAAGCCGGCCTCCGCCTCGTCGGTCTGTCCAGCTGCCGCGGCTGCCTGGGCTCGGCCTGAAAGAGCGCCGGCGAGATCGAGATACAATTTCCGATTCTTGTAGAAGTCGATGGCCTGTGCGTAGGCCGGCAATGCCGATGCCGGATCGATCTGTCTACGCACCTCTCCTTCAACGTAGGCCAGGTCGGCGCCAAGCCTTTCGCGGAGCGTCACCTCGGCGACGGTTGCATTGATGCGCTGCGCCTTCTCAAGGTCATAGAGCGCCTTGCGGGGAGCGCGCAAGGCCAGGTGGATCTTGCTCCTCCACAAAAGGGATTCCGCGATGAGCTGCGGCAGCCCCGAGCGCGTTGTAACCTCGACGTCTTCATCCGCGAACGCGAGCCCGGCCGTTGGCCTGCCATCCTCGATGGCGGCCCACCCACCTTCCCAGAGCACATTGTGGAGCCGGACGGAAGATCGGTACGGATGCAGGGCTTTCGCGGCCTGAAACCGGTAACGCCAAGCCGCGCCGCGCTGACCAAGAAAGCGGAGATTCTCCGCGATCAGCTCCTGGGTGACGCCAACGTTGAAGTCCTCGCCGGCCTTTTCGAATGCGGTAGCCGCCAGGTGGTAGTGGGCCAGAGCCTGGGAGTAGTGCCCTTGACGGATATGCGAGACTCCAATCCCTGAGTGAGCCTTTCCCTGCAAAGCCCAGGACCCTCCAGTCTCTCCATCGCGCACAAGGGTTTCGTATCGCTCGATCGCCTCGTCGTACCGTGCTGATCGAAGATTGACTCCGGCCAACCCGAGCCGGGCCCATTCCTCTGCCGGGCTGCCGCCGCGGCGCAGGTTCTCCCAAGCCGCCTTCAGCAGCGCCGCGGGTTTATCGGTCTGCTGTTGATTCAGAGCTGCGTATCCCTCCTTATAAGCTACGTGGCCTCTAGCGAGAGCAAGCAAGTCAATCTCCCTGCCTCTGGACACGGCACGGTCAATAGCAAGCACGGCCCTGGCAACCGAAGTCTCACCGGTTTCGGCGAGCAGCGCTTCTCCCAGGCCGCGGGCGATTGCCAGGAACTCCGCCGCATCTTGCTTCCTGCTTTCGAGCAGGAGTGTCCCCCAGGCTGGCAAAAGCCTGTCCATGGCTTCCTCTCTGGCATCCTGAGGGGAAAAGGAGACGATTTCGCGGAGGCTCGCGTTATCACCTCGGAGAATGGCGGCTCGCAACTCCGGCTGCTTTCGTTTCCAGAGTTCCGGCGAGAGAGACCGCCGCAAGTGCCGCAGGTGGACCCTGGCCTCTTCGGCCCATATGGATTGGTCATCAACCTGTTTTATATAGCTGTCCCAGGCGGTTGTCGCTTGATCGACAAGATAGAGACGCTCCAGGATCAGTGCGTGATTGAATCGGGCCTCGGGTAGCGCGGGAGCGAGCCTGAGAGCCTCTCTGACATCCGCAAGGGCAAGGACCAGGCCAGCGGGATCGTCCCTCTCCTCGGCCAACGCAACGTGGGCAGCCGCGAGGTCACTGAAGGCGCGCGCATTCCCCGGCCTCGTTCGGGCGGTCTTCTCAAACGACTCGACGACCTGTTCCAGAGTTTTTTCGTTCCTCCCATGGGCCAGGAGGAGATTCAAGCCATCTGCATACCAATCCTCGTCCAGCTCTCCGCGCTGGGCTTCCTTTGCTTTAGCGATCTTGCGGAGGGTCTTGGCCTCAGTCCGATCAGCAGGGGGCGAGCACCGCATCCGGGGCAACAGACGCTCCGGCTCGTCCAACCGCTCACAGCGCGCGTGTCCGCCCCCCACCAGCCGGGCTTCCAGCGGCCGGCGCTTCCCGAGCACTACAGCCAACTCTGCCCTTCCGGATCCCCGTTCGGAGTCGTAAGCGCGGATGACTCTCCAAGAGACGAAACCCGAAATACCGAGCAGGAGCGCCACAAACCACCAGAAACGCCTCATCAGACCGGCAAACCCTCCTTCCCGACGCAGAAGCGGGAAGCCTTTGGGATCTCGTATTGACCTTCATACTATCACGGAGGGAGGGAGCGGCAACGGGCCCGCCCAGGCGTGCCGGGCGGGCCAATGCAGGGTCAAACGACTATGGAAGGAATGCAGCATGCATTGCCGGTGGGAACTAAAGCCGGGTTCCTCGCTCGGCGGCAATTGTTCAGTGTGTTCCGGCTCGGATTGGGAGAACTCGGCGAGTTGCTCGGGTCGAGCACGGTTCCAGGATCGGCGGTCCATAGAGGCGAAACAGTGGACGCACCGGGATGCCGCCCAGCCAGGACGTGTCCCAATTCGTGCGCCAAGAGATTGGGATTGCCGGAGTTTCGATTCGTCATGACCACCTTGGCTTGCAGGTGCCCTGGGCTCGAGGTCGATCCACCTCCGTCGGAAGGAATACCATTCACCAGAAAGACTTCGATGCCGGCGAGGTCCGACCCGGTGGGCAGTGCCTGACGAATCCTCTCAGGGTCCGAGCTGTCCTTTAGATCGGCATCGTCGATAAAACGGAGCGGCTCGGATTCCAACTGAAGGCAGCAAGAGCCCCAGATCGCTTTGGCTGCGTTGAGTTGCCCGTTCCATGAGGTTCCGGAGTGCAGAGCATCGTTAGGACCGTCTCGGAAAGCGAACGGCCTGAGCGTCAGCACACGCCGTTCAGATTTCCGCCCCATAGGACAACTTGGAGCCGGAGCCTGACTGAGAGCCGCAAGCGGCGGAATCGCCGAAGACGGCAGCCGGATGTCAGAAATCCAACCCAGGCCTCCCTCTATATAAGAGAGCTCCAGATCTGAGGACAGAACGATCAATCCAGGCCTCCGAGGATCGGCCTGGCCGTCTTCTTCTGCGAGGCTCGCTCTCAGCCGTCCACGGAAACGCTCTGTCGGCGGCTCAAACAGACCAGGATCAGTTTCTTCAAGCCCCAAGACGTTCTCGATGGCGTCATAGAGCACGTCCGCCCTGAAGTCCATGTCCAGCGACCACTTTCCTCCGGGTAGAGGCAGAAATTCACCCACTCCTGAGATCCCGCTGATGCTGAGCCTGCCGGTCTGTCCGTGAGTCGTAGAAATGCTCTTACTTGCCATCCCGAACCATGTCAAATCGAACTGCACTCTATGACTTTCTAATTCCATGGGCCAGACCGAGAAATCACCCCGAAAGTTCTGTTGGCCTGAGCCAGAAACGCCGGAGCTTTGACTCCCAAGTCTCAAAAGGAGACTTCGCCCTTCGGAAAGTCTCTCGACCAGGTCCCCGCTCATCGCTGGCTCCTCCTCTCCTCGGTCCGGGAGGATTGAGCAGGGAACTTCTGGGACGATCGGAGAACAAGCCCATCCGGGAGGAAGCGATCCAAGTCGAAAAAGGCGTTCGCCCCCTGAGCCGGAATACAGTTGATGGCTTGCCCGTTTCCGCTCTCGATCTCATCAGGAATCGGCTGGGGGACCGGAAAAGGGAGTCCCCTCAATTGGGTCCGCAAGTCCATCTGCACCTCGTCGCTGAGCAGCCTGTAGTACCAACGGAAATCATTGTCGACTGAGCGTTCATTACCCGTCGTCTCCCAGCGCAGAGGATTATCGTCACAGAGGTTGGCGATGGTTATCGTCACCTCTCCATTCTGGCTGCGGTCGAAGACCCATCTCACCGGCTCACCACCGTCGAAAGGCGTGGCGATCACATCGACTTGCTCGAGATCGGGAAGCTCCAGGATCACTTCGTGGCTCAAGGCAGGATCCAAAACACGACCGGAGAGTGTCGGAGGGAAGACCCATTTGACAGTCTTCGGATTGTGCGAGAGAACTCCCTCATGCAGAAGAATCTGGGCCAGGACCGTCTTCGGTGGATATTCCCCCAGGATACTGGGGTCCACCTCGGAATGCTTTGGGACAATCATGTCGAGCTTCGCAATACGGTTGATCCCGGTATTGACGAGCGGAAAGGTCTCCCGCCTGCGGTCGACAGGCACGGCCTGGAAAGTCACACGATGACGATCCAGGTACCAGATAGCGTCCGCATCGTTAGGCAGCAAAGTGTTGGGTTCCACCGCGGCGAGTTGATTGACCTTGAATTGCATGAAGCCGCGATGGCGTTTCAAAGGTTGGCCATCAAGGCTTTCTCCAAGTCTTAAGAGATTGTTACTCCTGCCGTCGGGCAGGACAATACATATGCGCCCTCTCTTGCTTTCATCCGCGTTGCGGATGAGAGCACAAACTCCGGTAAAAACAACACGCAGCTTGAATGCCATAGCGCAATCCTTTCTGAGAGTGTCTTGATGGATCATCGTCAATGCGTTCATCTATCAATTGCTACTCCGCGAAACGGGATGAAGCTTGTTTCGGTCACTCTTTTAGACGGACAGAGCAGGAGGGATTCCGCGGGTTAGGGGAGAGTCGTCGGCGGGCGCGGTTGACCGTAGTTGAAGAAAACTTTGTTATGTCCATTTCTCTCTGAAACCGACAGCTCCCGCAGCGCCCCCTGGGTCGCCCGCACCCAGGCCCCGTTCCGCGCCTGCCCCGACTGCGGCCGCGTCTACTGGCGCGGCACCCACGTCCGGCGCATGCTGGCGCAGCTGGACGAGATGACCCGGCCCGGAGAATCCGGATAGAATGGCCAGACAGCGACATATATTTCTATCGATCGACAATATGGATATGGACCGCCGCCGAATCCGAAACTCCCCTCCGCCTGACCGTTCCTAGATAGCCTGTATGTCCCGCCGCTCCGTCGTCCTCCTCGTCGTCGTCCTGCTGGTTCTGGGCGCTCTCGCTCTCGGCTTCTGGATGACCCGGCGCGCCAACGGCACGGAGGGGATCGTCGATCTGCTCGAGATCTTCCCCGCCGAGGACCGGCTGACGCTGGAGCCGGCCGGGTTCAAGGATCTGCCGGGGTGGCGCGACGACACGGTCGAGGCGGCGGTGCCCGCCTTCCTGCGCTCCTGCGAGCGGATCGCCGCGCTGCCGGACGACTCCGCCCTCGGTACCGAGATCACCGGCGAACCGTTCGCCGGCAAGGCCGCGGACTGGAAACCGGCCTGCGCCGAGGCGGTCCAGCTCCCGCCCGGAGACCGCGAGGCCGCGCGGCGGTTCTTCGAGGCCCGTTTCCGCCCCTGGTCGGCGCGCAACCACCGCAACCCACTCGGCCTCTTCACCGGCTACTACGAGCCCCTCCTCCACGGCAGCCTGAAGCGCCACGGCCGCTACACCGTGCCACTCTACGGCCGGCCGCCGGAGCTGGTGATGGTGGATCTCGGCCGCTTTCGCGACGAATTCAAGGGGAAGCGGATCGCCGGCAGGATCGAGGCGGGGGCGCTCGTCCCCTTCGCCGACCGCAAGGCGATCGACGAGGGCGCCCTCGCCGGCCGCAAGCTCGAGATCGTCTGGGTGGACGATCCGGTCGAGGCCTTCTTCCTGCAGGTGCAGGGCTCCGGGCGCGTCCAGCTCGCCGAGGGGGGCGAGATGCGGATCGGCTACGCCGCGCAGAATGGCCACTCCTACACCTCGATCGGCAAGGAGCTGATCCAGCGCGGCGCGCTGCGGGCCGACACCGTCTCCATGCAGTCGATCCGCGCCTGGCTGCGGGCTCACCCGGACCAGACCGACGGCGTGCTGCAGAAGAACGCCTCCTTTGTCTTCTTCCAGGAGGTCAAGGGCCCAGGCCCGATGGGCGCCGAGGGGGTTCCCCTGACCCCCGGCCGCTCGCTCGCCGTCGATCGCAAATACATGCCGCTCGGCGTCCCCCTCTGGCTCGCCGGCGGCATGCCCGCCCTCCACGAAGGAGAGTCCGACCGCAAGCTCCACCGTCTCGTCGTCGCCCAGGACACCGGCGGCGCCATCCGCGGCCCGGTGCGCGGCGACCTCTTCTGGGGCTTCGGCCCCGAGGCCGAGTCAGGCGCCGGACGGATGAAGCACCGGGGGAAGCTCTGGGTGCTGCTGCCGAAAGGGGTCGGGCCGGAGCCCTAATTCACCCACGGCCCCTTGCGCACGTTCGGGCCGCCGCCCCGATTGTCCCCCTGGATCACCGTGAACCCCCGCTTCCGCCGCGCGCGGTCGAGCTTGCGCTGGATCCACCATTTCTCCAGGCGCAGCCGCATCTCGCGCAGCGTCCGCTTGCCGCCGCGCATCGAGCCGCTCGAACGGACGTAGAGGTAGGAGAGCCCGACCGCCGTGCAGATCCCCAGGAAGCCCGGGAGGTCGCGCGAGAAGAGGAAGGCCATGAAGGCGAAGAGGATCTCGACCGCCAGCATCCAGCGCGCCGGGACCGGCAGGACGAAGAAGAGGTAGATCGTGGCGTCGCGGTGAGCGGTGCCGAAGGCGGCGATGAAGATCGCCGTCATCATCCACTGCCCCTGCATGATCGAGAACGCGGTGGGGACCGCCAGCGTCCCCGTGAGCGTGAGCAGCGCGTGGACGCCGACCGCCACCAGCGCCGCCCCGATCGAGCTCCACAGGATCAGCTGCCAGAAGTGCCGCCGGTAGAGCCCCATATACGCGTCGCGGGCGAACATGTAGAGGATCAGCAGGTTGAGCAGGAACCAGATCCCCGATCCCGCGGCGCCGATGAACGGATAGGTGACGATCTGCCAGACCCACCCCCACCGCCAGACCGCGGGCGTGAGCTCCAGCAGCCTCGGCACGATCGCCGTCGACTCGAAGAAGCGCAGCGAGAAGGTAACGAACAGGACGGCGAGGATGACCAGCACGTCCCGGGGAGCGGGCCCCCCCAGGCCGAAGCTGCCCATGTCCAGCCGCGCGGGGGGCGGATTGCGGGTTACCACGGCGTTGTTCCTCTCACCCGGTCATCTTACTCCAGGGGTGTTTCCGGCCTACGCCGGCAAAAACGCGTAGCGCAGCACGAACAGCACCGCCAGCGCGTACATCAGCCAATGCACCTCGCGCCCGCGCCGGGCGGCCAGCTTGGTTAGCGCGTAGACGATGATCCCCGCCGCCAGGCCGTGCGAGATGTTGAAGGTCAGCGGCATCAGAAGAGCGGTGAAGAAGGCCGGCGCCGCTTCCGTCATGTCCGACCAGTCGATCTCCTTGACGGCGCGCACCATCAGCGTCCCCACCAGGATCAGGGCCGGCGCCGTGATCGGCGTCAGGCCGGCCGCGTCGGCGTGGCTGATCAGGCCGACCAGCGGCGTGAGGAAAAGCGAGAGGAGCAGGAGCGCCCCGGTGACCAGGCTGGCGAGCCCGGTCCGCGCTCCCACCCCGATCCCCGAGCCGCTCTCGATGTAGGCGGTCACCGGCGAGGTGCCGAACAGCGCGCCGCCTACCATCCCCAGGGCGTCGACGGTGAGCGCCCGGCCGATCCGCGGCAGTTCGCCGCCGCGCAGCAGGCCCGCCTGGTGCGCCAGCCCCATCAGCGTCCCCAGAGTGTCGAAGAGCGCGAAGAAAAGGAGCACCAGCATCAGCGGCAGGTACTGGACCCGCAGCGCTCCCAGAATATCGATCTGCAGCCCCGGCAGCGCGAAATCCGGCGCCGAGACGAGCGCGGCCGGCATTGCCATCTGGCCTGTGGCAAGGGCGGCGATCAGGGTCGCTGCGAGCCCCCAGAAGATCGCGGTGCTCACTCCGGCCGCCATCAGGATCAGCGATACCGCGAGGCCGAACAGCGTCAGCAGAGCGGCCGGCGACCGCAGATCCCCGAGCGCGACCAGGGTGTTCTTGTCCGCGCGCACGAGGCCGCCGTGCTGGAGACCGATGAAGGCGATGAACAGGCCGATCCCCACCGCCCCCGCGAGCTTGATCACCTCCGGCACCGCCCCCACCAGCACCCTCCGGGCGCCGGTCGCGGTGAGCAGAAGGAAGACGATCCCCGCCCAGAACACCAGCCCCAGCGCCACCTGCCACGGCACTCCCGCTCCGATACAGATGCCATAGGCGAAAAAGGCGTTCATCCCCATCCCCGGAGCCAGCGCGATCGGGTAGTTGGCCACGAAGGCCATGAGCAGCGTCGCGAAGGCGGCGGAGAGGGCGGTCGCCAGGATCGCTCCCTGCAGCGGCATCCCGGCGGCGACGAGGAAGACCGGGTTCACCGCCAGGATGTAGGCCATGGTGAGAAACGTCGTCACTCCGCCGAGGATCTCCCTCCCTGGCGTCGACCCGGCCGCGCGGACGTGGAAGATGCGTTCGAGCATGTGGGGGATAGTTTACGCCGGAGCGTGACGTAGTGATTCCCCCGGCCCCGCCCGGGCATCAATGACCGGGCTACATCTCAAACGAAAAGCCGGGTGAACCCGGCTCAAAGGCCGCCCGCAAGGTTTGAGCCGGCTTCAGCCGGCTTTTTGGTTCCTGCGTAGCCCGGGCATTGATGCCCGGGCGGGGGTGAGGACCCAACCTGTGCTAGCGTTCCCCCCTCGGAGGGCTAAAACGCCTAATGAGCACCTTCGACGAATCGAAGCACCCCGAAACCGGCGATCCCTACTTCCTCTCCACCAAGACCATCGCTCCGGAAGATCGGCTGATCTTCGCCCTCGACGTGCCGACGATCGAGGAGGCCAAGCGTCTGGTCGAGACCCTGTCCGACGCGGTCCAGTTCTACAAGGTCGGGCTCGAGCTGCTGGGCACCGGCGGCTACTTCGAGCTGATCGAGTGGCTGGTCGAGCGGGAGAAGAAGGTCTTCGCCGACCTCAAGCTGTTCGACGTCCCCGAGACCGTGCGCTCCGCCGTGCGCCGGCTGCGCGAGTGGCCGATCACGCTCACCACCGTGCACGCCGGCAGCGCCGCCATCCTGGAGGCCGCCTGCCGGGAGAAGGGGAACCTTCAGATCCTCGCCGTCACCGTGCTGACCAGCCTGAGCCAGGAAGACCTGCGGGATATGGGGATCCAGACCGAGGTCCACGATCTGGTACTCGCACGCGCCCGGCAGGCGGTCGAGCTCGGCTGCGACGGCGTGGTCGCCTCGGGGCTGGAGGCGCACGCCCTGCGCGCGAGCCTGGGACCGCAGCCGCTGATCGTCACCCCCGGCATCCGCCCCGCCGAGAACCGGCCGGCGGACGATCAGAAGCGGGTGGTCACTGTCGAGCAGGCCCTCCGCAACGGCGCCGACTACATCGTCGTCGGCCGCCCGATCCGCAACGCCGCCGACCCCTACGAGGCGGCGCTGCAGATCCAGGGGACGATCGAGGGGCTGTTCCTCTCCGGCTAGACCCGCGATGAAAAGAGCCACGGGCCCTCCCGCCAGAGGGCTTGTGGCGGATATGGTCATTCAGTTGTCAAAGAGCGCACAACTCCCGGCCTGACTACACGCCGGGCTTCGCGACCGGGCCGGTTCCCGGCGGCCCACCTCCCTCCGGCGGCTTCACCACCGGATCCTTCTTGCTGCGGCGCCGGAAGGGGGGGATGCCGAACTCCACCAGCTTGTCGCTGCGGTTCCCGTAGTGCTCCCGGAGGCCGGTGCGCAGGAAGGTCGTCAGCTTCTTGCCATTCGCCAGCGCCAGCCGGAGACCCTGAGAGGCGATCTGCTTGTTGGCGGCATGGAGGTCCTGCTGCATGGCGAGAGAGCGCACCTGTTCCAGGAACCCCTGGAGCTTCGCCCGCGGCGCCTCCAGATGGGGAAGCTCGGCGGTGTTGACCGCCAGCGTGTTGAGAAGGTGCTCCCACTCGGTGACGAAATCGGAATAACGCTTCTGCTGCTTGGCCATGATCTTTCTCCTTGAAAGGCCCAACTTGGTTGACCCGGATTCCCGTCCGGGCAGTCCGGCGCGCGGCGCGCCCGGGGAACACCCCCAGGATCAGCGCTCGAGCCGGTAAATGCGATACTGCGTGCAAACATCCTCCTGATGGGACTCGTCCCCGGGTCCTGTACACCTTCCTTTCCTGGCGGATTGTTTAGACAGCTAGCTGTTAATTCCGCCTAACTTTTCTGCTGCACCTTGGTTAGTGTGGCTGTTTACGTCATGATGGTGCTATTATAGGCACCAGCCGGCGCGCCCTGTCAAGTCCTTGTTTACCCGCATAGAAGCTTGCCATGGGAGCGGGTGAGCTTGAGACGGGTGGAGCCGAACTTGGACGGTCGAGGGGAGATTCGTGACGAGACCACGCGAGCTTGAAGCGGAGCGGCCAGGGTTTGGGCGCCGCGCTCCAGGCTTGGGCGGCTCCGGCGCAAGTCCGGTCGGCCTCGCGCGAGCTTGGAACCGTTCATCCCAAGCCCGAGCGCGACGCCTCGAAGCCTGGACGCCGTGAATCGGGCTACGCCGGGGACGGCTGGACTTTGAAGGGAAGCGCGCAAGCCGGCGACGGCTCGCCGCAAGCACGTTCTTTGACAACTGAAGCATCGGGTGCCAGCCCGCAAACCTGCCGGCGGCGAGAGAAGGGGGATCTCCGCCGTGCCGGCTGGCACCCACCCTGTTCAGGGTTTCTTCGGCCGCTTCCTGGCTTTCCCGGGCTTCGCCTCTTCGGCCTCCGGCTCCGCCCGAGCCTGGGCGAGATGGCCCGAGATCTCGCTGAGAACGTTGCCGAGCGTCCGCCGGAGGGCGCGCTCCAGCTCCTCGTCGGTCACGCTCTGCTTGTGGACGTTGCGGATCACGAACGTCCCGACCGGCGGCTGCCCCCCGACCCGCTGCCAGAGCTCATAGGCGGCCGGGCTGGCCGGGTCCTTGAGCGTGGGATAGACGAACGCGAGCAGCTCCTCGGGCTCGACCTCCAGCGCCTTGGCGATGTCGATGACGTGCTCCATCTTGAGCTCGATCGTCCCCGCGAACACGCGGCTCAGGTAGCCATGGCTGTACCGCAGCTTGTTCTCGATGTCACGGACGGTATACCCGAGGATCCTGATCGCGCTCTTCAGCGCGTCGAGGACGTATCGCACCTCGGAGCGGATGGGGGGCTTGGCGGGGCTCATGGAAGTACTGTATCGCAGCGCTTCGATTCCTTTGACGCTCCGGGGCGAGCACCCGATCAAGCCGGTGGCGTGAGATGGGTTATCCTGGATGTGGAGGTTTCCAGATGCACTCCATCGTCCAGGACAACATCGAAGCGCTCAGGGAGCTCGCCATCAAGCACCGGGTCGAGCGGCTGGACCTCTTCGGCTCCGCCGCCCGCGAGGATTTCAATCCGGAGACGAGCGATCTCGATTTCCTGGTGACCTTCGAGCCGATGCCTCCTATTGAGCACGCCAACAGCTTCTTCGGCCTGCTCGAGGATCTCAAGCGCCTGTTCGCGAGACGCATCGATCTCTTGGAATCGGAGCCGATCGAGAACCCCTACATCCGTGAATCCATCGCGCTGTCTCGCAAGGTCCTCTATGAAGCGGCCTGACGCCCGCGCCTTCCTCTTCGACATTCAGCGAGCCTGTCAGCTCATCACGCAGTTCATCTCCGGAACGACTCTCCCGGACTATGCGGCGGACCCGAAGACGCGGTCCGCGGTGGAGCGACAACTGGAAATCATTGGCGAAGCTCTCGGCCAGATGCTCAGACTGTTTCCCGAAATGGAACACCAATTCCCCGAAGCACCACGGATCATCTCCTTCCGGAACTACCTCATCCATGGATACGCCTCGGTTTCGAATCAGGTCGTATGGGGAATCCTGGAAGGCAATCTGCCCGAGTTGTCCGCCAAGGTTGAAGAGCTCCTGAAAGAGAGCTAAGGGTTTGATCTACAGGTGGCGAGGCTACACTCCTTTGATGCAGAAGATGTAACGGAATGTCCAGACCCTTCTTCAATTTCCGAATTTCAGAGCTCGAGCCAAAGAACGGCTCTACGTCGTGGGCAATCGCAAACTTCAGCGGGAGGCCATGGGGGCAAGGTGGCCTGACTTCCACTGTAGAATGATGACCGACTCCATCACGCCAGATCTTCAAAGGAGATCCAGCCATGTATTGCCCTGAATGCAGCGGCGAGTACCGGGAAGGATTCACCCATTGCGCGGACTGCGACGTCGATCTCGTGGAGAGCCTTCCGGCGTCTCACGAGGACGCTCCGGCCGGGGATCTCGTCACGGTACTGGAGACGAGCGATCCCGGCGAGCTCGCCTTCGTGGAATCGCTGCTGCGGAGTGCGGATATCCCCTTTTCCACGAAGGGGGATCACCTGCAGAGCTTGTTCGCCCTGGGGGCGATCGGCGGTTATAACGCCGTGGCCGGTCCGGTGAGCATCCAGGTCTCAGAGGAGCACGCGGAGGCTGCGGCTCAGATCCTCGAAGCGGCCATGCCGGACGAGGTGGAGGATCCTGATCTCGCCGCGACGCCCCAATGAATGGCGAGACGATGAACGGCGAGACGAGCGCCGAGCAGGTCTTTCTCACGCCCGGAGAGGAGCCGGCTGCGGCGGTCTCCGCATTGCCGTCGGAATTGACACCAGAGGCCCGGAAGCTTCGTCTCTACGAGATGGCGCTGGTGATGGGCGTCGCCTTCCTGTCGCCCACGATCCACTCGTTATTGGACTGGTGGACCGACGCTCCCCTATTCCCCGAGACCGCTTTCAGCGGTCTGAGCCGCATCATTAGCTCCATCGTCCCGCTCTCGGTGCTCGCGTATGTCCTCTACCGGCAGGGCCGAAGCCTGCGGACGATCGGGCTTACGGCCAAAGCCTCGGACATTCCCTGGACCCTGGCCGTCATCTTCTGCTCCAAGCTGCTGGCCAGCAGCATCGAAAACCTCTTCATCGTCTACCACGTTACGGCATTCAAGGCCCACCCCCCGGAATGGGGCGGCTTCCTGACCTGGCTGGCGGTCGTGCCCTCCGCCGCTCGGGAAGAGCTGATCGTCCGGGCCTATCTGATGACCGAGGTCGCCGCGCTGTCGGGCAGCATGACGCTCGCCGTCATCGCGAGCGCCGGTTTCCAGTGCTTCTATCACTTGTACCAGGGGGTGCCGGCGGTCCTGCTCCACATGGGGACGTTCTTCACCTACGCGGTCTTCTACGCCTACACGCGGCGGGCGACGCCAGTGATCCTCGCCCACGCCCTGGAGAACTTCCTGATCATCGCCAGGTAGCGGCGCGAGTGGGCCGTCAACTCCGGTCCTCTATCGCCTCCAGGATCGGACGCGCGAGGTAGATCCGGCGCCAGGAACGGCCGGTCATCTCCGCGAGCAGGCCCTCTCCCTGGAGAAGGGCGATGGCCTGCCGGGCGGTCGGATTGGAGACGTTCAGGACCTGAGCGGCCCGCGCGGCGGTCAGGTAGGGGTTCACGAAGAGCTCGTCCAGGAGCCGCAGGGCGTTCGGTTTCCGGCTGAGCCGCTGGCGGTAGGACTCCCGCAGATCCATCAGCCGGCTCGCCTGGCGGATCGCCGACCGCGCCGTCTCCTCCACTCCGGCCAGGAAGAAGCGGAGCCAGCCGGCCCAGTCCCCCTCCGTCCTCACCCGCTGGAGACGGTCGTAATACTCCTGGCGGTGGGCCTCGATGTAGTCGGAGAGGTAGAGCAGCGGCTGGGAGAGGCGGCCACGCTCCACGAGGAAGAGCGTGATCAGGAGGCGGCCCACCCGCCCGTTGCCGTCCAGGAAGGGGTGGATCGCCTCGAACTGCTCGTGCATGAGAGCGCACTGGACCAGGTCCGGAAACCGCTCGTGGTCATGGAGGAACTCTTCCCAGCTCGCCAGGCAGTCCATCATCGCGTCCGGGGGCGGCGGCACGTAGGGGGCGGTCGCCGGAGTGCTGCCGGCCGGCCCGATCCAGTTCTGGGAACGGCGGAACTCCCCCGGAGTGGCCTGATCCCCGCGCACCCCCTGCATCAGATGCTCGTGCAACTCGCGGACGAGACGCAGCGACAGGGGGAGGTCCCGCAGGCGCTCCAGCCCGTGCTCCAGGGCCGCGACGTAGTTCCGCACCTCCCGCACGTCGCCGTCTCCGGACCGTTCCGGCTCGGCCTCGTCCAGCAGCAGGTCCGAGAGACTGGCCCGGGTCCCCTCGATACGCGAGGAGAGCACCGCCTCACGACGGACGTAGGGAGCGATCAGCAAATGGGGATTCGGGAGCTGCCGGCCCAGGCCCGACAGCTCGCTGAGGGCGGCGTCGGCCCGGGAGAGCAGGCGGACCAGAGCGGAGTCGTACACCAGATCCGGAGGCAGGGGAGCCGGAACAAAGGCCACGTACCCTCCGGGCGCCTGGATCACGCGACCGGCGCTGGGGTCTCGAAAGTCGGAGGGATTCATGGCGGGCTCTGGTGGCTTTGAAAGAAATCGGCCTGATTCTTTCAAAGCGCGGCCCACTTTGAAAGGGGGCTTTCAAAGCTCGGGGAGCTTTTAAAGAAAACGGCCTATTTCTTTCAAAGCTCGGTCTACTTTGAAAGGGAGCTTTCAAAGCCCGGGAGGACGGACGGCGCCCATCCTCCCGGACATGGAAGCCGGCGGGCTACTCGTGGTCGCCGTCGCGGACGAAGTCGGAGCCGGTCGAGGTGGCGGTCTCGTAGATGGTGACCGCGGTGTAGGTGGTGAACGCTCCCTGGATCCGCCGCTGCTCGGCGTCGGTCAGCGGGCGGAACAGCTCGTTGTCGAGTCTCTCCATCTTCTTCTTCATCGGGATCTCCTTTCCGGCTACTCGTTATCGCCGTCGCGGGTCCAGTCGGGGGCCGGATCGTAGGTCTCGAAGATCGTGATCGCGGTGTAGGTCTGGGGTGGGTCCTTGACCAGGCCGCCGGTGATCCGGCTCTGCTCGGCGTCGGCGAGCGGCTGGAACAGCTTGTCGTCGAGCTTCTCCATTCTCTTCTTCATTCGGGTGCTCCTTTCGGGATGCCGGCCGGGGCCGGCCGTTCCGCCGGTGATCGCCACTCGGCGGTGTAAGGGTCGTAGGTGCATTTGGACGGTTTGGAGTAGAGGTCCCGCTCGTCCTTCAGGTAGGCGCGGCAGTCGATGCAGAGGTAGCGGAACTCGCAGTCCTTGCAGATCTCGATCTGGTCCTTGTTGATCGACCAGAGGGCGGCGAAGTCCCGGTGCGCCAGAGCGCTGTGGAGGGACGTCTCGCGCAGGTTGCCGAACGACCGCGCCATCGACGGGCAGTTGCGGATCTCGCCGCGGGCGTCGACCGAGATCTTGCGGTTCAGGCAGGTGTTGTGCCGCTGCCCCTCGGCGAAGGTCTCGAGGTCGACCACGAAGTAGCCGGGATGGACCTTGCCGCAGCAGGAGGGGGAGTCGATCCTCTCGGTCCGGTACTCCACCACGACGCCGGTGCGCGAGGGGGGGAGCCGCCGCGTCTCGGGAGCGGAGTGGACCACGATGCCGCTGATCCGCCCGTGTTCCGAGAGGAGGTTCGCCAGGGCTTCGGGAGTGAGCTCGGGGCCATCGCCAACCAGCAGGTCGATCGACCGCAGCCGGCCGTACCGCGCGGCCTCGAGGATCGCGCGCAGCTCCGCCAGGGTGCAGCCGTGGAAGCAGCGGACCTCCAGCGCCTTGCAACCGAGATCGTCGAGCTCGGCCAGGATCCGGGCGTAGTCGTGGTCCGACCGCGCGTCGACGTCGAGGATGGCGTTGGTGATCCGCTCCGGCGCCTCCCAGGCGAGGTCGAGGGGAGGGAACTTCGCGGGATCGTCGCACCAGAAGCCGAACTCGTGGCGCAGCAGGAACTCCAGGTACTCGTCGATCTCCTCGTCGTACTCGTGATCGTAGGCGGCCTTGATCTCGGCGGCCGTCTTGCCGGCGTGCTCGGTCAGGATCTCGTAGAGGCCGTTGGGGATGAACTGGAACGACCCCCGCTGCACGTCGCAGAGAGTGCTCCGGCGCGCCCCCTTGACCGGGATGCAGCACGCGAAGAGGGCGAAGACGGGGTCGCCGCCGGCTTCAGGGCTCATCAGGACCGCAGCACCTGGAGATCGGCTTGCGGAAGCTCCCGCAGACGTAGCCGGTGGCCCGGTAGGGCCGGCTCTCGACCATCCGCAGCACGGTCGCGCGGGTGACCCGCGGATGCAGGTGGCGGTAGATCACCGGCGAGAGCTCCTGCCCCTCGGGGGAGAGGCGCGCGAAGAGGCCTTCAGGGTCTTTTTCCATCGTCTTCCTTGCGCAGCAGCAGCTCCGCCACCTTGCGCTCCAGTTGATAGTTGCACGGCCGCGACACCATCCCGAACTGGCCGACCGGATTGATCTCCAGGAAGACCTCGCGGCCGTCCTGCGCCACCATCAGATCGATCGAACCGGTCTCGAGGCCGAGGTCGTCCATCAGGCCGCGGAGGCGCGCCGCGAGCTCGGGGGCGAGGCGGTAGGGGACGTTGCGGTTCGGCCGCTGCCGGTTGTACTGCCGGAAGTCGACGCGGGTCTGCTCGTCGTTCTGGGAAAAGATGGCCATGGCGTGGAATTCGCCCGCCAGATAGAACACTCGCAGCTCGTAGACCTTGTCCACCATTTCCTGGAAGAGCGAGGGGGCGAAGCGCTCCGGCAGGGCGTCGATCTCGGGGAGGCCGAGGGCGGTGGTGAACAGGAAGTGGGAGACCTCCCCCTCGACGAAGGCGTCGACCTCGCCGATCGGCTTGGTGATGACCGTGCCGCGCTCGGCGCAGAAGCGGCGCAGCGCCTCGCGCTCGGTGGTCACCAGGGTGGCCGGGGTGGCGATGCCGGCCCGCGCGGCGCGCTGGAGCACGTCGAGCTTGTTGAGGCTCGAACGGCGCGGATGGCTCAGCCAGGGGAGAGGGTCGAAGCGCGAGTAGAGGAAGTCGCTCAGGCGCCTGGACTCCAGGCTGAGATGGCGCCGCAGCTC
Organism: uncultured Acidobacteriota bacterium; assembly: GCA_963792575.1. Classification (GTDB taxonomy): domain Bacteria; phylum Acidobacteriota; class Thermoanaerobaculia; order Multivoradales; family UBA5704; genus DATARR01. Next base: position 347,943 of record CAWBWZ010000010.1, read on the forward strand.
GTGGTGCAGGGTGTGATTGTCGGCCGTGGGGTCGAGCAGGTCCACCCGCTCGTGGCGCCGCTCGTAGAGCCAGCGCCGGAACCAGACGGCGCCGATCTCGGAAAGGGGGAGCTCGAACCCGCCGGCCGTGAAGCCGAGGGAGACCTCGCCGTCCGCGACCTCGAAGCAAAGGGCGGCGCGCCCCTCGATGTCGTCGCCGTTGAGGCGGACGCAACGGCCGCCGAGCGCCTCCAGCCAGTCCATGACCTCCTCGGTCGTGGACTCCAACGAAGACTGGCTGAAAATCAGGATCACGGCATGCCCTCAAAAGCTCAGTGCCCGCCGGATGGGGTATTGGGACATTGACGCCGGCCGCGGGTTGGCTTAGCGTGGAGGCCCAACTCCCGAAAGGCGAAGATGAGCGAGATCGAGAAGGCGGAAGAATCGCGCGACACCCTCAACAACGTGATCGCCATCTTCGTGGCGGTCTTCGCCACCTTCATGGCGCTGGGCAACATCAAGGACGGCAACATCGTGCAGGCGATGTCGCAGGACCAGTCGAAGGCGGTCGACCAGTGGTCCTATTACCAGGCGAAGGGGATGAAGCAGAACCTCGCCGAGAGCGTGCTCGACCAGCTCCAGATCCGCAAGGCGGAGCCGGGACTCGCGCCGCAGGCCGTGGCCCTGCTCGACAAGGAGATCGCCATCTACACCGCGAGCGTCCAGAAATACACGCGGGAGAAGGAGGAGATCAAGCGCGCGGCGGAAGCGGCGGAGAAGGACTACGACCGCCTGAACGTGCACGACGACCAGTTCGACATGTCGGAGGCCCTGCTCAGCATCGCGATCGCCCTGCTCGGCGTCAGCGCCCTGACGCGCAGCCGGTGGCTGGTGGGGTTCGCGTTCCTGGTCGCCGCGTTCGGGGTGGTGCTGGGGCTCGCCGGCTTCCTGGGGTGGAACATCCACCCGGACGCGTTCGCGAAGTTCCTGACGTAGCGGAGGCAGGAACAAGGACGCAAAGGACGGCAAGGACGTAAAGGACACCAGGACACCGGCGTTTTCCTTGTCCTTGCCGTCCTTGATGTCCTTTACGTCCTTGGTTTCCCTGCCCGCTCGCCTCGCCAGGCGGCCCAGATCCAGATCAGGCCGGCGACGCCGAAGGCGGCGGGGAGGATCAGCAGGGCGCGGGCGAGCGAGGAGTGCTCGGAGACGAGGCCGACCAGCGGCGGTGAAGGGATGTCCCCGAGCACGTGAATGGCGAGAATCGAGAGCGCTACCGCCGTCGCCCGCCGGTCCGGCGCCACCACGTTGAGGATCGCCGAATTGATCGGCCCGGTCGAAATGAAGATCAGCAGCTCGGCGATCACCATCGCCGTCGTGTAGGCCCAGCGGTCGGGAGCGGTGAAGACCATCCAGGCGAACGGCACGGCGGCGAGCGTGGCGATCCCCGAGACCCAGAGATAGGACTCCCGGAAGCGGGGCAGCAGGCGATCGCCGAGCCAGCCGCCGAGGAAGGTGCCGAGGAACCCCGTCACCACGATGATGGCCCCGAACTGCACCGTGGCGTCGGTGGGCGAGAGATGCCGCTCGCGCTGGAGGAAGGCCGGAACCCACCAGGCCAGGGCGCCGAGGGCGAAGGTGTAAGCGGCGTAGCCGAGGACGATCAAGGTGTAAGGGGTGTTGCGGAGCAGCGAGGCATAAACCGCGAGCGCCTGCCGGCTCCCCACCGGCCCCGCCACCGCATGGGACGCCACACCGTCCTGGGCACCCCGGGGCGGGTCGTAGAGGCGCGAGGTGAGCCAGGCGAGCAGGAGACCGGGGAGGCCGGCGACGAAGAACGCCGCCCGCCAGCCGTAGAGATGATTGATCTGCCCGCCCAGCACGTACCCGGCGGCCGTGCCGATGGGGATGGCCGCGGAGAAGATGGCGAGGACCCGGCCCCGCTTGGCCGCGGGAAAGTAGTCGGCGAGCAGGGCCGGCGAGACCGAGCCGTAGGCCGCCTCGCCGACGCCGACCGTGGCGCGTGCGGCGAAAAGGGTCGCGAAGCCTCTCGCGAAGCCGCCGAGGAAGGTGGCGAGGCTCCAGATCGCCACTCCGGCCGCGATCAGCCGCGGGCGCCTCCCCCGGTCGCCGAGCGTGCCGAAGATCGGCGAGGTCACCACGTAGACCAGGATGAAGCCGGTGCCGAGGAACCCGAGCTGGGAATCCGTGAGGTGAAAGTCTGCCTTCAGGCTCTCGAGCAGCGACGCGACGATGTTGCGGTCGAGGTAGTTGAAGAGGTTGACCAGCGTGAGGACGAAGAGCCCCCAGCGGGCGACGCGGACCGGGTCGGGGCGGGTGGGCGCGGGCATGGTCGGCTTGAAGGGCGGTTCGAGGGGACTCTAACCGCGCTTCAAGCCGATCGTCAAACTCTACTCGTAGCGCAGGGCGTCGATCGGATCGAGCCGCGAGGCCTTGCGGGCCGGGTAGAAGCCGAAGAAGATGCCGATCGCCGCGGCGAAGCCGAAGGCGAGGAGGACGGAGCCGGAGCTCACCTGCGTCGGCAGCCCGGCGAACCGGGTCACCAGGTTGGGGATCAGCAGCCCGAGGGCGACGCCGATGGCGCCGCCGACGACCGAGAGCGCGATCGCCTCGAGCAGGAACTGCAGCAGGACGTGCCGCCCCTTGGCGCCGATCGCCAGGCGGATGCCGATCTCGCGGGTGCGCTCGGTGACCGAGACCAGCATGATGTTCATGATCCCGATCCCGCCCACCAGCAGCGAGATGGCGGCGGCCGAGCCGAGCAGGATCGACAGCGTCTTCGAGGTCTGCGCCGAGGTCGAGGCGATCTCCTCCTGCGAGCGCATGCTGAAGTCGCTCTCCTCGCCGGGCTGGATGCGGTGGCGCTGGCGCAGCAGGGCGTCGATCTCGGTCTGCGCCTCGGCCACCTCGCCGGCGGAGCGGGCCGAGATGCAGCATCTGGCCGATGCCGCGGGCGTGCCCTGGAGCTGCTTCATCACCGTGGTGTAGGGGGCGAGGATCTGGTCGTCCTGGTCCTGCCCCATCATGTTGCCGCCCTTGCGCTCGAGCACGCCGACCACCTTGAAGGGAGGTGCTTGATGCGGATCGTCTGAGCCCACGCGCGTTGCCGCCCGGGAAGAGGTTGTCGGCCACCGTGGCGCCCAGGACGGCCACCTTCGCCGCGGTGCGGACGTCGACGTCGGTGAAGAAGTCGCCGTCGGCCACGTTCCAGGCGCGGATGAACGGCCAGTCGACGCCCACGCCGTAGACCGTGGTGCCCCAGTTGAGGTCGCCGGCCACCACCTGCGCGGATGCGCGCACCGAGGGGGAGACGTAGGCCACCGCCGGGCTCTCCGCCTTGATCGCGTCGACGTCCTCCGGTGGTGAGCTTCGACTCGCCGCTGAAGGTGCGCGCGCCCCCCTGCGTCGAGGCGCCGGGGAAGAGCATGATGAAGTTGGTGCCGAGCGAGTTGATCGTCGCCTGGATCGAGCTCGAGGCGCCGGTGCCGACCGCCACCATGGTGATCACGCAGGCCGACGCCGATGATGATCCCCAGCATGGTGAGCAGCGAGCGCATCTTGTTGCGCAGGATCGCCATCAGGCCGACCTTGGTGATGTTCAGCAGACGCATCAGCGGAGACTTTCATCGGGCCACCTCTTCCAGTTTTTCTTCCACCGGGGGTGCGATGGTGAAGGGGAAGGCGACCGCCGGCTCCGCCTCGTCGGCGGCGCTTCCCAGGGCGCGCCCGCGTCTGGACGATCTGCTCGTCGCCGCCAGATCAGGCCGTCGCGCACGTAGACGACGCGCGTGGCGTGCGCCGCGATGTCCGGCTCGTGCGTGATCAGGACGACCGTCATGCCGGCGTCGTTGAGCTCCTGGAAGATGCCGATGATCTCCTCCGAGGTGCGCGAGTCGAGGTTGCCGGTGGGCTCGTCGGCGAGGAGGATCGCCGGGTCGGTGACCAGGGCGCGGGCGATCGCCACGCGCTGCTGCTGGCCGCCGGAGAGCTGCGACGGGTGGTGGTCCTCGCGGCCCGCCGAGCCCGACCCGGGCCAGCGCCTCGCGGCGCGCGCCTGGCGCGCTCCGGCGCGGAGAGGCCCAGGTCGCCGTAGAGCAGCGGCAGCTCGACGTTCTCGATGGCGCGGGTGCGCGCCAGCAGGTTGAAGCTCTGGAAGACGAAGCCGATCTTGGCGTTGCGGATCTCGGCCCGGCTCGTCGCGGTCGAGCCGCGAGACGTCGATGCCGTCGAGCCGGTAGGTGCCCGCGGTCGGCCGGTCGAGGCAGCCGAGGATGTTCATCAGCGTCGACTTGCCGGAGCCCGACGGGCCCATGATGGCCACGAACTCGCCGCGCTCGACCGACAGGTTGATCCCCTTCAGGGCGCGCACCTCGACCTCGCCCATGTGGTAGACCTTCGTCAGGTCGCGGATCTCGATGACCGGAGCGTCCATTGGCGTTTCCATGGCCATCCTCAGAAGGGCCCGGAAGCCGCGGCCGCCGCCACTGGCGCCCCCCGGAGCTCGCAGAGCACCCGGCTGGCCGTTCGTCTCGACCTTGACCGTGGCGACACCGGTGACGACCGGATCGCCGGGGTTCAGCTCGCCGGACAGCACCTTGATCACCTGGGTGTAGCGGCCGTCGGTGATGCCGGTCATGACGCGGACCTGCCGCAGCGCGCTCTTCTTGCCCTCGGCCTGGTCAAGGACGTAGACGGTCTGTCCGGGCTGACGGCGACCGCCACGACCGGCGCCACCCGCCTGGCTTCCGGAGCCTCCTCCGGCGCTCTGCCGGGAGGACCGGCCCGATCCTCCCGCCGCGGACCCGCCAGCCCCGGAGCCGGACCGCGAGCTGCCGCCGCCCGCCTGCTGCCCGGGGGCCGTTTCCGGCCGGAAGCGCAGGGCGGAGTTAGGCACCCGCAGCACGTCGCGCACGGTGTCGACCTGGATGGTGACGTTGGCCGTCATGCTGGGGCGCAGCTTGCCCTCGGGGTTCGGCACCTCGATGATCACCGGGTAGGTGATGACGTTCTGGGTCACCGTGGCGTTCAGGCGCACCTGCGAGATCTGCCCGCGGAACTGCTGCTCCGGGTAGGCGTCGACGGTGAACTGCACGGGCTCGCCGGGCTTGATCTGCCCGATGTCGGACTGGTCGACGTCGGCCTGCACCTGCATCTTGGTCAGGTCCTTGGCGATGGTGAACAGGGTGGGCGCCGAGAACGAGGCGGCGACGGTCTGGCCGACGTCGTACTGCCGGGCCACCACCTGGCCGTCGATCGGCGAGAAGATCTTGGTGTAGTTCAGGTTGGTCTGCGCCTGCTTCATCGTGGCCTGGGTCTGCGCGAGCTGCGCGCGCGACGCGTCGTAGGCCGCCTTGGCGGAGTCCACCTCGGCCTGGGCGACCAGGCCGGCGGCGCCCAGCCGCTTCTGGCGGTTGTAGTTGAGCTGGGTGTTGGCGACGTCGATCCGCGACTTGGTGACGTCGGCCTGGCGCTGCTCCACCTGCTGGAGGAAGGGAGTGGGATCGAGCTCGGCCAGGAGCTGCCCCTGCTTCACCTGGCTGTTGAAGTCGACATAGAGCTTGGCAATGATGCCGGAGACCTGGCTGCCGACCTGGACCGTGGTGACCGCCGACAGGGTCCCGGTGGCGTTGACGGTCGCCGAGATGTTCCCCTGGCTGATCGCCTCGGTGCGGTATTGATCGCCGCCCTTGTCCTTGCCGCGCCGCAGGAAGAACAGGCCGATAAGAACTCCCACCACCACGACGATCGCGATAATGAGGTAACGCCGCTGCTTGTGGTTGTTCTCTAGTGGGTCCATGGCTTTCGTAACGCGAATTCCCGGTCCAAGTTTCCCGGATCGCGCGTTTCCTCTCAATGTTTTACATGCCTTACAACTACCGCTCACTCTACCGCCTTTCCAGGGAAGCACGATCCATTCCCAGGACACTCCTTTCGTCAGGACCACCCGGATTGCTCGCCCGCAGGGGTACAATCCGCGGATCGTCCGCGAGGAGATGAATCACTCATGAAGCCCGCCCCGTTCGAGTATCAGGCGCCGGCCTCGCTGGAGGCCGCCCTCGACGCGCTCGCCCGGCATGGCGGCGACGCCAAGCTCCTGGCCGGCGGCCAGAGCCTGATCCCGGTGATGAACTTCCGGCTCGCCGAGCCGGCGCTGCTGGTCGACATCAACAAGCTGGGCGAGCTCGACTTCATCCGCCGCGACGAGGAGGGGCATTTGCGGATCGGCGCCATGGTGCGGCAGCGGCGGCTGGAGCGCGACCCCCTGGTGGCTGGAATGGCGCCGCTGCTCCACGAGGCCGTGCCCTTCATCGCCCATCCGCAGATCCGCAACCGGGGCACCTTTGGCGGCAGCCTGGCGCACGCCGATCCGGCCGCCGAGCTGCCGGCCCTGGCGGTGGCCCTCGACGCCCGCTTCCGTCTGCGCAGCGTGCCGGCGGCGATCGCTGGGTGGCGGCCGAGGACTTCTTCGCCGGCCTGTTCGCCACCGCCCTGGAGCCGGACGAGATGCTGGTCGAGGCCGCCATCCCGCCATCCCCCGCCCGCACCGGCTGGGCCTTCCTGGAGGTCGCCCGCCGCCACGGCGACTATGCCCAGGTCGGCGTCGCGGCGCGGGTGACCCTCGACGACGCCGGCCGCTGCCGCGAGGCGCGGCTGGTCTACCTGAGCGTCGGCGACGCGCCGGTCGTCGCCCGCGGGGCGGCGCGGCTGCTGGCCGGCGAGGAGCTCTCGCCACGATGCGATCACGGCCGCGGCGGAGAAGGCGGCGGGCGACGAGATGGACCCGCTGGGGGACATCCACGCCACCCCCGAGTTCAAGCGTCACCTGGCGCGCGTGCTCACCCGGAGGGTCCTGGAAAAGGCCGGCGAGCGGGCGCGGAGCGAGCATTTCATGAGCGACAAACCATGAATTACAAGATCTCCCTCACCGTCAACGGCCAGCGCCTACGAGCGCGAGGTCGAGCCGCGCCTGCTGCTCTCGGACTTCCTGCGCCACGATCTGGCCCTGACCGGCACCCACGTCGGCTGCGAGCACGGGGTGTGCGGCGCCTGCACCGTCCTGTTCGACGGCGAGCCGGTCCGCTCCTGCATCCTGCTCGCCGTGCAGGCGGACGGCCACGCGCTCGCCACCGTCGAGGCGCTGGCCCCGTCGGCCAACGAGCTCCACCCTTTGCAGCAGGCCTTCTGGGAGTGCCACGGCCTGCAGTGCGGCTTCTGCACGCCGGGCTTCCTGATGACCCTGGTTCCCTTCCTGGAGGAGAACCCGGATCCCAGCGAGGCGGAGATCCGCCAGGCGATCTCCGGCAACCTCTGCCGCTGCACCGGCTATCAGCACATCGTCGACGCGGTGAAGCTCGCCGCGGAGAGGCGGCGGCAGTCGCCGGGATGAGCGGCCTCGACGCCCTGGAGGCGCTGTTCGCCGAGCGCGAGCCCGAGCTCCGCGCCTTCCTCCCCGAGAAGGGGAGGTTCGAGCGCCTGCGCCGCGAGGAGAAGGATCTCCAGGCCCGCTGGCCCGATCCGCGAAACCGGCCCCCCCTGTTCGGCGTCCCGGTCGGCGTCAAGGACGTCTTCCACGTCGACGGCTTCAAGACCCGGGCGGGCAGCCGCCTGCCGCCGGCGGTCCTCCGCGGCCCGGAAGCCCCGAGCGTGACGGCGCTGAAAGAGGCCGGCGCGCTGATCCTCGGCAAGACCGTGGCCACCGAGTTCGCCTACTTCGCTCCGGGGCCGACGCGCAATCCCTGGCACCCGGAGCACACGCCGGGGGGATCGAGCAGCGGCTCGGCCGCCGCCGTCGCCGCCGGCCTCTGCCCGCTGGCCCTCGGCACCCAGACGATCGGCTCGGTCCTCCGCCCCGCGGCCTTCTGCGGCGTGGTCGGGTTCAAGCCGTCCAGGACGCAGATCCGCACCAGCGGCATGGTCCCGCTCTCCCCCTCCCTCGACGAGGTGGGTTTCTTCACGCGCGACCTCGAGATGGCAAGCCTGGTGGGCAGCCTGCTCTGCGACCGCTGGCGCCCCTATCCCCCCGAGCGCCGGCCCCGGCTGGCCGTGCCGGTGGGCCCCTACCTCTCCCGCGTCTCCAAGGAGGGGATGATCCACTTCCGTTCCGTCTGCGACCGCCTGGGAGACGCCGGATACGAGATCCTGCCGGTCCACGCCATGGCGGACTTCGACGAGGTCGTGGCGCGCCACTACCGGGTCGTCGCGGCCGAGGCGGCGCGGGTCCACGCCCGCTGGTTCGCGCGCTTCGAGGACCGCTACGATCCGCGGACGGCCGAGCTGATCCGCAAGGGGCGGGAGATCACGGACGCGGAGCTGGCCCGGGATCTCGCCGGCTGCGAGCGGCTGGGGGACGAGATCACCGGATTCATGGATCAATACAGGATCGATCTCTGGATCTCGCCGTCGGCGGTGGGCGCCGCGCCGCGGGGGCTCGACGCCACCGGCGATCCGGTGATGAACCTCCCCTGGACTCAGGCCTTCATGCCGGCGGTCAGCGTGCCGGCCGGGCGGAACCCGGAGGGCCTGCCGATGGGGCTCCAGGTAGCCGCGGTCATGGGGGACGACGAAGACCTGCTCTACTGGGCGGCCGAGATGGAGCGCCTGCTGCGCGAATGAGCGACGGGGCCGTGGTCCGCTGCGCCGTCCGTCCCGGGTCCTACCACGACTCGGTGGTGCTGATGCAGCTCCAGAGGGCTCTCGCCGCGCTGCCGGGCGTGCTCGACGCCGGAGTGGTGATGGCGACGCCGGCCAACCGCGAGCTGCTGGCGGCGAGCGGGCTGCTTCCAGAAGAAGAGATGGCCGCCGGTCCTCACGACCTGCTGATCGCCGTCAAGGCCGAAAGCGAGGCGGCGGCGGGCGAGGCCCTGGCGCGGGTCGACGCGCTCCTCCAGGTCAGGCGAAGCGACAGCGAGCAGGAGTTCCGGCCGCGCAGCCTCGCCTCCGCGTTCAAGCTCCTGCCGGCGGCGCGCTGGGTGCTGATCTCGGTGCCGGGCCGCCACGCCGCCGGAGTGGCGGAAGAGGCGCTCGACCAGGGGCGCAACGTCTTCCTCTACAGCGACAACGTGCCGGTCGAGCGGGAGGCGGCGCTCAAGCGGCAGGCGCGGGAGCGCGGGCTGCTCGTCCTCGGGCCGGATTGCGGGACGGCGATCGTCGGCGGCATCGGGCTGGGCTTCGCCAATCGGGTGCGCCGGGGGGAGATCGGCCTGATCGGGGCCTCTGGCACCGGGCTGCAGGCGATCGCGAGCCAGATCCACGCCCTGGGCGCCGGGATCTCGCAGGCGATCGGCACCGGCGGCCGCGACTTGTCGGAAGAGATCGGCGGCATCACCGCGATCCAGGCGCTCGATCTGCTGCGCCGCGACCCCGAGACGCAAACGATCGTGCTGGTCTCCAAGCCACCGGCGCCGGAGGTGGCGGCCCGCCTGCTCGGGATAGCTCAGTCGGCTGGCAAGCCGGTGATGGTTTACTTCCTGGGGGCGCCGCTCCCGGCGCGCCGGCTCGGCAATCTCCATTTCGCGGCGAGCTTGAGCGAGGCGGCGGAGTTGGCGGTGGAAAAGGGACGGCAGGGACTGCAGGGACCTCAGGGACAAGAGAACCCGCACGGCTGGCTCTCTGCGCGGCCTGTTCTCCGGGGGCACGCTGGCCTATGAGGCGCACCTGGGGCTCTCGGCCGTGCTTCCCCCAAACCGGTTCAAGATCATCGACCTCGGCGCGGACGAATTCACCGTCGGCCGCCTGCACCCGATGATCGATCAGGATCTCCGCCTCCGCCGGCTGCGTCAGGAGGCGGCCGACCCGGAGGTCGCCCTGATCCTGCTCGACGTCGTGCTGGGCGAGGGCGCCCACGCCGATCCCGCCGGCGAGCTTGGCCCCGCGATCGCGGAGGCCCGGGCCAGGCGGCCGGATCTCGCCGTCGCCGCCCTGGTGATCGGCACCGGCGAGGACCCGCAGGATCTCGAGCAGCAGATCGAGACCCTGGAGCGGGCCGGGGCGCGGGTCTTCCGCACCGTCGGCGAGCTGGTGGATTTCGCGGTACAGCGGCTGGCGGCGAGCGCGGAGGCCCCAGGCGCACCCGTATCCACTGGAGGCGATCCGGGGGCCGGTCGCCGCCGTCAACGTCGGACTGGAGTCCTTCTACGATAGCCTGATCGCGCAGGGCGCCGCCGCCGTCCAGGTCGAATGGAAACCCCCGGCGGGAGGCGACGACAAGCTCGCGGGGATTCTGGCGAGGATGAAGAGCCGCTCATGATCGACATCGATCAAGCCAACCGCACCGCCGTCGAACGCATGATGGCCGCCCGGCCGGTCCTCACAGGAGGTCGCCCCGGCGCGGGAGGTCATCCCCGGCATGACGGACGGCCTGCTGCTCCACGCCGGCCCGCCGATCGAGTGGGCGCGGGCCTCGGGGCCGCTGCGCGGCGCGGTGATCGGCGCCCTCCTGTTCGAGGGGCTGGCCGGCGACGAGGCCGGGGCCGCCGCCCTCGTCGAGCGCGGCGAGGTCCGGCTGGAGCCCTGCCACCATCACGCCGCCGTCGGCCCGATGGCGGGCGTCATCTCCTCCTCGATGAAGGTCTACGTGGTCGAGGACGCCAGTCTTCCAACACGGCCACCGCACCTTCTCCAACCTCAACGAGGGGTACGGCAAGGTGCTGCGCTACGGCGCCTTCAGCGACGAGGTCCTCGCCAAGCTGCGCTGGATGAACGGCGTCCTGGCTCCCGCGCTCGGCGGCGCGCTCGACCTGCTGGGCGGCATCGACCTGCGGACGCTGATCGCCGAGGCGCTGCACATGGGCGACGAGGGGCACAACCGCAACAAGGCCGGCTCGCTCCTCTTCCTGAAGCTGCTGGCGCCGGCGATCGCGCGGATGCCGATGCGGCGCCGGAGATCCTCAAATTCCTGGGCGACAACCCGCTCTCGGTGCTCAACCCGGTGATGGCCGGCTGCAAGGCGATGGCGGACGCGGCCCACGGCGTCGAGGGGAGCACGATCGTCTCGGCCATGGCGCGCAACGGCACCGACTTCGGCATCCGGGTGAGCGGCCTCGGCGACCGCTGGTTCACCGCCCCGGCGCAGGTGCCGGACGGCCTCTACTTCCCCGGCTTCTCCAGCGCCGACGCCAACCCCGACATCGGCGACAGCACCATCACCGAGACCGCCGGCATCGGCGCCTTCGCCATGGCGGCCGCCCCGGCGATCGTCACCTTCATCGGCGGCACGCCGAAAGACGCCCTCAACGCCACGCTTGAGATGTACGAGATCACCGCCGCCGAGCACTCCCAGTTCACGATCCCCGCCCTCGGCTTCCGCGGCACCCCGGTGGGGATCGATCTGCGCCGGGTGGTCGAGCTCGGGATCACGCCGCGCGTCAACACCGGCATCGCCCACCGGCAGGCCGGCGTCGGCCAGGTGGGCGCCGGCCTCGTCCGGCCGCCGATGGCAGATCTTCGAGGAGGCGCTGGTCGCCTTCGCGGAGCATTATGGATGATTTGAAAGGAGGAGCCGTGTACGTCCCCTATGACATGAGCAAGGTGAGGGTCCTCGACCTGTCGCAGAACTTCAGCGTCGATTCCCCGTCGTTCGCGTTCTACGAGGGGCCGACCGTCAAGTGGGTCAAGCGGCTCGCCTTCGAGGGGGTGAACGCGCAGTTCATCTCGACGACCAACCACATCGCCACCCACCTCGACTCGCCGATCCACTTCTACGATCCGGGGCCGGACATCTCGGGCATCCCGATCGAGACGCTGGTGGGGCCGGCGTGCATCGTCGACCTCTCGCAGTTCGGCATCGGCGACTATCAGATCTACGGTCCCGAGCATTTCGAGGAGTGGGAGCGCAAGACCGGCATCACGATCCAGCGCGGCGACATCCTGGTGATCCATACCGGCTATCACCACTTCTACAACGAGGATTGGTACAAGGTCCACAACCAGGAGAAGGCCGACCTGCCGCGCTGCTTCCTCAAGCACCCGGGGCCGCAGACCCGCTTCTGTCGACTGGGTGCTCGACCGCGGCATCCGCTGGCTGGCGGTGGACTGCATCGCCGCCGACCACCCCTTCAACACCAACGTGCGCAAGGCGCGCCCGGATCTGATTCCGGAGGTCGAGAAGGTGATCGGCATGTCGATCGACGAGGCCTTCCCCTGGCCCGCGGACTACCAGTGCATGCACGTCAAGCTCTTCCCGCGCGGCGTCTTCCACGCCGAGAACGTCGGCGGCCAGATCGACGAGGTGCTCGACCAGCGGGTCTGGCTGGGCTGCTTCCCCTTCCGCTTCAAGGGGGGCGAGGCGGCCTTCGCGCGGATTGTGGCGTTCGTGGAGGAAAGATGAGCCCGCGGCGCCTCGGGAACCGCCGGCTCAGCGTGGCCGGTAAATTTCGCGACGATGACCGATGGCGTGAATGACGAGGAGCCGTTCCGCGCTCAAAATCTCGTAGAGGACTCGGTAATCGCCGACCCGGAGCTTGTAGAGGCTGGAGAGCTCACCGCTCAAGGGTAGAGGTTTGATCGCATCGATGTTCTCGGCAAGCCATTGGACTCGCTTGGCGATGCGGCTCGCGACCTGCCGATCGAGAGCGGCAAGCTCGCGCGTCGCCGCATCCAGGATGCGCAGGCTGTACATCGATCAGGCGAGGCCAAGCCGGCGTGCCACGTCGTCGAAGGATTCGCCACGCTCGCCTCGCGCGACGGCGGACTGTTGGAGCTCGAGGCGCTGGCGCACGGTCTCCCGTAGCTCGAGCCCTTGGTCTGGATCACCCAGGACTTCGGTGAGCTTGGCTTCGATCAGCTCGCCGAGCATCTCCTTCAGCTCTTCGGTCGTCATGTCGGCAACGGTCTTGGCCATCTCGATCTCCTGTCAGAGGCCCGATTCTAGCTGATAGACGGGATATGGTTGGCAGATCTTCACGAGGACCCGAAGGATGACCATGACGACACAACCCATGGGCGCCCGCGCCAAACGCAACGAGGACCCCCGCCTGCTCACCGGGCGGGCGCTGTTCATCGACGACCTCGAAATGCCGGGGATGGTGCACGTGGCCTTTCTGCGCAGCCCGCACGCCCATGCCCGCCTGCGCGGCGTCGACGTCTCCAGGGCGCGGCAGCGCGAAGGGGTGGTCGCCGTCTATACGGCGGCGGACCTCGGCGACTACTGGCAGCACGGGCCGCTGCTGGTGCCGCCGCCGCCGGTCGAGGGGATGGTGTTCAACCAGCGCACCCAGGTGCCGCTGGTGAAGGACAAGGTGCGCCATCTCGGCGAGCCGATCGCCATCGTCGTGGCCGTCTCCCGCTACGTCGCCGAGGATGCCCTGGCGGACATCGCGGTCGACTACGAGCCGCTGCCGGCGGCGGTGGATCTGGAGAAGGCCCTGGCGCCCGGAGCCCCCCTGGTGCATGAGGATGTGGGCTCGAATCTCGCCGCGTACGTGCCCCAGAAGAAAGGGGACTACGAGGCCGCGAAGGCGAAGGCCGACGTGGTGATCCGCCGGCGCTTCCACTACGACCGCGGCGCCGCGGCGGCGATCGAGAACCGCGGCGTGGTGGCGCAGTGGGACGCGCGGGCGCAGAAGCTGACGATCTGGGATACCACCCAGGCGCCGATCCCGGTGCGCAACGGTCTGGCCGCGATGCTCGGACTCTCCGAGCACCAGGTGCGGCTGGTGACGCCTTTCATCGGCGGCGGCTTCGGCCCCAAGATCATGATGTTCTATCCGGAGGAGGTGCTGATCCCCTGGATCGCCCTGCGGCTCGATCTGCCGGTCAAGTGGATCGAGGACCGCGCCGAGAACTTCGTCGCCACCACCCAGGAGCGCGGGCAGATCCACGACGCGGAGATCGCCCTGACGCGCGACGGCATCATCCTCGGCGTCAAGGACTCCTTCCTGCACGACACCGGCGCCTACGACCCCTATGGCCTCACCGTGCCGCTCAACAGCCAGTGCACCGTCGTCGGCCCCTACCGGGTGCCCGCCTACCAGAGCGAGTTCCGGGCGGTGTTCACCAACAAGACGATCGTCACCCCCTACCGCGGCGCCGGCCGCCAGCACGGCGTGTTCGTGATCGAGCGGCTGATGGATCTCGCCGCCCGCGAGCTGGGGATCGACGGCATCGAGATCCGCCGGCGCAACTTCCTGAAGCCCGACGAGTTCCCGCACGACCACGAGATCATCTATCAGGATTTCGCCCCGCTCTACTACGACAGCGGCGACTACGAGCCGGTGCTCGACAAGACGCTGCGGATGATCGGCTGGGAGAGCTTCCTGAAGGAAGAGCAGCCGCGGCTGCGCGCCGCGGGGCGGCACGTCGGGATCGGCGTCGTCTCCTACGTCGAGGGGACCGGCATCGGGCCGTTCGAGGGGGCGCGGGTGCAGGTGCAGACCAACGGCAAGGTGACCGTCGTCACCGGCATCGGCACCCAGGGGCAGGGGCACTTCACCGTGCTCGCCCAGGTCGCCGCCGCAGCAGCTCGGGGTTGAGGTCCACGACGTCCATGTGGTCACCGGCGACAGCGACCAGTTCCACTGGGGGACCGGCACCTTCGCCAGCCGCGGCGCGGTGGTGGCCGGCAACGCCACCCACGAGGCGGCGAAGAGCGTGCGCGAGAAGGCGATCCTGCTCGCCGCCGAGCGCCTCGGGGTCGCCGCGGAGCGGATCGAGCTCGCCGGCGGCACGGCGCGGGTCATGGACGATCCGGAGCATTCGATCCCCCTGGGCGAGCTGGCGAAGATCGCCAACCCGATGCGCGGCGCGGTCAAGCCGGGCACCGAGCCGGGGCTCGAGGCCACCCGCTACTTCGGCCCCTACCGGGGAGCCACGGCGAGCGGCTGCCACGCCTGTATCCTGGAGGTCGACGCCGAAACCATGCAGATCGAGATCCTGAAGTACGTAGTGGTCCACGACTGCGGCGTGGTGATCAATCCGCTCCTGGTCGACGGCCAGGTGCACGGCGGCGTGGCGCAGGGGATCGGCAACGCCTTCTACGAGCAGCTCGTCTTCGACGACACCGGCCAGCTCCTCAACGCCAGCTTCATGGACTTCCTCCTCCCCACCGCTCTCGACGTGCCGCGGGTGGAGGTCGGCCACGAGGAGACGTCGTCGCCGCTCAACCCCCTGGGCACCAAGGGGGCCGGCGAGGCCGGGGCGATCCCGGTCGGCGCCCTGTTCGCCCAGACGGTGGAGAACGCGCTGGCGATCCCCGGCCTGGAGATCCTGGAGATCCCGCTGAAGCCGAGCCGGCTGTGGGAGCTCGCCGAGGGAGCCCGCTCATGAAAATCCAGGGCGAGCACACCTTCGACGCGCCGCGCGAGCGGGTCTGGCGGGCCCTGCTGGACCCGGAGGTGCTGGCGCGCACGCTCCCCGGCTGCGAGCGGCTGGAGCGGACCGGCGACAACGAGTACCGCGGCGTCCTCAACGTCCAGGTGGGGCCGGTGAAGGGGCAGTTCCAGGGGACGCTCCAGCTCGCCGACATCCTGCCGCTGGAGGGGTACCACATGAAGCTGGACGGCAGCGGCCCCTCCGGTTTCATGAACGGCCAGGGGGAGCTGCGTCTCGCCGACGCCCCGGCCGGAACCACCCTGCGCTACGACCTCGACACCCAGATCGGCGGCCGCATCGCCGGACTGGGCCAGCGTCTGGTGGAGAGCTCCGCGAAGTCGATCACCCGGCAAGGGCTCGAGGGATTGGCGCGCGAGCTCGCGCTGATGACGGATCCGGTGAACGAGGAGACGGTGAGCGAGGAGACGGCCGCCGCCGCGCCCGCCCCGTCCATCGTGCCTGCTCCGCCCGCTCCACCGCCGGCACGGCCCACGCAGGCCGAGGTCGCCGCCCGCGTCGCCGGGGACGTCGCCCGCGATCTGGTGCCGGCCGAAAAAAGACCGTGGGTGATCGGCGTCGGGCTCGCTCTCCTGGCGGTCCTCGTTTTTCTCCTCGCCCGGTCCTGCGGCTGATCCCCGGGGCGCCTCCGACGCCCGGGCCTGAAAACCCGGGCTACGACGGAAACGAAAAGCCGGCTGAAGCCGGCTCGAAAAGCGGCCGGAGGAATTTGAGCCTCCTTCAGGAGGCTTTTCGTTTGAAGCGTAGCCCGGGCGTTGACGCCCGGGTGTCGGAGGCGCCGGGAGCCAGATTGAGCCACTACCTCCCGGGATCTGTACGCTGGTTCCCAGGAGTGCCATACTGCGCCCCCGGATGCTTCCGGGGTATTAAGCAATGCGTAAGCTGTTGTCTCCACTCGTCCTGCTCGCTCTTGCAACCTCCCTGGGAGCCGCCCCGGAAGAAGTCTTCGTCGACCGCGCAAAGGAGCTGGGGGTGGACTTCGTCCACGTCAACGGCATGTCCGGCGGCCTCTACATCCCGGAGGTCATGGGGGCTGGCGTCGCCGTTCTCGACTATGACGGCGACGGCGACCTGGACCTCTTCTTCGTTCAGGGGGGTCCTCTCGGCCCGAAAGCGGCGGCACCCGCGGGAACCGCAGGGCCCCGCCTCTACCGGAACGACCTCTCGGCGAAGTCCGGGCTGCATTTCACCGACGTGACCGCGGAGAGCGGCCTCCGCCCCGGCGGCTACGGCATGGGGGTGGCCACCGGCGACTTCGACAACGACGGCCGGCCCGACCTCTACGTCACCGCCCTGGGCTCCAACCAGCTCTGGCACAACAATGGGCCCAACGCCTCCGGCCACGTCACCTTCACCGACGTCACCGCCAGGGCCGGGGCCGACGACCCGCGCTGGAGCGTGCCCGCGGCCTTCGTCGATTACGACCGCGACGGCTGGCTGGACCTCTTCGTGGGCAACTACCTCAAGTTCTCGTTCGACACCTACAAGCCCTGCCGCACCGCGTCCGGCGCGCCGGACTACTGCGGTCCGGTGCCGGCCGACGCCGTGCCCGACCGGCTGCTGCACAACAAGCGGGACGGCACCTTCGAGGACGTCACCGCGAAGGCCGGGATCACCGCCGCTTATGGCCCGGCCCTGGGCGTGACCGCCGCGGACTTCAACGGCGACGGCTTCCCCGACATCTACGTCGCCAACGACGAGACCCCCAACCAGCTCTGGATCAACCAGCAGAACGGCACGTTCCGCGACGAATCGCTGCTGGCCGGGGCGGCCGTGAGCGGCGCCGGACGGCCGCAGGCCAGCATGGGAGTGGACGCCGGTGACTACGACGGCGACGGCGACGAGGACCTGGTGATCGGCAACCTCACGGGAGAGGGCAACACCCTTTACCGGAACGACGGCGCCGGCATCTTCGAGGACGCCTCGCTGCCGAGCGGCCTGCAGACCCCCTCCTGGAAGCTCACCGGCTTCGGCGCCGGCTGGCTCGACTACGACAACGACTCCTGGCTCGACCTCCTGGTGGTCAACGGCGCGGTCCGGAAGATCGAGGAGCAGGCGCGGACGGGGGACCCCCTGCCTCTCCGGCAGGTGAAGCAGCTCTTCCACAATCTGGGCAACGGCCGCTTCGAAGAGGTCGGCAAGAAGTCCGGCCCCGTCTTCGCGGCCCTCGAGGTCAGCCGCGGCGCCGCCTTCGGCGACCTCGACAACGACGGCGATACCGACGCCGTGATCAGCAACAACAACGGCCCGGCGCGGGTGCTGATCAACCAGATCGGCAGCCGGCGGCCATGGCTCGGGCTGCGGCTGGTGACCGGCACCCCCGGCCGCGACGCCCTGGGTGCCACCGTCGAGCTCCACCGCCCAGGCAAGCCCGCGCTGCGCCGCCGGGCTCACACCGACGGCAGCTACGCCTCGGCCAGCGACCCGCGGGTCCTCTTCGGCCTGGGTGACACGCCCAAAATCGAGAAGGTGGTGGTCCGCTGGCCGAGCGGCCGGGTCGAAGAATGGAAGTCGGTCGCAGTAAGTGCCTATACGACCTTGAAAGAAGGAACGGGAACGGGGAAACCGTGAAGCTGAGACGTGGCTTCCTGATCCTGACGGGGTTGCTGTCCCTGGGCGCCGGGCCCGTCACGATCCCGGCGGTCGACACGGCGGGGATGGAGCCGGCCATCCGCGAGCAGATCGAGGCCGACCGCCGGAGCCTGGCGGAGGCGGTCGCGCGCCTCTCCGCTGGCTCGCCGGAGCTGGCCGAGGCCTACGGCCAGTGCGGCCAGCTCCACGCTCTCTACAAGCTCAACGAGACCGCTCGCGCCTGCCTGGAGAACGCGGCGCGGCTCGCCCCGGCCGATGTCCGCTGGATCTACTCTCTGGGCGCCCTCCTCCAGGCCACCGGCGACTTCCCAGAGGCCGAAGCGCGCCTCGCCCGCGCCCTGGAGCTCCGGCCGGGGGATCCCGCGACCCTGATCCGCCTGGGCGAGGTCCGGCTTCAGCTCGGCCGTCCGGCCGAGGCGCGCCGGGCCTTCGAGGCCGCCCTCCCCGCTCCCGGTGCCGCGGCGGCGGCCCACTTTGGCCTCGGCCGGCTGGCGTTCGACGCGGGGGACGCCCGCGCCGCCGCCGGCCATTTCGAGGCCGTCTTGAAGAGCCAGCCCGGGGCCTCGGAAGTGCGTTCCCCTCTCGCCGCCGCCTACCGCAAGCTGGGGCGTCTCGACGAGGCGCGGGCGGCCCTCGCGGCCTATGGCGAGGGGCGGGTGACGTTCTCCGATCCGCTCCTCGATCAGGTGGCCGCGCTGAACGCCGGCAGCCGGCAGTACCTTCAGGATGGAGCCGCCGCGCTGCGCGAGAAGCGCTTCGCCGATGCCGCCCAGGCCTTCCGCAAGGCCCTGGAGAGCGAGCCCGGGAACGCCACCGCCTGGTTGAATCAGGGGGTCGCCCTCGAAGGCCTGGAGGACGCGGCCGGCGCCGAGCGGAGCTACCGCAAGGCCGTCGAGCTGGAACCGGGCCTCGCCCGCGCCCACTACAACCTGGGGACTCTGCTGGCGGCACGCGGCGCGCAGAGGGAAGGGATCGATCACCTGGAGACCGCCGTCCGCCTCGATCCGGAATCCCGAGACGCCCTTTTCAACCTTGGCCAGGCCCTGGACGAGACCGGGGAGCCCGCCCGCGCCCTCGACGTCTACGGCCGCCTGCTGAAGCTCGCGCCCCAGGACGCCGTCGCCCGCTTCCATCACGCCCAGGCCCTCTCCGCTCTCGGCCGCCATGGCGAGGCCGCCGCCGAGCTCGAAGCGGTCGTCGCCGCTGCTCCCGGCGAGGCGGCGCCGCGGATGGCCCAGGCGAGCGCCCTGCTCCAGGCGGGGCGGGACGCGGACGCCCGGGCGCGTCTTGAAGAAGGGCTCGCCCGTCTGCCGGCCAGCGAGCCCATCGCCCAGCTGCTGGTGCGGGTGCTCGCCTCTTCGTCTCGACCGGAGGTTCGCGACGGCCGGAAAGCCCTGGCGATCGCTCAGAGCCTCCTCGCCGCCGGGCCCACCGCCGAGCGCGAGGAGGCGATGGCCCTGGCCCTGGGGGAGACGGGCCGCTTCGGCGAGGCCGCGGACCACCAGCGCCGCGCTCTCGCCGGCGCTCCGCCGGGCTCGCCCGACCGGCCGCGGCTCGAGCGTTGTCTCGCCCTCTACGAGCGGAGCGAGCCCTGCCGCGCCCCGGGCGAGTGAAGCTCCTCCGCCTCGGGCACACCATCCAGGTCCACCACCGGCGTCCCCCGCATCAGCGCCCAATACAGGAAGAACGCGGCGCCGAAGCCCACGAACCAGGCGTAGTCATAGAGCGCCCGCAGGCCGGGCACGACCAGCCCGATCAGCGCCGCGCCGACGCCGGCGATCAGGGAGACGATCGCCTTCCCGTTCCAGCGCCCATAGATGCCGTCCGACGCGTAGAGATCGGGCAGCGAGAGCCGCGCCCGGCGGATCAGCCAGTAGTCGGCGATGAAGATCCCGGCAATCGGCCCCAGGAAGCTCGAATAGCCCACCAGCCAGCCGAAGATGTAGGTGCCGTAGTCGGAGAGCAGCCGCCAGGGCATGATCACGACCCCCAGGATGCCCGTGAGCACGCCGCCGGTGGCGAAGTTGATCCGCGACGGCCAGAGATTGGCGAAGTCGTTGGCCGGCCCCACCACGTTGGCGGCCACGTTGGTGGTGAGCGTCGCGATCAGCAGCGCGAACAGCGAGATCAGGATGACCAGCGGATTGCCCAGCCGCGAGAGGAGGACCACCGGGTCCCAGATCGCCTCGCCGAAGATGAGGACCGAGGCCGAGGTCACCGCCACGCCGATGAACGAGAAGAGGGTCATCGTGGTCGGCAGGCCATAGAGCTGCCCCCGGATCTGGGCCTTCTGGTCACGGGCGTAGCGCGACAGGTCGGGGATGTTGAGGGCGAGCGTCGCCCAGAAGCCGACCATGGCGGTGAGCGATGGGACGAAGAAGGCGAGAAACTCGCCCGTCGTCCGGAACTTGCTCGGCTGCGCCAGGATCGGCCCGAGACCCCCGGCCCGCAGGGCGGCCCAGGCGAGGAGGGCAAGGCCGGCCACGATCAGGAACGGCGCCGCCCAGGCCTCCAGCCGCTTGATGGCGTTGCTCCCCCGCACGACGATGTAGATGTTCATCAGCCAGAAGGCGAAGAAGGCGATCCAGGTGGCGCCCGGCACCCGCTCCCAGGCGGGGAACGCGGTGCGCAGCAGGGTGTGGATCGCCTGGCCGCCGATCCAGGTCTGGATGCCGAACCAGCCGCAGGCGACCAGCCCGCGCAGGATCGCCGGCACGTTGGCGCCGCGGGTGCCGAACGAGGCGCGGGCGAGCACCGGGAAGGGGATCCCGAACCGGGTCCCCGGATGGGCGATCAGGACCATGGGGACGAGCACGATCAGGTTGCCGAGGAGGATGGTGAGCATCGCCTGCCACCAGCTCATCCCCCCCTGCACCAGCCCGGCGGCCAGCATGTAGGTGGGAATGCAGACCGACAGCCCCACCCACAGCGAGGCCATGTTGTAGGTCGTCCACGTCCGCTGCTCGACGCGGGTGGGAGCCAGGTCCGCGTTCCACAGGCTGGGATCGGACCCCGGCTCCCGCAGCTCATAGAGCTCGCCGCGAACCCGCCGCATCGCCTCTGGATTGGACATGGTGGCCGGTATGGTACACCGGCTCGGTCTTCTCTTTTCAAATGCGCCAGGGCGGCGTAAGCTCGCCAAGCATTCTTCTGACACTTGAGGATCGGAGGGACTAGAGATGGCGGATGACACTCTCGATGTAGCCATCGTCGGCGGCGGCGTGTCCGGCGTCTACGCGGCCTGGCGGCTTCTCACCGAAGGGAAGAAGAAGAGCGTGACGGTGTTCGAGGCGAGCGACCACATCGGCGGCCGCCTGCTCTCGGTGCCCGCGCCGAAAATCCCGAACATGGTCGCGGAGCTCGGCGGCATGCGGATCCTGCCGGCGGTGCAGCCGCGCGTCACCAACCTGATCAACGCGCTCAATGGGCAGTTGCGCGGCTCCCAGCAGATCGTCACCTACCCCTTCCCGGTCGACGAGCCGCAGAACCTCGCCTACCTCCGCGGAACCTACCTGCGGCTCTCGGATTTCACCCAACGTCCCGAACGCGTGCCCTATCGCCTCACCTTCCAGGAGTTCGGAAAGACCTCGGGAACGATCATCGTCGGCGCCATCGAACAGATCATTCCCGGCATCACCAATCCGGATCTCACCGAGGAGCAGCGCCAGCGGATGGCTCAGGAGGCATCCTTCGCCGGGGTGCCGCTCTACCGGCAGGGGTTCTGGAACGTGCTGATGCGCGTGATGAGCGGCGAGGCGTTCCAGCTCGGCGTCGACGCCGGCGGTTATGAATCGACGCTCAGCAACTGGAACGCCGCGGACGCCATTCCGTGGTTCCTCTCGGATTTCGGCGTCGATCCCGAGTACGAAGGATTCAAGAACGGCTTCCAGCAGGTGCCGCTCACCCTCGCGAGCCTCGTCGAGTCCACCAAGGGGGGCTCGATCGCCTTCAACGCCAAGCTCGAGACGTTCGTTCAGGACAAGAAGACCGGCGCCTTCGAGCTGCGCTTCGCCGACGGTTCCATCCAGCGTGCGCGGGCGCTGATCCTCGCCATGCCGCGCCGCGCGCTCGAGCTGATCAACAGCCCGCTGCTCAGCGATCCGGCGGTGACCGAGCTGATCAAGAGCGTCACGCCGCGGCCGCTCTTCAAGCTGTTCACCACCTATACGAGCCCCTGGTGGCTGGCGGCCGGCGTGCAGGAAGGGCGCACGGTAACCGATCTGCCCGTCCGCCAGACGTATTACTGGCCGCAGAACGACGGCAAGCCCGCGCTCTCCGGCCGGGCGATGCTGATGGCCAGTTATGACGACGGATCGAACATCAGTTTCTGGGACGGCCTCCGGCCGAAACGCGGCCAGGGGTGGCGCAAGGGAGTCTCGCACGCCGGCGAGCTCGAGATGTTCGAGGGCGAGGCCGACCGCGAGAACATCGACCCCGAATGGCTCAAGTATCACGCGCCCCTCCGCATGGTGGGCGAGGTCGAGCGGCAGCTCCAGCAGATTCACGGCCTCGGCTTCGTCCCCGCGGTCGTCGACGCGGCGTTCAAGGACTGGGGCGACGATCCCTTCGGCGGCGGCTGGAACAACTGGAACATCGGCGTCAAGAGCTGGGAAGTGAAAGAGCGGATCGTGCAGCCGTACGCGGACAAGGACCTCCATATCTGCGGCGAGGCCTATTCCGACGCCCAGGGGTGGGTCGAGGGGGCCCTCCAGACGGCGGACCTGATGCTCGCGAAGTTCGGGCTGTCGCCGCTCGCGGCAAAACCAGTCAAAGGCGGCCGCTCACAGAAGAAGCGTTGACGGCCTTCCGAAGGATCTGCAGGGGCGACCCTCCACGCGGCTGCCCCTGCAGGCCAGATTCAAGTTGCCGATCGGATCGCGATCCAGCGCAAGACCTGTCTTGCCCCGACATAGGCCAGGCACGCCACGCACACGACCAGGAGCAGCGTCCGCAGGTGCGCCGCGGTTGAGATCGTCACCCCGATGCCGGTGCCAAGCGCGAGATAAGCCACGATACAAGCGGGGCATTTCGGCAGCAGCACCAACACCGCGGCCGGAATGACGGTTCCGGCGATCTTGAGACCTCGCCGCGGCGGCGAGGCTTCCGCTTCGCAGCACCGCGGCTTGCTCACGAGCGCTCCTCCCCCGCGCAGCACGCGGAGGCCGCTTTCACCGGGGCCTCAGGCTCGTACCGATCATGATGGCGGACCCATGCCATCGGGAAGGGCAGGCTCTCCTCGTCGCGCCCCTTCGGCGTGAAGTCGAGGAAGCGGTAGACCCCGAGGAGCTCTTCGACGCCTCGCGCGTACACGGAATAGGTGTGGAAGATCTCGCCGTCACCCTCCTTGATAAAGACGCTGACGCCGGGGGCTTCCTCGCTTGGAAACGCGTTGAGGCCATAGTTGTAGGGCACCTTGCCCTGGGCCATTTCTTCTTTCGTGAACGAGACATGATAGTCGCGGTTGAAGTCGTTCTCGTAGGACGAGACCCATTTGAAGCTCCAGCCCATGCGCTTCTGAAATGCTTCGATCTGAGCCGGGCGAGCGCGGGAGACCACGGCCAGCGTCACGTCGCGCTGGGCGAGATGGACGCGGCTGCCGTCGAGATGATCGGCCACCATGGAGCAGCTGGGGCAACCCTCCTGCCAGTCCGGGCCGAACATAAAGTGATAGACGATCAACTGGCTGCGCCCGCCGAAGAGGTCGCCGAGCGTCTCCCTGCCGTTCGGCCCGTCGAAGACATAGCTCTTCTCGACCTTCTCCCAGGGCAGCTCACGGCGCTGCCGGCTCAGCTCGTCGCGGAGCCGGGTGAGCTCCTTCTCCTTCGCCAGCAGCTTCTTGCGGGCCAGAACCCATTCTTCCGGTGACACGATGCGTCCTGTTTCGATTCCGGCGATCTGCGTATTCATGATCGATCCTTTCCTTGTCGAGCTGCGGTTCTGATCTGTACTACGGCTCCCGGGCGCTCCGGGATACGCGATCAGTTCGGCAAGGATGAGTCGACGGCGAACGAGGCCGCCGCCGGCAGGATCCAGGAGCAGTGCAGGTAATCGGCGATGCGCGTCACGCGGTGATCATTTACTTCCAGGCGAACGACCGCTTCCGGCTTCCACTCGTCAGCCTCCCGGTTCATCAGGATGATGACCACGGGCTCGCCGTCCACCTCGCCTGCCGCCAGCCGCCACGGAACCGGCCAGCCCTCATAGCGTCCGAAGTAGGGGGACTCGGCCACGGAGCCGGCGAAGCGGTCCGCCACGCGCAGGCGGGCGTCGGCGGCGATGAGCTCCCGCAGGCCGTCCCAGTCGCGCCGGTTGAATCGCTCGACATAGAGATGCAGGAGCCGCGCCTCGTCCGCGCTCTTCGCGCGCCGCGGCGCTCCCGGCTCGGGCTGCGCCGGCAATCTCGAGCGGCCGCGATGGAGCGCGGCCTTGACGCCGCCCACCGTGGAGTCGACGAGCTCGGCGATCTCTTCCAGCGAATAATCGAAAACGTCCTTCAGCAGCACGCAGGCGCGCTCTTTCGGCGGCAGAGCCAGCACGAGGTGCTCGACCGCCCGTCCGAGGGCCGGTCCGGGAGGATCGACCGGCAGGACTAGATCCGGTTCCACGACGGCGTTCTCCGCTTCCTGCCGAACCCCACGGCGGCGCAGAAAATCGATACATCGATTGTGCGCGATCCGGAACAGCCAGGGCGCCAGGGGGCGGCTGTCGTCGAAGCTGTCCAGCATCCGGTAAGCCTGGAACAGCGCCTCCTGGACCACGTCCTCGCCATCCAGCACCGACCCGGTCATCCGGGAGCAGTACCGATGCAGGCTCGGTCGAAGATTGGCGATCGTCCCGAGGAACGCCAGGTAGCGTGCCTCGAAGGGGCCGGGGGCATTCATCTCGCGTCGATTCTCCAGATCCATGGCTACTATACGCAGCCCAGGTCCGCCGGGATACGGACAGCGCCTCCCCCTCCGCCCGGGATTGGGGTAGGCTCTGAAGAGATGCGATCCCTAACAGCTCCCACCCTCGACGAGATCCGCGCCGCGCGCGAGCGCCTGGCCGGGGTCACCCTGCGCACGCCCCTGGTGCGCCTGAACGCCGAGGGCGCGCCGGGGGAGATCTGGCTCAAGCTGGAGAACCTGCAGCCGATCGGCTCCTTCAAGCTGCGGGGCGCCGCCAACGCCATGCGGCTCGCCGGGCCTGAGGGATTGCGCGACGGGGTCTACACGGCGAGCGCCGGCAACATGGCTCAGGGAGTGGCCTGGAGCGCCCGCGAGCTCGGGATTCCGGCGATGGTCGTCGTGCCCGACCACGCTCCGGCCACCAAGCTGGCGGCCATCGAGCGCCTGGGCGGCCGGATCGTAAAGGTGCCGTTCGACCGCTGGTGGCAGGTGCTCGATCGAGCACTCCTTTCCGGGGCTCGACGGCCTCTTCATCCATCCGGTGGCCGACCGGGCGGTGATCGCGGGGAACGGCACCGTCGCCCTGGAGATCCTTGAAGACCTCCCGGACGTCGACACCGTCCTCGTCCCCTTCGGCGGCGGCGGGCTCTCCTGCGGCATCGCGGCCGCGCTCGCCGCCCTGCGTCCGGAGGCCCGCGTCTTCGGCTGCGAGGTGGAGACCGCCACGCCGCTCTCCGCTTCCCTCGCCGCCGGCTCGCCGCAGACCGTGGACTACCAGCCGAGCTTCGTCGACGGCATCGGCGGCAAGAGCCTCCTCCCCGAGATGTGGCCGCTGGCGAGCACGCTGCTCGCCGGCTCCCGTGTCGTCCCCCTCGAAGCGGTGGCCGCCGCCGTGCGGCTCCTCGCCGAGCGCCACCGCGTCATCGCCGAGGGCGCCGGAGCCGCGTCCGTGGCCGCGGCCCTCGCGGGCGTCCCGGGAGCGCGCAAGATGGTCTGCGTCATCTCCGGCGGCAACATCGACGCCGCCAAGCTCTGCGCCATCCTGGAGGGGCGGATGCCCTGATGCGCCTCCGGCTCCTTCACAACGCCACGCAACGCCTCCACTACGCCGGGTACGAGCTGCTCCTCGACCCCTTCTTCGCGCCGAAGCACTCGCGGCCGTCCTTCGCGGGGCGCTCGCCGGATCCGCTTGTCGATCTCCCTTGTCCGCCCGAGGAGATCATGGCGGGCGCCGAGCTGCTGATCGTCTAGCACCTGCACTCCGATCATTTCGATCCCGAGGCCCAGCGCCTGCTCCCCAAGGATCTCCCGGTCTTCTGCCAGCCGGGAGATGAAGGCACTATCCAGGGGCACGGATTCGAGCAGGTGACGCCGGTCGCCGGCGCGCTCACCTGGAACGGCATCACCCTGACCCGCACGCCGGGCCAGCACGGCTCCGGACCGGAGGAGCTGGCGGAGGTCTCCCGCGAGGATCTCCGGGCGCAGGCACGATCGGCGGGAATTGCGGACGCGCGGTTGCTCATTCCCGCGGACGGCGAGACCCTCGAGCTCTGAAGGCGCCCGCCCCCCCCACTTGCCCCCACCAATAGGGACATGCTGAGATTGCTCTCACCATGATCCGAATCCCGCGGCTTCCTTTCGCCGTCGTATTCGCCGCGGCCGCCTTGGCCGCGGCGCAAATCCCTGTCAGCAGTGATCCCATCTGCCGGGGCCCCGAGGTCCCGCTGCCGCGAGTCTGCGGCGCCGATCTGAAGAGCCCCCAGATCAGTTGCTTCCTGCCCGCCGACGTGCAGGGCGGCCTCCGGCAGCCGGAGCTCTACCTGCGCCAGCGGGCGTCGGACCTGTTCTCCTGGCAGGTGCTCGTCGCCCTCGACTGGCCGGCTCTGCGCGGCCGGCGCGGCGAGCCCGATCCGGCGAAGCCGATCACGGCGCCGGGGCCGCGGGTCTGGGAGACCTGGAAGGAGACCAGCGAGGTCTTCCGCGCGAAGGACGGACAGCCCGTGGCACCGGAACCGTGGAACGCGCCGGAGGCCCTGCCGTCCGCCTGCCAGGGCGCGGACAAGCTCCTGGTGCGCGACGAGAAGGTGGACGACCTCCTCGATTCCACGGTCCAGCCGACCTACGCCGACGGCACCCTGCCCGGTACCCTCACCGATCAGGCCGGCCATCGCGTGCGCTATGAAATCCGCCTGAACCGTACGGCTTTCGACTACATCGTGAGCAACAAGCTGTGGGACGGCACTGTCCAGAGCCAGATGAAGGAAATCCTCTTCCCCGACGGCTCCCAGATCGTGAAGGCCGCCTGGCGCGAGGTGGACGGCGGCGCGGCGGACCGCTTCCTCACCACCGATGCCTGTGTCTGCGAAAACCCCAGGGGGCAGGAGCTCACCGGCTGCCGGCGGCAGCGGATGGGACTGGCCGGTTTTCATATCATGACCAAAACGCCCAGCGCGCCGCAATGGATCTGGTCGACCTTCGAGCAGGTGGACAACGTGAGCGGTACGCATGGCGTGCCGGCCTCATTCCATAACCCGGGCTGCCCGGGCTGCATCCCGGACCGGCAGGCTCCGCCTGGCTTCCCGAACCAGACCACGCGCTTGATCCCGATCCCCTCCCAGGACCCCGACTGCCGGCGGAACGGGGAGGCGGTGGACAACATCGCGCAATTGAACCGCGACATGCAAAGGGCGCTGGCGGCGCTGGCGAAGAGGGGATCGGTGCTGAGCCGCTACGAGCTGATCTCCACGCAGTGGCCGTATCCGGCCGCCGGGCAGGGCGTGCAGCCGCCCACCGTCTTCGACGTGCGCCCGCGCCTCCTCGGCAATACGACGCTGGAAACCTACATCCAGGAGACCTCGAGCTGCATGGGCTGCCATGCCGTGGCGGGGACAGACCGCTCAAAAAATTGGGTGTCCGCCAATTTCACCTTCACCCTGAACGATGCCTATCCGGCGCCGGACCAGGATCCCACGAGTCCGCAGCCGGACCGCGTGCCGCGCAAGCAGCGCATCATCCCGCCACCGGACCGCCCCGTCTCGTCCTGGGACCTGGAGCATTGGAACGACGTCACGACCGGCTACCGGGTGGCCACCGAGACCTACGAGCTGGTGCCCGCCCACGTGAGATCGAAGCTCCACTGCGCGAGCTGCCACCTCGGCGCCGGCCGCGATCCCGAATCGGCGTGGTGGGTCGGCATGTTCGCCAAATATCCGACGCCCGAAAGCCTTTACAACCGGATCAACCAGTGTTTCTCGCGGAGCGAGAACGGCAGCGACATCTGTAACGTGGGAAGCTCCACGAGCAAACTGGCGCCGTGCGACCAGCAGCCCACCATGCGGGGATTGATCACCTATCTCCAGTGGCTGGACGAGCAGTGGAAGAACTGGAAGGAGCGCACGCACTTTTCGGGCCCGACGCCGAACGGTTATCCGTCCTTATCGGCGACGCCCTCCGGCAAGGCCAGCGCCGCCCGCGGAAGCTCGATCTTCCAACAGAAATGCGCCTTCTGCCACGGAGCGAACGGGCAGGGGCGCTACCTGAGCCATACCTACTACCGTCCGGCGCTCTGGGGTCCGGACTCCTACAACATCCAGGCCGGCATGGGCTCGAACCTGCAAGACCTCGCCGCCTTCGTCCACGCCAACATGCCCTACGGCAACGCCGGCGCGCTGACGGTCGAGGAAGCCTGGGACGTCGCCTGCTTCGTCGACGCCCAGACCCGCCCCGGCAAGACGGCGAGCCGGCCGGACGAGACGGTTTGCCCGACGGATGGCTCGTAGAAGGGGCAGGAAACGCGTCCCGGACCCCCGGAGCGCTGTCGCGTCTACGCTGGCGATGGATGCCCGCGCGCCAGGGGTCCGGCGCGCGGGAACGAGGACCTGGCTAGTTGACCAGTTCCAGGTGGAGACAGTTGTTGCGAGGCTCGTCGATGATCCGTGATACCCGCGCCGACACCGAGTTCCTGAAGAGCGCACGGTTGGTACCGTTGAACGAGTTGTACGAAACGTCGACGACAGTGCGCACCGCGGGATCCGCGCAGTGGGCGGAGACGTTCTGCGGCCCCTGATTGTTGATCTCCGTCACCATGTCCGCCTGGATCGCGGCGGCATTGGCGCGAATCTGCGCGGCGTTCAGTCCGGCCGTATCCCGCACGTACACCTGGATGACGGCATCCCCGGCCGGCGCATATAGGGCCAGTTGCGCCGCCGCGCCGGTATTCAGGAGGTTGTTGAACATCGCGCGAGCCTGGTCGGCGGGCGTCCGCGCTGTGCTGGTGATCGTTCCAACCGCGGCTCCCGCGGCACGGAGACCATCCTTCACGATGTCCTGCATGCCGGCGGAGACCGCCCCCGAATCCGCGTTCGGTCCGTAGGCGATCCGGACGTCTGCGATCGAGCCCACCATGGACTCGCTGCTCGCGGCGATGAGGTGCGTGGTGCCACTGGGGTCATTGGCGAGGTCCGTGCCCGGGACGTGAACCGGACCGCCCGCGCCGGGCGCGGTGCCGGCCGGGACGACGTGGCTGAATACCGAGCCACCGAGACGGTTCGCATACCCCGTGCCGTTCGCGAAGTAGACGTTGATCGTGACGTCGTTTTCCAGCGCGTGATCGAGCACTTCCCACGTGAGGTTCAGACCGCCGGTGGTGTTGTTCCACGCGAGCGCCGGCCGGACCTGGTCCTTGATCTCCTCGACGAAGTCGATCACAACCTGCGAATCGAACAGGCCGTCGCCGACGTTGGCCACGGCGGTGTCGGCCTGGATCGTGTCGCCGGCGCTGTCCACGCGGAGCGTGATCTCCCGCCAGTCCGTTTCCCCCGCCCCGGTGAACGCGCCGAGACCGAGACCGTTCATGCTGTTGGTCTCGCTCGCCGATCCGCCGCCTCTCTGGCTGCGCAGTGAAACACGAAAATAGTCGTTGAACTGGCTGCCGAAGTAGCCGCCCGGAACCTCGCTGGTGATGAAGCGGTAGCGGATCTTCACCGCCGTGGTCCCCTGGGACGTGGTGAAGGTCCGGGAGATCGATCGCTCACCCTCCCCGGCGGTGCCGAGCATGATGTCCTGGTCGACGATCGACTTCAGGGATGCCCCGGCGGTATTCGCCGTGAGAAACCCGGAAATCACCTCCTGGTGCGGAACGACCGAGACGGCCGAGCCGGGCGCGATCACCCAGCCGTCCGTGCCGAGGCTGATGTCGTTGTTGTCGACCGTGCTCGGCGGGTTGAAACCCTTCATCTTGATCGTGACCACACCCTGCGAACCGATCACGCCCGCGGTGCCGATCTCATTGTTGATCCCCTTCACCTTCACGAGGATCGTGCGGACCGGAACGTTGGAGAACGTGACGCTTCCGGCCGTCGTGGTCGCCTCCGCCGTGATCGCTGGATCGTCGCTGAGCGCGGCCACGACGCTCGCCTGCTGCGTGAACGGCGTACCGTCCGCGTTGACCAGATTGACGCGCAGGACCGAGCTGCCGGCCCACAGCGTCGTCTTGTAGTAGAGCGGCCTCCCGACCGTGTCATACGCCTTGAAGGAGAGGTCGTTGCGACCGTCGGCCAGCGTCACGTTCGCGGTGAGGAGATGGGGGTCAATCGTGAAACGATCGGCGGACACGCGCGCGCCGTTGATCGTCAGCGTGACGTCGGCCGCCGTGGCGTCGAAGTCCGCGCCGGTGAGACTGAAGCGCAGGGCGCCGGTCCGGCTGACGAAGGTGTCGGGCGACACGCCCACCAGCGCCAGCGCGCCGGGCGGCAGGTTCTGTTCGAGCGGATTGTCCTCGACCGGCGCAACGAACTGCGCCCCGAGGTTCCCCTGGGCCCGCTGCCGGTCGCCGCCGTTGATGACGCCGTTGCGATCGACGTCGGCATACGGCGAGTACTCGGGGTCATCGCTCTTGGTGGCATTGAGCTGCGAGATGAGCGCAAGGTCCGCGGCGTCGACCTTGAAGTCGGTGTTCGCGTCGCCCGCGAGGAGAACGTCGAGCCGGTAGGGACCGGTCGTCTTGTGCTCGCTGCGCACGACGACGTCATACCTGCCGGGGGTCAGCCCGGCCAAGGCGATGCTGGCCGGGCTGGTCGCCGTGTCCGGCCTGCGCGTGTTTTTCTGGACCGACCCGCTGCCGTTCGGCGTGATGGAGATCAACCCCGGGTCGACCGGGCTCCCCGCGCCGCCGACGCTGCTCATGATGAAGACCATGTCGACGCCCCCATCGGCGTTGAGCTGGAACTGGCTGGCATCGACCTCGAAGGCGATGTGATCTTCCTGGGCGGGATAGGACAGCGTGCCGTTGAAGCTCGCCACCACACCGGGCGCACTCTGCCCGAGGGCAACGGAGGCGAACAGGCAGAAGAGAGCTGCCGTGAACAAGACATTCCATCGCGTGCTTGCACTGCGAAGCATATTTCCTCCTTAGACTTTCAGCAGAGCCAGGCTGAGAGAGTTGGGCGCGACCGCACCAGTTGTCTTTCGCCCGGTGCGGTCGTGTCGGTCCGGCGCCGAAGTCTTCAAAGAAAATACTACGTCTCTTTACAAGCTGGCAAGCAAAGGCCCTGCGGCGGCCCGATGCAGCTCACCGCGATTTCGCGAGTCGCATCTGTCCCTCGTGGAGCGAGGTGTGTTGCGTCCGGCTCAAAAGCACGGCCAGACGATTTCGCAGGGGCTCCTTGGCAAAGTCTTCCGCCGATACGGCGTCGTGCCTTTCCAGCCACTCTTCGGACCGGAGCTTTTCAAAGGCCACGAGAAGCTTCCCGTTGACCTCCGCCCAGGCGCTTCTCAGGGCGGAAGGCTCCAGCGGATCCTTCGGAAAGGTCCGGTCGGGGTTGGTGATGAAGGGCTCGTCGAGTTCGGGGTGCAGCCGATCGCCGAGACGCAGCAAGGGCAGCAATCGATCGTTCACCGCGGTGAGATGCCCGAGCAGATAG
Organism: uncultured Acidobacteriota bacterium; assembly: GCA_963792575.1. GTDB lineage: Bacteria > Acidobacteriota > Thermoanaerobaculia > Multivoradales > UBA5704 > DATARR01. Next base: position 379,666 of record CAWBWZ010000010.1, read on the forward strand.
TAGACGCGGTTTCTGCCCGGCGCGATCTCGGCTTGAAGGTCTGCGTCGCTGAGCGCGGCCAGCGTCTTGTCGACCTGGGCGATGCTCTGTTTCCATGCGCCCAGGGCCGTGCCGACCATGAGGTCTTCTGAAGTCATGGGATCTCTCCTCCTTATGGTTCTTATTATTGCAAGCCGCCGGCGGCCACGAGGATCTCGCCGGTCATCCATTGGGACTCCGGGGAGGCCAGGAACACCGCGACCCGTGCGATGTCGTCCGGCTGGCCGATCCGTCCCAGCGGGGTCCGCGCCACCATCTGCTTTTCGAAGTCGCTGCCGATGATTCCAGCCGTGTGGGAGCCCTCGGTTTCCACGCCGCCCGGATTGATCGAGTTGACCCGGATCTTCCGCGAGCCCAACTCGTTCGCCAGGACGCGCGTGACGCTGTCCAGGGCGCTCTTGGTCGCCGTGTAGACCACCGCCCCCGGGGGTGGATTCCGGACCACCACCGAACCGATGTTGATCACGCTCCCCCCCTCGGGGCCGAAGCGCTTCACCGCTCCCTGGGTCATCAGGATCGGCCCCAGGACGTTGGTATTGAACTCCCGGTGGAACTCGGTCTCCGTGACCGCCTCCAGGGGATCGAACTGGAAGACTCCGGCATTGTTCACCAGCACGTCCAGCGGCCCGAAGGCCTTCTCCGTCTCCTCCAGCAACCGCTCTACGTCGGCCCCCTTCGACACGTCGCCCTGGACCGCGATCGCCGTGCCACCGTTGCCGGTGATCTCCGCGACGACGCGATCCGCGCCCTCGCGGCTGGAAGAATAGTTCACCACCACCGAGGCCCCCTCCGCCGCCAAACCCTTCGCGATCCCCGCGCCAATCCCCTTCGACGCGCCCGTCACGATCGCCACCTTGCCTGTCAACTTGCTCATCTGGAACGCTCCTCTCTGGCCGCCGTCATTACGACGATTAGATGAGTATCGAACTGAAGGCCCAGGATGTCAAGCTGTCGCTGAACCGCAGAGCCTCAGATCTTGGCGAGGCGGTCGAGGTAGGCGCGCAGGACGTCGCGCTGGAGGGTGAGGTTCATGAACTTGCCCTCGCGGGTGGTCTGGACGAGGCCGGCCGTCTCCAGCTCCTTGATGTGATGCGAGAGGGTGGCGGCGCTCACCTGGTGGGCCTGATGAAGAGCGCTGCACGGCGTCACGCCGTCACAGGCCCCGATCTGCCGGAGGATCTCCACGCGGCGAGGCTCGGCCAGGGCGCGGGAGATGCGCTCGAACTGCCGGTCGGTGAGGAGATCGTCGTCAGAAGCCGCCACGGTTCCAAGCTAACTCGTTCGGATTCGGATGTCCAGACAAGGCTTCGGCAACATTGGCTTCGGTGCTCATCGCGCGGCCGCCCACCGGGCAAGGACTGCGCATCGCCCGCCAGGCGCCTGGCATCACGCGGAGGCCTTTTGGCGACAGAAAAGGACCGGCGGAGGTCTCGCCGGCACCGGCGAACCTCAAAAAAGTCCCGGCGAGTCGTTCGCCGGAGCCGGCGAGAAGCAAAAACCCCCCGGCGAGCCGTTCGCCGGAGCCGGCGAGAGGCAAAAAGTCTCCGGCGAGCTGTTCGCCGGGGCCGGCGAGAGGCAAAAAGCCCCCGGCAAGTCGTTCGCCGGAGCCGGTGAGAGGCAAAAGATCCCCGGCGAGCCAGGAAAAATGCCCGGCGAACCCCTCGCCGGGCATTTTTTGCTTCCCGCCGGTTCCGCCGATCGACGCGCGGAGCCTCTCTGGCAAGCGCTCTGTCTCGCCGCACCCTCCAGCACACACTAGATGAATGAAGGTCATAGGAAGGTGGCTTTTCCATCTGCCTGAAAGGAGCCCGGAATGCGTAAAAAGATGCTGCTTCTGCTGGTCGCCGCGGTGGCCTTGATCGGCGCTCTCGCCACTCCGCCATCGTCGGCGGTCGGCGGCACCTGCCAACCCATCTGTACCTATTACTCCGACGGCTCACAGTGCTGTGTTCCTTGCTGGGGTAAATGGCCGAACTGCGGCTGCACCGACCTCTACTGCCCGCCGGAAGAGGGCGTCAACTAGCTGCCTGATCTTCTGACAACTCGCCGGCGGGTTCGCTCTCACGCGAGCCCGCCGCCTTCAGAGCCGAACAAAGCTGGGCAGGACGCCCGGCAGTCGAATTGCCTTTACGGGCACCCTTGGGTATAGAAGATTGCGTTCTCGTCCCAAACGCCCATGCAGCCGATCCAACCTCCGGCGGTTGCTGGCCCGCCTTGAAGGAAGGTGCTGGCAATGGAGATACTGCCGCCGAACTGGATCGTCTTTGTAAAGCCGGTGATCGAGGAGCCTTGAATCCCACCCGCTACGAGGGGGTTATCCGTGTAAATCCCGTAGGTCGTCGGCGCCACATGACCCCAGATCTTGCTTTGGAAAATTTCCAGCGTGATCGCTGCTTGCTCGAACCGGAGCCCGTACGACTCTGAGCTGCCGCCAGCGGAGTTGACTTGTGTATCACGAATTGCGAGCGGCTCGTTGCCAGACCAGCCTTCGAGACCCGTCGCATAGAGACCTTGGGTAGAGGAACCGCCTGTCACGTTGAAGCTGGAGTCGCGAATCGAGGTGACGCTCAGAGCATCGGCCATGAACACTCCGTAGTTTTTCGCGGCACCCGAAACCTTGACCTGACTGCGCAGAATTGAGCTCCGACGGGAGACCGGCGGAACACCCCGGAACACCAAGCCGTAGGCCCACGATGTCGTCGCCGCCGTTGAGGTCACGGAAACCTCACACTCCTCCACCAGCGGGGCGGCATTTACGTTGCGCATTCCATAGACGCTGGTGCCCTGAGACACGAGCTTCACCCGGTACACGCGTGGAGAAACACCGTAGTTGGCCATTGCGATTATATTGGATGTACTCGTCGGAGCGATTGCCTGCACGGTCAGGAAACGAAGCTCCGCGTTGTCCGCGCCCAAAATCGTGACGCTCTCGTAGCCCGAGGGGTTGCCATTGAGGATCGTGGTGGCTTCGATTCCCGAACCCTCGACGTCTACATACGCGCGCATCGCCAGCGAGGTTCCTGCGATGTCGTAGGTCCCAGGCTCGATTTTAAGGAGCCACCGGTTGGTTGCGGACGGAGAGGAAATTCCTGCCAGAGCGTTTCGGAGACCGGTGCCACTGGCGACTGGATCGCCTGGGACCGGTGAGACGAGCACGGTGCGGGTCTGCGCGCCGGCAGTATCCGCTCTGAGGAATAGCACGAGCACGCAAGCTACGATGGTGAGCTGCATAGGGAAGGCGAAAGACTTCTTTCGAGAACTCATAGGGACCCCTTTCAGGATAAGCCCGGGCGGAGCGACCGACGTCTGGATGCGTCAGATCGGCCCAGGCTTCCGCAAAGGAGTGAAGCGGAAAGACAAAACATTTCGGTACCCTGCTCTCCTGCAGGGTCATACCCTGATTGGGCCGCAAGGCGCTCTGCGCAAGCGGATCTGGCGAACCATTCGCCGGCGCCGGCAAGCCAGGAAAGGGACGCCAGATAACGGACCCCGAAGATCCCGCGGGGGGAACTCGCTCCGAGTTTCCAGATCCATGACTGCTTATGCGGAGGCGGAGCTTCGAGAGATACAGCGGATCGGCCCAGCAGCGGGAGCCGGGCCGATCGTGTTCCGCTCTCATTCGCTATTGCATCAATCCGCCATCCTGAAATGGACTATGTACCGTCCTCATCAGAGCTGAGATATTCAGGGCGGCGGCCGAAAGCAACTCATCTGCCGGCTCAAGTAGGTGATCTCCTCGCCGGAATTCGGATCTTACTTGAGCGAAAGGCGGCAGGCCACCAGGAAGCCGCAGAGGATCTTCATTCTGGTCAGTAATCGGCCAGCTCGCGTCTTCAGCGTCGCGGCCTGCGGCGTAGTCGCTGCCGGCTCCTTGTAGACGATCCGCCTCCAGATCTTCGAGAATCATCCCGCCGCGTTCGATCTTTTCGGCTTCGTGGAAGTGGAGTCTGATCTTGTTGCCGACCTGCCCATAGCCGACCTGGTTGCCGTCGCCGCCGGCTCCGACAACGACCTGCTTCAACAGACGATCCGCCTCCGGCTCTTCGAGAATCGTCCGGCCGCGCTCGATCTTCTCGACGAGGAGGTCGCGCACCGTGATCGTCGAGATTTTCGAGATCATCCAGGGGGGCGCCACGGGGGTGCGCAGGAATTGGCAGGCGCCGGAGGTGTCGAACTGACCGCAGCCGTCGGATACGTGGATGTGCAGCCTGATCCTGTTGCCGACAAACTTCCCGTAGCCGGTGAGGTCGTGGCCGGCGTAGCCGCAGTCGGCGAGGATGGGGAACTGGGTCGCCGGAACACTGCGGGACTCGGCATGCCGCCGGCCATCGAAGACGGAGCGGAACAGCGCGGCACCGAATCCGTCCAGCGCCTCGCTCCCGGTGGGCTCCTCAAGTGCGTGGCTCTTGGCGCCGTACAGCAGCTCCCAGGGCAGGGATCCCAGGAGGCGATCATCGAGCTTGATGAAGCCCCCGCGCTCGCCTGTATCTTCTGGATGCATGGCCTGATCTCGCAGGTCTAAGCTCCGCAAGTGAGCGCATGGCGTCCAAGCGTGGCCGAACTGCCACATGGACTCACCGCGAGGACCCCGGCGCCCGGTCTTCCCAGTCTGCCGCGAGCCCTTGCCGTCCTGGAGCCGGGACACCCGCCCTGCTCCCGCCGCCGGAGACGTCGGCTTCGGCGGCTCCGGCGTGTCGTCCATGACCAACTGCCGGATCGTCCGAGCCAGGCGGATAAAACCCTGCTCCGCCCGATAACGGGAAGAGTTCCCATTCACCAAAGGCTTCTCGTTTTCCCCACTGAACACTTGAAACTTGGACCAGAAGGGGTGGATGTCCCAGAGGCAATCCTTCAACAGGACGGGAACGACCCGAATCTTGCCTGCCTTCCACCGTCGCTGGAGAAAGGGAACCTCATGTTCAATGCAGAACTTGGAGTCGAGATAATCGGGAGTGAGAAAGCAGATGGCGATAGCGGAAGTGTTGATCGCTCCTTCGATCCCTCTATGCCACGGATCACCAGGGTCGATGTCCTCCCGATCTTGGAAGCATTCGATGAGTCCCACGCTCTCCAGCACACGGAGATGCTTGCCGGCGAGTTCGACCCACTCCACGTCCCGGTGAGAATAGGAGATGAAAACTGACCAAGGCAGGTCGAGAGATGGACCTGGAGGACGAGTAGGACCTGCACCACTTACCCCTACGGCGGACACGGTCCGCTTTTGGGAACGGGGTAACGACGCCTTTGTGGCCATCCTGCACCTCCAAGCTTTTAGAGTAGCATCCCGATCCCAGACTGTACAGATACTTGTGCAACTTATTCTTCTGGAATCGGCGAACAGCTTGCGTCTTGGCTCGATGCTACTCCCAACGCACACTAGCCGCTCTCGGGCGGTAACCGGCCCGCCGAGTACGGCAACCAGGGAGTGTGTCCCGGAATCGATCCGGAGTCCTCCTTCCTAGGTACGCGAGGAAAACCGAGGTAGGGGGTCAGAGCGAATAGAGCCCACCGGCACATCCAACACCTGAGAGGAAGGCGGCCCCAGGAGGGACCGCCCCAATCTATTACACGCCGCAGGGCTCGGTGATGCAGACTTTGTACTGGGTGACCGTCCCCCAGGTATTCGTTTGCCCGTTGCAGACCCGGATGTACGACCCCACCAGAGTCGTATGGGCCGCGTCACTGTAGTAATCGCACTCGATGATCAGGAAGCCAGGCGGGACTCGTTCCTGGCGGTGGCTCGTCAGCTCGAAGGCGATGGCATCGGCTGACCGCCACCGCTGGAGAGGATCTGATTCGCTTCCAGAAGCTCAGGGACCATAGTCCGGAGCTTCTCCGAGAGAGCTTCAACGGTCGGCGCTTCTGTGGCCAATCCAGGCACATCATCGCTTGTCGCGACCCATACCCCGGCTTCGGGGTCCCAATCGGCATAGACGTGGTAGGCCAAGCTTCCCATCAGAAGGTCAGGGTACTACAGCGAGTTGAGCTGGTGCAGAGAAGGAGGAAGTGGTGCAGCCAGGAGGACTCGGGGGAGCGTCGTGCTGTGCTCCCCCGTCACCTCTGGTCCTTTCGCGGTCCCGGGTCCGGATTCCGGGTCCCGCTCCGAAAATTCATCCTCGGGTAAGCCCTGCGAGACGGGAAAGCGCCGGCCGCTCGCTTGCCCGTTATACTTCGAGGGTGAGGTTCGAGTAGGACCTAGAGAAGGAGATCCGCAACCTTCGGAAGCACGGGGTCTCGTTCGAGGAGGCGAGCACCGTGTTCGGCGATGCGTTGGCGGCGACGATCCCGGACGCAAAGCATTCGGAGCTTGAGGTTCGCTTCATCACGATGGGGATGTCCTCGGGGAGCCGGCTGCTGGTCGTCTCCCATACCGATCTGGAGGAGAGCGTCCGGATCATCAGCGCGAGGGTGGCAACCACACAGGAAAGAAGGCGCTATGAGCCAGGAACCTGAAGACGACGATCTCGAACCGGAGTACGACTTCTCGGGAGCGGTACGCGGCAAGTACTACCAGCGCTACCAGCAGGGGACGAATGTGGTCCTTCTGGATGCCGACGTGGCTCAGGCCTTCAAGGATTCGGAGTCGGTCAACCGGGCTCTCCGCCTCCTCCTCGATCTCGCCAAGCAAGAGGTTCCCCAAAGCCGCTGACCCTGGCGCGCTCGGCACATCCATGCCGGGCACGACTTCGTTCCTACCGCGCCTTGCTCTTAAAGCACCCCGCCCCCCCGGAGGGGCGGCCTTTGAACAGCCCGGGGTGGCAACCCCGGGTTGGCAGGCCGACAATTCTCCAAGCCCCGAAGGGCCGGCCGAAACTTCAGCGGTCGGCCGGCCCTTCGGAGCTCGACGGATCGGATTCGTCCATACCTGGGGTTGCCACCCCAGGCTGTTCAAAGGCCGCCCTTTAGGGGACAAGCCCCTCCCCTACGAAAAAAAGAAGGTTTGATATGGGCTCTTGAATGAGCCTCTGCGAGCCGCGAGAGCGGATCGAGCTCAGTAGTTTATTGGGCGGGGCCAGGGAAGTGGTGCAGCCAGGAGGACTCGAACCTCCAACCTACAGATTCGTAGTCTGTTGCTCTATCCAATTGAGCTATGGCTGCGGAATCCCATGAGGAGAGCGGATTGTAGGACAGCTCCGCGCGGTACGCAACCCCCTCTTGGAGAGCCCCGGGGCGGAGAGGCGAGGAAGCGAGTGGTGCAGCCAGGAGGAGTCGAACCCCCGACCTACAGATTCGAAGTCTGTACCAGTGGGGTTCCATGGTGTCTCACCACGCTCCCCTAAGTCACTGAAAGTATGGACAGTTAGCGACATCACCTGTATCATAGGGCATCATGCCAACCCATGCAAGCGCATGCTCCAGTGGTCACCCGAGTGGTCCCCTCCAACGGCGGCGCCCCCAACTTTTCCGGGAGATTTCCCTATGAAGCGCAACACGGCCCCTCTGACGGATCGCGGTATCCGCTCTCTCAAGGCTGAGAGTGGGACGCGCGTAGAGGCAATGGACAGCCTCGCGGCCGGACTCGGCGTCCGTGTACTGCCGACAGGCCAGAAGAGCTGGTTTCTCCGCTACGGCCCTCGGGAGGGCCGCCGAAGGATGGTTCTGGGTGCCTACCCTTCTCTGTCTCTGGAGGATGCCAGGACCAAGGCCCGGGAGCTGGTGTCGGGCCTCACGGTCAAGGGGCGGGACCCCATGGCCGAGCGGAAGGCCGAGCGCGTCGCCCGCAGGAAGGCCGGCGCCGAAACCTTCGAGGCCCTCGCGACCTTCTACCTGGAAGAGCACGCGAAGCGCCGCAAGCGGCTCCGGGGCTGGCAGGAAGACGAGAGGAAGCTACGGGTCGAGGTGTTCCCCGCGTGGGACTCCCGGCCGGCCGCAGAGATCCGCCGGGCCGATGTCCGCGAGCTGCTCGAAAAAATCGCGGTCGAGCGGGGCGGCGTCTGTGCCAACCGGACCCGTGCTCTCCTGTCCAAAGTCTTTTCCTTTGGTGTCGAGCAAGAGCGGGTAGAGGCGAATCCAGTCTATGGCGTCAAACGCGTCTACGCGGAGAAGCCACGGGAACGCGTCCTCACTGAGGAAGAGCTGGGTACCCTCTGGCCCTTGCTCGACCGTCTACAGCCCGCCGTCTCCGCCGCGTGGCGTCTGGTCCTGTTGACGGCCCAACGGCCCGGAGAGGTGCTCTCTATGCGCTGGCGGGACCTTGAGCGCGACTCCCGGGGGTGGTGGTGGAACATTCCGGCCGAGCTGACGAAAACCAACCGCGCACACCGGGTGCCCCTCTCGCCGCAAGCTCTCGCGGTGATCGAGGCCCTGCGCCCTCTCTCGGGCACTACGGAATGGGTGCTCGCCTCTCGCGCCGATGGCAAGCGGCTCACTTGGCTGTCGCACAGCTCCGCCCGCCTGCGGGAGTGGTCCGGCTTGGAACACTTCACCCCGCACGACCTCCGGAGGACGGCTGCAACGTGGCTCGGGCGATCCGGGGTCCGTCCCGATACCATAGACCAGCTTTTGAACCATGCCGCCGGCCGCATCACCCGCACGTACAACCGGGCGGGATACGACACGGAGAAGCGGCAAGCGGTGATTCTGCTCGGGGAGCTGGTGGAAGGCGCCCTCGCGGGTGAGGAACGGTCCAACGTGGTGCGGATCGCGTGAGCACCGAAGAGGACACCGCACGAAAGCCATGGATCGAATTGGACGAATGGGGAAGCGGCTCAAGAATTGACGCGGGCTGGTTAATCCTGCGACAATAAGCGACGGTCGGGAGTCACGCCGTTTCCCGGCCCGAAGGAGACCGACCGACTAGATGTAAAACGCGATCAAGCCCATCGCGCTGAAGGAGACACAACGGGGCAAGCAACGGCATTTACCCACAATGGGTATCTGCCGCGAACGCTAAAACTGTTGTGCCTCACGCGCGATTTCCTTCAGCAGCAGCGGCGCGTGAGCCTCCAGCAAAGGAGCTGACGCGCCATGCAAAGCACCCTCCCCCCTTTCCGCATTATCCGCCCTGCGCAGGCCGCGCGCTTGCTGGGTATCTCACGTGCAACTCTGTATCGCTGGGAGGCTTCCGGCCGTCTAGCTTCTCGCGTCATTCTCGGCCCGGGTGTGAGCGGCTGGAAAGAGGAAGATCTCGCCGCATTTGTTAACTCCGCTCCCCGTGGCCGGGGCTAAGGGTGGGAGTGGAAAAGATGTCCGCTCTAGAGGAGAGCTTGCGGTCGCAAACCGTCGCAAGCCCTGCGACAGACAACGGGGGCGGCGAAGTGTCGCAATTGTCGCAGTCGCAACCGGAAGCGTTTCCCTGGGAGGATCTTCCCTATCGAGTGTCCCTTCTTGTGGCGGAGGCGGCCGAAGCGATCGGCGTCGATCTGGCCCTAATCGCTGGTGCATGCTTGGCCGTCCTCGCGGGCTGTATCGGCAACCGGCGGAGAATTGAGCTTAAACCGGGCTGGTTTGAGGCATGCGTTTTGTGGATCGCTATTGCCATGCCATCAGGGAGTAAGAAGACTCCGGCAATCAAATCGGCTCTAGAACACCTCGCCAAATTAGAGGCTGCGGCTCTTGCTAAGTACGAAGAGGATATAGAGGCGTGGAAGGCCCAACCTCAAGATGAACGTAAGCCCGAGCCACCGATTCGGCGGCTCGTATCAGACACCACTACAGAGGCGCTTTTGTCGATCCACGCGAAAGCACCTCTGGGACTCTTGCTCTATCGGGATGAGTTGGGGGGGTGGCTTAGAGGCTTCGATCAGTACAAGGGCGGAAAGGGAGCTGACGCCCAGACGTGGACAGAGATGTATCAGGGGAATCCCTGCTTCATCGACCGTAAAGGAAGCGGAACCTTGAGTGTACCGCGTGCGGCCGTCTCTATTGTTGGCGGAATCCAGCCCGAGCTACTCCGAAGCGCACTCAGCGGAGAGCACCTCTACGATGGGGTAGCATCCCGCTTTCTGTTCATCGCTGTTCCCGAGCGGCCGAATTGGTGGAATGAGAACACGATCAGCGCCGAAGCGCTGGAGGGTTGGGCCGGGCTAGTTAATGAGCTTCTGGCCTTGCAGCCGAATGATGACGGGACACCGATAGATCTCCCCTTAACCGCAGGGGCTAAGGCCGTATGGGTGAGATACCACGAGGAACATGCCGCGCGTGAATTCCAGGAAGAGGGGCCTATGGGAGCGGCTATGAGTAAGCTCAAAGGAGTAACGGCCCGTCTGGCGCTCGTAATCCAGCTCGCCATCGATCCGCAATCCGTCGAGGTGGACGTAGAGGCGATGAAAGCCGCAATAGAAATCAGCAAGTGGTTTGAGGGACAAGCTCGGCGGATATATCAGGGCTTTGAAGAGACAGCACAGGAGCGGGACCGGCGGACGGTGTGTGAATGGATCGCGAGCAAGGGAAGATCTACCACCGCGCGAGACTTTGCCCGTAACGCTCCTAATAGGTTCCGCCCAAGGGCGAAAGAGGTGCTCAACGATCTTGTAGCCGCAGGTTTGGCGGAGCGCTCCCCGCAATCGGGGAACCGTGGGGACGTGTATAGGCTCTGCGACAGCGACAGTTGCGACAGACCCATGATAGAGGCGACCCATGAAAGCCCGTAGACAGCGCTGCACAGCCCACGTCTCAGACGGCTCCCGCCAGTGCGAACGGTGGGCGATCAACGGCTCTACCGTCTGCGCGACTCACGGCGGCCAAGCCCCCCAGGTCAAGAAATCCGCACGGGAACGGCTGGCCGAATTGGTAGAGCCGGCCCTTGAGGGACTGCATACGGCATTGAAGTCTGGAGAGATTCCGTCTATCGTGAAAGCCGCTCAAATCGTGCTCGATAGAACCGGCTTTCATCCGTCAAAGGCAATTGAGTTGACCGGGGAATTTGTTGGACCTGTCGAGGTAGTACCTGCGGAACGCCTAGAACTCTTGAGCGTCGAGGAAAAGGTGGTACTAGTTGAGCTATTGGAGCGAGTGGGCATATCGTGCCGGTCAGAGGGTGGCCGATCTTGAGCCTCTGGAATGCTCTCTGCAACGTTGTTCGCATTCATTGAGCTAGAAGCTCACTCTCTACGAAAGCGACCGCTTCGTCTTCGGAATCAAACCTTAGCTCCCGCCAGCTATCCGGCAGTCCTCTTTGCGTCTCCAGCACCCCAAGCAAAAGGAAATTATCCTCTACTCTCGGCCCGCCTTCAATTGGCCGATAGTTAGAAGGATAATCAATCTGGGTGATGCGCCACTTCTCGCCAGGAGGACGGACTAAGTAAAGGGTGTGCCCGCCCTTCAACGTTCGCTCTTCGTTTCGTCCCTTTGTCATCTCGCACCCTCTTTTCTCGAATGGATCGGACTCCGCTCTTTAGTGTTTCGTCTGGAGCCGAAGCCGCTGAAAGTGTGCCGTCCATTCCTCAAATCCAGCCAGTTGCAAGTAAATCTAGAAAACACCTCCTTTCAACCTCTCCGGAGGTGCCACCTCTCCAGCGATAATTTTGTCTACAATCTCTCGCGCTATTCGTGAGCAGAGTTCTTTCCGGACTTCTTCCTTTAGTGTTTGCGCTCCAATGTTGTACTTTTGGGCCTCCTCTTTGAGAATGGTCTTGAGGTCGGTGGGTTTCTTATCATTGGGCATTTAGATGTCTCCTCGCACTGTCATCACGCAGCGGCGTGCTCAGGGATCTTCTGAATTTCGTCGCGCAGCTTCCGCTCGGCATGCCACAGATCGTGCGCCGTCTGCATGCGAAGCCAGAAGGCGGCACCGTTGCCACAAAACCGCCCCAGGCGCACCGCCATCTCGGGCGAGACGGCCGAGCGTTCGGCAAGGATCGAATGCAGCATCTGGCGGGACACACCGAGTTGCCGCGCCGCTTCGGTGACAGTGAGATTGAGCGCCGGGAGCACGTCCTCGCGCAGGATCGCGCCGGGGTGGGTGGGCTCCATCTTGGGTGGTTGCTTGGCGGAATATTCAGGCATTGGTCGGTTCCTCAGTGGTATTGCTCAAGGTCTACTCGGAGAGCGTCGCCGTCTTCCCATTCAAAGGTGATACGCCACGGGCCGTTGACCGCGAGCGCATAGCGGGTGGGCGTGCCATGAAGCGGATGGAATCCCCATCCCGGCACATTCAGCTCCCGCAAGTCCTGCGCCTCATTGAGTGCCGTCAGTCGCCGTTGCACGCGGCCTAGCAAGTCAGCTCTCACCCCTTTCGAGTCACCCTCGTTCCAAAGCTTCGCGAGCCCTCTGTGCCGGAAGCTCTGTATCATCGTGGTGCTCTCCGTACCATCCGGTATTACAGAGTAGCCAAGGGTAGCAACCGTGTCAAGCTTGGCTTTACGGTTTAGAGGGGGAGAAACAGAGGGCCGGCCCCCCCAAAGGGAACCGCCCCCCGATCCTCCTACGTGCGGGTGAGCTTCTGATATAGCTGGAGAAGTGCCTGTACCTTCCCCTGGTCCGGGGCTCCCTGAAGCACCCGCTCCGGGTCCGTCTCCTGCCAGTCGATCTCAAGGCCCGCCAGCTCCGCCGCCAGTGCCATGCAGGACTTCCGGAGGGGAAGCGTGGCGATGATCCGCCGGGTTGGCAGGTGCGCGAGGGAATGCTCCCCAGAGCCAGGAGCACCCGTCCCCCGGCCGCTCCCTCGGAAGATGCCGAACGGCCGCGAGACGAAACCCGGCACCTCGACATCCGCCACGATCTCCGGCCGGCGTGTGGTGTCCGTCAACCGGACCAGGAAGCGGCCACGATCCCAGAGGAGCGGCGTAGCGCGGCCCGATCTCGCCCGCTCCCGGAGTTGAGCATCCGCCGTGTCCGCGAGCCAGGAGGAGACCTCTACACCCCTATCCGCCGCCGCCGCCTCCCACCGTTCCGCCTGCTCGCGGTCGGCGTCCACCGTGAAGCTCACCGCTTTGTCGAAACGGCTTGCCATCTTAGGCCACGCCACGGCTAGTGCTCTCCCGCGAGAGCCGTCTCGATATCCCGGGCAAGACGGGCGGCCCGCCGGGACCACTGAAGAGCCTTCTTACAGAGCGGGAGGTCTTCTGCCGGAACGGATGAGACCTCGGATTCCTTCCAGACCGACGCGAGGAAGCCTTGCAAGTGAAACAGGTCCGCAACCGAAGCCCGCAGCTCCGTCCGGGTGGGGGTCTCGGGCCATTCCGGCCAGTCTTCGCAGGACTTCAGCACAAGGTCATAGAGAAGGATTCCGAGGGTGCGCAGGGAATCAGCGATGCCGGGTTGGGTGAAGTAGAACAGGAACGTCTCGCGGAAGACGGCCCGGTCCTCCCAGGGGAAGGGGGCGGGCGGCTGATAGTCCTCCGGCATCCGTGGCGGGGGGACCACCGCGAGGGGCGGAATGGGAGGCGGTGCGGGTGCTGCGCTAGACTGCGGGGTTAGCTCGGGCATGGACTCATTCTCCTGCTCGGGTCAGGTCCGGCGGACGTGTGTCTGCACCCCGCCGGGCCGTCTGGTTGGTCCGCTCCCTCACGGGAGACGGAGGTTGAACCCGGCGCCACGCGGCGCCGGTCGTCTTTTGGGGGGAAGTGGAAGCGAGAGGGCCGGGGCCGGCCGGCGGGAAACGCAGGGAAGGGCGTGCTCCAGTGGTCACCCCAGTGGTCCCCGGGGCACAGAGGACCCCGGAACCACTTCCGGGTCCTCCTTGCAAACTATTGATTCTATAGTAGTTTAAGTGGTGCAGCCAGGAGGAGTCGAACCCCCGACCTACAGATTCGAAGTCTGTCGCTCTATCCAGTTGAGCTATGGCTGCATGATGCCTCAAGTGCGGACGAGGAAGTCTAATGCGGCCCGAAGGCGGCTTGCAACGTCTTCATTCGATGAGGCCCGTCAGGGGGGAGGAGGCGGAGGCGTAGAGCTTCCGGGGAATCCTCCCAGCGTGGGCGGCGAGCCAGCCGGCTTCGACGGCGAGCTTCATTGCCCTCGCCATGCGGATCGGGTCCTGGGCCTCGGCCACGGCGGTGTTCATCAGCACGCCGTGGGCTCCCAGCTCCATGGCGAGGGCGGCGTCGCTCGCGGTGCCCACGCCGGCGTCCACGATCACCGGCACTTTGGCCTGCTCCAGGATGATCCGGAGGTTGGCCGGGTTGCGGATGCCCATCCCCGAGCCGATCGGCGCGCCCAGCGGCATCACGGCCGCCGCTCCCAGCTCCTCGAGCCGGCGGCAGACCACCGGGTCGTCGTTGGTGTACGGCAGGACGATGAACCCCTCTTTGACCAGCGTCTCGGTCGCCTTCAGCAGCTCGACGTTGTCGGGGAAGAGGGTCTTCTTGTCCCCGATCACCTCCAGCTTCACCCACTCCCACCCTCCCAGCTCGCGGGCCAGACGGGCGGTGCGGACCGCCTCGTCGGCGGTGTAGCAGCCGGCGGTATTGGGGAGCAGCAGGTACTTTTCGGGATCGACGAAGTCGAGCAACGAGCCTTGGCCCCGTTCGCCCAGGTTCACCCGGCGCAGGGCAACGGTCACCACCTCGGTGCCGGAGGCCTCCAGGGCGGCGGCCATGGTCGGGAAGTCGGGATATTTGCCCGTCCCCAGGAAGAGGCGCGAGCGGAAGGTGCGGCCGGCGATGGTCAGCGGCTCGACCTCAAGATTCGTCTTGGGAGTATCCAGGGTGACAGTCATTGCTACCTCCTCGGCGATTCTAACGCACGGGGACCGGGCCGCCTTCCCGGGGAAGAAAGCCGTTGGCTCGCAGCCGGCGGACGTGAACGGTGTCTGGTAGCGAGCCCCACTGGTGGATTTGGGCGGCCACCTCGGGGCTCAGCAGCCCCAGCGCCTGGGCATGCACCGGGTCAAAGGGCATGACCCGGGAGGCCCGCCGCTCGTCCCCGATCGCCAGCCAGCGGGCAAACCGCGCCCGTGTCCGCTCGGTCTCGACGCCGGGCAACGGCTCGCGCCGGAGGTCGACGAGCCCCCGCGCCGCCAGCAGCACTATCCCGATCGCGACGGCACCCCCGATCAGCCGCATCCGGAGGTCCGGCCGGGAGAGTGCGACGCCGCAGGCCGTGGCGAGCAGTACGAGGCAGAGCGCCAGCGGCGCCAGGTAGAAGCGGGAGGAGGGGTAGAAGTAGACCGAGAAGACGGCGACGTGCCCCAGCGTCCAGAGCAGCAGGGCCAGCGCCGTCCATCCCGCGATCTCCGGAGCGCGGCGTCTGGCGATCCGGTAGAGAGGAACGGCGGCCAGCCAGCCGGCGATCGGCCAGAGGAGGCCGAGGTAGTGGCGCGGCCGCAGCCCCGGAATCCCCAGGAGCACCCGGACGGCCAGCTCCAGATGGGAGAGCGGCCGCCCCTGGATCTCCTGAGGGAAGGCGACATCCGGCTGGAAGGCGTAGCGAAGGTTGAAGGTGCTCGCGAGATCGCCGTAGCGCCCGGGCATCCAGAAGCCGTAGCCGGACCACTGCCAGACGGGCCAGCCGGAGCGCGCCAGGATCAGGACGGTCACTGCCGGAAAGACCGCCGCGCCGAGTACCCAGGGAAGGATGGCCTTCCGGCGGACGCTGCCGATCAGGAAGACCGCGATGGGAACGAGCATCAGAACGGCGGCGATCGACCGCATGGACGCTGTGAGGCCGAAGGCGAGCCCGCCGGCGAGAGCGAGCCCCCAGGCGCCGCGCCCTTCCCGCCGCAGGAAGGCGATGCCGGTGGCGAGCAATCCCGCGAGGCTCACCAGGGCCGTGGGCTCGTCGCTCATCAGGGTCTGCCCCAGATCGACGGCGATCGGGGCGATGGCCCAGAGGCAGCCGGCGAGCAGGCCGGCTACGAGAGGGGCGAAGCCCCCGCCCGAACCCTCACTCCCCCAACTCCCTCTCTCCCGGCCTCCCCCCCACCCGCCGGGAGAGAGGGGGCTCAAAGAAAAAGGAGTTGTTGTATTAACTAACCTCTCCCTCTTCTCCCGTCGGGAAGGGGGGGAGGCCGGGAGAAGAGGGCCGGGGTGATGAGGGCCCAGCGCCGCCGTAGCACCAGCCGCCACGGCCCCGAGCAACCATGCCAGCAAGGCTCCGAAGATCCCGGTGAGCCGCCAGAGATCCTGCCCCTCCATCCCAAGACGAATGGCGGGAGCGATCAGCAAGGGCCAGCCTGGAGGGTAGCGCGGGCGCACCCGGTAGGGTCCGATCTGGAGGAAGACCTGGCCGGACCTCGCGAGCGACTGCGCCTCGGCGGCGTATTCGACGGTGTCCGGCCAGGGGTGGAAACGCGATCCCTTGGCCTCGGCGTTACCCCCCCACCGAACGGCGAGCGCCAGCGGGACGACGACCGCCGCCAGCAGGAGGTACCGTGGCCAGCTCATCGCAGCCGCTACGGGCCGCAGGAGGTCTGCCCGTGGTTGACGACGAAGCGCAGGACCCCTCCGGAACGCGGCAGGCGGACGGCGTGGAACGGCCGCGAGGCCACGATGCAGCGGCAGTTGGGAGCCGGCGGCGCTTCGAGCAGGTTCACCAGCAGCGTGCCGCCCGTCGGATTGCCCAGGTGGCCGATCGACTGGATGGTGACCTTCGAGACGCAGCTCTGCGTGGGCATCGCCACGACGAGCGCCATCTCGCGCGGGAAGTCGACCGCCGGCGGCTCCGCGGGGAGCGCTTCGCCGCCGTCCTTCCGCAGCTCGGCCCAGAGGGCGCGCCAGGTGTCCGCGTCCCGGGCCAGCGCCCGGATCTGCACGCCGGACTGGCCCGGGTTCGCCCGCTGGACGATGGTCGTGAAGGCGACCGGCTTCCCCCCCTTGCCGGCCGGAGTCCGCGCCGGGCCGGCGGCCACCCCGGCGCAGGCGAGCGTCAGGAGGGCCACCACCGAGGCCGATGCAACGACGGCCGGACGGCTCACATCGCTCCCGCGAGCACGGCTTCGTCGATCCGCTCGTGCGACAAGGCGACAATCCGGTTTTTGGCGTCCACGAAGACCAGCGAGGGCTGATGGGCGCGGCATTCCGCGTCCTCGTAGTCGGCGTAGGTGGCGATGATGACCACGTCCCCGGCCCCGGCCTTGTGGGCCGCCGCGCCGTTGATCACGATCTCCCCCATGCCCGGCGTACCCGGGATGGCATAGGTCGCGAAGCGCTCGCCATTGGTGCAGTTGTAGATCTCCACCCGCTCGAACTGCACGAAGTCCGCCGCTTCCATGAGCAGGGGATCGATGGTGATCGACCCCTGATAGAGGAGGTTGGCGTCCGTCACGGTGGCCCGATGAATCTTCGACTTCAGAAGCGTGCGCTTCATATCCTTGACTCCTCCGGCGGCCGGGTCTCCCCGACCGTCAGGCGAATGTTGTCGATCAATCGCGTCCCCCCGATCCTTACGGCCAGGGGGAGCACCAGCCGGCCGCGCAACGTCTCGACCGGTTGAAAGCTGTCGGCGTCCACCACCTCGGCGTATTCAACACGCGCCAGGGGTTCCGTATTCAATATCTCCCGCAGCCGTTCCCGCACGGCCTTCCCGTAGCGCTCCCCCTCGCCGATCGCCGCTTCCGCGGCACGCAGGGAGCGGTGGAGCACCGTTGCCGCCCGCCGCTCCTCGGAGGAGAGGTAGGCGTTGCGGGAGGACATCGCGAGCCCGTCCGCCTCGCGGACGGTCGGGCCGGGGACAATCTCGACCGGCAGATGCAGATCGCGCACCATCTGCCGGATCACCGCGAGCTGCTGGGCGTCCTTCTCGCCGAAGACGGCGACGTCGGCCCGCACCAGGTTGAAGAGGGCGCAGACGACGGTAGCGACGCCGCGGAAGTGCCCGGGCCGGCAGGCACCCTTCGAGCCCCTCGGCGGCGCCGGCGGGGTCGACGAAGGTGGCGTTGCCGGGCGGGTAGATGGTGGCCACGTCCGGCAGGAAGAGGAGGTCGCAGCCGGCCTCTTCCAGCATCGCCCCATCCTTCTCCGGCTGGCGGGGGTAGCGGCTGAAGTCCTCGCTGGGGCCGAACTGGGTCGGATTCACGAACACCGACGCCACCACCCGGGTCACCCGTTCACGGGCGAGCCGCACGAGGGACAGATGCCCCGCGTGAAGCGCGCCCATGGTCGGCACAAAACCGATCCGCTCGCCCGCCGCCCGCCAGCCGTCGACGGTCCGGCGCAGCTCGTCCTGCGTCCGCGCGATGATCATTGGACGACCATCACCCGTACAGCTTCGCCGGCTCTTCGACAGGCTTGGCCACACCCCCGCCGTACCCCTCCTCGGGAGACGGAAAGCGGCCGGCGCGGACATCGTCCGCGTAGCGCGCGATCCCCTCGCGGGAGAGCTTGCCTAGCTCGGCGTAGCGCCGCACGAAGCGTGGCGCGATCCGCTCCTCCATCCCCAGCAGGTCGTGGTAGACCAGCACCTGCCCCGTGCAGCCGGCGCCGGCGCCGATGCCGATGGTGGGGATCGAGAGCCGCTGGGTGACCTCGGCGGCGAGGTCGGACGGCACGCATTCGAGGACGAGGGAGAAGGCGCCGGCGGCCTCCGCCTCTTCGGCGGCCCGCAGGATGAGCTCGCGCGCCGCGTCCCCCCGCCCCTGGACCTTGAAGCCGCCCAGGCGGTGGACCGACTGCGGGGTGAGCCCGAGGTGGGCCATCACCGGCACCTCGGCATGGGTCAGGGCGGCGACCAGCTCGGGGCGGTGCCCCTCGATCTTGACCCCCTGCGCGCCCGCCTCCTTGATGAAGCGGATGGCGCTGCCCACCGCGTGCTCGGTCCCGAGGTGGAACGAGCCGTAGGGCATGTCGGCCACCAGCAGGGCGCGCTTGACGCCCCGGCGGACGGCCTTGGTGTGGTGGATCATCTCGTCCAGGGTCACCGACAGCGTGTCGGGGTGGCCGAGCACCACCATGGCGAGCGAGTCGCCCACCAGGATGATGTCCACCCCGGCCGCGTCGGCCGTGCGTCCTTGGGGAAAGTCGTAGGCGGTCACCATGACCAGGTGATCGCCGCGCTCGGGGGCCCCCGCCACCCAGGGAACCGTGACGTTCTTGGGTTCGCCAGCCATCTGAAGCTCCTTTTCGAGTTCAAACGTGAAAAGCCCTTCCGCACGCAGAGACGGAAGGGCCTTTGGCGGGGCCCGCGGGTTCGCGGCTATGCCGGCGAGAGTTGAGAGGTGGCTGTCCCCGCCGGGGGATCAGGTCCTCGCTCACCAGTGCCGCGCCGCAGGGGGCGCTGTGCTCCGTCCCGGTCCCGCCTTAGCGGGATCCAAGCGGTTGGAAGTACTCGGTCCCCTTGATCGGCTTCGACAGGCGGTGCAACAGCTCGTCGAAGTCCTCGGGCCGCTGGGGGAAGTTGAGATGCCTCGTGTCCACCACCAGCAAGGGCGACCGGCTGTAGTAATGATAGTAGTGATTGTACGCGTCAATCAACTCCGACGAGATATTCCCGGGCAATCGTCTTCTCGATGTTGCGCGCCCGCCTGCGGATCCGCTCCATGCAGGTGTCGACGTCGGCGACCAGGTGGATGACCAGATCCGGCACCGGCACCTGCGGCTCGAGCAGGGCGTAGAGCTTGTCGAACAGCATCAGCTCGTCGTCCGTCAGGTTCAGGTAGGCGAAGATCCGGTTCTTCCAGAAGGTGTAGTCGGAGACCAGCACGCGGTCGAACAGGCCGCGCTGGGCGAGGTCGCGCTGCTGCTTGAAGCGGGAGAGCAGGAAGTAGAGCTCGGTCTGGAAGGCGGCGCCCGGGCGGTCCTGGTAGAAGTCGCCGAGGAAGGGGTTGTCCACGTCCTCGAGGATCTTCACCCCCTCGAACTGCCGGGTCAGCATCTCGACCAGCGTCGTCTTGCCGACGCCGATCGGGCCGTCGACCGCCAGATAGTGGAAACCGAGCGTGTCGGGCTTCAAGAGGCGGTGGCCGCGGAGCTGGACGGAGCGGCGGTGAGCGGGTTGTAGAGCGTGTCGCGCTCGACCGGCACGAACCCCGCCTCGCGCACGATGCGCTCGAGCTCCGGGCGCGTGAGCTGCTGCGAGGTGCCGGCGCCGGCCATGTGGTAGATCTTCTCCTCGACGATGGTGCCGTCCATGTCGTCGGCGCCGAAGCGCAGCGCCACCTGGGCGAGCTTGGGGGTCACCATCACCCAGTAGGCCTTGATGTGCGGGATGTTGTCGAGCACCAGCCGGGCGGTCGCGATGTGGCGCAGGTCCTCCGTCCCCGTGGTGTGGTACTTCAGGCCCATGTAGTTGTTCTCGGGGTGGTAGGCGAGCGGGATGAAGGCGTTGAAGCCGCCGGTCTCGTCCTGCAGGGCGCGCAGGCGCAGCAGGTGGTCGACCTTGTGCTCCGGCCGCTCGACGTGGCCGTAGAGCATCGTGCAGTTGCTCTTGATCCCCATCTTGTGGGCGATGCGGTGGACCTCGATCCACTCGTCGGCGTCGAGCTTGCCGTCGCAGATGATCTCGCGCACCTCGGGGTGGAAGATCTCGGCGCCGCCGCCGGGGAGCGAGCCCAGGCCGGCGTCGCGCAGCCGGCTCAGCACCTCCTCGATCGACAGCTTCTCGCGCTTGGCGAACCAGCCGATCTCGATGGCGGTGAACGCCTTGAGATGGGCGTTCGGGAAGCGCGCTTTCAGGCCGCGCAGCATCTCCTCGTACCAGGCCATCGAGAGGTCCGGATGCAGGCCGCCGACGATGTGGAACTCGGTGACCGCGTTGCCCCCCTGGTCGGCGGCGTGCGCGTAGACGTCGTCGTGGCTCATCTCCCAGGCGTGGGACTCCCCCTTCATCGCCGCGAAGCTGCAGAACTTGCAGTTGTAGGTGTAGACGCAGACGTTGGTCGGGTTGATGTGCCGGTTGACGTTGAAGTAGGTGACGTTGCCGTTGATGCGCCGCCGCACCGTGTCGGCCAGCTTGCCGAGGTGGAGGACGTGCGGCGTGGTGAAGCAGGTCAGGGCGTCGGCCTCGTCGAGGCGGACGCCGTCGCGCACCTTGGCGGCGATCTCGCTGCAGAGGCGCGGGGAACGCCTCGGGGCGGATCGGGGAGAGCGTCTCGGTAACCTTCTGGGTAATCATCAGGACCTCAGTATATCAAGGGCGGTCGCGGCGAAGAGCCAGACCGACAGGGCGCCGTTGGCGGTGAAGAAGGCGGCGTTGAGGCGCGACAGGTCCCCCGGCCGCACCACCCAGTGCTGGTAGGCGATCAGCAGCAGGCAGCCGACCCATCCGACCCAGTAGCCGGTGCCGAGCCCGGCGCCGGATAGACGCCGGGGGAGCAGGGCGAGCAGCGTCAGCGTCAGCGCGTGGAGGGCGCCCGAGATCCAGAGCGCGCCGACCACCCCGAAGCGGGCGGGGATCGAGAACAGCCCCGTCCGGCGGTCGAACTCCAGGTCCTGGAGGGCATAGAGGATGTCGAAGCCCGCCGTCCAGGTCAGCACCACCCCGGCGAGGCAGCAGCGGAGTCGCCTGGACGTCCCCGCGCACGGCGATCCAGGCGCCGAGCGGCGCGCCGGCGAGCGAGAGGCCCAGGAACAGGTGGGCGGCCCAGGTGAACCGCTTGGTGTAGGAATAGAGGAAGAGGATGCCGAGCGCCACGGGCGACAGCGCCAGCGCCAGCGGATTGAGCTTCCAGGCGGCGAGCACCAGCAAGCCGGCGCTCGCCGCGGTGAAAGCGGCGACCGCCGCCGGGACTGATCTGCCCGGCCGGCAGGGCGCGGCCGGCGGTGCGCGGATTGGCGGCGTCGATCCGGCGGTCCACCAGCCGGTTGAACGCCATCGCGGCGCTGCGGGCGCCCACCATGGCGACCACGATCCAGGAGACCGTCCGCCACGAAGGCCACCCGCCGGCGGCGAGCAGCATCCCCAGGAAGGCGAACGGCAGGGCGAACAGCGTGTGCTCGAACTTGATCATCTCGAGCACGGTCGAGAGGGTGCGGATTGGGCGCATGGGGACATTGTACAAACGAACGCCCCTCCCGTTCCTTTTACTGCGCCTTGACCGCCAGCAGCCGCAACGGCTGCGGGCTGTAGTTCTCGACGTCGAGCTTGCCGCCGCTCAGGCGCACCTTGGCCGCCTGGTAGAACTTCCCCTCCCCCTTGCCGCTGGCGTCGAGCTTGATCTCGATGTAGCCGAACGGGTAGTCGACGGTGCGAGAGTTGTTGATCACCTCCCGCGGGGAGAGCTGCCGGTCCATCATGAGATGGATGATCCGGCCGCCGTCGTCCGTCGGGTGCGAGCGGGCGGCCGCGATCGGATAGCCGAGGCCGCCGCCGACGCGGATATAGCCGACCTCCTGGTCCCACAGGGCGTCGCGCAGGGCGTCCGGCCCCTTTTTCTCCAGGATGCCGGCCAGCCGCTGGGTCTCGGCGTCCTCCGAGTAGTGGTCGATATGGATCATCACCGGCGCGGTGTTGGACCGGGATCTTCCAAAGCTCCCGGCTGGATCCACCAGGTTGGCGGTGAATCGATCCCCGTGGGACTGCGCCCGCGCGGCCGACATCGGCAGCGCGACGAGCGCGGCGAGGACGAACAACACCGTCCTGAACGGTGCGGAGTTCTTTTTCTGGTTCATTTTGTGGGTGCTCCTTGGTGAGAGAAGCCGCGCGAAGCTCCGGCACGGCGGCTCCTCCTCAATACAAACAAGAACCGGGCGGACGGCCATTCCTCGGCCCGTCCGCCCGGTTCGTTGATCGCCGTCAGGAGCTTCGTTTAGAAGTTGTAGGGCGGCCGGTGGTCGTCGTGGTCACGATCGCGGTCACGGCCGTCGTGATCGCGACCATCGTGGTCACGGTCACGGCCGTCGTGGTTATCGCCCCAGTTGTTGTCCCGGTCCCAGGAGCCGTAATAACCCGAACGGCGGCCGTAGTAGCTCGACAGCTCGTTCATCAGCGTGTAGATCCGCACCATGCCGCGGTCGACATAGGGACGGCGGTCGATCCGGCGCAGCGACCTCTCGGCGGTGTTGAAGGCCCGCTCCAGAGACGCGAACTCGTCGGCGCTCCGGCGGGGGCTTCGGCGGTACCTCTCCACCTCGTCGTGGAAGCGGTCGGCCTCGGCGTTGAGCTGGTTCAGGGTGTCGATGGCCCGGGCCTCGGCGCGGTCCGGGCGGCGGTTGTTGCGCTCGAACTCGCGGCGGATGTAGGTGGCGTTCTGCTCGATCTCGTGCGCGATCACCGTCAGGCGGCTCACGTGGCGGGTCTCGGGGTACGAGTAGCGCCGGGGGTCCTGGCGGCGGTCATCCTGGCGATACCCCTGCGCCTGGAGGGCGGGGGCGATCAAGAGAGCCAGCAGGGCTGTGGTCATCAGTTTGGTCGTACGTCGCATGGAAGTTCCTCCTCGGTTGTCCAGCACGCCATTTCCCTAAGGCAAGGCCGATGCCAGGAGGAAAATACGTTGCAAACAAAGGAGTTGTGAGATCAGGGAAGGGAGGGCATTCCTGACTGTGTCCTCGGAGGAGGACAGAGGACGCAGCCGTCCTCAGCGTTTTCAGCCCCAGCGCAGCCCCGGCTCCCCCGGCTCGGCGATGCCGAAGCGGTCGAGAATCCGGAGGGCGTAGTGGTCGAGGAAGCGGCCGAGATCCTCGCCGCCGATGTAGAAGGCCGGGACCGGCGGCAGGATCACCGCTCCGGCGTAGAGGAGGCGGCGCATGTTCTCGACGTGGACGAGGCTGTAGGGGGTCTCGCGGAACCCGAGCACCAGCGGCCACCGCTCCTTGAGGGCGACCGCCCCGGCGCGGTGGACCAGCGTGCGGGCCGAGCCGGTGGCGAGGGCGCCGAGAGTGCCGGCGCTGCACGGCAGCACCACCGCGCCGGTGAGCCGGTAGGAGCCGGAGGCGATCGGCGCATCGAGCTCGTTGTCGCGGTGGACCACCACCTTCGCCCGTTCCGCTCCCCCCAGCCCAGCCGCCTCGACGAGGTCGGCGCCGCCGGTCTTCTCCGGCCCCAGCTCGTGGCGCAGCACCTGGCTCGCCCCGGCCGAGACCACCAGATGGATGCGCTCGATCTCCGGATGCGCCGCCAGCCGCCCGAGCACGTGCCGGGGGAGGAGCATCCCCGAGGCGCCGGAGACGAGGAGGGCGAGACGGTGGGGCATGGGGAGATCCTATGACGGTATTACGGTGCGGTGATTCGCAGGCGTGCCCGGCGCGCGGCACGGGCGATCCGGGCCCAGACGTCCGGATGATCGATCTCGACATCCGCAATCAGCTTCAGCAGGTCCATCTCGACGCGGTCGTTGAACACGACGCAGATCGTGCCCGCCTGCCGGCCGCGCCAGCGGATCCCCTGAATTCCGGTATACCGGTCGTAGAAGGTTCGTGCCCACTCCTGGCAGATCGAATAATCCTGGTCGGTCCCGATCCGCTGGTCTAAATTGAAGACCCGGGCCGCAACCCCGACCAGGTCCAGCACTGGGACGGTTAGCCGGAGACTCGCGATACAGACCCGCCGGCCCGATTCCTTGTCGAGGAAACCCTGGTTCCCGAACGCCTCGGCCACTCCCCCGAGCAGCGACGTCGCCGCGTACCAGACCGACCGGTCGGGGCTCAGGGCCAAGGGAGGAGAGTGGTGATCGAACCGCATGCCGGGAAGAGGTCCGTACGAACGCTGACGGTCCCACGGGCCACGAGCGGGATCATAGAAGCGGACGAGCTTGAAGCCGGGCTCCAGCTCGTGGAGCGGGGGACTTGCCGGTAATATGTGTGGGGGAGAAAACGGGCTCAAGGCATGAGACTTTGCTCCCGGGCCAGTTGAATCACTGGCTCGGGGCGGTGCCGCCGGAGGAGCTCGATGGGGGGGGCCCCGTCAAGCCGTTCCGCGGGCCGGAGGAACCAGAAGGCGGCACCGGCTGGAGAGAGTTGGAGGTTCTGGAGGACCTCTTCCAATCCGGGGAGAACGCCGCCCGGGGCATCCGGCTCGAACTGCCAGCGAGGGTAGCGCCATTGACTCCCTACCCGCAAGGCGAGGAAACGGCCGTCTCGGCGCAGCCGCTCGACCGATTGCCGGGACCGGCCGATCAGCGTCGCGGCCTCGGCGGAGCTGATGGAATCTTTCAGCAGGATCTCACGATTGGACAGGATCTCCCCTTCGGCTTCCAGGAGTGCCTCCACGGCTTCCGAGGTGCTCATCGGATCGTCCACTTGGGCGAACGGATCGCTCTCCGCCCGTTGAACCGCCTTGATGGCGCTGACGATCCCACGCGACAGGGACGAGCGCTTCTTCATCGAGGTTCCGGCACTGGCGACGTCCAGCAATGAGACCACCACTTTGAGCTCTTCGTTGGAGAGATCCCGTGAGGCCAGCACCGCCATCTTCAATCGCTCCTGGGGGATCCCCAGACGGACCGACGCCTCGCGAACGAAATCGGCGATCGCCCCGGTCTCTGTCAGTTTTACGGCAGGCCTGCCCATAGCCTCAGCGTAGACGAAACCCCAGCTCTATGCAACTTCCGCTCACCCTGCTCATCTATAGCGGGAAATCCAGGTTGTACACCCACCGTCCCCGCTGCACGGCCAGGAGCAGCCCGCCGCGGTCGAGGCCGCGCAGGACCTCGCGGCCGAGGTTCTCGACGGAGTCGACCTGCTGGCCGTTGGCGCCGAGGATGACGTCGCCCGGGCGGAGCCCCTTCTGCTCGGCGAGCGAGCCGCCGGCCACCCGGCGGATGGCGAGGCCGCCGCGAGCCGGCTCGACCGCGAGCCCCACCGACCGCTCCAGCACCTGGAGGCCCAGGCCCTGCGGCGGATGCACCGCCCGCAGCTTCACCCGGACGGTCTGACCGCCTCGCCGCACCTCGGCGTCGAGCGCGGCCCCTGCCGATGCCGTGTAGAGCGCCGTCATCACATCCTCGCGGGCGACGACGGGATGGCCGGCCACCGAGACGATCACGTCCTTCTCCCGCAGGCCGGCCGCGGCCGCCGGCGAGTCCGGAGAGACCTTGAGCACCAGGGCGCCCCGCCGTATGGCAGCGGGCAGGCCGTAGCGCCGCGCCAACTCGGGGTCGACGCTCACCAGGCGGGCGCCCGTCCAGAGCGGTTGCAGCTCGCCGAAGCGCAGCAGGTCGTCGACCACCCGGCGGGCGCGGTCGGCCGGGATGGCGAAGCCGATCCCCGTCGCCCCCGAGATGATGGCGCTGTTGATGCCGATCACGTCCCCCTGGATGTTGACCAGCGGGCCGCCCGAGTTGCCCGGGTTGATCGAGGCGTCGGTCTGCAGGAAGTCGGTGAACAGCCGCTCGCCGCGCTCCGAGGGGACGGTGCGGCCCACCGCCGAGAGCACGCCCGTGGTCACCGTGTTCGACAGGCCGAACGGGTTGCCGATGGCGACCACGGTCTCGCCGATCATCAGGTCCGAGCTGCGCCCGAGGGGGACGGCGGGCAGGCCGCTCGCCTTCACCTTGAGCACGGCGATGTCGGCGTCGCGGTCCGAGCCGAGCAGGTCGGCCTCGATCTCGCGGCCGTCGAGCAGGGTGACGGTGATCCGCGAGGCTCCCTCGATGACGTGGGCGTTGGTGACGACGATGCCGTTGCGGTCGACGATGAATCCCGAGCCCAGCGACTGGGCCTGGCGCTCGGTGCCGAGGCCGAAGCGGCCGAAGAACGGGTCGGCCTCGCGCACCGTCGACTCGGCGGAGATGTTGACCACCGCCGGCGAGACCTTCTCGACCAGCGCCACGACCGGAGTGCGGCGGGCGGCCTGCGGGGTCTGGGCGGCGGCGAGGGCGGGGAGGAGCAGGGTCAGGGAAAGGACGGAAAGCGCGGTTCGGCTACTCATGATGGGTAGGGTAATATGGGAATCCTGTCCGGGGAATCACCGGTTCTTGCCTTGAACGCCCCTTTCGACAGGGGTCTGATCCATAAAGAAGAACGCCCTGACGGGCGTCAAGGTTCCAACCGAAAGGAGCTCAACGCGTGTACGCCCGAAGAATCACTCTGCTGCTCTGCGGCCTGCTGGCGGTGGCGACACTGGCCGGCGCCGCCGGGAAGACGGCGGCTTCCGGGGACATTTTCCCCTTCAAGGTCCATAAACAGACCCTCGACAACGGCATGAAGGTGGTGGCCATCCCCTACGACAGCCCGGGGACGGTGGCCTACTACGTCGTGATCCGCACCGGCTCCCGCGACGAGGTCGAGGCCGGGCACAGCGGCTTCGCCCACTTCTTCGAGCACATGATGTTCCGCGGCACGGAGAAGTACTCCAAGGACGACTACACCGACGTCATCAAGCGGCTGGGCGGCCGACTCGAACGCCTTCACCTCCGACGACCAGACGGTCTACCACCTGATCGCGCCGGCGAGCCAGCTGCCGACTGATCATGGACATCGAGTCCGACCGCTTCAAGCACCTCAAGTACAGCCAGGACGACTTCCGCACCGAGGCGCTGGCCGTCCTCGGCGAGTACAACAAGAGCGTCTCGAACCCGCATCCAGCCGATGTACGAAAAGGTCCGCGACCTCGCCTACGACAAGCACACCTACAAGCACACGACGCTCGGCTTCGTGGCCGACATCAAGGCGATGCCCGACGAGTACGACTACAGCCTGCAGTTCTTCGAGCGCTTCTACCGGCCGGAGAACGCCACGCTGCTGGTGGTGGGCGACGTGCAGCCGCAGAACGGTCTTCGACCCTGGCGAAGCAGTATTTCGGCGACTGGAAGAAGGGGTACAAGGCGGCGGACATCCCCGTGGAGCCGGCGCAGAAGGAGCGCAAGACGGTCTCCCTCGACTGGCCGAACCCGACCCACCCGTACGTGATGATGGCCTACCACATTCCGGCCTACTCGGCGACGGCGGTCGACATCGGCGGCGCTCGACCTCGTCGGGGAGCTCCTGTTCAGCGAGTCCGCCCCGCTCTACCAGGATCTGGTGGTGAAGAACCAGTCGGTGGACTTCGTCCAGGGGGGGCCCTCCGACAACCGCGATCCCGGGCTGTTCGCGATCATCGCGCGGGTGCAGGTCGGACGAGCTGCTGCCCAAGGTCCAGGAGACGATCAACCGCTACGTCCAGCAGCTCCAGACCACGCCGGTCGACGCCAGGGAGCTGGACCGCATCAAGTCGCACCAGCGCTACGCCTTCGCTCTCGGGCTCGACACGCCGGGCGGCGTCGCGGCGCAGGCCGCCCAGGCGATCGCGCTCACCGGCGACATCGATGCCCTCAACCAGCGTTTCGCCGCCTATCAGAAGGTGACGCCGGCGGACATCCAGCAGGCCGCCCGCGAGTATTTCCAGCCCCAGAACGAGACTTTCGCGACCCTGACCCACAAGGCGGCGGCTCCCGCGGCCCAGGGCACGCAGGGAGGTGCGAACCATGATTGACCGTAGAGAGATCCTGCTCGCCGTGCTCGGCATCAGCCTCGCGGCGACCCCGGCCGTCGCCCAGACCAGGGCCGCCGCGCAGCCGCGGAGCGGCGGCTCGCCCATCGAGGTGGTCGCGCTCCCCAACGCCAGCTCGCCGCTGGTGGCCCTCCGCCTCCAGTTCAACGTCGGCTCGATCCACGATCCGGCCGGCAAGGAGGGCCTGGCCACCCTGACGTCGATGATGATCGGCCAGGCCGGCACGCAGAAGCGCTCGTACACCGAGCTCGTCGAGGCCCTCTACCCGATGGCGGCGGGCGATCAACTCCAACGCCGACCGCGAGGTGACGGTGATCGGCGGCATGATCCACCGCGACAAGCTGGCCGAGTACACCGCCCTGCTCGAGGAGGCGCTGCTCCAGCCCGCCTTCTCGCAGGAGGACTTCCAGCGCAACAAGGACCAGCTCGCCTCCGCCATCACCGACACGCTGCGCAGCAACGACGAGCGGCTCGGCCTCGAGCTGCTCCAGCAGAAGCTCTTCAAGGGGCACCCCTACGGACATTCGCCGCTCGGCACCGTCGAGGGGCTCCAGCACATCACGCTGGACGACGTGAAGCAGTTCTACCGGCAGCACTACACGCAGGCGAACCTGATGATCGGCGTCGCCGGCGGCTACCCGGCCGACTACGCCGCCCGTCTGACGCGGGACCTCGCAGCCCTTCCCGCGGGGCAGAAGGGGCGCATGGAGCTCCCCCCCGCTCCCAAGGTCCAGGGGCACAACTTCACCCTGGTCGAGAAGCAGACGGGGTCGGTGGGGATCAACTTCGGCTTTCCGCTGCCGATCACCCGCGCCGACGCGGACTACTACCCGCTGATGGTGGCCAACAGCCTCCTCGGCGAGCACCGCTCCTTCAACGGCCGGCTGATGAACGAGCTGCGGTCGGACCGCGGCCTGAACTATGGCGACTACTCCTACATCGAGTACCTCGACAGCCCGCCGTCCGTCTCCACGCCGCCCCCCGGCGTGCCGCGCCGCCAGCAGTACTTCTCGGTCTGGATCCGGCCGGTCGTGCCGGCCGACGCCCAGTTCGCGCTGCGGGCCGGCCTCTACGAGATCCAGCATCTGCGTGACGAGGGGGTGACCGAGGCGGAGTTCAACCTCACCCGCGACTTCGTCCTCAACTATTCGAAGCTCTGGGCGCAGAGCCTCGACGACCGTCTCGGCGTCCAGATGGACAGCCGGTATTACGGGATGCCGTACTACATCGACGAGATCCAGTCGCGGGTGAAGAAGCTGACGGTGAACGACGTCAACGCGGCGATCAGGAAGTACCTGAGCACCGACAACTACGAGGCCATCCTGGTCACCGCCAATGCCCAGGAGCTCAAGGACACCCTCCAGAAGGACGAGCCGAGCCCGAAGACCTACAACAGCCAGGTCAAGGCCAAGGTCACCGAGGCGGACAAGATCATCGTGCCGCTCAAGGTGGCGCCCACCCGGATCGATATCGCGCCGGTGGCGGAGGTGTTTCAGAAGTAGTCGGTAGCCCATCCCCCCGCCCGGGCATCAATGCCCGGGCTACGCCACAACCAAAAAGCCGGCTGAAGCCGGCTCAAGATACCAGGGCAGTTCTGGGAGCCGGCTTCAGCCGGCTTTTCTTTTTCAGCGTAGCCCGGGTCTTCAGGCCCGGGCGGCCAGCCGGAAATACCGCGGCGATCCCCCCACCGCTACCTCGACACCCTCTGGAACGGATATTTCTTCGCCGTCGCGGCCGATCACCCTCACCGCCGGACGCGGCAGCGTGGCGCTGGCCGGCCGGTCCCCGGCGCTCCAGCCCACGACGACCTCGGCGCCGTCCGGACGGCGGAAGCGGTAGAGCCGGGCGGGCGGGGGGGACGCCAGCACCTCCTCCAGCCGGCCGCCGTCCAGCTCGCGCGCCAGCGTTTTCAGGGCGTGGAAGCTCGGCCGCCGTCGCGGGCGCTCCGGATCGGCGGGGTCGACCAGACCGTACCCCCGCGCCACCACCTGCCACCAGAAGACCCGCTCGACCAGTCCCGTGCCCAGCGTCAGGAGGTAGTAGCGGACCAGGTAGTCCGCCTGCGCCTCCTCGTCCACCGAGACGTCGCGGCCGGCCGGCGAATGGGGCCCCTCGCGCAGCGGCCAGTTGACCTCGGTGATCCAGCAGCGATCGGAGCTGTTCCTGGCGGTCTCGGCGATCGCCCGCAGCAGGAGGGCCTTGTCCTCGGTGTCGAGCCCTGCCTGGCGGTTCTCCGGCGCCCCGCGGCGGTCGACGTAGAGCAGGGCCGAGACGGCGTCGAAGCGGAAGCCGGGGTTCCGCAGGTTCAGCACGGCGGCGGTGACGTGGTACTCGAAGTCGATCACCGACGGTCCGAGGAGCTCGACGTCCAGGGTAGGCCCGCAGGATCTCTTCGGCCGCGCGCGCCAGCTCGACATACTCGCGGACGTTCCAGATCCCCCACTTGCTGCGGTTGATCGCCTGCCCCACCTGGAAGTGCCGGCCATAGGGGGTGAAGCGGGGGGCGATCGCCTCCAGGGCCCGGCGCCAGCGGGCCGGGTCGCGCACCAGCTCGCGGTTCTGCGGCAGGGCGAAGCTCACCTCGAGGCCGCGGGCATGGAGCTCGCGCGCCAGCTCCTCCTCGGCCGCGTGGTCGTCCTCCCAGGGGTGGAGGCGCAGCAGCACGTGGCGCACCCCCAGCTCCTCGATCAGGGCGAGCAGCGCGGCGGGATTCTCCGGCCAGGGGCGGACGCAGACGCCGATCCCCGCGAAGTCGACCGGCGCCGTGTGAAGCTCCCGCTTCAATTCCCGTTTTAGCTCCAAATAGCGCCGCCAGATCCGCGGCAGCGCGCCGGCGACCGCCGCCGCCTCGACGCCGTGCGAGCGGGCGTCGGCCAGGCGCACTCGCAGCTTGTCGAGCCGGCCCGGCGTGCTGGTGGGGCTGGTCCGAAAGGTGGTCCCAGACCACCTTGTCGCGCGCTCCGGTCCCGGCGGGCGCTTCCGGGATGTGGGCGTGCGTGCCCCGCGGCAGGAGCAGCCGCTTGACCCGGTCGCGGGCGCCGCGCGCCCGCCGCTTCGATTCGTTCTTCCACAGGAAGCCGCGGTGGTAGGCGAGATAGATGCCGCGGCGGAGCCCGGCCGCGGGGTCCCCCCAGTAGCCGCGGAGCAGCAGCTCCTGGTGCTCGGGGCGGAAGAGCGCCAGGCGCGAGAGGTCGCGCAGCCGCTCGGAGAGCGCTCGGCGGCCGGCCCATCCGGGTCCGGTTGAGGTCCACCAGGTGGAGCTCGGCGGGATGGCGGTCGGCGCCGAAGCGGAGGAGGAGGTTGCCGCCCGAGAGGTCGCGGTGCCAGAAGCCGGCGTCGTGCAGGCGGCGCGCCGTCCGCCCCAGCGCCGTCGACGAAAGCGGGGAAGTCGACATCAGGGAAACGCTCCGCCTCGTCACCGGCATTGGCGGCGCGGAAGAGGTAGCGCGCCTCGGTCAGGCCGGGGAGGTAGCGGCAGACGTAGAAGGCCGGGCCCGCCTCGTCCGCCGACTCGATCCAGCAGCACCGGCTCCGGGGTCGGGAGCCCCGCCGCCAGCAGGGCGGTCGCGACCCGCCAGCTCTTCTCCGCCTTGCTCCCCTGCAGCCGGCGCTTCAGCCGGTCGCGGAGAGTGCGGTGGCGGAACTGCTTGACGACCACCTCGAGCGGCTCCCGCCGCGGTCTCCATCCGGGCCACGTAGAGGTAGTTGCGCCCCCAGTGGAGAGTCTTCAGGGCGGCCGCGGGATCGGTCAGGGAACGGACCGCCGCCGCGAGGTCGGCCGGGCGGACGGCCACCGCCAGCTCGCCGGTCCAGCCGGGGAGGGCGAAGGGCTCGGTCTGGATTGTCAGACCTCCACGACGTCGAAACGCTCGTGGTGCAGCTCGGGATCGCTCTGGATCAGGATGTGGACCCCGAGCGAGCGCTCCAGCTCGTCGAGGATCGCCCGCTCCTCCTGCTGCAGGGCGCGGGCGATCTCGGGGTGGACGCGCAGCAGGAGCTCCGGCGGCGGCGATCCGTCCGCGCAGGTGGAGCAGCTCTTTGCGCAGGTTGAGGCAGATCGTGGCGTTCGACTGGATGCGGCCGCGGCCGCCGCAATAGGGGCAGGCCTGCGTGAGCAGGCGCTCGAGGTTGGAGCGGCTGCGCTTGCGGGTGACCTCGACCAGGCCGAACTCGGAGATGTTGAGCAGCTTGGTCTTCGCCCGGTCCTTCTTGATCTCGCTCTCCAGGCTGGCGAAGACCTCCTCGCGGTGCGGCGATCTCGACCATGTCGATGAGGTCGATGACGATGATGCCGCCGAGGTCGCGCAGGCGGATCTGGCGCACGATCTCCTGGACCGCCTCGAGGTTCGTCTGCAGCACCGTGTCCTCGAGGTTGGTCTGCGCCGACGAAGCGGCCGGTGTTGACGTCGATCGCGACCAGCGCCTCGGTGGGGTTGATCACGATGTAGCCGCCCGACTTGAGCCAGACCTTGCTCTTCAGGGCGGCCTCGATCTGCTCCTCGATGCCGAACTGCTCGAACAGGGTGGCCTTCTGCTGGCGGAAGAGCTTGACCTTGGAGACCAGCGCCGGCTGCACCTGGTCGAGGAACTCGACGATCCGCTCGTAGGTCTCCTCGCCGTCCACCCAGAGGACGGCGAAGTCCTGGCGCAGCAGGTCGCGCACGACCCGCAGGGCAAGGTCGAGGTCCTGGTGGAGGAGGGTGGGAGCCGAGACCTTGCCGGCGCGCTGGCGGACCTTCTCCCAGAGGCGGGAGAGGTAGGCGAGGTCGCTCTCGAACTCCTCGCGCCCCTTCCCCTCCCCCGCGGTGCGGACGATCAGCCCGCCGCTGGTGACCGGGAGCTGCTGAGGAGCGCGAGCAGGCGCTCGCGCTCGGCCTCGTCCTCGATCCGCCGCGAGACGCCGAAGTGGCGCACGGTCGGCAGCAGCACCAGGTAGCGCCCCGGCAGGGTGACGTGCGTGCTGATCCGCGCGCCCTTGTTGGGGAGCGGGTCCTTGACCACCTGGACGATGATCTCCTGCCCCGCCTTCAGCAGGTCGTCGATCGACGGCGGAGGGCTGGGCCTGGTGGTGGTTATTGTTGTGGTCGTCGGAGCGGCCGTCGTCGATCTCCAGGTCCTCCATGCTCGACGTCGGCGGTCACGTCGCTGACGTAGAGGAAGGCGTCGCGCTCGAGGCCGACGTCCACGAAGGCGGCCTGCATGCCGGGGAGCACCCGCGTCACCCGCCCCTTGTAGACGTTGCCCACCAGCCCCCGATGGCGGTGCCGCTCGACGAAGATCTCCGTCAGGCGGTCGTCCTCCAGGACGGCGATCCGGGTCTGGTGCGGATCGCTCTCGATGAGCATCTTGAGACTCATGGCGGGGCATAGTGTATCGGAATCCCCCTCCCGGCCTCCCCCGCAAGCGGGAGAGGAGAAAAGGCTCAGGCGAGAGCAGGGCTTTATTTCCTCCCCCCGCCAGGGGGGAGGCCAGGAGGGGGCCCTACCGGTTCACATACCTGCGGATGTCGACCCCGAGGATGATCCCCAGCGAGATGAAGTTGATCATCGTGAACGAGCCGCCGTAGGAGAGGAATGGCAGGGGGATGCCGGTGATGGGGACGAACCCCACCACCATCGAGCTGTTGTAGAGCACGTGGAAGCAGGTGATCGAGATCAGCCCCACGACCAGGATGATGCCGGCGCGGTCGCGCGCGCGGATCGCGATCCGCGCCGCGCTCGAGATGTAGAGCGCGAAGAGCCCGAGCACCGTGACCACCCCCAGGAACCCCCACTCCTCGGCGAGCACGGAGAGGATGAAGTCGGTGTGGCGGGCGGGGAGGAAGCGGAGCTGGCTCTGCGTGCCCTGCATGTAACCCTTGCCCATCAGCTCGCCCGAGCCCACCGCGATCTTGCTCTGCCGCACCTGGTAGCCCGCCCCCAGGGGGTCGGTCTCGGGTGCCAGGAAGGTGAGCACGCGCTGGCGCTGGTACCCCTTGAGGCCGAACGTCCAGACCCCGGAGACGAGGACGATGCCGAGCAGCAGAGCGGTCACCAGCAGGCGGACGCGGATGCCGGCCACCAGCAGCATGCCGACCAGCAGCGGCGCGTACATGGCGGCGCCGCCCATGTCGGGCTCGACCGCCACCAGCACCATCGGCACGGCCACGATGACGATGGCGGTGACGATCTGGCGGAACTCGAGCACGCGGAGGTTCAGCCCGGCGAGATAGCGGGCGAGGAAGAGGCCGGTGGCGATCTTGGCGAACTCCGAGGGCTGGAACTGGAAGGCGCCGATCTTCAGCCAGTTGGCGGCGCCGCCGTGCACGACGCCGAAGGCGAGCACGGCGATCAGCGAGACGATCCCCAGCCCGTAGAGCACCACCGAGAAGTCGAGCAGCACGTGGTAGTCGATGCTCATCGAGATCACCAGCAGCACGAGCCCGATCGCCACCCATCCGGCCTGGCGGGGGAAGTAGTCGACCAGCATCTCGGAGCTCGCGCTGTGGACGGTCGCGAGACCGATGGCGGCGAGGAGGAGGGCGGAGAGGATCAGCCCGCCGTCGATCGAGGAGAGCAGCCGCAGCCGCGGC
Organism: uncultured Acidobacteriota bacterium; assembly: GCA_963792575.1. Lineage (GTDB taxonomy): Bacteria > Acidobacteriota > Thermoanaerobaculia > Multivoradales > UBA5704 > DATARR01. The sequence goes on from CAWBWZ010000010.1 coordinate 414,455, forward strand.
CGCTCCTCAGGGACTGGGTGACTTCCCGTTATCGATCCCGAAATACTTTGCATAGAGCGCCTGTGCGATCGGTGCGGCCACCCTGGATCCGCCGCCGCCGTGCTCGGCGAAGACGGTCACCACCAGCTCCGGGTTGTCGGCCGGGGCAAAGGAGGTGAACCAGGCGTGGTCGCGGTATTTGAAGGGGAGATTGTGCTCTTCGGTGCGCTGGGCCTGCGCGATGACCTGCACGGTGCCGCTCTTGCCCGCGATCACGACACCCGGCAGGCGGGCCGAGCCGTAGGCGGTGCCGCCCGGCTCGTTGACCACCCCCACCAGGCCGCCGCGCACGGTGCGCAGGGCGTCCTCGTCGAAGGCCACGTGCTCGGGGGGCGGCAGCCTGGCGTCCTTGATCAGATGCGGGACGACCTTGTGGCCGCCGTTGGCGACGATGGCGGTCAGCTCGGCCATCTGCAGCGGGGTGACCAGCACCGGCCCCTGGCCGATCGAGACGGAGATCGTCTCGCCGGGATACCAGGGCTGCTTGCGGACCTTCTGGCTCCACTCCGGGTCGGGCACGTTGCCCCGCTTCTCCCCCTGGATGTCGATGCCGGTCGCCGAGCCGAGGCCGAACAGGCGGGAGTAGCGGGCGATCTTCTCGATCCCCATCTTCTGGCCGAGGGTGTAGAAGTAGATGTCGCAGGAAAGCTTGATCGCCGAGTGGGCGTCCACCGTGCCGTGCCCGCCCTTTTTCCAGCAGCGGAACGGGCGGCCGTAGAAGGCCTTGGAGCCGGAGCAGCCGACCGTGGTGTGGGTGTCGAAGATCTTCTCGGTCAGCCCGGCGGTCTCCATCACGATCTTGAAGGTCGAGCCCGGCGAGTAGGTGTTCTGGATCGCCCGGTTCTGCAGCGGGTGGTTGGGGTCGTCGATCAGCGCCTGCCAGTCGGACTGCTGGAGGCGGCGGGCGAACAGGTTGGGGTTGAACGCCGGCGCGGAGACCAGGGCGAGGAGCTCGCCGTTCCTGGGGTCCATCGCCACCACGGCTCCCACCTTCTCCGGTCCGTCGAGCCAGCGGGCGGCCTCCTGCTGGAGGTCGAGGTCGATCGACAGGGTGATGTTCTTGCCGGGGACCGCCGGGTTGCTCTTGTACTCCTCGAGCAGCTCGCCGCGGCTGTCGACCACCACCACCCGCTCGCCGTCCCGCCCGCGCAACTCGGCGTCGTAGGTCTGCTCGATCCCCTTCTTGCCGATCATGTCGCCCGGCTGGTAGGCGCCGTTCGCCTTGGCGATCTCGTCCAGGCTGGGCTCGCCCAGGTAGCCAAGGATGTGAGCGGTCTGCTCGCGGTGCCGATAGAGGCGCTGATGCTGGACCTCGACCTCGAACTCCGGGTAGTCGAGCCCCTCGACGCCGAAGCGGGCCACCTCGGAGAGCGAGAGGTTCTCGGCGAGGAGCACCGGCTTGAACACCGGCACGCCGCGATACTGGTGGAGGATCTGCTGCAGCTCGGCGACCGGCCGGCCGAGCACGCCGGCGGCATACCAGAGGCTGTGGTCGAGGCTCGCCGCGCGGCTGCGGTCGATCATCAGGCTGTAGCTGGGAACGTTCTCGACCAGCAGGCGCCCCTTGCGGTCGAAGATCAGGCCACGGGGGGCCTTGATTGGCAACTTGCGCAGCCGGTTGTTCTCGGCCAGCTCGCGGTAGTAATCCCCCTGGACGAGCTGGGTGAACCAGAAGCCGGTGGCGATCACCACCAGCACGCCGGTGACGACGGCGGTCAGCACGCGGACGCGGCTGACCAGATCATCTCGATGCTCGCGAACGACCCGCATGATGCTGCCTCGATCCTGCTGAAGTACTGGCTATTTTGCTACAAACAACGGCGGCCAGCCTAGCCTAGCCGGAGCCTGCTCATCCGGCCGCGGCGGCGCGTCTCCGAGGAGTTGCGCCAGCGCCCCGCCACGATGTAAACGGCCATCCCGAGGACCCCGCAGGCGCCGGCGCGGATCACCGCCCAGATCGGGCTGGGCATCTCCGGGGCGGGCAGCAGCAGGAACGCGAGCCCGACGGTGATCGCCTGCTGGAGCACGGCGGCGAAGCTGACCAGCGCCAGAACGCCCGTCGGCCGCTGGATCACCAGCCTTTGCGCCAGGCGCGCCGTGACGTAGCCGATGATGGTATCAGCGAAGCCGAACAAGCCGAAGGGACCGCTGGTCAGGGTGTCCTGGAGGAGGCCGACCAGCAGTCCGACCAGCAGCCCCGAGAGCGAGTTGCCGCGCAGGCCGTGGAGCGCCACCACCACCAGGAAGACGTCGACCGCCCGCACGAAATCGGGCCAGAGGCGCACGCCGATGAAATGGACGAGCGCGGCGAGCGCGATGGTGGCGATCAGCTTAAGGCTTTCCACTGGGGGTGGCCTCTTTGAGGGTCTGCGGCACGGCTTGATATTCCAGCAGGTAGACCTGGTCGAGAGTGCCGAAGTCGACCGCCGGAGCGACGTTGATGCGATGGAAGAGCTGCCCCCCCGGCACGACGGAGGCGATCGTGCCGATGGGGATGCCGCGCGGATAGACGCCGTCGATGCCGGCGGTCAGCACGCGGTCGCCCGGCCGCACGTCGGCCTGCAGGGGGACGTAGTCGAGCTCGAGCCCGGTCCCCAGGCCGCCGCGCACCACCCCCTGCCGGCGCGTGCGCAGGATCATGCCGCCGACCCCCGCGGCGCGGTCGGTGATGAGCTGGACCTTGGCGTAGGAGCCGGCGACGTGGACCACCCGGCCGACGAGGCCGGCGGGAGAGAGCACCGGCTGATTGCGCTGCGCCGCCACCGGGCCGGTGTAGAGGATCAGGGTGCGCAGCCAGGAGGTGTGGTCGGCGTAGACGATGTCGACGGCCCGGATGCGCCCGGCGGGCGGGGTGGGGTAGCGCACGGCGTTGCCCAGGCGGCTCAGCTCCCCCTCGACGTCGGTCAGCCGCAGCAGGCGCAGGCGCAGGCCCTCGGCCTCCCGGCGCAGCTGCCGGTTCTCCTCGAGCAGCGTGCCGCGCAGCTTCACCCCCTCGCGGGCGCCCGAGAGCTCCTCGGGGATCGAGGCCACGCTGTGGGCCATCGGCCCCAGCACGCGCAGGCCGATCCCTTCCAGCCGCGTCTCGCCGGCCCCCCGCGATCCCTGGATCGCCAGGTAGACGAGCTGACCGACCAGCACGACGATCAACACCCAGCCGGTGCGGCGCTCGTCCACGGTTTCCCGATGGTTCCGGTCAAAGGTTCCGGTCTACCGGTCCGGCTAGCGGATGGAGACCTTGCGCAGCAGGTCGATGTCGGAGAGCACCTTGCCGGTGCCGAGCACGACCGACGCCAGCGGATCCTCGGCGAGCACGACCGGCAGGCCGGTCTCGTCGCGCAGGCGCTGGTCGAGGTTGCGCAGCAGGGCGCCGCCGCCGGAGAGGACGATCCCCTTGTCCATGATGTCGGCCGACAGCTCGGGGGGCGTGCGCTCGAGCGCCATGCGCACCGCCTCGACGATGGTCGCCACCGGCTCGGCGAGCGCCTCGCGGATCTCCTCGTCAGAGATGGTCAGCGTCTTCGGCACCCCCTCCACCAGATCGCGCCCCTTGATGTCCATCTTGAGCTCCTCCTTGAGCGGGTAGGCGGAGCCGAGCTGGATCTTGATCTGCTCGGCGGTGCGCTCGCCGATCAGCAGGTTGTACTTGCGCTTCAGGTACTGGATGATGCCGACGTCCATCTCATTGCCGGCGATGCGCACCGAGCGGCTGTAGACCGTGCCGGCGAGCGAGATGACGGCGACGTCCGTGGTGCCGCCGCCGATGTCCACGATCATGTTGCCCGACGGCTCGGTGATCGGCAGCCCGGCGCCGATCGCGGCCATCATCGCCTGCTCGACCAGGAACACCTCCGAGGCGCCGGCCCGCATCGCCGAGTCGCGGACCGCCCGCTTCTCCACCTGTGTGATCTCGGAGGGGACGCCGATGACGATCCGCGGGTGCACGTACATTTTGCGCCCATGGGCCTTCTTGATGAAGTACTCGAGCATCCGCTCGGTCACCTCGAAGTCGGCGATGACGCCGTCCTTCATCGGCCGGATCGACTCGATGTTGCCCGGGGTGCGGCCGAGCATCTCCTTGGCCTCGCTGCCGACGGCCTCGATCCGGTTGGTGATCTTGTTGATGACGACGACGGAGGGCTCGCGCACCACGATGCCCTGACCGCTGGCGAAGACCAGGGTGTTGGCGGTGCCGAGATCGATGGCAAGGTCTTTGGAGAAGTAGCGTAACAGCGAGGCGAGGGGCATCAGCCTTCTTGATCCTTCTGATAAATGCCGCGCCGCGAGTTGCGGCAGCGGCGAGAGCGTTTACGGATGAGCGTTGTCCTTTTCAGGGATTTTCGACGAATACGCGGTGACGACGGACGGTTTCGGTGCCCGACGCGTTCCGCGCGCGGACCTCGATGATGTTCCAACCTTCTTTGGTCAGTTGGACGGCCTTGGTGAACGAGCCGTCCGCGTTGGTCTTGACCTGCTCGCCATTGACATCCACTCGCGCCCCTGGCTCACTGTGCCCGCTGACCATGAAGATACTACCGTAGGTTTTGATCTCGTCGAGGTCAAGCGCCGGCGGATTCGCATTGCCGCTCTTTTCGCCGACACCGCCGCTGCCGCCGCCGGCGTTGCGGACGGCGGCGGCGACGCGGAACTTCCGCGTCTCGCTCCAGGGGCCCTGCAGGCCGTTCGGCCCGAAGGCGGCGACCCGCCACTGGAAGGTCCCCTCGCCGCGCACGCCCAGGGTGGCCCGCGTCCGGGTGCGGTTCTCGGCGTCGATGACGTTGTCGACGAACAGATGAGAGCGGGAGACCTGGAGCGCGTAGCGGGTGGCGCCCGCCACCGGCTGCCAGGCGAGCACCAGCCGCTTGGTCGAGTCGAGGTCGACCAGCAGGTCGTCCATCGGCTCGGCCGGCGCCGGGCGGCCCGGCATCGGCTTGGGCTCGGAGAGCAGGTCGCCGGTCTGCACCACCTGCTGGAGCGCGCCGACCTCGCGGGTCAGGCCGCCGTTCGAGGCCAGCTCCATGCTCCCCTCGTAGGCGCCGAAGCGCCCCTGGCTGGTCCCCTTGTCGACCGCGACAAAGGCCTCGGACGACTCCTTGACGCGGGCCACGGCGCCCGGCGTCTTGATGTTGCTCGAGCCCTGCGAGGTGCTCAGGTTGACCCAGCCGTACTTCATCTCGATCGACTGCTCCGGCACGCCGCTCGGCCCGGCGCTGGGGGGCGAAACGATGAACTGGGTGTTGGGGCGCACCGTATAGAGCGTGCCGTCCTGGAACATGATCTGGGCCGAGCCATTGTCCGCCGTCCGCACGGTGTCTCCCGACTGGAGCTGGATGCGGCTGCGCGCCTCCTGCCAGTCGCCGCCGTCGCCGCGCCGGAACTCGACCTCCCCCTGGAAGGAGACGAACTGTGCCTGGCCGGCGCCGCCGCGCAGAGCCAGCGCGTCGAGGATCGCCTGCAGGCTGTCGCGGCTGCGCTGGGCGCTGGACAGGGCGCCGCTGAAGTCCTGCGCCTTGAGCTGCGCCCGCGCCTCGTCGAGGCGCTGGCCGGCCGCCTCATACTCGCCGGCGAAGCTCGCCGCCACGCGTTTCTCATCGCTCAGCCGCAGGCGCATCGCATCGGCCTGCTCGATCACCGCCCGGGCCGAGCGCTGCAGAGACTGGCGGTCGTAGCGCAGGTAAAGGAAGGCGCCCAGGGCGACCAGTCCCAGGAGCACCAGCAGCAGACCCCAGCTCTGCAGGGTCTCCACCGATACGCTGTACCAGTCCTTCCCTCGATCAGCCTTGTGGACGGGCTGGGCGGGCACTTCAGATTCCTTTCATGTAGGGACGTCAATATAACACGGAACGTTTTTCCTGAAAGGCGGTTTTTCTCCGCGAGGATACGGCGAGGATACGAGTGTCGAGGGTTGTGCGGCCGGCGTGGCGCTGCTAAAGTGCTGGGTTCCTCCTGGGTAAAGGAGAAGGAGTCCGTTTATGCTGAAGGTATTTCGCGACAACCTGAAGAATCTCGCCTGGATCCTGTGGGTGATCATCGCCCTGTTCGTCCTCGCGCTCGCCGCCGACTTCGGCGCCAGCAACCGCGGACGCGGCAACATGACCTCGGTCGCCCAGGTGGGCGGCGAGTCGGTGTCGCAGCAGGAGTTCCAGCGCGCCTACAAGAACATGACCAATTTCTATCGCCAGATCTACGGCGACCAGCTCACGCCGGAGATCGAGAAGCAGATGTACCGGCAGGCGTTGAGCCAGACGGTGGTGCAGAAGATCCTGCTCGCCGAGGCCCGGCGGCAGGGCCTGCGGGTTACCGACGCCGAGCTGCGCGACCGCATCCTCTCGATCCCGAACTTCAAGGACGAGCAGGGTCGCTTCATCGGCGAGGAGATCTACACGCAGACGCTCGCGGCCAACCAGATCAGCGTCGCCGACTTCGAGACCGAGCTGCGCGACGAAGTCCTGATGAAGAAGCTCAACGACGCCCTCGCCGCCAATCTCTACGTCAGCGAGGACGAGATCCAGCAGGCCTACCGCAACCAGGTCGAGCGCGCCAAGATCCGCTACGTCCAGCTGCCGCGGGCCAGCTTCGCCGTCCAGGTGGCGGCGGCGCCGCAGAGCGAGGTCGAGGCGTTCTTCCAGGCCCACAAGGCGGAGTTCAAGCTGCCCGAGCAGCGCGACCTGGCCTACCTGCTGGTCAGCGACGCCCAGCTCGCCAGCCAGGTGAATCCGGGCGAGCCGGACCTGCGGGCCTACTACGACGCCCACAAGGCCGAGTACACCCAGGAAGACCAGGTGCAGGCGCGCCACGTCCTGGTGATGGTCAACGACCAGCGCAACGACGCGCAGGCGCAGGCCCGCGGCGCTGGAGGCGAAGAAGAAGCTCGACGGCGGGGCCGACTTCGCCGCCGTGGTCAAGGAGTACTCCGACGACACCGCCTCGAAGGATAAGGGCGGGGACGTCGGCTACTTCGGCCGCAACCGCATGGTCAAGGAATTCGAGGACGCGGCCTTCGGCGCCCAGCCGGGCAAGCTGGTGGGGCCGGTGAAGTCCTCGTTCGGCTATCACCTCCTCGAGGTCACCGGCAAGCGCCCCGGCGGCACGCAGCCCTTCGAGCTGGTCAAGGAGCAGATCCGCGGCCGCCTCACCGCCGAGCGCACCCGGCAGCTCGCCGAGACCCGCGCCAAGGAGCTCGCTACCCGCCTCGCCGCGAACAAGCCCGGCAACGCCGAGGCGCTGAAGACCCTTGCCGGCCAGAACCCGGGCGTGACCTTCGGCGAGGCCAAGGTCGGCGCCGCCGACCCGGTGCCGGGTCTCGGCACGGCCCTCAACGCCACCGCCTTCTCGCTCAAGAAGGGGGATGTCTCGCCGGCGGTCCAGGTGCCGCAGGGTTGGGCCGTCCTCTACGTCAAGGACGTCATCGCGTCGCACGCGCCCGAGCTCAAGGAGGTCGAGCCGCGGGTGAAGTCGGTGCTGGTGACCCAGAAGACCCAGCAGATGGCGACCCAGAAGCTCCAGGAGGCGCGCCGCCAGATGGCCACGGGGAAGACCCTGGACCAAGTGGCCGCGGAGCTCGGCGTGCGGGTTCAGGAGACCGCCGAGTTCGGTGGCCAGGGAGCGATCCCCGGCATCGGCTACAACCCCGAGCTGACCAAGGCGGCGATGGCGCTGCCGGCCGGCCAGGTCGGCGGCCCGATTACCGATGCCCAAGGCGCTCTGCTCTTCCAGGTGACCGACCGCAAGGGCTGGGACCCGAAGCAGTACGCCGCCAACCGCGAGCAGACCCGCTCGACCCTCCTGCAGCAGAAGATCGCGAGCGTCGAGGGGTCCCTGATCGAGAAGCGCCGCCGCGAGCTGAACGTCACGTTCAACCAGCAGTTCCTCGATCAGCTCGGCATCGCGCCGCCCAACCAGGAAGGGTAGGCCGGCAGTAGCCCGGGCATCAATGCCCGGGCTACGCTGAAACGAAAAGCCGGGTGAACCCGGCTCCAAAAACAAGCTTCTTGATGAGCCGCCTTCAGGCGGCTTTTCTTTTGAAACGTAGCCCGGGCATTGATGCCCGGGCGGTGCCCGCCCCCACATCCTCTACAATCCCCACCATGATTGGATATCTCCAGGGCACCCTGCTCCGGGACGACCCGGAGCGCCTGCTCCTCGACGTTCATGGCGTGGGCTACGAGGTCAACGTCCCTCTCTCCACCTGGTACGAGATCGAGAAGCGGCGCGGCGAGCCCATCCGGCTGTTCATCCATACCCACATGCGCGAGGACGGCATCGCTCTCTTCGGCTTCTGGACCGAGCGCGAGAAGGCCCTGTTCGAGAAGCTGATCGGGGTCAACGGGATCGGGCCGAAACTGGCGCGGGTGATCCTCTCGGGAATGGCGCCGGACGATCTGATGGGCGCCATCGCCGCCGGCGACCTCGGGCGCCTCGGGACCATTCCGGGGGTGGGCAAGAAGACCGCCGAGAGGATCGTGCTCGAGCTGCGGGAGAAGATGCGGATCCTGGCGGCCGACCTGCCGGAGACCACCGCCGCCGCGCCCGCCGACCACGACGTTGTCTCCGCCCTGGTCAACCTCGGCTACAAGGCGAACCTGGCCGAGCGGGCCGTCGCCGAGGTGCGCCGCGAGAAGCCGGACGCCGCCTTCAACGATCTGCTGCGGGCGAGCCTCAACCGGCTGTCCCGGGCGTAGAATCCCGGCATGTCCGAGGATCGCATCCTTTCCGGCGTCCCCGACCCCGAGGACCTGGGAGTCGAGCCGTCGCTGCGCCCGCAGCGGCTCGAGGAGTACATCGGGCAGAAGAAGGTCATCGACAACCTGCGGGTGTTCATCCGCGCCGCCCGCGAGCGCCGCGAGTCGCTCGACCACGTCCTCCTCTTCGGCCCCCCGGGCCTCGGCAAGACCACCCTCGCCAACATCATCGCCAGCGAGATGGGGGCGCCCCTGCGCACCACGGCCGGACCGGTGCTGGAGCGGGCCGGCGACCTCGCGGCGATCCTCACCAACCTCGATCCGGGCGAGGTGCTGTTCATCGACGAGATCCACCGCCTGGGCCCGACCGTCGAGGAGATCCTCTATCCCGCCCTGGAGGACTTTCGGCTCGACCTCGTCATCGGCCAGGGGCCGGCGGCGCGCACGGTGAAGATCGAGCTGCCCCAGATTCACCCTGGTGGGGGCGACCACGCGCGCGGGGCTGATCAGCGCGCCGCTGCGCGCCCGCTTCGGCATCGTCCACCGGCTCGACTTCTACCGCCCGGAGGAGCTGACCGAGATCGTCCTGCGCTCCGCCCGGCTGCTCGGCGTGCCGATCGAGCCGGAGGGGGCGATGGAGATCGCCCGCCGCAGCCGCGGCACCCCGCGCGTCGCCAACCGCCTGCTGCGCCGGGTGCGCGACTTCGCCCAGGTGGACCGCGCGAAGGCGATCGACCTCGCGAGTCGCCCGCCGCGCCCTCACCCTGCTCGAGGTGGACGAGTTCGGCTTCGACGATGTCGACCGCAAGATCCTGAGCACGCTGATCGAGCACTACGACGGCGGGCCCGCCGGCATCAAGACGCTGGCCGTCTCGGTCGGCGAGGACACCGGGACGCTCGAGGACCTCTACGAGCCCTACCTGATCCAGGAGGGGTTCCTCCAGCGCACCCCCCGCGGCCGGGTCGCCACCCGCCGCGCCTACCAGCACCTTGGCTATCCGCAGCGTCCCGGCACCACGGGGACGCTGTTCTGACCCGCCCGCCCGTGCGCCGCGCCGCCCTGATCTACAACCCCCGGTCGGGGCGCCAGCGGCATGCGCAGCCAGCTGGAGGCGATCCTCGCCACCCTGCGCGCGCGGGGGCTTCGAAGTCGAGCCGGTCCCCACCGCCTTCGCGGGACAGGCGACCGAGCTCGCGCGCGAGCGCCGGCCAGGACTCCGAGGTGGTCTTCTCCTTCGGCGGCGACGGCACAGCGCGGGAGGTGGCCGCGGGTCTGCTCGGGGGGCCGGCGGCGCTCGGCGTGCTGCCCGGCGGCACGGCCAACCTGCTGGCGCTCGCCCTCGGCCTGCCGCGGGACCCGGTGGCCGCCGCCGCGGTGCTGCGGGATCTGCCGCCGCGGCCGTTCGACGTCGGTCTCGCCGGCGGCGTTCCGTTCCTGATGATGGTCTCGGCGGGCCTCGACGCCGCCATGCTCGCCTCGCTCGACACCCAGCTCAAGTGGCGCTTCGGCAAGCCGGCGCATGATCGGCCAGGGCCTCCGCGAGTGGTGGCGCTACCCCTATCCCGATGCTGGAGGTGACGGCGGACGGCGAGCGCCTGGACGGCCACCTTCGTCTCGGTGTCGAACATCCCCTACTACGCGGGGCGCCTTCCGGCTGGCGCCGAAGGCCCGTACCGACGACGGGCTGTTCGAGCTGGTGCTCTTCCGCGGCACGCGGCCGCGCCGCCACCTTCGCGTTCGCCCTCGACGTCCTCCGCGCCGCCCACGTCCGCCGGCGCGACGTCGAGATCCGCCAGGTGCGGGAAGTCACCCTCGCCGGGCCGGCCGGGTCCCTGGCGCAGGTGGACGGCGACGTCTGCCAGGAGCGGTTGCCGTTGAGCATCCGGCTCGCTCCGGAGCGGCTCCTGGTGCTGGCTCCCGACCCGGTGCCGGGCGTGAGACAATCCTGACCCAATCGAAAGGGGGAGTGGATGCTGAGGAAGCTGATGCAGACGGAGGACGATGCCGGAATGCTGATCGTGCGGGTGTTCCTGGGGCTGGTCATGTTCCCTCACGGAGCCCAGAAGATGCTCGGCTGGTTCGGAGGCCAGGGGTTCGCGGGGACGTTGCAGGGGATGACGTCGATGGGGCTGCCGGCGGCCGTCGTCCTGCTGGTGATCATCGCCGAGTTCTTCGGCGCCCTCGGCCTGATCGGCGGCTTCCTCGGCCGCGTGAGCGCCTTCGGCATCTTCTGCGTCATGGTGGGGGCCATCCTCACCGTCCACCTCCACAACGGCTTCTTCATGAACTGGATGGGGAACCAGAAGGGGGAGGGATTCGAGTACCACCTGCTGGCGATCGGCATGGCGCTCGCCGTGATGGTGAAGGGGAGCGGCCGGATGTCGATCGACCGCTCGCTGACGCCGGACCGGGGGATCTACCGGTAGTAGGCCGCTAGGCCTGCCGCATGAAGTGCCACCGGAGGTCGCCTTCCTGGCGGTGGTAGACCTCCGGGTGGATCTTGCGGGGCGAGGCGGTGGAGGAGGGAGCTCACCGACTCGCCCCGGGCCGCGGCCTCGATCGCCTCGGCGGCGTCGCTGCCGGCCTTGCTGATGTAGGTCTGCCAGATCGCCTGGCGCACGGAGACCGAGCCCATCGAGATGTTGGGCATCTGCGTCAACGCCTTGCTGCAGCAGGGCGAGCTTCTCCTTCAGGCTCTTCTCGCTCGTCCATCGGCTCGCGCTGCCAGGGGGTGTAGGGCTTCGGCACCAGGACGTTCACGCCGAGATGGATGTTGCCGATGAGCCCCTGCTTCGGCAGCTCTTCGAGCATGACCGCCCGCGCCTGCGCTGGCCAGGTCGAGGATGCCCTGCACGTCCGCCATCGTCTCGCCCGGCAGGCCGACGATGAAGTAGAGCTTGAGCTGGGTGAAGCCGTGACGGAAGATCAGCCGCACCTTCTCGAGCAGGAAGTCGTTGGTGATCGGCTTGCCCATCTTCACCCGCAGCTCGTCGGTGCCGGTCTCGGGAGCCAGGGTGATCGAGCGGTCGCCCGAGGCGTGGAGGGCGTCGAGCACCCCCTCGGTCACCGCCGGGATGCGGATCGAGGAGACCGAGGTGCGGAAGCCGAGCTGGTTGGCCTCGCGCAGGATCTTCTCGATGTCCGGATGGTCTCCCACGGCGGTGGCCACGAAGCCGAGCTGGTCGGTGACCGGCCGGGCGCGCTCCAGAGAGGCGAGGATGTACTCGGTCGGGTGCCAGCGGAAGCGCCCCATGCCGAAGGTCGCCCAGCAGTAGCGGCACTTCTCGGGGCAGCCGCGCGACATCTCGATCAGGAACTTCTCGGAGAACTCGGTGTGCGGGGTGACGATCGCGGTCGTCGGCAGGATATCCCGGCTGCTTCATCTGCTCCTCGGTCAGCTCCAGCTTGTTGAGCTTCGGGAATTCCTCGCCCTCCGCCTCTTCGGGATGATGGAAGGCGGGGATGTAGAAGCCGTCGCTGGGCCGCCAGCCGCTCGATCACCGCCTCGCGGCCGTCCTCCTCCTCCAGGGCGGCGAGCAGCTCGGGCAGCACGTTCTCGGCGGCGCCGAGGGCGAAGACGTCGACGAACTCCGACATCGGCAGCGGGTTGATCGAGGCGCAGGAGCCGCCCATGACGATCACCGGGTCCCACGGCCCGCGGTCCCTGCCGGCGCAGCGGGATGCGCGCGCGGTCGAGCATCTGCAGGAGGTTGACGTAGTCCTCCTCGAAGGAGACCGAGAAGGCGATGCAGCCGAAAGTCGTTCAGCGGCCGGCCGGCTCTCGACCGAGATCGGCATGCCGAGCGCCGTCCGTGAAGAAGCGCTCGCAGGCCCAGTCCGGCCGGCGGTGGATCAGCTCGTAGACGCGCTGGAACCCGAGGCTGGACATCGCCACGTGGTAGCTGTTGGCGTACGCCAGCGCCAGCCGGTACCGGGCGTGCGGCGAGAAACGCCTCCACCGGCCGCTCGGCGGCGCGGATCGGGGACCAGTCGTGATTGGAGGATTTCTTCATGAGGGCAGAAGAATACAACCCTTAGAGGGCTTGGCGAATTCCTCGCCCCGGAGGAGTCACGGCAGGGGGGCTCCCGCCGCCGCTAGCGTTCACCGGCGTCCAGCTCCGCCACCAGCTTCCTGGGGGCGACCACGCGGTAGGCGTCCACGACCAGATCCGCGATCTGGTCCCAGTCGATCGGCACGTCCAGCCGCACGCCGAGCCAGCCGCGATGGCCTACGTAGGGCGGAACGAAAAAACGTTGCGGATCCGAGCCGACCAGCGCCTCCTGCGCGCCGTCCGGCGCGGCGCACCAGAACCCCAGCCGGTCGTCGTGATGATGGTTGGCGTACATCACGAAAGTCTTCTTGCCGCGCACGAACCAGGTCGGCTCGCCATGGCTGAGCCGTTCGGTGGTCTCCGGCAGCGCGAGGCAGAGCTTCCTGAGAGTCTCCAGTGTATCCTTGGCCATCCCGCGATTCTGACACGAGGCACTTGCGACACCAGGCTATGAGACGCGAAGACTACGAAGAGCGGAAGCGGCGGCTCGCCGAGCAGCACCGGGCTCTCCTGGAGATGGTGGAGGCCGCCCATCAGACCCAGCTCCGGGCGCTGGAGATCGTCTGGCGGATGATGTCCGGAGAGGGCTCGGCGGAGTCCCTGCTGCCGCGGCCGGCCGCCGCCGCTCCACCACCCCCTGCCCCTCCCGCGAAGCAGCGCCAGAAGGCCGGGGAGCTCTACCGTCACGTCGTCGCGGCGCTGCCCGGGCTCCCGGAGCCCTTCACCCAGTCCGACGTCTGCATGGCGATCGGCTACACTCCCGACCGCGGCTCTCTCTACCGGGCGCTCCAGGATCTGAGGCTGGAGGGGAGCCTCGACGTACAGTCGAGCGGCTCGGGCAGTCAGCCGACGCGCTACCGCCGGACCTAGATGAGCACTGCGGGAGCCCGGCCGTGATACACGCCCAGGCACTTGCGACACCGCCCACCGCCTCCGCCTCGCGCGGGAGGAGGACGGAGACACGGCGGGCTCTGGATGCGACACGGAAACGCGCTCCCGCGTCTCTCCCCCCGGCTTCTGCCACACGGCCCCCGCGAGTTGCGGAACGGCCCTCGCCTATTGCGTCACGGAATTCGCGGGGAGCGCAGCGCAATTCGTCCAGGGCGTGACGCAATTGGAGAGGGGCGTGACGCAATTCGCGGGGGGAGCTACGCAATTCCTCTGGGGCGCAGCGCAATTCGAGGGGGCCTTGACGCAATTCGCGGGGGCCGTGTTGCAACCCGCGGAGGCCGTGTGGCAATTCGAAGGGGGCGTGCCGCAATTCGCGGGGGCGGAGACGCGCGAGGGGTGGGCGCTGGCGGCGGAGCCCGGGGCGGTGTTGCCAAACCGCGGAGATCCTCGCGCCGAAGCCTGGGGGTTGCCGCCCCGAAGGGATGGGATCTGAATCGCCTGGCGTTGAGTGCCGCCCCTTCGGGGCTGGGTTGTGGGTTGAGGGCGGGCGGACCTGGGGCTCACGCCCCAGGCTATTCAAATTGCACCCCTTCGGGGCGCGTTCAAGGGGGGCGCCGGAGCAGGGGAGGGTCCGGTGCCGTAGGCGATGACCGAGGTGGGTGGTTGGTGATGAGCGAGAGGTCCTAACCGCCGTGACGCCTCCCACCAGAGCGCCATCTCCCGTCGAGAGAACGACCCCGCGTCCTCCAGCCGCGAAGCGGCGGCATTTGAATAGCCTGGGGCGTGAGCCCCAGGTCGCCGGTCCCCCCAATAAAATCCTGGAGCCCCGAAGGGGCGGCACACAACGCTTCCTTGTACGATATCTTCCCCGGTAGCGCGACTCCCGTCTTGTCAGGACGATACACGGGCGCTCTCACGCGCCCGCTCCTCAGGAGGCAGACCCGATGGCTGGAACCTTCTCAAGACTGCTGTACCACGTCGTCTTCAGCACCAAGTACCGCACTCCATTCATCGACCCGAAGGTACGAACCGAGCTGTACCCTTACCTGGAGGGGATCGTCCGCAATCTGGGCGGGTGGCTCCTCGCCCTGGGCGGCATGCCGGATCATGTCCATCTCCTGATCCGCCTCAAGCCCGACATGCCGGTCTCGGATCTGGTGCGCGATCTCAAGGCGAACTCCTCGAAATGGATCCACGAGCAGAAAGGCCTGCCCGCGGATTTTGCCTGGCAAAAAGGGTACGCGGCGTTCACGGTCAGTGAATCGCAGGAAGGAGCGGTACGGTCCTACATCCGGAACCAGGAGAAACACCATCGGCGGATCACTTTCGAGGAGGAGTTGGTCTCGTTGCTCCGCAAGCACGGGATCGAATTCGATCCCACCTACCTCTTGGATTGAAGGGTGCCGCGCGAGGTGCCGCACCTTCGGGGCTGGGGAAGGGAGGGTGGGGGGCGCCTACCTGGGGCTCACGCCCCAGGCTATTCAAATTGCACCCCTTCGGGGCGCGTGTAGCGGGGGAGTCGGAGCTGGTCCCAGGTGGCATCCTCCAGCCGCGAAGCGGCGGCATTTGAACAGCCTGGGGCGTGAGCCCCAGGTCTGGGAGGCAATGTCTCGTCCCTGGCCCGTCCCCCTCCCTCCGCCGCGGACGCCCCGATCCTCGAGATGTGCCCCGCCCATGCCTCCGCTGTAAGATCTCCCTGAACCCTGCGAGGCCCGCTGCGTAGTACAGGACGGGAGCGGCCCTTTCCCAGGGCGACTCCCCTCTATAAGGACAACCCATGACACCCATTCTCGAACTGCGGAACGTCCGCAAGGCCTACGGCGACTTCGTGGCGGTGGACGGCGTCTCGATGAGCCGTGCCGGCGGGCAGCATCTTCGGGCTGCTGGGGCCGAACGGCGCCGGCAAGACGTCCACGATCCGCATGATCATGAACATCACCGCCCCGGACTCCGGGGAGGTCGCGGTGTTCGGGCACCCCCGGACCGCCGGCGACCTGCGCCGGATCGGCTATCTGCCGGAGGAGCGCGGGCTCTACCGGAAGATGACCGTGATGGACCAGCTCGTCTTCCTCGGCGAGATCCGCGGCCTGCGCGGCCCCACGCTGATCGCCGACATCCAGCGCTGGCTCGAACGGGTCGACCTCACCAAGTGGGCGAAGTCGAAGATCGAGGAGCTGTCCAAGGGCATGCAGCAGAAGGTGCAGCTCATCGGCACCGTGCTCCATACGCCCGACCTCCTGATTCTCGACGAGCCCTTCTCCGGCCTCGATCCCATCAACCAGGAGCTCTTCCGCGAGCTGCTGCTCGACTACCGGTCGCAGGGCAAGAGCGTCGTGCTCTCCACCCACGGCATGGAGCTCGCCGAGCGTCTGTGCGACCACATCTGCCTGATCTCCGGCGGCCGCGCCGTGCTCGACGGCGAGCTGAAGGCGATCAAGCGCAGGATCGGCGGCAATGCCTTCCGGCTGGTGGCCGACGGCGATCTCGGGCGGCTCCAGGAGATGCCCGAGGTGGAGCAGGCGATCGTGCAGGACGGCGTCGCGAAGCTGATGCTGCGGCCGGATGTGCAGGGAGCCGCCGTGCTGCGGCAGCTGGTGGAATTCCTCAACGTTCACGAGTTCCGCTCCGAGGAGCCGGAGCTCGAGCAGATCTTCCTCAAGGTGGTGAACGATGCAGCCTAAAAACGTCGCCGTCATCGCGAAGCGCGAGTATCTCCAGCGGGCCAAGACCAAGGCGTTCTGGATCACGACGCTGATCCTTCCCCTGTTCGTGACGCGGGATCTCGATCGTGCCGACCCTGCTGCTCAAGAACAGCAAGGCCAGCCAGAAGATCGTGGTGGTGGACGAGACGGGCAAGGTGGGCTCCGCCCTGGTGGCCAGGATGAACTCTCAGGAGGTGGAGACGCCGAAGGAGCAGAAGCTCGGGCGCCGCGAGGGGAGGACCAGATGGTGAGCTTCGACGCCGAGACCGAGCCGCCGGCCGCCGACCGCGACCGCCCAGCGGGCGGACCTCGACAAGCGGGTGATGGGCAAGAAGCTCGACGCCTGGGTCTGGGTCGGACCCGAGGTGTTCCAGGACAAGCCAGTGGAGTACCACGCCCGGAGCGTCTCGAACGTCTTCACCCAGGCCGCGCTGCGGGACGACCTCTCCGAGGTGGTGCGGCAGGTGCGCTTCCGCGAAGCGGGGATCGATTCGGCGCGGGTGGAGCGAGCTGAGCCGGTCGGTGAAGCTGGAGACGCAGAAGGTCTCGGCCACCGGGAGCCGTGCCGAGGGGGGCCTGGGGGCCGCGGCGCTCGCCATGCGTCCTCTTCTTCATCCTCTACATCTCGATCATCATGTGGGGGCAGCAGGTGATGCAGGGGGTGCTGGAGGAGAAGGGCTCGCGGGTGATCGAGGTGGTGATCTCGTGCGTGACGCCGTTCGAGCTGATGATGGGCAAGCTGCTCGGCATCTGCCTGCTGGGGCTGACTCAGCTCGGCATCTGGCTTGCCACGGTGCTGGTGGTGACCACGCCGGGGCTGGTCGCCGCGGTGATGGTGCTGCCCGCGGGGGTCGCGCTGCCGACGCTGTCGCCGGTAATGCTGATCAACTTCGTGCTGCTCTTCATCCTCGGCTTCCTCGCCTACGCCACGCTCTATGCCGGGATCGGCGCCTCGTTCAACAACCTCCAGGAGGCGCAGCAGGCGGCGGGGGTCGCGATGATGTTCGTGATCATCCCGGTGATGGTGATGTACCCGGTGATCAACGACCCGAACTCGCGGATGGCCACGGTGCTGTCGCTGATCCCGATGTTCACGCCGCTGCTGATGCCGCTGCGGATCGCGATCGACATGCCCCCCTTCTGGCAGCTCGCCCTCGCCTACGCGCTGACGATCGGCTTCGTGATCGGCATGGTCTGGATCTGCGCCCGCATCTACCGGGTGGGGATTCTGATGTACGGCAAGAAGCCGACGTTCGCCGAGATCTGGAAGTGGACGCGGTACGCGTGAGCCTCCTCAGCGCCGATTCCCGCCCGGCTGCTCCTGAAGCAGGGCCTTGAGCTGGGCGGGGTCGACGGGCTTGGTCAGGTGGAGATCGAAACCGGCCTCCTTGGAACGGCGGCGGTCTTCGTCGCGGCCGTAGCCGGTGACGGCGATCAGCTTGGCGGAGGAGGTCGAGGGGTCCTTGCGCAGCGCGGTGGCCACCTCGTAGCCGGTCATGCCGGGGAGGCCGAGGTCGCAGAGCACCACCTCGGGGTGGAAGGCGCGGGCGGCCTGGACGCCGTCCGTGCCAGAGGCCGCGGTTTCGACCTCGTGGCCGGAGAGCTCGAGGAAGTCGCGCAGGGTGGCGGCGGCGTCGGCGTTGTCCTCGACCACCAGGATCCGCCGCGCCGCGGGATGGATCTCCATCTCCTCGGCCGGTTGCTGGTACTCCTCGGCGGCGCCTTCCGGCGCGATCAGCGGCAGCAGGAAGCAGAATTCGGAGCCCTGGCCCGGCCCTTCGCTGCGGGCGGTCATCTCGCCGCCGTGCAGGTCGATCAACCCCTTGGACACGGCGAGCCCCACGCCGAGGCCCCCCTGGGAGCGGTCGAGGCTGTGATCCCCCTGGGTGAAGACCTCGAAGACGTAGGGGAGCTCTTCCGGGGGGATGCCGGCGCCGGTGTCGCGGACGCTGACCTCCGCGCGCCTGCCGCTGGCGGCCGCCTGGACCCGCACGGTGACGCGGCCGCCCCGGACGGTGAACTTGGCGGCGTTGTCCATCAGATTGGAGAGCGCCTGCGAGAGGCGGAGGCGGTCGCCGCGGATCCGCAGCGGCGGCTTTTCGGCGAGGTCGAGGCGGAGCGTCAGGCCGGCCTCCTGCAACGACCCGCGATACCCCTCGACGGTCTCGCGCACGAGCTCGGTCAGGTCCAGATCCTCGCACTGCAGCTCGACCTGGCCGCGGGTGACGCGGGAAGCCTCGAGCAGGTCGTCGATCAGCACCGCCTGGTGGAGCACCTGCCGCTCGGCGGCGTCGATCGCCCGCTTCCAGGTCTCGTCCCCCTCCCCTTTCATCCGCAGCACCTGGAGGGCGTTGCTGATCGTGCCCAGCGGATTGCGCAGCTCGTGGGCGAGCATCGAGAGCAACTCGTCCTTGGCGCGGTCGGCGCGCTCGAGCGCCGCGCGCTTCTGCGACAGCCGCAGAGTGACGTCCTCGAGCTTGGCCTCGCTGAAGCGGGCGCGCTGGAGCTGCGCCATCATCCAGTCGATCCGCTCGTCCACCGGGCGGTCGCCGAGCACCATGTCCGGGGGCTCGTAGTAGGCGTTGGGGCAGATCTGGTCGCCGAGCACGGCGAGCGGATGGGTGTGAAGGGCGTCCTGGATGGTGTCGGCCGAGGAGCCTTCGCGGGAGTAGCGGCAGAGCGCACAGGTGCGGCTGCCGGCGAGGAAGCGGTTGAGGTGCGCCTCGTACTCGCGCAGACGGTCGGCGCCCGCGGTCCCCTCGAGCAGCCAGCCCATGTTCCAGGTGGCCCGCAGCCCGGAGAAGCCGTCGTCGAGCGCCTGCTGCTCAGCCTGGCGGAGCATGTCCATCATGGTGCCGGGATCGAAGCGCCCGCCGGGAAGCCAGGTGTCCCGCCGGGTCAGGAAGACGAGGGCGCCGCGGTCGCACTCGCCGGTGACGTCCACATCCGCCTCGACGAGGGCGTGCTCCAGCCGGCGCCCGCTGGTGCCGTGGCCGACGAACAGGCAGCGCTCGCCCGCCGCGAAGCCCGCCTTGAGATATGGGATCAGCGCCGCCGTCTGCTCGGCCGCGCTGCGATAGATCAGACAAAGATGATCGCCCTGACGCAGGCGAGCGATCCGCCTCTCGAGTTCACCGTCCACAGGACACATCCTCCAGCGGAAAGAGTCTTCCGCGCACCGTCGTTACTCCCTGTGGCCCGCTTGACGACTGCGGCCGATTTTTGAACAGTGCAAGAAGCGTGCGCAGGTTGAGCGCGGGCTGAAAAAGAGAAAGCAGCGGCTTCGGGAGGGGGAAAGAAGGGGTACTGCGGGGCGGTCTGGGGGACCGCCCCCGGTTCAACTCGCCTCTTCGTCCGGCTCGCTCTCGGCCACCGCCGCCGGGGTGATCATGCCGTGGAGATAGCGGACCAGCTTGTGGAAGCCTTCGAGCATCTCGCTCAGGGCCTGCTCTTCCAGGGGCGGAAGCTGCCGCTTGAGGCCCAGAACGCGGTAAACGCTGTTGCCGCCAGCGTTTCCGGCGTCCTGCGCCGAATCCTCCGGGCGGTAAGCCTGCCAGGTCTCCCGGAGCCCTCCAGGCCGGCGGATCGCTTCCGGCCGCTCGTTGACGATCTGGAGGGCATTGTGCAGATCGTTGAGATCGCATTCCAGGGAGGCCAGGATCTTCTCCAGCGTGTCGAGGGACGGCTTCTGCTTACCGGTCTCGTAGGCGGAGAGCATCGCCTTGGTGA
Organism: uncultured Acidobacteriota bacterium; assembly: GCA_963792575.1. Classification (GTDB taxonomy): domain Bacteria; phylum Acidobacteriota; class Thermoanaerobaculia; order Multivoradales; family UBA5704; genus DATARR01. The sequence goes on from CAWBWZ010000010.1 coordinate 434,547, forward strand.
TCCCTGCGGCGTCGGCGACTTGGTACTGCCTCTTACCCTGGCGGTCGCGTAGCCAGCGTAAGGCTCTTCCCAGTCCGTTGAAGATCGACATGACCGGAATGTACCTTCTCCAGAGCCCGGTGGCAAGCGCAAACTTATGTGGATCAATGACTTGGGCGGAGAAAAAGATTCTTGGGAGCCGTATCTTTGTTCTTCCTTGTCGTGTTCCCCGGCACTTTCTGGTTGCTGGGTTCGACAATATATGCTCTATAATCGCCTTCAGAGACGCTGCGGCAGTTCTCGATTTACGTGCTCAAGAAAAATTGAGACGTAACTCGCGGCGGCTGGACCTGGAAAGCGATGCCGGAAAACCACCCCGATCCCTATCTTTTAGAGCGCTTCATGCGCAACGAGGTCGACGGCGAGGAGCGCCGGAGGATCGTACGACACCTGCTCGGCGGCTGCGCGCGGTGCGTCGGCGTGACCCGGCCGATCTGGGCACTCGGCGAGGGGCGGCCGGAAGATCCCCTGCCGGAAGATCTCCTGGAGAGACCGACCCCCAGCCGCCCTCCGCGGCCGGCCGCGAGGCAAGAAGGGCGGGTCTCGCGGCGGCTGGCGGAGGTGCTGGAGTTCCCGCGCGCCGAACGCCGGGAGCGGATCGGCGCCGACGAGCGTTTTCAATCCCCCGCCCTTTGCGAGCTGCTGATGGCGTCGAGCCGGCAGGCGGGGCCATCGATCCTGGCGGTCGAGCGGGCGGAGGCGGCGGTCGACGTCGCCGAGCGGCTCGACATCGGTCGCTACGGCGAGCCGTTCGCCCGCGCCTTGAGACTCCGCGCCTGGACCTGTCTGGGGAGCGTCCGCCGGCTCGCGGGCGATCCGCGGGGAGCCGAGGAGGCCCTGAGACAGGCCGAGCCGATGCTCGTAGAGGGGGAGAACCTTCTGGAGGAGGCGGAGCTCCACGAGCTCGCGGCTTGCCTGGAGGCGGACCAGGGGCGGCTCGAAGAGGCGGAGCGCCGGCTCGACCGGGCGCTGGCCCTTGCCCGGAGCCTGGGGGAGCGGCACCTCGAAGGGCGGATCCTGGTACAGAAGGGGACGATCCGTGGCTGGCTTCAGGGGGAGAGCCCGGCGTGGCAAGGGATCGAATGGCTGGAAGAGGGGCTGGACCGGCTGGATGCGGAGCGGGAGCCGGCGTTCACGGCCTTCGCGCTCCACCGCCTCGCCCTGCTGCTCGCCGAGGGGAGGCGCGAGGAGCTCGCCATCCTGGCGCTCCAGCGGGCGCGGCTCCTCTACCGCCGGCTGGGGGACGAGCCCAACCTCGTGCGGCTCCGCCATCTGGAGGGGAAGATCGGGGAGGCCGCGGGTGCCCCGCGCGAAGCCGAGGCCGCGTTCCTCGACGCGCGGAAGGGTTTCGTCGGCGCCGGGCTGGGGGTGGAGGCGGCGGGTGCCCTGCTCGATCTCGCGATGCTCTACACGCGGGAGGGGCGGGCGCCGGAGATCCGCCCGTTCGCGGAGGATCTGCTCCCCATCTTCCGCGCCCCGGACCTCCGGCAGGGGGTGGCGGCGGCGCTGCTCTTCTTCCGCCGGCTGGTGGAGACCGATCATGCCGACCTCGAGGCGCTCTCGGCGGTGGCCCACTACGTGAACGGCCCGCCGCGGGAACGGCGGCCGGGGTTGCGGTAGGGGGGTTCAAAAACCCGAATCCATTTTTAAGCCCCGAAGGGGCGAAATTTTGAATAGCCTGGGGCGTGAGCCCCAGGTCGGGAGGGCAAGAGATTCCCAGCCCCGAAGGGGCGACACACAACGTGGCGGTGGGTGTCGCCCCTTCGGGGCTTGGGATTTCGTAGGATCGCCTGCCTGGGGCTCACGCCCCAGGCTATTCAAATTTCGCCCTTCGGGGCTCCCGGATACCCCGCCCTGGCCCTCCGGGATTTCTACCCCGCCCCTCACTGTTAAACTGGTCCTGGTGAACGAAGACTCGTCTTTCTCCTCTTCCATCCTGTCCCCGGCAACCGCGCAGGCGCTGGAGTTTCCCAGCCTCCTGGCGGTGGTCTCGCGTTTCGCGGCGAGCGACCTGGGGCGGGAACGCGCACTCGGGCTGCGGCCCTTCGAGGAGGAGGCCCCGCTGCGGGCGCGGCGGATCCTCTTCGAGGAGGCCTCGCGGCTGGTCGGCGAGCGGGCGCTGGTGCCGGACTTCGACGTTCCCCTGGGCGACCTGCTGACCGGCATCGCGACCGGCCGGCCGCCGGTCGAGGGGCTCGACCTGGTGCGGCTGGCGGACCTCGGCCGCGCCACCCGGGCGGCGGCGGCGCGCATCCGCGAGGCGGTCCCCCCGACTCCGGCGCTGGACGCGCTCGCCCGCGAGCTGCCGGACATCGATTCGCTGCTGAAGAAGATCGATCGCATGCTCGACCGCCGGGGCGAGGTGCGGGAGGACGCGAGCCCTCGGCTCACCTCCCTGCGCCGGCAGATCCGCACCGTGCGCGACCAGATCTACCGCGACCTCGGCGAGTTCGTCTCCAGCCACAAGGACGAGCTGTCGGAGGAGACCATCCCGATGCGCGGCGGCCGGCTGGTGGTGGTGCTCCAGTCCGGCGCGCGCGGCCGCAGCGGCGGCCTCGTCCACGGCCGCTCGGCGACCGGCCGGAGCTTCTACTTCGAGCCGCTGCAGGTGGTGGAGACCAACAACACGCTCCAGCAGTCGGTGGAGGACGAGGAGGCGGAGCGGCGGCGCATCCTGGCGGAGCTGATCGCGGCGGCGCGGGCGGCGCTCCCCGCCCTGCGGGAGCACTCGCGATTCCTGGGCGAGCTCGACCTCCTCCAGGCCTCGGTGCGCTTCGGCGACCGCTGCGGCGCCGTGCTCCCCGAGATCGGCGCGCGGCACGATCTGCGGCTCCTGCTGGCCCGCCACCCGCTGCTCGACCCCTGCCTCGCCGACGTCCGCGAGGAGGCGCTCGGGCAGGCCGGGCACTCGGGGGAGATCGTGCCGCTGCACGTCGAGCTCAATCACCAGCGGCGGATCCTGGTGATCACCGGCCCCAACGCCGGCGGCAAGACGGTGTCGCTGAAGACGGCGGGCATCCTCTCCCTGATGGCCCAGTGCGGGCTGCCGATCCCGGCCGCTCCGGGGAGCCGGGTGCCGTTCCTCGCCCGGCTGGTGGCGACGGTGGGCGACGAGCAGGACCTGCTGGCCGACCGCTCCACCTTCAGCGGCCGGCTGCTCCGCCTCAAGGAGGCCTGGGAGGCGGCGGGGCCGGACAGCCTCATCCTCCTCGACGAGCTGGGCTCGGGGACCGACCCGGAAGAGGGCGCCGCGCTCGCCGAGGCGCTGCTCGAAGGGCTGCTCGAGAAGGGGAGCCTGGGGGTGATCACCACCCATCTCGCGCAGCTCGCCGCCGCGGCGCTGGAGCTGCGGCGGCGCCTCCTGCGCCGCGATGGAGTTCGATCCGGCGACCGGCCGCCCCACCTTCCGGCTGGTCCCCGGCCCGCCGGGCGGCAGCGAGGCCCTGGCGCTCGCCCGCCGGCTCGGGCTCCCGGCCGAGTGGCTGGACCGCGCCGAGGCGCGGCTCGGCTCCGAGCACCGCGACCTGCGCCGGCTGATCGCCGAGGTCGAGCGGGTGCGCCAGGAGCTGGCCGAGACCCGCGACAGCCTGGAGGTCGAGCGCTCGGACGCCGAGAAGCTCCGCCGCCGGCTGGCCGAGGAGCGAGGCCGCGCTGGCGGAGGAGCGCCGGAACGTCTCCGGGCAAGAGCTGAAGGCGGAGCTCGAGCAGTTCCGCCGCGACACCACGGAGCGCCTGCGCGAGCGAGGAGGACCGCCTGCGCGAGCGCTTCGAGGAGGGGCGGCGGCAAGGGGCTGGCGGCGGAGGCGGTCGAGCAGCCTGTTCGCCGCGGCGCCCACCTTCGGCGAGCCGGAGCCGGCGGCTGGCGGGCCGCTGGTGGTGGGCGGGCCGGTGCGCCATCTCGGTCTCGGCTGGGAAGGGGTGCTGGAGAAGCTGGAGGCCGGCCGGGCGGAGGTCGCTGGTGCGCGGCAAGCGGGTGCGCGCCCGGCCCGAGGAGCTGGGGCCGGCCGATTCCGCCAGCCGGGCCGCCCGGCGGGAGCGCGAGCGCGAGGTCGCGCCGCTGCGGCCGGAAGCGCTGCGCGGCCGGGAGGGGGATATCGAGGAGCCGGTGTCGCCGGAGATCAATCTGATCGGCCAGCGGGTCGAGCCGGCGCTGGAGCAGCTGGACGCCTATATCGACCAGCGCGCTCCTCGCCTCCCGCACGGAGGTGCGGGTGATCCACGGCCACGGCTCCGGCAAGCTGCGGCAGGCCGTGCGCGAGCACCTGCGCGGCCACCGCGGCGTCGCCGAGACCTGCGCGCCGGCGCCCCGAACGAAGGGGGCAACGGCGCGACGGTGGTCTCCTTCCGCACCGCCTGAGGCCATCTCGCCGCGGTTTGTCCCCGCGGAGGCCCGGCGCTCACACAATGATATAAGGGGGAGGACCCCGCGACGCATGTCACTCGGCAACATCCAGCTCACCCCCCAGCTCATCCAGGCGGTGCGCGACGCGGTGGACATCGTCGCCATCGCCTCCGACCACACCCGGCTGCGCAAGGCGGGGCGGCGTACCAGGGGCTCTGCCCGATCCACAAGGAGAAGACCCCCTCGTTCAGCGTCGATCCGGTGCAGGGGCTCTTCTACTGCTTCGGCTGCGGCGCCGGCGGCGACGCCATCAAGCTCCACATGCTGACCACCGGCGACGACTTCCCGGCGGCGATCGAGACCTGGCGATGCGCTACGGCATCCCGCTCCCCAGCCGGACCGAGGCACGCTTCGCCGGCGGCAAGCCGGAGCGCGACATCGAGGGGGCGCTGCAGGCGGCGGCGGGGTTCTTCACCGAGCAGCTCCGCAAGATCCCCGCTTCGCCCGCAGTACCTGGAGGAGACGCGGCGCATTCCGCCGGAGCTCATCGAGCGCTTCGGCCTCGGCTACGCCCCGGAGGGGTTCCAGAACATCCTGTCCAGGCCCTCCGCGCCCGGCGTGCCGCATGGCCGACCTGGAGGCGGCCGGGCTCGTCGGGCGCTCCGAGCGAGAGCGGCGAGCCCTACGACCGCTTCCGCCACCGGCTGATGTTCCCGATCCACAACGCCGTCCGGCCGCCTGGTCGGCTTCGGCGGCCGCACCCTGGGGGACGACAAGGCGAAGTACGTCAACACCACCGAGACCGACCGCTTCCACAAGGGCTTGCTCCTCTACGGCCTCCACCTCGCCAAGCGGGAGATCCGGGAGACCGGGCGGGCCGTCCTCTGCGAGGGGTACTTCGACGTCATCGGCACCGTCGCCTGCGGGCTGGAGGGGGCGGTCGCCGGCATGGGCACCGCCCTCACCCCCGAGCAGGCGAAGCTCCTGTCGCGCTACGCCGAGGAGGTGGTGGTCGCCTACGACGGCGACAACGCGGGCGAGAACGCCTCCCGCCGCGCCCTGCCGCTGCTGCTCGCCGAGGGGCTCGGGGTGCGGCGGGCGCGCTTCCCCGGCTCGCACGATCCGGACTCCCTGCGCCTGGAGGCCGGGGAGGAGGCGGTGCCGCGCGGCGATCGTGGGGGCGGAGGACGCGGTCGCCGCCGAGCTCGACCGCCTGATCCCTGCCGACGCCGCCCGCGATCCGCGCGCCCAGGCCAAGGCCGCCACCGAGGTCGGCGAGCTGCTGCGGCCGATCCCGGACGCGATCCTGCGCTACAGCTACAGCCGCCTGGCCGCCAACCGGCTGGGGATTCCGGTCGAGATGCTGGCCCGCCGGGTGGGCGGCGGCGGCGCCGAGAGGCCCGCCCCGGGGAGGCGCTGCCGGGGCGCAGGCGGGACCCCAGGAAGGCCCGTCGCCGGCGCCGGCCAGCCGGCCCCAGCCTGGTCCGCAGCCTGGAGGAGCAGGTGCTCGACCTCCTGCTCCAGGAAGAGGTGCGCGTCCCAGATCCCGCCGGTGGAGGAGCTGCCGCCGCCCGGGGTCTTCCTCGACATCGAATGCAGGAATATTTACGAGGCCTTCTGCGCTCTATATGCAGGAGCCAGGGCTCCCCCGGACTTCCAGATGCTGAAGTCCAGGCTGGGGGAGCACGAGCGGACGGTTGCCCGGCTAGCGAAAATCATGCTAGAAAGGGAGGTTGCGTCCGGAAGAATCGGGCTTCTGGAGTCCCTCGACAAGCTGACCGACCGCTGGCGGCGGCAGCGGATCAAAGAATTGCACGGAGAAATCAACGAGGCGCAGCGCAAGGGGGATCATGCGCTCCGCGACCGCCTCGTGGACGAGAAGACACGGTTGAGCCGCAGCCTGCATCGGGGGTCCCGGCAAGGAGCGAACCATGGGCTTGGTTGAGCCCTTTTTCGTCTTGATCCCGGTCGGAGCTGAGAGGAGAGAGAAACATTGGCGATTTCCAGCCTAGCACCCGTCGAAGAGAAGTACAGCTCGGTCAAGCAGCTCATCGAGCTGGGCAAAGAGAAGGGCTATCTCCTCTACGACGAGATCTACGAGATGCTGCCGGAGGAGGTGGTCAGCCTCCCCGACGAGCTGGATGAGATCTACCTCCGGTTCGCCGACCTCGGCGTCGACGTCATCGACCGGCCCGAGCGCTATCAGAACCGCGACGATTTCGAGTCCAGCACGAACGAGTTCGACAAGAAAGAGGACGAGACGACGGAGTTCGGTCTCGCCGCTCACGAGAAGACCAACGACCCGGTGCGCATGTACCTGCGCGAGATGGGCACGGTCCCCCTCCTCGACCGCGAGGGCGAGGTGGAGATCGCCCAGCGCATCGAGCAGGGCGAGTGGATGATCTACGAGGCGCTGTGCGAGAACCCGGTGGTCCTGCGCGAGCTGCTGCGCCTCAACGAGATGGCGACCAAGGACAAGCGGATCCTGCGCGAGCTGGTGGCCGCCGATCCCGACGAGCCGCTCGACCCCAAGGCGGCCGACCGCATCAAGGGGCAACCTCAAGATCTTCGAGCAGATCGCCGCCAACGACGCGGAGATCGGCGAGCTGCGCAAGCGCCAGAAGCGCTGCAAGCCGGACGGCGAGAAGTACCTGGAGATCGAGCGCGAGATCGACCGCCTGGTCGCCAAGATCGCCAAGGACATCCGCACGGTCGACTTCAGCGTGCAGACCCGCAACCGGCTGGTCGACTTCCTCAAGGACATCGACAAGCAGTTCTCCCGCTTCGAGCAGGACATCAAGCGGGCGCAGACGGCGCTCAAGCGCGAGACCAACGAGGAGCTCAAGGCCCTCCACCGCCGGCGGATCGAGAAGTACCGCGGCAACCTGCGCGAGCTGGAGGAGCGCTACGGCACCACCCACGCCGAGATCGCGTCGACGATCAACAAGATCCGGCACGGGCGAGGCGACCTGCGAGCGGGCCAAGGAAGAGCTGATCGTGGCCAACCTCCGGCTCGTGGTCTCGATCGCCAAGAAGTACACCAACCGCGGCCTGTAGTTCCTCGACCTGATCCAGGAGGGGAACATCGGCCTGATGCGGGCGGTGGAGAAGTTCGAGTACCGCCGCGGCTACAAGTTCTCGACCTACGCCACGTGGTGGATCCGGCAGGCGATCACCCGCGCCATCGCCGACCAGGCGCGGACGATCCGCATCCCGGTGCACATGATCGAGACGATCAACAAGCTGACCCGCACCAGCCGCTCGCTGGTGCAGGAGCTGGGCCGCGAGCCCACCGCCGAGGAGATCGGCGAGCGCATGGACCTGCCCGCCTCCAAGGTGCGCAAGATCATGAAGATCGCCCAGGAGCCGATCTCGCTCGAGACGCCGATCGGCGAGGAGGAGGATTCGCACCTCGGCGACTTCATCGAGGACAAGAACGCCGTGTCGCCCGATCGACTCGGTGATCTTCGCGAACCTCAAGGACCAGACCCGCAAGGTGCTCAAGACCCTGACGCCGCGGGAGGAGCTGGTGCTCAAGATGCGCTTCGGCCTCGGCGACGGCTCCGAGCACACCCTCGAAGAGGTGGGCCGGTCTTCAACGTCACCCGCGAGCGCATCCGCCAGATCGAGGCCAAGGCGCTGCGCAAGCTGCGTCACCCCAGCCGGGCGACGAAGCTCAAGCCGTTCCTGGACAATACGGTCTAGAAAATTCCGGGCCCCGCCCGCCGCGTTTGACAGCGGCGGGCGGTCCGCCTAGAATTCCGCTCCCCGGGTCCACGCCCGGCAGATTCTTTCCACGATCCTCGGTAGCTCAATGGTAGAGCGTTCGGCTGTTAACCGAAATGTTGGGGGTTCGAGTCCCTCCCGAGGAGCCATTCTTCTTCCCTGCTCCACTCTTCTCTCGGTATAACCGAGTAAGCTCTCCGGAAGACCGGCTCCATATCGCACCAGAAGGAAACAGCCTCAAACCAGAACTCCTCGAAGTTCCCCTCTTTGGATTCGAAGAGAGCTTGCCCTTCAGCCGCGACGCGAAAGCGGAGGATGCCATTGGTGCGGTTCAGGTCCACGAGATCGATCTGGTCGGTCCCGAGGAGCAGGACCAGACGTGCTAGAAATTCGGCGGGATCGAATTCCCGGGCTGCGAGATAGCCGAAGTCCCAGTCGGAGCGGGAATGGGAGTCACCGCGCGCGCGGGAGCCGAACAGGACCAGAAGCTCGAGCCCCGGGTATGTACGAGCGAGATCGGTCACCTGCTGGAGGTCCGGTCCGGGCATGGAGCAAGCCTAGCAGACCAGCCCCTGATACCGCGCCATGAAGCGGCGGTCGACCCGGTCCTTGAGCCGCCAGGCCCAGCGGCTGTGGGAGACGATCCCCTTGTAGTCGAGCAGGGCGCGGCCGTCAGCCGTGTTCAGGATCGACAGGAACCCCCGCTGCGGCCGGTAGCGCGGCGGCTCTCCCCCCTGTACCGCCGCTTTCAGGCTCTCCCAGAGGACCGGCGCCTCGCGCACGGCGTAAACCCCGGCCTTGGGGGTCTCCGGACGGCTCGCCAGGGTGCCGCAATCGCCGGCGGCGAAGATCCGCGGATCGGCCACTGAGCGCAAGGCATCGTCGATCAGCAGGAATCCCCGGTCGTCGAGCGGCAGCCCGGAATCCTGGAACAGCGGCCAAGCCACGGCTCCGGTCAGCCAGACCGTGAGGCTTGAGGGCACCCGGACCCCGCTTTCGGTCTCGACCTCTCCGGCGTGGACGGCGGCGACCCTCTGGCCCGTCCGGACGGCGATCCCCCGTCTTGCCAGGATCTTCCGGGCCCGCTCGCGGAAGCGGTCGCGGTAGCCCGCCAGGATCTCCTCGCCGGCGTCGAGAATCGTGATCCGGTGAGCGCGCCCCGCCCGCTCGAGCACGGCGGCGATGGCGAGGGCGATCTCGACGCCCGCCGCACCGCCGCCGACCACGGCGACGGTCGCGTCCTCACCGGCGAGAGCGAGCAGGCGCTGGCGGAGGGCATGGACGCTCTCGAGCGGCTTGATCCGCTGCGCCTGCCCGGCCACTGCCGGCGAGTCGACGCCGGCGGTGTTGGAGCCCACCGCGAAGGAGACGAGGTCATAGGAAACCTCCCGGCTCCCCTCCTCCCGGGTCTCCACCCACACCCGCCGCTCCCCGGGGTCCGCCCCCACCGCCCGCCCGGCGACGAAACGTCCACCCGCCCGCTCGACCAGCTCCGGCACCCGCACCGCGATCTCCTCCTCCCGGTAGGTCCCCTGGAGGTAGCCCGGCACCATCCCAGAGTAGTGGTGGAGAGCGCCGAGGGAGATCACCGTCAGCTCCACCCCCGCCAGTGGCTCCAGGATCAGCCGGCGCAGGATCTCCAGATGCGCGTGCCCGGCTCCGACCAGCAGCAGCTTCATGCCTCGGAAAGGATCCGCCGCAGCAGGAATCCCAGGGCGATGGTAGCGACGAGGAGGATGATCTGCCGCATCCAGCGGCTCCACCACGGGTGGCTCCGCACTGGAGCGCGCCCCTGGCCCAGCTCGGCAGTGTGCCAGGGGTAGCTCAGCAGGACGTCGCCCAGGGCCTGGAGATCGTAGGAGGGAGCGGTCAGGGTGGCGGGCCCGGCCACCAGGCGGACCGGCTCCTCGGCTTCCGGCCAGACGAAGAGGAGGACGTCACGGCGGCGCCAGAGGTCCGCGCTGAGCCCGGAGACCGGCGGGTTGTCGCCGTCATGGAAGCTGACCTCGACGACCGAGGGGGCATGGCCGGGGAGTGGCAGCAGGGCGCGGCAGGGGAGGGGGGGCTGGGGGCGGCAGACCCAGGTGTCGTGGATGATGAACGGGCGCTCCCGCCGCCGCACCTCGCGGGCGGGCGTGGTGGCGGGCTCCAGATAGCGCAGTGCCGTGGGGCGCCGCAGCGGCGCGGCCGGCGCGGTGAGCGCGATCTGCGACAGCGGCAGGCCCGGCTCGAAGGAGGTGGATCTCCCCCGCGCTCTCCCCCGACCGCCGGCCGCCACTCCCCTGGAGGCGCAGGTCGGGATCCGCGAGCGCCAGCGCGGGCTCCTCCGGCGACCAGCGCTGGAACGGGATCTGGCGGTCACCTGAGAGCAGCCGGAGGTTGCCGAGGTCGGCCCGCGCCGTACCGTAGACGAGGGGGGGCAACTCCAGGCGGACCAGCGAGCCCGGCTTCGCCCCGGGCGCGGCGACCCGCCAGGAGCCGGCGAGCCGCCGCTCCGGCAGGCGGACGGCCGGAGCGGTCGCGGCGAGCGGCAGGAAGGGGAGCTCGTGCGCTTTCTCGGGCCCCGGCTCTATCCAGAGGGCATTTCCCACGAAGGGGGGAGCGGCGCGTTGCGAGGCCCGCCGGCGGGCGCCACCGTAGGCGAGGACGTACCGCCCCGCCGTGTCGGCGCGGAAGAGGACCGTCTGCACCGCCAACTCGGCGCCCCAGCCCGCGAGACGCGGCCGCGCCCCCGAGCCGTAGAGCTCGAGCCGGAGGGTGGAGCCCGCCAGCGGCTCGGCTCCAAGGGTGACCAAGTGGCGCGTTCGCCCGCGGCCGGGCTGCCAGACCTCCTCGGCCCGCGGCTGCCAGAGAGCCTCGCGGGGCGCGTAGAGGCGGTACCCGATGACTCCCCTCCCTTCGACCTCGAGCGCGAGCCGCCGCGCGCTCTGGCCGGGGGCCGGGAGCGGCAGGGTGCAGAAGAGGGCGCCTGGAGGGCCCGGCTCACAGCTGGTCCGAGTCGTGGTGAGCGACAGCACCGGCACGGTCACGCCCTCCACCGCCACCGCCGAGGGCGCTTCCGGCCGGCGTCGCCAGTGCAGCCGGAGATAGCGGTCCGTGGTCACCGGATAGGAGATCACCGTCTGCCCCGTCTCCAGCCCGGGCCTGCCGGCGAGCGGCCGCCATGCCGTGCCGTCGGCGCTGCTCTCGATGCGGTCGGGAGATGAGCGGACCGTTCCCAGGAAGAGCCGCTCGTGGGGGATCGGATCGGCGCCCGTGTCCACCCACAGCCACCCGCCATTGTCGCCACCGCCGGCCGGCTCCACCCGGAACGCGGCGACCGGCCGCCGCGAGTTCCGGGGAGGAGCCGGCTCGATCCGGATCGGCAGCTCCTCCCCGGCGGGGGAAAACACGTGGAGATCGGCCGCCCCGGACGCCAGGTGTTGCACCGCGGCGATATCGAGCGACACCCGTACCCAGCCGGGGGCCGGCACCGCGGCCTCGCGGGTGTAGTGGAAGCCCTGGACCTCGGCATGGGCCTGCCCGGCGTGGAAGCCGAGGGCGATCAGCGCCAGGGCGAGAGCGCGCCGCTTGCCGCGGGACGCGCGCCATCGGGAGCGGACCCGCCGGAGAATGAGCCCGGGGAAAAGAAGACAGACGAGGAGGACCAGGGCTCCGATCTCCAGAAAGCCCATGGCTCGATAATTGCTACGCTAACGGGGGTGAAATACGTGGGGTAGACGGTTCATCCGCCGGGGCCGCGCCAGACCGGAGAGATGGGCCCTCGAAAGAAGTAACTGGACCTAGTCTAGCACGGCTTTATGGCGATGGGGAATATCTCCCCTCGTTCATACGTGCTGGCGGCGATGATCGTCTACCAGCTTCTCGACGACGGACGGATCGGCCAGGGTGGTGATATCCCCCAGCTCGTCGTATTCGCCGGCCGCGATCTTTCTCAGAATGCGCCGCATGATCTTGCCCGAGCGGGTCTTCGGGAGCCCGGTGACGATCTGGATGCGGTCCGGCGTGGCGATGGCGCCGATCGCGTGGCGCACCTGCTCCTTGAGGGTGCCGATGAGCTGATCAGGGTCCCAGCTTTCGTAGTCCGGCGTCGGGTGCACGTAGGCGAAGATGCCCGTCCCCTTGATGTCGTGCGGGTAGCCCACCACTGCCGCCTCCCCCACCGCCTCGTGGGCCACCAGGGCGCTCTCGATCTCCGCCGTCCCCAGCCGGTGCCCGGAGACGTTCAGCACGTCGTCGACGCGGCCGGTGATCCAGTAGTAGCCGTCCTGGTCGCGCCGGCAGCCGTCACCGGTGAAGTAGAGGCCGGGGAACTGTGAGAAGTAGGTCTCACGGAACCGCCGGTGATCGCCGTAGATCGTCCGCGCCTGCCCGGGCCAGGTGCCGCGCAGGCAGAGGTTGCCCGAAACATCGTTGCCGGCGAGCTCATTGCCCTGGGTGTCCACCAGCACCGGCCGGACGCCGAAGAATGGCAGCGTCGCCGAGCCCGGCTTGCAGGGGGTGGCGCCCGGCAGCGGCGTGATCATGATGCCGCCGGTCTCCGTCTGCCACCAGGTGTCCACCACCGCGCACCGCCCGTCGCCCACGACGTCGTGGTACCACATCCAGACCTCGGGGTTGATCGGCTCGCCGACCGAGCCGAGGATGCGCAGCGAGGTCCGCTTGTACTTCTTCACCCACTCGTCGCCGGAGCGGGCGATCGCCCGGATCGCCGTCGGCGCCGTGTAGAAGATGTTGATCCCGAGGTCGTCCACCATCCGCCAGTAACGCCCGGGATCCGGGTAGGTGGGGATCGACTCGAACATCACCGTCGTCGCGCCGTTGGCCAGCGGTCCATAGAGGATGTAGCTGTGGCCGGTGACCCAGCCGATGTCGGCGGCGCAGCAATAGATGTCCCCGGGGTGGTAGTCGAAGACGTACTTGTGGGTCATCGCGGCGTAGACGAGATAGCCGGCGGTGGTGTGGAGCACCCCCTTGGGCTTCCCCGTCGAGCCCGAGGTATAGAGGATGAAGAGCGGGTCCTCGGCGGCCATCCACTCGATCGGGCAGGTCGAGCGCTGCTTGATCGTCTCCTCTTCCAGCCAGAAGTCGCGGCCGGTCCGCATCGGCACCTCCTTGTCGGTGCGGCGGACGACAAAGACCTTCTCGACCAGCGACAGCCCCTCGACCGCCTGATCCACGGTCGCCTTGAGCGGGATGCGCCGGCCGCCGCGCATCCCCTCGTTGGCGGTGAACACCACCTTGCAGCCGGCGTCCAGGATGCGGTCGCGCAGCGACTCGGCCGAGAAGCCGGCGAAGACGACCGAGTGGACGGCACCGATGCGGGCGCAGGCGAGCATGGAATAGGCGAGCTCGGGAGTCATCGGCAGATAGATACAGACCCGATCCCCCCGCTTGACCCCGTGGGCGAGCATCACGTTGGCGATGCGGGCGACGTTGTGCTTGATCTCGCGGTAGGAGATGTAGCGGTAGTCGCCGGGCTCGTCGCCGGCCCAAATGATGGCGGTCTGCTCGCCGCGCTCTGGCAGGTGGCGGTCGACGCAGTTGTAGCAGGCGTTGAGCCGGCCGCCCGAGTACCAGGAGAAGTCGACCTCCAGCGGGTCCGTGTCCATGATGTCGCGGGGAGGGTGATACCAGGAGAGGATACCGGCCGCCTCGCGCCAGAACTCCTCCGGCTCCTCGATCGAGCGCCGGTACATCTCCTGATACTCCGCGAGGCTCTTGACGTGGGCACGCTCGGCGATCTGGGGCTTGACGGGGATCATGGGCGGCTTCCTCCGGGTCGGTTGGGCGCGAAGCCCTGGACGAGCGGAAATTCTATACCTCGTGACACGAGGGTGGGAGGCCGGGTTTTGGGCGTCTGCCTGCCGTTCTTTCGACGTGGTGGTCAAATTGCCTGTAAAATCGTTCACCATGAGGACAGATCTACAGCGATTCCGACTTTTACGCCATCAGCTCGGGCCTTTGTCGAGCCCACGGATCGTCCTGCTGACGGGGGCGCGGCAGACCGGCAAGACGACCCTGGCCCGCAAGGTCTATCCGGATCTTGCCTACTTCAATCTCGACGCTCCGGAGCAGCGGGAGGCGATCCGCGCGGTACGGGCGGACGCCTGGGCCGCCACCATTGGACCGGCCATCCTGGATGAGGCGCAAAAGGAGCCCAGCCTCTTCGACAAGGTGAAGTTCGCCTTCGATGCCGGGCAGATCGAGCGGTCGGTCCTGCTCGGCTCCTCGCAGATTCTCATGCTCCAGCGGGTGCGCGAGACGCTCGCCGGTCGCGCGTTCGTCTACGAGCTCTGGCCGCTGATGGCGAGCGAGATCGTCCATGCGGCTGGAGAGGATCCTCCGGTCCCCCTCCTGGATCGTCTCCTGCGCGAGCCCGGGAGTGCGGACGAGTTGCTCGGAGCCTTGCCGCCCGTTCGGCTCGGCGAGCCGGCGGCGGCCGCGGCGGCGGCCATCGATCATCTCCAGACGTGGGGAGGGATGCCGGGGCTCCTGCCCCTGCCAGACGTGGAGCGGTCCAAGTGGCTGCAGTCCTACGACGCCACCTACCTGGAAAGAGACCTGGGAGATCTCGCACGGCTGGACGACCTCCTCCCCTTCCACCGGTTCCAGCGGCTTTGCGCCTTGCGTTCGGCCCAGCTTCTCTCCTACTCCGAGCTCGCTCGGGACGGCGGCCTTGCGGTCAGCACCAGCCGCCGCTACATCGAGTACCTCCGGATCTCCTATCAGGCGTTCCTGATGCCACCCTATGCAACGAACTTGACGAGCGCGGTCGTGAAGAGCCCCAAGGTGTACTGGATCGACCTCGGACTCTGGCGGCAGTTGACTCGTTACCAGGGGGAGGTCACCGGGCAGATGTTCGAGACCCTGGTGGTCACGGAGATCTACAAATGGGTCAAGACCGCCGAGCTGGCCGTCGACCTGGCCTTCTACCGTACACGCTCAGGGCTGGAAGTGGATCTCCTGATCACCACCCCTCACGGTATCTGGGGCATCGAAGCCAAGGCCGCCTCCCGGCTCGGGTCCTCGGACTGGCGCGGCCTCCGGGAGGTCGGCGAGGCCCTGGGATCGGCATGGCGGGGGGGCCTTGTGGTCTATTCGGGCAGTTCCTTACAGCGTCTGGACCGCCAGACCTGGGCGGTGCCGGTGGACCGGCTGCTCGTCTGACGATCTTTTCGATCAGAAAACGCCTCCTCTAATTGGAATGCAGTACCAACGTGGGGCTCCCGTTCCCGGGCGCCGCGCCAAAGGAGGCATTATGAAAAGTTTTCGTGTCTTGAGCTTGATGTTGCTGTTTCTCACGGTTCCCTCTCTGCTGTTCGCTCAACGGCCCTTGAGCGGAGAGGTGCGGGTGAGCACCGATTCCCGCCAGCTTCAGCAGTTTCCCCACGTGGCGACGAACCGGACAGGCGAGTTCGTGGTCACCTGGGTGGTCACCAATCCGATCAATGATCAGACGTCTCTCCATGGGGTGAGATTCAAGGCCAACGGCACGCCCGCGACCGGCGAACTCCTGATCGCCGACCAGGCCCTCGACCTCGCCGCGAACTCCGCGGTCGCGATGATGGACGACGGCTCGTTCGTCGTGGTCTTTCCGGACCTGGACCTTGCCACCCCGGCCTTGGTGGCCCGCTGGTACGGCCCTGACGGTCATCCGGATGGGGAAGACGCCCTGGTGACGCGCAACTGGTCCCCGGACTTCTCGATCTCCACACAGGGGGATGGCGGGTTCGTGGTGGCCTGGGAAGGGAGCACGCCGTCGGTCCGCGCCCGCGTCTTCTCGGCGAGCCACGCGGGGGGCTCTGAGCTGGTGATCGATCCGGCGGGCACCGATCCGGTCGTCGCCGTGGGGCCGCAGGGCGCGTTCGTGGTGGCCTGGCGCAACGGCAAGATCGTGGGTCAGCGGTTCACGCCCCAAGGCGGCCAGGGCAGCCAGCCCTTCGTGATCTCCAAGGATACGACGCCTCAGCCCCTGCACATCGCCAAGGACGACAGCGGCAATTTTCTGGTCCTCTGGGGCGCCGGCCCGACCATCCTCGGCCAGCGGTACGAGGCGGACACCACCAAGATCGGGGGCCTTCTGCGGCTGCAGGCCGGGGGCGACTACGATATGGCGATGGGCGGGCAGGGCAACTTCGTTCTGGTCTGGGAGGCTCCGGGCACCGGTGTCCAGGACGGCACCAACGTCTTCGCGCGCCGCTTCAAGTCGAGCGGCCTCCCCCTCGGCCCCCAGCTGCGGGTCAACGTGCGCAAGCTGGGCTCCCAGGAGCACCCGCAGGTCGGAATCGGCGCCGACGGCGGCTTTATCGTCGTCTGGGAGAGCTTCGCGCCGGACCGGAGCTTCAGCAACATTTTCGATCGCCGCTATCTCAGGAAGTAAAAGATGTCAATGCCGCGCGGGTTCCGTCTCCTGATTCCCCTCTTGCTGGGCCTCGCCGTCCCCGCGCTCGCTGTGGCCCAGCGACCGCTGGGGCCGCCGTTCCAGGTCAACGTCGAGGCGGCGGGCCTGGAGGGGGCGGGGGCGAGCGCCCTGGCGATGAACGCGCGCGGCGACTTCGTCGTTACCTGGGTGAACGTGCCGTTGAACGGTAGCGGCGCGCCCCGTACGCTCCACGCGCGGCGGTTCGCCGCCGACGGCACGCCGGTGACCGGGGATATCCTGGTCAGCGACGATCTCCTGGACAGGCCAGGGCCCGAGGTCGCGTTGATGGAGGATGGCTCGTTCTTCGTGGTCCTCCCCGCTTATCCGGACCTGGTGGCTCGCCGCTATGGACCGGACGGCTCTTTCCAGGGAGAGAGCGTGGTCGCTCGGCGCCTCCTGCGCGGGAGCTACAGCATCGCCGCCCGGCCGGACGGCGGTTTCGCCCTGGTCTGGATGCGCCAGACGGGGGATCAGCTCGCGCTGGCCGCCAGGATCATCGGCGCCGACGGCCAGCCGGCCGGGCCGGAGCGTCGCGTCGCGAAGGGGGACAGCCCGGCGATCGCGGCGGAACCGGACGGCGGCTTCGTGGTGGCCTGGGTCGGCGAGCAGCCCACGCCGGAGGACGCCCATTTCAACGACCTCTACGTCCTGGGGCAGCGGTTCGGCCCGGACGGCAGGCCGCTGGGCGAGAGGATCGCCGTCCAGGGGCGGTTTCACGGTGTCGTCGGCAACCTTCGTGCCGCGGCGGACGGGGCCGGCAACTTCCTGCTGCTCTGGCAGGAAGAGGGTGAGCTCAGGCCGGCGGGAGGCCGCGGGGAATTCAGAGAGGGGCTCTACGCCCGCCGCTTCGCCCCGGACGGCACCCCGCTGACCAAGGTCGTGGAGCTGGAAGGGTTCAGGGCGGAAGCGCCGCAACTCGCGATCGACCGCGCCGGCAACTTCGTGGTGACCTTCTCGTCGTCGGCCACCCCGGTCTCGGGCACTTTCGCTCAGCGCTTCACGGCGGACGGGGCGCCTTTCCGGCCGGCCTTCCTGGTGGTTCCGCGCACGGGCGGAGCGCTGGTGGCGAGCGACGCCGGCGGCAACTTCGTCGTGGTCTGGTCGAGGACCGCCCGTGAGATCGTGGCCCAGCGGTATCGGAAGCGATAGGAGACCTCGTGAAGACCGCCCAACGGTTGCTGTTCGTGCTGCTGCTCTTCTGCGGTTCCGCCGCTCTGCGGGCCCAACTCCCCCTGGGACCGCAATTCCGGATCAACCACAATCCGACGCCCGATCTGATGAGCCCTCGGGTGGCGACCAATGCCAGCGGCGATTTCGTCGTCCTCTGGTACGGCTTCGGCGACTCCAGAGGGGGGATCCTTCACGCGCGCCGGTTCAGGCCCGACGGCGAGCCCGCGACGGATGACATCCGGGTCGCCGATCAGATCATTTCCACCAACGAAAACGTGGAGATGGCGATCCAGGACGACGGCTCGTTCCTGGCGGTCTTCTCCGTCTCCGGCGCTCTGAAGGTCCGGCGCTTCGCGCCCGACGGCACCCTCCTGCTGGACGAGCAGGTCGCCGGCGGCTCCCCGTATGTCCCGCAGGCGTCGATCTCCGCCCGGAGTGACGGCCGGTTCGTGGTCGCCTGGAGCCTCTTCAGCGGCGAGGTTTCCGCCCGGGTGTTCAACCCGGAGGGAGTTCCCCTGGGGCCGGTGGTCACGGCCGACACCACCAGCGGGCTGAAGTTCGGCCCGCGGGTCGCCATGGGGCCCCAGGGCGAGTTCGTCGTCGTCTGGCTGACGTTCGCCGGTACCGATCCGTCCTCGGGCCGCCCGCTGGGGAGCTTCCAGGCGCAGAGGTACGGTCCGGGAAGCCGCCCCCGGGGGGAGAAGATCCCGGTGAGCGATCACTATGGCGGGAGCGTCCACGTCGCCAAGGATGGCGCCGGAAATTTCCTGGTGATCTGGAGCGAGGTGCCGAACGCGGGGGGTGGCGGCCCGCATGGGATCTACGGCCGGAGGTTCTCGGCCGCCGGAGCACCCTTAAGCGCGGCGCTGCCGCTCGTCACCTCCTTTACCACGGGCTATACGGCCCTCGCCGTGGCCCCGGACGGGAGCTTCGTGATCGCCTGGGACTCTCCAGGCCAGGGCGGTTTCGATCAGAACGTCTTCGCTCAGGTGTTCCCGGCCAGTGGCGTACCGCTCCGGCCGGCCTTTTCCGTGCCAGAGAGCGTCGGCGGAATTCAGCGGTACCCATGGGTGGCGATTAACGGCGAGGGCCGGTTCGTGGTGGTCTGGGCGGACCGCGGCGACCTGTCCGGCCGCCGGTTCAAGGCGCGGCGGCAGTAGGCTCAACTACAGCAGGTCGTCGAGCGACTCCCCCGTCCCCCGCTCCTCCGGTGCTTCGCCACGCCGGAAGATCCGCGCCCCCCGGGCCCCGCCAAGGGTGGCGCGGTCCCTCTCGATCCGCAGCCAGGCTCCCTCGCGCAGGCCGACGACGGGGGGCTCGTTCTCCTCGTGGAACTCCTTGAGGCGCTGCTCCCGGGTCTCCCCCATGTGGGTCGAGCCAGGGTCGGGATCCTGGTAGTGGGGGTTGAGCTGGAAGGGGACGAGACCCAGGGCCGCGAAGGAAGCGGGCTCGACGATCGGCATGTCGTTGGTCGTCCGGATGGTCGGCGCCGCGATGTTGGTGCCGGCGCTGCTCCCCATATAGGGCATGCCGGCGAGCGCCCGCTCGCGCAGGATGGCGAGGAGGCCGGCATCCTGGAGCGTCTTCAGCAACCGGAAGGTGTTGCCGCCGCCGGTGAACACGGCCTCCGCCCCGGCGGCCAGCCGCCGCCCCGCCTCGTCGGCGGTCAGGATCGCCACCTCGACGCCGATTGCCGCCAGCCGTTCGCGCACCTTGGCGCCGTACCCCTCCCGGTCCTTGAGGGCGAAGGGGACGAAGACCAGCTGGCGGACCGGCCCCAGGAAGCCGTCGATCTCCTGGAGGACGTGATCCAGGTATCCCTGGCCGTGATTTGTGGAGTTGCTGATCAGCAGAAGCCGTCTCGCCATGGTCTCCCCTTCCGGGGGCAAATCGTACGCCACCCCGGCGAAAACGGAGAGGGTATGGATAGAATCGCCGCCATGCTCCTCTATCGCATCGCTCCCGAAGGCTTTTGGGCCGCCGCCGATCCGGACGCTCCTGGCCGGCTCCGCATCCTCTACTCCGATCCTTTCGAGACCCTCCCGGGCGGCTGGGAATTCGGCCGCGACGTCGACCGCGCGACCGCCACGTTCCTGAACCCCGTGCGCCCGAGCAAGATCGTGGCGATCGGCCGCAACTACGCCGAGCACGCCAAGGAGCTCGGCAACGCCGTGCCGCAGGAACCGCTGTTCTTCCTCAAGGCCCCCTCGGCGCTGATTGGCCCCGGCGCGCCGATCGTGCTGCCGCCGGAGAGCCGGCAGGTGGAACACGAGGGGGAGATCGCGGTAGTGCTGCGCCACCGGCTGAAGCGGGCCTCGGCGGCGGAGGCGCGCGACGCCGTCCTCGGCGTCACCTGCGCCAACGACGTCACCGCCCGCGACCTGCAGAAGAAGGACGGCCGCTTCGCCCGCGCCAAGGGGTTCGACACCTTCTGCCCCATCGGGCCGGCGATCCGGGTCGGCGCGGACCTGGAAGACCTGGAGGTCGTGACCCGCCTCAACGGCGCCGAGCGCCAGCGCGGCCACACGCGGATGATGGCTTTCCCCATCGTCGACCTGCTGGCCTACGTCTCGCGAATGATGACCCTGGAGCCGGGGGACGTCCTGCTCACCGGCACCCCGGCGGGCGTCGGGCCGCTGGCGGACGGCGACCGGGTGGAGGTGGAGGTCTCGGGGGTGGGAGTGCTGGCGAATCCGGTGGAGGGTTGGCGGGGGTAGGCCCTCAGGCCCTCGCCGCCCGCCACGGGAACAGCGCCAGCCCCGCCGCCAGCAGAAGGTGCGCCACGCCGCCGAAGGCGAACCCCCAGAACAGCAGCGCCAGCCATCCCGAGAAGAGGGTCAGGGCGAGCGCGGCGCGAGCGGTCGGGGATCGCATCGGCGGCAAGCTATCACCCCCCTAGCCCGGGCAACAAGCTATTCTCCCTCCATGATCCAGGCCGTGACCTTCGACGTCACCCACACCCTGATCCACAGCCCCCGGCTGGGCGAGATCTACGCCGAGATCCTCGGCCGGCATGGCGTCGCGATCGACGCCGAGGAGGCTCACCGGCTGATCCTGGTGGTCTGGCAGGAGTTCTCGTGCGCCGCGGACCCCGGGCGCGACCGCTTCGCCACCCACCCGGAGGGGGAGCGCGGCTGGTGGCACCGGTTTCTGGAGCGGATGTGCGAGCTGCGCGGGGTGCCTCCGCCGTCGCGGTTCGCCGCCGCGGAGCTCTTCCATCGCTTCGGCACGGCGGAGGCCTGGGAGGTCTATCCGGAGGTGCCGGCGGCACTGACCGCCCTGGCGCGCCAGGGTCTGCGGCTGGGGGTGGTGAGCAACTGGGACCACCGGCTCCCCGGTCTGCTCGCGGAGCTCGGGATCGGCCGTTTCTTCGGCTCGATCGCCTACTCGGCCAAGGCCGGGGCCGAGAAGCCCGACCAGCGGATCTTCCTCCAGGCGCTGGAGGAGCTCGGCGTCGAGCCGGTGGCGGCCCTCCACGTCGGGGACGGGCGCCTCGAGGACGTCGAGGGGGCGGTCGCGGTGGGCATGAAGGCGCTCCATCTTACCCGCAACACGGGGGGCGGCGACCTGCGCGATCTCGCCGCTCTGCCAGGGCTCGTCGAGGCCGAGCGGGCCGGCCGGGCGGGCCGGCAGTGGGCTGGGGGTGTGGTAGAATTTTGATGCTTCTCGCGGGAACGAGCATCATGAAAATCTCCACCAAAGGTGAATACGGCATCCGGGCGATGCTCTATATCGCCATGAAAATCGAGCAGGGCCCGGTCACCAGCCACGAGATCGCCCGTCATCAGGGGATTCCCGAGCCCTACCTGCGCCAGATCCTGGCCCAGCTCTCCAAGGACCGGCTGATCCAGTCCAACCGCGGCCCGCAGGGCGGACACGTCCTCGCCCGGCCGGCGGCCGAGATCAGCCTGCGCGACATCATGGTGACGCTCGAAGGGCAGACCACCGCGATCGACCAGATTCTCGCCCTCCCCTGCACGATCGACGTGGGGTCTGAGTTCTGCGCCATCCGCGAGGTCTTCCTGGAGGTCAAGACGGCGGTCGAGCGCATCCTCGACAGGACCACGCTCGAGGAGCTGGTCAACCGCCAGCGCGAGATCCTGACCCACCGGATCTCGATCCCGCTCGACCTCGCGCCCCGGATCGCACCCCTGCTGCCCGTGATCCGGGACTGAAGAAACCCCCATCCGCCGCGGCTTGAGGTGAGAGCGTCATGAAGCTCCAGGGAGAAGGACTGCTGGCGCGGCGAGACGCACTGAGAAATCTCGCTTGTGAAGGTCTTCACAAGCTCGGTCGAACCTGTTATGCTGCGCCTGCGCTCAGGGAATGTGTGAGGTCCGGAGCGCGGTCCTGCGGACTCCCGCGATGCCTGAAGACCCAAGATCGGACGTCAAGCCCAGAGGGCTGTCTGGCATCGGCTTCGAGCTCGTCGCGTCGGTGGCGGGGTTCGCGCTGATCGGCTACGGATGGGACCGGTACTTCGGCACCGCTCATTGGGGACTCCTGATCGGCGCCTTGCTCGGCGGGATCGGCGGTATGTACAACCTGATCCGTCAGGCCTGGATCCCGGGAGCGAAGCCCGAGATCAAGAAAACGAACGGCGACAGAGAGCGATGACCGCCTCCGGATCGCCAGCCGCGGAGTACGGGCGGTTTCTGGCCTGGGCGGTCGCGGTCGCGGTGGGGGTGACCCTGCTGGGGTACGCGCCGACGCGGCAGTTGGGCGGAGCGGGGGCGCTTCGCGCAATGGTCGCCGGATGCGCTCTCGGGGTGCTGGCTTCGGCGGTGGGGGCGATCCCGATCGTTCTCGCGCGGCGGGGGAGTCCGGGGGAGCGGCTGACCGCGACGCTGGCGTCGATGGGACTGCGGCTTCTGGTGCTTTTCGCGCTCACGGCCTCGGTGGCGCTCTCGGGCTGGTTCGAGCGGCGGCCGCTGCTGATCTGGACCGCGATCGGATATATCGCTCAGCTGGTGGTCGATACCCGGTACGCGACGCGGGGTTTTTAAAAAGGTACGGAGAACTTTTCGATGCTCGCTTTTCTCATGCTGTCGGAGAACCCGCTCGAGCACATCGTGCGGCATCCGATGATCCAGCGGCCGGCCAACCTGGGGTTTCTCACTCCGGGCGGCAAGATCACCCTGCTGGACAGCCACATCGTCATGATGCTGATCGCCGCGGCGCTGCTGCTGGCGCTGATCCCGGCGTGGACGCGGCGGCGGCGGGGCAAGGCGGGGATCGATGCCATGGTGCCGACCGGCGCCGGCAACGCCATCGAGGCGATCTGCCAGTATTTCCGCGAGGAGATCGCGCGCCCGGCCCTGGGCCCGTACACCGACAGCTTCATCAAGTTCATCTGGACGGTCTTCTTCTTCGTCTTCACGGTGAACCTGCTCGGCCTGCTGCCGATCAACTCGGCGCGGATCTTCGGCGCCAACATCGGCGGCGCGGCGACCGGCAACGTCTGGATCACCGCCACCCTCGCCCTGATCACCCTCGGGATGGTGATCGTCAACGGCCTGCGGCTCGGCGGCAAGCAGTACCTGGCCCACTTCAATCCCGGTCCGCTCTGGCTGTCGCCGCTGCTGGTGCCGCTGGAGATCATCGGCCTGGTCGTCGCGGATCTTCGCGCTCACCATCCGGCTGTTCGCCAACATGGTGGCCGGACACGTGCTGCTGGCGGTACTGGTGAGCTTCATCTTCTCGGCCGCCGCGGCCAAGGGGGCTCTCGTCGCGCTCGGCGTGGCGGTTCCGGTGCTGCTCGGCAGCGTCGCGATCAACCTGCTGGAGCTTTTCGTCGCCCTGCTGCAGGCGTTCATTTTCACCTTCCTGACGACCCTGTTCATCGGCCAGTCGATCGTCTTCCATCACCACGACGACGATGCCCATGGGGCGCAGGCGCACTGACTTCTACGATCGATCCGACGATCGATTTTCCACTTAAAAGGACCCTAGGAAAGGATCTTTTTCGATGAGCAAGAGAACGGCCAAACTCGCGTTGACGATGATTGCCCTCGGTTTCGTGTTGATGTTCGCCTCCGTCGGCCCGGCGCACGCCCAGGCGGGCGTCGGCACCGAGGCCGCCACCAGTGGTGGCGGCGGCTTCCTGACCACGGACGGTGCCCGTAAGCTCGGCGGCGCCATCGGCGCGGGCCTGGCGATCATCGGCGCCGGCGCCGGCATCGGCCGCATCGGCGGCAGCGCGGTGGAGTCGATCGCCCGGCAGCCCGAGGCGGCCGGCCAGATCAGCAACGCCATGATCATCACCGCCGCCATGATCGAGGGCGCCGCCCTGTTCGCCCTCGTTATCGGCATCCTGGCGGTCCTCTGATCGCCGCAGCTCAACGGTCCGCCCCTTCCCGATCCAGGGCAGGGGCTTCGAACGCGAGTATTTGCATGAGCTATAAGCAGATAGCCCAAAGAGCATCATTTGCGCTGGCCCTGATGGCCACGGCGGTCCCGGCGATGGCCGCGGAGGCGGAGGCGGCCCATTCGGAAGCACCGCCCAACCTCTTCGCGGGGGACCTCGGCAACGTCGTCTGGACGGTGGCGATTTTCGTCCTCGTCCTGGTCGTCCTCGGCAAGTTCGCCTGGGGTCCGCTCCTCAAGGCCCTGCAGGGCCGCGAGAGCTACATCCACGACGCGCTCGCCAGCGCCAAGCGGGACCGCGACGCGGCCGAGGCCCGGCTGCGCGAATACGAGGAGCGGCTGGCCTCGGCGCGGGCGGAGGCGACGGCGATCGTCGACGAGGGTCGGCGCGACGCCGAGGTGGTGAAGCGCAAGATCGAGGAGGCCGCCAAGGCGGAGGCCGACAAGATGATCGACCGCGCCCGGCGCGAGATCCATCTCGCCACCGTCACCGCCACCCGCGAGCTCTACGACCTCTCCGCCAAGCTGGCGACCGACCTCGCGGCGCGAGTCCTCGGCCGCGAGATGACGGCCAAGGACCATGAACGGCTGATCTCCGAGGCCATCGACGGCATCGAGGGCGGCGCGGGCGTGGGGCCGCACTAGTCATGGCCAACGTCGACGAACAGGACCGGGAGATCGGCCGCCTGTACGCCGGGGCGATCCTTCACGTCGCCGAGGAGGGCGGGCAGGCCGAAGAGCTGCTCGAGGAGCTGAACGGGCTCATCGCGTATCTCGACGGCAACCCGGAGCTCCAGCAGTTCCTGGCCAGCCCGCTGATCGAGGAGGGGCCCCGCGCCCAGGCGATCGAGCGGGCCTTCCGGGGCAAGGCGAGCGACCTGCTGGTCGATTCGCTGCTGGTGATCAACCGCAAGGGGCGGCTCTCCGCGCTCCGCGCCGTCGCCGCGGCCTACCGGAAGGAGCTGCGGAATCTGCGCGGCTGGATGGACGTCGTCGTCCGTACCGCCGTGCCGCTCACCGCCGCCCTCCGCGAGCGGCTCAATCAGGTCCTCGCCGCCTCCACCAGCCGCAAGCCGACGCTGATCGAGAAGGTCGATCCGGCGGTGATCGGCGGTCTGGTGGTCGAGGTCGAGGGCCGGAAGATCGACGCCAGCGTGGCGTCCCGGCTGCACGATTTGAGCGAGGCGCTGCTGGCGCGCGCCTCGCGTGAGATCCATAGCGGCAAGGCCTACGTCTCGTAGGCTGAAGCCAAGGAGCTGCCATGAGATTCAGAGTCGACGAGATCGCCTCGGTCATCGAGGAAGAGATCCGCAAATACCGCACCGACGTCGACCTCTCGGAGGTCGGCCAGGTGCTCGAGGTGGGCGACGGCATCGCCCGCATCTACGGCCTCACCGGCGCCATGGCCGGCGAGCGTCTGGAGTTCGCCAACGGCGCTCAGGGGCAGGTGTTCAACCTCGAAGAGAGCTCGGTCGGCGCCGTCATCCTCGGCGACTACCTGGGGATCAAGGAGGGGGACGAGGTGCGCCGCACGGGCGAGCTGCTCTCGGTGCCGGTCGGTCCGGAGCTGATCGGCCGCGTCGTCGATCCGCTCGGCCGGCCGCTCGACGGCAACGGGGCCATCAATCACCCCCCACCGCCGGCCGATCGAGTTCAAGGCCCCCGGCATCGCCGAGCGCCAGCCGGTCACCGAGCCGCTGCAGACCGGCATCAAGGCGATCGACGCCATGATCCCGATCGGCCGCGGCCAGCGCGAGCTGATCATCGGCGACCGCAAGACCGGCAAGACCGCGATCGCGATCGACACCATCATCAACCAGCGCGGCGGCGACGTGATCTGCGTCTACGTCGCCATCGGCCTCAAGGAGTCGACGGTGGTCGGCCTGGTCGACCGGCTGCGCGAGGTCGGCGCGATGGACTACACGATCGTCATCTCGGCCTCGGCGGCCGATCCGGCGCCGCTGCAGTACATCGCCCCCTACGCCGGCGCCGCGATGGCCGAATACTTCATGTACAGGAGGGCAAGGCCACCCTCTGCGTCTACGACGACCTGTCGAAGCAGGCGCAGGCCTACCGCCAGCTCTCGCTGCTGCTGCGCCGCCCGCCGGGCCGCGAGGCCTACCCGGGCGACGTGTTCTATCTCCACTCGCGCCTGCTGGAGCGCAGCGTCAAGCTGCGCGAGGAGTACGCGGTGGTGCCGAAGAACACGCCCGCGGACAGCCGCGACCGCTCGCTGGTCGGTCAAGCACGCGCAGGGGCTCGAGGCGCCCGAGGACCAGCGTCCGGACGACGTCAACGGCGTCTTCCACCGGCCGCACGGCCGGCACAAGGCCGAGGCGTTCCTGGCGACGCTGCCGGACGCCGACAAGTACCGGGTCCACCGCTTCCCCGACACCGGCGGCTCGATGACGGCGCTGCCGATCATCGAGACGCTGGAAGGCGAGGTCTCGGCCTACATCCCGACCAACGTGATCTCGATCACCGACGGCCAGATCTACCTCGAGCCCGACCTCTTCTTCGCCGGCGTGCGCCCCGCGATCAACGTCGGCATCAGCGTCTCCCGCGTCGGCGGCAACGCCCAGCGGAAGGCGATGAAGAAGGTCTCCGGCTCGCTGCGTCTCGACCTCGCGGCCTTCCGCGAGCTGGAGGCGTTCGCCCAGCTCGGCACCGAGCTCGACGCCTCCTCGCAGCGCCAGCTCGACCGCGGCCAGCGCATGGTGGAGCTGCTCAAGCAGCCGCAGTACCAGCCGTTCAACGTCAACGAGGAGGTGCTGTCGATCTTCGCCGGCACCCGCGGTTTCCTCGACGACGTGCCGGTGCGCGAGGTGGCCCGGTTCGAGACGGCGATGCTGAAGTACTTCCGCGACCAGCACCCGGAGATCGTCGACGAGCTCGACCGCACGAAGGATCTGTCGAACGACCTGGCCGAGAAGATCGGCAAGGCGATCCGCGACTTCAAGTCGCAGCACAACAAGGCGGCCGCTCCCAAGGGCCGCGAGGTCGCCGCCTAAGGCGTACTGAGATGGCGAACCGGCGAGTCCTCGTCAAGCGCCGCAAGGCGGTGCGCAACATCCGCAAGATCACGCGCACGATGCAGCTCATCGCGACCGCCCGCTTCCAGGCGGCGTTCAACCGGGCCGTGGCCAGCCGGCCGTACACCGAGAAGCTGGCCGAGCTGGTGGCCGACCTCTCGCGCGCGGCCGGCGAGATCGATCATCCGCTGCTGCGGACGAACCCGGGGGTCAACCGTTCGGCGCTGGTCGTGCTGACCAGCGACCGCGGCCTGGCCGGCGGCTACAACGCCAACATCCTGCGCACGGCGACCGCTCACCTCGACCAGCAGCCGGCGGGGATGACGGCCGACGTCCACATGGTCGGCAAGAAGGGGATCTCCTACTTCCGCTTCCTGCGCCGGCCGGTGGCCGAGCAGACCTTCGGGATCGGCGACCGGCCGCGCTTCGAGCAGGTGGAGCCGATCGCCAACGCGCTGATCGAGCGCTTCGTGCGGGGCGAGATCGCCTCGGCTCACGTGGCCTATATGAAGTTCCTCTCCGCCGGCCAGCAGCGCCCGGTGGTGGTGCAACTCCTGCCGCTCCAGCCCCAGGTGAAGGAAGGCGAGGAGAAGAAGAAGCCGGTCGAGTACGAGTTCTCGCCCGATCCCAAGCAGCTCCTCGACGAGCTGCTGCCGGCCACCGTGCGGGTGCGGCTCTTCCAGGCCTTCAACGACGCGGCGGTCTCCGAGCAGGTCGCCCGCATGGTGGCGATGAAGGCGGCGACCGACGCCGCGCAGGACATGATCAAGGCGCTGACGCGCGAGTACAACCGCGCCCGGCAGACGCAGATCACCATGGAGCTCCTGGACATCGTGGGCGGCGCCAACGCGCTGTCCTGAGATCGCCCAGAGAGCCCTTCAAGAGAATTGGAAAGCAGAATGGAAACCATTCAGAACGCCAACTACGGCAAAGTGACGCAGGTCATCGGCTCCACGCTGGACGCCCAGTTCGCGGAGGAGCACCTGCCCTTGATCTATAACGCCCTTCGCGTCGAGGTGCCGCGCACCGTGCTCGGCGAGACGAGCACCGACACCCTCTGGTGCGAGGTCGCCCAGCACCTGGGCGGCGGCCGCGTCCGCGCCATCGCCCTCGGCTCGACCGACGGCCTGCAGCGCGGGGTGCAGATCCTCGACACCGGCGCGCCGATCTCGGTGCCGGTCGGCATCGAGACCCTCGGCCGGGTGTTCAACCTGGTCGGCGAGACGATCGACGGCCTCGGCCCGGTCACCGCCAAGGAGCGGCGGCCGATCCATCACGAGCCGCCGCAGCTCGACGAGCTCTCCTCGAAGACCGAGCTGTTCGAGACCGGCATCAAGGTCATCGACCTGCTCTGCCCGCTGGTCCGCGGCGGCAAGGCCGGCCTGTTCGGCGGCGCCGGCGTCGGCAAGACGGTCATCATTCAGGAGCTGATCGCCCGCCTCGCCCGCTTCCACAGCGGCTACTCCTGCTTCGCCGGCGTCGGCGAGCGCACCCGCGAGGGGAACGACCTCTGGCTGGAGATGCAGGAGGCGAAGATCGGCGACACCGGCAAGCGCGTCATCGACCAGACCGTGATGGTCTTCGGCCAGATGAACGAGCCGCCGGGCGCCCGCCTGCGCGTCGCCCTCTCGGCGCTCACCATGGCCGAGTACTTCCGCGACCAGACCGGCGTCGACACGCTGCTGTTCATCGACAACATCTTCCGCTTCTCGCAGGCGGGCTCCGAGGTGTCGGCGCTGCTCGGCCGCATGCCGTCCGCCGTGGGTTACCAGCCGACGCTGGGCACCGAGATGGGCGAGCTCCAGGAGCGCATCACCTCGACCAGCCACGGCGCCGTGACCTCGATCCAGGCGATCTACGTGCCCGCCGACGACTACACCGACCCGGCGCCGGCGACCGCCTTCACCCACCTCGACAGCACGGTGAACCTGGAGCGCAGCATCTCGGAGAAGGGGATCTACCCCGCCGTCGATCCGCTCGCCTCCAGCAGCCGCATCATCGCCCCCGAGTACATCGGCGAGGAGCACTACCGGGTGGCCCGGCGCGTCCAGCAGATCCTGCAGCGCTACCGGGACCTCCAGGACATCATCGCCATCCTCGGCGTCGACGAGCTGTCGGAGGAGGACAAGGTCATCGTCCGCCGCGCCCGCAAGATCGAGCGCTTCCTCTCGCAGCCGTTCTACGTCGCCGAGCAGTTCACCGGCTTCCCGGGCGTCTACGTCTCGCGGGCCGACACCATCCGCTCCTTCGACGAGCTCTGCGACGGCAAGTGGGACCACCTGCCGGACCAGGCGTTCATGTACGTCGGCACCATCGAGGAGGCGGCGGCGCAGGCGGAGAAGCTGGCCGCCCAGGGCACCTAGCCCGGGATCACGATCATGGCGCGGACCGACACCTTCCACTGCAGCGTCATCACTCCGGAGCGGGCGATGCTGGAGGCCGAGGCCACCTTCGTCGCCTTCCCGGCGCACGACGGCGAGGTCGGCATCCTCGCCCACCGCGCCCCCCTGCTGTTCAAGATGGGGGCCGGCGAGCTGCGGGTCGAGAGCCCGCAGGGCAACCAGGTCCTGTTCGTCGACGGCGGCTTCGCCCAGATGGTGGAGAACCGGCTGACCCTGCTGACCGAGGTGGCCAAGCGGATCGAGGAGATCAAGCCGGCGGACGTCGAGCGGCAGCTCGCCGAGGCCCACGGGATGCCGATGAAGACCGACGCCGAGTTCAAGGCCCGCCAGCGGGTGCTCCGCTCCGCCCAGGCGCAGCGCGAGATCCTCGCCCGCCACGGGGCGGGGCGGGCCGCCTGACCGAGTACGATCCGCTGTTCTCACCCACCGCCCGGACCGGCGTCGACGACCTCGAGCCGGTCCGCGATCTCTTCCAGGCGGCGAGCCGCCCTTTCCTGCAATCCCCCATCTCCTGGCTCACCTGGGCCATCCTGCTGCCCGGGGCGGCGCTCGCCACGCCGTGGGTCTTCGCGCATTTCGGGCCCGCCGGTGTTCTCTTCACCTGGTCGGCGGTGATCCTGCTCGGCGGCATGGTCGAGATCGTGGGGATCCGGCGCAATGCCAGGGAGCAGACCGGGAGCACGCTGGCCGCCTGGGTGCTGCGCCTGCAGGGGAACCTCTCCTTCATCGCCATCGCCCTGTCGGCGCTGCTCGTCTGGCAGGACCTCGCCTGGGTCCTCCCCGGGCTCTGGCTGCTGCTGCTCGGCCACTCCTTCTACATGCTGGGCGGCCTCGCCTTCCCGCCGTTCCGCACCTGTGGCCTGCTCTACCAGCTGGGCGGCCTCGTCGCCCTCTGGCCGGACGGCAATCCCCTCCTCGCCTTCGCCGCGGCAACGGCGGCGGGGAATCTCTGGATGGGAATCGGGATCCTGCGGGCGCAAAAAAGCAACCGAGGATAGCCCCGGCCTGCTCACCGGGCAGCTGTACCTACAGGCAGGTTTCTTTCCAGGCCACGACCGAATATTGGGTCAGCTGTCCGGTGCAGGTCCAGTTTCGGCAACAGCCGTGGGTGCAGTTTCCCACCACCGTGGTATAGGTGGCGTCGCTGTAGTAGTCCACACTCGCGGCGTTATAGGCAGCCAAGGCAGCAGGTTGTCGGGGCCCAAGAAGGGTCATCGCGAAGATTGCGAGGAGTGCCAGAAGCCGGCTCAGGCGGTGACGGAGAAAGTTTCTTGCGCTGTTCAAGAGGTCTCCTTTCTATTCAAGCTACTCGTCCTCTTCGTCCAGGGGATACGTGGCCGAGCCGCTGACCCAGTCGGTGAGTGTCCGCCCGCCGAAGGCGAGGAGGAGCGGCAGGCCGGCAAGCGCGGAGGTCAGGATCGCCCCCAGCCAGCGGCGGACCGTCTGATCGAAGGTCAGCGGCTCGCCGTTCCGGGGGGCGTTGTGGGAGGTGATACCCGCCCAGGCCATGCCCGGCGTGTGCCCCCAGAAGGCGAGGGGGAGCACGGTGTAGAGGAAAGAGAATGACAGCAGAAAGGCGGCGAAGGCCGGGAGCTCGCTGAGCTCCGGTCGCACTCCCAGGCCGCGGCAGCCTAGAAGCGCCAGGACGCCGATGGCGGCGTGCACCACCAGATCGGCGAGGCCGGCGGCGAGCCGTTTGCCGCTGCCGGCGAATTCGCTGGCGGCCCTGGCGGGCTCGGCGTCCTCCTCCACCTCGGCTACCGGCACGGGGACCGGTCCCGAGCGGCTGGCGGCACGCGCGGGGGCGATGGGCGTCGCGGCCGGGGCGGGCCGCCGGGCTTCCGGAGGCGAACGCCTAGGCGTCACCGGCAGCTCGTCCGGCTCCTCCCTGGAGCCGGGAGCTGACAGGGGGAGATCGAAGAGCAGCGGCTCTTCCTCGGGATCGTTCGGCTTCCCCGGGCGTCGCATCAGCGGTACGGCAGGTATTTGACGTAGATCCGGTAGAGCAAGTCCTTCGGCCGCTCCTGGTAGGTCTGGGCGAACAGGTAGTGACGCTTCAAGGCCTCGTCGTCCTGCTGGAGGTTGAGCGCCTCCTTGAGGTTCTCGCCAGCCTTCTTGGCATCCGCTCGCTGCAGGTCGCGCACGGCGAGATTGTAGTAGGAATCGACGATCAGCTGGGTGACGTCGCGGTTGGCCGGATCGGAGTCGTGCATGCGCCAGAGATCGGGCAGGGCGTGCTCCCATTCGTGCTGGCGGAACAGGTCGATCTGGCTGGCCAGCGGCGCCAGACGCTGCCGGGTACTGGCGAGGAGCTGAGCGTCGGGGCCATCGAGCTTGGCGAGCGCGTCGGCCTGCTCCAGCCGGCCGAGGGCCCGGATGTAGTTGCTCTGCGCGGAAGCCTGCTGGGCCGCGGCGAGGAGGGCCGCGCGGCGGGCGGTGGTCTCGGCGTTGAGGGCCGCCGGCACCGTGCCCGCCGGGGCTCCCGGGGTGGCGGCGCCCGCGGCAGCGGGATCTCCCGGCGCGGTGCCGCCGGTCCACTGGGCGATCAGCGTCTGGGCCTTCGCGTAGTGCGGATCGTTCGGCGGAATGCGCTTGAGCTGGCTCACGGCGGTGGTGGTGCGGCCCGCCTTGT
The DNA here is from genome assembly GCA_963792575.1 of uncultured Acidobacteriota bacterium. Taxonomy (GTDB): domain Bacteria; phylum Acidobacteriota; class Thermoanaerobaculia; order Multivoradales; family UBA5704; genus DATARR01. The sequence goes on from CAWBWZ010000010.1 coordinate 466,681, forward strand.
GCAGCCGCTCGGCGCGGCTGATGGGGTCCGTCGCCGGCTTCGCGGCCGCCGCTGGGGGCGTGACTTCCGCCTCCTGCGAATTGGGGAAGAGCTGTTCGCGGTTCTGGAGGAAGAACCACGCTCCCGCCAGAGCGAGCAGAAGCACGGCTCCCCCCACCAGGAGGAAGAGCCGGCGGGCACGTCCACGGTCGCGCGCCGCGCCGCCCGACGTCTTCCTGGCCGTCCGGCCTTCGGCGGGGGCCGGGGACTCGAAGGGCTCGGGCGGTACCAGGATCTCCTGCTGCAAGTCGTGCCCCGCCACCTCGCGGATGGAGGGGAGGGGCACGATCGGCTCGGCGATCACCGGCGCCATGACCCTCGCGGCCGGCACGGTGCCGGCGTCGAGCTGCTGCAGGTACTCGCGGGCGGCGAAGTAGCTGGGCTGGATCTCGAGCACGCGCTGGAACGCCCGCCGGGCGCCCGCGGCGTCGCCGGCCTCGAGCTGGGCCACGCCGTCGTGGAAGATCTCCTCGGCCTGCCGCTCGCTCTCGGCCTTGAGCTTGCGCGCCGCCTCGATCCGCCGCGACGCCTCCTGGTGATCGATGTCGATCAGGAAGATGCGGGACCAGGAGTCGATCGCTCCCTGCGGATCGCCGGCGTCGAAGGCGGTCTGCCCCTCGTCGAGCAGCTCGCGGATGCGGCGGTCGCTCTCGGAGTCGCCGCCGCCGAAGGCGAGGCTCACCGGCATCGCTCCGGTCTTGAGGGGCTTGGGGATCTTCAACGCCGGGGCGGGAGCCGCCACGGACGCGCCGGCGCCGGAAGCCCGGAGGCGGTCGAGCTCGACGATGCCCGGATGGCCGGGATCGAGGGCGCGGGCCTTGTCGAGCAGCCGGGCGGTCTCGGCGGCGTCGCCCGACTGCAGCGCCTGCCGCGCCGAGGCCAGGAACTTGAGGACGAAGGGCTCAGCCTCCATCCGCTCCTGCGCGACGCCGAGGACGCGCTGGAGCTCCGGGTCGGCCGTCACCGCCGCCTGATTGCGCTGGACGGCGGCCATCAGCTCCGGGAACCGGCGCTGATCGGACAGCGCCTGCAGCTCGGCGCGCAGGGAGACAGAACCGCCGCCGCCGCTCTGGTCGGGCAGCGCGTCCGGAAGATCGAGGCTCAAGCCCGCGAGATCCGCGAACGGGTCGAGGACCGGCATCGCCGGCGAGCCGGTGAGGTCGTCCACGCTGACCGGGCCGGTGGTGGCGCGGAGCCGTTCCTGAAGCAGGTGAGCGGGCTGGAACTGTGGGTCCATCCGCAACACGAAGTCACAGCCGAGGAGAGCCTCTTGGCGATTCCCTTCGCGGGCCAGATCCAGCGTCTGGTCGAAGGTGCTGAGGATCCGATGCTTGACGTCGGACGAAAGAGCAGGATTACCGGAGTAGCTCATCTCTGGCGTTCGTTTGTGATGATTCTGAAAAATCGAGACGTATCGTAGCAGAGGATGTTTCCGGCGTCCAACCGGTACACTCCCAACCGTGCTGTCTCTTGAATGCGTCCCCAACGTCAGCGAGGGCCGGCGCCCGGAGGTGGTGGCGCGGCTGGCCGCCGTGGCGTCTTCGCCGCCGGGGGTGCGGCTGCTCGACGTCTCGTCCGATCCCGACCACAACCGCTCCGTGCTGACCCTGGCAGGCGAGCCGGAGGGGCTCCACCGGGGGCTCCTCGCGCTCTACGAGGCGGCGCTCGCCGAGATCGACCTCACCCGGCATCAGGGGGTTCACCCGCGGGTGGGCGCGGTGGACGTGGTGCCGTTCGTCCCCCTGGGGGACACGCCGATGGCAACGGCGGTGGCGGCGGCCGGGCGGCTGGCGCCGGAGGTGGCGCGGCGCTTCGGGCTCCCGGTCTACCTCTACGAGCGGGCGGCGCGGCGGCCGGAGAGGACGGCCCTCGCGAATATCGGGGAAATAATCGCCGCGGCGGCTTCGAGGGGCTGGCCAGGAAGCTGGCCGATCCCGCCTGGGCGCCGGACTTCGGCCCCTCGCGGGTCCACCCCACGGCCGGCGCGACGGTGATCGGAGCGCGCTTCTTTCTGATCGCCTTCAACGCCGTGCTCGCCACCGCCGACGTGGCGGCCGCCCGCGCCATCGCCCGCCGGGTACGGGAGTCGGGGGGCGGGCTGCCGGCGGTGCGGGCGATGGGGGTTCACCTCGCCAGCCGCGGGCTCGCCCAGGTGAGCATGAACCTGGTGGACTACCGGCGGACGCCGATCCAGCGGGCGCTGGAGCGGGTGGAGGAGGAGGCCGCCACGCTGGGTACCCGGGTCGTGGAGACCGAGATCGTCGGCCTGGTGCCGGAGGCGGCGGTCCGCGGGGTGGCCTGGGAGGCGCTGAAGCTGCCGGGGCCGGTGGCGACCCTCGAGGCCCGTCTCACCCCTTGAGCGCCGCCATCAACCTGTACGGCATCCCCTCGAACGAGCCGGAGGACATGGTCACCAGGACGCTGCCGTCGCGGGCCTCGTCCAGGGCCTGCCGCATCAGCCCGGCGTTGTCGGGGTAGAGATCGGCGGGCACGCCCCCTTCGGTGAGCTCGTCCGCCAGAACGCCGAAGTCGAGGCGCTCCTCGGCGGCGAGGCGGCCGTTGTGGAAGGTGGGGGCGAAGAGCACGCGGTCGGCGCCGGCGAACGCCTGGCGGTAGGGCTCGAAGAAGAAGCCGCGGCCGGCGGTGAGGCTGCGCGGCTCGAACAGCGCCACCAGGCGCCGGCCGGGGTAGCGCTGGCGCAGGGCGATCAGGGTCTTCTCGACCGCCGTCGGATGATGGGCGAAATCGTCGACCACAGTGACGCCGCGCGCGGTGCCGAGCTCGTCCAGGCGCCGCTTGACGCCGCTGAAGCGGGCGAAGGCGGCGGCGAGCTCCGCGGCGGGGATGCCGTCGCGGCGGGCCGCGGCCCAGACTGCCAGCGCGTTGGACACGTTGTGGCCGCCGGCGAGCGGCAGGGTGATCTCGACCTCGCCCGCCTCCTCGTCGTGGACGCGGAACCGGCTCGCCTCGGGCAGCGCCTCGATCTCGCCGAGCGGATGCAGGTCGTTGCCGGGGTCCAGACCGTAGAACAGGGTGCGGCAGCGGGCGCCGGCGGCGAGCTCGCGCACCTTGGGGGTATCGCCGCAGGCGACCAGGAAGCCGTCCGCGGGGAGCAGCGCGAGCAGCCGCGCGTAGGCGTCCCAGAGCGACTCCGGGGTCGGGTAGAGGTCGGCATGGTCGTACTCGGCGCTGGTCAGCAGCAGCGTCTCGGGCTGGTAGTGGAGGAACTTCGGGCCGCGGTCGAAGTAGGCGGCGTTGTACTCGTCCCCCTCGATGATGAAGCGGTCGCCGGCGCCGTCGTGGAAGCTCGCCGGCAGGTCCTTGGGGGCGCCGCCGATCAGGTAGCCGGGATCGCGGCCGCAGGCGGTATAGACCCAGGCGGCCATCGCGGTCGTCGTCGTCTTGCCGTGGGTGCCGGAGACCACCAGCGAGCGGTGATGGTCGAGGAAGAAGCGGGCGAGCGCCTGTGGCATCGAGACGATGGGCAGGCCCAGCCGCTCGGCCGCGACCGCCTCTGGGTTGTCGCGATGAATGGCGTTGCCGATGATGACGAGATCCGGCCGCGGCTCGAGGTGGACGGGGTCGTAGCCTGTGGAGGGCTGGATCCCGGCCCGTTCGAGCAGGGTGCTCATCGGGGGATAGAGGGGGCCGTCGGTGCCGCGGACCCTATGGCCCTGCTCTTGCAGCAGGCAGGCCAGAGGCGCCATCCCCGTACCACCGATCGCCATGCAGTAGATATCAAGCTTGGAAGAATTCACAGGCGGATTTTCTCGTAGATAGTTCTCGTTTCAGGGGTCGGGAGTGTAGCATTCCCGGAGCTTTCATCCATCTCGAAGAAGGAGCAGGACGTATGCAACGTCACACGAAGACCGTCATTTTGGCACTTTGCGCCGCCCTTTTGGTCGCGGCTACCGTTGCTGGCCGCCGGCAAACCGAAGGCCACGGTCGCCGAGCCGCTCAAGGATGTCGGCACGGTGTCGAAGGGCGACAAGATCGTCCATGACTTCGTGATCAAGAACGAGGGGGATGCCGACCTCCAGATCACCAACGTCCAGCCGGCCTGCGGCTGCACGGTCGCGGAATTCGACAAGGTGATCAAGCCGGGGCAGACCGGCAAGGTGCACGCGGTGATCGACTCGTCGACCTTCAGCGGCCCGATCTCCAAGGGGGTCAGCGTCTTCACCAATGATCCCGAGCATCCGCAGATCGAGCTGACGATCCACGCCAAGGTCGAGCCCTACATCTCGATCAAGCCCGGCTACGCGCGCTACATCACGGTGCAGGGCGAGCCGCTGGAGGGGAACATCGCCCAGACGCTGTGGGCGCCGGACGGGACCTCCTGGGACATCACCGGGGTCGACTCGCCGTACCCGTTCCTGGCGGTCACCTTCCACGAGGCCAAGCCCGAGGAGCGGCTTCCCGATGCCAAGGGGAAGCAGTGGAAGGTCGAGATGAAGCTCTCGAACCAGGCCAAGGTGGGACCGCTGTCGGACTACGTAACCGTTCATACCAATCACCCGAAGCAGAAGATCGTGCAGATCCCGGTCTCCGGCTTCGTGCGGCCGGTGGTCGCCACCACACCGCCGAACGCCGACTTCGGCAAGATCGAGATCAAGGAGCCGATCAAGAAGGCGCTCAACATCCGCAACTTCGCGACCGAGCCGATCAAGGTCACGAGCATTGACCCCACCCTGCCGAAAGGGATTGAGACCAAGCTCGAGACGCTGGAAGAGGGGCGCGAGTACCAGGTGCGGATCATCCTCAACCCCGAGCTCGCCAAGGGCCCGTTCCTCGGCAAGCTGGTCATCCACACCGACAGCCCGAAGGTTCCGACTCTCGAAGTCGAGGTCAAGGGGATCGTCGGCTAGTCGTCTTTCGACGGTATCTTCCTTGCAGTAGGTTCCTTCAGGAGAGAACCCCGGCCGGTCCGGGGTTCTTCCTGAAAGGAATTCGTGATGCAAAGGCAGCCCGTTTCCTCTTCCGCCATCTCCTCCGTCGGGTATGACGAGCGCTCCGCGGTCCTGGAGGTGGAGTTCAGCAGTGGTGACGTCTACGACTACCTCCAGGTCCCCAGGAAGGTCTACCACGATCTCCTGAAGGCGCCCTCGAAAGGGAGCTTCGTCTCCCGGCGGGTGCGCGACCGGTACGAGTTCGCGCGGCGGGATCCTTAGGGCCGCCCGTACAGGTTCTTCTCCGATTTCGGGGCCGCCGGCTTGCGGCGATCCCGGGAGAGGGCCTGGGTGACCTCTTCCAGGGTGGTGGCGAGAACGGCGTTCTGCGCCGCCGCGAGCTCGCCGATCCCCTTCAGGGCCAGGTCCACCAGGGCGTCCATCTCCTCGCGGCGGAAGCTTCGCTTCTCCCCCGTCCCCTGAATCTCGACGATCGCGCCGGCGGCGGTGGCGACGACGTTCATGTCGACCTCCGCGACCTGGTCCTCGACGTACTCGAGGTCGAGCCGGGGGATGCCGCCGACGATGCCGACCGAGACGGCGGCGATCTGGTCGCGGATCGGCCAGGCCACGAGATCGCGCTGGAGCGCCAGCTTGCCGAGGGCGAGGACGGCGGCCACGTAGGCGCCGGTGACCGCCGCGGTGCGGGTGCCGCCGTCGGCCTGCAGCACGTCGCAGTCGAGGGTGAGGGTGCGGTCGGGGAGCGCCGTCAGGTCGATGGCGGCGCGCAGGCTGCGGCCGATCAGGCGCTGGATCTCGGCCGTGCGGCCGGAGACCTTCCCCTGCGCGGCCTCCCGCTGGTTGCGGGTGTGGGTGGAGCGCGGCAGCATCGAGTACTCGGCGGTGAGCCAACCCTCGCCGCTGTCCTTCTTGAAGGGGGGGACCCGGTTCTCGACGCTCGCCGCGACCAGCACGCGGGTGTCGCCGACCGAGATCAGGGCCGAGCCTTCGGCGAATTTCAGAACGCCGGTCTCGATGCGGACCGGGCGGAGGGAGTCGAGAGGGCGGCCGTCGGGACGAGGGGAGGGGGCTATGGAGCTCATGGCGCGCATTGTATCCGGCTTGGGAATTCTAGCGGCGCGGTCATCCGTCCGGTAACCCCATTGCGTAACCACTGACAGAAGGCCCGGTCGGGTGCGGCGCGAGGTCGTCGGATTCCCCGCTGAGAGATCGCCGCCGCCGGGCGGATTATCAACAAAGCTCCTTTACTGAGAGGAGGAGGATGTGAGGATTCGTCTTGTTTTTGCCCTTTTGATCCTGTCGGCGGCCGTGAGCATGGTCCCGGCCCAGGCGTCCAGCCATCGCGAGGCGCCGGGGATCACCAAAATGCCCCAAGGTGGACGGCACCGATTTCTACATGTTCAACAGCTATGAGTCGGGGCGTTCAGGGTATACGACGCTGATCGCCAACTACCAGCCCTTCCAGCCCCCCTTCGGCGGCCCCAACTACTTCTTCCTGGATCCGGACGCGCTCTATCGCATCCACATCGACAACACCGGCGACGGCGTCGAGGACATCACCTTCCAGTTCCGCGTGGCGCCGCGGCTGGTGGACATCAAGCTGCCGGTGGGCGGCAAGAACGTCTCCATCCCGCTGTACAACGTCGGTCCGTTCCAGAACGACGCGCCGGGCGCCCGGTCGGCGAACCTGAACATCGTCGAGAGCTTCACGATGTGGGTGATCCGCGGTAAGGTCGGCAGCGGCGCGCACCCCGGCGGCAACGCCTTCGTCACCAGCCCGAGCGGCGGCTCCCGCTTCGCCAAGCCGGCGGACAACGTCGGCCAGAAGTCGATCCCCGACTATGAGGCTTACGCCGCCAACTTCATCCAGGAGTTCAGGTTCCCCGGCTGCCAGAACGGCAACGCCATCGGCCGGGTGTTCGTCGGCCAGCGCAAGGAGCCCTTCGCGGTCAACGTCGGCGAGATCTTCGACCTGATCAACCTCAATCCGATCGGCTCCCGCAACGGCGAGCCCAACCCGCTCGATCGACAACAACATCACCACGATCGCGCTCGAGGTGCCCACGGGCTGCCTGACGCAGAACGCCAGCAACCCGGTCATCGGCGGCTGGCAGACGGCTTCGCTGCCGCGCAACCGCGTGCTGACGCAGACCCCTACCTTCAACAATCCGACCAACAGCAACGGCGACTTCGTCCAGGTCTCCCGGCTCGGCATGCCCCTCGTCAACGAGGTGGTGATCGGCCTCAAGGACAAGGACCTGTTCAACGCCGCCTCCCCCAAGGGTGACGCGGCGCTCGCCACCTACATCACCAATCCGACCCTGCCGGCGATCATCCAGGTCCTGTTCGGCTCAGCCGGCGTCATGGCGCCGACCAACTTCCCGCGCCGCGACCTGGTGGCCGCGTTCGCCACCGGCATCCAGGGGCTGAACTTCCTCTCGGACGGCCAGCCGCACGAGATGCTGCGCCTCAACACGTCGATCGCGGCCAAGCCCGCCGCGCAGCAGAACAACCTCGGCGTGCTCGGCGGCGACAACGCCGGCTTCCCCAACGGCCGCCGGCCCGGGGATGACGTGACCGACATCGAGCTGCGGGTGGCGATGGGCGTGCTCTGCCACGCCTTCCCGGGCGTCTACTGCAACCCCGCGGACGCTCCCTCGGGCACCCTCCCCTACACCGACCAGGTGCTCCAGGACGCCAGCCAGTTCGACAGCACCTTCCCCTACCTGCGGGCGCCGCTTCCGGGCTCGCCGAACGGGGCCAACGGCGTGACCGTCCTGCCGTAACCGCTTCGGTTCAATGGAGCTTTGCCTGCCGGCGAGTGGTGTCCCGCCGCTCGCCGGTTTTGCTTTTCAGGAAGACATCAGGAGAGATGAATGCGGTCTACAAGTAAATATGCCGGCGGGTTGCTGCTCTGGGCGCTGTGCGCGCCGGCGCTGCTGGCGCACAACTTCTGGATCGAGCCCACGACATTCACGCCGGCCCCGGGCCAGCGTCTGGCCGTGCGGCTGCGGGTGGGGGTTGAGCTCCAGGGCGATCCCGTCCCCCGCGATCCGAACCTGATCAAGCGGTTCGTGGCGGTGGGTCCGTCCGGCGAGGCGCCGGTCCCGGGGGTTCCGAACACCGAGCCGGCCGGCTTCGAGGCGTTCGCCGCTCCCGGGTTGTACACGATCGTCTACGAGAGCGGCCGGTCGCCCGTCGAGATCGACGCCGCGAAGTTCGAGACCTACCTGAAAGAGGAGGGGCTGGAGGCGATCAGCGCCGCGCGCGCCCGCCAGGGGAAGAGCGCCGCCGGGGCGAAGGAGGTCTTCTCGCGCTGCGCCAAGGCGCTGATCGCGGTCGGCGGCGGTGGCGCCGGCCCGGGGTTCGATCGCGTCCTCGGCCAGCGGATCGAGCTGGTGGCGGAGAAGAACCCCTATGCGCTCGCCGGGGGAGGGGAGCTGCCCGTGCGGCTGCTCTACGAGGGGAAGCCGCTGGCCGGCGCGCTGGTCATGGCGCTCCAGCGCGGCCGCCCGGACAGGCTCACGGCCCGTTCGGATTCGAAGGGGCGCGTCACCCTGAAGCTCGATCGCCCCGGCTTCTGGCTGATCAAGGCGGTGCACATGATTCCGGCCCCCGCGGACGCTGGCGCGGATTGGGAGAGCTTCTGGTCCTCTTTGACGTTTGCCCTCCCCTCGCGATAGCTTTCTTCGATAACGGAGGTAGCTTTCCCGGAGTGATGGACGAGAGGGAGATGGAGGATCGCGATCTCATGGGCCGGGTGGCCGCCCGGGATGGGACGGCGTTCGCCCGCTTGTTCGAGGTCCATGGGTCCGCTGACGCTGGGACTGCTCCTCCGCATCCTCGGCCGGCGGAGCGAGGCCGAGGAGGTGCTGCAGGAGGTCTTCCTCCAGGTCTGGATGCAGGCCGACCGCTACGACGGGGTCCGCTCCACGCCGCGTGGCTGGATCCTGATGCTGGCCCGCTCCCGCGCCCTCGACCGCCTGCGGCGGCGGGACTCGACGCGGCGCCGGGAAGAGGCGGCGGGCGGAGAGGTGGGAGAGGCGATCCCGCCGGTGGGCACGGAGCGTCTGGAGACGCTCGAGCGGAAACGCCAGGTCACCTCCGCTCTCGGGGTGTTGTCGCCGGAACAGCGGCGCTGCATCGAGCTCGCCTTCTATCGAGGGGCTCACCCACACGCAGATCGCCGAACGGCTGGAAGCGCCGCTGGGCACGGTCAAGTCCCGAATCCTGCTGGGGATGAACAAGCTGCGGCAGGCACTGAGCGCGCAATCATGAGCGACATCCACACCCCCCGCATCGAGGAGCTCCTCCCCGCCTACGCGCTCGGCGCGCTGGAAGGCGAGGAGCTTCGCGAGCTGGAGGAGCATCTGGCCGGCGGCTGCGAGGAGTGCGGCCGCCAGCTCGCCCTCTGGCAGGGGGATCTGGAGGAGCTCGCGGCCGAGGTGCCGCCGGTCGAGCCGTCAGAGATCACCCGGGCGCGAGTGCTGCGCCTGGCGGGAGCTGCGCCGGCTGTGCCCGCCGTGCTGGAGCCGGCCCTGGCGCCGCGCCGGACCTCCTCCTGGCGGATGGCGGCCGCGGCGGCCGCCCTGCTCGCCCTCGCCCTCTGGGGGCTCCTCGGCCAGGTGCGGATGGAGCGCGAGGTGCAGCGCCTGGAGGGCGACCGCGAGCGCCTCCGGCGGCAGGTGGAGGTGCTGAGCCGCCAGGTGGGGACCATGCGCACCGAGGTGCTGCAGGCGAAGCAGGATCTCCAGGTGCTCGCCGGGCCGGGAGTCCAGGCGGTGACCCTGGCCGGCCTGGGACCGACCCCCGGCGCCAAAGGGCGCACCTACGTGAATCCGAGCACTCACGACGCCCTCTTCTACGCCTTCGACCTCCCCGCCCTGCCGGCGGACAAGACGTACCAGCTCTGGTTCATCGCCGACGGCAAGCCGGTCCCGGCCGGCGCCTTCGCGGTCGATCCGCGCGGCGCCGCCTCCCTGCGGGTCGAGCAAGTGGCCGACGTCGCGAAGATCCAGGCCTGGGCGGTGACGGTCGAGCCCCGCGGCGGCGTTCCCCAGCCGACCGGGGCGATGGTCCTCAAGGGGGCGTAGACCCGCTGGCCGATGCCCGAGACGCCGAACCCTCTCGAACGCCTGCGCTCGCGGGCTCAAGGCCTGGCGAGCCCCGCCGCCATCGTGCTCGCCGAAGGGGGGGACCCCCGGGTCGTCGCCGCGGCCGAGCGCGCCACCGCCCTCGGCCTCTGCCGGGCCTCGCTGGTGGGGGCGCGCGCCGCGGTCGAGAGCGCCGCCGCGGCGGCCGGGGTGACGCTGACCGTGCCGACCTTCGAGCCGGCCGCCGATCCCGATCTGCCGCGGCTCGCCGCCTTTCTCGCCGAGCGCCTGGCGGCGCGCGGGCTCGATCCCGCCCTCGCCGTCACCCTGGTCCTCGATCCTCTCCACTACGCGGCCCTGCGGGTCGCCACCGGCCAGGCGGACGGGGCGGTGATGGGGGCCCTCGCCACCACCGCCGACACCCTGCGGGCGGCGCTGCGGGCGATCGGTCCGCGGCCGGGGCTCAAGGTGGTCTCCTCCTGCTTCCTGATGGTCCTGCCGGAGGATCGCGGCGGCCGCGGCCTGATCTACAGCGACTGCGGCGTGGTCCCCGATCCCGATCCGGAGCAGCTCGCCGACATCGCCGAGGCGGCGGCGGCGAGCTGCCGGGTGCTGCTGGAGGAGGAGCCGCGCGTCGCCCTGCTCTCCTTCTCGACGCTGGGGAGCGCCCGCCATCCGCGGGTGGAGAAGGTGCGGTCGGCGCGCGAGATCCTGCTCGCCCGGGGGGTCGGCTTCGCGGTCGACGGCGAGCTCCAGGCGGACGCCGCCCTGGTCCCCGAGGTGGCGGCAGCGCAAGGCGCCGGGGAGCGCGGTCGCCGGCCACGCGAACGTGCTGATCTTCCCCGACCTCGACGCCGGCAACATCTCCTATAAGCTGACCGAGCGGCTCGGCGGCGCGCGGGCGGTCGGCCCTCTCTTGCAGGGGCTCGCGGCGCCGCTCAACGACCTCTCGCGCGGCTGCTCCGCCGAGGACATCGTCGACGTGATCGCGGTCACGGCCCTGGACGCGGCCGGGCGGAGACGCTGAGGGATCAACCATGAAAGTACTGGTCATCGGCAACGGCGCCCGCGAGCACGCGCTCTGCTGGAAGCTGCGGCAGAGCCCGCTGCTCGCCGATCTCTACTGCGCCCCGGGCAACCCCGGGATCGCCGCGCTGGCCGACCGGGTGCCGCTGGCGGCGGAGGAGGTCCACCGGCTGGCCGACTTCGCCACCGAGATGAGGATCGACCTGACGGTGGTCGGCCCCGAGCTGCCGCTGACCCTCGGCATCGCCGACGAGTTCACCAGCCGCGGCCTCGCCGATCTTCGGTCCCACCCAGCGCGCCGCCGAGATCGAGGGGAGCAAGGTCTTCTCCAAGCTGTTCATGGACCGGCACAGGCATCCCGACGGCGCCCTTCGCGGTCGTCCACGACGCCGCGGCGGCGCTCGCCGAGGCCCGGCGCTTCGGCTTCCCCGTGGTGCTCAAGGCGGACGGCCTCGCCGCCGGCAAGGGGGTGCTGATCGCCGCCGACGAGGGGGAGCTCGCCGAGGCCGTCCGCACCCTCTTCGAGGAGCGCCGCTTCGGCGCCAGCGGCGACCGGGTGGTGGTCGAGGCCTTCCTGCCGGGCGACGAGGTCTCCTTCATGGCCCTCTCGGACGGCGAACGGGTGCTGCCGCTCGCCACCGCCCGCGACTACAAGCGGATCGGCGACGGCGACACCGGCCCGAACACCGGCGGCATGGGCGCCCACAGCCCGTCCGGCGGGCTGTCGGCCGAGACCGCCGCCGAGGTCGTGGAGACGGTGATGCGGCCGGCGGTCGCCGGCCTCGCCGCCGAGGGGCGGCCGTTCGTCGGCGTGCTCTACGCCGGGCTGATGCTGACCCCCGAGGGGCCGCGGGTGCTCGAGTTCAACGCCCGCTTCGGCGATCCGGAGGCGCAGGTGATCCTGCTGCGCATGGAGGACGATCTCCTGCCGCTGCTCGCCGCCGGGGCCGCCGGCCATTTCGACGCCCGCCGCCTCTCCTTCCGCCGCGAGGCCGCGGCCTGCGTCGTCCTCGCCAGTCCCGGCTATCCCGGCCGGCCGCTCCAGGGGGAGCTGATCGGCGGGCTCGACCGCGCCGCGGCGGTCGAGGGGGTGGAGATCTTCCACGCCGGCACCACGCTCGAGGACGGCGAGCTGGTGAGCGCGGGCGGGCGGGTGCTCTCCGTCTGCGCCCTGGCGTCCGACCTCCGGGGCGCGCTCGAGCGCGCCTACGCGGCCGTCGGCGAGGTCGACTGGCCGGGCAAGGTCTACCGGCACGACATCGGACGGCGCCTGCTCGATCCCGGCGGGGCCGGCCTCACGGGGCCGTGATAACCGGCCGTGATCAGCGGACCGTGATACCTTTCTGGAATAATCCGTCGACCTGACTCGCCCACTCTTGGAGTGGCTGGTATTTTTCGTGCATAGAGCGTTAGGTCGCTGTCGTAGGCAGATAGGAATCAAAATGCGGATGCAACGGTTGCAGTTTCAAAGGCATGTCAACAGCCGTCGAAGATACCTTCGTCGGCGTACGTTTTCGTGAAGAGACGAACCTGACACTGTGCGGCACGGGGGGGCGGATCTACGCCCGGGGCGAGAAGGTGGTGGTGGATCTCGAGGCGGGCCCGGCGTTCGGCCACGTGGAGCAGTCGCCGATGCCGGTGTTCAAGCCGTGCCAGAAGTCGAGCGCGCGGCCGGTCCTGCGCGCCGGCCGACGCGGAGGATCTCGCCGCCTTCGACCGGCAGCTCCAGAGCGAGCAGAGCGGCAAGCTCTTCGCCCAGGAGCGGGCGCGCGCGCTCAAGCCTCGACATGAAGATCTCCCTGGTCGATTTCGCCCTGAGCGGCAAGAAAGCGACTTTTTACTTCACTTCCGACGGCAGGGTGGACTTCCGGCAACTGGTGCGCGATCTCTCGAGCCGGTTCTCGGTGCGGGTGAAGATGGTCCAGGTGGGCGCGCGCGACGAGGCCGGGCTGGTCGGCGGCATCGGCATCTGCGGCCGCACCCTCTGCTGCTCCACCTGGCTCAAGGACTTCCGGCCGATCTCCATCCAGATGGCGAAGCGGCAGAACCTGAGCCTCAACCCCTCGAAGATCTCCGGCCAGTGCGGCCGCCTGCTCTGCTGCCTGGCCTACGAGGACGAGGGTTATAAAAAGGGGAACCCGGACAATCGGTCTGCGGTACCAGCGACGGCTTAAAGCTATGCATCCATGGAACCCAAAATGGCGACCCGCAAACTGATACGCCCGGACATGAACGAGCTCAAGAAGGAGCTCCCCGCGCGCAGCGTACGCCGCAAGCAGACGCCACCCGAGCAGACCAACGCCGAGGAGTTCTACTTCCTCAAGCAGATGGCGCAGAAGACGCCGATGGTGGTCATCCTGACCGACGGCGAGGAGCTGCGCGGGTGGATCGAGTGGTACGACAAGGGCGCGATCAAGCTGAACCGCACCAACGGCCCCAACCTGCTGATCCAGAAGCATGTGATCCGTTACATGTTCAAGGAAGAGGAGCTCAAGCAGCGGCGGGGCCCCGGCAAACGCGAGAGCGACGCCGACCGTTGAGCTCCGCCGCGCGTCCCATCCTCGCCCTCACCCAGGGGGATCCCGCCGGCATCGGCCCCGAGATCCTCCTCAAGCTGGTCGGGGCCGACCCCGCGCCCGCCGCCTGGCAGCCGCTGCTGGTGGCCGAGCGCGCCGCCCTGGAAGCCCTCCGGCCAGCTCTCCCCGACTTCCCCTGGGACCGCCTGACCTGGCTCTCCGCGCCTCCGAAGAGGCGGGAGCTGGAGGCCGGCGGCATATCCCGTGCTCGATCCGGTCGGCTCCCGCCGCGCGATCTCCCTCGGCCACTCCGGTCCCGCCGACGCCGCCGGCGCCATGGCGGCCCTCGACGCCGGCATCGCCCTGGTCCGTTCCGGCGCCGCCGACGCCCTGGTGACCGCGCCGGTCAGCAAGGAGTCGATCGCCCGCCAGCATCTTCCCGGCTTCGTGGGGCACACCGACTACCTCGCCGAGGTCTGCGGCCTCGAGCGCTACGGCCGCGACTACCTGATGGCCTTCCTCGCTCCCGAGCTGCAGGTGGCCCTGCTCAACGTGCACCTGCCGCTGCGCGAGGCCCTGGACGGGATCACGGCGCAGGCGGTGGGCGAGGCGCTCGACTGCCTGGGCCGGCACGCCGGCGGCAAGATCGCCCTCGCCGGCCTCAACCCCCACGCCGGCGAAAATGGGCTTCTCGGCAGCGAGGACGGCGAGATTCTGGCGCCAGCCGTGGCGGCGGCCCGCGACCGCGGCCTCGACGTCCACGGCCCCGAGAGCGCCGACTCCCTCTTCGCCCGCGCCCGCCGCGGCGAGTTCGACTGGGTGCTCGCCCTCTACCACGACCAGGGGCTGATCGCCGTCAAGACCGCCTCCTTCGGCACGGCCACCAACTGGACCCTCGGCTTCCCCTTTCTGCGCACCTCGGTCGACCACGGCACCGCCTTCGCCCTGGCCGGCCGCGGTCTGGCGGATGAGGGGCCGCTCGCGGCGGTGGTGGACGCGACTCTGGGGTTGATCTCGGGGGAGCTGCCGAAAAGGACGTAAAGGACATCAAGGACTGCAAGGACAAGAAGCCTTTCTTTCGTCCTTGCAGTCCTTGTCGTCCTTTACGTCCTTTTTCTAACCAGTCTTCCGAGCCACCGCCAGCAGCGAATCCCCGAAGGCCGGCGTGTGCACCACCCGCCCGATCACCCGCAGCGGCTTCAGGAACTTCGTACCTTCCCCGACCGAGCAGAAGTTCGACTCGGTGATCAGCGTCTCCACCTCCAACCCCGCCCCAATGAGCCCCTCGCGCAGCATGCGGGGGGTGAACATGTGGATGTGGGTGGGGTCCTGGTACCAGGCCCAGCGCTTGCCGAGCAGCGGGCGGGCGAGGCTGTGGGCGTTGAGGGTGATGACGAACAGCTTCCCCCCCGGTTTCAGACAGCGGCGGCAGCTCGCGAGCGCCTGGGCGTAGTCCTGGAGGTGCTCGATGACGTCGAGCAGGGTGATGGCGTCGAAATGGTCGTCCGGGAAGGGGAAGGGCGCCTCGGCCCCCTGCTCGATCACCTGCCCCCGGGAGCGCCGCCGCGCCTGCTCCACCGCGTGGGCGGAGATCTCCAGGCCGTCGGTCGCGTAGCCACCCCGCTCCAGGGCTTCCAGGAAGAAGCCGTAGCCGGCGCCGACGTCGAGCACGCGGCCGCCCGGGACGCCGTGCGCGCGGAGGAGCCCCACCAGGTAATCGAGGTACTTCACCTTGCCCGGATGGAGCTGAAAGTACTCGCGCTCGAAATAGGAAGAGTCATGCATCGGCGCGGATGCTAGCACCGGCCCGCCGCCTGTGCTAACAATCCCGCCCATGTTTCTGGTAGATCTGCTGGGCGCGGGCCTGACGCTCGTCGCCATCGGCTTCCTTCTTCTCGGGGGGTACCTGGCGGCCCTGCGCCTGCTGGGCGAGGAGGCCGTCCGCGATCCGCTGGCGGTGGCCATCGCCTCCCTCCTGCTGGCGACCACCGAGGCGGTGGGAATCGGGCTGCTGCTGGGCGCGGCCGGCCTGCTGCGCATCGACCTCGCCCTGGCGCTTCAGGCGTTGCTCTCGCTGCTCCTGCTGGTCGGCTTCCGCAAGTCGCCGCCCCCGGGCGGGATCGGCGCGCCGGCACGGATGATTCTGCGGCGCTCGTGGGAGATCCTGCGCGCGCACCCCGCCCTCTCGCTGGTCACCCTGCACGCGGTGGGGAGCGAGGCGCTCCGCGGCCTGCTGCGCCCGCCACTGTCGTGGGACAGCCTGATGTACCACCTGCTGCTCGCCGGGACCTGGCTGCACGACCAGAACCTCAACCCTGTCTTCGGCAACATCCCGAACAACTACTACGGCTACGTGCCGGCCAACGGCTCCGTCTGGTTCTGGTGGTGGATGGCGCCCTCGCACAGCGAGTTCTGGATCAATCTGGCGACCCTCCCCCACTGGGTGCTGCTCGGGCTGGCGGCCGGCGGGATCGCCCGCCGGCTCGGCGCCGGCCGGCACTGGCCGCTCGCCTCGTTCCTGATCCTGCTGACGCCGACCGTGGTGCGCTTCGCCGCCGCCCAGTACGTGGATATCTTCGTCGGCGCGGTCCTGCTGTCGGCGGCCTTCTTCGCCCTGCGCTGGATCCGCGACGCGGACTGGGGGGCGGTGATCCTCGCTGGCGCGGGTCTGGGGCTGGCGGCGGGCACCAAGGTGCTGGGGGTCTTCTACGCCATGGCCCTCGCCGGCGCCGTCGTGCCGCTCGCCCGCGGCGAATGGCGGCGCCGCGTGCCGCAGGTGATCGTGGCGCTCGCCCTGGCGGCCCTGCTGGGGAGCTTCTTCTACGTCCGCAACATCGCCTGGGGGGCGGACCCGCTCGCCCTGACCTGCGAGAAGACGGCGAGCGGGCCGGTGAACGGCAATACGCCGACCATTCCGCGCCAGAACTCGGTGATCGACCTCTGGCGGCCGATGATGCATCACGGCTGGCTGGTCGACGCCTTCCTGGGGATCACGCGGCCGGCGGAGGTCGAGCTGGGCGTGGGGCCGCAGGTCTTCGTGATGCTCCTCGCGGCGCTCCTGCTGCCGTTCGGCCTCGGCCGGGAGCGCTGGCGGGAGTCGCTGATCGCGAGCGCGCAGATCTGGGCCCAGCTCGCCTTCTGGCTGGCGGTGCCGTTCGCCAAGAACTACCACGTGTTCGCCAACGTCCGCTATCTGATTCCGGCGATGGGGCTGGCGTTCGCCGGCGGCATCGCCCTCGCCGAGAGGCGGCGGATCAGCGACCGCTGGATGGAGGGGATCACCCTCGCCTTCCTGCTCCAGGGGCTGCTGCAGCTCCACGCCGAGATGCCGCATGGCGTGCGGGTCGCGATCGCGGTCGCGGACCTCGCCGCCGTGACGCTCGCCCTCTCGCCGTTCCTGCGGGCCTTCCTGCGCCGCCGCTGGCGCGAGGCCGCGGCGGCTGCCCTGCTCCTCGCGCTCCTCGGCGCGCCCTTCCTGACCCAGTTCCGCGTCTGGGACCGCGACCGCGCGCTGGCCGAGGAGTTCCAGGTCCACATGACCTCGACCCGCTTCTTCGCCGGCGGCTGGTCCTGGCTCGACGTGTACGGCGGCGACGGCGCCGTGGCCTCGGTCCATTCGCCCAACAACTATTTCCAGTACCCGGCGATGGGGCCGCGCCTGGAGCGCGAGTCCCGCTACATCAACATCAACGCGGCCGATCACCAGAACGCGGTCGAATACCCGCTGTGCCAGCCGCGGATCGATCCCGACCCCCGGGCCTGGGTGACCAACCTGGCGAAGCATCGCATCCGCTGGGTCCACCTCAGCCGCTACCCGCAGTTCGACTTCACGATCGAGCGGCAATGGGCGGATTCGTCGCCGCGCCTCTTCGCGCTGCGCTATGAGAACCCGACGAACCGGGTCTACGAGTTCCTGCCGAACTCGCCTACGGGGCCCTCTCCAGCCGCTCCTTCAGCCGCAGTCCCGCCGGGTTCTCCGGATCGAGCTCCAGCAGGCGGCGGTTGAGCTCCCGGGCCGCCGCGAGGTCTCCGCGGCGGGCGAGGAGCAGCGTCTTGTTCTGGAGCGCCGGCAGGTTCTGGGCGTTGAGGGCGAGGGCGCGGTCGAGGTGCTCCTCGGCCTGGGCAAAGTCGCGGACCGCGAGCCAGGCGCCTCCCAGGTTGCTCTGGGCGTCGTCCGAGCGCGGCTCCAGCGCCGCCGCCTGCTGATAGAAGCCCAGCGCCGCCGGCCAGTCCCGCCGGCGGGCTGCGAGGTTCCCCAGGTTCAGGCAGGCGAGGAAATCCCGCGGGTTGAGCGCCAAGGCCGCCTGGTAGTGCTCGCCGGCCTCGTCGGGGCGCCCCTGCTCCTCGTAGAGACGGCCGAGGTTGTAGTGCACGAGGTCCATCCGCGGCGCGAAACCGGCCACGCGCGGCAGCAGGAAGGCGGCGAGACAGATCCCCGCCAGCCCGATCGCCCTCTTGCCCCGGATCTCCGCCAGCGCGGCGCCGCCAAGCACGAGGAGCGCCGGCACGGCCGGCAGGCGGTAGCGCGAGAAGAGGAAGAAGATCACCGTCGAGGCCATCCAGCCGAGGGCGAAGAGGAGGGCGGGCGCGAAGGCGCCGAGGCGGCGGCGCGCCAGGAAGAGCCCGGCGAGCGCCAGGATCACGGCGCCGCCGAACTCGAGCAGTGGCAGGCGGAGCGCCGGCGAGAGGGTCTTCACGTAGTAGTAGTCCACCGCGTCCGGCCACTCGTACCAGCTCCAGAACATGCCCAGCTTGCGGAGCTGCAGCCGCAGGAAGCCGCCGGGGTGCTCCCGCGCCCAGCCCAGCGCTTGCTCCAGCCAGTAGCGGGAGACTTCGCCGGGAGAGAGCGGGCGCCCGAGGGCCTGCTCGGCGAGCCGCGCCGGCTCCCTGCGCTCCAACTCCGGGATCTGCTTGCCGGGGACGATCGGCTGGTAGGTGCCGTCGGCCCGCGCGTTGTTGCCGATATAGAAGTTGACCCCGCCCTGGGAGGTGGTTGGCAGGAAGTCTCCGCCCACCACCCCGTTGCGGAGCGCCACCGGCAGGAGCGCGATCACCAGCCCGGCGATCAGCGCGCCCCCCCGGCGGGCGAGACCCGGCCAGCGGTCCTCCCGTCTCCAGGCGAGCGGTAGCAGGAAGGGGATGAGCAGGAGCGCGTTCTCGCGCAGCAACGCCAGGACGCCGAGGAGCGCTCCGGCGCCGATCCACCTCTTGAGGTTCGGATGCGAACGCGCCGCCGCCAGCGCCCAGAGCAGGAAGCTGGTGGCCGTCACCGCCAGCGATTCCTTGAGGAGCTGCGCGTCATAGAAAAGGAACGGGCCGTAGACGGCCGCGAGCAGCGCCGCCCCGAGTCCCGTCCGCTCGTCCACCATCTCCCGGCCGGCGCGGTAGAGCGCCCAGCAGCCGGCGACCGCCAGAAGGATCTGCAGCAGGTAGACGAGCGCCAGGCGGTGCCCCAGGATCGTATAGGCGGCGGCCAGCAGATAGGGGTAAAGCGGCGCCTGGAAGAAGACCCGCGAGCCCAGCCAGTCGCCGGCCGCGATCCCCTGCGCCCAGCGGTCGTACTCCTGGCTGTCCATCGCCAGCCAGGAGACGAAGGGCTGGTCCCACACCGCCCACAGGTGGGCGAGGCGGAGGACGAGCGCCAGCGCCAGGATGGCGAAGAGAATGCGGCGGCCCGGGCGGCGCGGGGATTCCATGGGACGCTTACTCTGGCCCATACCCTGCCCCGGATTCAACAGGGCCGAGGACCCCTGCCCGCCGTGGTACCATTTGCGGCACTAAACTAGGCACGGAGAAGGATCTGACGATGGGCAAAGTCGATTTCACGGGAAATTACGAGGATCTGTCCACGGATCGCGGCTACCAGTTCAAGTTCTATTGCGAGAAGTGCGGCAACGGCTACATGTCGACCTTCCAGAGCTCGAAGCTCGGCCTTGCCGCCTCGGCCGCCGAGGTGGCGGGGAGCCTCTTCGGCGGGCTCTTCGGGAAGGTCTCAGACACCGCCTACCAGATCCAGCGCGCGGTGGGCGGACCGGCCCACGACGCCGCCCTGCGCGAGGCGACGGAGGAGATCCGGCCCCTCTTCAAGCAGTGCACGCGCTGTGGCCGCTACGTCTGCGGGCCGATCTGCTTCAATGAAAAGGCGGGCCTCTGCGAGTGGTGCGCCCCGGACCTCGACGAGGAGATTGCCTCCGCCCAGGCCGAGGCCGCGAAGAACCAGGCTTTCGAGAAGGCCCAGCAGGTCGATTGGATGAAGAACCGGAATCTCGGCCAGGTCACCGGCGCCACCTGCAAGTCCTGCGGCGCCAAGACCGGCGGCGCCAAGTTCTGCCCGGAATGCGGCACCCCGACGGCGGCCCAGAAAAAGAGCTGCGGAGGCTGCGGCGCGGAGATGGAGGGGAGCCCGCGGTTCTGCCCGGAGTGCGGGCAGAAGACGGCGTAGGCGGGCCAACTTGAGGTCACAGATTGTGACCTCAAGTCTCAGTCCTCGTGCTGCTGGCTCAACCAGATGGCGCAATGCAGGAATGAGTAGGGCGCACCCAAGACCGGTTTATTGATGGGCAGTTCGCGCCAGTCCGCCTCCGGAGTTACTCTCTCAAATTGGAGAGTAACGACAGTACCCGGAGGTAAATCCAAGGGCTCCTCGGGAATCAGTGCCTTTCCGTCATACTTGGCGTAGAGGGTCCTGATCATCCAGTGATGATCTCACACTACTGAAACTTGCTTTTAGGGCACCTAACAAATTAGGTTCCGTACGTAGGGGAGGGGCTTGTCCCCTCCCTCGCCCTGGAAGGGCGGAATTTGATTAGCCTAGTGCTTTAGCGCCAGGTGGGCAGTCCCACCCGCTATACCCGCCCCGAGGGGGCGGTGCCTTCCATCAACCGGTCTTCAGTACCGGGGAAATTGGGTTCCGCCCCTTCAGGGCGGGTGGGACTTGGTAGGGGCCGCGTACCTGGCGCTGAAGCACCAGGCTAATCAAATTCCGCCCTTTCAGGGCGAGGGAGGGGACAAGCCCCTCCCCTACGTAAAGACCGAGTTAGGTGCGCTGACTCTTGAGGTACCAATTTGGCACCTCAAACGGGAACTTGCCTCTTGACCCGCTCCTGCCGCGCCGCCAGCCACCGTGCCACGAAAGGCAGCGCAACCAGCCCCAGCAGTACCGCGAACCAGAGCGTGGCTCCGCGGATGACCAGGGTGATCGAGCTGGCGTCCGCGGTGTCGAGACCCTGGCCGTGGAGGAGGGCGGCGAGGGATCCTTCGGCGGCTCCCAGGCCGCCGGGGAGCATCGAGAGCCCGCCGAGGACGTTCGCGGCGGTGTAGTTGAAGACCGAGAGCAGCAGGTCCGCCTTCGGCGCGTAGTTGCGGACCACCAGCCAGAAGCCCAGCCCCTCCGCCGCCCAGGCCACCGTGGCCACGGCCGTCGCCATCACCGCCAGGCCCGGCGAGAGCAGCTCCGGAGGCGGTCGTACATCTCGACCAGATGCGGCACGCGCGGGCCGATCACCGGCATCCGGCGCAGGATCGCGAAGACCCAATCGGCGCCCCGCCGCCAGGTGAGCAGGACGACCGTCACGACCACCCCGGCGACCCCCGCGGCGGCGATCCAGGGGCCGCCCGCAGGGGAAGCGCTGCCCAGGGCGATCAGCACGAACGTGCCGAGCACGTCCGTCACCCGCTCGGCCAGCACCGCCGAGACCACCCGCAGCGCCTGTGCCGCCCCCCAGCTCCCGCACCAGCCACGCCTTGCCGAGCTCGCCCGCCTTGCCCGGCGTCACCGAGAGGAGGAACCCCACCAGGAAGACGGCGAGGCTCCGCCCTCGCGAGAGCGTCACGCCCAGCTCGCCGGAGGTAGATCTCCCAGCGGATGCAGCGCAGGCCGTAGTTGAAGAGCGAGAGCGCCAGGACGGGGACCAGCAGCCGGAGGTCGAAGCCGCGCAGGCTGCGGGCGAGCTCCCGCGGGTTCGCGGTCAGGGCGAGCCCGACGACCACGAGCACCCCCAGGGCCAGCGGCACCAGCATCCGCCGGCCCAGCCGCTCGAGACCCGTGCCCCCTCCCTCCGGCGATCCGGCGGGAAGGGGCTTGGTCGGCGCGGGACTCTTCGAGGGAAGGGGTGGGGGCGCTCAGGCGGCCTTCTCGGCTTCCTGGACGGCCTCGGGATATTGCTCGAAGAGGCGCATCCACTTGCTGGTCTTGGCGTACTGCTCGATGCGGCGCTTGCCGATCGTCGGGTACCACGCGAAGTCATGGTAGAAGTACGAGCCGAACACGAAGAAGTAGACCAGCGGCGTGCGGAAGAACAGCTTCTGGAGCCGCTTCAGCGGCCCGAACCAGACGAGGTCGCCGAAGCGGGAGACCGCGTTGTCGCCCACCGAGAAGTGGAAGTTCCACTTCGAGATGTCCTCGCCGACGATCTCGATGTCGCGCGGATCGCCGACGCCGAGGCCCGCGTCGTGCGCCAGCCGGATGTACTGGATCGACATCGGGTCGAAGCCCATCATCTTCGCCGCCACCGCGTCGATCGCCACCTGGTCGCCCGAGGCCAGCATGACGTTCTTCTCGACCGGGATCATCGTGCGCGGGCCCGGGCCGTTGCCGCCGGTCGTGCCGTCCATCACCGCGAACAGGCCGGAGTGGATCTCCTTCTGGATCGTCAGCAGGTCGACCAGCGTCTCGTGGATCCACGAGTGCGTGTAGTGCCGGCGCGTGTTGAGCAGGCCGCCGAACGCGTTCTTCATCGCGCCGGTGGTGGTGGTGTAGATGTGGCACTTCACCGTCGGCAGGTGGACGATGTTCTTGCCGAGGAAGAAGTCGGGGATGGTGATGCCGTCGGGGAAGATCGTCGTCGAGCACCAGCATCTTCGCCTTCGGCTTGTAGGTGATCCACTTCATGTCGTCCTCGAAGAAGTTGTAGCGCACGGGCACGTCGTACTTGTCGAGATCGGCACGTAGCGGTTGAGGTCCTCGCCCTTGAACGCGTCGGTGACGACCGTCTTGTTCTGCACGCAGACCTGGTCCGTGTAGCCGTCGGCGCGGAGCGCCTGGATCGTCCCCTCGAGCTGCCAGGGCGTGGTGTTCGCCCCGGGGAAGGGGAAGTGCCAGGAGATGTTGTCCTTGAGGATCGTGGTGGCGCCGGAGGCGAGATGTTTCCGGACATCCCCCATCTCCATGGTCCGTCCGACGTCCTCCAGGACGGTCTCGGGCTTGGTCTTGAGAACGGCTACGCGCGCTTTGGCCATATGCGAGGTACTCCGGTGATGTATCCGATAAAAACGAATTCAGGATTCATGCCGACGTGCGGCAGGGCCTACCAGTATAACCTTGGAAGGATAACCGCGGAACCGGCCCGCGACTTCCCCTGGCGGGCTCAGGCTCTCGCCTGACGCGTCTTCCGGTGACGCTTCTTCCTGCGATATAGTGCGCCGCGACGGAACCTCGCCAGCTCGGGACGCTGCGATCGGATCTCATTCCGCGGCCATGTTACGATGGTCGGCGACAGGAGGATCTCGCCATGGCTCTCCACGATCTCGCCCGCAAGCTGACCTACGAGGATTACGTCCTCATCCCCGACGACGGCCAGCGCCACGAGATCATCGATGGAGAGCACTACGTGAGCCCCGCCCCTTTCGTGCCGCACCAGGATCTGCTCGTCGAGCTGACGATCCGCCTGGGAAGCTTCGTCAAGGTCCATCGCCTCGGGCGACTCCTCGTCGCACCCACCGATGTCCTCCTTTCGGTCCATGACATCGTTCAGCCCGACCTGCTGTTCGTCTCCACCGAGCGGTCCGCGATCGTCGGATTGAAGAATCTCCAGGGGGCGCCGGACTTGGTGATCGAGATCCTCTCCCCCCGCACCCGCCGCCTGGACGAGGGGGCCAAGCTGCAAGCCTACGAGCGCTTCGGAGTCCGGGAATACTGGATGTTCGATCCCTCCCGGCGAGGCGTCCAGCCCTGGGAACGGACAGACGCAGGCCTGCGCCCGAAGCCGTTCCTCTCCGCCGCGGCGGGGGACGTCCTCGCGACATCGCTGCTCCCCGGCTTCGAGTTGCCTCTCGCCGAGCTTTTCGAGCACGGATTCAGCCGGTAACCGGCACCCGCTCGCGGATCTTCGAGAGCAGGGCAATCCCCCGGCTGGCTCAGGCTCTCGCCTGACGCGTCTTCCGGTGATGCTTCTTCCTGCGACGCTTCTTTCGGTGATAGATTGCGTCGCGACGGAACCTCGCCAGCTCGGGACGCTGCGATCGGATCTTATTCCGCGGCCATGTTACGATGGTCGGCGACAGGAGGATCTCGCCATGGCTCTCCACGATCTCGCCCGCAAGCTGACCTACGAGGATTACGTCCTCATCCCCGACGACGGCCAGCGCCACGAGATCATCGATGGAGAGCACTACGTGACGGCAGCGCCCTTCCTGTCCCATCAGCGGCTGGCTTTCCTGCTCACGCTCCGCGTCGGCGGCTTCGTCGAGACGAACCGTCTCGGGCTCTTCTTTTTCGCGCCTGCCGACGTCCTCCTCTCAGCCTACGACGTCGTCCAGCCGGACATGTTCTTCATCTCCAGCGAGCGGGCCGCGATCGCCGGATCGAAGAACGTCCAGGGGGCACCGGACCTGGTGATCGAGATCCTTTCCCGGAGCACCCACCGGCTGGATGGGGGAGCCAAGCTGCAGGCTTACGAGCGTTTCGGGGTCCGGGAGTACTGGATGTTCGATCTCTTCAAGAGGGGCGTTCAGCCCTGGGAACGGACAGGAGAAGGCCTCCGCCCGAAGCCGTTTCTCTCCGCGGCCGCAGGGGATGTTCTCGCGTCGCTGCTGCTGCCCGGCTTCGAGCTGCCGCTCGCCGAGCTCTTCGAACAGGGATTCAGCCGGTAACCGGCACCCGCTCGCGGATCTTGTTGAAGCCGAGGCGCTTGAACAGCTCCTCGATCCGCGCCGGATCGGCCCCCTTGTACTCCAGGCTCTTGAGGTCGGCCTTCACCCCTGGCACCTTCGGGGTGACCGTCGCCAGCTGCTTCGAGAGGAGGGCGATCTCCCGGCTGGCGGCGAGCTTGGCGTGCAGCGACTTGGCGCCGCGGATCTCTTTCGACAGCCAGGGGAGCTCTTCCAGCCGTTCGTAGAGATCCTCCAGATGGCCGAAGTGGGCGAGCAGCTCGGCCGCCGACTTGGGGCCGATCCCCTTGACGCCGGGGATGTTGTCCACCGTATCCCCGGCGAGCCCGAGATAGTCGGTGATCTGGTCCGGCCGCACGCCGAACTTCTCGAGCACGGCCGCGGCGTCCAGACGGAGCCCCTTGCCGAAGTCGAGGAGGGTGGTCCGCTCGTCCACGAGCTGGGCGAGGTCCTTGTCCGAGGTGATAATCACGGCGCCGTGGCCGCCCTTTTCCAGCCCCTCGCGGAGGGCGCCGATCAGGTCGTCCGCCTCATGGCGGTCGTCGATGAAGGTAGCCGCGCCGATCGCCGACGCGATCTCCAGGCAGGTGTCGATCTGCGCCTCCAGCTCGGGGGGAGGCGCCACCCGCTGCTCCTTGTAGGCGGGATAGATCTCGTTGCGGAAGCTGCCGTTCAGGTTGCGGTCGAAGGCCACCGCGAGATGGGTCGGCTTCTCGTCCGCGATCAGCTTGAGCAGGAACGAGGCGAAGCCGTAGGAGGCGGCGGCCGGGCGGCCGTCCGGCGTCTTGATGCTCGACGGCAGCGAGAAGTGAGCCCGGAAGATATAGGGGCTCGCGTCCACCATGTGGACCGTGGCCACCGGTCAGGCTCCGAAGAACTCCCGCACCGCCCCGGAGACCGCCTCGACCTCGGCGTTCGTCAGCTCAGGGAAGACGGGCAGGCAGAGCACCTCCAGCGCGGCGGCGGTGGAGACCGGGAGATCTCCGTCGCGCACCTCCACCAGCCCCTTCATCGCGGGTTGATGGTGGAGCGGCGAGGGGTAGTGGACGGCGGCCGCGATGCCGCGCTCCTTGAGATGGGCCATCAGCTCGTCCCGCCGCGATGTGCGGACGGTGAACTGGTGGTAGACCGTGCGCGTCCCCGGCGGATCGGGGATCAGCCGCAGGTCGCCGACGCCGGCGAAGGCGCCGTGATACTTGCAGGCGATCTCGCCGCGGCGGGCGTTGTCGGCGTCGAGCAGCTCCAGCCGGCAGTTGAGGACCGCCGCCTGCAGGCTGTCCAGCCGGCTGTTGGTGCCGATCTCGTGGTGGGTGTAGCGCACGGTCTGGCCATGATTGGCGAGGCTGAAGACGTGCTGCACCAGGGCGCGGTCGTTGCCGGTCACCGCGCCGCCGTCGCCGAAGCAGCCGAGGTTCTTGGTCGGGTAGAAGCTCCACGCCGCGAGCTGGCCGAAGCCCCCCACCCGCTTCCCCTTCCATTCGCGCCCCGTGCGCCTGCGCCGCGTCCTCCAGCAGCCAGAGGCCGCGCCGCTGGCAGAGGTCGAGCAGCGCGTCGACGTCGAACGGCCGGCCATAGAGATGGACGCCGATGATCCCCACCGTGCGCTCCGTCACCCGCGCCTCGACGTCCGCCGGCGACGAGGTTCAGGGTCTCGGGATCGACGTCGCAGAAGACGACCGTGCCGCCGAGCCAGGCGACCGCCTCGGCGGTGGCGAAGAAGCTGAAGGCGGGGACGATCACCTCGTCCCCCGGCTTGAGGCCGAGGGCGCGCAGGCCGATGATCAGGGCGTCGGTGCCGTTGGCGAGACCGACGCAGGCCTCGACGCCCAGATAGGCGGCGAAGGCGGCTTCGAACTCCTTCACCTCGGGACCGAGGATGAAGGACGTCTGGTCGAGGATGCGCCGCCACCGCTCGTCGAGCTGGGTGGCGATACGCTGGCGGACACGGCCGAGATCGAGGATGGGGACGTTCACGAGGCGGGATTGTATCCGGTTGGGTTGCTTTCTGGGGCTCCCTGGCCCCCTCCGGGCTTTATGCCATACTCCCCGGCCAATGTTTCCCCGCTTGCGTTTCTACTGGGTCGTCGCCGTCTGCGGCGCCGTCCTCATGGCTCTGGAGATCCTCTCCAGCCGGGTGCTCGCGCCGCACTACGGCAACAGCGTCTACGTCTGGGGATCGATCATCAGCGTCTTCCTGGCGGCGCTGTCGCTCGGCTACCTGCTGGGCGGGCGGCTGGCGGACCGGCAGCCGTCGATGGCGGCGCTCGGGCGGATGGTGGCGCTGGCGGCCGCGTGCGAGGCGATCCTCCTGCTCTTCGGGCCCCGGCTCGCCGCCGCGCTCGCCGCCTTCACCGGGGGGAACCCGGCGGGGACCCTGCTCGCCACCGCCGTGCTGTTCGGGCCGGCGAGCGTGCTGCTCGCCACCGTCTCCCCCTGGGCGGTGCGGCTGGCGGCCCGCGACCTCGGGCATCTGGGCAACACCGCAGGGCGCCTGTTCGCCCTCTCGACCCTGGGCAGCCTCGGCGGAACGCTCGCCTGCACCTTCCTCCTCATTCCGTTCCTGGAGCTGCGGCAGACCCTCGGGCTGCTCACGGCGGCGACCGCGCTCACCGCCTGCGTGGCCCTCGCGGGCTCCTTCCGCTCCGAGGCCCCGGCGGCAACGCTGGCGGTCCTGCTCCTCGTCTTCTCGATTCCGGCCGCGTCGATCGCCACCCGCGGCGCCTCGGACCTGATCTACGAGCGGGTGACCCCCTATCAGACCCTCCAGGTGTACGAGCGCGACGGCGTGCGCACCCTGCGCAGCGACCGCGTCCCGCAGGCGGCGGTGAGCCTCGCCGACCACGAGTCGACGTTGCCCTACAACCGCGCCGCGCCGGCCGTCCTGCTGATCCGCCCCCACCCGCGGCGGGCGCTGATCATCGGTCTCGGCGGCGGCACGATCGGCCGCTATCTCCAGGCGCGGGACCCGGAGCTCGACATCCACTACGTGGACATCGACCCCGCGATCCCCGAGATCGCCCAGCGGTTCTTCTTCTTCCAGCCGGGACCGCGGATGCGGGTGACCGTCGAGGACGGGCGCCAGTTCCTCCACGCCTCTTCCGAGCAATGGGACCTGATCTATGGCGACGCCTACATCGGCCAGAGCGTGCCGTTCCACCTGACCACGGTGCAGTTCCTGGACGAGGTCAAGCGCCATCTCACGCCGGGCGGGGCCTTCGGGCTCAACCTGGCGGGAGGGCTCTCCGATCCGTTCTCGCAGGCGATCTACCGCACCATGCGGGAACGCTTCGACACGGTCTACCTTTTCCGCGTCCAGGGCTCTTTCAACGCGCTGGTGGTGGCGACCATGAATCCCGAGACCCTGTCGAGCGCGGAGCTCGTCCAGCGCGGCCGGGAGCTCGACCGCACGATGCGCTTCGCGCCTCCGCTCGCGACCCTCGCCACCTGGCGCGGCGAAGTCGCCCTCGACACCGCCAGCATCCCCATCCTGACCGACGACTTCGCCCCCACCGACCGGCTGATCCGGCTGGGGCAGGGTTTGCGGCAGGGAAAATAATCGGGTCGTCGAGGCTTATCTGTCCTTCCGCGAAGGACAGATAAGCGCCTGTCTGTCCTTTGCGGAAGGACAGACAGGACTTGAGAGGCTCATCGAGCGTCTGATCGCGCTTTCCCTGATCTCCGCCGGGCTCGGTTATCCTTTCTCTCCCGCGAGCGCGCGCCGCGCCGCGGGACGATCCAGGGAGGATCTCCATGTTCGAGGACCCTCAGAACGCATTCATCCGACTTCCCACGCCGGAGGAGCTGCGGGCACGGCCGGCCGGGCCGAAGCCTTCCTCCTACAACTTCGGGTACCCCTCCGGCATGGGGCGCCTGCTCGCCGCGCACGAGCGCATCGGCCGCGCCATGCAGGCGGTCTTCCACGAGATCATGTTCGCGCCGGGAGCGCTCGACCGCGCCGAGCGGGAGATGCTGGCGGCGGTCGCCTCCGCGGCCCAGGACTGCCAGTACTGAACGCAGTCTCACGCAGAGTTTCTGCGTGTCGAGCACAACGACGCCGCGCTGGTCGACGCCATCAAGCAGCGGCGCTGGCGGGATCTGCCGGACCTCACCGCCCGTCAGCGCGCCCTCTGCACCGTCGCCGAGAAGATGACCCTGGAGCCCACCCGCATGACGGCCGCCGACTGGCAGCCCCTGCGCGACCTCGGCTTCGACGATCAGGGGCTGCTGGAAGCCGCGCACGTGATCGCCATCTTCAACTACTTCCCGCGCATGGCGGACGGCTTCGGGCTGGTTCCGGATCCCAAGGTGCGCGAGGCCGGAGAGACCGGCGTGCCTTTGAAACCGGTGGGTTCGTGACCCGCTAACTTTACTTTGTCAGATTAGCCCCAATACGGTCACTTAAGGCATTTTATGTAGGGGAGGAGCTTGTCCCCTCCCGCGCCCCGAAGGGGCGGAATTGAATTGGGCGACTCTCCCAAAAATTCCGCCGGGAGGCCCGGAAAGGAGAATACGCGGCGGATTCTCCTTTTCAGCTCGTTCGCCGGGTCCGTCATGCGGTATTTTTCCAAAATTCTGCCGCTTGTACCGTCAGGCTTGCGGTAGAAAGCGAGAATTGTGCCGCTTGCCGCTCCCGGTATGCGGAATGCCGGATACAATTTGCGGTGCATTTCTCGAAAAACTCCGCTTGCCGGACAAGAAATACCGCTTGCCGGCCCCGGCTT
Source organism: uncultured Acidobacteriota bacterium (assembly GCA_963792575.1). Classification (GTDB taxonomy): domain Bacteria; phylum Acidobacteriota; class Thermoanaerobaculia; order Multivoradales; family UBA5704; genus DATARR01. The sequence continues at coordinate 495,873 of CAWBWZ010000010.1, forward strand.
GCGGCGGAATTGCCTCTGAATGCCGCAAATCGCTTGATCCAGCAGGCATCCCGGCCTAATTTTGCGGCATTTTCTCGTGAAGGGTCATGGAGCCGGTTTTGTCGGTGGCGGCGATCCTTTCGAGCCCCGAGGCGCAGATCGCCGAGCAGCGCGCGCAGGATGCGTTCCGCCTCTGCGGGGCTACTCTGACAAAGTAGAGCTATGCCGGCGTCCACCGCGCGGAATCCGCGAAGAGGAGGAGCGGCTGCTCGGCGAGGCGGAAGGTCGCGCGGGTGCCGAAGGGGAACCGGGTAGCCTCCCGCGCGCCGTCGACGAAGAGCCAGCCGGCCTCCATGGCTGATTCGACGACCAGCTCCTGCCCCTCCTCCACGAAGCCGGATTCCAGGGTCGCCGCGCCGCGCCCCCGCCCGCGGTAGAGCTCGCGGGCGCGGAACTGGAGCCGGCGCGCGGCAAGCGGCATCGGCGTGCCGCCCGCGGAACGGATCCCGGCCGTCGAGCCCGCCGCCGTCGATACCCACAGGCCGGAGCTGCGCTGCTCCTCCCCGCGGCGGCCGAGGCGTAGGTGATAGCGGCTGGTCGCCGCCGGCTGCTCGTGCGCGATCAGGACGTCGTTGAGCGCCGGAGGCAGCCGCCGTCCCTCAATCTCGACCTCGATGCGGTCGACCACTTGCGGCAGCAGGGTTCCCCGCGCGATCCGCGCCAGATCCCGCGCCAGAATCGACCGCCGGGTGAGGGTCAGATACCCCACGCTCGACCGCGGCGCGGAGTTCACACCGAGCAGGGCGGCCCCGGTGATCCAGTGCGAAGCGGTGAGCAGGGTGCCGTCGCCGCCCACCGAGATCACCAGGCGAGCGCCGGCGAGCGCGCGGCGAGCCCGGGCGTCGATGGCATCGACCGAGACCGTGGCCGGCGTGACGCCCAGGCGAGCGAGGGCCTCTTGCAGGGTCTCGAGAGTGCGCTCCTGCTCCCGCGCCGCGTGCTCCACTTGTCCAGTGAGACGCCGCCCGGTGCTGCCCAGCCGCTCCGCCACTCGTTCGCGGGATGCCACCGGCGTCTTGACCACCAGGACACAAGGGGAGAGAAGGCTGTCAGCTTGCGGTGTCGGCACGGGCCGCAGACTATCGCGATGCCGGGGCGGTGTCTTGTGCTGGTCAGCTTGAGCTCGAAGCCGCACCGCGTGCGCTCCCGCGCCGCTAGAATTAAAGCTGGGAAAAGAGCTTGCGGTAGAACACCTCTCGAAGCCGCCGGATCGCTGGCGCTCGGACGCGCCGTGGCGATCCCACGACAGACTGATCTCCCGCTACAGCTGGAGGCAGACCGTCGTACCGATACGACGGACCGTCGTAGCTGGAGATAAACCGTCGTACGTGGAGGCAGACCCTTGTAAGGGTACGACGGGCTGTCGTAACGAGGGAGCGTAACGCTCTCTGGATCTACAGACGGCTATCCGGATCGAGGAGTCGTCTCCGGCCCCCGAACCCGGGCGGCGATCTCCTGGGCGAGCCGCGCCAGAGAGGCGGACCGTCCGGCCTCGCGGGATGCTTCGGTGAGGGATTCCTGGCGGACGCGCTCGAGCAGAGCCCAACTCTGGAACTCCCGGGCCACCCGCACCACCGCGAGTTGCTCGTCCTCCGGAAGCGGCTCCAGCCGCGACCAGAGTTCACAGGCGCGCTCGCGGTCCCCGGCCTGAGGGGGATCGGCGGGGAGCGCCAGCCGGAGCAGGCGCTGATAGGTGCCGGCGAGCAGGGCAGTGAACTCGGGGCCGAGATCCTCGACTCCGGCTCCCGTCCGTCTCCGCGGGGTGCTCAACGTATCGGCCAGCCGCAAGACCTGTTCTCCCTCCATCAGAGTGAGCCCGGCGCCCTCCGCCAGCCTCGCCAGATGGTCGAGGCCAGGATCCACCTGATCCAGCTCATAGCGGGCGAGCAGGGAGAGGTCCACGCCGGTCTTCTCGGCGAAGTCCTTCTGCGTCTCTCCGGAAAGGGCACGGAACAGCCGCGCCAGCCGGTTCCTGGGTCTCATCCGATCCTCCTACTGGCATGGAGTGAGGAAATTTCGCGCGTATTCACCCGAAAAAGCACCATGATTAGCGACAGGCGCGGCCCACGCGGACCATGAAGGCTCGCGCCGGCGCCGCGCGGGAGACGAAATCCCATGCGCAGATCTCTCGTCGCCGCGACTCTTGCCGCCTTCCTCCTGGTTCCCAGGGCCAGCCATGCCACTGTGCTTGACCCTCTCTGGGCCTTTTTCTCCTCGCTCTGGAGCGGAGCCATGGAAAAGGCGGGCGGTGGGGCAGATCCTGACGGTCGGTTGGCTCCGGCCGTGCAGCCTCGTTCTGATGCCGGCTGCGGAATGGACCCCGACGGCCGGTGCGCTCCGTCCGTACAGCCCAAGTCTGATGCTGGCTGCGGGATGGACCCAAATGGGAAGTGCCTTCCGAAAGCACAGCCCTCGATGGATGCCGGAGGCGGGGCCGATCCCAACGGCTGATTCCGAGAGTTCATTCAGTGGTGAACCGGAGGCCCTGATCATAGCGAGCCCGGAAGAGGTATCCCAGGACGCGACGCGCCAGTTCGGCGGTGGCTTCATCGCGCTCGGCGGCTTCCTGGAACAGCTTCAAAGCCGCCAGAGCCTCCCGATGCACTCCCTTGGACTCGAAGACCTCTGCTAAACACGAAGTGAGTACCCGGACCTCGGCCGTCCGATTGTCCTCCAGGAGCAGGGCGGCTTCCTCTAGCAGTGCCAACACCACGTCATATCCCATCTTCCGAGCGGCAAACTCCCGTCGTGCCCGGCTGAGCAGTCTCCGGCCCTCCTCAAGTCGTCCCTGGCCGATGGCAATGCGCCCTTCCAGCCAGGTCACGCGGACCAGCTCGGTTTCATCGCCCCTCTCTGTCACGAGGTCGCGCACCTGTTGTAAAAGCTTGGTGGTTCCCGAATACCTACCAAGTTGACAGAAGATAACGGCCAGATTGAAGCGCAGCATATACAACAGGCGCTCATCGCCCTTAAGAACCAGCAGAGGCTCCGCTTTGAGGAGTGCCTCGACGGCGCGGTCATACTCACCCATGACTTCCAGGGTAAATCCCTTATTGATCAGGTAGCGCTCCGGGCAGCGCCCCACTTTCAGCGCTTCCTCTAGCAGGGCCAGCGTCTCCTCGAACCGTCGCTGGTCCCGGCGAAGCGACGCTTCCAGGTCGAGTAGCCGCCCCGGATCAAGCACCTCGATAGAATCATTGCCGCTCTCCCACAGTCGTTTGGCGCGCTGCAGAGCCTCCTCTGCCGCCTGGTGCTCGCCCTGGACTCGGAGAGCATTGGCGACGTGGGCCACCGCGAAACCCTGAACGCGGTTGCGCCACTCCTCCGGTCCCTGGACCCGCTCGGCGACCTCCTGGGCAAGCCGCGCCAGGGAAGCCGAGCGCTCGACGTTGCGGGAGGCCTGGACGATCGACTCCTCGCAGACGCGCTCGACCAGCGCCCAGGTCTGGAATTCCGAGGCTACCCGCGCCACGGCGAGCCGCTGGCCTTCGGAGAGCGGCTCCAGCAGCGACCACTGCTCGCGGGCCTGCCAGCGAGACGCTTCGAGGTCGGCGGGCTGGGGATAGCCACCTACCGGCGGGAGAGCGCGCGAGCGCCGGACGGCCTCGGAGAACGCCCTTTCCAGGACCCGCATGCCCTCAAGGATCCCCGCCCTGACCTCGTCGCGCTCCTCTGGGGTCGTCTCCTGGTCCTGGCTCAACGCCTCCAGGGTTTCCAGGCAGGCGGTCACGACGTCGACCTCCGCGGGCCGCGCGCGGACCCCCTGGAGCAGGCGCGCGTAGACGGAATCGTCGAGCTCCTCTTTCTTCAGGTAGTACGAGACCTGCTTCTGGGGAATCCCGGAACCGGTCCCGATCTCCTTCTGAGAGAGGTCCTTCCAGGCGGCGAGGATGGTGAGAGTCAGCGGACGGTGCGATCGCGGCATCAAATTCCTCCCAGCAAGAATTTACCACCTCCTGAAAGGATCGGGTGCGCCGGAAGCCTCGATCGTGACATGCCGCGAGGTGACGCGGATGCCTTCTGCCGGAACCCGTGTTGCCGGAACAGGAATTTTCCCAAGGTTCGGCAGTAGCGCTTTGAAGCCTGGAATCCACGGCCAGAATCCTCCGCGTGAGGCACCACCCGACCGAGGAGCTGCTGCTGCGGTTCATGCGCGGCGAGACGGCCCGGGCCGAGACCCGCGAGGTCGTCCGCCATCTCCTCGCCGGCTGCCCGGAGTGCCGCGCCTTCACGAGCTCGGCATGGAGGGCCCAGGAGGCTCAAGCCATGGAAGGAATCAAGGAATGACCGCAGTGGAGCTGGCGAGGAAGCAACTCGGACCGTTGATCGAACACCTGCGGGCGATCCGGCACCAAATAGCGGAGATTCAGGACAGCATCCCGCCGACGAGCCAGGAAACCTCTCCCGAGGATCTGGAGAGCGAGCCCGACGCGGCAACCGAAATCCGCGCCATCCTCGGCAATGTCCTGCGCGATCGCCTCGATCCGCTGATCCGCGATCTGCTCACGGTGGCGGGTTGAGCCCCGGGCCGGAAAACGTGGAGCGTACTTCCCGGGAGACGACGGGCGGGAGAATCGCGATGTCGTCGTCCAGTCCCCTGGTGGGCAGGGCGCGTTCTCCCCGCAGGATCACGACTTCGCCAAGCGGCGGTTTCTCAACAGCCCTCTGATGGGTCAGCTCGCGATAGAGCGACTTGTATCCGACATCTGAAAGATCGAAGGCGGTGAGCCGGTAGCGCGTTGCGCCTTTCAGCGGGCGCGGGATATGCCCTTCATCCTTGCGATCGAAGACAATCGGAATGAATCTCGCGTTGCTTTTCTGCTCGTAGAGATAGCTGTAGATGACGTCGCCTTCCCAAAAGACACCGAGGCCTTCGTCGGCGGGAACCTTCCCCTCGATGCGGTTGAGGTAGGTCTCTGTGCAGACGACGAGAACATGCTCGGAGTTCTCCGGTCGAAGCTGCTCCTCGCACCATCGCGGCCAGCCCTGAGGAGGGCGGGTTTCGTACTGATCCAGCTCGGCGTCGACGCCATGCTGGCGCAGTTGATTGGCGAGCGCCAATACGCGCTGCGAGTGCTGCTCGCTGTCATGGCTGTAGCTGATGAAGACCTTTGTGGGCACGGAAGGTTCCTTGTCATTCCAATGTTCGGCTGCGGCTTCATTATGACGCATGTGGAGGCCGCGGGAGGCATGAGAGATGCGAGCGTTGGCGCCGCTAGGGAGACGAACCGCCCGCGGTGATCGCCGTTCCGTAGCTGCGCCCGCGCCCTCGACGGCTGGGCTTGAATCTTCTCACAGCTCCTTCTTGACGGCTCCGATGGGGCGATGGTAGGTTTTGGCAGGCGATGACTCCAGCACCCTTGGCGTACTGCAATTCCTCGGATAGCGTGATTGTACAGGCGCTGTGCCGAGACCTCATGGACAGGGACATCAATCTGAACCTCAGCCAGGCAGACGAGATGCTGCTCTTCTTCCTGTACGCGCAAGGCCACAGTCTTGAGCAGGCCGTGGCGATGTATCTGGAGTCGGGCCGCCGGATCTGGGCCACGCAGCGGCAGTTGATCGCCTGGAAGTTCGGGTCTCTGGAATGGGGCGGGAGAGTTCTGGATTTTGCCAGCGGATACGGCAGGGTCACGCGTCACATTGTCGCGGAGATTCCGAAAGAGCTGGTCTGGGTCTCTGATATCTATGCGGAGGGCGTGGCCTTTCAAGAGCGGGAGTTCGGCGTTCATGGTCTGGTCTCCACGACGGACCCCGCGGAGTTTCGATGTGATCTTTCTTTTGATTGCATCCTGGTCTCCTCTCTTTTTACTCATCTGCCAAAGCGGTCGTTCCTCAACTGGCTTCGCCGGCTCGGGTCGCTTTTGACGCCGGCAGGCATGTTGCTTTTCAGTGTCCATGATATTTCGCTGTGCTCGGCGGCGGTGCCTGTCCCGCCGGCGGAAGGCATTGTTTTTGAAGAGCGGAGCGAGAGCGGTTCCCTGGATGCGCAGGATTACGGCACATCCTGGGTGACCGAAGGATTCGTTCGTGACGCGGTTCGTGAGGCGATCGGCGATTGCGCCGTCCTCAGGGTTCCGCGGGGGCTTGCCAGCTTTCAGGACCTCTATGTTGTCCTTCAGGAAGGAACCGATCCGCCGGCTGTGTTCTCCGGGCTCAAAGTGGAGCGTGAAGCCGATGGATTTCTGGAGCATTGCTCCTGGATCGGGAAACGAGGCCTTCGCCTCAGTGGCTGGCTTGCCGACAGAGTCACAGGTCGCCCTCCGCGAGAGGTGCGAATCTGGATCGACGACGTTCTCGTCGCTTCCTGTCGAGATTTCCAGCCCCGCCCTGCCGTCGGGCAGGTCTTCGCGAGCGATCCCGTGGAGGCTGTCGGTTGGCAGGCGACGGTGGAGCTTCCTGAAACCGCGGATCCTGAGACGGCCCGCATTTCCATCCGGCCTCTATCGAGTGACGGCGAGGATCTGAGCCTGTACTCGGGATCCGTGATCGGAGCCTGTTTGCGAACCGCGCAACTGAACACCGTCCTGCTTCAAAACGAGCTGGCACAGCGAGAGAGTGTCCAGGAGCGAGATCTCGCCAGGTATAATGCCCTCTTGCTTGAGTCCAGAGCGGAGGCGGCAGGTCTGGAGTCTCGTCTCCGCGCGATGGAAGCCAGCAGATTCTGGAAAGCCAGAAATCTCTGGTTCGGGTTCAAGCGCGCGGCCGGTCTTACCCGGGAACGATGAAAGGAACCATGCGAATTCTCACATCAACAGAGTGTCAGTCATGGTGCGATGAGCGTCACGTTCTCCTGAGTGAGCAGGGCTGGATTCGGCCAGACATCGGTGCGGAGCCATTTAACGTCGTGGAGGTGCCGTATCCCGCCGATTCTGGCGCCAAGGTGTACCTGGCGCGTTTTCTCCTCTCCCTGGTCGAGCCCGACCCCGAAACGCTGCTCCTGATCGAAGATTGGGCCGTCTGGCCCTCCAGTCAGCACATGCCGCTGTTTACCCGCTTTCGCGAGGCTCTCGGCGAGCACCGTCCGCTGATCGAGGCGCCCGGCCATCTCGTCTCCGCCGCGGACGACGACGACGCGGTCTCCATCGTGGCAACCTCACTGCTCTTCATTTGGGATTGCTACGGCGTCTCGTCTTCCGGTCGCGATGCCTTCTATTTTTCGCACGACGAGTTTTGCTGCTTCGCCAGTCGCGATCCCTCGGTCGCCGCTCGTGTCAGGGAGCAACTCGCGGCGAATCCTTAAACCCCATCCCGCAGCGGCGCCCGCGTCCAGGGCGTCGCGTAGACCACGATTTCGGTTCCGCCCATCGTGATGTTGCCCTGAATCGGCAGGGTGTAGACGGCCTGGAAGCGGGGGTCGGCGGCGAGGTTGGGGAACCAGCTCGGGAAGATCACCACGTAGTCGGGATGGCGCCGCTCCAGGGCGGCCAGCATGGCCTTGTCCCAGGGGGTGCCGGCGGCGACGGCCCGCGTCACCTCGCGGCCGATCTCCGGGGTGGCGATGCTCGCCAGGTCGACGATCGGGTTGGGGAGAAAATATTTGATCGCGCCGATGTCGTTGACCGCCAGCACGGCGTCCGGTGCCACGCGGGCGGCGAGCCAGTGGGCGACCGCCACGTCGCTCTCCTCGACGTTGGCGACGTTCTGGGCGTAGAAGGCCTCCCCCTGGATCAGGATGGCCACCGTCGGCGCGAGGATCGCGGCGGTTCCGATCCCAGCCAGGGCCGCGCGGAGAGGCGCCGGCGGGCGGAGGCGGGTGATCGCGTCCAGCACCGGCTCGAGCGCCAGCGCGGCGAGGATGGCCAGCACCGGGAAGAGCGGGAAGTAGTAGCGGCCGAAGTTCCCCAGCATCCGGTTGGGCCCGGGGGTCAGCAGGGAATAGGCGAGCGGCATGCCGAACAGCCAGAGGGCGGGGAGGAGCCCGCGGTCGCGCGCGGTGCCGAGCCGGCCGGCGAGGACGGCCGCGCCCCCGGCGGCGAGCAGCGTCGCCCACGGCTGCGGCCGGAAGAAGAGGGTCAGCACGTTCGAGAGGTACCGCAGGTCGGGCAGCAGGCTCCGCACCTCGCCTCCGCCCTTGGCGGCGTAGGTGGTGGGCAGTACGGAACCACCCGCCCATCCGTAGAATAGGAAGGAGCCGGCCAGGGCGCAGGCGGCGAGGCCGGCCCCGGCGAGCAGGGTCCGGAGGTGGGGACGGCGCCAGCGGACTCCTTCCGGGCCCTCCGCGAAGACCAGGGCGCGATCGAGGAAGGCGAGGAGCAGCAGGAGCAACCCTTCCGGCCGGGCGAGAACGGCGACGGCGAGGACGGCGAGCGAGAGCGGCGGGCGTTGAGGATCGGCCCGCTCGCGTACGTGGAGGATCACCCCCCAGAGCGAGAGCAGGACGAAGAGCGGGATCTCCATTCCCGACAGGGCCGACCAGACCAGCCAGCTGGTCGCCAGGGTGAGCCCGCCGGCGAGGGCCGAGAGGCCCTTCCCGAGGCCCAACTCGCGGGCGAGGCGCCAAGTGGCGTCGATCCCGGCGAGGTAGAGGGCGATGCCGAGGAGCTGGGTCCAGACGACGACGCTCCCCGGCAGGAGATAGAGGAGCGAGAGAAGGGCGGTCCAGAGCGGCGCCGTCGAGCCGGTCACCATCTCGCCAGGGTTGTAGGAGAGCCCGGCGCCGTGCGCGAGATTGCGAGCGAACTGCAGATGAATCCAACTGTCGTCCAGCGGAAAGCCCAGCCCCCCCTTGAGGCGGGCGATCTCCGCGAAGAGGTAGCGCAGGCAGGCGACGAGGCCGGCCAGGAGCAGCAGGAGCCGTAGTGGAATCCTCATGATTCGAGCGAAGCATACACAACTGTCGAAGTCCGGTTTATCATCGCGGGCCTCATGATCCTGCAAAAACTCGAAGCCCGGCGCCGGCAGGCGGCGCGGATCGCCTTGTACGGCAGCCTCGTCCTGGTGGGGGCGCTCACCTGGGGCGTCGTCAAGTTCCTGGACGCCCCCCTGAAGGCGCGGAAGACCGAAGCCTGGATGCACCGCGACTACGCGAACCTGCCGGAAGTGAAGCTGCTCCAGAAGTATGCCCAGATCGACACCAGCGAGACGACGGGGGACGAGGTCAAGGGCGCCGAGTTCCTCGCCCGCCAGTTCCAGGCGGCCGGCATCCCCTACCGCATCGAGAAGGTGGGCCCGCGCAAGGCCAACATCTACGCCTGGCTGGTGGGCAAGGACTCCCGGCCGCTGGTGCTGCACAACCACATCGACGTCTCGGCGGTCGATCCCAAGGAGTGGTTCTCGCCGCCGTTCGAGGCGCGCATCCAGCTCCCCTGGATCTACGGCCGCGGCGTCTTCGACATGAAGAGCGTCGCCATCGCCCAGATGCTGGCGATGATCGACCTCAAGAAGAGCGGCGTGCCGCTGACGCACTCGGTGCTCTTCCTCGGCACCAGCAGCGAGGAGCGGGGGAGCCGCCTGGGCATCCGGCGGATCATCCAGCTCCAGCCGGAGATGGTCCGCAACTTCTGGGCGGTGCTCACCGAGGGCGGGGTGGTGGAGGCGCGGGCGCGCGACGAGATCAAGTTCTGGGGGACCGAGTTCGCCCAGAAGCGCTACGCCGACCTGATCCTCTGCGGCGACGACCGCAAGCGTCTGGAGGACCTCCGCAAGACGCTCAAGGAGATCGGCCCCACGGTGACCGATCTGCGCCTGACGCCGGAGGCCCGCGCCGTGTTCGCGACCTACGGCCCGACCCGCGACCGCAAGGACCTGCGAGAGATGATGACCGACATCGAGACCGCGATGGGGGACATCAAGGCCTTCCGCAAGCTCCCCCCCTATATTCAGTCGATGCTGCGCAACGAGGCGGTGCCGTTCCCGGTGAAGGAGGCTCCCGGCGGCGGCTGGGAGCTGGAGATCAAGTTCCAGCTCCTCCCCGGCGAGGATCTGGAGGCGGTGCGGGAGAAGCTGGTGCCGTCCTGGCTGACCTTCGGCCTGACCACGATGATCGACGAGCCGCAGACCGCCCGCGGCGGCAGCCCGCTCGACAACCCGGTCTACGAGGCGATCGAGGAGACCCTGCGCGATGCCCACCCCGACGCGCCGGTCGGGCCCTATTTCCTGGCGTGGACGGCGACCGACGCCCGTTTCTTCCGGACCCTCGGCGTGCCGACCTACGGCTTCTCGCCGTTCCTGATCATGAACACCGACACCCTGCAGGTCGACCGTGCCAACGAGCGTTTCGCGGTGCCCGCCTTCGCGGACGGCGTCGAGATCTACACGCGGCTGGTCCGCCGGCTGGCGTCTGACACTTAGTGCTAGCGCGCTGTGGCAAATTTTGTCGTGACGGAATTTGAACCTTAATGAAATCAAGGAGTTAGGCTCGGTGAACCCCTGGCATCGACCCTGCTATATCTCCCCACCGACACGCCTCGCGGATGATCCGGAGGATAGCTTCAAACCCCAGGGGGAGGAGACCCAAACATGATTAGCAAGATCCGTAACCGTCAGAAGGGCTTCACGCTTATCGAGCTGCTCATCGTCGTCGCGATCATCGGCATCATCGCCGCCCTGTTGATCCCGAACTTCCTTGACGCTCTGCAGAAGGCGAAGCAGAAGCGGACCGTCGCCGACATGCGCAACGCCGGCACCGCGATGTTCTCCTGGCTGACCGACCAGGTCGGCGCGGCCGCCGCTGGCGCCGCCGCCACGGACGTCGACCTCGGCAAGTACACCACCTCCGACGCCGACCACGGTCGCCTCGGTCCTGGTTCCGCAGTACCTGCAGTCGGTTCCGGCCAAGGACGGCTGGAAGAAGGACTTCTCCTACTGGCTCGAAGACCACCAACGTGCTGCAGGCGCAGGTCATGGCGATCGGCTCCGGCGGTCGTGACGCCAGCACGCCGAGCGGCTCCTACACGGTCACCGGTTTCGATCCGACCGACTACGACCAGGACATCGTCTGGGCCGACGGCTTCTTCGTCCGCTGGCCGCAGAAGACCAACTAAGCAGCAGACGGCCCGGGCCTGACAGGCCCACACGAACCCAAAGCGATTCAAGCTCTTCTTCCCACGGGGGTCTCGATACGGAGACCCCCCTTTTGTTTTTCCACGCGGACCGTTTTTCTTCGACTATTCTTCCCCCAAGACTTTCCCGAATATGCCGCCAAGCCGCCTGATCCCGCCGTTCCTCGCCGCCGTTCTGCTCCTGTCGCCGTCGCTGCAGGCGCCGTCCGCCACCGCCTTGGCCGCGCCCGCGGCGCTTTCGGAGCCGGCGGGGTGGCTGCAGCAGTACCTGCGGATCGACACCTCGAATCCGCCCGGCAACGAGGGGCGCGGCGCGGCCTTCCTGGCCGGCATTCTCCAGCGCGCGGGGATCCCCTCGCGGGTGGTCGCCAACCCGGAGGGGCGGGCGAACCTGTGCGCCCGGCTGTCGTCGCCGAGGAGCGGCGGGCGGGCGATCCTCCTGCTCCACCACATGGACGTGGTCCCCCCCGGGCCGGGGTGGACGGTGCCGCCGTTCGCCGGCCTGGTCAAGGGGGGCAGCTCTGGGGGCGCGGCGCGGTCGACGACAAGAGCCTCGGCATCGCCCAGCTCGCCGCGATGATCGATCTCCAGCGCCGGCGGGTGCCGCTGGAGCGGGACGTCGTCTTCCTCGCCGTGGCCGACGAGGAGAACGGCGGCGTGCGGGGCACGGGCTGGCTGCTCGCCAATCATCCCGAGCTCTTCCAGGGGGTCGAGGCGGTGATCGGCGAAGGCGGGCGCAGCCAGATCGGGGCCGGCGGCAAGCTCCTCTGGTGGGGGATCGAGGTGGCCCAGAAGCGGCCGCTCTGGCTGGAGGTCTCGACCTCCGGCCGCGGCGGGCACGGCGCCGGCCTCAACCCCGCGAGCGCCAACCATCAGCTTGATCCAGGGGCTGGACCGGCTGCTCGCCGAGCCCGTCCGCTGGCGGGTGCACGCCGCCCGTTCGCGACTACTCCCATGCCATCGCGCCGCTGCAGAACGAGCCGCTGGCGCCGGGTGTTCTCGAACATCGACAGCGTGATCGCGGAGAGCGGCCCGAAGGAGTTCCTGATGCCCGGCATGGCCAACCTCTTCCTCGACACCGTGCAGGTGACCGTGCTGCGCGGCGGCGAGCGGATCAACGTCGTCCCCGAGCGGCGTCGGCGGCGCAGCTCGACATCCGGCTGCTGCCCGACACCGACGCCGACCGCCTTCCTCGCCGACGGTCAAGCGCCGGCTGGGCCCGGGGTTCGAGGTGAAGGTGCTGGTGACCTCCCCGCCCGCGGCGCCGTCGCCGGCCTCCGGCCGCCTCTACGCAGGCGATGCGAGCAGGTGCTGGAGCCCGAGGGGCCGGTGGTCCCCACCTTCATCGCCGGCTTCACCGACTCGCGCTTCTTCCGCGAGCGGGGCATTCGCCGCCTACGGCCTCTCGCCGTTCAAGCTCAGCCCCGACGACTCGAAGGGGATCCACAGCACCGACGAGCGGATCCCGCTCACCGAGATCGACCGCGGCGTCGAGCGGATGCGCCGGATCCTGGTCGCCTACGCCGCGCCCCAGGGCCGGTGAGCGGGATCCGCCGCGGGGTGACATCCCGTGCTCCGAGCGTTGACGATTTTTGTCTTGAAGACGCTTGGCTATAACCGCAAGTTGCTGACTTTCCAGCAGTTTGTAAGCGTCCCTGTCCCTGGCATGCGGCTTGTACAAGCACCCCTCCGACAACTTGGAGGGATTTTGTGATGAAGCGTAGACTCGCGGGGAAACAGACGGGCTTTACGCTGATCGAGCTCTTGATCGTGATCGCGATCATCGGCATTCTCGCCGCCATGTTGATTCCCAACCTGCTCGACGCGATGGAGAAGGCGAAGCAGAAGCGGACAGTGGCGGACATGCGGATCACCGGCACCGCGATGTTCTCGTGGCTGTCGGACGAGGTCGGGGCGGCGGCGGCCGGGGCGGCGATCACGAGCGTCGATATCAGCCAGTACAAGGCGATCGATATCTCCGACCTGCGGGACCTGCTGACCCCGCAGTACATCGAGACGATCCAGAAGCTCGACGGCTGGAAGTTCGATTACCAGTACTTCCTTGATCCGACCAATCCGCTCAATCAGCAGGTGATGGCGATCGGCAGCGGCGGCCGGGACCGCAGCACGGTCAGCGGCAGCTACACGCGTGGCGGGCTTCGACCCGACCGACTACGACCAGGACATCGTCTGGGCGGACGGATTCTTCGTGCGCTGGCCCCAGAAGTAGACGGTAGTCTCGTTCTCCGGATGCACCGCCGGTCCGCCGCGATCCCCCCAGCCGTGCTCGCGGCGGGCTGGCTCCTCAGCCTGCTTGGAGCCTTGCTGTCGCCCGGCCGGGTGCTGGCGAACCGCGACATCCCCCTCTTTCATCTGCCGCTGCGCGCGGCGTTCCGGGAGCTCGCGGCGCACGGGCTGCCGACCTGGAACCCGTGGCTGAACGGCGGCCAGCCGCTGCTCTCGAACCCCAGCTACGCGGCGTTCTATCCGCCGAGCTGGCTGGTGTTCGCGGTCCCCCCGCACTACGCGCTCAGCCTGCTCGCCTTCCTGCACGCCGCGATCGCCTTCGCCGGCGCCTGGCGGCTGGCGCGGCATCTCGGCTGCGGCGCGCGGGGCGGCGGCGCTCGCGGCGGTGGGGTATGCCGGCTGCGGCGCCTACCTCTCGCTGCTCAGCGCCTACACCCTGTTCTGCAGCATGGCCTGGTTCCCCTGGGTGCTCCTGTGGGCGGACCAGGCGCTGCGAACGGGGGACCGGCGAGGGACGAGGGGCCTGGTGGCGGCCGGCGCTCCTGGCCGGCGGCGCGCTCGGGCTCCAGCTCCTCAACGGCGAGCCGTCGACGGTGGTGATGAGCGGCCTCGGCGTGCTGGCCCTGGCCGCCTCGGCGGCCGGCCGGCGCCCCAGGGCCGCGCTGCAATCTCCCGCGGGCCGCGGTGCCGGTGCTGTTCGCCGTGGCGCTCGCCGCCGTGCAGCTCCTGCCGACCCTGGGGCGCCTCGCCGACTCGCCGCGCAAGGGGCTCTCCGCGTCGCACGCCGACGCTCTGGTCGATGCCCCCCGAGCGGCTGGCCGAGATCGTCTTCCCGCGCTTCTTCGGCGATCCGGCGCGCAACCTCGAGGGGGTCTACTTCGGCTGGAACCTGGAGGACCGCGACTACCCTTACGTCGAATCGATCTACCCGGGTCTGCTGCTCGCCGTGCTGGGAGCGGTGGCCCTGATCCGCTGGCGCATTCCGCGGCGGGCGGCGTGGGCGCTCGCCTTCCTGGGCGGCCTCTTCCTCGCCCTCGGGCGGCACAACCCGCTCTACGAGGCGCTCCGCGAGGCGGTGCCGGTGCTGGCGGTGCTCCGCTTCCCCGAGAAGTTCGCCGTCCTCGCCGTCCTCGCCCTGCTCTTCGCCGGCGTCCTCGGCTGGCAGCGGCTGCTCGACGAGCGGGAGGCGGGGCGCGCGGAGGCGGCCGACTTGCCGGTGGCGATGGCGGCGGTGGTGCTGCGTCACCGCCCTGGTCTTCGCGTTCCTGCTGCTGTGGGCGCCGCGGGCGGCCCTCTGGCTGATCGCCCTCCACGGCGCTCCCGACCTCGGGGCGCAGGGCACGGCCGCCGCCCTGGCCTACCTGCGGGCGGAGAGCTGGGCCGCGGTGGCGACCGCCGCCGCGGTCACCGCCCTGCTCGCGCTCTGCCGCTGGCGGCGCCCCTCCCGGCGCCTGCTGGAGGGGCTGGCGGTCGCCCTGCTGGCGGTCGACCTCTGGCACTACGGCCACGGGCTGGTCCGCACCCTGCCGGCCGCCGCCTACACGGTGCCGCCGCCGCTCGCGGCCTCGATCCTCCCCGCCGAGGACCGGATCTTCGTGCAGGCGGCGCCCGCCGGCGCCCCCGAGATCGTGCCGCGCGCCTGGGGGGAGACCCGCGGACGCTGCTCGCCCGCACCTACATCGCCCGGCTGGAGCCCTACTCGGGGCTGCTCTGGCATCTCCCCTACGCCTTCAACAACGACTTCGACCTGATGCTCACCGGCTGGGGGCGGCAGGCGCAGCGCATCCTCGACACCGAGTGGGCGCAGCCGGAGATGGCCTACCGCTACCTCGGGGTCTGGAACGTCGGCACCCTGCTGCTGCAGGCGCCCGCACGCCCGGCTCCCCCCGCTCGTCACAGCTGGCGCATGACCCCACCGCGACGCTGACCAAGGTGACGAACACCTACTGCTCCCCCGCTTCCGCTTCGTGCCGCGGGTGAGCTTCCACGTCGACACCGCCGGCGCGCTGTCGTCCGCCCACATCCTCGCCTGGCAGGTCTCCCGCCACGAGCAGCTGATCCGGCCGGGAGAGCCGGCGGAGACCGTCTCCTTCCGCCGCCCGCCGCGCCCTGCTCTCCTTCACCGACGGCGGAGGGCGGATCGCCCTCCGCTACCGGGCGGAGGAGGGCGGGGGGCCTGTTCGTCGCCGCCATGACCTTCGATCCGGGGTGGCGGGCCCTCGCTCGACGGCGCGCCGCTCACCGTCTATCCGACCGCGGCCTGCCAGCTCGGCGCTGCGGATTCCGGCCGGCGAGCACCGCCTCGAGCTCCGCTACCACGAACGGCTGCTCGGCCCCGGCGCTCTCATCACCCTGCTGGCGCTCGCCGCCGGCGGGGCGGCTTCTTCTTCTCCGGCCGGCGGCGCGCATCTGGCGTAGAATCCCGGAACCGTGCAGCTCCAGATCCTCCTCGGCGTCTACGCCGCGATCCTCGGCCTGATCGTCGGCAGCTATCTCAACGTGGTCATCTACCGGCTGCCGCTGGGGATCTCGACGGTCTTCCCGCGCTCGCGCTGCCCGGGCTGCGGCACCGCCATCCGCGCCTTCGACAACGTGCCCGTGCTCTCCTTCCTGCTGCTGCGCGGGCGCTGCCGCCAGTGCGGAGCAGCGGATCTCCTGGCGCTACCCGGCGGTCGAGGCGGCCACGGCGGCGCTCTTCCTCGCCTGCTTTCTGCGCTTCGGCATCTCGCTCGCGGCGCCGGTCGCCGCCCTGTTCGCCGCCTGATGCTGGCGCTGGCGATGATCGACTACGACCACATGATCCTCCCCGACAAGCTGACGCTACCCGGGGATCGCCCTCGGGCTGCTCCTGCAGCCGCTGATCCCCTGGGCCCGCCTGTGGGACGGCCCCTGGGGGGCGGTGGCGGGCGCGGCCCTCGGCGCCGGCCTCGGCGCCGGCGTGCTGCTCGCGGTCTGGATCGCCTGGTACCTCTGGCGCCACGAGGAGGGGATGGGCCTGGGCGACGTCAAGATGCTCGCCCTGATCGGCGCCTTCCTGGGCTGGAAGGGAGTGCTGGTGGCGCTCTTTTTCGGCGCTCTCTCGGGCGCGGCCGTGGGGCTGACGCTGATGGCGGTCCGCGGGCTCGATTTCAAGGCCAAGCTGCCGTTCGGCGTCTTCCTCGCCCTGGGCGGCCTGCTCGCCCTCTTCGCCGGCGAGCCGCTGGTGCGGGCGTACGCCGCATACGCGCAGCTCTCCCCATGACCTCCCCGGCGCGTGGTCCGCGGCCGGGGCGGCGGCTGGGGTTGCGGCGCGAGGTGCTGATCCTGCTCCCGGTCGCCCTCCTGCTGCTGGTGGTGCTGTCGACCTTCACCCTCTTCTCCTATCGCAACGCCATCGCGCTGCTCGCCGGCGAGCGCCAGCAGGAGGCGGCGCGGGTGGCGCGGGCGGTGGTCGACCGCTTGGCCACCTCTCCGGAGGAGGTGCCCAGCCCGCTCGACCTGCGCCAGCCGGCGCCGGCGGCGCGCGGCGTCGCCCTGATCGACGCCCGCGGACAGGCGATCGCGCTGCTCGGCGAGCTCCCCGCCGGTGGCCTGCTCGACCCGGCCGGCGGCCGGCCGATCGACCAGCCGGCCGGTTTCGGGCCGGACGACTCGTCGCCCGATACGGTGACCGGCTTCGCCCCGCTCGGCCGCGGCGCGGGCCGGCGCTACGTGCGGGTGGACCTGCCGGCCCGGGTGCTGGCGAGCCAGCGCCGCTCGCTCGCCGTGCTCACCGTCGCCGTGATGTCGATCAACGCCGCGCTGGCGGTGCTGCTGCTGTTCTTCCTCCGCCACCTGCTGGGCCCCTGGGAGACGCTGCTGGCGCGAGCCCGCCAGGTGGGGGGCGCCGGCGCGGCCGGGGAGGACGAGATCGACTTTCTCCTCTCCACCTTCGATCGCGCCCTGACCTCTCTCGCCGGCCGGCAGGGGCGCTCGCCGGAGGACGACATCGCAGCCCTCGAGCGGACCCTCTCGGCGAGCCTGCAGAGCGGCCTGCTGCTGATCGACCGCGAGGGGCGGGTGCTGGCGCTCAACGCCGTCGGCGCGGCTCTCCTCGGCGCCGAGCTCCCGGAGCCGGGAGCGCCGCTGGCCCAGGTGCTCGCCGGCCAGCCCGAGCTGCGCGAGATCCTGGAGGTGGCGGTGGCCGAGGGGACCGCCCCGCAGCGCCAGGAGTGCGCCGTGCGCTCCGGTCCGGGGGGCGCGGAGACGCTGACCGTCGGGCTCACCGTCCACCCCCTGCGCCGCGACGACGGCGAGGTGCGCGGCCTGCTCGTCCTCTTCGCCGACCTCACCGAGGCGCAGCGCCGGGCCGAGGAGGGGCGCCTCGCCGAGAGCCTGGCCCAGCTCGGCGAGATGGCGGGCGGCGTCGCCCACGAGCTGCGCAACGGCCTCGCCACCCTGCGCGGCTATCTGACCCTGATCGAGCGGCGGCCGGACGAGGACTCGATCGCCGACTTCCTCTCCGAGATCCGCGGCGAGGCCGATCATCTCGAGCGGGTGCTCCAGGATTTCCTCTCCTTCGCGCGGCCGGGAACCGCCCGCGTGCGGGAGCTCTCGCTCGACCGGTTGCTGCGCCGCGCCGCCGCCGACCCGGCCCTCGACGGCGTCGAGGTGCGCGTGCGTGGGGAGGACGTCGTCCTGCGCGGCGACCCGCAGCTCCTCGAGCGCGCCGTGCGCAACCTGCTGCACAACGCCGTCGAGGCCGAGCGCGAGGTGGGGCGGCGGGGGCCGATCGAGGTCGCGATCGCGCTGGAGCCGGAGGGGGCCGAGATCGCCATCGAGGACCGTGGCCCCGGTCTGCCGGACGGGATCCGGGCGCGCCTGTTCCACCCCTTCGCCACCGGCCGGCGCGGCGGCGTCGGGCTGGGTCTCGCGCTCGCCCACCGCATCGTCGTGCTGCACGGCGGGCGGATCCGCCTCGACGACCGGCCGGGAGGGGGGACGCGGGCGCTGCTCTCCTTCCCGCGCGACACGATCGTTACGATGAGTAACGAAGAGCCGCCTGACGGCGAAGCTCCGCCAGGGTCCTGATCGCGGCTCAAAGCACCTGCATTCAGAGACTTGTGAAGCATTCCCCGCCCTCTTCGGGGGGTGGCACTGCCCTTGCTCTTTAGGGGCTCGCCATGAAAAACCCAATGCCCGGCCGTGGCCTGCGCGGCTTCACGCTGATCGAGATGCTCGTGGTGATGGCCCTGATGCTCGCCCTGGTGGCGATCGGCATTCCGTCCCTCCAGAACGCGCTCCATCAGTCCAAGATGCGGGGGATGGTCCAGGAGATCACCGTCGCGATGCGGCTGGCGCGCATCGACGCGATCAAGACGTCGTCCCGGGGGATCGTGCAGATCGTCCCGTCGACCGCCCCCGACAAACCCGCCCTCGTGCGGGCGTTCTCGGATCGCGACTCCGACGGCAGGCTGGGCGCCAACGAGCCGGTGCTGGCGAGCTTCGTCCTGCCGACCGGGGTGATCTTCGAGGACAACGCCGGACTGCTCGACAAGGACTCGGTCAAAGATTTCAGCGCCGACCCCGACGGCGGGCCGAGTATGGCGATCTTCCTGGGCGACGGCTCGATTGAGACCCCCGGGAAGTTCCGCATCGCCGACCCCTACGGGAACTATATGGAGGTTCGCGTGGAGACCAAGGCCACGGCGCGGATCGAGGCGCGCAAGTTCGAGAACGGCGAGTACGTCCCCAACGGCGACAACGGCAAGGCCTGGACATGGAACTGAGGAGAGAGAGGATGCACACCCTGAAGCATCTCCCGGCGGGGCGCCATGGCGCGGCGGGTTTCTCGATCATCGAGGCGCTGATCGCCGCCGCCATCCTGCTCATCATCGCGCTCGGCCTGCTGCCGCTGTTCTCCCGCTCGATCAGCGACAACGTCAGCGGCAACGACGCCACCCAGGCGGCCAACGGCAGCCGGACGCAGGTCGAGGAGCTGCTGAACGTGCCGTTCAACAACGACCGGATGCTGGTCCCGGCCGGCGCCACCAACTCCGAGGCCAAGACTTCCTATACGGCGGGAGCCCTCGACAAGACCGGCGACACGGACGAGGGGTGGTGGACCGATCCCGCCGGCCACGGCTCGGTGCTCTGGACCCGCACGGCCGAGGTCCGGCAGTACACCATCAGCGACCTGGATGACCGCACTCTCGACGACCCCAAGCCGGGCGGGACCGAGGCCACGTTCATACACTTCAAGGAGGTTACGGTGGTGGTGGACAACCCGAAGAAGAATCTGTTCGGCGGCGGCCAGGGGATCACCCTGAAGGTTATCAAGCCCTTCTGAGGCGGAGCGACCATGACCGACATTGATCTCCTGACAGCTCCCCGCGGATCGCGGCAGCGCGGCTTCACCCTCATCGAGGTCTCGGTCTCGCTGATCGTCACCATCATCGTCCTGCTCGGCGTGCTGGCGCTGTTCGACTTCAGCAACCGGCTGACGCGCGTGCAGACCAACATCTCCGACATGCAGCAGTCGCTGCGCGTGGCCCAGAACGACTCCGTGCGGCTGATCCGCATGGCCGGCCGCGGCGGCCTGCCACTGGGCAGCCTGCCGAACGGCACGGCGGTGGCGATCGCCAACAACGTGGCGGACGGCACCCACGTGGGCGACGCCACCACCCCCGAGGTCGTCCCCGGCTCGGACGTGCTGACCGTCCGGGGGGTCTTCGAGGCGCCGACCTATCAGATCGAGACGGCCGACGACACGGCGTTCACCCTCGACCCCGCGGCCCCGGCCGCGCCGACGAGCGGCACGATCCGGATCAGAAACACGACGCCGACCAAAATCCCGCAGGATCTGGCGAAGCTCAAGGACGCGCTCGTACATCAGCGGCCGGAGGCCCTGCTGCTGGTCGGCAGCCAGGGTTCCGACGTCTGGGCCGTGGTCGAGCTGGATCCAGGGAACTCCAACTTCTCGAACCCGAGCAGCTTCGTCATCGGCTTCAAGATTACGGGGGGGCTGCACACCGCCGACTACCTGAAGTTCTCCTCCGCGGGCGCGGGCGTCTTCCCGCCCGAGCTCAAGACCGCCAGCTTCGTCGGCCTGCTCGAGGAGTACCGGTACTACGTCCGCCGGGAGCACGCGATCTCCGGCGACAAGACCTCCGACCTGGCTCCGAAGCTGTCGCGCGCCCGTGTCTATCCCGGCACCCAGGCCGTCTGGGACGCCGACGTCGAAAACTGGCATGCGGACGTCGCTGACAACGTCTTCGACTTCCAGGTCGCGCTCGGCCTCGACACCCCGGCCAAGGATCCCACCGCCGGCGCCTGCGCCGCGGGCACGATCAAGTCCGACGACAAGCATTGCGGCATCTACGAATCGGCGGACGGCGAGACCGACGACTGGATGTACAACGGCGAGGCGAACACCGACTCGGCGCTCTTCGCCGGCTCCACTCTCTTCTACATCCGTCTCTCCACGCTCGCCCGGGCCGACCGCCGCGACAAGGACTATGAGGCCCCGACGCTGGTGCGGGTGGAGGACAACAAGTACGACAAGCCCGAGACGACGGTGTTCAACTCCGACGAGGAGCGCATGTATCGCCGCCGCATCCTGCGCACTGTGATCGACATGAGGAATCTTGGATGAAGACGCAGATTCGTTCCGAAGCGGGCAGCGCCTACGTCATCACGCTGCTCGCCCTCGTGGTCCTCACCATCCTGGCGCTTTCGCTCGCCCTGGTCACCCAGACCGAGGTGCAGGTCGGCTCCAATGAGAGGACGGTCAGCCGGATGTTCTACTCCGCCGATTCCGGCCTGGGGGTGGCGGTGGCGGAAGCCCTGCTGGTCAACAACAACCCCGACAACCCGACGGTGCCCGGCCCCAGGACCGTGATCTTGAACAAGGTCTCGGTGGGGGCGGGGAGCAGCCTGTCCACCAACATCGCCGACCGGGTCATCATCTCGGCGTTCGTCCCCATCCAGTACGTGCGGTGCGACCTGTGCCAGTCCGAGGAAGGCAAGCAGAAGTTCTGGCGGGTCAATCACGCCGTCAGCGCCACCGCGCAGCGGGTCGCCTGGACCGGCAGCGGCGACCCCCCGGACGACGCGACGCTGCTCGGGCAGAAAACCCTGAGCGGGATGTTCCAATTCGAGCCCTGGCCGCTGGATCCCACCCAGATCCCTGAGGATCCCGCGGTGCTGGCTCAGATCAAGTTCTAGACGCAGCTCTTTCGAGGAGAGGCTCCTATGTCGCCCAGAGATTGGTGTATCGGCCGGACCGCGTTCGTCCGGATCCTCGTCCGCGCCGCCGCCGCGCTCGCGCTGCTGGCGCTGCTCGGCCCCGCCGCCGCGCGCGGCGATGACCGTGACCTGTTGCGCACCACGATCGCCGATCCCTACCTGTTCATCCTGCTCGACACCTCGGGCTCGATGAACTGGAGCCCGAAGGGGACCACCTGCCCGTCCGGCGACTGCTTCGTGCCCCTGCAGGCCGACGACGCGGGCTCCAAGTTCTATCAGGCCAAGGAGGCGCTCTACGAGGTGTTGACCGATCCCGGCCTGCCCAAGGTGGCGCTGGGCTTCGCGACCTACAACCAGGACCAGCTCGCCATCACCCAGAAGCACTGGCTCTACGAGGCGACGGGGAACGGCGTGCTGCTCACCGGCAGCACCTACTTCCCGGCCGCCGGCGCGCGCGAGGTCTTCGGCAACGCCTGGACCTGCGATACCGGCAACAGCGACCACGAGATCGGCTGCTATGCCGCGTCGCCGGCCGATCTCGACGACATCTGGGAGCTGACCCGCGTGCGGCGCCTTCCCAAAGGGGGCCGGACCTTCACCACGGCCCAGACCTTCTTCATCCGGACCGGCGGCATCACCTACAAGGTGACCTACACGCCGAACGGAGGCAGCGGCTACGGCGGCAACATCAACGTCAAGGTCGCCGTCCTCAAGTGCAACAACGCCGCGTGCTCGAACACCACGTCGGTCGGCACGCCGACCGTCGGCTTCACGCCGGTCAGCGAATTCGCCTCCTGGGACAACGCGGGCACCAACCCGGACCGCAGCAATCCGACGATCAGCTACTACACCAGCGTCGCCGTCGACTCGATCGCCAACAACTCCTGTGACGGCTGGGACCCGAACACCGACACCGCCAGCGACAAGAACCCGAACGGTTACAGCCTGCGCTGGCCGACCGACAGCTCGGACCCGCGGGGGACCTCGTTCACTCTCGGCGACGTCATCCCCCTGGACTGGAAGACGGACCACAAGGTCGACATTCTGAAGCGGCTGGCGCCGAACTACGTCGACAGCTCGACGGTCCCCGACTTCCGCATCTCGCCCTTCCTGGCGAACGACCGTTCCGGCGCCGAGACGTTCCTGCGGCTCAAGAATGAGAACCAGCGTCCGCTGATCGCCGGCGGCTCGACGCCGCTCGGCGCCTCGGTCAAGCAGTTCCGCACCTGGTACAGCGGCTGCTCGAACGACACCTGCGGCACGCTGGGCGGCTGGGCCGCCATCGCGGGCGCCCAGGACACCTCGTTCCAGTGCCGCCAGAAGTTCCTGCTCATCCTCACCGACGGCGACGAGACCTGCAGCGGCGACCCCTGCAAGTACACCAAGCTGCTCAAGGATCAGTACGGCGTGACCACCTTCGTGGTCGCCTTCGGCGTCACCGCCACCACGGGCAACACGCTGAGCTGCATGGCGGACCCGGACCACATCTTCTATCCGCAGACCAAGGATGAGCTGGTCGCGGATCTGAAGACCGCCCTCGGCAAGATCCGGGAGCAGGCGAGCACCTTCGCCTCCGCCGCCGTGCCGTCGGTGCAGGCCGAGATCGCGGACCGCATCTATCTCTCGAACTTCACGCCGCTCAACGACGCCGCCGTCTGGGACGGCCATCTCGACGGCTACCTCAAGCCGCTCCCCCTCAAGGACGGCAAGCCGGACCGTACCCGGGCCTGCCCGGCGCTGGGAGCGGCGGGGCGTTCGACCTGCCATCTCTGGGACGCCGGCGAGGCCATGCTGAGCCAGGCTCCGCAACCGGCCGAGGTCGCCTCGACCGTCGACGAGACCACGCTCCGTCTCGGCACGAGCGCGGATCAGCGCCGGGTCTTCTACACCCGGGAGGTGACGAGCGGTACCGTGCCCTCTACCCTGCGCCTGTTCGTGCCGCCGACCGGCGATCCGAAGACCAATCCCACCCCTGACTGGACCGATCTCCTCAAGGGGATGAAGGTGCCCGTCCCGCTCACGGCCGCGGACTCCACCACCACCAAGCAGCGCGTCACCAACATCATCAAGGAGACGCTGGTGGTCAAGAGCTCCGTCATCCAGGCGGCCGGGCTGCCGGACCGGAATATCACGTACGTCCTCGGCGACATCTTCCACGCCGATCCGGTGCTCGTCGACCGTCCCAACAACTTCGGCTTCTACACCGCGGACCTCTACGCCAATCCGTCGGCCACCGGTTGCAGCGGCAACCCCGGCTACCAGTGCTACGCGAAGCAGCAGCGCTTGCGCCGCAAGATGCTGCTCGCCGCGGCCAACGACGGCCAGCTCCACGCCTTCGACGCCGGGGTCTGGGACAACGGCGCGAAGTCCTTCACCGACGGCACCGGCAGGGAGCTCTTCGCCTATATCCCCCGGCTCGCCCTGCCGATCGTGCGGAGCCAGATCGAGGGCGGCCACGAGATCTTCGGCGTCGACGGCACGCCCAGGATCCAGGACGTCTTCCTCGATCCCAACCACAATGGCTCTCCGAACTCGGCCAACCGCGAATGGCGCACGGTCGCCATCGGCGGCTTCCGGGAGGGGGGTGCCATCGACGGCGGCGGCCGGGTGGGCGATTTCATCAGCGGCTACTACGCCCTGGACGTGACACACCCCGACACCCTTGACGGCAGCAACCATCCGACCCAGCAGACCGTTCCGAGCTGCCTGTCGACCACCAACAGCACCATCACTGGCTGCGGCACGCTGCCATACCCGGCCGTCCTCTGGGAGTACACCGATTCGATCTCCACCTCACAGCTGGACGAGGACAAGAACGGCTTTGCCGATCTCGGGCAGACCTGGTCGGTGCCGATCATCGGACGGATCAAGGTGATCGAGGGGGGCACGCAGGTCGACAAGTTCGTCGCCATCTTCGGCGGCGGCATGGATGCCGACAACAAGCTGAGCCCGAAGCGCGGCAACTGGATCTACATGGTGGACGTCGAGACCGGCCAGACGATCTACAAGCGCAAGGTCGTCGGCGCCGCGGTCGCCGACCCCGCCGTGCTCGACACGGACCTCGACGGCTATCTGGACACGATCTACATGGGCACCACCGCCGGCTTCCTGTACAAGGTCGACATCAGCTCTCCCGGGACGCTGCAGAACGTCACGCTGCTCATCACCCAGGCGGTGCCGCCGCTCGCCGCCGCCCCGACGGTGAAACGGATCACCGACACCTCGTGGGACCCCTTCGCGATCTTCGATACGCAGAGCCGGCCGATCTACCTGGCGCCGTCGATCCTGTATGTCTCCCGGCTGGGCCGCTTCGCCCTCGCCTTTGGCACCGGCGACCGTGAGAACCTCTGGAACCTCGACGGCCAGGTCGGCAGGTACTACGTGATCCTCGACGACAACTTCACCTCCGGCAGCATGCCGAAGACGGAGGCGAACTACGAGGCGATCGACGTCACCGCGGCCAACGCCAGCTCGTCGACCAACTTCCTGGTGAATCCCACCGCGGGCAAGAGCAAGGGCTGGTTCCTGAAGCTGCAGGCGGACGAGAGAGTGATCACCTCGACCTTCGGCCTCTCCGGGATCATCATCTTCTCCGGCTTCCAGCCGCAGGAGATCGGGACCGATCCGGCCGCGGTGTGCGCCCGCGGCGGCAGCAGCCACATCTACGTGGTCTACACCAACAACGGCAACGGAGTCGTGCAGTCGAGCGGCACGCCGAGCCGCTTCCGCGTCGTCTCCACGTTCGTGACCAGCCCGTACGTCGAGCAGGGCGCGACCAAGAACCCGCCGCCTTCCGGCGGTTCCGGGGGCTCTGGCGGCTCGGGCGGCTCCGGTGGCTCCGGTGGCTCCGGCGGCTCTGGTGTCCTTTGTGGCGATCCTTCGCAGGAGCAGATCCTGCAACAGGTCAAGCAGCTCATGCCTTCGCGGTGTAAGTTCGGAAACCAGTGGATCAACATCAGCGGCAGCGGTTCGGATACGATCCAGCAGCAGTATGGATGCGTCCCGATCTGTGTTATCGAGCAGAACTTCAAGGAGTGGTGATCTGATGAGCAACCGGCTTGGTATCGTCCATGGGATCGCCCTCGGCCTGCTGGCCCTGGGGCTGGCGCACCTCCCCGCTCGCGCCGACTGGCTGGTGACGAACGAGGGGGGGCGGGTGGAGACGAAAGGGCCCTGGCAGATGAAGGGCAAGCTGGTGGTCTTCACGCGTGCCGACGACGGCGCTCTCGCCTCCCTGCGGGCCTCGGAGGTGAACCTCGACGCCAGCGCGAAAGCCACCGCCGACGCCAAGATCCAGGCGACGGCGCCGCCGCCGCCGGTGGTCCCGCAGAAGAAGCTGGCCGTGCTGACCGACAAGGATTTCCGCAAGCCCACGCCCGCCGGCGCCAACGGCGCGACGGATAGCGCGCCGGCGGCCGTCCGCTCCGGTCCTCTCGTCATCACCGACTGGAAGCGTGTGGACAACCCCTCCGGGGACGGCATCTCGGTCGAGGGGACCGTCCACAATTCGACCAACGAGGCGATGATCAATGCGTCGGTCGAGGTCCAGCTCTACAACGAGGTGGGGGATCGGGTCGGGACCGCCTCCGGCCTGCTGGCCTCGACCTCCATCAAAGCGGACGGCACGGTCCAGTTTCGGGCCAACTTCCCGGGGGTCTTCACCTTCGCCAGCGCGAAGTTCGAGGTCGGCGGCCTGCCGATCAATGTCACCTCGTCGGACCAGAAGCCGGCGGGCGGCGCCTCCCCGCCGTAGCTGCCCGCTTCTACGAGCGATACTTCGGCACACCTTCCAAATCGTGCTCCCGCACTTTGCGGAGCACGGTGCGGTAGCTCATCCCCAGGATCTCCGCCGCCTGGCGCTTGTCCCCCTCGGCCTCGGTCAGCGCCTGCCTGATCCGCTCCCGCTCGCCCGTGCCGGCGAGGGGGCGCAGCAGGGACCGCAGGTCGGCGGCACGGATCGCCGGCCCCTCGGCCAGGATCACCGCCCGCTCGAGGACGTTCGCCAGCTCGCGGACGTTGCCCGGCCAGGGCTGGCTCGCGAGCAGCTCGGCCGCGTCCTCCTCGAGGCGCGGCGGCGGCTCGACGCGGTGCCGGCGGGCGATCTCGACGAGCAGGTGGTGGGCGAGGAGCGGCACGTCGCTCGCCCGCTCGCGCACCGGCGGCAGCTCGATGGGAAAGACGTTAAGCCGGAAGAAGAGGTCGGCCCGGAACTCGCCGTCGTCCACCATCGCCGCGAGGTCACGGTTGGTGGCCGCGACCAGCCGGATGTCGGCGCGCAGCGTCCGGCCGCCGCCCACGCGCTCGAAGGTCCGTTCCTCGAGCGCCCGCAGCACCTTGCCCTGCACGCCGAGCGGCAGCTCGCCGATCTCGTCGAGGAACAGCGTCCCCCCCTCCGCCTGCTCGAGGCGCCCCGGCTGGCGGCGGTCGGCGCCGGTGAAGGCCCCCTTCTCGTGGCCGAAGAGCTCGTTCTCGATCAGCGCCTCCGGGATCGCGGCGCAGTTCAGGGCGACGCAGGGACCCGACTTGCGCGGCGAGAGCGCGTGAATCGCGCGGGCGAAGAGTTCCTTGCCGGTGCCGCTCTCGCCGGTGAGCAGCACCGTGCTCTCCGTGGGTCCGACCCGCTGCAGCAGGCGGATCGCGGCGCGCAGCCGCGGGTGGGCGCCGACGATCGGCGGCGCCCCGGGGGCCCGGAAGACCGCCGCCTCGTCGCGCTGGCCGAGCGCCCGCTCGATCAGCCGCGCGAGGTCGTCGATCTCAAGGGGCTTCTCCAGGAAGTCGTAGGCGCCGAGCTTCATCGCCTCGACCGCCGTGCCCACCGTGCCGTAGCCGGTGAGCACCACGACCGGGACCCGCGGCTGCGCCGCCCGGCTGGCCTCCAGCACCTCGATCCCCGAGACGTCGGGGAGCTTGAGATCGGTCAGCACGAAGTCGAAGGGGCGCTCCGCGAGCAGCTGGATGCCGGAGCGGCCGTCCGCCGCCGCCGACACCTCGTACCCCTCCTGGCCGAGCGCCCGCTCCAGCATGCGGCGCAGGGAGTCGCGGTCCTCGACGATCAGAATGCGGCCGGTAGCCATTTCAGATCTGGCGGTGACGAGATCGCAGCCTTGCGGCGATCAGCTCGCGAGAGGCTGGGATGGCCGGCGAGCTGCGGCGCCGGGTGCGGGCGCAGCAGGCCGCTCCCCTCGTCGACCAGCACCGGCACCCCGGCGCCGCTCCGAGCTCCGCGAGCTGCGCGGGGCGCGACCGCGGCGACGAACCCGATCAGCCGGAAGTTGCTGGGGAAGAACCTTGAGCAGCAGCGCCGTCTCCGGCCCGATCGCCGCCTCGTAGTCGGCGAGCCGGGTGCGGTTGGTCGCCCCACCTCGACCAGGCGGGCGCCGGCGGCGGCCATGATCTCGGGGATGCGGAACGAGCCGCCGATCTCGACCAGCTCGCCGCGCGACACCACCACCTCGCGCCCCTGGGCGAGGCGCCGCCAGCGCGATCACCAGCGCCGCGCGTTGTTGTTGACCACCAGCGCGCCTCGGCGCCGGTGAGCGCGGTGAGCAGCGCTCGGCGCGGCGGTTGCGCTGCCGCGCTGCCGGCGGGCTTGGACCCTTACGTAGCCACGCCCGTATAATGGGATGAGAGTTGCCAGTGCCGGATGGCTCAGCAGCGGGTCGAGCGGCGGCAGACCGTGCCGGGCGTCGAAGGAATTGGAGTTTTTCATGGTCAAGCACCGAGCATTCTAGGAGATCCGTGGACCCCAAGCGAAATCCGCGAGCCGGTTCACCGCTCCAGGTCCCCAAGCCGGGGGGCGCCGCGAATGCCTCGCCGGCGCGGCGCCAGGCTCCGGGCTTGAGCGACGCCCTCGACATGCTCAACCGGGACGTCCAGCAGCTCCGCGTCGACTTCGAGCGCTTCTTCAACGGCGCGCTCCCCTTCCCGCCGGAGGAGCTGCGCGGGCGCGTCCAGGCGCAGATCCGCACTCTCCGGGCGTTGAGCAACGGCGCGACCGCCGTCGACAACTTCCGGATGAGTGACCTCGAAGCCCGTTTCAATAGCTACAACGAGCTGTTCAACCGCCGCCTGCGCGACACCGAGGAGGGGCGTCACCCCGCCGCTCGCCACGCGCCACCCCCGGCCCCCCGGCGCCACGATCCGGCGCAGGGGATCGTCTTTGGCGACCGCGTCGACCCCGAGGCGGCCGCGGCGCTCTACCAGGGCCTCGTCTCCGCTCCGGGGGATACCCCCCGTTTCGATCTCGACAGCTTCCAGACCTATATCAAGCGGCAGGTGGCCGCCATCCGGGAGAAGACGGGCTGCGCGGAAGTGCAGTTCCGGCTGGCTTCCGAGGATGGCAAGGTCAAGCTCAAGGCCCGCCCGGTCGCAGCCCGCGAGGGCTCCTAGAAGGAGAATATCCGTGCGTAGAAGGAGTTCGTGGATCCTCGTCTCTTCCCTCGCCGCCCTGGCCGCGGTCGTGGCGATCGCGGCCCTGGCGGCGGTGCCGCCGAATCTCACCAAGGCGATCGAGGCGCAGCGCCGCCTCACCGTCGAGCGCCCCCAGGACCCCGCGGTGTTCAACGACTTCGGCAACCTCCTGATGCTCGTCCCGCAGGCCCCGGAGGCCGAGGCTGCCTACCGCAAGGCCATCGAGCTCGACCCCAACAAGGCGTCGGCCCTGTTCAACCTCGGGCTGCTGCTGCAGCAGCGGGGCGAGTTGCGCGATGCCTACGATCTCTACCAACGGGCGGTGAAAGCCGATCCCAGCCACGCCTGGGCCCACTACCAGCTCGGCACGATCGAGGAGGTCCGCCGGCAGAATTCGAAGGCGGTCGACTCCTACGCGCGGGCGTTCGCGCTCGATCCGCAACTTGCGTTCCCCGAGGTCAATCCCCACATCGTCGACAACAAGCTGGTGACCCAGGCGATGCTGCGCGCCTACAGGAACGACTTCGCCGGCAATCCGCAGGTGCCCAAGATGTATGACGACGCGGCGCGGATTGCCGCCCTGCTGGTGCCGAAACCCGCCCCGCCTGTGGATGAGACCGCCGCGGCGCCGGCTCCGCAGCGCCAGCCGCCCGCCCGCCCGCCCGTGGCTGGCCGGGGAACGCAGGCGGCTCCTCCGGGACAGGGCCCCGGGGGCACCGTGCTGCGCGAGGGGGATCTCGACCGCCGCAACCCCACCGGCCAGGCCGGGGCGGCCCGCGGCGTGCGCCCATCTCCCGGAGTTCAGGGGCAGCGCGGGCTGCGCGAGTGGAACCGTCCGGAGCCAACCATCCAGGAGGTGCCCGGAGGCGATGACGAGGATGGCGACCAGCCCGCGCCGGTCATCGCCCCTCCGCCCGGCGGCGTCTACTACCGTCCTGGGATCCAGAGCACGGGCCGGCTGAACCTGCGGATCGCCCCCGACGGGTCGGCGCGGCGGTAGGCTCTATCTCAGGGGAATGAGTTGTAGGGGCGCCCCTGTGTGGGCGCCCTTCTGGTTTACACGTTGAAGCGGAAGTGGGTCACGTCGCCGTCCTTCATCACGTACTCCTTCCCTTCCAGGCGGAGCAGGCCGGCGTCGCGGCAGGCGGCCAGGGTCTTCAGGCGGATCAGGTCGTCGCAGTGGACGACCTCGGCGCGGATGAAGCCGCGCTCGATGTCGGAGTGGATGGAGCCGGCGGCCTCGCGGGCCTTGGAGCCGCGGCGGATCGTCCAGGCCCGACCTCGTCCTCCCCGACGGTGAAGAAGGAGATCACCCCCAGCAGGTCGTAGCTCGCCCGGGTCACCCGGTCGATGCTCGGCTCGGAGAGGCCGAGGTCGGTCAGGAAGTCCTTCTGCTCCTCGGGCGAGAGGGTGCTGATCTCCTGCTCGATCGGCGCGCTCACCGTCACCGCCCGCACCGCCGGCCGGGGCTGGATGCCGAACGCCTCGGGCGCGTCGGCGGCCCGGGACTCGTCGGCGTTGATCACGATCAGCATCGGCTTGGCCGAGAGGAGCTGGAAGCCGCGCAGGCGCTTCTCGTCGTCAGGGTCGAGCTCGACCTCGCGCAACGGCTTCTCGGACTCCAGCGCCGGCAGCACGATCTCGGAGAGGATCTGCCGCTCGCGCAGCTCCTCCGGATTCAATCCCCGCTTGGTGGCCTTCTCCAGCTTTTCGAGCCGCGCCTCGACGATCGTATGGTCGGCGAGGATCAGCTCGAGATCGACCGTCGCCACGTCGCGGGCGGGATCGACGCTCCCCTCCGGGTGGAGGATCTCGGGGTCGTCGAACGCCCGCACCACGTGGACGAGCGCGTCGACCATCTTGAGCTTCGCGAGGTCGAGGCTCTCGGCGCTCTCCCCCTTGGTCATGCCGGGGATGTCCACGTACTGCACCGTCGCCGGCCACGTAGCGCTTCGGCTTGAACAGGTCGCGGAGCGTCTCCAGCCGGGTATCGCGGACCTGGGCCACCCCCATGTTGGTCTGGCTGGAGGTGGCGTACTTGTCCGTCGCCTGGCGAGAGGCGGTCAAGGTATTGAACAGGGTCGTCTTTCCCGACTTCGGGAAACCGAGGATGCCGAGTTGCACGGGATAGTCCCTCCGGAAGGGCCGTTCGAGGCCGCGGCGAGGTTATCCGTCCCCGCCTGCAAGGTCAAATGTCAGTCCTCGAGGGTCCGCCCCTTGGTCTCGATCGCCCAGGGGAGGAGGAAGAGGCCGGCGAGCGGCACGAAGCCGACGTAGAAGAGGGCCTTGAGGGCGCTGGTGAGCGAGTTCGCCCCCTGGGCGGCGATGCTCCCCACCAGGATCGGGCCGGCCGCCGCGATCACCCGGCCGATGTTGTAGCAGAAGCCGGCGCCGGTGGCCCGCAGGCGGGTGGGGAAGAGCTCGGGCAGGTAGTAGGTGAAGCTGCCGAATACCCCGAACACGGTCAGGCCGATCAGGAAGTACATCGACGAGCCGCGTCTCCGGCGGCAGGTCGAGGCCGAACGTGCAGAGGATCGCCGCGGCCGAGCCGGCGAAGTAGAGGAAGAACATCGTCTTCCGGCCCAGGTACTTGGCGGCGGGGATGGTCAGCAGCGTGCCGATCAGCCCCCCCAGGTTGAAGTAGTTGGTGGCGATCCGCTTCCACCCCTCGACCAGGGCGAGGGTGGCGGCGCGGTCCAGGCTCCGCAGCTTGGCGGTGGCCTGGGCGAGGCCGGTCGAGACCACGGGGATGAAGGCGTTGCAGCTCCACCACATGATCAGGGCGACGACCGCCATGCAGAACCCGGAGAGGGTGATCGGCCGGTAGCGCGGGGTGAAGAGCTCGGCCGAGGCGCGGCGGCGGCGCCGAGGAGGCGGCCGACTTCCAGCGCTCCGGCTCGCTGGACGAAGAGGCGCACCAGGAAGGCCGACCGCGGCCGGGATCAGGCCGGCAGAGGAAGACGTAGCGCCAGGAGATCTCGGGCGAGGCTCTTCCAGACATTGCCGGCGATCTGGAAGTTGACGAAGGTGGCGAGGAACAGGCCCATCGGCGCCGAGGTGTAGAGGAGGGCCCCGGCCTCCACCCGCCGGTGTTCCGGCACCACCTCCGCCACCATCGACGCCCCGGCCGCCCACTCGCCGCCGATCCCCAGGCTGGCGATGATGCGGAAGAGCCCCAGCACCCAGAGATTGGGGGCGAAGGCGCAGGCGGCGGTGCCCAGCGCGTAGAGCAGCATGGTGAGCATCAGGGTGCGGGTGCGCCCGATGCGGTCCGCCACCTGGCCGAAGAGGATGCCGCCGACCGCCCAGCCCACCAGCAGGACCGAGGTGAGGATGCCCGTCCACTGCAGCGTCGCCGCCTTGGCCTCCGGCGAGCCGATGGTGAGGCCGAGCAGCGTCGGCACGCAGTTGGGGGCGACGAAGTTGAACAGCAGGCCGTCGAAGACGTCGAATCCCCACCCCAGCCAGGCGGCGAACAGCACCGTCCACTGGTAGCCGTTCATGTCGAGGACGCGGCGGCCTGGACCGGCCGGAGCAACAAAGCGGGACGCCGAGCTCATGAATCACCCCCTGGAAGCGACGGAATGATAGCAGCCTGTGCTGAGGGGGGAGGTGGACGGTCCCGACACCGGCCTGGACCGCAGAGATCAGTAGACCTCGTCGTGAGTTCCCAAGGCTTCCAGGAGAATGGCTTCGGCTCCTTCGCGCTGGACAAAGCTGAAGAGTATCCGCAGGTCGTAACCCGCGCTGCAGGCCCAGGAGCCTTCGAGCCGGCCCTTCAATTTGTGGGTCCGTAACTGAGGATGGAATGCATCCTCCTCCAGCAGCTCCAGTACCGTCTGGATAGCCACCGCCGAGGAAGGATCCCGTTTGGTAACGCGCTTTGCTGTCCGCAAAAAACTGGGTGAGGGCAGCAGAAGGCGCTTCACGACAGAATATTTTTGAGGAGATCAGCCGGACTCATCGGGAGGCACTGTCCGGCCTCGAACTCTCGCCGTGCCTGTTGAACGTCCCTGACAAGAGCCTCTCGCCGGTGCTCAATAAACCGATTCTGGAGCACCTCGAGCAACGTCGCTTGTTCATCGAGGGATAACTGATCCGCAGCTTCTAGGATTTCATTGAAACTCATGGTCGCCTCTAAGACTGGAGCGCAGTATAACCTAGGCAGACGTCGTCCTCGAACGCCCCTCGTGCCACAATCACCCTCGCCATGGCCGAACCCGCTCTTCCAATCGCCGCGACCGAAAGCCCCCGCGCCCGCCCTTCCCTGATCTCCCGTGTCCCGCCGGGGGGGGCCGCCGATCCGGACGAGATCCTCGACCGTTTCGTCGACTGGGCGGCCGAGGCCGGGTTCGAGCTCTATCCGGCGCAGGAGGAGGCGCTGCTGGAGATCATGGCCGGCAAGCACGTCATCCTCAACACGCCGACCGGCTCCGGCAAGTCGCTGGTCGCCCTCGGGCTCCACTTCAAGGCGCTCTGCGAGGGGAAGACCTCGTTCTACACCAGCCCGATCAAGGCGCTCGCCTCGGAGAAGTTCTTCTCGCTCTGCGACGACCTCGGCCCTGAGAACGTCGGCATGCTGACCGGCGACGCCTCGATCAACCCGGACGCGCCGGTGATCTGCTGCACCGCCGAGGTGCTCTCCAACCGCGCCCTGCGCGAGGGGGAGCGGCTCGACGCCCCCTACGTGATCATGGACGAGTTCCACTACTACTCGGACCCCGAGCGCGGCGTCGCCTGGCAGATCCCGCTGATCACGCTGCCGCACACGCGGTTCCTCCTGATGTCCGCCACCCTGGGCGATGTCTCCTCGATCGGCGAGCATATCCAGGACCGCACCGGGATCGAGGTGGCGCTGGTCAGCTCCGAGCAGCGCCCCGTCCCGCTCGACTTCGAGTACCGCGAGACCCCGCTCCACGAGACCATCGAGGAGCTCATCGCCGCCGGCAAGGCGCCGATCTACATCGTCAACTTCACCCAGCGCGAGTGCGCCGAGCTCGCCCAGGCGCTCACCAGCGCGCAGGTCTCCAACCGCGAGGAGCGGGAGAAGATCCGCGAGGCCGTCGGCGACTTCCGCTTCGACACCCCGTACGGCAAGGAGTGCAAGCGCTTCATCTCCTTCGGCATCGGCGTCCACCACGCCGGGCTGCTGCCGAAGTACCGGCTGCTCGTCGAGCAGCTCTCGCAGCAGGCGCTGCTGCGCGTCATCACCGGCACGGACACCCTGGGCGTCGGGGTCAACATCCCGATCCGCACCGTCCTCTTCACCAAGCTCGCGAAGTTCGGCGGCGTGAAGACCTCGATCCTCTCGGTGCGCGACTTCAAGCAGATCGCCGGCCGCGCCGGCCGCAAGGGTTTCGACACCCAGGGGAGCGTGGTCGCCCAGGCTCCCGAGCACATCATCGAGAAGCGCAAGAACGAGCGCAGCGGCAACAAGAAGGTGGTCAAGGGGCCCGCCAAGGGGGAGGTCTCGTGGAACAAGGAGACCTTCGAGAAGCTGATCGAGCGCCCTCCGGAGACGCTCAAGTCGCGCTTCCGCATCACCCACGGCATGGTGCTCAACCTCCTCCAGCGCGACGCGGAGCTGGACGATCCCAATCTCCGCAACTTCGACTCTCTGCGCGACCTCATCCGCCGCAGCCACGAGGAGGAGGGGTCCAAGGCCCGTCTGCTCACCCAGGCAGCGGTGCTCGTGCGCTCGCTCTACCGCTCGGGGATCATCCGGATGAAGCGCGACGCGGCCACCAACTACCTCTGGGCGGTGGTGGCCGAGGATCTCCAGTGGGACTTCTCCCTCCATCAGGCGCTCTCGCTCTACCTGGTCGAGACGATCGACCGAGCTCGAGCCGGAGTCGGAGACCTACGTGCCCGACCTCATCACCCTGGTCGAGTCGATCCTGGAGAACCCGGAGATCGTGCTCCGCAAGCAGGTCGACAAGCTCAAGGGGGAGCTGGTGGCGCAGCTCAAGGCGGAGGGGGTCGAATACGAGGCGCGGATGGAGAAGCTGGAGGAGGTCACCCATCCGAAGCCGCTCTCGGACTTCATCTACGGCACCTTCAACCGCTTCCGCGGCAAGCATCCCTGGGTGGGCGGAGAGGACATCAAGCCGAAGTCGATCGGCCGCGAGATGTTCGAGGGGTACATGAGCTTCGCGGACTACGTGAAGCGCTACGGCCTGCAGCGCAGCGAGGGGGTGCTCCTGCGCTACCTCTCGCAGCTCTACAAGACGCTCGACCAGACCGTCCCCGAGTTGTCGAAGACCGAGGGAGTGTGGGATGCCCTCGGCTTCTTCCGCGCCCTGGTCGAGCAGACCGACTCCAGCCTGCTCGAGGAGTGGCAGGGGCTGCTCCATCCCGAGGTCCTGGTGGGCGCGAAGGAGCGCAAGACCGCCCGCGAGATCCTCTGGCTCGAGGAGCTGCTGGCCGATCCCAAGACCTTCATGGCCCGCGTGCGCGCCGAGATGCATCTGCTGGTGCGCGCCCTCGTCACTCAAGGAGTGGGACGAGGCGCCCAACCTGGTCAAGCAGGACGCGGACGATCCCCAGACGGTCTGGGACTCCGAGCGTTTCGAGGCCGCCATGGCCCCCTTCTTCGCGGAATACGGCGAGCTCCCCTTCACCCCCGAAGCCCGCCGCCATCATTGGACGCAGATCAGGAAGACCGGCGAGCGCGAATGGGAGGTCGCCCACACTCTCCTCGACCCTCAGGGGGACAACCTCTGGGCCATCCAGGGCACGATCGACCTCCGCAACCCCGACGAGGCCGACGGGCCGATGGTGCGGGTGAGCCGGATCGGGGCTTAAGAAATAACGCCCGCCGGGCGGATCTCGCCGACGAAGACGCCGGGCAGCTCGCCGACGAAGTCCGGTCCGAACGCTTTCGACGGCGTCCAGGCGCCGGGCTGGACTTTCACCGCGAGGACCCGCTCGACGCTCTCGACCGCCGAGACCGCGGTGAGGCGGTAGGCCTCCGGCGTCTCGATCGTCGAGGTGACCGCGTGGCCGGCGGCGTCCTTCGCCTCGCCCCAGAGAAAGACCCGGCCGGTCTCCCGCAGCTCCTCGGAAGGGCCGGCCTCCCGACGGTCGACCCAGGCCCGGGCGAGGCGCTTGACCGGCGCCCAGCCGGCGAGAGGGAGGAGCGGGGCGAACCGCTTCAGTTGACGGATCATTTTCGGCGGCGTGCCGGAGTAGACGCGGATGTTCGGGATGCCCGTCGAGTGGTAGGCCGTCGAGACGTCCCCCCAGGGGATGGTCATCGCCCAGAGCTCGCCGGCCCGGCCTCCGAAATCGATCTTGCGGGCGTCCCAGGCGATGGGGACGGGCACGATGCGGCCGTCCCTGCGGATCGCCCCGGCGTGGGGGAGGCTCTCGATCATCGTCTTCATCGTCCCCCGGCTGGTGCTCCCGCGCTGGGCGTAGAAGGCGAGGACGAGCGAGGTCGCCTCGGGGAGGGCCCGGGCCAGCCGGGCGGCGAGACAGTCGCTCGGCACCACGTCGAAGCCGACGCCGGGGATCAGTGCGACGCCCGCCTTGCGCGCCGCTCCGCCCTGGGCGAGAACCGCCTCGAAGACCGGGATCTCGCCGGTGATGTCCAGGTAGTGGGCGCCGGTCGCGAGGCAGGCCGCGACCATCGGGGCGCTGGTGTGGACGAACGGTCCCGCGCAATGGAGGACCGCCTTGACCCCGTACAGCTCGGCCGCCGTTCCTTGCGGATCGTCGAGGGAGAAGGAGCGGCTCTGGAGCCCGAGCTCGCGCGCCAGCCGTCCCACCGACTCAGGGTTGCGTCCGGCGAGGATGGGCGTCAGCCCCTTCCGCACCGCCTCGCGTGCCGCCAGCTCACCCGTATAGCCGTTCGCACCATAGATCATCCAGCTCATGCGCACCTCCCCCCCGAGGGAACTATACGCCCGGCGGGAAGGACGTAAAGGACGCAAAGGACATCAAGGACAAGAACAGAGCTCCGTCCTTGCTGTCCTTGCCGTCCTTTACGTCTTTTTTTTCTCTACCCCCGCGCCACTTCCCGCTGGCCACGTCGTACGATGTCGGCGAGGCGGAGGACGAACTGGGCGGGGATCTGCCGCTCGGCGAGCGAGCGCCGCACGAAGGCGAGCCCCATGCGGGTGCTCTGCGGGGTGTCCAGCTGGAGGAAGGCCTCCTCGGCGGCGCGGATCAGGGCCAGCGCCCGCGCGGAGTCCCCCTGACGGAGGTGAACGGCGGCCTGGTCCAGCTGCACGTTGGCGGCCTGGGCGCGCCGGCCGGTGGCGATGAAGCCCTGCTCGGCCGCTTCGAGATCCCGAAGGCCCGCTGTCTCGTTCCGCAGGCCGGCGCTGATCCGCCCCTCGAGCCAGAGGAGGTCGAGGCGCTGGGTCTCGCCGGTGGCGAGGCGGTCGCGATGAGCTCCGAGGAGGCTCCGGGCCTCCCGCAGGCGTCCGCTCTCGACCAGGAACCAGAGCTGGTTATGAATGGCGGAGAGCACGAGCCCCGGCTCCCGGGTCTCGTCCACCATGCCGAGCCCTCTCTGGGTGAGGCGGAAGGCGTCCCGCGACCTGCCCGTATGGCCAAGGTAGAGGCCCTTGGTGATGAGATCCCGTCCGGCCATGTGCACGTCGTCCCGTTCGATATGGAGTGCGTAGGCGGCGTCGAGGGCGGCCAGGGCGGAGTCGTAGTTCCCCCGGGCGGCTTCCAGGGAGGCCTTGAACTCGTAGATCCGGGCCCGGTCCGCGAGATCGCCGGTCCCCTGAGTCAGGAGCTCGGCCGCCTGGTCCAGCGCCTCCTGGGCCTCGTCCAGATCGCCGGCGATACGGCAGGAGTTGCCGTAACTGGCCGAGGCGCGGCTCAGCAGATCCGCCACTCTGGGAGCGCCGTGGACCTCAGAAGAGAGCGCGCCGGCGGCTAGCACGGCCATGCGGGAGATCCGCCGCGTCTCCTCCGGGCTCTCGTGGCGCAGGTCCCAGGCACGCTGGAGCAGGGCCTCCACAAGCGCGGGGCCCTGGACGTCCGCGGCAACCCCGGCCTGCTCCTGGAGCCACCCCGCGGCGTGGGAGGGCGCGGTCGCGATCGTCCCGCTGCCCCCCTGAAGGACCGCGAGGACGCGATCGAACGCGGCGTCGTAAGCGTCCGCGGGCAGGGGCTCCCGGGGCTTTTCAAGCAGCCAGACGCCCGCCGACTCGCTCCGGCAGGCGTCGCAGCCGCTCAGCAGGTGGGCGACGACGGCGCGCGCCCCCTCTCTCGACAGCTCGCCGCTGGCAAAAGCCTGGAGGTTCCGGGGGGTCAGATGCTGCTCCATGATAGTCCTCTCAATTCCTGAATCAGGATCCGGGTATAGGGCAGGATAGATCTCCAACCTTTCTACGCACATTACAAAACGAAGTTTCTCCGCAAGATCTTCCAGGGGTGTCCATGAGAAGATCCCCGCATGTTTTCCGCCGCGACCATTCCCTATGATCCCGAGGAGCAGGACTTCACTCTCGAGGAGCTCCAGGA
Organism: uncultured Acidobacteriota bacterium; assembly: GCA_963792575.1. Taxonomy (GTDB): domain Bacteria; phylum Acidobacteriota; class Thermoanaerobaculia; order Multivoradales; family UBA5704; genus DATARR01. The sequence goes on from CAWBWZ010000010.1 coordinate 534,260, forward strand.
GCACCTGTCCGCCAGCCTCGCCGTCGAGTGCACGCTGACCGAGTGGCAGGGGTTCGCCACCACGATCCCGCAGGTGAGGGTGGCGACGGGCGTCCCGCTGACGATCCAGATCGAGGACGATCCCGACTACGTGCCGGACGACATCGCCGACCTGGTCGACCGCGCCCAGGGCCTGCTGTCCGCGGAATGGATGGATGCCCTGCGCCGGTGCGCGGCGAAGCTGGAGGTGATGGAGGCCGACGCTCCCGATCCCGAGCTCAACGAGGACGGCCTCGCCGTGCTGACCGCGGAGACCCGGCTCGATCCCAGCCTGCCCGAGATCGAAGCGGTGGTGATCGAGGTCGCCCGCTTCGTCGGCAGCCTCGCCTACGACAACGTCAACGACGAATGGCTGGTGCCGGAGGGGTGAGGGCGGGTCATCCCAGGGACGAGGACGCCCTGTACTTCAGCCCGTAAGCGCCTTCCTTGCCGCGACCACCTTCTCCACCGCCTCCTCCCCCGTCCCCGCCAGCGCCGTCAGGTGCCCCATTTTCCTTCCGGGCCGGGCGGTGGCCTTGCCGTAGAGGTGGAGCTTGACGTCGGGGAAGGCGCAGGCGGCGGCCCAGTCGGGAACGCCTTCCGCCCAGAGGTCGCCGAGGAGGTTGGCCATCGCGGCGGGGCGGAGCAGCTCCGTCGAGCCGAGGGGCAGGCCGCAGATGGCCCGCAGTTGCTGCTCGAACTGGCTGGTGACGCAGGCGTCGAAGGTGAGATGGCCGGAGTTGTGCGGGCGCGGCGCCAGCTCGTTGACCAGCAGGCGCCCCTCCCGCGTCAGGAACATCTCGACGCAGAGCACCCCGACCACATCCAGGCCCTCCAGGATGCCGCGGGCGATCGCCACCGCCTCCCTCTCCACCCCGGGCGGCACGGCGGCCGGGGCGATCGAGACATCGAGGATGTGCCGGTGGTGGCGGTTCTCGATCACCCCGAAGTGGGCGAAGGAGCCGTCGAGACCGCGGGCGGCCACCACCGAGACCTCGCGGTCGAAGTCCACGAACGCCTCCAGGATCGCTTCCTGGCCGCCGATCTCCTGCCAGGCGGCGGCGGTTTCCCTTGGATCGGCGATCTTCACCTGCCCCTTGCCGTCGTAGCCCCAGCCCGCCGTCTTGAGCACCGCTGGGGTGCCCAGGGCGGCGAGGGCCGCATCCAGTTCCGGGAGTGAGCGGACCGGCGCGAAAGGGGCGACCGGAATGCCGGCCCCGGCGAGGAACCCCTTCTCCCGCAGCCGGTTCTGGGTGGTGTGGAGGACCGATCCCGCCGGCCGCACGGGAGCGTGCGCGGCGGCGGCCTCGGTGGCGTCGGCGGAGACGTTCTCGAACTCGAAGGTGACGACGTCCACCCCGCGGGCGAAGTCGCGGACCGCGTCGAGGTCGTCGTAGGCGGCCTGGACCTCGCGGTCGGCGACCTGGCCGGTGGGCGTATCGTAGTCCGGGGAGAGGGTGTGCACCCGGTAGCCCATCCGGCGGGCGGCGATGGCGAACATGCGGCCGAGCTGGCCGCTGCCGAGGACGCCGATCGTGGAACCGGGAAGGATGGCCTTCAAGGGATGGCCTTCAAGACAGAGTCTCTTCGCGCACCCGCCGGGTCTGCTCGGCGACGAACTCGGCCAGCTTCTCCCGCAGCTCCGGCCGGGTGGTCGCCAGGATCCGGATGGCGAGCAGGGCGGCGTTGGCGGCCCCGGCCTTGCCGATGGCCAGCGTCCCCACCGGCACGCCGGAGGGCATCTGGACGATCGACAGCAGCGAATCGAGGCCGTTGAGCGCGTGGCTCTGGACCGGCACGCCGAGCACCGGGAGCAGGGTCTGGGCCGCCACCATGCCCGGCAGGTGGGCGGCGCCGCCGGCGCCGGCGATGATCACCTCGATCCCGCGGCCGAGGGCGCCGTGGGCGAATTCGGCCATCCAGTCCGGGGTGCGATGGGCGGAGACGACGTGGCACTCGTGGGGAACGCCGAACCGGGTGAGCATCTCGTCCGCGTGGCGGAGGGTCTCCCAGTCGGACTTGCTCCCCATGATGACGCTCACCAGGGGCGGATCGGCGGGGTGCATTTTCAGCTCTCGGGAAAAAGATGGGAGCAGAACTGGTTCCCAGGGTATTCGTTCCCAGGGTATAATCCCCGGCGTTCAAGTTACCGCAATCGCGGGCGAAAGCTTAGCACAGGGGGAGAGGGTCACCTGCCGCCACCGGCCTGTCACAGGAAGGTCGCATGCGGCTCACGGGTATCGTTGATCCCCCGCATAGAATCTGCTCGAAACTTTACGCACTTCAAAGGAGGGCTTCATTCATGGTGCGTTTCTCTAGATCCCGCTGGGTGTGTGTCCTGGCGGCCCTGTTCATCTTCTGTGGCCTGGCCGGCTCGGCCTTCGCCCAGACCGACGTCACCACGAGCCGGATCTCCGGCACCGTGGAGGACTCCTCCAAGGCTCCCCTGCCGGGGGTGACCATCGAGGCCACCAACACCGAGACCGGCCTCCAGCAGGTGGCCGTCTCCGATGCGGACGGCTCCTACCGCATCCTCAACCTGCCGACCGGCACCTACAAGGTCACGGCGAGCCTCGACGGCTTCGCCACCGCGACCGCCGAGAGCGTCCGCCTGCTCATCGGCTCGACCCCGAGCGTGAACTTCACCCTCCAGAGCGGACGGGTCTCGGAGACGATCACCGTCACCGCCGAGGCGCCGACGGTCGAGGTGACCAACACCCAGATCGGCACCACCATCCAGTCCGAGCAGATCAAGAACCTGCCGACCCCGGGCACCGACTTCAAGCAGCTGGTGCTGCTGACCCCGGAGACGCGCAACGATTCCGAGCGCGGCAACCTCTCCATCTCGGGCCAGCGCGGCATCAACACCAACGTTACGGTGGACGGCGTGGACTTCAACAACGCCTTCTTCGGCGGCACCACGGGCGCCGCCGAGGGTCGCGCTCCGCTGTCGATCTCCCAGGAGTCGATCAAGGAGTTCTCGGTGATCACCAACGGCGCCTCGGCCGAGTTCGGACGCTCGGGCGGCGGCTTCGTCAACGTCATCACCAAGAGCGGCACCAACAACCTGCACGGCTCCGCCTTCTACTACAACCAGCCGCAGAGCCTGATCTCCGACTTCGCTACCCCCCGGACGGCCCCCGGCGTGCGGTTCACCGGCACCACCAAGCCGGCCGACCAGAGCAAGGACCAGTTCGGCGCCTCGCTGGGTGGCGCGATCATCAAGGACAAGCTCTTCTACTTCCTCTCCTACGACAACCAGAAGCAGGACATCACGATCCCGATCGCGCAGTCGGTGCTCGACCAGGACATCTTCGCCCGCTATCCGGTGCTGGCCACCCCGAACAGCTACGCGCAGACCCGCAACGGCCACGTCACCTTCGGCCGGCTCGACTACCAGATCAACGACGCGAACCGCGTGATGGTGCGCGGCAACTTCACCAAGTACGATGGTGAGAACGGCACCTCGAACGCGACCAACCGGGCCGCGAGCTACAACGGCGTCGAGGGGCTGGACTCGCGGTCGTACGTCGGCCAGTACTCCGGGCAGTTCGGCGCCAACCTGCTGAACGACCTCAATCTCAACTACGTCACGGAAGACACCCCGCGCGAGGACAAGGGGCTGAACCTTGCCGAGGTCCAGCTCGCTTCGCCGTCCGTCAACTATGGCGAGGTGAGCTTCCTGCCGATCGTCTCGACCAACGACCGCAAGGAGTTCGCGGACACCCTGAGCTACCTGCTCGACAAGCACGTCATCAAGGGTGGCGTCGACTACAACGACACCGGCATCGACCAGATCTTCAAGGGCAACTGGCGCGGCGTCTACATCTTCGCCAACAAGGCCGACCTCCTCGCCGGCCGCTGGCGCGAGTACCGGCAGTTCGGCGGCCTCAACGGCCTGACCGCCGACCAGGCGGGCCAGGCGAAGTTCCGGCAGAAGGAGCAGGCCGCCTTCCTGCAGGACCAGTGGTTCCTGATGCCGAACCTCACGCTCTCCGCGGGCGTGCGCTGGGAGCGGCTGGACAACCCGAACGCCGCGGTCCTCAACCCCAACGACCGGAACCCCAACGGCTCGTTCAACCTGACGGCCCACGTCCCCGACGCCAAGAACCAGGTCTCGCCGCGCCTGAGCCTCTCCTGGGCGCCGGATGAGAAGACCGCCCTCCGTTTCTCGGGCGGCCGCTACTGGAGCCGCACCCCCGCCATTCTCTTCGCCCAGCTCTTCACCTCGAACGGCATCCGGGGCACGCAGTACAACATCCAGGCGCCGCAGTCGGGCGGTGTTGTGACGGGTCCGCCGACCGATCCGCTGTCCCCGGGATGGGGGGCCAACTTCAACCCCTCGGGTGTCGCGCCGATCGACTTCAGCCGCCTGACGACGATCGCCAAGCCGGGCGTCACCACCGTCGATCCGAACTTCGACAATCCCTACACCGACCGCTTCACCATCGGCGCCGAGCGGGAGGTCTTCAACCGCACCTCCCTGGCCATCGACTTCACCTACGCCGAGGCCAAGCAGCTCGAGCGCCTGACGGACACCAACCGTGCTTACTCCGGCGCGACCGGGCTGAACGGCCTGCCGCTCTACAGCTCGACCCGGCCGAATCCCTACTACGACCGCATCACCACCCTCGTCTCCGACTCGCGGTCGAAGTATGAGGCGGTCACCGCCACGCTCAACCGGCGCTTCGCCGACAGCTTCAGCTTCTACGCGGCGGTCACCTATTCCAAGGACAAGGACAACGACGCCAACGAGCGCAACTTCTCGGGCATCCAGCCCGAGGACTTCAACAACCTCGATCTCAACTACGGCTACTCCAACCGCGATCAGCGGTGGAAGGGCGTGATCAACGGCGTCTGGCAGAGCCCGTACTGGGGCCTCGGCCTCTCCGGCTCGTTCCGCTACTCCACCGGCTCGCCGTACACCGGGCTTGCCGGCCGTGACCTCAACAACGACGCGATCAGCGGCACCGACCGGCCGACGGTCGACGGCGAGCACTTCGACCGCAACAGCTTCCGCCAGCCGAAGTTCTACGATCTCTCCCTGCGGCTCTCCAAGGGCTTCAAGGTCTGGGAGGGCAACCTCCAGGTGTTCGCCGAGTGCTTCAACTGCACGAACGCGGCGAACCGTTTCGTCAGCGCCGCCAACCAGGTCTACGGCGCCAACACCGTCGTGGGGGTCAATCCGGTGCGGAACGCCAACTTCGGCATCGAGGACGGCGTGGGCACGCCGCGCACGGTCCAACTCGGCCTCCGGTACGACTTCTAAACGAAGCTCGATCCGTGCCGTTCAAGGGGGGGCGAAAGCTCCCCCTTTTTGTTGGACGGCGGTTCGTCGTACCGAGACGATAGGATGGATGCTGAGATGCGTTTGAAGAATCTCAGGTCAGAAAGGGCGCGCTACGGCTTCCTTTTCGTCATCCTGGCGTGCGGAATCTTCGCCAGCCATCTCCGTGACGGCTATCTCTCGGACGATTTTCTTTATGTAGCCTGGGCACGGCGTTCGCTGGCCACCTTGCTGGCCCATCTCACGATCTCGTCCTATCCACAGGTTCTGCGCCCTCTCCCGGCGTTCGCCTGGCTGCTGAGCCGGTTTGCCTCCGGACCGCTCTGGCTGCACCTCCTCGCCCTCGCGGTCCACGGAGCGAACAGCGCGCTTCTCTTCGCCATCTGCCGGAAGTGGGGAGCCGCCCGTTCGACGGCTTTCACCCTGGGTTTTCTGTTCCTGGTCTTTCCGCTCTCGGGCGAGACCGTTCTCTGGCTCAGCAGCGGGTTCGATCTCTGGGCGGTCTTCTTCGCGCTGCTCGCCGTGGCGGCGCTTCAGAAGGAGCAGGGAATCGGGCTCGGCTTGCTCTTCTACGCGCTGGCGCTTCTTTGCAAAGAGAGCGCTCTCTGCCTGCCACTCGTGTTCCTCCTCCTTTTTCCGCGCCTCCGGTGGAGAATCTTTCCTTTCTTTCTGACCGCCGGCCTGTATCTGGCGATGAGGTTCGCCCTCTTTGGAGGGATCGGGGGGTACAAGGATCACTTCGGCCGGGCCGTCGTGACGCAGTTGCATTTGGGCGCGTTCCTCCGCGCCCTCGCCGTACAGGTGCCGGCGCGGATCCTGGCGCCGGTGCCCGTCGAAAGCCGCCTCGCGTTCGGCGGTATGATCGCCCTCTCCCTGATCCTGCTCTGTGGATTCGGAGCGTCCGGCTTCCGTCCGCGCAAAGCCGTGCTCGCCGCGGCCGGTGTCTTCGTGGCGGCGATCCTGCCGGCGGCTCCGCTGCTGCGGGTTGAATGGGATCTCCAGGGAGCGCGCCTGCTCTACCTCCCTCTCGCCCTGGGCCTGGTGGCTCTCGCGCGCTTTACCCGGCCACCCACAAGGATCGCCACGGTTTCAGGTGCCGTTCTCGCCGGCTACTGGATGATTGCAGCCGTTCTCAACGGCAGTCATTGGAGCGCGGCGAGTCAGCAAGCCAGGCAGACTCTCGACGCCATGAAGACTCTGCAGCCGGGATTTCCCCCGGGATCAACTGTCCTGGTGGACGCGCCCGACACCTATCAGGGTGCCTACGTCTTCCGGAACGGCCTTTCCGAGGCCGCGGAGCTCGCGGGTTTGCGCCAGAACCTCCACTGGCGCCGGGGAACCGCCGCGCTGCTGGGGCCAGGCGCCGGCCGCGACCTCGGCGTCCGCGTCTTCGAGATCGGTGCTGAGGGGGATTGGACCACCTGCGCAAGAGCCCTCTTTACATTGCCCGGTCCGAGTGCCCCGCTGAGCCTTGTGCCCGCGTCCGCCCAGAGTTGGGTTTCAATCCCTGTGGCCATCGCGGAAACAAGATGCCACTCCGTGACGCTCTCCACCTCGTGTGGTGAGAACACGGGAACCCTGTTCTGGAAGACCACGGACACGGCACCCTTCACCACGATGAGATCGCGGGATCTCAAGCTCTCCGGCGAGCTGCAGGGACCTCGACCGGCCCATGAACGCGTCCTGCTGGGGGCTGGTCGAGTTGAGGCGGTGTCCCGCCAGTTGCGATCTCGCCCCCGCGCGCTAGGCGCCCGTCGCCTGCCCTTCAGCCACGCTCTTCAGATTGGCAAGGCCGGCCTCGAAGTCCCTGCCGATCATCTTGTCCATGTTGAAGAAGACCCCCATGACCTTCGTGATGAAGGGGCTGGGGCCATGCATGGACCACGTGACGTTGGTGGCGCCGCCCGCGGGTTGCAGCGTGAACTCGGTGATGTTGTGCCCTTCGAACGGCTTGATAAAATCCAGTTGAATCATGACCTTGGAAGACGGCGAGGCTTCCGTGATCTCCATGCGTCCCGACCCGACGTTGCGGTTGCCTTCCCACGCGTACAGGGCACCCTTGCCGCTGGCCGCCCCGCTATAGGTTCTTTTCAACTCCGGGTCCTTGTTCTCCCAGGGCGACCAGGAGGTCCAGCGATGGAAGTCCGCGATCAACGGAAAGATCGCTTCGGGCGGCGCCTGGATGCTCGCCGCGCGCTGAACGCGCAAGACATCAGGCCGGGTCGCAGCGAAAGCGAGGAGAGCGGCGAGCAGAACGACGACGATGATGGCGATAGTCGCGAGCATGGATTCCTCCCTCGGTCCAGGGCTGTTGAACGGGGTGACGATGATCGGGTTGAGTCTATCCCGACCCTGCGACAGTGTTTGCTGGCCTTGAGAATCACCGCCACTTGTCCGGATTAACTTGTTCGAAAGCCTCGGAAATCACCGCGTCGACCGGTTCCACCTCTTCTGGCCGTGCCTGACCAAAGACGCTTTGCCAGCCCCGCGTTGAGGCTCCGGAGGGCTCTCGCTCCAGATGAGCTTGGAGCGCGTTCGCGACAAAATCCCTGAGGCTTTCCCCACGAGTTGCCGCAATGGCCTTGGTTCTCTTCAAGAGGTCGTCCCGAATCTCGAGGGTAATTTTCATGGGCCCACTTTCCTAAGGTTATGGGAAAAAGCGCTAAGGCAGCCGAACTGCGCTTTGGCGCTCGCTTTCGTCCGGCTCGCCATAATCGGCCACACTGTACGGTTAAGCGGCTCCTCCCTCCCATAACAGGAGAGGAGCGAGTGCCGCTTTACCGGAGGATGCCCTATGACCCGTACAGTCTGGTCTCGAATCTCCGCCGTCCTTGTACTTCTCCTCTTCCTCGCTCCGGCCGTCTTTGCAATGCCCCGACAGGCAAAGCAGGCGAGGCCCGGACAGGAGGTCTTCGCGTCGTTCACTCAGGCTCTCGGCAGGCTTCTCCCGGGCATTGTGAAGAGCTCGGGAACGATGGATCCGGACGGCAAGCCACAGCTTGCCACTCCGCCAGCCATTACTGCGAGTGATTCGAGCGGGACCATGGACCCCGACGGTCGGAAGTAACAGTAGCAGAGGAGATGCCGCCTTCTCATGTCCGCCGGCATGGGCCGGCGGTTTTTTTGTCGCCGAGAGGCTCTTTCCGTCAGCTCTTGCGGTACCATAGGCGAAGCGCATTATCGAATTCCGACAGGGAGGGGACCATGGCCGGGGGACACATTGGGGAGGAGCTTCTCGGGAGGTTCTTGCGGGCGGAGGTATCCAGGGAAGAAGCGCAGCAGGTGCTGCGGCATCTCCTCTCTCGGTGCCCCGAGTGTTTGGCGCTCTCTTCGCGTATGACGGCAGAGCTCGGCCTCTACTCAAAGACCACCACCTGGGAAGAAGCCTACGAGGAGGTCTTCGCCCAAGCTCTCGCCTTTGCGACCCAGGAGGAAGAGCGCCTGGCTGTTGAGAAGCTCCGCGGCTGGGGGCAGTGGGCCGCTCTTGAGCCTGCAAACCCCCAGGAGCGCTTTGCTCTGGTCGAAGCGGATCAGCGCTTTCACACCTACGGCTTCTACCAGCGCCTCCTCGAGGCGAGTCGCTGGTATATCCGCACCGATCCGTCCGAGGCCGTCGATGTCGTGCGCCTCGCGATCGTGGTTGCCGAGCGCCTCGATCCGGCACGCATGGGTGAAAAACGGGTGGCCGATCTGCGCGCCGCCGCCTGGGCCTCGCTCGGGAATGCCCGCCGGCTCGCCTCCGACTTCGAGGGAGCCCGCCGCGCCTTCAACGAAGCATGGCGCATCCTCGAGGAAGAAGGGACGAACGATCTTTTGGACCGCGCCCACGTCATCGGCTTGGAGAGTGGCTACATGCAGGACATGGGAGAGTTTGAGATCGCAGAGGCTTCACTTGAGGAGGCCTTGGAGATTTACCGGCAACTGCGCGACTCTCACCTCGAAGGTCGTACCCTCCTCAAGATGGGTGACTGTATCGGTCAGATCTATCCCGAGCGCGGTATCGCCCGCGTCCGGCAGGCTCTTCCCCTGATCGATGTAGCCAAGGAGCCGCGGCTGGAATTGTGCGCTCAGCACGACCTTGCCTGGTTCTTGAACGACAGCGGTAAGCCTGAGGAAGCCCTGGTCATTCTCGACCGCGCCCGTCGCGTCTACCAGCAGTTCCCGGACAAATGGACCCAGCTTCGCCTCCACTGGCTGGAGGGGCGAATCGCAGCCAGCATCGGGGACCTTGCCGAAGCCGAGAGCATCTTCGGGCATCTCTGGGACGAATTCCGCGCCCGGAACCTCAATCACGAGCTTGTCCTGGTCTCAATTGACCTCGCTGAGGTCCTGATCGCAGAGGGGCAGGCCGCGCGGGCCGTGGCGCTCATCAAGGACTCGTATCCGATCATGAAGGCATGGCGTCTGCACCGGTACGCTCTTGCCGCCTGGGTCGTTTTTGAGAAAGCGATCGCACAAGGCCAGGCAAGCGATATCTTCCGGCGGATCAGGGACTACTACCGCAGGTACTGGATTCGCCCGGTTGCCTTTGGGGAGGAGACGAACTAATTTCGCCTGCGGTCTTCTCCGGAAGAGGTGTTAAGACGTAAGCCCCAGCCGCTTCGCCTTACGCCTTGCAGAGGGTGCCCTCCGTTAGCGTCGCTGGTGGGTATTGTACTGCTCTGCGTGCAGCACACTGTTCGGATCACCAAGTTTTACCCTTGAGCTCCAAAGGAAAAAGCCTGCGCTCGGAGAGCCGATCTTCGTCCAAGGTCTGGACCACATACTCGCCGGTCTCCCTTTGTTCCTGAGCATCATTCTCCTCAATCCACGACTGGAGCAGTGCAGTCAGTTTTCCTGGGGTCTCGTTCGCAGGGAGACGCTGATTCAGCAGTTGGAGGGCCAGAGTATCCGCAGGTATCCCTTGCCGCTCGGCTTCGTGCTGAAAGCGCTTTTCCAAGTCGTTCGGTAGATGCACGGTCAGCTTCATATCTTCAAGCCTCCGAGTATCGATTTTAGCTCCAGGCGAGAGCTGGCGCCAACATATCCAGAAACACCGGCGGCGAAGTGCCTTGCACTTCGTCCTGAGGGGGGCGCGTCGCCTTCTCCACAATGAGATCGCGGGATCTCAAACTCTCCTGCGAGCTGCTGCCGAGCTCGACCAGCACGCCGAAGGCTTCGGCCCAGAACATCTTCTGCAGCGGCATGTTCACATTGCTGTCCTCTCGGTCAGGACGTCGAACACCCGTTGCGCCTCGGCGGCCGTCGGATAGGACAGAGCCAGCGAGAAACTCTTCATCCCTTCGTAGGGCGACAATATTAATATACTTGACTCACCCGGCCCCGGAGGGGGAGACTCGTGCTGCGGCTCCTCCTCTGGGGCAATCCCGCCCCGCTGGCTCTGGAGCGCCACAGGCTCTTAAGCCTTCTGGATATGAATAACCTTAATTTCAACAACTTGTTTAATTCCCTGCTCGGACTGCGGCACACCTCCGAGCAGATCCGGCAATTGATAGAGCCGGCTGGAATCTTTGAACGACTGGCGATGGCGGGCCTTCCTCTCTCGGCGCGCTGGCGGCGGTCGCGGTTTAACGCGACCGCCAAGCAGCTACCCGCACCAGCCGGGAAGCCCCTCTCTCCATTGGAAGCAGCAGAACAAGAATTGAGAATTCTGCTGAGGGCAGTCATCAAGCAGGCGCTACCCCTGTCAGTGTCACGAGATTGGATTGCGCAGGCAGAACGAATTGAACGCAACTTGAGTTTAGCCAATCCGAATGCAATAACCGCCACGCTTACCAGAATCGTGGAGCTTCATGCCCACTTGATGGGAGAGCTGACGCTCGGGCGATTTTACGTTATTCCGGCTCATCAAGCCGATTTGATGGTCGAGGGAGCACGTCCGTTTGGGGATGGCGTTCACGCGAAATTCCCGGAGGGGGCCAAGGATATTGCGGCTTCGGGGCGTTGCCTAGCTCTTGATGAGGGTACGGCTTGCGTCTTTCACTCCATGCGCGTCCTCGAACACGGATTGCGAGCGCTCGGCGATTACTTGGGTGTTCCCATGAGGGACACGGAACAATGGAAGAATGTCATAGACCGCATTGAAAAGGCCATCCGGCAGTTAGAGGCGCTGCCACAAGGCGCGCCCAAAACCGAGAAGGTGCAATTCTGTTCCGAGGCCGCGAGTCAGTTCCGCTACTTCAAGGACGCATGGCGGAATCACGTAGCCCACGCACGAAAGTCATACGACTCCAGGGAGGCCAATTCGATTTGGAACCACACCGGGGAATTTATGGAGGCTTTGGCGGAGAACCTATGAACAAGAAGAGCAAAAGCGAGAGAGGCTGTTACCCGCTCCAACAGGTGCCACCCTCTTCGCTGTCAAGTATGTCGGCTGTGACCACCACTGAGGCTTCTATTACTTACCCAGAAGTTCTTCAACCGCCTGCCTAAGTTGAGGCAGATCGTGCTGAGTAACCTCCCAGACAGCTTCCAGGTCTACGCCCATGTAATTGTGGATGAGAACATCCCGCATTCCTGCAATGCGGCGCCAAGGAATGTTGGGCCGGTGTTGGGCAACCTCCGGAGAGAGTCGCTTGACCGCTTCGCCGATGATTTCGAGTTGGCGGATCGCCGCATCGTGCCAGTGGGACTTGGCCATGAACTCGTCATAGCCCACGGCGGCATAGCCCTCGATCTTCTCGATAGCGTCGAGCATGTGCTGCAGGTAGGTTTTGTCTCGGCTCACAGGGGAATGGCTTCGGAGAGGACATGCTCTCGAATATATGGGGACAAGGCTCTTTCTGTAACCACATCCACCGGGCGGTGTATGAGGTCCTCCAGATCCTGCTTGAGCCCCACGAGGTCCAGGAGCGAGCGCCCTTTTTCGAGGGTCACGAGCAGGTCCAGATCGCTGCTTTCGTTGCCTTCATCTCGGGACAGGGAGCCGAAGACGCGCACGTTCCCGGCGCCATGGCGCGTCGCTAGGTCGAGGATCTCCGCGCGGTATTTCTGAAGGATTGCGCTGCTCATCGAGGATCAGTTTAGCAGCAGGCGTACGGCCCAGAAACACCAAAGGCCGCTCGCGCGGCCTTGAAGTCTTCTTGAATTGGCTGGGAGGCAGGGATTCGAACCCCGATTCTGCGGGTCAGAGCCGCATGTCCTACCGTTGAACGACCTCCCAGCAGGACAGGGACGGAAGGTTACCCGAACCGGCCCGGGATGGTCAACCCTGGGCCGGTTGGGCCGTATTCCCCGCCTTCAGGAAGGCGAGGAAGCGGTTGAAGTGGTTCGCGGACGCCTCGCGCCCCATGGCCTCGATGAGGTCGAAGAGCGGCGGACCCCCGGCGGCTCCCGAAAGGGCCATGCGGGTGGGGTGGATCAGGGCTCCCGCTTTCAAGCCCCGCTCCTCGGCCAGCGCCCGCAGGGCGGCCTCGGTCGACTCCTTGTTGAAGTCCGGGAGCTGGGCGTAGCGATCCCGCAGGGCCTCCAGGTGTCCGGTCAGGTCCGGGTCCTTCAGGAACTTGGCGCTGGCCTCGGCGTCGTAGGCGACCTCGCGGAAGTAGGGGGTCACCAGCTCGGCCACCTCGCGGAGCGTGCGGGCGCGGGTGCGGTGGAGGTTCACCGCCGAGGCCAGCCGGCCGGGATCGGCGTCCTTCAGGCCCGCCTGCTCCAGGAACGGCTCGAGGTGCGGGCGCAGGGCCTCGAAGTCGAAGAGCGAGAGGTACTGCGAGTTCATCCAGAGCAGCTTCTCGCGGTCGAAGACGGCCGGCGAGTCGTTCAGGCGGTCGACGGTGAAGAGGCGGATCATCTCGTCGCGCGAGAGGATCTCCCGGTCGTCGCCCGGGTTCCAGCCGAGCAGCGCCAGGAAGTTGTAGAGCGCCTGCGGGAGGACCCCCTCGTTGCGGAACTCCTCGACGGAGGTGGCGCCGAAGCGCTTGGAGAGGCGCTTCTTGTCCTGCCCCAGGATCAGCGGCAGGTGGCCGAAGGTCGGCACCTCGCCGCCCAGCGCCCGGAACAGCGGCACGTGCTTGGGCGTGTTCGACAGGTGGTCTTCGCCGCGGATGACGTGGGTGACCCTCATGTCGATGTCGTCGCAGACCACGGACATGTGGTAGGTCGGGTTGCCGTCGGAGCGCAGCAGGATGAAGTCGTCGAGCGCGTCCGGCGAGAAGTCCATGTCGCCGCGCACGATATCGGTGAAGGTGATGTGCTCGTCCGGCATCTTGAAGCGGACGGCGAACGTTTTGCCCGCGGCGAGGCGCTCCTCGATCTCCTGCGGGGAGAGGCGGAGGCAGGTGCGCGGGTAGCGGAAGGAGACGCCCCGCTTCTCGGCCTCGGCGCGCTGGGCGTCCAGCTCCTCGGGGGTGCAGAAGCAGCGGTAGGCCTTGCCCGCCGCCAGCAGCTCCTCGGCGCGCTCATGATGGCGGGGGAGCCGCTCGCTCTGCAGGAACGGCCCCTCGTCCCAGACGACACCGATCCAGGCGAGGGCCGACTGGATCTGACGGGTCATCGCCTCGTCGGACCGCTCCTTGTCGGTATCCTCGATGCGCAGGATGAAGGCGCCGCCCACGCTCTGCCGCAGCAGGTCGTTGTAGATGGCGGTGCGGGCGCCGCCCACGTGCAGGAACCCGGTGGGCGAAGGGGCGAAACGGACCCGGACGGGTCCCTGGATCTCGGTCATGGCGCGTGGCTCCGGATGAGCCCCGAGAAGACGGGGCATGGAAGGGAAAACGGTATCACAGGGGGGCTCATGCCTATTTGTGCCCTCTGGAGCAGGGTTCCTCTCCCGTCCCCCCGGGAAGTCCCTCCCGCCGAATCATGTTAGAGTCCCCTGCGGCCGGGCGTGCCGCTTGGCGTTCCTGTTGGAGACAACGTTTTCGTCCTTCGAGAGGTCTCGTACCGAGATGGCTACCGCTTCGCCGCTTTCCCGCCGCTGGTCCCCGGCCGATTCCCTCGACCTCTACAACATCCGGGGTTGGGGGAACAATTACTTTTCCGTCAACGACGCCGGCAGCATGGTCGTTCACCCCGGCGGGGCCAAGACGCCGGCCATCGATCTCAAGGAGCTGGTGGACGAGGTGCGCGAGCGCGGGATCAGCCTGCCGCTGCTCATCCGCTTCTCGGAGATCATCAAGGCGCGGGTCGTCGAGCTCAACGAGGCGTTCGCGCGGGCGATCACGGAGTATGGCTACAACGGCAGCTACCGCGGCGTCTATCCGATCAAGGTCAACCAGGACCGCTATCTGGTCGAGCGGCTGGTCGAGTACGGCCGCCCCTATCACTTCGGCCTCGAGGCGGGCTCGAAGCCGGAGCTGCTCGCCGTGATGGCGATGCTGGAGGACGAGGAGGCGCTCATCATCTGCAACGGCTACAAGGACGAGGAGTACATCGAGACGGCTCTCCTCGCCTCGAAGCTCGGCCGTCACGTGGTCATGGTGGTCGAGAAGCCCTCGGAGCTGCCGCTGATCCATCAGATCTCGCAGAAGATGGGGGTGCGGCCGCGGATCGGCATCCGCTCGCGGCTGTCCGCCAAGGGGGCCGGGCACTGGGAGGCCTCGGGCGGCGACCGCTCGAAGTTCGGCCTCTCGGGGCGCGACCTGCTGGGGGCGGTCACCTTCCTGCGCGAGAACGACCTGCTCGACACCTTCGAGCTGCTCCACTTCCACCTCGGCAGCCAGATCTCCTCGATCCGCTCGGTCAAGGACGGCCTGCGCGAGGCGGCGCAGGTCTACGTCAACCTGGTCGCGATGGGCGCGCCGCTGCGCTACCTCGACGTCGGCGGCGGCCTCGGCGTCGACTACGACGGCTCGCAGACGAACTTCACCTCGTCGCTCAACTACACGCTCCAGGAGTACGCCAACGACATCGTCTTCGGCCTCATGGAGGTGTGCGACGCGCGGGGCGTGCCGCATCCGACGATCGTCTCGGAGTCCGGCCGCGCCACGGTGGCCCATCACGCGGTGCTGGTGATGGACGTGCTGGGGGTCTCCGAGTTCGAGGTCGGCAAGCTGCCGCGCAAGGCGCCGGCGGACGCCGAGCCCTCGCTGCGCAACCTCTTCGAGACCTATAAGGAGGTGTCGCGGAAGAACGTGCTGGAGTCCTACCACGACGCCATCTCCTCTCGCGACGAGTGCCTGAGCCTGTTCAACCTCGGCCACCTGTCGCTGGAGAACCGGGGCCTCGCCGAGGACCTGTTCTGGGCGACCTGCCAGAAGATCCTGCGGATCATGCGCACGATGCCGCAGGTGCCGGAGGATCTCGAGGGGCTGGAGCGGCAGCTCGCGGACACCTACTTCTGCAATTTCTCGGTCTTCCAGTCGGTGCCCGACTCCTGGGCGATCGACCAGCTCTTCCCGGTGGTGCCGATCCACCGCCTGAACGAGGAGCCGGCGAGCCGGGGCGTGCTGGCCGACATCACCTGCGACTCGGACGGCAAGATCGACCACTTCATCGACCGCCGGGACGTCAAGGACGTGCTGGAGCTGCACGACTTCCACTCCGGCCAGCCCTACTACCTGGGGATCTTCCTGGTCGGGGCCTATCAGGAGATCCTGGGCGATCTCCACAACCTCTTCGGGGACACCAACACCGTCCACGTCTCGCTCGACAAGGACGAGGACTACAAGATCGAAGGGGTGGTGAACGGCGACACGGTGAGCGACGTCCTCCGCTACGTGCGCTACAACCGGGAAGACCTGGTCGCCCGGGTGCGGCGGGCGGCCGAGCTCGCCCTGCGCGCCAGGCGCATCACGCTCGAGGAGTCGCGGCTGCTGCTGCGCCGCTACGAGGAAGGGCTGTCGGGATACACTTACCTGGAGCAGGACTAGGAGGCCCGGATGACGTCCTCGGTGAAAACGCCCGCCATCGTGAATCCCCTGATCGACCGGCTCTGCGAGGCGGTGCGTCTGAAGGACGTGAACGCCATCGGGGAGCGGATCAAGAACGATCTGGAGTCCTTCATTCCGTCCGAGGGGCTGATCCTGCCAGAGCGCTTCCGGAAGGTGAAGCCGGACTCCTACGCCCGCCGCCTCCTCTACAGCGATCCGGAGCTCGGCTTCACGGCGCTGGTGATGACCTGGGGGCCGGGGCAGCGCACCGCGCTCCACGACCACGCGGGCATCTGGTGCGTCGAGGGGGTGCTCGAGGGGGAGATGGAAGTGATCCGCTACGAGCTGATGGAGGAGGGGGAAGACGGGCTCTGCCAGTTCGCCGAGCGGGGCGCGGTGAAGGCCACGGCCGGCACCGCCGGAGCGCTGATTCCACCTTTCGAGCACCACGTGCTGGCGAACGCCCGGCCCGACCAGGCCTCGCTCACCCTGCACGTCTACGGCGGCGAGATGACCCACTGCGACATCTTCCAGCCCCTGGCGGACACGGACGCCGGCACCTACCGGCGATCGACCCGCCAGCTCGAGTACGACGAGTAGCCTTTCTGTCATGGCTCTGTCAGAAAGGCACCCGCGTCTGCTGATCCGGCAGGAGAGTCCTCTGAATGCCGGGCCGGCGCCCGACGTTCTCCTCGACTCTTTCGCCACTCCCAACGAGCTCTTCTTCGTCCGCAACCACGGCGACGTCCCGGCGGTGGATCCGGCGGCCTGGCGGCTGACGGTGGACGGGATGGTGGAGCGGCCGCTCTCGCTCTCTCTCTCCGATCTCCAGCGCCTCCCCCGGCTCACGGTCGCCGCGACCCTCCAGTGCGCGGGCAATCGCCGGCTCGAGATGATGGCGGTCTCCCCGATCCCCAACGAGCTCCCCTGGGGGACGGAGGCGATCAGCAACGCCGAGTGGTCCGGGGTCCCGCTGCGCGAAGTGCTGGCCGCGGCCGGTCCACGGTCCGGGGCGCTCCACGCCGCGTTCCTCGGCCTCGACGACACCGAGCGGCACGGCCACCGTTTCCACTTCGGCGGCTCGATCCCCCTCGCGAAGGCCCTGCACCCCGAGGTGCTGCTGGCCGACACGATGAACGGCGAGCCGCTGCCGGCGACCCACGGCGCGCCGCTGCGAGTGGTGGTGCCAGGCTACATCGGCGCCCGCAGCGTCAAGTGGCTCTCGCGGATCACCCTGCAGGAGCGGCCGTCCGACAACTACTTCCAGGCCAAGGCGTACCGGCTCTTTCCACCCTCGACCGGACCGGAGAACGTCGACTGGGAAACCGGGCTGATGCTCGGCGAGTCCCCCGTCAACTCGGTGATCTGCTCGCCTCTCGACGGGGGGACGCTGCCGGCGGGACGGGTGACGGTGCGGGGCTGGGCGGTGGCGGGAGGGGATCGGGAGGTGGCCCGGGTGGACGTCTCGGGGGATGGCGGCCGGAGCTGGAAGACCGCGGATCTTGGCGCCGGGGCCGGCTGGACCTGGCGTTTCTGGGAGGCGCCGCTCGACCTCGCCCCGGGTTCGCACGAGATCTGCTGCCGCGCCTTCGACAGCGCCGCGCAGACTCAGCCCAGCGATCCCGCGCAGGTCTGGAACTTCAAGGGGTACGCGAACAACGCCTGGCACCGGGTGCGGGTGGTGGTGGGGTAGGGGGGGAGCTTGTTCCCTCGCCCTGTAAGGGCGAAATTTGAATAGCCTGGGGTTTCAACCCCAGGTGGGCCGGCCCAACAACCCCAAACCCCGAAGGGGTGGCCTATCAGGTTGGAATCGGCCACCCCTACAGGGTTTGGATTTTTTGGGGCTCCCTACCTGGGGTTGAAACCCCAGGCTATTCAAATTTCGCCCTTACAGGGCGAAGGACGGGTTCCCGGCTCAGGATGAGGTCGCAGGCCCCCCCTACTCCTGCTCTTCGAACCAGGCGCGCCAGGGGCTGGTGCCCTGGCGGCGTGCCACGCGGGCGCGCATTCGCTGCATCCGGCCCCAGCGGACCAGGTTCATGCCCCACTGCTGTTCCATCGCGAAACCTGCTACGGCACCCACCACGAGTGTGCTGACAAACATCACCATCGTCCTACCTCGTAAAAAAGAAAAAATGTCCTTCGAACTGCCTGCCCCCCCTGCCGGGACCTTCGCAGGGGGTCAGTGCAAGTCCTACCGATACCCCTTTGGCTTTTTGTAGAACTAGTGTAACGCTGGCCCCGCCCCGGCGTCAACGGGTCCGCGGGGTGTTTTCGGTCTTTATACGCAAGCAGGAGGTGGTTTGTTGAGGCGCGACCGGGGGGCGGCTATCGCGGCACGGTGATTGCTGCCATCCTTGGGGCGTTACCCTTGGCAGAACTCTTGGAAGGAACTCCATGACAGAGACGGTTCAGCTTTCGACCCTCCGGCGCACTCTCCGCCATACCTTTGGCTTCCGGGCTCTTCGCGAAGGGCAGGAAGAGGTCATCCGCTCCATCCTCGCGGGCCGGGACACGCTGGCGATCATGCCCACCGGGGCCGGCAAGTCGCTCTGCTACCAGCTCCCCGGCGCGGAGTTGCCGGGCACCACGGTCATCGTCTCGCCGCTGATCTCGCTGATGAAGGACCAGGTCGACAAGCTGCGGGAGATCGGCATCGACGCCGCCCAGGTCAACAGCACCCTCACGCGCCGGCGAGGAGAGCGAGATGCTGGAGGAGATCGAGAAGGAGCAGCGGGAGTTCGTCTTCGTCACCCCCGAGCGGCTGGCGCAGCCGGAGTTCCTGGCGACGCTGAAGACCAACCTGATCGACGTCTTCGTGATCGACGAGGCGCACTGCATCTCGCAGTGGGGGCACGACTTCCGCCCCGCCTACCTGCACCTGCGCGCGGCGATCGAGGCGCTCGGCAATCCCCGCGTCCTGGCCCTGACCGCCACCGCCACCCCCGACGTGGTCGAGGACATCCGCCGCCAGCTCGGCCGCGAGGAGATGGAGGTCATCGACATCGGCGTCTACCGCGAGAACCTCCGCTTCGAGGTGATCCCCACTCCCAGGCGAGGAGACGAAGCAGGAGGCGCTCGCCCGGCTGCTCGCCGAGACGGACGGGGCCGGCATCGTCTACGTCTCCACGATCAAGGACTGCGAGGAGGTCACGGAGTCACCTCGAGAGCCTCGGCTTCTCGGCGGCCCGCTACCACGGCCGGCTGGGAGCGCGCGAGCGCAAGCGCACCCAGGACCGCTTCATGGCCGGGGAGCTGCGGGTGATCGTCGCCACCAACGCCTTCGGCATGGGGATCGACAAGCCGGACATCCGCTTCGTCATCCACTACAACCTGCCCGGCTCGCTGGAGTCCTACTACCAGGAAGCCGGCCGCGCCGGCCGCGACGGCGAGCCCGCCCGCTGCGTCCTCCTCTACCAGGCGGAGGACAGGAACACCCAGATCTTCTTCCTCAACGGCCGCTACCCGAAGCGGGAGCATTTCCTCGCCGTCTATCAGGCGCTCTCGAAGCTCAAGGCGGACCGGCACAGCGTGGCGGCGCGGCGAGGTCCAGAAGCGGGCCGCCGGAGTCGCCCAGGCCAAGGTGAAGGTCGTCCTGGCGACCATGAAGGACCTGGAGATGGTCGAGGAGACCTCGCCCGGGGAGTACCGCCTGCTGCTGGGCGACCTCGGCGCCGAGGCGCTGGACACGATGGCGGACCGCTACGAGAAGCGCTCCGAGGGGGACCGCGACCGGTTGCGGCGCATGGTCCTCTACGCCCAGACGGCGCTCTGCCGCTGGAAGGCGATCCTCGAGTATTTCGGCGAGGAGTTCGACTGGGAGCACTGCGGCCACTGCGACAACTGCTCGAAACCGATCCGCGAGCTGGCCACCCCGCCGCCGGCCGAGGTGCCGATCCGGGCGCCCCACCGCGCCGTCGAGGTGCTCCCCCTGGCCTCGATCATGGTCGATCCGGCGACCCTGAAGCCGGGAGACACGATGAACCTGCCGATCTTCGGCGCCGGCAAGGTCCGCTCGGCCGGCGAGCACAGCGTGATCTTCGAGCTGGCGGACGGCGAGGTTCGGGAGTTTCGGCGGTAGGTTTCAGGCTTTGGTCTTGCAGTAGACCCGGTGAAGGAGGTTACCCCATGCGAACCAAAGCCTATGTTCTCGCCGCGCTGCTCTGCTCCTGCGTGGCTCCTGTGAGCGGCATGAGCCCGCAACTGCCGGCTCCTCCGGGTCTGCCGGCTCCGCCGTCCCCCCGGGGATCCATCTCCCGGCTCCGCCTGTGCCGAGGCTCGGAACGGAGACTCGGGTCCGGTCCAGGACCACGCATCGGCGCCACCGCCATCATGTCCGGCACCGGCACCACCATCGCGTTCACCATCACCACGGGTAGAAAAGCTCGGTAAGGGACATAAGGGACAGCAGGGGCACCAAGGACGAAAGAACCCCCGTCCGATGTTTTTGGGTCCCTGATGTCCCTGCCGTCCCTTTTTTCATAATTTTTAGTTATTCAAGCGTATCAATTCGGCCCGAAAGGAAACTTTTCGGCCGCGCCTCGTATAAGGAGGCGATGCGTACCCTGATCCGCACCGTTACCCTCGCCCTGCTCTCGACCGCCCCCCTGGCCGCCGCCGCGGCGCCGTCCGTCGGTCCGCCGCTGCCGGTGCCGCGGGCGACCGCCAGAATCGCCGTCGACGGCAGGCTCGACGACGCCGCCTGGCGGCAGGCGGCCGTCCTCGACACCTTCTTCGAGACCTATCCGGCCGACAACACCGAGCCGCGGGCGAAGACGGTGGTCTACCTGACCTACGACGAGCACGACTTCTACATCGGCATCCACGCCTTCGATCCCGAGCCCGGGAAGATCCGCGCGCCCTTCGTCGAGCGCGACAAGATCGTCGGCACCGACGACAACGTCGCCGTCTTCCTCGACACCCGGAACGACCGCCGCACGGCGGTCGAGCTGCGCGTCAACCCCCGCGGCAACCAAGCCGATGCGGTCTACAACGACAGCAGCAGCAACGAGGATTTTTCCCCCGATTTTTTCTACGACACCGCGGCGCAGATCACCGCCGACGGCTGGACGGCCGAGATGCGGGTCCCCCTCTCCTCGCTGCGCTATCCCAAGCAGGCGGAGAACCACTGGGGCATCCTGGTCTGGCGCAACTACCCGCGCGATCAGCGCTACGCCTTCCACAGCAGCCCGATCGCCCGCGGCAGCAACTGCTGGATCTGCCAGTCGCGCGAGCTCACCGGCCTGACCGGACTGCCCGGCGGCGGCCACTTCGTGGCGGCGCCCTACGTCACCGGCCAGCGCCTGGGCGAGCCTCGGGACGGTCTCGGCTCATCGCTCGAGGATCATAACCCCGAGTTCGACGCCGGCCTCGACGTCAAATGGCAGCTGAGCGCGAGCAACGCCCTCGACCTCACCATCAACCCCGATTTCTCGCAGGTGGAGTCCGACGTCGGCCAGATCGCGGTCAACAACCAGTTCGCGGTCTTTTTTCCGGAGAAGCGGCCTTTCTTCCTGGAGGGGCTGGACCTCTTCGATACCCCGATCCCGGCGGTCTACACCCGCACGATCACCGATCCGCGGTGGGGTCTCCGGGACACCGGCAAGCTGGGCCGTACCACCTACACCCTGCTGCTCACCGAGGACGAGGGGGGCGGCAGCTTCATCATTCCGGGCGCTACCGGCAACGACTTCGCGCCCCAGGAGTTCGCCTCCAGGGTGCTGGTCGGCAGCCTGCGGCGGGATTTCGGCGCTTCCTACGCCGGCCTGCTGGTCACCGCCCGCGAGAACGAGGACGGCGGCGGCTACAACCGGGTGGCTGGCCCCGACTTCCTCTGGCGGCGGAGCGCGACGGATCAGATGACGGGTCAGTTTCTGGTGAGCGACACGGAGACGCCCAATCGCCTCGACCTCTATCCCACCTGGGACGGCCGCCAGCTCACCTCCCACGCCGCCTACCTGGAGTACCTTCACACCGGCCGGGATTGGACCTGGCGGGCCACCGTGCAGGACTTCGGTGAGGACTTCCGGGCCGACGAGGGGTTCGTGCCGCAGGTCGGCTTCCGCTCCGGCCGCTACGCCCTCTACCGCAACTTCTATCCGCAGAAAGGCCTGTTCCGGCGCGTGGCGCCCTATGCCATCGTGCGCTACGTCGAGAGCCCGGACGGCGAGCTGATCCGGCAGCAGAACAGCCCGGGCATCCAGATCCAGGGGCAGCGCAACATGTCGACCGGCGTCGAGCTGGCGGTGCGCGAGAAGCTGCGGGTCGGCAACCAGGTCCTCGAGCGCAGCAACGCCTACTACTATTTTCAGTTCGATCCGGGCCGCCGCTTCTC
This sequence comes from uncultured Acidobacteriota bacterium, assembly GCA_963792575.1. Classification (GTDB taxonomy): domain Bacteria; phylum Acidobacteriota; class Thermoanaerobaculia; order Multivoradales; family UBA5704; genus DATARR01. The sequence continues at coordinate 556,707 of CAWBWZ010000010.1, forward strand.
CCGCGTCGGCTTCAGCGGCGTGCTGGGGGATGCGATCGATTTCGCCAATGGCCGGGTCGGCCAGGGTGGGGACTTCGCCCTCTTCGGCACCGTCAAGCCCACCGATCACCTGGCGCTCGACTTCAACGCCGACCGTCAGTGGCTCGACGTCAACGCCGGCGGCGGCCTGGAAGGGCGCCTGTTCACCGCCCAGATCGAGCGCGTGAAGGTCACCTACAACTTCACCGCCCGCGCCTTCCTGCGGGTGATCGGCGAATACCTCGACGTCGACCGCGATCCGCGGCTCTACACCTCACCCGTGCGCGCCAGCAGCGGCTCGTTCGCGGGCTCGGCCCTCTTCGCCTACCAGATCAACTGGCAGACGGTGCTCTTCGTGGGGTATGCCGACGACCGGCTGCAGAACCGCCTCGGCGACCTGCAGCGAGCCGATCGCCTGCTGTTCATAAAGATTTCCTACGCGTTCCAGCGGTGACCGCCGCGCGGGTGCGGAGGAAGGATCGCTAAGAACCGACGACGCGCAGCTCAAAATCCCCCTGGATCTTGAGCACCTGGATGACATAGGCGAAGGCCATGCGAGTGGCCATCTCATGCGTCCAGGCGTACACGGGCCATTCCTGCTCTTCAGTTTGACCTTCCTGCCGGGATGTTACGGAGGCTACGAAAGCGCGCACATTTTTCATGACGAGAAGCTCAAGCCGCGAGGGGTGGTTCTGAGTGAACGGATTGGAGCGAGACAAGTCGCTCGAAGGAGGATCGAGTTTAGGCCAGGGCCGGAGCCATGTCAACAGCAAGAGATCACCCCGGTCGATAAACCCCTTCATTACGAGCTACTCGTCGCCGCGCGAGTTCGGTTCCTCGGTGCCGTCGGGATAGAGACCGACCAGGCGTACGACGCTCCCGCTTGCGTCGCGCTCGAAGCGGATCCGGAAGTCGTCGAGATCGCCTACCAGGAAACGGTCCTGGCCTACCGCCAGGAGCCGCAGCCTGCGGCCTTTTCCCCGCTGATACCAGAGCGCGCCGTCTTCCGCGATGATCGTGCGCGGACCATAGGTGCCGGCGAAGGCCTGCAACTCGGCGGCGGAGAGGCTGGCGGGCTTGCGGCGGTCCTCCAGCACGCCGCGCACGAATTCCACCACCGCCTTCTGCGCGGGGTCGGTGGCCTTCTCCGCCACGGCGGCGAGGGCGCGCGCCTGCGCCACCGCGAGCGCCTCCGCCGCCGGCACCTTGACGTCCGGCTCGACGCCGGTCCCCTCCCAGTTGGTGCCGCTGATCGGATTGATCGCGCGTCCAAACGGGAGTCTCACGGTCACCGGATATCCCTTGACCCGATAGCCGTCGACCGGATGGGCGCCGCCGCCGGTGGTCTCTCCGATCAGAGTTGCGCGCTTCAGGTTCTTCAAGTTATAGGTGAACTCCTCGGCGGCCGAAAAGGTGCGGCCGCTGGTGAGAACGAAGACCGGCACCTGGGGCATGCGCGTTCCGGGCACCCACGCCTGTGTCCAGAACTGCTCGGTTTTATCTCCTTTGCGAACATAGAAATTGTTGAGATGGGTCGGCTCGTCCATCACCAGGTAGCTGGAGAGGAGCTGGATCATGCTCGGGCTGCCGCCGCCATTGTCCCGTAGATCGAAGATCAGCGCGTCGCTGCCGGCCAGAAAACCCATCGCCGCCACCGCCGCGTCACCGCCGAATTCCGCCGGCGCGAAACAGTCGAGCTTGAGGTAGCCGACATTGCCGGCCAGATGCTCGACTTTCCGGAAGCAGTAGTTGTCACGGCGCAACTGGGCCGCGAAGCGCATCCGCCGCTCCTCGGGGGTCGGTCCTCCCGTCCCTTCGGCGGTGGGCTGGTCGGGGTCCCACGACACTCCCAGGTGCAGGTCGTGGCTGACCGATCGCAGGTCCCTGGTCAGCTTCTCCGTGAAGACATCCAGCGTTCCGAGGCGGTCGTAGGCGCCGCTCTTGAGCTGGCGCCGCATGTGCTCCTCCATCTTTTTGGCGGTCGCGGGGAAGACGTAGGTCTCGTTCAGCGCGGCCGCGATGTCGTCGATGATCGCGGCGCGGCCCTGCGCATCGACCGCGGGAGGCGCCGGCGGACCGGCGGCCAGGGCGGGGACCACGGCGGCGGCGGCGAGGACGCAGGCGGAGAAGTGTTGGCGGAGCGGCTTTCTCACGGTGGATCTCCTTTACGGGAGCGGTCATTGTACGGGAAGATGTGAGAGAGGTTTCACACATTCAAAACAGGGGGAACAGGCATGAACGCAAAGAGGATCGGGTTGACGCTGCTGGGCGGGCTGCTGGCGCTCGGCGGCCACGCCCAGGCGCAGGGGCTGGGTGATGTCCGAGGCACGGATCATGTCGCCGTGCTCGTGCGCCCCGAGAATTTCGATGACGCGGGGAACGTCTTCACCCAGAAGCTCGGCTTCGCGGCGACCCCCGCCTTGCTGTCCCCCCTGGGGGCCAAGAACCGCCTGATCTGGTTCCGGGACCGCTCGTACCTGGAGATCGCGACGTTCACCGAACGCAACGACTTCACCGCGCAGTTCCTGGATTTCCTGGCGGATCACGAAGGCGCCAAGTTTTACGGCACCGCCGTCGCCGACGCCGGCGAGACGATCGATTTTCTGACCGGCGCGGGATACCCCAACGCCGGCCCGATTCCGGCGCCCCCTCTCACCATTGAATCGACCGGCGAGATGGTGGGGCTTACGCCGCTCTGGAATTCGATCGTCCTCACCGCGCGAGTCGCCCCTGACAACTCGAATTTCCTCCTGCAGTACGACGATGCCCAGGTGCGGCAGATGTTCGCCGATTTTCCGGTGCTGGCGCCCCGCCCGCATCCCAACACGGCGCAGAAGATCGAAACCCTCTGGCTGGTGGTGTCGGACCTGGACGCCGCCATCGAGTTCTACGAGGGGCTCGGCCTCGATGTCCGCTCCAGACACAAGAGGATCGGCTACCTGGGCGCGCGCAGCGCGAAGGTGCTCTATCACAACAACAGCAGCGTCACTCTTCTGCAGCCGGAAGGCCCGGGCGTGGCGGCGGATTTCGCGGCCGGCCGCGGCGAAGGAATCCTGGGCGTGAGCCTCAAGGCCGGCAACCTCGAAACCGCCCGCGCCCTCGTCAACCGCAAGAACGGCCTGAACCTGCAGACTTTCAACTATAAAGGCCGGGACCGTTTCCTGATCCCGGCCTCCCTGACGCACGGCTTCCTGATCGAGATGGTCGAGTAGCTTTCTGAAATTCTATTCTCCCGGCAGGCCCGCGACCTCGACGACCGGGCGGATTTCGACGGTGCCCCGGCGCGCCATCGGAATCCGTCCGGCGATGGCGATCGCCTCGTCGAGATCGCCGGCCTCGATCAGGAAGTAGCCGCCCAACTGCTCGCGCGTCTCCGCGAACGGGCCGTCGGTCACCAGCCGCCTGCCCTCGCGGACCCGGACGCTGGTCGCCGTCGACGTCGGGTGCAGCGGAGCGGTCGCGAGATATTGACCGTTCGCATGGATCTCGTGCGCGAGTTGCGCCGATTCCCGGTAACACTGCTCCATCTCGGTCTGGTTCAGGGCCTGCTCGTCGCCATAGATCAGCAGCATGTATCTCATGGGCTTGTCTCCGTTGGTTCCCAGATCAGCCGCCGGCCATGGCCCCGACGATCAAAAAGGGTTCTTTTCCCGCCGCGACCGCTTCCGGCAGCGGGTCGTCGGGCGATTCGTGGGACAGATCCTGCTCGCAGGCGAAGAACCTCAGGAACGGCCGGCGCTGCCGCGAGACGTGATCGCGGATCGTCCCGCGCAGCACCGGATAGCGTGGCCTCGAGCGGCGTCGAGGACCGAGCGCTGGGTGACCGTGCCCGTCGACCTCGATCTCCACCTCGTCGCCGACGCGCGCCAGGTTCCGCAGATGGGGCGGGAGCACGACGCGGATCATGGCAGGGTCTGGACCTCGACGGAGAGGACGGCCGGAAGATCCCGGACGATCGGAGCCCAGGTGTCGCCGGCATCGGCCGACGCGTAGACCTGGCCGCCGGTGGTGCCGAAGTAGACGCCGCACGAATCGAGCGAGTCGACGGCCATGGCGTCGCGCAGCACGTTGACGTAGCAGTCGTTCTGCGGCAGCCCGTTGGTGAGCGCTTCCCACTCGTTGCCGCCGCGTCCGGCTGCGGTAGACGCGCAGCTTCCCCTCGGGCGGGTAGTGCTCGGAGTCGCTCTTGATCGGGACCACGTAGATGGTCTCCGGCTCGTGGGCGTGAACGTCGATCGGGAATCCGAAGTCGGTCGGCAGATTGCCGCTGACCTCCCGCCACGAATCGCCGGCGTCGTCGCTGCGCATGACGTCCCAGTGCTTCTGCATGAACAGCATGCCCGGACGCGACGGATGCATCGCGATGCGGTGGACGCAGTGGCCGACCTCGGCGTCCGGGTCGGGGATGCCCTCGGACTTCAGGCCGCGGTTGATCGGCTGCCAGGTCTTGCCGCCGTCGTCGGTCCGGAACGCGCCCGCGGCCGAGATGGCGATGAAGATCCGCTCGGGATCGCTCGGGATCGAGCACGATGGTGTGCAGGCACATCCCGCCGGCGCCCGGCTGCCACCGGGGCCCCGAGCCGTGCTCGCGCAGCCCGGAGAGCTCCTGCCACGTCTGCCCGCCGTCGGCCGAGCGGAACAGGGCGGCATCCTCCACCCCGGCGTAGACGGTGTCGGGATCGGTCAGCGACGGCTCGAGATGCCAGACCCGCGCGAACTCCCAGGGGTGCTGCGTGCCGTCGTACCACTGGTGCGTGCCGGGGACACCCGTCGTACGCGAACTTGTTGCCCACCGCCTCCCACGTCTTGCCGCCGTCGTCGGAGCGCTGGATCATCTGCCCGAACCAGCCGCTGGACTGCGACGCATACAGCCGGTTCGGGTTCACGGGCGAGCCCTTGACGTGGTAGATCTCCCAGCCCGCGAAGTGGGGGCCGCTGACGTCCCACTGCTCGCGCTTGCCGTCCGAGGTCAGAATGAAAGCGCCCTTGCGTGTGCCCACCAGTACCCGTACCCCGCTCATGCTGGCTCCTTCCTGAGTTTCCGATCGTTCATATCGATTATCCAGTTGTCTTTCCAGAAACGATTCCTAGGAATTCGGGTCCTTCTCGTGGTTGACCATCCATGGGATGCCGAACTGATCGACCAGCATGCCGAAACGGTGGGCCCAGAAGGTCTCCTGGATCGGCATCTGCACGGTCCCGTTTTCCGCCAGGGCGTTGAAGGCGCGCTCCGCCTCCGCCGTATCGGCGGCGTGAAGGGCCACGGAGAAGCCCTGGGGCTGTGAATAGTGATCCGGTGGGGTGTCAGAGCCCATCAATACATTGTCGCCCAGAATCAGGCGGGCATGAATGATCTTGTCGCCCCATTCCGGGGACACGTGCTCCGCCATCGGCGAATCCCCGTGGGTTTGCATCATCACGATCCTGCCGCCCAGGCACTGCTCGTAGAACTTGAACGCGGCTTCGCACCGGCCGTTGAACAGGAGATAGGTATTCGTGTTCATCAAGGGCTCCTTGGGGTAGCTCGTATTTAAGGGTCCAGGTCGCCGCGAATCGCCGCGACATCAGGTAGTCGTTCGGCGGGGCTCCAAATCGACAGCGGCCCCGCCGAACCGCGAAAAAAAGTCCGCGATCGCCGTTTCAGTCCGCCAGATCGTCCAGCCGCCGCTCGAGAAACCGCCGCTCCGGCTCCTGCCGGGTGAGGGCGAGGGCCCGTTCATAGGCAGCCCGGGCTTCCGCCGTCCTGCCCAGCCGCCGGCAGAGGTCGGCCCGCGCGGAGTGCGCCAGATGGTAGTCGGCCAGATCGCCGCGCGCCAGGATGGCGTCGATCAGCGCCAGGCCCGCCGCCGGGCCGTCGCGCATCGCCACCGCCACGGCGCGGTTCAGCTCGACCACCGGCGACGGCTCCAGCCGCGCCAGCACGTCGTAGAGGCCGACGATCTGCGCCCAGTCGGTGGCGCCGGCGGTCGGGGCCTCGGCGTGCACCGCCGCGATCGCCGCCTGCAGCGTGTACGGGCCGAACCGGCGCGACGCCAGCGCCCGTTCCACCAGCGCCGTCCCCTCCGCGATCTGCTCCCGGTTCCAGAGCGAGCGGTCCTGGTCGTCGAGCAGGACCAGCTCGCCCGTCGGCGGACGTGCGCGCGGCGCGCCGCGACTCGTGCAGCAGCATCAGCGCCAGCAGGCCCATCGCCTCGGGCTCCGGCAGCAGCTCGACCAGCAGCCGCCCCAGGCGGATCGCCTCGCCCGAGAGATCGGCCCGCGTCAGCGACTCGCCCGACGAGGCGGAGTAGCCCTCGTTGAACACCAGGTAGATCACCTGCAGCACGGTCTCCAGCCGGTCCGGCAGATCGGCCCGCGACGGCACCTGATAGGGGATGCGCGCGTCGCGGATCTTCGCCTTGGCGCGCACGATGCGCTGGGCGAGCGGTGGGCGGAGCGGTGAGGAAGGCGCGGGCGATCTCCTCGGTGGTGAGGCCGCAGACCTCGCGCAGCGTCAGCGCCACCTGGGCGTCCGGCGGCAGGGCCGGATGGCAGCAGGTGAAGATCAGCCGCAGCCGGTCGTCCTCGACGCCCTCGTCCTCCCACGCCGCGGCATCGCTGGCGTCTGCGCGTCGAGCCGCTCGGCGAGCTCCGCCAGCGAGGCGTCGAAGCGGGCGCGGCGGCGGATGCGCGTCGATCGCCTTGAAGCGGCCGGCCGAGACCAGCCACGCGCGCGGGATTGGCGGGCACGCCGTCCCGCGGCCACTGCTCCAGCGCCGCCGCGAAGGCGTCGTGCAGCGCCTCCTCGGCGAGGTCGAAGTCGCCGAGCAGGCGGATCAGCGTGGCGAGGACGCGGCGCGATTCGGAGCGGTAGACCGCGTCCACCATCTCGCGCGACTGTTCGGCCGTGTTTCCGCTCATCCTGTCTCCCGCTGAGGATCTCTCCCGCAAATATTTTAGCGCTGGGGCAGGGTCCGCCCCGACGCTCCTTTTTCCAGGGAGAGAGTACTACGCGGGTCAGGCGTTCTTGCGCTTCGCCGCCGCCTGCGCGACCGCCTGGTCATCCAAGACTGGGGCTGTGGACATGCGACAGCCCCAGTGCGGGTCAGCAGGAAGTGTTAGGAGGTCTTGTGCCACAGCCGTTCATGCAGTAGCTGTAGCCGATGTTGCAGTGACAATTCGTCAACTCGCAATTATCAACGCAGCTCTCTGCGGATGCCGCGCAGCTATTCGCACATGCGCACCACGCATTGGACACGGTGCATGTGGTCTTGACGCCATCACAAGTAATGGAAGTTCCCGGTACGCTGGTACAGGAATTCACCGGGGTACAGCTCAAGGTAGAGCCACTGCAGGTCGTCGTGCACATTGTGGTGGCCTGCGCGGGAGGCGTAGTTCCCATGGAGGACGCCAGCGCCAGCACTACCACGAGGCCGGTCAGAATCAGGAGTCTTCGCATTTTTCTTCCTTTCAAAAAATTAATTGTAGCATGTCATTATATTTTGCTACGCGTGGCGCCCACGGGCGTGGGCTTGGCGATGCCAAGATCACTGACGAACCTCCGGTCGCGGGACCAGAGCGGCGCATCGGAAAGTAGAACAGTCTGTCCAGCCTTGAGGGTTCCGTCCAGCTAAGACGACGAGGAGAGGTGCAAGGGCGAATAGGTTGGGAATTCAAGTCCCCAAAAGGGGTGCCGAGGTGCGAAGCTGCTGGTATAAGCTCGCGCCTCATCGACCGAAAGGGGAAAGATCCATGAAGAAGAGCGTGAAGAAGCTGGCCCTCCACCGTGAGACCCTCCGTGCCCTGGAGGAAGGTACGATCCAGGCGGCGGTGGGAGGTGTGTCCGCGAGGACCTGCGGGAGCCCCTGCTCCGCGACCTGCACCGTCTACCCGTGCGCCGAGCCCTCCGACGCCTGTTCTGTCGGATATCGCTGCACCCGGTAGGAGCGGGCGCCCCGCTTGCTGGTGGTTTGTCAGTACAGCTTGAGGGATCAGATCCTGGGAGCGCCGGCGCTCCCAGGGAATCTCGCCAATCTGTGGGTTCTCGGCGGGCGCGCTTTCATCTTTGCCGCGCACCGTCTATGAAGAAGGAATGAGCCCATCAAGGCTGCTGCTCTCGAGGTGCCACATGATGAGAAGGGGACCGAATCTTCTCGCGCCGATTCTCCTGCTGAGCCTGACGACCGCGAGCGGCTCGGCGGGGCCGCCGGCGGACCAGGCCGCGACGGTGGACGTCCACCTCAGCGAGTACGCCATCCAGATGCCGCGGACCCTCCCCGCCGGGCCGACCACCTTCGCCGTCCACAACGACGGCAAGAAGATTCACAGCTTCCGGGTCGAAGGGCCGGGATTCTCCGAGATCCTGGAAAAGCCCGTGCAGCCCCAGGGGGCGGAAAATCTCCAGGTCACCCTCCAGCCCGGCGAATACAAGGTCTACTGCCCGGTCGGCAGCCATGAGGTCAAGGGGATGAAGATGACGCTGACGGTCACCCCCAGGCAGGACGGGTGAGCCCCTCCCAAGGGGGCGCGGCTCTGCTTCAAAAGGGACCCGGCGGAGCGGCTCCGGACGCGGACTGAGAGGAAGCGGCACGTTACGTCGATTTTGCGAAACCCGGTCCCCGCCGGTTTCTTCTGCGCCGGCTCGGCGCCCTTCACCGGCAGGGTGGCGTTCCAGGGAGTGCCCATTGTGACCGGCACCTCCAAGGCCCTGGGAGCGACCGATACGATCGTCCAGGCGATCTTGATCAGCAACGAGGAGGAGGTGCAGGTGGCGCGCTCGGCGCGCTTCCTTCTTCTTCCCTGGCCTGGGTCCGCCTGTCTCCTCCTCAAGGATGGGACAGCCGATTGCCACTGGCATGACCGCGGGTTGTCAGCCTGACGGCAGGCTGTCACCGCGGCGCTTCCTTCCTCGCGTCCTGGAACAGAGCTAAATCTATATATGGCAAGCGATTGTCTCCTCCGGTCTGGGTTCCGGGGCCGATGGCTTGCGCGTTGCTCTCTGACCTTCCGAACCTCGACTCGCTGGCAACTCGCGGCGGTCATTCTCCGGGCTCGCGCCCATGGGAGCAAGGCAATGGAACGGAAGTCTTGGAAAATCCTCTCTCTACTCACGATGGCATTGATCCTCCTTGCGGGCGGAAGCTTGATCTGGGCCTCAGTGGCCGATAGCACCCGTGTCGTGATTCGATGCCCCGCGGGCACGCACACCCATACGTGCCACCTGAACAGCGGCCCCCGTCTTACGATCACGACGGCCGGATCCATCGGGGCGGCGGTGGGAGATCACTTTACGACCTCGGACGGCCGGGAAGGGACCCAACTCGAGGTGGTGGAGCTTCAGTCCTCTGGATGGGTGGAAGGGATCGGCGAGGCCACCTTCACCCTGGACACCAGCCGCGGCGCGAGCAGCTCGATCGTGGCGAACCAGGCCGATGCCAGGTTCCCGGCGACGCAGACGATGCGCTTCTATACGAAGCTCACGCTCAACGGTCAGAGCTTCGATTCCTCGGATCCGGTCGAAGTGGTGAACACCGCGGTGACGAGCTTCCCGCCGCCTCCAGGGACCATCTATGTCCTGACCCATGAGATGAAGATGACGAGTGACTCGGGGGACGTCCTGGTCATCGATCCCGGAAAAGCCTTCACCGTGGGCCAGGGATGACGCCCTGACCTTCGCCCCCCTCCTGCTCGTTCCCTCTCTTCCCTGGAGCGCCGGCCGCCGGCGCTCCAGGGCCATCCCGCGGTCGCCACGCCTCACAGATTCCCAGCTCGAGATTCCAGCAATATGATGTATTATCTTTAATCTTGAAAAGACATGCGCCCCTCTTCCCGCTGATCGCCTCGCTCTGGACGTCGCCACGTCCGCAGAGCCTGGGCCGGGGAGCGCGGCCATGACCGCCCTGAAGAGCACCGCCCAAGCCGTCATGGCGCTCGAAAACACGCGGCTGCATCAGAAGCTGCGGGGAGGGGGAGATCGCTTCCTGCGCCAGCGCCCGATCGAGGACTCCTTTCAGATCGGCGACATCCTCTATCGCAGCCCGGCCATGCACCGGGTCTGCCAAGCCATCCGGCAGGTTGCTCCCTGCGATGTCACCGTGCTCGTCTCGGGCGAGACCGGCACCGGTAAGGAGCTGGTCGCGCAGGCCGTGCACCACAACAGCGCGCGCCGCCATGGGCGCTTCCTGATCCAGAATGCGGGTGCGCTACCGGACAGCCTGCTCGAGAGCGAGCTCTTCGGACACCGGCGGGGCGCCTTTTCAGGAGCGCTCGAGAACAAAGCCGGCCTCTTCGAAGCGGCGGACGGAGGCACCGTCTTCCTCGACGAGATCGGCGAAGCCTCGCCGGCCTTCCAGGTGCGACTGCTGCGGCTTCTAGAGACCGGCACCTTCCGGCGACTGGGGGAGACCACGGACCGGCGAGTCGACGTTCGCATCGTAGCCGCGACCCACCAGGATCTGGAAGAGCTGGTCCAGGCCGGCCGCTTTCGCGCCGACCTTCACTATCGCCTGAGCGTGTTTCCCATCCATCTCCCCCCCTTGCGAGAGCGACGGGAGGACATCGAGCTGCTGACCTGCCACTTCGTCGACCGGTTCAACGGCGAGCTCGGGCGGTCCGTGGAATCCATTCCCCGCGAGGTCCTGATGGATCTGCTGGCGCGCCCCTGGCCCGGCAACGTGCGAGAGCTCCAGAACCTGATCCAGAGGCTGATGGTCCTCTCACCAGGAAAAGTGCTGGCTGCTCCGCCCGATTTCCTGGGACGATCCGCACCCCTCTTTCCCGCCGCTGCCTCCGACCCTTCGCCGATCGGAGCCGTCCCACCCGTCCAGACCCTGGCAGAGGTGGAACGCGATTACATCCGGCACGTCCTCCAGTACTTCCACGGCAACCAGGCCCAGGCCGCGCGGCTGCTGGCGCTGAACCGGAACACCTTGCGGTGGCGGATGAAGAAGCTGGGAGTTTAATCCGCGCCGCTGGCACTCGGCCGCGCCACGATGGCCATCCTTCTTATCAATAAGCCCTTTCTAGAATCGGAGTACGTCACCACGAAACGACCCAAGGAAGCCTCTTACTGATCTTGACAAGGAAGGCCAAGAACGGAAGATCGAAGATCTGGTCAAAATTACCGCCCACCTTCTACTGAAGCGCCGACCGGAGTTTTTGACCTGACGATTGTTCTCGACTGGTCCCCGGTAATGCCGGGGCCCCGAGGCGCCAGCCACGGCGACGGAGTGGTCCATCCGCAGGCCTCGACCACCGACCCGCAACTTCAACGAGGCGCCACCCGATTCGTAAAGCCCAGAGCGGATCAGCGTGGCGATCGGATTTTGGAGCCTGCCGGAGGGAGGAGAGGTGCTATCGAAGGTCTTCTATCTCTGGCAGGGTGGCACCTGTTCTCCTCCGGTCCACGCTACCGATCCCGGGCCTCTCGGTCCAAGATCGGTAGCGTGCCTTACCATCTTTAGATCAAACGGCGTCGTCGGCGCAGGAGGAACATCGCGGAGGCGCAAAGGGACGCGATGAGAGCCACGAGCCCGAGGTCCGAAAGAGTTGGGATCGCCGATACCGGGGGCCCTGGGCCAAAGATCGGTTCTGGCAGCGGCGCGTCATCGCCTACGCCGGAGTAGATTCCTCTGGTCACCATCGCGAGATCGCGGAAGAAGTCGAAATCAGAGACTGTTCGATTAGAAACCGCTCGACCAGTTTCGATATCGACGGAGCGATTTACGACCGAGCCCCAGAAGCGGGCCAAAACGACGTTCTGGCCGGCGAGGTGCATGCGCACCTTGGCTTGCCAAGAGCCCGAGTCGTACGGTGGGCCGGACGAGCTGTCCGGACCCGCGCAGGCACCGCTACTGTTGTTCTCGCCGCCGTCGCTGCTGATTGCGAGGATACGGTCGCCGGGCCCAACTCCAGGGAAAGCCGTGTTCAGAAAATCACTGCCGGCGCAGAGGGCGTCGGCAAGCGGCGTCGAGCCCCCGCAGCCTTCCGGGGTCAAGGTGTCGAGCGCCGCCCGGGCGGCAGTTTCCGAGACGAAACCACCCGTCAAGTCAGTGGGCGCGCTGCCGGCGAACGTCCAGACGGCCGCGGAGATACCGGGGATCGCGGCGAAGTGAGTAAAGAACGAGTGAAGATCTTGTCTGGCCAACTCGAGAGCATCGTGGCAGCGTGTCATTCCGGTCGAGGTGCGGGTGGTCAGCATCGAACCGGTTCGATCGAGCACGATGAGAAGGTGAGGCTGCGGGTTGCCACTCGTGAAATCGGCATCCGAGAGGTCGAAGAAAATATTGCCTGTACCCTTGATCTTGATCCGAGCGGCCGCTGAATCGTGGCCCGTAAGGTCGACTGTTTCGGTGCCGTCGTTGGGAGTGGCGGATTTCAAGACGACCGGGAAACTCCTTCCGCCGTCGACAGATAGAAGGATGTCGACGTTCGCAGCGCTCACCGGCGCCGCCGTTGTGTTAGCGACACTCCATGTGACGGTCTGCATTCCGGCCACCTGCTCACCACCGTTGGGAAAGTTGACGCGAAACGGGCCGGAGTTGGTCGCTGTGGTCACCGTCATGTCGTCCTTGCCGACACGTCCGCCCGCCGCATGGTTGTCGCGTATGGTGACTCGGAAGGTCATCGTGCGCATGGTCGTTGGCAGGGTTTCGCCGACCGGCGTTGTATTCTGGAGCAGGTTCTCTAGTCTCGGAAAGATGCGCGTCGAATCCGGGGTCGGCGGCCAGGCACGGAAAATCGGCTGCACACCGTCGTCGCTGGTCGCCAGGGGTGACTGCGTGCCGCGGTCGAATTCCTCCCAGGAATAGGTCACAGCGCCGCCGTCGGCGTCGCCACCCGCCGTGGCCGCTAGCTCGAACGGCGTCCGTACCGGAATCTGGTAGTTGCTGCCCGCATTGACCGTCGGCTCGTTCGGGTTACCTGCCGAAGTGTTGGTCGAGCAAGCGCCGCCGCCTGCGGTATAGGCGAGAATCTCATCCAGGCTGATGCCGTGGAAATTATCGTCGCTATGCGCCTGGAGATTGTCCACACCGCAAATGCCGGCGTAGGCCATGATCGTCGAGCCGCTGCCCACCTCATAGGCTGTCGTGGCGCTGAAGTTAGCGGCAGAGCAAGAGCCGTCGGTGGCGTTCCAGGGATGGTTGGCTCCGAACTGGTGACCCACCTCGTGCGCTACGTAGTCGATGTCGAAGGCATCCATGACAGGTGAAGCGCTGCCGGTGACGCCGCTCGCCTTCTCCGCGGCGTCGCAGACCACGCCCAGTAAGGCGACGCCTCCGCCTCCCGTGCTCACGACATGGCCAATGTCGTAGTTGGCGCTTCCGATCACGCTGTCGACGGTGGTCTGGTTCTCGCCAAGCATTATGTTGCCGTCGTTATTCGTGTAAGGGTCGGTTGCCGCGTTGGTGTAGACCAGATCGAGATTGTTCGCCACCAGGGAGAGCGCGATCGACATTTCGAGCTCATAGACGAGGTTGATCCGGTCGACTGTCGTGATGATCGCCGCTTGGCCGCCAGCTTGAGTGCCGCCGTGGAAGGTGGTGTATTCGCCGGTAGCAGCCACCGCCAGGCGATAGGTGCGCAGGTTGCCGCCGGTCGAGGTCCGCGCATGCCGGAGGTCTACGTGCTCCAGGCGCTCAGTCACCGCGCAGGCTAGGTGCTTGTCAGTAGCCCGAAAATCGCGCTTGGCATAGCTCACGTAGAGCCGCCGGTCCCCTCGCCAGTAGGGATCGACGAAATAGGTGTCGCCAGGGGCTGCGACCATCGCGTGAAACCCCTCCGGTCCGCCCCAGTCGAGGTGTGCGACGACGCCCTTCCGGCTCAGACTCTCCCCGCGATAGGTCTTGATCGGCCAGCCTAGCTTAGCCATCCGGCGTTCGAGGTCGGGATGCATGGTCTGGGAGCGCACCAGAGAGAAGCGCTCAAAACCCCCGTCAGGCATAGGCAGCGAGAGGATCGGCGCCTCGGCCGGGACGGTATTGGTGGCTACGGTGCGCGCGAGGATCGGCTCGAGCGCCGCCGAGTCAAGCTCGAACGCCCGATACTTTTCAGGCCGGACTCCCGGCTTGGCGTCGACCGATTTGCGGGCTTCGAGCTCTGCCGGCGAGAGAGAGGTCCAGACTCCATCTGTAGAGTTGGAGGGCGGAGTCGCGTGGGCCGCCGCCGTTGCGATAATGATCGCAAGGACGGCAATCGAGAGGCGGTGTTGGAGTTCTCTTCTCATTTAATCCCTCGTAGGAGGCTGCATTTATGATCCTCGGCACGAGGCTCCTCTTCTAAGAGGAACCCGCCGGAGTACAGGAATTCCTAGCAATTGAAGACACGCGGTAGAAGCGACTGTTTAGGTCTACCCAATTAGGCAACCCGACACTAGCCCGCCCGGCGGGCTAGCATAAATCTCCTTTCGGTATAATCGATGCTAGTACAGAACTGTTAACGGTTCAAGAGAGATCGTACATTCTCGGGCATTTACTGAGGTAACCTTATGTGGATATCTGTTCTTTAGATGCGTCGATGTCTTGACTTGTCTTTGGCTGGCGCATAGATTGTTATAGTGTGTTTCGCTGCTCAACGGGAAATCGATCTCTCAGGACCAGGAGGATTCCATGATCCGGCACGTGTACATGTTTCTAGCTCTCATTGCTCTGCTCGCCATGCCAACGCAGGCCGTTGACTTTTACGATTCGGGAATCGGCTTTTCGAAATCGAACCACTTCGTCAAGAGCAGCTTCAGCGCCGGCCGGGTTGCTTTCGACGTATTCGCTGAGGGCCGAGTCGACGTTCCGAGTCTCCTGACGGCGCTCGATCTCTCGCGGTCGGCCACGGCGCAGGAGATCGCCGACCGTGTGAACGACGCCCGGAAACGGCTCTATCCCGAAGAGGAAATCATCCTCTCCATCACCCCGCCGCAGAATTCCCGGGCCGCGGTTTCCGGGGAGAAGGCCGGGCTGGTGAGAGCGATCTTGTGGTGGAACAATACCAACTGCTCGACCTGCTACTGGTATGCCGAATACTCGAGCTCCGTAGCGACGATGTTCATCTCCTACATTGAGTACGGCGCCTACAACCTCTACGAGAGGGTGGGGTCCGGCAACTACCTCTTCCGATATCTTGTGGAGGAGGGGGATGCCGCCACGCGGGCCACCTATGGCTCGAAGACCACCCGAGGCTTCCGTGGGTATGCCGTGGGAGTGCCGAGCAAGGCGGATGTCGTGCTGTACTTCTTCAAATAGATCCAGTACGAGCCTGAGCTTCTGTAAGCTTATATTGGCCGGTCAAGTGGAGCGATTTCGTTCGGCGCCGCTCCACCTGACCGTTGTGCTGTCGCAACCTCGTCCGATACCTGGGCGATGGTGGCCGAGTTCGAGGTCGCGGGACGCAAGGACCTGTTCTGCCGATCGTCGCGGCCATCACGGTCACGGGCGACTCGCTGTGCCTCGCGACCAACGTCGACTACCGTCTCGACAGCCCCGCGGCCCGCGCCTTCCTGGGGCAGTTCGTGATCCTGCCCTGAGGCTCGCCGGCTGACTCCGATACATCCCCCTGTTCGGAAAGGCCCGAACGGGGGGATGCCGGCTTCTAAACTCCCAGGGGGAGTTCGCCGGGCATTTCGCGTCAGCAAAAAAAGTTTTTACGCGGGTTCTTCCTGCCGCTTCCGTGCGCTTGGCGCGCTTCGTGCAGCGATTCTATGTAGCTCCGCATCAGAGTTCGCGCCGGCCGGCGCCGTGGCCCGGACGACAGTCTGCCGGATGGACTACACCCTCAAGGGTTGGTCGGCTTTTTACAAAACGTCGAAAGAATCGGTCTCCCTGGCCCTGGCCGGCAAGGGGACGGGCGTGGAGCCCGGAGTGAGCTTCGGCAAGTTCACGATCACCAGGTGGTGATCCCGCGGGGCCACCATCATCGCATCAACCTTGGAAAGGGAAGCTCCAGAATGAATCACAAGTACCTGACCATCTTCGTCCTGGGATTCGCCGCGCTCCTCTGCGGCCCTTCCATAGCAATGGCTCAACTGAGCTCGTTCTGCGGTACTGGGGGGCTCGACGGTTACCAATACCAGTACCCCGACGATCGTCACTGGCGATCTGGGGGTCAGCCCGGGCAGCGCGGTCACCGGTTTTCCTCCAGGAATCGTGATCGGAGGGACGATCCACGCCGCCGACGCGGCCGCGGCCCAGGCTCAGAACGACCTCACCATCGTGTACAACAATCTGGTGAACACGGCCTGCAACACCGACTTGACCGGGCAGGATCTGGGTGGGAAGACCCTGACGCCAGGCGTCTACTGTTTTTCGACCTCGGCCCAGTTGACGGGAACGCTCACTCTCGACGCGCAAGGCAATCCCAATGCCATCTTCATTTTCAAGATCGGGAGCTCGCTGACGACCGCGAGCGCCTCGTCTGTCCTCCTGATCAATAGCGGCTCCAGTTGCGGAGTGTTCTGGCAGGTCGGCAGCTCCGCGACCCTGGGCACGGGCACCACGCTGTTGGGAAGCATCGTCGCGCTCCAGAGCATCACTCTGAATACCGGCGCGAGCGTGAACGGAAGGGCCCTGGCGCGGAATGGCGCCGTGACACTGGACAACAGCAACGTCACCGTCTGCAGTGGCGGCCCCGGCCTGCCGCTTTCCGTCGCGATTCCCACGCTCTCCGGGTGGGCGATGATCCTTCTGAGCGGCCTCTTGATCCTGTCCGGCCTCGCCGTGCTGCGCAGGCGAGCGACGTAGTCCGTAGCAGGAAAAACGAGCTGAAGTCCGTCTAGGACGGCGTGCTGATCGCGACCGGCGAAAGCCTCGCGCTCTCAAGGTGCCACCCGATTGGCGCGGGGAACCTGGCGCGGGAGTACCTCGCCCGCCGCCATGAAGAGACGACCCGGGGCAACCCCGCCCGGGTCCATCCCAATTCACGGCTATCGATGAGGGTCACGCAGAGCCTGTCAGTACTACGCCCAGCCTCCGGCGCTCCCGCCCTCGAATCCCATCGGCGGCACTATGACGCCGCCGCTGACGAAGGTCCCGAGCAGCGTGCTGTCGGCGGCGTGGAACGTCGCGAGCACGCCCACGGCAGCCACCGTCAGAGAGAAAGACGTCGTGTCGCTGAAGCACTTCGCGAGGTTATCCGTGTAGATGCTTCCCCAGACGAACCCTCCGCCCAGGGTCCCCGCGCCCCACGCAGAGTGATCGAAGTTACGCTTCTGGCACTCGCAGGTGAATTTGCACCAGAAGAACGCGCCTCCGACGGCGGCGGAGGCGGGTACCGTCTGCTCGGGTGACGTCGCCTTCAGTGCGTCCAGGACCGCGCTCAGCTTGCCGGGGGTCATTTTGCCTTTGAAGGTCTCCGCGACGAAGGAGGTCAGGTCTTCCGTCTTCGTGAAGGTGAGGGGGTTGTCCACAGTGCTCGTGATCATGGGGTTACTCCTTGTCGCGGGTCCGTTTTGCGCGAAATGCGCGAAGCCCGTTAACGATGAGGATGTGCCCCCACCCGCCGGTTTATCTCACCCCAATTTTCCATCCGTGCTTTCCCGGGGCGGTGCTATCCTCGACGCACCCCCGGCAGCGGGGGAGCTGTAATGCGCAGGCAGAGCCTTTTCATCACCTGGCAGGCGGTCGTCCTCTTCACCCTCGGCATGGCCGCGGCGTATCCGCAAGAGCTCCGGACCGGGGCCGCGGTCGAGCGGCGGCTCCAGGGAGGCGAGAACCACTCCTATCCGATCGAGGCGAAGCCCGGCGCGCGGCTGCTGGTGACCGTCGATCAGCGCGGCATCGACGTCGTCGTGGAGGCCAGGCGGCCGGATGGCAAGACTCTGATCGCGGTGGACAGCCCGACGGACAGCCAGGGCCCGGAATCCGTCCTGCTCCCTGAGGAGGCGTCCGGTCCGCTGGAGATCCGGGTGCTGTCGCCGAGCCCGGGAGTCGCGCCGGGAACCTATGAGATCCGTCTGGAAGAGCTCGCGGAAGCGACGCCCGCCGAGCGCGAGCGCATCGCGGCCGAGCGGCTGATGACCGAGGCGGCGGCGCGCAATCGCGAGGGCGGCTCGGAGGGCAAGCGGCTCGCCGCCGCGCGCTACGAGGAGGCTCTGCTCCACTGGCGCGCGCTGGGCCGCGGGCGGGAGGAGGCGAGGTGCGGGCTCGCGCTGGGCGGGATCGACACCGCCCTCGGCCAGCCGAAACCGGCGCTGGAGCACTATCAGGGGGCGTTCGAGCGGTTTGCCGGGCTGGCGGACGAGCCGGGGCAGGCGGCGGCCTGGAGCGGCCTCGGCCTCGCCCGAAGCGCCCTGGGCGATACCGCCGGCGCCGCCGACGCGCAGCGCCGGGCGCTCGTCCTCGAGCGGCGCCTCGGCCGCCTCCCCGAGGAGGCCAAGGCGCTCAACAACCTCGGCTTCGCCCTCCATTCACAGGGCGATCTGCGCGCCGCCCTGGGGTTCTACCAGCAGGCGCTCGATGCCTTTGAAAGGGCCGGCGAACAGGGGCTCTGGAAGGCGAACGTGCTGCACAACCTGGCGGGGGTCTACATCGGCCTGGGCGAGCCCGACGCGGCGCTGGCGAGCCACCGGCAGGTCCTCGAGCTGCAGCGCGCGCTGGGCGACCGGAGGGGTGAGGCGCGGACGCTCCACAACCTGGGAGTCCTCTACGGCAATCTCGGCGAGTTTGGCCAGGCTCTCGAGGCCTACACGCCGGCCCTGGCGCTCTTTCGCCAGTCCGGCGACCGGCTTTGGGAGGCCGCGCTCCTCCACAGCCGGGGTGTCGCCTACTATGGGCTGGGCGACTTCGAGCGCTCGCTCGCCGACCTGGAGCAGGCGCTGGCGATCCACCGGGAAGCGGGCGACCGGAGAGGCGAGGCGCTGACCGAGATCAGCCTCGGCCACACTCTGCTTCGCTCCGGGCAGATCGCCAGGGCCCGCGATCTCGGCCGCCGGGCCGCCGGTGTGGCCGCCGCCGCCGCCAACCGCCGGGGGGAGATGCTCGCGCGCCTGCTCGTGGCCAAGGCGGACGTCGCCGCCGGCGAGCCGGCGGCGGCGCTCGCCGAATTGCCCCAGGCTCTGGGCCTCGCCCGTCTCCTGGAGGACCGGGCCGTCGAGGTCTGGATCCTGCAGCTCACGGGAGAGGCGCATCTGGCTTTGCAACAGCCGGAGAAGGCTGCCCAGGTGCTGGGCGAGGCGGTCGAGCGCGCCCGCGCCGTCAAGGCTCCGACCTGGACCATCGAGGCGCTGACCGCCCTCGCCCGCGCCCAGAGGAGGCTGGGAAGGCCGGAGGAAGCCCGATCGCGGATCGAGGAGTCTCTCCTCCTGATCGAGACCTTGCGCACCCTGGAGACCGACCCGGACCTGCGGGCTTCATTCCTGGCCGCCCAGCGCGCTGCGTTCGAGCTCGAGATCGATCTGCTGATGGAGCTCGACCGGCGGCAGCCCGGCAAGGGGTACGCCGGGGAGGCGCTGGAGGCCAGCGAGCGCGCCCATGCCCGGTCTCTGCTCGACCTGTTGCAGGAGGCGCGCGCCGACATTCGCGAAGGGGTCGATCCGCGGCTGCGCGACCGCGAGCGCGGCCTCCTCGCCCGGCTGAACGCCAAGGCCGGCCAGCAGGCCGAGCTGATGAGCCGCCCGGTGACGGCGGAGCGCCGGCAGGCGGCCGAAGGCGAGATCCGGACGGTTCTCGACGAGCTCGCCGCGGTCGAGGTGGAGATCCGCAAGAGCAGCCCGCGGTATGCCGCGCTCACCCGGCCGCCTCTGGCCACGAGCGCCGAGATCCGCGGCCTGCTCGACGGCGAGACCCTGCTCCTCGAATACTCACTCGGCGAGGAACGGAGCTTCCTCTGGTTGGTGGATGCGGGCTCCGTGACCGGCTTCGAGCTGCCGCCGCGCGCGCGGATCGAGGCGGCCGCCCGCGCGGTCTACGACCGGCTGGCGGTCCTCACACCGGGAGACGATCGATTCGAGCCGGCCGCCCGGACGCTGAGCCGGATGGTGCTCGGGCCGGTCGCCGGGAGGCTCGGGAAGCGACGGCTGGTCGTGGTGGCCGACGGCGAGCTGCAGTACGTTCCCTTCGGAGCGCTGCCAGTCCCTGAGGCCGGCGGTTTCACCCCTCTGCTCACCCGGCACGAGATCGTCGACGCTCCCTCGGCCTCTGCCGTCGCCTTGCAGAGACGGCTCGCCCGCCGGGCCACCGCGCCGGGGGGCGTGGCGGTGCTGGCCGATCCGGTCTTCACGCCCGACGATCCACGGGTCGCGCCGGGAGCCGGGCCGCGGTCCGCGGCGCCGACCCGCGCCGCTTCGTTCCTCCGGCTGCCCTGGACCCGCCGCGAGGCGGAGGCGATCGCCGCGGTCGTGCCCGCGGGCCGGTCGCTCCTGGCGCTCGATTTCCGGGCCAGCCGCGCGACCGCCCTGTCGCCCGCCCTGGCCGGGTACCGCATCGTCCACTTCGCCACCCATGGCATCATCGATTCCCGGACCCCCGCCCTGTCCGGGTTGATGCTCTCGCGCGTCGGCGAGCGCGGCGAGCCGCTGGATGGCTTCCTGGGGCTGCGCGACATCTACAACCTGCGGCTGGGGGCCGATCTGGTGGTGCTCTCCGGATGCGAGACGGCGCTGGGCAAGGAGGTGCGGGGCGAAGGCCTGGTGGGATTGACGCAGGCCTTCCTCTACACCGGCGCCAGGCAGGTGGTGGCGAGCCTCTGGCGGATCGAGGACCGGGCCACGGCGGAGCTGATGTCGCGCTTCTACCGGGGCCTCCTGGTCGAGGGCCGGCCGCCGGCCGCGGCCCTGCGGCTGGCCCAACTCGCCATCCGGGACGACCGGAGATGGCGGTCCCCCTACTATTGGAGCGGCTTCGTGCTGCAGGGCGAGTGGGCCGGCTTCGAAGGGGGCCTGAGATAAACGTGGCCAACGGAGCACTTTGAGGGGTGACGCAGGCGATCCCGCCGTGTCGTCTTCCGAGGAGAGGAGCTGGAAATGCCAAGCGCCAAGCCATTCGAGAAGAAGTGGCACAATGTGAGCTGGGTCCCCCCTACATTGGGGCCGATTCCGCGCAACGGCTTCAAGGACCGCGGCACTGTGTCGATCACCATCCTCTCTACCCCCCTGGACGGAACCCAGGCCTGCGATATTGCCTGGCAGAATTCAGCTGACGAAGAGTGCTCCATGAGCCTTCCGCTCCAGGACGGCAGCCTGAAGGGGTCTGTCTCGGTGAAGTTCGGAGGATCAGCCGTCGACTGCCGGGTAACCGTCACTCTCGAAGGCCACCAGATCAAAGGCGTGCTGAAACCCTCGACGGCATCCCACCCTTCGATCGACGGCAACACCGGCACCTTTATCGCCGATGCGAACCCACCCAACGATGGGCTTGCCTCGACGTAGGAGCGACCGCGGCCTTGCAGTATCATGGCCCCTCTGCAACCAGAGGGAGCATGAACGAAGGCAGTGTGCCTCAGGCCGGGACCGACCCCATCGTGGACCTGGTCCGCCGCATTGTCTCCAGGGAGCCGGCGGCGGAGGCGGAGCTGGTCCAGCGTTTCAGCCGGGCCTTGTTGTTCCTGTTGCGGCGGCTGACCCGGGACGAGGCCGCGGCGGAGGACCTGTACCAGGAGACCTTCCGGCTGGTGATCGAGAAGGTGCGCAACGGGGAGTTGCGCGAGCCGGAGAGGCTCCCGGGCTTCGTGAGCAGCATGGCGCGGAACCTGTTCCTCGGCTCGGCCCGGCGCGGCAGCCGGCGCCAGCAGTGGCACGGCGACTCCGAGGCGACCGAGACCGCCCCCGATCCCGCCCCCGGGCAGCTCGCGAGCCTCCTCGCCAAGGAAAGGGCGGCGGCCGTCCGCGGCGTGCTGGCGGAGCTCAGGAACGATCGCGACCGCGAGATCCTCTCGCGCCATTACATCTCGGGCGAGGACAAGCAGGACATCTGCCGCGGCCTCGAGCTGTCGGACCTGCACTTCAACCGCGTGCTGTTCCGTGCCCGCCAGCGTTTTAGGGAGCTGTATGAAAGGCGGCAGGATGACCGCGATGGACCATAGCTACGCCGAAGAGCACGACCTCGCCGAGTCCTACCTCGCCGGCCGCCTGAGCGACGGCGAGCGGGACGCGTTCGAGGCCCACTATTTCGACTGTGCGGCGTGCCTCGAGCGCCTCGAGACGGCGGAGGACTTCCGGGAGGGGATGCTCCGGGTGGCGGCCGAGGATACGGCGCGCGCTCAGGTCGGCCTGCTCGCCGGCCTCGCCCTGCTGACCCGCGGGCGCCGGATCGCGCTGGGAGGCTTCCTGCTGCTGCTGGTGGCGCTGCCCCTCGGGTGGCTGGTGGCGCGTAATCGGCTCCTCGATCGGCAATTGGCCGAGGCGCGGGCCGCCCAAGTGACGGCCCCTGCCCCGGCCCCGGCCGGGAACGAGCAGCGGATCGCGAGCCTCGAGGCCCGGCTGCGCTCACTCCAGCAGGCCGGAACCGTCGATCGCCGGCGGCTGGAGGAGGAGCTGGCGAAGGAGCGCCAGGCCCGGGCCGCCGTCGAGAGCGAGGTCGCCGTCCCGCGGGTGAACGTCCCCATCTTCCTGCTCGCCGCGGTGCGGGGCGGCGAGCAGGAGGGCAGGGAGCCGGTGAACCGCATCCCGCTCTCCGCCGCGAGCGGGCCGGTCATCCTCACCCTGGAGCTCGCGACGATCGACTACCCCTCCTACACGGCCTCTCTGCGCACCGGGGACGGCAAGGAGGTCTGGCAGGCGCGCGGCCTGCGGCCGGACAGCCGTGACACGCTGGTCCTCCTCCTGCCCTCCCGCATGCTCCGCCCCGGCTCCTATCGATTGGGAATCGAAGGGGCGCGGGGCGACGGCAAAGGGTTCGCCGTCGCCGCCTATCCGTTCCAGGTGGTACGGAGAGGCTCCTGACGCGGACGGCGAGACGGTGGCGCCTGATTCACAGCGGGCAAAAATGCCTCTGTAATCCTATGGCAGCAAAGGGTGTTGAAAGAAAATCCCGGGGGTGCCGAATCCCTTCCCCGGAGGCTTGCGCGGCAGCCCCGGGGAAGGAAAGGGAAAGCTTACCCTACGGTTCGTTGCAGGTGGTGCCACGCTCGCAGTCGTTGTACCAGAAGCAGTGCGTATGGCCGTAGGGGTCCACATGACAGCTGTAGGCCTTTTCCATCGCGCCCGGGTTGCGCGATGCTGCCGGGCTCGGCTTCCCGGCAAGGAAGTTCGAGGGGCCGGGCAGATAGGTGTCGGCCACGCGGTCGCCGTCCGTGTCCACCAGCACAAAGCCGGCGGGCACCGGCCCGGCGGCCTTCTGCCAGGGCATCTTGACAGTACCCGGGAAGCGTACGGCCACCGGGATCTCGAGCGCCTCCTTGCTCACCCGGCCCACAGGCTCGAAGTGGACTTTCACGTTGAGTGCGAGAGGAGCGGTGAACCGTCCGCCCATCTTGTTCTCGCGGGTGATCACCATTCGCGTGATCGGCTGGACGCCGTCGAGCGTGGCGGTGACAGAGAATTTGCCGCACTCGGTCTCGATGGGCGCGAGGCTCTTCAGCGACAGGGCACGGAACTGGATCCGGGTTCTCGCCACTCCCTGCTTGTTGAACGCCGCGTCGTCCAGGCGCTGGACGATGGTGTCGGCCGTTCTCAGGGCACCGGGGGTGCCGGTCACAAGGGGCTCGCCTCTGAACGCTACCTTGCTGGTGAAGGGCGCCGAGCCGGAGCAGAAGAAGCCGGCCGGAATCGGGGTCTTCGCGAAGTCGACGAAGGTCGAGCCGTCAGCCGGTGTCATCCAGACGTCAATCCCATTCTGGATGACGCGATCCGCGGCGAACACAGGCGCCACGGAACTGGAGACCAGAAACGCGATCCCGACGATTCCCAAAGCACGCACTCGCATGAAGCCTCCTTCTGGAGAGATGAAGTACTCTCCTAAAGATCGCAGTGCGGCGGAGCGAGAAAAGCGCGCACCTTCAATATTGTTTCAGTGTAGCCCGAAGGGGAGATCCCGTTTCTCCCTCCTGGCACACCTTCAGTTTCAGGAGGACTCAAATATGAGACTGAAGGCTTTGAAGTGCGGATTGGCTCTGTCGTGCGGTCTGTTGGCGGTTTCGGGGAACGCGGCCACCCCGGAGAAGCGGGCGAACCGGCCTTTCGCGGACGCGGATCACGTCGTCTACTCCCTGGCTCGTGGTACCTGGCAATTGCCACTCAAGGCGCTGTCGTATCATGGTGGTAGATCGCTCCTGAACCCCAAGGTGGTCTTCATCTTCTGGGGGACGAGCTTCAACAACGCCGCCTCTCCAGATTTCTCGTACGCCCGCGAACTGCAGGCGGACCGCAACCAATTCGGCTCGACCCCGGAGTGGGCGGTGCTCCAGCATTACGGGATCGGTGCCGCGAACCTCGGCTCGGGCACACCCGACTGGTTCGACACCTCGACACCGCCGACCAATGTGACCGACTCCACGGTCCGGGCCGAGGTGAACCGATACTTCTCGGGAGGCCATGGCGCCTACAACTCCAGCACGATCTATGAGGTAGTGACCCCGGCGGGCCACTACTCCTCCAGCGGCTCCAGCACCTCCTGTGGCGGCCCGAGCCTGGCCTATTGCGCCTATCACGGCTCCTACAGCGGCCTTTCCGGCACGGTCATCTATTCGATCCAGCCCTATCCGAGTTGCTCCGGCTGCAAGGTCTCGGGCTGGTCGGACGCGCTGAATCAGGAGCACTTCTTCTGTCACGAGACCCGCGAGGCCACGCTCAACCCCGTGAGCGGGACCGGCTGGTACGACAGCGCCACCGGCGAGGAGCCCGACGACAAGTGTACCTGGTCGCCCCCGCCATTCATCGGCACCGGCGGCTACGGCTACCAGTATGAGTGGGTCCCCAGCCTGGGGTGTATCAAATCAAAGCCATAGCGACCCTCTTCATCCACGCCATGCAACTCCAGGGACGTGGCAGTGCGAGGAGAGAAGAGGTGCCATGCGATTGGTGCGGTGCGGCCAGGATCGCGGCCATCCTGCCCAGGAGGGGCACGACGCTACCTTCCCGAGGGTGGGGAACCGGAACTCCCCAACCCCGGGCTCCAGGAGACCCGGGAAGCGCCCCAGTGCGCTTTTGACCGCAACGGCGGCTCCATGTCAGCGGAGCGTGAACTCCGCAGCGCGATCTGCGCCACGCTGGCGCTGGCCGTCGCGCTGCGGCTGGTCTGGCGGCCGAGCGTCAGGGTTTCACGTCGTCTGCAGTCGATCCATCGGTGCTCGGCTCGGAGCCGTCGCTCAGTGAATCGCTGGCCAGCGCCCAGCCGCGGGCGCGGGCGATGAAGTAGGCGACGTCGCCGCGCTTGGCATTGGCGCCGGGGTGAAAGTACCCCCGATGGCTGGAGTCGTTGCAGGCGTCGTAGAACATGAAGTCGGGTGGGTTGTATCGCCCGCAGGAATACGCGTTGACGGCTTGGGAGTGGCTCCAGGCCGTCTCGACGTGCTCGCGGGGGTAGCCGAGGCAGTAGAAGGCGTCTTGATCGTAGAACGACGACGATACGCAGCCCACCAGCGGCCAGCCCTGGGCGAGCACCACCATCTTTGCCATCTGCATGCGCACGATGGGGTTTCCCGGGCGGAAGTAGGGCTTGTTCTGCGGCGGCACGCAGGGCTCGCCCGGGCCGCCGCATGCGTATCCGTTGATGATGCCGCTTGCGGCGAGCCGCTCGATGTTGCCGTAGAACGTGTTGTTGCTGTCGACGTCCTGGAAGGTGTTGTTGGCGGGCCTTAGCTCGCCCCAGCCCATCGCCAACACCAGCATCTTGCTGAACTGGCCGCGGGTGACGTCATTGTCGGGGCGGAAGTAGGCCCGATTGGCGGGGTCGCACGGCTCGTCGGCGGCGCCGCATTGGTAACCGCTGATGATGAAGTGCGCGGCGCTCTGCTGCACGGCGGCAAAGGTGCGCCCTGCGACCACGTCGGCGAAGGTCCGGCTGGAGCCCCAGTCGGCGTTGGGATCGACGTTGCCGCTGTTCCCGGTGGCGAGGTAGCGTAGCTTGCGCCAGGTGAGCTGGCGTGCCGGGTAGCCATTCTCGCCGTCACCGTAGATCTTGCGGATGCCGATCTGCACCAGGCTGTTCGTCGGTTCATCGATGAAGTCACGGTACTGGTGCCAGAGCGCGGCTCCCATGCGTCGCGAGCCGCCGATCGGCTCCGAGATCAGTGCCGTGGCATGCTCCAGTGCCCACGCCTGCTGCGTCGCATCGAGCAGGCCCGATCCGCCTCCCGTCTTGATCCAGAAGCCGAACTCGGTGGCGAAGAACCACCAGCCGGTGTCGTGATTCGGTAGTACGTTGACCATCCGATTCCAGATGTCGGGCAGCGTCTGGCGGGTCACCTCGTCCCACCCGCCAGGCGAGGCGAAGGCGTCGGCGATGCGATTTTGATCGATCAGGTTCTGGTAATCACGCCATTTCTGATCGTTGTAGGGATGGATTCCGAAGTAGGTGAAGGGTCGCTCGGGCGGCCCATAGTAGCCGTCGTTGACCGACCAGCCCCCGGATTGGAAGAAGTCGCTCCACCACGTCTGGCTGGTGAAGGTGTTGAGGATGCCGCCGCTGATGATGCGCTCGTAGAGATGCTGTTGGTGGAAGTCGTGCCAGACCCGCCGCAGCAGGTAGGGGAACAGGGTTCCCGGCATGCGTTGGTTGTTGGGCTCGTTGACGATCTCCCAGGCATCCGGCCGGTGGTAGGCGTCAAACAGCGCACTCGCCGCATTGAGCCGCTGCTCGTAGCTGTCGATGTAGGCGTGGCGCTGCGCGTCATCGTTGGGGTTGCCGCTGAAAGCCCCGGGGACGTCGACGACCACGATCACCTGGATGGGTGGGCTGAACGAGTGAGCGAGGTCGACGATGTGGTTGTAGGCGCTCGCCGGGGTGCCATACCAGGGGGCCTGGATACGCACCCAGCGCATGCCGAGATGGTTGAGCTCGTTGAAGATCTGGGTGCCGTGCGTCGCCAGCGACTGGTCGGGCACGCGGCCGTCGGCGTTCTGGTCGTAAATGGCACCCATGACGATACCCATTTCTGTGCCGTAGGCAGGAGAGCTCGGCGTATCGACGGTGTCGCTGGTCTGCGCGCTCGCCGGCGCGGTGATCGCGTGGGCGCAAGCGAGGCCGCACAAGAGCAGCGGTATGAGGCGACGGTTCATTGGCGGTTGCTCCTTCGGATCTTGCCGACAGGTCATCTGCCGACACTTGAGAGGGAGTAAGCGGCGACGCGCTTTGCCCTGTCCCGTCCGAACCCGCGGTCTGGGCCCGGACGCCGTCTTCTGTCACCGCCAGGGTGTGCTCGAAATGGGAGGCGGGGCCGACCCCGGCAGCCCCCGCCGTTATTTACGGCGCTATCCACTGACGTGGCACGTAGTCCCGCACGTAGTCACCCCGGCGGATGACTCGCCGGGGGCTTTTCGTGTCTCGCCGGCCCCGGCGGATGACTCGCCGGGGCTTTTCGTGTCTCGCCGGCCCCGGCGGATGACTCGCCGGGGCTTTTCGTGTCTCGCCGGCCCCGGCGGATGACTCGCCGGGGACTTTTCGTGTCTCGCCGGCCCCGGCGGATGACTCGCCGGCAACTTTTCGTGTTCGGCCGGCTCCGGCGAGAGGCTTGCCGGGCATTTTTCAAGGCTCGCCGGTCTCGGCGAGACATTCGCCGGAGGTTTTTCCTCAGCGGTTTATCTACTGACGTGGCACGTAGTCTGGCGCGCCACGTAATCTGGCGCGCGGGAGGTCAGCCGGCTCACCGGCTGGACGGGGAAGATCTGGGACCGGCGCTACCAGGCGATCCTGATCAGCAACGAGGAAGAAGTGCAGGTCGCGGCAGAAGAGGTGGCAGAAGAGGTGCGAGGGAGAAGAGGTGCCATGCGATTGGTACAGCGGATCTGCCCCTCCTGTCCAGGAGCGAGGCGATCCTTCCTTTACTTTGAGCAACGACCGCCAGGATCGTGAGAATCCTGGCGAGGAGGGACGGTCTCCTGCCCAGGAGCGACCGTTTCCTGACCAGGAGCGTGCCTCTCCTAGTCAGGATCGAGGCGATCCTGGCTTTACTTTGAGCAACGACCGCCAGGATCGTGAGAATCCTGGCGAGGAGCGACCTTCTCCTGGTCAGGAGCGCCGCCATCCTGCCCAGGATCGTGCCTCTCCTAGCCAGGATCGAGGCGATCCTGACTTTACTTTGAGCAACGACCGCTAGGATCGTGAGAATCCTGGCCAGGAGGGGCACGATGGAACCCCTTGAGCAGCCTGCCCAGTGAGGGCAAAAATGCCTCTGTAACTCTCTGGCAGTAAAGGGTTTGTCAGAAGGGGTGAGATTTTACGTCTTATTAGGGGTATGGGACGAAAACTTCGCTACCTTCCCGAGGAGGGCGCCCTGGTCGAGGTCACCTGCCGGACCTTGCAAGGACGCCTGCTGCTCCGGCCGAGCCCGGAGCTCAATGACATCGCCGCCGGGGTCCTCGGCAGGGCCCAGCGGCTCTACCCGGTCGACCTCATGGCGATCAGCCTGCTGTCGACGCACTACCACATGATCGCGCGGGCGGAGAGCGCTAAACGGTTGGCGCGGTTCGTCGGGTACTTCAATTCGAACCTGGCGCGCGAGGTCAGCCGGCTCACCGGCTGGACGGGTAAGATCTGGGATCGGCGCTACCAGGCGATCCTGATCAGCAACGAGGAGGAGGTGCAGGTCGCGCGTTTTCGGTACGTCCTCAGCCACGGGGTCAAAGAGAACCTTGTCGCCAACCTCCGCCAGTGGCCCGGTCTCCAGTCCGTCCGGCAGCTCGCGGACGGCGAGCCTCTCGTCGGCACCTGGTTCGATCGCACCCAGGAGTACCTCGCCCGCCGTAAGGGAGAGGCCGTCGATCGTCTCCGCTATGCCACCCCCGAGACCGTGGTCTTCTCGCCTCTCCCCTGCTGGGAGCACCTCTCCCCGGAGGCTTACCGGCAACGCGTCGCCAACATGGCCACCGAGATCGAGGAGGATGTCACCGATACGCCTAAATTCCCCCCTGTTGGACGCTAAATTTCCCCCCCTCCGCGAGGAGGAGAGATGGAGCCGTTAGAGAGATCGGAGAAGCTGCCCGCAGTCCCTGAAGGGGCTGTGGAGGCGAAGTTGATCGACGAGACCACCTGGGGGGCTGTGCGAGCCCTGGTAGGGCGGGGGCTGTCGAAGAAGGCGATTGCCCGGGAGCTGGATCTGGACATCAAGACGGTCCGGAAGTGGTGTCGCCAGTCCTGGGCTCCCCAGAGGCGCCGCAGCCGCGGGAGGATGCTGGCGTCGTGGGAGGAGTTTTTGCGAGGCCGTGCTCCGGAGGTCGGCTTCAACGGTGCGGTGTTGCACCGGGAGCTGGTGGAGAAGGGCTGCCTGTGCTCGTACTCGGCGGTGGTCAAGCACGTGCAGCCGTGGCGGGAGGGGTGGCGGGGTGGAGAGGTGCCGACGGTGCGCTTTGAGACGGGTCCGGGCGAGCAGGCGCAGGTGGACTGGGGCTCGACGTGGGTGTATCTGGGCGAGGAGCCGGTGCGGGTGCACCTGTTTGTGATGGTTCTAGGTTTCAGCCGGCGCCTGTTCGTCAGGGCCTACCTCAGCGAAGGATTGGATCCGCTACTCGAGGGTCACACCGCGGCTTTCGCTCACTTCGGGGGTCGCACGCGCACGATCCTGTACGACAACCCGCGCACGATCGTCAGCGAGAAGGACGAGGCCACCGGCCGGGTGGTGTGGAACGCCACGTTCAAGGACCGGATGGACTTTTACGGGCTGGAGATCCGGTTGTGCCGCTACTACCGGGCGCAGACGAAGGGCAAAGTGGAGAGCGGGGTCAAGTACGTCAAGCGCAACGCTCTGGCAGGCCGGCGGGCACTTGGGGGAGGTGGAGAATGAGGATTTATCCACTGACGTGGCACGTAGTCCCCGGCGCTCGACCAAAGGAACCACCATGACCTTACCTCCCAAGGACCAAGCCGCCAGCCCAAGGCCTCCCCAGGGCCCCAACAAGCTTACCCCACCCTGTTTGGTTCCGGCTCCGCCGGGTTAGGGGTATGGGACGAAAACTTCGCTACCTTCCTGAGGAGGGCGCCCTGGTCGAGGTCACCTGCCGGACCTTGCAAGGACGCCTGCTGCTCCGGCGGGCTTATCCACTGACGTGGCACGTAGTCTCGGCGGCTTACTGGGCGTCAAACCAGCTCAAGATACGCTTCTTGACATCCTCATGATCGTGGAAGCTGAACGGCAAGTTACAGGTAGGAGAGAGGATCTCTCGCCGCAGGCGCCGAACAAGTTTTCTTGCCAGAGGATCTCCGGGGTCAATTGTGAGCCGATCCAAGACTCTCTGCTCCAAGGCTAAGCGGAGAGTTTCCTCCCCGGTGCAAGCTTCTTCCATCAAATAGGCGGCGAGTTGCTCGTAGTAGGAGGCCTCGTCCTTCTGCGACGCGGGCCACCCCTCCAAAGCCCCTTTGGTCTGGCGAGAGTAAAGGATGGGATCGCCGGGGGTGGGCAGGCATAATTTCTTTTGCACGTTCTTGAGCAGTAGCTTCTTGGCTTCGGCAGGAGCGTTCGATAGACTCGATAGGCCCTTCTCTAGAGCCTCGAGATCGAAGCTCTGTTGTTCCGCAAGATCGGCATTTCTCATGTCAAGGTATTGCTGTGGAGCCTGGGTATCGCAGAAAGAAGCATGTGCAATCCTAGCCTGCCGTAGGTCGACGCCCTGAAGCAGTAGGTCGGTGGCACCTTGAAGCGACGCTCTTGAGAACTCAGCACCAATCGCCTTTACACGAGCGAGCCTAGCCCCTTGGAGGTCAGCCCCGATAAAAACCGCGTACTCGGCTTTAGCCGAAGAAAGGTTAACTCCTTGCAACTGAGCTCCTTGGAAATTTGCTCCGCGCAAGGAGGTGGATTTGAGATTGGCCGCAAAGAGACGAGCGCCGACCAGTTTCGCCTCATCGAGACTCGCAAAGGAAAGGTCCGCTGCTCGGAGATCCGCATTTTCAAGATGCGCACGCGCTAATCGAGCAGCACGGAAATTCACTTCGCGAAGGTTGGTGAGAGTAAAAATGACATCTTCAAGATGGGTAGGTCTTTGCGCCTCTTCGGAAAGAGTGCCGATTTCACCAGCTTCCGAGAGGGCAAATTCGCGTAGTCGTTGATCCGTTGTGCCAAGTGGGGAGAAGTCGGCCCCTTGCAGGTCGGCGTTGCGGAAGTTAGCGCCTCTGAGATCAGAACTTCTGAAATCTGCATTGATCAATTTCGACCCAGTGAAGTCAGCGCAACGAAGGTCTCGTCCAATCAGTCTGATCCCGAGCGAGTGCATACGCCAAAGAACGTCGAGTGCCGCAGGGTCTCCTTCATGCGCTGCGACAAGTTGAGATGGCGGTTCCTGGGTAACGAGTATCCTATCAGTGAGGTGTAAACTCCGGCGGCCCGTTATCTTGTCGAAGAGAGAAGGCTCACAGCTTTTGGGGATGACGGCAACCTTGTTAGAATACGCAATAATAAAAATTGCCAAAATAAAAAACAAGACAATTTCGAGCCTCCGCGCAGATCCACCCCGCAAAGGCTTTGGTCTAACCGAAAAGAACAAGGAGACGAGGCCAATGTCGCCTAATACCATAAACCGATGCACGAAGGTGGTAAATGAGTCATGATAGGGTAAATACATCAGCTGGATGAGAATCAGAACTGCGATTGGAAGCGCAACTGTTATCGCCATGAAGACAAGCCTGAGAAGTACACGCATCAGAGGAAGATGCGTCCCACCCAGTCGCATGGTTACGGAGGGTAGGAGAAAGAAGCGATCCGCCTCATTGTCAAGGACCTGTTTGGGAAGCCTGTAGACTCTGTATGCAATAAAATATTCCTGAAGGAGCAAATTGAGATGCAGAAAGACTACCAGAAGCGGAGCTATAAAATAAAAATAGCGGATAGAAACCCCAACGTTGAAAAGCGGCAATGTCAGAGGTGAGTTTAGCAGCAGCTGCTCGTCCGTAGTTGAGGCGGCAGTTATGGCAACATAGGTAACTGTGGCGAGGAAGGTCAAGGCGATAGTGCTGGCTTGCTTTGCAGAATCGTTGACCGAATCGACCAGAGAATCGATCTTGTCGGGTGATACTGATTGGACGGTCTCAGGACGGAATAAGCGTGGAAGCCGCAGCGTTGGAAATCGGGACATTATTTCAGCCTCAATCCGAAACGAATTCCAATACACGAACAGATTTCGGAAGTCCTTTGAGGCTAGAAATCTGGCCGGTGGCTAATATTAAAGCCTCTAACCCTGAAGGTAATCCTTTGAGGCTACGGATTTGAGAGTTGCTAACATCCAGATATTTTAAGGACAAGGGAAGCGTGGGTAAAGCTGAGAGGTGGGTATTGCTAATATTCAGATACTCCAACTTGAGAGGGAGGGCTGTAATTTCATTGAGCTCTGTTGCGCCTGTTAGATCGAGACGCTTGAGGGAATTTGGCAGTTTGGGGAGGCTCACGATTTTGGCCCATCTAAAATCGAGAGTTTCAAGGTTAGATGGCAAGGCCTGGAGGGCCGTGAGAGGAGTATTGCTAATATTCAACCTCACGAGAGAATCGGGTAGGCCTCTTAAATTGTTAACTCTTGACCAGCTTATATTAAGGTCTTTCAGGGTGGTAGGGAGGCCCTGAACATCTAAACTCTTATATGCTGTGAGGTCGAGCGTCTCAAGAGTTGACGGTAATTTGTGAAGATCTATTGTGGGGCTACTGATGATGGCAAGCGTACGGAGGGTCTGCGGTAGCTGCTCAAGATTGTCGATACGCGCGAAATTAGTCCGGAGTTGGTCTAGCGATTCTGGCATTTTGGGCAGTGCTAACCTAGTTCGGCTGATATCTAGAGATCGTAAGTATCTCAACTTGCTAATATTGGGGATGTAATCTACGTAGTCAAGCTTTAAGCTGACAAGCAGGGGCGGGAGATCTTCCAATACAATGGCGGTTTCTGGGCTAATGAGTAGATCTAGCGATTGGAGATTGCCTGGTAGCGATCGCAGGTTCCTTAGGCCTCTGGCATTTAATCTCAGGACCTTAAGCGAGAGCGGTAAGTAATCGATAGATTCGAGATGGGAACCTTCCCATGTTAGTGATTCGAGTTGAGCCGGCAAGCCCTCCAAGGTCTGAAGTCCGACATCGTTCACTTTGAGTTCGTAAAGAGATTTAGGCAGTCCTTTGAGGCTTTTGATCTGCGTCCCTCCGATGGCTAAAGAACAAAGCTGCGGGGGCAATTGTCTGAAGTCGGTCGCGCTGCAGTTCGTAAGGTCGAGAGTCGCCAAAGAAGAGGGTAAACCCTTGAAATCTTTAATTTTCGTATAGCTGATGTCGAGGACGTCAAGCGATCTCGGCAATCCGTGAAGATCATGGATGGCTGTCCGGCTTGCAAGGAGAACGCTAAGATGCGCAGGCAGCCAGTCGAGACGCTCCACAGCCTCGGGTAAACGCAACACCTCCAGTTGTTCGAGGTGCTCACCCAAGTCAGCGGGGAGCCCCCAACTCTTTAGTGTCTCAGGATTAGCTTGGGAAGAATCACAAGCAGTAGCCAGGAGAAGAATACTGATGTAGGCAGTTTTAAGGAGGAGTTTCCAGGCCCATGAATTGGCCACTGGAGAACGCAAGAGTCGAGAAGCTACACGGTGCATCAGCAGTTTTTGGAAGAATATGGGTAGAAAAACGAAAGAGGCTGTGCCCATCTACTGGAGATCAATGGGCAACATGCCTCCTGCAGTCTGAGTCGCAAAATTTTATTGACAGATGACGGTAGCGCCGGTCCGGAACGCCTCACGTATCCTCGCGGAGGACACGAGGAGGACTGACTCGATATCTTGAACCCCGACTTTTCGCACCGGACCCTTCTCTATAAAAGCCCAGGAGGTAGGGCCGGGAACGACGCTCAAGTGATTAGCGGAAGTCCCTGCAATAAAAACGGTGCCAACGACCTTAGGGTTCTCCGGGTCGATTTTTGTCAAAGACCAGCGGGTGCCGTGTCTGTCCGCCTTTCTCCAGAGCACATAGAGGGCGTTTTCCCACCCGTAGAGCCCTGTTGGCATAGTGGATCGCTCGATAGCTCTCATGACTGGCTCTAGATCATCAAATCTATCGAAGTTCGGCAACTGTGGACTAAGATCGAGCTCCGGCGGGAATGCTGCGATCCGTTCTAGGCCGCCCTTTGTCGTCTTGTCGATCCCCATCCTATTGTCCATCCGGAGGATATACCCAGTATCGCCCAGAGAGGTAATGTAGGGGTTCGCCAAGCGGTAGAATAGGCGTGAAGGATCCTCGTACAGCATCGGATGAAGAATTGTGAAGTTCTGAGGGTTGTCGGCGGGAAACCGAACGAAACCGCTCGACCAGGTATTCTTCTTCAAGTCGTACAGATCGCTGAAGCTAATCACGTCGTTCCCAACTGGCTCCCAGAGGAACATGCCCTCGACCCTCAGGTTCTTAGTTTTGGGCTGGGTACCTTTGGCGTGCACGTCGGTGCTAAGTTTAGGGGCGAAGCCTTGATCGAGGACAATAAGGTTGCCCCCCATCACCTCAAGAAAGAGCTTTCCTTGCTGGGAACGGATTAGCTGAGGGAAAAATTTTCCTAGCGCCGAGCCGACCGGTTCTGGGATCTTTCCTTTCGATTGGCCATCCTTTGAATATCGCAGAATTTCTTTTGCGAGAGGATCGGCAATAAGTAAATCACCATTCGAAGCCCACGCCCCCGAATTCGCCCAAGAGGGTCGATGATCTAGTTTGATCTGCCTACATCCCTCGCCGGGAGCGGCATCCGCATTGGCTCCAACTAGAAGCACGACGAGAATCAGCGTAAAATACCTTAGAGCGCGCATCCTCCTGGCCCCCCCCCGCAATCGAAATTGGCGCTAACCGTCCTGGGGCCGAGAAATTTTTCTCCAGAACTCTTCTGGAATTGCTTACAGCTCCGGAGCACTGAATGGTCTTCTTGTGCTGTTAGCTGGCTACCTTGCGTGTGCTCTTCCGTACTCCGAAAAAAGTCAGAGGCTGCGAGAGGCAGGACGCCAAGTCCCAAGAGGAAGACCGTCAGTCCGATCCAGAAACTTCGCCGGGGACGTTTCATGTTGTCTCTCCTATTCCCTATAATTGTATGTGCGGCAGAGCAAATTTGCGAGCCGGAAGGACCGAAGTGAAAGGGAGGAAGCGTGGCAAAGGCTGAGAGGATGTGGCTTCGAGTTCCGTGGCGAAGGCCCGAGGTCGATGGGGGACCCCAGCAGGTAGAGGTATGGGGTTGAAAGCACTCGGATACTGTCGGCTAAGCCGAACCTGCCTTTCGTTCACCCCGAACCCCCTTCAGCAGGGTAAACAAAGCCTTGTAGCGTCAAGACTATGGCTACCCAACCTTACAACGTTATCAGATCCTTGAATACAGCGCAAGAGTGTACTCTCGGTGTGGGTACAAAGCAAGGCCCCTGGTTGAATGGACCCGACCCTCTCGGGAAAAGTTTAGTCCCAGAGCTCCTAACTCGCCTGCTCTCAGCAGGGAAGCCCCCGCCTCGCTGGACTTCATGGTTCATCGTTCATGACCGGGCGTCTACCGACTTCGCTAGCCCAACTTCCACGCTTTGCAGCGTAAAGTGTTGAGGCGTAACGATCTGTGGTAGGTTTTCGTCACTATTCCGCCTTGGACGCCAAATTTTGACGGGGGTCATGAGCTTCTATATCAGAAACTCGAAAGTCCTGGTTTCGTCACTATTTCTGGAATCGGGATTCTGCCTCTCCAAGAATCAACAACTTACGGCCCCGAAGACGCCCAGATCGTCCACTTTGGGGCCGGAGGCTGTGGAAGTTGGGCTAGAGAGCTTTGCCAAGCCGCCGCCCCGGGGCAAAGGGTGGCGGCGGATGAAAACCGCTCCGTTAGGACTGCAGCCCACCCAACGCCAGCAACCCGTTCGCCGTCAGCGCCTGGACGACATCCTGCGTCAGGAAACCCTGGCCCGCATAGACTCCGACCTGATTGAGGAACGCCTGAAGCTGGTTGACCGCCGGCGTCGCATGCCCGGCCTGGGCCTGCTGCAGGGCGGCCTGGAGCTTCGCCTGGAGGGCATTGGCCCTTCCACTGCTCAGCGCCCCAGAGGTAACCAAGCCATTAACATCCTGGATCAGGAGCTGGATCTGCTCGGCGGCGGGGCGGTTGGCCCAGAAGACCGAGGCGGTGCGGCCCGGGATCGAGAAGGCGCCGAGGCTGCTGTTGAAGCTCGCGGCGCGCTCGGTGGAGTCGGGCGAGATCCTCTGGAGGGGGTGGAGGGTCAGGGGGACTCCCTGGAACTCGGGGGTGTTGAAGTTCTTGGTCTGATTCGCGGCGTTGAAGACCACCACCACCCTTTTGTGGGCACGGTCGACGCCGCCGTTGTCGTCCGCGACGCTCATCACGATGACGCCGGGGATCTGGCTCGGTCCGGTGTTGTAGAAGCGCAGGCGGCTCTCGACGTCCGCCGCCGTGCGCAGCCGGAAGAGCGGCGTGCTCTTGCGGATCGCCACGGTCTCGAGGAAGTGGGCGTAGGCGGCGAGGATCTGCGGCCGGCCGGCCTTCAGCGCGGGGTTCGCCAGCAGCGGACCCTGGATCGGCCAGCTCGACTGGTTGTCCGGCGCCGGCGGCAGGCCGACGCCCCAGTTGTTGGAGCCGTAGGTGAAGTCGAGCTTGTTGAACCAGTCGCCGGAGTTGTAGCTGTTGCGGTCCATCGACTTGGAGCGCAGCATCTCGACGCCCGCGTGGTAGAAGGGGATTCCCTGGCCAAAGCCGAGGAGGCTCATCCCCAGATTCTGCATGCGCACGCGGTCGGACAGGCTGTCCGCCGGGGCCGCCTTGGCCTGGATGGCGTCCCACAGGGTGTCGTTGTCGTGCGCCTCGATGTAGCTGATGACCTCCTGCGGATCGGCGGTGTAGCCGGCCGGCTGGCCGTTGTAGTCGATCTGGCGGGCCGCCACCAGGTTGCCGTTGCGGTCCACGAGCTGGTAGTCGGCGAGCGCCCCGGCGAGGCCGGTCTTCACCCAGTCGGTCTCCAGGAGCAGCTTGCTGAGCTGATCGGAGGAGGAGCCCTGGTTGGTGGCGTTCGGGTCGGTGTAGAGGCCGGTCAGGAATCCCTGCTCCTGGAGGCCGCTGAACGGGCCGCCGCCGCGCACGCCGTCGCGGAGACGGTCGCTGAAGGTGCCGACGCCGGTGCCGGCCATGTTGGCCTGGATGGCGTTGACGCCGCGGGCGTTGTTGGCCACCTCGCCGAAGTTCCAACCCTCGCCGTAGAGGTAGATCTTCCTGCCGTCCACCCCGTCATTCGCCAGGGTCAGGGCGTCGAGGGTCGAGCGCAGCTTGAGGATGTTCCGCTTCATGTGGTGACCCATCAGGTCGAAGCGGAAGCCGTCCACTTTGTACTGCTTCGCCCAGGTCGCCACCGAGTCGATGAGGAGCTTCTCCATCATGTTGAACTCGGAGGCGGTGTTCTGGCAGCAGGAGCTGGTCTCGATGTTGCCGTCGCTGTTGAGCCGGTGGTAGTAGCCCGGCACGATGCGGTCGAGCACCGACTTGTCGTTCTGCCCGGCGGCGCTGGTGTGGTTGTAGACGACGTCCATCACCACGCGCAGGCCGCTGTCGCTCAAGCCCTTGACCATCTGGCGGAACTCGAGGATGCGCGCCGGCCCGTCCGGGTTGGTGGAGTAGCTCCCCTCGGGCACGGTGTAGTGCCAGGGGTCGTAACCCCAGTTGAAGGGATCGGCGTCCCCCACGGCCCGCACGCGCGCCTGCTGCTCCTGGGAGTCGGGCGGGAAGCTCGAGAGATCGCCGGCCGGCTGCTGCCACTGCGACTTGTCTTCGTTGATCGAGGTGAGGTCGAAGGACGGCAGCAGGTGGACGTGGGTGAGCCCCGCCAGCGACAGGGAGCGCAGGTGGAGCATGCCGAGCGAGAAGGGGAGGGTGAACGCCTTGAAGGTCCCCTGGAGATTGGCGGGCACGCTGGCGTCGTTGGCGCTGAAGTCGCGGACGTGGAGCTCGTAGAGGACGATGTCCTCGGGAGCGTCGAGCCGCGGCTTGACCAGGCCGTCCCAGCCGGACGGTTTGTACGCCGGATCGGCGAGGTCGACGATCTGGCTGCGCTGGCTGTTGCGCGACAGGCTCACGGAGTAGGGATCGGTGACCAGGTTGGTCTCGACCTGCCCGGTGGCACGGACGTAGACGTCCACCTCGTAGCGGTAATACTTGCCATACCAGCCGGCGTTCCCGGTGGAGCTCCAGACGCCGGTGGCCGGATCGGCCGTCATGGCGACGACGGTCGAAGTGGTGGCCGGATTGGAGTCGTCGAACAGGTGGAGCTTGACGGAGCGGGCGGTCGGCGCCCAGACCCGCAACGTCGGCACGTGACCGGCGGCGAAGGTGGCGCCCAGAGGGCCGTTGTAGGTGTAGAGGTCGTCGAGCACACCCTGGATCTGGAGGCCGGTGGCATCGACCAGGGTGCCGCCGCCGTCCTTGGCGTCGATCGCGATCTGCCCCTTGAGGGCCGCGGGCACTTCAGAGAGGCGGTTCGCCGGGATGTGGAAGGCCGAGTAGCCGGCGATGTGCGGGAACTTCTCGCGGACGGCGGCGGAGAGGCCGGCCGGATCCCAGGTCAGCGGGATCGACGTGCCGCCGGTCACGCCGGCGGGATCGAGGGCGAGGCCGCCGTCGGCGTCGTAGTGGAGCGAAACGTTCCAGGAGGCCGACACGGCGCCCGGGTTCCAGGCGATGGTGTCCGCGGTGACCCAGTAGGCCTGAGTACGGCCGATATTCCCCTTGGGGGCTCCGTTGGCGCCTACGGTCAGCACGTGGGTGGTGGAGTTGTAGGAGAAGAAGATCTCGACGCAGGCCTGCGGCACCGAGAAGGAGATGTTGGCGCCGTTGAGAGCGCCGTTGGCGCCGTAGTTCTCGTCCCAGCTCTCATTGATCGCGACCTTCGTCTCGTAGTTGCCGGGCGGGATCGCGGTGGTCGAGAAGGTGTAGACCCCGTCGCCGTCCGGATCCTGGAGCCAGGAGCGCAGGCAATCCGGCTGCCAGTCCCCCGGGCAGCCCAGGAAGTGCTGGTAGCTGCCGGGCGCCGTGGCGATCACGGCGTTCCTGTTGCTGGTCACCCAGTGCGTCGCGTCATCGTAATAGAACTTGACCGCCGACGGCGAGGCGAGGTTGAGGCTGAGGTTGCCGCCCCCCGGCTGCGCGTTG
The DNA here is from genome assembly GCA_963792575.1 of uncultured Acidobacteriota bacterium. Taxonomy (GTDB): domain Bacteria; phylum Acidobacteriota; class Thermoanaerobaculia; order Multivoradales; family UBA5704; genus DATARR01. Next base: position 595,894 of record CAWBWZ010000010.1, read on the forward strand.
GCGCCGTAGTTGACGTCCCACGAGTCGTTGAGCGCCGCCTTGTACTCGTAGCTTCCGGCCGGGATGTTGAAGGTCCCCTGCCAGACGCCGTCGGTCGAGTCGTAGGCCAGATGGGTGTTGGCGCAGCCAGGCTGCCAGTCGTCGGGGCAGCCGAGCTCGGACTGGAAGCTGCCGGGGATGGTGACGCTCGCCGGCTGGGCCGCGCCGCCGCCGGAGCCGGCGGCGATGGTGAGCACGTGGGTGGCCGCGTTGTAGCTGAACACGGTCTCGGCGCAGTCGGAGGCGACGGTGAACGGGATGTTGGCCCCGTTCGAGGCGCCGCCGGCGCCGTAGTTCTCATCCCAGGCTTCGTTGATCGCGACCTTGGTCTCATAGCTGCCGGCCGGGATCGAGCGGGTGGTGAAAGTGTAGATGCCGTCGCCGTCCGGGTCCTGGAGCCAGGAGCGCAGGCAGTCCGGCTGCCAGTCCCCCGCGCAGCCGAGGAAGTGCTGGTAGCTGCCGGGAGCGACGGCGATCACCGCGTTCCTGTTGCTGGTGACCCAGTGGGTCTGGTGCGAGTAGTAGAACTTGACGCTGGCGGCGGCGCCGAGGTTGAGCGAGAGATTGCCGCCGTTGTTCTGGGCGTGGTCGCCGTAGTTCTCGGTCCAGGAGTTGTTGAGGGCCGCCTTGTATTGATAGCCGCCGGCCGGGACGTCGAAGGTCCCCTGCCAGACGTCGTCCACCGGATCGAAAGCCAGGTGGGTCGCGGTGCAGTCGGGCATCCAGTCATTGGCGCAGCCGAGCTCGGACTGCAGGTCGCCCGCGACGGTCACGAACTGCGGGGCTGGCGTATTCGCCAGGGCCGCGGCCGGGATCAGGGATAGGACGGCCAGGGCGAGCAGGATCGTACCCGCGCGTGACCGGCTGGATCGGAAGACGGGATCAGACATGGAAGAACCTCCTGGGCCTGGGACTCTGGGCGAGGCCTGGCCCGAAACTGATTGGGATTCCCGGCAAGAAAAAGGAAAGGATGTACACACCGCACCGCCCGCTCTTCGAGATTTCAGACGTCCCGAGAGGGGAGAATTGTAGCAGGGATTGCCGGGTGGGGCCTGCCGGCGTTGGCCCTCATCACCCCGGCCCTCTTCTCCCAGCCTCCCTCCCTTCCCGACGGGAGAAGAGGGAGAAGTTAGTTTAAAAGAGCCTGGTTTAAGCCTCCTCTCTCCCGGCGGATGGGGGGAGCCCGGCGCCCGCTCCCATGAAGAAATCATGATAAACGCCGAAGCGCTGTATCCTTCGCCGTCGACAGGCGATCCCCCATGTCCGAACCGTCACTCTCCGAGATCCCTCTTTCGCGCCGCCTGGCCCTCGCGGCCTGCGCCCTGCTGCTCTTCTTCGGCGGCCTCGGCGCCTTTCCCCTGATCGAGCCGGACGAGGGGCGCTACGCGGAGATCCCGCGCGAGATGCTGCTGCGGCACGAGCTGGTGACGCCGCGCCTCGACGGCGTCCTCTATCTCGAGAAGCCGCCGCTCTATTACTGGCTGAACGCGGCGGCCCTCTCCGTTCTGGAGCGGCCGGAGACCGCCTGCCGGCTGGCGAGCGCCTTCTTCGGCCTGGCGGGCCTGGGGCTGGCCTGGCTGCTGGGCCGTTCGATGGGAGGGCGCCGGGCGGCGCTGCCATCGGCGCTGGTGCTCGGCACCTCCCTGCTCTGGCTCGCGCACTCCCGGGCCAACATCATCGACATGACCCTGACGTTCTTCCTGAGCGCCACGCTGACCTGCTTCTGGCTGGCGCAGGAGAGGGGGAAGGGGGAACGCGGCGAGCGGCTCCTCTGGCACGGGATGTTCGCCGCCGCGGCGCTCGCCACTCTCACCAAGGGGCTGATCGGCTTCGTCATCCCCGGGGCGGTGATCTTCTTCTTTCTACTCTTCGCCCGGCGCTGGAGGCTGCTGTTGCGGGTGCCCTGGGTGACCGGTGTCGCGCTCTTCCTGCTGATCGCCGTTCCCTGGCACGTGCTGGCGGCTCGGCGCAACCCCGAGTTTCTCTGGTTCTACTTCGTCCACGAGCACTTCCTGCGCTACGCGACGCCGGAGGCGAACCGGCAGGAGCCGTTCTGGTTCTTCGCCGCGGTCCTGCTGCTGGGCATGCTCCCCTGGTCGGGGCTGCTGCCGGCCGCGGCGCGGCTCTTCCGGCGCGGCGAAGAGGGGAGCCGGCTGAGCGACCGCCCCCACCTCATTTTTCTGGCCTGCTGGGCGGGGTTCGTCTTCCTCTTCTTCTCGGCGTCGCAGTCGAAGCTGATGCCCTACATTCTGCCGGCCCTGCCGCCGGTGGCCGTGCTGATCGCCCTGGCGATCGGGACGGAAGACGGCCGCCGCCGCAACTCCTGGGTGCGGGCCGGCGGAGTGGCGGGGGCGCTGGCGCTCGCGTTGCTGGCGGCTGTCCTGCTCTGGGCGTCTTTCGGCCAGGTGGCGCGTTTCTCGGCCGGCTTCGCTCCCGCGCTGTTCGCTTTCGCCCTGCCGGCTCTGGCCGCCGCCCTGCTGGCGGCCTGGTGGTGGGCGCGGCACGGCGCGGGGCCGCGGAGCGTGATGGCGCTGGTGGCGGCGGCGGCGCTGATTCTGGGCTGCCTCTGGGCCGTCGGGCCGCGGGTGGCCGCCAACCGCAGCTCCGAGCGGATGGCCCGTGTCCTCGCTCCCCGGCTCGCGCCGGGTGACGAGGTCTACGCCTACCGCTGCTATCCTCAGACGCTCCCGGTCTACCTGCGGCGGCTCGTCGGCACCGTCGGGTTCCAGGGGGAGCTGGAGTTCGGCATCAGCCGGCTGGCTCCCGAAGAGCGGGCCCGGCGCTTTCCGACGCCTGAGGAGTTTCGGCCGCTCTGGAGCTCCGGCAGGACCGTCTATCTGGTGCTCGAGAAGCGGGATCTTCCCCGCATGCGGGGGGATGGGCTCGCTCCAGGGACGATCCTGGAGGAGCAGGAACGATATCTACTGATGGTCAATCGGAGATCGATCGATGGCTGAGCCGTTCGTGAAGCGCGACACCTTCCTGCCGTTCTCCCGGCCGACCATTCGGCAGGTGGAGATCGACGAGGTCGTCGATACCCTGCGCTCGGGCTGGCTCACCACCGGCCCCAAGACCGAGCGCTTCGAGAAGGACTTCGCCGCCTACGTCGGCGCGCCCGAGGCCCTGGCCCTCTCCTCGGCTACCGCCGGGCTCCATATCGGCCTGATCGCCCTCGGGCTGAAACCGGGGGACGAGGTGATCATCCCCCCGATGACCTGGGCCGCCACCGCCAACATGGTCGAGGTGCTGGGGGGCAAGTCGGTGTTCGTGGAGATCGACCCCGAGACCCTGCAGGTCGATCCCGAGGCCGTGGCCGCCGCGGTGACCGACCGCACGGTGGGGATACTCCCCGTCCACTTCGGCGGCGCTCCATGCGACATGGATCCGCTGCTTGAAATTTCACGCCGGCACTCGCTCTGGATCTTCGAGGACGCGGCCCACGGGGTGGGGACGCTCTACAAGGGGAAGCACGTCGGCCTGTTCGACCGGCTGGCCGCCTTCTCCTTCCATCCGATCAAGAACATGACCACCGGCGAGGGGGGGATGCTGACCCTCACCGACGCCGAGCTGGCGAAGAAGCTGCGCGCCCTGCGCTTCCACGGCCTGGAGAAGCAGGCCTGGAACCGCTACGCCGAGGGGGGGACGCCGCAGGTCGAGATCGTGCTGCCCGGCTTCAAGTACAACTTCATGGACATCCAGGCCGCGCTCGGCATCCACCAGCTCGCCTCGGTGGACGAGTTCAACGCCCGGCGGATCGAGCTGGCCGCCCTCTACCACGAGCTGTTCGCCGAGGTGCCGGAGATCGGCCGGCCCGGGGTGCCCGCCTACGACCACTTCCACACCTGGCACCTCTACGTGATCAAGGTTCTCGACGCGTCTGGCCTCTCGCGCGACAGCTTCATGGCCGCCCTGCGCGCCCGCAACGTCGGCACCGGCCTGCACTTCCGGGCCGTGCACACGCAGCCGTACTATCGCGACAAGTATCCGGGGGTGCTGGGGACGCTGCCGAAATCCGAGTGGGTTTCGGACCGCATCTGCTCGCTCCCGCTGTTCCCGGACATGACGGAGGACGACGTCCACTATGTGGTGGCCGCGGTCAAGGACGTGCTGGCGCACGCGAAGGACTGACGAGGGCTGGTGATGGCCGATCCGTACCTCTCGGTGGTGATTCCCGTCTACAACGAGGAGGCGAACCTGCCGGAGCTCCTCGACCGATTGACCGCCACGCTGGTGCCGCTGGGGCGCCCCTACGAGATCGTGCTGGTCAACGACGGCAGCCGCGACCGCTCCCTGCCGCTGCTGCGCGAGGCCGCGGCCCGCGATCCGCACCTGGTCGTCGTCGACTTCAACCGCAACTACGGCCAGCACGCCGCCGTCTTCGCGGGGTTCGAGGTCAGCCGCGGCGAGGTGGTGGTCACCCTCGACGCCGACCTCCAGAACCCGCCGGAGGAGATCCCCAAGCTGGTCGCCAAGATCGAGGAGGGGTTCGACGTCGTGGGCTCGATCCGCGTCCACCGCCAGGACACCCTGTTGCGCCGCGCGGCGTCGAAGATCGTCAACCGGATGACCGCCGTGGCGACCGGCGTCCAGCTCACCGACTACGGCTGCATGCTGCGGGCGTACCGGCAGCCGGTGGCCAAGCTGCTCGCCGGGTCGAACGAGGTCTCCACCTTCATCCCCGTGCTCGCCGACCTGTTCGCGGGCCGGGTGACCGAGATCCCGGTCGCCCACAGCGAGCGCCTGCACGGCGAGAGCAAGTACAGCCTCTGGAAGCTCTTCCGCCTGCAGTTCGATCTGATGACCAGCTTCTCCGTGCTGCCGCTGCGGGTCACCATGGGCGTCGGGGTGGTGATGGCGGTCGCCGCCTTCCTCACCGCCATGGTGCTGATCGCCGGCCGGCTGATCTACGGGCAGGAGTGGGCGGTCTCCGGCGTCTTCACCCTGTTCTCGCTGGTCTTCTTCTTCCTCGGCGTGCAGCTCTTCGCCATCGGCCTGCTGGGGGAGTACGTGGGGCGGATCTATCAGCAGGTGCGCGACCGGCCGCGCTATGTGATCCGTCAGGTGATCCGTGGGGGGACGAGCTCTTGAGAGCGGTCGTCCTCGGCTATCACACCATGGGGTGCCTCGGTTTCGAGGCGCTGCTGCGCCACGGCTTCGAGGTGGCCGCCGTGCTCACCCATCGCGACGATCCGCGCGAGGAGGTCTGGTGGGACTCGCTGGCCGCCCGCGCCGAGGCGCGCGGGGTACCGGTGCACTATCCTGAAGATCCCAAGAGCCCGGCGTTCCGCGAGCTGATCGCCTCGTACGCGCCGGATTTCCTGTTCTCTTTCTATTACCGGTACATGATCCCCGCCGAGGTGCTGGAGATCGCTCCGCGCGGCGCGCTCAACCTCCACGGCTCGCTGCTGCCGCGCTACCGCGGCCGGGCGCCGGTCAACTGGGTGCTGGTCGAGGGGGAGAGCGAGACCGGGGTGAGCCTCCATTACATGGTGGCGAAGCCGGACGCCGGCGATCTCGTCGATCAGGAGCGGGTGCCGATCGAGCCGGCCGACACCGCGTTCACTCTCTACGGCAAGCTGGAGACGGCGGCCGGGAGGCTGCTCGACCGCGCGCTGCCGGCGCTGGCGGCGGGCACGGCGCGGCCGATCCCCATGGATCTGTCGAAAGGTTCCTATTGCGGCGGGCGCAAGCCGGCCGACGGCCGCATCGACTGGAGCGGGCCCGCCGGCCGGATCTATGATCTGGTGCGCGGCGTCACCCACCCCTATCCCGGCGCCTTCACGACTCTGCGCGGCGCGAAGCTCCTGGTCTGGTGGGCGCCTGCCGCATGCGACGATCATCCTGACGGCCGCGCCGGGCACGGTGACCGCCGTCGACCGCGACGGCATCACGGTGGCGGCGGGCGACGGCGCCGTGCGTCTCATCACCTTGCAGCTCGACGGGCAGCCGGAGCTGCCCGCCTGCTCCCTGGCGCTGGCGGCCGGCATCGCGCCCGGCGAGCGCCTCGGGCTTCTGACGGAGGTTCCATGAAAGTCCTCATCCTCGGCGTCAACGGCTTCATCGGCCACCACCTGTCCAGCGCATCCTCGACACGACCGACTGGGACGTCTACGGCATGGACATGCAGCCGAACGCATCGAGCGACTCGCTGGGCCACCCGCGCATTCCACTTCTTCGAAGGCGACATCACGATCAACAAGGAGTGGATCGAGTACCACGTCAAGAAGTGCGACGTGATCCTGCCGCTGGTCGCGATCGCCACGCCGGCGACCTACGTCAAGCGAGCCGCTGCGCGTGTTCGAGCTCGACTTCGAGGCGAACCTGCCGATCGTGCGCTACTGCGTGAAGTACAGCAAGCCGGCTGGTCTTCCCGTCGACCTCCGAGGTCTACGGCATGTGCCCGGACGCCGAGTTCGACCCGAGGACTCGAGCCCGCTGGTCTACGGCCCGATCAACAAGCAGCGCTGGATCTACGCCTGCTCCAAGCAGCTGATGGACCGCGTGATCTGCCGCCTACGGCCAGCAGGAGGGGCTCGACTACACGCTGTTCCGGCCGTTCAACTGGATCGGCCCGAAGCCTCGACACGATCTACGCCGCCAAGGAGGGCTAGCTCGCGCGTGCTCACCCAGTTCCTCGGCCACATCGTGCGCGGCGAGCCGATCCAGCTGGTCGACGGCGGCGCGCAGAAGCGCTGCCTTCACCTACATCGACGACGGCATCGACGGCGCTGATGCGGATCATCGAGAACCCGGACG
>CAWBWZ010000011.1:0-41837 GCA_963792575.1 uncultured Acidobacteriota bacterium
GGTGGTGACGCCACCGGCGTAGAGGAGAGCGCTGACGAGCGTGGTCTTGCCGGTGTCGTTGTGGCCCGCCACGGCAACATTACGGAGTTTTTCCGGGCTATCCACCTGCATCTTCTGGACCTCCTTCAAAAGATCAAGGGGCGCAAATATACCACAGGGGAGCGGGCCGGAGCAGCCCCTGGAAATCCCTCCTAAATGGTAAAAATGACTAGGACTTACCCTCGCTTTTACCGTTTGACTCGGGAACCCGGGCCAGCCTAGAATGGCGACGCAAAAGTGCTCTCGCCATGCTGCCCCTGACTCCGACCAAGCTCGGCCGCTATGAAATTGTCGATGAGATCGGCAAGGGTGCCATGGGTATCGTCTACCTGGCCCGCGATCCCCTGATCGGCCGGCTGGTAGCGCTCAAGACCTTCCGCATCGGCTACTCCGTCAAGGACCAGGAGATGGAGCAGTTCCGCATCCGCTTCATGCGGGAGGCGCAGAGCGCCGGCATCCTCACCCACCCCAACATCGTCACCATCCACGACGTCGTCGAGGCCAGCGACGAGGGGCTCGCCTTCATCGCCATGGAGTACGTGCGCGGGACCAACCTGAAGCTGATGCTCCAGGGGGAGCAGCCGCTGACGCTGCGCGGGGTGCTCGACATCATCGCCCAGGTGGGGGAGGCGCTCGACTACGCGCACGCCAACCGGGTGATCCACCGCGACGTCAAGCCGGCGAACATCCTGATCACCGCCGAGAACCGGGTGAAGATCACCGACTTCGGCATCGCCCGGCTCGACAGCTCGAACCTCACCCAGGAGGGGCAGCTCCTCGGCACGCCCAATTACATGGCGCCCGAGCAGATCCAGGGCAAGGAGGTCGACCCCCGGGCCGACCTCTTCTCGCTCGGCGTGGTGCTCTACGAGATGCTCACCCGCCACAAGCCGTTCCAGGGGGAGAACCTGACGGTGGTGAGCCACCGCATCGTCTACGACCACTTCACCCCCCTGCGGGAGTACGCCCGCGACCTCCCTCCGGGGGTCGACCGGATCCTCGGCCGGGCGCTCGAGAAGGACCCGGCCCGGCGCTATCAGCGGGCCAAGGAGATGGTGGACGACCTGCGCCAGGTGGTGGAGGCGAACACCACCCGCGCCGACGCCCTCAACGAGACCCAGAGCCTCTCGTCGACGATGGTGCTGCCGCCGTCGCTCGCCCCGGCTCTGGCGCCGCCGGTCCCGGCGGCGGCGGCGGCCTCTCCGGCCCCACGAGGCTCGTTCATGGACCGCCTGCGCGGCCGCACCGCCACGCCGGCCACGTGCCGATGCCGTTGCCCTTGCCGGAACCGGTAGCCGACGGCACCGGCACGGGGACCGGGAGCTCCGCCGTGTTGCCGGCTCCGGCCCTGGCCGCGCCTGTATCCGACGGGACAGCCGATGGGGCGACGGCCGAGGACGCTCTCGCGGACACCGTGGCGACCGAGGCGCCGGTCCTGAAACCCCCTCGCCGTACCTCGCCGCGCCGCCTGCTGGTGGCGGGCGGGTCCGCCCTGGCGGTATCTCTGCTCTTCTGGGCGGCGGCGTTGCTGTGGGTAGGGTGGTCGCATCCCACCGGTCCGCAGCGCGACGCTGTGGAAGACGGCAAGCGGCAACGGATCCTCGAGATGCTCCGGGCAGGCAAGCAGGCTCGGGACATCGGCGACTGGAAGGGCGCCGCCGACCTCTTCTATCAGGCGGAGCAGCTCGCTCCCAGCGCGAAAAAAATCCGCGAGATGCGCGTCGTGGCGCAGCTGAACGCCGGTCAGCAGTTCTCGAAACAGTCCGGCACGCAGAGCCTGGTCGCGATGGGGCTCGACGGCGCGAACAAGGCTCTCGCTTCCCAGAGCTATGACAACGCCCTGATGACGGCGAAGACGGTGCTGGGCCTCGATCCCCAGAACGTTGAGGCGCGGGCCATCCTGGTCAAGGCGCAGGAGGGGAAGGCGCGCAAGGAGAGGCAGCGCCAGGTGGTGGCGGCTTCCCAGGATTCCCGCCGCAAGGGGGATGAGGTCGCGGCGGCCACGCCGGTTTCCTCGGAAGGGCAGCCACCTGCTCCGAGCGCGCCCGTCGCGCGCCCCGAGGCGACCACGGCGACGGTGCGCGTCCACTTCCGGTCCGAGCTCTCGGAAGGGTCGCTGATCATCTGGGCGAACGGTCAGGAGATTCTGCGCGACAACTACTCGTCACCTCGCGGCGGCGGGATCAACATCTTCCGCTCGCGCAAACCGGTGCCCTACGTGTTGAACCGGACGCTGACGGTCCCCGCCGGCACGGTCGATTTCCGGGTTCATGTGGCGCCCGCGGGGAACAAGGCTCAGGTCCAGCCGGTCTCCGGCAGCTTCCAGGGCGGCGGCTCGCGGTCTCTCGATATCCATCTGGCCGGCCCGACGCAGTTGACGGCCCAGCTCAACTAGACCGGAGCGGCTGGGCGGCCCGGATCTCCCCCTCGGGCGACCAGACGGTCACCGGTCCCACCCCTTCGAACTGCGGCTCCAGGATCTCGGCGGGGCCCACCGCCACGACGACGATCCGCTCGGGATCGAGATGGCGGAGCGCCACCTCCTGGATCTCCTCGCGGGTGACGGCGGCGATCTTCCGCAGGTAGTGGGTGTAGTAGTCGTCCGGCAGGTCGAAGACGGCCAGGTTCTCCAGGCGCCGGCCGACGTCGCCGACGGTCTGCAGGCTGTAGGGGAACACCCCCACGATATAGCCGACGGTCTCCGCGAGCTCCTCGGGCTCGACCAGGGCTTCGCGGACCCGCCGCAGCTCGTGCAGGACCTCGCGGGCGGAGGCGGCTGCCGCCGAGGTCTCCACCGCCGCGTTGACGGTGAAGGGGCCCGGACCCTGCCGCGTGCTGAAGCGGCTCGAGGCGCCGTAGGTGTAGCCGTGGCGCTCCCGCAGATTGAGGTTGATCCGGCTGGTGAACTTGCCGCCGAGGAGCGTGTTGAGCACCAGCAGCTGGACGTAGTCGGGATCCGTCCGCGGGACTCCCACGTGCCCCAGCCGCAGCTCGGTCTGCGCCGCGCCGGGACGGTCCACGAGATGGACCGACACCCCGCGGGGAGGAGTGGGGCGGATCTCCGGCCGGGCGGTCACCGATCCCGGGGAGCTGGACGCCCCGAAACCGCTTCGGTCTCGCGCAGGAGCTCCTCGGGATCGAAGTCCCCCACCGCGATCAGGGCCGAGCCGGCGAAGCCGTAATGAGTCCGGTAGAAATCCAGCAGAGCGTCGCGGTCGAGCCGCGAGAGGCTCTCCTCCGTGCCCTGGATCGGCTCGGCGTAGGCGGTGCCGCGGAAGACCTCGCGCTGGAACCGGTCGTCGGCGAGAGCCGAGGGGTCCTGGCGCCGCCGCAGGATCTCGGAGATCCGCTGGCGGCGGAGCCGGTCGATCTCTTCCACGGGGAAGGTCGGAGCGGTGAGGACCTCGGCCAACAGATCGAGACCCTCCCGGCGGTGGCTCGACAGCAGTCCGGTGGTGAGATAACCCACGTCCCAGTCGGCGCCGGTGACGAAGTAGCCGCCCAGCCGCTCGGCGGCCGCCGCGATCTCGAGCGAAGACCGGCGGGCGGTCCCTTCGTCGAGCACGGACGAGGTCAGGGTGGCGATCCCCGGCCTTGCCGGCGGATCGTACTGCGCTCCCGCGGGAGCGATCAGCTCCAGGCTGACCAGCGGCAGGTTGGGCAGGCGCGCCGCGATCACCTCGAGGCCGTTCGGCAGACGGGTGCGCAGGAACGGGGGGAACTGGAAGGGGCGGATCTCCCGGGGCGGCGGCGGGACCGAGCGATCGAACCGTGGGCGCTCCTCGGCCATCAGCTCTCCTTCCGCGGAACCACGGAGACCACCACCCGCTCCGGCTCGGTGCACCATGAGGCCGCGTACTCCATGAGCTCGCGCGGCGTGACATCAAGATAGCGGTCGGCCTCGGCCAGGCCCGCCGCTGGGTCGTCGAAGTAGGTGGCGAACTGGGAGAAGAGGTCTGCCAGGGTGTCCAGCCGCTGGAGGCCGCTGTAGTAATCGGTCAGCATGCGATTGCGGGCCCGCTCGAGATCGGCCGGATCGGGCGGCGCGGCGGCCGCCGCCGCGAGATGGCCGAGCAGCGCCTCCTCCAGCGCTTCGGCGGGGACGCCGGGCCGGGCGGTCGCGACCATCATGAACGTGCCGCCGCACTCCTGCGGTCCCACCGAGGCGCCGACGTCCTGCGCGATCTGGCGGCCGTACACCAGGTCGCTGTAGAGGGGGCTCGACTTGCCCCCCGCGAGCACCGCCGCGAGCAGGTCCGCCGTGTACCAGTCCCGCTGGCCGTAGGCCGGAGCGCGGAAGGCGATGTAGACCCGGGGCAGGCTGACGTCGTCGGGGATCATCCCCCGGCGCTCGCCGCCCAGCGGCGTCGATACCGGCACCACCGGAGAGACCGGGGGGCCCGGCGGGATCTCCCCGAACCAGGCCTCGATCCGCTCCAGGGCGTCCTCCGGCTGGATGTCCCCCACCACCGAGAGCACCGCGTTGTTCGGCGTGTAATAGCTGCTGAAGAAGGATCGCGCATCCTCCAGGGTGGCGGCGGCGATGTCCTCCATATAGCCGATCACCGGCCAGTGATAGGGGTGGCTGGGTGGATAGAGCAGATCGTTGATCCTCTCGCCGGCCCCGCCGTAAGGCTGGTTCTCGACCCGCTGCCGGCGCTCGTTCATCACCACGTCGCGCTGGGTGTCGAGGTTCTCCTGGGTGAGCGCCGGCAGGAAGAAGCCCATGCGGTCCGACTCCAGCCAGAGGGCGAGGTCGAGATGATGGGCGGGGACCGTCTCGTAGTAATTGGTGCGGTCGTACCAGGTCGAGCCGTTGGCGACGCCGCCCACCTGCTGGATATAGCGGAAGTGCTCGTTGGTGCCCACGTGCGCGCTGCCCTGGAAGAGCATGTGCTCGAACAGGTGGGCGAACCCGGTCCGCCCCGGCCGCTCGTTCTTCGAGCCGACGTGATACCAGAGGTTGACGGCCACCAGCGGCAGAGAGGCGTCGCGGTGGAGAACGACCTGGAGCCCGTTGTCGAGCGTGTGTCGCTGGAGATCGAGGTTGAGATTTGTCGCGTGAGAGCTCATCGGCCGGCCAGTGTATTGAGCCCTCTCGCGAGGTGTCAAGAAAAGGGTGGACTCTCTGCCGCTTGCATTACGCTAGGTTACCGCCTATACTTTCGCCCATGTCCTACCTGACTGAGCGCCAGAAAGAGATCCTGGAGTATATCCAGGGGTACCGCCGGGAGCGCGGCATCGCTCCCACGCACCGGGAGATCTGCGAGAAGTTCGGATTCTCCTCGTACGGCACCGCCTACAAGCATCTGAAGCTCCTGCAGCAGAAGGGCTTCCTGAAGCGGGACTGGAACCAGAAACGGGGGATCGAGCTGATCCGGGCGATCCCCGGCAACGAGGCCAGCGAGCGGGATCTCCCCTTCTTTGGCCAGATCGCCGCCGGCCGCCCCATCGAGGCACTCTCCGGCAACGACCGGGTGACCGTGCCGGGGCATCTGCTGAGCCCGCGCGGCGGCGAACACTATGTGCTGCGGGTGGTCGGCGAGTCGATGATCGAGGAGGGGATCCACGACGGCGACTTCGTCATCGTCCTGCGCCGCGACCTGGCCGAGCCCGGCGAAATGGTGGTGGCGCTGGTCGGCGAAGACGCGACCCTGAAGCGCTTCTACCCCGAGGGCCCGGTGGTCCGCCTCCAGCCCGCCAACCCCACCATGCAGCCGATCCGCGTTCCCGCCCGGGACGTGAAGGTGCAAGGGGTGGTGGTGGGGCTGATGCGGAAGTTCTAGGCGTCGATCGGCGCCCGCGGCCTGCGACCTCAACCCCTGTCCCCTTCTCCTGAAGGAGAAGGGGGACGTGTCTGCGGCCTCGTACCCTACGGTTTGGCGATATCGCCCCAGAAAGGCCCTCCCTCTCCTTCAGGAGAGGGACCGAGGGTGAGGTCGCAGGCCACCGAAGTTGCTTTCCCTATGGCCTTTCTCCGTATCTCCTGTAGAATGCGCGGCACTAATCATGGATCTTGATCGTCTCCTGAAGTTCATGACGGATAAAGGGGCGTCGGACCTTCATCTGAAGCCGACCCGTCCGCCCTTGCTGCGCATCAACGGCAAATTGCTGCCGATCGAGGCGCCCCCGCTCAAGCCCGACGAGCTGACCGAGATGCTGATGGGGATCCTCACCCCGCGGCAGAAGACCAAGCTCGAGGAGCGGATGTCGGTCGACACCGGCTATGGCGTGCGCGGCCTCGCGCGCTTCCGCTGCAACATCTACATGCAGCGCGGCAACATCGCCGCCTGCTTCCGGCGCATCCCCTACCAGATCAAGAGCCTGGAGGATCTGGAGCTGCCGCCGGTGCTGCTCGAGTTCTGCGAGCATCCCGATGGGGCTCGTTCTGATCACCGGGCCGACCGGCAGCGGCAAGTCGACCACGCTGGCGGCGATGATCCGCTACATCACCGACGCATCGCCCCGTGCACGTGATCACCATCGAAGACCCGATGGAGTTCCTGTTCACGGACGACGTGGCTTCGATCTCCCAGCGCGAGGTGGGGACCGACACCGGCGCCTTCTCCGAGGCCCTGCGCAACGCCATGCGGCAGGACCCTGACGTCATCATGGTCGGCGAGATGCGCGACCCGGAGACGGTCTCGACCGTGATCACCGCCGCCGAGACCGGACACCTGGTCTTCTCGACCCTGCACACCAACAGCGCCCCGCAGACGGTCGACCGCATCCTCGACACCTTCCCGTCCGACCAGCAGCCGCAGATCCGCGCTCAGCTCGCCCAGATCCTCAAGGGGGTCGTCTCGATGAAGCTCGTCGAGCGGCCGGACGACCAGGGCCGGGTCGCGGCGCTGGAGATCCTGCGCGCCTCCCCGAAAGTCTCGAAGATGATCGAGGAGGGGGAGATCAGCGCAGATCCACGACGAGATGGAATCCTCCGTGGGCTACTACCGCATGCAGTCGATGAACCAGTCGCTGCTCGCGCTGCTGGTCCACGGCACGATCACCTACGCCGAGGCGATGCGCCAGTCGCCCGATCCGGAAGACCTTTCCCTGAAGCTCCGCAAGATGTTCCCGATGATCGAGGAACGAGGAGGCGAATTGAGCCCCACGACTTCCGACTTTTCGCAGATCGTCGAGCTCCAGCAGTTCAAGCGGCTGTACGAGGAGCAGGAGGAGAAGATCAAGCTCAAGCTGGCGGAGAAGGACGAGCAGATCGTCGCCTTCCAGCAGGTCATCCGCCAGCGCGACCAGCAGATCGAGGAGATCATGGCCAAGATGCGGGAGGCGGCCCAGGAGCGCGAGCGCCTGCGCGGCGACTACGCCCGCCTGCGCCAGGAGGCGCAGGAGAAGATCGACAAGCTGATGGAGCGCATCAAGGAGCTGAACCAGCGCCTGATGGGCGACGCCGGCACCACCGGTCCGCAGCGCACCGGGATCTTCCGCTAGACGATTTGAGACAGAATGAACCCTCTGGTTGAATCTCCAGCCTGGAGGGGTCGATGCTCCGAGTCCGCGCTCGTTTCGCCGCCGCTGTTCTCGCCCTGCTGTCCGGTCTCCCTCTCGCCGCCCAGCAGCCGGCGGTCACTCTCGAACGTCTCCTGAGCGCGCCGTTTCCGGAGGAGCTCCTGCCCTCGCCGGCCGGGGGGAAGCTCGCCTGGATCGACAACGCGCAGGGGGTCCGCAACATCTGGGTGGCCGAGCCGCCGGAGTACCGGGGGCGGCAGGTCACCCGCTACACGGCCGACGACGGCCAGTCGATCGCCAATCTCGAATGGACGCCGGACGCCAAGTCGCTGGTCTACGTCCGCGGCGGCGGTCCGAACCGGCAGGGGGAGATCCCCAATCCGGCGAGCGACCCGGCGGGGGTGGAGCAGGCGATCTGGCGCGTGCCCCTGGACGTTGGCGAGCCGTCGCGGATCGGCGCCGGGAGTGGAGCGGCCGTCTCGCCGAAGGGGGACGGCATCGCCTGCTCCCGCCGCGGGGAGATCGTCTGGCAGCCGTTCGCGGGCAAGGAGACCGGTCTCGTGGGTGAAGGCCCGGGGCGCCCTCCGGCAGCTCCGCTTCTCGCCGGACGGCTCGCGGCTCGCCTTCGTGAGCGCGCGCGGGGACCATGGCTTCGTCGGCGTCTACGACATCGCCGCCAAGGCGCTGCGCTGGATCGCTCCGAGCGTGGACGACGACAGCGAGCCGGTCTGGTCGCCGGACGGCACGCGGCTGGCGTTCCTGCGCGTCCCGGCATCCACGAAAGTTACCCTGTTCCATCCGAATCCGAGCGCTGAACCCTGGTCGATCCTGGTGGCGGACGCCGCGACGGGGGAGGCGAAGACCGTCTGGCGCGCCGAGCCGGGCCCGGGCAGCGCCTTCGCAGAGATGGTCGCCGCCAATCAGGTGCTCTGGACGGCGGGGGACCGTATCGTCTTCTCCTGGGAGCGGGACGGCTGGCTCCATCTCTACTCGGTGCCCGCCGCCGGCGGGAAGGCGATCCTGCTCACGCCGGGCGAGTTCGAGGTGGAGTCCGTCAACCTGACCCTGGACCGCCGGCAGATCCTGTTCAGCTCCAACCAGGACGACATCGACCGCCGCCATCTCTGGCGAGTCGATCCGGCCGGCTCGAAACCGGTCGCGCTGACGACAGGGAAGGGGATCGAGTGGCTGCCGGTAAGGACCAGCGACGGCAAGTCGCTCGCCTATCTCCGCTCGGGAGCGCGCCAACCTGCCCGGCCGGTGATCGAGATCGCGGGGGGCCCGGCGCGGGAGCTGGCGCCGGGAACGGTGCCGGCCGAGTTTCCCGAGAGCGCGCTGGTGGTGCCCGAGCCGGTGATCCTCAGCGCCTCGGACGGCCTGCGCGTCCACGGCCAGCTCTTCCTGCCGCCGGGCACCAAGAAAGGGGAACGGCATCCGGCGCTGCTCTTTTTCCATGGCGGCTCGCACCGGCAGATGCTGCTCGGCTGGCACTACTCCGGGTACTACAACCGCGCCTATGCGATGAATCAGTACCTGGCGAGCCGGGGTTATGTGGTGCTCGCCGTGAACTACCGGTCGGGCATCGGCTATGGGCTGGAGTTCCGCGAGGCGCCGAACCAGGGGGCCAGTGGGGGGAGCGAGTTCAACGACGTGCTGGGGGCGGGGCTCTACCTGCACGGCCGGCCGGACGTCGATCCGGACCGGATCGGCCTCTGGGGGGCTCCTACGGCGGATACCTGACCGCGCTCGGCCTCGCCCGCGCCTCCAACCTGTTCGCCGCCGGGGTGGATCTGCACGGCGTCCACGACTGGAACGAGGGGATCCGGAACTTCATCCCGGACTACCACCCCAGGCCGGAGGAGGAGCGGCTCGCCTTCGAGTCGTCGCCGATGGCCTGGCTCGACGGCTGGCGCTCGCCGGTGCTCCTGATCCATGGCGACGACGACCGCAACGTCTTCTTCAGCCAGACCGTGAGGCTGGTCGAGGCGCTGCGGGAGCGGAAGGTCCCCGTGGAGCAGCTCGTGCTGCCGGACGAGATCCACGGCTTCCTGCGTAATGCGAGCTGGCTGGCGGCGTATCATGCGACAGCGGACTTCTTCGACCGGAAGCTGAAGAGTCCCCCGACCCGATAGGAGGGAGGGAAGCCATGCGGCCCTTGAAGAACGTGCCCCCGGGCCTCTACCCGATCCGTGGCGCCATGAGCATCTGCCACCTGCTGGTGGAGGGGGACGACGCCTGGCTGATCGACACCGGTCTGGTCGGGGAGCACGCGCTGATCCGCGCGAAGCTGCGCCGGCTGGGGCTCTCGCCGCAATCCATTCGGGGCATCCTGCTCACGCACGGCCATCTGGACCACGCCGGCAATCTTGCGGCTCTCAAAGATTGGACGGGCGCGCCGGTCTACGGCCATCGGGCCGAGCAGATCCACGTCGACGGCCTCTACCCCTACCAGGGGATCGCCCGCTGGTGCGGCCGGCTGGAGGCGGCGGGGCGCTGGGCGTTCCGCTACCGCACGGCACAGATCGACGAATTCATCGCGGACGGCGACGAGCTCCCCGTCTGGGGCGGGCTGCGGGTGGTGCATCTGCCGGGGCACAGCGAGGGGCACTGCGGCTTCTACAGCGCGCGGCACGACCTGCTCTTCTCGGGGGACCTCTTCGCGAGCTACTTCTTCCTGATCCATCTGCCGCCGGCGATCCTGAACAGCCGGCCCGAGCTGATCCCGGGGAGCCTGCGCAAGGCCCTGCGGCTCGATCCGCGGTGGATCCTCCCCAATCATTACGATCTCTGCGATGGGGCACTCCATAAGCGGCGGTTCGTGGAGCTCTGCCGGAAGCGCCTGAGCCGTCCGCTCGCGCTGAGCCCGCAAGGGTAGATCATGGCCGGCGCGGAAAACGTCTTCCTGCTCCTGGGGGGCGCCCTGGTGGTGCTCGGCATCATCGGCACGGTGATGCCGGCACTGCCTGGGGCGCCGGTGGTCTTCGTGGGGCTGCTGATCGCCGCCTGGGCCGAGGGTTTTCAGAAAGTGGGTTGGTTCACGCTCACCATCCTCGCGATCTTGACCATCCTCAGCTTCGTGGTGGACTTCTTCGCCTCGGCGATGGGGGCGAAACGGGTGGAGCGAGCTGGGCGGCCCTCTTCTGCGCCGCCGCGGGAGCGATCGTGGGGCTCTTCTTCGGGCTTCCCGGTTTCATCCTCGGGCCGTTCGTGGGCGCGGTGGCCGGCGAGTACGCCGCGCGCCGCAACTGGCGTCAGGCCAGCCGGGTGGGCCTCGGCACCTGGATCGGCATGCTCCTCGGCATCGCCGGCAAGCTGACGCTGGTCTTTACGATGGTGGGGATCTTTCTGACGGCGTACGTGCTGTGAGGATCGCCACGATAAACCGCCGGCGGATAGCTCGCCAGGGCCGGCGGATGACTCGCCGGAGCCGGCGAGCCTCGTGAAATGTGTTCAGCGCCTCTGGCCGGCGCCGGCGAGTCCTGCGAAATGCCCGGCGAACGACGTGAAATGCCTTTCACGCTTCTCGCCGCCTCCGGCGAGCCATCCGCCGGCTCCGGCCAACCATCCGCCGGCCCCGGCGAGTCATCCGCCGGTCCCGGCGAGTCCCGAAAACCGGATTTCACGCCATTCGCCGGTGGCTCAGCGCTCAGTTAGTCCTGCACCAGCGGCTCGATACAGCTCGCGACGTCGTTCGCCGGGCTGTTGACCGTCCGGCTGACCGGGAAAGCATGGAAGCCGTCCACCGCGTGGGGGACGAGGAGCGGCTGGAGCATCGCGGCGTCCTCCATCTTTGGATCCAGCCAGAGATCGAAATTCTCCGGATCGAGGATGACCGGCATGCGGTCGTGGAGGGGGCGCATCAGGTCGTTCGGGCCAGTGGTGAGGATTGTGAAGGTCTCGACCGTCTGGCCGCCGTGCTCGGCGTCCTTCCAGGTGGACCAGAGGCCGGCGAAGGCGAACGGCTTGCGGTCCTCGCGGCGGATCAGGAAGGGCTGCTTGGCCTTGCCCTCCTTCTTCCATTCGTAGAAGCCGTCGGTCGCCACCAGGCAGCGCTTCTTCTTGAAGCTGAAGCGGTAGGCGGGCTTCTCGGCGACGCTCTCGGCGCGGGCATTGATCATCCGGTTGCCGATGCTCGCCTCCTTGGCCCAGTAGGGGATCAGGCCCCACTTCAGCATGTCCAGCCGCCGCGGCGCGCCGGGCTCCGGAACGCGCACCACCGCCGCCCCCTGAGTAGGCGCCATGTTGTAGCGGGGCGGCAGCAGGGGCAATTCCGGCAGATCGAAGAGGAGGGCGAGCTCCTCGCCCGAGGAGGTCAGGGTGTAGCGTCCGCACATAGGGGCATTATCCTACAAGCCGTAGAATTGTGCCATAATGCCGCATGATGGAGGTTCGGCATGGCAGTTATCAAGACGGTGGGTAGTAGCGGTCAGATCGCCCTCGGCAAGCAGTACGCGGGGAAGCACGTCATGGTTGATGAACCGGAGCCGGGCATTTGGGTCATCAAGCTGGGGGAGTTCATTCCGAACAACGAGCGTTGGCTGCATACTCCAGAGGCCAAGGCGCAACTGGATGAGGCTTTGGCCTGGGCAGCGGCGAATCCGCCACGAGAAACGGATCTGAATGAGCTCGAAGAAAGTCTTGCCCATGGGGCAGCAGGCGAGAAACGTTCAACTAGATCTAAATAATCCGGTTTTCCAAAGGAACCTGTTCGGTCTGACGAAAGATCAGCAGCGTTCTGTCCTCACAACTCTCAAAAAGCTCTCGGAGATGACCTGGGATCAGGTCTATAGAGACTCAGGCCTCAACTGGGAGCAGATTGCATCTCGAACGAGAGAGCAAGGGGAACGCTTGTACTCCCTGCGAATGGGGCAGGGCTTTCGTGCCGTCGCCTTCCGGGACAGTGAATGGATGCGCTTCGTATCCTTGCATCCGGATCACGATTCCGCCTACGGCCGGTAGCTCCGGTGCTCCACCCACACCCCACCCACGCAGGTCGCCGCGACCACCTCCTCGGTGGCGCCGAAGACCACCGACTCTAAGAGGGTTTCCGGCGTCCACCCCGTGATCAGGGGTGAATCGAGGTCGAGCGCTGCGAAGTCGGCCCAGAGGCCGGGCTCGATGCGGCCGGCTTCGACGCCGAGCGCCTGCGCTCCGCCGGCGGTCGCCGCTTCCAGGAGGACGCGGGCGACGTTGCCCTCTCCGTCCCGCAGGATGCCGCGGTTCTCGGTGGCGAGGCGCTGGACGTACTCCAGCCAGCGCATCTCCTCGATGGGAGAGATGCGGGCGTTGGAGTCGCTCCCCAGGCAGAAGGCGCCGCTTCCGGGATGCTTCCGCGCGACGGTCGCGATGCCGTCGCCCAGGTTCCCCTCGGTCAGCGGGCAGAGGCAGACGGTGCCCCCCGCGGAGAGGAAGCGGTCCATCTCCTCGGCGTCGGTGTGGGTGCAGTGGACGGCGGTGAGGTCGGTCGCCGTGCCGAGGGTCTCCAGGAGCAGCGCCATCGGCCGGCGGCCGTAGTAGGCGATGACCTCCTCGATCTCCTTCTCCTGCTCCTCGACGTGGATGTGGAAGGGGAGGTCGCGCCGGCGGGCCTCTTCGTAGATCGCCGCGATGTCCTCGATGCTGCCCGCGCGCAGGCTGTGGACCGAGGCGGCGAGGCTCTCGCGCCGGGGATCCAGGCGCGCGGCCAGGCGGTCCATCTGCTCCCAGTAGACCTCTGGGGACGGGGAGCTGAAACGGCGCTGCGCCCCTTCGAGCGGCTGGCCCACGGCGCCCGTGTGGTAGTAGGACTGGATGAAGGCGACGCGGATGCCGGCGTGGCCGCGGCGGCGAGCACGACCTCGTCGAAGGCGTAGTCGTGGGCGTCCGGATCGCGATGGTGGACGTAGTGGAACTCGCCCACGGTGGTGATGCCCGCCGCCCGCATCTCGCGGAAGGTCTGGAGCGAGAGGGCCCGCAGCTCGTCCGCGTCCAGCCTTCCGACCAGGGCGTACATCGCCTCGCGCCAGGTCCAGAAGTTGCCGGCCCCCGCGGGGAAGGTCTCGCCGCGCCCCCGCAGGCCGCGCTGGAAGGCGTGCGAGTGGGCGCTCACCATGCCGGGCAGCAGGGCGCGGCCGGCGCATTCGCCGGTCCGGCAGTGCGGCCGAGGGCGCCGATCTCCGACGATGCGGCCGTCGTCGCCGATGGCGATCTGGACACCGGATTCGAAGCGGGCACCGGTCCAGGTGAGATCGGCTTCGAGGATCTTCATGCTCCCTCCTCGCAGAAGTGTCGGATCGTTCGCTCCAGCAGACCGCGGGCGGCGGCGAATTCGTCCTTCGGCAGGAATTCGTTCGGCTTGTGGGCCACCTCGATCGAGCCGGGGCCGAAGATGGCGCAGTCGATCCCCAGCCGCTGCAGCCAGCCGGCGTCGGTGGCGAAGGAGACGCTGGCTCCCGCGCTCTGGCCGACCAGATCGCAGAGGTGGCGGTGGATGGGGGAGGCCTCGTCGAGCAGCATGCGGCGGGCTGTCCGAGAGCAGCTCGATCGCCGGCTCGAACGGGGCCGCGGCGGCGCGGGCGGCGCGGCTCACCCGCTCGATCAGCTCTTCCGAGGTCGATCCCCGGCAGCGGCCGGAACGCCCACCTCGACGGCGCAGCGGTCGGGCACCACGTTGATCGCCGAGCCGCCGTGGACCGTGCCGACGTTGAGCGGCACGAAGGGGACCTCCGGGAAGAGCTCGCGGTTGGGCGGCGCCTCCGCCTCCAGCTCCCGGCGGAGAGCGGCGAGGGCCACGATCACCCGTCCGGCGGGCTCGATGGCGTTGGTCCCCAGGTGGGGGTAGCCGCTGTGGGCGGAGACGCCGTGGAGAGTCACCCGCAGCTTGGCGTGCCCCTTGTGCGTCCGCGCCACGCGGAGCGAGGTGGGCTCGCCGATGATCGCGCTCCGCGGCAGGCGCTCCGCCGCCGGGAAGCTCTCGGTCAGCCGCTTCGCCCCGAGGGTGCCGACCTCCTCGTCGTAGGTGAAGACGAGGGCGAGCGGCGCCCGCCACCGCTCCGGTTGAGCCTCGGCCGCGAGATTGGCGGCCAGCGCCAGGAACCCCTTCATGTCGCAGGAGCCGCGGCCCACCCAGCGGTCCCCCTCGTCGGCCAGGGCGAAGGGGTCGTGCCGCCACCCCTCCTCGTCGGCGGGAACGACGTCCATGTGCCCGGAGAGCACGAGCCCGCGCCGGTCCCCGCTCCGGCTCGGGCCCCAGCCAGGCGATCACGTTGGTCTTGCCGCCGTCGGGCGAGGGGTTGCTGGCGATCCGCACGCCGGGGCGATCGAGGTAGTCGCAGAGGAAGTCCGCGATCGGCAGGTTGCTGTTGCGGCTGGTCGAGTCGAAGCCGACCAGGCGGGCGAGCAGCTCGGCGTCGGAGAGGTGGGCTCGCAATTCGTGCTCCTATTCGCGCCGGCGCTCGTGGAGGACCATGATCATGATGCCGAGCAGGGTCGCGACTTCCTCGGACTCCGGCAGCATCCCCGCCAGGTTGTCGATCACGAAGGTCTTGGACAGGAACGTCCGCCGCTTGGTGATCCGCAGGGCGGTCTGGCCGGTGGCGGTGCTCTGGACGCCGTAGGTGGGGCTGAACAGATAGCCGCTGAAGATGCCCACGAACGGGATCTCCTCGACGAAGTAGTCGATCACCTTGAGCCAGGGCTGCTCCTCCACGATGGTGTAGATGCCGCCTCCGGCGGCATTCTGGATGTCGTAGGTGGCCTTCCAGATCGAGCGGGTGCCCTGCCGCTGAACAGCGCCGACGGTGCGCCCCTGGGGGTCGGTGAAGGCGAAGCGGGCCGACCAGTCGAGGATGCGGTCGGCGTTGATCTCATAGAGCTCCTGGCTCTGGGAGCTGTCGGCGAAGACGTGGATCTTGTCGCGCAGCTTCATCAGCTTCTGCCGCACGTAGAGGATCTCGCGCCCGGAGGCATCGGTCACCGAGATCTGCGGCGCCAGGGCCGCGATCTTGAAGTTGAGGCTGAGCGGGTACTGCAACGGGTGTTGCATCGGCCCTCCTTGAAAAAAAGATTACGTGGCGCTCGGCCGCACGATCATCCGGTCATCCCCCATGCGGCGCGTCGCTCCGGTCGAGTCGAGATGCTCGAGGAGGGGGATGGCCCACTTGCGGGTGAGCCCGAAACGGTCCTTGAAGTCGGCCACCGAGAAGCGGTCCCAGGGGGTGGCGAGCAGGTCGCTGCGGAGGCCGTGCAGCGCCGAGGCGGCGAGCAGCAGGCCGCTCGGCAGCTTGACCAGCTGGCCGCGGGTCACCAGATGGCGGATGACCCCCTCCAGGATCTGCGGCTTGGCGCCGAGCACCAGCGCCACCTCGCCGGGCGACGGCGGCGCCAGCCCCGCCTTCTCGATAGCGCTCGAGCACGGCGACGGAGAGCTTCGACTCCTCGCCGGTGAGCTGGGCGCTGCGGCCGGGCAGGGTCACCTGATCCCCCTGAACGGTGAGCACCTTCTGGGCGGCGAGCCAGCCGAGATAGACGTCCGCCAGCTCCGCCCCACGGCCGCGCAGGATGCGGCGCACCGCCTCGGCCTTGGGGATCGACTCCGCCAGGCGGTCCTTCTGGAAGTGCTCCTTGAGCACCCGGCGGGCGCGCTCGGTGACCCGCTGCACGGCGGCGGGGGCGATCCAGCGCCGGGCCCGCCCGTGCTCCTCGGGGACCTCGATCAGCTTCTGGTCGCGGGCGAGCGCCGCCAGCCGCTTGGCGACCTGGGCCGGCGGCACTCCCAGTCGGCGCGCCAGCTCGGCCGCCTCGACCCCGCGCTCTCCCGCCTCCTGCACCCAGAAGGGGAGGGCGGCGTGGAGGTCCTTCTGGAGCGCGGCCAGCGCCTGCTGCGAGGATGGTGCCGCGGTGCCGCCGCCAGCGCGGATCGAGAATCTCGCCGCCGCCGAGCGTCGCGGGCGGCGAGGGGCGGCGGAGGATGAAGCGGTCCCCGCGCAATGCCGAAACCGGCGCCTGCAGGCGGATCTCGACCAGGCCGGTCTCCCCCGGCGCCGAGCCCCTCCGGGTTGAGCGGGCGCATGCGCCCCAGCACCTCGCTGGCGTAGAGGTGGAGGCGCACGGGGACGAAGCCGCGCACCGGCGCCGGCGCGTCCGGCAGCAGCGTGAAGCGGGCGAGCAGGCTGGTGGTCGCCGCGAACGCCTCCGGGGCGCCGAGCTGCAGGCCGCGGCGCGAGATCCTCCAGGGCGATGCCGGTGAGCTGGAGGGAGGTCCGCTCGCCGGCCTCCGCCTCCTCGCGCGGCTGGCCGTGCACCTGGATGCTGCGCACCCGCACCCGCTCCGTCCGCGGCGGGCAGGATCTCCAGCGTGTCCCCCGGCCCGCATCGCGCCGCTCCCGAGCGTGCCGGTGACCACCACGCCGAGCCCCTTGAGATGGAAGGCGCGGTCGACCGGCAGGCGCGCCGGCCGGTCCGGCTCCTCCGGCATCGCGTACTTCGCCGCCAGATCGAGCAGCGCCGCCTTGAGCTCGGGGATCCCCTGGCCGGTCGTGCTCGAGACCGGGAGGATGGCGGCGCCGGCGAAGGGGGTGGGGGCGAGCAGCTCCTCGACCTCGAGCTGGGCGAGCTCCAGGAGATCGGAGGAGACGAGGTCGACCTTGGTCAGCGCCACCAGCGCGGCCGGGATGCCGAGCAGCGAGCAGACGGCGAGGTGCTCCCGCGTCTGCGGCTTCACCCCCTCGTCCGCCGCCACCACCAGCAGCAGGATGCGGATGCCGCCCGAGGCCGGCGAGGGCGTTGTGCAGGAACCGCTCGTGCCCGGGGACGTCGACGAAGCCGAGCTGGAGGTCGCCCTCGGTCAGGTGGGCGAAGCCGATGTCGATGGTGATGCCGCGCGCCTTCTCCTCCGCCCAGCGGTCGCAGTCGATCCCGGTCAGGGCCAGCACGAGGCTGGTCTTGCCGTGATCGATGTGGCCGGCGGTGCCGACGATGACTCTTCGCATTGCGCCGACAGACTCAGCCCGCGTGCTTCGCCAGCACCTCGCGGGCGATGCGGTTGATCGTGGCGCCGTCGGCGCTGGAGCCGAAGCGGGCCAGCACCCCTTCATGATCGGCCCCATGGCCGCCGGTCCGGAGAGCCCGCTTCTCGGCCACGATCTCCTCGATGGCGGCGCGGATCTGCCCCTCGTCCACCTGCGCCGGCAGGTAGGCGTCGAGCACCTTGGGCTCGGCCTCCTCCTTGGCGGCCAGCTCCTCGCGGCCGCCCGAGCGGAACTGCGAGACGGACTCCTCGCGCTGCTTGATCGCCTTGCGGACCAGCGAGATGAAGCCGGCCTCATCCACCTCGACGCGGCGGTTGATGCGCTCGTTCTTGATCTCCGTCAGGAGCATCCGCAGGGTGGAGAGCTTCTCCTTTTCCCCGGATTTCATGGCGGCCTTCACGTCGGCCTCGATGCGTTGCTGCGGTGTAGTCGTCATGGGGGCAAGTATAGAAGAAGCGGGGCGGTTGCGCTGCTTGTTGAGATTGCATTATCATTTTGGAGCCATGCAGAGGGATACCAAACAGCGCCAGGCGATCCGCCGGGCCATCGACGAGGCGGGGCGCCCCTTGAGTCCACGGGAGGTGCTGGAGGCCGCCGGCGTCCACCGGCCGGGGCTGGGCATCGCCACGGTCTACCGCACGCTCAAGGCCCTGGTAGAGGAGGGGGCGCTCACCCAGGTCGAGCTGCCGGGGGAGCCGCCGCGCTACGAGACCCACGGCAAGCGGCATCATCATCACTTCCACTGCCGGACATGCGACCGCGTCTACGAGCTCAAGGGGTGCCCGGAGGGGCTGCGCGGCCTGACGCCCGCGGGCTTCTCCCTGGAATCCCACGAGGTCGTACTCTACGGGCGGTGCTCGGCGTGCTCGGCGTGACTCCCCATGCCTGAGGCAATATCACGACGGCCAGCCCCGCAGGGGCGGTCGGAATTAGCCCGGGCCGTAAGGCCCGGGTGGGCGTGGGCCAGAATCTTCCAGAGCCCCGCAGGGGCGACAGGAGCTTCCTGTCGCCCCTGCGGGGCTGGGGAATGGGGAGGGGCGCTTTTCCCGGGCCTTACGGCCCGGGCTAATTCCGACCGCCCCTGCGGGGCTGTCATCCGGACGATTCACCGGATGACGCTAATGGCCTTGCTGATCCTCGCCGCCTGCCGCCCGGTCCTGCCGCCTGCCGAAACCGGTCCCATCCGCGTCGCCGTGAGCGTGCCGCCGCAGGCCTATTTCGTCGAGCGGATCGGCGGCGAGCGCGTGCGGGTGGATGTGATGATCCCGCCCGGCTACTCCCACGTCGACTATCCGCTCACGCCCGCGGCAGGTGGCGGCGCTCAGCCGGGCGCGGCTCTATGTGGCGGTGGGGCACCCGGCCTTCGAGTTCGAGCGGATCCAGCTCGCGCCCGTCCTCAAGGCTCTCCCCAGTATCCAGGTGGTGGACATGTCGCGCGGCATGCGGCTGCTGGCCGGGGAAGGGGAGGGCGAGGAGCATGGTCACGAGTCATGCCGAGGGGGACCCGCACGTCTGGGTGTCGCCGGACACCGTGGCGGTGGCGGCCCGCAACATCGCCGCCGCGCTGGCGGGGATCGACCCCGCCCACGCCGCCGAGTACCAGGCGAATCTGCGGAGCTTCGAGGCGGAGATCGCCGCGCTCGACCGCGAGATCCGGACCCGGCTGGTGGCGGCGCGATGGGGAGCGGTTCATGGTCTATCACCCCACCTGGGGGTACTTCGCCCGCGAGTACGGCCTCCAGCAGGTGGCGATCGAGGCCGAGGGGAAAGAGCCGAGCGCCCAGCGGCTGATCCAGCTCATCGAGCAGGCGCGGCGGGAGCGGGTCAAGGTCGTCTTCGTCCAGGCCGGCTTCCCGCGCAAGAGCGCCCAGGTGATCGCCGAGGCCGTCCACGGCCGGGTGCTGATCGCCGATCCGCAGGACCCGGACTGGCCCGGCAATCTCCGCCGGGTCTCCAGCAGAGCTCCAGGAGGCGCTCCCCCATGGCTGATCTGAACAAGCCGCTGGTCGAGATCCGCGACGTCACCTTCGGCTATGGCCGCGAGGTGGTGCTGGACCACGTCTCCCTGGAGATCGGGGCGCGCGACTTCCTGGCCGTCATCGGTCCCAACGGCGGCGGCAAGACGACCCTGCTGAAAGCGATCCTGGGGCTGGTGAATCCCTGGTCCGGCGAGGTGGTCTACAACCTCCCCTCGGGGCACGACCCGCGCGGCCGGCTCGGCTACGTGCCGCAGTTCTCGACCTTCGACCGCGATTTCCCGCTGCGGATTTGCGACATGGTGCTGATGGGCCGGCTCGGCCGCCGGAGTCTGCTGCGCCCCTACTCGCGGGAGGACCGCGCCGCCGCCGAGCGGACGATCGACCGCCTCGGCCTCGCCGCGCGTCGCCCGCGCGCACGCCTCCGAGGTCTCGGGCGGCCAGCTCCAGCGGGCGCTGATCGCCCGCGCCCTGGTCTCCGATCCGGAGATCCTCTTCCTCGACGAGCCCACGGCCTCGATCGACGCCGAGTCGCGCGACACCCTGCGCGAGCCTGCTGGCGGACCTCAACCGCTCGATCCCGATCGTCGTAGTCACCCACGACATCACCTCTCTCGCTCCGATGGTGCGGCGGATCGCCTGCATCAACCGCAAGCTCTTCTACCACGGCGACCCCGAGCTCTCCCTGGAAGTGATGGAGGAGGTCTACGGCTGCCCGGTCGAGCTGGTCACCCATGGCGTGCCGCACCGGGTGCTCCACGACCACCATCATCATTGAGGGTTTTCGATGCCCAGCTTCCTCGACGCCCTCTCCTACGAGTTCCTGCGCAACGCCGTGCTCGCCGGCGTGCTGGCGAGCGTCCTCTGCGGCGTCATCGGCACCTTCGTGGTGGTCAAGAAGCTGGCTTTCATCAGCGACGGCATCAGCCACGCCGCGTTCGGCGGCATGGGGCTCTGCTTCTTCTTCGGCATCGACCCTCTGCTGGGCGCGATCCCGGTCGCCCTGGCCTGCGCCTTTGCCCTGGGCGCGGTGGACCGCGAGACGATCCGCTCCTACGACGCGCTGATCGGCGTCCTCTGGGCGGTGGGCATGGCGGTGGGCGTCGTCTTCGTCTACAAGACGCCGGGCTACGCCCCGAACCTGATGACCTATCTGTTCGGCAACATCCTCCTGGTGACCCGCCGCGACCTGCTGCGCCATCCTGATGCTGGCGGTCTCGGTGCTCGCCACGCTGGCCCTCTTCTTCAAGGGGATCGTGGCGGTGGCCTTCGACGAGGTGTTCGCGCGGGTGCGGGGGCTGCCGGTGCGGCTCCTGATGGCGCTGCTGCTCGGCATGATCGCCCTCTCGGTGGTGATCCTGATCCAGGTGGTGGGGATCATCCTGGTGGTGGCGCTGCTGACCATCCCCTCGGTGATCAGCCTGATGCTCTGGAAGGATCTGCGCAGCGTCTTGCTGGGCTCGGTCGGGATCGGCGTCGGCATCACCCTCGGCGGGCTCGCTCCTCTCCTTCCAGTACGACCTCCCCTCGGGGCCGGCGATCATCCTGCTCGGGGCGGTGCTGCTGATGGGGGTGTACGGGGGGAAGAAGCTGAGACAGCGCAGCCTGAAGCTCGCGTAGAGCGCAGCGTACCGCGCCCGGAGCACCCTTTTTTAGTGGGAGCCCATCACGGGCTCTTCTTTGAAAGGAGATCTCATGACTCGGTTCAAGCTTCTGCTCGTCGCCGCGGCCGTCCTGACGGCCACCCTGGCGGTCCGTCCCGCGAAGTCGGACACCTGCATTCTTCAAGGTCTTTGCCGGCCCTGCCTCGGCCCGACGTCGACCAGCCGGCAGCCCTGCAAGTACAACCCCTGTACGGGGGAATACATCTGCGGCACCTGCACCGACCACTGCGTTCTGCCCCCGGCCTAGAAGCGGCACGGACAGCAGGGATACAGCCCTTTGTGTCCCTGCTTCCGGCTTCCGTCCCTCGCGGCACGCCCCTTGCTGAAACGGATGGGCAGACCGCCGGTTCGTCCGCCGCGGGCGTGCCGGAAGGCTCCGTTTCACTCGCCAGGAGGTGCCCATGGCTCTATTGACCCAGGAATCGACGTCCCGCCTGACCACCATCACCCGCGAAGAGATTCGAGACCTCCTCCAACTGCCGGGCAAGCCCTGCGTTTCGATCTACATGCCGACCGTCCGGGCCGGGTTGGGGGCGCAGCAGAACCCCATCCGTTTGAAGAACCTGCTGCGCTCGGTCCATGAAAAACTGTCGGAAACGGGCATCGAGAGCACCGAGGCTACCGAGCTGATGGCGCCGGTCCGGGATCTGGTGGACGACCCGGCCTTCTGGCAGGAGCAGGGGGGCGGCCTGATCATCTTCCGCTCTCCGGACGTCTTGCGGACCTACCGCCTGCCGACCCCCATCGACGAGCTCGCGATGGTGAACGAGCGCTTCCATGTGAAGCCCCTGTTCACTCTGCTCGCCGAGGACCGGCCGTTCTACGTGCTCGCCATCAGCCTCAAGAACATCCGGCTGATCGCCGCCACCCGCCATCACGCCGAGGAGATGGAGATTCCGGGCGTCCCGCACAGCCTCACCGAGGCCCTGGGGGACCTGACCCGGCAGTCCTCGCAGTTCCAGGCCAGCACCAGCACGAAGACGGTGGCCCGGTCGCCCATCTTCCATGGGCACGGAACGGGCGAGGACGACCTCAAGGCCGAGATCGTGCAGTTCTTCAACCTGGCGGACAAGGCCCTTCTGAAGCACATGGATCGCGACCTCCCGGTAGTGCTCGCCGGGGTCGAGTACCTCCTGCCGCGCTACAAGGAGACGACCGAGCTCCCGCACGTCCTGGACGAGGGGTTGACCGGCAACGCCGAGAACCTGTCGCCCGAGGAGCTGCGCGACAAGGCCTGGGAGATCGTGGAGCCCGTGCTGACCGCCGCCCGGCGCAAGGCCGCGGAGCGCTACGGCGACCTCCTCAGCATCGGCCGCGCCTCCAGCCGCTACGACGAGATCCTGCAGGCGGCCCATGACGGGCGGATCGACACCCTCTTCGTGGCCCGCGGCGTCCGCCTCTGGGGAACCTACGATCCCAAGGCCCGCGCCAGCCGGATCCAGGAGAATCAGACCGCGCAGCGCAAGGGGAACGAGGATCTCCTCGACCTGGCGGCGATCCAGACCTTCCAGAACGGCGGGCAGGTCTACGCCGTCCCGCAGCAGGAGGTTCCGGGGGGCCAGGAGGTGGCGGCGGTCTTCCGGTATTAGGAAAAGAACACGGACAACACGGACGAACAAGGACAACAAGGACGAACACCAGGCAGGTGATTCTGCTGTCCCTCGCGTTGTCCGTGGTCAGTCCCTGTCGTCGGCCGCCGTGTGCTCCCGCCACCTCTCTCTGCCATACTCCCGCGCCGTGCGAACCGGCGTTCCCATTCTCTGAAGCCGTCCGGGTCTGGGCCAAGGTCGCCGCGCTCACCTTCGGCGGCCCGGCCGGGCAGATCGCGGTGATGCACCGCATCCTGGTCGAGGAGAAGCGCTGGATCGGCGAGGAGCGCTTCCTGCACGCGCTCAACTACTGCATGCTGCTGCCCGGCCCCGAGGCGCAGCAGCTCGCGATCTACATCGGCTGGCTGCTGCACGGGACCGCGGGCGGGCTGGTCGCCGGCACCCTGTTCGTGCTGCCCGGCTTCGTCGCGATCCTGGTGCTGTCAGCTCGTCTACGCCGTGCTTCGGCACAGCGTCGCCGCGGTCGCCGGCGCTGTTCTTCGGCCTCAAGGCCGGCGGTGCTGGCCATCGTGCTCGAGGCGGTGGTGCGCATCGGCCGGCGCGCGCTGCAAGAACCGCGTCGATGGTCGCGCTCGCCGCGGCCGCCTTCGTCGCGCATCTTCTTCTTCGCGCGTGCCGTTCCCGCTGATCGTCGCTCGCGGCCGGGCTCGATCGGCTTCGTCGGCGGCCGGTCTGGCGCGGCACGCGTTCGCCGGCAGCGGCGGCCACGGTCGGGCGACGGCGCCGACGCCGATCGATCGGCGCTCGGCGAGGCGTGCCGCGCACGCCGGCCCGTCGCCGGCGCCGGTCGCGTCAGGGTGCTCGCCGATCTGCCTGCTGCTCTGGTCGGCGCCGGTCGCTGCGCTGCTCGCGGCTGCTCGGCCCGCGGCAGCGTCTTCAGCCGAGATCGGCGTCTTCTTCAGCAAGATGGCGGTGGTCACCTTCGGCGGCGCCTACGCGGTGCTGGCCTACGTCGCGCAGCAGGCGGTCGAGACCTACGGCTGGCTGCGGCCCGGCGAGATGCTCGACGGCCTCGGCATGGCCGAGACCACGCCGGGCCCGCTGATCATGGTCGTCCAGTTCGTCGGCTTCCTCGGCGCCTACCGGCAGCCCGGCGCCCTGCCGCCGCTGCTCGCCGGCGTGCTCGGCGCCGTCGCTCGACCACCTGGGTGACCTTCGTGCCCTGCTTCCTGTGGATCTTCCTCGGCGCGCCCTACATCGAGGCGCTGCGCGGCAACCAGGCCGCTGACCGCCGCGCTCGCCGCGATCACCGCGGCGGTGGTCGGCGTGATCCTCAACCTCGCCGTCTGGTTCGCGCTCCACGTCCTGTTCGGCCGAGGTGCGCGAGGTGCGCGTGCTCGGGGTGACGCTGCCCGTGCCGGACTTGGCGACGGTCAACCTCGCCTCGCTGCTGCTGACCGTGGCGGCATGGTCGCGGTGTTCCGGTTCAAGGTCGGGATGATCCCGACACTGCTGGCGAGCGCGGCGTCGGGGGCGGCGGTGGCGCTGCTTCGGCTGATTTTAAGGAAATGAACTTACCGTGCTCCCGGAGAGCTGCGCCAGCCGCGTCCAGCGCCGGCGCACCTCCTGATACCCCTGCCGCACCTCGGCGCCGGGCTGAACCTGGCCCATCAGCTTCTCGACCGTGCCCATCGCCGCCACGAAGCTCTGAGCCCGCCGGAGGACGTCCGCCTGCTGGTCCGCCTTCTTCAATGGGACCAGGTGCGGGCGAAGAAGCTCTTGTTGATCCCCTTGTTGAAGTGGTCCGCCTCGTCGGCCAGCGCCTCGATCTCGTCCTTGAGCTGATTGTCCGCCTCGGTGAGCTCGGCGCCGCCGTCCTCCTTCTTGCCGAGGAAGTCCTTGTAGAGCTCCCCCAGCTTCTCGCTGGTCTCGACCAGCTCGCCGGCCAGCTGGGGGAGCTCCTGGGAAGGTCGCCAGGGGTGGGCTCGGGCCGGCGCTCTCCTGGACTGGAGTGGGTTCGGCGGCTGCCGGCCTTTCGGCGGCTCCGGAACGGGCTCGGCGACACGGCGGCTCCGGGTGCGCGGGCTTGGGGATCTCCCGGCGTTCGGGCGTGGGTGCAGGGCGCGGCGGCTGGGATCAAGGGACCGGAGCGGCCGCCGACCAGCGTGGTCTCCGTCTGGGCCGGCGTGGGTTTCGCGCCGCCGGAGCCGGGGCTGCGGAGGCGCCGCGGGGAGTCCACCGGGGCCGGCCCTGGTGCCAAGGAGGAAGAGCCGACGGCCGCGACCGGCAGCACCAGTCCGGCCGTCCGCGGCGAGCTTCCAGCCCTTCTCGCTCGACCGGCCGGTACGAGGTCCCCGGGACGGGAGGCGCGGCGCGCAGGGGGGCCAGCCGGCAGGCGCGGCCGGTCGGTCTCGATCGTCTCCGGCGGAGGCCGCGGGGGCACGGCGGCGGCCGGGCGCGGCGGCAGGATCATGGTGGGCAGCTCTTCGTCTGGCTTCTCAGAGGGAGCGGCCCCAGTCCGGCGAGGGCGGTCCGGAGCTCCTCGGCGGTCTGGAAGCGGGCGTCCGGGCTCTTCTCCAGCGCCTTGAGGACGATCCGTTCGAGCCCTCCGGGGAGCGCCGGCACCAGCGAGCCCGGGGGCGCGGCGCGGATCCTCGATCTGCGCCTTGAGGATGGCGAAGTCGGTCGGACCCTCGAAGGGCACGCGGCCGGTGAGCATCTCGTAGAGCACGACGCCCAGGCGCGTAGAGGTCGGCGCGGCGGTCCACCTCCTCGCCGCGGAGCTGCTCGGGGGACATGTAGCGCAGCGTCCCCACCATGAAGCCGGTGCGGGTCAGATGGTTGCTGCCGGCCGCTCGCGCGATGCCGAAGTCCATCACCTTGATGTCGCCGGCCTCGGTGAGCATCAGGTTGTCCGGTTTCAGGTCGCGATGGATGATCCCCGCGCGGTGGACCTGCTCGATCCCCTCGAGGGCGCCGAGAGAAGGGTACGGCGCGCGGCCAGGGGAGGGCGCCATCCTCGACCAGCACCCCGGCGAGGGAGCGGCCGCGCACGAACTCCATGGCGAGGTAGAGCTCGCCGCCGTCCCGGAAGAAGCTGTAGATGGTGGCGATCGCCGGATGGTGGACCCGGGCGAGGATCTTCGCCTCGGAGCGGAAGCGCTCGACGATCTGCGGCTCCGCCGCGAGGTCCGCCCGGATGGCCTTGATCGCCACCGAGCGCTCCAGCATGACGTCGACCGCCCGCCAGACGGTGCCCATGCCCCCTTCGCCCAGGCGCTCGACGATCTCGTAGTTCCCGACGACCCGGCCGTCCATGTTTTCCTCCGCGAGAAGACCCGAGTCTATCGCGGCGGCGCCCTCATTTCGGCCCGGAGCTTGCAAATCCCGTCCGCCTGGAGGTGCTTGCGATGGCTGAAGTCAATCGTCCACGGAAGAAAGGCATCCCCGTCTGGGCGATGCTCCGGCCCTGATCGTGATCGCCCTGCTCGTCTGGTTCTTCCTGGCGAACCCCAAGCGCGAGCACGCGGCCAGGCCCGAGAACGTGATCGAGCTGAGGGTCCCGGCGCCGGTTCTACGGGGCCTCGGGATTCAACAGGTCGATCGTCATCTCGCGGTCGGATGACAGGTCGATCATCCTTTCGAAGCTCCGGGTGGTGCCCATCATCCTGGACCTGAGGCGGTATCTCCCGGCGGGGAGCCGGCTGAAGCAGTAGGGGCCGGCGTTGCTGAGGTCGGCCCATCCGATGATGTCATTAGTGTCGGGTTGCCACAGCAACATCCTGAGCAGGACCGGCTCCTCGCCGCTGGTGAAGCGGACGGCAAGGCTCAGCTCCCCCAGGATCTCGAGATCAGGGTCGCCGCGGCCTGCCCGGGCTCCAGCTTCACCCGGCCATACCGCCGGACCGAACCTCCCTCCATTCGACGAGCGCGCTCACAGACCAGTCTCCAGGGCCCAGACCGTCGAAGCGGTAGGTACCGTCGGCCGGACCTGACCGTTACGGGAGAGCGATCCTGCCATGGCGTTTACGGAGGTTGCCGCCTCTCCGGGATGCAGGCCGAGGAGCCGGCCGCTGAGGTTGCCGCCGGGCTCGAGGCGGATCTCCACCCTCTCTATCGGGCGGGCCGCGATCGTCAGCGGCGTTTTCAGGACGGTGGGGGAGTAGCCCTCCGCGTCCGCCGCCACGGAGTATCGCCCCTCCGGAACCTGGATCCAGAAGGCTCCTTCGGCGCTGGAGCTGGCCTTCGCCTCAAATTCCTTCCCGCAGGCGGGAGCATCCTTGTCGGCGTTACGGAGGGTGACTTTCGCGCCCTCGACCGGGGTGCCGTCCGGCGCCAGGACCGTTCCCCGGACGTCTACCAAGGGAGAGGCCGGGAGGTCCAGGACGGTTTCCTTCCCTCCCAGGCTCCAGGGCGATCCGGGCGGCGGCGCAATGGTCGTCGAAATCCTCCGTGACGGTCGAGTCGCCGGGGCCGAGACCGTTGATCCGGTATTCGCCGTCCCGGCTCACCGGGGGTTCAAGTATCTCGTCCTGTCGGCTCCCACGGAGACTTCTGTCCTTCTCTCCACGTCGAAGCTCAGGATGTGGCCGGTGATGCGCGGAGGGGCGTGCCGGGTTCGAGCCGGATCTCGAGAGGGGCCGAGAACGCCGCGACCGGATCGAGCCGCAGGAGTTTTTTCTGATAGCCCGGCTTCTCATCGTGACCCCCAGGGGTTCGACGTCGGAAAGACCGCGGGAGCTCAGCCGGAAGGAGCCGTCCGGGGCGGTCAACGGCTGCCATCGTCGTTTCGAGCGCCTCGGGATATGTGATCCAGAAGACGGCGTCCGCGATCGGCGTGCCGCCCGGACCGTGGCTACGCGCCCCTGGATCTCGCGGATCTCGTCGTCGTCGAGAATCAGGTCCGGCCGCCGGTTTTCGCCCGGAGCGACCGCGAGCTTGCGCCGCGCCTGGCCGGACGGGTGCTGACCTCTTCGTCGTCTGCTCTCGGAGTGGCGCGATACGGCCCCTCTCTCCTCCTCATTCCCCCCCCCTGAACTTGGCCCGGGACGGGACGGCCCGGTTACAGGGGCCGAGGAGGATCGGAACCCGGGCCAGGGCGGCCCTGTCACCAATCCGGCGACGAGCAGGTCATCGGGCCGCCGGGACGGGCCGACCGGCCTCGTCGACCACCACGCCCGTGATCGCGACGCTCAGTCCCCGGTCCTTGGCGGCCCTGGGACCGGAGTGCTGATGGACGTCGCGGAAGAGAGGCGCTCCAGAGAAGGACGACCAGGAGGGAGAAGCTGTCAGCGGCGCGGCGTCGCGGCCTTCGCATGGGCGGGAGCCTCCAGGTTTTCTAGGGCTACAGCAAGAGTGGTTCCACCCCCTTTCCCGGGGGAGATGGACCGGGAAGAAGGGGGTGAATCCAAGCCCGTGGACGCCGATGTCCAACTTCGTGGATCGATTTTGCGATTCGGTGTCAAAAAAACCGGGGCTGCGGCAACTTACTACTGAGTGGCTTTCGCGAGGAGGGCTGGCCGCCCGCCGGTCCTCTTGCGAAGCCTCCTCTCATTCAAGGCTCGTGACGAATGTCGCGAGCCTCTTTTTTTATCCTCGGCACCCGGACACCTGTCCGCCCGCCCGCCGGACACCTGTCAACCGGACGGCCGGCCGGACGCCTGTCCGCAATCGTAAATCACTGGAATGGATAGGCTTATGGATTCAATCCGCGATGGCACACCGGTTGCCTATAAGGGCCGGCATGATCCAAGAAACCGATTCCATGGACCAAGTCATCCCGAAGGCGCCGGGGCTCTCCCGGCGCGTGAAGATCGGGCTGGGGGTGGTCGCCGCTCTCGCGGCGCTGATCGCGGCCCTGGCCCCTTCGCTCCAGCGGTGGGCGCGGGCCGATCAGTCGGTCGACCTCGACCGGGTGCAGGTCGGGACCGTGGTGCGCGGCGACCTGCAGCGGGACGCCTCCACCCAGGGGCGCGTCGTCGCCGCCAACCACCCCCGGCTGTATAGCCCGGCCCAGGGGATCGTCTCGCTGGCGGTCCGGGCCGGCGAGGCGGTCAAGGCCGGCACGGTGCTCGCCACCATCGAGAGCCCGGATCTGAAGTCGCAGCTCGCCCAGGAGCAGGCCCGGCTGCAGTCGATGGAGTCCGACCTCGCCAGGAGCGACCTCGCCGCCCGCCAGCAGAACCAGGGGGACGAGCAGACCGTCAAGCTCCGGCGGGTGAGCCTGGAGGCCGCCCGCCGCGATCTCCAGCGGGCCGAGAAGCTCCACGCCGACGGCCTGCTCAACGTCGTCGACTACGAGCGCAGCCGCGACGCCGTGCGCATCGCCGAGGTCCAGCTCGAGCAGGCGGACAAGGGCGGAAGCCTCGGCCGCGAGTCGCGCGACTTCGAGGTGCAGGACCGCCGGCGCCAGGTCGAGCGCCAGCATCTGGTGGTCGCCGAGCTCATGCGCCGGGTGGGGGAGCTGACCATCCGCGCCCCGTTCGACGGCCTGATCGCCACCGTCGACGCCCAGGACCGCGACGCCGTGCCGCCGAACGCGCCGCTGCTGACCATCGTCGACCTCTCGAAGTTCGAGATCCAGGTCGAGATCCCCGAGTCCTACGCCGCGGAGGCGACGGCCGGCACGCCGGCGGCCATCTCCTACGGCGGCCGCGAGGTCCCGGGCACGCTGACCGCCGTCTCGCCGGAGGTGCGGGCGGGGCAGGTGGAGGGAACCGTGCAGTTCCAGGGGGGGATGCCGCCAGGGCTGCGCCAGAGCCAGCGGGTCTCCGTGCGGCTGATCTTCGAGACCCGCCCCGGCGTGCTCAAGGTTCCCCGCGGCCCCTTCCTCGAAGGGGGCGGCGGCCGCAAGGCCTACGTGCTCGCCGACGGCCTCGCCACCCTGCGGCCGATCCGGGTCGGCGCCACCAGCGTCTCGGAGGTGGAGATCGTCGAAGGCTTGAAGGAGGGGGACCGCCTCCTCCTCTCCGATATGGACCAGTTCAACGGCGCCAGGACCGTCCTCGTGCGGCGCTGAAGCTCAATTCATCAGGAAGCCATCAGGGAGACCGCCATGCCGATGCTGAAAATGCAGAACGTATCCAAGATCTACCGCACGGGGCTGGTCGAGACCCGGGCGCTGCGCGACTTCTCGATGGAGGTGGAGGCGGGGGAGTTCGTCACCATCACCGGTCCCTCGGGCTCGGGGAAGACGACGTTCCTCAACGTCTCGGGGCTGCTCGACGCCTTCGAGGAGGGGACCTACACGCTCGACGGCCTGGACGTCTCGCGCCTCTCGGACCGCGAGATGTCGCGCGTCCGCAACGAGAAGATCGGCTTCATCTTCCAGGGGTTCAACCTGCTGCCGGACCTCGACGTGTTCGACAACGTCGACGTCCCCCTGCGCTACCGGCGCCTGCCGGCCCGGGAGCGCAAGGAGCGGATCGAGAAGGCGGTCGCCATGGTGGGGCTCTCCTCGCGCCTGCGCCATCTGCCGTCGCAGCTCTCGGGCGGCCAGCAGCAGCGGGTGGCCATCGCCCGCGTGCTCGCCGGCGATCCCAAGCTGATCCTCGCCGACGAGCCCACCGGCAACCTCGACTCCGCCATGGCGCGCGAGATCATGGAGATCCTGGAGCAGGTCAACGAGGCCGGGACGACGATCGTCATGGTCACCCACAACCCGGAGCACGCGGCGCGCGCCCACCGGCAGCTCCACATCGCCGACGGCCGGCTGGTCGACTTCGAGCGGATCGCGCCGTTCCCCCTCAACAAGCCTCAGGCGGCGGCCCTCGCGGCCGCGCGTAAGGAGAGGACGCCATGCTGCTCTACAACGTCCGCCTCGCCTGGAAGAGCGTCCAGCGGCTATCCGGTGCTCTCGGCGCTGATCCTGCTCGGCATCGCCCTCGGGCGTGGGCGTCTCCACGACCTTCATCACCGCCTATCACGTCCTGGCGCGGGACCCCGTCCCGGGCAAGAGCGACTCCCTCTATTACGTGCGCATGGACTCCTGGGGAGCCGCGGACAGCCCGTTCCGTCAGGAGCCGCCGCCGACTGATCACCTGGCGCGACGCGCAGGAGCTGCTGAAGAGCCGCATCCCGGCGCGCAGCACGGCCACCTTCAGCTCCCGGGCCACGATCTTCCCGCGCGACGGGGTGCGCCCCTTCCGCGAGGGGGTCCGCCTGGCCACGGCGGACTTCTTCCCGATGTTCGCCGTGCCCTTCCGCTATGGCGGGCCGTGGAGCCGGGAGGCGGACGCCAGGCCGGAGTCCGTGGCGGTGATCAGCTCGGCCCTGAACGACCGCCTGTTCGGCGGCGCGAACAGCGTCGGCCGCACGATCCGGCTGGAAAGTCACGACCTGCGGGTGGTCGGCGTCCTCGCTCCCTGGCGCCCGCGGGTGCGGGCCTACGGCCTGGTCGGCGATCCGCTGGGAGCGCCGGAGCCGGTCTTCGTCCCCCTGCAGCTCGCGGGTCCGATGGAATTCCAGATCGCCGAGATGCAGATGAGCTGGCGGACCTCGGAGCCCGGCAGAGGAGAGGCTCCCCTACGCCTCGCAACTGATGGTGAACGAGGTGCTGTTCCTGGGGTTCTGGGCGGAGCTGCCGGACGCGAGGAGCGTCCAGGCCTACAAGGGCCACATCGACGCCTATGTCTCCGAGCAGAAGCGGCTCGGCCGCTTCCCGCACACCCCCAACAACCGGGTGACCTCGCTGCTCGACCTGATGGCGGAGCTGCGCGTGGTGCCGCCCCAGACCAAGGCGCTGGCGGTGATCTCGCTGCTCTTCCTGGTGGTGGCGGCGCTGAACCTCATCGGCCTCTTCCTCGGCAAGTTCCTGGCCCGGGCCTCCAACGTGGGGGTGCGCCGCGCGCTGGGGGCGAGCCGGCGGACGATCTTCGTCCAGCACCTCGTGGAGTGCGAGCTGATGGGGCTGGCCGGCGGCTTCCTGGGGGTGCTGCTCTCGGTGGCCGGCCTCGCCGTGCTCAACCGCGTCTATGGCGACGGCCCGGAGGGGGTGGCGTTCTTCCAGCTCGACGTCCCCATGGTCCTCGCCGCCGTGGCCCTGTCGCTCCTGGCCGGGACGATCGCCGGCCTCTACCCCGCGTGGCGGATCTGCGCCGTCCCGCCCGCCCGTCACCTGAAGAGCCAGTAGGAGGCCGCCATGGAATTCGGACCGATCTTCCGTTCCCTCCTGCGCAACCGCGCGCGGGTCATCCTCATCGTCGTCGAGGTGGCGCTGACGCTCGCCATCGTGGCCAACTGCCTGAGCCTGATCCTGGATACGCGCGCCCAGCTCGCCAGGCCCTCGGGCTTCGACGACGAGCACATCGCCGTCCTCCAGAGCAACCCGTTCGACGATCGCCTGCGCGACCCGGCCGTCCTCAACCGGTTGGTGGATCAGGACCGGCGCGCCCTGCAGGCGCTGCCCGGAGTGCGCGCCGTCACCCACACCAGCCTGCGGCCATGGGAGAGGAGCGGCCAGGTCACCGCGGTCCGCGTGCCGGGCACTCACGGCGAGCCCTTCCGCACCCAGAGCGCGGAGGCGGACCCCGGCCTGTTCGCGACCCTGGGCGTCGCCGTCGTCCAGGGCCGCGGCTTCACCGAGGCGGAGTACGACCATGGGGCCGGCGCCGCGCTGGACGAGGTGCAGCCGGTGGTGGTGAGCCGCGGGCTCGCGGATCAGCTCTATCCGGGCGGCGGCGCCGTGGGCAAGCAGGTCGCCTACCCCGACGAGTCGCAGCGCTTCCTGATCGTGGGGATCGTCGACCGCTTCTACAACCCGTTCGGCGATAACTCCGACAAGGCCATGTTCCTCCCCGCGCGCTCGGTGAGCTTCGACGGCGGCTCGCACTATCTCGTCCGCACCGTCGGGGATCCGGGGCGCATGACCTCCCAGCTCGAGAAGAGCCTGCTGGGGGTGGAGAAGGGGCGCTTCCTCCGCCTGCGCACACAGGTCGAGAACCGCGACGAGTTCCACGGCCGCGACCGGCTGCTGGTCGCCTCCCTCAATGGCGTCATGGCGCTGCTGGTGCTGGTGACGGCGCTGGGGATCGTCGGCCTGACCTCGTTCTCGGTGGCCGAGCGGCGGCGTCAGATCGGCACCCGGCGCGCCCTCGGGGCCGACCGGATGGCGATCGTCCGCCACTTCCTGCTGGAGAACTGGATGGTGACCAGCTTCGGCGTCGTGCTCGGGGTGGCCCTCGCCTACGGCCTGAACTTCGGGCTCGTCACCTGGGTGGCGGGAGCGCGGCTCAGTCCCGCCATGGTCGCCGCCGGCGCCCTGGCCCTCTGGGCGATCGGCCTCAGCGCGGCCCTCGGGCCGGCCCTGCGCGGCGCCCGCGTGCCGCCGGCGATCGCGACGCGGAACGTGTGAAGCCAGAGCAAGGACAGCAAGGACTCACGGCCTGCTGCCCCTGCTGTCCTTGCCGGTCCTGTTTTTTCGGGGCTCTAGCCCTTTTCGCACGGCCCGTCGGACGGCGGGCAGTAGTGGTTGGTGCAGGCGACGATCCCTCCGGAGCTGTCACAGATGCAGCTCACGCAGCACTGAGAGCAGTCGGCGTACGTCGTGCACTGAGGGCAGGAGTGGGTGCCGCCCGCCACGGCGCGGGACGTGGTGAGCGAGGCCGCGGTGGCGACGAGGGCGAGGGACAGGAGCAGCATCTTCTTGCGCATGGAGACCTCCGTTCAGGCTGTTAACAGTATACGTTGGTACAGGCGATGGGGACTCCGGACGCATTGCAGACACAGCTCCGGCAACCGAACCGGCAGGCGTGGGTGCCGCCATCGACCGCCTGGGCGCTGGGGGCGGTGAGTGAGCCCGCGACGGCCGCGAGTGCGAGAGCCAGGAACAACATCTTCTTGCGCATTCCTTCACCTCAGTTCGATCGGGTGGGACGTTATATCGACACCCATCTATTCAGTGCGTCTCAGCAATCGCGGAGGGACAACAAGACGCGGCTTCTCAAAGTCCGCCTGGCGCCGGCGCGCAGCCGATCTGGGGGCAGATGACCGTGTTCCCGTCGGCGCTGCACTGGCAGGTGATGCAGCACTGAGAGCCATCCGCGTAGGTCGTGCAGATCGGGCAGGCATGGTAGGGGCCACCGCCGCTCAGCAGGCCGGCCTGGGCGCGGGGGGCGGTGAGCGAGCCTGCGACGGCCGCGAGCGACAGGGCCAGGAGAAGCATCTTCTTGCGCATTCTTCACCTCCGTTCGATGGGTGAGGAGTGATATCGACACCCATGCATCCAGTGCTCCTCAGCAATGGCCGAGGGACAAACGGACGTGACTTGGAGAGAGCGCGGGGTATAAATAGAGAGTGCCGATGCTCAAGGTCCTGATCGTCGAAGACCAGCCCGCCGTGGTTACCGCCCTCCAGGTTCTCTTCGAGATCCGTGGAATGGCAT
Source organism: uncultured Acidobacteriota bacterium (assembly GCA_963792575.1). Classification (GTDB taxonomy): domain Bacteria; phylum Acidobacteriota; class Thermoanaerobaculia; order Multivoradales; family UBA5704; genus DATARR01. The sequence continues at coordinate 34,084 of CAWBWZ010000011.1, forward strand.
GCGCCGTAGCGCGCTCGCCCGAGGAGGCGCTGCGGCGGCTCGACGCCGACGGGACTCGCCCCGAGCCGGAGATCGGCGTCGTCCTCCAGGACATGAACTTCAGCCCGGAGGCGACCTCGGGCGAGGAGGGGATCGCCCTCTTCCGCGAGGTCAAGAAGCGGGACCCCGGGCTCCCCGTCCTCCTGATCACCGCCTGGACGTCGCTCGAGACCGCCGTCCAGCTCGTCAAGGAGGGGGCGAGCGACTACCTGGCGAAGCCCTGGGACGACGAGAAGCTCCTCGCCTCGGTGCGCAACCTCCTGCGCCTGCGCGAGCTGCAACTCGAGAACGCCCGTCTGCGCGGCCGGGCGCGGCGGAGCTGGGAGGACCTCGCCGAGCGTCACGACCTCTGCGGCGCGGTCTGGGCGAGCGAGAAGATGCACGCCGTGGTCACCCTCGCCCTGCAGGTGGCCCGCGGCGAGATCCCGGTGCTGATCACCGGCCCCTCCGGCGCCGGCAAGGAGAAGCTGGCCGAGATCGTCCAGGCCAACTCGCGGCGCAAGGAGCGCCCGTTCGTCCGCGTCAACGCCGGCGCGCTCCCCGACGAGCTGCTGGAGAGCGAGCTCTTCGGCGCCGAGGCCGGCGCCTATACCGGCTCCACCCGGCGGCGGATCGGCCGCTTCGAGGCGGCGGACGGCGGCACCCTGTTCCTCGACGAGATCGGCAACCTCTCCGCCTCGGGGCAGGCGAAGCTCCTGCGCGTGCTCCAGAGCGGCCAGTTCGAGCGCCTGGGTAGCAGCGAGACCCGGCGGGTGGACGTGCGGCTGATCTGCGCCACCAACGCCGACCTGCGCCGGGAGATCGGCGCCGGCCGCTTCCGCGAGGACCTCTTCTACCGCCTGAACGTCATCGAGCTCGCCGTGCCGCCGCTCGCCGAGCCGCCCCGAGGACGTGGTCCCGCTCGCCGAGCGCTTCCTGCGCGACCTCTCGCCATCGCCCACCGGCGCCCTCTGGCGGCTCGATCCGCAGGCCCGCGAGCGGCTCGTCCGCTACTCCTGGCCGGGAAACGTGCGGGAGCTGGAGAACACCCTGCGCCGCGCCGTGCTGGTCTCCGGCGGGGACACCCTGCGCGCCGAGGATCTGGGCCTGGGCGCCTCGCCGTTCTCGGCCGGCCCGGCCCTCGCCGCCGAGGCGGACGAGATGGGGCTGGCCGAACGGGTGAAGATCGAACGCGCCCTCGAAGAGGCCGGCGGCGTGGTCGCCAAGGCCGCCGAAACGCTCGGCCTCTCCCGCCAGGCGCTCTACCGCAAGATGGAGAAGCACGGCCTCGCCGTCGAGCGGCGGCTGCGCGGATGAAGCCTCGCTCTTCCTTCAAGAGATCGTCAAGTCGCAAGCAGGTCACCCAGGCTGGTATTCTTCCTTCGACTTGGTTCACCTTGGGGGAGGAATTCACATGGGGTAAGCGTGACCATTCCTGTTGAACTGGAAGAGCGACTGTCAGCCCAAGCTGCTCGAAGAGGTGTCAGCCTGTCCGACCATGTGCTTCAGGTGCTGTCCACGATTGGCCAAAGCGACTCCGAGAACGGCACTCCGAGGATCGAGCCGAGCGAAAAGCCTCCCAGAGTTATGTTCATGGAAGTCGTTCATTCTCTCGCTGAACGAACGTCGGCACTAGGAGCAGAAACCCGACGTCGGATCTCCACCGAGCCCGATCAACTAGCACGGTACGGATCGATTTATAGGCTCCTTGAAGGCCGGTTCCGGTCAGGTGAGATCAGAGGCGAGCGGCTTCTCACTCTCTTGGGAATCGTTCTACGTGAGATGGACCTTTACCAAAGCTATTTGGCCAATCTGTTGGGATCAATTGATTGGAAGTCACCTCTTCAGGTCCGGAAGAGGCCCTTTGATCTGGTTTTGCTGGTTCGTGAGGTTGTCGATCTGTTTGCTTTCCTGGCGGCCGAGAAGGGAGTAGAGATCAACTTTGATGAAGAAGCAATAACTATAATTCCTCTCGACTATTTGCATGTACAGCGCTTGTTAGTAAATATTATTGACAATGCTGTGAAGTATTCTTATAGAGCGACCGAATCCGGCAGCCGGAGGTTTATCGCCATCAAAGTCCGCCGCCACAATCCTCAAGGTGATCAAGCTGTCAGCGTTCAGTCCTTCGGAGTGGGTATTTTGCAAGAGGAAATGTCCTCGATTTTTGAATATGGCATACGTGGCAGGCTTGCGTACGACCGTTTCCGTGGCGGAACCGGGATCGGTCTGGCTGAAGCGAAGAAGATTGCTGATGCCCACGGCGGTCACATTCATATCAAATCGGAACGGCTGGATCTTAGAGATGTTTATCTTACGACGGTCACAGTCGTCTTCCCTCAGAAATAGAGGAAGGTTGATGAAAATTCTATGGCTAGATGACGATGCGCCCCCTATGCCTCGCTTTGTCGGGGACTTAAAAGTTATTTCCGCTCTATCCTGTGCAGAAGCTGCCGAGATTCTTGCCAAGGAAGATCTTTTGCCTGAGTGGGTCGTCGTGGACCTAATCGTTCCGCAAAGCGGTTGGGGGGATGAGATATATAGATTACCAGGCCTCAAGTTCTTAGAGTATGTGAGACATGCCTATCCCGAGAAAGTCAGAGTGGTGGTCTATAGCCATGTCATGAATCATATAATTAAGGATCAAGCATTGGTGGCTGGAGCATGGAAGGTTTTCCAGAAATCCTCGATGTCTCTGCTAGAGGTGCTCCATGAACTCCGAGAAGAGACCGCTAGGCAGGCGAGCATTGTCGGTAATCCTGCTGAGTTTTCCTTAAAGGAGAAACTTCGCGCTGCTTTGTCCTATCATGTTGAAAAACATTTTTCATCGGTTCATCCCTTTTCTAAGGATGCATTAATTGAGATCTATAGCGCAATTTTGGTATTAGAAAGTGATGAAGAGAAGCGAATGCGGGCATACCAAACGCTTGAGTTGCTCCGAGAGGAGCCCCTGAGCTCGCCTTCTGGCCTGCAAGTGGGCGAAATTGGGGAACTTCAAGGGTTGCGCGACCTGATCAGCGCCATGATAGAGGAGAAGCGCTCCCGTGGTGCATTTGATGTGTTTATTTGCTATAATGCAAAAGATGGTCCCGACGTCGAGACGATTGCGAAGAATCTAACCTCATGTGGGATTCTCCCCTGGTTCGATCACTGGCAGGTGAGGCCGGGGGATCGATGGCGAAAAATTTTGGAACGAGAAATTGAGAAAATAAGGTCCGCAGCAGTTTTTGTGGGGAAATACGGTATTGGCCCATGGCAGGATATGGAAATCGATTCTCTCCTACAGGAATTCACAGCGCGACAGTCCCCCGTAATTCCGGTAGTACTTCTGGGGGCGCCAGATCCTCCTCCTCTCCCGATGTTCCTTAGGGGAGCGAATTGGGTTGATTTTCGGGAAGAGAGAAGTGGTGCTCTTCAGAAACTTATCTGGGGAATCACTGGTTGGCGATTGGGAGGAGTAGGGGATGCAGTTCGGGAGTCCGCCCTAGGAGGTGATCGGTAGAGTATGCACCAGTCTCACGCGGTGCTTTCTCCCTCTGCCGGGCCAATAGCCACTCCTTCTACCCTGCACATCTGCATTTGACGCGGGGGCATGGCTCGACCTGGGTGGCAGCGCATAGACTGGTCTTCATGCCTCTCCGCTTCGCGTCGCGGGTCCGTCTCGCTTTCTTCCTCGGGCTGCTCGCCGTGGTCGCCGTCTGCATGGCGGCGGCCTGGTGGTTCCCCTCCCCCTGGACGGTGCTGCTGGCCGCGATCGGCTTCGGCCTCCCCCTGGGATGGTGGATCCTCGACCGCACGCTGATCCCGGCCACCCGCGTCCTCCAGGCGTTGCGCGACGGCGTCCAGGGGTACCGCGACCATGATTTCAGCCTCAATCTCGCCGCCGACCGCGGCGACGAATTGGGCGAGCTGGTCGAGCTCTACAACGCCGTCGGCGACGTGCTGCGCGACGAGCGGAGCGCCCTGATCCAGCGCGAGATGCTGCTCGAGACCGTCTTCGAGGCGACGCCGACCGCCATCGTGCTCACCGACTCGCGCGGCCGCATCCTCTTCGTCAACCGTTCCGCCCGCGAGCTGTTCGTGACCCGCGGCCGCTACGAGGGGAGGGCCTTCGCCGACATCCTCGCCGATTGTCCGGAGGGGCTGCGGGAGGCGCTCGCCAGCGGACGGGATTCGCTGTTCTCCCTCGACCAGGGGGGCGAGGAGGAGGTCTTCCACGTCGCCCGCCGCGTCTTCGAGCTCAATGGCCGGCGGCACGACCTCACCCTGGTCAAGCGCTTGACCCCCGAGCTGCGGCGCCAGGAGGTGGACGTCTGGAAGCGGGCCATCCGCACTCTCTCCCACGAGATCAACAACTCCCTAGCTCCCATCGCCTCGCTCGCCCGCTCGGTGCGCCTGATGGTGGGGCAGCCCGAGCACGCGGAACGGCTCGGCTCGGCGCTCGACGTCGTCGAGGAGAGGGCCACCCACCTCAAGGAGTTCCTCGAAGGCTACGCCCGCTTCGCCCGCCTGCCGCAGCCGGTCCGGCGGGAGGTGGAGTGGGGGCCCTTCCTCGCCGAGCTGCGGCAGGTGGTCCCCTTCGAGCCGGAGGGGGAGCCCCCCGGCGCGCCCGGCCGCTTCGACCCCGGGCAGATGCAGCAGGCGCTGATCAACCTGCTCAAGAACGCCCACGAGTCCGGCGGCCCGCCCGCCGAGGTGCGGCTGGCCGTCGAGCCCACCGGGGAGGGGGGCGTGCGCTTCCGCGTGCTCGACCGCGGCACCGGGCTCTCCGACGAGGGGATGAAGAAGGCGCTGTTGCCGTTCTACACCTCGAAGCCCGGAGGCTCGGGCCTCGGCCTGCCGCTCTGCCGCGAGATCGTCGAGGCCCACGGCGGCCGGCTCCGCATCGAGCGGCGGGCGGGCGGAGGGACGGCGGTGGTCTGCTGGATTCCGGGGTGACAGCCTAGATCGAAATTTTGCGTATTCGGGGATCGTTATAAGATTGAATCTTTGAAAGGAGATCCAATGAAATATTGGCCTGCGGCATTCTGTGTTCTCTTCGTTATGGCCTTTTCCGGAAGGGCGGAAGCCACGAACGTCGCCTGCTATGACTGGAGCTGCGACGACACGCCCGGCACGACCCATGTCTGCGCTTTCGACGCCGGTTGCTCTAGCATCACGCAGGGAAGTGTCTGGAGGTACGCCTGGGATTTCGGCGACGGTGCCTCCGCGCTTACCGGCTCGCCCACCACGTCCCATACCTTCAGCTCCAGTTATTCGTTTTCAGTCGTAACCCTTACGGTCTGGCTTTTCGGCGGCACGGAGCCGACGGTGAATTGCGAGATTCTGATCTTTAACATAGTCGGTCCGCCGCAGCCGGTTTCCGGCCGGTGCCCGAAAGTACCCTAGAACGCGTCAAGGAACTCCTCCGTCCGGCGATAAATCACCGGGCTAAGAACAGCGCCCCCTCGAAGGGTCTTCAAGTCGGGTTCACCCGGCGCCGTTCTTGGCTTGGGCAATGCTGTTAATTTAGCGTATAGGGGCGGGGCTCCGTCCCGCCCGCGCCCCATGCTATCCTTCCGCGCCATTCCTGAAATGCGGGAGCCCCAAGAGCCTGTTGGACAGGAAATCAGCCCGCCGCCGGCGGCTGATCGCGATCGACCCTAATCAAACAAACTGGAGACTACCATGTCCCTGGCAAGCTGGTTTCGCAATCTGATCACCCCCCGCAACGCGGAGGAGCCGAAGACCCCCATCGGCCGCAACGACGTCTGCTGGTGCGGCAGCGGCAAGAAGTACAAGAAGTGCCACCTGAAGACCGATGAGCTGAAGCGGGTGGAAGCCTCCTACTCCGCCCACATCACCAGCCGGAACCGCATGGGCGACGGCGTGATGCCGGGCTCCGGCAAGAAGAAGCCGGCACGGCAGCCCGAGACGGCGCCGACCCCCGCCGAGCGGGGGTGACCGGGCCAGCCGTCCGGGCAGGGGGACCGAGGGGTGAGGCCGCGGGCCTACTTCGACGCCGTCTGAATCGTCTGCGCCGGCTCCGCGTACGGCTGGCCGGCCTTCAGGAACGTGTATGGGTTGACCGCCACGCCGGAGGGGTTATAGATGCCGTAATGGAGGTGGGTGGAGGAGATCGCGGCGTTCCCCGAGTTGCCCACGGTGCCGATGATCTCTCCCGCCTCCACCCAGTCGCCGGCCGCCTGCGGGCCGAAGTCTTCCAGATGCGCGTAATAGAGACGGTAACCACCGGGGCCGGTGATCGTCACCACCTGCCCGCCGAGCCCCTTCATCCCCTTGAACTCGACGATCCCCTCGGTCGCGCTGCGCACCGGCGTGTTGCGCGGCGCGAAGATGTCGATCCCCTTGTGATGCCGTCCGCCGTCGCGCGCGAAGCCCCAGGTGTTCTGCAGGTGGCTGGCCTGAACGCCGTCGACCGGGATCAGCAGCGTGCGGGGTATCTCCTGCTGGAGCAGCGCCGTATAGCGCGTGTTGTAGCGCACGGCCGCCTGGCGGCAGCCCGCGAGCGGGAGCACAGTCAAGGCGAGGAGAACGGCAAGACCGAGGAGACGGGGACGGACCATCTTCACCTCCGGGCGGACATCAGGAGGATGGCGCTCGTCGTGGACGAGAGCGATCCGGGATTTACCGGGCCGAAACGCGTGAGAGGGGAACTCTGCCTGCGACCGGCTCTTGCGACGACTTCACCAGCATTCGTGGGAAGATCCTACTGCAAACCGCACAAAATGTCGCTAGTCTCTTAAATATGCTGAGATGACAATTTTCCGCGCCATGGCGCTCTCCGTACTTTTCCTTCTCCGGGCCTTCGCGGCTCCCGCCCAGGTGGCTCCGCGCGATAGAGGTTGAGGCTCCGCCCGCGCTCGCCGGGACCGCCGCGCAGTTGCGGGCGATCGATCCGTCGCGCCTGACCAGCGTGATGCGGCTGGTGGGGCTTGCGGAGCCGGGGCCGCCGATCCGGGTGATCCTGGCGCCGGAGGGGACCGGCGCCGCGACGGTGGTGCCGCCTTGGGTTTCGGGGTACGCGATCGGGGAGGAGGGGGTGATCGTGCTGCTCCCCGGGCGCGTCCCGAGCTATCCGGACTCCTCGCTCTCGGACCTCCTCGCCCACGAGGTGGCGCACGTGCTGGTCGCCCGGGCGGCAGGGGGGCGGCCGCTGCCGCGCTGGTTCCACGAGGGGATGGCGATGATCGCCGGCCTCTCCTGGGGGTTCGACGACCGCTCCCGCCTGACCCTCGCCCTGCTCGTCGACCGGCCGGTCTCGCTCGCCGAGCTCGACGACCGCTTCGCGGGCGGCCAGGCGGAGGTCAACCGGGCCTACGCGATCTCCGGCTCCTTCGTCCACGACCTCTTCGACCGCTACGGCCAGGGGGTGGCCGGCCGTATCCTCCAGGAGGTCTCCCGCGGGCTCTCCTTCGCGGACGCGTTCCGCGCCGCCACCGGCGACTCGCTCGCCACGGCCGAGAGTTCCTTCTGGGATCGGCAGACCTTCTGGTATCGCTGGGTGCCCCTGCTCACCAGCTCCGTCACCCTCTGGTTGCTGGTCACCCTCCTCGCCCTCTGGGCCATTAAGCACCGGCGGCAGCGCGACGCCGCCCGCCGGCGGGTATGGGACGAAGAGGAAGAGCGCCTCCGGCTGGCCGCCGAGGCCCGGGCCCAGGCCGAAGCCCTGCTCGAGGCCGGGAAGGACGAGGGGGGCGAGTGGGTGAACTGATGCCGGGTCGACGGATCTCTGC
>CAWBWZ010000012.1:0-20420 GCA_963792575.1 uncultured Acidobacteriota bacterium
GCGGCAGCAGCGCGCGCACGCCGCTCGATCTCAGCGATCCAATCCTCCTTCGTGGGCGTTATCCTGGTTCCTGCTAGATCGCGATCTGTTGTCATTTTTGCCAATCTAATACATTGCCTAGTGGATGGCTTATATCAGAATGCTTCTGCACTGCCTTCTCTTGCAGCAGCTCTCCCTCAGGTATTCCAAGCAATTCTGCGATGAATTCATTTAACGAATGCGTCCCTCGAATTACTTGGGTTGTCTTCATATAGTCCGGAAGCGAATCATCAGCGATTCCCTTTAGCGTCAAAACACCGAGCCTCAGCTTACCGGAGCCATACCCAACCTCAAAAGGCACCCAATACGAAGAAGCCGTCTGCACAGAAACCACACAGAGCGTGTCGGGTACTTCAGATCGATACCCTGCTGGATTCGCTCCGTCACCTTGTCTGGATTTCCCTGCTGAACCAACTCCGAGAGCGTTTGATCATACCGATCAAAATATACATCAAGGCCCGCCTTGATCAGATAGTCCGCTATCGGCTCGCATACTTCTGAATCTTCCCGCTGATGACTTATGAAGACACATAGACCTGGAGGCGAATAACTTTCACCGCCCACACAAGCTTTGAGTTTGTCCAGCACGATCCCGTACTTGACGAAAGGATTTGCCCTGTTCTCTCCTGCCTTCGGCATGCTCTGCAGCTCCACTTAAAATCCAGACCCGCCTTGGCAATATATTGGCCAGTTAAGCTGAACTATTACAAGCCCGAAGAGCCTTCCTGATCCAGCTTCTCCGCATCTTCAAGGGACAGATACGGCCCCCACCCCTCCCCCTCTTCGATCAGCTCGATCTCAACCTCCGCAACGTACTCACCTTCGCGCACGAGCTTGATCTGTCTAGCCATCACTTCCCCCCATACCCGCCCCCCGCAGCACCTTCCCCGGCAGCGCCCCGGTCATCTTGCCGTCGTCGATCACCGGCACGCCGTTGACCAGCACGTAGTCCATCCCCTGCGAGAGCTGGTTCGGGTTCTCGAAGGTCGCCAGGTCGCGGATGGTCTCGGGATCGAAGACGACGACGTCGGCCCACATCCCTGCCTTGAGAACGCCGCGGTCGGCGAGGCGCATGCGCTGCGCCGGCAGCGCGGTGAATTTGCGGATCGCTTCCTCCAGCGTGAGCTTCTTCTCTTCGCGCACGTACTTGCGCAGGATGCGCGGGAAGGTGCCGTAGGCGCGCGGGTGCGGATGCTCCTTGCCGAGCAGACCCTCGGGCGCGGTGCCCTGGGAGTCGTTGTCGATCGAGACCCAGGGCTGCTACGAGCGCCAGGGCGACGTCCGGCTCGGACATGCCGAAGACGGCGACCTCGGTGAAGGCCGTCGTCCTCGATCAGCAGGTCGAACAGGGCGTCGATCGGGTCCTTGCCGCGCAGCTTCGCGATCTCCGCCAGGGTCTTGCCCTGCGAGCGGCACGGAGGTCCGGGTTCTGCACCGACGCAGATGAGCACGGCCTCGGGGCCGGGGATCTCCTGCCATTCGTTGTCCCAGGCGGTCGGGAGCCGAGGGTCTCCATGTCTTTGCGGATGCGGGCCCGCGTCGCCGGGTCCTTCAGCCGCTCGATCAGCTTCGTCGTCGCCGCCGTCGTGCGCCCAGGGCGGCACGAAGGCCGAGAAGGTGTTGAACCAGGCCGGTATAGGCATAGGTGTCGGCGGTGATGTCGACGCCGCTCTGCCGCGCCGCCTCGATCTTCGCCACGATCTCCGGCATCTGCCCCCAGTTCGGCTTGCCGGCGGCCTTCAGGTGCCAGATCTCGACCGGGATGTGCGCCTCGCGGCCGATGCGGATCGCCTCGTCGAGCGCCGCCAGGATCGGCCTCGCCTCTCGCTGCGCATGTGGGTGGCGTAGATGCCGCCGTAGCGCGCGGCTTCGGCGGCGAGCGCGATCAGCTCCTCGGTCTTGGCGTAGGGCGCCGGCGCGTACTGGAGCGAGGTCGAGACGCCGACCGCGCCCTGCTCCATCGCCTCGCGCACGAGCGCCTGCATGCGGTCGAGCTCCGCCGGCGTCGGCGCGCGGTTCTCGTCGCCCGAGCACCATCCGCCGCACCTGGGTCGCGCCGACGTAGGTCGCGAGGTTGATGCCCATCCCCTGCTTCTCGAGCCGCGCGAAGTACTCGGCCGAGGCGTGCGCCAGTCCGGCGTGATCCCGTAGTGCTCGTAGCCCACGCTTGTCCGTCGGCGACGATGGCATCGTTGAGCGGCGCGACCGAGCCGCCCTCGCCGGTGATCTCGGTGGTGATCCCCTGGAAGATCTTCGACGGCAGGCGCGGCTCGACCAGGATGGTCAGCTCCGACTGCCCCAGCATGTCGATGAACCCGGGCGCCACGACCATGCCCTGCGGCGTCGATCGTCCGCTGGGCCGGCGCCTGGCCGAGGTTGCCGATCGCCGCGATCCGCCCGTCGCGGATGCCGACGTCCCCCGCATACCAGGGCGAGCCGGTGCCGTCGACGATGTGGCCGTTCGCGAGAACGAGGTCGAAGGGGAGGTCCGCCGCGCGGAGCCCGGAGGCGAAGACGAGGAGCAGGAGGGCGAGGCGAACGAGATTTCTGAGTTTCATGAGGATCTTTTTTATCCTTGAATTCGGGGCGGCCGGTCGTTCTCACTGGGCGATCGCCGCCCGATCGGGGAGACCCCTCTCCCACCTTGGGAGACCCCTCTCCCTTTTTGGGAGACCCCCGTACCTTGCTGGGAGATCCCTCTGCCTTGTTGGGAGACCCCTGTACCTGCAGGGGATACCCCTCTCCCTGCCTGGGAGACCCTTCTCCCAGCTTGGGGAACCCCTCCCCCCGGCATTTCTACCCCGGCTGCTGCCAGAGCTTGACGCCGCCGAGGAGCCCGGCGATGTTCTCGATGAGCTTCACGTTGGCCGGCAGCTTGAAATCGATCTCCTTGGCGTTGCCACCGCCGAGATAGAGGACGCGGTAGTTGAAGATCGGCCCCAGTTGCCGGATGACTTTTTTCACCCGGCGGTTCCAGCGCTTCTTGCCGACGCTCTCCAGGGCCGCGTTGCCCACCAGCTCCTCGTAGGTCTTCTTCTGCCGGAACGGATGGTGGGCCATTTCGAGGTTCGGCACGTAATGGCCGTCGACGTAGAGCGCGAAGCCCATGCCGGTGCCGAGGGTCAGCACCAGCTCGGTGCCGATCCCCTCGATAGCCGCGAGCCCCTGGACCCCGGCGTCGTTGGCGACCCGGACGGGCTTGCCGGTCAGCTTCTCCAGCGCCTTGGCGAGATCGAAGCCCTCCCAGTTGGGATCGAGGTTCGGCGCGGTCAGGGTGCGCCCCTTTACCACCACCCCGGGAAAGCCGGCCGCCACGCGGTCGAAGCGGGGCATCTCGCCGACGATCTCCTTGATCACGGCGAGCATGGCCTCCGGCGTCGCCGGGTTCGGCGTCTCCAGGCGGACCCGCTCGCAGGTGGGGCGGTCCGCGGCGTCGGCGGTGAAACCCTTGATGCCGCTGCCGCCGATATCGAGGCAGAACGTGATCGGCGATCCCGTCTTCTTCATCTTCCGGCTCCTCTCCTGGGTGGACGACGCAGGGATTATACCGTCAGCGCCGCCGCCGCCCGGGCGATGGCCGCCTTCAGCTTCTCGACGTCCACCGGCTTGACCAGGTGCTCGCGGAAGCCCGACTCGCGGCTGCGGCGGAGATCCTCCTCCATGCCGAAGCCGCTGACCGCGATCCCCTGCAGGCCGTAGCGATCCCGCAGCTCGCGCATCAGATCGAAGCCGTTGCCGTCCGGCAGCCCGAGGTCGCTCACCACGAGGTCGAAGATGTGGCTCTCGGCGAGCCGGCGGGCGGTGCGCACGTCGGGCGCCGGCTTGACGTCGTGGCCGGCGAGCTCGAGCAGGGCCGTCATCACCTCCAGCGTCGGCTCGTTGTCCTCCACCAGCAACAGCCGGAGCGCCGGCGCGTCGGCGGGCTTCGCGGCGGTCCCGGCCGGCTCGGCGGCCGCGGGCGCGACCAGCGTGGCGAGACCCAGCGTGAAGGTGGCCCCCAGCCCCCGGCCGGGGCTCAGGCCGGTGAGCGTGCCGCCGTGCTGGTCCACCAGCGCCTTGGAGATGGCGAGGCCGAGCCCCAGGCCGCCGAAGGTGCGGGTGATCTCGGGATTCCCCTGCTCGAAGGCGTTGAACAGGCGCGGCAGATCCTCTGGCGCGATGCCGATGCCGGGATCGATCACCGCGACCTCGATCCGCCCCGGCTCGGGGTTGCTCGTGATCACCCGGATCCGCCCACCGTCGGGGGTGAACTTCACCGCGTTCTTGAGCAGGTTCCAGAACACCTGCTGCAGCCGCGCCGAGTCCGCCTGGACGTGGTGCTCGGCGGCGGCGGGCTCGAGGTCGATCGCGAGCTGCCGGTTCTCCCCACCCTCGCAGCAGATGGCCACCGAGTGCTCGAGCAGCGCATGGACATCGGTCACTTCGAAATGCAGGGTGAGCTTGCCGCGGGAGACGCGGGTGAGGTCGAGGAGGTCGTCGATCAGCTTCGCCTCGAGCTCGACGTTGCGCTGGATCATCCGCAGGTCGGCACGCAGGGCCTCCGGCAGGTCGAGCGAACGGGCGAGGGCCGAAACCCGCATCAGCACGGGGGTCAGCGGCGTGCGCAGCTCGTGGCTCAGGGCGGCCAGGAAGTGATCTTTCGCCTTGCTTGCCGCCTCGGCGCGGCCGTAGAGACGGGCGTTGTCGATGGCCAGGGAGGCGCGCGAGGCGAGCCCCTCGGCGAGCTCCAGGTCCGGCGGGCCGAAATTCCGCCCGGAGACGTCGGACGTGGCGAGGAGCATTACGCCCAGGACCTCCCCGCGGGCGGCCAGGGGAACGGCGATGAACGACCGCGGGGCCAGTTGCACGAAGCCGTCGAGCATGTCCGGGTCCTGATGGACGGACAGCACCATTTCGTAGCTCACGCTCGTCAAGATCTGGTTCTCGCTGGTCTCGACCGCCCGCCAGAGCATGCTCTCGAGGTTTCTGGGGAGACCCTCGACGACCTGCCCCACCCGCCGCAGCACCCCCTCCTTGCCCGGATCGACGTGCAGCAAGGCCACCTGCCGCAGCCGGGGCCCCTCCTGCAGCTCGAAGATCAGGCCGTAGTCCGCCAGGCGGGGGACGGTGAGATGCAGGAGGCTCTGCAGGGTCTCCGCGTAGTCGAGCGACTCGGAGAGGGCGCTCCCCGCCTCGGCGAGCAGCGCCGCCCGCCCCTCGGCCCGCTTGCGTTCGGTGAGGTCGAGCACGAAACCGACCGACGCGTCCGATTCCGGCAGCAGGGCGGAACCGACCATGACCGGCACCCGGCTGCCGTCGCCGCGGCGGAACTCCTTCTCGTACGGGGTGCAGGCGCCGGTCGTCATCAGCTCGACCATCGCCCGCTGGTCCGTCTCCTCCCAGCCGGGGGGCGTCAGCTCGACCCAGCTCAGCTCGCCCCCCTCGAGCTCCCGCCGGCTGTGGCCGAGCATGCTGAGAAAGGCGTCGTTGGCGCCGGTGATCCGCGCCTTTTCATCGGCGTAGTAGATGCCGAGGATGTTGGACTCGAACAGACGCTCGATCCGTGCCCGGCTCTCCCGCAGAGCCAGAAGAAGGGACCGCTCGGTTTTTAGCCGGCGGGCGAGACCGTGCTCGCCCATGCGAAGGGACCGGCGGCGCATGAATTTGAACAACGGAGCAACCTTTTCCCCGGATAAGAAGTGATCCTGAGGCAATATAGCAAAAACGATCGGGGCACGCCGAGGGAACCAGGCTGCTCAGTCGCGGGCCAGCACCTCGCCGTGGACGTTGAGCAGGGCCTTGCGCGCCTTCCTGGGCAGCTTGAGCTTGACGTCCACCGGCACGCTCGCCTCCCCGGCCATCGGCACCATCCCCACCCGCGCGGTCTCGTTCTTGCCGAACTCCACGTAGATGGGAACCAGGGCGCGGAAGTCCTTCCCCACCCCCTCCTGCCGGAGGGTGCCGTGGATGCGGGTCTCCTCCCCCGCCGAGTCCACTTTCAGATCCACGATGTAACGCGGCACCTCGGCCCCGTAGACCCACTGGTTGAAGAACCAGTCCATCTTGCCGTTGCCGGTGGCGTTCATCGCCGGCACCATGTGCCGCTCGACGACTTGCTGGAAATCGGCGGTGGAGGCGAACTTGCCGCCATAGGTGGAGGTGTAGTCCTTCATCATCTCGATGAACCGGGCGTCCGAATCCTTGGAGCTCCAGTCGTACATCAGCATGCGCAGCATGTGGAGCACGTAGCCCCCCTTGGGGTAGATCAGGTAGCCGGCGCCAGGGGTCCTGAAGGTGGAGAGACGCCAGCCTTCGGTGATCGGTCCGGCCTCGTAGAAAGCCGTCGCGTTGCCCGGACGCTTCTCCACGATGTCCTTGCGCCGCTCGCGCCAGAACCGGTCGTACTCGGGCCAGCCTTTCGTGCGATGAACGACCAGGGACGCCGAGAACTCGGAGAACCCCTCCTCCAGCCACTGGTCGCGGTAGGTCGCGGCGCCCACCAGGTGCCCCCACCACTGATGTGCAAACTCGTGATAGCCCACCTGGTCGACGAAGTCCTTGGCCTGGTTCAGGCCGAGCCGCTGCCGCTGCGTGCCGTCCAGAAAGGCGATGTAGGGGAGGAAGATCAGCGACGGCCACGACTGTCCGAAGGACATCTGGGACTGCTGGGTGATCGCCACGTGCGTCTGCGGCAGCGGACCGAAGTAGGCGGTGAACAGCCGGGCCGAGTTGAGCCCGTCGGCCAGCGACGCCTCCGCCAGCCGCCCCGTGTTGACCTTGCCCAGGCTGGGTCCCGGAGCGCTACCAACCGCGTAATACTCCCCCTCGGGAGGTTTTCGATGCCTCCGTAGGCGCTGAGATAGCCGTTGATCTGCTTGATGATGTCCGGCGTCCCCGGATTGGTGAAGACCTGGACGTCGATCTTGCTGAGCTCGTCCTGCTGGCTGGTCTGCTTGAACTTGCCGTAGTTGAAGCCGGCGACCTGCACGGGGTGCTCGGTCTTCCAGTGCGAGACGCTCTCCCGGCCCTCGGTCTTCTCGTCGATTTTCGTGCCCACCGAGATGATCTGGTTGCCGGCCGGCACGCGGTAGGTCAGGTCGAACAGCGCCGGATCGGAGAAGATCCCGACGTTCGGATACCAGCTCTCGCGGGCGCCGACGTAATAGTTCTTGTCGCCGCCGTCGAGCAGCACCTTGTCCCCCTTATAAGAGAGCTTCAGCCGCACGACCGCGCCCTTGGCCAGGGGCTCAGGGAACACCACCGCCGCGGTGACGTCCTCCTTCTCCTCCTCCTGCACGAAGGCGAGCGGCTTCCAGGCCGGCTCCGCGGCCCCGGCGCCCGCCGCGCCCTCGACCGCGTAGGTGCCCTCCTGGAGGCGCAGGGACCCCAGGAGATGGACCGGCAGCACCCGCACTTTCGGCACCAGGGTCTTGAAGCGCAGGGTCGTCGTGCCGGCCAGGTCGGTGTCGCGCGCGATGGCCGTCTCCACCGTGTAGTCCAGGGCGTCGGCCAGCCGTTTCTCAGGGCTTCTGCGTTTGGCGTCGACCTCGGCCCGGCGGTCGCAGTGGTACCAGATCCCCCCCTTGTTGCTGTCGGCGACCAGGAAGACCGTGTCCTCCTCCCCCAGCCGGGCGCCGAAATTCAGCGCCTCGGCGCCATTCGGATCGACCGCCGCGAGCGCCGGCGGGAACCTCTTGCCGTCGATCAGCGCCAGGAAGACGCCGCTCATCAGCCCCGGCTGGTTGAGGATGTCCTCGAGCACGCGGACGTGGAAGTTGATCCGGAAATCCTTCCGCTGCCGCTTGAGGTAGGTCTCGTAGACGGAGACCGCCCGCGAGTCGGGGGCGCCGGTCTTCACCGCCGCGTGCTGCTCGATCTCCTGGGCGGTGTCGTCCGCGAACAGCAGGACCAGGTCGTCGAACTCGTCGGCGAGCGTCTCGAAGCCCTTGTCGCCGCCGGAGGCGAGCGCGAGCTGGCGGCGCTCGTTCTCGGTCGCCGGGCTCAGCCGGTAGCTGCCGTGCCCCACGAAGACCGCCCCCACCGTGCGCCCGCCGACCGGCGCGAGAAAATGGAACGCCCCCGAGTCGAACTTGAACTGGAAGGCATCCCGCTCCAGCACCAGGCCGCTGACCGGCACCGTCCGGCCGTCCGGCCGCGCCGCGCGCAGGGCGGCATAGGTGGGGTCCGTGGCCGCCGAGGCTGCGGACGCCAGAAGGAGGATCAACAGGGCTGACGCCCCAAAGAGAGAGAAGAAACGGCTCACGTACGACCTCCTTGCCGGAATTCTTACCTGCAAGTATACGTGCTAAATTTGGAGAATGTCTTTCATCAGCGCCGGAAGCCCAGAGCGCTCCGCAAGCCCATGGTAGGATACAGCGCGTCCGCGAGCGATCCTTATGGTGCCCAGAATCAAGCACATACAGATCCAGAATTACCGAAGCCTCGAGAAGGCGGTGGTCGATCTTGAGCCATTCACGGCTTTCGTGGGACCCAACGGAGCAGGCAAAAGCAACTTTGTCGATGCGTTGGCGTTTGTACAGGAAAGTCTGTCCCAGGGAATCGAGAGTGCTGCCAAAGCTCGCGGAGATTCTCTGCTCCAGCCACGCTGGGCAACCACTGAAAACGTCCGAATCGGCTTTCGCTTCCTCCTCGATCTCGCCGAAGGGGTAAGTGCCGACTATGCCTTCGAGATCTCCCGATCGAGGTTCGAACGCTTCCAGGTCGTTCGCGAGCGGTGTGCCCTACAAGCTGCACAATCACGGGGAATCGATGTTCGAGATCGCCGCGGGCGAGTTCATTCATCCCATTCCAGGAATTCGCCCGAAGATGGAACCCGATCGTTTGGCGCTCTTCGCCGCATCGGCGACCGAGGAGTTCCGGCCGGTTTACGATTTCCTGTCGACCATGAGGATCTACTCCATCGACCCCTTGCGAATCTCAATGACCGCGGCAACGAACTCGGGGGAAGTTTTAGAGCCTGATGGCCGCAACGCTGCGAGCGTATTGCATGCTCTCGAGGAAAGGTCACCGGAGATTGTTGAGCGCATCAACAGGCTCATGGCTCAAGCTGTCCAGGGTGTCGACAGGGTGGGAACGCGCGCCCAGGGGCAGCGGACCACCCTCGAGTTCTGGAACGATTCGGAGAACTCACCGCTACCTTTCTATGCCGTTGACGTGTCGGATGGCACCCTGCGGATCCTCGGCTTGCTTCTGGCGCTTTATCAACCCTGGCATCCATCGCTCATCGTGATCGAAGAGCCTGAGGCATCGGTCCATCCGGCCGCCGCGGAGCTGGTTGTCCAGATTCTCCTGGATGCCGCGCACGATCGCCAGGTCCTCATCACGACCCACAGCCCCGACATCCTGGACGCCAAGGAGCTCTCCGACAGCCAGATCCGCCTCGTCACCCAGGAGAAGGGACGAACGATCGTGGCATCTCTCTCCCAAGCCAGTCGGCAGGCGATCCGCGAGCGTCTCTATACTCCCGGCGAGTTGTTGAGGCTCGACGAGCTGAGCCAGGATGTCGAAGCCGCTCAGAGCGCATCCCAGGGTTTGGATCTATTCAGCGAAGCTTCGATCTGATTCGTGATCAAGACCATCCTTCCCATCGTCGAAGGACATTCCGAAGAGGAGGCCGTGCCGGTCCTCCTGCGCCGTCTCCTGTCACAACTGGAGCGTCCGGAGATCCAGGTGGCCCGGCCATTCCGCGTATCCCGGCTCAAGATGGTCCGTCCAGGCGAGATCGAACGCGCCATCGTTCAAGGTATCCGGGACCGGAGAGACGTTGCAGCCGTCCTGGTGATTCTCGACGCGGATGACGACGACCCTTTCCGCCTCGAAACCGCCCTCCTGGAGCGCTGCCGGAAAGCGAGCCCCCTCCCTTCCGCCGTGGTGGCGGCCTGCCGGGAATTCGAAGCCTGGTTCCTCGGCAGCAAGGACTCTCTGCGCGGGGTCTGCGACCGGGCTGAGCCTGCGGCCGCTGCTCCGCTCCGCGCGGCCGCCGCCGCTCGCCGGCCGCTGCTCACGGCTGTGCGGGCGGCCGGCGGGCGAGGCCGCACGGCGGCCGCACCGCGCCGCGCGGCTCCGCGCCGCTGGCGGGCAGAGAGCCGCAGGCCCCGGCGGCTCCGGCGCGGCGGCCGCCGCTGCTCGCCGCTGGCTGGCAGCCGCTCACGCGGTCAGGCTGAGCGAGCTGCATCGCTGCTGGCGTCGCTGCTGTGCGCACGTAGCCGCGCCCGCTGCCGCCGCGAGCGGGGCCGGAGCCTGCAGGATTAGGAAGGGCGGTCCCAGACCCCGCGCAGAGAGTCCTTGCTGCCGAGGAACCAGGCTTCGAATTCCCGGCAGGCCGCCACCACGGCGGAAGGGAGGGGGCTCGCTTTCCGGCAGCGCTCCAGGAGGGCGGTTTCGAGGCGGAAAGGGTCGTCGTCATCCGCGTCGAGAATCACCAGGACGGCTGCAACGTCTCTCCGGTCCCGGATACCTTGAACGATGGCGCGTTCGATCTCGCCTGGACGGACCATCTTGAGCCGGGATACGCGGAATGGCCGGGCCACCTGGATCTCCGGACGCTCCAGTTGTGACAGGAGACGGCGCAGGAGGACCGGCACGGCCTCCTCTTCGGAATGTCCTTCGACGATGGGAAGGATGGTCTTGATCACGAATCAGATCGAAGCTTCGCTGAATAGATCCAAACCCTGGGATGCGCTCTGAGCGGCTTCGACATCCTGGCTCAGCTCGTCGAGCCTCAACAACTCGCCGGGAGTATAGAGACGCTCGCGGATCGCCTGCCGACTGGCTTGGGAGAGAGATGCCACGATCGTTCGTCCCTTCTCCTGGGTGACGAGGCGGATCTGGCTGTCGGAGAGCTCCTTGGCGTCCAGGATGTCGGGGCTGTGGGTCGTGATGAGGACCTGGCGATCGTGCGCGGCATCCAGGAGAATCTGGACAACCAGCTCCGCGGCGGCCGGATGGACCGATGCCTCAGGCTCTTCGATCACGATGAGCGATGGATGCCAGGGTTGATAAAGCGCCAGAAGCAAGCCGAGGATCCGCAGGGTGCCATCCGACACGTCAACGGCATAGAAAGGTAGCGGTGAGTTCTCCGAATCGTTCCAGAACTCAAGGGTGGTCCGCTGCCCCTGGGCGCGCGTTCCCACCCTGTCGACACCCTGGACAGCTTGAGCCATGAGCCTGTTGATGCGCTCAACAATCTCCGGTGACCTTTCCTCTAGAGCATGCAATACGCTCGCAGCGTTGCGGCCATCAGGCTCTAAAACTTCCCCCGAGTTCGTTGCCGCGGTCATTGAGATTCGCAAGGGGTCGATGGAGTAGATCCTCATGGTCGACAGGAAATCGTAAACCGGCCGGAACTCCTGGTCGCCGATGCGGCGAAGAGCGCCAGACGATCGGGTTCCATCTTCGGGCGAATTCCTTGAATGGGATGAATGAACTCGCCCGCGGCGATCTCG
Source organism: uncultured Acidobacteriota bacterium (assembly GCA_963792575.1). Classification (GTDB taxonomy): domain Bacteria; phylum Acidobacteriota; class Thermoanaerobaculia; order Multivoradales; family UBA5704; genus DATARR01. The sequence continues at coordinate 11,484 of CAWBWZ010000012.1, forward strand.
AACATCGATTTCCCGTCATTGTGAGCTTGTAGGGCACACCGCTCGCGAACGACCGAAGGTCGAACCGATCGGGAGATCTCGAAGGCGTGGTCGGCACTTACCCCTTCGGCAAATCGAGGAGGAAGCGAAAGCCGATTCGGACGTTTTCAGTTGCCCAGCGTGGCTGGAGCAGAGAATCTCCGCGAGCTTTGGCAGCACTCCATCTAGGACAAAATTTCCTGTACAAACGCCAACGCATCGACAAAGTTGCTTTGTGCTCCGTTGGGTCCCAGAAAGCCGTGAATCGCTCGAGATCAACCACCGCCTTCTCGAGGCTTCGAGTAATTCTGGATCTGTATGTGCTTGATTCTGGGCACCATAAGGATCGCTCGCGGACGCGCTGTTTCCTACCATGGGCTTGCGGAGCGCTCTCGGGCTTCCAGGCGTGATGAAGGACGTTCTCGTATACTTGCAGATTAGATTTCCACAAGGAGGTCGTCCGTGAGCCGTTTCTTCTCTCTCTTTGGGGCGTCAGCCCTGTTGATATCCTCCTTCTGGCGTCCGCAGCCTCGGCGGCCACGGACCCGACCTACGCCGCACTGCGCGCCGCGCGGCCGGACGGCCGGAAAATCACGGTCAAAGACGTCGCTCTGGACCGCGACGTCTTCCACTTCCAGTTCGACTCCGGGACGTTCCACCTCCTGGCGCCGGTGGACGGCCGGACGGTCGGCGCGGTCTTCGTGGGCCACGGCAGCTTCCGGCTGACCCCGGCGAGCCCAACGAGCGGCGCCAGCTCGCCCTCTCCTCCGCCGGCGAAAAGTTTCGAAGCCCTGACCGACAGTTCGACAGCCTCGTCCTGCTCTTCCCCGACGACACCGCCCGAGCTCGAGCGCACGGCACCGATCGAAACGGGTGCTCCCGACGCCAGGCCGGGCAGGTGTACGACTCCTGGCTCAAGCGGGAGCGGAAGGACGTCAAGACGAACTTCCACCTCCGTGTCCTCCAGGATCTCCTCAACCCCCCGGGGCTGACCACCGGCCTCTTCCTCGCCTTCGAAGGCCAGAGGCCGGGCCGGCCCTGGCGGCGATCGATCCCAACGGCGTCGAGGCTCTGCGGGTCGGTGTCCGTCTGGGCGGCGAGGACACCGTCTTCTTTGTCGCCGACGTCAACAAGGGTGGCATTTGGTATCTCTCCGACCGCAAGAACGAGCTTGCGACCCACCCGCCGCACCCCGAAAAGCGCTTGACGGACGCCCTCGACTACCACATCGAGACCACGGTCGAGGGGACACCGACCTCGCCGGCACGGCGACCGTCCGATTCAATCCGCTGGTGCCGCACGGCTGCGCGTGCTGCCGGTGCACCTGATGTCCCGGCTGCGCATCGGCGAAGCCTCCTAGGCGGTCGCGCCGGCCGGCACGGCTCCACCGGCCTGGCAACCGGCCGCCTGGGTCCAGGAGGACAAAGACGAAGATGCCGATGCGGCGGTCGTCTTCCCCCGAGCGCTCGACAAGGGGGCGGCCGTCCTCCTCCGCCTCTCTTACCGCGGCGACAAAGTGCTGCGCGACGTCGGAGACAAGAACTACGTCGTCGGCGCCCGCGAGAGCTGGTATCCGAACCTCGGCGTCTTCTCCGATCCGGCGCGTTCGAGCTGATCTATCGCGTGCCGGCCGGCAACGAGGTCGTCTCCGTCGGCCGAAGACGGGCGAGACCGCCGAGGGAAAGCACGCGTCTCCACCTGGAAGACCGACGGGCCGGTCCAGGTCGCCGGCTTCAACTACGGCAAGTTCAAAAAGCTGGAGAAGCAGGACGAGACCAGCAGCTCGAGGTCGAGGTCTTCACCAATCCCGGCACGCCGGACGTCATCCGCGAGATCAACTCCTTCCTGGACGACGGCGGTGGCGCCATGGGCTTCGACCCCGAAACCGGTGAGCGTTCGGTAGGCACAGGGGCCCGGCATCGGCAAGGTCAACACCGGGCGCCTGGCCGACAGCGCGATGGCCGACGGCCTCAACTCGGCCCGCCTCTTCACCACCTGGTTCGGCCCGCTGCCACCAGACCCAGGTGCCGATCACCCAGCAGGCGCAGTGTTTCTTCGGCCAATCCTGGCCGTCGCTGATCTTCCTCCCCTACCTCGCATTCCTCGACGGCACGCAGCGGGCCAGCGCCTGGGGCTCACCAGAGGCCAAGGACTTCATCAATCAGGTGGGCTATCACGAGTTCGCCCATCAGTGGTGGGGGCACCTGGTGGGCGCGGCCACCTACCGCGACGAATGGCTCGAGGAGGGTTTCTCCGAGTTCTCGGCGGCGCTCGCCGTGCAGCGCCTCAAGGGCTGGGCCGGCTACGACCGACTTCTGGCGTGAGCGCGCGCAAGTCGATCGTCGGAAAGTATCCCGGCAACGCCATGGCGCACTATAAGGCGGGTCCGATCACCCAGGGCTACCGGCTCGGCACCCCGTGCACCCCGCGGCGCCGCAGGCGATGATCTATCCAAGGGGGGCTACGTCTCCACATGCTGCGCATGCTGATGTGGGACGGCAGATCCAACGAACCCGGACGACAAATTCATCGCCATGATGAAGGACTACACCTCCACCTATGCCGGCAAGCCCGCCACCACCGCCGATTTCCAGAAGATCGTGGAGCGGCACATGGTGCCGGCCCTGAACGCCACCGGCGACGGCAAGATGGACTGGTTCTTCAACCAGTGGGTCTATGGCACGGACGTGCCGCGCTACAAAGCGGATCTGAAGGTTGAAAGGCGGACGGGACGAGTACCGGATCACGGCAGGCAACCAGCAGGAAGGAGTCGCGAAGGACTTCCGCGCCCTCGTCCCGATCTAGGTCGAGTTCGGCAAGAAGAGAGGCCCGGGTCGGGATGGTGCCGGATGACCGGGGAGGCGACCGTGCCGATCGACGTCAAGCTCAAGCTCCCCAGAAGCCGCGCAAGGCCCTGGTCAACGCCCACGGCGAGGTGCTGGCCCGCGACTGAGCAGCCTGTTTTTCCGGGCCTCCGGCCTCGTGCCCGGCGGGTCCCAATCGTTTTTGCTATATTGCCCCAGGATCACTTCTTATCCGGGGAAAAGGTTGCTCCGTTGTTCAAATTCATGCGCCGCCGGTCCCTTCGCATGGGCGAGCACGGTCTCGCCCGCCGGCTGAAAACCGAGCGGTCCCTTCTTCAGGCCCTGCGGGAGAGCCGGGCACGGATCGAGCGCCTGTTCGAGTCCAACATCCTCGGCATCTACTACGCCGACGAGAGGGCGCGGATCACCGGCGCCAACGACGCCTTTCTCTCCATGCTCGGCCACAGCCGGCGGGGCGCTCGAGCGGGGCGAGCTGAGCTGGGTCGAGCTGACGCCTCCCGGCTGGGAGGAGGCGGACCAGCGGGCGATGGTCGAGCTGATGACGACCGGCGCCTGCGCCCCTTACGAGAAGGAGTTCCGCCGCGGCGACGGCAGCCGGGTGCCGGTGATGGTCGGTTCCGCCCTGCTGCCGGAATCGGACGCGTCGGTCGGTTTCGTGCTCGACCTCACCGAGCGCAAGCGGGCCGAGGGGCGGGCGGCGCTGCTCGCCGAGGCGGGGAGCGCCCTCTCCGAGTCGCTCGACTACGCGGAGACCCTGCGGAGCCTCCTGCACCTCACCGTCCCCCGCCTGGCGGACTACGGCCTGATCTTCGAGCTGCAGGAGGGGCCCCGGCTGCGGCAGGTGGCCCTGCTGCACGTCGATCCGGGCAAGGAGGGGGTGCTGCGGCGGCTGGGGCAGGTCTTCGAGGGTCTCCCCAAAAACCTCGAGAGCATGCTCTGGCGGGCGGTCGAGACCGGGGAGAGCCAGATCGTGACGAGCGTGAGCTACGAAATGGTGCTGTCCGTCCATCAGGACCCGGACATGCTCGACGGCTTCGTGCAACTGGCCCCGCGGTCGTTCATCGCCGTTCCCCTGGCCGCCCGCGGGGAGGTCCTGGGCGTGATGCTCCTCGCCACCTCCGACGTCTCCGGGCGGAATTTCGGCCCGCCGGACCTGGAGCTCGCCGAGGGGCTCGCCTCGCGCGCCTCCCTGGCCATCGACAACGCCCGTCTCTACGGCCGCGCCGAGGCGGCAAGCAAGGCGAAAGATCACTTCCTGGCCGCCCTGAGCCACGAGCTGCGCACGCCGCTGACCCCCGTGCTGATGCGGGTTTCGGCCCTCGCCCGTTCGCTCGACCTGCCGGAGGCCCTGCGCGCCGACCTGCGGATGATCCAGCGCAACGTCGAGCTCGAGGCGAAGCTGATCGACGACCTCCTCGACCTCACCCGCGTCTCCCGCGGCAAGCTCACCCTGCATTTCGAAGTGACCGACGTCCATGCGCTGCTCGAGCACGCGGTGGCCATCTGCTGCGAGGGTGGGGAGAACCGGCAGCTCGCGATCGACCTCGAGCCCGGCGCCGCCGAGCACCACGTCCAGGCGGACTCGGCGCGGCTGCAGCAGGTGTTCTGGAACCTGCTCAAGAACGCCGTGAAGTTCACCCCCGACGGCGGGCGGATCCGGGTGATCACGAGCAACCCCGAGCCGGGGCGGATCGAGGTCGCGGTGATCGATCCCGGCATCGGCATCGCGCCCGAGGATCTGCCGCGCCTGTTCAACGCCTTCGAGCAGGGGAATCCCGAGATCACCCGCACCTTCGGCGGCCTGGGGCTCGGCCTCGCCATCTCCAAGGCGCTGGTGGACCAGCACGGCGGCACGCTCACCGGCCTGAGCCCCGGCCGGGGGCAGGGGGCCACCTTCACGCTGGGTCTCGCCACGCTGGTCGCGCCCGCGGCCGCCGAGCCGGCCGGGATCGCCGCGAAGCCCGCCGACGCGCCGGCGCTCCGGCTGCTGCTGGTGGAGGACAACGAGCCGACGCTGGAGGTGATGACGGCCCTGCTCGAGCTCGCCGGCCACGACGTCAAGCCGGCGCCCGACGTGCGCACCGCCCGCCGGCTCGCCGAGAGCCACACCTTCGACCTCGTGGTGAGCGACCTCGGGCTGCCGGACGGCAACGGCTTCGATCTGATGCGCGAGCTGCGGGACCGCTACGGCCTGCAGGGGATCGCGGTCAGCGGCTTCGGCATGGAGGAGGATCTCCGCCGCAGCCGCGAGTCGGGCTTCCGCGAGCACCTGGTCAAGCCGGTGGACGTCGAGAAGCTGAAGGCGGCCATCGCCCGGGCGGCGGCGGCGCTGACGGTATCGTAATCCCTGCGTCGTCCACCCAGGAGAGGAGCCGGAAGATGAAGAAGACGGGATCGCCGATCACGTTCTGCCTCGACATCGGCGGCAGCGGCATCAAGGGTTTCACCGCCGACGCCGCGGACCGCCCCACCTGCGAGCGGGTCCGCCTGGAGACGCCGCACCCGGCGACGCCGGAGGCCATGCTCGCGGTGATCAAGGAGATCGTCGGCGAGATGCCCCGCTTCGACCGCGTGGCGGCCGGCTTTCCCGGGGTGGTGGTGAAGGGGCGCACCCTGACCGCGCCGAACCTCGATCCCGACTGGGAGGGCTTCGATCTCGCCAAGGCGCTGGAGAAGCTGACCGGCAAGCCCGCCCGGGTCGCCAACGACGCCGGGGTCCAGGGGCTCGCGGCGATCGAGGGGATCGGCACCGAGCTGGTGCTGACCCTCGGCACCGGCATGGGCTTCGCGCTCTACGTCGACGGCCATTACGTGCCGAACCTCGAGATGGCCCACCATCCGTTCCGGCAGAAGAAGACCTACGAGGAGCTGGTGGGCAACGCGGCCCTGGAGAGCGTCGGCAAGAAGCGCTGGAACCGCCGGGTGAAAAAGGTCATCCGGCAACTGGCGCCGATCTTCAACTACCGCGTCCTCTATCTCGGCGGTGGCAACGCCAAGGAGATCGATTTCAAGCTGCCGGCCAACGTGAAGCTCATCGAGAACATCGCCGGGCTCCTCGGCGGCGTCAAGCTCTGGCAGCAGCCGGGGTAGAAATGCCGGGGGGAGGGGTTCCCCAAGCTGGGAGAAGGGTCTCCCAGGCAGGGAGAGGGGTATCCCCTGCAGGTACAGGGGTCTCCCAACAAGGCAGAGGGATCTCCCAGCAAGGTACGGGGGTCTCCCAAAAAGGGAGAGGGGTCTCCCAAGGTGGGAGAGGGGTCTCCCCGATCGGGCGGCGATCGCCCAGTGAGAACGACCGGCCGCCCCGAATTCAAGGATAAAAAAGATCCTCATGAAACTCAGAAATCTCGTTCGCCTCGCCCTCCTGCTCCTCGTCTTCGCCTCCGGGCTCCGCGCCGCGGACCTCCCCTTCGACCTCGTTCTCGCGAACGGCCACATCGTCGACGGCACCGGCTCCCCCTGGTATGCGGGGGACATCGGCATCCGCGGCGGGCGGATCGCGGCCATCGGCAATCTCGCCCAGGCTCCGGCCCGGCGGCGGATCGACGTCGCGGGCAAGGTAGTGGCCCCGGGATTCATCGACATGCTGGGGCAGTCGGAGCTGACGATCCTGGTCGAGCCGCGCCTCCCCTCCAAGATCTTCCAGGGGATCACCACCGAGATCACCGGCGAGGGGGGATCGATCGCGCCGCTCTCGGACACCATCGTCGCCGAGGACAAGCTGGGCTACGAGCACATGGGGATCAAGCCGGACTGGCGGAGCCTGGACGACTACTTCCGGCGGCTCGAAAAGCAGGGGATGGGGATCAACCTGGCCTCCTTCGTCGGCGCCACCCAGGTGCGGCGGCTGGTGATCGGGCAGGAGAACCGCGCTCCGACACCCGCGGAGCTGGAGCGCATGAAGGGACTGGTGCGCGAGGCCATGGAGCAGGGGGCGGTCGGCGTCTCGACCTCGCTCCAGTACGCCCCGGCGCCCTACGCCTCCACCGAGGAGCTGATCGCCCTCGCCGCCGAAAGCTCGCGATACGGCGGTATCTACGCCACCCACATGCGTAGCGAGAGCGAGGCCGAAATGGCGGCGATCGACGAAGCGATCCGCATCGCCCGCGAGGCCCACACGGCGGTCGAGATCTGGCACCTGAAGGCCGCCGGCAAGCGAAACTGGGGGCGCATGCCCGAAGTCGTCGCCAGGATCGAGGCGGCGCGCAAGGACGGCGTGGACATCACCGCCGACACCTACGCCTATCCGGCCTGGTTCAACTCCTTCTCGGCCTTCATCCCCCCCTGGGCCCACGAGGGGGGCGACGACAAGATGCTGGTGCGCCTGAAAGATCCGGCCACGCGGGAGCGCATCCGTAAGGAGATGGAGGATCCGGCTCCCGCCGCCTGGGACAACGAATGGCAGGAGATCCCCGGCCCCGAGGCGGTCCTCCTCTCGGTCTTCCAGAACCCCGCCCTCGTGCCGCTCCAGGGGAAGACCCTGGCCGAGGTGGCGAAGACGCGCGGGAAGGACCCGATCGACACTCTCTTCGACCTCCTGATCGAGGACCACGGCTACACCTCGGTCGCGGTCTTCGGCATGTCCGAGCCGGACGTGCTACTCGCCCTGAAGCAGCCCTGGGTCGCCGTCTGCAACGACTCCCAGGGGACCTCCCCCGAGGGGCAGCTCGGCAAGGAGCACCCGCACCCGAGGGCCTACGGCACCTTCCCGAGAATCCTCAGGAAGTACGTCCGCGAGGACGGTCAGCTCACCCTGCCCGAGGCCATCCGCAAGTTCACATCCCTCCCCGCCCAGCGCATGCGCCTGACCGACAGAGGCGTCCTCAAGCAGGGGATGTGGGCCGACGTGGTCGTCTTCGATCCCGCGACCATCAAGGATCTCGCCACCTTCGAGAACCCCAATCAGCTGGCTCAGGGGATGGAGTATGTGCTGGTCAACGGCGTGCCGGTGATCGACGGTGGGAAGATGACCGGGAAGCTGCCGGGGAAGGTGCTGCGGGGGGCGGGTATGGGGGGAAGTGATGGCTAGACAGATCAAGCTCGTGCGCGAAGGTGAGTACGTTGCGGAGGTTGAGATCGAGCTGATCGAAGAGGGGGAGGGGTGGGGGCCGTATCTGTCCCTTGAAGATGCGGAGAAGCTGGATCAGGAAGGCTCTTCGGGCTTGTAATAGTTCAGCTTAACTGGCCAATATATTGCCAAGGCGGGTCTGGATTTTAAGTGGAGCTGCAGAGCATGCCGAAGGCAGGAGAGAACAGGGCAAATCCTTTCGTCAAGTACGGGATCGTGCTGGACAAACTCAAAGCTTGTGTGGGCGGTGAAAGTTATTCGCCTCCAGGTCTATGTGTCTTCATAAGTCATCAGCGGGAAGATTCAGAAGTATGCGAGCCGATAGCGGACTATCTGATCAAGGCGGGCCTTGATGTATATTTTGATCGGTATGATCAAACGCTCTCGGAGTTGGTTCAGCAGGGAAATCCAGACAAGGTGACGGAGCGAATCCAGCAGGGTATCGATCTAAGTACCCACATGCTCTGTGTGGTTTCTGTGCAGACGGCTTCTTCGTATTGGGTGCCTTTTGAGGTTGGGTATGGCTCCGGTAAGCTGAGGCTTGGTGTTTTGACGCTAAAGGGAATCGCTGATGATTCGCTTCCGGACTATATGAAGACAACCCAAGTAATTCGAGGGACGCATTCGTTAAATGAATTCATCGCAGAATTGCTTGGAATACCTGAGGGAGAGCTGCTGCAAGAGAAGGCAGTGCAGAAGCATTCTGATATAAGCCATCCACTAGGCAATGTATTAGATTGGCAAAAATGACAACAGATCGCGATCTAGCAGGAACCAGGATAACGCCCACGAAGGAGGATTGGATCGCTGAGATCGAGCGGCGTGCGCGCGCTGCTGCCGCTGGAGAGCCCGGAGTGTCTTGGGAAGAGACCCGGGCAACCATAGAACGGCGTCTTGCCGACAAGTGAAGTGTGCTGTCCTGGCCTCATTTCTACTGCATTAGCCAGCCCAGTAGGGGCGCCAGGAATTAGCCCGGTGGCGTAAGTCTCGGGGAAGGAGCCTCGGCGATTGTTGAAAGCCCCGTTAGCC
>CAWBWZ010000013.1:0-7587 GCA_963792575.1 uncultured Acidobacteriota bacterium
ATCGCGACAGCGGCGGGCTGACTAATTATCAGAACTATTTCTGCTGATCTCGATAGCCGTGACCACTGCCGACGGAAAATAGGTTTTCGTCTCCCGCTTATCCTCGGCGTATTTACCCGCGACTCCAATCTCCGGAAGTCCGACCTTAAGCAGCAGCCCGGCAGGCTTCCGGGAAAACTCAGCGTACTCACGCATCTCAATTTCGCTCATGCTGATTCCCGTGAGCTTCCCATATCTCTTCTCAACTTCTCTCAACGGCATCCCCGGATGGACACCCTCAGCGGTCCTGTACTTCTCGCCAAACACGCTGATGACCTGCACTTTGGCCTGCTCATGGATTGGACTTTCCGAATTGTCCTCGCCAGCGTAAAGAATCATCTCCACGGTCTCGCCGCTCTTCACCTCTATCAGCGCCAAGCCCTCACCATCCGCCGTCCTGGCAAACTTTTGCTTGGGCAGAGCCTTTCGTGCCTGAGCGACTGTCATTCCCAGCCGGACAGGTCCCGCCGAATTCCTGGTAATCAGTTGGGAGGAGGACAAAGGCGCCGGCTTCTTGGGTGGCTTCGACGTGCCGGCTTCTCGACCGTGAAGCATCGCCACGCCAGCAAGGGCCAGGATCATTGCGAACAACACCAATCGCAAGCTCTTGTGTCTCATATTTTACTCCTTGTTATGCTCCCCTCAACTAGCTTCTCGCCACCGGCGGCGCAGCGCCCGGGCTGAGCACCAAGAATCCGCCAGCGAAGAATACGCCTGACACACGGCACTAACGTTCGATAAACGTAGCTTCGATCCGCAACGATAAGTTAAGGGCACTACCCCCCACTTCCTTGTCATACCAGAGATCCGCCCCAGCCTCCGAACTCGTCTCACCCTCATCTGCGGAAATCTCCTCCTCACCTGTGGAGAGGACTTCGTCGCCGCGCATGAATCAGTACTTCACCTGGGCGAGCCTGTCCCGTCCGCTGGGAAGAGCAATGATCACCTTAGGGTGAATTCGAGGCTTGAGCCCTCGCGCTGCCGGATGATGCTCTACTACGACGACAGCAATATAGGCGCCATCACACTTGAGCGCTGACGCCTTCCCAGATCTGTAGGTAGGGCCGCCTTCAAAAAGTTTTGTCAGCGGCAGGTCGACTCGGATCGGGCATACATTCGAGTGCTCCGCCAGCTCCTTCGAAGGTCGATCCAGCCTGATAAATTCTGAGCCTTGCGACCAAGTTGGCAGCACGGAAAACAATGCCAAGACGATCCCAACTAAACCAGAATGCTTCAAGCCTTCGCCTCCACATCTTTCCAAACGGATTGGACAGCCATCGCATGTTTTTGATTCTATATGTTATTTGATAATACGCCTGCTCCTGATCCACGTCAACGCCTCGACATAGAGCGTAGAAGAAGATCGAGTCGGAACATTCGGGTGATACGATTCCTGTTCGTCAGATCAGCCCCGCAGGGGCGCCAGGAATTAGCCCGGCGGCGTGAGCCCCGAGTTTATGACGGACGATTATTGAACAAGCCCCGCAGGGGCGGCAGGGAGCATCACCCCATGGGAGTCCTGCCGCCCCTGGCGGGGCTCCGGGTGGCTGGGGACTGCGTTCATTCCCGGGGCTCGCGCCACCGGGCTAATTCCTGGCGCCCCTGCGGGGCTGGGAGACGGATCTCTGTGAAATCTGACAAAGTAGAATTATTCGGCCAAGGTTCACGGCCTCCTCCTTGCGTAGCCTGCGACACAAACGAACGTTTACGCGCTGGTGGGCGGGACGCGTTCCATGGTCGCGCTACGGCGCCAGGCCGTACGGCTTGAGCAGCACGGACGCCTCGCCCAGGCCGCGCTCGGCTTCGATGATCAGGAAGCGGATCTCGGTCTCGCGCCCCGCCAGGCAGGCGGTGCCCAGGTCGCCGAGGGTATGGTAGGCGTTGCGCAGCGCCGCGTTGACGTCGGGGTCGGGGAGGCCCAGAGGGCGGGATTGTTGAGCATCCCGGGGATGTCGGTCGCCAGCCGGGTGCAGGCCGGCACGACGTCTCCACCCGCATTTCCGCGATAGCGCTGGGTGATGGATTTGACGGCGAGCCGGATCTCCCCCGCCGACGCCGCGTATGTGGCATGCCAGGCGGCCATCTTGCGGCGCTGCTCGTCGGCCGCCTCTTTCTGCCGCACCGCCGCATTGTTGGCCTGCTCGGCCCCGCCGACCCGCAGGATCGCGCTCACATCCTTCTTGTGCTCCTTGTTCACCTGCGCCCGGTACTCCACGTCGTACCGCCGGACGTCGACCTCACGGGTCTGCGGCGCCTGGGTGGTTCCCCACTGCCAGAAGGCGCGGTCGAACTCGGCGGGCGAGAGGCCGCAGGCCTGCTGGAGGGCCTGCTCGGTGGTCTTGCCCGCGGCGTAGGCGGTGATCATCTGGTGGATCGCCTTGGTGCCGAAGCGCGCCTCGATGAAGTTGATCGTCCAGGCCGCCTCCGCGTAGGCGAGATCGATCAGCTGCACTTCGGCGAAGCCGCGGAGGATGGGATCGATCGTCGGGAAGGAGAGCACGCGGCCGGTGCGGGCCAGGTCCGGCATCGGGTTGAGCCGCCCGCGTCCCATCTCGATGTGCTCGGCCAGCCCTTCCTGAAACCAATGCGGCGCCTGATCGTGGGTCGCCGCGGCGATCATGGCGTGGGCCAGCTCGTGGGACAGGATCGAGACGAGCTTCGGGTGCAGGCTCCGGATCTCGGCGAACGGCACCCTCACCTTGCCGTCGAAGAGGCCGACCACGCCCATGTCGCCGCCGAAGTTCTCGAAGAAGTCCTGCATCGGGAAGAGGTAGACCTCGACCGGCTTGTCCCCGGCCTTGGGGATCCAGTGCTCGAGCCGCTGGCGCTCTTTCTCCAGGGCCACCGTCACGCCGCGCGCGTACTGCTCGCCCGTCGCCTTCGGGTAGCGCACCTCGAAGTGGTCGGAGTGATAGCTGGCGTAGGAGGTCGCCAGATCGCGGTCGAGCGCGAGCTGCTTGCGGCGGCGCTCCCCCCGCGGCCGGGGCAGCAGGCGGTCCGCTTTCTCGGAGAGCTTGATCGCGGTGTCGAACTCGCCGGCGGCGGCGAACAGCTCGGAGAGGTCGAGGAGCGTCCCGGGGGCGGGCCGGCGGCCCGCGAAGTCGCTCTTGGCCAGACGGATGAGCAGCTGGCGGGCCTCTTCCTTGCGGTCCTGTTGACGGAGCGCCTGGGCGCGCAGACGGACGAGCGACGCCGGCGCGCGGTCGATGTCGGAGACCAGGGGCTCGGTCAGCGCCAGCAGCTCGCTCCAGCGGTTCTGCTCGGCCAGGGCGCCGGCCGCCATCTGGGCGATCCGCAGCCGGCGGGGCGGCAGGGTCTCCCCTGGGGCCACGCCGCTGGTGAGCGACGGCAGATCCGCGAGGGCCTTCTCCTCGTCATGCCGGCTCCAGGTCCTGGCGTCCTCAACGGCGGTGCCCTCCGGCGCGAGCTCGGCGCCCCCCGGCACGGACAGCTCGGCGCCGCCGAGGGCGAGGTGCAGCGACTGGCCGCAGGTGGCGAGTTGCGCGCCATAGGGCAGCGGCAGCGGCCGGCGGGGGCCCTCGGGGGGTAGCCGCGGCTCCTCGGGATCGCCGAACTTGAAGAGCGGGAAAAGCTTGGGGCGGGTCACCAGGAAGGCGAACACGGGGTCGTCAAAGAGCTTGGCGCGGGGGGCCGGCGCGAGCTGCCAGGCGCGGAGCAGGAGGTCTTCGGACTCCGCCATCCGGTCCTCGGCGGCGGCCCGGCGCGAGGCGGTGTACCAGGGCTCGCTCAGGCGCGAGCCCATCTGGGTCAGGAGCGTGAGCTCGACCTCGGCGAGATCGGCCTGGTCGGTCAACAGCTTGGCGAACGCGGCCTCCAGGTGCAGGGCGTCGACGTCGAGGCCGTCTTCGATCGCCGCGTCGTAGAACGCCTTGGTCTCCTCCCGCTGGAGACGGCGGAAGGCGAGGCGGGCATGGAGCAGGTCGGCCAGCGGGACTTTCGCGGCGGGGATGCGGCTCAGGGTGGCGCCGGCGGCGGTCAGGTTCGATTCCAGCAGGAGATACTGGGCGCGCCAGAGCTCCTGGATCTCGCGCAGCCTCGGGTCGGCGGGAGGCGCGGCCAGCCGCCGCTCGATCTCCGCGCGGTCGCCGCCGTCGGCGAGGGCCTGGCGCAGCGGCGCCAGGGCGGCGAGGCGCAGGAGGCCCGCGTCGGCGGCCGGCGCGGGCGCTCTTCTTGCCGCGCGCGGCGCCGCGGGGGAGGGGGCCGCCCACATCCAGAGCCCCACGCCGGCTGCCGCCACGACGGTCGCGGCCCCGGCTCCGAACGCCGGCCGGCGCTTGCCGGCGCGCGCCAGCAGGAAGGTGCCGGCGGCTCCCGCCAGTCCGAGCGCGAGGAGAGCCAGGACGGTGGGCCACGAAGCACGGGCGGCAGGCTGTCTGGACACAGCGCTGGAAACGGCGCGGCGGGGAGCGGGCGGCTTCGCGGTGGCACTGCTGGGGCCTGGGCCGGGGCGTGGGCCGGCGGGCTCGGCGCTGATGCGGAGACCGGCGATCTTCCAGCCCCCCTGGTCGACCAGACGGAGGACGAGCGTCTCGTCCAGCCCGGAGGCGAACTCGACGCCGAAGACCGCGGTCTGCGGCTCGAGCTTCGGCCCTGGAGTGAGGAGCTGCCAAGTGGCGCCGTCGGCCGGTCCGGCGCGCACGCCGATCTCCCGCATCGCGGCCTCGCGCCCCAGCCGGCGGAGCGGAGCGTCGGCGGCCAGCTCTTCCCACCAGGCCACGGGCCCGCCCTGGAAATAGGCGGCCACGAGCTCGACCGCCGCCCGCTCGGCTTCCGACAGCTGGCGCGGCTTGGGCAGCTCGACCAGGGGACGGCTACGATCGGAGGAGACCGGTCCGGCGCCGGTCAGGACCAGCGCCAGCAGAAGGAAAGCCGCCGCGCGCACCCAGCCCGTGCCTCGGAGAGCCGATCCTCTCCAAACGCGATTTCCACAGCCCGGCTTTCGAACCTCGCTCGCTCCGGCCATTGATGCCCATCCTCTTGGTATGGATGACTCAAGGATAGCATTCGTTTCCCGAGGGGATCCGCGCGTTCGCGGACGGCCGGTAGGTCACGGCGGCGGCGAAGCGTTCGGGGTCGAGGCCGGCCAGGAGCAACCGCTCGACTCCCGCGCGGGCGATGGCGATGGCGAGCGCGTCGCCCGGGCAGGCGTGGATTCCGGCGCCGAAGGTGAAGATCCGCCTCTCCTGGCGGCAGGGGTCGAAGCGCTCAGGCGACGGATTGGCCGCCGGATCGCGGTTGGCCGCCGCGAGGAGGACCAGCACCGCGTCCCCCTCCCGCATTTCCTGGCCGGCCACGCCACCGTCGCGGGCCACGAAACGGCGCGTGTTCTGCACCGGCGGATCGTGGCGGAGGACCTCCAGGAGGACCGCCGGCAGCAGGTCCGGATCGGCGGCGAGCCGCTCGCGCGCTTCGCGATGCCGTCCCAGCGCCACGAGCGTGTTGCCGATCAGGCCGGCGGTCGCGTCGTGGGACTGGACGAGCAGGCCGATCCGGTTGGCCACGATCCCTTCCCCATCACCAGGACCGAGAGCGCGGAAACGCTCCAGCAGGGAGATTGCCGCCGTCTGGCCGCGCTCGATCTGCTCAGGAGTGCTCGCGGGCGCCAGGGCGGCGACGAGGTCGCTCGTCCAATGGGACGCCGCCGGTAGCTCATCTGGCGGAACCCCGAGCAGGCTCGCCACCGTGTAGACCGGCAGGCGGAAGTGGAAGCCCGCGAGGCCTTTTGAATCGTCCGGCCGGATCTCGTCGGCCAGGTGGCCGGCCCAGTGGCGGCTCGCGGCGGCCATCTCCGGCTCGCCGAACGAGCCCAGAGTCGCCGCGACCGCGTGCTTGCAGGGGGCGTGGCCGGGGCCGTCTGTCATCCGTACGAGGTGCCAGAAAATCTCGCCGGCCGGCGATCCCACGAGCGCCCGGGGCACAGGCTCGGCCGGCGGCCGCACGCGGCAGAGATCGCTCGCCAGCACGGCGGTCACCGCCCCGGCGCTCGCCGCCACCCAGAGACCCAGCCCGTCATCGCGATAGAGCGGTCTTTCGGCGACCAGCCCGGCGTAGAACGGGTAGGGATCGGGATGCGTCACCGCCGCGATCGGATCGGACGGGAAAGAGCTCTCGGGGGGCATCTTGAAATTCTCCTTGTCGTCTATCGGGGCCGGCCCGACGGAGGATGAGGATAGGCGAATACCGGCTGGATGGCGCCGGCCCAGGATTCGGCATCGCCTCTTGCGGCTGGCGCCGTCGCTTGCGACAATGCCGCCGTTTCGCAAGGACATGTCGGAAGGGGGCGGCGGTGGCGGAGCACGATAACGGATACAAGCGGCTGTTCTCACATCCCGAGATGGTTGCGGACCTGCTCCGCGGCTTCGTCCGGGAGGAATGGGTCCAGAACCTCGACTTCTCGACGCTGGAGAGGGTCTCGGGGAGCTACGTTACTCCCGAGTTGCGCAGCCGGGAGAGCGACGTCGTCTGGAGGGTTCGCTGGGAACGCGACCGCTGGCTCTACGTCTATCTGCTGATCGAGTTCCAGTCCAGCGTCGATCCCTTCATGGCGCTCCGCGTAATGGTGTACGTGGGCCTGCTCTATCAGGACCTCGTCCAGCACCGGCAGCTCACCGACGCGGGCAAGTTGCCTCCCGTCCTGCCGCTGGTTCTCTATAATGGCGATGCGCACTGGGGTGCCGCCCGGGAGCTCTCGGAGCTGATCGAGACGGTGCCAGGGGGTCTGGAGCAGTACCGGCCGCAACTGCGGTACTGCCTGCTGGACGAGGCACGGATCGCTGACTCCGAGTTGGAGTCGCTGCGCAACCTGGCGGCGGCGCTGTTCCGGCTGGAGAAGAGTCGAGGTCCGGAGGACATCCAGCAAGTGCTGGTGGCGCTGATCGAGTGGTTGCGGGAGCCGGATCTCGCAGAGCTGAGGCGGTCGTTCACCATCTGGCTGCTGAAAGTCCTGCTCCCCGGCCGGGTACCCGGGACCGAAATTCCCGAGGTCGCGGATCTTCAGGAGGTCAAGTCGATGCTCGCCGAGCGCGTAATGGAATGGACCCACCAGTGGAAACAGGAAGGGCTTGAAGAGGGGCTCCAGAAAGGGCTCCAGAAAGGGCGCCAGGAGGGGCTCAAGGAGGGGCTCAAGGAGGGGCTCAAAGAGGGGCAGGAGGAGGCGCTCGGGAAGGCCCGCCGAGTCCTTCTGAGGGACCTTGAGAGGCGCTTTGGCCCCCTGCCCGAAGAGGTCCGGCTGCGGGTGGACGCGATCACTTCGATCGAGGAGCTCACCGAATTCAGTCTCCGTGCCGGCGCGGCCCCCTCCATCGCTGCTCTCGAGCTGAGCTGAGCCGGTCCCTCAGGGATCCTCGCCGCTCAGCGTCAGCGTGAAGCCGAAGCTCGCTGTGACGGCGTTCCCGGCGCGGTCGCGGACCGTCGCCGCGACGGCGACCATTTCTTCTATGGCAACGTCTTCCCGCCGCGGCCTTTCTTTTTGGCGAGGACTTCTGAAAGCGCCGCGGGGACTCACCCGAGAGATGGAATTCGCCGGCA
>CAWBWZ010000014.1:0-42479 GCA_963792575.1 uncultured Acidobacteriota bacterium
AACCTTGTATTCACCGTCTAAGCGCTCCGGCTCTAGCCTAGCCATTACGACACTCCGAGAGCTTGGAGACGTTGCGGCGCACGGTGGCATCCCTGTCTTATCTGACTCTCCGAGTTTAACTTATAGGAAGCCTACCGCCGAACCGTAATCGCGTCAATGCGATGTGGTCTGTCGCATAAGCAACTGAGCGGATGCGGGCTTACGGCCGATGCTTATGCGACAAAATCCGCTGCGGGGAGGGGATGGGCCGGCCAATGGCTTATACGACAGGTTCGTGACCGTAAGCGCCGGCCAAAGGGTTCGCCTCGATGTCGCCAAGCTATTGAGAAGAAATACCTTGGCGACGGGCTCGGCGTTTGGCTCGGCAATGCTTATGCGACAGAGACGTGTCGCATAGAGCCGGTTTCCCTAAAGCCGGTCCACTGGGCTCTGCACGCCCCGTCCGCCGCGGTTCAGGACGTGGGTGTAGATCATCGTCGTCTGGACGCTCCTGTGGCCCAGCAACTCCTGCACGGTCCGGATGTCGTAGCCGGCGATCAGCAGGTGAGTCGCGAAGGAGTGCCGCAGGGTATGGCAGGTCGCCGGCTTGGCGATCCCGGCTTCCTGCACTGCCGCATGGAAGGCCCGCTGTACCCCTCTCTCGTGGAGGTGATGACGGCGCCGTTCCCCGGAACGCGTATCCTGGGAGAGGCTTGGCGAGGGGAATACATACTGCCAGCCCCATTCGCTCGCGGCGTTGGGGTACTTTTTCTCTAACGCATAGGGGAGATGGACCTTTCCTCGTCCTTCCCGTAGATCCGCCTCATGGAGTCGCTTTACCCTCTTTAGATGCGCCGCGAGCTCCGCCTTGAGAGAGGCCGGAAGCATGGTCACCCGGTCCTTGGCCCCTTTGCCATCCCGGATCAGCACCTGATCGTAGGAGAAGTCGACATCCTTGACCCGCAGGCGTTGCGCTTCCGCCAAGCGCATGCCGGTTCCGTAGAGCAGGGAGAGAAAGAGCCGATCGTCCCCTTGGAGGCGCGACAGTACGCTCCTGACTTCTTCCTGCGTGAGAACCACGGGGAGCTTCCGCCTCCGCTTGGCCCGGACGAGCCCCTCCAACTCTCCCACATCGCGCTCCAGGACCGTCCGATAGAGGAAGAGCAGTGCACAGAGGGCCTGGGTCTGGGTCGAGGCGCTCACCCGGTTCTCGACCGCCAGATGAGTGAGGAACCCGTTGATCTCGGCCTCGGCCATCTCGTTGGGATGCTTCTTGCCGTGGAAAAGGATGTAGCGCCGGATCCAGTTGACGTAGCTCTTCTCTGTCCGCAAACTCAGGTGGCGGACTCTTGCCGCCTCCCGGACGCGATCCAGCAACTTGGGGGCCCGCTTTTCGCCTGCTTCCACCGGTGAGGAGATTGTCATGGCGCCTCGTTTGCGCCATGTTGTCATCTCCAGGCATGCCGTGGCAATCCCCCGAAAGAAGATTGGGAGTTCCTTTTCCGCAACTTGGCTGAAAGAAACTGGAGGGAACGGCCCTGTCCCCTGTTTCCCAAGGCTCCGGCCGTCGAGTCGGCTGTCAGGCTGCGTCAGACAGGCGCCGGTTCATGACTCTCCAGAAGGTGGCGACGGCTTCGGGATCACCGTCGAAGTAGTCTTCGAAAAATCCGACGCTGTTGAGAGGAGGCGGATAGGCGTAGCGCTCGTTGTCTTCGCCGATCTCGGTTACCCAATCTTCCGGTTCGCGAGCATCAATAACGGTGAAGATCTCGTGTGGGTAAAGATAGGGCCGTCCCTGATCGTTCAGGATGCGGAGATCGTCGGCCTCGATTCCAAGGACCACGTAGGGCTGGCCCGGTGTGAGGTCCGGGTAGTGTGCATCGCGTTCGCGCAGTTCGACGATCATCATTCGGTGACCTGTTTCCGCTTCAACTCCAGCCGGCCGATCCCGGGATGCTCGTACCAGTGGAGCTCATACAATCCTTCGTCATCTTCCAGGCGTGGGCTGCTCTTGTTCACCCATCGAGAGGCAGTGCCGCCATGGCTGGCCACCAACCGCTCCACATCCCGGATGCGGCGTCCCTTCGCGATGACCCGCGACTGGGAAATCATCGATGGGCTCAGGGTCGGGATGGTCCAGGTCTCCGGCCGTTTGCCCACCGAGGCAGCATGTGCCCCGCGACTCAATCTTAGCAGAGCGCGCCTACCTGCCAGGCTCCACTCCAGAAGAAGCCAAGGGAACGGCCCCGCCCCCGTTCCCCCGGCCAGGTCCATCAATTGTCAAAGAGCTCGGGCCGTACCTCGGGAGAACCGCCGGATCGCGGTCTCGACGCCTGGTGCGACGGCGGAGTCCTTCGATCGGCGGAAATCCCCGGCCCTTTCGCCGCCTGCAGAGCGCCTCCTGGGGAAGCCTCTGGACAGATTGCGATGATGTACATACGATAGACGCCATGGAATGAGCTGTCAAGTCTCTCCGGCGAGGATCTTCGGGCCGCTTGGATGGATTCCACAGTGAGATTCGTGCCGTATTCCCTGGAGCTTAGAGGAGTTTCTCCGGAGGGAAGGAGAGGCGAGAGGCGGGGAATGGAGCGTTCCCCGGCATTCATGGAATGTTCCCCGCGGGGAATGATTCGATTCATGGAATGTGCATGATATAGATAGGCGAGCGCAGGACGTTCCCTGTTCTTTGGGGCACGCCTTGCGGGGGAAAATGAAGTGTTCCTGGCCTTCGCGGGAAGCGCGGGACGGGGAAGGCGATGGCGGCGGGCTTTCGCGGCCGGTTCCCTGGAGGGAGTGGGAGGCGGGCGCGGGGGAATGCTTCGGGTGGCGGCGTGTCGGAGGCTTGGGCGGTGGGGAATGCGGCCTGGAGCGGTTGCGGGCTCTTTGAAAACTGAATCTGATGGATGTCCCGGGCGGGGAACGGGGCTCCCGCGACTTCTCGCGGGAGCCCCGTCCTTTCTTGCGGGCTCGGGCGTCGGGGGGCTGTGGTAACTTCGACGCGCGCGACGGATTTCAGGAGCTTTTCGGATGGCAACGGACGGCAAACAGGACGATTCCCCTCCCGGCGGCGGCATCTCCCGCCGCGACTTCCTGCGCGGCGGCGCGGTCGCCGGGGCGCTCGGCTCGGCCGGGATGCTCGCCGGCGAGATCGCGGAGGCGGCGCGGAAAAATCCAGCAGCGGCTCCAGATGGCATGGAGGTCTGGGGGCCGGGGCCCGTGCCGGTGCGGCTGCGGGTCAACAACAAGGCCTATGACCTCAAGGTCGAGCCGCGCACGACTCTTCTCGACGTGCTGCGCGAGGATCTCGAGCTGACCGGCGCCAAGCGGGTCTGCGATCGTGGCACCTGCGGCGCCTGCACCGTGATCCTCGACGGCAAGGCCGTCTACGCCTGCAGCCAGCTCGCCATCGACGTCCAGCGCCAGCCGATCTGGACGATCGAGAGCCTTGGCCGGCCGGGCCGGCTCCACCCGTTACAGGCGGCGTTCGTGGAGCACGACGCCCAGCAGTGCGGCTTCTGCACCCCCGGTTTCTTGATGGCCGCCAAGGCCCTGCTCGACCAGACTCCCAGCCCCACGCTCAAGGATGTTCATCATGGGCTCTCGGGGAACTTCTGCCGGTGTGGCACGTATGCCGGCATGCGGTTGGCGGTGCTGGCGGCGGCTCCTTTGATGGGCGATGAAGAGGAAGAAGAAGAAAAGGACGTAAGGGACGGCAAGGACGGCGCGGACGGGGTGGAGCCGGAGGCGGGGGCGCGGAAGAAGAATAAGAAGAAGAAGAGGAGGCGGGGCCATGGCTGATCCGGTGGATCCCACGGTACCGGCCTGGCCGGAGGCGGCGGACCGCAAGCTGATCGGCCAGCGGATCGCCCGCCTGGACGGCCCGGCCAAGGCGAGCGGCAACGCCAAGTACACCTACGATCTCAAGCCCCAGGGGATGCTCTGGGCCAAGATGCTGCTCTGCCCGCATGCCCACGCGCGGATCAAGACTCTGGATGTCGCCGCCGCGCAGGCGATGCCGGGCGTCAAGGCGGTGTTCGTGATCCAGAAGGTGGGCGCCGAGATCCAGTGGGCTCTCGACGAGGTGGTCGCCGTGGCCGCCAGCTCGGAGGCCCTGGCCAGGGACGCGGTGAAGGCGATCAAGGTGGAGTACGAGGTGCTGCCGCACTTCGTCACCGAGGAGAAGCTCGCCGGCGCTCCCAAAGTCGATCCGGGCGAGGAGGAGAAGGCAGGGGACGCCGACGCCGCCCTGGCCGCCGCCGAGGTACGGATCAAGGGGAGCTACTCGATGCCGGCCGTGGCCCACAACTGCATGGAGGCCCACGGCCAGATCTGCCACTGGACGGAGCCGGACCACCTCACCGCCTGGTGCTCGACGCAGGCGGTCTCGGGGGTCGCCTCGCAGTTCGCCGAGGGGCTCGGCATCCCCGCCGCCAATGTGCGGGTGATCGCCGATTTCGTCGGCGGCGGCTTCGGCAGCAAGTTCAGCGTCGACCGCTGGGGGATCGTCTGCGCCCAGCTCGCGAAGATCGCCGGCGCGCCGGTCAAGCTGATGCTCGACCGCCACGCCGAGCTGACCGTGGCCGGCGACCGCCCCTCGGCCTTCGCCGAGATCGAGGTGGGGGCGAAGAAGGACGGCACGCTCACCGCCTGGGTCTCGAAGTCCTGGGGCTCGGGCGGCCCGGGGAGCGCCGGGAACCCGCCGCTGCCGTACGTTTTCCAGATCCCCAACCGCCGGCACCAGCACTCGGCGGTGCCCACCAACAAGGCGAGCTCGCGCGCCTGGCGGGCGCCGAACTCTCCGCAGGGGTGCTACCTCTCGATGAGCGCGGTCGACGATCTCGCCGCCGCGCTGGGCATGAACCCGCTCGACGTCGTGATCCAGAATCTGCCGCTCACCGGCCGGCTGGAGAAGATCTATCGCGAGGAGCTGGAGATCGCCGATCAGCTCATGGGCTGGCGCCAGCGCTGGCATCCGCGCGGCGACGCCGCCCGCGGGCCGGTCAAGCGCGGGCTGGGCCTCTCGATCCACACCTGGGGCGGGCGCGGCCACCGCAGCAACTGCGAGGTGACGATCCATCCGGACGCCACCGCCGAGGCCAAGATCTCCACGCAGGATATCGGCACCGGCACCCGCACGGTGGTCGCCATCGTGCTCGCCGACACGCTCGGCCTGCCGCTCGACGCCGTCCAGGCCCGCATCGGTGACAGCCGCTATCCGGCCTCCGGCGGCTCGGGCGGCAGCACCACGGTGGGAGGCGTCTCGTCGTCCACCCGCCGGGCGGCGCTCAACGCCCTCGGCCAGGTCTTCGCCAGGGCGGCGCCGGCGCTGAAGGCCACGCCCGCGGAGCTGGAGGCGGTCGACGGCAAGATCCGCGTCAAGGCGGCTCCCGGAGCGCGCGATGACCTGGAAGCAGGCGATGGCGCTCTTCGGCCGCACCCCGGTCACCGCCGCCGGCGCCAATCCCGGGCCGGGCGAGCTGACCACCAGCGGCGTCGGCGGCGTGCAGATGGCCGAGGTGGCGGTGGACGTCGAGACCGGCGTCGTCAAGATCAAGAAGATGGTCGCCGTGCAGGACTGCGGCCTGATCGTCGATCTCCAGACCACGGAGAGCCAGGTCTACGGCAGCCTGATCATGGGGATCTCGACCGCTCTCGCCGAGGAGAAGGTGACCGATCCGGTGACCGGGATCACGCTCAATCACGATTTCGAGACCTACCGGATGGCCGGCATCGGCGACGTCGGCGAGCTGGTGGTGCGGATGATGACCGGCCCCGGCTATGACGAGCGCGGCGTGATCGGGGTGGGCGAGCCGCCGATGGTCTCGCCGCTGGCGGCGATCGCCAACGCGGTGGCCAACGCGATCGGCGTCCGCGTCCCCTGGGTGCCGCTGACGCCGCGGCGGGTGCTGGATGCGCTGGCCGCGAACGGCGGAAAGGTAGTGGCCTGATGCACCCGATCGAGTACGCGAGCCCGAACACCTGCGAGCAGGCGGTCAAGCTGCTGGGGAGCGATCCGGCCGCCGCCGCGCCGCTCGCCGGCGGCAGCGATCTGCTGTCCCTGATGAAGGACGGCGTCGAGACCCCGAGGCGGCTGGTCAGCCTGAAGGGGATCTCCGGCCTGACCGGCGTCCGCGCCGAGAGCGGGGGTTTGCGGATCGGCGCCCTGACGATCCTCGACGATCTGGCCGCCGACGCCGGGCTGGGGTTCGAGTATCCGGCGGTCACCGCCGCGGCCGGCCGGCTCGCGGGGCCGCAGATCCGCAATGTCGCGACCCTCGGCGGCAACCTGCTGCAGCGCCCGCGCTGCTGGTACTACCGCAACGGTTTCGGCCTGCTCGCCCTGAAGGACGGCAAGTCGATGATTCCGCAGGGGGATTACCGCTATCACGCCATCCTCGGCAACGAGGGGCCGGCGTACTTTGTCTCGCCGTCGACGCTGGCGCCGCTGCTGGTCGCCGTGGGGGCGCGGGTGACACTGTTCGGGCCGGCGGGGGAGCGGAGCCTGGAGCTCGAGAAGCTCTACCGCATCCCCAAGAAGGAAGGGGAGCGCGAGCACGATCTGCGGCCGGGAGAGATCCTGACCGAGGTCCTGCTGCCGCCGGCCGCCGGCCGCAAGATCGCGAGCTACGAGGTGCGCCAGCGCGAGACGCTCGACTGGTCGCTCGCCACCGCCTCGGTGGCCCTGGAGATGAACCCCGACGGCACGGTGGGGCAGGCGCGGGTGGTGCTCGGCCAGGTGGCGCCGATGCCGTGGATCGCGCTGGAGGCCGCCGCCCTGCTCAAGGGGAAGCGGATGGACGCCGGTCTGGCGGCGAAGGCGGGGGAGGCCGCGGTGCACAACGCCTTTGCGCTGGAAGGGAACCGCTACAAGGTCCAGCTCGCCCGCGTGGCCGTGAAGCGGGCGCTGATCGCCGCCGCGGGGATTATCATTGACGAGGAAGGCTGACGCATGGATCCAGCGAAGAATCCCGACCGCTCCGGCCCGAGGGCCTGCTGCGCGCGCCTGCGCTGGAAGGGGATGTTCGTGGACGTCGAGCCCGATCCCCTGGTGCCCAATCCGCGCGACGGCTTCTGCTGGTGCAGCCTCACCATGACCTGCCTGGGGCCGGATGGGCGGGTGGCGGATGAACGGCGGTGCGGGGCGGGGGAGCGGGGGTGTTTTGAGGAGGTGTGAGGGGATTCGATCACCCGCAGTCATCAGATCTCACGCCGGAGAGATTTCCTCCACCCGGAACGGGGGGAGGCCAGGAGGGGGGCTTTCCGGAGTCCGGGACCGCTCCTTGTCTGGGGAGGCCCCCTCCTGACCTCCCCCTGAAGGGGGAGGAAAAAAGACTGGAACAAGGACATCCATGAACCGACACCGAATCCTTAGAGCCCTCCTCGCCACCCTCCTCCTCGCCTCGCCAATCCGGGCCCAGGAGCCCGCGCCCGAGCCGGGGAGCCTGGAGGCCAACAAGGCGGTGGTCAGCCACTATCTCCAGATCCTGAGCGGCGGCGCTCTCGACGAGCTCGATCAGGTGATCGGCTCCGACTTTCTCGACCGCACGCCGGGGGCGCCGAAGACGCAGGGGCCCAACTCGATCCGCGACTCGCAGAAGCGCGCCCGCGAGCTGTTCGAGGGGATACGCTACAAGGTCGGCGATCTCGTGGCGGAGGGGGACCGCGTCGCCGCGCTCTATACGGTCCGGGCCACTCGCAAGGGGGAGGGCGGGGCGGGCAAGCCGGTGGAGGTGATCGGGATCACCCTGTTCCGGATCGCCGACAGCAAGATCCGCGAGACCTGGATCGTCAACGATCAGCTCGAGCTCTTCAGTCAGCTCGGCTTCACGATTCAGCCTCCGGGAGCGCCCTCCAAACCGGCGCCGCCGGTCAAAAAGCCCCAGCCTTGAGCAGGTCGACCGCCTCCTCCCGCGTGCGGATCTTGCCGTCCACCTGAGCCTGCCGCACCGCGGTGAGGGCCCGCCCCACGTCCGGCCCGGGGGGGACCCCGAGCAGCTCCTGAACCTCGGCGCCGGTCAGCAGGCGGGGGGGATCGAACAGCGCCTTGCCCTCGTTGCGGGCGAGATCCACCAGCGGCCGCAACGTGGCCCGCCAGGGCTCGAGGGCGGCGGTGCCGGTGGCGCGCGCTCCCAGCGAGGCGGCGACCGTGGCCCAGAGCGGCCCGGCGCGGTGGAGGAAGCGCCGCCGGCCGAGATCGCTGACCGGCAGCTCCTCCCAGCCGAGGACGAGAGCGACCTTGGCGGCCTCCTGGCGGGTGAGGTAGCCGGCGTCGCGGAAGCGCTCCAGCCGCTGGAGCGCCCTCTGGCCGTTCTGGGGCAGGTGGACGAAGGTGGCGGCGAGGCGCGCGGGCGGCGCGTCGACCCCGTCCGCGGCGCCGGTGTCGAGCTGCCGCAGCTCGCGGACGCGCTCGGGCAGCGCCTCCAGCTCGGCGAGCGCTCCGGACGGCTGCCCCGGCTCGCCGGGCTGCGCCAGCCAGAGACCGGGGTAGACGTCGAGCGCCATCAGCAGGGCGAGCCCGCGATGGATCTCGGGGTGCGCGAAGAGCATGGCCAGCTCGTCGCGCACCCGCTCGGCGGCCACGGCGGCGAGGCCGGGCGCGGAGCGGCGGGCGAGCAGGAGGGTCCCGGGATCGGCGGCGAAACCGGGCAGGCGCAGCAGCAGGCGGGGGAGGCGCAGCACGCGCAGGGGATCGCCGGTGAAGCTCGCCGGGGTGGTCGCGCGCAGCAGGCGCCGTTCGAGGTCGGCGATGCCGCCGAAAGGGTCGATCACCTCCTCGCTCCGCGGGTCGAAGGCGAAGGCGTTGAGGGTGAAATCGCGCCGCGCGAGGTCGTCGTGGAGCGGCATCGTCTCGCGGTCCCAGAGATCGACGGTCAGCTCGCCGGCCACCAGCCGGTAGGCGGCGAACTCCTTGCCGCCGAGGAGGACCAGCCGGGCCGGCAGCGCCGCGGCGAGACGCTCGGCGATCTCCCGGCCATGGCCGGCCACCACGGCGTCGACGTCGTGGATCGGCAGCCCCAGGGCGCGGTCGCGGAGCACGCCGCCGACGAGATGGCACTCGACCGGCGGATCGAACGATCCCGGGCCGCAGGCGTCGAGCAGCGCCCGCACGGCGCGGTGGTGGAGCAGGAGGCGAAACGCCCGGCGGATCATCGATCCATTCTATGCGGGTGGTACACTGAAAGGTGATGCTTCGCGAGGTCGCGGCCCTTCTGGTGAGCGGTTTTCTCAGCCTCGGCGCGGCGGCCCGGAGCGCGCCTCCCACCCCCCAGAGTTTTTCCGAGGAGCAGCCCCCTCACTTTGAAGGAGAGATCGACGTCTCCCTCTCCACGATCGTGGTGCGGGCGGTCGACACCTGGGGCGCGCCGATCCTGAACCTGCGGCCCGAGGATTTCCGGGTGCGGGCGGGGAAGCGGGAGATCCCGGTGGTCGCCGTCGACTGGATCTCCGGCCAGGAGCCCGCCCCGCCCGTATCGCCGCAGGAGACCACCCAGGAGACCACCGGGGAAGCGGCGGAAGAGATCACGGTGCCGGCGCCCCGGCCCGCCGGCCGGCTGGTGGTCTTCTTCGTCCAGGCCGACCTCAATCCGACCCGCATCAGCGGCCAGCTCCGCCTGCGGCTGCACACCCGCGAGCTGCTCGACGCGCTGCATCCGGAGGACCGGATGGCGGTGGTCTCCTACGATTCGCACCTCAAGCTCCGGCAGGACTTCACCCGCGACCGCGACGCGGTCTACGCCGCCCTGGACCAGGGGATGCTCTGGGGGGAGGAGCCGGAGATCGCGCCGGACGGTCCCGAATCGCTCGCCGGGCACTTCGACTTCGCCGCCGCCCGCCTCGCCGCCTCGCCGGAGCGGGCGCTGGAGGTCACGGCGCGGGCGATGGAGCCGTTCCCGGGCGAGAAGGCGATGATCTTCCTCGGCTGGGGGCTCGGCCGCTTCGGCGGCGGCGGGGTGAGCATGGTTCCCGCCTTCGCGCCCGCCGTGCGGGCGCTGGCCGCCGCCCGCACCTCGGTCTTCGTGCTCGACGTCACCAGCGCCGACAGCCACTCGCTCGAAGTCGGCCTGCAAGGGGTCGCCGACGCCACCGGCGGGCTCTATCTCAAGACCTTCCGCCTGCCGAACCTGGCGATCCGCACCCTGTCGCAGGCGATCTCCGGCTACTACGTGCTCACCCTGGATCCGTCGCAGCTGCCGGAGAAGAGTGGCCGGGCCGGGCATCTCGAGATCGAGCTGCGGGACGGTAAACGGGGGATTGTGCTGGCGCGGCCGGTGGGTTGGCGGGGGGAGGGGTAGAGACGCGGTTCGTCCCCCCGCCCCGAATCCTCACCCCCGGCCCCTCTCCCACCGCACTCCCCCCGACCGGGAGAGGGGAGCTTGACGGGAGCGACCTTGCTTGTAGGGTGCACTGTGCGCACAGCGCGCCCTACAAGCCAAGCCTTCTCAGCAAAGTCCCCCCTCTCCCGGTCGGGGGGAGTGCGGTGGGAGAGGGGCCGGGGGGTGAGGATTCGGGGTGGGGGGCCCCCTGTTTGCTTCCGCCTCCCCAACGGGGCTAAACTTCAACTTGAAGGCTATGGCACTAACCCACGAAGATGTAAGGAAAATCGCCACCCTGGCCCGGCTCCGTTTCACTCCGGAGGAGGAGGCGCGGCTCGACCGTCAGCTCGCCACCATCGTCGAGTACATCGATCAGCTCCAGGGCTTTGAGGGAGCGCCCGCGGACGCCGCCGTCGAGGGCGTGCGGGAGGCCGCAGATCAGGTCCAGGACTGCATTCCCCGCGAGCGGTTCCTGGCCAACGCTCCGGCTTCGATGGACGGCTTCCTGCTGGTGCCGGAGGTGAAGGGGGGCGGCGGCGATGCCTGAGCTCTGGGAGCTCTCGGTCGAGGAGATCGCGGGTCGCGTGCGTTCCCGCGAGGTGTCGGCGGCCGAGGTGCTGGAGTCCTGCCTCGCGCGCACCGCCGAGGTCGAGCCGCTGATCGGCGCCTATCTGGAGATCTTCGAGGAGGAGGCCCGCGCGCGCGCCGCGGAGATCGACCGCCGGATCGCCGCCGGGGAGGTCCCCGGGGCCGCTCGCCGGCGTGCCGGTGGCGCTCAAGGACAACCTGAGCCTCGACGGCCGCGCGCTCACCTGCGGCTCGCGGATCCTCGCCGGCTACGTGGCCCCATACACCGCGACCGCCGTCGAGCGGCTGCTCGCCGCCGGCGCGGTGCCGTTCGGGCGGGCGAACATGGACGAGTTCGCCATGGGCTCGTCGTGCGAGAACTCGGCGTATCAACTGACGCGCAACCCGTGGGACCTCGCCGCGGTGCCCGGCGGCTCGAGCGGCGGACCGGCCGCGGCGGTGGCGGCGGGGAGCGTGCCGCTGGCGTTCGGCTCGGACACCGGCGGCTCGATCCGCCAGCCGGCCGCGCTCTGCGGCGTGGTGGGAGTCAAGCCCACCTACGGCCGGGTGTCGCGCTACGGCCTGGTGGCCTTCGCCTCGTCGCTCGACCAGATCGGCCCGATCGCCCGCAACGTCCGCGACGCCGCCCTCGGGCTGCAGGTGATCGCCGGCGAGGATCCGCGCGACGCGACGTCCGCGGCCGAGCCGGCCGGCGATTATCTGGCGCGGATCGAGGAGGGGATCGCCGGCCTGAAGATCGGCATCCTGCGCGAGATCGACGTCTCCCGTCTGGGCGGGGACATCGACCGCAACTGGCGGCAGTCGCTCGACCGGCTCACCGCGCTGGGGGCGGAGCTGGTCGAGGTCTCGGTGCCGAGCGTCGAGGCGGCGATCGCCGTCTACTACGTGATCGCCACCTCGGAGGCGAGCGCCAACCTCGCCCGCTTCGACGGCGTGCGCTACGGCCGGCGGGCGCCGGAGGCGGACAATCTGGCGGACCTCTACTTCGAGAGCCGCGGCGAGGGGTTCGGCGCCGAGGTCAAGCGGCGCATCATGCTCGGCACCTTCGCCCTCTCCTCCGGCTATTACGAGGCCTACTACGGCCGGGCGCGCGGCGTGCTGGAGCGGATGCGCCACGAGCTCGACGCCGCCTTCGGCAAGGCCGGCCTGCTGGTGACGCCCACCACGCCCTCGGCGGCGTTCCGCCTGGGGGAGAAGGTGGACGATCCGCTCGCCATGTACCTTTCGGACATCTTCACCACGCCGGCGAATCTGACCGGGGTGACGGCGACCGCCGTGCCCTCGGGCGCCGGCGCCGACGGCCTGCCGCTGTCGCTCCAGATCCTCGGCCCCCGCTTCGGTGAGGCCGAGGTGTTCCGCGCCGCCCGCGCCTTCGAGCGCGAGGTGGGCTGGACGGTCGCTCCCAGCTTCCGGGGAGCCGGTGTGGAGGGAGCATAAGGATGCCTGCGGTCTCCAGCCGGGCCGCCGCGCTCTGCCTGCTGGGACTGCTGTCCGCGGCGCCTTCCCGGACCGCTTCGTCGGTCGTCTCCATCACTTCCACTCCCATCGTCTCTCCGGCTCCGGGCGCGCGCGGACCGGTGCGGGTGCCGCTCGAGGACGGCGTCGCCGTCCTGCTCTCCGACGACAAGGGGATCACCGTCGAGGCCGCCCCCCGCCGTGGCGAGGGGATCGGCGCTTTCGCCACCCGCCTGTGCGGCGACGCGGGCGCCGCCTCCAAGGTGGCCGAGGTGAACGGCGCCACGACTCTCCAGGCGACCGCCCGCTATTCGATCCCCTTCGATCTCCTCTCGCCGGAGTGGCAGCTCAAGGCGGCCCGCGCCCTGTTCGAGGACGACCGCGGGGAGGCCGACGGCTGGCGCCACAAGGTGCGCGGCACCGGGCCGCTGCAGCGGGAAAGCCTGTGGAGCCTGGCGGAGTGGTTCACCGGCACCGGGGAGAACTTCCGCGCCATCCGCGAGTACAACGAGCTGATGGACGACGACGTGTCGCGCGGCACGGCGGTCTCGATCCCCTCGGAGCTCCTGCGCCCGGCCTTCCGCGCCGCGCTGCCGGTGCCCGAGAAGCCCTACCTGCTCCAGTACGGCATCGGACAAGGACGGCGAGTTCGCCGTCTACCGCCTGCGCCCGCACGAGGCGCTCTACTCCTCGGTGGTGGTGCGCTTCACCGGCCGCGTCTTCGCGGTGGACGTCAACGGCCTCGCCGCGCAGATCGCCAGGCGCAGCGGCATCCCGGACGTCACCGACATCCCGATCGGCTACCGGATCAAGATCCCGTTCGACGTCCTGCAGCCCGAGTACCTGCCCGAGGGGCATCCGAAGCGCAAGGAGTACGAGGAGAGCCTGCGCCAGAGCGCCCGCTTCAGCAACCAGGTCAAGGCCAAGGGGCTCGCCGGCATCACCATCGTGCTCGACGCCGGCCATGGCGGCCAGGACGCCGGGGCGACCCTGGGCGGCGTCTGGGAAAGCCTCTACGTCTACGACGTCGCGATGCGGATCAAGAAGCTGCTGGAGACGCAGACGGCCGCCCGGGTGCTGGTCACCACGCGCGACGGCGCGCGACTTCCGGGTCCAGGACGCCGACGTCCTCCCCTTCTCGCGCGGCCACGCGGTGCTGACCACGCCGCCGTATCCGATCGCCGACCCCAAGGTGGGGGTCAACCTCCGCTGGTACCTCGCCAACAGCCTCTACCGGCAGGTGACGCGGACCGACAAGGACCCCGACAAGGTGGTCTTCCTGTCGATCCACGCCGACTCGCTCCACCCGTCGCTGCGCGGCCTGATGGCCTACGTGCCGGCGGCCGACATGCGCGACGGCAGCTTCAGCAAGAGCGGCGGCGTCTACGCCTCGGTCAAGGAGGTCAAGGAGAGCCCGACGGTGAGCTTCCCGCGCGAGAAGCGGGTGGAGAGCGAGGGCCTGTCGCGCCAGCTCGCCAAGCAGGTGGTGGCCGCCTTCCAGAGCTCCGGCCTGCCGGTGCACCCGTTCAATCCGGTGCGCGACCGGATCATCCGCGACAACGGCGTCTGGGTGCCGGCGGTGCTGCGCTACAACGCGATCCCGGCCAAGGCGTTGCTCGAGATCTGCAACCTGGCCAACGACCAGGACCGCGCCCGCCTGCAGACCCGCGTCTACCGCCAGCAGATGGCCCAGGCCGTGGTCAAGGGGCTCCTCGCCTACTACGGACAGGGCGCGGGGGCGCCTTCGCAGGTGCTGGCGGAAACGGCGAAGTAGGGGGGCCCGGATGTGGACCGCCCGCAGGGCGGAATTTATCCAGCCTGGGGTGTCAACCCCAGGAACGGGACACCTCCCACCTTATTTAAGCCCCGAAGGGCCGACACTCTCCGGCTGGAGTTCGAAGCGGCAAAGACATGCCGGCCCTGCGGGGCTTGTTGAGCTTTGAGGACTCCCCTACCTGGGGTTGACACCCCAGGCTGGATAAATTCCGCCCTGCGGGCGGGCTACATCCACAACTCGGAGGCCCCCGTTTGGTGCTACCCTTGATCTCCCTTGAAGAAACTCGGGAACTTTTCCGAGGCCTCCGCGGTCTATGACAACAGGGCGCATCTCGATCCGCCCTGGGAGGATCCGGTGGGCGTCGCAACGGTTTACCCCGTCGTTCAAAATGATGTAGCCCTCGACGTCGCCCTCGTCGAACGCCATCGCTGCGGCGATCTCCAGGCTTTCGACGAAGTCTACGAGCGGTTCGGCGAGATGATCTACAACCTCGCCCTGCGCCTCGCGGGCAACCGCGAGGAGGCCGCCGACCTCACCCAGGAGATCTTCCTGCGCATCTATCGCCACCTCGGGGGCTTCGGGGGCCGTTCGACCCTCAAGACCTGGGTGTTCCGCATCGCGCTCAATCACTGCCGTGACCGACTGTCCCGCCACCACCCGGCGATGCAGTCGATCGACGACCAGGCCGAGGGCGGTGGCATCCCCATCGCCGATCCCGGCCGGGGTCCGGAAGAGCTGGCGGTCGCCGCCGACGAGGGGCGCCGGGTCGCGGCAGGGCTGTCCCGGATTCCTCCGGTTTTCTGCGAGGCGGTGGTCTTGCGAGACCTTGAAGGTTTATCCTATGAAGAGATTGCCGAAGTGCTGGGGGTCCGGGTGGGGACCGTCCGCTCGCGAATCGCGCGCGGACGGGAGCAGCTTCGGGTTCTCCTGGAGAAAGAATTATGATCCGTCACGTTTCCACGGAGCAGCTTTCCGCCTATCTCGACTCCGAGCTCGGGGTGGCTGAGGTCCGTCAGCTCGAAAATCACTGCCAGGCGTGCGCGGAGTGCGGCGCGCGCCTGGCTTCCATGCGGCGCGTCGTCGCCGGCTTCCGCCGCGTCGAGCGCGCCGTGCCGCCCGCGGCGCTGCGCCAGCAGATCCGCCGCCAGGTCATCACGCAGCAGCCGACCTACGGGTTGCGGAAGGCTGTCGATTCGTTCTGCTTCCTGCTCTTCCCCGTCCAGGCGGCGCGGCACACGGCGGTGGTGATGGGCCTCGCCATCATGGTGGGCCTGGTCACCCTCAATCACCAGGCCGAGAGCCTGATGCCGCCGCCGACGCGCGGGGGGCAGGAGATCGTCACCGTCCAGGCCGGCGCGCAGACGGGCCAGCTCCTCACCACCAGCGAGGTGGCCGACCGGGAGTTCATCTGGACGGACAGCGGCTGGATCCAGCGGGGGCTCGAGGGGCAGACCCCGGTCGCCCGCGTCGACGCCGGCAGCCCGCAGGGCCGGGCGCTGCTGACCCGCTGCTCGGGCCTGGAGTTCCTGCTCGCCGACGGTCAGCCGGTCGTGCTCCGCTACAACCTGAAGACGGTCGAGATCCACAAGCTGCCGCCGACCCGGGAGATGGGGTTCGACACCCAGCCGGTGGCGCATGTGCATGGGCGGACGGTGACGACGTAGGAATCTGGATTTGGGCGGCCTCTACGCCCGGGCATCAATGCCCGGGCTACGCCTCAAACAAAAAAGCCGCCTGAAGGCGGCTCAATCACTCCGATCAACGTTTGAGCCGGCTTCAGCCGGCTTTTCGTTTTCAGCGTAGCCCGGGCATTCATGCCCGGGCGGGGCCGCCGCCTACCCCTCCCGCAACGGCTCGATCTTCTCGATCGTCCAGCTCTCGCCGGACAGGCTCACCATGTCGCCGGGCTTGCCGCCGAGGAGATCCTTGGCGAGGTCGGACTCGTAGGAGATCACGTCCTCCTCGGGCTTGCTCTCCCAGGGGCCGAGGATCGTCATGGTCCGCTTGCCGGCGGTGCCGGTCAGGTGGGCGCGGGTGCCGATGCGCACCTCGGAGGTGTCCATGCCGGTGGGCTCGATCAGGCGGACGCGCTGGAGGTCGCCGTTGAGGCTGGCGGCGCGGGCGTTCAGGTACTCGTGGCGCTGGCGGGCCGACTTGTACTCGAAGTTCTCCCGCAGGTCGCCCATGGCGCGGGCCTCCTCGATCGCCTTGCGGTTGGCCGGGATCTCGACCGACATGATCTGGTGCAGCTCGGCCCGCTTGGCCTCCACCGATTCGATCATGGCGTAGATCGGCGGCGGCCCGGTCTCCTTGCGCAGCCCCTGGAAGCGGAGGTGGATGGCGTTGACGAGCTGCTCGCGCTGGTAGGGCTCGAGCGGCGCGGCACGCTGGATGGCGTCTTCCGCCTGCGCGGCCTGGTCCTCGGTGAGGTGGCTGAGCAGGCGCGGTACCGTGCTCCCCGACTCGGCGAGGGCCAGCAGGCGGACGCGGTAGGGGGCGAACTCGTCGCGCGAGAGGGTGGTGAGGATCTGCTGCAGCATGCGCAGCGCGTTGCGGGTGCGCATCGCCTCGTCGACCGCCGCCCGCTCGGCCAGCCAGACGAAGGCCGCCGGGTTGCGGTGCGGCTGGGCGAGCAGGCTGTCGAGCAGGCGGTCGAGCTCGCGGGGGCGCCCCCTTGGCCAGGCCGTCGGCCAGCAGGTCGAGGGCGCGCGGATCGGACTCCTTGCTCATGGCGTCGCGGTAGATCGCCGGCCAGTCCTCGCGGCGCTCGCGCACCATGGCGTAGGCGCGCTCGCGCAGCAGCCGCTCCTCGATGCCGGAGAAGAGCCGCTGGTGCTGGTCGGTGAGCAGGTCGTCGGGGGTCCAGTCGACCGTCGTCGACGAGCTTCGAGCCGCTGCGCTCGATGGCGAACCAGATCTCGAAAGCGAGGCCGGGGTCGCTGTCGGCCACCTGCTCGCCGACCATGGCGAGGTTCGCCGCCATGCGGTCGCGCAGCCCCGCGTCGCGCGCGCCCTCGCGCGCGCAGCCGCTCGATCTTCTTGCGCGGGGTCGGCGCGCTCGAAGGCCTTCCAGACCGAGTCCAGGGCGTCGCCGCTGCTCTCGGCCCAGCGGTAGGTCTGGCGCGCGCCGCTGCCGCTGGCCACCACCTGCGGGTGCTTGCGGGCGGCGGACCACCAGGCGGTCCACTGCGATTCGGAGACCAGTCCGGCGAGGATGTCGCGGACCTCGCCGGCGGTCAGCGGCTGGTCGTAGCTCTGCAGGACGGTGCGCAGCAGCTCGGGCGGGGTCAGCGCCTTGAGCACGGCCGGCGTCCTCGAGCTTGCGGCGCAGCACGTGCTCGGCCGGCGAGCGGCCGGAGCAGCTTGGGCGCCGCCTTGAAGCCCACCGTCAGGCCGCGGATGCGCTCGAAGTCGACCTTGAAGCTCTCCAGCCCGAGGTTGGCCTCGACCACCCGGCCGACCCCCTTGCCCTCCATCGCCACGACGGTGCCGACGTCGAAGGCGAGGAGCCCCTCCAGGCGGTCGACCTTCTCCCAGGTCTTGGGGATGTCGGTGGTCGCCTTGTGCAGCCCCACGGCCTCGAAGAGCGCCTTGTAGGTCGACCGGTCGCTGTAGAGCTTGCCGAGGGTGGAGGAGAGGGTGGGGTGGAGCTTGTCGGCGGGGACGAAGAGTGCGCCGGCGCGTTTGAGCAGCTGCAGGCGCAAGGCCCAGCGGCCGCTCTCGCGCAGATGGTCGTCCAGCAGCTCCAGCAGCGAGCGGGCCCGCGCCTCCTCGCCGGTGCCGACCAGGGCGCGCGCGACGCCCACGTAGTATTCGAGATCCGAGGGATCTTTCTCGATCCGCGCCAGCCAGTCGGTCTCGATGGAGTCGAAATCGCCCTTGGACAGTTGGGTCTGGGTGGTCCTGGAAATTGTCATAGGGAGGAAGCAAGATACCAGATTCTTTGAGAACGTGTCTCGGAACCGGCTACTCTAGCCGCATGTCCGATCTGCCGGAGCTCCATCAGCGCCTGCGCGAGGCGGGCGAGGAGGAGCTGCTCGCCCTGCTGCGCGAGCATGCCGCGGAGCTCGGCGTCCCGGACCTCCGCCACGCGCTGCGCAACCCCTACTGCACGGCCGAGGCGATCGAGCAGGTGGCCGGCGAGGAGCGGCTCCTCTCCTTCTACGAGGTGCGGCGCGACCTCGCGCTCCATCCCCGGACGCCGGAGACGCTCGCCGCCCGCTTCGTGCCGACCCTCTACTGGCGCGACCTGATGGTGCTCGCGCTCGACACGCCGTCTGCGCCCGGTGCTGCGGCGCGCGGCCGAGACCCACCTGGCGGCGCGCCTGCCGGGGATGGCGGTGGGGGAGAAGATCTCGCTGGCCCGCCGGGCGAGCCCGGGGGTGATCGCCCAGCTCCGGCACGATCCGAGCCCGCGGGTGATCGCGGCGCTGCTCGACAACCCCCGTCTGACCGAGGGAGCGCTGGGGCCCGTGGTCCACGCCGTGAAGACGCCACCGGCGATTCTCGAGCTGATCGCGGGGGACCGCCGCTGGGGAGTGCGCTACCCTCTGCGCCAGGCGCTGGTGCGCAACCCGGCGACGCCGCTCCCGACCGCCTGGCGTCTCCTGGAGACGCTGCGCAAGGCGGACCTCCGGCCGATCGCCGCCGACCCGCGGCTGGCGGAGCCGCTGCGGCGCCGGGCGCGCGTCTTGCTGGGAGACTAGGCTGGAGAGATTTCGTGAAAGTGAGCCATGAAAGACAAGAATTTGACCCCGGGGCAGAGCGCCGCGTAAAGTTATGACTCGCGTGCCAAAAAACGTGTCCAGACGAGAGAGATTTCCGCCCCGCAAGACCGAAGACGTGCCCCCGGCCGCCGACCCGGCTGGTTCCGGGGGAGGCGTGCCTGGAGGCGCGGGAGGCAAGCGACCGAACCGTCAACCACCTTGGGAGAAGGAAGCGGTGCCTACCGAGAGCGGCTCTTTCGGCGACTGGCTCCGCCGGCAACGCGAGCTGCGTGAAATCAGCCTGCGCGACATCGCCGAGCGGACCAAGATCAGCCTGCGCTACCTCGAAGCGATGGAGGCGGACCGCTTCGATCTCCTGCCCGCGCCCATCTTCGCCAAGGGCTTTCTCCGCGAGTACGCCCGCTATGTGGGGCTGTCGCCGGACGACGTGGTCAATCACTACCTCTCCGTGCACCATCCGGAGGAGCTGGCGGATCCCAAGGACGACACCAAGGTCCGCGCGCGGCCGAAGCCGGTCGATGCCGGCCACACGCCCGTGCGCCGCAACTGGAGCTGGGGCCTGCTGCTCGCCATCGCGGGGCTGATCCTGCTGGTGCTGGTGGCGCTCGCGGCCTACTTCGCCGAACGCCGGCACGACGAGCCCGCCAACGTCGGCCAGGCGCCGCCGATGTCCGCGCCGCCGCAGCTGGCCGCGCCGGGGCCGGATCAGACGACTGTCCCGGCCGCCACCTCCGCCCGCTCCGCGCCGCCGCCGCCGAGCGCGCCGATCCAGGTCTCCCTCGACTTCAGCAAGGATTGCTGGGTGGAGGCGGTGATCGACGGCGGCAAGCGCCGCTTCTCCGAGCTGCGGGTGCAGGGGGAGTCGCTGCCGCTGGAGGCGGAGAAGAGCATCGTCCTGACCCTCGGCAACGCCGGCGCGGTGGACGTGCAGGTCAACGGCTATCCCCTCGAGCTGGACAAGAAAGAGGGGGACGTGGTGCACGATCTGACTATCGATCTCAGCACGGTCGAGGCGCTCAAGGCGAAAAAAGAGGCTCGCTGATCTTGGCCGAGAGCCCGTCCTTCGCGCTGCTCGAGCAGATCCGCTCGGGCAACCGGCAATTTCAGCTGCTCGCGGCCGAGGGGGTTCTCCCCATCCCTCCCGAGGAGCTGATCCCGGTCCAGGTCGATCTCGCCCATGGCGACGACGCGGAGATCGCCGGGAAGGCGCGGCACAGCCTGCGCACCGTCGACGTGCGCCTCGTCCTGCCGTTCCTCGAGCGGCAGGCCGGGGCGGAGGCGCTCGCCTTCTTCGCCGAGGAGAGCAGCCACCCGATGCTGCTCGAGGCGATCCTGCGCCGGCGCGACGTGCCGCGGTCCATCCTCGCCCGCCTCGCCCGGCGGCTGCCGCCGGACCTCCAGGAGATCCTGCTGCTGCGCCAGGACGCCATCGTCGAGGAGCCGGTCGATCCTCGAGGCCCTGGAGGAGAACCCGCAGCTCTCCACCTACACCCAGCGGCGCATCGCCGAGTACCGCGAGCACCTGCTGCCGCGCGAGCGCACCATCGTCCCTCTCCGCCGAGATCGAGGAGATGGACGAGAGCCGCCCTGGCGCGGGAGATCGAGGCCGCGCGGGAGCTCCCGCCCGCCGGCGAGGTCGAGCCGGAGCGGACCGAGCTCACCGAGGGGCAGATCCGCGGCCTGCCGATCCCGGCCCGGCTGAAGCTGACCCGCGGCGCGCCGCGCGCCCTGCGCTCATCCTGCTGCGCGACTCCAACCCCCAGGTCGCCGTCTCGGTGATCATCAACAACAACCTCTCCGAGCAGGAGGTCGAGCAGACCGCCGGCAACCGGTCGGTGGTCGAGGAGGTCCTGACGGCGATCGCCAGGCGGCGCGAGTGGGTCGAACAAGTACAACGTCGCCAAGGCCCTGGTCCAGAACCCCCGGACGCCGCTGGCGATGCCATGCGGCTGGTCACCAAGCTGTCCGTCCGCGACCTCCGGGATCTCGGCCGCGACCGCAATATTCCCGACGCGGTGCGCTCGACAGCCCTCCGTTTGTATAGAATCAAGCAGAAATAGAGATCAGAACGATGGCCAGGGACTTCTACGCCGTCCTCGCGGTGCCGCGCAATGCCACCGAGGACCAGATCCGCCAGCGCTTCCGGGAGCTTGCCCGCACCCGTCACCCCGACCGTTTCCAGGGGGCGGAGAAGGCTGCGCGCGGAGAAGGAGTTCCAGGAGATCACCCAGGCGTTCAACGTGCTGTCCGACCCCGAGCGGCGGCGGCGGCACGACGTCGAGCTGGTGCGCCCCGAGCGAGAGCTCGGCCGATCCGCGCCAGCTCTTCCGCGTCTATCTCCAGCGCGGCGTCAAGGCCTACAAGGAGAAGAGCTATCTCGAGGCGGCCGAGCAACTTCGACCTCGCCACCCAGGCCGATCCCAAGCAACGGCCAGGCCTGGCACCACCTGGCCCAGGCGTGCAGCCAGCAGCGCAACTGGCTCCCGCGGGCCGTCGACGCCATCGAGCGCGCCTGCCAGCTCGAGCCGATGAACGCCGGCTACCTGAAGCAGGCAGGCCGCATCTGCGCCCTGGCCGGCCAGACCGAGAAGGCGATCCAGTACTACCGCCAGGCCCTCGAGTGGGGGGACGACGACCCCACCGTGCGCCAGGCGCTGGAGGAGCTGAGCCGGCCCACGTCCTCCTCGAGCGCCGCGGCCTGTTCGGAAAGGCGGAGCTCATGATGCGCGTCAAAGCCTGCGGGCTCTCCGATGTCGGGCTCACCCGGGCCCACAACGAGGACTACTTCGAGATCGACCCCCACCACAGGCTCTACGTCGTCGCCGACGGCATGGGCGGCCACAGCCACGGCGAGGTGGCGGCCCAGCTCGCCGTCAACGCCATCCGCGACTTCATCGCACAAGACGCGCCGACCGCGACACCACCTGGCCGTTCGGCATGGACACGCGCCTCGAGCGCGCCACTCGAACCTGCTCAAGATGGCGGTGCGGATCGCCCACGACCACGTCCTGCGCGCGATCAGCAAGGACGGCTCGCTCTACGGCATGGGGACGACCGTCGTCGGCCTCCTGCTCTCCGGCTCGCACGCGCCGCCGTCGCCCACGTCGGCGACAGCCGCGCCTACCGCCTGCGCGACGGCCGCCTCGAGCAGCTCACCCAGGACCACACCTGGGTC
The DNA here is from genome assembly GCA_963792575.1 of uncultured Acidobacteriota bacterium. Lineage (GTDB taxonomy): Bacteria > Acidobacteriota > Thermoanaerobaculia > Multivoradales > UBA5704 > DATARR01. Next base: position 22,015 of record CAWBWZ010000014.1, read on the forward strand.
AACGAGCAGGTGGTGGCCGGCTTCCTCTCCAAGGAGCAGGCGCGCTCGCACCCGCTCAAGAACGTCGTCACCCGCGCCCTCGGCGGCGAGAGCGACGTCGTGGTCGACGTGCGCGAGCTCGAGGTGCAGCCCGGCGACCTCTACCTCCTCTGCTCGGACGGCCTGACCGGCATGCTCTCCGACGCCGACATCCGCGAGCGCCTCGCCTCCGGCCGCAGCCTCCACGAGATCTGCCGCACCCTGATCAACGACTCCAACGCCCGGGGCGGCATCGACAACGTCACCGTCGTGCTGCTGGCGATCGAAGGGGAGGAGGCCGGCACCGAGGACGAGGAGTGCGAGGCCACGAAGTCGGGTAGCAAGGCCTGAGGGGAGAACAGGGACGAACACGGACAAGCACGGACGAACACGGACGCCGGAAAAAAACGAGCTCCTGTCCGTGTTCGTCTGTGTTTTGTCCGTGTTCGTCCCTGTTCGGCCTTCCTCCGACTAAACTCCCCTCATGACTCACATCGCCGTCCTCGGCGCTGGCCCGGCCGGCGGCTCCGCCGCCCTGGCGCTGGCCCGGGGCGGGATGGCGGTGGATCTCTACCTGCCGGCCCGGCCTGGGGAGAAGCCCTGCGGCGGCGGCGATGCCCGAGCACGTTCTGCCCCCAGATCGCCGGCTTCGATCCCTCCGGGCTGCCGGCCATCGTCAGCCCCGAGGCCCTGCTGGAGAACGCCCGCGGACACCGGCTCACTCTCGATCTCGCCGGCATCCGCATCTTCCGGCGGCGGGATTTCGACCGCGCGCTCGTCGAGGCGGCCCTGGCCGCGGGGCGCGGTGCCGCGGCGGGGCAAGGCCGAGCGGCTGGAAGCGGTGGAGAAGGGGGTCCGGGTCTTCGCCGGCGGCGAGGCGCGCACCTACGACTGGATCGTGGGCGCGGACGGCGCCCGCGGGCTCTCCCGGCGCTGCGCTCGGGCTGACTCCCCAGGGGGACAGCGTCGGCCTCGGCGGCTCGCTCTCCGGGCTCGACTGGCGCCGCCTCGTCCTCGCCTTCCCCGAGATCGCGGACGCCTACCTGTGGATCTTCCCGCGTCCGGGCGGCGCTTCGGTCGGCATCGCCTACACGCCGGGCCGGCTCACCGACGGCGCCGCCCGGGCCGCGCTCGACGGTTTCCTCGACGCCATCTGCCGGCGGGCTGGCGGGATCTGCCCGGGCCGCGCTACCGCTATCCGATCCCGGTCTTCGGGCCCTGGACCCTGCGGGCGGTGCGCCGGGCGCTCAGCCACCGCATCCTGCTGACGGGGGACGCGGCGGCGGTCGCCGATCCGCTGACCCGCGAGGGGATCCGCTACGGCCTGCTCACCGGCCTCTGGGCGGCCGAGAGCCTGCTGGCGGGGCGGCCCAGGGCCTACCCGGAGCGGTTGGAATCCGAGCTGGAAGGGGAGATGGAGAGGGCCACCCACGCCCGGGATCTCTTCTTCGAGGGGGCGATCGGGCGCTGGGCGGTGCCCGTGGCGCGGGCTCACCCTGGAATCCGGAAAGTCCTCAACGACCTGCTCGCCTGCCGGCAGCCGTATGGGGGATTGCGAGGGCGGCTGCTGCGGGCGGCGGTGGGGGTGGGGTAGCCCCAAAGGGGCGGAATTTGAATAGCCTGGGGCGTGAGCCCCAGGTTTGGAGCGTTCCAAAACGTTGAGCCCCGAAGGGGCGACACTCACCGATCCGTCGAGTGTCGCCCCTTCGGGGCTCTGGGAGAAATCTATCGTCTCGAACCTGGGGCTTACGCCCCAGGCTATTCAAATTCCGCCCCTTCGGGGCGGGAAAGCTACCTACTTCCCGTACTCATACCCTTTCCGGGCCTTGACCCGGAACTCGCGGTTGGTGGTGGTCACCGTGACGTTCTGGAAGCCCGACTTGCCGGCCGGCTGCTCGCTCTGGTAGCTCAGCAGGTAGTAGCCGTTGTTCTCCTTGGCGATCTGGTCGAGCGGCGTCGAGAAGTTGGTGACGTTGAAGAAGTAGCGGCCGCCGGTGTCGTTCGACATCAGGTTCAGCGAGTCGCTCAGCGTGTGCTGGACCGCCGGGGGCGTCAGGTCGAGCGAGTAGACCGCCACGTTGCTGGCGTTGAGCGCGTCGACCGTCGGCAGGAAGTAGCGCTTGTCGGGGACGAACTGGCCGAACGGCGTCTCGTTGGCGGGGAGGCCGAAGGTGAAGAGCAGCAGGTTCTTGCGCCCCCGGATGTTGCCGGCCGAGCGGGCGATCACCTGCAGAGCGTCATAGATCTTCGGCGTCTTGTTGCGCAGCTCCTTCCCCTTGGGCAGGCCGGCGAGCAGCGAGGGCTTGGTGGTGTCGATGCGCGAGGGGTAGTTCCCCTCCGGGTCCTTGGCCTTCACCGCGTCGCCGATCGCCGCGACCAGCGCCTTGCGGTCGTGCGTGAAGTCCTGCTGCACCTTGAGGCGGGTGTCGTAGCTCACCACCGCCACCCAGTCGTTCGGCTGCATGTCGCCGTCCACCCAGCCGCGGGCGCGCTTGGCGGCCTCGAGCTGCTGGGAGATGAGCCGGGGCGCTTCCTGGGCGGTGTCCTTCTGGTCCTCGAAGAAGAGGATGAAGTAGCGGTCCTCCGTCCCCTGCTCCGTGCTCACCCCCTGCTTGGCGAGGGTGGGATTGGACTCCAGCAGCCGGCGGTTGCTGTAGAACGTCACGCCGGTCAGGTCGACAGGGTTGCCGTTGTCCTTGACCACGAAGTCGCTCTTGTCGAGGCCCACGATCACGTTCCCATTGGTGTCGGTGACCAGGACGTCGAGGAGCACCTCGTTGACGTTCACCTTGCCCGTGAACTGACCCTGGGGCTCTTGCCCCTGGGGAGCAGCTTGACCCTGGGAAGTGCCCTGGGCCGTGGCGGCGCGCCCAAGACCGCAGATCGCGATGAGGGCGATCGCCGTCATCCGCATGATTCGATTCATGATTTTTCTCCTTTGGCAGGTCCGGACCGCGGAACCCATTCACTCTGTCCGGGCCATAAGTAACAGCAAGGGCCGGGCCAGGAAAATTCCAGACGTCCTGAAAGCGGAATGGATTGATTTTAAAAGGGATTGGGGCGGCATGGGCGGAATGAAGCAACGGGAAGGGTGTCATCGGGCGGGGACGGGGTGTCTCTGAAGGGGTGCGTTGGGGGCCTGCGAGCCCCTCATCACCCCGGCCCTCTTCTCCCATCGCACTCCCCCCGACCGGGAGAAGAGGGAGTAGTTAGTCTAAAAACTACAGAACAGGTTTCTTGAGCCCCTCTCTCCCGGTCGGGGGGAGTGCGGTGGGAAAGAGGGGTTGGGGAGTGAGGGGCCGCAGGCCACGGACGCCCCCTACGCGCCCCCCGAAGTGAACCGCGCATAGAACCCCCCCGCCTCCGCCGTCTTGCGCAGGGCCTCGGAAGGCGCGAAACGGTCGCCCACGGTGCTTTCGAGACGCTCCAGGGTGGCCACGATCCGGCTCAGGCCCTCCTGGTCGGCCCAGCGGCAGAGGCCGCCGCGGAAGGGGGGGAAGCCGGTGCCGAAGATCAGCGAGAGGTCGAGCTCGGCGGCGCTGCGCACCACCCTTTCCTCCAGGCAGCGGGCGGCCTCGTTGACCATCGGCAGCACCATGCGGTCGGCGATCAGCCCAGGATCGGGGTTCTCCACCCGGGGTTGCAGGCCGAGGAGAGCGTAGATCTGCCGGGTCCGGCTCCTTCCGCTCGCGCCCCTCGTAGCGATAGAACCCCTTGCCGTTCTTGGTGCCCAGCCGGCCGCTCTGCGGTGCCTTGTCCAGCCAGTCGGGCACCGGCAGGCGGTCGCTGAAGGCGTCGTGCAGGATGTGGGCGACCTTGGTCGCGACGTCGATCCCCACCTCGTCGGTGAGCGCCATCGGACCCATCGGCATCCCCCAGTCGGCCATCGCGCGGTCGACGTCCTCGATCCTGTACCCCTCGTCGAGCAGCCAGAGCGCCTCGGTCGAGTAGAACATCAGCAGGCGGTTGACCAGGAAGCCCGGGGTGTCCTTGACCAGGACCGGCGTCTTGCCCAGCTTGCGGGTGAAGGCGAAAACCGTGTTCACCGCCGCCGGGTCGCTCCCCTCGGGGGCGATCACCTCCACCAGCGGCATCTTGTCGACCGGATTGAAGAAGTGCATGCCGACCACCCGCTCCGGATGCGGGGTCTTCGAGCCGATGCCGCCGACCGACAGCGACGAGGTGTTGGAGGCGAGGATGGCACCCTCGGAGACGTGCCTGGCCGTCTCGGCGAAGACCTCCTGCTTGACCCCCATGTTCTCGACGATCGCCTCGATCACCAGGTCCACCGGCCGGAAGCCCGTGAAGTCGAGCGTCGGGTGGAGCAAGTTCATCTTGCGCCGCGACTCGGGAGCGGTGAGGCGCCGCCGCTCGACCTGCTTGGCGAACAGCCGCGACGCGTGCTGCATGCCGCTCGCCAGGGCCTCGTCGCGCACGTCCTTCATTCGTACCGGCAGGTCGGTCTCGGCGGCGATGAGCTGGGCGATGCCGCCTCCCATGACCCCGGCGCCGAGCACGGCGGTCGAGTGGACCTCCCGCGGCGCGGCTCCGGGCAGGCCGGTCTCCCGCTTGGCCTCCTCGGTCAGGCGGAAGACGTGGATCAGGTTCTTCGCCGTCCGCGAGGTGGCGAGCTCGGCCACGGCGCGGGCCTCGGCGTCGAAACCGGCGCGGGGGCCGTCCTCGATCCCCACCCGCACCACCTCGATGGCGCGCAGAGGCGCCGGGTAGTGCCCGTGGGTCGTCTCCAGGGTCTTCTTGCGCGCCTGGTCGAAGAGGATCTTCCGCCCGAACGGGTTCTTCTCCAGGAGCATCTCCTTGAGGTCGAACTCCCCCTCGTCGCGGCGCGGCTTGTCGATTCGCTCCAGGGCGAAGTCGCGCAGCGTGTCGAGGAAGCGGGCATCCGGCAGCAGGGCGTCGATCAGCCCGAGCTTGAGGGCCTTGCGGCCGACCACCGTCTTGCCGGTGAGGATGAGGTCGAGCGCCTCGGCGATGCCGATCCGGCGCGGCAGCCGGGTCGAGCCGCCCCAGCCGGGGAGGATGCCCAGCCGCACCTCGGGAAGACCCATCTTCGTATCCGGCCGGTCGCTCGCCACCCGGTAGGTCGAGGCGAGCGAGATCTCGAGCCCGCCGCCCAGGCAGACGCCGCGGATGGCGGCGACGGTGGGGAAGGGGAGCGCCTCCCAGGCCGAGAACAGCCGGTGGCCCACGCGCGAGCCGGCCTCCGCCTCGGTCGGATCGGTCACCCGGGCGATCTCCTCGACGTCCGCGCCGGCGATGAAGCTCCCCGGCTTGCCGGAGAGCAGGATCAGGCAGCCGATGTCCTTGCGCCCCGCGAGCTCGTCGATGAGCCGCTCCAGCTCCTGGAACGCGGCGCGGGTGAAGACGTTGACCTTCCTGTCGGGCGAATCGAACGTGAGCGTCGCCAGGCGGTCGGCGCCGGCTTCGAGATGGAAGATGGATGTCACGCGCTACCCCCCGTGCTTGTCCGCCTCGGCATAGAGGCGGTCGATGACAGTCGCCGTACTTCTGGTTGACCACCCGGCGCTTGACCTTCAGCGTCGGCGTGATCTCGCCCGTCTCCAGGGTGAACTCGTTCGGCAGCAGCTCCCAGGCGACGATCTTCTCGAAGCCGGCGAGATTGGCGTTGACCGCCGTCACCTCTTTGCCGATCAGCTCGCGGACCTTGGGGTCGGCGATCAGCTTCTCGTTGTCCGCCGCGGCGATCCCCTGCTTCTCCGCCCAGGGCTTGAGCGCCTCGAAGTCCGGCACCAGCAGCGCCGCGAGGAACTTCCGGCGGTCGCCGATCACCACCGCCTGGCCGATGAAGCGGCTCCCCTTCAGCGTGTTCTCGATCGGCGCCGGCGCCACGTTCTTGCCGTAGGCGTTGATGATCAGCTCCTTCTTGCGGTCGGTGATCCGCAGGAAGCCCTCGGCGTCGACCTCGCCGATGTCGCCGGTGTGGAACCACCCCTCGGCGTCGATCACCTCCGCCGTCTCCTTCTCCATGTCCCAGTAGCCCTTCATGATGTTGGGGCCCTTGGAGAGGATCTCGCCGTCCTCGGCGATCCGCACCTCCACCCCGGGGATCGGCTGGCCGACCGTCGCCCATCTTGACGTGCTCGCGGGTGTTGACCGAGATCACCGGCGAGGTCTCCGAGAGGCCGTACCCCTCGTAGATCGGCAGGCCCGCGCCCCAGAAGAACTCGGCGATGTCGCGCGCCAGCGGCGCGCCGCCCGAGATGGCGAACTCGAAGCGCCCGCCCAGCCGCGCCTTGATCTTCGAGAAGACCAGCTTGTCGGCGAGGCCGAGCTGGATCCCCAGGAAGCCCGGCGGGTTCTGCCGCTTCAGCCGGTAGGGGAGCGCCTCGCGGCCGACCCCGACCGCCCAGGCGAAGAGCTTCTGCTTGATGGGTGAGCCCGCCGCCACCCCCTCCTGCACCTTGCTGTAGACCTTCTCGTAGACCCGCGGCACGGAGACGAAGACGTGCGGCTTGACCTCCTGCATGTTCTGCGCCACCAGCGGCCACCGACTCGGCGTAGGCGATCGTGCACCCCTCTAGGAAGTAGCAGTAGTCCACCGTGCGCTCGAAGGAGTGCGAGAGCGGCAGGAACGACAGCGCCGTGAAGTTGCGGTCGAGGCCGAGCACCGAGAGGCCGCGAGCTGACGTTCGAGGCGATGTTCCGGTGGGTGAGCATCACCCCCTTGGGAGTGCCGGTCGTGCCGCTGGTATAGATGAAGGTCGCGAGGTCGTCCGGCTTGCACGGCGCGGGCGCGCGCCTCGAACTCGGCGGCGTCGGCGCCGGCCCCGCTGCTCGATCAGCTTGTCGAGGGTGATCACCCGGGGATCGCTCGACGTCCCCTTGATGAGCACGAAGTGGCGGACCTCCGGCAGCTCGTCGACGTTGGCGAGGAGCCCCTCCAGGTGGGCGGTGGTCTCGGCGACGACCACCTTGGCGCCGCAGTTGCCCGCGATGTAGGACGGACTGGTCCGGCAGCAGCGTGGGGTAGATCGGCACCAGCACGGCGCCGCCGCGCAGAGCGTCGCGAAGTCGACCGTCGGCCAGTGCGGGCCGTTCTCCGACATCAGGGCCACCCGGTCGCCGCGCTCGACCCCCAGCTCCAGCGAGCGCCTTCGACAGCCGCCGGACGCGGTCCACCAGCTCCGCGGTGGAGATCGGCTGGTAGGTGCCCCCGATCTTGGACATGCAGGCAGTCCGGCTTGTTGTAGCTCGCCGCCTTCAGGAAAAGCTCGGTTAGGGTAGAGACCGACGTAGGCATGGGCGCCCTCCCGCTGAGGTTAGGCCGGGATTCTATCCCAAGGGGCTCGAGGTCGCCTCTGGGGGAGAAAACAAGCGCGCTTTTACCTTTTGGGGCAACCTTCTCTATGGGGGCTCCAAGCTCGCGCCGGCATGCCGCCGTGTCCGAGATCCGCCCCCGGAGGATCGAACCATGTTGCCGAACCGTTATTCGCAAAGAGTTTTCACCGTCTTCGCCCTGCTGGCCGTCCTCGTCCTCGCGAGTCTCCCGGCCCAGGCCCGGTCGGTCCGTCATCCCGCGGCGGGTCGCCACACCGTTGCCGCTTCCGGCGAGAACAGCCTCTCCCGGATCTTGAGCTTCCTCGTGAACCTCTGGCCCCAGGGGACGAAAGAGGGAATGTCGATCGATCCCAACGGTGCTCCCAAGCCCCAGGGGATGACGACCGCTCCCGGCGGCGACCCCGACGACGAGGGTGTGACTATCGACCCTAACGGCCGGACGTAACGAGCTTCGAGGCGGGCCGGGGACCTCTCCGGCCCGCTTTGTTGTTCCCAGGTGTCACGAAGTAACGTCTTGGCGCGACTATAAGAGATACGAAGCATCTGGAAGGGGGATCGGATTGGAAGACGCGCATCTGTCTCTGGAGACGCTGGCCAAGTGGCTGTCGGGAACCCTGGAGCACGACGAGACGCTCCGCCTCGTCATTCCTCATTTCCTGGCGCGCTGTCCGGTTTGCCGGGAACGGCACGAGGAGATTCTCAGGATTCAGCAGGAGGTCGGGCATTGGGATCCGGAGATCTCGGTGGTTGAAGGACAGCAGGCGCCTGAGCTCTGGAGCCGCCTCGCCGAACGGCCCTACGCCGAGCAGCTCCGGGAAGTCGAGGAGGATGAGGATCTGCACGCTTGGGGTCTCTGCCAGCTCCTCCTTCAGAAGAGCCGGGAGGCCACCTTCAGCGATCCTGCCCGCGCCGTGGAACTGGCGAACCTGGCGCTCCGGGTCGTCCGGCATCTGGGCAAGGCGTATGACCCGAACTGGGTGATGGAACTGCGGGCCCGGTGCTTTGCCTATCTGGGAAATGCACGCCGGGTGCTTGGCGAACTGAGAAGTGCCGAGGATGCTTTCGTCAAAGCGGAGAGTTACCTGGTCCAGAGCACCTCTGGAAATCTCGAGGTCAAGGCCGAGATTCTCGATCTGAAATCCTCATTACGTCGGGCGCAGCGCAGACTCAACGAGGCTCTGGATCTGGTCGACCAAGTCCTTCTCTTATATAGCGAGTCTGGCGACGCGTATGGCATTGGGAAGTCGCTACTTCAGAAGGCCAAGATTCTGGAGGAGAGCGGAGACTTGGCCGGAGCGATTGATCTGCTTCACCGGACCACTGCCGAAATCGACTCCGCGCGTGAGCCGCAGCTCTTCACTTATGGGAGATTCAACCTTCTCATTTCGTTGATCCTGGCAGAGCGTTATGAAGAAGCCGAGCGCCTCCTGCGGGACGTCAAAGATCTCCTCAGCAATACCGCCCAGCCACTCGATCTCGTCCGCTTACGCTGGGTCGAAGGGAACATCGATCTCGGCCTTGGCCGCCTCGGACCCGCCGAGGCCGCCTTCCGGGAGGTTCAGCGGGAGTTCCTGGAGCGGCAGATGGGCTACGACGCGGCGCTGGTCTCCCTGGACCTCGCCCGCCTCTTCGCCCAGGAAGGGTGCACGGAGGATCTGAAGCGGCTCGCGGCGGAGCTGATGCCCATCTTCCAGTCGCGGGACGTGAACCGGGAGGCCATCGTGGCTCTGCTGATGTTCCAGCGCGCCTGCGAGGAGGAGCGCCTCACCGTGGATCTCGCGCGCCAGTTCTCCGCCTATCTGCGGCGAGAGCGGCGGGGGAACGGAAGCTAAACGCGGCTCCGGACCCGCGGTCCGCGCTCTTGGACCCGTGAATTGCGGAGTTGGACCCGCGGGTCGCGGGACTGGACCCGCGGGTCAAGGAGCCGGACCCGCGGGTCGGAGTGCTGAAATCGCGGGTCGCAGTCTCGGACCCGTGGGTCGCAGAGTTGGACCCGTGGGTCGGAGTGCTGAAACCGCAGGTCGCAGAGTTGGACCCATGGGTCTGGGTGCTGAAACCGCAGGTCGCGGTCTTGAATTCATGGGTCAGGGAGTCGGACCCGCGGGTCGCGGCCCTCAAACCTCGGGTCGAAGAGCAGGATTCGTGGGTCAAACCCAGCGCGCCATCTCGGGAAGCGTCCGTGAGACGGAGCGGATGGGAGCTTTGCCGGGTCCAAACGCCTGACGAAGATTCCCGCCCGTCCGATTCGCGGTTGTGGCCTCCTCGCGGGGAGTGGCAGATGGAGCTGCAAGCCCTCCGAAGAGACGTCCCGCGGTCCCCGTGGCCTTCGCAGGGTGTCGTTCAGGACCTGGGAACGTCTCTACCGCCTCCGCCGAAAGATGTCCTTGGTCGTCAGGCGCCGGGCCTCTGCGGGTCGATCCAGGTGCGGTCCAGATAGGCGGGATAGAGCGGGTCGAAATCCTTGTCCGTGGTCAGGAGGTGGGCGCCCGCTACCACCGCCGTCGCCGCGATCCAAATATCGTTCTGCTCTATAGACCTGCCTGACTTCTGAAGGTAGAAGTCCATATCAGCATAGGTCGACAGAACCTCTTCCGAGTTGATGTCCAGCAGGATGAACTCTTGGAGCAGCTCTTCGAGAAGGCGGATCTTGGAGGTCCCCCAACTCCACTTTTTCGCCAAGGACAGGACCTCTCCGACAGTAACGACGCACACCAAGGGCCGCTCCGGGCGAGCCCTCAGCTGAAAACGAAAATCAATGGCTTCACCAAGCCGGTTGGACCGGACCAGATGAATGAGAATGTTGGTGTCGAGGAGAAATCTTCCGCGAGAGATCAAGAGAGCTCTTCGAGCCGAGCCAGGATTTCTTCGTCGGTTTCATCGCCCGGCCACTTGCCCATGACGGCATTGAGGCCGGAATCGGGGCCTTGAGGCCAGTCGAGAATTCGAGGGTCGAACTTCTTGAGGATGCCGGTCCGCAGAGAAGGCTGTGCCTGGAGAAGTTCCTCTTCTTCGTGTGGAATCTCTTCGCGGGGCAGTGTCGGTTTGTGAGATGCCATCGGCTTATCCTCCTCTCCAGATAAGAATACCAAAGAAGGTCCCGGTATCGCCATCCCGCGTCGCCGTCGCGGCAAGCTGCGATCTGCAGAGGACTGGGGGCAGCCCCAGAGGGGCAGAACGCCCAGCCGTTGCAAGGGTGTAGACTTCCCCCGGAAACGCCTCAGGAGGAATCGTCTTGGCCTCTCCGCAGGAGACCGCAACCAGGGAACCCCTTTCCGCCGTCGACCACGCATGGCTGCGGATGGATGAGCCGTCGAACCTGATGATCATCAACGGCGTGCTGGTGATGGACGAGCCGGCGTCGTTCGACCGGATCAAGGCCCTCCTGCGGCGCCGGCTCCTGCCGATCCCCCGGTTCCGGCAACGCATCGTCCACCACAAGGGGGATCCCTGCTGGGAGGAGGATCCGGAGCTCGACCTCGACCAGCACGTCTACCGGATGGAGCTGCCGGAGCCGGGGGACGAGAACGTCCTGCGCGAGGTCATCAGCGATCTGATGAGCGAGCCGTTCGCTCCCGATCGGCCGCTCTGGAGCTTCCATCTGCTGGAGAACTACAAGGGGGGCGGCTCGGTCTTCATGGGGCGCCTCCACCACTGCATCGGCGACGGCATGGCCCTCCTCCTGGTGCTCCTGTCGCTGACCGACATGACGGCCGAGACGGCGGACGATCTCGACAGCCCGTTCACCGATTTTTTCCGCCGGCCGCCTCAGGAGCACGAGGCCGCCACGCGGCTCGCCGAGCGGATCATGCCCGACGGCATCCGCCTGATGCAGCAGTCGGCCGAGGGGTTCCGTTCGATGAACGTCCTGGCCACCGGGGTCGCGTCGGCCGGCGCCTTCAGCCGCCTGGTGCTCCGGCTGCCCGACCCGCCGACGATGTTCAAGGGCCCTCTCGGCATCCCGAAGCGGGTCGCCTGGTCGGAGCCGATCGCGGTCGACGACGTCAAGGAGGTCGGGCGCGCGCTCCAGGGGACGATCAACGACGTCCTGCTCTCGGCGATGACGGGCGGGCTGCGGCGCTATCTGGACCACAAGGGGAAGAAGGCCCATGGGCTGAACTTCCGGGCGGCGATGCCGGTCAACCTGCGGTCGCTCGACGACATGTCGGATCTGGGCAACCAGTTCGGGCTGATCTTCCTGTCGCTGCCGGTCGGGATCGACGACCCGGTGGAGCGGCTGGCCGAGCTGCACCGGCGGGCGGTCGCGCTGAAGCGCTCGGCGGAGCCGATCGTGGTCTACGGCATCCTGAAGATGCTGGGGATGGTGCCGCTGGCGGTGCAGAGGCTGGTGGTGAAGATCTTCGCCGCCAAGACGACGGCGGTGATGACCAATGTGCCCGGCCCGCGGGAGGAGCTCTATCTCGCGGGCAGGGCGGTGCGGGAGATCTTCTTCTGGGTGCCGCAGTCGGGGCGGGTGGGGCTCGGCATCAGCATCTTCAGCTATGCCGGCCACGTCCGTCTGGGGCTCGCCTCGGACACCGGCCTGGTGCCCGACCCGGAGCTGATCGTCCAGGGATTCCACGAGGAGTTCGAGGAACTGCGGGCGCGGGCGCGGCGGGCCTGACCGGAGTGCCTTCTCTTTGATCGGCAGCACGGTCTCCCACTATCGGATCCTCGATCGCCTCGGGGGCGGTGGCATGGGCGTCGTCTACAAGGCGGTCGATCTCAGGCTCGACCGGCCGGTGGCGCTCAAGTTCCTCGCCGGCCAGCGCGGCGCCTCCGGGGAGAGCAAGCAGCGCTTCATCCGCGAGGCCCGGGCGGCGTCGGCGCTCGACCACCCTGCCATCTGCACGATCTACGAGATCGACGAGACCGGCGACGGCGCGCTGTTCATCGCCATGGCCCTGTGCGAGGGGGAGACGCTGCGCGACCGGATCGAGCGCGGGCCGCTCCCCCTGGTCGAGGCGGTGGGGATCGCCGAGCAGATCGCCGCCGGCCTCGCCCGCGCCCATGAGAAGGGGATCGTCCACCGCGACGTGAAGCCGGGCAACATCATGGTGGCTCCCGACGGACGGGTGAAGATCGTCGACTTCGGCATCGCCAAGCTCGCCGACCAATCCCGCATCACCCGCGCCGGCGCGGCCGTGGGCACGGCGGCCTACATGTCCCCCGAGCAGTTCCACGGCGAGCCCGCCGATGCCCGCACGGATGTCTGGTCGCTGGGGGTGGTGATCTACGAGATGGTGACCGGCCGGCCGCCGTTCACGGGCGATTCGGAGGTCGAGCTCGCGCGGGCCGTCATCGGGCGCAGCCCGCGGCCGATGGTCGCGCTCTGTCCCGGCGTGCCGACGGCCCTCGAACGGCTGGTGAGGCATGCCCTGGCGAAGCGGGTGGAAGACCGCATCGCGAGCATGGAGGTGATGCGCGCCGGGCTCCGGGACCTCGCCCCGGCGCTCGCGGCGCCCGCTTTCTCGACCGACGACGATCGCACGCTGCTCGATTTTCCCGGCTCGCCCACGCTCCTCCGCGAAACCGGCCCTCTGGTCTCCGCCGGCCCGCCCGGGGACAAGGTCGGCCCTTACGAGATTCTGGAGATCCTCGGCGGCGGGGGGATGGGGATCGTCTACCAGGCCCGCGACACCCGGCTGGCGCGGATCGTTGCCCTCAAGTTCCTGCCGCCGGAGCTGACGCGCGATCCGCAGGCGAAGGAGCGGTTCGAGCAGGAGGCGCGGGCGGCCTCCAGCCTGGACCACCCCAATCTCTGCACCATCCTGGAGCTGGGGGAGACTCCGGACGGCCGCCTCTATCTCGCCATGCCCTGCTACGACGGCGAGACCCTGCGCCGCCGGATCGAGCGCGGGCCGCTGCCGGTGTCCGAGGCGGTCGACATCGCCCTGCAGATCGCCCGCGGCCTTTCGAAGGCCCACCGCAGCGGCATCGTCCACCGCGACATCAAGCCGGCGAATGTGATTGTCACCACCGACGGGGTGGTGAAGATCCTCGACTTCGGCCTCGCCAAGCTGGCTGGCACGGCGGCGATCTCGCAGGCCGGCTCCTCGGCTGGCACGCCCGCCTACATGTCCCCGGAACAGGCGCGCGGCGACGAGGTGGACCCGCGGACCGATCTCTGGTCGCTCGGCGTCGTGCTCTACGAGATGCTGGCCGGCCGGCGGCCGTTCCGCGGGGAGCGCGAGCAGGCGGTGGTCTACTCGATCCTCAACGAGCGCCCGCAGCCGCTGCGCGAGCTGCGCCCGGACGTGCCGCCGGAGCTGGCGCGGCTGGCCGAGCGGCTGATGGCCAAGGACCCGGCGGACCGCTACGCCACCGTCGACGAGCCGCTGGCCGAGCTGCGCGTCCTCACGGGGGACCCGGGGACCACCACGTTTCTCGACGCTCTCTTCCGGGCGCAGGGCCCGGCGCTGGATCTGGGGGGCGGCCGCGGCCGCGGTGGCGGTCCTCGCCGTGGCGATCTACCTGCGGCCGCGCGCCGGCGGGAGCGCCGCGGCGCCGGTCCAGGCGTCCTTCACCCGGCTGACCGACCAGGAGGGGAGCGAGACCTTCCCCAGCATCTCGCCGGATGGCCACGAGTTCGCCTACGTCAAGCTGACGTCGCCGGGGAACCTCGATATCTACTCGCAGCGGATCGGCGGCAGCAACGCCCGAAATCTGACGGCGGATTCCCCCGCGGACGATACCCAGCCGGCGTTCTCGCCGGACGGCGACGCCATCGCCTTCCGCTCCGAGCGCGGCGGCGGCGGCGTCTTCCTGATGGGGGCGACCGGCGAGTCGGTCCGCCGGCTCACCGACTTCGGCTTCAGTCCCGCCTGGTCTCCGGACGGCAGGGAGCTTCTGGTGGCGACCGAGGGGATCTCCGACCCGCGGGTGCGCAAGACCAGAAGCCAGGTCTGGCGGGTGAACGCCGCCACCGGCGCCAGGCGGCTGCTCACCGAAGGGGATGCGGTGCAACCCGTCTGGTCTCCGCACGGCCGGCGCATCGCTTTCTGGGGGATCCCCGCCGGAAGCTCGCGGCGGATCCTCTCGACGATGCCCGCCGAGGGGGGCGCCGCCGTGCAGGTCACCGACGACGAGTACCTGAACTGGAGCCCCGGCTGGTCGCCCGATGGATCGCAGCTCTACTTCGCGAGCAACCGGGGCGGCAGCATGAATCTCTGGCGGGTGCCGATCGACGAGGGTTCGGGAAAGATCCTGGGGACGCCGGAGGCGATCACGGCGCCCTCGGAGTGGAGCGGCCTGCTGAGCCTCTCCCGGGATGGCCGGAACATCCTCTACGCGACCAACGAGAGCAAGGCGAACCTCGAGCGGGCCCCCCTCGACCCCGCGAGCCTCGCCGCCGGCCGGCTGGAGCCGGTGACGCAGGGCTCGCGCGGAGTCCGCTCCTGTGACGTCTCGCCGGACGGGCAGTGGGTGACGTTCCACGCCTCTCTCCCCCAGGAGGATCTGTTCGTGGTGCGGAAGGACGGCGGCGACCTTCGCCAGCTCACCAACGACGGCTTCCGGGACCGCCACCCTCGCTGGTCGCCCGACGGCTCGCGCATTCTCTTCCAGTCAGATCGCAGCGGAAGGCTGGAGTTCTGGAGCATCCGGGCGGACGGCAGCCGGCTGGAGCCGGTGACACGGACCACGGGAGAGTCTCCGAGCTATCCGATCTGGTCGCCGGACGGCCGGCGGGTCGCCTGCAATATGCCGGACCGGGGGACCCTGCTGATCGACCTCTCCCGCCCGCTCGAGCAGCGCCGGGCCGTGCCGCTGCCCGCCCCCGGCGCCGGCCAGATCTTCGACGCCAGCTCCTGGTCGGCGGACGGCGCCTGGCTCGCCGGCGCCCTCGAGCAGGAGGGCCGGCCTCTGCCGGGGATCGTCCTCCACTCCCTGGCGTCGCGGAGCTACTCGCGGCTGACCGACCGCGGCCAGAGCCCGCGCTGGCTCGCGGACGGCCGGACCCTGTTCTATCGCGACGAGGGGCGCATCCTGGCCGTCGACGTCCTCACCCGGCGCGTGCGGGAGGTGCTGGCCCCACCCGCGAACTCCTCGTTCATCGCCCACGCCATCGCCCCGGATGGCCGTACGCTCTACGTCTCCAGCGCCACCGAAGAGGGGGACGTCTGCATGCTGACCCTCCGCTAGACCGGCCCAGCCGGTATAATGCCCTCATCCGATTCCATTGAATCATCGCGGCCGGCGGATTTTTAGCGTACGTCCGGCGGGAGCCGCGAGACCGGGGCGATCCCCCAGGAGGGAAGAGATGGCCTTCAAAGTCGAAGATCTGATGACGAAGATCGTTCCCGGCGCGAGCCCGGGGCCGCGCATCTGGGCCTGCCCGGATGACAGCCACGGTGACGACCAGTGTCCGGACGACAGCCACGGCCAGGGATGTCCGGACGACAGCCACGGCAACTGCCTGAATGACACCCGGGGCTGTCCGGACGACTCGAACATTCCTCCCAATTGCCCGGACGACTCCCGGCGTCCCTATCAGGCCGCGGGCCGCGGCGGCGAGGCCCTCGCCCTCCTCCAGCGGCAGCTCCGGGAGCGGCTGGACAGCGCTCCGGAGGCGCGGATCTAGCGCGTCCCGCGGCAGGCCGCCGATGATGGATCTCCTCGGGCGCGCGTTTCGCGCCAATCCCAGCTACGAGCTGACGCTGTGGGACCGGCTCGCGCCCGAGGAGCGCCGCGTCTTCGAGCGGCTGCCGGAGGATCCTGACTTCTATGGCGTCCTGCGCCCCCGGCAGGGTGCCGGGCTCGGCGTCAAGGCGGTCGACCGCGAGACCGCCCTCCTCTTCCTCACCCTGCGCGAGCCGGGGGCGCTGCCGGCTTACGTGCGGTCCGTCCTCGGCGAGGGCACCGGCCGGACGATCGCGCGGCTGGTGGCGGACGGCGTCCTCGAAGTCGAGCTGGGCGAAGCGTTCGTCTCCGGCGCCGCGGCTTTCGCGGGCCAGGACCGCGAGGCGCGCGAGGTGGCAGGCGGCCGGCTCGCCGGGCTGTCCGTCGCGGCGCTTCAGTATGGCCAGGCGCTGGCGATCGACGACCCCCTCCGCCTCTCCTACCGCCTGTACGGCTACAACCGCCGGCCGCTGACACCGCGCTGGCAGCGGCTCCTGCGGTCCCCCGAGGAGGTGCAAGCCCACCTGGGGATCGCCCCCGGCGGCGCCAACCGGCCGCTCCTCGACCGCGCCTGGACCGCTTCGCCCCCTTCCGAGGCCTGGCTGAGCTGGCGGTCCCGCACGGTGGAGACGCGAGACCCGCGACGGCGGGGTGACCTGGAAGCTCTACGTCAGCCCCGCTCCCGAGGTGCTCGCGGACAGCTTCGGCGCCGTTCTCGACGCCCTCGCCGCCGGCCGGGCCGCGCAGTTCAAGATCGGCTCCGGAGCCGTGGGGCTGCTGCGCCCGGACAAGATCGTCGCCTACTTCCCCGACTTCGAGCGGCTGGCCAAGGCCGCCGAGGCGGTTTCGGCGCGTCTCGGCGGAGTGCCCGCGCAGGGGGTTCCCTTCACCTCGGAGATCGGCGGCGACGGCCTCCTCTCCTGGGGCGTGGACCCCCCCGCTGCCGAGCTTGCCGCCTGGGCGGGCCGGGAGAGCTGGCGCCTCTGGCTCACCCACCGGCTGGCGCGGGCGCTGCTCGCGGCGCGGAGCGCGGAGGGGCTGGAGCCCTGGCGGTTCGCGCTGGAGCGCGTGCGCCTGGAGGGGATCGACACCGGCTCCTGGACCCCCGCCGCCAGCCTCTGGAGCCGGGGCTGACCGGTGGCGATCACCGACGCCATCCTCCTCTCGCCGGACGTCATCCTCGTGCCGGTCGCCGAGCTGCCGGAGGAGGTGCGCCGGAAGCTCGATCCCGAGGAGGGGGATTGGGCGATCACCCATCCGCGGGCGCGCACCCCGTCGCGCCTGCTCGACGCCCGGTCGGCCGAGCTGCTGGGCGAGTTCAAGGCCCCCCGCACCATCGTCGACGCGGTGATCCGCTACAGCCAGGCCCGGGACCTCGATCCGGAGAGCACCCTGGTCGAGGCCTATCCGCTGCTCGAAAGGCTCCTGGCCGCCGGCTTTCTCGTCGCCGAAGGGTCCGACGAGGCGGGGGGCATCGCCGCCCTCGCTCGCGCCCGGCGACCGGATCGCGCGGTTTCGAGGTGCTGGAGTGCGTGCAGGCGCTGGAGGACACCGAGCTCCACCAGGTCCAGGGCGAGGGGGGCGCGGCGGCCCTGAAGATCGAGCGCCCGGCGGCGAAGGGGCGCGCCGGCGATGCCTTCGCGCGCGAGGCGGCGGTCCTGGAGCGGCTCGGGGGAAGCCGCTCGCCGCGGCTGCTCGGCGCCGGCGATCTCGACGGCCGGCGCTGGCTCGCCATGGAGTGGCTCCCCGGCGTCGACGCGGCGGCGGCCGGCGCCGAGCTGCGCCGCCGGGGGCGACCGCGCCGGCCTGCTCGCGCTCTGCCGCTCCATCCTCGCCGCCTACGCCCGCCTGCACGAGCGGGGGGTGATCCATGGCGACGTCCACCCGCGCAACGTCCTGGTCGGACCGGCGGGGGAGGTTCATCTGATCGACTTCGGCCTGTCGCTGGCGGGAGGGCCTGGCGGGGGATCCCGGGCGCGGGGGCGTGGCCTTCTACTACGAGCCGGAGTATGCGGCGGCGGTGCGGACGGGAGGACCCCAGCCCGTGGCCTCGGCCGCGGGGGAGCAGTATGCCCTGGCGGCGCTCCTCTACCTGCTGATCGCCGGCGCCCCCACGCACGATTTCAGGCTCGCCAAGGACGAGATGCTGCGGCAGATCGTCGAGGATCCGCCGCTCCCCTTCGCCCTCCGCGACGCCGAGCCCTGGCCGGAGGTGGAGGCGATCCTCGCGCGGGCCCTCGCCAAGGCGCCCGGAGAGCGGTTCGCCGCCGTGGACGACTTCGAACGGGCTCTCGGCGCTGTCGAGCCCAGCCGACCGCCGTCCGCCGGCCGGCTCGGCGGCCGAGGCGCTGCTCGCCCGCGTCCTCGACCGGCTGGCCCCGGGCGGGCCGCTCTTCCGCGAGGGGCTCGCCGTGCCGCCGCGCGCCTCGGTCACCTACGGCGCCGCGGGGATCGCCTGCGGCCTCCACCGCATCGCCCTGGCGCGGGAGGACGCGGCGCTCCTCTCGCTCGCCGATCTGTGGGCGGTGAGGGCGGCCCGGGAGACGGGAGAAGAGGCCTTCTACCGTCCCGACTCCCGCCTCGTGCCGGAGATCCTCGGCCGGGTCACCCCCTACCACACGGCGTCGGGAGTGCACGCCGTGCGGGCGATGATCGCCCATGCCCTGGGGGACCCGGGCTCCCGGCGCGAGGCGGTGAGCGCCTTCCTCGCCGCGTCTGCCGCCCCCTGCCCGAATCCCGACCTGACCCTCGGCCGCTCAGGGCTCCTGCTCGCCGCCGCGCTGCTGCTCGAAATGCCGGGGGACGCCGCCGCCGGAGCTGCGCGCCCTGGGGGACGGCCTGCTCGCCGGGCTCTGGGAGGAGATCGCCGACCTGCCGCCGATCGCCGGCTGCGTCGAGCGGCCCGAACCTCGGGATGGCCCACGGCTGGGCCGGCTATCTCTACGCCTCCCTGCGCTGGTGCCGGGCCGCCGGGAGCTCCCCTGCCGGAGAGCCTCGCGCGGCGGCTGGCCGAGCTCGCCGACCGCGCCCGCCCCTGGGGGCGCGGCCTCCGCTGGCGCTGGTACGCCGAGAGCGGCGCGGACGTCGGCACGATGGCCGGCTGGTGCAACGGCAGCGCCGGCTTCGTCTTCCTCTGGACGCTCGCCGCATCCGATGCTGGGCGATCCCCGCTTTCGCCGCCTCGCCGAGGGGGCCGCCTGGAACGCCTGGGAGGCGCCGGATCCGCACGGCACTCTCTGCTGCGGCCTCGCCGGCCGCGCCTACGCCCTCCTCAACCTCCACCGGCACGGCGGGGGGGCCGAGTGGCTCACCCGCGCCCGCGAGCTCGCCGACCGCGCCGCGCTGGCGATCGAGCGGACCGCCGAGGCGCCGGACAGCCTCTACAAGGGCGCCGTCGGGGTCGCCGTCCTCGCCGCCGACCTCGCCCGGCCCGCGGACGCGGTCTTCCCGTTCTTCGAGGAAGAGGGTTGGACGCGAGGTTGAAGCCCCGCCCAAAGGGCGAGATTTATCCAGCCTGGGGTGTCAACCCCAGGTGGGGCGCCCAGATCGACAACCCCTGTGGGCCCGGTCCTCCGGTCCTGGGGTTGACACCCCAGGCTGGATAAATTCCGCCCTTTCGGGCGAGGATGAGAGCGTCCGGCTGGCGGGGAATGATAGACTCCTGACGATCCTTTGGTCAGGAAAACTTTTTGTTGATCGGCAGCACTATCTCCCGGTACAGGGTCCTCGAACGTCTCGGCGGCGGCGGTGCGGGCGTCGTGTACAAGGCGGAGGACCTCAAGCTCGAGCGGCTGGTCGCCCTCAAGTTCCTCTCGACCTACCGCAACGCCAACGAATCGGACAAGCGCCGGTTCCTGCGCGAGGCCCGCGCCTCGTCGGCGGTCGATCACCCCAACATCTGTACTGTCTATGAGATCGACGAGACGGAGGACGGCCGGCTGTTCATCGCCATGGCCTTCTGCGACGGCGAGACGCTCAAGCGCCGGGTCGAGCGCGGCGGCCTGGCCATCGCCGAGGCGGTCCGCCTCGCGGCCCAGATCGCCTCCGGCCTCGCCGCCGCCCACGCCAAGGGGATCGTCCACCGGGACGTCAAGCCGGCCAACGTCATCGTGGCTCCCGACGGCCGGGTGAAGATCGTCGACTTCGGCATCGCCAAGCTGGCGGACCAGTCGCGCCTGACCCGCGACGGCACCGCCGTGGGCACCGCCGGCTACATGGCGCCCGAGCAGATCCGCGGCGAAGCGATCGACCCCCGCACGGACCTCTGGGCCCTCGGCGTCGTCCTCTACGAGATGGTCACCGGCCGGACGCCGTTCCCGGGCGAGACCGACCACGACCGGATCCGCGCCATCCTGACCCGCGACCCCGAGCCGATGGCCACCCTGCGGCCGGGAGTGCCGGCGCAGCTCAAGCGGATCGTCGCCCGGGCGCTGGCCAAGCGGGTCGAAGACCGGTACGCGAGCATGGAGGCGATGCGGGAGGAGCTGCTGGCGCTGGACGGCAATCCCGCTTTT
>CAWBWZ010000015.1:0-98746 GCA_963792575.1 uncultured Acidobacteriota bacterium
TGATCAAGACCATCCTTCCCATCGTCGAAGGACATTCCGAAGAGGAGGCCGTGCCGGTCCTCCTGCGCCGTCTCCTGTCACAACTGGAGCGTCCGGAGATCCAGGTGGCCCGGCCATTCCGCGTATCCCGGCTCAAGATGGTCCGTCCAGGCGAGATCGAACGCGCCATCGTTCAAGGTATCCGGGACCGGAGAGACGTTGCAGCCGTCCTGGTGATTCTCGACGCGGATGACGACGACCCTTTCCGCCTCGAAACCGCCCTCCTGGAGCGCTGCCGGAAAGCGA
The DNA here is from genome assembly GCA_963792575.1 of uncultured Acidobacteriota bacterium. GTDB lineage: Bacteria > Acidobacteriota > Thermoanaerobaculia > Multivoradales > UBA5704 > DATARR01. The sequence continues at coordinate 286 of CAWBWZ010000015.1, forward strand.
GCCCCCTCCCTTCCGCCGTGGTGGCGGCCTGCCGGGAATTCGAAGCCTGGTTCCTCGGCAGCAAGGACTCTCTGCGCGGGGTCTGCGGGATTCGACCGGACGCGAATGCTCCCGATGGCCCGGAGTCGATCCGGGATGCCAAGGGACGCCTGACGAGCAACATGGCCGGCAACCGCCGATATCTCGAAGTCGACGACCAGCCCGTGTTCGCGGCGCGGATGGATCTCGATCTGGCGTTGCGGCGTTGCCTTTCGTTCCAGAGGCTCGCCACGGAGCTGGAGAGGATTCTCGCCGCGTCGTCCTGACGAAATCCCCTCCAGCTTGTCCATCCGCCTCAAGGCACGTCGTAAGTATCGATCTTCTTCCCCTGCAGATACTTGTCGAACCAGGCGACGATGTGGCGCAGCCGCTCGACGCGATGCCAGGGCTGGCCCGAGCGCGACAGCTCGTGCGTCTCGCCGGGGAAGCGCACCATCACGGTCGGCTTCTGCAGGTACTTGAGGGCGCGGAACATCTGCTCGCCGCCGGCCGCGGGGGGCGTCCGGTAGTCGGCCTCGCCCTCGATCAGCATCAGCGGCGTGGTGACCTTGTCGACGTAGGTGATCGGCGAGCGGCGCGGCGAAGTCCTCCGGGTTCTCCCAGGGCGCGCCGCGGAACCACGTGGGGCTGGAAGAGGGTGAAGTCGGCGGTGTACCAGAACGTCGACCAGTCGGCGATCGAGCGCTGCGAGGCGGCCGCCGCGAAGCGGTCGGTCTGGGTGACGATCCAGTTGGTCAGGATGCCGCCGCCGCTGCCGCCGGTCACCCCCAGCCGCTTGGGATCGGCGATGCCGCGCTTCACCAGCTCGTCGACGCCGGCCATCAGGTCCTTGGAGTCGTCGCCCGGGAAGTGGTACTGGATGACGTTGCCGAACTCCTGGCCGTAGGACGAGCTCCCCCGCGGGTTCGGATAGAGCACCACGTAGCCCTTGGCGGCCATCCACTGGAACTCGTGGTCGAAGGTGTAGCCGTAGGCGGCGTGCGGGCCGCCGTGGATGTTGAGGATCAGCGGGTACTTCTTCCCCGCCTCGAAGTCCGGCGGCTTCTGTACCCAGGCCTGGATCTCCCGGCCGTCGAAGCTCTTGTAGGTGATCTCCTCGGGGGCGGTCAGCTCGAGCTGCGAGAAGAGCTCCTCGTTGGGATGCGGCCAGCGGCGTCAGGCGGCCGGTGGCGGCGTCGAGCGAATAGAGGTCGCCGATCACCGTCGGGGTGGAGATCACCAGCGCCAGGCGCGAGCCGTCCGGAGTCGCCGTGTAGGAGACGACCTCCTGATCGCCCCTGAGTGACGGGCGTGGTCTTGCCGGTCGTCGACGTCGAAGCGCTGCAGGTTGACCCGGCCGCGCTCCGCCACCGCGGCGATGATGGAGCGGCCGTCCCGGCTCCAGACCACCGGCTGCGGGCTGCCGCCGCTCGGCGGGTGCTGGTCGGCCGCGAGCCCTGCGAGGAGATCGGCGTCCAGGCCGGTGGCCAGATTGCGCGGCGCGGCGCCCGGCGTGACGTCGACCACGAAGAGATCGGACTGGTTGAAGGAGCGGTCCGCCTGCGGGTTCGCGAAGCCCCCGAAGCCGAACTTCCGGCCGTCCGGCGAGAGCGCGCATGTCCCCCATCCCGCCGTCGAAGCTGACCACGCGGCGGATCTCGCCGCCGCCGGCAGGGATGGCGAACAGGTCGTTGTGTGACGGCTTGTAATAGGCCTCTTTCTCGGTGTCCGCGGCGAAATAGATCGTCGAGCCGTCCCGCGACCAGACCGGGCTCCCCTGGTCGAACTCCCCCGAGGTGAGCCGCTTCGGCTCCGGCAGCTTGAGGAAGCCGGCCGCCGGGACCGGCACCGTCCAGAGATGGCTGGGGTGGGTGAGATCGCCATAGCCGCCGCCGTTGAAGCGGTAGACCGCCCGCGTGATCACCCGGACGTCGCTCTCGTGCTCCTCCTCGGCCTTCTTGTCATCCTTCCCCTTCTCGTCCTTGTCCTTGCCTTCCTTCGCCTTCTCGCCCTTCCACTTCTGAAGGTCCTTGTCGTTCGCCGAGCTGGCGAAGGCGAGCGTCCTGCCGTCCGGGGACCACACCGGGGAGCCCGCCCCCTGGGGGACCTCGGTCAGGGCGCTGGCCTCGCCCCCCTGGGTGGAAATCAGGTGGATCTGCGGCGGCTCGCCGTGGCCGTCCTTCATGGCGGAGCGAGTGAAGGCGATCCGCGAGCCGTCCGGCGACCACCGGGGCGAGGAGTCGGACGGGCCGCTGGTGAACGAGCGCGGCGGCTCGCTGCCGTCCGTGGGCACGATCCAGAGGGCGGTGTCGTAGCCATTCTTCTTCTCGTTGACGGTCACGCGGACGAAGACGACCCGCTTGCCGTCCGGCGAGATCTGCGGGTCGGCGACCCAGACGAATTTGAAGAGGTCGGTCTCGGCGATCGGCCGCTTCGCGGCGCTCGAGGGTTGGGGGACCGCCAGCAGAAAGGCGGCGGCGAGGACGGCCGCGGCGCGGCGGGATCTGAGGATGGAAAACATCAAGGGGCTCCTCCGAGGGTTGGACATAACCCCATCTTAACGAGATCGGGAGCCGAAGGTTTCCCGGCCCTCCCTCCCGCCTGGAGTGAGAGGGAGGGCCGGATGGCGATCCAAGAGGGAGATCAGAGCGGGCAGGAGCCGTGGCTCGGGCAGAAGTGGTACACGCCGTCGCAATAGGCGTAACAATTCCTGACCGAGAAGCAATCCGAGGACCCCGAGGCTCCCGAGCAGGAGACGGATCCGCTGGGCGAGCACGTCGTGCTCGTGGTGCAGCCGCCACCCGTCGGGCAGGCGGGGCAGTAGATCGTTCCCGAGGTCGTCCCCGTGCAATACCCTCTCTGGCCGGCGGAGCAGTTGGAGTTGACCGCGCTGCTGGAGGTTCCGGTGCAGGTCACCGTGGAGCCATCCCAGCAGTTGGCCGTGGAGGTCGACTTGGTCGGGAGACCCCGCCGCGCGGCGACATCCTGAGCCTGCGGCTGGGCGCTGACCTCCGGCGCGGGCGCGAAGATCGCGGCGAAGGCCGCCGCCGCGGCCGGCTCCGGGGCTGCCAGCGCGGGCAGGGCGAAAAACGCTAACGTTAAGAGAGACACCCCAAACAGAACTGCTTTTTTCATATCCACTCCTCCTTTGTATGGGAGAAGTGTAACCAACAACTTCAAATATTTCTAGTCACTTCTTAAGCCCGATTTCGCGCAGCCGCTGCTCCAGGAACTGGCCGGCGGTGATCGGCGGGTACCGGGCCGGGTTGTCCGCGCTGACGAACCGCTCGTCGATCGTCAGGTCGCACGCCGAGTATGGGTGGACGAAGAAGGGCATCGAGTAGCGGTCGCGGGCGGCGTTCTCGGCCGGATTGACCACCCGGTGAGTGGCGGCAGGGACGACCTCGTTGGTGAAGCGGGAGAGCATGTCGCCGGCGTCGACCACGATCTGCCCGGGACCGGTCTCGACCGCCATCCACTCCCCTTGGCGGGTGAGGATCTCGAGCCCCGAGTCGGTCGCCTCGCAGAGGAGGGTGATGAGGTTGATGTCCTCGTGCGCGGCGGCGCGCACGGCCGGGGCCTGATCGGGCCGCACCGGCGGGTAGTGGATGACGCGCAGGATGCTGTTGCCGACCTCCATCATCGAGGCGAAGCTCTCGCGCGGCATGTCGAAATATTCGGCGAGCGCGCGCAGCAGGTTCTCGGCCACCCGCTCCAGGCTGCTGTAGAGGTGCTGCGTGGGCTGCCGGATCTCGGGGATCTCCGCCGGCCAGACGTTCTCCGGGTACTCCTGCCGGTAGGGGTGCCCTGCCGGCGGCTCCTGCCCGATATGCCAGAACTCCTTGAGGTCGGGCAGCGGATTGTCCTTGGCGTGCTCGACGCCGAACGGCGTGTACCCGCGGGCTCCCCCCTCGACTCCCGCGTACCGCCGCTTGACCTCGTCCGGCAGCTCGAAGAAGCGCTTCCAGAGGTCGTAGGTGCCGCGGATCAGCGACGAGTCGATCCCATGCCCCTCGACATTGAGGAAGCCGAACTCGCTCAAGCCCTGCCCCAGGGTCTCGATCAGCCGCGTGCGGGCCGCGGCGTCGCCGGAGGTGTAGTCGTTCAGGTCCACGGTGGGGATGTTCTTTGCTGGGCTCATGGGGTCTCCCTCTCGGTTCGCGTTCTCACGCGGAGTCTATCAGCGGCGGGCGGTGGGGCTCCATGTCCGGTAATCGATGCATCGCGAGATCTTCCCACCCGGGCATCAATGCCCGGGCTACGCTTCAAACGAAAAGCCGGGTGAACCCGGCTCAAGGGGAAGAGGGGGGATCTTCTCCGGTTCTCTCCAGGGCGGGGATTACGGTAGCTCGGGCGTGATGAATCTTTTGGTTGTCGACGTAGGCGACGTGGTGCGGCAGGCGCTTGGCATCCAAGGAGAAGACGGAGTACTCGTCCTGCCAGGAAAACGGCCGGTCCAGCCGGCCAGATTGATTCAGCCTTGTGGAGGTGGCGCCCTTCACCTGGCCGATGAAGAAGGCCGGCGCGAGCTTCGGCGGGATCGAGATCACCAGATGAACGTGGTCTTCCATTCCGTTCAGAGCATGGATGACCGCTCCCAACTCAACGGATTTCTCCCGGATCAGGCGATGGGCGAACGCCTCCACCCCCGGCCCAAGCAACCGCTCCCGCAACCGTGTAGCCCACACCGCATGATAGAAGAGCTGCCAATAAGGCACGAGGATCTCCCAAGTCTCCAAGAAACGCCAAATTTTATCCCATCCAACGCCTTCTTACCTAGGAGCCGGGTTCACCCGGCTTTTCTTCTGAGGCGTAGCCCGGGCATTGATGCCCGGGCGTCCCCCTGGCACATCCCGTGCTAACGTTCCCTCCGGGCGGGGGGTAAACCATGCTGCGGCGCATTCTCAATCGAAATCAAGACGAGCTTCTGGCCGAAAACCGTCGTCTGCTCGGCGATCTGCGGCAGGCGCTGGCGCGCTTCGACGCCTCGGCGGAGGACCAGGCGACCCTCAAGCGGTCGGCGCTGCAGCTCGACGAGCTCTTCCTGCTCGTCGTCGCCGGCGAGTTCAACGCCGGCAAGAGCGCCTTCATCAACGCGCTGCTGGGGAGCAAGATCCTGGAGGAGGGGGTCACCCCCACCACCACCCACGTCCACATCATCAAATACGGCGCCGCGGTCTCCCGCACGGCCCTGGAGACGGCGCTCGACGTCATCACCGCCCCGGTCGAGCTGCTCCAGGACATCAACATCGTCGATACCCCGGGCACCAACGCCATCCATCGCGAGCACGAGGCGATCACCCGCGAGTTCGTGCCGCGCTCGGACCTGGTGCTCTTCGTCACCTCGGCCGACCGCCCGTTCACCGAGAGCGAGCGCGCCTTCCTCCAGGGCATCCGCGACTGGGGGAAGAAGATCGTGATCGTGGTCAACAAGATCGACATCCGTCGAGACCGCCGAGGACATCGACCGCATCCTCGCCTTCGTCGCCGAGAACGCCCGCACCCTCCTCGGCTTCGCGCCGGAGATCTTCCCGGTGGCGGCCCGCCTCGCCCTGCGCGGCAAGACCGGCAACGACGCCGCCCTCCTCGCCCAGAGCCGGTTCGAGGCGCTGGAGAGCTACATCGTCGACACCCTCGACGAGAAGGAGCGGGTGCGCCTCAAGCTGATGAACCCCCTGGGGGTCGCCGAGCACCTCTCGAAGCGCTACCTGGAGATCACCGACGGCCGGCTCGGCCTGCTCAAGGAGGACTTCGCGGCGATCGAGGACATCGAGCGCCAGATGGCCGTGTTCAAGGAGGACATGCAGCGCGAGTTCCGCTTCCGCCTCGCCGACGTCAGCAACGTCCTCAACGAGTTCGAGAACCGCGGGATGAGCTTCTTCGACGACACCATGCGCCTCGCCCGCGTCGTCGACCTGATGAACAAGTCGAAGATGAAGGCCGATTTCGAGCGCGCCGTCGTCGCCGACCTGCCGCAGCGGATCGAGAAGCGGGTCACCGAGATCATCGACTGGCTGGTCAGCTCCGAGCTGCGGCAGTGGCAGGCGGTGACCGAGCACCTGGCGCTGCGGCGGCAGCAGCACGCCGACCGCATCGTGGGGCAGGTCGGCCGCAGCTTCGACTTCGACCGCACGCGGCTGCTCGACAGCGTCGGGCGCACCGCCCAGCGCTCGGTGGAGACCTTCGACCGCGAGCGCGGAGTCGAACCGTCTCGCCGACTCGGTCAAGATGGCGGTCACCACCACGGCGCTGGCCGAGGTGGGAGCGCTCGGCCTCGGAGTCCTGCTCACCCATCTCGCCGTCACCGCGGCCGCGGACTTCACCGGCATCCTCGCCGCCGGCACGGTCGCCGTCCTCGGCTTCTTCATCATCCCCAACCGACGCCGCGACGCGAAGAAGGATCTGCGCGACAAGATCGAATCCATGCGCGACCAGCTCATGACCTCGCTCACCGCCCAGTTCGACAGCGAGGTCGAGGGGAGCATGCGCCGGATCGATGAGGCGATCGGCCCCTACACCCGCTTCGTCCGCGCCGAGCGCGAGCACCTGAACACCGCCCGCGAGGAGCTCGACGCGGTCACCCAGGGGCTGGTGGGGCTGCGGAGCCGCGTGGAATCACTGTAAGCTCTGGTAGAGTTTCCCCGTGCAAGAGATCTGGTTTCGGAAGTGCGGCTCTTTCGAAGAGGAAGAGGAAGCTGATCGAGAGTTCTGGGCTCGAATGACGGGAGACGAGCGCGTCGAAGTCCTCGAGCAGATGCGTCAAGAAGCTTGGAAGGTTACCGGTGAACACCTCGAAGGACTTCGAAGAGCTGTTCGCGTCATTAGGCGCCCACGAAGTTAGGTTCCTCGTCGTAGGAGGCTACGCCTTTGCCTTCCATGCGAAGCCACGCTACACAAAGGATCTGGACATCTTCATCGATGCAACGCCGGACAACGCTCAGCGGGTTCTCCAAGCACTGGCCGATTTCGGATTTGGAAGTCTAGGCCTCACGGTTGAAGACCTGACCGCTCCCGGCAGTATCATTCAGCTCGGGTACCCCCCAAACCGCATCGATCTTCTGAGCTCTCTGAAGAAGGTGAGCTTCGAGGAGGCATGGGAGCATCGTGTCCAAGGTCGATTCAGCGATCAGACAATCTTCTACATCGGCCTGGAAGACCTGATCCGCAATAAGCAAGCAGTCGGCCGCCCCCAGGATCGGGCAGATGTCGCGGCTCTGAAAAAGACACTCAAAGGCAGGAGAGAAAGTTCTTGAGCCAGACCGTCCAGACCCCCGAAACCCCTATCCCCAAGCCGCGCAAGCCCAGGATCGGCCACGTCCTCCGGGGCCTGCGGCAGCCCAAGATCGCCATCATGCTGGGGCTGGGCTTCTCCTCGGGCCTGCCGTTCTTCCTCACCGCCAATACCCTCGGCTACTGGATGCGCGACGAGGGGCTGACCCTCAAGGCGATCGGCTTCCTCTCCTGGGTGGGGCTCGCGTACTCCTTCAAGTTCCTCTGGTCGCCGCTGATCGACCGGCTCGACGCGCCGTGGCTGGGCAAGCGGCTGGGACGCCGGCGAGGGTGGATCCTGATCGCGCAGATCGTGATCGGTTGCGGTCTGCTGACCATGGCCCTGCTCGGACCGAAGCACGGTCTCCTGGCCCTCGGGATGGCGGCCCTGACCGTGGCCTTCGCCTCGGCGACCCAGGACATCGTGGTGGACGCCTGGCGGATCGAGGCCGCCGATACGAGCGAGGAGCTCGGCCTCCTCTCCAGCGCCTTTCAGCTCGGCTATCGGATCGCCGTCATCATCAGCGACGCCATGATCCTCTTCGCCGCCAGTCATCTGGGCTGGCCGACCTCCTATGTCCTGATGGCCCTGCTGATGGCGATCGGCATCGCCGCGACGCTCAAGGCGACGGAACCGGCGGGCGCGGACAAGGTCCTGCACGAGAAATCGGCCGAGGCGCCGCTGTGGACGGGCAGGGGGCTGTTCGACGCGGTGATCGGACCGTTCCTGGCCTTCTTCAAGACCTGGGGGTGGGTGGGCCTCCTGATGCTGGTGTTCATCAGCCTCTACCGGCTGCCGGAGTTCGTCATGGGGCCGATGGCGACCCCCTTCTACCACGACCTCGGGCTCTCCAAGGACATGGTGGGCGCCGTGCGGACCACGGTGGGCCTCGCCGCCTCCTTCCTCGGCATCGCGGCCGGCGGGCTGCTGATCGCCCGCTTCGGCTACATGCGGGCGCTGATCCTCGGCGGGATCCTGCAGGGCCTCGGTATCGCGAGCTTCGCGATTCTCGCCATGTATGGCGGGGATCCGCGGCTGTTCGGCGCCGTGATGATGTGCGACAACTTCGGCGTCAGCATCGCCGGTGTGGCGCTGGTGACCTACATGTCGAGCCTCACCAGCCTTGGCTACACGGCGACTCAATACGCCCTGCTCAGCTCCGCCTACGCGATCGTCGGCAAGTTCCTCAAGGGGTTCTCCGGCGCGGTCGTCGACGGCCTCCAGGCGCAGGGTCATACCCTGATGGAGTCCTACGCCATCTTCTTCGCGGGCGCGGGCGCGATCGGCCTGCCGGCGATCCTGCTCTGCCTCTGGCTGGCGGCGGTGTCAGCCAGGAACCCGCGAAACCCTGCGGTGTCCGTGGCCTGACCGGCGGGCCCGGGAGCTCGCGCTCCGGGCCCGCCCTGAAAATTCACTTTAGAAAATCGGCAGCCTGAAAGTGGTGACCAGGAACTTCGCCATCTGGTCGCGGCTGACCGGGTTCCCCGGGCAGTACCTCCCGCTACCGCAGCCGTTGGTGATGCCGCGCGCCGCCAGCTCCTGGATGTATGGGCAGAACGTGCTGGAGGGGGACACGTCGCTGAACGACTCGGTGCACGCGGGCGGCGTGTAGCTCGCCCCCTCGAGGGCTGTCAGCAGGAAGAACGCCATCTGGTCGCGGGTCACGGGGTTTCCCGGGCAGTAGTTGCCGTTGCCGCAGCCATGGGTGATGCCGCGCGCCGCCAGCTCCTTGATCCAGGGGCAGAAGGTGCTGTTGATCTCCACGTCGTTGAACGGCTTCACCGTGCAGGGGGGCGGCGTGTAGTTGCCCCCTTCCTTGGAGCGCAGCAGGAAGACCGCCATCTGGTCGCGGGTCACCAGGCCGCCCGCGCAGTAGGTCAGCGGATTTCTGGCACAGCCCGAGGTGACACCGTTGCGGTAGAGCGATTCGATCCAGCTCTTCGCCCAGAACCCGCGGGGGATGTCCACGAACACCGTGCCGACGAAGTCGAGGCCGGCGGTGAGCAGGTCGCGCTGGTCTTTCTGATAGTACAGGCTCCGGAAGATAGAGCCGGCGAAGAGCGTCCGGTAGGTCGGACCGACCTTGCTCACCCCGTGGATCCCTCCGGTCGCGTCCTGGAGCGCCACTTCGGCTCCGGCGGCGGGCGAGATGAGGGGGGGATAGGAGTACACGGTGAGCGGTCCCAGCCCGGAGAGCGCCGATCCCCGGCCCGTCACCGTCTCGACATAGTCGCCGTAGTCCCGGTTCTCGACGCCGAGGTACCCCTGGAGGAAGGGGGTGGTCCCGTAGGATTCCGTGGCGCTCATGAACAGGCCCCCGCCCGCGGTCAGATACGTGGTGAGAGCGCTCTCCATGGCGGAGCTCAAGCCGTAGTAGCTGGAGTCCAGGATGACGCGAGGGTAGAGGGCGAGCGTCGCGGCATCAGGCGGACTGTTCGGGTAGGAGGTATCCCAGGTTTCGTAGATCAGGCCCAGGGCGTTCAGCGCCGCGGTGTAGGAGGAGAGATAGTAGGAGTCGCCGACGACGAGGACGGACGCCACACCCTCCAGATAGCCCACCGTCACGCTCTGGTCGTTCGGCGGCATGGTCAACGAGTTCACCGGCCGGTGGCTGGTGTCGGCAGCGGTATGGGTCCACCCTCCAACCCGCCATCCGCGCGTGGGAGAGGCGGTCAACTGGATGCTCGCCGCGTACTTGTAACGGCCGGCCGCGCAGCCGGGGGAATTCGCGGGCGAGGCCACCGGATCGCTTCCGGAGCCGGTGTGCGAGAGGGTGAGGGCGAAACAGGGGGCGTAGTAGGCGACCGATACCGTGCGGGGGGCCGCCGGCATGGTCAGCGTCTTGGTGGCGGTGGCGCCCGCGTCGCCGTCCGTCCCGCTCCAGCTCTGGACCGCCCAGCCGGTCGCCGGGTGCGCGGTCAGCTGGATGGACTGGCCGGCCCGGTATTCCCCCGGCTGGCAGCCGGGCGAGCTCACGGGCGAGGCGTCGGGAAAGCCGCCGCTCCCCGTGCGCGTCCGCGTCAGGGGGTAGCACGCGTCCTTGCCGATGACGAGGTTGACGGCATTCGGGTAGGGGTTCTCATCCGCGTCGGTCGAGCCGACGATCAGCCGGTTCATGGTGATCCCGGACGGAGCGGCCCCGAAGTCCACCGTCACCGAGACCCGCTTCGCGCCCCCCGGTGCCACGTCGAAGGGGGCCTCGGGCGTCCAGCGGATCCAGGGGACCTGAGTCTCCAGCTGCGCCGACAGCACCGAGAGCACGCCGGTGCCGTCGTTGTGGATCATGAATTCCTGGGTGACGAACGGGCCGGCGGTAACCGCCTTGCCGAGGTTGATCCGGCGCATGTCGCTGTAGCCCGACCCGCTCACCGGCACGGCGGTGGCGCGCAGGATCGCCAGCAGGTCGGAGACGGAGGCCGCCGGGTGCTCCTGCCGCAGAACGGCCCAGGCGCCCGCCACGTGGGGCGCCGCCATCGAGGTGCCGCTGAGCGTGGCGGTGCCGCCTCCCGGCACGGCGGAGGTGATCGAGACCCCCGGAGCCATCAGGTCCACCGCCGGTCCGACGGGGGAGAAGTACGCGACCTGATCGTCGTCGTCGGTCGCTCCGACGCTGATCGCGCTCGAGATGCAGGCCGGAGCGTACGAATAGTAGCTGTTGCTGTTGCCCGCGGCGCCGACGGTGGCGATGTCGATCGAGCGCAGGTTGTCGATCGCCGCCTTGAGGGCCGGATTGGCGGCGTCGCAGCCCGCCCGGTCGTAGTACGAGTACTCGTTGCCGATGCTGACATTGACCGCGGCGATGTCGTACGTCCCCGCCAGCGCGTAGACCCGCTCCAGCCCCTTGAGCTCGTCGCTGAGCCAGGCCCCGAGGTAACAGAAGCCGCCGCCGCTGTTGTAGCACTCGGCCGAAAAGACCTGGATGGAGATGAGGTCGGCATCGCGGGCCACCCCGAAGTTCGGGCCCACCCCGTCATTGCCGGCGGCGATCCCCGCAACGTGCGTGCCGTGCTGGCAGTCGGAGTTGATCGAAGCCGGGCAATTCACCCCCGAGCCGGACGCCGTGGACTCCGCCACACCGCCCGGGCAGAGGCTCGTCCAACTTTGGTAGTCCCCCGGGATGCTCGAGGAGTAACAGGCCTCCGAGACCACCTTGTTGTGGGCTCCGGAGGAGAAATACGGATGGGTCTTGTCGACCCCCGTGTCCAGCACCGCGATCACCTTGCCGGCGCCCGTGAGGCCCCGGGACCACGCCACGCCCGAGCCGATCACCACGTTGCTGCTGGCGAGGAGAGGCTTCTCGAAACGGTCCTCCTGGATCCCCGTAATCTCGGGCAGATGGGAAAGGAGATCCAGCGCGGCGGCGTCTACCTCCAGGGCCAGGAAGGGCATGTGTTGATAGCGGGCGTGGACCTTCACCTTCTGGCCCGCCAGCTTCAGCAGGGCGGCGTCCTGGGCGTTGCCGATGGCCTGGCGCTGCGCGAGCGCCTGCCCCTCGGCGAGCCGCCCCTCGGGACTGAACGGCGCGGCGATCTGGACGATCACGCGCGCGGCGCCCGTGCTCGCGGCCTTCTCCCGCAGCTCTCTGGAAACCACCGGCCGAGGGGAGGCCGGCGCCGGGCTCTCCAGAGCCTGGACGGCGGCACTGGCCGAGGGCGTGGCAGAACCGAAGTACAGCGTCGTGGGCGTGATGCGGATCTCCGGCGCCGTGACGGCGTACACCGGGGCCGCGAGGGCCAGGACGACAGCGGCGGCGGCGCAGGGCCATCGCCAGGAAAGGCCGGGCAGGCTCAGCCAACTCTTCATGAAGTACTCCTTCCGAGACTCGAATGGATAGGCGGATTTCCTCTTCTCTACGGAGAATGAGCACCGGGATGAATCCCTTTCATGGCTATTGCGTAATATGAGGTGGGAGCCGGCGAAAAAGACCGGCTCCAGCGCAGGCCGCGACCCGCGGCCGGGAGGAGAGAACAACATGCCGCTCTACCGCTCTCGCAAACACAAAATCTTCGCCGGAGTCTGCGGCGGTATCGCCGAATGGCTCGGCTGGGACCCCACGATGGTCCGTGTCGCCTATGTGATCATCTCCATCGCCTCGGTGGGCTTCCCGGGGACGATCGCCTACTTCATCCTCTGGATGGTGATGCCCAAGGAACCGGCACTGGTCTAGGGCATCCACGCCCGGGGGGTCGCCCCCCCGGGCGTGCTATCGTCTCCTCTGCCGCGATGCGGCAGGACCGGAGGACAACCCCATGAGTATCGCCAGCATCATCCCCCAGATCGTCACCGCCGCGGCCCGCGTCTCCTCGCGCGCGGAGATCGACGCCGCGGTCGCGGCGCTCCAGGAAAACAAGGGCGCCTGGACCGCGGTGACCGTGCGCGAGCGGCGGGCGATCCTCGCCGAGCTCGGCCGCGGCTTTCTCGCCGTGGCCGAGCGCTGGGCCGCCCTCGGCGTCGAGGCCGAGGGGCTCGATCCGGAACAACCCGCCTCGGGCGAGGAGGCCCTGGTGGGGCCCTACTTCATCCTGCGCAACCTGCGGCTGCTGCGCGAGTCGCTGCTCGATATCGAGACCCACGGCCGCCCCCGCATCCCCGGCGGCGTGCGCACCCGGGCGAACGGTCAGGTGGTGGCGCGGATCTTCCCCAGCGACCTCTACGACCGCGCCTTCTACGCCGGCGTCACCGCCGACGTCTGGATGGAGCCGGGGGTGACCGAGAAGGAGCTCCCCGAGACCCAGGCCGTGGCCTACCACGCGCCCGTCCGCCAGGGGCGCGTCGCCCTCGTGCTCGGCGGCGGCAACGTCTCCTCGATCGGCCCGATGGACGCCCTCTACAAGCTGTTCGTCGAGGACCAGGTGGTGGTCTTCAAGACCCATCCGGTCAACGTCTACCTGGGGCCGCTGATGGAAGAGGCGTTCCAGCCGCTGATCGAGCGCGGCTTCTTCCGCGTGGTCTACGGCGGCGCCGAGGAGGGGGCCTACCTCTGCCGCCATCCGAGGCGTGGACGAGATCCACATCACCGGCTCCGACCAGACCTACGAGGCGATCGTCTTCGGCCCCGGCGACGAGGGACGGCGGCGCAAGGAGGCCGCCGAGCCGCTGCTCACCAAGCGCTTCACCGCCGAGCTCGGCAACGTCAGCCCGGTGATCGTGGTGCCCGGCCCGTGGGATGACGGCGACCTCGAGTACCAGGCCGAGAACCTGGCGACGATGCTCACCAACAACGCCGGCTTCAACTGCAACGCCGGGCGGATGATCGTCCAGCACGCCTCCTGGAACCAGCGGGAGGCGTTGCTCGACCGGGTCGGCAAGTTCCTTGACCGAGATCCCCGTCCGCCGCGCCTACTACCCCGGCGCGCCCCGCCGCTACGAGGCGTTCCTCGCGGCGCACATGGAGACCGCCCGGATCTTCGGCGTCCGCGCTCTCGACAAGCTCCCCTGGATGCTGATCCCCGGCGTCGATCCCGAGAAACGGGACGACATCTGCTTCACCACCGAAGCCTTCTGCGGCGTCTGCGGCGAGACCGGCCTGCCGGCGGCGAGCGTCCCGGAGTACATCGACAAGGCCGTGGCCTTCTGCAACGACACGCTCTGGGGGACGCTCAACGTCACCCTGATCGTCCACCCCGAGTCGCTGAAGAACCCGGAGATCAAGAAGGCCGTCGAGCGGGCGGTCGCCAACCTCCGCTACGGCACCGTCTCGGTGAACCACTGGGCGGCGATCGGCTTCGGCCTGGTCGCCACCCCCTGGGGGGCGTTCCCCGGCCATACGCCGCAGGACATCCAGTCCGGCACCGGCTTCGTGCACAACACGCTGATGTTCGATCGCCCGCAGAAGACGGTGATCCAGGCCCCCTTCTACGTCTGGCCCAAGCCGGTCTGGTTCGCCACCCACAAGATGGCGCACCGGATCACGCCCAAGCTCTACGAATTCGAGGCTGCGCCGTCGATCGGCAAGCTGCCCGGGATCCTGGGGCTGGCGCTAAGGGGGTAGCACAGGCCCCAGAAGGCTGTTTTATTTCAGGCGGTAGCAGGCACTGAGCAGCTCCAGAGGAGGCTCCCCCTGATAGGGCCCGCGGACGATCGTGCCGGTCGTCGTGATCGTCAGCGGGACCTGGTCCGGCCGCGGATGCCGCATCTTCAGAACGATCCCGGAGGCCTCCGTCTGGGCGCACAGCCGGTAGGGAGGGGCCACCGTGATCCTCCGGCTGGCGCTCCCCCAGTCCACATTGATCCCCGTCACCTGGGTCCTGCCGGCGGCCCGGTCGTAATTGATCACCGTAAAGATCTGCCCCGGCTCCGCCGGAGGAATGAAGCGCGCGGTGGAAAGCCGGGCCCGGGCGGCGAACGCCGGAACGATGATGGCCAGCAGGAGGAAGGCCAGTAGGACGATGGGTGAGCTGTGCAGCTTGCGCATGGGGCTCTCCTTTGTGAGTACCTCCAAGGCTCCGTTGCAAGATAGGTACCCTCTGCGCTCTTTCAGGTTCTATCCCTTCCCCGCCGCCGCGCGCCGAGGACATGATCCGCCCAGACCTCGGGGCTCGCGTCGGCGGGCACCACGAGGGCGTCTTCATCCACGGCGGGCGGCTCGACCTTCTCCACCAGGTCCATCAGCACGGAGTCGGCGATGGCCCCGCACAGAAGGTAGAGGCTCATGCCCGGACGTCGGCGCCATGCTCGCGGAGAATCTCGCGGAGCACCGAGCGGTGGCACCGCTCCTCGTTCTCGCAGTAGCACCCCACCGATAGATCAGTCTGATGGGAGAGCGCGGCCAGCAGGGCGAGCAGGCGCTGCGTTTTGACGTCCCGCATCTCGGCGCGGTAGCTCTTCGCCCACTGCGCCCATTGCTGATCTGTGAAGGTCTCGGACAGCGCCCGGCTCACCAGCTCCTGGCTCGGCGCGAGGTCCGGGAACCAGACGTCGTAATAGTTCAGACGCGCGTAGTCTTCCTTCTTAACGCCGCGCGGCGGCCGCCTGACCGTGCCGAGCCGGAGGCCCTCCCCTTCAACCCGCGGCGTTCCGAGCCGGACGACGCGAAGGCTCATCGGATCTCCAGCAGATCGCGGCGTGCCGGCCCCACCTTCGCCTTCCTCTCCATTACCAGCCCGATCCTTGTAAAACCGACATCGCTCAGGGTGGTCAGCACCTCGGAGATCTTCTCGTACTGGAGGTGGCGGTCGCCGCGGAGGATCACGTCGCGGTCCGGCTCCGCATCGTGGAGGGCGGCGAGGGCGCCGTGGAGGTCCCCTTCGGCGGTCCGGGTGCCGCGGACCCAGACGCTGCCGTCCGCCTGAACGGTGACGTTGAGTTGTTGTGTCTGTGGCAAGGGCGGGGCTTCCACCGTCTTCGGCACGTCGACTTTCACCCCGGCCTGGATCAGCGGCGTCACCACCATGAAGATGACGAGGAGCACCAGACAGACGTCGACGAGCGGCGTGACATTGATGTCACTGCGGACACTTCCATTCGCGGGCTTCAGGGACATGGGTCACCTCCCACAGAACCAGGGGTTTGATCTCTGTGGGATTGGACGGGTGGGGCGGGGTTCTGGTTCCCGGGCAAAGGACAACAGGGACGCCAGAGACAGCAGGGACATCAGGGAGGAGGAAGTCCCTGTTGTCCCTGGTTACTCAGGCGCGACCTCCGCGATCTCCTCGGCTCCCGCGACCGGCGCGGCCGCGATCGTCTGCGCGGGCTTGTCGTCCTTGCAGCCGTAGACGAAGACCGGCGTCCCCTTCGGCACCATCCGCGGCAGGCGCTGGGCGGCGAACATGGGGACGCGGATGCAGCCGTGGCTCGCCGGATAGGCGGGGACATCCAGGCTGCCGTGGATGGCGATGCCCCCCACGATGTACAAGGGGTTGTACATCTGTCCGAGCGGGCTGGTCTTCCAGCCCGAGGCCGTGGCGAAAACCTCCAGATGGCCGCAGGGGGTGACCGCGTGCGTCTCGGGGTATCCGTTCTCGTGGAATCTCTTGCCGCTGCCCGAGGAGATCGGGAGGATGTTCCCCACTCTCCCCTCGTCGTCGACCAGGAAGAGCACCTGGCGGGCGAGGTCCACCTCGATGTGCGTCCCCAGCTCGCGGGGACGGTGCGGCGCGGCGACTGAAAGAGCGTTGAGCTCCGCCCGGGTCAGTCGGCCGGTGGCCTTGGCGTGCTGGATTTTCTGGAACGCGACCAATGCGTGGCGCGAGACGTCGTCCCAGACGCCGTCGACCGGTCCGGTCCAGTAGCCCAGATCGGCGAGCCGCTGCTCGGCTTCACGGATGTCGACGCGGGTCAGCGCCGCCGTTTTCGAAACGGCAACGGACTTGGGCGCGGCGGCGGCGATGGCGGGAATGGCAAGAAGAAGCAGAGCGGAAACAGCACAACGGTGCGGCAACATCGAAAACCCCCTTGACCCAGAGCGGCGGCCCCCCCTGTTGAGGCCGCTTTCTTCTCTCTATACGAACAGCGGCCAGAAACCTTCTCACCCCCGGGGGGCAATCAAGTCTCTAGCAACAGCAATGCCAGCAGCGCGGCCCGCTCGGGAAGGCGGTCGAGCACCACATGCTCGTGGACGGCGTGGGCGCCGTCACCGACCGCTCCCAGGCCGTCCAGCGTGGGGGTGAAGCGGCTGGTCAGGCTGCCGTCCGAGGCGCCGCCGGCCGTCCCCTCGCCGAGCGGGATTCCCAGCTCGCCGGCCCGCCTTTGCGCCGCCGCGAAAAGAGCGCGATTGCCCGGCGTCGGCTCGAGCGGCGGCCGGTCGATCCCGCCCAGCACCTCGATCCGCGTGCCAGGGGTGGAGGCGGTGAGCTGGAGCACCTCGCGCTCGATCCGCGCGGCGTCCTCCCCCGCCAGCACCCGGATGTCGAGCTCGGCGCGCGCCTCGGGCGCGACGACATTGGCCCGCAGCCCCCCCGCGATCACCCCGACGTTGACGGTCACCCCGCGCTCCGGATCGGCGAGGGTGTACAGCCACTGAATCACGCGGGCGAGCTCGCGGATGGCGCTGGCGCCTTTCTCCGGATCGAGCCCGGAGTGGGCGGCCTTGCCGAAGACCTTGATCGTGAACCGGAGCGACCCCTTGCGCCGGGTCTTGAGATCGCCGGCGGCCCCGAGCGACGGCTCGAGCACGAAGACCCGGCGCACCCGGCGCGCCAGCGCCTCGATGCGGAGGAGGGATTCAGGGCTGCCGATCTCCTCGTCGGAGTTGATGAAGAAGGCCGGCTCGATTTCCGGGGAAAAGCCGAGGTCGCGCAGGGCGCGCAGGGCGAAGATCCCCTGCACGAGGCCGCACTTCATGTCATAGGCGCCGGGGCCGGAGAGGCGGCCGTCGCGGACCTCGACCGGCATCCGCTCGACGGACCCCAGCGGCCAGACGGTGTCGCAGTGGCCGATCAGGAGCTGGGCCCCGTTGCCACGGCGGCGGTCCCGGCGCACGGCCCATAGCTGGCCGCCGGTCTTCCGGTCTGGAAAGCGGAGCCCTGGGAGGCGCCGGGTGCGCATCCCGGCTGCTTCCAGCTCCGCCGCGAGGCGGGCGAAAACCGGTTCCTGGGTGGCGGGATCGTGGGACGGCGATTCGAGGCGAACGAGATCGCGCAGGAGAGCGGTCATCTCCTCCTGGCGGGCGCGGAGGTGGGCGAGGAGGGCCTGGGCGGCGGTCACTTCTCCGCCGCCACCGCGCCCTCGGTACCCTCCAGCCCCCGCCAGGTCTCCTCGCTGTCGTCGAAGATCGGCAGATTGGGCATGCGGCCGCGGGCGGCGTTGATGTGCCACCCCCAGAGGAGAGCCCACTTGAGGTAGGTGCCGTACGCCTGGAGCATGCAGAAGACAAGGCCGTGCATGCCGTCGAGGATGCCGAGCTGGAAGATGTAGGTGCGGAAGAAGCGCCAGACCGAGCGGCCGAAGATCTCGGAGACGCCGGCGCGGCGCTTCTCGCGCCAGTGCTGGGCGGCGCCCCAGAAGCTGTACTTCTCGATCCGCCGGACGTACTCGTCGAGCGAATCGGCCATGTAGTGGTCCATGGGGTTGCGCAGCACCGGCGCCGGGCCGCGGGTGATCATGTCGGCGTGCACCCGGCGGTTGGGGTAGCGGGCCGAGCCGTTCTTGATCAGCCGCACGACGCGGTCGTGCTGCCAGCCGGAGAAGCGGATCAGGTGGTCGAGGAAGTAGACACGCCGCTGGATCGTATACGCCTCGTAAGTGGGCCCGGCGGCGAGCAGGGTCTCGATCTCCTTCTGCAGCGCCGGGGTGCAGCGCTCGTCGGCGTCGAAGATCAGGATCCAGTCGGCGGTGACCTGGTCCATGGCCCAGTTCTTCTGCGAGGCCGAGCCGTAGTAGGTGCGCTGGTAGAAGCGGACCTTCTCGAAGCCGCGGACGATCTCGGGGGTGCGGTCGGTCGAGAAGGAGTCGACGACCAGGATCTCGTCGCACCAGAGCAGCGACTCGATGCAGCCGGCGATGTGCGCCTCCTCGTTGAAGGTGGTGACGATCGCCGACACGCGGGGCCGGACGGACGGGTTCTGGGATCTGGCAGGCATACGAATCTCCTCGCCAAGCGTATCAGAGGGCTCCGCCTGCTAGAATCCCGGCGATCGTCAACGAACCCGAAATCCGAGACCCGTGCGCTCCTATATCGTCTTCCTCATCCTGTTCGCGGTAAAGATCTTCGCCCGGATCTTCTACCGGGTCGACGTCGCCTGGATCGGCGACCCGCCGGCCGACCGCTGGCGCCACATACGACTGGCCGCCATCCTCAACCACACCAGCCTCTACGAGGCGCTGTTCACCGGCGCCTGCCCCAACCACTTCCTCTGGCGGCTCGCCCGCCACGGGGTGGTCCCGATCGCCCAGAAGACGACCGACCGCGCCCTGGTGGGACGCTTCTATGGGCTGGTGGCCGCGCGGGTGGTGTCGATCAGCCGCGAGCGGGACGAGACCTGGAGCGAGGTGCTGCGCCAGATCGACCCCGACGCCATGGTGCTCATCCTGCCCGAGGGGCGGATGAAGCGCGCCACCGGCCTCGATTCCCAGGGCAAGCCGATGACGGTGCGCGGCGGCATCGCCGACATCCTGGAGACGATGGGCGAGGGGCGGATGCTGCTCGCCTACAGCGGCGGCCTGCACCACATCCAGGCGCCGGGCGACCGCTTTCCCCGCCTGTTCAAGCCGATCCGCCTGCGGCTGGAGATCGTCGACATCGCCGGGTACCGCGCCACCCGCCTGGAGGAGGCGGGGGCCAAGGGGTTCCGGCGGGCCGTGACGCGGGACCTCGAGCGGCGGCGGGATCTCCACTGCCCGGCCGACGCGGAGACCGACGGCGCGGTGCGGGCGGGGATCGGCAAGGAGGAGGCTGGCAGCTCTGAAGGGGCGGCGGCGGAGTAGCCTCGCCGCAGGCAGCCCGGCACCGCTCCCCTGGACCGTACTACAATGCCCCCCGAGAGGCGTGCGCGTTTGTTCGGCAGACCCATCGAAATCATCGAAATCCTCGGCTTCAAGATTCGGATCGACCCGTCCTGGTTCGTGGTCGCCGTTCTTGTCACGTGGAATTTCGCCGCGCTCGCCTTCCCGGCCCAGTTCCCGGGCCTCCCCCAGGCCACCTACTGGCTGATGGCGGTGGCCGGCGCCGTCGGCTACTTCCTCTCCGTCCTCATCCACGAGCTGTCGCACGCGCTGGTGGCGCGGACCTACGGCATCGAGATGCGGGGGATCACCCTGTTCTTCTTCGGCGGCTTCGCCGAGATGCCGGGGGAGCCCCCCTCGCCGGAGGCGGAGCTGGTGATCGCGGCGGCGGGGCCGGGAGCGAGCTTCGGCCTCGCGCTCGGGCTCGCCGGCCTCGCTCTCCTCGGCAGCGCCTTCGGCATGGCGGAATCGGCGGTGATGGTGCTCGGCTACCTCAGCGCGCTCAACGGCATCCTCACCCTGATCAACCTCGTCCCCGCCTTCCCGCTCGACGGCGGGCGCATCCTGCGGGCGCTCCTCTGGGGTTGGCGGAAGAACCTCCCCTGGGCTACCCGCGTCGCGGCGGGGATCGGCTCCGGCTTCGGCCTGCTGCTGATCGGGCTCGGCGTGGTCGCCATCCTCAACGGCGGCTTCTACCCTGGATTCATGACCTTCCTGATCGGGCTGTTCGTGCGCAACGCGGCCAACGGGTCCTACCAGCAGCTGCTGCTGCGCCGGGCGCTCGAGGGGGAGCCGGTGTCGCGCTTCATGCACCCCGACCCGGTGACGGTGCCGCGCGCCATCTCCGTGATGGAGCTGGTCCAGAGCTACATCTACCGCTACCACTACAAGATGTTCCCGGTGGTGGACGACTCCGGGCGCCTGCTCGGCTGCGTCACCTCGCGGCAGGTCCGCAACCTCCCCCGCGACGAATGGGACCGCCAGTCGGTCGGCGCGCTGGCCGAGCGCTGCACCCCCGAGAACACCGTGCAGGCCGACACCGACGCCATGGAGGCGCTCGCCCGCATGAGCCGCACCGGCGCCGCCGGCCTGATGGTCGTCGAGGGGGACCGCCTGCTCGGCATCCTCTCGCTCAAGGACCTGCTCCGCTTCTTCTCGGTGAAGATGGAGCTCGAGGACACCGGCAAGAGTTAGTTGACCTTCAACGGTCCCAAGTCCGCCTCGACATTCTCAAGGGGACTGAAGACGCCCACCGTGCCGAGCGTCGGATCGTCCCCTCCCCCCCAGAGGAGCCCCACCAGCCGGGCCTTGTTGCCGGGGAGCAGCGAGAACACGGGCGAGCCGCTGTCGCCAGGGCCGCCGCCGATCTGCACCAGGGACTGGCAGAACAGCGTGATGTCCGCGTCCTCATTGACGTCCAGGCAGGTTCCGATCACGGAGCCAAACGTCCAGCCGGTCGTCCGCCCTACCTTGTGGACGACGCTTCCCACCAGCAGCGAGCCCGCTCTGCCTTTGATGGTGAAGCGCGCGGAGGTGGGTTTCAGGGTGATCGATCCGAGAGCGCTTCCGCGCGAAACGGGACGGGCGATCTTGCCCAGCCCCCCCAGATGGGAATTGTCATACTTCGCGAAGGCACTGTCGCTGAAGCGGCACCGTTTGCCGGGTGGACACGGCGAGTCTGTGGAGAAGCCGGGGTCCGCGATCTCGACGCCGATACCGGTGTCGCTTCCGGGCAGGCTCTGAGAGAAGAGCGTGCCCTCCACCTCGCCGAGGACGTCCGTGCAGTGCGAGGCGACCACGAAGCCGAAATCATGGCCGCGGAAGGCGTTGAAGCCGAGGGTACAGAGGAAGGAGGAGAAGACCATCTGGACGCCTCCGGGCACGGGCCGCAACTTGTCGCGCAACCCGGCCAGCGGCTCGATGCGCGGCGTTTCCCGCAGGAGCACCGCCTGCCGCGGCACGCCCGCCGCGAGGATCTGCTGCTCCAGCCGGTCGCGATTCAAGCTCTTGCCCTGGGGCGAGGGCTCCAGCCCGATGACGACCCGGTTCCTGGTCTCGTCCACATCGAGGTAGACGACGCCCGCCAAGCCGAGGATCGGGCGCAGCTTCAGCCGCCAGTCGAGCAGGTTCTTGAACTCGTAGTCGCCGCGGTGAACGAGGGTCCCGGCGCCCAGCCTTTTCAGAGCGCTCCTCCCGGCGCCCTCCGGGTTCAAGAGGTAGACGTTGGGCCGGCCCTGACTATCGTAGTAGAGCCCCCCGAAACCAGGGATCTCGCGTTACATCCGGACGAGTTCATCGTCGACCGACCAGACTGGACCGCTGGAACTGGGGGGCGCGGCGGCCGCGGCTCCCTCCAGCCTCAGACAGAGGACCAGAGCCACCAGCGAGGATGAGAGCAGATGTCTGGGCATGGTGTACCTCCTGCAGGAGAGTCGATCACTGGGTTTGTTATCTAGCCAGCCCGCAAAGCCTCGATCGGGTCCACCTCCGAGGCCCGGCGAGCGGGCAGATAGCAGGCGGCGAACGAGATGGCGAGGATCACGACGACAGCCGCCGCGAAGGTGACCTGGTCGCTCGCCGAGACGCCGAAGAGCAGGCTTGCCATCAGCCGGCAAAGGATGAAGGCCGACAGCCCCCCGAGGACGAGACCAAGGCCCGCCAGGAGCATCCCCTCCCCCAGCACCACGCGCCGCACGTTGCCCGGGGAGGCTCCGAGGGTGAGGCGAACGCCGATCTCCTTGCGCCGCTGACTCACGTCATAAGAGAGAACGCCGTAGATCCCGACCGCCGCCAGCACCAGGGCCAGCAGGGCGAAGCCGCTCAGCAGTGCCATGACGAACCGCGAACGGGCCGTGGAGGCGGCGAGGACCTGGTCGAGAGTCCGGACATTGGCCAGCGGCAGACCGGCGTCGAGGCTCTTCAACTCGTCGCGTACCACCGCGGCGAGGAGATCCGGCGCGCCCGGGCCTCTCACCACCAGGTTCATGTTGCGGTAGGGAAACTGCGTCTGGACGAAGTAGAGGGCCGGCTCGGCCTCGTTCTCCAGAGCCTTGTTCTTGACATCTCCCACGACGCCGACGACCTTGTAGTCGAGGCCCTCCTTGAGGGAGTGCCCCAGGGGACCGAACCCGGGGGTTCCGGCAGTGATGATCCTGTCCACCGCCGCGCCGTCCGCAAAGGCGCGCCGCGCCATCTCCTGGTTGATCACCACAACCGCCGGAGAATCGGCGGTGTCACGGCGGTCGAAGGTCCGGCCGGCCAGCAGGGGAACGCGCAAGGTTTCGAAATAGCCGGCACCGACCGTTAGATACTGGGCCCGGAGATCCTTGCCCACAGCCTCTGGCGGCCGGTCCGGCACGGTGTAGCCGACGACCCAGGCGGACTCCAGCGGCAGGAAGCTGGTGGCGCCTGCCGCGGTAATGCCCGGATGCGCGCCGAGCCTCTCCAGCAGATCGCCGTAGAACCGGCTCACCCGGGGCCAATCCCCATACAGCGAGTTGGGGAGCACCAGATTGGCGGTCAATACCTGCTCCGGCACGAACCCGGGCGCTTCTTGCAGCAACCGGAGGACGCTGCGGATGAGCAGCCCGGCCGCCACCAGGAGCATCATGGCCATAGCCACCTCGACGACGACCAGCAGGCCGGGGGTGCGGCGCACCGCCGGTCCGGCGCGAGCGCCCCGCCCCGCCTCCTTGAGAGCGCTCTGGAGATCGACTCGCGAGAGTTGCAGCGCGGGGATCGCTCCGAAGAGCAGCACGGTGAGCAGAGCGACGATCAGGCCGAAACCGGCCATCCGGCCGTCGAAGGAGACCTCTGCCAGGCGCGGGAGGTCGACCGGCTGCGCCGCGACCAGCAGCCGGACAGCCGCCCAGGCTAGGGCGAGCCCGAGGACCGCGCCACAAGCGCCCAGCACCAGGCTCTCGGTGAAAAACTGACGCAACAGGCGACCGCGCCCGGCTCCCAGAGCGGCGCGGATCGCCACCTCCCGCTCCCGCGCTCTCGCCCGGGCGAGCAGCAGATTGGCAACGTTGGCGCAGGCGAGCAGCAGAAGAAGCCCCACCGCCCCCATGAGCACCGACAGGGCGGGTCCGTACGCGCCGACGATCTCGGTATGAAGGGGGACCATGCGGGCGCGCCAGTCTCTATTGGAAGCGGGGTTCTCCTTGCCCAGGCGCTCGCTCAGGGCGGTGAGATCGGCCTGCGCCCGCCGCAGCGGAACTCCGGGCCGCAGGCGCCCCACGGCTTCCATGAAATGGGCGTACCGGGTGCGCTCGGAGAAATCCCAGCGGAGCCGCTGCCAGATATCGGTCTCCCCCGGGAAATGGAAACCCGCGGCCATCACTCCGGACACCGTATAGAGGTCGCCGTTGAGCCGGAGGGACTTGCCCAGGATCCGCGGATCGCCGCCGTAGCGCTCCCGCCAGAGCCGGTCGCTGATCACGACCGCCAATCTCTCGTCGTACAGCCGGCCGGGAAGCTCGAAGCCTGGACCGAGGCGCGGGCGCACGCCGAGCACAGAAAAAAAGTTGGCGGTGGCCTCGACGAGGGTCACGCGCACCGGATCTCCGGCGGTGTCCACGAGGTTGACATCCGGGCGCCACCAGGCGGTGGCGTCCGTGAAGACGCCCTCGAGCCTGCGGTAGTCGGCGAAATTCGGTGGCGCGATGCGCTCGTGCTCCAGACCCTCCGGGAGGTTGGCCTCCCAGATCGATACCAGCCGGTCCGGCTGTCTGTAGGGAAGGGGCGAGAGCACGACCGCGTCGACGACGCTGAAGATCGCCAGATTAGCCCCGATTCCAAGGGCGAGCGTGAGCACGACCGCCAGGGAGAAACCAGGGCTGCGGAGCAGCAGGCGGCCAGCGTACCGGAGATCCTGGAGCAGAGTCTTCATCCGCCCTCCTCCACCTGGCGGTGGATTACTGCTTGGGGAAAGACTCCGTCTCCCGGACCTCGACGGATCCTCCGACCAGCAGAATGGGGCACTCTTTCGCGATCGTGTGCGCGGCCGCCTCGTCGGCGGCCTCGATCAGAAAGAACCCGATCACCGACTCCGGCGAGCCGTTATGGGGCCCTTCGATAGTGACCGAGCCGTTGTGGGCCCGCACCGTCGTGCCCTCCGCCGACGCCTTCAAGCGCTCGACGGCCAGCAGCGCCCCTCTCTGGTGGAGGGACTGGGTAAACTGTTTGAATCGGGTGAACATCTCTTCCTGAGGCAGGCCCAGCTCTTCGGCCTGATTCCGGCGGAGGATCAACATGTAGGAGCTCATGGCACTATATCCCCTTGCAGGTGAAATGAACTCTAAACTACAGAATTTTTTACGCCATTTCAACTCAGCCGGTCAATCCTGATGGCCTGATCGGGCTGCCTGGCCTTTCGCGCCGCCAAGCAGCCCCGACGACCCGCCTCTCCGCTTCAAACCGGCAGGCGCCTCTCGCGAATGGCGTTGAACTCAGCTCTGGTAAGGTAGTTGTCGGCTCCATACCTCAGGCTGGTGAGAAACGCCACCGGCTCGCCATGCGGGTCCTGGACGTTGTACAGAGGCAGCCTGAAGAGGAGAGCGTGCCCTCAAATCGACCTCGAATCGCCCCTGCCCCCGGGATCTCGAAGACATCCGTCGAATGGAGACCCAAGTTCCGCGGCGGCGCGGCTCCGAAGAGGGCCAGGCACCCGGCGGGCCATCTCAGAGCCCAGCGAGTGAGGATCATCATGCCGGCTTCTCGCGCCGGGCCGCGCCTGCATACGTACCCCCCAGACTACGCCAGACCACCGCGGACGGGTAAATATCCCGGTTTGCTCATTTCCGTGGCCGGACCGGCCTGCCTCTTGCGGGGCCGGCTCGACGGGGCTAGATTTGGGGTTGGATTGAAGGCCAAGGGTCCTTTGATCCCGGACCGGGCTCGTTCAGCTGTCCGCGAAGCACCTCAATAGGCAGAGCCTGAGGAGCGAACGTTTGATACCGACCCGCGAACGCGACACCACCCTGGCGTACCCGAAGCCCCGAGGACCCCACCGGTCCCTCGGCGCCGCCGTGAAGCGCGCGCTCTTCGGCATCTCTCCGGAGGAGACCTCGTTCGCCCGGCGCGGTTTCCGCGGGGACTTCGCCGCCGTACGCGAGCGCCTGGAGGGGGTGGGGAGCTCGTTCGTCGCCGGCTATCACGCGGCACTCGAGGAGAGCGCGCCGGAGACCGCCGCGGCGCGCATCGACACCGAGCTCGACCGCGAGTTCCGCGGCTTCGCCTACGAGGGGGCGGGGATGGCCCTGGCCCTGCTCGACACCTTGACGCCAGGCCGCCGGGACCGCCTCTCCCGCTTCCTCGCCGGCCCGGGGGACGCCCACACCTACATCATCATCGTCGGGGCGGGTTGGATCCTGGCCCGGCTGCCGCTCTCCCCCGAGCGGCTTCTCGCCCGGCTCGATCCCCTCCTCGGCTGGCTGTCCCTCGACGGCTACGGCTTTCACGAGGGGTTCTTCCACTGGCCGCGGTCGGTCGCGCGCCAGGAGGTGCCACGCAAGCTCCACGGCTACGCCCGCCGGGGGTTCGACCAGGGGCTCGGCCGCAGCCTCTGGTTCGTCGACGGCGCCGACGTCCGGCTCCTGCCGCGGACGATCGGCGCCTTCCCCGCCAGCCGCCAGCCGGATCTCTGGGCCGGCCTCGGGCTCGCCGCCGGCTATGCGGGAGGGCGCGGCCGCGCCGATCTCGAGGAGCTGCGGCGGGCGGCCGGGGCGTACGCGCCCGAGCTCGCGCAGGGGGTCGCTTTCGCGGCCAAGTCGCGCCTGCGGGCCGACAACATGACCGCGCACACGAGGCTTGCCGCGGAGGTGATCTGCGGCCTGAGCGCCGACGGCGCCGCCGCGGTGTCCGACGAAGCGCTGCGAGACCTGCCGGCCGACCGGCCCGGCGAGCCGGCGTTCGAGGTCTGGAGACGGCGCATCCAGGATCATTTCAGGAAGGAAAGGGTCTGACACGATGAACCCTCAGCGGCCCGGTTTTTTCCGCCGCAACGCGACACGGCTGGCGGCGGTGGCGGTGATCGCCGCCCTCTACGGCTTCGCCCGCCAGCCCACCTTGCCGGAGCCTGAGCGGCAGGCCCTGGCCTCCCGCTTCGCCTTCACCCGCGCGCCGCTCGCGACGCCGCCCGGCAATCTCGACCGCGTGGTGCGCGAGGTGCACCCGAGCTTCAAGGACATCCGGTCCTGGATCTCCAGCGTCGGCGCGGGGGTGGCGCTCAACGATCTCGACGGCGACGGGCTGCCGAACGACCTCTGCACGGTCGACACGCGGGTGGACCTGGCGCTGGTGGAGCCGGTGCCGGGCACCGGCGCCCGCTTTCCCATGTTCTCCCTCGACGCCGCCCCGCTGCGCTATGACGCGCGGACGATGGCCCCCATGGGGTGCCTCCCCGGCGACTTCAACGAGGACGGCCGGATGGACCTCCTGGTCTACTACTGGGGGCGGACGCCGGTCGTCTTCCTCCGCCGCGCCGGGGACGACCGCCCTGACCGCCGCGTCCTTCCGGCCGGTCGAGGTCATGGCCGGGGCAGGAGATCTGGAACACCAACGCGCTGACCAGCGCCGACGTCGACGGCGACGGCCACCTCGACCTGATCGTCGGCAACTACTTCCCGGACGGCATGCGGGTGCTCGACGCCCAGGCGACCGACTCGGCCCACATGCACCGCTCGATGTCGCGCTCGGAGAACGGCGGCAAGAACCGGCTGCTGCTCGGGGGCGGCGGCACCGCGGGACCCGAGCCGACCGTCCGCTTCGCCGACGCGCCCGACGCCTTCGATCCGCAGACCACCTACTCCTGGACCCTGGCGGCGGGCGCCGCGGACCTCGACGGCGACCTGCTGCCGGAGATCTACTTCGCCAACGACTTCGGCAACGACCGCCTGCTCCACAACCTCTCGACGCCCGGGCATCCGCGCTTCGCCGTGCTGGAAGGGCGGCGGACCTTCACCACCCCGACCTCGAAGGTCCTCGGCCACGACTCCTTCAAGGGGATGGGGGTCGACTTCGCCGACCTCAACGGCGACGGCATCCCCGACATGTACGTCAGCAACATCGCCCAGAACTACGCGCTCGAGGAGAGCCATTTCGTCTGGGTGAGCACCGGCGACCGCAAGGCGATGGGCGAGGGGGTCGCCCCCTACCGGGATCGCGGCGAGGATCTCGGCCTGTCGCGCAGCGGCTGGGGGTGGGACGCCCGCTTCGCCGATTTCGACAACGACGGCGTGCCTGAGGCGATGCAGGCGATCGGCTTCGTGCGCGGCGAGAAGAACCGCTGGCCCGAGCTGCACGAGCTCGCCATGGGCAACGACAACAACATGCTCTTCCCCGGCGCCTGGCCCCACTTCAAGCCGGGTGACGACCTCTCCGGGCAGCTGCACAACCCCTTCTTCGTGCGCGCGAGGGACGGCCGCTACTACGACCTCGCGGCCGAAGCTGGGGCTCGGCGACAGCCACGTGAGCCGCGGGATCGCCATCGCCGACGTCGACGGCGACGGCGCCCTCGACTTCGCGATCGCCAACCAGTGGGAGCCGTCGGACTTCTTCCACAACGTCAGCCCGCGCCGGGGGAGCTCGCTGGAGATCGTGCCGCGGCTGCCGGTGATGCCAGGGACAGATGCGGCGACTGCCGGCTCCCGCCCGGCGGTGGGAGCGCAGGCCACGGTCTGGCTCCCCGACGGCCGCCGCCTGGCGGGGCAGGTCGACGGCGGCAGCGGCCACTCGGGCAAGCGGGCGCCGGAGCTCCACTTCGGCCTCGGCCGGATCGGCGCCGGCACGCCGCTGCGGGTCGACTTCCGCTGGCGCGACGGCGCCGGCCGGGTGCGCGCGGAGACGATCCGCCTCGCCCCCGGACGGCACACGATTCTCCTCGGTGGACCCACGGCCGCGCCGCCTCCGGCCGTGGCCGCCGGCACCTCCAAGACGCAACCTGCGAGCACGG
Organism: uncultured Acidobacteriota bacterium; assembly: GCA_963792575.1. Taxonomy (GTDB): domain Bacteria; phylum Acidobacteriota; class Thermoanaerobaculia; order Multivoradales; family UBA5704; genus DATARR01. The sequence goes on from CAWBWZ010000015.1 coordinate 28,908, forward strand.
GAAAGGCGGGCTGATTTCAAATGGCCGAAAAAATCGCAGCGAAAAAGGACATGCGGCTGGCGGCGCTCCGGCGGTTCGCCACCGCCATCACGATCCTCAACGTGCTCGGGCACACGGTGCTCGGCTTCGAGCAGTCGCTGGCGCAGCCGGTGGTCGCCCTGCTCACCGCCTACGCGGCCGAGATCCTGCTCGAGACCCTGGAGTCGCGCCGGCTCGGCCGCAGGCCCCGCTTCCTCGGCCCCGGCACGACGTTCATCGACTTCCTGCTCTCGGCCCACATCACCGGCCTGGCGGTCGCCATGCTGCTCTACGCCAACGACCGGCTGCTGCCGGTCGCCTTCGCCGCGGCGGCCGCGATCGGCTCGAAGCACCTGTTCCGCGTCGGCACCAACGGCGCCAGCCGGCACTTCTTCAACCCGTCGAACCTGGGGATCACGGCGACGCTGCTCGCCTTCCCCTGGGTGGGGATCGCCCAGCCCTACATGTTCACCGAGAACCTCAGCGGCGGCTGGGACTGGTTCCTGCCGGCGGTGATCATCTGCTCGGGCACGTTCCTCAACGCGGTGTTCACCAAGCGGATCCCGCTGATCCTCGCCTGGCTCGGCGTCTTCGTGCTGCAGGCCGCGGCGCGCCACTTCCTGTTCGGCAACCTCTTCCTCCCCTCGCTGAACCCGATGACCGGCGTCGCCTTCCTGCTGTTCACCTTCTACATGGTGACCGATCCGGCGACGACGCCGGTGACCCGGCGCGGGCAGATCGCCTTCGGCGCGGCGGTGGCCGCGGCCTACGGCATCGCTGATGGCGTTCCACATCGTCTTCGGCCTGTTCTTCGGCCTGACCCTGGTCTGCACCGGCCGCGGCGTGCTGCTCTACGCCAGGAGCCTGGCGGCGCAGCGGGCCGAGGCCAAGCAGCGGCTCGACGTCCCGCATCGCGGCGGAGGCCTGAGTTGAGGAATGGGCCCATGGAGGGGATCGCGATCGTCGGGATGGCCTGCCGCTATCCCGACGCCCGCACCCCCGGCGAGCTGTGGGAGAACGTCCTCGCCCGCCGCCGCGCCTTCCGGCGCATCCCGCCGGAGCGCCTGCGGCTCGAGGACTACCTCACCGCCGACGCCGCCGATCCCGACGGCCTCTACGCCACCGAGGCGGCGGTGCTCGAGGGGTGGGAGTTCGACCGCGTCCGCTTCCGCGTCGCCGGCCCCACCTTCCGCTCGGCCGACCTCGCCCACTGGCTCGCCCTCGACGTCGCCGCGCAGGCGCTCGCCGACGCCGGCTTCCCCGACGCCGAGGGGCTGCCGCGCGACGCCACCGGCGTGCTGCTCGGCAACACGCTGACCGGCGAGTTCTCGCGCGCCAACCTGCTGCGCCTGCGCTGGCCCTACGTGCGCCGGACCCTCGCCGGCCAGCTCGCCGCCGAGGGGTGGGACGAGGAGCGGATCGCCGGCTTCCTCGCCCGCCTGGAGCCGGCCTACAAGAGCCCCTTCCCGGCGCCGATGGAGGAGACGCTCGCCGGCGGGCTGTCGAACACCATCGCCGGCCGCATCTGCAACCACTTCGACCTCCACGGCGGCGGCTACACGGTGGACGGCGCCTGCGCCTCCTCGCTGCTGGCCGTGGCCAACGCCTGCTCGGCGCTGGCCGCCGGGGACCTCGACGCGGCGCTCGCCGGCGGCGTCGACCTCTCGCTCGACCCCTTCGAGCTGGTGGGCTTCGCCCGCACCGGCGCGCTGGCCCCCGGCGAGATGCGGGTCTACGACGCCCGCTCGGCCGGCTTCATCCCCGGCGAGGGGTGCGGCTTCGTGGTGCTGATGCGCGAGAGCGACGCCGAGCGGCTCGGCTGCCGGATCTACGCCGTGATCCGCGGCTGGGGGATCTCCTCGGACGGCCACGGCGGCATCACCCGCCCCGAGGCCGAGGGGCAGCAGCTCGCCCTCGCCGCGCCTACCGGCGCGCCGGCTTCGGCATCGAGACCGTCGGCTACTTCGAGGGGCACGGCACCGGCACCGCGGTCGGCGACGCCGCCGAGCTCACCGCCCTGACCGCCGCCCGCCGGGAGGCCGCGCCGGACGCGCCGCCTGGCGCCGATCGGCTCGATCAAGGCGAACATCGGCCACACCAAGGCGGCGGCCGGGGTCGCCGGCCTGATCAAGGCGACCCTCGCCGTCCACGCGCAGGTGATCCCCCCGGCCACCGGCTGCGACGAGCCGCACCCCTGGTTCCAGGGGCCGGAGGCGGCGCTGCGCATCTCGGACCGCGGCGAGCCCTGGCCCGCCGGCCAGCCGCTGCGCGCCGGCGTCTCCGCCATGGGCTTCGGCGGCATCAACGCCCACGTGGTGATCGAGGGGGCGCCCGCCGCCGCGCCGCCGGTCGCTGGCGGCCGCGCGAGCGCGAGCTGCTCGCCTCCTGGCAGGACGCCGAGCTGCTGCTGCTCGCCGCGCGCCGACGCGGAGTCGCTGGCGCGCGCAGGCCGAGCGCCTGGCCGAGATCGCGGCGCGCCTCTCGCGCGCCGAGCTGGCCGACCTCGCGGCGGCGCTCCAGCGCGAGCTGCGAGGACGGCCCGGCGCGGGCGGCGGTGGTCGCCGCCAAGCCCGCCGAGGCCGCCGAGCGGCTGCGCCGGCTGGCGGAGCGGCTGCGCGGCGGCGACACGGTCCACCTCGACCCGCGCCACGGGATCTTCCTCGGCGCCGGCGTCCGCGGCCGGCGCATCGGCTTCCTCTTCCCGGGCCAGGGGGCGCCGTCGCATCTCGACGGCGGGCTCCTGCGCCGCCGCTTCGAGGACCTCGGAGGCCTCTACGAGGACGCGCTGCTGGCCCGCCGGCGGACGCCGATGGCGTCGATACCGCGGTGGCCCAGCCGGCGATCCTCGCCCATTCGCTGGCCGGCCTGCGGCTGCTCGACCGCCTCGGGCTGCGCGCCGGGGTCGCGGTCGGCCACAGCCTGGGCGAGATCGCGGCCCTCCACTGGGGCGGCGCCCTCGACGCCGGCAGCGCCCTGCGCCTCGCCGCCGCGCGCGGCCAGGCGATGGCCGCGGCGGCGGCGGCAGCGCCGAGGGCGCCATGGCGAGCCTCGGCGCCGATCCCGCGACCGTCGAGGCGCTGCTCGGCCCGGGAGCGGTGATCGCCGTCTACAACTCCCCCGCAGCGCACGGTGATCTCCGGCGACGCAGGACGCCGTCGAGGCCGCCTCCGAGCGCGCCCGCGGCCAGGGCCTCGAGGTGCGGCGGCTGCGCGTCTCGCACGCCTTCCACTCGCCGCACATGGCGGCCGCCGGCGCCGCGCCTCGCCGCCGAGCTGGCGGCGATCCCCTTCCGGCCGCTCTCCCGGCCGGTCGCGTCCACCGTCACCGGCGGCCTGCTCGCCCCCGACGACCGACCTGCCGGCCCTGCTGCGCGGCCAGCTCACCGCGCCCGGTCCGCTTCACCGAGGCGCTCGCCGCGGCGGACCGCGTCGACCTCTGGATCGAGGTCGGTCCCGGCCGCGCCCTCTCCGAGCTGGCGGGCGAGGTCCTCGCCGCGCCGGCGATCCCGCTCGACGCCGGCGGACCCTCGATCGCCGGGGTGCTGCGCGGCCGCGGGCGCGGCGTTCGCGCTGGGGGTGCCGGTCGCCACCGCCGTCCTGTTCGAGGGGCGGTTCACCCGGCCGTTCGATCAGCGACCGCCCGCTCAAGTTCCTGGCCAACCCCTGCGAGATGGCGCCGCTGATGGGGACGGTCGACGGGGCCCCCCTCCCGGCCTCCCCCCGCGCGCTGGGAGAGGAGAGAGCAGAGGGAGAGGACGCGGACGACGCGGGCCTGCCCCCCAGCGGCCTCCTCCCCCTCACCACCCCGCGGGAGGTCCTGCGCCAGCTCGTCGCCGAGCGCGCCGAGCTCCCCGCTCGACGGCGGTGCAGGACGGCAGCCACCTGCTCTCCGACCTCCATCTGAACTCGATCTCCGTCGGCCAGCTGGTGGTCGAGGCGGCGCGCCGGCTGGGGCTGCGGCCGCCCTCCTCCCCCACCGACTACGCGCGGGCGACGGTCGCCGAGGTGGCGGAGGCGCTCGCGCAGCAGGCGCCGCTGCTTCCGGGGTCCGCGAGCGAGCCCGCCGCTCCGGCCGGCGTCGACTCCTGGGTGCGGCCGTTCACGGTGGAGCTCGTCGAGCGCCCCCTCCCCCGCCACGGCAAGCAGGCCGCGGGCGAGGGGAGCTGGCGCGTGGTCGCTCCGCCGCATCATCCGCTCGCCGCGGTCGCTCGCCGGTCAGCTGCCGGGGAGCGGCGTCGCGCTCTTCCTCCCCGCGGAGGTGGACGAGCGGCACGCCGGGCTCTTCGTCGAGGCCGCGCAGGCCGCCCTCGCCGCGCCCGCCCCTCTGCGCTTCGCCCTGATCCAGCAGGGGGGCGTCGGCGGCGGCTTCGCCCGCACGCTGCACCTGGAGATCCCGGGGACGGCCACCTGCGTCGTGGAGCTCCCCTTCGACCACCCCGGCGCCGCCGCCTGGGTGGCCGCCGAGATCGCCGCCGCCGGCTCCCCCGGTTACGTCGAGGCCCACTACGATGCCGCGGGGGTCCGCCGCGTCCCCGTGCTGCGCCTCCTCCCGGAGCCCGGAGAAGTCCGGCGCGCATCCCGCTCGGCCCCGAGGACGTCCTGCTGGTCACCGGCGGCGGCAAGGGGATCGCCGCCGAGTGCGCCCTCGACCTCGCCCGCGAGACCGGCGCCCGGCTCGCCCTGCTCGGCCGCTCGCGGCCGGAGAACGACGCCGAGCTGGCGGCCAACCTCGAGCGGATGGCCGCCGCCGGCGTGCGCCTCCTCTACCTGCCCGCCGACGTCACCGACGGCGAGGCCGTGCGCGCCGCGGTCGCCCGCGCCGAGGCCGAGCTGGGCCCGGTGACCGCCTTCCTGCACGGCGCCGGCGCCAACACGCCCCGCCCGCTCTCGGCGCTCGACCAGGAAGCGTTCCGGCGCACCCTCGCCCCCAAGGCCGCCGGCTTCCGCAACGTGCTCGCGGCGGTCGATCCGGCGCGGCTGCGGCTGCTGGTCACCTTCGGCTCGATCATCGCCCGCATCGGGCTCGCCGGCGAGGCCGACTACGCGGTCGCCAACGAATGGCTGGCGCGGGCCACCGAGCGGTTCGCCGGCGATCACCCCGGCTGCCGCTGCCTGACCCTCGAATGGTCGGTCTGGGCCGGCGTCGGCATGGGCGAGAAGCTCGGCACCCTGGAGAGCCTGCTGGCGCGGGGGATCTCGGCGATCCCGCCGGGGACCGGCGTCGGCCTGCTGCGCGAGCTGATCTCGCGACCGCTGCCCGCCGTCTCGCTCGTGGTCGCCGGCCGTTTCGGCGAGCCGCCGACCCTGCCGCTCGAGCGCCCCGACCTGCCGCTGCTCCGCTACCTCGAGACGCCGCGGGTCCATGTGCCCGGCGTCGAGCTGGTGGTGGACGCCGTGGTCTCGGCCGACACCGACCCCCACCTCGCCGATCACGTCTTCCGCGGGGAGCCGCTGTTCGCCGCCGTCTTCGGGATGGAGGCGATGGCTCAGGCCGCCATGGCGCTGGCCGGCACGGACGAGATCCCGGCCTTCGAGGACGTCGTCTTCCAGCGCCCGGTCGCGGTGCCCCCCGGGCGCTCGACCACGATCCGCGTCGCCGCCCTGATGCGCGGGCCGGGCCTCGTCGAGGTGGTGCTCCGCGATGCCTCGACCGGCTTCGCCGCCGACCACTTCCGCGCCCTCTGCCGCTTCGGCGGTGCTGCCGGCGACGCGGCGCCTCGTCTCCTCTCCACCTTCCCGGCGGCCAGCGGGCTCGTCGCCCTCGAGCCGGGGGACCTCTACGGCGGCGTCCTCTTCCACCAGGGCCGCTTCCAGCGCCTCAGCGGGTACCGCTCCCTGCGCGCCACCGAATGCCTGGCGGAGATCTCGTCGGACGGCAGCAGCGTCTGGTTCGGCCACACCCTGCCGGACCGCCTGGTGCTGGGCGATCCCGGCGCGCGCGACGCCGCCATCCACGGCATCCAGGCCTGCATCCCCCACTCGACCCTGCTGCCGGTCGGCGTCGAGCGGGTGGTCAGCCGGGGGCTCGCCAACGACGCCCCCCTCCTCCTCGCCGCCCGCGAGCGGAGCCGCAACGGCGACGAGTTCATCTACGACATCGAGCTCGTCACCACCGGCGGCGAGCTGCGCGAGCGCTGGGAAGGGCTGAAGCTCCGCGCTGTCGACCGCATCGTGCCGCCGCTCTCCTGGACCGCCGCCCTGCTCGGTCCGCACGTCGAGCGGCGGCTGCAGGAGATCCTCCCTGGCTCCCGCGTCCGCGTCGCCCTCGATAGCGGCGGCGCTTCCGGAGAGATCCGCCACCGGCCGGACGGCCGGCCGGAGACCAGCGAGGGGAACAGCGTCTCGCGCTCCCATGCCGGCGGCCTAGTGCTGTCGGTGACCGGCGAGGGGCGGATCGGCTGCGATCTGCAGACGGTGGACGAGCGGACAGAGGAGGTCTGGCGCGACCTGCTCGGCCCCGAGCGCTCCCGGCTCGCCGAGCTGATCGTCCGCGAGCGCGGCGAGGCGTTCGGCGCCGCGGCGACCCGCGTCTGGTCGGCGGTCGAGAGCCTGGTCAAGGCCGGGGCTCCCCAGGGCGCGCCGCTGGTCCTCGAAGGCGGCGGCCTGGAAAGCGCCGCGGACGACGGCTGGCTCCTCCTGCGCTCGGGCGAGCTGCGCATCGGCACCCTGCTGGCGCCGGTGCGCGAGCTGGCGGGCCCCGCGTCGCTCGCCGTCCTCGTCGAGAGCGTGCATTGAAATCCTACGAATACCGCCATCTGGTCGGGTTCGAGGACACCAACCTGGTCGGCAACGTCTACTACGTCAATCACCTGCGCTGGCAGGGGCGCTGCCGCGAGATGTTCCTGCACGACCACGCCCCGGAGATCCTGGAAGAGCTCGCCCGCGACCTCGCCCTCGCCACCGTCCGCTGCTCCTGCGAGTACCTGGCCGAGCTCGAGGCCTTCGACGAGATCGTCGTGCGCATGCGCCTGGGGGGCGTCGTCCAGAACCGCATCACTCTCAGCTTTGAGTACTGGCGCGGCGAGGAGCTGGTGGCCCGCGGCGAGCAGGTGGTCGCCTGCATGCGGCGCGAGGGGAAGCGCGCCGTCCCCACGCCCATCCCCGCCCCCCTGCGCGAAGCCCTCAAGCCCTACGCCTGACCCTGGTCAAGCAGGACGGATCAGCGCCGATGCTCTGGCTCTCACGCGCCGCTCTGCGCCGGCCGGTCCTGACGCTACTCGTGTTCCTCCTCGGCACCGCCGTGGCGGCGGCCGGCCTGTTCCGGCTGGAGATCCGCACCGACGGCGCGGCGATCTATCCACAGGGGGACGCCACGGTCGAGCGGACGCTGCGCGACCGCCAGACCTTCCTCGAGCCCGACCAGATCATCCTGCTGGTGAGCGCCCGGCCCGGCGGCCCGGCCGTCGCCTCGCCGGCGGGGTTCCGCTTCCTGCGGCGGACCGGCTCCGAGCTGCGCAAGCTGCCCGGCGTCAGCGTGTCCGGCGTCCACTCGCTCGCCGGCCTGATCGAGCCCCCGGCGCCGGGGGAGCTGCGGATCGTCACCCCGCTCGACGAGATCCCCGGCGATCCCGCCGCCTTCGCCGCCCTGCTCGCGCGGATCCGCCGGATCCCGGCCGCGGACGGCCTCTTCCTCTCCCGCGACGGCCGCGCCGCGCCCTTCTACATCCCGGTCGCCGATAGGGCCGACCGGCGCGAGGTCATCCGCCAGCTGGAGAGCTGGCGGGCCTCCCGCGCCTCCTCCCCCTTCGACCTGCGGATCACCGGGCCGGTGGCTGCCGAGGCGGTGCTCGGCGAGACCGTGCTGCGCGACCTCACGCGCCTGGTGCCGCTCCTGGTCGCCGCCCTCGCCCTGCTGCTCGCGGTCGCGCTGCGCACCCCGGCCGGCGTCATCGCCCCGCTGGCGCAGGTGCTGGCGACCCTGCTCTGGACCCTCGGCCTGATGGGCTGGGCGGGGGTGCCCGTCACCCTGGTGACCACCATCCTCCCCGTGCTGCTGATGGCGATGTCGATGACCGACGAGATCCACCTGCACGAGCGGATTCAGCACCGGCTGGCCGGCATCCCGCGAGAGGTCCCCGCCCGCGAGCGCCTGCTGCGGGCGACCGAGGGCTCCTTCGCCGACATCGCCTCGCCTCTCATCCTCACCTCGCTGACCACCGCGGCGGGCTCCTACTCCTTCCTCGGCGGCGCCATGGCGCCGCTGCGCGACCTCGGCCTCTTCGCCGGCTCGGGGCTGCTGCTCGCCATGCTTTTCACCTTCAGCCTGGTCCCCGCCCTGATCGCCCTGCTGCCCCCCCCCTGGTCCGAACGCCAAAGCCCCGAGCGCCAAAGCCCCGAGCGGCTGCATCGGGAGCTTGATTGGGAGCGGCGGTTCTCCGGCCACTCCCGCGCCTTCGCCCTGGCCGGCGCGGCGCTCCTGCTGCTCGCGATCCCCGGGCTCTTCCGGCTGCGGGTGCAGGACTCCTGGATCGACAATTTCGATCCCCGCTCCCCCTGGTCGCCGCCGAGCGGATCTTCAACCGCTCGTTCTGGGGGAGCTACCGCTTCGACGTGGTGTTCGCGGGGCCGGAGCGGGGCTTCTTCTGGACTCCGCGGGGGGTCGCCCTGCTGGAGGACTTCGACCGCCTGGTCCGCTCGGCGCCGCACGTGGGCGGCCGGCTGGGGCCCCTGCAGTTCTTCGAGATGGGCGCCCGCGCCCAGGGGCACCCGCCGCCGGTCTCGGAGCTGCCGGCGCTGGAGGTGAGGCGCGCCGGCGCGATGATCGAGGTGCTGGCGATCCGGGTCGGCCTGCGCCAGTACCTGACCGCGGACAAGAGCGCCGCCCGCGTCCGCCTGTTCGTCCCCGGCGCCGACTACGCCCGGGGGCGCGAGCTGAGCGGCTGGCTCGAGCGGCGGCTGCCCGCCCTCGCCGCCCGCCGCGGCGCCCGGGCCCACCTTTCGGGGGACGTGCCGGCGGGCCTCGCGGTGGTGGGAGCGATCGTCGGCAACCAGCTCAGCTCGGTCGGCTGGACGGCCGCGACGATCGCGCTGATGCTGCTCGCCGCCTTCCGCGGCCCGCGCTGGACGGCGGTCCTCATGGCCCCGGTGCTCGCCGCCACCCTGCTCCTCTTCGCGGCCCTGGGCTACGCCGGCGTTCCGCTCGGCATCGCCACCAGCATGTTCGCCGCCCTCACCCTGGGGGCCGGGGTCGACTTCGCCCTCCACTACGTCCACGCCTACCGGCGCGAGCGGCGAGCCGGCCGCCCCCACGACGAGGCGGTGCTCGCCACCCTGCGCACCGCCGGCCGGGGAGTGCTCTGGAACGCCGTCGTCCTCGCCTGCGGCTTCTCGGTGCTCGCCGTCTCCGCGATCAAGCCGAACGCCAGCCTGGGGCTCCTCCTCGCGGCGGCGATGCTGGTGAGCTACGCGACGACGGTGGGCCTGCTGCCGGAGATCCTGCGGCGGTGGGGAGGAACGAGGGGAACGGCGGCGGCGCCGGTCCCCTCCTGAAAGCGCCTGAACGCGGAACCTCCGCTCAGGGGAAGCTGGCCAGGGTCTGAGCCCGCGGGAACGGACGCACCACGGCCACGGCGTCGGGGATCGGCAGGGTCGGGTAGTGGCTGGTCGGCCGGGTCACCACCGGGAACTCGTACTTGTTGAAGCCCGAGAGCGGGAACCCCGTGCTCGCCGCCACCCCGACGAAGAAGTTGGACGAGCCCCGCGTGGTCAGCTCCGCCACACCGTTGCCGTCGCCGTCGACGTGCAGGTTGGCGCTCAGCAGCTTGATCTGCTTGCTGGACGGCAGGAACTTGCCCGGGCCGCCCGAGATGACGAACGGGACGTTGGCGGCCCGGATCTCGATGTCCTTGCCGCTGCCGCAGGTCACCGCGCCGCAGTCGATCACCGTGCTGACCGAGGTGCTCCGGTTGGTGAAGACGAGCCGGGGCCGCACCCAGAACGTGGAGTTGAACGTGCCGCCGTCGCCGTTGGCGAAGTTGAACGTCACCGTGCCGGGCGCGACGCTGCTGCTGAACTCGGAGATGAAGAGCCGCAGGTCATACGAGCCGCTGCCGATGCTCACCGGCGCCTCGCTCACCAGGCGCAGGGCCACCAGCCTGAGCACTCCGGAGCCGGTGCCCCCGCTGATCACGACGTTGCTGGGAAGGTTGACGACGGTGTCGATGCCGGCCAGGGCCGAGCCCGCGCCGAGCGACTCGCCCACCAGGCTGACCACGGGGTCGCCGTTCACTCCCGCCCCGAAGATCTGCTGGATGGGATATTGCGCCAGGTCGAGGGTCGTCGTGCCGCCGCCCGTCGTCGCGAGGCCGGTGTCCCCCGCGTTCACGACCGGCTGCGCCAGGGCGGGCCCGGCGACGATCAGCGCCAGGGCGGCAACTGCCAACAGTGTTCTCTTCAAGCTCATACGCCACTCTCCTTTTTTCGATAGAGAGCCTGCGGAATTCGCAAGCCTTACGAAACTGCTCACTATCGAATAAGGGTGCGAGCTGAGGCTCTGGCGGGACAATGCGGAGCGAACCCCTACCGCCCGGCCCGGTTGCGCCGCCGGATCCGGTTCAGCAGCCGGCGGCGGCGGGTGATCCGGGGTCGCTTCTCCCCCTGCTGCAGGGCGAGCTCGCGCTCGATCTCCGAGTTGACCTCGCCCCCCATCAGGATGGCGAAGGCGGTCAGGTAGAACCAGATGAGCAGCAGGATCACCGCGCCGAGCGAGCCGTAGGCCGTGGTGTAGGAACGGAAGTAGGCGAGATAGATCCGCAGGCCGAACGAGGCGAGGAGCCAGAGGGCGACGCCGGTGACCGCCCCCGGGCTCCCCCAGTGGCGCCCCTGGACGTCGCCGAGGTTCGGGGCGTAGTTGTAGACCATCTCGAAGGAGAGCACCACGAACACCAGGATCAGCAGCCAGCGCAGGAAGAAGTGCCAGACCGCCGCGAACAGGAAGCCGACCCCCAGGCGCCGCGCCAGCGTCTCGCCGACCGCGCCGCCATAGAAGATCAGGAACAGGGCGCAGACGATCAGCACCGCGAAGGTGAGCGTCAGCGCGATCGCCACCAGCCGCCGCCGCCACCAGGGGCGGGTCTCCTTGAGCCCGCACGCCGTGTTGAGCGTGCGCGAGACCGCGATCATGCCGTTCGAGGCCACCCAGACGGCCGCCGCCAGCGACAGGTAGAGCTTGGTCCCCGTGCGGGCGGCGCGGATCTCGGTCAGCGTGTGGTTGAGCAGCTCCGTCACGTCGCGGCTGGGGGAGACCCGGGCCACATAGACGAACAGATCCCACCCCAGCTTCGGGTTGGTCTCCGCGAGATAGCCCAGCAGCGTGGTGAGGAACAGCAGCAGCGGGAAGATCGAGAACAGGAAGAAATACGCCAGCTCCGCGCACCGCCCGAGCAGCTCGTCCTCATAGATCTGCCGCCAGAGCCGCCACCCGAGCTCCTTCCAGGTCAGCCCGGCGCGGGTCCAGAGGGTGGCCATGGGGCAACGATAGCAACAAAGGCGGGCCCCCGCCCGGGCCCTCACCACCCCGGCCCTCCTCTCCCGCCCCCTCCCGCCCTCCCTCACCGGGAAAGGAGGGAGAAAGACAAAAAGATAGACAGGTCGTGATCATTCAAATTCCCGCCGCAGGGCCCCCCTCTTCTCCCGGTGCGGGAGGGCGGGAGGGGACGGGAGAAGAGGGCCGGGGTGATGAGGGCCCATGCTAGAGTTTCCCCCTTGAACGTTTCGAGGAAGAAACCCCGCCGATGACCCCCAAAAAGGCCACCGAACAGGCCACCGAACGGATCGCGAAATTGCGCTCCGAGATCCGCCATCACGAGTACCTCTATTACGTCGAGGATCGCCCCGCGATCTCCGACGACCGAGTTCGACCGCCTCTTCCAGGAGCTGGAGGAGCTGGAGAAGGAGCACCCCGACCTCATCGCCGAGGACTCCCCCACCCAGCGCGTCGCCGGCACGCCGGTCGACGGCTTCCCCACCGTCGAGCACGCGGCGCCCATGCTGTCGCTCGACTCCAGCCAGGACGAGGCCGCCCTGCGCCGCTTCGACGAGCGCCTGCGCAAGGGGCTGGGGCCGGACGTCGCCGTCGAGTACGTGCTCGAGCCCAAGCTCGACGGCCTCTCCGTCGAGCTGGTCTACCGCGACGGCGTCCTCCTCCAGGCGGCCACCCGCGGCGACGGGCGCAAGGGGGAGGGGATCACCGCCAACGTCCGCACCATCACCAGCGTCCCCCTGAAGCTGCGCGACAGCGAGCGCCCGGTGCCGCCGTTCCTCGCCATCCGCGGCGAGATCATCATGTTCGCCAGGGACTTCGACCGCTTGAACGAACGGCTGATCGCCGAGGGCAAGGAGCCCTTCGCCAGCCCGCGCAACTCCGCCGCCGGCTCCGTGCGCCAGCTCGACCCGCAGCTCACCGCCTCCCGCCGTCTCCACCTCTACGCCTACGACATCCTCGCCTCCGAGGGGGTCTCGGGGCTGGAGACCCAGTGGGACGTGCTGACGGCCCTGCGCGCCTGGGGGCTCAGGGTCAACGAGCGGGTGACCCGGGGGTCGACCGTCGACGAGATCCTCGCCTACCACGCCGGCTTCGAGGCCGAGCGCGACGACCTCGGCTACGAGATCGACGGCGTGGTGATCAAGCTCAACGACCTCGCCGACCGCGACACCCTGGGCTGGACCTCGCGCCATCCGCGCTGGGCCTTCGCCTACAAGTTCCCGCCGCGCAAGGAGATCACCCGCATCCTCTCGATCCTCCCCTCGGTCGGGCGGACCGGCGTCGTCACCCCCGTCGCGATCATGCTGCCGGTCGAGATCGGCGGCGTGACCGTGGCCCGCGCCACCCTGCACAACCGCGAGGAGGTGGCGCGCAAGGACGTCCGCGAGGGGGACCGCGTGCGCGTCCAGCGGGCCGGCGACGTCATCCCGCAGGTGATCGAGCGGATCGAGGAGCCCGGTCACGAGCGCGCCCCCGAGTGGCGGATGCCCGATGCCTGCCCCTCCTGCGGCACGGCGCTGATCGAGCGCGGCCCCTTCACCGTCTGCCCCAACAGCTTCGAGTGCCCGGCCCAGCTCGCCGGCCGCATCGTCCACTTCGCCTCCCGCGACGCCCTGGACATCGAGGGGCTGGGAGACGAGACCGCCAAGCTGTTCGTCGCCGAGGGGCTGGTCCGCCAGCTCCCCGACCTCTTCGAGATCCGCGCCGAGCAGCTCCTCCATCTCGAGGGGTTCGCCCAGAAGTCGGCCAGCAAGCTGGTCGGACGCCCTGAAGAAGGCCGCCGCGGCCGCCGAGCTCCCCCGCTTCCTCTATGGACTGGGGATCCCCGAGGTCGGCGTCGCCGTGGCCCGCGACCTCGCCCGGCACTTCGGCACCTTCGCCCGGCTGCGCGCGGCCGACGAGACGGCGCTCCAGGAGGTCCCCGGCGTCGGGCCGCGGATGTCCGAGCAGATCCTCGACTTCTTCGGCGAGCCGAAGAACGCCGCCGTCCTCGACGAGCTGACCGTCAAGCTCAACCTCGTCGAGACCGAGCCGGCGCCCCGCGAGCCGTCCGAAGAGGCGGCGGCGCGCGTAAAGCCTCTAGCGAAGCAGAAGTGGGTCTTCACCGGCGGCCTGACCCACCTCGCCCGCCGCGACGCTCAAGGCTACGTAGAATCCCTGGGCGGCCGCGTCACCGGCTCCGTCAGCAAGTCGACCACTGTCGTGGTGATCGGCGAAGACGCCGGCTCCAAGGCCGAGGACGCGCGGAAGCTGGGGGTCCAGACCATGAACGAAGAGGAATTCCTCGCCTTCCTCCGCGGGAACGGGATCGACATCTAGCCTGTTCTACGGGGTGGAGGCCGGGAATCCGGCCACCAAACGAAGGGGAACCCACCGATGAAATTCGCAGTGACACTGATTGCCCTCGCGCTGTCCGGCGCCCTCGCGCTCGTCGCGGCCGTGGCGCCGGCGCCCAAGGCTGAGAAGAAAGGATCCAACGCCGTGATCGAAAAAGTCGTCAAGACCGAAGACGAGTGGAAGAAGGTCCTCACCCCCGAGCAGTTCAACGTGCTGCGCAAGCACGGCACCGAAAGGGCCTTCACCAGCCCGCTGAACGACATCCATCAGAAGGGCGTCTTCGTCTGCGCCGCCTGCGGGCTGACGCTCTTCAGCGCCGACCAGAAGTTCGACTCCGGCACCGGCTGGCCGAGCTTCTGGGCGCCGATCGATCCCTCCCACATCGGCACCACGGTCGACCGCAGCTTCTTCCAGACCCGCACCGAGGTCCATTGCGCCCGTTGCGACGGCCACCTCGGCCACGTCTTCGAGGACGGCCCGAAGCCAACCGGCCTGCGCTACTGCATGAACGGCGTCTCGCTGAAGTTCGAGCCGGCCAAGTAAGCCGTTCCCCGCACCAGCGAGAGCAAAAGCTGTAGAAAAAAGACGGGGCTCTCCGCGTCCAGACGCGGGAGCCCCGTCAAACCGCCCGGGTTTTCTTTCGATTCAGTTGTCAAAGAGCGTTCTGCTCGTCAAAAGCGCTCCGCGAGCCTCATTCCCTACGCCTTGCGAGGCATTCCCTGCTCGGCGCGCCTCATCCCCAACTCCGCGAGAGGCATTCCCCGCCCATTGAGCGGCCTCCACTCCAACTCGCGGCCCATTCCCCGGAGCCGCGGACCCGTCCTCTCTGGGGAATCAGGCACGAAGTCCGAGCTTAGCCCCGTTCCCCGCCCCTCACGTTTCACGGCGCCCCCGGAACAAGCCATTCCTCGTGGGGAACGTCGTTCGAGATCCAGGGAATGAATCGCTAAGGCCTCTTCACTTCATGCACATTCACATCAACGGCTAATTCCCTCTGGGGAATCCCCCGCCAGCGGCGGGGAACAAGCCATTCCCCATTCACTCCAATCCATTCCCTCGGAAGAACAACGTTTCAGCGCAAGGGAATCCGCCACGAAGCGGACCTTCCGAAGCGCTGAACACTCCCGCCCCTCCGCCGGGAGGCCTTGACGACATCATACATGCAGGCGATACTATTCACATCAAGCTGATCTGTCCAGAGGCTTCCAGAAGAGGTGCTCAGCAGCCCGGCGAAGGGCCTGGGGGCGCTCTACGGATCGCCGGACTCCGCCGTAGCACGCGGCGTCGAGACCGCGCTCCGTCGCCGTCCTCGAGGAACGGCCCGAGCTCTTTGACAATCGATGGACCTGCCAGGGGGAACGGAAGCGGGGCCGTTCCCTCTGGCTCCTACCTTGATCGGCCCGAACCGCGTCCAACCCTCCGGCGAAGGGTGTAGAGACGTTCCAGGTCCTATACGACACCCTCGGAAGGCCACGGGGACCGCGGAACGTCTCCGCGGCGGCGCTGACGTTCGATCAGTCGCCGCCCCGGGACGTCGGGCTCAGCCTTTAGCAGGTTGTATACAGCGAGGGGCAGAGATTCGGGCACGAGAACGTGCACTCGCAACTGGTGCCGCCGGTCTGGACGGTGGTCGTCTTGGGGCCGGCTCCTCCACCGACGGTGTCGAGGATCGGAGTCTCCAGAGCGCGCAGGGTTTCCCGGGACAGATTCAACTTCCGCGGACTCTTCTTCAAAGCAGGCTCCTTTCACGGTTGAGGCGCCATTCTACGTCAGCCGGCGAGCCGGGGTAGAAGGCTTCAGCCCGGAGGGACGCGAAATGCCTGGCACCTCGCAGAGGAGCAAGAAGGTTGCATTACGGACAGGAGCCGTCCCTTGACCGCAGCGCTGGCCTCCCCTAATCTTAAGGAAAGCTGAGAAATCCGGCGATCATTACTTAATAGCCATGCTTTCATCTTCGACTAGGCCGAGAGGTGGATGTCAATATGGAAGCCCATGGCCGGAACGAGTTGGAGTCACTCATAGAGGCTGGCACGGAATCGACAGCGACAGGCGTCTTGCACTCCGGCGCACGCAGGAGAGAACGCCGAAACGTCATCCTGTTTGTTGCGGAGCGTCAGGAGCGTCAATGGATGCCGAGCATTAATCCCCGCATTTTCGGAGGACCACATCGGCTCGAAGGGAGCAAATGGCATGGGTGCGACGAAAGCCAAGACATCAGTCAAAACCGCATCGACCGAAAACTCGCATCGAAAACTTACTCGCGACACGATGATTCAGCTCTATGCGGCCCGAGGCTACCTGGGTCTTGACGTGCTCAAGGAGACGGGGCTGCGAATGCCCGTGGAGGTCTATTTCAAGGATCCCCGCGTCGCTGAGCAATTCAAGGATGTTGGTATCGATCCGGACTTCACAACACCGTGGGAGCCCGGTCTCCGCAATGGCCCGACCAGCGCGCGCTTTGCCGTCGTCGACTACGACTCGACCAGCAATACGCTGACGCCACCGGCCGTCTGGGACCGCAAGGAGATTTGTTATCGTGCGCCTGAAGGCACGCTGCTCGACGGGAAGGCGATCGAACTCCTCCAGTTTCACCAGCTCAGCGTGTGGGCCATCGTACAAAACACGCTCAACTTTTTTGAGAGCGGCTTCGGGCTTGGTCGGAGAGTCAGTTGGGCGTTCGAGGGCAACCGGCTGATCGTCGTACCGCACGCCGGCTATGGCCAGAATGCCTACTACGATCGGGAGAGCAAGTCACTCCAGTTCTATTGGTTCGACGACGCCGACAAGGGACGCATTCACACCTGCCTCTCATCGGACATCGTCAATCACGAATTCGGCCATGCGGTGCTCGACGGTTTGCGGCCATACTTTTATGAGTCAGTGAGTGCGGAGACGGCCGCATTTCATGAGTTCCTGGGCGACCTGACCGCCATCCTGATGGCGTTTCAAAACAATGGCTTCCGGGCGCGCGTGCTCGTGGAGAGCAACGGCAACCTGGATACCGACGGCTTGCTGTCCGGACTGGCGCAACAGTTTGGCGAGGCGGTCACGGGCGCCCCCTATCTGCGGAGCGCGACGAACAGCGAGACGATGGAAAAACTGGCGGGCACGGTCGAGCCGCACGCGCTCTCCGAGGTGCTCACCGGCACCATGTTCGACATTCTCAAAGGGCTGTTCGCTGATCTCCGCGCCACAGATCTGGAGCACGCCGAGGAAGATCCCAAATGGAAGCCGAGCGACCGGAGAGCGCTCGCCGAAACGGTCCCCCTCATGCAGATGATCGCCATCCAGCCACTCGACTTGTTGCCGCCGTGCGCCGCCACTTTCCGCGACTACGCGTTGGCCGTTCTTCGGTCCGAACTGGTGGCCAACCCGACCGACCCCCGGGGCTATCGCGCGATGATGCTCGACATCTTCACCAAGCGCGGCATTCTGACAGAAGCCGATCTCGCCGACCTCAATGCGCCATCGCCCCTCTTCAATCGCCCTTCGCTGGACGTGTTCCACTCCATCGACAGCATCGCGGCCTCGCGCGGTGGCGCCTATCGTTTCCTCGACGACAATCGGGCCAAGCTCCTGATACCCCTCAACGCCGATCTCATCGTCACCGAGATCATCCGCGCCAAGAAGCTGACGCGCGAGGGGCGCGCGTTACCCGATCAGATCGTTGTGCAATACATCTGGCGGGAGGATGTGCTGCTGGAGGGTAAACGGTTTGGCCGTTTCACCGGTGAGCGGACTACGATGCTCTGCGGCGCCACCATGGTCCTCGATCAGAACGGCAACCAGATCCACTGGTCCCGCAAACCCGGCAGCGCGAGCGTAGGCACGAACAAGGCTGCGGTGGCGGAACAGGCGGCGGGGGCGCAGCGGCGAGCAGATCTGCTCGACACGATCGCAGCGCGCATCGCTTCAGGCACGATCGGCGAGACGATCGGTGGCGAGTTGGGCCTGCTCGAGAGCGCCTCGCCCCCGTTCGGGTTCCAGCGGGTTGACGGCGCGATCCGTTTTCAGCTCGCGCCGCATTTTTCGATCCGGGGCGATATCGAACAGGACAAGACGGGAGGCCGGCAATGGCAGATAAGCTTCTAATTCGGCTGTTCGATGTGGGCCTCGGCGACTGCATTTATTGCCGCATCCCGAATGGGCACACCGACGGCCGCGATTTCCACATCCTCATCGATTGCGGCACCTTGAGCAGCACCAGTCTTCTGGCGGCGGCGATCGCGAAGCTCAAGCCGATGCTGCCGCTCATCGACAACAAGCGCCGCATCGATCTTCTGGTCGTCACTCACGAGCACAAGGATCACATGACGGGCTTCGGCATGAAGCTGTGGAATGACTTTTCCTTCGGCGCTATCTGGATGAACGCCGCGATGAATCCCAAGCATCCCGAAGCGAAGAAGGCGCAGAAGCTTCACACCTTCGCCGCCGGCGCGATGGCGGAGGCGCTCCGACTGAACGTGGCGTTGGGTCCGGAGCTGACACAACTCGCGAACGCCTTGGCGCTCAACGAAGACGCGATGAAGACGCTTCGCGAGACGTTGCCCCAGGCGAGCGGAATCGAGCCGACGTATGTTCACGCGGATTCAACTCATGAATTGGCCTTGCCGCTCCAGGGAGCCAGCCTCCGCGTGCTCGGCCCCGAGCAGGACATCGACTTCTACTACCTGGGCGATGTGGGCGATCCGTCGCTCCGCCACGCGCTGGGATTCATCGACGCGAGCCTACCCCCGGTGCCGTCGGCGGTGCCGGCCGCGGGCGCGATCGCAATCCCCGGCAATCTCGATCCCGCGGACTTCCGCAAGCTGCGCTCGCGCATGCTGTCCACGGCGCTCGCCTTCGCCGATCTCGACGGCAAAGTGTGCAATAACACCAGCGTGGTCCTGTTGCTCGAATGGCAGGGTAAGCGGCTGCTCTTCGTGGGGGATGCCGAATGGGATGCAGGTTTCAAGAAAGGCAAGAAGGGGAACTGTTCCTGGAATGTGATGTGGAACCTGCGGAAGGCGGCGATCGACGGAGCGCTGGCATTTTACAAGATCGGGCATCACGGCAGCGTCAATGCCACGCCGTGGGGAACCGCCGCGGCCACGCCGGGTGAGCCTCTGGACATTCTCAATGCCATCCTTCCCGTGGGTTCGCAAGTCGAGCCCAAGGCGGTCGTTTCGACGCAGCGGGGCAACTATCCGACCATCCCGAACACGGGCCTTCTGGCGGAAATCGGCAAGCGGGCTTCCGACACGAGGAACTACGCCACGGCCTTCCTGCAGGCGAATCTCAAGACCTCCGATGTGCCGCATTTCGCGGAGTTCGAAGAGGAGTCGTTCGGCAAGGCCCAGCCTCTGCGCACCGATCTTGAACGCATGCTCGGTGCCCAGGGATTCATCGACGTCGAGATCGATCCCTAATGCGTGAGGAGGCGGCCGGCCCGACTGGTCGTCAAGGAGAGTGTGCGAGAGAAGATTTGCTTAGGTATTGACGCGCGAGGGACACCAGCCCAAATAGGTGCCACCCATTAGAAGGCTCTTGTCAACGACCCACACCTCTCCCTCCCGGGAGTGTTGGCTTCCGCGGAACGGCTCGAAGGTGCAAGACGAGCTCCTCTAGCGGTTTGCGCGCCCGTAGTCTCAGTTCTTTGGGTGCGGGGATCCGCACCAGCCACCCATCGGGATCAAGGCGGGGAGAAGCCGGTGACGGCTTCTCCCCGCCCCTGGCACTCTTGTCGTGCCCCCAGAAAATCTTCGGTTCCAGGTCGCGTCCAAGCATGACGGACAGTCGAAAGGCTACCCTCAATTGGAGGGTGCCAGCACCTGAGGGCTCACGACCTGGGCGCATCCCAACAAAGAGCTCAAACGGTGAGAGGCAAGGGCCAATCAGTCGAGAAGGGTTTGATCCCAGCACCTATTGCAGGCTCCCTGCCTCCCACCTGGAAATCAACCGAAAGCTCGCTCAGGCCGGAACGGCACCCGATCCTGCAAAATATGGAATGAAGCGCGAGCGAGCTTGTGCGAGATCGTCCGCAAGGCAACCAGCTCATTGGTTCTGGCCTTTTTGCGCTCGTAGAAGCGCTTGGCCAAGGGCTCGAAACGGATGGCGAAGTGCGCCGCCTCGGTGAAGGCCCAGGACAGGTAGGGATTGCCATTACGGACATTGCCGGAACCCTTGACCCTTCCGTTGCTGAGGTATTGGCTGGGCACGCAGCGACAGTAGGAACAAAAATGTCCGGCATCCGCGAAGCGTGCTATCGAACCGGCCTCGTACATGATCGTCAGGGCCAAGGTCTGACCGATTCCCGGAATGCTCTCGAGCAACTGGAACTCCGGCCGCAGCTTAGCCTCTTTCAGAACGACTTTCTCGATCCCCGCAATTTCCTCTTTGATGACGCGGGCAACGGCCAGGCTGCTCGTGATGGCCAAGGCGAGGTGCGGGTCCGAGAATTGCTCGACCACCTGCTCAGAGGTCAGCCGCTTGAGTTCGTTGGCCGGTACTTGAATTCCGGTGTTGCGCGAGAAGAGATTCTTGATGCTCAACAAACTGGCCGTCCTCTGCCGGACCAAGAAGGCTCGGCGGCGTAATAAGTCGCGCAGGGCTCGCTCTGGCTTGGGATAGATATAGCCCGTCGGTAGAATGCCCAGGTGGAGCAGGCGAGCCAGCCAGCGTGCGTCATGGCGGTCGTCGACGTACTTCAGACCCTCGTACTGACGAACTGCAGACGTGTTGACCAACTGGACCCGGTAGCCGGCCTCCATGAGTCCATCCACCAACCAGTACCAGTTGAAGGTGGACTCTACGGCGATGCCCTGGATCTGCTCTCGCAAGGGCTCCAAGGCTCCCAAGACTGCGTCCAGACGGTTGGGGACCCGGCGGCCGAGAACCGTTTCCAGTTGCTCGTCCAGGACGGCGAGATAGCTGTTGGTTGAATGCAAGTCAACTCCGCAGTACAGTCTCATCTGCTCCTCCTTTCAGGGATTGGTCTCCCGACGAGCCTATTGTGGCTCGCCAGAAGGGAGGAGCCTTCTAGAGGATCATCAGCCGTCTGAGCAAAGTGTAACCACGAAGTCGCCGAACGGAAGCTCTTCGCGCCGTCGCCACAGCGTTGATAGGCATCTTGGGGGCTCTTGAAGTCGCAAATTACCTCGTCGTGGGCGCCCTGAAGGTTCCGCGCAGTCTATTCTGGAGATACTCTCTGATCTCTACCGGCCTTCGGGGCACACTTTCGCCACGCCCTCGTCGAGAGTCCACTCCAAAAGCTGTAGGTCGAGCGGCCTGACGCGAACCTATCCGCCCACGAACGGCAAGGCGGGAGGAAAGCTTCCGGCCGGAAACGCCGCGCCGCGGTCTCCCGCTCTGAGCTTTTCCGAGGCATCCCAAATAGGTGCCAACCGACTCAGCGGCGGAAACCTACCGCGACCTTCGGAGCACCGAGGTAGAGCGGTGGACAGAGGAATTACAGGAACGATCGCCGCTTCTGGAGCTGGTGCGAGGGTAGCTTGCAGTGATGAAGCCGAGCGTTAATGGATGCCTACGTCTCGAAGATCGAGACAGGTGAGCGACGGATTGACCCGCTGGAGCTACAGGAGTTGGCAGACCTCTACGGCAAGCCCATCCAGTTCTTCTTGGAGTAAGGCTTCGGCGGCGCTCCAACTTCATCTAGTAGACCACTTCAAGAAAAAGCCACCTCCAGGGGGGTGGCTCGTTGCGTTCAAAGGAACAGAGGCTCCTCTTCAACCTTCAGCAGCAAGGAACTCCTCAAACCGCCGCCGGACCTTCGGGAAGAGCTTGCGCACCCGGCCACGCTCCCAGGCCACCACGATCGAGGTATTGAGGCCGAGCTGTTCGGCCAGGGCCGTCTGCGAGAGGCCCTGCCGCTCGCGCTGCATCCGAATCCGGTCCCCGAGCTGCCCGGTCTCCTGCCGCGGGTCGTACCCGAGGAAGGCCACCACCTGGGGAAGGAAGCGAGTCGCCACGCTCGTATGGTTGCCCTCCCAGTTGCAGATCGTCGAGACCGAGACGCCAAGCTCCGCTGCCACGTGCTCCTGCCAGAGCCCACGGTCAATGTGGACCTTCCGCAGGTGATCGCCGAGAGTCTCAGGATGCTCCGGGTACCACTTGGGAGGAGGAATCCGGCCCCGGAGGACGAGGCCGCAAAATGGCCATGCAGGGAGCGCGTTTCGTCGGCTACTTCAACTCGAACCTGGCGAGGGAGGTGGCCAGGCTCACCGGCTGGACAGGGAAGATCTGGGAGCGGCGCTATCAGGCGATCCCGATCAGTAACGAAGAGGAAGCGCAAGTCGCGAGGCTCCGGTACGTCCTGGGACACGGCGTCAAAGAGAATCTGGTGGCCCACCTCCGGGAGTGGCCGGGGCTCCACTGCGTCCACCAGATCGTGGACGGTGAGCCGCTCTCCGGCCACTGGTACGACCGCACCCAGGAGTACCTCGCCCGCCGCCAGGGGAAGGACGCCGACCCGCTCAAACACGCCACCACCGAAATCGTGACGCTCTCACCGCTCCCCTGCTGGAAGCACCTCTCCCCGGAGGCCTATCGGGAGTGCGTCGCGAACATGGCCTCGGAGATCGAGGAAGACGCCGCCGCCGCACGCAGGCGAACGGGAGTCGAACCGCTCGGCGTCGCGGCGATCCTGGCCCAGGATTCCACAAGCCGTCCCAAGCGGCTCAAGAAGTCACCGGCCCCACTCTTCCACGCGGTCAGCCAGGTCGTCCGCCACTACCTCTACGAGGGCTTCTCCTGGTTCGTGGCCGCCTACCGCACCGCCGCCGAGAAGTTGCAGAGAGGTGACCCCGATCCGCACTTCCCGCTAGGGAGCTTCCCGCCGGCGTTGCCGTTCGTCGGCGGGTAGCCGGCCGGGCTAGTCGCCGGCGCAGTAGAAGTTCCTGGTTGTCCTGAGCATCCGTGAAGGAGAGGTGTGTCCGGAAGGCCGATTTGACGACGTTTTCGTTACTCCGATGCGGGATCTCGACGTCTCAGAACGCCCTCGCGCCTCGTCGAAGCTGTCTCTGGATGTCTTGACAAGCCGAAAAAGGGGAGTCGGCGGAGGGTCGGAGCGGTTTGGGAGAAGACGATCTTATCCAAGGACGTGGCACCCAGTTCCAGTTCCAGTTCTGGCGGCGCGTGCCTGCGGGACACGCGCCGCGGATTCGACGGCGATTCGATCAATCGTACGAGCAGGTGGTCACGCCGTCCGACGGCTGCGCCGTGACGGAGATGTACCGCTTGCCAACGTTGATCTCGCCCGAGCTGGCGCCGCAGGTGATCTTGCGCACCCAGAGGTAGAGCGTGTTCTGCAAGCCGGTGCCCCACAAGAGCGGCGAATAGGCCATCGCGTACTCTGTCCGCTTCGCCACGCGCCGCGTGATGCCGGAGACGGTGCGATTCTCGGTCGGGACGCTGAAGGCGACGTCGCCGAACTCCGCCGCCGCGGTCGGGGTGTTCGGATCGCCGTAGCGCGACTCGACGGCGATCTGGTACTCCGGCACGCTCCCCGGATCGGGAGCGGTGCCGTTGACGATCTCACTGTCGGTCGGCGCCGGGATCTCGATGTAGACCTCGCCGAGGATGTTCTGCGCCGAGCTGTTGGCCGGATAGGTGACCTGCGCCAACTGCGTCCAGCGGCCACAGTCCGGACCGTTCGTGCTGTCGCCGTCCAAGAGGTTGCTGACCTCCTTCGGCTGCGCGGTGTCGCCCGCCATCGAGATGCGCGTCGGGCCGGCGGCATCGGCGTCTGCCATCGGCGTATCGCTGCGCGACGGAACGACGATGTACTCGACCTGCCGGTTCTCCAGCACGGTCGAGCCGCCGTCGCGGTTCACGCTCCACAGCACGACCGAATGCGAGCCGGCCGGGACGTCGACGTACACGCCCTGCTGGCGGATGTGATCGAAGAGATTGACGCCCTGCGGGAAGTACGACGGCACGCCGACGTCGATCGTGCGCACCGAGTTGGCGCCGTCGAGCGAGAAGCCGAACGAAAGCTTCTGGCCCGGTGTGCCCGACGTCACGTTCACGTAGCCGTAGAGGAAGAGGCGGGCCGCGACACTCGTGGTGAAGGAGAGCGTGCTGGTCACCGGCGCCCACGTTCCGTTGACCGTCTGGGCCGCCGCCGTGGCGGTCGTGCCGGCGGGATAGCTGCTCGCCGGGAAGCCGTTGATCGTGGTGAAGGCGTAGTCGATCCGGAGCTGCTGCGTAAAGCTGCCGTCCCACAGGACCGACTCAAGTTTCACGTTGTATTCGCCGGCCGGCAGGTTGGGATAGATGGCGTTGATCGTCTCCGTCTGCGGATAGACGCCGGTCAGCGTGCGCATATAGTCGCCGCGCAGCGTCGTGGCCGAGACGTACTTGTTGCCGCTGCCGTCGGTGGAGATCGTGTCGATCCGGTAGCGGAGCTGGAACCGCGAGCCGGCCGGGGCGGAGGTCGGCGTGTTCACCAGGACGACGCTCTTGATGGCCAGGTTGGAGGCCTGGGTGATGCGCACGTTGACGTAGTGGCGGTACTGGCAGCCCTGTGTCAGCGCGACCGCGCCGCCAGCGTAGTACACGTCGACGTTGTGGACGAAGTCCTCGGAGTATGGGTACCCGCCGCCATATAGCGACGTGTGGTCCTGGCACTCCCAGATGCCGCCCACCTGGACGTTCGGATCATGGTTGCACTGCGCCTGCGCGTCGGTGGCGAAGAGCGCCAGCAGCAGCGCGGCAAACGAGAACTGCAGAATCGATCGGAAATGCATGGGGTCTCCTTTTCAAAAGCTGTTGCGCCGCCGTTGGACGGCGCTCCACCGGGACGCCATCGCTGGGCGCTCTCGGTCGTTCCGCTCCAACATGATCAATCTCTGATTTCGCAGACGTACGTGCGTGCCCTCCTGAAACTTGATTACGATACGGCCGATTTCGGTTTTCTCGGGTAGCCGGTAAGCGTTACCCGTCAAAGCGGGGGGCCGTGGAAACAGCGTCTGAAAATTGGCCGCTCTTGAAGCCGGCGAGTACAACAGCAAGAAGGTGAGCAGCAGGAAAATTCGACGAATCGTTTTCACAAAGTCCTCCTTTCGCGCGGTTGTCCAGTACCGCTCATCGCCGGCCTCTGCCCTTGGCGGCGGGCTTCCGTTCACCCTATAAAGACACTGAGCCGTCGGCACTCGTTTACCGCGGGGTTGTGGCGCAGCCGGTTTTTGTTTACAATGGTATGGTCGACTGGATCGACCGGAAGGCTATATGAGGGAAACCGGCAAGCTGGTTGAGCTCTTCCAACGGCTGGAGAGCGAGGCTGACCCTGAGGAGAGCTTCCGGCTCCTCTTCCATCGCTTCTACTGGCCGTTGTTCCGTTTCTTCACGTGCCGCGGTTTCAAACCGGAAGAGTGCCAGGATCTGATTCAGGAGACGTTCTTGAAGGTCGACCGCGGTCTCTCCGGCTTCCGGGAGGAGTCGCGATGGAAGAGCTGGATCTTTCGGATCGCGGCCAATACGGCGAGCAACGCGGTGCGCCACGACAATGCCACCAAACGTTCGGGAGAGGCCGTGGCCGTGGAGATCGAGGACGTCGCGGATTCGCTGTCCGAAGCGGCGGGCGGGATCTCCCAGACGCCAGCTCCCCTACGGCAACTGCTCGGCAAGGAGATGACGAAGCTCCTGCGCCAGGCCGTCGACCGCCTGCCGGCCCAGATGCGACACTGCGTGCGCCTGCGCGTATTCCAGGACCTCGACTACGATGAGATCGGCAAAATCCTCCAGATCTCCTCCGCGACGGTCAGGGTTCAGTTGTTCAAGGCTCGCAAGTGTCTGCGGATCGAGCTCAAGGATCACTTGGCCAATTTCGATCTATGAGGACGGAGCTGTGGGCAAGAATCGCACGGGTCTAAATGCCTTGCATCGAGATCACCCCGATAAGGATACCGGGGCAGTGGGGCAGCACGTCGAGTTGGAGCGCCTGATCGATTTTCTTGACAAAGCAAGGTTGACCGAGGCGGAGCGCAAGGAGGTGAAGGAACACCTGTTCCGTTGCGGGCAATGCGGGGCCCTGCTGAGCGAGTTCATGCTCGATGAATTCGCATCGGATTCTGGCGAGAGAGGCCTTACGGGCCCGGAACGCCTCGCCTCGCACCCAGATCACCTCGGAGAGGAGGTCGGGGCGGCGGGTCAGCACGTCGAGCTAGAGCGCCTGACCGCTTACTACGAAGGAAGGATGACCGCGGCGGAACGCGAAGAGCTTCAGGAACACCTGTCCCACTGTGTCCGATGCTCGGTCCTGCTGCGTGAGCTCCATGAATTCGCCTCGGATTCTGGCGAGAGGGGGCTTTCGGGCCCGGAAAGCCTCAAGCAAGAAGCCTGGGAATTGCTCGCCCAGAGCCGGCCAGTCGCCACCACCGAGCGCACCGGGTCCATGGACCGCTCCTCTCCGGCACAACCATCGCATTTGCTCCTTCGGCTGGTAGAGGCTGCCACCGAACTCGAGACACCTGGCCTCGCTGAGGCGAAGGTCCGCGAGCGGCCGAGACCGCGATGAGCGAGTTTCCTCAAACGCCGGAGATCCCCCGCGTGAGCAAGAAAGCGGTGAAGGAAGCCTCGAAGAGTATCCTGAATCGTTTTTGGAGCGGCTCCACGAGGTCGCTGCGAGATTTGAAGCAGAGCTTCAATTCGCGGACGCTTTTCTTGAAGACAATCCTACCAGCCCCCAGGTGTCTATGATGCTAGGCAACTCGTCCGATTTGAGGCGGGTTGCATTCCTGCAGCGCCTGGTCGAGAAGGCATATTCTATTCGTCTCAATAAGCCCAATCAAGGCCTGCGTATAGTTGAAGATGTGCTCACCTGGACCCAAACCGACTCTTCGCGGCTCGTGTCCGTCTTTCGTTCACGTGCATTGATGGAACGGGGAAACTTTCTACGCATCTTGGGTAATCCTGACAGCGCGAGGAAATCGTTTGCCCTGGCTTTTGACGAGCTCGAAAACTGCGCGCCTAATGACCCTCTCGAAGTGGCTCGTTACCAGGAGCTCTTGGGTACTCTCGAAGGCTACTGTGGCAACTATGAAGCCGCGGCCGATCTTTTATCTAAGGCCTTGGCGAAAGTTCGCCGGTGGGGAGATCAATACTCTCTTCAAAGAATCCTTATCGCTAAAGGCAGGATCCTGGCGCAGAGCGGTGAGCCGGAGCTTGCCCTAAAGACCTTAAGCGAAGCTGAGCCCTTCGTGAGTGGTCAGAATGAACCTAGGTTGCTCTTCTGTCTACGCTTTAATCTTGCCGCAACTCTTTGCGACCTAGGTCAATTCATGGAGGCTCAGCGCCGTGTGTCCGAAGTCATCGCATTCGCGGCAGAGATGGGAAATGAGCTAGATCTTGTTCGAGTTCTGTGGCTCCGGGGCAGAATCGACTCCGGGCTTGGGCGAGCGGGGGAAGCCGAAGCCGCCTTCGAGCAGGTGCGGCAGGCATTTCGACACAGAGGGATTGGCGATGAGTTCGCGATAGTCACCCTGGATCTCGCCTCGCTCCTTAGCGAACAGGGACGCTTGTCGGAAGTCAGGAATCTGGCGGCGCAAACTCTGTGGGTATTCAAGGCACAAGGAATTCATTCCGAGGCTGAAAAGGCATTGAAGCTCTTCTGTGAGGAGGTGGCCACCCCTGAGCGCCTCACTGTCGAGCTGGCGCAGCGCATTCTAAAATATCTGGATAGAGCTGAAAAAAATCCGAGGCTCCGCTTGAATGAGTGAACGCGGGGGCGGGCCGGTCATTCCCGGGCCCAAATAGAGTAGAGTCGACGGTGGGCGCGGTGGCTTTAGGTCGAGGGAGTTGCTGTTGCCAAATAGGTGCCCGGCCAAATAGGTGCCAGCCGTCTGAGCAAAGAGTAACCAAATAGGTGCCAGCCGTCTGAGCAAAGAGTAACCCAAATAGGTGCCAGCCGACTCAGCGAAGAGTAATCATGGAGTCGCCGAACTCGCCGTCGTCACGGCGCCGAAAGGCGTCTTGGAGGCTCTGAAGTCGCAATCTGGCTTAGCGGTGAGCGCCCTGAAAGCCACGCATCGTCTATTTTGAAGCTACTTTCTGATCGCTACCGGCCTTCAGGGTACACTTTCGTCACGCCCCGTTCAAGAGCCCACTTCAAAAAGCTGTAGGTCGCGCGGCCTGACGCGAAGCTATCCGCCCACGAACGGCAAGGCGGGAGGAAAGCTTCCGGCCGGAAACGCCGCGCTGCGGTCTCCCGCTCTGAGCTTCTCCGCGGCATCCCGGAAAGCGGCTACAAACCAGCGATAGCCCTCCCAGAGCTCATCCCGCACCCGGGCGCTTACCGCATGGAAGAGCGGCGCGGGCGATCTCTTGGAGCGCCTTGGACGATCGTGGGGGTGTTGGCCCAGGATCGCCGCGATGCCCAACGGCTGGCTGCCTGTTCTCGACCTTCGGGCCGCGGCCTCCTCGTCGATCTCATGGCTCAGGTTGAGCGCGCGCTCTCTCCAGACCTCGGACGGAAGGTGCTTCCAGCATGGGAGAGGGGAGAGATGCAACGTTTCGACACTCGCGTACTTGAGACGGTCGAAAGTCTCTCCCCGGTTGCGGGCGGCGTACTCCTGAGTCCGGTTGAACCAGATGCCTGTGAGCGGAGCGCCTTCGATCAGCGCCTTGGCGACGTGCACTCCCGGCCAGTCCCGGGGCCGTTCGACAAGGCCCTCCTTGGGACCGTGACTTAAAATGTACTTCAGCCGCGCGATCTGGGCTCCCTCTTCTCCACTGACGACGATCGCCTGATATCTCCGCGACCAGATCTTTTCCGGCCAGCCGTAGAGACGGCTAATTTCTCGCGCGAGGTTGGAGTTCACATGGCACATGAAACGGGCGAGCTGGCGGACATTGTCGACGTCGAGCAAGAGGTGATAGTGATTCGACGCGAACACGTAGCCGCAGCAACGGACTTCGTAGAGGCGCTGGGCCCGTCCCAGGACGCCGACGATGATCTCGTCGAGCGCCCGGCCGGGCCGGAGGAGGTAACGGCTGTGGAGGGTCCGGCAGGTGACCTCGACCAGGGCACCGCCGTCAGGAATGTAGCGTAGTCTTCGTCCCATGAGGGAATAAGACGTAAAATCGGTCCCCAATCTTCTTCGCCCTAGAACGGCGGGGGTTTGCGAGGGGGTTTTTCGGCTTCTTTCAAGCTTCACGAAATACAACGGGATGACGGGAGGACGCGGCAGCTTGCCTGGCCAGTGACCCAGCTCGGCGCGATCGGCTGGCACTTCTATTGGCGCGAGACGCCGTAGCGTCCGGCGTGGTAAAATTCAGGCCGGCTGCCAGCCACCCCCGTCTAGAGCGGACCGGCGGGCGACGACTTGGTATACAGCGCCCAACCTGCGCGCTACACCGGACGGCGGGTGCCGCCGGTGAGCTTCCACGAAGGTTGGGCACCATTTACAAGGTCGTTGATTAGATCGAAATCCATTCTTGACTGATGTCAGGGAGAGGCTATGCGCGGAACTCTAGCGATACGAATCACCTTGGTGGTGATGACCGCTTTAGCCTTCGGCTGCGGAGGGGGATCATCTTCTCCGACGGAGCCAGCCGTTCGGCGTGATACGCTCGTCCTGCTTAGTGTGGACCCTCCAGAAGGCACGCGCGTGCAGCTTGGCGGGGAGATACAGGTGATTGCCCGGTTCCGTTATACACTTGCACAGCCTGCTGGCGGCAAGATTAGTGTAATCGTGCTCCCGCTGCCTTTCGGTTTACCGCTCTTAACGGATCCGCTTCTTGTCCAAGCCGACGTCGAAGGGCAGGAAGGTGAGGCGTCACTCCGCTTCGCCATCTTGCTAGACGATCCTGACCAGCAACTGCGCCCTGGGCTCATCGCGGCCAATTTTGCGTTGTTCCCTCGAGGCCAGAGAGAGTCAACAGCCAGTGCCCTGATTCGCTACGAAGTCGTACCCTAGGCAGGCCCAAACAGAGATCCACAATTGTCAAACAGCTGTCTTTAAGATCGTTTCGGAGAGTCGCCCAACCTAGCCCCTGCACCGGACTTCCGGCTTTGCCTGCCAAATAGGTGCCAGCCGACTCAGCGAAGAGTAATCATGGAGTCGCCGAACTCGCCGTCGTCACGGCGCCGAAAGGCATCTTGGAGGCTCTGAAGTCGCAATCTGGCCTCGCGGTGAGCGCCCTGAAGGCCACGCATCGTCTATTTTGAAGCTACTTTCTGATCGCTACCGGCCTTCGGGGCACACTTTCGCCACGCCCTCGTCGAGAGCTCACTTCAAAAGCTATAGGTCACGCGGCCTGACGCGGAGCTATCCGCCCACGAACGGCAAGGCGGGTGGAAAGCTTCCGGCCGGAAACGCCGCGCAGCGCCTTGGACGATCGTGGGGGTGCTGGCCCAGGATCGCCGTGATGCCCAGCGGCTGGCTGCCTGTTCTCGACCTCCGGGCTGCGGCCTCTTCGTCGATCTCATGGATCAGGTTGAGGGCGCGCGCTCTCCAGGCTTCGGGCGGAAGGTGCTTCCAGCAAGGGAGCGGGGAGAGGTGCAGCGTTTCGACGCTCGCGTACTTGAGACGGTCGAAAGTCTCTCCCCGAGATTGGAATTCACATGGCACATGAAACGGGCGAGCTGGCGGACATTGTCGACGTCGAGCAAGAGGTTATAGTGATTCGACGCGAACGCGTAGCCGCAGCAACGGACTTCGTAGAGGCGCTGGGCCCGTCCCAGGACGCCGACGATAAGACGTAAAATCGGTCCCCAATCTTCTTCGCCCTAGAACGGCGTGGGTTTGCGAGGGGGGTTTCCGGCTTATTTCAAATTTCACGAAATCCGATTGAATGATGGGAGGACGCGGCAGTTTGCACCTATTGGAGGGGCGTCTCATCGGTGGTGGTCTCCCCCGACCTGACGGCCTGCACCTGCTTCGCGAGCTTGTAAAGATCCTGGAATACAAGCGGCGACACTTGGAACGTCTTGTCGAGGCTCGCGGTCGCCAGTTTGCTTCCATCCGGACTGAAGGCCGCGCCCATGACCCAGTCGGTGTGAACTCCGATCGTCTTGGCGAGAGCGAGTGTACCCGCGTCATAGATGCGCACACTCCCGTCACTGCAGGCGACTGCCAGTTGCTTGTCATCTCGACTGAACGTCATCGACTCACAGTACAACTTCGCTCTTCCCTCTACGGATACCTTGCGCGTCAGTTCGACAGCTTTCTGCCGGAAGCCCGAGACGGGCCAGAAGTAGACCGTATGGCCGATGAGAGCGGCCAGCTCAGTTCCATTGCGCACGAACGCCAGGCCGACAATTCGCGACGGTTTGGTGTACGCCGGACTCGGAGGAATCTCGCCGATGAGA
Source organism: uncultured Acidobacteriota bacterium (assembly GCA_963792575.1). GTDB lineage: Bacteria > Acidobacteriota > Thermoanaerobaculia > Multivoradales > UBA5704 > DATARR01. The sequence continues at coordinate 60,052 of CAWBWZ010000015.1, forward strand.
TGACCCGCGAAATCCCAGAGTCTCAGCGTACCGTCCCAGCCGCCAGTCACCCACTGCTTCTCCTGGGGATGGAAGACGACCGCGGATACCTGGACCACACTCCCCTCATGGTGATGGACTTGCACAGAGGTGCAGTCAGTGTCAGGCCTGCGATCGATGTCGGCCAGTGAGTAGAGGCGGGCCGTTCCGTCCGCGCTGCTCGTTGCGAGAGTCTGGCCATCTGGACTGAAGGTTACATCCCGCAGTTGGTTTTCGTGGCAGCGGAACGTATGCAAGCGGCGCCCGGTCTTGACGTCCCACAGAATTGCCGAACGGTCGAATGACGCAGTGGCGATCCGTTCTCCTTTCGGGTCGAACGCCAGTCTGTAAACAGTGTCAGCGTGGCCGGTCAGGGTGTGAAGCATTCGCGGCGTGGCTGTCGACAGGTCCCACAGCTTCGCCGTGCGGTCACCGCTCGCCGTTGCGATCATCTGGCTCTGGCGGTCGGGACTGAAAGCAACGCCGTACACACCGCCCAGATGGCCCGCGATGTTCCACATCCTGACTGTGTTGTCAAGGCTCCCCGACACGAGGTGCTGGCCGTCCGGACTGAAAGCCACGGACTCGACGTAGCTCATGTGCCCTTCGAGAGTGAGCAGGTTTTCGCCTGTCCCGGAATCCCAGACCTTCACCTTATGATCGGCACTGGCGGTTGCGATCCGGGATCCGTCCCGGCTCACCGCAACGTCGCGGATTCTCTCCAGATGGCCTGCAAGTACCTGGTCGAACCAGAGCACACCCGCGGCGGGTTTTGAGCCCGCAATGGCGCGTTCTGCCAGAATGCCATCCAACTCACCTCCTGCCGGGCGCAGGAGATGCGCGCGACCATCGCGCCCGCCGGTCACGAGAAACTTGCCGTTAGGATCAAATGCGACGGTGTCGCTCTCAATGTAGACCGGCAGGCTCAGAATCCTGGCGCCGGTCTTCACGTTCCAGACGGCTGCAAATGTCTCCTGTCCTATGCCGCGCTCAACGAAGGTGGACACCAGGCAGCAACCGTCCGGGCTGAAGGCGAGACCCATCACCCAGGCTCCCTCTACGTTGATCGTTCGCATTCGGTGCGGACTGGCGGCTTCGATATCCCAGATATTGATCGCACGATCCTTGATTGCCGGGCCGTCGTCCGCACCACGGGGACTGGCGCCAGCGGTGGCGATCCATTTCCCATCGACGCTCAGCGCGAACGCGTTGTTGATCGGGAGGTTTTGCCGAAGCGCTTCACGCGGCGCCTCGCGCTTGCCAAATGCCCATAGCCAGGCTGAGTTCCCCAAAGCCGCCACCAGATGCTGCCCGTCTGGCAGGAAGGCAACGCCCGCGGCTTTCGACGCCGCCAGTGGTTTGACGTCCTCTTGTGCCGGCTTGCCCGACGCAATATCCCAGACCTGCAATCGGCTCGTGGACCTGGGGCCCAGGCTGCCGGTGGCGAGCTTCGTTCCATCCGGCGCATAGGCCACGCTCTTCACCGCTCCTTTGAAGCTCCTGGTCCACTCGAGCCGCGAGGCCTGAATCGCGACCCGCAACGCGTTCTCGGTGGCTGGGGCGGCATCGAGACGCCAAACGGACCACCAGGGTCTTGGCTCCGCGGACTCCAGCGCAAGTTCGAGGGCACGCTGGGCATCGAACGGCGCCGTGGCCGCGGATTCCGCCGCTTTCTGGTTGGCCCGCGCAAGGTGGCTGTCGCGATCGGCATGGATCCAGCCCACCACGGCCAGCAATGTCGATGCTGCCAGCGCGGGTACCCACAGTCGCCAGATTCGTGCCTTTGCCCGCTCGCGCTCCTCCTCGACAGCTCGCACGCGCCTCTGGTCTTCGACGTAGCGCTTGTGCCAATCGAGGATGGCCGGAGCGAGGACGTCGTGGAAGATTTCGTATCGAGTTTCCTCGGACTTGCCGGGCTCGGCTTCCACCGTGCGCAGAATCCGGCTCTCCGACAACAATTTGAGCGTTGCCGGCACTTGCCGCGCACGGGTTCCGGCCCACTTGGCGAGATCCTCCGCGTTGCAGGGAACCTTGCTTCCGGTCGGCGTGACCAGACGGTCGAAGAAGCTTGCGCAGACTGCTTTTCCATCCGCATCCAATCTCACCATCACTTCTTCGAGATGGGCGCGGACGATCACTTTCGCGCCCCCCAGTCTCTGCAGCGTTGCCACACGCAGCGTCCGTGATGTGTGTTTCGACTCTTCCGCCCAGAGGCGGGTCATGACCAATTGCAGGAAGGACGCCTCGATGACCCGCTCTTCGCCGTGCGCAACGCCGCGACCGCCGTGTGATCCGAAGCTGAGGCCTACCTGGACCTGACGGATCACTTCGTTGACCAGCTCGTCCTCGATCGTGACGGGCTGGGCGGCGGAATATTTCTGGTTCCACACATCGAGAACCGGCTGGCCGATGGCCGCTCTGGCGCCGTTCTCATCAAGGTGCTTCAACCTCAAGGTGTTGCTCAGCAGGTTGGGAATGCGCTCGCCAAAACGGTCGAGCTGCGACAGGCTGGTTTCGCGCACCGACACCAGAAAGCCCACGTCGACGTCGTCACGGTTGACAGCGCGTGCAAACTGGGCCTCGAAAGACTCGGGATCGACGGATTTCGGATGGTAGAGCAGATACTCCTCGAACTGGTCGAGCAGGATCAGGACCGTTCCGTGCGCGGCGGCGGCGCAAGCTCGCAGGATCTCGTCCAACGGCAAAGTCTCGGAGGGTTTCGGCTGCTGCGGCACGTGCCGCGTCCACGTCTCTTCGATACACGCCCGGCTCAGAGAGCGCTGGAACCCGTCGCCAGCCCATTCGCGAAACACCACCACCGGGGTTCGCGGCCTTTCGCGCCGCAATTGCGGCACTACGCCGGCCAGCAGGAGCGAGCTCTTGCCTACGCCGGCCGATCCGTAAAAGACCGTCAGTGACGTCGACAGCAGGTTGGCGACGATGATCCGCTGGTCCCGTTCGCGTCCTTTGAAGAAGTCGCGATCGGACTCCTGGAACGGCTGCAAGCCGACGTACGGACAGACCTGTCTGGCTTCCCCATCCGTCATGGCGTCATCTTCTTCTGCAACTCCCCGACGAATTCATCGAGGTTGAGGGTGAATGGATACACACCGCGTTTGCGCCAGAGTTGCATTTCGATTTCCGTGAAGTCTTTGTTCACCGCCCACCTGGGAATTTCCTCATCCCCGTCACCCGTCGGCCGCAGTTTCAGGCTTCTCAGAATGGTTCGCGAGCTCCAGTCGCTCAGGCTGAAGCCGACGAACAGCAAGCTGCGCTCGTACAAGTGCGCGGAGAACTGCGACGGGATGGCGGACTTGCCTCCGACCCGTGAGAGGAAATCGACGTAATCGGATTCTGTGATCACGACGCCATCCCACATGTCGGTCTCTGGCTGGATGGTCCCGTGCATCTTGAAGATGACCGTGTTGTGCTCGAGGTCGATGTCGAGCTCGTTCGGCGCCGGCGTCGTCGGTGTTGGCGCACCGTGCTGCCACCACAGCACTGCGTTGGCAAGGTCCTTTCTGTCCGCCGGATAGACCACCAGGTCGTAGGGTCGCTGGGCCGCGTGGAAGGCCTGCTCAAGCTGAGTGTCGTAGTTGGTGGTGACGATGAGCAGGGGCTGGTTGACCTCGGCCAGCAATCGATAGAAGGGGGGGATTGCGCTCGGGTCGAGGGTTGCCGATCCGAAGATCTGGCGTAGCCGTTCGTGCAACGTGCGGCGCCCGGAGAACGCTTCATAGTAAGACGCGACCTCCGCGAGAGGCTCCCGGTCGGCCTCGTCGGAAGGAAACGGAGTCTCGTCGGCAAGAAAGCGCGAGAGCTCGGCTCCGCTGGGCAGGAACTTTGGTGTGCCGAGATGCCACTCGGTGCCGGCAGCTCGGCCAGTGGCCCGGACTCCGCTGCCGATGAACGGAACCACTGCCCCTGCTCGCAAGGCCTTGGCTATTTGTGTATAAGGCGGCGGCGGGTGCGGGGCATGCGCGCCCGCCGCCGTGCCGCCGAGACACTGAACGATGAAGCTCTTCAGATCGATGCTCAATCGATCCTTGAACTGCTGGGGCGTCTCGTATTGGGCGAAACCGCCCTTGAGCGAGCCGTCAGGATTGCTGAACCTCCCCAGGAACCCCCCAACCTTTTTCCATTGGGCTCTTTTCTCTTCGAATTCCTGGTCGTCGGGGTCGAGCGCCAGTTTGGCTGTGCGGCGGTAGACGAGGACATGAGGCTTCGGGCTTGCCGTGATGGCATCCTCGTACTCCCATTCCGTTCCGGAGAGGTACGGGGTGCCATCGGGCTTGTTGATCATCAGCGGCGTTCCCATCCGGGACCACAGGATAACGATGACGACATCACACTGGGAAGGCTGCCTGAGACCGCGATCGATGGCCTCCTGCGGCGTCAGCAGTGCAGGCATCGCAACCGGCGCTGCGGGGTCATCCCAGCGCACGGCTTCGCACGTCACCTTATCTCGCAGCAGCGGATCCTTGGGGAGATCCTGTTCGATGACCTTCTGCGCGAGAGCCCGTTCTTCGGCAACGTCCCCGGGCGATGAGATGAAGAAACGGAGGTGCTTCATGCAAGTCTGCCCCTTCTGCTGGCCTTCGTCTCAGAACAGGCGCCACCCGAGCTGCCGGAAGCCGCAGGGCCCAGGTTGCCACAGTGCAACCGAGGACATCCACCGAGGTTTATAAATAATCTTACCACATGCGCGGACTGGCGCGGCCTGACGCGACGCTATCCGCCCACAAACGGCAAGGCAGGTGGAAAGCTTCCGGCCGGAAAGGCCGCGCTGCGGTCTCCTGCTCTGAGCTTCTCCGCGGCATCCCGGAAAGCGGCTACGAACCAGCGATAGCCCTCCCAGAGCTCATCGCGCACCCGGGCGCTCAACGGCGGGGGTTTGCGGGGGGTACGCCTTAGGGCGCTCTGTATATGTTGCCATGATCCGATTAATGATACATGGACTGGCAGCAGCAATGATTGAGACACCTTCTTAGACATCCATCCTTTCTCACTGAATGGACGCATAAGGACCAGAGCGCACATCTGAATATTTATATTATGATTAAAAATTGCAAAACTTTTGCAGTTTCTAATTGCACGTGTTATGGTGAGTTTGACACATTAACCAAGCGGAGGGATCCAGGTCGGTGAACCCCCAATGACTGCATGAAAGGAGGCCTGCAATGGCCGAAATCCAACACCTGAATGTCCCCGATGCCAAAGCCGCCGCGGCAGCGACCGTTCCCCCTTCGAAGCCAACGGTGACTCGGGCCGACCGCTGCTGCGTCCACCATTATTGGGCGGTCGTCGAGACCAACGGCACTCTGGTGCGTGGCCGCAACGTATTGCGCTCTAAGCGCTTGGCCACGGGGCAGTACGAGGTCGTGTTCATCGACGACGTCAGCCAAGGCGTCTACGTTGCGGCCATCGGCCGGCCTGGCATCGCTACCGAACCCGCCGGTGAGATCGGCGTGGCGCTGCGCTGCTGCCTGACCGGGGCCGAGGCGAACCACGGTGTCTGGATAGACACTCACGACTCGAACGGTGCATATGCTGACCGCGCCTTCCACCTGGTGGTCCACCTCGACTGAGGTTAAGTTCGTGGTCCAAGGCACTAAGGGCTCGCCACGAGATAACTGTCCCCTCCCGGCCCTCTCCGTTGGTGAATTGTAGAGGGAGGCAGAGCTGATTTAGGACAGATCTCAGCCGCCGCCCTGGTGGTGAAATACAACGCGCCCGGACCGGTCTGGCTAGGCGGCTCGCTGGCCCTGTGCACCAAGGGTGCGCTGGCGATGACGCTCGGGGTCGGTCTGCGCAAGCGGATATCCAATCACCTCGCGCGAATGGTGTCGATCACGTCCTGCCTCGTCCTTGGGTTCCTTGCCTTGTTCGATCTGCTGCCGCACTGAGGCTGGATGAACCCCACATGCATGGGAGGAGAAAAGAGCCATGGCTAAGAAACAAGAAAAGAAATTCCCTTCAGCCACCGCTGCCAATATGGTCAAGCCGACCGTCGAGTTGACCCGGCCTCGACTGCCCCAGCGTCCCAAATCCGAAGAGGACAACCCGAGCCGCCGGTTCCAGGCATTGTCGCAGGACAATCAAACCGGTTCGGAGTCGGCGAAGAGCCCTGCCAATCGCCGGCTGGCAGCCATCAACGCCGTGCGCGCTCTTTCACCCTTCCACGAGACCAATATGACGCCCGCCACGCCTGGCGGCAACAACTGGATCGAACTCGGCCCGACCGCCATCCCCAACGGCCAGACGTATGGCGGCGCGCGCGTGATTGTCACCGGGCGCGTCACCGAGATCGTCCAGCATCCGACCGACCCGCTCACCCTTTACGTCGGCTCCTCGCGTGGCGGCGTTTGGAAGAGCACGGACGGCGGCGTCACCTGGATTCCGAAGTCAGATCACACCGAATCGCTGGCCATCGGCGCACTGGCGCTAGCGCCGTCCAATCCTCTGACGCTCTACGCCGGCACCGGCGAAGGGGACATCTATTACTATCGGCTGATCTATCCTCTCAGCAGCATCAACGCCGCCTATGAAGGTGTCGGTATCCTGAAATCCACCACCGGCGGCGGCACCTGGGCGCTGCAGGGGGCCGCCCTATTCACCGGCGCCTGTTTCTACACGATGGCCGTCCATCCCGCCGACGAAAATATCGCCTTCGGGGCTTCCAACCTCGGCCTTTTCCGCACCGTGGACGGCGGGGCCAACTGGGTCAAGCTCACCAGCGGTCTCCCCGCCATAACTTCAACGATCGTCGCCTGCTGCGACATTGTCATTCACCCCTCCAGCCCCAGCATCGCATATTGTGCGTTCTGGGGAGACGGGATCTACAAGACGGTCAACGCGACCGCGGGCACTCCCTCGTGGACCAAATTGAGCGGCGGTCTCCCCGCCTCGAACCTAAGCCGCATCGCGCTCGCCCTCGCCCCCACGGCCCCCAACAACGTCTACGCGCTGGTCGCGGACGCGGCCGACTCGTTCGGGGGGTTCTTTACCTCCGCGAACGACGGCAGTTCCTGGAGTGCGGCCTTCACCAGTGGTGTCCAGGTCTACGGTGCCTACACGCTCAACGTATTCATTGACATCTCGACGCCGAACATCGCCTACCTCTCGGGGGTCGGAGTCTACAAGGCCGTCCGCAACGGGAGCAGCTGGACCGTCACCGCGATCGGGGACAACATTCATCCCGACAACCACGCCTTCGCCAGCCACCCCACCGACCACCTCACCATCTACGCCGGCAACGACGGCGGCATTTATCGATCGATCGATGGCGGAGCCAACTGGGACGACCTCATCAATGAGGGCTTGAGCATCACCCAGCTCGAGTTCATCGCCCAGCACCCGAGCTCAGACGCAGTGGTCCTCGGCGGCACCCAGGACAACGGTTCGGAAATGTTTCGCAACCACCCGGCCTTCTACCATTCGGCGGACGGCGACGGGGGTGCGGCCGGGATCGACGCTGCCGATCCGAAAAACGTCATCCATACCTTTTACGGCGCTTCGCCACAGCGCTCGACGCAGGGCGGCAAATTCGGCAGCTATTCGTGGATCGACACCGGACTGGCCGGCGGCCTGTTCTATCCGCCGTTCACTTACGATGAAACGAACTCACAGAATCTGGCCTTCGGGACGAGCGAAATCAGGCTCACCGCTACGCAAGGGACGGGCCCTGGCTGGCCGACCGGCGTCTCCCTGCCTGGCATAGGCGCCGCTCTGGTCTCCGCTGTCCACTACCCGAATTCGAATCTCATCTATGCCGCGACCAGCTCAGGCATGGTCTATCGTCTGGTCAAGACCGGCATGACGTGGACGGCCACGGCGATCCATGCCGCGCCGTTGCCGGCGCGCTGGATCTGGGACATCTCGACCGTTCCCGGCAACCTTGACGCCGTCGTCGTCGTCCTGGCAGGATTCGGCGCACCCCATGTCTGGCGCGGAGATCTGAGCGGGTCGGTCTTTTCCTGGGTTGACATCAGTGGGACGCTGCCGGACATTCCCTTCAACTCTCTCTGTGTCGATCCGCTGAACCCGACACATCTCTATGCCGGGACGGATATCGGAATTTTCCGCTACGACGGAACCAACTGGCAGCTGTTCAACGATGGCCTTCCCAATACGGCGATCTACGATCTGCGGCTGCATGTGGGAACGCGCCTGCTCCGCGCCGCCACGCACGGGCGTGGCCTGTGGGAACGCCGCCTCGATTTGGCATCGATGCCGAACGTGGATCTGTACGTCCGCGACCACTCGATGTCCACCTCGCGGATCCTGCCCGCGCCGGGGCCCGTCACCGCCGCGTTCGAGGATCCGCTGCAGCATGTCCTCCTGGATGACCAACTCTGGTGGTGGCAATGCGTGGACGCCAAGATCGACACGCCGGAGGCAGTCACCCACAGCTTCCAGATGACCGTCGCCAGCGTGGACTACCTCGCCTACGAAACCAGGCTCGAGCACCGCAACCCACAACGCGGCACGATGAACCGCGTCTACGTGCAGATCCATAATCGCGGCATCCAGATGGCCAACAGCGTCACGGTGAAGATCTTGTACGCGGATGCCGGCCCCGGTCTGCCTGATTTGCCTGCTGACTTCTGGACCGCATTCCCGGGAGACGGTACGACCACCTTCTGGAAGCCCATCGGTGCCGCCAAGGTGATCCCGACCCTTTCCCCAAAGCGTCCGGAGATCCTGGAATGGGACTGGACCCCTCCGATCACGACGGCCGAGCACTCCTGTCTGCTGATTGTGGTGGATTGCTTGGACGACCCGATTCCGGCGGCCAACAAGGTCTTCAACATCGGAACGCTCGTCACGCAGGAGAAGCGCGTCGGCCTCAAGAATCTGCACATCATTGACGCTCTCCCGGCCCCCTTCTGGTCCGGGGTCACCATCTTCGGCAAAGCCCGCGGACGCGACGTGCTGCGGTTCCCGGCCCCACCTCCGGGATGGTCCGTCGGCCTGCTTTTCCCTGAAAAGGTAGCCGAGAGCCTGGAAATGGGAGGACTGAAGCGCGTCCGCCCATCCCAGGCGCAGATCCGGGCCTTGAAAAAATTTCTACTCCGGCCCAATGAACCTGAGCCACAGCCGGACGTAAAGAATTTCTTCGTCCTGGCAACTCCCGAGAAAGGCGCGGAGATCAGAAAGATCCCGGCCCTCAAGGCCGGTTTTCCCTTGTACCTGGTGTGGGAGCCCAAGGATTCAGCCAAGCCGGGCACCTTGAGTATCCTACAGATGGTCGGCCAGAGGGTGATTGGCGGAAATACATTCGTCCTCCGACCAAGCAATCGGAGATAAGAGTTGCGAGGCGTTGGTGGCTAACTCGCCCACGGTCAGACTAGATGTCTCGCGCCAAGCGACGAAGCGCCTGGCACCTCCCGGACTCCTGAAACTTCCTCCCGTTCCAGGCGTATCTGGCTCACCAAGAGGGAGATCCTGCGCATGCGCAACGCGACGCTCGCCATTCTGTTGACCCTGTTCGTCTCGACCACCGCCGCCGTCCGCGCCGACGACGCCCCCAAGGGGGACAAGCCGGGAGGCGGGGATAAGGCCGCGGCGGCGCCCGCCGCACCCCGCAAGTTCGTCACCCGCCACCGCTTCACCGCCGGCGGGGTGGACATCCCCTACACCGCCACGGCGGAGGACATCGACCTCAAGGACCGCGACGGCAAGCCCACGGCGCGCTTCTTCACGATCTCCTACATCGCGGAGGGCGTGAAGCGGCAGGAGGACCGGCCGATCACGTTCTTCTTCAACGGCGGGCCGGGCTCCTCCTCGGTCTGGCTGCACCTCGGTTTCGTCGGCCCCAAGCGCATCGACATCCCGAGCGACGCGCAGGACCCGGGCGCGCCGCCCTACCGGCTCAAGGACAACCCGTCGAGCCTGCTGCGCGTCACCGACCTCGTCGAGGTCGACCCGGTCGGCACCGGCTTCAGCCGCGCGCTCGGCGACAAGAAGGACGCCGACTTCTGGGGCTACGACGAGGACGCCGACTCCGTCGCCGACTTCATCCGCGCCTTCCTCACCGTGCACGACCGCTGGAACTCGCCCAAGTACGTCCTCGGCGAGAGCTACGGCGGCATCCGCGGCTCGATGCTCGTACCGCGGCTTCAGGGGCAGATGAACATCGGCCTCAACGGCGTGATCCTCATCTCGCCGGCGATCAACATGGGCGCCCTGCCCTTCAACACCGGCGGCAACGACCTCACCTACGTCACGCACCTGCCGACGCTCGCCGCGACGGCGTGGTACCACAAGAAGCTCCCGGATTCCTGGCCGAGCCTGCAGGCGCTGCTCACCGAGGTCGAGCAGTTCGCCTCCGGCGAGTACCTGCAGGCCCTCTTCCGCGGCGACTCGCTCCCCGAGGCGGAGAAGGGGCAGATCGCCGACAAGCTGCATCGCTACACGGGCGTGTCCAGGCAGTACATCCTCAACAGCAACCTGCGCCTCTACGCGCCCCGCTTCGCCAAGGAGCTGCTGCGCGACCAGGGGATGGCCACGGGTTTCCTCGACAGCCGTTACGCGCAGAAGGAGCTCGACAACGCGGCGGCAGTTCCCCAACAGCGACCCGTTCGACGCCAAGACGGGGCCGATCTACGTCTCGCTCTTCCATCAGTACCTGCGCAATGATCTCGGCGCCGACATCCAGGAGCCCTACCTGCCCCAGAACGGCGAGGCCAACGGGAGCTGGAAGCGGCGGAAGGACGCGGCCGGCGCCTTCGCCGGCTTCGTCGACGTCACCGGCGACCTGGCGCAGGGCACCAAGGACAACGAGGCGCTGCGCGTGTTCACCGCCAGCGGCTACTACGACCTGGCGACGGCCTACTTCGCCAACGCCTACATGCTGCACCACAGCGGCGTCGACCCGGCGCGGGTGACGATCCGCAACTACCCGGCGGGGCACATGATGTACCTCAACCAGGGTTCGCTCGAGCAGCTGTCGAAAGACATCGGGGAGTTCATCCAGGGGAAGTGACGGGACGTGAGCTCGCGGCGGCCCGGCCCTTTTGAATGGACCGCACCCGCTCCTCCAGCTTCGCCGCTTCCGCGTTCCGATGCTGGAGACGGAGGAGGTCGGCGAGGTTGCCGAGCGCGTCGGCGGTGTCGGAATGGTTGGGGCCGAGCGCCTTTTCCCGGATCGCCAGGGCGCGCCGGTAGAGCGGCTCCGCCGCGGCGAGCCGCCCCTCCTCCTGGTAGAGATAGGCGAGATCTTCGAGGTTGGTCGCCACGTCGGGATGGTCAGGGCCCAGGACTTTCTCCGCGATCGCCAGCGACTGCCGGAAGAGCGGCTCGGCCTCGGCGCGCCGGCCCTGCTCCTGGTACAGGTTGGCGAGCTTGTTGAGGGTCCACGCCACCTCGGGGTGCTCGCGTCCGAGAGCCTTCTGGCGGATCGCCAGCGACCGCCGGAAGAGCGGCTCGGCCCGCTCAAGCTTGCCTTGCTGCTGATAGAACCTTGCGAAGTTCCCCAGGACGAGCGCGACCAGCGGATGATCCGGCCCCAGGGTCTTTTCCCGGATCGCCAGCGCGCGCTGGTAGAGCGGCTCCCCTTCCGCGAATCTGTGCTCCTGCTGGTAGAAGGCGGCCAGGCTCTCGAGGCCGACAGCCGTCAGCGGATGATCGGCTCCGAGGACCTTCTCCCGGATCGCCAGCGATCGCCGGTAGAGCGGTTCGGCCTCGGCGGGACGGTCTTCCGCCAGGTAGAGATTGGCCAGGTTGTTCAGGCTCTTGGCCACCTCGGGATGCTCGGGTCCGAGCACCTTTTCCCGGATCGCCAGAGACCGCCGGTAGAGCGGCTCCGAGGCGGCATAGAGGCCCTCATGCTTATAGAGATTGGCGAGGCTGTTGAGGCTTGCCGCCACCTCTGGGTGGTCCGACCCCAAAGCTCTCTCCTGGATCTTCAGGGAGCGCTGGGAGAGCGGCACCGCTTCCGCGTACCGGCCCTGTCGCAGGTAGAGTGCGGAGAGGTTGTTCAAGGTCTCGGCCACTTCAGGATGATCGGGACCCAGGGCCCTCTCCCGGAGGGCGGCGGCGCGCCGGAAGAGCGGCTCGGCATCGGCGTACCGCCCCTGCGCCATCCTGAGCTCGCCGAGATCGTCGAGGCTCTCGGCGATAGTGGACGAGCCGTGACCGACGAGGCCCTGGCGGATCTGAAAGGCTCGCGTCAGCAGAGGCTCCGCCCGGTCGTAGAGCCCGAGCTCCCGGTAGACGACACCGATCGTGTTCATCAGCCGCGCCCGGGCTTGTGGCTGCTCGGCCAGCTCGCGGTCGATGCGCTGCGCCCCCTGATCGAGCAGCTCACGGGCGGTGATGGTGTTGCCGCGCGCCTCCCCGGGGTCCGACACCTGGAAGAGGCTGACCAGGAACTCGGTCGTCTGCCGGGCGGCCGTCTCCTGGCTCCTCGCCTCGCCGCGGCTGCGCAGCGCCCAGATCGTCAAGCCGCTGAGCGCGAGGACGACCGCCGCGGTGGCGGCGATCAGCAGAGCCCTCGCGCGCGATCGGCGGCGTGCCTCGGCGCGGGCAGCCTCCGCGCCGCGGTCGAGGTAGCGCATCGCCAGCGCGAAATCGTCCTCTTTCCGGGTGTAGCGCTCGGCCCATTCCGCGGTGGGCGCCGCGGCCGCGCGCCAGTCGAGCGCGATGCGCAGCTCGGGGTCTCGCAGCAGAGCGGCCTTGCCCGCGGCCTCCCGGCGGGAGTTGCGCACCAGCTCGATGAACGCGTCCCGCGACTGGCGCTCCTCGTCCACCCATCTCCGCAGCCGGGGCCATTGGCGGATCAGGCTCTCGTGAGAGAGGTCGACCCGCGGATCCTGGGTGTGGCCCCCGCGGAGAGGACGAGGAAGTGGCGGCCACCGCCGGTGAAGCGCTGGAGGATGCCCTCGACGCCAGAGCGGTCGAGCCCGCTCACCGCGATGAGCTCGCTCAGGGAGGCCGGGCGGCGTACCTGGTGGAACGCGGCGTCCGTCGCGGTGAGACGCTGGAAGATCCGCGCCGTGGCCCCGAGGTCCTCGTCGCGGAGCGCCTCCTCGGCGTGCCGCGACAGCGCATCCTCGAGCGCCCCCGCCTGGCGGTAGTGCTCGAGATCGATCGCGCTGCCGGCGCCGGCAGCGCGCCAGGCTTCCCAGGTGCGCTGGAGAGCGTGCTGCAACACCGGCAGCCGGTCGGAGCGGTCGCCCAGCTCGTTGAGCAGGAGATCGAGGAGGCGGGGCGCCAGGCGGGTCCCGTCGAGTAGCGCCGGCCCCTCGATCGCCTGCCGGAGCTGGCCGCGGTCGAGGCGCGGCACCAGGTAGCGGCTGCGGTTCAAGGCTTCCGGGAGCCCGTAGAACAGGTCGCACTCGCCGAGGAAGTCGGTGCGCAGGGTGAGAACGGTATAGAGCGGAAACGCGGTCCTCTCTCCCAGCCGGATCAGGAGATCGACAAAGTCGGCCGCCACGGCCTGGCGGACGGCGCGGTCGCGGCGCTGGGCGGGGGAGAGATCAGCCTGCCGGGCCTCGTCTTCCCAGCCGCGGAAGGCGAACACCTCCTCGAACTGATCGACGAGCAGCAACACGTTCGTGCCGCCGTCCAGGCGGGAGGCGAGGAAATCGGTCACCCCTTGCGCGTGGCTCTCGGCGATGGCACGGAGCAGCTCCTCGGTCTCCGCTGGCCGGGTCTCCGCGCTCTGCGCCGGATCGCCGGCCGCCGCGGCGAGGGCGCCGGCGAGGTGGCGCAACGGAGCATCGCCCGGCCGGATCGCCGCGATGCGCCAGTGGTCGCGCTCCTCGACCAGGAAGCCGCCCAGGAGGGCCGGGATCAGCCCCGCCCGGATCAACGACGACTTGCCGCATCCGGAGCTGCCTACCACGGCGAGGAAGTGCGTCCGGTGCAGCAGCTCCAGCAACTCGGCGGTCTGCCTCCGGCGGCCGAAGAACTGGAAGCTGTCGCCGCGGTCGAAAGGGCGCAGGCCGACGTAGGGATTGGACGTCCCGGAGCTCACGGCAGGGCGCCGACTTTCGCGAGCAGCGGCTTGAGGGTCGCCGGATCGAAGCCGGCCATGTTGACCGCCACTTCGAACAGGGCGGGAAACCGCACCTGGTCCGCGGCCTTCTCCGGCGGCGCCACATAGACGCCGATCCGGGTGTCGAGCTGATGCCCGAGGATGAGCTTGAAAGCCTCCTGCAGGCGGTACTCCACCCAGGCGCGGGCGACTCCGCCGAAGACGACGACGAACAGCTTCGCCCGCTTCAGGTTCTCCTCGAACAGCGACATGCCCGCGGCCGGTGTGAAGTCCGCGGCGGGGATCATGATCGGCGTCATCCGCCGCTCGACCAGATAGGCCACGAGATCGGTGGCGTGGGGTACGTCGTGGCTGTGGAGATCGATGAAGGCGATCCCCTCCGATCCGGCCGGTGCCTCGCTGCGGCGGCGCGCCGCCTCTTCGAGCCTCCGGCGCTTGGCGAGGACTTCGTCGACCATCCGGTGGCGGCCTGCCCGGATCAGCTCGAAGCGGCCCGCGTCGCGCTCCCGGTCGCCCAGGCTGCGGAGAAGCTCGGCGTAGGCGGGCCGATCGATCAGCTCGAGGGCCATCTCGTCCGGCAGCGGGACAAGCTGGGAACGGGCATGCTCGAGGCCGAGCCGGGCCTGCTCGATGGGATAGGTGCGGGCGGGGTCGTCCTCCAGGGGCTCTCCGGGGTGCACGCCCAGCAGGTGGACCGTCAGATCCGCCTCGCCCATGACCCGGCGGACGGCGGCGGCGTGCTCCTTCTCCTCATAGGGCGGAGGCACACCGGACACGACCTCGAGGCCGTGGCCTGCCAGGGCGGCGGCGAGTTGGCGGGAGGTCGGCCGCAGCTCGTCCGCCGGCTGCGCGAGGAAGATCTGGAAGGGTTTCGTGGCCGGGGTAGCCGTGACGGGCCGGACGGGCTCGCTCTCGCGGAGCCTCGTGAGCAGGGAATACAGCTCCTCCACCAGGAGGCGGAGCTGCCGGCCGAAGGCTTCGGAAGCGGGAGCGAGCGGCTCGCCGAACTCGTCATCCTCGGCGGCGAAGAAGTTGAAGCCCAGGGTGCCCTGGCAGACTTCCGGCCACTGCTCGGGCCGAATGTTGTAGAGGAGGAGCGGCAGGACACGCAGCGAGTCACCCACCGCGAGGCCGTGCGGCCCGGCCTGCTCCCGGAACCAAGCGATCTCCTGCTGGCAATAGCCTGATTTCAGATATCGATTCGAGAGCAGGCAGACCATCACTCCCGCGCCGCGGACCGCCCTCTCGATCACCGGATCGAAGCGCTCGGCCCGGCGGAGCTGCGGGTCCCGCCAGACCTCGACCTTCTCGCCGAAGCGCTTGAGCAGCCGCACCTCGAGCTGCTTCGTGAGCTGGCTGACCCACCCGCTCTCCCCCTCACGATCCGGAAGGTCGTCGACATGAGCGTAGCTCACGAAAACGTCACACTGGCGTCCGCTTAGAATCGCCATGGGAGAAGTATCTCCATCTGACTTCTGGCCCCCCAGCTTAGACCCGCCGGCCAGAAGGAGCAACCCGCACATGCAAAAGTGTCTAGCCCCAAATAGTGCCAGCCAACTCAGCAGCGCGGGCTCAGGGAATCGGCGCCTCTGATACGTTCCTCCTGCTTTTGGTGCGCCTGAAGGTCGGGCAGGTTCCGGCGCTCGCCGCCCGGCCGGCAGCCGCTCCCGCCAGCAGGCCCAGCCCGGCGACAACTGCGATCCGCCACCATTTCGTCTGCAACATCAGTGGCCCTCCTCGCAAATGTTCACCGGCAGAACGTGAGCTCATAATCATCAAACCAGGCTTCCGCCGGCGCCTCTGTTTTCGTTGTGACGACGAAACCAACCCCGAAGGGAACATTGGGGATCGACTTCGGGTCATAGGTTGCCCGGCCAAGTTCCGTGCCATTGACCGAAGCGATCAGAGTTCCTTCGTCGGCTTCGAGGGTGAGCCTGTCCTTCCCTCGGGATTGATAGGTTCCCGACCAAAGAATGGAGGTCACCTGAGTATCCCGATATCGCTTGATCGACACGCGCCCTTCTCGTTCTACCTCCAGGGAAAGCCACCCGGCGCCCGCTTCACTCATATCCAGGCTGTAGAGACCCCAGGTCGCCGCATTCCGCCCCTCCCAAACCGTTGCGGATACCCGAAACATCGATGCGCTGACGCTGCAGTGCACGCATCTCTTCTCGCCGCTGTTGCCTTGAGCGACCAGGATCTTGAACGCAGAATCCTGGATGCCAAAACCACCTGTCGGTGACATCCACCATTTCTGCTCCTCATTGAAGTCGGCACGCAACGTCGAGCATGTACGATTGGAACGCGGTTGTGGACCAGGTGGCTGCGGGGGAGGCTCGCTCGCTTCGGAGCCCTTCTTCTTGGACCCGAGAGCGCCGCACACTTCGGACGCCAGCTCCGCCATCCGCCGTTCCCGCTCCTCGGCGTCGAACCGTTTGCCACGGCTGAACCGCACGCTGGTGTTCGCCAGGGTGACGCCGGAGAGGATCTCGAGGGTGACGGCGATCTTGACCTGGCCGCCCTGGACATCGTCGGTGAGCTTGCCGAAGATGACCGCGTCGGCGCTCGCGGTCGAGAGCACGCGCCGCTGGCGCGGACTCAGAGAATTGGCGCCTTCGATCCGTTCCTCCTGCTTTTGATGCGACTGAAGGTCGGGCAGGTTCCGGCGCTCGACGATCGGCAGGCAGCCGGCCTTGACGAGAGCTTCCTCGAACTCCTCGGTCACCGATCCGGTCAGGCTCTCTGCCCCCTCTCCCGTCGCGCTGAAGAGCCAGACGTAGGTCGGAGGCCGTTCCCCCGCCGCCCGGCCGGCAGCCGCTCCCGCCAGCAGGCCCAGCCCGGCGACAACACCGATCCGCCACCATTTGGTTCCCAGCATCAGTGCCCCTCCTCACAAATATTGACCGTGTCAGATGTCGGCTGCGCAAGGATCGTCTGTTCGCAAACTCTTCCCCGGCCCTCCACCCGCACCACAACCGGCCGGTCCGTGTCGGGAACCTCGATATCGATGAAGTTGGGCAGCCGGGAAAGAACTTGCGCCGGCGAGCCGGCGACCAGCACCGTTGCGTGCTGGAGCCCCGCGGGGATGGCCAGCACCACGCGCACCCAGCGCACGGACGCCGGGCTCTTCTCCGCCTTGCGGGGAGCCGGCGGCGGGGCCACCGTGGACGTGCCGGCGGGCCGTGGCAGCGGGCCGACGCTTGGCTGAGGTGGAGGGGGCTGATGCATTTCGCCCGGAGAGCTCCGGGCTCCGGCCCCGATCCAATGAACGAGACCGGCTCCGAGAGCGACGATCAAAATCCCCCCAAGGAGCCCCATTGGAAGGCTTCGGCCTCCCCGCCGGGCCGCCGATCGTTCCGGCACAAACAGAGCTCCCGCAGCACGCAGGAAGAGGGCCGGGATCGCCCAGGCGGCGGACTGCGGCTCGTGCGAAAGGATCGCCTGACGCCCCTCGGTGACCGCCTCCTCGACGGACATCCCGCGGGCCAGCCGGCGGTAAAAGGCGGCCGTGAAGGCGACGGAATGGACGTCCATGATCGAGGACTGCATCGCCACGACCGCGGGGAGCCCGCCCAGGACGAGAGCGGCGGCGACTCCCGCAAAGGGGCCTTGCGCCGCCTCTCCTGCGACGACCGCGGTCTCGCACGCGTTGAGAACGACCAGCCGCAGCGCATCGAGGTCCTTCACCTTCGTTGCGAGATGCCATCCGGTCACCGGCAACCGCCCCTCGGGGCCGCCGAAGAGGAGAGCGCCCTCGCCGCTCGCCGGCTCGAAGGCTCCGTGCCCCATGTAATGGAGAATGTGGATGTCCTTCTGGTCCAAGACATTCCGCAGTGTCTGCGGGTCCGGATCCTCGAGCGTCTCGAGCCGGATCTCCGGATCTTCCTCCAGGGCTTCCCGAAGCCGCTTCAGCTCTTCCTCCAGGCTGAGCGGAGAGCTTCCAGGATCGCGTGCGAGCACGGCCAGGATCCGCAACGGAGGCCGGTAGTCTCGAACCGCCACGGGCCGCGGCACATCCAGAGCGCGGACGATCGGCGTCCCGCGGCTGAGCGCCAGGAACTCCTCCGTGGCCTGTCGGTACAGAAGCTCCCAGGGCACATCCAGGAGAGGCGCCAACGTGCGGTCCCGGAGATTGATCCGTATCCGCAGGCGCAACCCGCACACCGGAGCCTCGACCCAGCTCAGGCTCTGTTGAAAGAGGTCGGACACCGGGCCGATGAACACGGACCGGAAGAGCTCACTTCCGACCTCCTCCGGCGCACTTGGAAGCCCGGGGGCCCCACCGGTCACGTCACGAGCTATTCCCGCCAGTTGCTCCAGATCGCCGGCAAACCTTGGGAGGTGAGCTACGGCTTCTCCATCTCCAGCCGGAGATCGAACGCGGACAAGCACCCCCTCGTCCAACTGAGGTCCGATCTGCAGCTCGAAGTCCTCATACTTCATGCCGTCTCACCTCGAAGTCTGGAGTCCCCTGTCGGAGCGGAAAGCTTATTCGAGGCTCGAGGGAAGCCGGTAGAGGGCTGCTTCAAGTCACCTCAGGGACAGGTCGCAAAGGCGTTCGTATCCGCCAAGGGTGGTGCCAACCGATCCAGGGGGTTGAAATACTGCTGGACCGCCCCGGTCAATGTATCTGTAACGCGGAGCGTGAACTCCACGTTGGTGGTGGCGGCCATAAAAACCCAGTAGCGGTTATTGAGGCCGCAGCCGTTGAGGATCTTGATCAGCATCTCCCAATTGGTCGGGGAGAAGAACCAGAAGAGACCAGAATCGGCGGTACCGCAACTCGCCACAGTCCCGACGCCGGTCTGACCGGAAGGGATGCGCCATGCCACCTCGACCCGGAAGCGATTCCCCGCCAGACAGAGTGTCGTCGGGCCGGGCACGCACGTATTCGTGCCTTCGACATTCACTGTGACGTTGAACGAACCCGTGTTGTTATCATGGATCGTGTCGTTCACTCCCAGGATGAGCACGCCCGACCGGTCGGCGGTGAAGACCTTGCTGGAGCCGACGAAGAACCAGGGCCCGCCAGCTCCGATCCTGCCAATCAGCGCACCGAAATGAGCCGAGGGAAACTGGCAGGCGGAGGTGCAAGGGGCGGGGTTGCCGTTGGGGCTCGCGTTGCTCCCCGAGTCAGGAGGCAAGGTGTTCACGGTCCCGGTCGCGGTGATCGTCACCCGGTCGCCGGCGGAGAGCAGCACCCCGGTGTTGGTCCCGGCCGAGGTCCCCGGGATGGGACCGGTCGCGCTTGACTTCGCCTGCTCCCAAGCCAAGGGTCCTTGAAGGGCAAAAAGGTCTGCCCCGACGGAAGGGCTCTGATCCAGGGCATGGACGGCGGGACAGAAAGCCAGCGAGAGGCACAACGCGGTGAAGGCATGACAGCCGATGTGAAGTCTCATTCCTATTTTCTCCCGTGATGACTGCCACGAAGATTGGGCAGTCCTGGACACCAGGCCGCCGATGACCCGCACTCAACGCCTGATCTCAAGGACAGACGCGAGATCGAAGGTAACTAAGTCTCATGGAGCTTGCTGCTCACGCGCAGGTTCCTGATGCCTACGTCGACGCTCTCTCCGGCCCAGCGAAGCGCCTGGCACCCCTCCCCCCCGGCTCGCTTTTCGGTTCGACCGGCACCTGCACGTAGAAGAAGTCGTCTACACGCTGTGACGTCGCGGCGCTCCTGTCGTGATGAACCGAAAGGACCGAGGCATGCGAAGCGGTATCGGTGTTTTCAACTTCTACGGCCGGTGCATAAAGCCGTCCACGAGCCTCTTTGTGCTGGTGTCTGCGATGCTCTTGACAACGGCTCTCCCGGCCCGCGCCGGCGACGTGCCCGTTGGCGGGTCGGAGCGCGGCGGCGTCCTGGTGGTCGGCAGCGAGGTCGAGAGATCGTTCCGGTCCCCTGAAATCACCCGCGAGTCGGCGAACTGGACCGAAGCTCCCGTCTGGCAGGCGGAGCTGAGCTCCCGGGACGCAAGCTATATCGCGCCGCATTTCTCCAACTTCGAGTTGCCCGAGGGGGCGTACCTGGTGATCCGTGCTCCCAAGACCCCGAGCCATCTCACCTACACCGGCAATGGCAAGGAGGTGCCGAAAGGGACTTCCGGCTTCTGGGGCGTCCATATCCCCGGGTCCACGGCCATCATCGAGCTCTTCTCGACGGTTCCGATCAGGGCCGAAGCCGTGGTGATCGATCGCTTCGCCAGCGGCTTTCCGAAGGGCGGGGAGGACTTCGAATCGCTCTGTGGCGCCGACGACTCGCGGTGGGCGCGCTGCTATCAGACGTCGGAGCCGCAGATCTACAACCGGTCGCGGGCGGTGCTCCGCCTGCTGATCAACGGCACGGGCGCCTGCACCGGATGGCTCGTGGGCAATGCCGGCCACGTCATCACCAATAATCACTGCATCGGCTCGGCGTCCGATGCGATCAACACCGACTACGAGATCATGGCCGAGGGGGCCACCTGCACTACGAATTGCGCTTCCTGGCTCGGCTGCCCGGGAACGATCGTCGCGACGTCGGCCACCCTTGTGAAGACGAATGTGGGCCTCGACTATACGCTCGTCAGCCTGCCGGTCAACCCGACCAGCACCTACGGCTTCCTCCAGATGCGCAGGACGGGTCCCGTGGTCAACGAGCGGGTCTACGTCCCGCAGCACGCGCAGGCTTGGGGCAAGCGCATCGCGGTGCAGTCCACCCACGCGCAGGACCAATCCGGTTTTTGCGAGATCTTCAGCCTCAACGAGCCGGCCTGCTCGGGCAGCGGCACGGATGTGGGATATTTCGCCGACACTCAGGGGGGCTCGTCGGGCTCCCCGGTCATCGCCTATTCCGATCACCTTGTGGTCGCTCTGCACCACTGCGCGAACTGCCCCAACCGCGGCGTGTCGATCGATAAGGTGATCAACGACCTTGGCGCCAGCCTGCCGCCGAATTCGGCGGTCAACCCGAACTGCCTCAATCCGTGTCCCACGGGAGGCGTTTTCGACGGCGCCAACTGCTACATGTGGTCGGTGCCCGGCAACGCGCCGTTCGTCTGGCAGGGGGGGCTCTACTACCAGCCGGTCTGGCATCCGAACGGCAGCTGTCCGCATCCGGGCTATGACAACTGGAACAACATCAGCTACCCGGCCACATTCGACGGAGCCAATTGCTACCTCGGCAACTTCGGCCCGAATCCCTTCGTCTGGGGTGGGAACTATTATCTCGCCAGGGCCTGCACCAACTGCTCCAACCCATGCCCCTACGCCGGCACGTTCGACGGGGCCAACTGCTATCTCTTCAGCTGGCCGGGCGTGAGCCCGTTCGTCTATCAGAACAACTGGTACTACCAGCCCGTCTGGTATCCGAACGGCCCCTGCCCGCACGTGGCGTACAACAACTGGACCTTGCAATCGGCCCAGCCTTCCTTCGACGGGGCCAATTGCTACCTCGGCTCCGCCGCTCCGGGCCAGACGGCTTTCGTCTGGGGGAACAACTACTACCAGACGCCGGTCTGCACTCCGTAACGCAACGGAACGGGCGGACCACCCTCCCGATCACGTTACAGGCTCCTGATGAAAAGGCCGGGTCGCTATACGACCCGGCCGACTCTCGTACATACACGACCTCTTATGCTTTACCTGTCTTCATCTGCCAGGGTGCTACGATTCTCTATGGCCACGTTGGACCCACTTCGCCCACGGCTTCGTTGAACGACTCTCCAGACGTCCAGACAGGTGCAATCGCCGCCATGAAGAAATCAGTCCCGGCCGCAAGCCCTGATGCCTACGTCGACGCTCTCTCCGGGTGGCAACGCGTCACCGTGCAGAGGTTGCGAGCCGCCGTCGTCGCCAGCGCGAACCTTGACGAAGTCATCAAGTGGGGGCACCTGGTCTACCTGTCCAACGGGCCTGTGCTACTCATCCGCGCCGAAGAACATCGCGTGCTCTTCGGCTTCTGGCGCGGCCAGCGCTTGCGTGGGATCGAAGGGCGCCTGAAGCCTGGCGGCAAGTACGAGATGGCAACCGTCGAGCTGCACGAGAACGAGGAAGTCAGCGCGGGGGTCGTGCACCGCCTCATCAAAGCGGCCGTGGGGCTCAACGAGGCACTCGGCAATCCCACGGACATCTGAGGTCATTGCGCGGCAGAATAGGGCGGCAGACAGGTGCCGATGCTATCCCTTGGAGGCCTCCTCGGGCAGATCGCTGCTGATGTACACGTCCGCCACCGGCACGTGGACCGGGCCGAGCGCCGTGATGCGGTCGAGGGCCCGCCGGCTGTAGTCCGCGTGGCGGATGGTCTCCGCCTCCGGTTGCCAGCGGAAGGCGGGATCGCGCGCGAGCAGGAAGTCCACGAAGGGCGCCAGGAGCCGCAGCTCCGGGTTGGCCTCCTCGACCCACAGGAACTGGCCCGCGGTATTGACCTCCAGGAAGACGTGCTCCCCCTCCGGCGTCACGATGAAGTCGAAGCAGCCGAAGAGGATGCCCAGGTTTCCCATCAGCCGCCGGCAGGCCTCCTCCACGTCCGGCGGCAGCCGGTCCGGCTCCACCCGGAGACGAGGCCCCGCGGCCCGCCAGTCCAGGCGCGTCATTTCCAGCTCCTGCGAGAGCAGCCGGGCCGTCACGAAGTGGCCGCCCATCACCGTCACCCGCAGCTCGTGGGCCTTGTCGATCCGTTCCTGGAAGATGCCGGGGGTGAGCCGCAGGATCTCGTCCCCGGGCAGATCGTCCACGCTCACCTCGCTGGTCAGCAGGATCGCCACCCCGTCTCCCCCCTCCCACTGCGCGGGGTAGAACGGCTTGTACACCGCCCGGCCCTGGAACTCCGCCACGAACCGCCGGATGCGGGCGGGATCGTTGCTCATCAGCGTCGGCGGCACGGCCAGGCCCGCGCGCACCGCCTCCCGGAGCTGCACCGCCTTCAGCTCGGAGCGGGCGCGGGTCGCGAGGGGTTCACCCAGAAGGCCTCCGGCGCGGCCAGGTGGTAGAGCCCGTCGAGGAAGTCCCGGCACTCCCGCCGCGCCACGGGCACGTCGCCGGGGTGGAGGTCCGGCGGGAGAACCGGCGGTGTCGGACGCCGCATCCAGACCACGTCGAACGGTGGGCGCCCCCCTTCCAGGCCCGGCCCCGAGATCTCCCAGCCCACCTCGCCGCCACGGACGTCGATCGATCCTGTCTGGAGCGTGGGAAAGTCGGTTCCGCACCACAGAACCGCTTCGTGCCCCCGGTCCTCCAGCGCCAGGGCCACTTCCTCCGCGTGGAGATCCTCGGGATAGGTCGGGATCAAGACTCGTGTCATGCAACATCCTTTGAAGAAAGGCCCCGGCCGGCCGGGCCGGGGCCTCGGGATGGTGGACCGGGTCGGACCGCGGTGACTCAGTGGTCGCGGTACGGGCCGTCCGGCGGATCGGTCAGGGTCCAGCACTGGACGCGTTCGACGGCGCCGGGGGCGCTGCCGTTCGCCTTGTCGAGTTCCTCGCGAGTCAGCTCCCGGGCCAGCCTGCGGCCAAGGATTCGTCCGGTGTGAGTGTCGTTCTTCTTCATTCTTACTCCTTTCTCATCGGGAAGGGGCCTCAAGGACCACGCTCCCATCAGAAGAGGTGCCGCGCGCGGAACAAGGCGAGACGGCCGCCGTCTTGGAACGCCGCCCGGAAGGGGCCTTGGGGCGCCCCCCTCAATACAGAATCGTGCAGGTGGCGTGGCAGGCGTTGGCACAGGCGTTGCGGCAGAGGGTGAGGCTGCCGACGTTGGCCGAGCCGCTGCTGCCGGAGGCGCAGGTCCAGGTGCATGACGGGTTGTCTTCCGGGAAGTAGTAGCCCCGATTGATGGCGGCGGCCAGGGCGAGCGGCAGCAGGACGAAGAGGAGGGCGAGGAGCAGGACGATGCGGCGCATGGCGGGCGATCTCCCTCGAAGCCGAGAGGCGGCGGCATGCGCGCCCGCGGTTCGAGCTCTGTCTAATGAGGTGCGCGCGCTCACCAAACAGGTGCCGGACAGGCGAAGGCGAAGCGCCTGGCAGGAAGCAAGGCGGCAAATGGCTGCTCGCGCGCGATGCTAATATGCTGGCTCCCGTGGTTGCGGTAAAAGCCTGACCGGAGGAACGCCAGCATGGGCATCGCTCAAAAATTGAAGCGGTTTCTCGGCCCGAGCCCCGAGAACATGACGCTTACGGAGCTGGTCACCCTGGCGGCTCATGTCGCCGACATCCTGGCCGGCCGGTATTCCACCCGGCGGTAGGGTGTGCCTTTTTATCAGGACGGAAAGACCGACTTGTCGATGCCGGGGATGATCCTCAGCGCGTTCTTGTAATAAAGCTTTTTCAGCACCTCGTCCGGCAGGTCGAGCCCGTACATCTTCCAGAAGGCGTGGCGCTTGCGGTAGTAGTCGAAGTACTCGTCCTGGGTCTCGAGCACGCGGAAGTAGACGTGGTACTCCGAAGGCTCCCAGATGTCCTTCCCGAACAGCACGCGGTCCTGATATTTGATGAAGAAGTCCCGGGCCGCGCGCGGCTGGCGGCCGATCTCGTGCAGCACGGCGCCGATCTCGGTGTAGACGTTCGGCATCTCGTCGAGGAGCTTGCCAAGGCGGCCGAGATCGTTGCCGAGCCAGTCCAGATGGGCGGCGATGAAGATCGTCTTCGGGTGCTTGCGGAACAGGTTGTGCTGCTCCTCCATCGTGACCTCGAAGGAGGCGAAGCGGGGGTCGGTGCGCCGGCGGCTGGGATACTGCTTGAGCTCCAGCCAGCGCTCGTTGTGGCGGTCCAGGGGGACCAGAAGGGGGACGGCTCGCCGGTGTGGATGAGCACCGGGATGCCGAGCTCGGCGCATTTGTCCCAGACCGGATCGATGCGCGGGTCATCGGTGTGCACGCGCGCGCCTGTCTTGTCGGTGACGAACATCCCCAGGTTCTTGAAGATCTTGAGCCCCTGGGCGCGCCGGCCTTGACGTCCCGCTCGAGCTGGCGGGCGGCGTTGGCGCCGAAATCGGGCTCGTCGATCCGCTTGAAGTCGACATTGGCGAACTCGGTGAAGCGCTTGGGATAGGGCCCCTTGCAGGTTCCTGACCCCCTTGGCGAGCGTGTCGCCCCCAGCCACCGCTGAGGTTGTTCATCACCGCCATGTTCAGCCCGTCCATGTCGGCGACCAGCTTGTCCACCTGGGCGCGGGTCATCTCGTCGGCGTCCTGGTGGTTGTGGACGTCGATGAACGGGTACTTCGCCCGGGTCCTCGGATGCTCCGGCACCACCAGCGTGGACTTGGGCTCGTAATCCTCGAAGCTCATGACGGCGTCGTCGCCGGGCTTGCTGTCGGCTACTTGCGGGGCGGGGGCGGCGGCGGTCTGGCCTCCTCCCTGGGCGGGGAGCAGGGCGAAGCAGAGCAGGCAGAAGAATCTCTTCATGATGGTGTCCGATCGTGGAAGATGGTTGTTGGCGGCGGTAGTTTAGCGTAAGGCTGTAAAAGGACGTAAAGGACATCAAGGACGGCAGGGACGAGGGCGCCATGACCCTCGACGGTGTCCTTGTCGTCCCTGGTGTCCTTTGCGTCCTTGTTCCTTCCGGGCAGGCTCCCGATCTCCGAGGAGGGCTACATCTCCCGAGCCGCCCCTCTTTCTGGTTCCCGACGGACCTCTGGGGAAGTGCTAGACTGCCGTTCTTGATGAGAGCGAAACTCGCGCTCCTTGGCTTCTTTCTGTTCGCCTCCCAGGCCGTCGCGGAAGCAAGGATTTCCCCGATCAGGATCGACCTGGACGGCGGCCGGGTGCTCGCCTCGTTCACCCTGCGCAACGCCTTCAACCATCGCTTCTCGGAGCGGGTGGACAGCGGCCTGCCGACCTCCATCCTCTACCGGTTCGTGCTCGACCGCGACCGCAAGCGCTGGTGGGACCAGCAGCTCCGCGAGGGCACGCTGGAGGTGGTGGCGATGTACGACGCGGTCGCCCGCGCCTACACGGTCCACTACAAGCTGGACGACAAGCTGATCGAGAGCCGCACGGTCCGCGACCGCAAGAACCTCGAGGAGGCGATGACCCGCATCGAGCAGCTCCCCATCTTCTCCGTCGCTGGCCTCCCCCGGGAGTGGCGCCTGCTGATCAAGGTGGAGGCCGAGCTCGGCTCGCGGACGATCCTGTCCCTGATTCCGGTGACGATCAACACGGATTGGAAGGATTCGCCGAAGTTCCGCGCCCCGGGAATTCCCTGAGGCTCAGGGGTTTTCATCCATGGGCCTGCGCAAGAAGATCCTCCAGAACCGCAAGAACCACCGGCTGATCGGCTCGGGGCTGGTCGCCCTGATGCTGGTGTTCACGGGGCTCTTCTATCTCGTCCAGCGCGGGCGCGACCTGCCGGGCGCCCTGTTGACCAACCGGGTGCTGCTGTTCGTCCTCTGGTACGTCAACGTCCTGCTGATCCTGGTCGTCCTGTTCGTCCTGCTGCGCAACATGGTGAAGCTGCTCGTCGAGCGCCGGCACCGGGTGCTCGGCTCGACGTTCAAGTTCAAGCTGGTCGCGACCTACGTCGGCCTGTCGCTGATCCCCGTGCTGCTGCTGTTCGCCATCGCGACCGAGCTCCTCCGCGGGTCGATGGACCGCTGGTTCAACAGCCCTGTGGCGCCGGTCCTGGAGCGCGGCAACGCGGTCGCCCAGGCGCTCTACGACAGCATCGAGACGACGAACCTGCGCGACGCCGCGCGCGTGCAGCGCGAGATCCAGGACCTCGATCTCCAGGACCCGCGGCAGCGCCCGGCGCTGACCCGCCGGATGCAGAGCCTGCTCGGCGAGCTGGACCTCGACCTGGTGGCGGTCTACGAGGGGCGGGAGTTCGTCAACGGGGTCCTCAACTCGCAATCGGGGATCCCCAAGCTGCCGGATCCCGACCGCTCGTTCCTGGAGGCCGCCGCGCAGGAGGGGCACGCCACCGCCGTTCAGACGCCCGCCGGCACGCGGGGGAGCCTGCTGCTGGCCGGCGTGTCCGGGCCTCCCCCCCCGGGCGGCGCGGCGGCGGGATCGCCCGCGCCGGTGGTCGTGGTGGTGGGGTCGCTCCTCGATCCCGTGCTCACGGCGCAACGCGAGAAGCTGGTGCAGGACTACCAGGCCTACCGCCAGATCGTGGTGCAGAAGGACGACCTGCGGGCGAGCCACCTGCTGCTCTTCCTGATGGTGACGATGGTGATCCTCCTCGCCTCGTCGTGGACCGGGCTCTATCTCGCCCGGCGGGTGACGCTGCCGATCCAGGCGCTCGCCGAGGGGACCCGCCGGATCAGCGGCGGCGATCTCTCGCACCGGGTGGACGTGGTGGCGGACGACGAGCTCGGCGTGCTGGTCGACTCCTTCAACCGGATGACCGAGGAGCTGGAGAGCAACAAGGAGCAGCTGGAGCGCAACAACCTGGAGCTGACGGCGAGCAATCAGCGGCTGGCCGACGAGCGGGCGCTGATCGCGGCGGTGCTGGAGAACGTGGCCGCGGGGGTGGTCTCGATCGACTCCCAGGGGCGGATCTTCACCTGCAACGGCGCGGCTCTCAACATGCTCCGCCAGCGCGAGCAGGACGTGGTCGGGCGCCCGTTCGAGGAGGCCTGGGGGGATCCCGACCGCAAGCGGCTGGCGGCGGCCGTGCGCGAGGTGGGGCGCGGCGGGCATGGCAGCAAGGAGATCCACCTGACGCTGGGCGGCGAGTGGAAGACGTTCGAGCTCAAGGTGACGGCCCTGCGCGACGCGGCGGGGGCGATCCAGGGGGGCGTGGTGGTCATCGAGGACCTGACGGAGCTGATCAAGGCGCAGCAGCTCGCGGCCTGGAACGAGGCGGCGCGGCGGATCGCGCACGAGATCAAGAACCCGCTCACCCCGATCCGCCTCTCGGCCGAGCGGCTGCTCAGGAAGCACCAGCAGGGGGACCCCGGCCTCGGGGCGCGCGATCGAGGAGGGGGTGGAGATCATCGTCCGCGAGGTGGTGACGCTGCAGGGGATGGTGGACGAGTTCTCGCGCTATGCCCGCATGCCCCGGCCGCAGCCGGCGCCGGTGGACCTCTCGCGGCTGGTGGGCGAGACGGTCCACCTCTACCGCAACCTGAAGGCCGGGGTGGAGGTCGAGGGGGACGTCGACGCCGGGCTGACCGCGGTCTGGATCGACGGCGAGCAGATCCGGCGCGCGCTGATCAACCTGCTCGACAACGCCGTCGAGGCGACCGAGGCCCCGGGACAGGTCACGGATCGCCGCGCATCCGGTCAACGGCCACCTGGAGATCCAGGTGGCGGACACCGGCCGCGGGATCCCCGCGGAGTCGAAGGAGAAGCTCTTCCTCCCCTACTACTCCACCAAGGGGCGCGGCACCGGCCTCGGACTCGCGATCGTCCACCGCATCGTCGCCGACCACCAGGGAGCGATCCGGGTGGAGGACAACGTGCCGCGGGGGACGGTGTTCACGGTGGAGCTGCCGATGGGGTAAGCCCTCGCCTCAGAAGAACAGCCGCTTCACCCACCGCTTGAAGCTGAAGCGCCGGCCGACGCCGGACGCGCCGGCGAGATCTAGCGCTCCCACCTCCTGGAGCAGCGGCCGGGTCTGGGCGCCCAGGTCCGGCACCGCGCCGCCGGCCACGGGGCGCTCGCCGTCGAAGCGGGCGGGGAAGGCGAGCCGGGGGAGGCGGTCGTGGCCCACCGCCAGGACGCCGCGCTCCAGGACCTGAGGGTGGTCCCGCGCCTCGGCGGCCGAGAGCACGGACTCGACGGGGATGTCCTCGCGGCCGAGGAGCGTCATCCACTCGCCCTGGGTGCGGGTGCGGAACAGCTCCCGCATCTCCCGGTGCACCCGCAGGGACGGACTGTACTGCCGCCGGAGCAGGTCCGTGCGTCCCGCCAGACGGCAGAAGCGCTCCCAGAAATGAGGCTCGAGGGCGCCGAGCGCCAGCTTGCGGCCGTCGGCGGTCTCGTAGATGTTGTAGCAGGGGAGGGCGCCGGTGAGCGGCAGCCGCTCACCCACCGCCTTCCGCCCTCCCGCCTCGGCGGCCCAGGCGGTGAGGTTGGCGTGGAGGCCGGCGTCGAGAAGGGCGACATCGACCCGCTTCCCCTCGCCCGTGCGCTCCCGCTCGAAGAGGGCGGCGAGGATGGCGGTGACCAGGCTCCAGGCGCCGATCTGGTCGGCGACCTGGACGGCCGGCATCGCGGCAGTCGCGGCGAGCGTCCCGGCGACCGCCTGATAGGTGAGATCGTGGCCGGCCCGGGCGGCGTAGGGGCCGTCCTGTCCCCAGCCCGAGATCGAGCCGATCACCAGCCGGGGGTAGCGCGCCCGCAGCTCCTCAGGAGGAAATCCGAGGCGGGCGAGCGTCCCCGGCCGGAAGCTCTCGATCATCACGTCGGCCCGCGCGATCAGCTTCGCCAGCGCCTCGCGGCCTGCCGGAGTCTTGAGATCGAGAGCCACGCTCTCCACCCCGGCGAGGAGGATCGCGCCGAGCGCGCCAACCCCCTCGCGCACCGGCGGCGATGTCCGCAACGGATCGCCGAGCTTCGGCTCCTCCACCTTGACTACCCGCGCCCCCAGGTCCGCCAGCAGCCGCGCCGCGAGCGGTCCGGGAAGATGGCGGGAGAGGTCGACGACGAGAAGACCGGATAAGGGGGAGGACAACTACTCTCTCTCGACCACCATCGCGAAGCCGACGCCGCCGGCGGCGCAGACGGTGACCAGGCCGAGGTTGCTGGTCGCGGCGGCGCAGCTCGTAGAGGAGCTGCAGTGACCACCCGCGCGCCGGTGGCGCCGAAGGGGTGGCCGATGGCGATCGAGCCGCCGGTGACGTTGTAGCGGTCGAGGTCGATCACGCCCATCGGCTCGCTCGCGCCCCAGCTCGCGCTCGGCGAACTTCTTCGAGGCGAACGCCTTCAGGTTGGAGAGGATCTGCGCCGCGAACGCCTCGTGCATCTCGACGAGATCGATGTCCGCGAGCTTCACTCCCGCCGCGTCGAGCGCCGCCGGCGCGGCGTAGGCCGGCCCCTGGAGGAGCTGGTCGCCGGGGTTGAGCGCCGTGAAGGCGTAGGAGCGGATGTAGCCGAGCGGCGTATAGCCCAGCGCCTTCGCCTTCTCCTCGCTCATCAGCAGCACGGCCGAGCCGCCGTCGGTCAGCGGGCTGGAGTTGCCGGCGGTGAGCGTGCCGTAGCGCTTGTCGAAGACCGGCTTGAGCTTGCCCAGGGCCTCCATCGAGCTGTCGGCGCGGACGCCGTTGTCCTCGGGTGACCGCCTTGTCGTAGCCCGGCGGCGGGAAGGTCGGCGCGATCTGCGCGGTCAGCCGGCCGTCCGCGGCGGCGGCGGCGGCGCGCTGATGGGAGAGCAGCGCGATCTCGTCCTGCGCCCGGCGGGAGATGTCGTTCTCCTTGGCCATCTTCTCCGCCGACTCGCCCATGGACTGGCCGGTGGTGTACTCGGCGATCGCCGGCGCCACCGGCGCCAGGTCGGCCGGACGGAGCTTGCCGAAGGCGCCCATCTTCTGCGGCAGCGTCTTGGCGCGGCTGGCGGCCATGAAGGTCTGCGCCGCCTTGCGCGAGAACTGGATGGGGACGTTGGACAGCGACTCGGCGCCCCCCGCGAGCACCACGCCGGCCTCGCCGGTGAGGATCGAGCCGGCGGCGAAGGTGATGGCGCGCGTCGAGGAGGCGCAGGCGAGGTTCACCGTCACCCCCGGGATGCGGAACGGCAGCGAGGAGCGGAAGACGACCTCGCGCCCGAGGTTCGGCGCGAACAGCGCCGGCACCACGACGCCGAAGACCGAGAGGTCGATCTCGCTCGGGATCGATCGCCGTCCGCGCCACCAGCTCCGAGGCGGCGATGCTGGCGAGGTCGATCACGTCCATGTTGGCGAAGTCGGTCCCCGATTTGACGAACGGAGTCCGGCAGCCGTCGACGATCGCCACCCGGCCATGGACGCCCTTGAGCGCGCTCCGCTCGACGGCCTGGACCTTGACCGGCTGGCCCTTGTCGCGGGTCCAGACGGTATCGGCCCGCTCGGTGATCTCCTCCAGGGCCGAGGCGGTGTTCGGCGGCCTCAGGGGGGCGGGCGGTGGGGCGGTCTGGGCGATGTCAGCGTTATCCGGTGTCGGGGCCATGACAGTTCTCCTCTCCTCGTCCTCGCTCGCCCGGTTATATACCACGGTTACGCCGCTCTGCGGCAAAGACCCTGGCCACCTGGACTCCCCGCCCGCGCCAGAAGGCCTCGTCCTCCGGCGCCAGCACCTGCCACCCGGACACCAGCACCGTCCGCAGCCGCCGGAACGGCAGGCCCCGCTTCCCCTTCACCCGGGCCCGCAGATCCGCGATCTCGGCCGGGGTGCCGTGGAAGACGGTCGGCCTCGCCCAGGCGGCGGTGGCGGCCCGGAGCGCCGGATCGGGCTCGAGCACCACGGCGGCTCCGGTCAGCGTCGCCCAGGAGAGCATGGTCCGCTCCACGGGATCGCCGAGCGCTCCGCCGAGCACCACGATCTCCCGGTGGTCCGCGACTCCGAGATCCGCCTGCAGCCGCTCCCCCACCGCGATCAGCTCCGCCGCGGTCCACTCCACCGGCTCGCCGGCCACCGTCACCAGAGCCCCGCCCGCGTTCCGCGATGAATGGGCGCCTGACGAGATGTTGAGCTTGCCATCCGCGATCTCCACCCAGGCATCCCCCTCCCGCCGGCCTCCCGGCGCGGACACCCGTCCCGCGGCCTGGATCGCCAAGTCCAGGATCACCAATTCAGGACGGGGTGCGTAGGGGAAGCCGGCGCGGGTTCCGGCGGGGAGAGCGGACAGGGGTTCCTGCCACCCCTCCATCCAGCGGGCCAGCTCCCGCCAGGAGTGCCAGACCCAGTCCCAACCCTCGGCGCGGAAGAGCCAGGGCTCCTCGGGATCCGCGGCGGCGCGCTGGAGCAGAGCGGCGGGAAGGTTCGGCGGCGCGGCCACGGGTGCGCCGCCGTCAGACCAGTGCGACCTTCTTCATCACCTGGGCGATCTTCTGCTCGATGACCGGCTTCATCAGGCTGGCGGGGGGCTTGAGATGGGCGCGCCCGACCAGGCGGCCGTTCTCCAGCACGATCGTGGCCTTGGCCCCGGGACCGGTGAGGTGCATCACGTCACCCTCCCAGTGCCACTTCAGCATGCCGCCCGGAAAGGCTGCCTTCAAACCGGCGTCGAGAGACGGCCGGATCTCTTCCATGGACGACTTCGTGGTGTCCACCTCAATGGTCAAGTCGCTCATGCGCGGAAAGCTACCACAAGGGGGCGGGGAACCGACCGGGAGTTTTGGCTCGCGGAATTTTGTTTCCAGGGTGGATTTCACCCGGATGGGGTAACCTTGGAACGTTTTGAGGGGAAGGCCATGACAACCCGACGCATCCTCGCCCTTCTGCCCATTCTCCTGCTGGTCCTCGCGACCGCTCAGCCGGGACGAGCGCAGCAGGGCACCGCCAATCAGGGCATCGCCAATCCCAAGCTCTTCGACGAGAGCCTCAAGGCCGCGGCCGAGGCCCTCAAGCAATATGGGGCTCCGGACGACGCGGAGCGGCTGGCGCGGGTCAACCGCATCGGCTACGAGCTGGCCCAGCAGTCCGACTTCCAGAAGTACCCCTTCATCTTTCAGGTCGTCAAGATGCCGGAGCCCAACGCCTTCGCGCTGCCGGGCGGCCAGATCTTCGTCACCACCGGCATGCTCGACCTCGGGCTGGACGACGACATGCTGGCCAACGTCCTCGGCCACGAGATCGGCCACGTCGTCCACGAGCACTCCATCCACATGCAGCGCAAGCAGACGCTGATGACCGTGCTCGGCAACCTGCTGGTGGCGGGGGTGGCGATCGGGGAGTCGCGCAGCAACAACCGGCAGAACACCCCGCAGGCCCCCTACGATCCGCGCGTCGGCTATCAGGATACGGGCGGCAACCTGATCCAGGGCGCCGCGGCGGCGAGCCTGGTGATCAGCGAGCTGCTGCTGCGCAGCTACAGCCGCGACTACGAGGACGAGGCCGACAAGGAGGGGCAGAGCCTGGCCGCCGCGGCCGGCTACAGCCCGGACGGCGCCCGCCGGCTCTGGGAGATCATGAACAGCCGCGCTCCCCAGCTCAAGGAGTACGGCTACTGGCAGACCCACCCCTTCGCGGACGCCCGCGAGCGCGCCGCCGAGGCCCGCAAGGGAACCTGGACGATGCAGACCAGGAAGCCGGTGGACGACTACCGCAAGCGCACCCAGGCGACCCTGAGCAACTACCTGGCGCAGGTCAAGAAGACCGACGAGGGGGTGACCGCCTACGTCAAGACGGCCATCCTCTCCTCCTGGCCGCAGGGGAAGACGTCCGACGCCCTGCGCCTCGAGAAGCTCCACAAGCGGCGGGACGACGAGCTCGCGCGCCCCCTGCTGTCGCGCGACTACGGCTCCGTCCTCCGCCTCTACCGCAAGGAGCTGGGCGAGGTGCGCGCGATCGATCCCAAGAGCGACCTGCTCTCCGCCCTGGAAGGCGAGGTTTCGGATCTCGAGGCCAAGCGCAAGGACCTCTATCCGCGCGCCGTCAAGATCCTCGGCGGCGGCATCTACGAGACCTCGTTCCTGGAGAGCTTCCTGTCGAACTTCCCCGAGGCCACGGAGGTCCCCGAGGTCGCGCTCGCCCTCGGCGACGCCTACAGCCGCCTGGGCAACCAGACCGAGGCGGTGACCCAGTACCTGAAGGCGTGGGAATCCGCTCCGCAGAGCGCCGAGGGGAAGCGCGCCAGCGCCGGGCTGCGCAACCTCGCTCCCAACCTCAAGGAGCTCGCCGCCCTGCAGCAGATGGCCCAGCAGACCAAGGACCCCGAGCTCAAGACGATCGCCGACGAGCGTCTGGCCGCGATCGCCAAGACCTACGACGACGTCAAGAACGGCGCCGAGTACCTGCGCCGCTATCCCGAGGGTCCCTATGTCGTGCCGGTGATCGAGCGGCTGAACGTCCTCGCCGACAACCTCTACGGCGAGGTCGTGCTCTACCAGAGCGTGGGGGACACGGTGAAGGCGATGGAGCGCATCAACAAGATCCTCACCGACGCCCCCCTCTCCCCCGCCGCCGGCAAGCTGCGCGACCGCGCGGTGCTGGAGGCGAAGGCCGGGTAGGTTGGGGGCGGGCGCGGTTCCTACGTCTGCGGCCCCTCTGGCTCCTCGATCAGCTTTCCCTGCCGGAGCGAGAAGGTCAGGGTGACCGGCATCACCGCCGTCCGGGCGGAGGCGGACCGCGAGCCCTCGAGGTGGAGCTTGCCGCCGGCGACCGTGAACGACTTCACCTTCACCTGATTCCCCAGCAGGGTGGTCGCCAGGGTGGTGATCTTGTCCCCCTTCCAGGAGGTGATCACCAGATAGACCTGCTGCTGGGGGTCTCCGGGATCCCTGGTCAGCAGCAGGGCCGTCTCGGGCGAGCCGTCGGCGTCGAGATCCCCCATCGCCCGCTCGGGACCGAGCACCACGACCGGCGGACCCTCCGACCGGCCGTTCTTCAGACAGACTTCCTTCTCGGGATCGATCCCTTGATAGCAGGCGTTCGGGTACATGGTTTCCACCTCGGGGGAAGCTTTTCCAGGCTGGGGGCGGACCGGCTGCCGGTTGCCCTGCGCATCGGCCGAGCAGGCGGCGAGCAGGCACAGCCCGCCGGCGATCAGGACTTTGCGAGGGTTGAGGATCGTCATTGCGGGGGCTCCTTTCGCGGGTCCTGGCGCTGACCCTTCTTCACCAGCAGGCGGGCCTGCCAGTCCTGGCTCGGAATGATCGCCACTCCTTCCAGCAGCACGGTCTCCTCGGGAACGTGCGCCGGCAGGCAGCGCTCAGCGGCGGTGTGGGCGGAGAGATAGGCGACGAAGGCGCAGATCAGGGCGTCGAGGTTGTCGTCGGTCTTGCAGGCCAGCTCCCGGTGGGCTTCCACGCGGGGCTTGAGGCCCGCGCCGTCGGCGAGGAGCCGGAGCATCCGTTCCCGGAGCTCCTTCTGCTGGTGCCGCTTTCCCCGGTCCTCCGGGATCGGGCCCTTGTAATGCGCCACCAGGCTCTCCGCCGTCTCGCGGTCGGCCAGGCTGGCGATCACCACCGCCCAGGCGACCCGGGGGTGGGTCTCGATCAGGCGCCCCTTGCCGGCGCAGACCGCCTCGCGCGCCACCCCGAGAAGGCTGGCCAGCTCGACGGCCCGCCAGACGTTGGAGCAGCGGCCGACCGGCAGGACGGTATCGCGGGGGATGCCGAGGTTGGTGACCCGCTCGGCCATCGCAAGATCGGTGCGCCGCCAGATGTAAGGATCGCTCTCGGCATCGGCTCCCGCCTGCCCCAGGAACCAGCGCATGCACGGGGCCGGGTAGGAGAAGGGCTGATCGACCGCGATCTTCTCGGCGGTGCGCGAGCGCCCTTCGATCAGCCCGAGCCCGTCGTGGCCGCGCCAGGAGCCGTTGGGGAACTGGTAGAAGAGCCCCTCCGGGGTCTCGAGGATCTCGGCGACCCCGGTGTTTCCGTTGTCGCCGGCGAGATCGATCCCGAGATACGTCTTCATCACTCCAGCTTTATAGCAGGGATCGAGAGGCGGTGCTCGCCGCCGGCTGCCAAACCGTCAAGCGGGCAGCTTGTGCTTCTCCACTTTTCCCAGGGCGTTCCGGGGCAGGGACTCGACGAGCCGGATCTCCCGCGGCACTTTGAAGCCCGCCATCTGGGACTTGCAGAAGGCGATCAGCTCGGCCGTGTCGACGCTTGCGTCCGCGGCCAGGAAGGCGACCGGGACCTCCCCCCAGTCGGGGTGCGGCCGGCCCACCACCGCCGCCTCGCGCACGCCGGGGAACCCGGCCAGCACCTCCTCCACCTCGCGCGGATAGAGGTTGAAGCCGCCGCTGATGATCAGCTCGTGCCGCCGCCCCAGGAGAGTGATGAAACCGGTCTCCGGGTCCTGCCGGGCGAGGTCGCCGGTCTTGAACCAGCGCCGGCCGAGCTCGTCGTGGACGAAGCTCGCCGCCGTCTTCTCCGGCGCCCGCCAGTAGCCGGCGAAGACGTTCGAGCCGCGCACCTGCAGCTCCTCGTCGGCGATGCGGATCGCGACCCCGGGCAGGGGCACGCCCACCGTGCCCGGGCACCGCGCCCCGGCGTAGAGGTTGGAGAGGTTCATCCCGGTCTCGGTCATGCCGTAGCGCTCGAGGATCTCGTGGCCGGTCAGCTCGCGGAAGGCGGCGAAGGTCTCGGCGGAGAGCGGCGCGCTCCCCGAGCAGAACAGGCGCGGGCGGGAGAGATCCAGCCCCTCCCCCCGCTCCCGGCGCGTCCGCAGCTCCTCGACCAGCCGCCCGTACATGGTGGGGACGCCGAAGAAGAGCGTCGGCTCGCCCGCGAGCAGCTCGGAGGCCGTCTCGGCCGCCTCGAACCGGCGCCGCAGGAGCACGGTGGCGCCCGCCGCGAGAGCGCAATGAAGCCCTACCACCAGACCGTGGGTGTGGAAGAGAGGGAGGGTGAGCAGCAGCGCGTCCGCGGGCTCCCAGGCCCAGGCGGCGAGGAGACCGGTGACGGTAGCGAGCACGTTGTCGTGGCTGATCTCGGCGCCCTTGCTCTTCCCCGTCGTCCCGGAGGTGTAGAGGAGCATCGCGAGATCGCCGCCCTCGACGGCCGGCGGCGCGAATCCCGAGGCATCGCCGGACAGGCTGTCCAGTTCCTCCGCGAGGAGCAGATCCCCAGTATCCATCCCTTCCAGGATGGGGAGTTGCGCCCGCTCGGTGATCAGCAGCCGCGGCTCCGCGTCCTCCAGCATGTGGGTGATCTCGCGCTGCCGGTAGGCGAGA
The DNA here is from genome assembly GCA_963792575.1 of uncultured Acidobacteriota bacterium. Classification (GTDB taxonomy): domain Bacteria; phylum Acidobacteriota; class Thermoanaerobaculia; order Multivoradales; family UBA5704; genus DATARR01. Next base: position 96,808 of record CAWBWZ010000015.1, read on the forward strand.
TTGATCGGCACCATCGCCGCGCCAAGCCGGATCACGGCGAGATAGGCGAGGACGAACTCCGGCCGGTTCCCCAGAAAGAAGGCGACGCGATCCCCCTTGGTCACCCCCCGGGCGGCAAGGCCGGCGGCCAAGACGTCGGCGCGTGTGAAGAGGTCGTCGTAGGAGATCGCGACGTCCTTCCCGTCGTCACGGAACCGCAATGCGGGCTTCTCCGGCGACCGGCGGCGGGGGATGGCGAAGAGGTCGTGGAGATTCATGAGAGATCCGGCTCTCCGCACCGTTCCAGGATCGCCGCCCGCACCTGATCGCGAAGCTGGACGCCCGCGTGCCAGCCGGTCCCCTCAGGGTGGACGGCCGGCGCCACGGTCAACGCTCATCCGGCCGTGCCGGAGGAGCCAGCTGCCGTTCCTCAACAGCGAGCGGGTGCCATGGATTGCGACAGGCACCACCGGCACGCCGGCGTCCACGGCCACCGCGAAGGTCCCCATGCGGAAGGGGAGGAGGCCGGGGTAGCGGCGGAAGGTCCCCTCGGGGAAGATGACGAGCGACTCGCCACGCTCCAAGGCGTCCAGCGCCTTGCGGGTCTCCCCGGCGCTCTGGGCGGCGTCGAACCGCTCGACGAAGATCGATCCCAGGCGCCGCAGGAAGATACGGGAGATGAAGCTTTTCTCGAACTCGCGCTTCACCACGATAGGCGAAATCCGGCGGCAGCAGGGCGGTCAGTACGATCGCGTCCAGATAGCTTGCGTGGTTGGACGCCACGATCCGCGGCCCGCCTGTCTTCAGGCTCTCGCCCCCCTCCAGACGGAAAGGCATGCCGATCCAGGTGAACAGGAAGCGGCCGATCCCCCGCGCCAGCCGCCGCCGGAGCTTCAGGCCCGGCATCAGGACGACCAAGAGCCAGAGCGGCGGCGCGAACAGCGCTACCGAACCGTAGGCCCAGGCGCTGTAGAGAAGCCCGCCCAGGGAACGCATGCGGCGGGCGATCTGCGCCCGCGCTCCCGAGACGGCCAGATGGGCGATCTGCAGCCCCAGGGACGCACCGCCGCGGCCGCTCCGCCCGGACTCGAAGACCTCTCGCGCCGACGAGCGCCGGATCTTGCCGCTGGAGGTCTTCGGCACCCCATGCGGCGGCACCAGGGCCACCACCTCGGCGGGCGTGCCCAGCAGGTCGATCGTGACCTCCTGGATAGCCTGCCGGATCGTCTCCAGCGCGGCTTCATCCCGCTCCCGGGTCTCGGCCATCACCACCAGGCGCTCCGTGCCTGTGGCCGGATCGGGGCTGCCGAAAACCGCCACGCACCCTTTGCGGATGCCCGGCACCTCGCCCACGGCCCCCTCCAGCTCCTGCGGGTAGAGATTGCGGCCGGCGCGGATGATGATGTCCTTCACCCGGCCGGTGATGTAGACCTCGCCGCCGGCGATGTAGGCGCGGTCCCCCGAGTCCCGCCAGTCGCCGTGGACGAGCTTCGCCGTGGCCTCGGGGTTGCGGAAGTAGCCGCTGGTGGCGGACGGCCCCTTGAACTCCAGCCGCCCCTCCTGGCGCTCCCCCACCTCGCGGCCCGCGTCGTCGACGATCCGGATCTCGTGATCGGCCAGGGGCATACCGCAGGAGACGAAGCGCAGGGCGCCGGGGTCGTCCGCCGCCGCGGGCACCGCCGATCCCGAGCGCTGGAAGGGCTCGCGCTCGACGGCGTCGATCAGCGGCGGCCGGCCGAGCGGCGGGAAGGCCACGGCGAGCGAGTTCTCGGCGAGGCCGTAGACCGGGGAGAACGAGCCCGGCCGGAAGCCGTAGGGCTCGAAGCGCTCGATGAAACGCCGCAGCGCCTCGGGGCTCACCGGCTCGGCGCCGTTGAGCGCCATCCGCCAGGAGGAGAGGTCGAGCCCCGCGATCTCTTCCTCGGGGATCTTGTTGATGCACAGCTCATAGGCGAAATTG